>NZ_LMRZ01000010.1 GCF_001428305.1 Janibacter sp. Soil728 | reverse complement strand
CCTCAGCATCGCGAGCCATCCGCGGCTATGCCGATGACCCGAGACACCCCTATTCCGATGTCGCGAGACACCCTATTCCGATGTCCTGAGCCAGCACACGACAGGCGGCTCCACGCAAGCCCCCCGGTAACTCGGGGGGCTTCGTCGGTTCTGCGGCAAAAGCAGTCACGACAGGTCCCCGTCCGCCTCGACATTGGTACCCCCCTGGTACCCCCACTCGAGATTCAGGCGGTCGAGGACAGCCCGATCCGCGCGATGCGCTGCACCGGCGGTTGTCCATTCGACGGACCACGGTGGCGGTGCATACCTACCGTGCTGATCGGGAGGTGGCACGACTGACTCCGACGAGCCTCCTTGGGTTGCAGCTCTCGGCCATCTCGGAGCTGAAGGTGAGCGCCCCAGGACCCGATGCACACCGCCCCCTCAGCGATCGGCCTCCTTCGGCATGGTTCGCATCCTGCCAACTCATATGGACGTGCGGAATCAAACCTGGGCCTCATACGTATGCGGCAGTGTGAACGTGACTATGGTTCGGAGCAGACATTCCCGGGCGAAACGAGGAAGCTTGCACATCAGCGCGCTCCGGATATCAAACTTCCGGAACTTCCAAAGCCTTGTGGTCGATCCATTTCCTCGAAACGCAATCGTCGTCGGCGAGAACGGTGCCGGCAAGAGCAACCTGCTCGTCGCGCTTCAGCTAGTTCTGGATCCGGCCCTCCCGCGAAGCGCCCGTCGGCTAAGAGAGACAGATGTCTGTGAGGCGACGCTCGCATCAACCCCGCTTGCCGATGTCGAGGTCCGTGTCGAGGTCGAGCTCCAAGGTTTTGAAGGCTCGACGGGCGCATTGAGTCAGTTCGACGGCTGGATCGTCTCAAAGAGCCCGCTGACCGCCCGTGTCACGTACGTGTGGCGCATGGAAGAAGAACCCGCCAAGGCTGAGGACGACAGAGCCGATGCCACTGCGCACGACTTCGTCTGGCGAATCTTCGGTGGCTCGGACGAGGCGCGAGATGCCAGCCGGATCGTCGACGAGATGCCCTTGACCGTTGTTCCAGCGCTCCGAGACGCTGCCCGAGACCTCGCAAGCTGGCGCACGAGCCCGCTTGCCGCCATCGTTGAAATGCGCCCACCGTCTCGGACGCTCATCGACACAGCGCTTGCCACAATCGGTGAGGCGACGGACAAGATCGCAGCCGACACGGCGCTGCTGGCCACGGGGGCCAGTCTTAAATCTCGCCTAGCCGATATGAGTGGCAACCACCTCGGTATCGAACCCACGATGGGTGTCGCAGCGAGCCGAGGAGAACAACTAGTCCGAAGTCTCCGACTCTTCATCGACGGCTCGCGGAGCAGGGACGTCAGCGACTCAAGCACTGGCGGGGCCAACGTCGTGTACCTAGCACTTCTACTCGAACGCCTGGCACTCCGAACGGAGGATGACGCACAACTCGACTTCGTACTAGGGGTTGAGGAGCCAGAGGCGCATCTCCATCCCGTCCTTCAACGGAAGCTCTTTGGGTTCCTGCTACAGGCCTACACAAAATTGGTGCTCACCACGCATAGTCCGAATATCGCCGCAGTTGCGGACCTGGCGTCCATCGTCCTGCTGCGTTCGGACCAGTCCACGGGAGTCACAGCGGCGCGGACGGTCCCGACTGCTGACCTCACTCCGGAGGAACTGGCGGACCTCGATCGGTATCTCGACACCAGCCGAGCTGAGTTCTTGTTCGCGAAGGCAGTCATCCTCGTCGAAGGAATCGCCGACGTCTACGTCGTGCGTAGCTTGGCAGAACGACTCGGGTTTGATCTCGACGCTTGGGGGGTTGTCGTCGCCAGCGTTCAAGGAACCGACTTTGGACCCTATCGGAAACTACTGGGGCCGGGGGGATTCGACATCCCACACCTAGTTATGACTGACGGCGACCAAGACGTGAAAGTCGCGCTAAGTGGCCTGGTGCGAGCTGCCCGACTGGTCGGGGGCGTCGACGGCGCGGCCCTTGAGGCGAAGGTTGTTGCGGTCCGAGGCGGTGACGCCACGATTGACCTAGGCACCCTGTATTCTGAGGCTGCGGCTGCTGGGATCTTCGTGGGCCAGCACACCCTTGAAGTAGATATGTGTGCGCTCTTGGGCACCGAGCTCGCGAGTTCCATCTCCTCGCTCCTCAGTCCAGATGCCACGACGGATCCGGCTCAGCGCGTCAACGACCTCCTGAGCAGCAACACGCTAGAGACCCGGAAGTCGCTGCTGTTGGCAGTTGATAACGTGAGCAAGGGCCGTCTTGGGCAGCGGGTCGCCAACGAAATTCTCGCCCTTCAGGAGAATCATCCGCTCGTACGGTTGTCTGGCGAGGAGCTCTCTAGCAATCCGTTGCGTTACGTGATTGATGCGATCAGCGCGGCTGCGGCGATGGTTGGGGCGCCTGTGGTCATCCCAACGGAAGCCGACTGATGGCTCTCTCGCCCGAATCTGTGCGCTTGACGGAGGCGCTGGCTGCACTGAACGACCGCCAGCGAGAAGCGGCTAACCACGATGGCAGCGTAGTGGTTCTCGCAGGCCCCGGTAGCGGGAAGACTTCCGTCCTCACCGTCCGTGCCGCGCGACTGCTTGCTACCTCAGTACCGCGTCGGTCGGCACTTGCTGCGATCACCTTTACCAATGCCGCAGCCGACGAGATGCGGGAACGTCTCGGACGCCTAGGGCTTCCGCAATCACGGAGAGTTTCGATCGGCACCGCCCACGCATTCTGTCTCAACGAGATTCTTCTTATCCACCGAGACATCCTGCCGCGTAAGTTGCCCGATAACGTCAAGATCCTGTCCGAGAGGGCCGCCGAGAGGGTGGGTTCGGCCGTGCTGACCGAGCACGGAATCGCGGACACGTTCGATGCAAAGCTCGCCCTGACCCGAGCACGGCGCAGAATTGCAATTGGCGAGGATGCTGTAGAAGGAGATGAGCCCCTTCAAGCAGCTGCCGAGGCCTACGCGCAGACCCTCCACGAACGCGGGGTGCTTGACTTCGAGGAAGTCATCGTTCGATCCTTGGAGGCTCTCAAAGATCCGACCATCCTCAGGCTGTTAGCGAACAGGTTCACTCATCTCCTCGTTGACGAGTACCAGGACCTGGGAGTCGTGCTCCACTCGGTCGTCACCGCCCTGCATGCTGCAGGCACTGAGGTCTCAGCAGTAGGCGATCCGAACCAGAGTGTCTTGGGCTTTACTGGCGCTAGCCCTGCCTTCCTGCTCGAACTTTGCCACCGCTCAGACTTTGAAACCGTCCAGTTGGATCTGAACTATCGCTCGGCGGCATCGCTGGTTGCGGCAGCCGCAGGCTTCGTTGCCTCGACAGCACCAGCACAGCGGCACGTGCGGGATGTTGAAGGCGTAATTAATCACGTCTCAGTTACGGGAAATCAATCAGCGCATGCCTCGCGAGCTGTTTCCTTGGCCCAAGGCCAACTATCGGCGGGCGTTTTGCCTGCGGAAATTGCGCTGCTCTATCCCAGAAAGGGTGCGTTCCTGACGGCTCTTCTCCTGGAGCTTGACCGTCAAGGTGTCCAGTACTTCCACGATCGCGCCGACGTGATCCCGAAGGGCCCGCTTGCGCGGTGGGTATCACGCTGCGCGTTGCGAAGCACGTTGCCAGATACGCCAGGAGCGATCCTTCCGATTGATCTCACAATCCCCGCGCTCGCGTACGAGTTCGGAAGGCTGTCGCAGGACAGGACCCGCGAGTTCCGGCGTAGCCGGGGTCGACAGCTCGCCGAGTTCTTTTCGTCGCAGGGCGAGCCCGAACTGGCCGCTAACGCGTTTACCGACGCACTCGCCGATGCCGTCGGCATCCGAGACTTGATCGACGCCTTACCGGACGAGACGGACCAAGATGATTTTCGGAGGCTCCTCGAGCTGACAGATGTGCCGGTCTCCGGCCTGGCATCCAGCATTAGTCCGACTGCTGTCACCGTGACGACATATCAGTCGGCGAAGGGGCGGGAGTTTGATTCAGTCATCATGCCGGGTCTGGTTGAGGGCAGCGTCCCGCTCTGGCCACCTACCGGCCCTCCCGCTTGGGACCGCGAACCTCCCGACGAGGAGTCGGTCGCCGAGGAGAGGCGGGGGTTCTACGTGGCCGTCACACGTGCGCGCAACGAGTTGTACCTGATCACTGGCAGTGGCTGGACGAACAACGGCGGCTTCTGGGAGCTCAAGTACGAAGGGCCAAGCAGGTACGTCCTAGAGCTCTTGGAACACGTCGAATAGACCACCCCGCCTTGACTCGCTCGCGCTTCTCCCGCGCCACACGGCGCAACTCCTCACGCTTCCCCTTGCGCTCGTCCGTCTTGTCTTGGACCCCGGGCGCGAGCAGACCAACCAATGCAGTGCCCTGTCAAATCCCAAGCCAAGGCCTCCAGTCACCCCTTCACCACCCTCAACCTCGGGGTTTGACTATCCGCGTCTCGGGAATCTCTCCCCTCGCGCGACAACTTCCCGACTGAATCACCACCGTCGATAGAGGTCGGGAACAATCCGAAGACATATCGCTTGAACTCGCGATCAGTGAGCCCGAGCTCTTCGGCGAGTGACATGAACTCCGAACGGGCCGGTTCGCTCCCGAGAAGCTTCTTAAAGAGGATCGATGACTCTGGAACAATCGGCCGGAAGTCTTCTTTAGTGCGATACCCCTCCTTCGACAGACTGATGCACAAGTCCCGATACGACCACTCTGTCAGCATGCCCAGTTCCCGAAGGCGGTGAGCGAGGGCCATCGCCGATACGCGCCACCTCCCCTTGGCGTGGAGGACAGTCTGCATGCCAGCACGCCATAGTGGCTGCGCCACAACGTCCGAGCGCGGCATCAAAAAACTCGCTGCAAAGCCGTGCGCTTCGCTCTCGGTCGCCCTCGGCGTCGCCGCCCCCGCTTCCTGATGAAGCACTAGATGCCCCAACTCGTGGGCTAGGTCGAACCTCTGCCGTTCACCCGTCTTACTGGTGTTGAGGAAAATCACCGCCCCAAATTTCGAAGTAAAACTGAACGCGTCCACATGCTGAATGTTCGGGTCCATACCGAACACGCGAATACCGTGCGCTTCGAGCAAGTGCAGCACATTTGGAATCGGCGCATCTCCGAGACCCCAACGCGCGCGCATAACGCCCGCCGCCATCTCGGGGTCGTACCCCGTCAATGTGGGTAGATCCTCCGTGGGAACCACATAGTGCTCCTGAATCCATCGGCCGATCTCGGTGCCGATACGACCCGCTGAGATTGCTCCGTCGCGTGCGCCTGCCGACATCTTCGACAGCGCCCTAAAGCTCACATTCTGGGCGGCGAGATGTTCCACGTCCTCTCCATAGAAGAACCCTCGTCGAAAATCAAGCAGACGCGCAATCTCTGTCACCGATTCATCAGTTGGATCCACTTCCTCCCGCTCCCACCGCTGAACGGTGCGGAGGGTCACGTTCATTTCTCTGGCCAACCTGCTTGCAGACCAACCCCGCCTGGCCCGCGCCAGTCGAAGCCGTGAACCGTTCAAGCGGTTCATCGGCGAGTAACAGGAAAATCGATGCCATCGTCCGGGAAGTCGTCCGTGGAGGGATTGCTCGCGGCAACGCCATCGACCTCGGTCACACCGAGCAGAATGCGCTGACCCCACGCCTCGATCCGCTTGGAGTCCCCGAGAACCGGGCGTGGCAGTGAGAGCTCTCCCGCCACCTTCCCCTCCCCAGCGCGGACGAGAAGAAACCAAGTGTCGAGGTCCTCCAAGCGGAGTTCCTCTTCACGCTCAGCCTCGAACTCAGGCAGCATCGGGGCACCGTTGAAAGACACGGTGCGCAAGACAGCGGCGCCGCGATCGCGGCGGGTTCGCGGGTAGCGACTTCCGGCGGCCTTGGGCCTTCCGGTCATCTCGTCCCCGGCCTGTACCACGATCGCGACCTTGCGCTCTGCATTCAGGATTCGGCAGATGCCATCAGGCTCATAGACCTCCCACCCGGTCCCCTTGGCAGCGAGCAGAACGTTCAGGTTCCTCACCAAGTACAACCAACGGCCCAGCCCTACGGCGTTGCGTGGGAACGGTCCGCCACCGAACTCCGCAGCTGCCTCCCGTTCAGCCTTGACCAACACCTGCTCCACCACCTCCGAAGCAGAGAGATCGAAACGAGCCAACTCCGCGTCCGCGCCCTCGGCTCCGAACTCTTCACTTGCCCACAGTGCCGTCACGCGTTCCTCCATGTCGTACTTCTTCGCCTCGTATGAGGAAGTAAAACACGACACGGTCGTGGCTGTCACCTCTCGCAAGAAGTTTCCATACTGTCTCAAGGCGGGCCTTCGGCCCGCGCGCACGCCGCTGGCGCGCGCTGAACTTCTGAGCTTTCGTACGTTCCATCTCCCCGGCGGGCGACGATCCGACCTCTCCGAGATCCCGTCAAGGCCCAGCTTGGGTGCATGGTCCAGACATGTGCTCCCGTACATGCGGTGGGCAGCATCGCGAAGACGGGGCCTCTGCGAGCTCTTCTCAGCTCCGCTATCGGGGCGACGGACCTCCCCGGTTCCTGGTACCCCCGTGGCACCCCCTCGGCGCACAACGGGCCGTGGAGGCACCACACCTCTGGCCTGCTGGCGTTTGCAGCGGCGTGTCGTACTGCAGTTCGCCTGCCCGGTCCAGCGGTTCCCCGGGAAACCAGAGGCCCGCTCCCTTCGTCAGGTCGAACTGCAGTACGACACGCCTTGGCTCGCTGTACGTCCAGCACAAGGATGCCCAGCCGCTCCCGAGCCCGCCGTGCCACGTTGATCAGTAGCCTTGCCGCACCCTCAGCCCGTCCATGAAAGGCCTCCGATGCGCGCGCCCCACGAGATCACCCAGCCTCTCCCCTCCCCCGCAGACGCGGTCTTCGACAATGCCCTCGGCGTCGTCCAGAACACCAAGAACCTGCAGATCCTCGCCGTCCACACCCAGGGGCGGAAGCTCGTGGCCCTCGAGAAGGCCAAGATGTCCAACCCCAAGATCTACGTCGTCGGCGTCGACGACGCTGAGGGGAAGGGCCAGCTGCATGTCGTGGTCGGGTCCGACCCACGCACCCGTAAGGCGCTGATGGACGGCAAGTTCAACAAGACCGCAGCCGAGAAGTACGTCGCGGCCGTCGAGGCCGCCGCGTCGGGCAGTGCGCCGGCCCCCAGCACGCCGGTGGCCAACCACTACATGCAGAAGAAGAACCAGATCCCGTGGGAGGACGCAAACGTGGAGCCGGAGATCGACCTCGGCTTCTCGTGGCTGGGCCTCGTGGCCCACATGCACTGACCGGGTCGTGGCGTGGCTGCTTCTAGCGGGCGGTCCACATCTGCTTGGCATGCGCGATCTCGTCACGGATGGCGTCCATCACGACATCAGTGACCTCGCGAGCAGTAGCGTCATCGGTACGGCCCGCCCAGGCTGTCAGGTCAAGGGGCGGGCCGACTGACAGGCAGGCCGTGTGGCGGTGCCAGAGGTGATGGTTGCCCTGCTGGGGCCCCCAGGTGCCCACCGGGATGACGACTGCATCAGGGTGACGGAGAGTCAAGCGGGCAGCGCCGGTACGCGCCGGCCCCGGCATGCGGTCGATCTCGGTGGTGAGGCGACCCTCGGGATAGAGCGCGACGAGCGCGCCCAGGCCGAGCAACTCGGAGGCGCGGTCGAGCGCATCGCCCGCTGACGCCGAACCTCGCGCCACCGGGATCTGCCCCGTGGCTCGCGCCAGCGCACCGATACCCGGCCAGCCGAAGACCTCCTGCATAACGAGGAAGTGCGGGAAGCGACGATGCCCGATCGCCACTCGCGCCACGGCGAGCGGGTCGGTCATCGTGAGGTGATTGGCCACGACGATCACTGGTCCGGTGCGGGGGATCTCTCCCGCCCGGAAGCGCACCCGGTGGGCCACCTTGGCCACGAGCCACACCAGCACAAAGCCGGCGGCGTTCTTCAGATGCTGACGAGGTGTGGTCACCCACGCAGTCTGGCCCACGGCCCACCCGGGGCGTCTGAGGCAGCCCCCATGCTTCACCACTGAAGCGTGTTGACGGATATTGCTTCAGCACTAAAGTAGCCTCCACAACCTTCACTCACCAAGGAGCACCAGTGACCCAGACCCAGCAGACCGAAGAGACCCTGCAGCCCGGCGCGGACCTGGACCAGCTCATCGACTCGTGCATCGCCAGCCGTGAGACCCGCTACGAGGACTGG
>NZ_LMRZ01000009.1 GCF_001428305.1 Janibacter sp. Soil728 | reverse complement strand
CCGCGCAGCCTGGCCAACACCACCGACGAGGATGCTCTCTTCTGCGTCATCATCGGCACCAAGAAGCCGCAGCTGCCCACCTACCCCGAGACCTCGGACATGCACGGCGTCACCCGCTGAGCAGACCAACGCCACGCACTGGGGCGGCCGACGCCATGTAGGCGAGGCCGCCCCAGTCGTGTCTCAGAAATTTCCTTCAGCGCTTGACTTTTAATTGCTGAATGACATTCTGGTCTTCTCATCTCACAGTCACGTGTCAAAGGAGACCCTCTGTGTCCATTCGCCACCACCGCGCTCTCGCGGGAGCCCTCGCCGCCACCACGTCCGTTGCTCTGCTCACCGCGTGCGGTGAGTCTGACTCCGGAGCAAAGGAGAACACCGACTCGGTGACCATCCGCACGGACGTCTACTACACGGGCGCTGTGCTCCCCCTCGTCGCCGGCGTCCAGACCGGGATCTTCGAGAAGCACGGCCTCAAGGTCGACCTCAAGGAGGGCACGGGATCGGCGACCACCATCCAGACCGTCGCCAACGGCTCGGACGACATGGGCTACGCCGACGCGGCCACGATGGTCCAGTCCGTGGGGCAGGGCATGGACGTCACCATGGTCGCCGGAATGGTCCAAGAGTCACCGATGACGATCATCGCCTTCAAGGACTCCGACATCAAAAAGCCCGCCGACCTCGAGGGCAAGACCGCCGGCTACACGCCGGGCTCGGCAGCCGAGCGACTCTTCCCGGCCTATGCGGAGGCGGTGGGGATAGACGACAGCAAGGTGACCTTCCGCAATGTCGACATCCCGACGCGGACCCAGCTCTTCCTCGGCGGCAAAACCGACTTCACGTTCGGCCTGACCAATGTCAGCCTGCCCAACCTTAAGCTGGCCTGCGACTGCGAGTTGGAGACCTTCACCTACGCCGACGCCGGGGTCAACACGCTGAGCTCGGGCATCGTCGTCGGCGACGACTTCCTGAAGAAGAACCCCGAGACCACCAAGAAGTTCCTCGCGGCTCTCGTGGAGTCCGTGGAGTTCGCCAACAAGGACACCGATGCAGCCGTCGACGCCTTCTTCAAGGTCGACAAGGACAGCAAGCTCAAGCCCGAGCAAGTCGCCGACCAGTGGAAGAACTCCAGCAAACTGCTCCACACCGGTAGCACGAAGGGTCAGGGAGTCGGCTGCACGGCCAAGAAGGACTGGGAGGAGACCATCGGGATGATGGAGAAGTTCGGCGACGTCGCCGAGGGTTCGGCCACCGTTGCCGACTCCGCAACCAACCAGTACCTGCCCGGGGAATGCACGGACGATCTCGGGAGTGACAAGTGACCCCGAACGACACGGCTGCGTTGCGGTCCTATGTCGAATTCGACGAGGTCGAGAAGAGCTTCGCAACGAAGGGGGGGAAAGTCGCCGCGATCGAAGCCCTGTCGCTGACCGTGGACGAAGGGGACTTTCTCGCCATCGTCGGCCCAAGCGGGTGCGGCAAGAGCACCCTGCTCTTGGCGCTCGCCGGCCTGACCACCCCGACCAACGGAACCGTCAGTCTGAAGGGGCGCACGATCGCAGGTCCAGTGACCGAGGCAGGTGTCGTCTTCCAGAACGCCGAGTTGCTCCCGTGGCGCACAGCGCTGGAGAACGTGCTCCTCCAGGCCGAGGTGCGCAAGTTGCCCAAGGGGTCGCTGACGGAGCGGGCCCGTCAGCTGCTCGCGGATGTCGGGCTGGCTGGCTTCGAGGACCACTACCCGGACGAGCTCTCGGGCGGGATGCAGCAGCGAGTCTCGCTGTGCCGGGCGCTCCTGCACGACCCGTCGATCTTGCTCATGGACGAGCCCTTCGGTGCCCTGGACGCAATCACCCGCGACCAGGTCCAGATGGATCTGCAGAATCTGTGGCTGAAGTCCCGTCGGACGGTCATGTTCATCACCCACAGCATTGAGGAAGCCGTCTTCCTCGCTGACCGGGTCATCGTCCTGTCCCCCCGCCCAGCCACCATCGCCGCGGACATCCGTGTGGACCTGCCGCGGCCCAGGCACGTCGCCGACCGCGGTTCCGCGGAGTTCACGGCCTATGTCAACGAGATCCGCGACGAGTTCGGCAAGCTCGGGATCTTTTCCGACCGCGACCCCGTCAGCAGGTGAGTGGAGTGACTCAGATGGCCGCAACGAAAGACAAGATCACCCGACCGCGAGGCGTGGCACCCCGGCCGCAGCGCCTCCTCGGCCATGGGCTGGTGGCTCTTCGCGGCGTGTGGCCGGCGATCGCCCTGATCTGCGTGATGCTCGCCGCGTGGCAGGCGATCTCGAGCGCGGGCCTCGTCGAGCAGTATGTGCTGCCCGCCCCGTGGGACATCGCCAAGGCCATGGTGAGCGACGCCGGCCTCTTCTGGACAGCCTCGATCCCGACGCTCACGGCGATCATCGTCGGGTTCGTCATCTCGATCCTCATCGCGCTCCCCATCGCCATCGGGATGGTCTACAGTCCGCTGCTTCAGAGGGCCATTTACCCCCTGCTCGTGCTGTCCCAGGTCGTCCCCAAGGTCGCGCTGGCGCCGCTGTTCATCATCTGGTTCGGCTTCGGCACCGCGCCGAAGGTCTTCATGGTCGTGCTGATCGCCTTCTTCCCGCTCGTGGTGGACGCCGTCGTCGGGTTCCAGGCGGCGCGGCCCGAGAGCCTCATGCTCGTCCGGTCGATGGGGGCCAGCAGGTGGCAGGCCTTCTGGAAGGTCCGTTTCCCATGGGCGCTACCGAGCATCTTCGCCGGCGCCAAGGTCGCGATCACCCTAGCCGTCGTCGGTGCGGTCGTCGCGGAGTTTGTCGGCGCCGACAACGGCCTGGGTGTGGTCATCACCCAGGCCAGAGGCAACCTCGACACCGTCACCGTCTTCGCCGGAATCGGATTCCTCTCGATCATCGGTCTCGCTCTCTTCGCGATCGTGAGCGTCCTCGAACGCGTCCTCGTCCGGGGTAGCCGCAGCGGAAGGTCCTTCGAGGCTGCAGGCTCGCTGTGAGGCCCGCCCTCTGTCACGGCCGTAGGGTCAGCCCATGACCAGAGACGCCCATGCAGACTCCGTCGATCGCGCCGTCGCGGAGTGGGAGCAGCAGCGCCCCGACGAGAACTTCGTGGCCATGGCCCTCTTCGGCCGGCTCTCGCGCATCGTCATGGGGCAGCGGGCGATCTTCAACCGCCGTCACGATCTCGCCGGGCTGACCCTGAGCGACTTCGACGTGCTCGCGACCCTCAGCCGCGCCCCGGGACACACCCTCAGCGCGGGCGAGATCGCGAGCACGTCGCTGCTCACGCTCGGCGCCGTGAGCATGCGCATCGACCGCCTCGAGAAGGACGGCAAGGTGACCCGCGCCCGCAGCAGCGAGGACCGTCGGATCGTCTTCGTCAGCCTCACGGGCGCAGGGCGCCAGCTCATCGAGAGCATCCATCCGCACCACGTGCAGGCCCAGTCACGACTCTTGGCGGACCTCAGCAGCGAGGACCTCGCCGCACTGGAGCCCCTCCTGCGCAAGGTCGAGGAGTCGATGCGCGCACACGAGGACGAGGTGCGATCGGCGCCGATCGGCATCGAGGAAGCGAGCCCGGCGCTCTGACCCGACCCGGCCGCACACTCCGTGCGGGTCCCGTCCGCGGCTCGATCTCAAGAGCACACGTGACGAACTCACTCCTTGCAGGTCAGCTCGTCGCCCTCAGGTGTCTTGCCGGTGAGCCAGTACTGGTCCACCGCCTTGTCGACGCAGTCGTTCTGCCGCATGTAGGCGGTGTGGCCGTCGCCCTCGTGGGTGATGAGAGCCGAGTCCGCGAGCTGCTCGTGCAGGCGGACGGCCCACTCGTACGGCGTGGCCGGGTCGCGGGTGGTGCCGACGACGAGGATCGGGTCGGCCCCCTTCGCGGCGACCTCGTGAGGGGTGTTGGTGGCGTCGACCGGCCACTGGGGGCACGGGGACTCCCAGGCCAGCGCGCGGCCCCAGATCGGTGCCGCCGCGACGGCCTTGTCGATGAGCGCCTGCTGGTCATTGCCCTCCTCGGTGCGGTCAAGGCAGTTGACGGCAGGGAGCGCCTCCAAGAGGTTCGTCGCGTAGCGGCCGTTCGCGTCGCGACCCGCGTAGGCGCGTCCGAGCTGGGCGAGCGGACTACCGTCGCCGTCCTGCGCACTGACGAGGGCATCGGTCAGCTGCGACCACATCCCCTGGTCGTAGAGAGCCTGCGCGATGCCATAGGTCGCCCACCCCTCCGTCAGCTCGATGCCTGCCGACGCCGGCAGCGGGTTCTGGTCGAGCTGCACCAGCTGGTCCTGCACGTTCTTGACGACCTCGTCCACGCTGTTGCCGAGCGGGCAGTCGTTGTCGACGCAGCTGCGCGCCCACGACCTGGTCGCGGTGTCGAAGCCTGTGGCCTGGCCGATGACGGACTCCTCCGCCGACAGGTCGGGGGGCATTACCCCGTCGAGCACGAGACGGCCAGCGCGGTCGGGGAAGAGGTCTGCGTAGGTCGCGCCGAGATAGGTGCCGTAGGACTTCCCGAGATAGGTCAGCTTGCCGTCGCCGAGTGCCGCCCGGAGCACGTCCATGTCGCGCGCCGCCTCCGCCGTCGAGACATGGCCCAGGAGCTCCCCGCTCTTGGCCTTGCACCCGTCGGCGAAGGCTGCTTGGTCCGCGTCGTCCGCCGTCCGCTCCTCGGCGGTGTCAGGGGTCGGGTCCTTCGCCAGGTAGGCGTCCAGGTCGGAGTCGCTCAGGCAGTCGATGGGGGCCGAGCGCCCGACACCCCGCGGGTCGAAGCCCACGACATCGAAGTGCCGCCGGATCTGAGCACTGACGATGTTGTCGGCCGCAGCCGCGTAGTCGACGCCCGAGCCGCCCGGCCCGCCGGGGTTGACGACGAGGGAGCCGGCGGCCTTCTTCTTGGCCTTCATCCGCAGCACGGCGATCTCGATCGTCTTGCCGCCCGGGTTGTCGTAGTCCATGGGGACCGTGAGCTTTGCGCACTCCCCCGAGCCGGTGTCGCAGTCGCCCCACTGGAGCGCCTGCTCGTAGAAGGGCTCCAGGCCCTTCGACCCCTTGGGCGGCTTCTTGTCCCCGGTCGTCAGCCCCGTCGGCGCGACGTCCGGCTCGAGCAGGGAGCATCCCGACATCGACAGGAGGAACGCCACCGCAACGGCCACGACACGAAGGGGGCGGCGCGCTCGAAGACTCATTGGGCAGACGCTACCTGCCTCCTCAGCGCCTGCTGGGCCGCCGGCCGCCCTTGGTGACGGGCCGAGCCGACGCACCCGAGCGAGTTCTACCGAGCAGAGGGCAGCTGCAGTGAGACCGCCATGGCCTCGAGCGCGAGCAGCGGCGCGACATTGGCCGCGATGCGGTCGCGGGCGGTGGCGATGGACTCCATCGCGACGAGCAGGCCCTCGCCGCTGAAGGAGCGCGCGACCTCCTCGACGACGGGCCGGGCGTCCTCGTTGACCAGGGCGACGGGAGACCCGGCGTGCAGGACCAGGGCGTCGCGGTAGACCGACAGCAGGTCGACCAGAGCACGGTCGATCATGTCCCGGGTGAAGCGGGTGGCCCGCGTCTTGTGCTCCTTCTCCAGCGCACTGACCTGCGCGCGCACGTGCGGCGGCTGGGTCCGGGCACTCGGGTCGGCGCCGAGCGTCTCGAGCAGCCGCTGCTTCTCCGCGGCACCGCGGGTCTCGAGGGTGCGGTCGCGCTCCTGCTCGGCGATCTGCAGCAGGTCGGCAGCGGCCCCGACGGCATCAGAGACCCCGCGGATGCGCGCGGCCATGGTGATCGTGTCGCGCCGCCGGATGCGCGCGCCCTCGTCGGTGGCCAGGCGCTTGGCCAGCCCGATGTGGCTCTGCGCCGCCCGGGCCGCGTAGGTCGCCATGCCGGGGTCGATGCCGTCACGACGCTGCAGCAGCTTGGCGACCTCAGCGACGGGTGGCGTGCGCAGCCGCACGTGCCGCGAACGCGAGCGCACGGTGATGAGCACGTCCTCGAGGCTCGGGGCGCACAGCAGCCACACGGTCCGGGGCGTCGGCTCCTCGAGCGCCTTGAGCAGCGCGTTGGCCGACTGCTCGGTCAGGCGGTCGGCGTCCTCGATGAGGATGATGCGGTACCGGCCGACGCTCGGTGATCGGCCGGCCAGCTGGACGAGACCGCGGGTGGCCGCGACCCCGATCGACAGGGCCTCCGTGGCCAGCAGGTCGACATCGGCGTGCGTCCCGTCGAGCGCCGTCCGGCACTCGCGGCACTCGCTGCACCCGCCGTCGGGGCACAACAGCGCTCCGGCGAAGGCCCGAGCCGCCGTGGAGCGCCCGGACCCGGGAGGCCCGGTGAAGAGCCAGGCGTGGGTCATCGCGGCCGGATCGGTCACGGCCCGCTGCAAGGTCTCGATGGTGTCTGGCTGACCGACGACGTCACGCCAGATCGGGGGCTGCTGCTGGGCGACCGGGACGCTCACAGCAGGCCCTCGTGCACCAGTCGTTGCCGGACCTGCTCGGCGATCTCCTGCGGCGGGGTGGTGCCGTCGACGACGAGATAGCGAGCGGGGTCCCCCTTCGCCATCGCAAGGAAGTGCTCACGGACGGCAGTGTGGAAGGCGTCGGCCTCCGACTCCATCCGGTCGTGCGTACCGCCGCGACGTCGCCGCCCTTCGGCAGGGTCGACGTCGACGAGCACGGTGAGGTGCGGGGTCAGACCGCCCACGGCCCACCCCTGGAGGTCAGCGACCTCCTGAGCGCCCAGCGAACGGCCCGCACCCTGGTAGGCGACCGACGAGTCCGTGTAGCGGTCGGTGACGACCACCGCTCCGCGGGCGAGCGCAGGGAGGACCACCTCCTGCACGTGCTGGGCCTTGTCCGCGGCGAAGATCAGCGCCTCTGCCCGAGGCGAGACTGCCTGACCGTGCAGCACCAGGTCGCGGAGCGCTAAGCCCAGTGTCGTGCCGCCCGGCTGGCGGGTCACGACGGCCTCGCGCCCAGCCTCCTCGAGCGCCGCCACGAGGTGACGCACCTGCGTCGACTTGCCCGCGCCGTCGCCACCCTCGAAGGCGATGAAGTACCCACTGTCCGTCACGTCGTCGACCTTAAGCCACGGGGATGACAGCCGATGGCGGATGGTCACAAGTGGGTTGCGGTGGAGCCGGGCCTCGTCACCCCGAGCCGTACAGGGGTTGGGTGAGGGTGAACCCGAGCGTCGGGTGCGGGAGGACTGATCGTGGTCGACTTCATCGCGGACAAGTGGCAGGACATCCTGTTTCGCTCCTACCAGCACGTCTCACTGGTCGTTCAGTCCGTCCTGCTCGCCACGATCATCGCCATCGCTCTGGCCGTGCTCGTCACGCAGATCCCACGGCTGCGGTCCGCCGCCAACATGATCAGCGCCATCGGCCTGACCATCCCGTCGCTCGCCCTCCTCGGCCTGCTCGTACCGCTCGTCGGCATCGGCACGCTGCCCCCAGTCATCGCCGTCACCTTCTACGCCACCCTGCCGATCCTGCGCAATGCCGTCGTCGGGCTCTCGGGAGTCAGTCCCACGCTCCTGGAGTCGGCGAAGGGCATGGGCATGGGGTCGCTGACCCGGTTCCGGCGAGTCCAGCTCCCGATGGCCTGGCCCGTGATCATGGCCGGACTGCGCGTCTCCACCCAGATGTCGATGGGTGTCGCGGCCATCGCCGCCTACGTCCTGGGGCCCGGCCTGGGCACCTACATCTTCACCGGCCTCGCCCAGATCGGTGGCGCCAATGCCCTCAACTACGCCCTCGTCGGCACCTTCGGTGTCGTGATCCTGGCACTCCTGCTCGACGCCGTCCTGCTGCTCGTCAGCAGACTCACCACCTCGAAGGGGATCCGCGTCTGATGTCCACCACCACGAGCGGTCAGCCCGCACCGGAGAAGGACTCCCCGACCAGCGCGGTCAGCGGGGCCGAGATCGTCTTCGACAATGTCGTCAAGACCTATCCGGGGCAGAGCACCCCAGCGGTCGACAACCTCTCCCTCACCGTCCCGGCAGGCAAGATCGTCATGTTCATCGGCCCCTCGGGCTGCGGCAAGACGACCACCCTGAAGATGATCAACCGGCTGCACGAACCGACCTCCGGGACGATCACCATCGACGGCGAGGACATCCGCAGCAAGAACGCGACCGAGCTGCGACGCACCATCGGCTACGTCATCCAGGGTGGCTCGCTCTTCCCGCACATGACCGTCGAGGAGAACATCGCCCTCGTGCCCGGCCTGCTCAAGTGGGACAAGAAGGACATCGCCGCTCGCGTGGAGGACCTGCTCGAGCTCGTCGGACTCGACCCCTCGCGATACCGCAACCGCTACCCCAAGGAGCTCTCCGGCGGTCAGCAGCAGCGCGTGGGCGTCGCCCGCGGTCTCGCCGCCGACCCGCCGGTCCTGCTCATGGACGAACCCTTCGGCGCCGTCGACCCGATCACCCGGCAGCGCCTGCAGGACGAGCTGATGAGCATCCAGGA
Source organism: Janibacter sp. Soil728 (assembly GCF_001428305.1). Lineage (GTDB taxonomy): Bacteria > Actinomycetota > Actinomycetes > Actinomycetales > Dermatophilaceae > Janibacter. The sequence goes on along the minus strand of NZ_LMRZ01000009.1, from coordinate 39,805 downwards.
GGAGCTGCAGAAGACGATCGTCTGCGTCACCCACGACATCGACGAGGCCATCAAGCTCGGCGATCGCATCCTCCTGCTGAGCGAGGGCGCGCACGTCGCGCAGTACGACACCCCGCAGGAGATCCTGTCCAACCCCGCCGACGAGTTCGTCGAGGACTTCGTCGGCTCCGGCTCCTCGCTCAAGCAGCTGAGCCTCTCGCGCGTCGACGAGCTGGAGCTGCAGCAGCCGGTGATCGCCTCGGTCGGGGACGAAGGGAGTGCCGCCGCCGCAGCAGCGCGGGCCGCCGGGCAGAAGGACGTCATCGTGCTGGACGCCCGACGACGCCCTGTCGGGTGGTACAGCCTCGGAGAGGCCACCCGGATGAGTCGGCTACCGCAGGAGTCGCACGAGGACATCTCCGTCGTCGACCGTCGCGCGACGATCAACGACGCACTCGACTCCATGCTCGCCAGCTCGCACGGCGGCGTGCTCGTCACCGGTCGCCGCGACGAGTTCCTCGGCGTCGTGACCTTCACCGCGGTCACCGAGCACATCCGCTCGACGTCCGAGAGCTCGCCGTCATGAGCGACGCCACCCGGCAGGTCAGCACGGTCGACACCGGTGTCGAGGACCGCAAGACGACGATCCGGCTGCTCATCGGCCTCCCCCTGCTGTGCGCGGTGATCCTCGGTGGGTGGAGCATCTGGCGGCAGACCGCCGACCTCGACGACATCGAGGCCCGTCAGCTCGCGTGGGGCACGATATTGGAGCTCACCCGTCAGCACATCGTCCTCACCCTGATCACCACCGCGGTCGTCCTCGTCACCGCGATCCCCGCCGGAATCCTGCTCACCCGCGGCTCCTTCCGCCGGTACTCCGGCTTCGTCACGGGCTTCGCCAACGCCGGCCAGGCGGCGCCCGTGATCGGGCTCATCGTCCTGCTGGCCATCTGGCTCGGCTTCAACACCAGGACCGCGGTGCTCAGCCTGGCCATCTACGGCTTCCTGCCCGTGCTGCGCAACACGATCGTCGGACTGCAGCAGGTCGACCAGACCCTGGTCGAGGCGGCCAGGGGGATGGGCATGTCGGCTGTCGACGTGCTCCGACGAGTCGAGCTGCCCCTCGCCATGCCGGTCATCATGGCCGGCGTGCGTACCGCCCTCGTGCTGGTGGTGGGCGCAGCGGCCTTCGCGACCTTCATCAACGCCGGCGGGCTGGGCGCGCTCATCACCACGGGTATCAACCTCTTCCGGTACTCCATCCTCGTCAGCGGCGCCGTCATCATCGCGGTCGTCGCGTTGCTCGTGGACTGGGCCGGTCGCGTGCTCGAAGTGCTGCTCACCCCGAAGGGGACCACGTGATGAGTCGACACCTGCTCCCTTCGTCCAGCGGCCCCTCCCGTCGCTCACTGGTCCTCGGCGGGGCAGGCCTGCTCGGTCTGAGCCTCTCCGGGTGCGGACTGGGTACGAGTGGCGGCTTCGTCCCGTCCGGGCAGCTCGCCGGCCCGATCGCCGACGTGGACCTCTCCGGGGCCAAGATCGCCGTCGGCTCCAAGAACTTCACCGAACAGCTGGTGCTGGGCAAGATGGCGGTCATCGTGCTGCGCGCCGCCGGCGCGGACGCACCCGACCTGACCAACATCCCCGGCTCCTCCAGCGCCCGCCAGGCGATGCTCGAGAACCAGGTCCAGATGCAGTGGGAGTACACCGGCACCGCCTGGATCGCCTACCTCGGCGAGACGACGCCGATCCCGGACGAGCAGAAGCAGTACGAGGCCGTGCGCGACCGGGACAAGAAGGACAACGACCTCATCTGGCTCCCGCCGGCGCCGATGAACAACACCTACGGCTTCGCCGGCCCGAGCGAGACGATCAAGAAGCTCGGGATCACCAAGCTGTCGCAGCTGTCGGAGGTGCCCAAGAAGGACCTGACCTTCTGCGTGGAGTCCGAGTTCAACAACCGCAACGACGGCTTCGTGCCAATGCTCAAGACCTATGGGCTGACCAAGGGCAAGGACTTCCCGGACAGCAATGTCAAGGTCCTCGACACCGGAGCGATCTACTCCGCGACGGACAACGGCACCTGCACCTTCGGTGAGGTCTTCACCACCGACGGCCGGATCAAGGCCCTCGACCTCACGGTGCTCGAGGACGACAAGGCCTTCTTCCCGAAGTACAACGTCGCACCCGTCGTGACCGAGGCCGTCATGGAGTCCTTCCCCGCCGTGGCCGACCTCTTCAACCCCGTGACCGCCAAGCTCACCGACGGCGTCCTCATCGAGCTCAACGCCCAGGTCGACGTCGAGGGCAAGGACCCGGCCGATGTCGCCATCGGGTGGCTACGGAGCGAGGGCTTCATCCAGAAGTGACCGCTGGGCGCGTGCTCGCTCCACGGGGATACGTTGATCCTCATGAGTTTCAGCGACGAGACCGGCCGAGCCCTCACCATCCGCGCCCTGACCGCCCAGACCGATGGTCGGGTCCCGGGCCTCGCCGCCGGCGTGGCGCGTGCAGGAGCTCTGGAGTGGTCCACCGGGATCGGGACGATCGACCTCGCCTCCCCCGGCGACGCGCCTGACGACGACACCCAGTACGCGGTCGCCAGCAACTCCAAGACCTTCACCGCCGTCGCCGTCATGGCCCTGCGCGACGAGGGCCGGCTCGACCTCGACGACACCGTCGAGACCCACCTGTCCGACAGCTCGCACGCCCGCGTGACCATCCGCCAGCTGCTCTCGCACACCTCCGGGATGCAGCGCGAGCCGATCGGCGACGTCTTCGACACGATGGTCATGCCCACCCGCGAGGAGCTGCTCGCGGGGTGGTCCCGGGCCGAGCGGGTCGGCCGACCGCACGACCGGTGGCACTACTCCAACCTCGGCTTCTCCCTCCTCGGCGAGATCATCTCCCGCCTCGACGACTGCCCCTGGGAGGAGTCGATCCGACGCCGCATCCTCGACCCCCTCGAGATGACGCGCACCGGGACCGCCCCTACCGGTCGCCGGGCGAAGGGGTACTACGTGCCCCCCTTCGCCGATGTGCCGCTCGAGGAGCCGGTCTTCGAGGCGCGCGCCATGGACCCGGCCGGCGGGCTGCGATCCACCCTGACCGACATGGCCCGGTGGGGCGGCTTCATCGCGTCCCCCGTGGAGGAGATCCTCTCCCCCGACACTCTCGAGGAGATGTGCCAGCCGCAGGTCGTGTCGGACACGATCGGCTGGACCTCAGCCTGGGGCCTGGGACTGCAGCTCGTCCGGCACGAGGGGCGCACCTGGGTCGGTCACACGGGCGGTTGGCCCGGCTCGATCACCGGGGTATTCACCGAGCGCTCCTCTGCCACGACGGGCCTGATCTTCATGAACAACTCCGCGCCCGTCGCGCCGGGTGCCGCCGCGATCGACCTCGGCACCATCGCGATCGAGCGCGAACCCGTCGTCCCCGAGCCGTGGCAGCCCGGCACCACGGTCCCCGAGGACCTCGTCCCGCTCCTCGGGCACTGGTACTCGGAGGGATCCCACTTCGTGCTGTCGGTGCGGGAGGGCAAGCTCGAGGCCCGCGTCGCTGGCCAGCCCAAGGAGCAGCCGCCGTCGGTGCTCGAGGCCGAGGGCGCCGACCGGTACCGCACGGTCTCCGGTCGCGAGAGCGGCGAGCTGCTGCGGGTGCAGCGAGACGAGTCGGGTGGGGTCAGCCATTTCAACTGGGCGACCTACCGCTTCACCCGCGAGCCGCTCGCCTTCGGCGCCTGGCTCTGAGGCGGGCGCGGGCCGCGCGCATGGCCGGGCTCAGGGCAGGACGGCCCGCTCCCACGAGGCGATCGGGCCGTCGACGACCTCGAAGATCGGGTGCGCCCGCGCTGGCTCCGCCCGCAGCCGCGCTGCCCACTCGGGCGCGCGCTGGTCACACTTGGTGAGCAGGTGCTCGTGCTCCAGCGCGAGCTGGCCGTCGGTGAGGGTCATCCGCAGCGAGCGGTCAGGCTCCCCCACGAGTCGTGTGCGGTCGAAGCGATAGCTCCGCCGGTCTGCCTCGTCCGCGAGCCCTGACAGCCAGGTGACGACACCCGTCACGGGTTCGTCGAGCTCGCGGAATCGCTCGAGCTGCGGGTGGCGGACGTACCCCTTCGTCCGCCCGAGCAGCACGGCCTGCGCGAGCAGGCCCTCTCGCCAGCCCGAGACCAGCGCCGCCCGGTCCAGCTGACCCGGATCCAGGCTCCACAAACGCATCGCCGCTCCCTTCCGTGGTTGTTACGCGCGGGTACGACGACACGGTAGCCACACCTCGGGGCCCCGACCCCGCAGAACCCGCGGGCCAGCAACGACCGCAGGTCCCACCGTGTCGTCGTACCCGCGAGTCACGTGGCGATACACAAGCGCGGGCGAAGTGGTGCTGTCGGCCCGACTCAAGACTCAGGCCGGGCTGTCGATCAGGCGAGGCGCCCGACCAACGTCCCGGCCTGAGTCCTAGGGCCGACAGCACCTCTTCGCCCGCAACCAGCGAGACCGAAGAGGAGCTCACCTCACGCGAAGTGCTTGCGCAGCTCCCGGTTGAGGATCTTGCCGGTCGCGTTGCGCGGCAGCTCGTCCATGAAGACGACCTCGCGAGGGATGCAGTGACGTGCCCGGTGCGCGCGCACGTGGTCCTTGACCTCGTCGGCCGAGAGCTCGTGCCCGTCGTTGAGCGCGACGAAGGCCGCGAGCCGCTGGCCGAAGTCGGGGTCCGGGACGCCGATGACCGAGATCTCGCGGACGGCGGGGTGCTCGGCGAGCAGCCCCTCGACCTCGATGGGGTACACGTTTTCGCCGCCACTGACGATCATGTCGTCGTCCCGACCGTCGACGAAGTACAGGTCGCCCTCGACGTGCCCCACGTCGCCGGTGGAGACGAGCCCGTCGATGAAGTCCTTGGTGTTGCCGTTGGTGTACCCGTCGAAGACGAGCTCGTTGCTGCAGAAGATCCGGCCCTTCTCGCCCGGGGCGACCTCGCGCCCGTCCTCGTCGAGGATCTTGACGACGGTGCCCAGGGGAGGCGTGCCCGCGGTGTTGGCGTCACGCCGCATGTGCTCCGGGGTCGCGATGCAGACCCAGGAGGCCTCGGTGGACCCGTAGAGGTTGTAGAGGACGTCGCCGTACTCGTCCATGAACTTCGTCGTGAACCCGGACGGGTAGGCCGAGCCCGAGGTCGCCACGACGCGGAGCGTGCGCCGCGAGCGGGCCGCAGGGTCGCTCGGCAGCTCCATCATCCGCTGGAGCATGACGGGGATGGCGAACATCACGTCGGGCTGGAGCTCGGCGAGGGCCGTGCGGGCGGCCTCGGGCTGGAAGCGGCGCTGCAGGATGATCGTGGCGCGCAGAGCCATCGACAGCTGCATCGCGGCGTAGCCCCACGTGTGGAAGATCGGCGCGGAGATGAGGATCCGGTCGTGCGCCCTGAGCGGGATCCGGTCGATGATCGAGATGAGCGGACCGAAGCCGCCGGGAGTCTTGCGGGCCGCGCCCTTCGGCGTACCGGTGGTGCCGGACGTGAGGATGACCGTGCGGCCCCCCTTCGCCGGGACGGGCAGGGAGTCGGGCCGCGCGGTCTGCTCGACGCGGCGGGCCAGCTCGGTCTCGGTGATCTTGGGCATCGACGCCGGGAGGTGCGAGACGGCCTCGGCGAACTCGTCGTCGTGGATGAGCGCCTTGATCGCCTGCTGCTCCACGACGACCGCGAGCTGCGGGCCGGCCAGGCCGGTGTTGCCCAGGACCAGGTCGATCCCGACGGCCGAGGTGGCGGTCATGACCTCGATGGCCTGCACGTGGTTGCGGGCCAGCAGACCGATGCGGTCACCGGCGCCGAAGCCCATCTCACGCAGGATGACGGCAATCTTCTCGGAGTTGGCCAGCAGCTGCGCGTAGGTCGTCTCGCCGCGGGTCTCGTCGATGACGGCGACCGTCTCCGGGGAGCGGTTGGCGGCCTGGCGAAGCTCGCCGGCCAGGCCGAAGCCCCACTTCTTCAAGGCGGTGAGCTGCTTGACCTGGGCGACGGGGGGCCCGGGGTTGAGCATGCCGCGCTTGGCCATGGTCTTGGCGATGATCAGAGGATTCATTGCGTGCATCAGGCCTTCGGGATGTCGAAGAGGGTGGGGAACTTGGCGGCCACGGCGATGTCGCCCTTGACCTTGATCTTGCCGCGCATGACGAGCATCGTCGGGTTGCCTCGACCGGTCGCGATCTTGGTGAACTCCGGCGGCGCCATCATCAGCGACGCATCGAACTGCTCGCCGGGGACATCAGAGACCGAGCAGGCACCATCGTCGACGACGACCTCGTAGGTGTCGTGCGGGCGCTCGTCGGGGCCACCGGTGATGCGGAACTGGACGGTGGCGCTCAGCGCCCCCGCCTTGTCCGCGCGGAAGAGCTCGGGAAAACGTCCGAAGATCGCGTCCAGGAGCGGCACACGGTGCACGCCGCGCATCACCTCGGCGATCTCCTTGTCGGACATCGACGTGACGGTCCGGGCGAACTCCTGCGGAGTCATCGACTCGAATGTCGACGGGTCCAGGTCCATGTGCAGCTCCTCTGGTGCGCGGTCGAGGCGACCATACCCACGGGTAACGAGCCCGGCAACGCCACCCGCTGCCGGGCCACCCTCGGGGTCAGGACTTCTTGGCCGCCGTCTTCGTGGCGGTCTTCTTCGCCGCGGTCTTCTTCACCGTCTTCTTGGCAGCCTTCTTGGTCGTCTTCTTCGCCGACTTCTTGCGGGTGCTGGGCCCCTTGGCCCGCTTCTCCGCGATCAGCTCGTAGGCCCGCTCGGCCGTGAGGGTCTCCGGCTCGTCGTCACGGCGCAGCGTGGCATTTGTCTCACCGTCGGTGACGTAGGGACCGAACCGACCGTCCTTGACGACGACCTTCTTGCCACTCACCGGGTCCTCACCGAACTCGGCGAGCGGAGGCTTGGCGGCGGCCCGGCCGCGCTGCTTGGGCTGGGCATAGATCGCGAGCGCTTCCTCGAGCGTCATCGCGAAGATCTGCTCCTCGGTCTCGATCGAGCGCGAGTCCGTCCCCTTCTTCAGGTACGGGCCGTAGCGGCCGTTCTGCGCCGTGATCGGCACCTCGACCTGGGTCTCGGTGCCGTCCTCCTTGGTCGTCGTCTCGGTGGCCGTACCGATGGTGCGAGGAAGGGAGAGGAGGCGCAGCGCCTGCTCCAGGTCGACGGTCGCCGGGTCCATGCTCTTGAAGAGGGAGGCCGTACGGGGCTTGACCTTGGCCTTGCCACGCTTGGGCTTCTCGTCAGCAGCCTCCTCGAGCACCTCGGTGACGAAGGGTCCGTAGCGACCGGTCTTCACGATGACATCCCGGCCGGTCTCGGGGTCCTGACCGAGCACACGACCGTCGTCGGCAGCCGCCACGAGGAACTCGCGGGCCATCGCGGGCGTCAGCTCGTCCGGGGCCACGTCGTCGTTGATCGTCGCCCTCTTGGGCGCCGGGGTCGTCTTGGTGTCGTCGGTGACCTCACCGGTGCCGGGGTCGACCCCCTTCGGCACGACCTCTTCGACGTACGGGCCATAACGACCGACCCGGACGACGATGCCGTCACCGATGTCGATCGTCGAGATGGCGCGGGCGTCGATGTCGCCCAGGTCCGAGACGAGGGCGGCCAGCCCTTCGCTGCCCTGGCCGTCGCCGTAGTAGAAGCGCTGCAGCCAGGCCACCCGCTCGGCGGAGCCGGAGGCGATCTCGTCGAGGTCCTCCTCCATCGAGGCGGTGAAGCGGTAGTCGACGAGGCGGCTGAAGTGGACCTCCATGAGCCGGGTGACGGCGAAGGCGAGCCACGTCGGGGCCAGGGCGCTCCCCTTCTTGCGGACGTACCCGCGGTCCTGGATGGTGCTGATCGTCGAGGCGTACGTGGAGGGTCGGCCGATGCCGAGCTCTTCCATCTTCTTCACGAGCGAGGCCTCGGTGTAGCGCGCCGGCGGCGAGGTCTCGTGGCCCGAGGCGTTGGCGTCGACGACGTCGACCGCAGCCCCCTCGGAGAGCTTCGGCAGGCGCGCATCCCCGTCCTTCTTGGACTCGCGCGGCTCGTCGGTGCCCTCCTCGTAGGCCGCGAGGAAGCCCTTGAAGGTGATGACGGTGCCCGAGGCGGAGTACTCGGCCGCCTTGGCGACCTCGCAGCCGCCGAGATCGGCACCCAGCTTGATCGTGGCGGTCGAGCCCTTGGCGTCGGCCATCTGCGAGGCGATGGTGCGCTTCCAGATCAGCTCGTAGAGCTTGAACTGGTCACCGCGCAGCTCGCCGGCCACCTGGGCGGGCGTGCGGAAGCGGTCGCCGGCGGGGCGGATCGCCTCGTGCGCCTCCTGGGCGTTCTTGGACTTCTTGCCGTAGACACGCGGCGACTCGGGGACGAAGTCCGCGCCGTACATGTCCCGGGCCTGGCCACGGGCGGCGGCGATGGCGGAGCCCGACAGGTTGGTGCTGTCGGTACGCATGTAGGTGATGTACCCGTTTTCGTACAGCTTCTGCGCGACACCCATGGCCGCCTTGGCGCCGAGGCCGAGCTTGCGGCCGGCCTCCTGCTGCAGCGTCGACGTGGTGAAGGGGGCGTACGGCCGGCGGGTGTAGGGCTTCTCCGTGACGGAGGAGACCGTGACGGCGGAGGCGATCGTCGCCTCGGCGACCGCCGTGGCCGCCCGCTCGTCCAGCTGGCGAGCGTTGCCCTTGAGAGAGCCGGTGTCGTCGAAGTCGCTGCCGGTGGCGACCTTGGTCCCGTCGAGGGAGGCCAGCCGGGCGGCGAAGGGAGCGGAGGTCGAGCTGAACGTGCCCTCGACGCTCCAGTAGGAGGCAACCTTGAAGGCCATCCGCTCGCGCTCGCGCTCGACGACGATGCGGGTCGCGACGGACTGGACGCGACCGGCGGACAGGCCTGCCTTGACCTTGCGCCACAGGACCGGCGAGACCTCGTAGCCGTACAGGCGGTCGAGGATGCGGCGGGTCTCCTGGGCGTTGACCAGGTCGATGTCCAGCTCGCGGGTCTCCTCGACAGCGCGCTGGATGGCCTCCTTGGTGATCTCGTGGAAGACCATCCGCTTGACGGGGACCTTGGGCTTGAGGGTCTCGAGGAGGTGCCAGGCGATGGCCTCGCCCTCGCGGTCCTCATCTGTTGCGAGATAGAGGGTGTCGGCGTCCTTGAGCAGTCGCTTGAGCTCGGCGACCTTCTTCTTCTTGTCCGGGTCGACCACGTAGAAGGGCTCGAAGCCCTCCTCGATGTTGATCCCGAAGCGGCCGAAGGGGCCCTTCTTCATCTCCGCGGGCATCTCGGAGGGCGTCGGGATGTCGCGGATGTGTCCGACCGACGCCTCGACGACGTAGTCCGCGCCGAGGTACCCGGCGATGGTCTTGGCCTTGGCGGGTGACTCCACGATGACGAGCTTGGTGGTCATGTGTGCCTCATTCCTGACCCCACGTGCAGCGGATTCGTCGCTGCTTCGACGTCGGGGTGCATCTGGCGCGACCGTACTACGAGAGTCCGCCCCCCTTCGCAACGCCTTGTCATGCGGCAGCACCGGCCCTCTTGATTTTGATTGTAGATACAAGTATTATCGCTGACATGACGACTCCCCCCGTGCTCTTCCTGTCCCACGGCGCTCCCCCGTTGGCCGACGACGCCCGCTGGACCGCCGAGCTGGCCCGCTGGTCGGGCTCCTTCGAGGCGCCGAAGAACATCCTGATGATCTCGGCGCACTGGGAGGACGCGCCCGTCACGGTCAGCCCCACGCAGCGCAAGGTCCCGCTGACCTACGACTTCTGGGGCTTCCCGCAGCACTACTACGACGTCCGGTACGACGCCCCCCTGGCTCCGGACCTGGCCTCCGAGGTGTCCGGCCTGCTCAAGGCGAAGGGGGTCGACGTCCAGCACGACGAGGCCCGGGGTCTGGACCACGGCGCCTACGTGCCGCTCGTCGAGATGTACCCGGAGGCCGACATCCCGGTCCTGCAGATGTCGATGCCGACCCTCGACCCGCATGCGCTGCTCGACCTCGGCCGCGCCCTCGCGCCCCTGCGGGACCAGGGCACGCTCATCGTCGGGTCGGGCTTCACCACCCACAACCTGCGGTGGTTCAACCCGCGCGCCGGTGCGGACGCCGCCCCGCCGGCCGCGTCCAGCGAGTTCGACCACTGGGCCGCCGAGACCGTCGGGGCCGGTGACCTCGACGCGCTCGAGCGCATGCTCGAGGTCGCACCAGCAGCCCACGAGGCCCACCCGCGCACGGAGCACTGGGCCCCGCTCTACGTCGCGGCAGGTGCCGCGGAGGCCTCCGGCGCGACCGAGCGGACGACGCCGGTCGACGGCTTCTGGTTCGGATTGTCCAAGCGCTCCTGGCAGTTCAGCTGATCGCGGTGTGAGTGGGGACACCCCCCGTGGGTAGTCCTCCCCATCGCCTGACGTCGGAGTCATCGTTAGGGTCGTGCCAGCACCGCCCGGCGCACGGCCGGGCACATCAGGGAGGACACACGACATGAAGAAGATCGCCACCATCATCGCCGCCAGCGCGCTGACCATCGGTCTCGCCGGCTGCGGCGGCGGCAACGACGCGGAGAAGACCGTCGAGACCTTTGGTCAGGCGCTCAAGGACAAGGACTTCAAGACCGTCTGCGACACCATCGACCCCGAGCTGGTCAAGACCATCGAGGCCGGCTCCCCCGACGGCCAGTCCTGTGCCGACGCCATGAAGGCCAGCGAGGACGAGCTGACCGGCGAGATCGGCGAGGACGACGAGATCAACATCGTCAAGTCCGAGATCGCCGAGGACGAGAAGACCGCCACGGTCACCGTCAAGAACAAGGACGACAAGGAGCAGGACATCAAGCTCAAGAAGGTCGAAGACTCCTGGAAGATCACCTTCTGATGACCTGACCGGCTCGTGCATCTCGAGCCTGTTGACGAAGGGCGGCCGGACTCCGGCCGCCCTTCGTCGTGTCTCACCCCGGCAGCAGCAGCCCGTCCGCCGCAAGCCGCCGCACGAGAGTGGCCCCGGCCGCGAGCGACTCCCCGGTCGGCAGGTCGAGCAGCGCCGAGATGGCCGTGAGCGACTGGCGTGCGGTCAGCTCACCGTCGCTCACCGACACGAGGGCAGCGTCGAGGGTGTCGAGCCGGATCGAGCGGGCGAGCCCGCCGCCCTGGCGGAGGACGATGACATTGGGGTCGGTCGCACCCGGGGCCGCGTGGGTCTCGGTCGTCACGTCCCCGGCGCAGGTCCAGGCGGTGTCCAGGACCGCGTCGTCGTCCATGCCGGCGAGCCGGTCGCGGGCGGCAAGCCCGGCCACGATGGTCGGACCCATCGGGGAGGCGACCGGTCCGGTGATCTCGACGAGGTCGACGAAGGGGGCCCGCTGGGTCGTCGGCCGGTGCAGCGTGATGATGCCAAAGCCGATCTGCTCCACCCCACGCGCCGCGAAGTCGTCGAGCCACGCACCGACGAGCGCCTCGTACTCGCTGGTCCCGGGCAGGTGGCCGCCGTCGCGGGACCACAGCTCGGCGTACTCCGCCGGGTCCTGCACATCGCGCTGCACGACCCAGGCGTCGAGCCCGCTCGCCGCTACCCACTCCCCCAGTCGCTCGCGCCAGTCCTGCCCGCCCGCGGTCTCCCAGTTGCCCAGGAGCTGAGCCACTCCGCCGGGGGCGAGGTGAGCACCGACACCCTTGGTCAGGGCCTCCACGACGGCATCGCCAGCGGCACCGCCGTCGCGGTACTCGTACAGCGGTACGCCTGCGGACCGAGGCGTGATGACGAAGGGGGGATTGCTCACGACGAGGTCGAAGGACTCTCCGGCGACCGGCTCGAGGAAGGAGCCTTCGCGCAGATCCCAGTCGGCCTGGTTGAGCGCGGCGTTGAAGGCCGCGAACCCCAGGGCCCGTCGCGAGAGGTCGGTCGCGACGACCTCGTCCGCGTGACCGGAGAGGTGCAGGGCCTGGACTCCGCACCCGGTCCCGACGTCGAGCGCCCGGGTCGCCCGGGTGCGTGGGGTCCACGAGGCGAGGGTCGAGGAGGCCCCGCCGATGCCCAGGACGTGGTCGACGGGCAGCGGGCCGGTCCGGGTGTGGTCGGTCGGGTCGGAGGCCACCCACCACGAGCGCCCCTCGTCGTCGCCGTAGGGGCGCAGGTCGCAGGTCGCGACGACGTGTGCGCCGTGGGGCTCGACGATGCCGAGCGTGACCGCACCCGTGACCCCGGTGCGCGGCAGCGCCTTCGCGAGGTCGTCTGCGGCCGTGGGCAGCCCGAGCCCGAAGCACCCGATGAGCACCCCCAGCGCATCCCGCGCGCCGGCGACCGCACGTCGGGCCGGCAGCGTCTGCTCACGCCCCAGCGCGTTGGCGGCCAGGTCCCCCAGTCGGGCCCGGACGTCGTCGACGCCGAAGGGGGCATCGGCGAGGTCCTGCCGGAGGGAGTCGAGCAGGGCAGGGTCGGTGCGCGGGGTCGCCGTGGAGGTCACGATGCCGAGCCTAGTGCGGGTGCACCTTCTGGTCCCTCCCCCTTCGTCACCCGCCCACCGCATCTCCTTGAGGTCGTGCCGGTCTCAGACCCGCTCGACCGCGGGCTCCCCCTCGGTGCTGCTCATCGCCACGTCGTCGCGCTTGGTGATGACCAGGGCGACGACGATGATCAGCAGTGCCGCCAGCGCGATGCCCCAGCGGATCAGCTGGTCGGTGCTGTCCCCGAGGTAGAGCGTGATGATGGCGGGCGCGATGAGGACGGCGACCAGGTTCATCACCTTGATGAGGGGGTTGATGGCCGGGCCGGCGGTGTCCTTGAAGGGATCGCCGACGGTGTCACCGATGATCGCCGCCTCGTGACCTGGCGAGCCCTTGCCCCCGTGCCTGCCGTCCTCGACGATCTTCTTCGCGTTGTCCCAGGCACCACCGGAGTTGGCGAGGAAGACAGCCATGAGCGCACCGCAGGCGATCGCGCCGGCAAGGAACCCGGCGAGCGCGCCGATGCCCAACCCGAAGCCGACGATGATCGGTGTGAGCGCAGCGAGCAGTCCCGGGGTTGCGAGCTTGCTCAGCGAGTCGCGGGTGCAGATGTCGACGACGCGGGCGTACTCGGGCTTCTCGGTCCCCGCCATGATCCCGGGGTGCTCGCGGAACTGTCGCCGCACCTCGTGGACGATCGACCCCGCCGCGACGGTGACGGCGTTGATCGCCAGACCGGAGAAGAGGAAGACGACGGCGCCACCGAGGAGGACGCCGACGAGGACGCTGGGCGAGACGATCTGGGTGTTGACCATGACCTCGAGGTCGGCGATCCGCTCCGGGCTGACCGTGCCCGCACCGACCCCGGAGAGCGCCGAACGCCAGGCATCCGTGTAGCTGCCGAAGAGTGCCGTGGCGGCGAGCACGGCCGTGGCGATGGCGATGCCCTTGGTGATCGCCTTGGTCGTGTTGCCGACCGCGTCGAGCTCGGTGAGGATCTGTGCGGCCTCCTCGTCGACGTCGCCGGACATCTCGGCGATGCCCTGCGCGTTGTCCGAGACGGGGCCGAAGGTGTCCATCGCGACGATGACACCGACCGTGGTCAGCAGTCCACAACCGGCCAGGGCGATGAAGAACAGACCCAGGACCACTGACGAACCACCGAGGAGAAAGGCGAGATAGATGACGACGGCGATCGTCACCACCTTGTACACGGCCGACTCGAGGCCGAGGCTGATGCCGGAGAGGATGACGGTGGCGGCACCGGTCTCGGTGGTGCGCGCGACGTCCATCGTCGGCCGCTTGTCGGTGCCGGTGTAGTAGCCGGTCATCCGCAGGATGACTGCCGCGAGGACGATACCGAGGAGCACGGCGAGGAGGGCGGCCCGGCGTGGGTCGCCCACGAGCTGGGAGACCGCCTCGTCCGTGGAGCCGAGGTCGGCGTATGCACTCGGCAGGTAGAGGTAGGCAGCGGCCGCGCAGAGCACTGCGGAGATGACCGCCGAGATGTAGAAGCCCCGGTTGATGGCATCCAGGGCGGACTCACCGGCCTTGGCCTTGGTGATGAAGATGCCGATCATCGCTGTCACCGCGCCGATGGCAGGGATGAGGAGCGGGAAGACGAGCCCGTAGGCGCCGAATGCTGCGGAGCCGAGGATGAGGGCGGCGACGAGCATGACGGCGTAGGACTCGAAGAGGTCTGCCGCCATGCCCGCGCAGTCACCGACGTTGTCGCCCACGTTGTCGGCGATGGTCGCGGCATTGCGCGGGTCGTCCTCGGGGATCCCTGCCTCGACCTTGCCCACGAGATCGGCGCCGACATCCGCGGCCTTGGTGAAGATGCCGCCACCCACGCGCATGAACATCGCGAGCAGCGCAGCGCCGAAGCCGAATCCTTCGAGGACCTTGGGCGCGTCGCCCCGGTAGACGAGGACGACGACTGCGGCGCCGATCAGCCCGAGCCCGACGGTGAACATGCCGACGGTGCCTCCGGTGCGGAAGGCGATGCGCATCCCGTCGTCACGCCCGGTCGAGCGAGCCGCCTCTGCCACACGGACATTGGCCTTCACCGCGAGGGACATCCCGAGGTAGCCGATGGCCGCGGAGAAGGCCGCGCCGAGGATGAAGAACCCGGAGCGTCCCCATCGCACGGCCTGCGAGTCGGCCGGGAGCAGGAGGAGCAGGACGAAGACGAGGGCCACGAAGACGACCAGGGTGCGGAACTGTCGTCGCAGGTAGGCATGTGCACCCTCCTCGACCGCTCCGGCGATCTCCTGCATGCGTTCGGTGCCGGCTCCGGCGGCGAGCACCTGCCCCCGCAGGACCACCCCCAGCACGAGGGCGATGAGACCGATGACGGCGACGCCGCCGACCAGCCCCAGGTTGGTTCCGCCCAGATCGATCGCCGAAGCGCTGACCACGGTCGCGTGCGTGCCTGCCATGCCATCCTCCTTGATGGACGCGGGTCACGGCCGGACCGTCGTCGTGGCGGCACGACCGTTGGCTCACACTACTGCTCAGTCGTCTCCTGTGAAGGGGGCCGGACCAAGTACTCCTCGAGGAGGGTCATCAAGCTGTTCGTCACGGCGGCGAGGTAGGCCAGTCCGGCCCACAGCTCGACGCACTCCTCGAGCGTCTGCTGGACGCGCTCGCCCTGGAGCGACCAGGTGCTCGGGTCGATGGAGTCGGTGCCGACGGCGAGCAGCGAGAGCGTCACCCCGATGACGAAGGGGGTCAGCGCCCAGCGGTCGGACCGGATGGGCCTCAGCACGGTCGGCAGGAGGACCAGGCCGACGATCGCGACGAGCAGGAGCAGGAAGTCGCCCGGGGCGATCCACGTCAGGAGCGGCAGGCTGATGCCGCGGGGTGCGAGCACGCCGTCGCGGATGCGCTCGTGCACGGCGAAGCGTTCGTCGAAGGCGAGCGCCGCGAATCCCAGGGCGAGCAGCGCATACCCCGCCCGCGGCACGCGGCGCACGGTGCGGCAGACGAACCACGCGCAGAGGCTGACCATGCCGGCGACCACGAGGGTCACCGACTGGAACCACGTCATCGGTACCTGCTCCTGGGCGATCCACACCCACCACTGCGGGTACTGCGCGACGAAGAGCAGGCTCGGGACGAGCACGCCCGCGACGGTGAGGGCTCCGAGCACGGCGAGGCGGTGACGACGGGTCACGCGACGCGCCCCTTCGCGGCGAGGTCGAGGGACTCGAGCACGGCCAGCCCGAAGAGGTCCGCGCCTCGCTCGAGCACCTCGTCACGCCACCAGGCGCTGTGCGCGGTCTGCAGCACCCGGCCCTCGCTGATGAGGTCGCTGTGCGCCACGGGGTCCAGCACGATGTCGTCGACGGCGTAGCCGCGCAGCCGGCCGGCGCGCAGGGCGTCGACGACGGCGTGGGTGTCGACGAGCCCGGGGCGTCCGATGTTGACGAGGAAGGCCCCCTCGTCGAGGGCGCGTACCCGCTCGGCGTCGATGATCATCGGCTCGTGACGGTCGGTCGAGGCACACAGTGCGACCACGTCGGCACGGGCGATGACCTCGTCGGTCGATGCCATCTCCATCCCGCGCTCGGCGGCTGCCGCGGCGGCACACCGATCCGTGTCGCTGCCCAGGACGCGCATGCCCAGGCCGCCGCCGATCCGGGCGAGGTGGGTGCCGATCCGCCCGACGCCGATGATGCCGAGGGTGCGTCCGCCCAGCTCGACGCCGCGCAACGAGGTCCTTGGGTGGGCCTGTCCGCGGGCCTTGTCGTTGGCCAGGTGGGCGCGGGTCGCGAGGCTGAGCATGAGCGCCAGCGCGTGCTCGGCGACAGCCGTGGTCGCGTACGTCGGCAGGGTCTGGAGCAGCACACCGTGCCGCTCCAGCAGGTCGACGTCGACGTGCTCGTACCCGGTGGCGTAGAGGACGATCGAGCGCAGGCGCGGCAGCCGCGCGAGCAGGGCGTCGTCCAGCAGCGGCAGCGTGACATTGGTCGTGGCGAGGACGGTCGCGCCGCGCAGCAGCTCGACGGCCTCAGCGGGCGTCGGGGCCTCCCTTCGCACGACGAAGACCGTGTCCGCCCGCTCGCGGATGCGCTCGATGTGCTCCCCGGGGATGGACCTCTCCCCGGCTCGGCTGAGAACGACAACTCTGTCCTTCACGTCAACCGTCCCTCCTCGTCGTCGACCTTGGTGTTGTGAGATCCAGACGCGCGACGTGGACGATGGGTTGCGTCAGGCGCTGACGGCTCCGGCCGCCCGGACGGCACCCTCGAGGTCGGGGTGGATGTCGATGAGCCGGTCGAGCCCGGTGATGTTGAAGACGCGCAGCACCCGCTCGTGGGAGACGACGACGGTCAGCGTCCCGCCGTGGCGGGTCAGCTTCTTCAGTCGGCCGACGACGATGCCCAGACCGGTGGAGTCCATGAAGGTGACTCCACCGAGGTCGAGGGTCAGGCGGCGGCGTCCATCGGCGATGAGCGCCTCGAGGGCATCCCGCAGCACGGCGGCAGAGGTCACATCGATCTCACCACTGACGTGGACGATGTTGACCTCTCCGGCCTCGCTGGTCGTGACGGAGATCGGCATCCGCCTACCGTAGATCACATGTCCCACCCACGTCCGCAGGCTCCCGAGTTGCTCGCCGCCCTGTCGGCCGGTCGCGAGGACCGGGTGCGCCACGTGGAGCACATCCCGGCACGCCTCGCGGAGCACGCCGAGCTCCCGGACTGGGTGGCGCCTCCACTGCGTCAGGCGCTGGCCGGGGCGGGCATCGACCGGCTGTGGTCGCACCAGGAGCAGGCCGCGCAGGCGGCCCACGACGGGCAGCACGTGGTGCTCTCCACGGGCACGGCCTCCGGCAAGTCGCTGGGCTACCTCCTCCCTTCGCTCACCGCGGTGCTCGACGGGAGGTCGGCGGCCAACGGGCGCGGCGCGACCGCTCTCTACCTCTCGCCGACCAAGGCGCTGGCGGCCGACCAGCTGGCCCGCATCCAGTCGTGGGCGGTGCCGGGTATCAGGGCGGCGACCTACGACGGGGACACCCCGACGGATGAGCGGCGCTGGATCCGCGACCACGCCGACGTGATCCTCACCAACCCCGATCTCATCCACCACTCCCTGCTGCCCGGGCACGAGCACTGGGCGCACGTGCTGCGGCGGCTGCGCTATGTCGTCATCGACGAGTGCCATGTCTACCGGGGAGTCTTCGGCTCGCACGTCGCACTTCTTCTGCGCCGGCTGCGGCGGGTGGCGCGGCGCTACGGGGCCGACCCGGTCTTCGTCCTCGCCTCGGCGACCGTCGGCGACCCCGGCGGCCACGCCTCGCGGCTCATCGGCGACGACGTGCTCGCAGTGACCCATGACGGGTCCCCGCGCGGCGCGCTCACCTTTGCCCTGTGGCAGCCCCCGGAGGATGACGAAGGGAGCCGCCGCTCCCCCACGACCGAGGCCGCCGAGCTCATGGCTCAGCTCGTGGGGCGCGATGTGCAGACGCTCGCCTTCGCCCGCTCCCGGGCCGGGGTCGAGGCGCTGGCCTCCTCCGCGTCACGGCAGGTGAGCATCGTGGACGAAGGGAGGATCGCGGCCTATCGCGGCGGGTACCTGCCGGAGGAGCGGCGCATCATCGAGCGGCGCCTGCGTGATCGCGACCTGCTCGGCCTCGCGGCGACCAATGCCCTCGAGCTGGGCATCGACATCGCCGGTCTGGACGTCGTGCTCATGGCGGGGTGGCCGGGTCGACTGGCGTCGGTCTGGCAACAGGCGGGGCGCGCCGGTCGTGACGGGCAAGACGCTCTCGCAGTGCTGCTCGCCGCCGATGACCCTCTCGACACGTGGGTGGTCGAGCACCCGGAGGCCATCTTCGAGGCTCCGGTCGAGACGAGCGTGCTCGACCCACGCAACATCCACGTCCTCGTCCCGCACGTGGCGTGCGCGGCGGCCGAGATCCCGGTGACGATGGACGACACCCAGTGGTTCGGCGACGGCCTCGCGGGAGTCCTCGAGGTCCTGGTGGCGCGCGGGATCCTCCGGTCCAGGCCGGGCGGGTGGTTCTGGACCCGACCGGACCGACCCGGTGAGCACGTCTCCCTTCGCGGCATCGGTGACGTGGTGAGCATCGTCGAAGGGAGGTCCGGTCGCGTCCTGGGGACGATCGACGAGGGCTCGGCGCACGCCCAGGTTCACACGGGCGCGGTGCACGTGCACCAAGGACGCACCTTCGTCGTCACCGACCTCGACCTGGAGCAGTCGACGGCGACCGTGACCCAGGGAGACCCGGGCTGGTCGACGCACGCCCAGTCGGTCTCCTCCTTCGACATCGTCGCGGAGGAGTCGGGCATCGACCACGGCCCGGTGCGGGTCTCCTTCGGTCGCGTCGACGTGCGACGTCAGGTGACGGGATTCCTTCGACGCCTGCCGAGCGGCGAGGTCATCGGCCGGCACGACCTCGATCTGCCCGAGCGGACCCTGTCGACGCGCGCCGTCTGGTGGACGATGACGCCTGAGTCCCTGGCTGCGGCAGGGGTCTTCGAGGCCGCCATCCCGGGTGCCGCCCATGCTGCCGAGCACGCCGCGATCGGCATGCTGCCCCTGCTGGCGACCTGCGACCGGTGGGACATCGGTGGCGTCTCGACGGACCTGCACCCGCAGACGGGACTCCCCACGATCATGGTCTACGACGGGCACCCCGGGGGCGCAGGATTTGCTGCTCGCGCGCACGAGCGGATCCGCCAGTGGCTGGCGATGACCCGCGAGACGATCGCGTCCTGCGGCTGCGCACGCAGCGGCTGCCCGGCCTGCGTGGTGTCCCCCAAGTGTGGCAACGGCAACGAACCGCTCGACGCGCCGGGCGCCGTTGCGCTGCTTGACCTGCTGCTGGACTCTCTCGGTCATACAGTGAGCGGAGAAGCTCCGTCGGCGACCGCCGGCTGACGTACCCGGAAGGTTTGTCATGGTCATCCTCGGCCTCATCCTCGTGCTCCTCGCCCTCGCTCTCGGAGCCGCGCTGCTCATGGGCACCTCCGCGCCCGAGGTCTCCGGGCAGGACGTCGACATCCGACTCCTGGACACCGTGACGATCAACCTCAACCCGCTGACCCTGGTGGTCGTCGGCATGCTGACGATGCTCCTGCTGTGGCTGGGTCTGGTCCTCATCAAGGCGGCGCTGACCCGCAAGGCGAAGCAGCGCCGACTGCGCAAGGAGCAGGCAGCCGAGTCCCGCGAGCGCCAGGCCCGTCTCGAGGCGGAGCACCAGGAAGACATCGCGCAGCGTGAGCGCGAGCTCGAGGACCAGCGCACGTCCACCGAGATCGCCCGCGAGCGGGCCGAGGCCGCCGAGCGCCATGACCCGTCCCTTCGGACCCGGCCCCTGCAGACCGGGACGCGCGACGATGCGACCCGACCCGTCCCCCAGGACTCCACGGGCACGGTGAGACGTCCCGACAGCACGGCATGATCATGTGATGGACGACGACCGGGCTGTGGTGCTCTCCCAGCTGGCCAGGGCCCTGGCCAGCGAGCGGGCCGATGCCCCGCTGGTCCAGCGCCTCGCGTCCGCCTGCGCCGAGATCCTGCACGCGGACGGGGCGGCCCTGACCGTGGGGTTCGACGAGCAGGACCGGCTGACGGTGGCGACGGCTGACGACGCGTCGGCCCGACTCATGCAGCTGCAGGACGTCATCGGTGAGGGTCCGGCGGCCGATGTCTACCGCGAGGGCACGCCGATCGAGGGGGACCTCGAGAGCCGGTCCCGGTGGCCCGTGCTGGCCCAGGCCGCGCGCAGCGAGCTGGGGCCCATGCGGATCCTCGTGCTGCCGATGCGGCCCGGCGGACGGATGATGGGTGTCGTCACCGTCCACCAGAGCGGCCAGGACCCCTCCGCCGCCATCGACCGTCGGCGGGCGCAGTACCTTGCCGACGCGGTTGGCGCCGCGCTGCTGCGGGACCCCGCGTGGGACAGCGGAGTCCAGGGTGGGGCGTGGGCGAGCCGCGCACCGATCCACCAGGCGACCGGCATGGTGATCGCTCAGCTCGGCGTAGGCCCCGATGACGCACTGGCCCTGCTGCGGGCCCACGCCCACACCGAAGGGGTCGCCCTGATGGTGATCGCCCAACGCGTGCTCAGCCGAGAGCTCGACTTCAGCCAGATCGACATCCCCGGAAATGAGGACGAATGACCTCGCGCACTGCCTCCCAGTCGTTGGCCGACGCCACCTCGGCGCTGGTCGCCGATCACGACACGCTGGACGTGCTCACCCGCCTGGTGGACGACTGTGCCCGGGCGGTCGCCGCGGACGCGGTCGGTCTGGTGGTGACCACCGGCGTCGAGGACCTGGAGCTGCTCGCGGCCACGTCCCACCGTGCAGCCGAGCTGGAGATCTTCCAGGTGGAGCAGGCCGACGGTCCCTGCATCGAGAGCATCCACAGCGGTCAGGTGATCACCGCCGTCGGGAGCGAGGACCTGCGCTCGCGCTGGCCCTCGGTCGGCGGTTCCATCGTCGAGGCCGGGTTCGTCACGGCGCACGCCCAGCCACTGCTCTGGCGTGGTGAGTCCCTCGGCGGTCTGAACATCTTCAGGTCCCGGGCCGTCCCGTTGTCCAGGAGCGAGGCCGAGTGGGCGGTCGCATTCGCCGACGTGGCCACCCTGGCACTGGTGCAGGTGCCCTCCGTGAGCCTGGCCGAGGTGTACGAGCGGTCCGAGGCCGCACTGCGCGAGCGAATCGTCGTCGAGCAGGCCAAGGGCGTCCTCGCCCACACCGAGGGCATCGACCTGGCCACCGCCTACCGCGCCCTTGTGGACCGCTCCGCGTCCGCGGGGATCAGCGTGACCAGCCTCGCCGAGCAGGTCATCGCGCAGGCCCGGCGAGCCGGCCGCCCGTCGTGACAGGTGCGTGCGACTCGTGACAGGTCCGTCGGACGACCCACGCAGCAACGTCGGCCGGCAGGCCGATGACCGCTTCGACGCCGTGGTGCAGCGGCTGCACGCCGAGCACGGCGTGCAGGACACGCTGCACCGGGCTGTCGAGGCTGCAGTGGAGCTCTTCTCCGGGTGCGACCACGCGTGCGTGTCGCTGGTGCACCGCAGCCACCGGATCGACACCCCCGCCTTCACCGATGAGATCGCCCGGCGAGGGGATGACCTTCAGTACCGACTGCAGGAGGGTCCCTGCCTCGATGCCATCTGGACCGAGGAGACCGTGCACAGCAGCGACCTGACCACCGAGTCACGCTGGAGCACGTGGGGTCCGCTCGCGGCCGACGAGCTCGGCATCCGGTCGATGCTGTGCTTCCAGCTCTTCACCAGCCGCGACAACCTGGGCGCGCTGAACCTCTACGGTGACCGGACCTCGGCCTTCACCCAGACCGACGCCACCATGGGGTTCGCCCTCGCCGCGCACGTGTCGATCGCCCTGGCCGGGCAGCGGGACCTGCAGGATGCCCACTCGGCGCTGGCCGACAAGGTGATGATCGGCCACGCGGAGGGCATCCTGATGGAGCGGTACGCGATCGGTGGTCAGCAGGCATGGGAGACGCTGGCCCGCATCGCCGTGGACGAGCAGATCAGCATGGAGACCGCGGCCTCCCACGTCGTCGACAGCCGCCCGCACCGGCTGCGCTGAGTCCGCATGGTCGGTTCAACCAGGACCGGCGCGAGCCCTGC
Source organism: Janibacter sp. Soil728 (assembly GCF_001428305.1). Classification (GTDB taxonomy): domain Bacteria; phylum Actinomycetota; class Actinomycetes; order Actinomycetales; family Dermatophilaceae; genus Janibacter. The sequence goes on along the minus strand of NZ_LMRZ01000009.1, from coordinate 17,742 downwards.
CCTCGGCGTGATCGGGTCCCACGCCCGCCAGACGCAGGGGGATCGACGTCGCGACGGTGACCGTGACGACTCCCGAGGTACCGACGTCGCAGGAGAGCACCCGGGCATCGTGGCGGGTGGCGACCCGTGCGGCCTCCCCGCACGCGCCGCGTGGGTCAGGTGACTCCTGGAGCTGGATCGCCGCCGCCAGCGCGGCCAGGTCGGCTGCCGAGCGGGCGACGTGGGCCGACCGCACGGCGCTGAGGACGGCCGACGCCGCCAAGGTCACGCTGAGCATGGCGACGATGAGACCCACGGCCAGCACCGTGGACGAACCGCGCTCGTCCCACAGCTCACGATGCCGCATCGATCGACTCCATCCTGGCCGTGGACGAGCACGAGGTCTCCGCGGCAGTGAAGGACAGCGCCGGCGGAGCCGGGCTCGACACCGTCACGCTCACGTCGTGACCGCTGCGACTGGTCTCGAACCCCGCGCCCTGCGGCGCAGTGCGCCGCGCTCGATCGATCGCCTGCGCAGCCGACTCCCCTCGGGCCAGCTCCCGGACCGCGACCCTGGCTGCATCGACGCACCGCACGTGGTCGACTCCCCACGACAGTGCTGACAGGCACAGGACGAGGACGACGACGACCGCGGGGAAGGTGAGGGCCAGCTCGGCCGTCACCATCCCCGCATCGCCGTCGGCCCTAGCGGATGCCGAGCGCCTCGAGGATGACACCCGACAGGCCCGTCTCGATCGTCCCCGACTTCACGACTGCCAGCAGGACGATCGCGAAGGTGCACGCTGCCAGGGTGCCGACCGCGTACTCCGCGGTGGTCATCCCCGCCTCGCACGACAACCGAGCCCGATGACCCCACCGGACGATGGACCTCTTCATGGGAAGCTCCTCCCCTTGGGCGGCACCCGATGTGCCGCAGTGGATCCAGCCTTGGCGCTGGCACCCACCCTCGACAGGTCCCTCGGCTGGCTGTGCACGAGAGGCCCCAACCCTCGTCGGATGTGGACGGCTGGTCGTAGGGTCCGGTGCATGAGCGAACGCATCTCGGCCACCCGCCTCATCCCTGCCGGTGCAGAGGCGATCTTCGCCGTCCTCACCGACCCCGATGGCCACGTGGCCATCGACTCGAGCGGCATGCTCCAGTCGGCGCACGGCCAGCCCCCCAGCGAGGTGGGCGACACCTTCGTCGTCCACATGGACAGGGAGGCCCTCGGAGACCTGCCGATGGGCCGCTACGACGTCGAGGTCGTCTTCACCCGGCTCGAGACGGATGCCCTGGTGGAGTGGACGATCCACGGCACCATCAAGCCGCCGATCGGGCACGTCTACGGCTACGAGCTCGTCGCCGTCCCGTCGGGAACCCGGGTCACCTCCTACTGCGACTGGTCGCAGGCCGCGGAGAAGTGGAAGCGGATCTTCCCTGTCATCGACGACAAGGCCCTGCGCGCGTCCCTGGGCATCCTCGAGCGCGCCGTCCTCCGGGGGTACCCCCACCCCACTCAGGAGAGCTGAGTGCCCACGAGGACGGCCACGACCGGGATCACGGCCGTGGCGATGAAGGCCGGCAGGAAGCACAGCCCCAGGGGGAGGACGAGCATCACGGCCGCCTTGCCCCCGGCCTCCTCCAGACGGCGAGCCTCCGCGTCGCGCAGGCTCGCTGCGGCGTCCAGGAGCACACTGGCCGACGGTGCTCCCACGGCATCGGCGACGACGAAGGCCGTGGCCGTGGGCCCCCACACCCTGCGGGCGTAGGTCCACGCCTGGCTCATGGAGCGGCCCCAACGCAGAGCGGCCGCCACCCGTCGCAGGTCCTCCCCGGCCCCCTCCGCAGAGACGCCGGCGACCTCCTCCAGCGCCTGGACCATGCCTCGGCCCGACTGCAGCGCCAGGGCCAGCAGCACGCTCGCATCGGCCACCTCGTCGACGGTCAGGGCAGAGACCGGCGGGTCGCCCTGGACCTGCACCTCACGACGCAGCCACCGCACGCGGGCGGCTTGCCCGGGCCACATCCCCACCGCCACGACCACGAGGGCGACGACGAGCAGGCTCACCGGTGCACCGTGGGCGCGACGGCCCGCGCCAGCACCCAGCGGCAGATGCACCACCCGATCGCCGTGAGCACGAGGCCGAGCACAGCGCAGGCCATCGTCACCGCGCTGTGCCCGTAGACCTCCCACGGGGTGAGACCGAAGGCGAAGCCGGCGAGCAGTCCCACCAGGGGCAGCAGCGTGAGCATCCGCATGGTCGCCCTCGCGCCCGCGGTCGAGGCCTCCAACCGTCGCCGCGCCTGCACCCTGGCCCGCAGGACCTGGGCACTCGTCGCCATCGACGGCGCCAGGGCCACGCCGAGGTCCTCGCTGAGCGCCCACGCGCCTGCGACCGCACCGAGCTCCGGATGGTCCTGCGCGTGCCTGCGCCACACCTGCCCCGCTGAGCCACCCGTCGACAGCTGCTCGTGCACCTCCTCGAGGACCGGCTGCCAGGGCCGTGGTGCCTCCGCCGAGACGACGTGCACAGCGGCGACCGGTGTTGCGCCTGACCGCAGGGCCATGGCGAGCAGGTCGGCCACCCCGGCCAGCGACTCCAGGTCCTGCAGCCGGCCGGCTTCCGGGCGGCGCCACGGATGCCATGCCGGCACGTCTCGGCCCCCCAGCCCGATGCCCGCAGACCGCCCCGGCCACACGAGTGCCGCCACCAGCACGAGACCCACGACCACGAGCGTCACGAGGCCACCCTCGGCAGCGGGCCGATCGAGTCGACAACTCGCCGGCCGCCCACCCGCCTCAGGTGCACAACGACCTCCAGCGCACTGGCGACCTGGGCTCGCACCGCCTCACGGCTCATCCCCGCCAGCGCCCCGAGAGCCTCGAGCCGGCTGGGCACATCCTCCGCGCGATTGGCGTGGAGGGTGCCGCAGCCCCCTTCGTGCCCGGTGTTGAGCGCGAGCAGCAGGTCCCTCACCTCGGCGCCGCGCACCTCGCCGACCACGAGCCGGTCCGGCCGCATCCGCAGTGCCTGCCGCACGAGGTGGACCATCGTCACCTCGCCCGCGCCCTCCGTGTTGGCCGAGCGAGCCTGCAGCCGCACGACGTGCGGGTGCCCGACCTGGATCTCACCGACGTCCTCGACGACGACCAGCCGCTCGTCCGCGGGGACCTCGGCGAGCAAGGCGGCCAGCAGGGTCGTCTTGCCCGTCCCGGTCCCACCGGTCACGACATAGGCCTGCCGCTCGCGCACGATCGCGCGCAGCTGCTCCGCCTGCTCGGGGGTCGCCATCTGCAGGTCCACGAGCGCGGACAGCCCGCCACCCCGGTGCCGTGGGATGCGCAGGCTGACATGTGCCCCGCCAGCGACCAGGGGCGGCAGGACCGCGTGCAGGCGGATCCCTCGCGGCAGCAGCCCGTCCACCCACGGCTGGGCGTCGTCGAGCCGGCGACCCGCGAGCGCGGACAGTCGGGTCGCCAAGCGCCGCACGGCCTCCTCGTCGCCCACCTCGACATCGGCGCGGGTGACCCCGCAGCCCCGGTCGACCCACACCGACCCGTCTCCGTTGACGAGCACGTCCGTGACCCGCTCGTCACGGACGAGCGGCTCGAGCGCGCCCAGACCCATGAGGTCGGCCCGCAGCTCACCCGACCTGCGCAACGCTCCGGAGCCGCCCAGCCGCACCCCCTCCGAGCGGGCAACCTCCTCGATCACCCGCTCGTCGGGAGCGCGACCGGCCTGCACGTGCGCGTCGATGGCACTCGACCACTTCATGAGGCCAGCCCCAGCACGTGCTCGACCAAGGGACCGGTCGAGGTCGGCAGCGCCGCGGCGAGAGTGCGGGCGACCTCCCCGACCGGCCCCTTGGGCCGCGGCCCGCGCCCGCGCGCCTCGTCGCGCAGCACCCCGGCGTCGTCTGCGAGATGGTCGAGCAGGGGCACCCCGAGGTGGTCCGCGGCCCGCTCGGAGACCCGCTGCGCCCGTCGCGGGCCACGGGTGACCAGCAGCGCGGACTCCCGTCGCTCCCCCAGCGCCGCGGCCCAGGCCTCCCCGTCGCGCAACCAGCGCGGTCGCAGCCCGACCAGGACGACCACGACGTCCGCGAGCTCTGCCCAGACCGGCGGCACCCGACCCGAGCAGGGCAGGTCCACGACCACGGGCCCCAGTCCTGCGAGCCCGGTGACGACATCACGCACGGTCGCAGGCGTCGGCCGCGGCCCTCGGACCGCGAGCGTCGGCACCGCTCCCCGGGGCAGCGCCTCTCGTAGACGCGCGGCGTCGACCGTGCCCTCGTGCTCGGCGAGATCTCCCCAGCGCAGTCCCTCGACGTGCTCCGCGGCGACCGTGGCGTCCAGCCCTCCGGCACCGAAGGCGCCATCGACGAGGGTCGGCGAGGAGTCCCGGGCGAGCACGGTGGCGGTGACGGCCGCGAGGGTGGAGACGCCCAGCCCACCCGAGGCTGCGGTGATGACGACGACTGGATGCATGCCCGCGACCCTGCCGCGCCGCCCGGCCCTCCGGCTGGCTGGTCACACGACTGGGGACAACCCCCTTCGTCCCGCAGCGCCTGTGGACGAGCACCGGACCACCGTGGTCGGACACCGGAGCACCGCGGCCGGAAAAGGGGACGGCCCCGGCGGGGGAGCGCCGGGGCCGTCAACGCGCGGACTCCGGGGGGGAGGGAGCCGTGCGTTGGCTGCTCAACCCGAAGGGAGCAACTGAGAAGAACTCTAATCGTGATTTCTGTGAGCGCAATTCGACGCGCTCTCAGGACGCGTCCAGCCTCAGCCGAGCCGCCCGGCCCGGACCGACTCGGCCACCCGCCAGCCCTCCTCGGCACCCGCCACGAGCGAGTCGCCGCAATGCTTCAGCCACAGCGAGACCCCCGGAGACCCGCCGTGCACGTACCCGTTGAGCGAGCCGAGGTAGGCCGGCCCCCCTTCGTGCCCGTGGCCGGCCTCGGGCACCGCGACACCGGTCGGGTCCAGTCCCGTGGCGGCGATGAGCGTGCGCTCGACGGCGCGGGCGACGAGACCGTTGCCGACGACGAAGGGACGGACGGTCGCGATCTCGGCGTGGACGATCGACGCGACCACGAGGGCAGGAGCCTCGCTGGCCGAGCGCATCAGCTCGATGATCCCGTCGAGACGCCGTCGCAGCTCGGCTCCCGTCGGCGCAGGACCGAGGTCGGCGAACTCCTCGCACCCCTCCCCCTCGATCCGCGGCCGGCCGAGCTGGTCGCGATCGCCCACGAGCTGCGCGGCGGCGGCGGTGTGCAGACGCGCCAGTGCCTGACCGGGTGACCGCGTCACCAGATCACGCAGGTGCTCGCTCTCGGCCGTGGCCGCGATCGCGCCGTGGATCACGCGCTCTGCCGGGTCCGGGTCGGCACTGCGCTCCCGGCTCCCCATCATGATCTCGCGCACGATCGACGCGGTCGAGCGCGCGCCGTCGAGCTCCGCGCTCGCCCAGGCGCCGCGCACCCGTGACTCGGCCGAGGCCTCGGGGATCCGCCGGCGTAGTGCCTCGTGCCAGCGCAGCTGGGTACACACCTCTCGGGCGTGATCGGAGGCCGCCGCCACCTCGGGCAGGGCGGCGAGCTGGGTCAGTGCGGCAACGAGAGGGCTGGAGTCAGACACCTTCCCAGCGTAGGCCGCACTAGGGTGCCGCCATGACTGCCGGCCTGCACCTCCCCACTGTGGTGGTGGTCACGGGCGCCTTCCTCGCGCTCTGGCTGGTCGTCACCCTCGTGCGGTGGCGCCGGGCCCGCCCCGGCTTCATCTCGGTCACCGACCAAGCGACCTACGAGACCCTGCACACCGCCTCCGAGGCCGCCAGACACCTCGCCGACGGCTTCACCGACGACGGCTGCGAGCGCGCGGCCCCCTATCTCAAGGCGATGCTCGCGACCCCCGGTCTGGCGATCTGCGATGCCTCCAGCGTCATCGTCTGGGAGGGCGAAGGGAGGCACCACCTGCCTGTCGTCATGGACCAGGCAGCGCAGGTCCTCGCCTCAGGGCAGACCGTGGTCCTCGGGCCGGATGTCGTGACCTGCACCAGCACCGACTGCCCGATCCGGGCCGCCGTCATCGCCCCCGTGGTCGTCGACGACCGGGTCATCGGGGCCATCGCCGGCTACGGCCCGGCCGTGTCCGCCGGTCTGGCCCGGGCAGCGGAGGAGGTCGCGTCCTGGGTGGCCACCCAGGTCGAGCTGGCTGATCTCGGCTACGAGCGGACCCGCGCGATGGAGGCCGAGCTGCGGGCCCTGCGAGCCCAGATCTCCCCGCACTTCATCTACAACTCGCTCGCAGCGATCGCCTCCTTCGTGCGCACCGACCCCGCCCGGGCCCGCGAGCTGCTACTCGAGTTCGCCGACTTCACCCGCTATGCGCTGCGCCGCGGCGGCGCCTTCACCACCGTCAGCGAGGAGCTGCGCAATGTCGAGCGCTACCTCGTTCTGGAGCAGGCGCGCTTCGGTGACCGGCTCGCCATCACGCTCAAGATCGCTCCGGAGGTGCTGTCCGTGAGGGTCCCCTACCTCGCCATCCAGCCACTCGTCGAGAACGCGGTGCGCCACGGGCTCGCACCCAAGGAAGGGCCGGGCCACGTCACGCTGAGCGCGACCGACCACGGCAACGAAGCCGAGATCAGCGTCGACGACGACGGAGTCGGAGCCCGACCCGAAGCGATCCGCAAGATCCTCGACGGCCAGTCGCGCGCCGACTCCGTGGGACTGGGCAATGTCGACGCCCGGCTGCGTCAGGTCTACGGCGAAGAGTTCGGTCTGGTCGTCGACACGGCACCGGGTGCAGGGATGAGGGTCTCCTTCCGGGTACCCAAGTACTCCCCCGCGCTCGAGGAACCGGCCTAGTCTGGTGGCCATGCCGCGTCCGCCCCAGCCCGCAGCGCTCACCGTGCTCGTCGTCGATGACGAGGCGCCAGCACGCAACGAAGTTGCCTGGCTGCTCGACCAGGACGAGCGCGTGGGGCGAGTCCTCACCGCGTCGAGCGGCACAGCCGCCCTTGCCGCACTCGAGCGTGAGCCCATCGACGTGGTCTTCAGCGACATCTCGATGCCCGGTCTGGACGGCATGCAGCTGGCCCGGGTCATCCGGCGCTTCACCGAGCGACCGCAGGTCGTCTTCGTCACCGCGCACGACACCCACGCGGTCGACGCCTTCGACCTCGATGCCGTCGACTACATCATGAAGCCGGTCCGCCCGGAGCGGATCGGTGAGGCCGTGCGCCGGTGCCTGGCCTCCAGCGAGCGCGACACCCCGGCCTCCGCCACTCCCGAGGACGACGAGACGATCCCCGTCGAGCTCGGCGGCGTCACTCGCTTCGTCCCCCGCAGCGACATCCGCTGGGTCCAGGCCCAGGGTGACTACGCCCGACTGCACACCCCCACGGGGTCACACCTCGTCCGGATCCCCCTGGCGACCCTCGAGGAGCAGTGGGCCGACGCGGGGTTCGTGCGCATCCACCGCTCGACACTCGTCTCCACACGTCACATCAGCGAGATCCACAACGACGGCGGGCGGTGCACGGTCATCGTCGACGACATCGAGCTTCAGGTCAGCCGGCGCCACACCCGGCATCTGCGCGGCACCCTGCTGCGGCCGCGCACCGCCACCGACGACGGATGAGCACCCCGCCCGTGCGCGTGCGCGTCACCCGCACCCGACGTCCCAGCCGTCGCGACCGCCCCCGCACCGTCCGCGACGAGATCGCTGGCAACTCCCCGCTGGGCACCGCCTATGTCAGCTCACTGGTGCGTGCCCAGCTGCAGCTGTCCCTGACCACCCTGGCCTTCGGCGTCGTGACTCTCGGCGCGCTCCCCCTCCTCTTCGCCCTCGTCCCGGCGACACGTCGGTCCAGCCTCTTCGACCTGCCCCTCCCGTGGATCGTCCTCGGAGTCCTCGTCTACCCGGGAGTCGTCCTCACCGCCCAGTGGTACACCCGCTCCAGCGAGCGGATCGAGGCGGAGTTCGGCGACCTCGTGGGCCGCCGGTGAGCCAGCCGCTCAGCGTCCTGGCGATCGCCCTCGTCTGCTTCACCACCCTCACCCTCGGGGCTCTCGGCCTGCGCCTGGCCAAGGGCACCAGCGACTTCTACGTCGCGGGACGTGCCATCACGCCATGGCGCAACGCGAGCGCCATCAGCGGCGAGTACCTCTCTGCCGCGAGCTACCTGGGTGTGGCCGGTCTCGTCTACGACCGCGGCATCGACATGCTGTGGATGCCGATCGGCTACACCGTCGGCTACCTCGTCCTGCTCATCCTCATCGCCGCTCCCCTCCGGCGCTCCGGCGCGTACACGCTCCCCGACTTCGCTGAGTCCCGACTGGAGTCGCGCACCCTGCGACGTGGCTGCGCCCTGCTCGTCGTCGGGATCGGCTGGCTCTACCTGCTGCCGCAGATGCAGGGCGCCGGCCTCGCCCTTCGTCACGTCAGCGGCCTGCCCACCTGGGTCGGGGCCACCGTGCTCACGGTGATCGTCGTCCTCAACGTCGCCGCCGGTGGCATGCGCTCGGTCACCCTGGTCCAGTCCGTGCAGTACTGGATCAAGCTCACGGCGATCGCCGTCCCCGCCTTCGTCCTGCTCCTGGTGTGGCAGCGCTCCGGCGGGCCCACCCCGCAGGCCGCCGCGTCCTGGTGGGAGCCGCTCACGAGCGACGGACCGACGAGCCGCGCGCTCTTCACGACCTACAGCACCCTCGCCGCACTGTGCCTGGGCACGATGGGCCTGCCCCACATCGCCGTGCGCTTCTACACCAACCCCGATGGCGTCGCCGCCCGCCGCACGACCGTCTCGGTGCTGGCGCTGCTGAGCATCTTCTACGTCTTCCCGCCGGTCTACGGCTACCTCGGCCGGGCCTACCTCGACCACGGTGACGTCGGGGGCGATGCCAGCCGCACCGTCGTCCTCGCCCTCCCCGGCGCCATGCTCTCCGGGCTCGACGGTCAGCTGCTCACCGCGCTGATCGCCGGCGGCGCCTTCGCCGCCTTCCTCGCCACCGCCTCCGGTGTGGCGATGTCGGTCGCCGGCGCCATCGACCAGGACGTCCTGCGGCCACTCACTGCCCGGCTGTCCCGGGGCGAGGTCGCCCCAGCCACCTCCTTCCGCCTCGCTGCTCTCGTCGGTGTACTGGCCCCCTTCGTCGCCGCCTGCACGGCCGAGCCGATCGGCATCTCCTCCGCGGTCGGGCATGCCTTCGCCATCGCGGCCGCGACCTTCGCGCCGCTGCTCATCCTCGGTGTCTGGTGGACCCGACTGACGGCGAAGGGAGCAGCCGCTGGAGTGGCGGTGGGTGGGCTGACCACGACCGCGGCCGCGATCGTGTCCGTCATGGACCTCGCCCCTGCCGGCTGGCCGGGGGCACTGGTCGCGGCGCCCACGGCGTGGGCGACACCCCTGGCCTTCGCCGTGACGATCATCGTCTCGCTGCTCACGCCCGCCTCCCGGCCACGACGCTGGGCCCGGACGATGACGAGGCTGCACACCCCCGAGGACGTGCTCGTCGACGGCACCTGACCTGCGAGGTCGGGCACGACAGCCACCGGCCGCCGACCGCTCGTCCTGCACAACCTGCCGCTCGTCGCGTCCGGGCGACCCGCACAGCGACGGCAGCACCCGCCGACCGCGCCACGCACGGCGCACCCGTTGGCCGTGGGTGATCCGGGCCACTCTGTAGCGGGTCCGGCCAATGCTGTCCGGGCCCACCACAACCCGGAGGTGAGCCATGAGCAACGATGCTCAACCGCTCGGCGAGCGCTACATCGCCGTCCAGGAATCCGAGGAGTTCGGCGATCTGCGCCGCACCTTCCGCGGCTTCGTCTTCCCTGTCACCGCGTTCTTCCTCGCGTGGTACTTCCTGTATGTCCTGCTGTCGATCTTTGCGTCCGACTTCATGGGCACCAAGGTCTTCGGCAACATCAACATCGGCCTCATCATGGGCCTGGGTCAGTTCGTGACGACCTTCGCCATCACGATCATCTACGTCCGCTGGGCCGCGAAGTCCTTCGACCCCAAGGCTGAGGCCCTGGCCGCGACGATCACCACCATCGACACCCCGGAGGCGAAGGACTGATGACCACCCTCGCTGCAGCGACCTCCACTGGTTCGCCCGCACTCAACATCACGATCTTCGTCGTCTTCGTCGTCGCGACGCTGGCGATCGTCATCAAGGTGGCCGGCGGCAAGAAGACCGCCAGCCAGATGTACACCGGCGGCGCCGCCTTCTCCGGCCGGCAGAACGGACTGGCCATCGCCGGCGACTACCTCTCGGCCGCGAGCTTCCTCGGCATCGCCGGCGCCATCGCCCTTCAGGGGTACGACGGCTTCCTCTACTCCATCGGCTTCCTCGTCGCCTGGCTCGTGGCCCTGCTCCTCGTCGCGGAGCTCTTCCGCAACACCGGCCGTTTCACGCTCGCGGACGTGCTGTCCTACCGCCTCAAGCAGCGCCCGATGCGCATTGCCACGGCCACTTCTGTGCTGGCGGTCTCCTTCTTCTACCTCCTGGCCCAGATGGCCGGCGCCGGTGGTCTGGTCTCACTCCTCCTCGGCGTTGACGGCGCCGCGGCGCAAAACATCGTCATCGCCGTCGTCGGCGTCGTCATGGTGGCCTACGTGATGATCGGCGGCATGAAGGGCACCACCTGGGTCCAGATGATCAAGGCCGTCCTGCTGATCTTCGCCGTGGCACTCATGACGGTCATGGTGCTCGCGCAGTTCGGGATGAACCTCTCGAGCCTCATGCAGGGCGCCGTCGACAAGAACCCCGCAGCCGGCGACAAGCTCCTCGAGCCGGGCCTGAAGTACGGCAAGAGCCTCACGACCCAGATCGACTTCATCTCGCTCAGCCTCGCGCTCGTCCTCGGTACCGCAGGACTCCCCCACGTCCTGCAGCGCTTCTACACCGTCCCGACGAGCAAGCAGGCTCGCAAGTCCGTTGAGTGGGCCATCTGGCTCATCGGTGGCTTCTACCTGCTGACCCTGGTCATCGGCTACGGTGCCGGCGCCCTCGTCGGCGCGGACGCGATCAACGCAGCGCCCGGCAAGGCGAACGCGGCCGCCCCGCTGCTCGCCTTCGAGCTCGGCGGATCGTGGCTGCTCGGCATCGTCTCCGGAATCGCCTTCGCGACGATCCTCGCGGTCGTCGCCGGCCTGACGATCACCGCCAGTGCCAGCTTCGCTCACGACCTGTACAACCAGGTCTTCAGGAACGGCGAAGCCACCCAGGAGGAAGAGGTGAAGGTCTCGCGGTACGCCGTGGTCGGTATCGGTCTGGTGGCGATCTTCGGCGGCATGTTCGCCAAGGACCAGAACATCGCCTTCCTCGTGGCGCTGGCCTTCGCCGTCGCGGCGAGCGCCAACCTGCCGACCATCCTCTACAGCCTCTTCTGGAAGCGCTTCAACACCCGTGGTGCACTGTGGTCGATGTACGGCGGTCTCGGTTCGGCGCTCGTCCTCATCGCCCTCTCGCCGGTCGTCTCCGGGTCCGAGACCGCGATGATCCCGGGCGCTGACTTCTCGATCTTCCCGCTGGCCAACCCCGGCCTGATCTCCATCCCGCTGGGCTTCTTCCTCGGCTGGCTCGGCTCGGTGACGAGCAAGGAGTTCAACCGCGCGAAGTACGCCGAGATGGAGGTGCGCAGCCTCACCGGTCACGGTGTCGCCGAGACAGTCGATCACTGATCGTCCGCACGGCATGACGAAGGGGGGAGAGCCGCGGCTCTGCCCCCTTCGTCATGTCCTCAGGCCTCAGACATCCTGCCGTCAGGCGTTGGCCGGGGCGGCCGTGCCCGCTCCGCGGCGACGGATCACGGGATGGTCCTCCCGGGGTGTCGAGCCATCAGGCTCCTGCGACCCCAGCACGACGAAGCCGTTGTCCGCCAACATCATCAGGTCGTCCTGCGCCGCCTGCCCCTCTGCGGTGAGGTAGTCACCGAGGAAGATCGAGTTGGCGAGGTGCAGGGCCATGGCCTGCAGGCTGCGCAGGTGCATCTCCCGTCCGGCAGCGATGCGGATCTCCGCGGTCGGGGCGAGCACCCGAGCCGTGGCAAGGATCTTGATGCACCGCAGGGGCGACAGCTCCCAGGTCTGCTGCTTGGGCGTCCCGTCGAAGGGGATGAGGAAGTTGATCGGGATCGACTCCGAGCCCAGCTCGCGCAGGGCGACCAGTGCCTCGACGAGCTGGTCGTCGCTCTCCCCCAGCCCGGCGATCAGGCCGCTGCAGGCGGACAGCCCGGCGCCCTGCGCCTTGGCCACCGTGCGCACCCGGTCCTCGTAGGTGTGCGTCGTGACGATCGAGTCGTGGTGGGACTCCGCCGTGTTGATGTTGTGGTTGTAGGCGTCGACGCCCGCCTCGCGCAACCGCTCGGCCTGCCCGTCCTTCAGCAGCCCGAGGCAGGCGCAGACCTCGACCTGTGGGTGCTCGCCCTTGATCGCATCCACCATCCCGGCGACCCGGTCGATGTCGCGGTCGCTCGGCCCGCGGCCACTCGCCACCATGCAGACGCGGGTCGCGCCACCGCGCAGCCCCGCCCGGGCCTGGGCGAGGGCCTCGTCAGCCTTGAGCCAGGTGTAGCGCAGGATCTCGCTCGTCGAGCCGAGCGCCTGCGAGCAGTACCCGCAGTCCTCGGGGCACAGACCTGACTTGAGGTTGACGAGGTAGTTGACCTTGACCGACATGCCGAAGTGCTCTCGCCGCAGCCGGGAGACCGCCGCAACGAGGCTCATCACCTCGTCGTCGGGGGTGCGCAAGACGGTGAGCGCATCCTGCGCGGTGGCGTCCTCGCCCGCGAGGACACGATCGACGAGCTGGTCGTGGGCGGTCATGGGTTCCTCCGGTGGGCGGTGTCGGTGGCTGGGTGGAGCACCAGCCGGGCCGTGGCTACTGAACGCCGTTCAGTAGGTGAACGAAGTTCAGGTTAGATGGGGCGGCAGGTAGGGTCAAACCGCTCGGCCCACCACCTCGAAGGGAGCTCCTGTGCCACCCCCGCGCAACCCCCGCTCCCCCCTCACCCGCGAGCAGGTCGTCGACACTGCGCTGAAGATCCTCGCCCGGGTCGGCCTGCCCGACCTCACGATGCGGGCCATCGGCACCGACCTCGGCGTGCAGCAGAGCGCGCTGTACCACCACTACGCCAACAAGCAGGCCCTGCTCGGCTCCGTCGCCGACGAGATCCTTGCCCGCGGGCCGCGGACACCGAGCCACGACATGGCCTGGCAGGAGCGGGTCCGCCTGCACTGCGAGGACCTCCACGCCGCGGTGACCGGCTACCCGGACGGAGCCGACCTCGTCATGAGCATGTGGGCCTTCGGGATGGGCGCGCAGGCCCCCTTCGAGGAGCTGCGCAGCGTGCTGACCGGCGCGGGACTGCCCGAGGACATCGTGCCGACCGCCGCCCGCACGCTCCTGCACTTCGTCTACGGCCATGCCTACGACGAGCAGTCGCACGCCCACGCGACCCGCTCAGGGATCACCACCGCACAGCGCACACCGAGCGACTTCGGCACCGGCCTCCAGATCGTCGTCACGGGCATCGCGGACCAGCTCCGGCGCTGAACCACCGACGTCATGACGAAGGGGGCAGGGCCGCAGCCCTCCCCCCTTCGTCCCCTGGGTGTCACGAGGTCCAGACGACCGCACCGTCATCTGAGTAGTCCCCCTCGTAGGGCGCGTACTGCGCACCCGTGACCTCTTGGCCGGAGCGAACCATGGCCACCTGGCAGGTGGTCTCGGTGTCGCCGGGAGCGAAGTCCTCGGGGATGGAGTTGCGGTCGCACTTCGTGAAGGGCGAGGTGCCGATGATGGCGAGCGTGGACGCCTTGCTGCCGTTGGCGAGGATCGGATCGACGTCGTCGAGGAGGTCGCCACCGAGCTCGCTCGAGCTGTCGGTTCCCGTCATCTCGTACTGCACGTAGACGGGCGTGTACTCCGCGTACTTGCTGGCGTCCTTGAGCTTGGCCAGGTCAGCCGATGAACCCTTGGTGATCTTGGTGACGGCCACCGTCACGGTGGCGTCGTCCTTCCCCTGCGGGAGCGTCGCAGTCTTGCCGATGGCGAGCTCGGTGCCCGGGTCGGTCAGACCGGCGGGAGCATCGCCCCCCTCGGCGTCGCCGTCGGACGCGGACGCGGTGGACTCCTCGGTCGGTGTCTCGGTCGTCGAGGTCGTGGTGCCGGCACTCTCGGACGCGCTGGCCTCGGATGTGCTGGACGTGGACGTGCTGCTCGTGTCCGTGGTCGTCGTGTCCGCCCCGGACCCGCCGCAGGCGGACAGTGCGAGCGCCGCACCCGTCAGCAGGCCGGCGATGCTCATGCGTCGACTGGTCATGATGGTCTCCCCTCGTGTCGCGAGGAAGACCTCCTCCTCCCCTGTCGGGGAGCCTATGAGCGACGTCAGTGCGGGGCCATGGGGAGCAGTCCCCGTCGGCCCGCCTCGGCTCGCAGGGCAGCCGCCGCATCGTCGTCGACGGTGGCGAAGAAGGCTCCGACGACGTCCTCGAGGTGGGTCATCGATCGCGCGGCGAAGAGCACCGGCTGGTAGGCGGTGATGTCGTAGTTGAGCGTGCCCATGGCGGCCAGGTCGAGATCGCGGATCTCCATGTGGGCAAACTCCTGGATCTCCCCATAGCTCGACAGGATCCCCGCGCCGTAGGCCTTCAGATCCGTGCCTTCGTACATGACGCCGAACTCGATGGAGAACCAGAAGATGTCGGCGACGAGCTTCATCGCCTCCTCGGTCTCGAGGCGCAGCGAGGCCCGCCCGGCGGCCTCGGTGATCGCGGCAAGGCGCGGGCTGGCCAGCTGGTTGGCGTGCCCGATGACCTCGTGGATGATGTCCGGCTCCGGCGTGTAGAGCGGCTGGGAACCGTGACGCAGGTACTGGGTGGAGTTGAAGGTGCGGCTGCCGAGGTCCGCGTAGAAGTCGCGAAGGGGGACCAGCCCCGGCGCGCACACATAGCTCCAGCCGGTGAGCGGGAGGAGCCGCTCGGTCACCTCGGCGAGCTGGGGCACGTGCTCGGTCGGGAGGTTAAGGCGCTCCTTGGCGTCCAGGTACTCACGGTGTGCGAACCGCGCGTGGAGTGGCGCGAGCTCATCGCTGACGCGACTCCACACCGAGTGCTCCTGCGAGGTGTACTCGATGTGGGGCACGGCCTCGCTCCCCCGCGTCCAGGCCAGAGCCGCCCCGGCGATCTCGCCACGACGGCGCAGGTACCGCGCATCGTCACGACCCGGGTGCGTGTCGGCGAGGTGCACCTCGACGGTGCCGTCCTCGTGTGTGGTCACGGGTGAGTACAACTGCCCCTCGGTGAACACGAAAACCACCTCCTTGTGGTCATCCCACCGTCCCAGATCTCGGTGATCAGCACCACGGATGGGCCGATCACTGATCAGACTGCGCAACCTTCGAGCGGCCCTGGCGGCGCATCGCTGTGCACTGTGCCCAGGCCTGTCGCAGACCGCTCGTCGCCCCGCGTCCCTCGCCCGGCGACGAAGGGGGACCCCGCCGTTGTGCTCGAGACGACATGGGTGAAAGGTGGGTGCCGACACAGGTTCGCGCGACGACGCGCGACACTCGACGAGGAGGACATGTGACGGACTACGCCCCCACCCCCGCGTTCACCGAGCAGGCGATCGGCAAGGCCGAGCTCTACGACGAGGCCGCCGCTGACCATGAGGCCTTCTGGGCCGCCCGGGCCAGGGAGTACGTCACCTGGAGCACCGACTTCGACACCACGCTCGACTGGAGCGATGCCCCCTTCGCCAAGTGGTACGGCGGTGGACAGCTCAACGCCGCGTACAACTGCGTCGACCGGCACGTCGAGGCCGGCAACGGCGACCGCGTGGCGATCCACGCGGTCGACACCAATGGTGAAGGCCGAGCCATCACCTACTCCGACCTGCTGCGCGAGGTCTCCAAGGCAGCCAACGCCATCGAGGCCCTCGGTGTGGCCAAGGGCGACCGCGTCGCCATCTACATGCCGATGATCCCCGAGGCCGTCATCGCCATGCTTGCCTGTGCCCGCATCGGCGCCCCGCACTCCGTCGTCTTCGGTGGATTCTCCTCAGAGGCGCTCAAGGCACGGATCGAGGACGGCGAGGCCAAGCTCGTCATCACCAGTGATGGCCAGTTCCGCAAGGGCAAGGCGATGCCGCTCAAGACCGCGGTCGACCAGGCCGTGGTGGGGACGACCGCGAACAAGGTGCTCGTCGTCCAGCGCACGGGCATCGACGTCGCGTGGGACGACCAGCGTGATGTGTGGTGGCACGAGGCCGTCGACTCCGCGTCCGACCAGCACGAGGCGCAGCCGCACGACAGCGAGCACCCGCTCTTCATCCTCTACACGTCCGGGACCACCGGTAAGCCCAAGGGCATCCTGCACACCACCGGCGGCTACCTGGTGCAGAACGCCTACACCAACGCCGTCGTCCACGACCTCCACCCCGAGACCGATGTCTACTGGTGCACCGCCGACATCGGCTGGGTGACGGGCCACAGCTACATCGTCTACGGACCACTGGCCAATGGCGCGACCCAGGTGCTCTTCGAGGGCACTCCCGACAGCCCGCACCAGGGGATCTTCTGGGAGATCATCGAGAAGTACAAGGTCTCGATCCTCTACACAGCGCCCACGGCCATCCGCACCTTCATGAAGTGGGGTGCCGACATCCCGGCCAAGTTCGACCTCAGCTCGCTGCGCGTCCTCGGCTCGGTCGGTGAGCCGATCAACCCGGAGGCCTGGCGCTGGTACCGCGAGCACATCGGTGCCGGAACCACTCCCATCGTCGACACCTGGTGGCAGACCGAGACGGGAGCCATCATGAACTCCCCCCTGCCCGGTGTCACGGACCTCGAGCCCGGCAGCTCGCAGAAGCCGATCCCCGGCATCTCCGCCGAGATCCTCGACGACGAGGGCAAGCCGCTCACCGAGCCCGAGCAGGTGGGCTATCTCGTGCTCACCAAGCCCTGGCCGGCCATGCTCCGCGGAGTGTGGGGCGACCCGGAGCGGTACAAGGACACCTACTGGAGTCGCTTCGGCCCCGAGTACTACTTCGCTGGCGACGGCGCCAAGTACGACGACAAGGGCAACATCTGGATCCTCGGACGCGTCGACGACGTCATGAACGTCTCTGGCCACCGTCTGTCCACTGCCGAGATCGAGTCAGCTCTGGTCTCCCACCCGCGGGTGGCCGAGGCAGCAGTGGTCGGCGCCGCGGACGAGACGACCGGCCAGGCTGTCGTCGCCTTCGTCATCCTGCGCGAAGACGGCGCTGAGGGCGGCTCCGCAGGAGACGAGCTCGTCCAGGAGCTGCGCAACCACGTCGGGCAGCAGATCGGCCCGATCGCCAAGCCCCGCTCGATCATGGTCGTCGACGAGCTGCCCAAAACCCGCTCGGGCAAGATCATGCGCCGGCTGCTGAAAGACGTCGCTGAGAACCGCGAGATCGGCGATGTCACCACGCTTGCCGACTCGTCCGTCATGAACTTCATCCAGGACGGCATGAACAAGCCGGCCGAGGACTGACCTCACGACGGCAACACAGAATGGGCCCCACCGGTAATCGGCGGGGCCCATTCTTGAGTCCGATTGCATTCACTGCAGATCCCCGACACAGATGCCAGGGATCATCCAGACCACACATGGCAACACTTTTGTCGTGGAACGCGCGAGAGCCCCCAACGACTCGTTGGGGGCTCTCGGCTCAATGGTTGTCCGGCTGCGTCCTACTCTCCCACACCGTTCCCAGTG
>NZ_LMRZ01000008.1 GCF_001428305.1 Janibacter sp. Soil728 | reverse complement strand
CAGGCTGTGCGGCCACACGTGGAAGATGACCACGAGCGAGACCGCAACCGCCCGCAAACCCTGGATGTCCTTGCGAAAACCACTCGCAGAGGACTCCGGACGACGGAGCGCAGACAACAGGTCCTTCATCAACGAAACCTTCGAGCGTGTGGGATGCGACGAGCAAGCCCACAAAGTGCTCGTCCCGTCGCCTGACGGGAGGAAACCCTACGGGCCCCACCCCACACCCGCGCGCAGCGAACCGCTGCTCGCCGACTAGGTCGCTGGAACAGCCGTCCGGTGTCGGCGCTGAACGCTGAGCGCCCCGTGCACGGTGGAGTACGGGAGCCACGACTCACCGCCACCTCCGAAATCGAGCCTCAGGTGCCTGATGAGATTGCGTCCGGTGAGGGCGAGGACGAGATCCAGCTGCTGGTTGCCCTCGGGAACCTCGCGGCCAGCCTGGTCCTGGGTGACCCGCATGCGCAGCGACATCCGGTGCGGCTGCCGGGAGAGCACCTCGACGGGGACGAAGACGGGCGCGCCGTGCTTGCGACGACGCAGGACGAGCTGCGGGACGATCACGTCGTGGGCCGGGGGGCCACCCGTCTCGGTCCACGTGAGGTCGCCCTCGATCTCGAGGGTCCCCGAGGCGTGGACGGTCATCGACGAGACGGCGAAGGCTGCGCCCCGCACGTGCAGCCGGTCGGGCTTGACGGCGAGGGCCCGCGAGATGGCGCCCTGCCACGCGTCGACGATCGCCTGCTCGCCGAAGCCAGCGCTCGACTCCCAGGCCTTCGCACTGAGCGACCTGGCCAGCTCCTCGTCGCGGCACAGCTGCACGACGCGGGCGGCGGCGGCCTCCTCGTCACCCTCGGTCACGAGGAAGCCGTTGTACCCGTCCCGGATGAGTGAGCCGGGACCGTAGCGGATGTCGTAGGAGATCGGCGGGCAGCCACGCCCGAGGCTCTCCATGAGCACCAGCGGCTGCCCCTCCTTGCGGCTGGTCAGCATCGAGAAGGTGGCGGTCTCGAAGGCCCGGGCCGCATTGCTCGTGTGGCCGTGCAGCGTGACATGAGCCTGCACCTGCAGCTCGTCGACGACGGCCCGGAGATGGTCCATCTCGGGTCCGCCGCCGTAGATGTCGAGGCGGACCTCGGGCAGCTCCTGAGCGGCCCGGTGGATGACGCGGATCGCCGACTCGACATTCTTCAGGCGGGTGAGGGCGCAGACCATGGCTCCCGTCGCGCGCTGGCGTTCCTCGAAGGGCGGCGGCTGCGGCAGCCGCTCTCGCGCGTTGGAGATGTCGACGAGGTTGTCGGCGTCGCCGAACCTGTCGACGAAGTCGGCCTTCTGCCCCGGTGTGAGGAAGACGACGCCGTCCCAGCGGGCCGGGTCGTCGAGGATCGGCCGGTGCGGCTTGGGGATCGCCCCGACGAAGGGGTCCGCGGCGGCCACCACGTGGCTGCTGTGCAGGACCTTGAAGGTGACGATGTGGGACTCCTCGAGCTGCGTGAAGATGCCCGCGGCGAAGTTGCTGTCGACGATCATCGCGGTGGGCCGCCCACCGGAGAGCTCGCGCAGCCAGTCGCGGTAGAAGTCCCCCGCCCGGGTCCAACTGCCGACGACCCGGCCCTCGGGCGTGAGCAGCGTCAGGCGTCGCCTGACGACCTCGCCCGCCTCGTCGACGGGCGCCTCGTCGAGGAGGAAGGTGCTCCCGTCGGGGCGCAGGTACTCGCGCCGGACGACCTTGTCGACGTCCGGCTGGGTCCACAGCCGGCAGAAGACCCGCCCGTCGTCGTCCAGCTGCTCCTCGGCCGTCGCCCCGCTCGGGGCGCTGCGCGCGAGCGTCGAAGCGCCTGGCACCTTGGCCCGATCGTCGAGCGTTGCGGAGCGGTAGTGGTGGTAGATGTTGAGGATCTCGAGGCCCTCGAAGGCGTGGCCGGCCGCCTCCAGAGCGGTCAGGACCTCGCCGTACCCGGGCTTGGGCTCGAAGGTGAGGATCGGTGCCCGCTGGCCCACGTGGGTCTGGTACATCCGTGCGCGCTGCAGGCACATGGACGTCATCCCGCCGAACTCGTCGGCGATGCCCCACGTCACCATGAAGATGCGCTCGGCGCCTCGTGCCTCGTGCACCGCGTTCATCCCTTCACCTGCGTCAGGCTCAGCTTGCGGCTGGCCGTGGGGTAGGGCAACCACATCCGGTCGGTCGTACCCCATCCCAGCCTCGTGGCCACCAGCTCGTCGCCGAAGATCACCTCGGCGAAACCGTCGAGGATGTCGGCGCCGTCGGCGAACTGCGGCCCGCCCGGCGGGATCGTGCAGGCGACGGACCACTGGCCGGGTCCGTCCGGGGTGATGGTCGCGGGGAAGGAACGGCTCTCACCAGCTCCCCGGGCATCGAGGCGGACGAGGGCACTGGCGGGCGCCGGCCCCCCGGCCGCTGACCTGGCGAGGACGACCACGTCCATCTCGCCGTTGCCGCGCAGACTGATCCGATCGAGAAGAATCTCGCTCACAACACACCCTCAGGACGTCGACCGACCGCGGCCGGGTCACGGCCCGCGGGAGTGTCCGCACGCTATCGCACGGCGCCCGCTCAGGCGTCGAAGCGTCGCGACGTCACGATCATCAGCAGGAAGCCGCCGGCGGTGGCCATGGCCAGGGGCAGCGACAGCAGCAGCCACCCACGCAGGACGACGCCGTCATCCACGGCTCCCAGCTGGGCGAGCAGGACGTCCACCGTCGCAAAGAACAGGGTGATGAGCGTGTACTCGATGGCGACGAAGGCGCGGAAGAAGGGGAAGAAGCGCAGCAGGCTGCGGGCAGATCGCAGACCGGCCGAGCGGGAGGCACCGCTCTCGGCGCTCTCCTCCCCCTTCGGCAGGCCTGCGTAGAGCCGGGCCACGAAGACCAGGTCTCCGAAGGACTTCTTGAGCAGGACCAGACAGGCGGTGAGGGCACCGATCGTGGTCCAACCGCCGATCGAGGTGGGGCCACCGTCGACATGGACCCCGAGCGCGATCGGCAGTGCCGCCTCGGTGACGTAGTGGCCGACGCGGTCGAGGTAGACGCCCATCGGCGACGAGGTCCCCCGCCACCGGGCGACCTCGCCGTCGGAGCAGTCGATGAGGATCTGGAACTGGATGAGGAGGGCACAGGCCAGGACCGCCCACCAGGACGGGATCATCAGCACGGCAGCCGCGATCACGCCCACGAGGATCATCAGCCAGGTGACGCCGTTGGCGGAGATGCCCGTCGGGATGATCACGCGGGTGAAGTGGAGGGACATCCGGCGCAGGTAGAGCGTGCCCGCCCAGTGCTCGGAGTTGCGCCGGCCGACCACCGAGGGCGGTTGCACGACCGCGCGCAGCTCGTCCAGGGTCGGGCGTGCGCTCCGAGGCTCGTGCTGGCTCACATGTGTCCTGTGGGTCGTGGTTCGTGGGGTGTCCGGGTGGTGTCCCCCAGCCCGATCGCCTCCGCGAACTCCTGCAGGGCCGTGGCGTTGTAGGCATCGACGTCCAGCGTGCTGAACTCCGGACGCCGGGAAACGAGGTCCATCATGGCACGCCCGACTGCTGCGTCGTCCCGGTCGACGACGATGCCGCACCCGGGCGGGACCACGCCCTCGACCGAGGAGAAGGCCGTCGTCAGCACCGGCGTCGACAGGGCCAGCGCCTCCAGGATCACCATCGGCAACCCCTCGTGCTCACTCGTCAGGGCGAAGTAGTCGGCGGCCGCGATGACCGGGAAGGGGTTGGCGACCTGCCCCGTCAGGTGGACCGACCGCTCGAGACCCAGCTCGCCCACGAGGGAGCGCAGCTCCTCCTCCAGCGGCCCGGAACCCATGATGACCACGGCGACCTCGTGCCCCGCGGCGCGGGCAGCCGCGGCCGCGCGCACGAGTCGTGCGTGGTTCTTGGTTGGGGTGAGCCGGCCAGCGGTCACGAAGCTCACCGTGGCCTCGTCCCGCAGCGCGGCCACGACCTCGGCGGCCAGGCCCAGGTCGTCGAGGGGCACCCGCGCCAGCGAGCGCACCCGCCGCGCGTCGATGACATTGCGTGCGCTGCGGAACTGCGCACCGCCGGCGTACCTGACCAGGGACTGCTCGTTGACCCGGGCCAGCGACTGCGAGACCGAGACCAGTCGGTCGTAGCGGCGGTACAGGCTGAAGACCTGCTCGAGGTGGCGCGCGCGCTTGCTCCCGTGCTCGGCCGTGCTGGCCACCTCGGCCGCGAGGTCGTTGTGCAGCCACATCGAGTGGGTGCGCACGTCGCCGGGGGCCACACCGCGCGACATCAGCAGGGCCCAGTAGGGCGAGTACCCCCCGAAGTCGATGACGTGGTCGAACTGCGTCGAGCCGAAGCACCGCACCCACTCATCCCGCAGGAGCCGCACCAGCGCCCCCACCGGCACGGCGGGGTGATCGGCCCCGAGCCGCTCGAGCAGGTGGCGGAACCCCAGGACCCGCTGCGAGCCGCCCGGTGCTCCCACGCGGGGCAGGAGGCGCACCCGTTCGTCGACCGCCTCCGCGAACGCGTCCGGGTCCGCGTCGCGGGCCGGTCCCCACGCGAGCGAGATGTCGAGCGCGTCGAGGTCGAGCTGCCCGAGGAGAGCGATCAGCGAGGAGGTGACGCCGTTGCGCTGGAGGGAGCCGGCGTGGATGAGGATCCGGGGGACCCGACGCCCGTCCGCCCGCTCCGCCAGCGGGACGCGTCGGCCGACAGACGGCTCGGTGCCGCGCCAGATGGCGTCCACCACCCGCTGGGTGGCCTGCCCGTCGTCGAAGGGGGCGTACCGCGCGGCCCAGTCGTGGCGCACGTCGGCCCGCTCGCCCCCGGCGAGCACATCCGCGGCCGTCTGGTGCGCCGTCGTGCACACCCGGCCCGGCAGGTCCTCCGCGGGGAGGTACAGCGGTCTGGTCCGCTCGTAGAGCTCGCGGTCGGGGACGTGGAAGGTGATGGGAAGCCCGGCACCGGCCAGCGCGTCGAAGAGGATGCTGGAGTAGTCCGTGACGAGGTGATCGGTGATCGCGAGGACCTCGTTGACCGGGACGTCGGCCGGGACGAGCATCCCCTCGAGGCCGGTCAGTGCCTGCGTCTGCGCCTGCACCACGGGGTGTGCCTTGACCAGGACCTGCCACTCCTCGCCCAGCTCCGCCTGCAGGCAGGTGACCAGCTCCAGCAGGTCCTCGGCGTCGAGGCGGGGGTCCGCGAAGGCCTCCCCCCGCCACGTGGGTGCGACGAGCACGAGCCGACGTCGGGGGTCCAGCGTGACGCCGTAGGCCCGCAACCGCCTCCGGATCGCGGCGCGCTCGGGATCGGTGGTGTCGACCTGAACGTCCGTGCGGGGCATGCCCACCTCGAGCACCGACCCGGGCGCGATCCCCGCGAGCCGGTAAGCACGTCGGTACATCGTGTCGGTCATGTAGGGGCCCGAGGAGAGCAGGTGATCCGCGGCGAGGAAGTTGCGGATGATGTTGGCCGCGCCGAGGGCGCCCCCCGGGATGTCGTAGCCCATGGCCTTCAGGGGGGTCCCGTGCCACGTGTTGATGTAGATCTGCCCCGGGCGCTTGCCGAACTCCGCCGGGAAGGTCGAGTTGTTGACCAGGTAGCCAGCCGTCGCGAGGTGACGGAAGTACGCGGCCGTCCGGTACCCGACCAGCCGCACCCGCGAGTCGTCCAGGCCGAGGGTCGACAGGTGCTCTCGAGCCTGCTGACGCCGTCCGTCGTCGGCGACGACCCACACGTGCCGCAGGTGGGCCAGGTCCGGCGCGGCGACCAGATGGTTGAAGATCGCCAGCGGGCTGTCGAGCAGGCCGGCCCCGAAGGTCGCCTCGTAGAGGACCGTGTCGCTCTCGAGCGGGCGAGCACGCCAGTGGGCGACCCACTCCGAGCGGGGAAGGCGTCCGGCTCGACGGAGCACACCCATCGCCCGTTGCAGCCTCATCGTCTCCACCTCTCGTCCGCCGGCGCGGCACGTCAGTCTACGAGCGGCCGGCGGCCCGGCCGTCGCGCCACCCCGCCCTGCCGGGAACGATCGGTATGATCCCTGTCAGGCGTCGGACAGACCCCGACCGCCCCGTGGACGCGGGGATGACCAACGACAAGGGATCCAACTGTGGCTGACGTCGCCCGCAGCGCCAAGGTTCGGAGCCTGTGACCGAGGCACCCGCGCGCCGCCCCCTCGCCGCAGCGTTGACCACCGACGAGTCCCGAGAGCTGGCCGAGCGCCACGGCCTGCGGTCCCTGAACCAGCGGCCGCCGCTGGGGCGGTACATCGCCGACGTGTGGCGCCGTCGCAGCTTCCTGTGGACGCTCTCCTCGGCCGAGTCCTACGCCAAGAACGAGGCCAACCACCTCGGCCAGGTCTGGGCGATCCTCAACCCTGCGGTCCTCATCGGCAGCTACTTCCTGATCTTCGGTCTGCTCCTGAGCACCCGGGGCGGGGTCGACAACTTCATCGCCTTCCTCAGCATCGGCGTTGTGATGTTCGGCTTCACCTCGTCGGTGATCACCCGTGGCGCCAAGGCGATCACCGGTCGGCTGGGCATCGTGCGCGCCCTGCACTTCCCGAGGGCGATCCTGCCGATGTCGGTCGCGCTCACGGAGTTCCTCGCCACGGTCCCGGCCTTCGGTCTGCTCTTCGCGCTCATGCTCCTCACCGGCGAGCGCCCCGACTGGGAGTGGCTGCTCTTCCCGGTCGCCGTGATCATCCAGGGCGTGACGCTCCTCGGTTTCGCCTTCATCGCGGCCCGCCTGGTCAACGCCTCCCAGGACATGGCCAACCTCATCCCGGTCGTCGTGCGCCTGCTGCGGTACGTCTCCGGCGTGTTCTTCCCCGTGGCGCACTACGTGGCAGGCGCCCCGCCGGTGATCCAGGCCGTCCTGACGCTGCAACCCTTCGCCCTGATGCTCACCATCGTCCGGCAGTCCCTCCTGGGCAGCGAACCGGTGGTGCTCTCCGACTGGCTCATCATGACCGGCTGGGCCGTCGTCATCGCCGGGGTCGGGCTGATCTACTTCTGGCGGGCAGAGACGAGGTACGGCCGTGGTTGACCCTCAGCACCCCGACGCCACCGCGGCGAAGACCAGGACGCCCACGGTCGTCGTCAGTCACGTGAGCGTCACCTACCGGGTCCTCGGTGGCGAACGCCGCGGCGCTCCGAGCACACAGGGCGAGCCGCGCTCCTTCCGCCAGATGCTCCGGGGTGGGGGTGAGCGGACTCGCGAGATCCACGCCGTCCAGGACGTCAGCTTCGTCGCCCACCACGGGGAGTCCATCGGCATCATCGGACACAACGGATCCGGCAAGTCCACGTTGTTGCGGGCAGTGGCCGGACTCCTCCCCCCGTCCGAAGGGAGGTTGTGGGTCAGCGGTGAGCCCTCGCTGCTCGGCGTCAATGCCGTGCTCATCCGCAAGCTCAGCGGGACGCGCAACATCTACGTCGGCGGTCAGGCGCTCGGCCTGAGCAAGGCCGAGATCGATGAGAAGTTCGACGAGATCGTCGACTTCTCCGGGATCGGGGACGCCGTCCACCTCCCCATGAGCACCTACTCGTCCGGCATGGGCGCGCGGCTACGGTTCGCGATCTCCACGGCTGCCACGCCCGATGTCCTGATGATCGACGAGGCACTGGCCACCGGGGACGCGGCCTTCAGGAAGAAGAGCGCCGAGCGCATCAAGGCCATCCGTGAGGCCGCGGGGACCGTCTTCCTCGTCTCGCACTCCAACTCCAACATCCGTGAGATCTGCGATCGCGTCCTGTGGATGGACCACGGCCGCCTGCTCATGGACGGGCCGACCGAAGAGGTCCTGCCTGCCTACGAAGCGACCCTGCCCAAGACCAAGGCCCGCACGAAGGACGCCGCCCCCGTCGAACCCGACGTGCCGGGCACCGTCCGCTGGACGGGCAGGAACCGCACCGACGTGGCCCGGGAGATCACCCAGGACGCGTGGGACCCGGGCGTCGCGGGCTGCTTCGTCGTCAGCTCCCAAGGGATCGCCACCGCTCGGATGGTCGCCCCGATCGCGGCGCAGCTCGGCTGGCCCCTCCTGTGGGTGCGCCCGGGTGCGCTACCCGCTGCCACCCGTGACGAGCTGGGTCGGCTGGCCCCTGAGCACATCGTCGTGGTCGGCGACGACGACGACATCACGCCACGCGCCTACAGCCACATCGACAAGCTCGCCGTCGGGACGATCGAGCGAGTGGCTGCCGACGACCTCGCCCTCACCGCCGCCCGGCTGCTGCAGTCCTTCCCTCCGAAGGACGGCTCGACGATGTACGTCACCCGCGCGGACAACTCCGCGACCACGGCCGCGACCTCGCTGAAGGCCGCGGCGACCCACCGGTCCGTGATCGTGTGCGACACCGCGGACGTCCCCGACGAGCTCGCCGCTGCCGTGGCCTCCGTCGGGCCACGCCGGTTGGTCTTCGTCGGGTACGAGGAGGAGTGGTCCACCGAGACAGTCGCGCGGCTGCGTGAGGCCACGGGTGCCGACGTCGAGTTCTTCCGCGAGGAGGGGCCGATGGCCGTGGTCGCCGGGCTGTGGGACCAGGTGCAGCCCGGTGGTCGGGCGATCGTGTGCGGTCCCTCGGTCCTCGAGCTGCTCACGGCTGCCGTGGCCTCAGGGCACCACGGGACGCCCGTGCTCCTCGTCACGACGGCTCGTCTGCCGCAGGTCGTGCGCAGCACGCTCGAGCGCCTGGCACCCACGCAGATCGTGCTCTGCGGTGTCGTGGATGCCCTTCCCCCCGACCTGCGTCAGGACCTCGGTCAGCTCGTCCGGTGACGGCATGAGCCCGTCGCGTGGACCGATGGCGCGGAAGCCGTGCGGCTCATGTACCGTTGGCATCACGAGAAACCACACAGATCCGGGTCCGCTCTGGTAGTTCTGCCATTCCCTCGGGAGCGGTAGAAG
Organism: Janibacter sp. Soil728; assembly: GCF_001428305.1. Lineage (GTDB taxonomy): Bacteria > Actinomycetota > Actinomycetes > Actinomycetales > Dermatophilaceae > Janibacter. Next base: position 66,293 of record NZ_LMRZ01000008.1, on the reverse strand, counting down.
GATCAGTGCCGACCCGCACTAGCGTATGAGGGGGTCACGCCATGGGGCGCGGCCGAGCGAAAGCAAAGCAGACCAAGGTTGCCCGCGAGCTGAAGTACTACTCGCCGGACACCGATCTGCGGGCGCTGGAGTCGGAACTTCACGGTCAGTCCACCAAGCCGGCGACACGTGCGACGCACGATGACGCCCGCGACGCGGACCCGGACGACTACGACGACTGGTCCCCGCCGCAGCGGTGACGCTGCGTCGTTGACCCAGTGAGTCAGATCAACCCCTGACGACGAGCCTCGGCGGCTGCCGCTTCGCGGTGACGCACCCCGAGCCGCCCGTACGTGTGCGACAGGTGTGACTTCACGGCCGACAGGCTGAGGTAGAGACACTCTGCGATCTCCTGGTTGCCCAGACCGGCATCCACGAGCCGCAGCACCTCCACCTCCCGACCCGTCAGCGGTGAGACCTCCCGCCGCGTGCGCTGGACCAGCGGTCCCGTCACGGGTTGATCTGTCTCGGCAACCTCACCTCGGGCTGCGGCCCGGATCGCCGCCCCGATCTGCAGCGGTGTGCTCGAGTCCGCCACGCACCCGTGCGCTCCGCGGGCCAGCAGCTCATCGGTGGCCTCGACATCACGCATGAGCACGATCCAGGCCACGTCTGCCGGGCGCTGCGGGTGGGACAGCACGTCCAGCGGCCCGTCGCCCACGTCCAACCCCCCGAGCAGGACCACGACATCGGTGGCCGGAGTCGACGCGACCTCGACGAGGGTGGCTGCCGGCGTGGTGAGCTCGAGATCGGGCTCCGCGGTCAGGACCGCGACGAGCGCCTGCCGGCGGGACTCGTCGGCATCGGCCACGAGGACCCGCGTGCGGGGTCTCAGACGTGCTCCCCGACGACCTGCACGGCGCCGCCGTGCACTCCCTTCGCCCCCTGGACGACCTCGATGCCCGCCTGCGGGCTGGTCGTGGCGGCGTCGGAGACCTCACCGAGGACCCAGGCATCGATGCCAGCGGCTCTGGAGCGCGCGATCGCCGCGTCGACGGACTCCTGCGGCAGGGCAGCGACGAAACCGATGCCCATGTTGAGCGTGCGCTCGAGGTCGGCCCGAGGCACGGCCCCGAGCTGGCCGATGAGGGAGAAGATCGGCGGCGGCGTCCACGTGGCGCGATCGACCCGGGCCAGCGTGCCCTCGGGCAGCACCCGGGCGAGGTTGGCGGCCAGGCCGCCTCCCGTGACGTGGCTGAGCGCGTGCACGTCGACGTCGTCGGCACGCACGAGGTCGAGCAGTGCCTTGGTGTAGATCCGGGTCGGCTCGAGGAGCTCCTCGCCGAGGGTTCGGCCGAGCTCGTCGACCTGTCGGTCCAGCTGCCAGCCGGCCGAGGCGATGACCCGACGCACGAGCGAGTAGCCGTTGGAGTGCAGGCCCGAGGAGGCCAGGGCGAGGACGACGTCGCCGGCAGCCACGCGGTCCGGGCCGAGGACGTCGTCGAGCTCGACGACGCCGGTGGCGGCACCCGCCACGTCGTACTCGTCAGGGTCGAGCAGGCCGGGGTGCTCCGCGGTCTCGCCGCCGACGAGCGCCACACCGGCGAGCTCGCAACCCTTCGCGATGCCGGCGACGATGGCCGCGATGCGCTCGGGGACGACCTTGCCGGTGGCGATGTAGTCCGTCATGAAGAGCGGCTCGGCCCCGCAGACGACGATGTCGTCGACGACCATGCCGACCAGGTCCTGCCCGATGGTGTCGTGGCGGTCGAGTGCCTGCGCGATGGCGACCTTGGTCCCGACGCCGTCGGTGGAGGTCGCGAGGACCGGGTGGCGCATCCCTTGCAGCGCGGAGGCGTCGAACATCCCGGCGAAACCGCCGAGGCCACCCAGGACCTCGGGGCGGGTCGCGCGACGGACCGACTCCTTCATCAGGTCGACGGCCTTGTCGCCGGCCTCGACATCGACTCCGGCATCGGCGTAGGTGATCGGGGTCTGCTGGGTCACGGTCGGCGTACCGCCTCTTCGGTCGGGGTGAACTCGAGCTCGAGCAGGGACTTGCCGAGGCGGTCCTCGCTCGGCAGCTCCATCGGGTAGGTCCCGGAGAAGCACGCGGTGCACAGCTCGTCGGGCGACTGAGCGGTCGCGGCGACCATGCCGTCCTCGCTGATGTAGCCGAGCGAGTCCGCGCCGAGGGAGGTACGGATCTCGTCGACCCCGAGCCCGGTGGCGATCAGCTCCGCGCGGGTGGCGAAGTCGATGCCGAAGAAGCAGGGCCACTTGATCGGCGGGGAGGAGATGCGCACGTGGATCTCGGCAGCGCCTGCTTCGCGCAGCATCCGCACGACGGCCCGCTGGGTGTTGCCGCGCACGATGGAGTCGTCGACGATGATCAGGCGCTTGCCCTTGATCACGTGGTGCAGCGGGTTGAGCTTGAGCCGGATGCCGAGCTGACGGATCGTCTGGCTCGGCTGGATGAAGGTGCGTCCGACGTAGGCGTTCTTGACCAGCCCCTGGCCGAAGGGGATCCCCGACTCCTGCGCGTAGCCGATCGCCGCAGGGGTCCCGGACTCTGGTGTCGCGATGACGAGGTCGGCCTCGACCGGGTGCTCCCGGGCCAGGGTGCGGCCCATCTCGACGCGGGCCTCGTGGACGGTCGTGCCGTTGATCGTCGTGTCGGGGCGGGCGAGGTAGACGTACTCGAAGACGCAGCCCTTGCGGGCCGGCTCGGCGAACTGCTGGGTGCGCAGCCCGTCCTCGTCGATGGTGACCAGCTCGCCGGGCTCGACCTCGCGGACGAAGGAGGCACCGACGATGTCCAGGGCCGCGGTCTCGGACGCGACGACCCACCCTCGCTCGAGGCGACCGATGACCAGGGGCCGCAGACCCTGGGGGTCGCGGGCCGCGTAGAGGGTGTTCTCGTTCATGAAGACGAAGCAGAAGGCGCCGCGCAGCTTGGGCAGCAGGTCCATCGCGGCGTCCTCGAGCGACTGGTGCTCGTCGTGCGCCAGGAGGGCGGTGACCAGAGCCGTGTCGGAGGTGTTGCCGCGGCGCAGCTCGCCATCGGTGATCCGGCGGATCTTGCCGTCGTCACCGGGGATCTCGTCGCCGTGGCTCTCGACGAGCTCACGCAGCTCGGCGGAGTTGACGAGGTTGCCGTTGTGGGCCAGGGCCACCGTGCCGGTCTCGTGCCCGCCGAGGGTCGGCTGCGCGTTTTCCCAGGTCGACCCACCGGTCGTGGAGTAGCGGCAGTGGCCGACGGCGATGTGACCGCGAAGGGTGGACAGGCTCCGCTCGTCGAAGACCTGGGAGACCAGACCCATGTCCTTGTAGACGAGGATCTGCCTCCCGTTGGAGGTCGCGATGCCTGCCGACTCCTGGCCACGGTGCTGCAGCGCGTACAGCCCGTAGTAGGTCAGCTTGGCGACGTCCTCACCGGGCGCCCAGACGCCGAAGACACCGCAAGCGTCTTGAGGTCCCTTTTCGCCTGGTAGCAGGTCATGGGACAGGTTTCCGTCTCCGCGTGGCACGGGGACCAGTCTCCCACAGGCGCGTGCTACCCCGCGTCCCCCTCCACTTCCCCTCTCCTTGAGGTCGTGCACACCCGAGGGCGAATCTCCTTGAGGTCGTGCGAAGGGAGGGTGCTTCTACCTGCGGTAGGTGAGCAGCGCGACGACGACGGCGCCGACCAGGGCGCCCAGCAGCAGACCGAGGACGCTCATGTAGCCCAGGGCCGCGCTCGGGTCGTAGGTGATGTCGAAGCCCTCGTTGCGGTTGGGCCCGATCCACGAGATGACGCCGAAGACGATGAAGCCGATGATCGCCCCGGTCGCGACGAAGGGGACGGGCTTGGGATTGCTTCGGGGGCGTTTGGTGCTCACCCCTCCATCGTAGGTTGAGTCCATGAGCAGCCAGCGCCCGCATGCCGACGTCCCGGGGATGAAGCTCCCACCCGCCCGGACGCCGGACCCGGCGAGTGCTCCACCGCTGCGGTGGGGCCTGCTGGGCGCCGGGTGGATCGCCTCGGAGATGGCCTTCTCCCTGCAGGGCACGAGCCAGCAGGTGGTGGCGATCGGCTCCCGTGATCTCGGGCGCGCGCAGGCCTTCGTCGGCGAGCACGCCCCGGGAGCCCGTGCGCACGGTGACTACGCGAGTCTCGTGGCCGACCCGCACGTCGACGTCGTGTATGTCGCGAGCCCGCACAGCGAGCACCTCGAGCACGCCCTGCTCGCGATCGCGGCCGGCAAGCACGTCCTCGTCGAGAAGGCGATGGCTCCCACCGCTGGCGAGGCGTCGCAGATCGTCGCCGCGGCCCGGGAGGCCGGGGTCTTCTGCATGGAGGCGATGTGGACCCGCTTCCTCCCGCACATCGACGTCCTGCGGCAGGTCCTCGACTCCGGGATCCTCGGCGAGGTCAGCACCGTGCTCGCGGACCACTCCATCCCGCTGTGGCCGGAGGGCCCCGAGCGTCTGGCCAGTCCGGACCTCGCAGGTGGAGCGATGCTCGACCTGGGCATCTACCCGCTGTCCTTCGCCTCGCTGGTCCTCGGGGGCATCTCCAGCGCCGCCGGCCTGGGCTCGCTCACCGATCGCGGGGTCGACCGACGGCTCGCCTTCGTCGTGCAGGGGCCAACGGGCGCGGTCGGCTCCCTCGCCACGGACATGTCCGCATCCTCCCCGACGACGGCCTCGGTCAACGGCACCTGGGCACGGCTGGAGCTGGACTCGATGTTCTACCAGCCGACGACGATGCGGCTGGTCGGCGCGGACGGCGTCGTCCTCGACGAGATGGTCGGCGACCCGATCGAGCAGCACCGCGGGCTGCGCCACGAGGCGACCGAGGTCGCTCTGCGGGTCGCCGCAGGCGAGACGGAGTCCCCCGTCATGCCGCTGGACGAGTCCGTCCGCCTGCTGGCGGTCGTCGACGAGCTGCTCAGCCCCCTTCGCGCAGGGGCAGGTGGGCCGACAGGTCCGTGCGCTGACCGCTGACGCGGACCCTCCCTTCGGCCACACCGTCCGCCCAGGCGAGGTCACCGACGGCCAGCTCCAGCCAGGTCTGCGGGTCGGTCTCGACCACGGCGGGCGGGGTGCCGCGGGTGTGGACCGGGCCCGCCACGCACTGCGCTGCGGCGAAGGGAGGAACCCGCACCTCCACGCTGCGGCCGGGGGCAGCGTCGGCCAGCTCGGCGACGGTGTGTCGCACCGCGGTCGCGAGGGTCGCGCGGTCCACCGTCGAACGGTCCTGCATGGCTGACCACGCGTGCAGCGCGGACCACCCTTCGTCCACGGGGATCCGACGTCGTCCAGCCACGGACCCATTGTCCCACCCCCGACCGTTCACCGGATTGCCACATCCGCGACCTCGCTCAGCCCACATCCGTCTCCTGAGTGCGGCAGAGTCACCTCGGTGTGCCCGTGCAGGGCACGTCACACTGCTGTGTTCTGGGAGGAACCCATGTCCGTGAAGAAGAGGGGCGCGTCGCTGCTCGTCGGTGTCGGTGCCATCACCGCACTCGTCGCCACAGCGGGAGCCGCGCACGCTGCTGACCCCGTCGACCCGGGTGGCATCGACCCGGCGCTGACCACGGTCAACCTGCTCAACATCAACGACTTCCACGGTCGCATCGACGACGACAACACCGGCGAGCTGGGCAAGACCTTCGCCTGCACCGTCGTCTCCACGCGGGCGGCTCTCGGCGCGGACTCGACCGCGCTGCTGTCCGCCGGCGACAACATCGGGGCCTCCCCCTTCACCTCCTCCTCGCAGGAGGACGGGCCGACGATCAGCTTCCTCAACGCGCTCGGCCTCGAGGCCACGGCGGTGGGCAACCACGAGTTCGACCGCGGCTTCTCCGACCTCACCGGTCGGGTGGACCAGGCGGCGGACTTCGACCAGCTCGGCGCCAATGTCTACGAGCGCGGCACCACGACCCCGGCGCTCCAGGAGTACGAGGTCATCGAGGTCAGCGGGCTGCAGGTCGCCGTCATCGGCGCGGTCACCCGGCAGACCCCCTCGCTCGTCTCCCCGCAGGGCGTCGCCGGTCTCGACTTCGGCGACCCGGTCGAGGCGGTCAACCGTGTCGCTGCACAGCTCAAGGACGGTGACGCCACCAACGGCGAGGCCGACATCGTCGTCGCCGAGTACCACGAGGGCGCGACCGCCGGCGCCGACAGCAGCACGCTCGCGCAGCAGGTCGCCGCGGGCGGCGCCTTCGCCGACATCGTGCAGGACACCGCCGACGAGGTCGACGCGATCTTCACCGGCCACACCCACATGGACTACGCGTGGGACGCGCCGGCGCCCGGCGGCGGGACCCGCCCGATCATCCAGACCGGCTCCTACGCCAGCAACCTCGGCCAGGTGCAGCTCGGCTTCGACCCCGCGACCCGCAAGGTCACGCAGTACTCGGCGACCAATGTCCCGACCGGCACCGTGACGCCCGAGTGCGAGGCCGACGCGGCCTACACGTCGGCCGCCCAGGTCGTCGACGACGCCGTCGCCGAGGCCGAGGTCCTGGGCAGGACGGTCATCGGCACGGTGTCCGACGACATCACGACGGCGGTCAAGACCGACGGCGGCCGTGACGACCGGCAGCGCGAGTCGACCCTGGGCAACCTCACCGCCGACATCTGGCTCGACGCGCTCAACCAGCCGGGCCGTCCCGGCGCCGACATCGGGATCATGAACCCCGGCGGTCTGCGTGACGAGCTGCGCCACGCCCCCACCGGCGACGAGGCGCCGGGCGAGGTCACCTACGCCGAGGCGGCGTCGATCAACCCCTTCGCCAACACGATGATGACCGTCGATGTCACCGGCGCGCAGTTCATCACGCTGCTCGAGCAGCAGTGGCAGCCCGAGGGCAGCTCGCGGCCCTTCCTCAAGCTGGGCCTGTCGGACAACGTCACCTACACCTACGACCCGGACGCCGCCAACGGCAGCCACATCACCTCCGTGGCCGTCGACGGCCAGCCGATCGACGAGGCCGCGACCTACACGGTCACGTCCGGGTCCTTCCTCATCGGTGGCGGTGACAACTTCACCGTGCTGCAGGAGGGCGCCAACGCCAAGGACACCGGCCTGATCGACACCGACGCCTTCGTCAGCTACTTCGAGCGCAACGCGAGCGTCGACCCGGACTTCCGCAAGCAGGCAGTGGCCGTCTCGGGCCAGCCGAGCGAGCTCACCGCGGGCGACGAGGTCTCCTTCACCGTCTCGGGCCTCGACATGACGTCGGTGGACTCCCCGACGAGCACCGAGGTCGAGGTCTTCGTCGGCGACACGTCGGTCGGTACCTTCCCGGTCACCGCCGGCCTCATCGACGGTGTCCCGACCCGCAACGGGAGCGCGGACATCACCTTCACGGTGCCGGACGGCCTGTCGGCGGGCGCGGCGACGCTGCGCGTCGTCACCTCTCCGGGTGGCACCGAGGCGAGCCTGCCGGTGACCGTCACCGCGGGTACGTCGACCTCGACGAGCACCTCCGGCACCAGCACGTCGAGCAGCAGCACGTCGGGTACCAGCACCTCGGGGAGCAGCACGAGCGGGACGGCGACCTCCACGAGCACGTCCGGCTCCGGGACGGCGACGTCCACGAGCGACGACGACGTGACCGGCCCGGTCGTCGAGACCGACCGTCCGGGTGGGCCGATGGACGCCGGGATCGCCGGGTCCGGCCTGGGCCTGCTCCTCGCGGCCGGCATCGCGCTGGCCCTCGCGGGCGTCCGCCGCACCGCGGGACGTCGCCACTGACGTCCTGGCACGGCTCCATGTCGAAGGGAGGCGCGCACCGTTGGGTGCGTGCCTCCCTTCGTCGTGTGTGAAGGTGTCGCCATGGCGACAGTGGAGCTGGTCCCCGACGAGCACGGCGGAGTGACGGTGATGCGCGACGGGCACCCGCAGAGCCACGTCGACGTCGACGACCCCGGCCACCTCGTCTTCGAGTACGTGCAGCACATGGCGGCCGTGATCGACGCGGTCTTCCCCGGCCCCGACCCGGTCGGCGTCACGCACGTGGGCGGCGCCGGCCTGACCCTGCCGCGCTGGGTCCAGTCCACCCGGCCGGGCTCGCCACAGATCGTCCTCGAGCCCGACGAGGCGCTCACCGCGACGGTCCGCGAGGAGCTGCCCCTCCCCCGCGGTCACCGCATCCGGGTGCGGCCACAGCTCGGGCGGCCCGGTGTCGAGGCGCTCAAGGACGCCTCCGCCCACGCGGTGGTCGTGGACGCCTTCGACGAAGGGAGGGTCCCCGCCGATCTGCAGACGCTCGAGTTCTTCACCCACGCCGCGAGCGTGCTGCGCCCCGACGGGGTGCTGGTGATGAACTCCCCCGACGAGCCGGGCTGGCGCCATCTCGCCGATGTGGTCGCGGGGCTGCGAGCGGGCTTCGGCCCCGGCGGGAGCGTGGCGCTGATCGCCATGCGCGATGTGATCAAGGGGCGTCGCTACGGCAATGCCGTGCTCGTCGCCGCGCACCGACCGCTCGACCTCGACGAGATCCGGCGGCAGGTCGCCCGCTGGCCCTTCCCCTCAGGCGTCCTCGCGGGGTCGGCGCTGGCCAAGCGGACGTCCAGCGGTCGGCCGCTCACGGACGGCGAGTCCCGCCCTTCGCCCTCGGCTCCCGACCCGGGCCAGTGGCGGGTGCGCTGAGCGGGCTGGCCCACCCGCCCCGCAACCGCCAACGCCAACGCCGACGCCACAAACTGTGGCTGGCCACATCTCGTGTGGTCAGCCACAGCACGTGGTGTGGCTGACCATCCATGCTGTAGCCAGCCACAGTTTGTGCGAAGGGGGTGTCAGCCCAGTGCGGCCAGGCGGGAGACGACCGACGGCAGGTCCGCCATGTCGTCGATGACGGCGCTGGCCTCGTCGAGCCATCCCGCGGGGGTCATGTCGCTGCGGTAGCCCACGACGGGCATGCCCGCGGCCACGGCCGCCTCGATCCCGGCCAGGCTGTCCTCGACGACGATGCAGCGCTGCGGGTCGAAACCCATCTGCTCGGCCGCGAGGAGGAAGACGTCCGGCGCCGGCTTGCCGTGCTCCACCTGCTCGGCGCTGAACCGTGCATGCTCGGGGAAGAGCCCGTCCAGGCCCGTGCGAACAAGCTTGGTCCCGATCGCCGTCATGAGCGAGCCCGAGGCGACGCACACCGCACACCCGAGCTCCTCGACGGCCGCGACGGCCTCCGCCGCCCCGGGGATCGGCTCGAGCTCCTCCTGGCTGCGATGGAACTCCGCCCGCCAGACCTTCTCCCACTCGGGATCCGGGACGGCACCCGTGAGCTCGGCGAGGGTGACGCGGTTGTCCTTGTAGGCCTTACCGACGAAGGTCTCGACCGCGTCGGCCTCGGTGAAGTCCACACCGGCGTCGCGCATCATGCCGGTCCAGGTGCGCACGTTGAGCCGCTCGCTGTCGACGAGCACGCCGTCGCAGTCGAAGACGACCAGCCACGAGTCAGCCATGGGCAGGCACCATGTCGAGGGCGTGGAGGGAGTCGACGAGGGGAGCCAGCTCCGGCTGCTCGCGCGCATCGGACAGGGCCACCTCGAGCACCTTGTCGTGGGTGGGGCGGGCCTGGTGCAGCATGGTCCGGCCCTGCTCGGTCAGCTCGGTGTAGATCCCGCGGCGGTCGTCGGCGCACAGGATGCGGGTCAGCAGAGCACGGTCCTCGAGCCGGTTGACCAGTCGGGTCGTCGCGCTGCTCGAGAGCGCTGCGGCGCGGGCCAGCTGGGACATGCGCATGTGCCACCCCGACTGTCGGCTCAGGGCGTCGAGCACCGTGAACTCCACGACGGACAGCCCGTGCTCCGCCTGCAGCGAGCGCTCCAGCTCACCCTCGATCAGTCCGTGCAGTGCGGCGAGCGTGCGCCAGCCCCGGGCGCGGATCTCGACCGCGTCATCAGCGATTCCCATAACCGAACAATATCAGGCGACTTGCAACAACACGCGTGTGCAACTACTTTGCTCCTCATGGCAACTACTTGCACACGCCCTATATCCGCGCCAGACGCATCCATGGTGGTGGCGCCCGAGCCACTGCCCTCGCGACGGATGCCTGCGGGCCTCATCGCCCTTGCGGCCGGCGGCTTCGGCATCGGCCTGACCGAGTTCGTCATTGCCGGGCTGCTCCCCGAGGTGGCAGCGGACTTCCGTGTCGACGAAGCGACAGCCGGTTGGCTGATCTCCGGCTACGCACTCTCGGTCGCCGTCGGAGCCATCCTGCTGACAGCGGTCGCCACGCGCTTCGATCGCAAGCGGGTCCTCCTCGCGCTCATGACCCTCTTCATCGCGGGCAACACGCTCTCGGCGCTCGCCAGCACCTACGAGGTGATGCTCGCCGGCCGGATCGTCGCGGCGCTGTGCCACGGTGCCTTCTTCGGCATCGGATCAGTCGTCGCGGCCTCGCTGGTCAGTCCCGAACGTCGCGCCGGAGCCATCGCCGTGATGTTCACCGGTCTCACCGCTGCCAATGTCCTCGGCGTCCCGCTCGGCACGCTGCTGGGTCAGCAGCTCGGCTGGCGCTCGACCTTCTGGGCCATCACGCTCATCGGCATCGCCGCCTTCGTGGCGATCGCTGCACTCGTACCGCAGGGTGCAGGCCGGGGCGAAGGGGAGGCCTCCCTCCGTGACGAGGTGGCCGCCTTCCGCGAGAGCCAGGTCTGGCTGTCCCTGCTCGTCACCGTGCTCGGCTTCGGCGGGATGTTCGGCGCCTTCACCTACATCGCCTTCCTGCTCACCGACGTCTCCGGGTTCGCCTCCTCCAGCGTGCCGTGGCTGCTGATCCTCTTCGGCGGCGGGCTCTTCGTCGGCAACACCCTCGGCGGCCGCGCTGCCGACCGGTCCCGCGCACTCACCCTCGTGGTGACCCTCGCGGCGCTGTCGCTCGTCATGGTCGGCTTCGCGCTCGTCGCCTCCTCTCCCTGGCTGACCGTCGTGGCGCTGGTGCTCATGGGCGGCTTCGGCTTTGCGACCGTGCCAGCCCTCCAGATGCGGGTCATGGCCTGGGCGGGCGACGCCCAGACCCTCGCCTCGGGTGCCAACATCGCGGCCTTCAACATCGGCAATGCCATCGGCGCGTGGATCGGTGGGATGACGATCGCGGCCGGGCTCGGGTACACCTCACCCCTCTGGGTGGGTGCCGGCATGGCGGCGCTGGCTCTGCTCGTGGCCCTCGTCGCGGAGCGTCTCGCTGCTGCCGGACGCGACGCCTGATCGCTGCATTGCCCTAGGGCAATGCAGCCCTCACGCGCAGAGACCGTGCATTGCCCTAGGGCAATGCACGGTCTCTGTGTGGCGTGGCCCGAGGCGGGTCAGGGCGTCAGCCGAAGTACTGCCGCATCGTGCCGGTGTGCGCCGCGCGCATCTCCTCGAGGCCCACCTCGAAGGCGTCCTTGACCTTGAGCCGGTCGCCGTCGGTGCTGCCGAGGCGGGCGATCGGGACACCGTGGGTCTCGGCGATGCCGGCGACGGTGGCCAGGTCGGCCTCGGAGCGCACGGTGACCAGCGCACGGGCGGTGGACTCTGAGTACAGCGCGGTGAAGGCGTCGACCCCGTCGCGCTGGAGGACCGGCGACAGGTCGACCGAGGCACCGATGCCACCGGTCATGGCCGACTCCGCCAGCGTCACGGCGAGACCGCCGTCGGACAGGTCGTGGGAGCTGGTCAGCACGCCACGACGCACCGCGTCGACGAAGAAGTCGGCCAGCGCCTTCTCCGCCTTGAGGTCGACCCGGGGCGGCTGGCCGCCGAGGTGGCCGTGCAGCGCGTGCGCCCACTCACCACCATCGAGCTCGTCCCGCGTCTCACCGAGAAGGAGGACGATCTCCCCCTTCGTCTCGAAGCCGGAGGAGACGACCGTCGCGACATCATCGATGACACCGAGCACGCCGACGACAGGCGTCGGGTGGATCGCCGTCTCACCGGTCTGGTTGTAGAAGGAGACATTGCCGCCGGTCACCGGGATGCCCAGCTCGAGGCAGGCGTCGAAGAGCCCGCCGATGGCCTGCTGGAACTGCCACATGACGGCCGGGTCCTCGGGCGAGCCGAAGTTGAGGCAGTCGGTGACGGCCAGCGGCAGGGCGCCGGTGGTCGCGACATTGCGATAGGACTCGGCCAACGCCAGCTGCGCACCGGCGTAGGGGTCGAGCCGACCAAAACGGCCGTTGCAGTCCGTCGAGAGCGCGACACCGAGGCCGGTCTCCTCGTCGACGCGCACGACGCCCGAGTCGTGCGGCATGGCGCGCTTGGTGTTGCCCAGGACGTAGCGGTCGTACTGGTTGGTGACCCAGGACTTGTCGCAGATGTTGGGCGAGGCGAGCAGCGCCAGCAGGTCCGCGCCAAGGTCGCTCGGGCGGGGAAGGGAGTCGCTCGAGTCGGCCTGCACCGCGTCGAGCCACTCCGGCCGGGCGATCGGACGCTCGTAGACCGGGCCGTCGTGGGCCACGGAGCGCGGCGGCACGTCGACGATGGTCTCGCCGTGCCAGGTGACGACGAGACGGTCACCCTCGGTGACCTCACCGAGGACGGCGGCCTCGACATCCCAGCGGCCGGTGATCTCGAGGAAGGCGTCGAGCTTGTCGGGCGCGACGACGGCCATCATCCGCTCCTGCGACTCCGACATCAGGATCTCCTCGGGGGAGAGCGTGGAGTCGCGCAGCGGGACGCGGTCGAGCTCGATGCTCATGCCGCCGTCACCGGCGGAGGCGAGCTCGGAGGTGGCGCAGGACAGGCCCGCTCCGCCGAGGTCCTGGATGCCCTCGACGACGCCTGCGGCGTAGAGGTCGAGGCAGCACTCGATGAGCACCTTCTCCGCGAAGGGGTCGCCGACCTGCACGGCGGGGCGCTTGGCGGGGCCGCCCTCGTCGAAGGTCTCGGACGCGAGGATCGAGACGCCACCGATGCCGTCGCCGCCGGTCTTGGCACCGAAGAGCACGATCTTGTTGCCCGCACCCGTGGCATTGGCCAGGTGCAGGTCCTCGTGGCGCAGCGACCCGACGCACAGCGCGTTGACGAGCGGGTTGCCCTGGTAGCACTCGTCGAAGACGATCTCGCCACCGATGTTGGGCAGGCCGAGGGAGTTGCCGTAACCGCCGACGCCCCGGACGACGCCGGGCAGGACCCGGGCGGTGTCGGGGTGGTCGATGGCACCGAAGCGAAGGGGGTCCATGACGGCGATCGGGCGGGCGCCCATCGCCATGATGTCGCGGACGATGCCGCCGATGCCGGTGGCCGCGCCCTGGTAGGGCTCGACATAGCTCGGGTGGTTGTGGGACTCGACCTTGAAGGTCACCGCCCAGCCCTGACCGATGTCGATGACGCCCGCGTTCTCGCCGATGCCGGCGAGGGTCTTGCCCAGCGGCGTCTCGGAGGGCAGGTCGCCGAAGCGCTTCAGGTGGACCTTGGAGGACTTGTAGCTGCAGTGCTCGGACCACATGACCGAGTACATGGCCAGCTCGGCGCTCGTGGGGCGACGCCCGAGGATGGCGACGATGCGCTCGTACTCGTCCTGCTTGAGGCCGAGGTCGGCCCAGGGCTGCTGTACGTCAGGGGTCTGGGCGGCCTGGGTGACGGTGTCGAGGATGCTCATGCGGACACCACCTGCTGCAGGACGGACGTGAAGAAGGTGCGACCGTCCAGGCTCGGGCCGAACCCCTCCTCGACGGCGTGCTCGGGGTGCGGCATGAGCCCGACGACGTTGCCGCGCTCGTTGGTGATGCCGGCGATGTCACGCGAGGAACCGTTGGGGTTGCCTCCGACATAGCGGAAGGCGACCTGTCCCTCCCCTTCGAGCCGGTCGAGGGTGGCCTCGTCGGCGACGAACTGGCCGTCCTGGTTCTTCAGCACGACGGTGATCTCCTGGTCGACCTCGAAGCCGTTGGTCCACGCACTGCTCGCGTTCTCCACCCGCAGGACCTGGTCCTGGCAGAGGAACTTGCGATGGTCGTTCTGGATCATCGATCCGGGCAGCAGGTGCGACTCGGTGAGGATCTGGAAGCCGTTGCAGATGCCGAGGACCGGCAGGCCGCCCTTCGCCGCCGTGATGACCTCGGTCATGACCGGGGCGAAGCGGGCGATGGCCCCGGCGCGCAGGTAGTCGCCGTAGGAGAAGCCGCCGGGGATGACGACGGCATCGACGCCGCGCAGGTCCGCGTCACCGTGCCACAGCTCGACGGCCTCGCCGCCGGCGATGCGCACGGCGCGGCGGGCGTCGGAGTCGTCGAGGCTGCCGGGGAAGGTGACGACGCCGATCTTCACGCGCCCGCCCCGGTGATCGGCGCCTGCTCCGGCTCGTCGCTCGTCAGCTCGTGGACGTTGACGACGTCCTCGATGACGGGGTTGGACAGGAGCGTCTCGGCGGCCTCGCGGGCCTTGGCGAGGTGCTCGTCCGTGACCTCACCGTCGACGGAGAGGACGAAGCGCTTGCCCTGCCTCACGTCGGTGAACTGGTCCAGGCCCAGACGGGGCAGCGCCCCGCGGACGGCCTGACCCTGGGGGTCGAGGATCTCGGGCTTGAGCATGACGTCGACGACGATGCGTCCCACGGGGAATCTCCTGGTGCGAAGGGGGTGCGTCCGGGGGTGAGTCTACGGGCGAGCCCAAGGCTGCTCCTCTGGTGCCCACGACGAGTATCCGCAGGCAAGATATGACCATGAGCGCCAGCCGATACTCCGACCTCGTGCGACTCCTCCTGCGCCACTCCCGAGGCGACCTCCTCTCCGGTGCGCAGCAGGACGACCTCGCGGCTGGCGCGGACCAGCCCGAGGGTGCCCGCGACGACGCCGAGGCCTTCGCCGCGGACCTCGAGGCCATGGGGCCGACCTACATCAAGCTCGGTCAGCTGCTCTCCACGCGCTTCGACCTGCTGCCGCCGGCCTACACCGAGGCTCTGACCCGGCTGCAGGACTCCGTGGCGCCCTTCCCCTTCGAGGAGGTGCGCGAGATCGTCGAGGAGGAGCTGGGCGCCCGGATCAAGGACCTCTTCGCCTTCTTCGACGAGGAGCCGCTCGCGGCGGCCTCCCTCGGGCAGGTCCACCGGGCGACGACCCGCTCCGGCAGGGACGTCGTCGTCAAGGTGCAGCGCCCCGACGTGCGCGAGACCGTCCGGGGCGACATGGACGCGCTCGACACCGTGACCGGACTCGCGGATCGGCACACGAGCGTGGGCCGCTCCTACGGTCTCAACCAGCTGCTGCGCCAGTTCCGCCGCTCGCTCGTCGACGAGCTCGACTACCGGCGCGAGGCGCGCAACCTGCTGCGCTTCATCGAGCTGACCTCGCAGCACGACCGGCTCGTCGTGCCCGAGCCGGTGCTGCAGCTGTCCACGACACGAGTGCTGACGATGGAGTACATCGAGGGCCGCAAGGTCACCGACCTCGGCCCGCTGGCCCTCATCGATCTCGACGCCCGTCCCGTCGTCGAGCAGCTCTTCCACTGCTACCTGCGGATGATCCTCGACGACGGCGTGCTGCATGCGGACCCCCACCCGGGCAACCTGCTCATCACCGAGGACGGGCGCCTCGCGCTGCTGGACCTCGGGATGGTCGCCACCGTTCCTCGACGGGTGCAGACCCATGTCACCAAGCTCTTGCTGGCGATCAACGACGGTGAGGGCGAGGAGGTTGCTGCCGTCCTGGCCGACATGGGCCACGCGCTCGAGGACAACGATCCCGGCGCCTTCCGCGACGATGTCGCGCACCTGGTGAGCGAGGCGGTGTCCAGCGGGGCCGACCTCGAGGCCGGCCGCCTGCTCGTCGACCTCTCCCGCCTCTCCGGCATGCACGGTCTGCGACCGCCCGCCGAGATGGCGATGATCGGCAAGGCGCTGCTCAACCTCGACCAGACGACATCGCACCTGGACCCGGACTTCTCCCCCGCAGAGGCGATCCGCGACAACGTGTCCGACATCTTCGCCTCGTCGCTCAAGCTCTCGCCCGGCGGGATGCTCACGGCGGCCATCGAGGCCAAGGAGTTCACCGCGCAGCTGCCCAAGCGGGCCAACCGGATCCTCGACACCCTCGCGCGCGGCGAGATGCGCCTGCGCGTCGACGCCATCGACGAGCAGCGGCTGCACCTCGTGCTCCAACGGGTCGGCAACCGCTTGACCCTCGGCCTGATCATCGCGGCGACCATCATCGGTGCGGCGATGATGATGCGTGTCGACACCGACGCGCGGATCCTCGGGTTCCCCGCGATCGCGATGGTCTTCTTCACCTTCGCGGTGCTCGCGGCCGTCGCTCTCGCGGTGCACATCGTGCTGACCGACCGGGCGGTCGCGCGCCGCCACCCGTCCGACGAGGACGGCTAGGCGGCGGGAGGCCCGGACGGGTCAACGGTCGTGCTCACCAATCCGGGACCTGCGCCTCTGACTCAGCTCGCCGTCCACTCCGCAGCGAAGGGGGTCACCGACCCGGACCACGGCTTGGTCGTGTCCCGCCAGTTGACGACGGCCGGCTCGTCCTGCACCTCGTACCCGGGGGCGTGGTTCCACACGGCGTCGAGATCCGTGCGTCGGGGCCCGACGACGAGGTTGAGCGCCTCGCGGAAGGTCATGCCGTAGTCGACGACCAGGGGCGCGAGGTGACCACTGAGGTTGTCGCGCCGGGCCGCCTCGAGGTCGAGCACCATGACATTGGTGTCGAAGGTCGCGAACTCACCCGGGCGCAGGCCGTGCGCGGCCATCAGGAAGTCGAGGGCC
The DNA here is from genome assembly GCF_001428305.1 of Janibacter sp. Soil728. GTDB lineage: Bacteria > Actinomycetota > Actinomycetes > Actinomycetales > Dermatophilaceae > Janibacter. Next base: position 49,623 of record NZ_LMRZ01000008.1, on the reverse strand, counting down.
TTGCGGTTGTCGTCGCCCTGCCGGCTGGACACGCGGTGGATGAGGGCCAGGCCGCTCTGCCGGCCGCGGTGACGGTCCGCGGTCGCGGTGACCAGGGACCCTTCCGTGGGCGCCTGGGCCGCCAGCGTGGCGAGGTCCTGGCGCACCAGCGCCGGCGCCGTGAGGAAGACCGCGCGCTGGGCCTGCGGCAGCGCCGCAGCCGTCAGGGCGAGGGCCAGCTCCTGCTGGGCGGCGGGCTTGAGGTCGCTGCCCAGGCTGGTCAGGGCCGACGCGTCGAGGTCGACCCAGTGCACGCTCAGCGGCAGGTCCTGGGCGAGGAGCTTCTTGCGCTCGGCGCTGGTCGCGCCGGCGGCGACCAGCCAGACCTCGACCGGGGTCGAGGTGTGGGCGTCGATCGACCGGATGAGCTTGGGCAGGTGCTTCAGCTCTCCGCGCCGCACGTCCACGACGACGTTGATGGTGTCGGCGCTGGAGGCCTGGGCGATGTCGGTACCCGCCGCCGGCACGAGGGAGGCCACGGTGTCTGCGTCGAGCACGCGCAGGTGCTTGGAGGCCAGCAGCTCGTCCGCCTCGGCCATGGCGGGAGCGGTGATCTCGCGCCACTTCGCGTAGACGTCGTCCTCGCTGGCCCCCGAGGCGATGGTCTGCAGCATGACCGAGACCTTGTCGAGGATGCCCTGACGGATCCGCTCGAAGTCCTCGTCGGTGGTGTCGATCAGGCCGCCGAAGCGGGTGTCGGACCGGTTCTTCGGCAGGAAGGTGACCGTGGAGCCGACCGAGCGCGAAGGGAGGTTGCAGTGCAGGCGGGAGGTGATGACCTTGTCGTACTCGAGGTGGTAGTGGGAGACCCAGTCGCGGGCGAGCCGCAGGTTCTCGACGAAGGAGAGGTCCCGGATGCCGGTCTGGACCTGGGTGCGCGACACCCCCGGACCGGTCTGCGGGGAGTCGACGTAGATGGTGGCGTCTCGCGTGTCCTCGCCATCACGGCGGAAGACGGTGTCGACGGTGGTCGTCATGCAGCCGGAGAAGAAGGCGGGGACCCCGACAGCGCGCAGCAGGGCGACGCTCTGCCAGTCGCGGCAACCGATCGGTGCGTACTTGCGCAGGTAGTCGACGACCTCAGGGGTCAGCATCTCCGGGAAGCGGACGTAGACCGACAGGATGATGGGGCGCACGTTGTCGTGGAAGGGGATGGCGAAGCCCTGGCCGAACATGTGGTGCATGAACCAACCGAAGGTCACCGCCCAGGTCTGCTCGGGGACGGCCTGGAAGGGGTTGCCGTCGCGGTTGAGCTCGAAGAGGTTGAGCGTGGCCGATGGTCCGTCGACGATGCGCTCGGTCTTGGTCGACGCCCGCAGCTCGGCGGCGAAGTCGACGAGGTCCGCGTTGCCGGTGAAGCTGAAGTTGCGCTGCCGCACGATGTGCCCCATCGAGGCCACCGTCTGGATGTAGTCGCCGATGTTGCGCGAGACGACGTCGGGCTGGTCGTAGCCGATCACGCCGTAGTTGATGGCTCCCGCGACCTGCGGGATCTCGGCCCGCTTCGTGCCCTCGGGGAGCCAGGTGGCCAAGCGCGCGAGCTCCTTGCGGACCGCCTTGGACGTCGCGCCCTCGGGGATCTCCTCCGCCTGCTTGATGAGGACCCTGGCCTGCTCGTGCAGGCCCCGGACGAGGGACTTCTGGGCGACACGCAGCAGGGAGTTGCCGCTCCAGCTGCGGTACCGGCCCGAGGCGAGGTCCTCGTCGAGGACCGTGGCAGCGTCGTCGCCCAGCGCACCGAAGGCAGCCGCGTAGAGCTCGTTGGCCACGGGCTCCGAGGCCGGCGTGCCGGCGATCTCGGAGAAGACCGACCAGGCCCTGTCAGGTCCAGAGCTGTTGAGCAGGGCGACACCGAGCACGGCAGAGCCCAGGTCGCGCGTGGCCGGCCGTCCTCGCAGGGCATGGCCGAGTGCGACGGCCTTGTCCCGCTCGCCGTTCTTGACCAGGCCACGGACCTCGGTCAGGAGCGACTCGTCCAGCGATGCCCCGCGGACCAGCTGGTCGGAGTCCACGGTCGGGGTCCGTGCCGCACGGCCCGCATCGGCCTTCGGCTGGACGGCCTCCCGGCTCGGGGCCACCTCGCTCGCGCCGGCGAGCCTCGCGACCGTGGGCATGACTCGGCCCGCCGCGGGCCGCAGCACCTTCTTGAGACGACTCTTCAGGGGAGGAAGAAGCGGATCAATGGACCGGCGGGGGGAGTTCATGGTGATTGGCTACGCCTTCGTTTGATGCTGGTGCACTCGACCCTTGACTCTAACGGGAGCCGCCGTGGCGGACCCCGTGAGCCGCGGGGGGTCGGCGCGTCGAAGGTGCGTCCACGGGGTGTCAGCTGAAGCGCTCCCGCAGCTCGCGCTTGAGGATCTTGCCGCTCGGGTTCTTGGGCAGCTCGGTGAGGATCTCGATCCGCTTGGGCCGCTTGTAGGGGGCGAGGATCCCGGCGCAGTGCTCCTGGAGCGCCTCGACGCTCAGGGTCGATCCCTCGCGAGCCACGACCGTCGCGGTGACGGCCTCGATCCACTTGGGGTCGGCCAGCGCGAAGACGGCGACCTCGGCCACGTCGGGATGCGTGTAGATCGCCTCCTCGACCTCGCGGGAGGCGACATTCTCGCCACCGGTCTTGATCATGTCCTTCTTGCGGTCGACGATCGTGATCCTCCCTTCGTCGTCGGCGACGGCCAGGTCACCGGAGTGGAACCAGCCCCCGGCGAAGGCCTCTGCGGTCTTGGCCTCGTTGCGCCAGTAGCCGGCCGCGATCTGCGGGCTGCGGTGCACGACCTCGCCGACCTCGCCGACAGGGACCTCGTTGCCGTCGTCGTCGACGAGCCGGGTCTCGACATTGAGCACCGGGAAGCCCGCCGAGCCCGCGTGACTCAGCTGCTCGTGCGGCGGCAGGATCGTCGCGACGGGCGCGAGCTCGGTCTGGCCGTAGAAGTTCCACAGGTCGAGCTCCGGCAGCCGCTGCAGGATCTCCTTGAGCACCTCGACCGGCATGGCCGCCGCCCCGTAGTAGCCCTTGCGCAGCGAGGACAGCTCTGTGGAGTCGAAGTCGGCGTGCCGCAGCAGCCCGATCCACACCGTCGGCGGCGCGAAGTACTTCGTGATCCCGTGCTCGGCGATGGCGCGCAGCACTGCCCCCGGCTCCGGCGCGGGCAGGATGATGCTCGTCGCGCCCAGCATGATGTCCGGGCCGAGGAAGCAGTCCAGCTGTGCGCAGTGGTAGAGCGGCAGGGTGTGCAGGTCGATGTCGTCGCCGGTCATGCCACCGTCGATGATCGCGCTCAGGTACTCGGCCTGCAGGGCACGGGAGGTGAGCAGCGCCCCCTTCGGCCGCGACTCGGTGCCAGAGGTGTACATCAGGCGGATCGGGTCGTCGTCCGCGACGAGCGGTGGCGTCCAGTCGGAGGCATCGGTCCCGACGAGATCGGCGAAGGGGGTCCACCCCGCGGCCTCTCCCCCGGAGACGATGCGCGTGGTCACCTCCTGCCCGCTGCTCTCGATCGCGGACTGCGCCGTCGCGACGAACTCGGGCTGGGCGACGAAGGCGACCGGCTCGGCGTCGCCGAGGATCCAGCCGACCTCGTCGGCGGTGAGCATGAAGTTGATCGGCACGAGGATGGCCCCAAGGCGCGCGGCGCCCCAGGCGATCGCGGCGAACTCGGCGCTGTTGCGACTGAGCAGGGCGACCCGGTCCCCCTTCGCCACGCCGTGCTCGGCCAGACCGGCGGCCACGGAGCTGACGATCGCGTCGAGCTCGCGGAAGCTCCACCGGGTCTCCCCGTCGATGATCGCCGTCTTGTCGCGGAAGCGGGAAGCGCTGCGGCGCAACACCTCTCCCAGTCCGTTGGCGCGGGCAGTGGCCATCTCGGTCGTCGTCGACATGACCGCAGTCTGCCCCGGGACGCGGCTTGGCGGAAGGGCGGGGACGCCCGCCACCGAGCGGCTGTCGGCGCCCGGCCCTATCGTCCACGCATGGACGGACACGCACTCATCACGCAGTACTGGCGCGCCTGCGAGGAGCGGGACTGGGAGACCTTCGGGCAGGCGGTGGCGCCCGACGTCGTCTACCGAGATCCCCAGACCCGCGAGATCGTGCGCGGTCGCGCCGACTACGTGGCCTTCAACCAGACCTACCCCGGTGACTGGCACCTCACGGTCGAGCGGGTCATCGCCCGGGACGACGAAGGGGTGAGCTGGACGACCGTCGCAGTCGGCGAGGAGACCATGACCGGTCTGTGCTTCTTCCGCTTCAGCGATGGCCTGATCACCGAGATCGACGACTTCTGGCCGGAGCCCTACGAGCCGCCGGCGCGGGAGGTCGCGGTCGTCGGTCGTTACTGAGCAGGCGTGGCACGTCCACCAGCGCCCCGCATGCGGTGCATCATCGTCGCCGAGGGCACGACCCGCCCCGTGCGATAGGTCGAGAGCCGGCTGCGCGAGGTACCGACGCTGCGCGCGAACTCCTCCGTCGTCATGCCGGAGTCGGCGACGAGCCGCCGAACTTCGTCGGCCACCGCCGCACGCTCCCGCTCCTCGGCCTGGCGTCGCGCCCGAGCGATGGCGCGACCGAGCAATGGCCCCACCCCATAGGGAGACTCGTAGGACAGGTAGTCCTCCACCTGACGGGCCACCGGCCCCCACGGGTCCGCATCGATGGCCCGGGTCAGCACGATCCAGTCGGTGATCGAGCCTCGCTCGATGACCGTGACGATCGCCTCGTAGGGCCAGGTCCCGACGGGTGCGGTCGGATCGACGTCGACATTGCGGAAGGAGACGCTCACGACTCGGCCTCGAGTCGATCCACCACGGCATCGGCCAGCGCCTGGCAGGCCCCGACCACGGCCCCCCAGTCCTGCCACCGGGCCACCAGGCCCTTGTACGAGGACAGCTGTCGCGTCACCCGCACATCGCGGGGATCCGGTTGCGAGAGCCGCTGCGTGAGGACGGTCAGGACGGAGTCGGACTCTCCCGACCGGTCCGCGTAGTAGGCATCGATCTCGCTCAGCGCCGCCACCGCGCCCGCGCTCCCCAGCCGGTCGGCGAGAGCCACGACGTCGAGGTAGTCCCGCACCTGGTTGCGCTGCACGACGAGGTAGGCCTTGATGCGGAGGCACTCGACGGGGGTGGGCACGCGCAGCGCGTGCCCACGCACGTCCACCACCTCGATCTCCAGCGGCCGGGTCCGACGCAGCTGGCGCAGGCCCGCCTCCACCCCGTCGAGCGAGCCGAGCAGAGTGAGAGGGGGCGAGCTGGCGCGCACGCTCGTGGCCCAACCCTGCGTGGCCTCGACGGCCTCGACGACATCGGCGTAACGCGCCGCCAGATCGGTCACGACGTGGTCGTGGTCAAAGGACTGACGATGCTCCGCATAGAAGGCAGCGGCGGACCCTCCGACGAGCACGGCGTCGGGGACGATCTCCTGCAAGTGGGCTGCAGACTCGAGGACACGGGCCAGCGTGGGCTGCGCGATCATCCACCCATCGTATCCGATCTGATACGTCAGGAGCGGAAGGTCTGCCCCGTCAGCCGCTCGTAGGCCTCGACGTACTTGGCCCGGGTCTGCGCGACGACGTCCTCCGGGAGCGAAGGGGGCGCCTCGCCCGAGCTCTTGTCCCACCCGCTCGCCGAGGACGTCAGCCAGTCGCGGACGTACTGCTTGTCGTAGCTGGGCTGCTGACGTCCCGGCTCCCAGGACTCGGCCGGCCAAAAGCGTGAGGAGTCCGGTGTGAGGACCTCGTCCGCGAGGACGATCTCGCAGTCGGCCCCCCGGTCGCGGATCGCGGCCCGCTCGTCCTCCCCTTCGCCCAGGGTGAGGCCACGCAGGCCGAACTCGACCTTGGTGTCCGCGAGGATGATGCCGCGCTCGGTGGCGATCTCGTTGCCGCGCTGCAGGATCCGCACGGTGAGGTCGCGGGCACGCTCGGCGAGCGCCTGACCGATCTCGTCGACGACTCCGCCGAAGGGGATCGGCTCGTCGTGCTCGCCCATCGGCGCCTTGGTCGAGGGGGTGAAGATCGGCTCAGGCAGCGGCGATCCGTCGACGAGGCCGGCGGGCAGCTCGACACCGCTCACGGCGCCACTCGCTCGGTACTCGTTCAACCCGCCGCCCGTGAGGTAGGCCCGGGCGACGCACTCGACGGGCAGCATCGCGAGGCGCTCGACGAGGACCGCCCGGCCGGCGACGGCCGCGGGCACCTCCGTCGAGACGACGTGGTGCGGCACGAGGTCGGCCATCTGCTCGAACCACCACAACGACATCTGGGTCAGCACGGCCCCCTTGTCGGGGATCGGGGTGTCGAGGACGAAGTCGTAGGCCGACATCCGGTCGCTCGCCACGAGGAGGAGCCGGTCCGCTCGCGGGGCACCGTCAGCTCCCAGGGGTGCGTAGAGGTCGCGCACCTTGCCGGAGTAGACGTGGGCGTATCCGGGCAGCTCGAGGTGGCCGTCAGTCGTCATGGGCCCATCTTCGCAGGCAGCGTCAGGGCCCGTCGCGGCGCTCCGCCACCTTCATCTCCGCCTCGAAGAGGTGGCGCTTGCCGTCGACGAGCGCCTCACGCGCTGCGGCCTCGGCGGCCGTGAAGGTCTCGTAGTACGTGGCGTCGTACTCCTCGACGATCTGGTAGCTCCAGCGGTCGGGGAGCACGTTGCGCCCCACGAGGTTGGTCTGCAGGTCGTCGGCGATCGCGGTGTGGCCTGCCTCGCGCAGGAGTCGCACCGCCTCCTGGAGCGTCAGGTCGGCCGTGCCGCACCGGCGGTGGAAGGCGTAGAGGTGGCCCCGGGTCTCCTCGACCACCTCGAGGGCCTCGGACAGCTTGCCGAGCGCCTCGACCGTCAGGTCGTCGACGCCGTCCGGTCTGCGGTGTGCTTCGTCCATGAGGACCACATACCCGATCGGGCGCCGGGCACGCGCGTTCAGCGGGACGGAGCGAACGCCGAGCAAGCCCCCCGGACAGTGACCGTTCGTCTGCATTGCCCTAGGGGAATGCAGGCCTTCAGTGACCGTTCGTCTGCATTGCCCTAGGGGAATGCAGGCCTTCAGTGACCTTCGCGCAGGCCCTGCGGCCACCGTCCGGCCCCGGGGCCCTCCTGCGCATGCCGATCATCCGCGTTGTAGATCGGGCAGGTGCTCGTGGACAGGCAGCCGCAGCCGATGCAGCCGGACGTGGTGTCGCGCAGCTCGACGAGCGCGTCGATCCGCTCCTGGAGCGCGTCGTGCCATCGGCGGGAGAGTCGCTGCCAGTCCCTCGCGGTCGGCGGGCGGTCCGCCGGGAGGGTGTCGAGCGCCTGACGGATGTCTGCGAGCGCCAGACCGAAGCGCTGTGCTGCCCGGACGAAGGCGAGACGCCGCAGCGTGTGCCGCGGGTACCGACGCTGGTTGCCGGACGTGCGGGTGGAGTGGACGATCCCCTTGGACTCGTAGAAGCGCAGCGTCGGCACGCTCACCCCGGCCCGTGCCGCCGTCTCGCCGATCGTCAGGAGATCGCGCTTGTCCATGGCCGACAACCTAGCGCTTGACCTCAAGTGGACTTCAGGTCAGAGGCTGGAGGGCATGTCCTCGACGATCGCCGCCCGGGCGACCACGCCCCCTTCGCCATCGACCCCGTCGTCACGGCCGGGCTCCCCGTCGACGCCCTGCGCGAGCGACCCGGAGCTGTGGTTCGCCGAGAGCCCCGCTGACCTGGAGCACGCCAAGGTCCTGTACCGGGGCTGCCCACTGCGGATGATGTGCCTGCAGGGCGCGCTCGAACGGCGCGAACCCTGGGGCGTGTGGGGTGGCGAGATCCTCGACGAGGGCCGGGTCATCGCCCGCAAGCGGGTGAGAGGGCGCCCGCGCAAGGACACGGCGGCCTGAGCCCCCTTCGCTGGCGGCAGCCCGACGAGTGGACGGCAACACGCGGACGAAAGGCCGGCGCGTTCACCTCCACCGAGCGCGGTGGCGCGCGGTCGCGTGGGCGCGCGGTCGCGGTCGCGGTCGCGGTCGCGGGTCAGGCGCGGATCTCGCCGCGGGCTGCGCGCAGGGCGATGTCGGTGCGGTGGTGGCCACCATCGAGACCGATCTGCTCGACGGCCTCGTAGGCACGCTGGCGGGCCCGGACCAGGTCGTCACCGAGGGCGACGACGGACAGGACGCGGCCGCCGGCGGAGACCAGCTGGGCCCGGACCTCGTCGATCGCGGTGCCGGCGTGCAGGACGTGGACGTGATCGGCCAGATCGCTCGCGGCCAGGGCCTCCAGCCCGTCGATGGCCACACCGGTGACGGGCGCGGCCGGGTAGCCCTCGGCCGCGATGACGACCGTCACCGACGCCTGCGGGCTCCAGCGCAGCGGTTCGAGCTCGTCGAGCCGACCATCGGCAGCCGCTGCGAGCAGCACCGCCAGCGGCGACTCGAGGCGCGCGAGGACCGACTGGGTCTCCGGGTCACCGAAGCGCACGTTGAACTCGATGACCCGCGGCCCGCGCGAGGTGAGCGCCAGACCGACGTAGAGCACCCCGACGAAGGGAGTCCCCCGCCTGGCCATCTCGTCGACCACCGGCTGCGCGACCCGAGCGACGACATCGTCGACGAGCCCCTCGGGGGCCCACGTCAGCGGGCTGTAGGCGCCCATCCCACCGGTGTTGGGGCCCTCGTCACCGTCGAAGATCCGCTTGAAGTCCTGGGCGAGGTCCAGCGGGACCACGGTGGTCCCGTCGCAGATGCAGAAGAGGCTCGCCTCGGGGCCGTCGAGGAACTCCTCGATGACGACGCGGGCGTCGGCTCCCTTCGCCAGGCAGGCCAGACCGTGCTCCATGGCGACGGCCCGGTCCTCGGTGACCACCACTCCCTTGCCGGCCGCCAGACCGTCGTCCTTGACGACGAAGGGGGGACCGAAGGCGTCGAGCGCCTGGGCCAGCTGCGCCTCGTCGGCGCAGACGTGCGCCATCGCGGTCGGCACCTCGGCGGCAGCCATGACCTCCTTGGCGTAGGCCTTGCTGCCCTCGAGCCGAGCCGCACCGGCATCCGGCCCGAAGCAGCGGAACCCGGCCTCGCGCAGGACATCGGCGACGCCCGCGACGAGCGGGGCCTCCGGCCCGACGACGACGAGGTCCACCGCGTGACGCCGGGCGAGCTCGACGACGGCCTGCGGGTCGGTCGCGTCGACCGGCTCGTTGAGCGCCAGGGCGTCGGTACCGGGGTTGCCCGGGGCGGCGATGACCGCAGCCACCGTGGGATCGAGGGTGAGGGCGCGGACGAGAGCGTGCTCGCGGGCGCCGGAGCCGATGACGAGAACCTTCACGGGGGCGAGCCTACGGCTCTTCGAGGCTCACGCGCCGCACCCCCTGGAGCGGTGAGACGACCGCAAAAGGGCATGAGGGAGGGCGCAGCTCTCGGCAGGCAGGGGGTATCTGTCGTGAGCTGCGCCCCAGGTCGCGGGTCCAGACATCAGGGGGGACACCGACCGCGCGACCGTCGACCGAAGCCGACCTGTCGATAGTGACACTTTGTTGAGGGTGAAATCAAGATGGTGCCGTGAAGTTCTTGCCGCTCGCCTGCCGCCCCACCGCAAGCACTGCCGCCGACCGGGCACCGAGGCACCCTCGCGAGGAACTAGACTCACATCTTTCGCCCGATCCGCAGGAAGAGCAGGACGACACGTGACCGACACCCACGTCGACGCCGCCGCAGCGGAGGTCGCCACAGAGCAGAAGCACCTCGACCGCGTGCACGCCGAGCTGGCCAAGGCCGGCAAACGAGCGGACCTCGTCGCGGTCGACGGAATGTCCCGCGGCCGCACCGACCGCACCGGCGACGTGCGCGACGAGGAGATGTCCGGGCTCTTCGAGCGGGATGCCCTCGTCTACACCGCCGCCCGCCGCATCTCCCACCTGGAGAACCAGCACGAAGGCCTCGTCTTCGGTCGCCTGGACCTCGAGCACGGCGACCCCGAGGGCAGCTCCGACCGCGAGATCCGCTACATCGGCCGCCTCGGGGTGCGCGACGACGACTACGAGCCGCTCGTCATCGACTGGCGCGCTCCGGCGGCCTCACCCTTCTACCGGGCGACCCCCGTCGACAACCACGGCGTCATCCGCCGCCGCGTGCTGCGGTGCAGCGGCGACGAGGTCATCGGCGTCGAGGACGACCTCATGGTCCCCCAGGCACCCGACGACATGGTGATCGTCGGGGACGGGGCCCTGCTCGCCGCCCTCACCCGCACCCGCGGCCAGCAGATGCGCGACATCGTCGCGACGATCCAGACCCACCAGGACGAGGCCATCCGCGCCACCGACCGCGGGATCACCGAGATCAGCGGCGGTCCCGGCACCGGCAAGACGGTCGTCGCGCTGCACCGCGCCGCCTACCTGCTCTACGCCAACCGTCGTCGCTACGAGTCCGGCGGCATCCTCGTCATCGGACCCTCCTCGGCCTACACCGCGTACATCGAGCGGGTCCTCCCTTCGCTCGGTGAGGACTCGGTGGTGCTGCGCTCCCTCGGCGACGTCGTCGACGTCATCACCGCCGTGCGCCACGACGCCCCCGAGGTCGCCGCGATCAAGGGGTCGCTGCAGATGCGCACCGTCCTCAAGCGGCTCGCTGACCGGGCCGTGCCCGGTGCGCCCACCAGCCTGCGGGCCATGGTCGGCGGTCTGCCCGTGCGCCTCGACGAGCGGACGCTCGACGACATCCGTCGGCGCGCGCTGCGCGACCGCGGCCGCAACCAGGCGACCGGGTACGTGCGTGAGCTGCTCGGCCAGGCAGCCTGGCGCCAGCTCCGCGAGGGTGACCGTGACGAGTTCATGGACTCCTTCGACGAGTCGATGGCCATCGACGACTTCGTCGCCGAGTGGTGGCCGCAGGTCGACCCCCGCGAGGCCCTGCTGTGGCTCGCCGACACCGAGCTCGCCTACGAGGTGTGTCGCTCCGTGCTCAGCCAGGGTGATGCCGCCGCACTGGCGCACTCGGCCCGCGAGACCCTCGAGGCCGGGACGTGGAGTGTCTCCGACGCCGCCCTCGTCGACGACCTGTCGGTCCGCCTCGGCCAGGTCGAGGAGCCAGAGCGTGAGGAGCGCTCCTTCTACGAGATCGAGGAGCTCGACGGCGTCGAGGAGCTGCGCGCCATGGGCTCGGCCATCACGGCACCCGAGATGAGCCACAGCCTGACCCCGACCAACGCCCGAGAGCGTCTGCTCCACGGCACCGTCGGCCGCCCCGGCGAGTACGCGCACATCCTCGTCGACGAGGCCCAGGACCTCTCGCCGATGCAGTGGCGGATGATCGGGCGACGTGGGCGCCGTGCCTCGTGGACCGTCGTGGGCGATGTCGCCCAGGCGTCCTGGCAGGACACCGCCGAGGCCGACCAGGCGCGTGAGGAGGCCTACGGCAACCAGCCGCGCCAGGCCTTCCACATGACGACCAACTACCGCAACGCGCAGGAGATCTTCGACTACGCGCGCGATGTCATCCTGCCGATCGTCCCCGATGCCGACATCCCCGACGCGGTGCGCGAGACCGGCGTCGACCCGATGGAGATCACCTTCGGCGACGCGCTCGACACCTCGCGTCCCGACGTGGGCGCCGTTGCCGCGCAGGCCCTCGACGCACTCGCGCAAGAGGTCGACGGGTCGATCGCCATCATCACCCCTCAGCGGCACACCGATGCCGTGCTCCCGCTCGCCGGCGCGCACGGCGGCCGGGTCGTGGTCATCGACCCGCTCTCGACCAAGGGTCTGGAGTGGGACGCGACCCTCGTCGTCGACCCCGACGCGATCGCCGCGGAGTCCCCGGGCGGCGCCCGCGTGCTCTATGTCGTGCTCACCCGGGCCGCACACCGGATGACGGTGCTGCGCCCGACCGACTGACCGTCACGACGGCGACGGGCTCAGGTCAGCGAGCGGCGAGCGACCGACCCGCGGGCGGTCCAGCTGCGGATCTCCGAGGCCCGGGCCGCCGGCCGAAGGGCGGCGCTCGCCCCGCCGGCGCCCGACCGCATCCCCTCGACGACCTCGCGCAGGACGTCGACCGCGTCGTGCTCGGGTCGCCAACCCAGCGTCGCCCGAGCCCGCCCTGTGGCCATCTGCGGTGCCTGCACCGCCATGTCGACCCAGCTCGGGTCCAGTGGACCGAGGTGGGCGTGCCACGCGGCCGCGACCGCGAGCCGCGGGAGCCCCCGGGGGACCCGCACGGCCCGGGCGCCGAGTGCCGCAGCGATCTCCCGCCCGCCGACCGCACCGTCAGCGGCAAGGTTGAACGCGCCCGAGGCATCGCCGTCGATGGCGGCCACGATCGCGCGTGCGACGTCGTCGGCGTGCACCATCTGCAGTGCAAAGCCGTCGGCCCTCGGCACCCACGGCACGTGGCGGACGGCCCGGGTGGCGGCCATCAGCGCGGGGAGACCGTAGCGCGTCATCTGGGCCCCGGCCCGGTGCTGCCCGACGAGGCACGGTCGCATGACGGCGACCCGGTCGGTGGCCGAACGTGCGCGCACCAGCACGTCCAGACGCCTCTCGCCCAGCGCCTTGCCACGGGCATAGGGCGAGTCGGCGGCACCCCCGAGCGACCAGGTCTCATCGACGCGGCCCCCCTCGGGACCGGGTGAGTACGCCGCCACCGACGACAGGTGCACGATCTTGCCGACCCCCGCGTCGAGCGCGGCCGTCACGCAGGGCAGGAGCATCCGGGGACCGCGGTCGTGCAGCAGACCGGGCCGGCGCATCGGCTGCAGCGGCCACGCGAGGTGGACATAGGCGTCGGCGCCCCGCAGAGCACGGGTCAGGGCCTCCTGGCCGCCGTAGGTGCTCAGGTCCGCGCGGATCCACTCCGCCCCGTCGGCCGCTGGCGGTGGTCGACGGGCCAACGCCACCGGCTGGTGACCGGAGGCGAGCAGCGCGGGGACGAGCGCTGAGCCGATGTTGCCGCTCGCGCCGGAGATGACGACCCGCGTCACCGCGCGTCGTGCAATCGCTGGAGGGTCGACAGGAGCAGCCGCTGGCGGGGCCGCCCCCACCACCGGGAGTCCTGCAACGCCGCGCGTGCGGCCAGGAAGCCGCAGCCACCGTGCACCCCGCCGCCCGGGTGGGTCGCTGCACTACCCAGGTAGAGCCCGGCCACGTGGGTGCGCGGTCCGCCCAGCCCGGTCGTCGGGCGCCAGATCGCCTGCTGGAAGAGCTGCTGGGTGCCTCCACCCACAGCGCCGTGACCGAGGTTGGCGTCAGCTGCCTGCAGGTCCCGCGGTGTCTGGACCCACCGGCCGACCTCGTGCGCGGACCAGCCGGGGGCGAGCGACTCGAGCATGTCCTCGACGCCCGCGACGACCTCTCGGGCGGCAGCCGGGTCGTCGTGCCGGCCCCGAGGCAGGTGGGTGTAGAGCCACAGCGCCTCGGTGCCAGCGGGCGAGCGCGACGGGTCGATCGTCGTCATCTGCCCGACGAGGGAGAAGGGCCGCTCGGGGACGACATCGCTCTCCAGGTCCGCGGACCACCGCACGAGCCCGGGCAGGTCCTGCCCGACATGCACCACACCTGCGCCCCGGGCTGCCGATGCGGTCCACGGCATCGGGGCGTCGAGACGCAGGTTGAGCTTGAGCGTGGGCAGGTCCCAGGTGAACCGCTGCATCCTGCGCCGCAACCCATCGGGCACGCAGTCAGGGTCGAGCAGGCGCTCGTAGAGGGCCTGGGCGCTCGTGTCCGCCACGACGGCGCGTCGGGCGCGGATCCGCCGGCCGTCGGCCAGCTCGACGCCGTGGACCCGTCCGCTGGCGACGACGATCCTCTCCACGGCGGCGCCGGTCTCGACCCTCGCGCCCGCGGACTCCGCCCGGCGACGCAGGGCCTCGGCGAGCTCGCGGGTACCGCCCTTCGGCGAGGGGAAGCCGACCTCCTGGCACAGCATCGTCATCAGCCACCCGTAGAGACCGCTCCCGGCCGAGGTCGGGGGGATGTCGGCATGCATCGCATTGCCCGCGAGGAGCTGACCGGCACCGCGGCCGCCGAAGCTCTCCGCCGCGAGCTGGGTGACGGGTAGCACCGCGAGCCGGGCGAGGTCGGGCGCCTCGCGCAGCCCCAGACGGGCCAGGACCCGGGCGGCGTCCTTGATGGGCGGCCAGCGGGTGAGCAAGGCCGCGAGGAGCGGGTCTCGGACCCGCCCCCACTGCTCGACCATGCGCAGCCACTCCCGCCCGTCGCCCGGGTGCTCGCGATCGAGCCCGGCTGCGGTCGCCTCGGCGTCTGCGTGGAGGGCGACTCCCCCTTCGCCCGGGCCAGCGACGTGGGCGAGCGGCCGCTCCGCCTGCGCCCACTGCAACCCGTGGGCCTCGAGATCGAGCTCTCGCAGCACCGGCGAGGCCATCGCCAGAGGGTGACAGGCGCTGAACTCGTCCTCGATCCAGCCCTCGCTGCTGCGGCTCGCCACCGCCCCACCGACACGGTCACGTTCCTCGACCACGAGCACGTCCCAGCCCGCATCGGCCAGGTAGGCAGCGGTGACCAGACCATGGTGACCGGCACCGATGATCACGGCGTCGACGCTCTCCAACCCTCAGACCTCCTCGACGTGCGTCTCGCGCTCGGCAAGCAGGCACAGCCGGTGCAGCGCCTCACGGTTGCGCGCCGTCAGTCCGACCTGACGCACCGGTCGGGGGACGAGGCCTGCCAGACCTCCCGAGGCGTCCTCACGCATCGTGACCATCGTCCCCTCGGTCCGCCTGGCGACCTCGATCTCGACGAGCTGCGTCCCGAAGGGCCGCACCCGGGCCCGCAGGACGATGCGCATCCGCGAGGGATCGATCTCGACCACCGAGGTCCGGTCATCTCGCACGAGCGGCCACACCCCCACCGAGTGGTGCAGATCGCTCCCCTCGGCAGGCCAGGACGCATCGACGGAGCGCACCCGCGAGGCACCGACCACCCACGCGGCGTAGGTCCAGCCGTCCTCGATGACCGACCACACCCGCTCGGGGGAGGCTGTCGTGGTCCAGCGCACCGTCGCGCTCCCGGACAGATCATGAGTCATGGCGGCATCGTGGCCCATGGCAGCGCCTCCTGCGTATCGGGGTTCCAGACATCTTCCCACTACCCGAGAGCCCCCGAAGCAACCGCTCCGGGGGCCCGCGAGTTGGAGGTGTCGGTCAGCCGCTCTTGCGCCGGAACATCTGCTGGGTCGCCGTGGTCTCGGCCCGGTGCGAGTCCTCGACCTTGCCGTGCGCCCCACCGCGCGAGACATTCGCGCCGCCGTGCTGCTGCTTCTTCTCCAGCGCTTCCCGGAACTTCGCCTTCATGTCCTCAGGAGCGCTCTCGTGGTTGCTCATGGGACCTCCCTTCGTCGCTGGCCGGGACCGCGGGTGCGGCCTCGTCTGTCCCAACCTTCCTGCACGAAGGGAGAGAAGGCAACGCCTTTACGTCGGCGTCACCACGTGTGGCTCAGGAATCGAGCAGCGGGTGACGCGGGATGATCTCCTCGCGCCCGGGGCCGACGCCGATGGCCGAGACGCGGGCGCCGATGAGCTCCTCGGCGCGCAGGACATAGGCCTGGGCATTGTCCGGCAGCTCCTCGAAGGTGCGGCAGGCGGTGATGTCCTCCCACCAGCCGTCGAGGTACTCGTAGATCGGCTTCGCGTGGTGCACGTCGGACTGGCTGACCGGCATCTCGTCGACTCGTTCGCCGTCGATCTCGTAGGCGACGCAGATCGGCACGCGCTCGAGCCCGGTGAGCACGTCGAGCTTGGTGATGACGAAGTCCGTGACGCCGTTGATCCGCGTCGCGTAGCGACCCACCACGGCGTCGAGCCACCCGGTGCGACGCGGTCGACCAGTCGTCGTTCCGTACTCGTGACCGACCTTGCGCAGGAACTCCCCGTCGTCGTCGAAGAGCTCGGTCGGGAAGGGGCCCTCGCCGACGCGCGTCGAGTAGGCCTTGAGGATCGCGATGACGCGGCTGACACGGGTCGGCGGGATACCGGAGCCGGTGCAGGCGCCGCCAGCCGTCGCAGAGGACGAGGTGACGAAGGGGTAGGTGCCGTGGTCGACGTCGAGCAGCGTCGCCTGACCCGCCTCCAGGAGGACGTTCTTGCCCTCGTCGAGCGCCTTCTCCAGCACCAGGCTGGTGTCAGCGACCATGGGGCGCAGCCGGTCGGCGTAGGACAACAGCTCCTCGACGACCGTGTCGACGTCCGAGGCGCGCGTGTTGTAGATCTTCGCCATGACCTGGTTCTTGAAGGCGAGAGCGGCCTCGACCTTCTGCCGCAGGATGCCCTCGTCGAAGATGTCCTGCACGCGGATCCCGATGCGGTTCATCTTGTCCGCGTAGGTCGGACCGATGCCGCGGCCGGTGGTGCCGATCTTGCGCTTGCCGAGGAAGCGCTCGGTCACCTTGTCGAGCGTGCGGTTGTACGGCGGGATGAGGTGCGCGTTGGCGCTGACGAGCAGCTTGGAGGTGTCGACCCCGCGCGCATCAAGACCGTCGAGCTCCTGGAAGAGCACCTCGAGGTCGATGACCACGCCGTTGCCGATGATGGGCGTCACGGTGGGGGTCAGGATGCCCGAGGGCAGCAGGTGCAGCGCGTACTTCTCACCCTCGATGACGACGGTGTGGCCTGCGTTGTTGCCACCGTTGAACTTCACGACGTAGTCGACGTCGTTGCCCATCAGGTCGGTGGCCTTGCCCTTGCCCTCATCGCCCCACTGGGCTCCGATCAGCACGATCGCCGGCATCGGTCCTCCTCGCCCGCATCTGGAAGCGGGTCTCGACAGCACGTCAGCCGCGGGACCCCCCGCGGCTGCTCACCCGGCCCACTCTACCGAGGGGACTTCGTGAGCCTCTCGTCGCGCTCCAGAGCGGCCCCCAGCTGGAAGCGGGTGCCCACGCCGTACTGGTCCATCAACGCCGCGACCCGACGCCGGACGGTGCGCAGCCCGACGTGCAGCGTGCGGGCGATCATCTCGTCCTTGGCCCCGAGCGCCAGCATCCTGATCAGGGCATCGTCGGCGCCACCTTCCGGAACCTCGACCTCGGGCGAGACGGACCACATGAGCTCGAACCACGTCGCGAAGCACTGCACGAGTGCGGGATTGCGGATGAAGACGTACGGCGCCTGCGGGTCGGCCCACTCCGACAGGGTGACGACGGCCTCCTCGCCGAGGACGAGGAACTCCGTGACCACGAGCTCGGAGACCCGCTGCTCCTGCCCGGTCCCGCGCTTGGCCGCGAGCTCGCTGCGAGCCAGCTCGGTACCCAGCACCGACGGGTGCAGCAGGGTCCGTTGGACCTGCCCCTCGACCGCGCGAGCGCGCTCGTGGCGCCCGTTGACCTCCTCGCGACCGGCACCGGTCTCGAGGTCGAGGATGACGTTGTCGGTGCGGTCCACCTGGCCGGCGATGCGGTCGATCATCGGCGCCGCCATCTCCTGGGTGAGCACCTGCACCCCGGGGTCGTCACCGAGGTCGATGTTGTGCATCCGTGCCCGCAGCGTCATCAGGGCGTCACCGATGTCGATGAGCTTTTCGCGGCCCTGCTCGATGCGGACGCTGTCCTCGGCGAGATAGCGCTCGAGGCGGAGCAGCGGCTCGTCGTCCGGTGGCGTCGATGGGCACATGATTGGCATGTTATTGCCAGTGGCCGTCTAGTGCCATTTCTGAGGTTCGTCGTGCGACACAATGGCCCTGCGCGCGGGCGCCGCCGATGGATCAGGGGACTCAGAGCGGCGCCCCGCGCCTCGCACTTCCGGACACGGGACACCGGACCGGCGACGAAGGGCGTCACGACCACTGGTCGTGACGCCCTTCGTGCATTGCGGCCCCTTCGAGACGGCCGCGAACGGCCTCCTCAGGGAGCGTGGTCAGCCGAGCAGCGCCCGGGCGGCCTCCAGCGACGAGTCCGTCAAGAAGGTGCGGCAGCGCAGCTCCTCGTCGTCCTCGCCGATCTCACCGGCCGCCTGCGACAGTGCCGCGAGCGCGCGGAGGAAGCCGCGGTTGGGCAGGTGCGACCACGGGACCGGCCCCTGACCCTTCCACCCCGAGCGACGCAGCGCGTCGAGACCGCGGTGGTAGCCGGTGCGGGCGTAGGCGTAGCCCTCGATCGAGCGGCCCCCGTCCAGGGAGGCCTCGGCGAGCACCGCCCACGGCAGGGAGGACGAAGGGAGGTCCGCCGCCACTGTGGTGGCGTCCTCACCGGCGTCGATCCGTGCGGCGGCGGGGTCCTCGGGCAGGAGCGTTTCGGGGATACCGAGCAGGTTGTCCATCAGGCCTTCACCGACGTCCCGGCCGAGCGCAGGTTCTCGCAGGCCTCGACGATCCGGGCGGCCATGGCCGCCTCGGCCTCCTTGCCCCAGGCCCGGGGGTCGTACTGCTTCTTGTTGCCGACCTCCCCGTCGATCTTGAGCACACCCGAGTAGTTCTCGAGCATCCACCCGGCGACCGGACGGCTGAAGGCGTACTGGGTGTCGGTGTCGACATTCATCTTGACGACGCCGAAGTCGACCGCGTCACTGATCTCCTGCGCGGTCGAACCCGACCCGCCGTGGAAGACCAGGTCGAGGGGGCGCTCACCGTGGTCGCTGCCGTACTTCGCGACGATCGCGTCCTGGCACTGCTTGAGGATCTCGGGGCGCAGCCTGACGTTGCCGGGCTTGTAGACGCCGTGGACATTGCCGAAGGTCAGGGCCGTCATGTAGCGGCCCTTCTCGCCCAGGCCGAGGGCCTCGACGGTCGCGAGCGCGTCCTCGGGGGTCGTGTAGAGCTGGTCGTTGATCTCGTTGGCGACACCGTCCTCCTCGCCACCGACGACACCGATCTCGACCTCGAGGACGATGTCGGCCGCGGCGGACAGCTCGAGCAGCTCCTGCGCGATCTGCAGGTTCTCGGCCAGCGGCACGGCCGAGCCGTCCCACATGTGCGACTGGAAGATCGGCAGGCCGGTCGCGTCCCTGCGCTCCTTGCTCGCGGCGAGCAGCGGGCGGACGAAACCGTCGAGCTTGTCCTTGGGGCAGTGGTCGGTGTGCAGCGCGATGTTGACGTCGAAGTTCTTGGCGACCTCCTGCGCATAGGCCGCGAGCGCGAGGGAGCCGGTGACCATGTCCTTGATCGTCGGGCCGGACAGGTACTCGCCACCGCCGGTGGAGACCTGGACGATGCCGTCGCTGCCGGCCTCGGCGAAGCCGCGGATCGCGGCGTTGAGGGTCTGGCTGGAGGTCACGTTGATCGCGGGGTAGGCGAAGGAGCCCGCCTTCGCGCGGTCGAGCATGTCTCGATAGACATCTGGGGTGGCGATGGGCATGGCGGAGAGCCTCCTGGCGCGGTGATCGGTTGGTCTTTTGCCCCGATCCTCGCAGATCGCCCCGGTGCCAGCCCATGCCCGCGAAGGTTACGTGCGGGTACGACGTGCACCTGCCCCACGAGCGGCTCGGCAACCCCCGTCATTCCGGGCCACCGAGCGCACACGACGACACGGGTGCACGTCGTACCCGCACGTAGGTTCTGGCGTCAGCGCGTGGGGGCCGGCTGGCCGGGCGTGGGGCCCGCCGGGGCGGGGGCGCGGGTCGCCGGGACGGTCGTCGCGACCCGCTCCAGCCCTAGGCGGGTGAGGATCGGCAGTGAGTCCGGTGAGCAGTCCACCCGGACGAGGCGGAAGCCCCGCCGGCTCGCGCGCTGGGCCCGCTCTGCCACGAGTGCGCGGTAGATCCCGCGGCGGCGGGCAGCGGGGTGGGTCGTCCCGCCCCAGAGGGAGCAGAAGTCGGTGCCCGGGCTGTAGCGCACCCAGGCGCCGCACACGACCTGACCGACCTCCGCCCGGTGGCCGCCGGCCTCCATCGGCTCGCTCGCCTCGGCGACGAAGACGTCGAGGGTCTCGGGGCTCCTGCGCAGCTCGTCCCGCAGCTGCTGGGTGTGTCCGTCGCGCCGTCCCCAGACGATCTCGTGGAGGTCGGCGATCCCGGCGAAGGCCGCGTCGTCCCCCGCCTCGACGAGGCGAAGGGAGGCCCCCTTCGCCATCACGGGGTGGAGCAGGTCCGCGACCTCACCCAAGACCAGCGCCTCGTCGTCCTCGAGCGTGAACCCGTGGGCCCGCAACCGGTCGAGCAGGTCGGCCGGCTCGTCGTAGTCGTAGGTCTTCCACTCGAGCTCCTGCCCCCGCTCGGCGAAGAAGTCCACCTGACGCGAGATCCAGTGGTCCGGGTCCTCCCCCAGACCGGCAGGGCACTCGACCATCGCGAACGCCGTCGGGTCCTGCGACCACGTCCGCCGGACCGGTCCGTCGCTGTCCTGCACGAGTCCCGGCCGCGGCTCGTCCTCGCGTCCGGCGAGCCGGATCTGGGCGTGGAAGTGCTCGAGGAGCGTCATGCTCGCGAACCCTGCCACGCGATGATGCGATCCAGCGCCTCCTTTATCGCGTCAGGACCTGCGGCGAGGGACAGGCGCACGCACCGCGAGCCGACCACGGGGTCGAAGTCGCCGCCCGGGGTCACGGCCACCCCCGTCGCCTCGAGCAGGGCCGCCGCGTACTCCCGCGCGTCGGCGAAGCCGGCCAGCCGGTCCCCCAGCTCGGCCCAGTAGTAGAAGGCACCGTCGGCGGGCGCCGCTGCGCCCCAACCGAGCTCGGGCGCACGCTCCAGCAGCACCTCGCGCGCCCGCGCGAAGTCCAGCCGCGCTGCCTCCCCCTGCGCGTAGGAGTCCTCGGTGAAGGCGGCGACAGCAGCCTCCTGCGCGCCGGCCGGCGGGCAGAGCGCGATGTTGCCGGCGAGCGCGTCGACCGCAGCGCGCAGGTCCTGCGGGACGAGCAGCCAGCCCAGCCGCCACCCGGTCATCCCCCAGTACTTGCTGAAGGAGGAGACGACGATCGCGTGCTCGTCGACCTCGCGGGCACAGACCCCCTTCGCATCGGGTGACGCGGGGTCCGCATAGGTGACGCCGTGGTAGATCTCGTCGCTGACCAGCCGCACGCCGTGGGCGCTGCACCAGGCGGCGATCGCGGTGAGCTCACCGCGGTCGACCATCGTGCCGGTCGGGTTGGCGGGCGAGGCCAGGACGAGCCCGGCGAGCGGCGCCTGCGCATGCTCCGCCTCGAGCTGGGCGACGGTCGGCTGGTAGCGCTCGACCGGACCGGTCGGGATGTCGACGACCTCGCAGCCCAGGCCCGCGAGGATGTTGCGGTAGGCCGGGTAGCCGGGGCGGGCGAGCGCGACGCGGTCCCCGTGGTCGAAGGCCGCGAGGAAGGCGAGGACGAAGCCACCGGAGCTGCCCGTCGTGACGGCGACCTCGCTCGGGTCGATGTCGAGGCCGTACCAGCGGCCGTAGTGGCCCGCGATCGCCGAGCGAAGGGGGGCGGTCCCCAGCGCCGGCGTGTAGCCGAGCGGACGTGCCTCGGTGTGGATGCGGGCGGCAGCCGCGTGGACCGCGCTCGGCGCGCCCTGGCTGGGCTCCCCCGCACACAGCGAGATGACCTCCCTTCCCTCCGCGCGCATGCGGGCGACGGTGGCGAGGACATCCATGACCTCGAAGGGGGCGACGGCCGACCGGGCGGACGGGGCGAAGGGAGATGACGGCATGCCCACATCCTCACACCAGGGAGCGGAGGTGTGACCGGGCGCACGGGCGGGCGGTACAGTCTCCCGGCCACAACCCCAGCACCACCCCCGAGAGCAAGGACATCCCATGTCGGAGACGACCTACCAACTCATCGCGATCGGGGTGTACTTCGCGGCGATGATCGCCATCGGGTTCTACGCCTACACGCGCACCCGCAACATCGACGGCTACATGCTCGCCGAGCGCGGGCTGCACCCGGCCGTCGCGGCGCTGTCCGCCAACGCCGCCGACATGTCCGGCTGGCTCCTCATGGGTCTGCCCGGCGCGATCTACGTCTCCGGCCTCATCGAGGCGTGGATCGCCATCGGGCTGACCATCGGCGCCTGGCTCAACTGGAAGTTCGTGGCCCCTCGGCTGCGGGCCTACACCGAGATCGCCGGTGACTCGATCACCATCCCGAGCTTCTTCGGCCGCCGCCTGCGCGACCGGACCAACGTGCTGCGCATCGTCGCGGCGCTGATCATCCTCGTCTTCTTCACCTTCTACGTCTCCTCCGGCATGGTGGCAGCGGGCAAGTTCTTCGAGAGCTCCTTCGGCTGGACCTACCTGCACGGAGTCCTGCTCGTCGCGGCGATCACGCTGCTCTACACGCTCTTCGGTGGCTTCCTCGGGGCGACGCTCACCGATGTTGCCCAGGGCCTGCTGATGTTTGCCGCGCTCGTCGCCGTGCCGATCGTCGCCGTGGTCAAGATGGGTTCGCCCGGCGCGATCGTGGACGGCGTCACGGCGGTCAACCCCGATGCCTTCAACCTCTTCGCCGGCGACGACGGCGTCGTGCTGCTCGCCCTCAGCATCTTCTCGACCGCCGCGTGGGGTCTGGGCTACTTCGGCCAGCCGCACATCATCGTGCGCTTCATGGCGCTGCGCAGCCCCGCGGACGCCCACTACGGGCGGATCGTCAGCACGACCTGGATGATCATCACCGGCCTCGGTGCCATCACCACGGCCCTCATCGGCGTCGCCTACTTCAACGGCCCCGACCCGGCCAAGGCGCTCGACGACCCGGAGACGGTCTTCCTCCTGCTCAGCCAGGTCTTCTTCCACCCGCTGGTCGCCGGCTTCGTCCTCGCGGCCGTGCTCGCCGCGATCATGTCGACCATGTCCAGCCAGCTCGTCGTGTGCTCCTCTGCCCTCGTCGAGGATCTCGTCAACCTCACCGGCCGCAAGGCCTCCGACAAGGCCCTGCTCATGTACGGCCGGCTCGGCGTGCTCGTCGTCGCCCTCGTCGGCCTCGTCCTGGCGCTCGACCCGAGCTCGGCGATCCTCGAGCTCGTCGCCTTCGCGTGGGCGGGCTTCGGTGCGGCCTTCGGTCCGATCGTCCTGCTGTCCCTGTACTGGCGCCGACTCACCGCGGCAGGTGCGCTCGCCGGCATGCTCACCGGTGCGATCACCGTCTTCGTCTGGGGCAATGTCGAGGTCCTGACCTCCAACATGTACGAGATCGTGCCCGGCTTCATCCTCAACTTCCTCGTCGCGGTCGCGGTCTCCCTGGTGAAGCCGTCGACCAACCCCGAGGTGGAGGCCGAGTTCACCCTGATGGAGCGCGAGCTGGCGGCCTCCCGCGGGGACATCGACCTCACGCTGGTGGACTGACCGTCCGGTGAGGGGGCGCGGACCCGGCGTCGAAGCCGTGGTCCGCGCCCTCGGCGCCCTCAGGGGTGCTGGCCGAAGTGGTGCCGCAGGACCCACGCGTGCATCGCGATGGCTGCGGCGGCGCCGGCGTTCATCGACCGGGTCGAGCCGAACTGGCTGATCTCGAGGACGACGTCGCAGGCGGCGAGCATCTCCGCGGAGATCCCCGGACCCTCCTGGCCGAAGACGAGCACGCACTCTCGTGGCAGGTCGTAGGTCTCGATCGGGACCGAGCCGGGGACATTGTCGATACCGATGAGGCGAAGGGGGGTCCCCCCTTCGCCCGCGGTGCTCGCCCACTCCACGAGCTCGGCGACGTCGGGGTGGTGGTGCTCCACCTGGTAACGGTCGGTGACCATCGCACCGCGACGGTTCCAGCGCCGCTTGCCGACGATGTGGAAGGCGGCCGCGCCGAGTGCGTTGGCGGTGCGCACGACGGAACCGATGTTGAAGTCGTGCTCCCAGTTCTCGATCGCGACGTGGAAGTCGTGGCGACGCGTGGCCAGGTCCGCGGTGATGGCGTCGTGGGACCAGTAGCGATACCGGTCCTCGACATTGCGCCGGTCGCCCTCCCGGAGCAGCTCCGGGTCGAGCCGGGCATCATCGGGCCAGGAACCCTCCCACGGACCCACCCCGTGACTCACAGGCGATGTCGAGACTTCGCCCTTAGCCTTGGCATGATCGTCCGGGGTGCCCACGGGGCCCCACCGTAGACGCCACCGCCTCGGAAGGACTGCATGAACACCGTCGTCGACTGGGTCCTCGCCCTCATGGACAGCATCGGGGGCCCCGGGATCGCGCTCGGCATCTTCCTGGAGAACATCTTCCCGCCGATCCCCAGTGAGGTGATCCTGCCGCTCGCCGGCTTCACCGCCGCCCAGGGGCGCTACTCGATCGTCGAGGCGATCCTGTGGGCCACGCTCGGCTCGGTCACGGGGGCGCTGCTGCTCTACGGGATCGGTGCGGCGCTCGGCATGGAGCGGCTGAAGCGCATCGCGCACCGGATGCCGCTCGTCGACGTCGCCGACATCGACAAGACGGACGTCTGGTTCACCAAGCACGGCCCCAAGGCGGTCTTCTTCGGACGCTTCGTGCCGGGGATCCGCAGCCTCATCTCGATCCCTGCGGGCATCGACCGGATGCCGCTGACGCAGTTCCTCGGGTACACGACCGCCGGCTCGTTGATCTGGAACACCCTCTTCGTCTGGATCGGGTTCCAGCTCGGCGACCGCTACGAGGTCGTCGAGAAGTACATGGACCCGATCAGCAAGGTCGTCTACCTGCTGATCATCCTGGCCGTCATCGGCGTCTTCGCGTGGATGGTCCTGCGCGCCCGGCGTCGCAGCCACGACCCCGACGAGCAGATCGACGTCGAGACCCTGGACTGACCCGCACGATCGCGAGGCCACGCGCAGGACGAGGGGGCGGCCTCGTGCGGCTGCGGGCAAAAAAGTGCTCGTGCGTTGTCATCGGTGACCCGTAGGATTTCCGCTCATGACGGCACCCGTGATCGAGGCCACCGGCCTGGTGAAGAAGTTCGGTGAGTTCGTCGCCGTCGACGACGTGAGCTTCGAGGTCCCGAGAGGGAGCGTCTTCGGCCTGCTCGGCCCCAACGGCGCCGGCAAGACGACGACGGTGCGCATGATGACCACCCTCGCGATCCCGACGAGCGGATCGGCCCGCGTCGCCGGGTACGACGTCGTGACCCAGCCCGACGCCGTGCGCGCGAGCATGGGCCTGACGGCGCAGGGGGCGACCGTCGACGACCTGCTGACCGGCCGCGAAAACCTGCGACTCATCGGCGACCTCTACGGCCTGCCCCGCCGAGAGGTGCGGCACCGCTCCGACGACCTGCTGGAGCGCTTCTCGCTCACCGAGGCGGGCAACAAGGTGGTCAAGGACTACTCCGGCGGCATGCGGCGACGGATCGACCTGGCCGTCAGCCTCATAGCGCACCCGTCCGTACTCTTCCTCGACGAGCCGACGACCGGCCTCGACCCGCGCAGCCGCGTCGAGCTGTGGGACGTGCTGCGTGACCTCGTGCGTGACGGCACCACCCTGCTGCTCACCACCCAGTACCTCGACGAGGCCGACCAGCTGGCCGACCGCGTCTGCGTCATCGACCACGGCCGGATCATCGCCCAGGGCACCCCGCTGGAGCTGAAGAACCAGTCCGGCGCGACGAGCCTGGTCGTGACGGTGTCACGGCACGACGAGGTGTCCCGGGCCGCGGACCTGGTCCGTGGAGTCGTCGGCGACCTCCACGTCGACTCCGACGCCCGTCGTCTCACCGCGCCGGGCGCGGCAGTCTCGGATCTGACCCGGATCGCGGCGGTGCTCGACGCCGCGGGTATCGAGGTCGATGACCTGGGTATGCAGCGTCCCAGCCTCGATGACGTCTTCCTCTCCCTCACGGGCCACACCGCCGCGGAGACCAGCAACCAGGAGGTCCCCCAATGAGCGTGGCCACACCGACCACCGGCGCCGGCCGGGTCCGTCAGATCACGACACTCGTGCGTCGCAACCTCACGCACATCAAGCGCCAGCCGGAGATGCTCACCGACGTGACGATCCAGCCGATCATGTTCGTGCTGCTCTTCGCCTTCGTCTTCGGCGGCTCGATCCAGATCCCCGGCGTCGACTACAAGCCGTGGCTGCTGCCGGGGATCATGGCGCAGACCATCGCCTTCAGCTCCTTCATCGTCGCCATCGGCCTCAACACCGACATCAGCAAGGGCATGGTCGACCGACTCCGGTCCCTGCCGATCCGACGCTCCTCGATCCTCATCTCGCGCAGCATCGCCGCCCTCATCCACTCGAGCATCGGTGTCGCGGTCATGTCGGTGACGGGTCTCTTCATCGGCTGGCGCCTGCACGAGGGCGTGATCCGCTCCCTGATCGGCTACGCGCTGCTGCTGCTCTTCGGCTTCGCGATGATCTGGATCGGCATCCTCGTCGGATCCGCCATGCGCTCGGTGGAGGCGGTCAACGGCCTGATGTTCACGACGATCTTCCCGATCACCTTCTTGTCCAACGCCTTCGCCCGCACCGACGTCATGCCCTCGTGGCTGCGCACGATCGCCGAGTGGAACCCCATCAGCTCCCTGAGTCAGGCCATGCGGGACAACTGGGGCGTCGCGGGCCAGCCGCTGCGAGCCGACGCCCCGTGGCCGCTGCACCACCCGGAGCTGGCGACCATCATCTGGTCCGTCGCGATCACGCTGGTCATCGCGCCGCTGGCCCTGCGTGCCTTCAACGCCCGGACCACCGACTGACCGACGCCTCGTCGAGTGGATACCGACTCGCGGGTGAATCGTCCGCGGGTTTACCTCCACCCGCGGAGGGTGGAGGCGGGGGGGGCGAAGGGGGTGGGGGCGGCTCAGCGCGAGCCGTGACCCAGCACGAGCGCGGCAAGCTGGGTGCGTGAGCGCACCCCGGTCTTGCGGTAGATCCGCGTCAGGGTGCCCTCGACGGTCTTGACGCTCAGGTGCAGACGTTGGGCGATCTCCCGGTTGCTCGCACCATCGGCGACGAGCCCGGCGACCTGCTGCTCGGTGAGGGTGAGGTGCGCCAGAGGGTCCTGACCCTCGGGCTCCTCCGGCTCGAGCGTGTGCAGGGCCGCCCCGTCGGGGAACCGAGCCTGCACCCATGTGGCCCACGGCTCGGCGTGGAGGGGCCGCAGGACCTCCCGGGCCCGCTCGGCCGCCTCGCGGCTGCGGCCGGTGCGCCGGGCCCGACGCTCCACGTGGGCCAGCGTCACCAGCGAGCGCGCCTCCTCGATGGGCAGGCGCAGATCCGCCGCCACCGTCGCGGAGCGGGTGGCCAGGCGACGCGCCTCGTCGAGGTCGCCCGTCGCCGCGCAGATCTCGGCCCCCGCGCGATCCGCGGCGACGGCCACTCCCGGCGCACCTTGCCAGACATCGACCGCGTCGCGGATGCCGCTCAGCAGCTCGCGGGCCTCGTCGACCTCGCCGGCCAGGGCCAGCGCGGTGACCCCGTCGGTGTGCCAGCGCATCGAGGTCACGTCGGCGATGGCGCTGGCGTCGTCGATCTCACGCAGCTCGCGAAAGGCCGCCACGGCCGAGGCCAGGTCGTCCAGGTGCAACCGGGCCAGCCCCAGGTGGGCGAGCTGACGGCGCAGGTAACGCTCGTCGCCCTGCTCGCGGGCCAGCTCGACACCTCGGGCGCTGACGGTGGCCGCCCGCTCGAAGGAGCCTCCCACCGTCTCGGCGATGGCCTCGATGTACCAGGTGGTCGCGACCGGGGTGTCGAAGTGGGTCGCGGCCCGGGTCGCCCGTCCGGCCAGCTCCAGGGCCTCGCGGCCACGGCCCTGGCGCGCGACGACCTCGACCAGGCTGCGCAGGACGTGGACGGTGTCGTACCCGGCGTCGGGGCCGACATCGGCGAGCATGTCGACGAACTCCGACCGCGCACGGCGCAGGTCGTCGTCGTGCAGGGCGAAGCGGGCCGCGATGTACCGGGGCGAGGTGTGCACCTGACCGGGGCGCGGCGGGCCCGCGAGCGCCGAGGCCTTCTCGATGAGGCCACGGGCACTCCCTTCGCCCAGGGTGTGGCTGGCGGCGGCGCCGACGGTCAAGGCGTCCACCTCGAGGTCTGGCCGGCCGGCCCTGGCGGCCAGCTCGACCGACCGCTGCGCCAGGTCCAGCGCCGTGCGCAGGTCGTGGGTCCCCAGGAGGATGCGCGCCCGCTGGAGCAGCACACGGGCCTGCAGCTCGGGGTAGCGCTCGGACGCGTGCATGGCCGCGATGAGCAGCTCGTCCGGGGAGCTCGCATCGAGCTCGAGCAGGGCGATGTCGGCCCGCACCCGCTGGTGCGGCTCGGTGAGCTCGGCGGCGCCCTCGATGGCCCGGTGGAGGACCCTCGCCTCCTTGCCGATGACGGCATTCTCGAGGCAGCAGGTGATCCACTCGGCCCGCTCGGGGGTCCCCGCATCCGCCGCGAGGAGGTAGAGCTGCGCCGCCAGGTCGTGCTCGCCGCGGGCCGCGCTCTCACGAGCAGAGGCGGCGAGGTCCGCGGGGGTCGTCGAGGGATCGCCGGCGAGCGCCAGGTGGTAGCGCGTGAGGGGCAGGCTCGACGCGTGCTCGGCCAGCTCACGGTGCAAGCGGATGAGCTCGTCGCTGTCCACGGACTCGAGCAGCACCTCGCCGAGCGCCCCCGGGGTCAGCCGCAGGTACTCGTCCTCGGACACGAGCAGCGAGAGCTGCTTGGCCGTGCGGATGCTGTCTGCGGCGTCACTGCCGCCCAGCCGGGTGAGCACGGCGACCGTCGGTTGGTGCATGGCCGCGATCCGGCGCAGGGTCGTCAGCACGGTCTCCGAGAGGGCGTGGACCCGCTCGCGCGCACGGCCGTGCTCGGCGTGGGAGATGCTCGCCGCGGGCTGCTCGCCCGCCGACTCGGCGATCTCGTGGGCGAGCCCGGGGTTGCCTCCGGACTCCCGGTGGGCCCACAGTGCGGTGTCCGTCGGCACGCCCACCCCGGTGAGCATCTCGACCGTGTCGGCGCCCGCGAAGGGCGGCAGGTCGATGTGCAGCAGCGGGAGGTCACGTGACTCGCTCGGCGTGGGGACGAAGCCCGTCTCGGGCAAGGGCTCGCCCGGGCCCACACCGAGCAGCAGGCCGAAGGCGCCCGGGCCGAGCGAGCGCACCGCCGCGGTCCGCAGGGCGTGGTCGCTGAGCTCGTCGAGGTACTGGACGTCGTCGATGACGAGGACGAAGGGGGCGTGCCCCGCCTGCGCGGTGAGCAGCTCGGTGAGCGCGTCTGCGAGCCGGGCCGTCGGGTGCGGCCAGTCCGCGGGCCTGGGGTCCAGGAGCGTGGACCGCATGCCCTCGGGCAGCTCCTCGAGGATCGAGGGGTCGAAGGACTGTGCGATGAGCGTGGCCGCGTGCCCCGGGGTACCGAGGCGGGCGATCCGCACGACCACGGCCGTCGGCAGCCCCGACGCGACGAGGTCGAGGAAGGTCGTGCGGCCCATGCCGCGGGGTCCGTGGACGGCCACGGCCTGCCCGTCGAGGACGCGGGCCGTCACCGACGCCAGCAGACGGGCCCGACCCACCGGGGCGGGAGCGCCGCCCAAGTCATGACGCGCAACCAGGTTCACTCGAGTCGTTCCTCCCTCGTGGGACCAGTCCAACGTAACCCGCAGAGCCGGGTCGGGGGGACCTGCCCCCTTCGCTGTGTGGTCGTCACGTCAGCGGGGAGCGATGACCTCGCGCCCCATGAAGGGCTGGAGCGCTGCTGGGACGCGGATGGAACCGTCGGCCTGCTGGTGGTTCTCCAGGATCGCGACGATCGGCCTGGTGCTGGTGATCGCGGTGCCGTTGAGCGTGGCGACCGCGCGCGTCCCACCCCCTTCGGCATTGCGCTCACGGATGTTCAGCCGACGGGCCTGGAAGGTCGTGCAGTTGCTCGTCGAGGTCAGCTCGCGGTACTTGCCCTGGGTCGGCACCCACGCCTCGCAGTCGAACTTGCGGCTCGCGGGACCACCGAGGTCACCGGCGGCGACGTCGATGACGCGGTAGGGCAGCTCGAGGGCCTCGAGGATGCGGCGCTCGATGCGCAGCAGGTTGTCGTGCTCGGCGACGGCGTCCTCGGGCCGGCAGAAGACGAACATCTCGGTCTTCTGGAACTGGTGCACGCGGAAGATGCCGCGAGTGTCCTTGCCGTAGCTGCCGGCCTCCCGACGGAAACAGGTCGACGTCGAGACATAGCGGATCGGCCCGTCACGCAGGTCGAGGATCTCGTCGGCGTGGAAGCCCGCGAGCGCGACCTCCGAGGTGCCGGTGAGGTAGAGGTCGTCGGCAGGCAGGTGGTAGACGTCGTCGTGCGCGTCGAGGTACCCGGTACCGGCCATCGTCTCGGGGCGGACCAGGGTCGGCACGACGAGCGGGGTGAAGCCCTCCTGGCCGGCGATCTGCTGGGCCAGGCCCATGAGTGCCATCTCGAGCTGCGCGCCGGCACCCTTGAGGTAGTAGAAGCGGCTGCCGCTCACCTTGGCTCCGCGCTCCATGTCGATGGCACCGAGCAGCTCGCCGAGCTCGAGGTGGTCCTTGGGTTCGAAGCCCTCTGCCGCGAAGTCACGCGGCGTCCCCACCTCCTCGAGCAGGTCGAAGTCCTCCTCGCCACCGGCCGGGACACCCTCCTGGATGACATTGCCGATGGAGCGAAGGGAGGTGTCCAGCTGCGCCTTGGCCTCGTCGGCCTCGGCCTCGAGCTCCTTGACGCGGGCGGACATCGCGGCGCCCTTGTCGCGCAGCGCGGTCGCCTCGGCCTCGAGCGCAGGGAGGTCAGCGCTGTCCGGGTCGGCCTTCTTCAGCTTGCCCAGCCGGCCCATGACGGGACCCAGCTCCTTGCTCGCCGCCTTCTGCTCCGACCGAGCCGCCTCGAAGGCTTGGATCGAGGTGCGACGGCGGTCGTCCGCGACGATGACGGCGTCGACGAGCGACTCGTCCTCTCCGCGGGCACGCTGGCTCGCTCGGACGGCTTCGGGCTGGTCGCGCAAGAACTTGAGGTCGATCACGCTCTGCAGGATATCCGCGATGCGGCCCCGCCCGGACCCCGCCGAGCAGTGCTCGCCCGGACGCCGCCCTGCGGTAGCGTCACCGACGTGTCGGACTGGACCCTCTTGGCGATCGCCATCGCCCTCTGCTTGGCCCTCATCGGCGTCTGCGTCGGACTCGTCCTGTCCGGACCGGGCCGCGCCCGAGCCCGGCACCGGCGTGCCCGCCCCGAGCGCAGCAGCTTTCGCAAGGAGAGCAAGGACGAGCCCAGTCGCCGGGCCGCGATCATCATCAACCCCACGAAGTTCGACGACGTGTCGCTCGTTCGGGCGGAGCTGACGCAGGCCAGCACCCAGCTGGGGTGGGCCGAGCCGCTCTTCCTCGAGACGACGGCGCAGGACCCCGGCACCGGGCAGACCCGGCAGGCCCTCGACCAAGGGGTCGACCTCGTCTGTCCGCTCGGTGGGGACGGCACCACCCGCGCGGTCGCGGTGGCGCTTGCCGGCACGCGGACGCCGATGGGCTTGCTGCCCAAGGGCACCGGCAACCTCCTGGCCCGCAATCTCGACATCCCCGTGGGTGCCGACCTCATCCCTGCGCTGCGCGTGGCCTACAGCGGCCGCAACAAGGCCGTCGACGTGGCCTGGCTCGAGCTCGACCCGGCGGAGGAGCCGGCGACCGACGACTCCGGCCAGGCCGAGGAGCCGGTCGAGGGTCCGCCCGTGCAGCGCCACCCCTTCCTCGTCATGGCCGGCATGGGCTTCGACGCCGAGATCATGGGCGGCACGAGCGAGGAGTTCAAGGCCAGGGTCGGTTGGAGCGCCTACTTCGTCACCGGGTTCCGCAAGCTCTTCGTGGGGCGCTTCCGCGTGCGGTGGAGCATCGACGGACGCGTCCAGGACCCGGCGCTGGCGCGCGCGATCATCATCTGCAACTGCGGCACCCTGCAGGGCGGCATCCAGCTCGTCCCGAGCGGCCGCGTCGACGACGGCCTGCTCGATGGTGTCGTCATCGCCCCCAAGACGCTCATCGGCTGGGGCTCGATCGCGCTACGCGTGCTCGGCCGCTCCGAGAAGGACGGCATCGAGCTGATCCGCACCACCGGCGCGGTCTACACGGTCGACGTCGACGAGCCGCACCCTGTGCAGGTCGACGGCGATGTCATCGGCGAGGCCTCCCGCCTGCGGGTGAGCGTCGACCAGCAGGCGCTCATCGTGCGGGTGGCCGGGGGCTGACCGGTCCAGCGCCCGGGGCCGAGCGGCCTCGCACGGCGCCCGGGGGGCCGAGCGACCTCGCACCCTGGCTGACCGCCTAGCGGCCGGGGGCCACGTCTGCGACGGCCTCGTCGATGAGCTCTTGCGGGCTCCCGGTGAGGTCCAGGACGACACCGTCCTCGTCGGGGCCCAGGTCCTCGAGCGTGTCGATCTGCGACTGGAGGAGCGAGGCGGGCATGAAGTGGCCCTTGCGGTCCTTGAGCCGGTCGGCGATGACCTCGGCGGAGCCGTGGAGGTGGGCGAAGACGACTCGGTGCCCACCCCCGAGGGCCGCGATGTCGGCGCTCAGCACGTCGCGGTAGGACCGCTTGAGCGCCGAGCAGGTGATGACGGTGTCCTCGCCGCGCGCCGCGTGCTCGGCCATCCACGCCGCGAGGTCGCGCAGCCAGGGCCACCGGTCCTCGTCGGTCAGGGGCGTGCCGCTGGCCATCTTGTCGATGTTGGCCTGCGAGTGGAACTTGTCCGCCTCGGCGAAGATCCACCCGGTGCGGTCGGCGATCCCCTCGGCGACGGTCGTCTTGCCGCTGCCGGAGACACCCATGACGACGACGTGGGTGGTCATCTCAGAGCACCAGGCTCAGGAGGAAGGCGAAGACGAAGCCGATGACTCCGATGAGGGTCTCCATGACGGTCCATGTCTTCAGTGTCGTCTTCTCGTCCATGCCAAGGAAGCGCCCGACGAGCCAGAAGCCGGAGTCGTTGACGTGGGAGAGGACGGTGGCGCCACCGGCGATGGCGATGACGACGAGGGTCAGGTCGATCGAGCTCAGACCCGAGGTGGCCTCGATCGTCGGGGCCATCAGGCCCGCCGCGGTCGTCAGGGCGACGGTGGCACTGCCCTGGGCCACACGCAGCGCGGCCGAGACGACGAAGGCGGCGATGATGACCGGCAGACCGGTCGACTCGAGCGTGCCGGCGAGCGCCTGACCGATGCCGCTGGCCCGCAGGACCCCGCCGAACATGCCACCGGCGCCGGTGATGAGGATGATCGCGCAGACCGGGCCGAGGGCGTCGTTGAGAACTGTCTCGACATCGGCCTTGGAGCGGTTGCGCCAGCCGAGGACGACCATCGCGACGAGCGTGGTGATGAGCAACGCGATCGGGGTCTTGCCGATGATCCGCAGTGCCGCGACCCAGGTGGCGTCACCGTCGACGACGCCGGAGGTCGAGAGCGTGTTGAGTCCGGTGTCGATGAAGATCAGCACCATCGGCAGGAGCAGGATCGTCAGGACCAGTCCGAAGGAGGGCAACCGGCCAGCCTTCGCCTCAGGGGTGGAGGGGCCACCGGCGAGCAGGTCGGGAACCTCGACCATGTAACGGCTGCCGGCCCACAGGCCGTAGAGGTAGGACGCGAGGTACCAGGTCGGCAGCCCGATGAGCAGGCCGAAGATGAGCAGCAGGCCCATGTCGGCTCCGACGAGATCGGCCGCAGCGACCGGGCCCGGGTGGGGCGGGACGAAGGCGTGCATGACGGCGAAGGCACCGGCTGCCGGGAAGGCATAGCGCAGTACCGAGCCGCCGAAGCGACGGGCGACGCTGAAGATGATCGGCAGCATGACGACCAGGCCGGCGTCGAAGAAGATCGGGAAGCCGAAGAGCAGCGAGGCGATACCGAGGGCGAAGGGGGCCCGATCCTCACCGAAGCGAGCGATGAGCGTGTCGGCGAGCACCTGGGCGCCGCCGGTCACCTCGAGCAAGCGGCCGATCATCGCCCCGAGGCCGACGAGCAGGGCCACGGAAGCAAGCGTCGAGCCGAAGCCGTCGGTCATCGTCGTGACGACGTCGGCCGGCGCGATCTTGGTCGCGAGCGCAGTCAGGAAGCTGACGAGCACCAACGCCACGAAGGCGTGGACCCTGAAGCGGATGATGAGCAGGAGCAGGAGTGCGACAGCGGCTGCAGCGATGGCGAGCAGCACGCCCGATCCGTAGGCAGGCTCGGGGACGGCGTCAGCGACGAGAAACATCTTCGTATCTTCCGGTGGCGGGATGCGGGCGGGGACTTCGCGCGCCCACTGTCCCAAAAGTATGCTTATTGCGCAACCAATCATCATCCTTTTCTTTGGAGGTGCACCATCCCCTCTGCGAGACTTTGGCGCATGTCACTGGGCGGGGGCCTGCACCACAGCGTGCTGAGCCGGATCGGGTCGGACCTGACCTCAGGACGCCTCGTCGCCGGCGAGGTGTTCTCGATGGAGCAGCTCGAGGGGCGCTACGGCGTCTCCCGCACCGTCGTGCGCGAGGTCATCAAGGTGCTGGAGTCGATCGGCGTGGCCACCTCCCGCCGACGCGTCGGGGTGACGATCCAGCCCGAGAGCACATGGGAGTCGCTGAGCCCGGTGATCATCCACTGGCGCCTGGAGGGGCCGCAGCGCCTCGCCCAGCTGCGCGAGGTCAGCGAGCTGCGTCGGGGCGTCGAGCCCCAGGCCGCGTGGCTCGCCGCGCAGCGAGCCACGCCCGAGCAGGTCGAGCAGCTGCGCACCGCAGCCGCCGGGATGGCCACCACGGGACCCCGGGGTGACCTGAGCACCTATCTGCAGCACGACATCGATTTCCACCGGACCTTGCTGGAGGCCTCCGGCAATGCGCTGCTGGCGGGCTTCGCCCCCTTCGTCGCGGAGGCCCTCACCGGCAGGACCGAGCACGACCTCATGCCCGAGATCCCCGAGCAGGGTGCCATCGAGTGGCACGTGGAGGTCGCGGCCCAGGTGGGCGACGGCCGCCCGGAGCTCGCGGAGGAGATCATGCGTCGGATCGTCGGCGAGGCACAGGACGCCATGGAGGAGATCAGCACCGAGGGGCGGGACGACCCACGATGAGCGCCTCGACCGGTACCGCACTCACCCGGGGGTGACCGTCGGCTCCCGGTCGCTGCCGCCCTCACGGTGGCGTTCGATCCAGCTCATGGCGGGCGTGACGAGGATGCCGTGGGCGACGACTGACAGCACGATGGTGAAGGTGACGGTCGACCACAGCCAGCGTTCGTCCTCGACCGGCGCGTGCCCGGCCGCGTACGCCAGGTAGTACAGCGAGCCGATGCCCCGGACACCGAAGAAGGCGGTCACCGCTCGCTCCCGGACGTCCAGGTTGTGGACCCGGCCACCGCGCCACCGTCCGATCCACAGGCCGGCGGCACCGGCCAGCGGTCTCGCGACGAGCACGACCCCTGCGCCGAGGAGCGCGCCGCGCCAGTCGAGGTGCGCCAGGATCCCGCGCGTCAGCGCAACACCCAGCAGCAGGAGGATGACGAAGACGAGCAGGTGCTCGAGTCGATTCACGAACTCGTGCATGTGTCGGTGGTAGACGTGGTCGCGGTCCGCCGCCCGGATCGTCATCGCCGCCACGAAGACCGCCAGGAACCCATAACCGCCGAGGAGCTCGCTGGCCCCGTAGGCGGCGAACACCGCGGCCAGGGCGAACGTCGGCTCTCCCAGCTCGGCGGTGCGCATCGCTGGGCTCGGTGCCCGGAAGGCGACCTTGGCGAGCAGCCACCCGGCCGCGATGCCCACGAGCACCCCCACCGCCACCCTGCCGAGGAGGTCCCAGAGGAGCCAGCGCGGTCCCCAGTCGGAGACGGCGCCGGCAGTGAGCATGAGGATCGCCGCATGGACGAAGGGAAACGCCAGCCCGTCGTTGAGCCCCGCCTCCGAGGTCAGGGCGAAGCGGACCTCGTCGCGCTCATCGACCGAGGGGCCATCGGACTCCACCGCCGGGCCCTCCACCTGCACATCGCTCGCGAGCACGGGGTCGGTGGGTGCGAGCACGGCGCCCAGCAGGAGTGCGGTCGCGGGTGCGAGCCCACCGACGGTCCAGCCGAGCAGAGCCACCGCACCGATGGTCAGCGGCATCGTCACGAGGAGCAGGCCCCACGTCGCGCCCCAGGCCCGGAAGGTGCCCGGGCGGCGCAGGGACAGTGGTCGGTCCAGGGCGAGACCCACACCCATGAGTGCCACGAGCACGGTGAACTCCGTGACGTGCTCGACGATCGCCCGGGAATCCACCGGGTCGAGATTGGTGCCGTCGGGCACAGGCAGCAAGCCGATGGCCATACCCAGACCGAGCAGCACCATGGGCGTGGAGAGGGCCAGCTTCCGGGTCAGACCCGGGAGGACGACCGCCACGAGGAGCGAGAGTCCCGCGATGAGGTACGCGGCGTCGGCGGGCATGGACCAACATTAGGGCGCCGGACCCCAAGAACGTCCGGACCCCAAGAACGTCCGGACGTGTGGACGTGTGGACGAACCACCCGGCTCAGACCAACCCGGCCCGGTCCACGAGGATCGCCAGCTCGGCTCTCGAGCCAACCCTCAGCTTGGCCTCGGCGCTGCGCAGGTGCGTCTTGACCGTCGACTCGGAGACGAACAGCTCGGCTGCCGCGGACGCCGTGGTCGCGCCCCTGGCCATGAGCACGCAGACCTCACGCTCGCGGTCGCTGAGGACCTCGACGCGCTGCACGGCCTCGGCCCGCCGACCGTCCGCGACGTCGCTCCTGACGTGGGTGAGGACGTGCCTGGCCGAGGCGGGCGACATCGGCGCATGACCAGCGGCGGCGTCGCGCACGGCCTGGGCGATCTCGTCGGGACCGGCTGTCTTGAGCAAGAAGCCGTCGGCTCCCGCCCGCACGGCCTGCAGGGGCAGGTCGCCGAGGTCGAAGGTCGTGAGCAGCACCACCCTGGGCGGGCGATCCAGGCGCCGCAGCTCGGCGATGGCCTGGATGCCGTTGAGCTCGCCCATCCGGTAGTCCATCAGGACGACATCGGGTCGGTGGGCCTGGACGGCGGGTACGGCCTCCTCGCCGGATCCGACATCGCCGACCACGAGGAGATCGGCCGACGCCTCGAGCATCAGGCGCACGCCCGACCGCACGAGCGGGTCGTCGTCGACGAGGAGGACGCGGATGGGCTGGTCCCTCATACGAGCACCCCCGCTCCGGTCGGCGCCGGGCGCCACGGCAACCGCACGGCCACCCGCAGGACGCTCTCGTCGTCGACCTGCAGGTGGGTCTCGCCACCGGCCTGGGTGACCCGCTCGCGCACCCCGGCGAGCCCGTTGCCCTCGACGACGCGGGTGGAGCCGATGCGGTTGGCAGCCTCGATGGTCACGCCCAGGTCCGGACGGACCACGACGGCCAACCGGACGCCTGCACCGGGAGCGTGCCGGCGCGCATTGGTGAGCAACTCCTGCACGACGCGGTAGGCCGTCTGCCCGAGGGCGGGGTCGAGCATCGTCGAGCCGTCGAGCACGACGGTCGCCACGAGCGGCATCCCATGGGCGACGGTCTCGTCGACGAGTGCAGACAGTGCCTCGAGCCCCGGCACGGCCCGCGCCAGGTCCGGGTCATCGGGGCGGCGCAGGACCTCGAGGAGGGAGCGCAGGTCCGACGCGGTCTGGGCAGCCGACTCCCGCACGAGGCTCGCCGAGCCGGCCAACCGCTCGTCCTGGTCACGAGTGTTGGCCTCGAGCGCGCCCGCATGGATCGACAGGAGCGACAGCCGGTGCCCGATGACGTCGTGGACCTCGCGGGCGACGCGCTCGCGCTCGGCCTGCCGGACGACCTCGTCGGCGAGCTGGGCCGCGGTGACCCGATGCCCCTCCCCCGTGGCCTGCGCGCGGTGCAGCTCCCGCCGCAACCCACCGATGCCGGCGAAGAGGGCGACCACCAGGACGGTGATCATCACGGGCGCCCACCACGGGAAGGGTCCGGGGGTCGCGGTCGGGTCGCTGCCGAGGAGGACCCACCAGAAGGACTCTGCTTGCGAGTGGCCCCGGGTGTCTCGCCAGGTCGCGACGAAGGTCGCGACAGCCACCAGAGCGGTACACCCCGCGACGATCGACCACCGGCAGCGGATCCACACCTGCAGCAGCACGACGAGAGCGACGAGCGGGTCGATCGGCACGGCGAGTGTGACGAGCGAGGCGATGACGGTGATCTGCCAGGACCACCGACGACGCCACCACATCACGACGATGAGCAGCATCCCGACGAGCCAGAAGAGCAGCCAGGCACCGCTGGCCATCTCGTCGGGGACGCGACCACCGAGGCGGTCGGCACGCGGCTCCCCCATCGCCACCGCCAGGGTCGTGCTCATCAGGCAGGCGAAGGTCCACAGCACCGAGCGCCACCACGACGCCCGTCCCCACCGCTGCAGTGTCTCCTTGTCCATGCCCGGATCGTAGGCCCGGGCAGGGACAGCCCGGGTCCCCCCTTCGGTCGATCGACCGTGACCGATCGGGCGAGGCGCGCCACCCCCTAGGCACGGTTGCATCAGCGGCATCACCTTCCGCACCGCAACCCAGGAGTCACGATGACCCATCAGCCGCAGTGGCAGCCCACCAATCCGCCGGTCCCGGCCGTCCAGCAGAGCTGGTTCGCCCGCCACAAGGTCCTCGGTGTGATCCTGGGGATCACCCTCACCGTCGTGCTCGTCTGTTGCGGCGCAGGCGTGCTCAGCATGGGTGGTGAGTCGACCAGCGACTCCTCGACGGCGACCACCGACGATGCCGCAGGCGCCACGTCAGCGAGCTCCGACGCCACGTCGAGCAGCACGGCCAAGGCGGCCGCCTCCTCGTCCACGAAGAGCTCCACGACGAAGGCCCCCGCGTCGACCACTCCCCCTCCGCCCAAGGCGACCACGGCGGAGATGACCAAGGAGCAGGAGAACGCGGTGGCAGAGGCGGAGAACTACCTGGAGTTCATGGCCTTCTCCAAGAAGGGCCTGATGGACCAGCTCGCGTCCGACGCCGGCAGCGGATATCCCCGCGCCGTGGCCGAGTTCGCCGTCAACCACATCACGGTCGACTGGAAGGCCCAGGCGGTCAAGTCCGCCGAGAGCTACCTCGACACGATGCCCTTCTCACGTCAGGGACTCATCGACCAGCTGTCGTCGGACGCCGGTTCCGGCTTCACGAAGGAACAGGCCACCTACGCGGCCGACCAGGTCGGTCTCTGACCCAGGACTCCGGGGGAGAGGAGGGGCGAAGGGGGTGGCTGTGAACTGCGGCCACTCCCTTCGTCCGGCGCGACCGCAATCGAGTCGGTGCTGCACGATCAACCTCTTAGCGCTAATATTCTTTGTGTGACAACAACCAGCTCCCGGGGGACCCGCATGAAGAGCGAACCAGACCAGGTCGACCACATCATCGAGTCGTGGGCCGACGTCAAGCCCGGCCTCGACGTGACGCCCATGCATGTCTTCAGCCGGCTGCACCGCAACTTCTTGCTCTATCGCAAGCAGATCAACGACCTCTTCGAGGAGCTCGGGACGAGTGCGTCGGGCTTCGAGGTGATGGCGGCCCTGCGCCGGCAGCCCGACTTCCGCGCTGCCGCAGGCGATCTGGCACAGAGCACTCTCGTGACGACCGGCGGCCTGACCCTGCGGGTGCGCCGACTCGAGGCCGACGGCCTCGTGAGCCGTACGCGCGACACCCGCGACAACCGGGTCGTCCACGTCCAGCTCACCGACAAGGGTATCGAGCTGGTCGACCGGGTCGCCGAGCTGCACTTCGCCAACCTCGACCGACTCCTCGTCGGCCTGTCCGACACAGAGCGCGCCGGCCTGGCCAAGGGGTTGGGCAAGCTCGAGCAGTCGATCCACCGGGCCGAGCCCGACGCACAGGTCCAGGACGCCTGAGCGTCACCGGCCCGGCGCCTGCTGCCCTCGCAGGCGGTCCAGCTGCGCGTAGAACTCGTCGACCGCACCCTGCGCGGCCGCGGCGAAGGCCTCGCGCTCGGTCACGCTGCCGTCCGAGCGTGCGCCTGACTCCCCCACGCGCCGGGAGACGTCCTGCGCGTAGACGCACACCGGGTACCTGATCTCCTCGAACAGCGTGAGCGCCGCCTCGAGGTCAGCGTCCTCGAGGCAGTCGGCCAGCACGAGGGCGTCCTCGAGAGCCATGGCGCCGCCCTGCCCCATGAAGGGGGTCCCCGCATGCGCAGCGTCACCGATCAGGGCGACGCGACCGCGATGCCAGGGCAGGGGTAGAAGGACCTCGTCCACGGCTGTGTAGAGCACGTCGCTGGTCTCGTCGAGCTCGTCGAGGAAGGCACGCGCCGGTCCTGCGTACTCCGCCAGGGCTTCCCTCATGAGTCGCGGCCAGTCGGCGCGCTCGTGCCAGGTCTTGCCCGGATCGCTGACCGTGCCGAAGGTGTAGAGGCGGTCGTGGCTGATGGGCATGATCCCGAACCGGGTACCGGTGCCCATCTGCATGATCTTGTCGGTGAGGTCCCCCGGGCGGGCATGGACGCTGCGCCAGATCCCGAACCCGGAGTAGCTCGCGTGCACACCCGGCGCGACGTGCTGGCGAAGGGGGGAGCCCAGACCCTCGCAGGAGACGACGAGGTCGTGCACGCGCACCTCGTCGTCGCTGGTGACCACCCGGACGCTCTCGGCACCGTCGACCAGATCGACGATCGTGGTCCCGAGCTCGACCTCGACGCCGACCTGCGACATCCGGTGCGCGAGGACCCGGTGCAGCTCGGCTCGCTTGATCCCGACGATCGCCGGGACCCGTCCGCCCTCTGCTGGCGGGTAGTGGGTCGTGACGATGGGCTCGCCGTGGTGATCGAGATAGCGGTTGCGGCCCTCCGGGACGACGAAGCCGACAGCGAGGATCTCCTCCAGCACCCCGAGCATCTCGAGGCTCACCAAGGCGTTGGAGTAGAGGAAGATCCCCGAGCTCGCGAAGGCCCACTCCTCCTGCCGCTCGATGAGCCGGATGGCGTGCCCCCGCTCGGCGAGGGCGATCGCAGCGGCACAGCCGGCGATACCGGCACCGGACACCAGGATGCTGCGCGCCCCGCTCACGGCTGGGGCGTCTCGATCTCCTCCGCCACCGTGATCACGCCTTCTGCCTCCACCTCGACCCGCAGGCCCGGCTCGACGAGGGCACTGACTCCCACGAGCGTCGAGCACGGCATGTCGCCGGTGAAGAACTCCCCACGCGCCCGACCCACGGCGGCCTTGTCGGCCATGTCCGTGAGATAGACCCTCAGTGCCGTGACGTCCGCAGGCATCGCGCCGCACGCGTGGACGAGCGCGATGACGCGCCGGAAGACCTCGCGGGCCTGCAGGTACGCATCGTCCCCGCCCACTGGGCCGCCGATGGCACCGGCGTGCATGCCCGAGACCCAGAAGCGCTCACCCCGCACGACCGCGTTGCTGAACATGCCCTCGCGTGGCGGTTCGGGCACGGACTCGGCACTGACCTTCACGCCGAGGCCTTGCGCTCGTCGGCCTCGCGGGTGAGTCGCTCGCGCACCGGGAGGAAGTCATAGGTGGGGTAGAACTCCGTCGCGAAGACACCCCAGGCCCGGCGCTCCAGCTCGACGTTGACCGCCGCGAGGCGCTCCGCGGGGAAGCGCAGGGTGACGATCTGGCCGATGCCCATGGCGACGACCCACGAGACGATCTCGCAGCCCTCCGGAGGGAACCCGTGCCACCAGTCGCGCTCTTCCAGGGAGGACTGGATCTGCTCGAGGTGCTGCGACTGGTCGTGCCGGAGCAGGACGGTGAGCATGAGCTCACCGTCCTGCTGCGCCTGTGGAGCTGGGCTCACGCCTGGCCGGCCAGGATCTTTGCCTGGGCCTTGGCGTCCGCCTTGTACATCCGGCGGATGCGCGAGACCCCGAGATCGTGCTGGTAGAGGTGCTCATGGCTGTCGGCGTCGTGGGCGAGGATCTCCAGGACGGCGCGATCCTGCTCGAGGACGTTCCAGTGCTTCTCCTCCAGCGCCGTGCGGTAGAGGAAGCGCCAGACCTCGCGCTCCCAGCCGGACACCTTGCGGGTGCGCCAGTGGAAGACGGCGACATTGCCCGCATCGATCGGCACGGACATCCCGACGATGCCGAAGGACCCGCCCGGGCCGGCCTCGTCGCCGTAGGGGATCTCGAGGTCGACGTGGTCCATGGACCCGCGCACGAACTCGACCCAGTCGAAGTTCTTGCCTCGCTGGTCGGTCTTCTCGAAGAAGAAGCCTCGCTCCGTCTCCCGGATGCGGAAGCGCGCCGAGGTGCCACCGGCGTTCATCGAGTGCGAGTCACGGTGCAGGAAGGCACCGTGCATCGGGTCCAGGACGTTGTCCATGTAGAAGCGCCACGGGCCGGCCCACTCCACGTAGTTGAGGAAGTGGGAGTGCTCCTCGTCGTCGAGTCGGTCGGGCAGGACGAAGGGGGTGGGCTCGCTGTCGTCCGTGAGGGGCACGAAGGCGAAGATCACTCCCGCCGCCTCGACCACCTCGAGGGAGACGGTCGCCTGACGGCCCTCCAGGGCACAGCCGGGCATGCCCGGGACGGAGACGACGGTGCCGGTGCCGTCCACCTGGACGCCGTGGTAGCGGCACGCGACCCGGTCGCCCAGGTGCTGCCCCGCCGAGAGAGGGGCGCTGCGGTGCGGGCACCGGTCCTCGAGCATGCGCACCCGGCCGGTCGCGTCACGGAAGAGCAGCCAGTCGACACCGAGGCGCGTCACCTTCTGCATCGACCCGCCGGCGAGCATGTGCCCGGGCAGGATCGGGTACCAGCGATCCCGGAGGCCGAAGGCCGCCAGCTCGTCGGCATCCAGGGTGCGTCGGGTACCGACAGCGTGGAGGGGCTTCGCCGTGGCGGGTGCCCCTGCGGGGTGTTGTGTGGTCGTCGTCATCGTCAGTCGCCCATCCTTCGCATCTCGTCGCGGAAGTTGTCCTCGGTCCACTCGCCGCCGTCGGGGGCGTGGAGGCCGAGGTCGTTGAGCCCGGCGACGAGACCGGGCAGATCGTGGGTCCCACGGCCGAAGATCTCCATGATGGAGCCGGCCAGCTTGGTCTCGTACGGGGTGAAGGGTTCTGGGTGCGTCTGGTGCACCTCGAGGTACTGCGACATATTTCCTCCTCAGGACTCGTCGCGCGGCGGGATCAGGTCGGTGCGGGTGTCGGCCAGCCCCTCGGCGATCGCCATGAAGGCGGACGACCACTCGAGGACCGAGGCCGGACGGGTGACGAGCGTCGGGGCCGCTGCGCCGTCGATGACGACGAAGACCCCGTTGTCGACACCACCCGCGATGGACTGCGGCTGCTCGATGGACGTCTCGGGCGTGGGCGCCGAGGCGATGACGAGGGTCGGGATCGTGATCCGGGCCATCGTGGCCTCGTGCTCGGGGTCCGCGAGGTCGACCTCGGGGTCGACGAGGACGAGCGAGACGACGTGGGGCTCGTGGTCCGCGGCCAGGGTGAGGGCCCCAGGCGCGTCAGCACCGATGGCGACGACATGGGTGGCCTCGGCGAGCTGTCCGGCCGCGTCCGCCGCCCAGCGGGCTCGCTCGTCGGCAGCCACCGGGATGACGCGCAGGCCCTCCGGCGGCGGCCCGGGGTCGGCTCCCACGAGAGCCACCGGTCTGGTCAGGTCGTCCATCAGGCACCGTCCTGCGGCTGGGGGATGTGTACGGGTGGGGTGAAGGGACCGGGGGCCGGCGCAAGGTCGGCGACCGACACCTCGATGACCGTCGGGCGGCCGGTGGCGATCGCCTCACGCAGCGCAGGGCCG
This sequence comes from Janibacter sp. Soil728, assembly GCF_001428305.1. Lineage (GTDB taxonomy): Bacteria > Actinomycetota > Actinomycetes > Actinomycetales > Dermatophilaceae > Janibacter. Next base: position 6,103 of record NZ_LMRZ01000008.1, on the reverse strand, counting down.
AAGGTCCCGGGCGCGCCAGTGAGCCAGTAGGGCATGTCCATCGACGCGGCGAGCACCGCGAAGTCCGGGGTCCACAGGTCGACGGCCGCACGACGCATGTCGTTGGCCTGCTGCATGTTGCGCAGCACGCCGTAGCCCGAGTCGTTGAAGACGATGACGACGCACGCAGCGCCGGTCCCTCTCAGGGAGGCGAGCTCCCCCAGGTGCACGGACAGACCGCCGTCGCCGGCGATCACGACGGTCGGCACCTCCGGGCGAGCGACTGCGGCACCGATCCCCATCGCCAGGCCCTGTCCGATGCCGCCGCCCAGCGGGAAGACATTGGTCTCCCGTGCGTACATCTCCAGCAGCCGGTTGCCCCACTGGCTGGAGGGGATCGTCACGTCACGAGCGATGACCGACTCCCTGGGCAGCTGCGATCGCAGCTCGGCGCAGACCTCGGCGTAGCCACCGATGTAGCCGGTGAGGTGGTCGCGGACCTCCCGTCGCACGGTCCGGGCCCGGTCGGCCCAGCCGTCCTCGGTGGCCGTCTGCGTGAGGCGCTCCAGGAGTGCGGTGACCACCTGCGCGGCGTCGCCCTGCACCCCGACCGTGGCCGGGTGGACCCGGCCGATGGCCGCGGCGGCGACGTCGACCTGCACGTGCTGCGCCGGGAGGCGAAGGGAGTAGGTCCGGGTCTCGTTGGAGCGGAAGTGGGTGCCGATGCTCAGCAGGACATCGGCGTCCTCGAGCAGCGCGGCTCCCTGCGGTGTGGACCCGAAGTTGCCGATGACCAGGTCGTCGTCCTCGGGCACGACCCCCCGGCCGGAGTTGCTCGTGATGATGCCGGCGCCGAGCCGATGGGCGAGCTCGCGCACCTGCGCCCCGGCACCGGCTGCACCGCCACCGAGCCAGAGGACGGGACGGCGGGCCCCGGTGAGCAGCGCGACGGCAGCGTCGATCTCGTCGAGGGGCGCCTCCGGCGGGCTCGGCACCGTGACGACGTCTCCGTCGACCTGGGCGTCCGGCCGGGCGAGGTACTGCAGGTCGGTGGGCCACTCCACGGAGACCGGCCCGTGGGGCGCGGTGAGGATCATCGCGATCGCCTCCTCGAGGACCCGCGCGGAGTCCTCGGCGACGGCGACCCGGGCCGCTCCCTTCGAGATCGCGGTGAGCATCTCCAGCTGGGCGGGGACCTCGTGGATGACTCCACGATTGCTGCCGATCCACTCCGCCTCGACCTGTCCGGTCACGTGGAGCACGCGGGAGCCGGCGGTGAGGGCCTCGAGCATCGACCCGGCGGCGTTGCCCGCGCCCGTCCCGGTGCTCGTCAGGGCGACACCCACTCCCCCGGTGACCCGGGCGAAGGCATCGGCGGCGTTGACCGCGGCCGCCTCGTGCCGGACCTCGACGAAGGTCAGCTCTCGTGAGACGGCCTCGACCAGAGGGAGGTTGTGGATGCTGATGACGCCGAAGGCGTGGGTGATGCCGTGGCGGCGCATCACGTCGACGAGGACGTCTCCGCCGGTCGCGGGGCCGGCCTGCTGGACGCTGTCGGCACGGGGGGCTGCTGAGGTCTGGGTCATGGCTGTCGGGTCACTCCTCCGCCGACGTCCACGTGGGCGCCGGTGATGTATGAAGCACGGGGGCTGAGCAGGGAGACGATGGCGAACGCGACCTCGTCGGCGGTGCCGAAGCGACCGAGCGAGATGCCGCGGTCTGCTGCCAGATCGGCACTCCAGGCGTCGTAGTCGAGGGCGCCGCCGTCGCTGCGGTAGGTCTCGAAACGGCGGCGCCACTGGCCGGTGTCGATGAGGCCGAGGTTGACCGAGTTGACCCGGATCCCCTCGGGGGCGAGCTCTTCGGCCAGGGTGCGGCTGAGGTTGAGCAAGGCGGCCCGGGCCGCAGCGGTGATGGCCAGCTTGGCCTCGGGCTGCTTGGCGAGGATCGCATTGGTGTTGACGACGGCGCCGACGGACGAGGCGGCCAGGTGCGACCGGGCCGCGCGGATGACATTCCACGCACCGAAGATCTTCAGGTCCATCTCCTCGCGGATCTGCTCGTCCGTGGTGTCGCTGATCCGCGCCATCAGCGAGCGGCCCGCGTTGCACACGACGGCGTCGAGGCCACCGAAGTGCTCGGCACCCGCGGTCACTGCGGCCTCGACCGCAGACCGGTCGGTGACGTCAGCGCTCAGGCGCAGGACCCGGGAGCCGTCGGGGTCGAGGGGCGTGATCGCGTCCTCGAGGCGTTGTACGTCACGGGCCACGGCCACGACGCGGGCGCCCTCGCCGAGCAGCATCTCGGTGACGGCCAGACCGACGCCGGAGCTGGCGCCGGTGACGAGCACGATGCGGTCGGTCAGCTGCAGATCCATCTCACCCTCCTCAGGTGGGCATGACGAAGCCACCGTCGACGACGAGCGCCTGGCCCGTCATGTATCCGGCCGCCTCGGAGGCGACGAAGTGGACGACGTCGGCGACGTCGGACGGGACGGGGTCGCGGCTGAGCGCGCGGTTGTCCTCGTACAGTGCGTAGCGGTCGGCGGGTACGCCCTCGGTGGCGTCGACGCGGGTCAGGCCCGGCGCCACCGCGTTGACCCGCACCCCGTGAGGGCCGGCGTCACGGGCCATCGTGCGGGTCATGGCGAGCACGGCCCCCTTCGACCCGACGTAGTGGACGAGCCGCGGCGACCCGTAGAAGGCTGCATCGGAGGCGATGTTGACGATCGCTCCCGCGCCCCGGGCGAGCATCGGACCGACGAGGTACTTGCTCACCATCCAGGTGCCCATCACGTTGATCCGGACCAGCTCCTCGAAGCGGTCCTCGTCGAGCTCCCAGAAGGTGTCGCCGCCGACGCCGTCGGCCTTGGCGGCGTTGTTGACGAGGACGTCCGCGCCGCCGAGCTCCTCGACGACTCGGGCGAGCGCCCGGACCGAGTCGCGGTCGGCGATGTCCAGGGGCACGGTGTGCACGTCCGTGCCACCAGCCCGCAGCGCCCGGGCGGTCTCGTCGAGCTGCTCCGCCAGCACGTCGCCCAGGACGAGCCGGTCCCCGGCAAAGCTCTCGGCGATGGCCCGGCCGAGTCCGCGCGCGGCGCCGGTGATGACGACCAGTCGAGGCTGCGTCACGAGGTCAGCCCCCAGAAGTCGGTGATGGCATCGGCCATCGCGTCGGGACGCTCCGAGACTGCGGCGTGGCCGGCGCGCGGGATGATGCTCAGCTGTGCGCCGGGGATCCGCTCGGCGAGCAGGCGTGACTCGGGCACACCGGTCACGACATCGTCCTCACCGACGACGACCAGCGTCGGGGCGCTGATCCGGGACAGGATCGACCCGGTGTCGGTGCTGGCCATGAACTCGGCCGCCGCGCGGTAGCCGGGCACCCGGACCCGGGACATCTGACGGCGCACCTGCACTGCCGTGTGGTCGTCCGCGTGGGGTGAGACGAGCCGTCCGGCCCTGCGGGCCGCGAATTCCTCGGCGCCCAAGGACTCCAGCTCGGTCACCCTGTCTCGCATGGCCGTGGCCTTGTCGTGAGTGGTGCCCGAGCCCCGCGTCGAGTCGGCCAGCACGAGGGAGCGGACCAGGGCGGGCCGACGGTGCGCCAGCACGGTGGCGATGACACCACCCCACGACGTCCCGACGAGATCGACCGGGCCCAGGCGTCGAGAAGTGATCGCACCCGCGAGTCGGTCGACGAGGTCGACGTCACCACGCGGGTCACGGGATCGCCCGTACCCGGGAGCGTCCCAGGCGATGGCGAGCACCCCACGGTCGGCGAGACGGTCGCCGAGCTCGGCGCAGGAGGCAGCGTTGCCACCGATGCCGTGCAGGAGCACTGCGGTGCGGGTCGGTGCGCCCTCGGGGCGGTGCTCGACAAGAGCGATCCCGTCCTGCGTCCAGGTGGGGGTACTGGTGGCAGCCATGGTCGTCATCTCAGAACCGGCCGCTGGCAGCGCGCTGCTCGGGCGTCTCCACGCCATCGCGGCCGTCCGCGAGGAAGTACCCGGACGTCGCCTCGACGGCCCCGCGGGCACCATCGTCGGGGATGCCGGCCATGGCCGAACGCACACCCTGCGTCGGCGGACCGGCGGTGCGCCACTGGTCGGACAGCTCGGGCGTGCGACGCCAGGTACGGCACAGCCAGCTGTCCTCGTCGATCTCCTCGACCTCCGAGGTGTACTCGCACACGAGGCCGGCGGGGTCGGTGAAGTAGGAGAAGGTGTTGTTGCCCGGGCCGTGGCGGCCCGGGCCCCACTGCGGCTCGATCCCGTGCACCTTGAGGTTGCCGATACCTCGCATGAAGTGATCGATGCTCGTCAGCTCGTAGGCGACGTGGTTGATCGAGGTCCAGGGCGCCTGGTTGAAGGCGATGACGTGGTGCTTGGGCGTGCACCGCAGGAAGGCCATCTGGCGCTCGGACCAGTCGGAGATCCGCATCCCGAGGACCTGGGTGTAGAACTGCGTGGCCACCTCGATGTCCACGGTGTTGAGCACGACGTGCGCCAGCTGGCGGGGCGCGCTCGGGTAACCGTCGCGATCCTGGTGGACCACGGCGTTGACCTCGCTGGCCAGCTCGACGACCCGTCCCTCGGGGTCGACGAAGGCCAGGGAGTACCCACCGGCCGCCTCGTCGTGCCGCCCCGGTTCACGCAGGAGCGGGATGCCCGCCGCGCTCAGACGTCGAGCAGCCTCGTCGACCTCGCCGGGGGTCCCGACCGCGAAGGAGATGCCACCCATGGCATTGCTCGCCGCCTCCTCGAGCCGCAGGATGTGGTGGTCCTGACCGGTACCGCGCAGCCAAAAACGGTTGCCGTCCTCCTCGCTCACGCCCAGACCCCACACCTGCGTGTAGAAGTCCTTGGCCGTCACGACCTCGGGCACGCGCAGGGTCACCGAGCGCAGGCCGCGGAGGGTGACGACGGGCTCGTCGCAGTAGTTCATGAAGGGCTCCTTGGTCGGGTCCGGGAGGGGGTGGTGATGGATCGGGCTCAGAGGTCGAGGACGAGCTCGGGCCCCCGGCAGCGCGAGACACAGATGCACATCGTGGTGCCGGACTCCTTCTCCTCATCCGTCAGGAGGTAGTCGCGGTGGTCGATCTCCCCGGAGACCACTCCGGTCTCGCAGGTCCCGCAGATGCCCTCGGTGCAGGAGAAGGGCATGTCGTGACCGGCCGAGGCGAGGGCGTCCAGGATCGAGGTCTGTGCACCCACGGGGATCCGCTCGCCGCTGCTGCTGATGACGACATCGAAGCCACCATCAGGCGCGGCATCGGCGTCGACCACGGGGTCCGGCGCGCGGAAGCGCTCGAGACGCAGCCGGGCTGCGTCCGGCGCCGAGATCTCCACGGCCTCCATGAGGGTCGCGGGGCCGCAGCAGTACACGACCGTCTCGTCATCCACTCCCCCGACGATGCCCGAGATGTCGGCGAAGCCACCCACCTCGTCATCGACGTGGACGGTGACCCGGTCGGCCGGCAGGCCGCTGATCTCGTCGACGAAGGCCATGACCTCGCGAGAGCGGCCGGTGTAGAGCAGGTGCCAGTCGGCCCCCTTCGCCTGGAGCGCGCGCGTCATCGCGACGATCGGCGTGATCCCGATGCCGCCCGCCACGAGCAGGTGGCGAGGGGAGTCGCCATCGAGCTCGAAGAGGTTGCGCGGGCCGTCGACGAGGATCTCGGCCCCGACCGGCAGCTGGTCGTGGATCAGGCTGCTGCCACCACGGGAGTCCTCCACGCGCAGCACCGCCACGGTCCAGCGCGAGGTGTCATCAGGGTCGGAGCACAGCGAGTACTCCCGCACCAGCCCATTGGGCAGGTGCAGCGACAGGTGCGCACCGGGCTCCCACCGGGGCAGGGCCTCGCCGTGCGGGTGGACCAGGGTGACGCTCGTGACGCCCTGCGCCTCCCAGGTCTTCTGGTGGACCCGCAGGACCTGACTCGACTCTGAACCGATCTTCATGACAGTGCTCCTCGCGCTGACCGTGGTGGTGTGGACTCTGCTCAGCGGGTGACGCCGTGCATCTCCGAGGTCTCGGGGTAGGTGGGCAGCTGCGGCTTCTTGGTGCCGATGATGACGCAGAAGAGAGCATCCTCGTCGGTGGTGTTGGCCAGGCTGCGCGGC
>NZ_LMRZ01000007.1 GCF_001428305.1 Janibacter sp. Soil728 | reverse complement strand
TCCCAGGAATGGATCGACAAACCAGCCGGACAACGCGACCATGTCCGAATAGACACACACCCCTGACTGTCCGACATGTCCCTTCACGACTGTCCGACATGTCCCTTCACAGGACACGGACGAATCCTCGGCGCGTTTACCTCCAACCAGGACGAAGGGAGGTCCCCGCCCCTCCGCTCGCAGGGGTCACCCGATCCGGTCGGTCACCAACCCCATGACCCGCTCGATCGGCCCCTTGCCGATCGCCTGCCACCACACCCAGCAGGCCAGCACGGTGATGAGGAGGATCCCTCCGCCGTAGGCGAGCCAGTGCTCGTACGGTGCCCGCGGGTCGCCGACCCGCTGCGCAAGGGCGATGAGGCCGACGTGCAGGACATAGCAGGTCAGCGCCATCGCGCCGGACGCACGAACCGGCGCCAGCGCGGTCACAACAGGCCGCATCACGGACCAGCGCGCGACCAGGACGATGACGCCGAGTGCGGTGCCGGTCAGCGCCACGTCGAGAAGGGCGTCGGGCACACCCCCCGAGACGATCTCGCTGACGCCCAGTCCGTGACCCAGCAGACGCAGGACGACGACGGCCACACCGGCGAGCACCCCGACGCCGATGCTGATCAGGGCCGTGCGGACGGTGAGCCGATGGCGGGCGAGCAGCACCCCAGCCAGGACGAAGGGGAGCAGGCTCACCACGCGGTAGTGGGTGGACAGGACGAACCACTGCAGCACCTGGTCGACCCACGCGGTCGAGTAGACGCGCGCAGGGTCGAGACCGGCGCGCGCGGCGGCGTTGACCCAGGGCCCGACGGCGAAGGTGACCACGGTGGTCACGGCGAGGGCCGGCACGGGCAGCAGCGCCAGTGGGGAGGCGACCACGAGCGTCGCACCGAGGGACATCAGGACGATCGCGACGAAGGTCCCGAGCTGCTGCAGGAGCAACCCGATGCCGATGAGGATGAGACCGCGCAGGAGATTGCGGGCGACGAAGGTGGCCCCGACCAGCCGCTGGCTGCCACGGGTGAGGACGATCCCGGCAGAGATGCCCATGACCGCCGCGAAGAGCGGGGACGCAACGTTGTTGACGACGACGAGCGCGACCGTGACCAAGGTCGAGTCGACCGGCGCCCACACCCGCACGTGCGCGATGATCATGCACACGATCGCCACCCCACGAACGAGGTCGACCGCGGGGTCTCGTCGGCCCTCCCACGGGTAGGCCACGCTGCGGTCGCGTGCGATCTGGGTCGCGCTGGAACGCGCGGTCTGCTGGCTCACGGTGCCTCCGGTCGGGTCTGGCCGAAGTCTAGGGCGCGCCCGGCGCCCAGACCCGGGTGGAGGTGAACGCGCGGACGAATCTTCGGCGAGTCGGCATCCACTCCCGGTGACCGAGACCCGGGTGGAGGTAAACGCGCGGACGAATCCTCGGCGAGTCGGCATCCACTCCGGGCGAAGGGGGGCCCGCGCCCCTGTGCCCCCCGCTCCCTGTCCTTCGAGACGGCGCTGGCGCGGCCCTTCGAGACGGCGCTGGCGCGCTCCTCAGGGCACGAAGGGAGTCAGACCGCCAGCGAAGGACGCAGCCTGCTCGGCGCGGGGGCGTCCTCGAGCAGACGGACGAGACCGGCGCGTCGCAGCAGCCGGGTCGTCCGCTCGTCCGCTCCGGTGAAGCGCAGCCGACGACCCGCGCGGGCGGCGCGGGCGTGCGCACCGACGAGCGTCGCGAAGCCGACCTGGTCGACGACGGTCGAGTCCGAGATGTCGACGAGGAGCTCACTGCCCTCGCGGATCGCGGTCACGAAACCCTGTCGTAGATCTGCGCTGTGCCGCAGGTCGAAGGGCACATGCACTCGCACGCGGGTGGCCCCTACGCCACCCACCGGCGTCAGCGCGGTCATTGCGCTCAAGACGGTCACCTGCTTCCCCTGGCTGCTGCGTCCGTTGTCATCCAGTGTGACGGGGGTGACAACGCAGCGCACCCACCTCGCAATCACGATGTGATCACACGATGGCCAGCAACTGGTCACGGCGATCCCACCGGAGCGTCATCCCAGGGCTCTGCCACGATGGGTCCCATGGTCAACCTGACGAAGATCTACACCCGCACCGGCGACGAGGGCACCACCGCGCTGGGTGACTTCAGCCGGACGTCGAAGACGGACACCCGGCTCCAGGCCTACGCCGACACCAACGAGGCCAACGCGGTCATCGGGGTGGCCGTCGCGACGGGGGGTCTGGACGAGGATGTCGTCGTCACGTTGACGCGCGTGCAGAACGACCTCTTCGACGTGGGCGCGGACCTGTGCACCCCCCTTCTCGCCAACCCCGAGTACCCGCCGTTGCGGGTCAAGCAGGAGTGGATCGACGAGCTCGAGGCCGACTGCGACGAGTACCTCACGAGGGTGGAGAAGCTGCGTTCCTTCATCCTCCCCGGCGGCACCGCCGGCTCGGCCCACCTGCACCACGCGACGACCGTCGTGCGTCGCGCCGAGCGCTCCGCCTGGGCGGCTCGTGAGGACTACGGCACCGAGGTCGCCGACGAGCGAGGCATCGGTGGCGTCAACCCGCTGACGACCACCTATCTCAACCGGCTCTCGGACCTGCTCTTCATCCTCGCCCGCGTCGCCAACATCTCGATCGGCGGCGACGTCCTGTGGCAGCCGGGCGGCGGCCGTGAGGCCAAGCCGGAGAAGCCTAGGTGACGTTGACCCCACGGCCGGGTGGGGCCGACTCGAGCCAGGAGCGCACGGCGGGGTAGATCTTGGGCTCGAGCGCGAGGTCGGCCAGGTCTCCTGACGTGCTGGAGAGCGTCAGGGAGACGGCGGACAGCAGCCCGGGGATCGACACCAGCTCGGCGGACGGCGTGGAGATCTCCAGGCCCTCGCGGGACCACGACATCGTCGGGCTCGTGGTCATCCCGCTGACGCTGAACCAGTCGAGCTGACCGGAGCTCAGACGCAACAACCCGAGTCGCCATCGAGGCGACCCGGGTAGTCGAACGGCACAGGGACTCACTGGGCCGTGTGCGGAGAGGGCTCGGCGGCGCAGCCAGAGCAGAACCAGCCAGAGCGCGATGACCAGACACCCTGCAAGGAGGACTACCTCCACCACCTGCAGGGTCGACATGGTGCGGTCAGCCCTTGGCCGGGGCCTGGACGGTCTCGGCGACGATCGTCACGTTGTCGTGGTCGACCGACAGGAAGCCACCGTCGATGGTCGCGGTCTGGTCACCCTCGCTGGAGTGGATGACGACGTCGCCCTCGATGAGGACGCCGAGCAGCGGGGCGTGACCCGGCAGGACGCCGATCTCGCCCTCGGTGCTGCGGGCACGAACCATGGAGGCCTCGCCGGACCAGACCTTGCGGTCGGCGGCGACGAGTTCAACATTGAGGGAGCTCACGGTGGGGGTCCTTCGTCTCGATACAGCGGCAGGCACTCATGGTAGCCCGCCGCGCTGATGGGTCTGCGCACGCCTCAGGCGACGACGAGCGCGAAGTAGTCCTGGCCGATCCCGATGCTGACCATGCGGACCACGGAGTAGCCCAGCCACAGTCCCATCAGGACAATGAGGATCTTGGGGTTGAGCTGGTCGAAGAGTCTCTCGGTCGGTCGACGCCGCACCAGCGCCACGACCGTGTAGACGACCAGCCCGGCGGCGGTCGCCATGGCCAGCGGCCCGAAGAGGTTGTACTCGAAGGCCGTCGCGACGTCTCCGTGCGCGAGGTGCACCCACGAGCGCGTCATCCCGCAGCCCGGGCAGGGCAGCCCGGTGAGGATGCGCAGGATGCAGGTGGGCTCCCCCGAGACCACGGACGGCACCGGCCACAACCGCGCGATGATCAACCCGACGAGGCTGATCAGCGCGAAGACCGGCACGACCGCCCGCTGCCCGAGGCTCAGGCCTCGGGAGAGGTGGACCCGGCGCTGCGCCGGAGGTGCCGACGGGGAGGTCACCGCAGGGGACGCCCGTCGACATCGACCATCTTGCGCATGACGACGAAGATGACGTCGATGAGCGTCCAGATGCCCATGCCACCACAGGTGAGCAGCTTCAGGACACCCAGACCGGTCTGGCCGAGGTAGAAGCGGTCGACGCCGAATCCGCCGACGAAGATCGACAGCAGGAGCGTGGTCATCCACTCACGGCTGGAGAAGAGACCGGGGACCTGGGAGGCCGGGAACCAGTTGGCCTGTCCCTCACCACGCACCGGGCTGTCACCCTTGAGCTGGCCGTTGACCGCCATGCCCGCGAGGTCGCTGACCGCGTAGGGCCCGTACTCCTGGCCCATGACGTTGAGGTGGTATCGACCACTGGCCGGCTGCTGGAGCTGTGGTGCCGGCTGGAAGGCACCCTGGGGCCCCTGCTGCGGCGCTCCGTGCTGGAAGCCGCCCTGCTGCTGGAAGCCGCCCTGCGGCTGGCCGGGCGGGGGCGGCGGACCCTGCGGGCCCGGCGCGTTGTACTGCTCGCCAGAGTTCGTCATGGCGCCAGTGTAGGTGCGGGGCCCGGCACTCCCCAATGTCGTGCGCACAACGGCTGCGGCCGCCCCCTTCGTGACGAAGGGGGCGGCCGCAGCGGTGGACGTGATCGTGGGATCAGAGGTTCTTCTGGATCTCCGCCCACTGGCGCTCGACGTCGTCGAGGCCACCACACATGTAGAAGGCCTGCTCGGCGACGTGGTCGTACTCGCCGTCACAGATCTTGGTGAAGGCCTCGATGGTGTCCGGCAGGCTCACGGTCGAGCCCTCGATGCCGGTGAACTGCTTGGCCACGTAGGTGTTCTGCGACAGGAAGCGCTGGATGCGACGGGCCCGGTTGACGAGGATCTTGTCCTCTTCGGACAGCTCGTCGATACCGAGGATCGCGATGATGTCCTGCAGCTCCTTGTTCTTCTGCAGGATCTGCTTGACGCGCACCGCGGTGGTGTAGTGGTCCTCCGCGATGTAGCGACGGTCGAGGATGCGGCTCGTCGAGGTGAGCGGGTCCACGGCCGGGTAGATACCCATGGACGCGATCTCACGGTTGAGCTCGGTCGTCGCGTCGAGGTGGGCGAAGGTGGTCGCCGGCGCCGGGTCGGTGTAGTCGTCGGCGGGGACGTAGATCGCCTGCATCGAGGTGATCGAGTGACCACGCGTCGAGGTGATGCGCTCCTGGAGGGTGCCCATCTCGTCGGCCAGCGTCGGCTGGTAACCCACGGCGGAGGGCATGCGGCCCAGCAGCGTGGAGACCTCGGAGCCGGCCTGCGTGAAGCGGAAGATGTTGTCGATGAAGAGCAGCACGTCCTGACCCTGCACATCGCGGAAGTACTCCGCCATGGTCAGGGCGGAGAGGGCCACGCGCAGACGCGTGCCCGGCGGCTCGTCCATCTGGCCGAACACCAAGGCGGTCTGGCCGAGGACTCCGGCCTCTTCCATCTCGACCATGAGGTCGTTGCCCTCACGGGTGCGCTCGCCGACACCGGCGAAGACGGAGACACCACCGTGGTTGCGGGCAACACGGGCGATCATCTCCTGGATGAGCACCGTCTTGCCGACACCGGCGCCACCGAAGAGGCCGATCTTGCCACCCTCCACGTAGGGGGTGAGCAGGTCGATGACCTTGATGCCGGTCTCGAACATCGAGGTCTTGGACTCGAGCTGGTCGAAGGCCGGAGCCTGACGGTGGATGCCCCAGCGCTCGGTGACCTCGAGGGTCTGACCCTCCTCGAGGTTGAGGCAGTCGCCGGTCGCGTTGAAGACCTTGCCGAGGGTGACGTCACCGACGGGAACGGAGATCGGACCCCCGGTGTCCTGCACGGCGGCACCGCGGACGAGGCCGTCGGTGGGCTGCAGGGAGATGGCGCGGACCATGTTGTCGCCGATGTGCTGGGCGACCTCAAGGTTCAGGTTGCGGCCGACCCCGTCCAGGGTGACCTCGGTGGTGAGCAGGTTGTACTGCTCGGGCATGGTGTCAACGCCGAACTCGACGTCGACGACCGGGCCGATGACGCGGGTGATGCGTCCGACCCCGCCTGCTGTGGTGGTGGTGGCTTCGGTGACGGTGGCAGTCATCTGTTCTCTCTACCTTCTCACTTGGAATCGGCGAGGGCACTGGCGCCGCCGACGATCTCGGAGATTTCCTGGGTGATCTCGGCCTGGCGGGCCTGGTTGGCCAGCCGGGTGTACTTCTTGATGAGCTCCTCGGCGTTGTCCGTCGCCGACTTCATGGCGCGCTGGCGCGACGCGAGCTCGGAGGCTGCCGCCGACAGCAGGGCATTGAAGATGCGTGCGTTGACATAGCGCGGCAGGAGCGTGTCCAGCAGCTCTTCGGGGTTCGGCTCGAACTCGTACAGCGGGTACAGCTCGGCGTCATCGTCGCTCTCGACACCCTCGACGACCTCGAGAGGCAGCAGGCGGATGACCTCGGCCTCCTGGTTGACCATCGAGATGAATCGCGTGGAGACGATGTGGACCTCGTCCACGCCGCCCTCCTCGGTCGGCTTGATGAAGTCCGCGACGAGGCGCTCGCCGATCTCGCGGGCGTTCTCGAAGGACGGCTTCTCGGAGCTCCCGGTCCACTCCGCCGCGCGCTCACGCTTGCGGAAGGAGTAGAAGGAGACCGCACGGCGACCGACAAGGTAGGGCACGACCTCCTTGCCCTCGGCCTGAAGGGCGGCGGAGACCCGCTCCCCCTCCTTGAGGACATTGGAGTTGTAGCCGCCTGCAAGACCACGGTCTGCCGCGACGACGACGAGCGCAGCGCGCGTGACGTTCTCGGGCTCGGTGGTCAGCGGGTGGTCCTCGTCCGAGTACGTGGCAACGGCCGAGGCCGCGCGCGTCAGCGCGCGGGCGTACGGCGTGGACTCACGCACTGCCTGCTGGGCCTTGACAACCCGCGAGGCCGCCATGAGCTCCATGGCACGCGTGATCTTCTTGGTCGCGGTGACGGACCGGATGCGCTGTCGGTACACACGGATCTGTGCTCCCATGTGCTGCCGCCTCTCTGGTGGGTCGTGGTCGGCTGGTGGTCATCGGCTGAAGGGCCGGTGCCGCCGCCTGGTCGGATGCTGCGGTGCTGCTCCCCGGTGGGGCGTCGTCGCCGACGCCCCACCGGTGGTGGATCAGCGCTTCTGCTTGACGATCTGGACCTGCTCGGACTCCTGGGCGTCCTCGCCGGTCTCCTCGTTGGCGACCGGCACGTTGTTCTCGTCGGTCGGGAGGAAGCCGTCGCGGAAGGAGGCGATCTCGGTCTCGAGCGCGGCGATCGTGGAGTCCTCGAACTTGCCGGTCTCCTGGATGCCGTCCAGCAGCTCCCGCTTGTTGCGACGCAGGTGGTCGAGGAACTCGGCCTCGAAGCGCTTGATGTCCTCGACGGCGATCGGGTCGAGCTCACCCGTGGTACCGGCCCAGATCGTGACGACCTGCTCCGGGACGGGGTAGGGGTCGGCCTGCTTCTGCTTGAGGATCTCGACGAGGCGTGCGCCTCGGGCCAGCTGCTGCTTGGAGGCCGGGTCCAGGTCCGAGGCGAACATCGCGAAGGCCTCGAGCGAGCGGTACTGCGCGAGGTCCAGCTTGAGTCGACCGGAGACCGACTTCATCGCCTTGGTCTGTGCAGCCGAACCGACACGGGAGACGGAGACACCCACGTCGATGGCCGGACGCACATCAGAGTTGAAGAGGTCGGCCTGCAGGTAGATCTGACCGTCGGTGATCGAGATGACGTTGGTCGGGATGTACGCGGAGACGTCACCGGCCTTGGTCTCGATGATCGGCAGACCGGTCATCGAGCCCGCGCCGAGCTCGTCGGAGAGCTTGGCGCAACGCTCGAGCATCCGCGAGTGCAGGTAGAAGACGTCACCCGGGTAGGCCTCGCGGCCCGGCGGGCGGCGCAGCAGCAGCGACATCGAGCGGTAGGCCTCGGCCTGCTTGCTCAGGTCGTCGAAGACGATGAGGACGTGCTTGCCCTGGTACATCCAGTGCTGGCCGATGGCCGAGCCGGTGAAGGGGGCGAGGTACTTGAAGCCGGCAGCGTCGGACGCAGGAGCAGCGACGATCGTCGTGTACTCCATGGCGCCGGCCTCCTCGAGCGTGCCCTTGACGGACGCGATCGTGGAACCCTTCTGGCCGATGGCGACGTAGATGCAGCGGACCTGCTTCTGCGGGTCGCCCGTCTCCCAGAACTGCTTCTGGTTGATGATCGTGTCGACCGCGACCGTGGTCTTGCCGGTCTGGCGGTCACCGATGATCAGCTGACGCTGGCCACGGCCGATCGGGGTCATCGCGTCGACGGACTTCAGGCCGGTCTGCAGCGGCTCGTGGACCGACTTGCGGTCGACGACGCTGGGTGCCTGGAGCTCGAGGGCGCGGCGCTCGGCGGACTCGATGTCGCCGAGACCGTCGATCGGCTGACCGAGCGGGTTGACGACGCGGCCGAGGAAGTTGTCACCGACCGGGACCGAGAGGACCTCGCCGGTGCGCTTGACCTGCTGCCCCTCCTCGATCTTGGAGAAGTCGCCGAGGACGACGACACCGATCTCGTGGACGTCGAGGTTGAGCGCGAGGCCGAGGGTGCCGTCCTCGAACTCGAGCAGCTCGTTGGTCATGGCCGAAGGGAGTCCCTCGACGTGGGCGATTCCGTCACCGGCATCGGTGACGCGGCCGACCTCTTCGCGGGAGGCCGCGCCCGGGTTGTAGGACTGCACGTAGCCGTCCAGGGCGTCCCGGATCTCCTCCGGACGGATCGAAAGCTCCGTCATGTTGTCTTCTCCTCGTTGCCGGCCGCACTACGGGCCGAATATGTGGTCTGCATGGGGTGTCTGAGCGGACTCAGCCGGCCAGGTGGCGCTTCGCCTCGTCGAGACGTCGCAGGATGGTCCCGTCGACGACCTCGTCGCCGATCTGGACCCGGATCCCGCCGATGACGTCCTCGTCCTTGACGATCTGCAGCAGGACGGGCTTGCTGTAGACCTTGTGCAGGGCGTCCGCCAGGCGGGTGCGCTGCTCCTGCGTCAGGTCGACTGCGGTCGTCACGACAGCGGTCAGCTGCTGGCGACGCTCGGCAGCGATGTCGAGGTAGGCCTCGATCGTCGCGTCGAAGCGCCGGCCCCGGGGGGCGAGAACCGACTGGCGAGCCAGTCGCACCGTCTCCGGCCGTGTCTTGCCCTGCAGCAGGGTGTCGACCAGCTCGGCCTTGCCAGCGGCGTCGCCGAGGCGGTTGCCCAGGGCGTCCCGCAGCTCGGGGTTACCGGCCACGACACGCTCGAAGCGGAAGAGCTCGTCCTCGACCTGGTCGAGCGCGCCACCGGCTTCGGCCCCCTTGAGGGAGGCCTCCACGGCGAACCGCTCGATGGTGTCCGTGAGGTCGCGCTCCCGTGCCCAGCGCTGGGCCACCAGCACAGAGACGACGCCGACGGCCTCGTTGGAGACCTTGCTCTTGAGCAGTCGGGTGATCAGCTCGGACTTGTCCCTGCCCTCACGGGAGGGGTCGGCGACGCTGCGACGCAGGGTCGCGTTGTCGTCGAGCAGTCCGGTCACGGCGAAGAGCTCGTCCGCCATGACGGCCGGGTCACCGGACATCAGTGCCGTCTCGAAGGACTGACGTCCTTCGATCACAGCGGCGCGCGAAGAACCTCGCATCAGGCGTCACGACCTGCATCGCCGAGGTCCAGCTGGCCCTGCTCGGCTGCGGTCGTGGACGCCGCGGCGGCCCCGACCTTCTCCGGCTGGACCTTGCCCGACTCGAGCTCGGCGAGGAAGGAGTCGATCAGGCCCTGACGGCTCGAGGAGTCCTGCAGCTCGTGGCCGACGATGCGTCCAGCCAGATCGGTCGAGAGACGACCGACCTCGCCACGCAGCGACACGGATGCCTGCTGGCGCTCGGCCGCGATCTGCTTCTGCGCCGAGTCGGTGATGCGGTTGGACTCGTCCTGAGCCTGCCCGCGCATCTCCGCGACGATCGCAGCGCCCTCGGCGCGTGCGTCCTCACGGATCTTCGCGGCCTCGGCACGGGCCTCGGCCAGCTGCGCCTCGTACTGGGCCTTGGCGGCCTCGGCCTCGGCCTGGGCGTTCTCTGCCTGGGCGATGCCACCCTCGATGGCGGCGTGGCGCTCCTCGTAGGCCTTCTCGAGGTTCGGGGCGACCTTCTTCGCGACGACCCAGAACAGGATCGCGAACATGACGAGACCGAAGACGAGCTCTTCCCAGTGCGGGATGAGGGGCATGGTCTCGCCCTCACCCGCCGCGGCGAGCCCCACGACCGATGACACGGTTGCGGTGATGTGCACGGGTACTCCTAGTTACTGGTGCCGATGTCGAAAGCCGTGACCGGCAAATCAGAGGACGAAGGCAAGAACCAGACCGAAGATGGCGAGTGCCTCTGCGAGGGCGAAGCCGAGGATGGCGATCGGCTGCAGGAGGCCACGGGCCTCGGGCTGGCGGGCGACACCGTTGATGTAGGCGGCGAAGATCAGACCGACGGCGATGGCCGGGCCGATGGCGGACAGGCCGTAACCAATGAGGGAAAGCGAGCCGGTGATTTCCACGATGAATTCCTCTTTCGTGTATCTGTGATCCACCGCGGGTTTGGTCCCGCGGAGAAGTTCTTGGGGGCTATGAAGTTGTAGGTCTGGTTGCGACGTCAGTGATCGTCGGAGACTGCGGCGGCGATGTAGCTGGCCGCAAGGAGCGTGAAGACGAAGGCCTGCAGGAACTGCACCAGGATCTCGAACAGAACCATCACGCCGGCCATGATGAAGGTCGGCACGGACAGCGCCTGCAAGAGGATGCCGTCACCGTGGAGCAGGAAGTAGAAGGCTCCCGTGACGAAGAGGTAGATCACCATGTGGCCGGCAAACATGTTGCCGAAGAGTCGCAGCGCCAGGGTCAGCGGGCGGGTGATGAAGTAGGTGATCAGCTCGAGCAGGAAGACGAAGGGCACGATCCACCCGGGCAGGCCCGGCGGGATCATGTGCTTGAAGTACCCGCCGAGGCCCATCTTCTGGATGCTGACCCAGTGGTAGACGACATAGACCACGAGCGTCAGGGCGATCGGGAAGCCGACCTTGCCGGTGACGGGGTTCATCGTCAGGAAGAAGGAACCCGCGAGGTTGTAGAAGAGGACCATCAGGAAGAGCGTGACCAGCAGGGGCACGTACTTCTTGAACTCCTTGGTCCCGATCATGTCGCGGGCCACCGAGTTGCGGGGGAAGTTGTAGACACCCTCGAGAAGCCACTGGCCCTTGCTGGGAACGACCGAGGCGTTCTTGCTCAGCATGATGAGGACGAGCGACAGGACACCGGTGATGATCGCGGCCCAGGCCATCTGGTTGGTCACCGTGATGGGACCGACCTCGAAGAGCGGCTGCCAGAAGATCGCAGGCGTCGGGGGCTGGTAGCTCTCGCCACCGCCGGAAGCCGGCAGCGTGGCAGCAAGCGCAGACAGGGTCACTGAATCTCCTCGTTGTGTGGCTGGGCAGCCGTCGTCGGCCCCTTGCGGGTGTCAACAGTCAGGGGTGCCTGGGACGTACCGTAGCGGAGCCAGATGATGTAGAGCGACAGGGCCATCCCGATGATGATCCCCAGCGCGACCAGACCGGTCACCTCGAGCCAGCGGTCGGCCAGCAGACCGAGACCGCCGAAGACGACCGGTCCGGTGATGAGATAGGCGAGAACCGTCGAACCCATCGCGTCTGCACGGGCCGTCGGGCTGGGCAGGGTCGGATCGCCGGTGTACCGCTCGGACTTCGCGGCGGTCTGCTCCGGCGTCGCCGAGGCCTTGGTCACCAGACGCGGTGCCTCCGTGCGTGCCCGTCGTGCGTGCGCGCTCATGCGTGACCGCCCGCTGGGTAGACCTCGTGGCGGGCACGGACATAGCCGACCAGCTGGCCGACCTGCAGGAGCACGACCTCGACCACCGTGGCGGCGGCCGCGACCGGCCCGTCGAGCCAGCCCATCTGGCTCAACATCGCGATGGCCGCGATGAGGACGATGATCTGGCCCATGAAGACCAGTCCGGCACCGGCCATGGAGGCACCGGGGTCACCGGCGACGACGAGCGAGATGGCGATGACGCCCAGGAGCATGACGACGAAGGCGAGCAGCGACCCGGCCAGCGCGCTGAGGGCGCCGTCGGCCCCCTTCGCGATGGCTCCGGCGATGGTCAGCAACGCGGTCCCGACGACTCCGGCAACGAGGACACCTCGGCGCATGCCCTGCACGGGGCTGCGGCGGGAGGTCGTCGACATCGGCTCACTTCGGGACGGGAGCACGGGTGCTCTGGGTGCGGACGAGATGTCCGCGGGGCGCTTGTGAAAGTTTACACAAGCGCCGGGAGGGCCACCAATCCGCTCCCCTCACGCTGGTCGAGGTGCGACGAAGGAGCCGCGAGACCCCTCACCTGTCGACGCGCTGGCCCAGCCGGTCGTACTTCTTGGGTCGGTGGCCGGGAGCGGAGAACCGGGGCAGCCAGGTCGTCAGGGCCGCCGCCACGGCGAGCATGACCGCTGCCCCGATGCCGGCCACCCACGGCGGCAGCACGACGAAGCTCACCGACCCCATGGCCATGACGAAACCCCACAGCCACAGCAACATGACAGCGCGCCGGTGGCCGTGGCCGATCTTGAGCATCCGGTGGTGCAGGTGCTGCCTGTCCGCCTGCCAGGGGCGCTGGCCACGAGCGGTCCGCCGCACCACGGCCCACACGACGTCGAGCAACGGCAGCATCATGATCGAGATCGGGACGAGCAGCGGCAGGATCGTCGCCGCGACCTGGTTGCGGCTCACCTGGGTGGGGTTGATCTGCCCGACATTGAGGATCGTCGCAGCGGCGAGCAGCAGTCCGAGGGTCAGCGCCCCGGAGTCCCCCATGAAGAGCTTGGTCGGGAAGACGTTGTGCGGCAGGAAGCCCAGGCAGACCCCGGCCAGAGCGGCAGAGACGAAGGTCGCCGACGAGAAGACATTGGGCGGCGCATAGCTGGCCGAGATGACGTAGCTGTAGATGAAGAAGGCGACCGCCGCGATGGCCACGAGCCCGGCGGCCAGACCGTCGAGGCCGTCGATGAAGTTCACCGCGTTGATGCACAGCACGACGACGAAGACGGTCAGCAGCACGAGGATCGGCGCCGGCAGCACGGTGACCACCCCGAGAGGCAGGGAGAAGAACTGCACCCCGCCGAAGGCGATGGCGGCCGCCGCGACGATCTGCCCGCCCAACTTGGTCAGGGCATCGAGCTCGCGGATGTCATCGATGGCCCCGACGAGGCAGACGACGCCCGCACCGATGAGGATCCCGATGAGCTCGCCCGAGTCGAAGACCTGCCGCAGGAAGGGCATCCGCCAAGCGACCAGGGTGGCAGCGGCATAGCCGAGGAACATGGCCACGCCGCCCAGCCGTGGCATGGGCACGACGTGGACGTCCCGCTCGCGCACCTCGGTGAAGGCGCCCACGCGGATCGCCACCGTCCGCACGAGCGGGACGAGCAGATAGGTCGTCACGAGCGCGACGAGGAAGACGAAGACGTACTCCCTCACAGCGCCCCTCCCCCTGCCCCGAGCAGGATCAGCGGGGGTAGGCGGGGAAGCGGGTGACCAGGTCGGTCACCTGTGCGCGCACCTCACGCGACACCTCGTGGTCCGGGTCTGCGTCACCCGTCGTCACGGCGGTGTGGATGAGCTCGGCGATCTTGACCATCTCGTCGGTGCCCATGCCCTGCGTCGTGACGCACGGGGTACCCACGCGGATGCCCGAGGCGATCGACGGCTTCTGCGGGTCGTTCGGGATGGCGTTCTTGTTGAGAGTGATGCCGGCCGCGTCGCAGCGTGCCTCGGCGTCGACACCGGTGACGCCCACGCCCTGGAGGTCCAGCAGCGCCAGGTGGGTGTCGGTACCGCCGGTCGTCGGACGGATGCCCCGGGTGAGCAGCTCCTGCGCCAGCACCTTGGAGTTGGCGATGACGTCCTTCGCGTACTGCTGGTACTCGGGGGTCGCGCACTCCTTAAAGTTGACCGCCTTGGCCGCGATGGTGTGCATCTGCGGGCCGCCCTGCATCATCGGGAAGATCGCCTTGTCGAGCGCCTTGGCGTGCTCTTCCTTGCAGACGAGAGCACCGGAGCGGGGGCCGCGCAGCACCTTGTGGGTGGTGAAGGTGACGACATCGGCGTGCGGGACGGGGCTCGGGATCGCCTTGCCGGCCACGAGACCGATGAAGTGCGCCGCGTCGACCCACATGATCGCGCCGACCTCGTCGCAGATCGCGCGGATGCGCTCGAAGTCGATCAGGCGCGGGATCGCCGAGCCGCCCGAGCAGATGACCTTGGGACGGTGCTCCTTGGCCAGGCGCTCCATCTCGTCGTAGTCGACGTCCTCGGTCTCGGGATTGACGCCGTAGTGCACGGCGTCGAACCACTTGCCGGAGAAGGAGACCTTGGTGCCGTGGGTCAG
Organism: Janibacter sp. Soil728; assembly: GCF_001428305.1. Lineage (GTDB taxonomy): Bacteria > Actinomycetota > Actinomycetes > Actinomycetales > Dermatophilaceae > Janibacter. Next base: position 142,848 of record NZ_LMRZ01000007.1, on the reverse strand, counting down.
GTGGCCGCCGTGCGGCAGGGACATCGCCAGGATCTTCTCGCCCGGCTTGAGGAAGGCGCCGTAGACGGCCTGGTTGGCGCTGGCACCGGAGTGCGCCTGCACATTGGCGTGCTCGGCGTCCAGGAGGCTCTTGGCCCGCTCGATCGCCAGGATCTCGGCCTTGTCGACCTCGGAGCATCCCCCGTAGTAGCGGCGGCCCGGGTAGCCCTCGGCGTACTTGTTGCTCAGCGTCGAACCGAGGGAGGTCAGGACCTCCGGCGAGGAGATGTTCTCGCTCGCGATGAGCTGCAGCCCGCCGCGGATGCGGTCGAGCTCGCTGGTGAGCACACCCGCGATCTCCGGGTCGAATGCGCGCAGGGCGCCGAAGTCAGAGCCGTAGAAGGTGTCGTCGGTCATCGCGGGGCCTCCGTGTCGGGGGTGGGGTCGGTGGACGGGTCGTCCGGCATGTCACTGCTCGAAGGGAGATCCTCCCACTGCTGCGCATCGGCGGCCGTGGTGGTCTCGTCGAAGCCCACGCCGAGGATCTCCTCGAGGCGCTCGCGCCCGATGGCGCCCTCGCGCAGGACGACCGGGGTCTCCCCCGTGCAGTCGACGATCGTCGACGGCTCCTGCGAGGTGCGCGGTCCACCGTCGAGGTAGACGCTCACGACGGGGCCGAGCTGGACGGCAGCGTCGGTGATGGACGTCGCGGCGGGCTCACCGGTGCGGTTGGCGCTCGTGACGGCCATCGGACCGGTCTCGCGCAGCACCTCGAGCGCGATGTCGTCGTCGGGCATGCGCAGCGCGACGGTGCCGGCCGTCTCTCCGAGGTCCCAGTGGAGCGAGGGCTGGGCCAGGAGCACGAGGGTCAGCGGGCCTGGCCACAGCTCGTCGACGAGGCGGCGAGCCCAGTCGGGCACGGCGCGGGCCAGTCCGTCGAGGGTGCGCGCATCCGGGACGAGGACGGGGGGCGGCATGTCGCGGCCCCTCCCCTTGGCGGCCAGGACGTCGGCGACCGCGGACGCGTCGAAGGCGTCGGCCCCGATGCCGTAGACGGTGTCCGTGGGGATGACGACGACCTCACCACGCCGGACCGCATCCACGGTGGCGGCGACGCCGGCTGCGCGGTCGGTGGTGGTCGCATCGACGACAGGGCTCATGGTGTCCACCCTAATCCGCGACCGGGACCGCTGCGGCAGCACCGTCGCGCCACGGATGCGAGGTACGGCGAGAGCACGCCCACATCGCCCGGCTCTTTTCCACGCATACGGCGCCTCCGCTTGGGTACGTTGGCCCCGACGACATCATCGTCATCTCGAGAAGGAGGACGTCATGCGTGGTTCCAGTCTCATCTGGACGATCGTCGGTGTGTTGCTGATCATCGCCCTGCTCATCTTCATCCTCTGAGATTCATTCGTACGTCGTAGGGGCTCGGCCGACTCGGCCGGGCCCCTGCGTCGTCCGGGCCCCTGCGTCGTCCGGGCTCAGGCGCGGGTGGCCGTCGTCGTCCGCGGCCGACCGGTGAGGTCGGCATGGTCGGCGACATCGACCCAGTCACCGCTCGCGGCCAGCGCCCGCGGCAGGCTCTGGCCCTGGCTGTCCGCGTGCTCCATGACGAGCAGCCCACCGGGACGCAGCAGCCGGGCCGCAGCCGCGGCGACCGCCAGCGGGATGCGCAAGCCGTCATCGCTGCCGCCGTACAGGGCGATCTCGGGGTCGTGCTCGGCCACCTCAGGATCGAGAGGCACCATCCCGACGGGGACGTAGGGCGGGTTGCTCACGACGACGTCGACCAGCCCGACGAGATCGTCGAGCTCCGGCACGGTGGCCGGGTCAGTCGTGGCATCGGCCGCGACGAGAGTGACGGGCAGCCCCGTCGTCTCGATGTTGCGCGCGGCCCAGGCCAGCGCGAGGTCGCTGAGCTCGACCGCGGTCACCTTGGCGGCCACCGCCTCGTCGGCCACGGCGAGCGCGAGCGCACCGGACCCGGTGCACAGGTCGACGACCAGCGGCGCCTCGATGCCCACGAGGGCGGCCAGCACGTGGTCGACGGCCTGCTCGGTCTCCGGACGGGGGACGAAGACGCCCGGCCCGACGTGCAGCTCCAACCGGCGGAAGGGGGCGGTGCCGGTCAGGTGCTGCAGCGGCACCCGAGCGGCGCGCTCCCGCACGAGAGCGGTGAACCGGTCGGCGAAGCCCTCGTCGGGCTCCGTGGCGAGGATCATCTGCCGCTCCACCTCACCGCGGTCGCAGCCCAGCGTGTGGGCTGCGAGGAGGACGGCATCGATGCGAGGGGTGGGGACTCCCCCTTCGTCCAGCGTGGCGGTGGCCGCATCGACCTGCGAGCGAAGGGAGGTCACTCCCCACCTCCGGCGAGAGCCGTGAGCCGGGCCTCCTCGTCGGCCTGCACCGCGGAGTCGATGATGGCGTCCATGTCACCGTCGAGGACGGAGTCGAGGTGGTGGGCCTTGAAGCCGGTGCGGTGGTCGCTGATCCGGTTCTCAGGGAAGTTGTAGGTACGGATCCGCTCGGAGCGGTCGACCGTGCGCACCTGCGAGGAGCGCGCCTCCTTGGCCTCCGCGGCGGCTTCGTCCATCGCCATCTGGTGCAGACGGGCGCGCAGCACGCGCATCGCCGACTCCTTGTTCTGCAGCTGGGACTTCTCGTTCTGGCAGGAGACGACCGTGCCCGTCGGCAGGTGGGTGATGCGCACCGCGGAGTCGGTGGTGTTGACCGACTGGCCGCCGGGGCCCGAGGAACGGTAGACGTCGATCTTCAGGTCGTTGGCGTCGAGGACGACCTCGGTGGTGTCTTCGACATCAGGCATGACCCACACCCCGGCGGCGGAGGTGTGGATGCGGCCCTGGCTCTCGGTGACGGGGACGCGCTGGACGCGGTGGACTCCCCCCTCGTACTTCAGGCGGGCCCACGGGGCGCTGCCCGGCTCCATGGCGCCCTTGGCGGAGACGGCCACCCGGACGTCCTTGTACCCACCCAGGTCGGACTCGGTGGAGTCGAGCAGCTGGGTCTTCCAGCCGCGCTTCTCCGCGTGCCGCAGGTACATGCGCAGCAGGTCACCGGCGAAGAGAGCCGACTCCTCTCCCCCTTCGCCCGCCTTGATCTCGAGGATCACGTCGAGGTCGTCATCGGGATCGCGCGGGATGAGCAGCCGACGGATCCGGTCCTCGAGGTCGCTCACGGTCTGCTCGAGCTGCGCGACCTCCTCGGCGAAGGCGGCGTCCTCGGCGGCCAGCTCACGGGCCGCCGCGAGGTCACCGCTCGCCTCGTCGAGCTCGCGCTGGGCGGTGACCACCGGGGTCAGCTCGGAGTAGCGGCGGTTGGTCCGACGCAGCCGGTCCGGGTCCCCGATGACGGCGGGGTCGGCCAGGGAGGTCTCCAGCTGGGCGTGCTCGGCGAGCAGGCTCTCGACGGACTCGAGCACGGGGACCTCCGGGGCATGGGACGGCGGGTGATGACCTGCGGGTGGACAGTGCGGGTGGAAACTGCGGGTGGAAACACAGATGCGCCGGTCAGCCCTCGAGGGGCTGACCGGCGCATCGGAAGAACTACTTGGCTTCGGTCTTGTTGCCGTAGCGCTTCTGGAAGCGGGCCACGCGACCACCGGTGTCCATGATCTTCTGCTTGCCCGTGTAGAACGGGTGGCACTGGCTGCACACCTCAGCCTTGATCGTGTGATCCGACTTGGTGCTGCGGGTGGTGAAGGTGCTGCCGCAGGTGCACGTGACCGTGGTCGTCTCGTACGTGGGGTGGATGTCCTTCTTCACGTGGTGCTCCTTGGGTCTGTGTCGTCCGGGTCGGCGTTGTGCCACTGTGGGCCGACAACTGCGGACTCTGTGCCGCATGCCGTGAACCGGACCGCCTATGGATTGTGCCAGACGTGGCACACGGGTCCAAACACGCGACCGGGGGTGGTTGTTCCCCCGCTGCCCGACCTGGGCTGCGGCAGGATGGGCCCATGGCACCACGTCCTCGCCGCCTGCCCCGCCGCACCCCCCGCGACCAGGGCAGGGAGCCCACGCCCGGCCCGGTCGAGGGCTCCGTGATCCGCCCGGCCGTGCCCGGTGACATCGCGACCATCATCGCGCTGCGGGCGCTGATGTTCGAGGCCATGGATGCCTCGGCCGAGGCGATCTCCGACATCGGCTGGCAGCAGGACGCCTCGCGCTGGCTGCAGCAGCACCTCGGCGACGAGCGCGTCCACGTCGTCGTCGCCGAGGCCAACGGCACCGTCGTCTCCTGCGCGATCGGTCAGGTCCTCGACCTGATGCCCTCCCCGACCCGCGCCAGTGGCGGCGGCCTCGTCACCAACATCGCGACCTTCCCCCGCCACCGGCGGCTGGGCTTCACCCATGCGGTCCTGGAGGCACTGCTCGGGTGGTTCGAGGAGGAGACCGGGGTCGAGGTCATCACCCTCAACGCCACCGAGGCCGGGCGCGACATCTACGACAACTTCGGCTTCGTCGTCTCGACCTTCCCCGAGATGCGGTTGCGGCTGGAGCGCCCGGCCGAGCCCGACGAGGGATGAGGGCTGAGGGCTGAGGGCGCCCACCGACAACCCGAGGCAGGTCACGTCATGCACCTAGATCCAGAATTTCGTGCATGACGTGACCTGCCTCGGCCTTTGGGTGGGCTGCTCCCCTCCCCCTCCCCCTTCGCCCGGGGTCAGCCGCACACCGGCAGGGTGACCGTCACGGTGGTGCCCTCGCCCTCGGCGCTCTCCAGCTCGACCTGCCCACCGTGCGCCTCGGCGATCGTGCGCACGATGACCAGCCCCAGACCGGTCCCCGGGACGTGACCGGCCTGCGCGTTGGAGGCCCTGAAGAAGCGGGTGAAGAGGCGCTCCCGGTCCTGCGCGGGGATCCCCATGCCGGTGTCGACACACGTGATGCGCACCTCGCCGCCCACACGCGTCGTGCTCAGCCGCACGCTGCCGCCGGCCGGGGTGAACTTCAACGCATTGCTCGCCAGGTTGCCGACCGCCCGCTCGAGCTGCACCGCGTCGCCCCGGACGAGGATCGGCTCGTCGTCCTGCTCCAGCTCCAGCCGGACCTGCGCAGTGCGCGCCATCGGCGAGAGCTGCTCGACGACCCGCGCCGGACCGCTGCGCACGTCGTGCAAGGTGCGGGCGGTGTCCGCCTGCCCGCTGTCGAGCCGGTTGAGCAGCAACAGGTCGTCGATGAGCGAGCGCAGCCGGTCGACATTGCGGGCAACGACGTCCAACGCGCGGACCTGCTCGGACGAGAGCTCGCCGAAGTCCCCGTCGGTGAGCAGCTCGAGGTACCCGGCGATGGAGGTGAGCGGGGTGCGCAGCTCGTGGCTCGTCGTGGCCGCGAAGTCGGACTTCTGCTGATCGAGCTCCTCCAGCGAGGTGACATAGCGCTGCTCGACGAGCGTGTGTGCCGCGTACTCGGCCACACGCTCCATGGCCTGCAGCTCCGCCTCGTCGAACTCGTGCGGCTCCAGCGTCGCGACGGAGAGCACGCCGACGGCCTCGTCGCCGAAGCACAGCGGGTGCAGCGCCCACCCCTGGAGGGACTGCTCCTGCCCGACGCGAGCCAGGTCCGGGGGGAAGGTCCTCAACACCTCGGCAGTGCTGCCGGCCCTCAGGCTGGGGGTGTCGGCGAGCATCTGCGCCACCCCGGGGATCCGCACGTCCTGGAGCACGGCCGGGAACTCGTCGCCCGACGTGTGCCACGAGCCCATGAGGTTGACCGACTCCTCGTCGTTGAGTCGGTAGATCGACGTCGCGTCGGCCCGCAGCCCCAGCCCGACGACCTCGCAGGCACGGTCCCACCCCCCGTCACGAGCGGTGAGCAGACTCGGCACGCTCCCGGTGAGGCGATAGAGGTCGAGACCGCGCTCGCGCTCACGCTGCATCGAGGCATTGGACTCGGCGAGCGAGTTGAAGGCGTCGGCGAGGGCGACGACCTCCTCGGCCCCCTCGTGGACGTCGGCGCGGGCCGGCGCGGTCCCCGAATCGTGGCGGGAGACGACCCGGTGGAGGGCCTGCAGGGGCCGGGCCAGTCGGTCGAGCGCGCGCCGCGCCTGCGAGACGGTGACGAAGATGGCGATGAGGGTGGCCAGCCCCATGAGCGCGATCGCGCCGTTCATGTAGAGGTTGTACCTGTCCCGCCAGGTCTGTCGCACGTCAGCGATCTCCGCGGCGAGCGCCTCGTGCTCCCGCTCGACCTCGAGGAAGGCTGCGCCGGTCCCGCCCAAGGAGGTGCTGCCGCGTGCTGCCATGGACGTGTCCGCGAGCCGGAACCACTCCTCGGACGCGTCGATGAAGGCGTTGGCCCGGCTCGCGTCCATGTCCGCCGCAGCGGTCCTGGCCAGCAGCCGGTCCTCACTCCTGCGGAAGTCGGTCCGCGAGGCGGCGTACGAGTCGCGGAAGGTGTCCTCGCCGGTGAGCAGGTAGGCGCGGTAGCTCCCCTGGGCGGTCGCGATCGTCACGCGCATCTTGCCGCTCTGCTCGTTGAGCGGGCTGATCGTGCGGGTCGTCTGACGCACCTCCCGCTGCACGGTGACCATCGAGACGACGGACATGACCGACATGACGAGGATGATCGACGACAGCACGACGACCAGCCGCTCGAGCACGCGGGCGACGGTGTTGCGAGGACTCATGGACCCTGCTCCTGGCTGGTGTCGAATCCGGTGCGGGTCATCGTGCCCCACTCCTGCTTGCGGCCGGTGAGGCTCTGCGCCCATCCCTCAAGGCGCCAGACGGCGGTCGCCTGGCGGTACCCGATGTTTTCCACCACGGCCGCCGCGAGCGTGCTGAGCAGGTCGCGCCAGCGCGGGTACTTGTGGAAGCTGAGCTCCTCCACGGTCATCGCGGCGAGCGTCACGAGGATCGCGTAGCCGTAGGCGACAGCCATGAAGAGCATGAAGTAGCCGACGTCGACGACCCCGAGCACGGTGCCGAGGACGACGAGCACGAGACCGAAGAGCTCGAGCAGCGGTGCGAGGAGCTCGAAGAGCCAGTAGTACGGGATCGCGATCATGCCGACCTTGCCGTAGCGCGGGTTGAGGAACATCGAGCGGTAGGCCCACAGGGTCTCCCACAGACCGCGATGCCAGCGCCGCCGCTGCTTGCGCAGCACCGTGGCCGTCTCGGGGACCTCGGTCCAGCAGATCGGCTCGGAGACGAACTGCACGCGGTAGTCGCGCCGCTCGCGACGCATGTGCTTGTGCACCCGCAGCACGAGCTCGAAGTCCTCGCCGATGCTGCTCGGGTCCAGACCGCCCACCTCGACGAGCACGTCGCGACGGAAGATGCCGAAGGCACCGCTGATGAGGATGAGCGACTTCAGCCGGGACCAGCCGGCACGGCCGAGGTGGAAGGCGCGCAGGTATTCGACGACCTGGATGCGGGCCAGCCAGTTGCGCGACATGCGCACCTCGTTCACCCGCCCGCCGCGCACGACGCAACCGTTGATCGCCCGGATGACGCCGCCTCCCGCGACCACCCGGACGGGGTCCTCGGCGAAAGGCCGGACGATGGCGAGCAGGGCGTCGGGGTCGAGCACCGAGTCGGAGTCGACGAAGACGACGAGGTCCTGGGTGGCGAAGTTGACCCCGACGTTGAGCGAGTCCGAGCGGCCGGAGTTGGGCTTGCGGATGACCGTGAGCCGGGTGCGGCCGTTGCGCGGCACGTGGATGGACGACGCGGGCTCGCGCACCGGCAGGTCAGCGGGCATCCGTCGCGGGACCTCGACGAGGTCGAAGGCCTCGCGCAGCACCTCGAAGCCCCCGTCGGTGCTCCCGTCGTCGACGACGATCACCTCGTGGCGTGGGTAGTGCAGCGCGAGCATCGCCTGCGTCGCGACCTTGATCCCCGCCTCCTCGTTGAACATCGCGGTGACGACGCTGACGCTGGGCACCATGCCGGACCCGAGCAGCTCCTCCCTTCCGGCGAAGGGAAGCTGCCGGGTCGAGCGGCGAAACTCCAGGGCCGCCGCGACGACGAGGACGAGGTAGGAGGAGTTGATGACGAGGAAGTAGACGAGGACCGGGAGCGCGATGCCGGAGAAGATCGCCTCGACCGCGGGGGTCGCCGATTCGAGCACGTCGTCCATCAGCCTGTCCTCCCTGCCGACTGGCGAAGGGAGTGCATGGCCAGTCCGTAGTCGGCGGCAGCCGCGGCGTCGCCGTCACCAGCGACGTGGGACTGCACCTCGGACAGGCCCGCCGGCCCCAGACCGACGAGGACGTCGGCGGACAGCTCCCCCACCCGCGGGTCGGTGTCGGCGAGCAGGACGCCCAACGCGGTGATCGCCCGTGAGTCCGCCAGGTCACCGAGGGCCCGGACCGCAGCCAGTCGGACCGAGCGCGGGTGGGCGTGGGCGGTGAGCTCGGTGAGTGTGACGGTGTCTGCGGGATCTCCGAGCCCGCCGAGGGCCTCGGCGAGCGCTGCGAGCACGGTGGGGTCCTCCTCGTGCGTGACGAGATCGCGCAGGCGCGACCTCTGCGACAGGTGTTGAGCGCGTCCGATGCTCATCGCGGCAACGGCCCGGGTGGAGGCGTCGTCGTCGACCAGCGCACGACCGATCGTGTCCGCGGCCGGCGATCCCAGGCCGACGAGTGCTTCGACGACCACCCAGACGGGCAGCTCACCCCGCCCTCGACGGCCGGGCGCGACAGCGGCCAGCAGTGCCTCTGCGGCGGCCGCGTCGCCGAGCATGCCGAGCGAGCGCGCGGTCGTCACGGCCACCGCGCGGTCACGGTCCTGCAGCCGCGGGACCACATCGGCGACGGCCTCCTCGACGTGCATGACCCCCAGGGTCCAGACCGATCGGGCCCGACGGGTCCCGGACCAGGAGGTGACACCCGCTCGGGCCCGACGGACGAGGCCGTGGGCGACGAGGACATCGACGATCCGCTCGGCCGGTGCCCCACGGATCTTGCTGAGATAGCCGATGAGGACGGGGGCGACGAGGTCGACCGACGCCCCCTTCAGCGCACCGAGTCGGGTGCCGGAGTCGCCGTCGTCCTCGCCCGAGACGAGAGCGAGCACGTCTGCGCGCAACGGACCGACGCGCCTCGCGACAGCTCGCTCACGACGCCTGCGGGTCACGCGGGCCAGGGCGATGGTGGCCGCGAGCGCGACGAAGGTTGCGAGCATGATCCACAGGCTCAACCGCAGGAGCCAGGGCTGGACGACGACCTCGCCCACGTGGTCAGCCGCGTCCGATCAGGGTGGTGACCCGGTGGACCAGCTCGCGGGGGCTGAAGGGCTTGGTGAGGTAGTCGTCGGCCCCCGTGCTGAAGCCGGCGTCGACGTCGACGTCGCGGGCGCGCGCGGTCAGCAGGATGACCCGCGTACCGGCGAGCGCCTCGTCGGCACGGATGCTGCGCAGCACGTCGAGCCCGGACTGCCCGGGCATCATCACGTCGAGGACCGCCAGGTCAGGGCGGTGCTCGGTGATCAGTCGCAGCGCCTCGTCGCCATCGGCTGCGGGCACGACCGTGTAGCCGGCGCTGCCGAGCTTGAAGGTCACGAGATCCCTGATGTCCGCGTCGTCGTCCGCGACCACGACAGTCCCCTGAGCCATGCCACTCCCCTGTGTCGACGTCCCTGTCCCGTGACCCTATGTGTCCCCCTTCGTCATCGCAGTCCGACCCGTCGCGGGGTGCTGACGAGCGATGGCGCAGGCGCCGTCGTGAGGGCGCCCATCGACAACCCGAGGCAGGTCACGTCATGCACCTGGATCCAGAATTTCGTGCACGACGTGACCTGCCTCGGCCTTGGGTGAGCGGGCATGACGAAGGGGGTCGATCCGCACCGTGGTGCGGATCGACCCCCTTCGTCGTGACTGGGGCGAGAACCGTCAGGCGGTCTCGTCCTCGTCGCCGAGCTTGATCGAGCTGGTCGCTGCGACCTGCGAGAGGAACTCGTAGTTCGTCTTGGTCTTGCGCAGACGGTCCAGGAGCAGCTCCACACCCTGCTGGGTGTCGAGCGCAGCGAGGACGCGACGCAGCTTCCACATGATCCGCAGCTCCTCGGGCGCGAGGAGGATCTCCTCGCGACGAGTACCGGAGGCGTTGACGTCGACCGCCGGGAAGATCCGGCGGTTGGCCAGGCCACGGTCGAGCTTGAGCTCCATGTTGCCGGTGCCCTTGAACTCCTCGAAGATCACCTCGTCCATGCGCGAGCCGGTCTCGACGAGCGCCGTGGCGAGGATGGTGAGCGAGCCACCGTTCTCGATGTTGCGGGCGGCACCGAAGAACTTCTTCGGCGGGTACAGCGCCGCGGAGTCGACACCACCGGACAGGATGCGCCCGCTCGCCGGTGCGGCGAGGTTGTAGGCGCGACCGAGCTTGGTGATCGAGTCGAGCAGCACGACGACGTCGTGGCCCATCTCGACGAGGCGCTTGGCACGCTCGATGGCCAGCTCGGCGACCGTGGTGTGGTCCTCGGCCGGACGGTCGAAGGTCGAGGCGATGACCTCACCCTTGACCGCGCGCTGCATGTCGGTGACCTCCTCGGGACGCTCGTCGACGAGGACGACCATGAGGTGGCACTCAGGGTTGTTGGTCGAGATCGCGTTGGCGAGGGACTGCATGACCATCGTCTTGCCGGCCTTGGCCGGAGCGACGATCAGGCCACGCTGGCCCTTGCCGATGGGGGCGACCAGGTCGATCATGCGCGTGGTCAGGATGTTGGACTCGGTCTCGAGACGCAGGCGGTCCTGCGGGTAGAGCGGAGTCAGCTTGCCGAACTCGACCCGACGCTTGGCGTCCTCCGCCGACATCCCGTTGACGGTCTCCAGCGTGGCCAGCAGGTTGAACTTGCCGCGCTGGCCCTTGCTGTTGATGGCCTGCTGCTGCGGCTCCTCGCCCTCGCGAGCGCCCTTGACCTGACCGGTGACGGCGTCACCCTTGCGCAGGCCGTGGCGCTTGACCATGCCGAGGGGCACGTAGACGTCGGTCGACCCGGGCAGGTAGCCGGAGGTGCGCACGAAGGCGTAGTTGTCGAGGACGTCGAGGATGCCGGCCACGGGCACGAGCACGTCGTCCTCGTGGATCTGCGGCTCGTTGTCGTCGAACTGCTGGCCGCCACCACGACGCTTGTCGCGGTTGCGGTTGCGATTGCGGTTGCGGCTGCGACGGCCGCCCCGCTCGTCGTCGCCGTACTGGTCGTTGCCGCCACTCTGGTTGCGGTCGTTGCCGCCCTGGTTGCGGTTGCCACCCTGGGTGCGGTTGCCACCCTGGGAGTCGTCGTTACGACCGCCCTGGCTGCGGTCGTTGCCACCCTGGGTGCGGTCGTTGTTGCGACCGCCCTGGTTGCGGTTGCCACCCTGGGAGTCGTCGTTGCGCCCGCCCTGGCTGCGGTCGTTGCCGCCCTGGTTGCGGTTGCCACCCTGGGAGTCGTCGTTGCGACCGCCCTGGTTGCGGTTGCCACCCTGGGAGTCGTCGTTGCGACCGCCCTGGTTGCGGTCATTGCCGCCCTGGTTGCGGTTGCCACCCTGGGAGTCGTCATTGCGACCGCCCTGGTTGCGGTCATTGCCGCTCTGGTTGCGGTTGCGGTCACCGTTGCGACCGTCGCGGTCCTCGCCACGCTCGCGACGCGACGACTCGCGGCCACCGGTCTGGGCATCGCCCTCGGTGCGCTCGAGACGCTCGGCGCCCTTGTCGGTCGCCTGGTCGGCGCCCTTGTCGTTGCCCTTGCCAGCAGCCTTGTCGGTCGCCTTGCCAGCGCCCTGATCCGCAGCAGCGGACTGCACGGGCTGGTCGGCAGGCTTCTCAGCCGGGGCCTTGCTCGCGTCCTTGGCGGGCGCGGCCTGCACGGGAGCGGCCTGCGCGGGAGCAGCCTTCGCGGGAGCGGCCTGCGCGGGAGCAGACGAGCCCGACTGCTTCGCCCGGATGGCGGTAACGAGGTCGCTCTTGCGCATCTTGGCGGTGCCGGTGATCCCCATGCTCGAGGCGAGCTGCTGGAGCTGGGCGAGGCGCATGGCGCTGAGCGCGCCGGATCGGCGAGGCTGATCCGCGGTTGCGGCAGCGGTGTCGCCAGTGGTGGTGTCGGTCACGAAGGACCCTTTCCCTCGTAGGGCCTGTCACATGGGCAAGCCTGATGAGTCCCGTCAAGAGCGGGAATTCTGGTGAGTACCCCACGACCGTGCGTCGCACCCGTGACGAGCGAGACGCTCACGTGGGGGAAGCTCCTGCCCTCACGTGCCACTCGACTGGTTCGTCGATGCACCGGGCTCACTGGAGCGTCTTCAATGTATCACTGCACGTCGCCCCGGCCACACACACGACACGGCCATCTCACGCGAGCCACCCCGCCCCCTTCGCCCCCGCTCCAATCCGCATTGCCCTATGGCAATGCAGACGAGCGGTCCACCCAACCCTGCATTGCCATAGGGGAATGCGGACGAGCGGTCAGACGAGGTGGACGCCGCGCTCGGGCACGCCGGGGGCGAGCACCTGCCAGTCGGTGGAGGTCCCGTCCGCGATCTCGCGGATGCGCTCGGCGCGATCACCCGTGGTGAGCACGAGGACGGACGGCCCGGCCCCCGAGATCGTCGCGGCCATCCCGTCGGCGCGCAGTGCGTCGACGAGCTCCATGCTGTGCGGATAGCTCGGCCGCCGCGCCTCCTGGTGCAGCAGGTCGGTGGTCGCCATGAGCAGCAGGCCCGGCTCGCTCGTGAGCGCGTGGACGAGCAGCCCGGTACGCGCGGAGTTGGCCGCGGCAGTGGCCAGCGGCACGACCTCCGGGAGGACCGAGCGGGCCGTGTGCGTGCTCAGCGTGGTCTCCGGGACGAGGACGACGGCCTCGACCTGCGGGTGGAGGCGAAGGGGGACGGTCCGGGTCCGCGGCAGCGGCTGGTCCGCCTCGGTCACCGAGAGCGTCGCACCACCGAAGACGCTGGCGGACGCGTTGTCGGGGTGGCCCTCCAGGGCGCTGGCGATCGAGTTGATCGTGGTGAGCTCCAGCTCCTCGGCCGCGAGGACTCCCCCGCGCACGGCGAGCGCGTGGGCCGCGGCGACGCCGCCCACGATCGCGGTCGCCGAGGAGCCCATGCCGCGACCGTGCGGCACAGCATTGGTCGCGCTGAGGTGCAGGCCCGCGGGAGCGGTCACCCCGAGCCGCTCCCAGGTCGTCGCCATCGTGCGCACCACCAGGTGGCTCTCGTCGCGAGGGACGGACTCGGCGCCCGAGCCCGCGACGTCGACGACGAGTCCCGGCTCCTGCGTGACGGTGACCGTGCACTCGTCCCAGACGCCGAGCGCCAGTCCGACACAGTCGAACCCGGGACCGAGGTTGGCACTGGACGCGGGCACCCGCAGGGTGACCGTCGTCCCGACGGGGATGGTCACGCTCAGTCCTGCAGACCGAGCTCGCTGGCGATCGCGTAGGCCTCCGCAGGCACGCTCACGGGGGCGATGTCGCTGCCGTCGGCGTTCTTCAGCGCCCACTGCGGGTCCTTCAGACCGTGGCCGGTCACCGTGCAGACGATCGTCGCGTCCTTGGGCACCTGACCGGCAGCTGCGGCCTTGAGCAGACCGGCGACCGAGGCAGCCGAGGCCGGCTCGACGAAGATGCCCTCCCGCGAGGAGAGGATCCGGTGGGCGTCGAGGATCTCCTCGTCGGTGACGGCTTCGATGCGGCCGCCCGAGTCGTCGCGAGCCTGCTCGGCCTGCCGCCACGAGGCGGGGTTGCCGATGCGGATCGCGGTCGCGATGGTGTCCGGCTCGTCGACGGGGTGCCCCAGGACGATCGGCGCAGAGCCGGCCGCCTGGAAGCCCCACATCTGCGGGGTCCGGGTCGAGACCGCCCCGAGCGTGCCGGACACACCCTCGGTCTCGGTCGCGTACTCCTGGTAGCCGCGCCAGTAGGCGGTGATGTTGCCGGCGTTGCCGACGGGCAGGCAGTGGATGTCAGGCGCGTCGCCGAGCGCGTCCACGATCTCGAAGGAGGCCGTCTTCTGCCCCTCGATCCGGGCCGGGTTGACCGAGTTGACCAGCTCGACGGGGTAGGCCTCGGCGAGCTTGCGCGCGACGTCGAGGCAGTGGTCGAAGTTGCCGTCGACCTGCAGCAGCGTCGCCCCGTGCGCGATGGCCTGCGAGAGCTTGCCCATGGCGATCTTGCCCGCGGGCACCAGGACGGCACAGGTCATGCCGGCCTTGGTCGCGTAGGCCGCGGCGGAGGCGGAGGTGTTGCCGGTCGAGGCGCAGATGACGGCCTTGGCGCCCTTGCCCGCGGCCATCGTCATGGCCGCCGTCATCCCGCGGTCCTTGAAGGATCCGGTGGGGTTGAGCCCCTCGTACTTCACGTGCACCTGGGCGCCGACGAGCTCGCTGAGGTGCTCGGCGGGGATGAGGGGGGTCCCCCCTTCGCGCAGGGTGATCGTGGGTGCGCCCGCGAGCATCGGGAGCCGGTCGGCGTACTCGGTGATGACGCCGCGCCACTGGTGGACCATGTCAGTTCCCTTCAACACGCATGACGGAGGTGACCTCGTTGACCGAGTCGAGCTCGGCGAGCTCGTTGACGGTCGCCGAGAGTGCGGCATCGGTGGCCGCGTGGGTGACGATGATGAGCATCGCGCGGGACCCGCCGTCGTCGTCGGTGACGACCTGCTGGCGGACGGTCTCGATGGAGACGTCGTGGTCGGCGAAGGTCGTGGCGACCGACGCGAGGACACCCGAGCGGTCGGCGACGTCGAGGCTCACGTGGTAGCGCGTGATCGCCTGCCCCATCGGCAGGACCGGCAGGTCGGCATAGGTGCTCTCCCCCGGCCCGCGGCCACCCGTGACCCGGGCCCGGGCCACGGCGACGAGGTCGCCCAGGACCGCGCTGGCGGTCGGGTCGCCACCGGCGCCCTGGCCGTAGAACATCAGGTCGCCGGCGCCCTCGGCCTCGACGAAGACCGCGTTGTAGGCCCCGCGCACGGAGGCCAGCGGGTGGCTGAGCGGGATGAGCGCCGGGTGCACGCGGGCGGAGATGCCCTCCTGCCCGTCGGCTCCCACGACCCGCTCGCAGATCGCGAGCAGCTTGACCGTGCAGCTCATCGCCTGCGCGGCAGCGATGTCACGGGCGCTCACCTCGGTGATGCCCTCGCGGTGCACGTCGGCGCTGGAGACGCGCGAGTGGAAGGCCAGCGAGGACAGGATGGCTGCCTTGGCGGCAGCATCGAAGCCTTCGACGTCCGCGGTCGGGTCGGCCTCGGCGTAGCCCAGCGCCTGGGCGCGCTCGACGGTCTCGGCGAAGCCGGCCCCCGTGGTGTCCATCGCGTCGAGGACGAAGTTGGTCGTGCCGTTGACGATCCCGATGACGCGCCGAATCGAGTCACCGGCGAGCGAGTCGCGGATCGGGCGCAGGATCGGGATCGCACCCGCGACCGCGGCCTCGTAGTAGAGGTCGACGCCGTGCTCGGCAGCAGCCTCGTAGAGCGTCGGCCCGTCCTCGGCGAGCAGGGCCTTGTTGGCCGTGACCACCGACGCGCCGTGCTCCATCGCCCGCAGGATCAGGCCACGGGCCGGCTCGATGCCGCCGATGACCTCGACGACGATGTCGGCGCGGGTGACCAGCTCCTCCGCGTCGGTGGTGAAGACCGACGGGTCGAGCCCCAGGTCGGAGCGGTCGCGGCCCTCACGGCGCACGGCCACGCCGACGATCTCGAGCGGCCGGCCGATGCGCTGGGCCAGGTCATCGGCCTGGGAGGTGAGCAGTCGGGCGACGCTGCCACCGACGACACCCCCACCGAGCAGGGCGACGCGAAGGGGGGTCTGCTGGGCTGGAGCGGTGGTCATCGGACCTCCTGTGACGGGCTGGGCTCGTCCACGTCGAGGGCGAGCAGGTCTTCGATCGTCTCGCGACGCACGATGACCCGCGCGACCCCGTCGCGGACGGCCAGGACCGGCGGACGTGGGGTGTGGTTGTACTGGTTGGACAGACTGCGGCAGTAGGCCCCGGTGCCGGGCACCGCGATGAGGTCGCCGGGGACGATGTCGCCGGGCAGGTACTCGTCCATGACGACGATGTCGCCACTCTCGCAGTGACGCCCGACGACGCGCACGAGACGCGGCTCGGCGTCGGAGCGACGCCCCGCGAGGGTGCACGAGTAGTCGGCACCGTAGAGGGCGGTGCGCACGTTGTCGCTCATGCCGCCGTCGACGCTGACATAGGAGCGGACGCCGGAGCTGACCTCGACGTCCTTGACCGTGCCGATCTCGTAGAGGGTGAAGGCGCTCGGGCCGGCGATCGCCCGGCCGGGCTCGATGGAGATGCGCGGCAGCGTCGCCTGCGGGTGCCCGTCGCGGAACTCCTTGAGCTCACGGTCGACGAGCTCGGCCATCTGCGTGCCGAGCTGGCCGGGGGTGAGCGGCTCGTGCTCCGAGGTGTAGGCGATGCCGTAGCCACCACCGAGATCCATCTCCGGCATGGCGATGCCGTGCTCGTCGGCGACCTCGGTGTGCAGGGCGACGAGACGGCGGGCCGCGATCTCGAAACCGGAGGTGTCGAAGATCTGGCTGCCGATGTGGCTGTGCAGGCCGAGGAGGCGCAGGGACTCCCCCTTCGCCACGATGGCGTCGATCGCCGCGCGAGCCTGCCCACCGGCGAGGGAGAAGCCGAACTTCTGGTCCTCGTGCGCGGTCGCGATGAACTCGTGGGTGTGCGCCTCGACGCCGACGGTGACCCGGACCATGACGGGCGCCGTGACGCCGAGCTCGCTGGCCAGCCGGGCCACCCGGTCGATCTCGTCGAAGGAGTCGACGACGATGCGACCGATGCCGTACTCGAGTGCCTGACGCAGCTCGGGGACCGACTTGTTGTTGCCGTGCAACGCGACCCGCTCAGCGGGGAAACCGACGCGTTGCGCCACGGCGAGCTCGCCGCCGCTGCAGGTGTCGAGGTTGAGCCCTTCCTCCATGATCCAGCGGGCGACCGCGGTGCACAGGAAGGCCTTGCCGGCGTAGTAGACGTCGGCACCGGCCACTGCGGCGAAGGGAGCGGTGAAGTCGTCGCGGAAGGCCCGTGCGCGAGAACGGAAGTCGTCCTCGTCGACGACGTAGGCGGCCGTGCCGAAGTCGCGGGCGATGTCGGTCACCGGTATGCCGGCGATGCTCAGGACGCCCGAGGCGTCACGGGCGACATTGCTCGGCCACAGCTGCGGCAGCAGCTCCATGACGTCCGTCGGGAAGGGCAGCCACTGGGGCGCGGCGCCATAGCCCTCGGCGTGGAGGATGCCGGCCTCGTGGGCCCTCATGTTGATCGCCATGCTCAGCTCACATCCGCTCGGGCGCGGAGACGCCGAGCAGGTCGAGACCGTTGGCCAGCACCTGGCGGGTGGCGTCGTTGAGCCACAGGCGGGTGCGGTGGAGGTCCGTGATCTCCTCGTCGGAGCGCGGGCGCACCCGGCAGGTGTCGTACCACTTGTGGAAGTGGCCGGCGAGGTCCTCGAGGTAGCGGGCGACGCGGTGCGGCTCACGCAGCTCGGCGGCGTGCGCGACGATCCGCGGGAAGTCGCCGAGCGCGGCGAGCAGGTGTGCCTCGGTCGGGTCGGACAGCAGCGCCGGGTCGAAGCCCTCCTCGCGGACGACCCCGTCCTCAGCGGCCAGCCTCGCGACATTGGCGGTGCGCGCGTGGGCGTACTGCACGTAGAAGACCGGGTTGTCGTTGGTCTGCTTGCGCAGCTCCTCACCATCGAGGCTGAGCGGGCTGTCCGCCGGGTAGCGGGCCAGCGAGTAGCGCACGGCGTCGGTACCGATCCACGAGACGAGGTCACGCAGCTCGATGATGTTGCCCGCACGCTTGGACAGCTTGGCCCCGTCGAGGTTGACCAGCTGGCCGATGCGGATCTCGATGTTGGCCTTGGGGTCATCTCCCGCGCAGGCCGCGATCGCCTTGAGACGGGAGACATAGCCGTGGTGGTCGGCGCCCAGGAGGTAGATCTTCTCCGGGAAGCCGCGGTCCTTCTTGCTCAGGTAGTACGCGGCGTCGGCGGCGAAGTAGGTCGGCACGCCATCGGTCCGGATGAGGACGCGGTCCTTGTCATCGCCGAAGTCGGTGGTGCGCAACCAGACCGCGCCGTCCCGGTCGTCGACGTGGCCCTGCTCGCGCAGGCGGGTGATCGCGGACTCGACGGCGCCCCCTTCGTGCAGGGTCTTCTCGGAGAACCAGACGTCGAAGTACACGCCGAAGTCCTCGAGCGTGGAGCGGATGTCGGCCAGCTGGGCCTCGTAGCCGAGCTCCCGCGCGGTGGCCAGTGCCTCGGCGTCCGGCAGCTCGAGCAGGTCGGGGCGAGCGGCGAGGGCGGTCTGCGCGAGGTCGTCGATGTAGGGACCCGGGTAGCCGCCCTCGGGGGTGGGCTCGCCCTTGGCGCGGGCCAGGACGGAGGCGCCGAAGTTGTCCATCTGGGCGCCCGCGTCGTTGATGTAGTACTCGGCGGTGACCTCGGCGCCGGAGGCGGTGAGCAGGCGGCGCATCGAGTCGCCGAGCGCTGCCCAGCGGGTGTGGCCGATGTGCAGCGGCCCGGTGGGGTTGGCGGAGATGAACTCGAGGTTGACCACGTGGCCGGTCATCGCGTCGTTGTGGCCGTAGACCGCACCCGCCTCGGCGATCGCCCGCGCGAGCGCCCCGGCTGACGCGGCGTCGAGCGTGATGTTGAGGAACCCGGGCCCGGCGATCTCGATGCCGGCGATGCCTTCATGAGCGCCGAGGTGCTGAGCGACGATCGTGGCGACGTCGCGCGGCTTCATCCCCGCAGGCTTGGCCAGCTGCATGGAGACATTGCTCGTCCAGTCGCCGTGGCCCTTCTGCTTGGGTCGCTCGACCCTGAGCTCGGTGGGCACCTGGACGGTCAGCTCGCCGGCCTCGACGGCGGCGGTCAGGGCGGCACGGATCGCTGCAGAAAGCTCTTCGGGGGTCACGATCGCCCAGTCTAGGTGCGCGAGCGCCGTGCCCGTAGCGGCGGTCGATTCTCGGGACGGGCCACGCCGGTGCTAATCTCACCGGGCACATCCCGCCTCCGTAGCTCAGGGGATAGAGCACTGGTTTCCGGTACCAGGGGCCGCAGGTTCGAATCCTGCCGGGGGCACAAATTTTGTGTGAGTGCGACGAAGGGCCGCCAGCACCTGCTGGCGGCCCTTGGTCGTGCCCGGGCCCCCTGATGCCGGGCCCCCTGATGCCGGTGCCCCTGATGCCGGTGCCCCTGATGCCGGGTGGAGGTATACGCGCGGACGATTCCTCGGCGAGTTGGCATCCACTCGCCGGACGCCGACGGATGGGTGGAGGTAGACGCGCGGACGAATTGCTCGCGCGTTTACCTCCACCGAGGCGGTGATGTCCTACAGGTCCCGGTGCAGCTCCGCGCCGCGGACGTCCTCAGCGGAAGCGTCGCCGCGCTTGGTGAGGTTGACGATCGCCGCAACCAGCCCGCCCCAGATGGTGAGCATCGCGATGATCATCATGATGATGGCCGTCGTAGTCATACCTGCTCACCTCCGTCGACGAGCGCCTCGGTCTTGTCCTCGAGAGAGACATCGCCGCGCCACGGGAGCAGGGAGATCCCGATGGCGATGAACGGCAGCACCACGACCATGCCCCACCCGAAGACATTGAGCAGCTGGGCCGGGTAGTCCTCGTACGGTGTGCCGAGCTTTTCGGTGAGCGCTTGGTAGAGCATGACGAGCAGCAGGATCGGGATGACGACCGCCATCAGCGCGGGCCACCAGCCCTTGAGCTTGATCGAGCCGATCGAGTCGAGGTGCTCGCGCAGGAGCGGCAGCTTGCGGAAGGCATAGGTGACGGCCAGCATCAGCACGGCCGCGACGGCGATGATGCCGAATGAGTTGATGAAGGCGTCCATCGTGTCGAGGACGTACAGGCCACCCGTCGTGGAAAACATCAGGGTGCTCACCACAGCCATCGGGACACCGACCACGAAGGTCGCCGCCTGCCGGGAGATGCCCACCTTGTCGCGGACGGCTCCGATGACCACCTCGACGATCGAGATGAGCGAGGTGATGCCGGCCAGCACGAGCGAGACGAAGAAGAGCACTCCGATGATGACCCCGCCCGGAGCCTCGTTGATGATCGCGGGGAAGGCGATGAAGGCCAACCCGATGCCGCCGGTCCCCAGCACTTCACCCACCTCGGTGTTTGCGGCCTGCGCCAGGAAGCCCAGCGCCGCGAAGACACCGATGCCGGCGAGCAGCTCGAAGCCGGAGTTGGAGAAGGCGACGACGGCACCCGAGCCGGTCATGTCGGTCTTGCGGGAGACGTAGCCGGCGTAGGTGATCATGATGCCGAAGCCGACGGACAGGCTGAAGAAGATCTGGCCGACGGCCGAGATCCACACGCTCGCGTCGGTGAGCGCACCCCACTCGGGGGTGAAGAAGGCGTTGAGGCCCGCGCCCGCACCCGGGAGGGTCAGCGACTGGATGACGAGGACGACGAAGGCGACGACCAGCACGGGGATGAAGATGACGGCGGTGCGGCCGATGCCGGTCTGGATGCCCATGGCCAGGACACCGATCGTGACGACCCAGACGATGATCATCGTCAGCAGGATCTCGGGGACGAAGTCGAAGGTCGGCCCGGCCTTGTCGGCCACCTGGAGGTAGTCGCCGAAGAAGTACGCCTCCGGGTCATCTCCCCAGCCCTTGGTGAAGGACAGGATCGCGAACTTGCCGGCCCAGGCAAGGATCGCGGCGTAGTAGACGGCGATCACGATGCAGATGAGCACCTGCCACCAGCCGAGCCACTCCGCACCACGGTGCAGCCGGCGAAGGGAGAGCGGAGCCGACCCGCGGAAGCGGTGACCGATCGCGTAGTCGAGATAGAGCATCGGAACTCCGAAGAAGACCAACGCGATGAGGTACGGGATGATGAAGGCGCCGCCGCCCCCTTCGTACGCCACGTAGGGGAATCGCCAGATGTTGCCCAGCCCGACGGCTGATCCGATCGCGGCGAAGATGAACACCTTGCGCGAGGAGAAGCCCTCCTTGGGCTTGACCTCCGTGGTCTCGGTGCTGGACATGCTCACACTCCTGGTCGACGTTGAACCCCAGCATGCTCTCAATATCTGAGACAGATGTGGCGCGCGCCACGCCGATCTTCGCTCAGGGGACCTGCCAGGCCCTGCGCACCGACATGGCCGTGAGCACCACGAGCAGCTCGGCGCGCACCACCGGGTCGTCGAGCTCGTCGGACAGCAGGTCCTTCAGCCGGTTGATCCGGTGGCTCACGGTCTGCGGGTGGACGCCGAGCGCCTCGGCGACGCTGGGTCGGTGGCCCCACTGCCGCAACCACTCCAAGAGGGTCTGCAGGAGCATGGTGCGCTGGTCCTCGGGCACGTCGTCGAGCTCGTCGAGGTAGGTGCGTCGCAGCGACTCGATGACGACCCGGTCTGCGCTGCAGGCGATCTCGAGCATGTGGACATCGGCGAAGGTCAGCTCCTCGTCCCCCGCGATGAGCTGTGCCCGGTACGCAAGGTCGAGGGAACGGACGGAGTCGAGCATGTGGACCGCCGGCCCGACGGCGCACCGGTGCCCCGCGAGGAGGGGACGAAGGGTGGTCGCCAGCTTGTCCTCGGCGATCGGGTGGAACAGGACGACGTCGCGGGCGCGGGGGTAGTGAGCGAGGACGCACTCCGACTCACGGCGGATGGTGGCGGCGTCCTGCGGGGTCGTGATGATCGCGGCGATGACTGCGTCGTCGTCCCACCCGCACGCGCGGGCGAGCGCGACCGCGCTGGCGTCGCCGTGCAGCAGCGCCCCGCCCAGGCGCCGCGTGCGAGAGTCCTCGTCGCTCTCCGGCTGCCGGGCGCCACCCTCGTACCCGATCCGGGCAGCCTTGACGACGAGCTCGCCGCCCTCGGCGAAGCGGTCGAGGACCTCGAGCACGTCGTCGAGGCCGACGCCCGGTACGGACAGGAGTTCCCGGTGGACGTGCTTGTGGGTCACGCGACTGGCGACCCGGATGCTGGCGGCGAGGTCGTCGAAGGCCACCCCGCCGCGGGCGCACTCGGCGCCCAGTGCGACGAAGACCCCACCGGGGTCGCACACCCGCGCCAGGTCCTCGTCGACGACCGCGTCGACGAAGCGGCGCAGCGCGTCCTGGACATCGGTCGGCCAGTGGTGGCGGGCCGCCAGGGGGAGGCTGCCCGTGGCCTCCCCCGCCCGCTCGATGAGGATCGCAGCGAGCTCTTCGACCAGCTCGTCGCGCACCTCCCGCAGCCGGTCGGCCGCCCGCATCACCTGCTGGTCCATCGCCGCCATCCCTCACCCCGCCTGTCGTGTCACCTGCTCGGGGCGATCCCCGTGCGGTGCTGATTATCAATGGACTGGAGCCCGGACGGGACTATCACCGCGTGACAACGGTGACGACCGTTTTGTGTCGTCGGACGAGCGACTCGTGGACCCCGCTCGGGAATGCTTGCGTGAGCCTGCTGGGCACCGTCACGAGGAGACAGCCAGCGGAGCAGCACAGACCGGCACCGGTGTCGCGCAGTCAGGGGACGTGCGCGGCGCCGGTGCCTTCTCCCGTGGAGAGGCGTGAGCCGGAGGGGTCGCCTGAGTCAGGCGGCCCCTTCTGCCGTGAGCAGCACCAACAGCTCTGAGCGCGTCGTCGGGTCCTCCAGGTCATCGGCCAGCAGATCGCGCAGCCGGTGCAGGCGGCCGCTCACGGTCTGCGGGTGTACGTGGAGGTCGGCGGCGATGGCCGGACGGTGGCCCCAGTGCCGCAGCCAGGCGTGAAGAGTCTCGACGAGCATGGCGCGCACGTCAGGCGCGAGCTGGTCCAGCCCCACGAAGTGCTTGCGGCGCAATGCCTCCACGGCCATCGGGTCAGACGTGCAGGTCAGCGCCAACAACTCGTCGTCGACGAAGACGGGGCGGTGCGCCGGGAGCTCGTCGCGATCGCTGACGCGCTGGGCCAGAGCGAGGGAGTCGCAGAACTCGTCCAGTGGCACGGCCGGGCCGACGACGCACTGGATGCCCTCGAGCCGTGAGCGGATCGAGGTGGCGAGGTACTCCCGAGGGAGCGGGATCGCGATGACGACGTCGGCGGTCCGAGAGAAGTACGCCGGAGTTCCGGGCACCGCCCCGGCGATGGCCGCGCCGCTGACCGGCGAGGCGATCATCGCGCAGACGAGCCCGTCGGGCTTCCAGCCGAGGCGTTGGGCGAGCTCGGGCGCTCGTGCACCCCTCGACATGAGCTCGGCAGCGAGCTGTCGGGCCAGCTCTCCGTCGCCCTCCGAGGCCAGCTCGGCGATCTCGTACCCGTGCCGGGCGGCGTCCACCACGGCTTCGCCTGCCAGGAGCACGCGCTGCAGGAGCTCCAGCACGGCCTCCTTGTCCACCTCGTCGCGATCGGCGAGGACGGCTCGATGGGTCTGGCTCTGGACCAGACTGACCGCGTGCCGGATCGTCGCGGCGAGGACGTCCATGTCCAGGCCGCCGCGGGAGGCCTCGATGCCCAGCGTCTCGAAGACGCTGCCGTGCACACGGATCCCCGCCACGTCGTCGCTGGCCACGTGCACGAGGAACTGGCGCACCACGTCCACGACGCTCACCGGCCACTGGTGCTGGATCGGGATCGGCGGCAGCCCGAACTCCTGAGTCACGCTCTCGACGAGATGCAGTGCAAGCTGCGCCAACCTCTCTTCGTTGGCCCCCAGCAGCTGCACCGCAAAGTTGTTTCCCTGCTCCGGCACGATGCCATCCCCCTCCGGCAAGGCCGTCAGCACTGCCTGCCGTCGCATCATGCCTGCTCGTGGCCCCGGATGCGAGAACTGTCACGACGTGCTACGCCCCAAAAAATTGGTGTCACCGCACGCGATGGAGCGCGACCCCTCCGTCCGGCGATCATGGGCGAGCCTCACCAGCCTTACCAATTGCTGACCATTGACTGACCATCTCAGGAGCTCTCGTGACCCACGTCTCTCGCCGCCACCTCGCCAAGGGTGCCGCGTGGACCATCCCTGCGGTGGCGATCGCTGCCTCTGCTCCGAGCCTGGCCGCGTCCCCGTCCAACGGACCCGGCGAGGGCACCCCCGGCGACGGTGGTTCGCAGCCTCCGGTCGTCGTGGAGGGCTCCAGCTTCGCCGAGAAGTGTCAGGGCAATGCCGAGGTCCCCGGCGGCTGGCCCAAGCAGGGCTACCGCATGGAGCTGACGGTCTCCTCCCCCGACGCCCCGGCCCCGAAGGTCCTCTCGGTGGTGCTCGGCAACGGCTCCACCGGCACCGTCCTGGACGTCGGTCCGGTCCAGCTGCGCCCCGGCGTGTGGGAGTACGTGGTCCAGGCCGCGTCCTCCCCTTCGTCCCTCACGATCACCTACACGATCGGCGACGGCACGACGCAGTCAGCGACCATCCCCGCCAGCCCGCACTGCAACGGCTGAGCCCCCCTCTCTGACCTGCCCCCCGGCCCGAGGCAGGTCACGTGATGCAGCAAGATCCTGGATCTGGTGCATGACGTGACCTGCCTCGGGCTGGGGTGAGGTCTGGAGTGGGCGCGGGCCGAAGGGGGGATCACGCCCCCTTCGTGCACCGACCGGGGGCGGGCCCCCACAGGTTGGGTCCACGGGCGACCTCGGCCCGCTGTGCCTGCGTCGGTTCGACGCCCACGGCAGCGGCGAGTCGGTCGACGAGACTGATGCGGCGAGCCCGTCGGTAGTAGTCGTCCTTGGTGAAGTCGACGTACACCCAGCCCTCGGCCTCCACCGCACGGCGGCGCACGATGTCCTTGTCCCCGCGGCCGTAGTCGCCGAAGTGGTGCTCGCCCTGGTACTCCCCCACGACCTTGGCCTCGCGCCACACCAGGTCGCCGTATGCCAGCCAGCCGCCGTCGACGTCATGGATCGGCGCGTTGAGCTCCGGCTCGGGCAACCCGCCGCGGGCGCAGAGCACTCGCGAGCGCGTCTCCATCGGCGAGGCCGAGCCGACCCGGATCCAGCTCAGGGCTTCACGCACCCGCCGGCCGTACGTCCTGGCCCGGGCTGCACCGTCCTCCAACGCGTCGAGCGAGTCGAGACGCTGGGCGACGGCATCGCCGAGGACCACGAGCTCGTCGAGCGTCAGCAGGGGCGCCAGGTCGAGCCACGTGTCGACGAGCCCGGTCACCGCCTGCTCGTGGACCGTCAGGACCTCACGCGTCTCCAGCCCTCGGTGCCCCACCACGCCGGGCCGACGCGCGCGAGACCCCGAGCTCATCACATGGATCTGCGGATGCTCGCACTCGCGAGGCAGAGGTAGTCCGTGCAGGCTTGCTGCCGAGCAGTGCGACAGCGCGAAGCCGTCCCGCCTCACGAGCCTCAGGGCCGAGGCCCGCTCCACGAGGGTGTCCGGCGATGCATGGCAGCGCACCCCGCGATAGGGGTTGGCGAGTGTGCGCAGACTGCTCATCTTGACGCCATCGCGCGTGGCGGCCTCCACGGCGAAGGCCCCAGTCGCGTACTCCACAGGGAGGTCGATCGGCCTGGACATCCCCGCAGCGTGCCGGATTCACGTGATCGGGCCGCTGAGTTCTCCACACCCAGGCTCATCCACCCGCAGCCCCCTCCCGAGGCAGGTCACGTCATGCATCTAGATCCAGAAATTGGTGCATGACGTGACCTGCCTCGGGAAGTGGGGCGCGAAGGGGGTGGGTCACCGCTGGGTGGAGTCCGTCACCTCTCCGACGAGCTCCTCGATGACGTCCTCGAGGAAGACCACGCCGCGCACGGACCCGTCGGCGTCGACGACCCGGGCGAGGTGGGTGCCGGTCCGCTGCATCGTCGCCAGCACGTCCTCGACCTCGTCGTCGGGCAGCACCGTCGCCATGCGGCGCAGGCGCTTGCGCGGGACCGGCTCGCTGCGCTCGGTGTCGTCGGCGTAGAGCACGTCCTTCAGGTGCAGGTACCCCGCGAGCTCGCCGGAGTCGTCGACCGTCGGGTAGCGGGAGAAGCCGTGCTTGGCGACGAGCCGCTCGATGTCATCGGGCGTCGCGTCACGGTGCACGGTGACGAGGTCCTCGACGCGCACGCCGACATCGGCGGCGTCCTTGTCCGAGAACTCCAGGGCAGCGCCGACGAGGCCGTACTTCTCGGTCTCGACGAGACCCTCGCGGTGCGACTCGTGGACGATCTGGTGGACCTCCTCGGCGGTGAAGGCCGACCCGACCTCGTCCTTGGGCTCGACACCCATCGCCTTGACGAAGGCCTTGGAGACCCAGTCCATCCCGTAGATGACCGGCTTGGCGAGCTTCATGACCCACATGAGCGGGGGCACGAGCAGGATCGCGGCGCGCTCGGGCCCGGCGATGGCGAGGTTCTTGGGGATCATCTCGCCGATGACCACGTGCAGGTACACGACGATGAGGATCGCCAGGACGAGCGAGGTCGCGTCGGTGAAGGCATCGGGCACGCCGACACGCTCGGCGAGCGGCTGCAGCACGTGGTGCAACGCCGACTCCGAGATCGCACCGAGGAGCACCGAGCAGATGGTGATGCCGAGCTGGCAGGTCGCGAGCAGGACCCCGGTGTGCTGCAGGGCGTCCACGGCGATGGCGGCCCGCTTGTCACCCGCGTCGGCGAGCGGCTCGAGCTGCGAGCGCCGCGCGGACATCGCCGCGAACTCGGCGCCGACGAAGAAGGCATTGGTCAGCAGCAGCACGACGGTGATGAGGGCGGCGGTCATGCCGACTCACCCCCCTTCGAGGCTCCCTTCGAGGCTCCTCCGTCGCGCCTCAGGGCACCGCCTTCGTCGCGCCTCAGGACATCGCCTTCGTCATCGGTGTGCTCGTGCTCGACGAAGCGGAGCCGATCCACCCGACGGGTGTCCATGTCGGCCACGGTGATCTCCCAGCCGTCGATCTGGACGACGTCCCCGACCTCGGGGACTCGGCCGAGCTCGGCCATGACCCAGCCACCGACGGTCTCGTAGGAGGAGCCCTCGGGTACGGGTGCGCCGATGCGGTCGCGCACCTCGTCGGGGCGCCACAGGCCCGGCACCGTCCACACGCCGTCGCTCACCTCGCGACCGGTGGTCTGGGCCAGGTCGTGCTCGTCGTTGACCTCTCCGACGATCTCCTCGACGAGGTCCTCGAGCGTGACCACGCCTGCGGTACCGCCGTACTCGTCGACGACGATCCCCATCTGCAGACCGGAGTCGCGCAGCTGGATGAGCAGCGGGTCCAGGCGCAGGGTCTCGGGCACGACGACCGGGTCGATCATCAGCGCGGACACGGGCACCGACTCGCGGCGCTCGTGCGGGACGGCGATGGCCTTCTTGACGTGGACGACGCCGTCGATGTCGTCCCAGTCCTCACCCGTGACGGGGAAGCGGGAGTGGCCGGTGCGGCGCGCGAGCGCGACGAGGTCCTCGGCGGAGGCGGTCCGGTCGATGGCGCTGGCGCGGTTGCGGGGCGTCATGACGTCGACGGCGGTCTGCTCGCCGAAGCCGAGCGAGCGCGCGACCAGCCGGCCGGTGCCGGAGTCGAGCGTGCCGGCCTCGACGGAGCTGCGCACCAAGGAGGCCAGCTCGGCGGGGCTGCGGGCTGCGGAGAGCTCTTCCTGCGGCTCGACGCCCATGCGGTGCAGTGCCCAGTTGGCCGACCCGTTGAGGATGAAGATCAGCGGCTTGAAGAGGACACCGATGACGCGCATCGGAGTGGCGACGATCTTGGCCGTGCGCAGCGGCACCGAGACCGCGAGGGTCTTGGGCACCATCTCGCCGAGGATCATCGAGAAGACCGTGGCGATGATCAGCGCGAGGACGCTCGCGGTGGAGGCAGCGCCGCCCGCGGGCATGCCGGCTGCCTCGAGCCCCGGCCGGATGATCGCGCCGATCGCCGGGTTGGCGATGTACCCCAGCGCCAGCGTCGTGACCGTGATGCCGATCTGGCAGGCGGACAGCAGCGTCGACAGCGAGCGAAGGGAGGCCAGCACCGGCTTGGCGCCGGCGTCACCGTGGTCGACGGCCCGCTGGACCGTGGGCCGGTCGAGGGCGACGAGCGAGAACTCTGCCGCGACGAAGAGAGCGGTGCCCAAGGTGAGGACAAGGGCAAGGACTAAGAGACCGACGGTCATAATGCCTCGGATTCTACGGGGAGTCCGCTGAAGGCTCGCTGACAAGCCCCACGCTCCTTGAGGCTGACAAGCCCCACGCTCCCTGAGGAGGCCGCTCGCGGCCGTCTCGAAGGGACCCAGGCGCACCTCACCCCTTCCACCGTCGACTCGCCAAGAAGTGGATCGCGTCGAAGTCCCCCCGGATGAGTGCCTCCTTCTTGGCGCGCGACCATCCGTGCAGTCGCCTCTCGAAGGCGTACGCCTCCGTGATCCTCTCGGTCTCCGCAGACCACACCAGCTCGACCGGCATCCGCTTGCTCGTGTAGGCCGACCCTCCACCCGCACCGTGCTGGCGCATCCGTGAGGCGAGGTTGCGCGTGCTTCCGACGTAGTACGTGCCGTCGGCGCACCTGAGCATGTAGACGTGGGCCATGGGTCGATCCCAGCAGTGTCGACGGTGGTCGGGTCGAGCTTTTCCACAGTCGAGGTGGGAATCCCTTCGAGACGGCCGCGGGCGGCCTCCTCAGGGAGCGGGGGTGGGCTGCGCGCGCGGCCTCCTCAGGGAGCGGGGGTGGGCTGCGCGGGCGGCCTCCTCAGGGAGCGGGGGTGGGCTGCGCGCGCGGCCTCCGGGTCCTGAGGAGGCGCGCCAGCGCCGTCTCGAAGGGCAGGGAGCGGGGGTGGGGCCCTTCGAGACGGCCGCGGGCGGCCTCCTCAGGGACCGAAGGGGTTTTGCCGCCTCCCCCTCAGGGGGGAGCCCGGATTCATCCGAGGGGATGATGTCCGGGCTCACGACGACTGCAAGGATTGCGGCGACATCAACAGATCAAGGGGACCTCCATGACCACCACGGGAGCGCGCGTCGAAGTACGCAACCTCACCAAGAGGTTCGGGGGCTTCACGGCCGTCGACGACCTCAGCTTCAACGTCGAGCCGGGTCGGATCACCGGCTTCCTCGGCCCCAACGGCGCGGGCAAGACGACGAGCCTGCGGATGCTGCTCGGCCTGATCCAGCAGTCCTCGGGCACGGCGACCATCGACGGCCAGACCTACGCCGACCTCGACCAGCCGCTGCGCCACGTGGGCTCGGCGCTCGAGGCCACCAACTTCCACCCGGGCCGCTCGGGCCGGGACCACCTGCGGGTGCTCGCCGCGACGATCGGCGCGCCCGACAGCCGGGTCGACGAGCTCCTCGAGCTGACCGGCATCCCCGCCGCCGCCCGCAAGCGCGCCGGTGGGTACAGCATGGGCATGCGCCAGCGCCTGGGCCTCGCGGCCGCGCTCATCGGTGACCCGCGGCTGCTCGTCCTCGACGAGCCGGCCAACGGCCTGGACCCCGAGGGCATCCGCTGGTTGCGCGGCTTCCTGCGCCACCTCGTCTCCGAGGGGCGCACCGTCCTGATCTCCAGCCACCTCCTGCAGGAGGTCGAGCAGACGGTCGACGACGTCGTCATCATCGCCAACGGCAAGCTCATCAAGGAGGGCACGGTCGGCGACCTGCGTGGCGCCGCGACCTCCCTCGTGCGCACCACCGACACCGACTCGCTCCTCGGGGCGCTGCGCGTCGCCGACGTCGAGGCGATCCGTCAGGACGACGGCGCGATCGTCGCCGAGACCGAGGACCTGCGCCTCATCGGTGACGTCGCGATGCGGGCCGGCTTGCCGGTCCACGAGCTGCGTCCGCTCGCTGCGGACCTCGAGCAGCTCTTCTTCTCCCTCACCGAGGGCACCAACCGCAACCTCGGTGACGCCGAGGGCCAGCCGGCTCCGGTCATGACCGACGCGGTTGACGGCCACGAAGGAGCAAACCTGTGATCGGCGCCATCAAGTCTGAGTTCCGCAAGTTCTTCTCCACCCGCATGTGGTGGGGCATGGCGATCGCGATCCTGCTCCTCAGCGCCGTCTTCGCGCTCGCCTTCGGGTTCCTCTTCACGATGGACCAGGCCGGGGTCCCGCCCGAGGCCCAGATGAACAGCGACCCGACCAATGTCGCCAACTCCGTCTACACCGCTGGCCTGGGCGTCGCGTACCTGCTGACACTCACCGTCGGTGTCATGCACATCGGCAGCGAGTACCGGCACAAGACGATCACGAGTACCTTCCTCGCGACGCCGCGCCGCGTCCGCGTCATGGCGGCCAAGGTCATCTCGCTCCTGGCGATCGGCGCGATGTACGGCGTCGTCTCGCTCATCGGCTCGGTCGGTGTCGGGGCGCTCGTCCTGGCCAGCCGCGGCGCCGAGGTCTTCCCGAGCGCCGAGGTCGGGCGCACGCTCGTGCTCAGCCTGCTCGTGCTCGGCCTGTGGGCGCTCATCGGTCTGGGCGCCGGCATCCTCATCCCCAACCAGGTGGCGGCGCTGCTCATCTCGGTCGCGGTCGCGTGGATCGTCGAGCCACTCATCGGCTTTGGCCTGCAGCTCTTCGACTGGGGCGGCGAGGTCGCGCAGTTCCTCCCGTCGTCCGCGACCCAGGCGATCGTCAGCGGGGTCAACACCAGCGGGATGGGCAACGCCGACCAGCTCAGCTGGTGGGCCGGAGCGCTCGTCCTGATGGCCTACGCCGCTCTGCTGGCCGGCGTGGGGACGTTGATCACCACCCGCAAGGACATCAGCTGACGAGACACCTCTACCTGCGATGAGTCGTCAGGGACCGTCCTCCGTTCGAAGGGGGGCGGTCCCGTCGTCGTGATCCGGGGGGTCGGAGGTCGGCTAATGGCGTTCGTCACGTTAGGCTTGCCCCGGTGGGTCCGCGCTGACTTCGGGCCCTGATTCTCGACTGTGACGAAAGAGGCGTATGCGCCGTGCCTGACCCCCAGGATGGCTCCGTGTCCCTGAACGACTTCGGCCCCAATGAGTGGCTGGTCGATGAGCTGTACGAGCAGTTCAAGAACGACCGCAACAGCGTGGACAAGGCGTGGTGGGAGTTCTTCGAGAACTACACGCCGGGTCAGTCCGGTGGTGGCAACGGCACGAGCGCGAAGGGGGACTCCCCCGCCTCCCCGCAGGCCCCCGCTGAGACCAAGGCCGCACCCGCGAAGTCCGAGCCGGCCAAGGCCGCGCCGGCGCCCGCCGCCAAGAGCGAGCCCAAGTCCGCTCCCGCGCCCGCCGCGAAGAAGCCCGAGCCCAAGGCGGAGCCTGCCAAGGCCGCTCCTGCCAAGGCCGAGCCCAAGGACGAGGCGGAGGAGCCGCAGGACGTGCTCACCCCCCTTCGCGGAGTTGCCGCCCGGGTCGTGACCAACATGGAGGCCTCGCTCGAGGTCCCCGTCGCGACGAGCGTGCGCGCCATCCCGGCGAAGCTGCTCATCGACAACCGCATCGTCATCAACAACCACCTCAAGCGCAGCCGCGGCGGCAAGATCTCCTTCACCCACCTCATCGGCTACGCGCTGATCAAGGCGCTGCGCGAGATGCCGGAGATGAATGTCGGCTTCACGACCAACGACAAGGGCAAGCCCGTCGTCATCCAGCCCGCGCACATCGGTCTGGGTATCGCCATCGACCTGCAGAAGGACGACGGCACCCGTCAGCTGATGGTCCCGGCGATCAAGCCGGCCGAGACGATGAACTTCAAGGACTTCTGGAAGGCCTACGAGAAGGTCGTCGGCAAGGCGCGCGACGGCAAGCTGACCGTCGACGACTTCCAGGGCACGACGATGTCGCTGACCAACCCCGGTGGCATCGGCACGGTCCACTCGATCCCGCGCCTGATGAAGGGCCAGGGCGCCATCATCGGCGTCGGCGCCCTCGACTACCCCGCCGAGTGGCAGGGCGCGAGCACCGAGACCCTGAACCGCAATGCGGTCTCCAAGCTGCTGACGCTCACCTCGACCTACGACCACCGCATCATCCAGGGTGCGCAGTCCGGCGAGTTCCTGCGGGTCGTCCACCAGTACCTGCTGGGTGCCGACGGCTTCTACGACGAGATCTTCTCCAGCCTGCGCATCCCATACGAGCCGGTGCGCTGGGTCCAGGACATCTCCACCACGCACGACGACGACATCAACAAGGTCGCCCGCGTGCAGGAGCTCATCCACTCCTACCGGGTCCGCGGCCACCTGATGGCCGACATCAACCCGCTGGAGTACAAGCAGCGCCACCACTCCGACCTCGACATCACCACCCACGGCCTGACGCTGTGGGACCTCGAGCGTCACTTCGCCACCGGCGGCTTCGGCGGCGAGCCCTTCCTCAAGCTGCGCAAGATCCTCGGTATCCTGCGCGACTCGTACTGCCGCACCACCGGCGTCGAGTACATGCACATCCAGGACCCCGAGCAGCGTCGCTGGATGCAGGAGCGGGTCGAGGTCGGCTACGCCAAGACCACGAGCGACGAGCAGCTGCGCATCCTGCGCCGCCTCAACGCCGCCGAGGCCTTCGAGACCTTCCTGCAGACCAAGTTCGTCGGGCAGAAGCGCTTCTCCCTCGAGGGTGGCGAGTCGGTCATCGCCGTGCTCGACCGGATCCTCTCCCGCTCCGCGGAGGAGGGCATGGACGAGGTCTGCATCGGCATGCCGCACCGCGGCCGGCTCAACGTGCTGGCCAACATCGCCGGCAAGTCCTACGGGCAGATCTTCCGTGAGTTCGAGGGCCAGGTCGACCCGCGGTCGGTCCAGGGCTCCGGTGACGTCAAGTACCACCTGGGCACCGAGGGCGAGTTCACCGCCGAGTCCGGTGACACCACCAAGGTCTACCTCGCGGCCAACCCGAGCCACCTCGAGGCGGTCAACCCGGTGCTCGAGGGCATCGTGCGCGCCAAGCAGGACCGGCTCAACCACGGCGGTGAGGACTTCCCCGTCCTGCCGATCCTCATGCACGGTGACGCGGCCTTCGCCGGCCAGGGCGTCGTCGCGGAGACCCTGCAGCAGAGCCAGCTGCGCGGCTACCGCACCGGTGGCACGATCCACGTGGTCGTCAACAACCAGATCGGCTTCACCACCTCGCCCAACTTCAGCCGCTCGTCCGTGTACTCCACGGACGTCGCGCGGATGATCCAGGCGCCGATCTTCCACGTCAACGGTGACGACCCGGAGGCCTGCGTGCGGGTCGCCGAGCTCGCCTTCGAGTTCCGGCAGAAGTTCCACAAGGACGTCGTCATCGACGTCGTCTGCTACCGCCGTCGCGGTCACAACGAGGGCGACGACCCGTCGATGACCCAGCCGCTGATGTACAAGCTCATCGAGTCCAAGCGCTCGGTCCGCAAGCTCTACACGGAGAGCCTCATCGGCCGCAAGGACATCACGACGGAGGAGGCCGACGCCGCGCTGCGTGACTACCAGTCCCAGCTCGAGCGGGTCTTCGTCGAGACCAAGGAGGCCCTCAAGCAGAGCCCCGACGCGGCCTCCGACCAGCCCGGCTCGAGCGACGCACCGGACAATGCCGGCCTCGAGCGGCCGGCGGCGCAGACGAGCGACAAGCCGATCCGCTCGGCGGACGAGACCGCGATCTCGGAGACCGACCTCAAGCACATCGGTGACATGTTCGACTCCCCGCCTGCGGAGTTCACGATCCACCCCAAGCTGCAGCAGGCGATGCAGAAGCGCGCCGCCTCGGTGCACGACGGTGGCATCGACTGGGGCACCGGCGAGATGCTCGCCGTGGGTTCCCTCCTCATGGACGGCACCCCGGTGCGCCTCACCGGTCAGGACACGCGTCGCGGCACCTTCGTGCAGCGCCACGCCGTGCTCGTCGACAAGAGCAACGGCGAGGAGTGGACGCCGCTGAACTACCTCGGCGGCGGCCAGGCCCGCTTCTGGGTCTACGACTCGCTGCTGTCGGAGTACGCGGCGATGGGCTTCGAGTACGGCTACTCGGTCGAGCGGCCCGACGCGCTCGTGCTGTGGGAGGCCCAGTTCGGTGACTTCGCCAACGGCGCGGCCACGATCATCGACGAGTTCATCTCCTCCTCGGAGCAGAAGTGGGGTCAGAACTCCTCGGTCGTCCTCCTCCTGCCGCACGGCTACGAGGGCCAGGGACCGGACCACTCCTCGGCCCGCATCGAGCGCTTCCTCGCGATGTGCGCGCAGGAAAACATGACGGTGGCCTACCCGTCGACGCCGGCCAGCTACTTCCACCTGCTGCGTCGTCAGGCCTACCACCGTCCGCGTCGTCCGCTCATCGTCTTCACCCCGAAGTCGATGCTGCGGCTGAAGGCCGCGAGCAGCATGCCCGAGGACTTCACGCAGGGCACCTTCCGTGCGGTCCTGCCGGACATGACCAGCCCGAAGGGAGACGACGTCACCCGCGTCCTCATCGCTGCGGGCAAGGTGACGTGGGATCTCGAGGCCGAGCGCAAGAAGCGCGGCGACGAGCAGACCGCGATCCTGCACCTCGAGCGCTTCTACCCCCTTCCGGGTGAGGCTCTGATCACCGAGCTGGCGAAGTACCCCAACGCGGACATCGTCCTCGTCCAGGAGGAGCCGGAGAACCAGGGTGCGTGGCCCTTCCTGGCCATGAACCTCCCGGCCGACCTCGCGGCCCACGGCGAGACCCGCGCCCTGCGCGCGGTGACCCGCCCGCCGAGCGCCTCCCCGGCGGCCGGCACGGCCAAGAAGCACGCCCAGGAGCAGGCTGAGCTGATCAGCCGTGCCTTCGATCGCTGATGTACTTCACCGATCGCGGCATCGAAGAGCTCGCGGATCGGCGAGGTGAGGAGCAGGTCACTCTCGAGTGGTTGAGTGACCAGCTCCGCACCTTCGTCGATCTCAACCCCGAGTTCGAGACGCCGGTCGAGCGACTCGCGTCGTGGCTGGCACGCCTCGACGACGAAGAGCTCGACGACGAGTAACGTCGGCCCGTACCCCGCACCCCAGATCACTCAGGAGCACCTCGACGTGAGCGCCCACCCGATGACGGACGCAGCCGGCAACGAGTTCACCCCCAGCGCGACCTTCGGCACGGAGGACGGGCGAAGGGAGATCGCGCTGGTCTTCATCGGCGACAGCTTCGTCGCCGGTGTCGGGGACGAGAAGGCGCTGGGCTGGACCGGTCGGGTCATGGCCCGCACCGAGGTGCCCGGCGCCCTCGTGGCGCACTACAACCTCGGGGTGCGCGGTGAGACCGCCGGTGGGGTGGCCGAGCGCTGGCAGACCGAGGGGGCGCGCCGGTTCCAGGGCGTGAGCGAGCGTCGTCTCGTCGTGCAGCTCGGTCACGCCGACGTGCTGGCCGGTACCTCGATCGCCCGGCTGCGGCTCAACCTGGCCAACATCCTCGACGAGGCCTCCAGCCAGGGTGTCGCGGCCTTCGTCGTCGGCCCTCCCCCGGCTGCCGATGCCGAGACCAATGACGCGCTGCGTCAGGTCGTCGAGGCCCAGCGTGACGTCTGTGACCGGCGCGGCGTGACCTTCGTCGACACCTTCACCCCCCTGGCCGGTCACGACCAGTGGGAGTCCGACATCGCGGCCTCGATCGATGGTGTGCACCCCGGCCAGGCCGGCTACGGCCTGATCGCCTGGCTGGTGCTGCACCACGGTTGGGGCGAGTGGATGGGCTGAGGCCCTTCGCGGGTCCTAGCACCCTGTCGATGGACAAGAGCGGGGCAGTGCCGATGTCGGCACTGCCCCGCTCTTGCTTGGGCGGACGCCCTCGCGGGCGCGTCCGCCTTGCTCAGAGTCGCCGGTGTCCCTGCCCGCGCGGCAGGAAGCCCTTGAGGTCGAAGATGGCGTGCGCCGTGGGGTCGGCGTAGGCACGCAGCTCGTCGGCGCCGCGCTCCTTGAACACGTCGTGCGCCACAGCCAGGACGATGCCCTGATAGGCACCCTTGACCGGCTCCTCGACCAAGTTGATGCCGTACTGGTGACTGGCCTCTGCGGCGTCCGCCCACGGGTCGTGGACATCGACCGTGATGCCGAACCCCTCGAGGTGCCTCACCAGGTCGACGACACGCGTGTTGCGCAGGTCCGGCGTGTTTTCCTTGAAGGTCAGGCCCAGCACGAGGACCTTGGCGACGCGGACGTCAACGCGCTCACGGATCATGGCCGACAGCAGTCCGTCGGCGACGTACTGCCCCATCGAGTCGTTGAGGCGACGTCCCGCCAGGATGATCTCGGGGTTGTAGCCCACCGACTGCGCCTTGTGCGCGAGGTAGTACGGGTCGACACCGATGCAGTGACCCCCCACCAGACCGGGGCGGAAGGGGAGGAAGTTCCACTTCGTGCCAGCAGCCTCGAGTGCGTCGAGGGTGTCGACGCCGAGCTTGTCGAAGATCAGTGCGAACTCGTTGATCAGGGCGATGTTGACGTCACGCTGCGTGTTCTCGATGATCTTGGAGGCCTCGGCCACCTTGATCGACGACGCGAGGTGCGTCCCAGCCGTCACCACCGTGTTGTAGAGGTCGTCGACGAAGCGGGCAGCGTCCGGGGTCGAGCCAGACGTCACCTTGGTGATGTTCTCGAAGCCGCGCTCCTTGTCACCGGGGTTGATCCGCTCGGGGCTGTACCCGACGTAGAAGTCCTCGTTGAAGGTCAGTCCGCTGATCTCCTCCAGGAGGGGGACGCACTCCTCCTCGGTCGCACCCGGGTAGACCGTCGACTCGTAGATGACGACGTCGCCCGAGCGGAGCCCGCCCGCGACCGAGCGGGTCGCATCCAGCAGTGGGGTGAGGTCCGGCTGCTTGTACTCGTCGATGGGCGTCGGAGTGGTGACGATGTAGACATTCGCCTCGCTCAGCGCCGCCGGGTCGGCGGTGAAGGTCAGGCGCGCCGCCCCCTGCAAGTCCTCTGCCGCCACCTCGAGCGTCCGGTCGAACCCTCGGGACAGCTCATCGATCCGACGCTGGTTGATGTCGAGCCCGGTCACCGGGTAGTGCTTGGCAAAAGAGACCGCCAGCGGGAGACCCACGTAACCGAGGCCGATGACTCCGAGGTGGATGTTGGCCGGAAGAGCAGTCACGTGATCGATTCTCCTTGTAGGCAGCAGGCCCTCTCCCTGAGAGCGCCAGCGGCCATGCTACAGATCACCTTCGGACCCGAATGACACGCGGCTCACAGCATCTTTTCCGTCGCGGCATACCGCGCCTCGGCAGCGGCCTTCTGCGGCCGCCACCAGGTCTCGTTGTCCCGGTACCACTGGATCGTCGCGGCGAGCCCCGAGCGGAAGTCGCGGTACTGCGGCTGCCAACCCAGCTCGTCGCGCAGCCGGGTCCAGTCGATGGCATAGCGGCGGTCGTGCCCTGGGCGGTCGGTCACGTGGTCGAAGTCGTCACCCGGCCGGTCCATCAGCTCGAGCACCTGCGACACCACGCCGCGGTTGTCGACCTCGCCGTCGGCGCCGATGAGATAGGTCTCCCCCATCTGCCCGCGGTCGATGATCTCCCACACGGCACTGTTGTGGTCGTCGACGTGGATCCAGTCACGCACGTTGAGCCCGTCGCCGTAGAGCCGAGGCCGACGTCCGTCGATGACCTCGGTGACCTGGCGAGGGATGAACTTCTCGACGTGCTGGCGCGGGCCGTAGTTGTTGGAGCAGTTGGAGATCGTCGCCTCGATGCCGAAGGAGCGCACCCACGCCCGCACGAGCAGGTCGCTCGCCCCCTTGGTCGAGGAGTAGGGGCTTGAGGGGTTGTAGGGCGTCCCCTCGGTGAAGCGCTCCGGCGAGTCGAGCGCCAAGTCGCCGTAGACCTCGTCGGTGGAGATGTGGTGGTAGCGCACGCTGTGGCGCCGCACAGCCTCGAGCAGCTCATAGGTCCCGACGACATTGGTCTGCACGAAGGGGCCCGGCGAGGTGAGCGAGTTGTCGTTGTGCGACTCCGCGGCGAAGTGGACGACCACGTCTGAGTCCGCCACGAGCGAGTCGACGAGCGCGCCGTCCTGGACGAGCCCCTCGACGACGCGCACGTCACCGAGCACGCCCTCGAGCGAGGACCTCGAGCCCGCGTAGGTCAGCGCGTCGAGGACGGTGACGTCGACGTCCTCGCGCGTCGCGAGTGTCTGGTGGACAAAGTTGCTCCCGATGAACCCGGCCCCCCCGGTGACGAGCACACGCATGTCAGTCCCCCTCCGTCGTCGATCCCTGATGGAGGCGCGATCCTGATCCCTGAGGAGGCCGCTCGCTGCCCTCTCGAGTTGCCGATCCCTGAGGAGGCCGCTCGCGGCCGTCTCGAAGGGTCGCGACATACCCCCGCAACGCCTCGATCTGACCCGTCGGCTCGAACCCCGTTGCTGTCAGTTTCGCAAGCGACAAGGTCGAGTGCGTCGGCCGCGGCGCCATCTCCTTGCCCGCCCCGTACTCCGCAGTCGTCACGGCCGTCACGTCCTCCCGCGAGCGCCCACACAGGGCGAAGACCTCCCGGGCGATCTCTGCCCAGGTCATCGACTCCCCCGACTGCGAGACGTTGTACGTACCGAAGGGAGCGCCTCGCTGCACCACGTGCATGGTCGCCGCAGCGATCTCGTCGGCGAAGGCCAACCGCCCCCACTGGTCGTCGACCACCGAGGGCGAGACCCCTTCGCGCGCCAGCCGCGCCATCGTCGCGACGAAGTTGCCTCCGCCGCCCACCACCCACGAGGTGCGCAGGAGGTAGTGCCGCGGCGCGACGGTGACGGCCAAGTCCCCCGCGGCCTTGGTGCGGCCGTACTCGCTGATTGGGGCGAGTGGCTCACCCTCGTCGTGTTCCTCGGCCCGACCGTCGAAGACGTAGTCGGAGGAGTACTGCACGAGCGTGAAGCGGTCAGTCCCTGCCCGCCGGGCGAGCTGCGCGGGCAGCTCGGCGTTGAGCCGCCACGCCAGACGGCCCCCCTTGGGCGTCTCCGCGTCGTCCACAGCAGTCATCGCGGCAGCATTGATCACGAGGTCGTGACCACTGAAGTCGTAGGCCTCAACCGCGGCCGGGTCGGTGAGGTCGAGCTCGTCGCGGGCCGGGGCCACCGCGTCAGGCAAGAGTCGCAGCAGGGCCCGCCCCACCTGCCCACTGCCTCCGAGCACGAGCGGAGGCCGGGGAGCGAAGGGGGTGACCTCCGCGAGCGTCGGGTTCGCCCTGTCCTTGTCACTGATCTCGCTCTGCGACAACGGGATCGGCCAATCGATTGCGGCCGTCGGGTCATCGAGGGCGAGCGCGGGATAGACGAGGTCCGGGCGCCAGTGCTCGTTGACGAGGTAGGAGTAGATCGTCTCGTCGGCGAGTGCCTGGTAGGAGTT
The DNA here is from genome assembly GCF_001428305.1 of Janibacter sp. Soil728. Lineage (GTDB taxonomy): Bacteria > Actinomycetota > Actinomycetes > Actinomycetales > Dermatophilaceae > Janibacter. The sequence goes on along the minus strand of NZ_LMRZ01000007.1, from coordinate 103,728 downwards.
ACCGACCCCTCGGGGCACGAAGACCGCGACGCTCTCGTCGATCTCGATCGAGTAGGTCGCGCCGAAGCTCTCTCCCTCACGCAAGTCGACCCAAGCACCGAAGACCGAGCCGTGGACCACGGTGACGAGCTTGTCCCACGGCTCGGCGTGGATGCCACGGGTCGCACCGCGCGCGGCGTTGTGGGAGACGTTGTGCTGGACCGGGCCGAAGTCCGGCAGCCCGAGCGCCGTCATCTTCGCCTGCTGCCACGCCTCGGTGAACCAGCCGCGGTTGTCGCGGTGGACCAGCCGGCGCACCATGAGGAGCCCCGGGATCTGCGTCCGCTCGATGGAGACGTCCATGACGGGAGGCTATCGGCGATCGCCGTCACCCCATACGCTCGCCCCATGCGCGGCATCATCCTCGCCGGGGGCACGGGGTCCCGGCTGCACCCGATAACCCTCGGCATCTCGAAGCAGCTCGTCCCGGTCTACGACAAGCCCATGGTCTACTACCCGCTGAGCACCCTCATGCTGGCGGGGATCCGAGACGTCCTCGTCATCACCACGCCGCACGAGGCGGAGCAGTTCACCCGCCTTCTCGGTGACGGAGAACGCTTCGGGATCTCAATCACCTACGCAGAGCAGCCGAGCCCCGACGGGCTCGCCCAGGCGTTCCTCATCGGCGCCGACCACGTCGCTGGCGAGACCGCCTCGCTCGTGCTCGGCGACAACATCTTCTACGGGCCGGGTCTGGGCACCCAGCTGCGGCACTTCGACGGGCTCGATGGCGCGGCGGTCTTCGGCTACCAGGTGGCCGACCCGCGCGCTTACGGGGTCGTCGAGTTCGATGGCGGAGGGAGGGCCCTCACCCTCGAGGAGAAGCCGGCCGAGCCGCGCAGCCGCTACGCCGTGCCCGGCCTGTACTTCTATGACGAGTCGGTGGTGGAGCGGGCGCGCACCCTGCGCCCTTCGGCTCGCGGTGAGCTGGAGATCACCGACCTCAACCGCAGCTACCTCGCCGAGGGGCGGCTGCACGTGGAGGTCCTCCCCCGCGGCACTGCCTGGCTCGACACGGGCACCTTCGCCTCGCTCAACGACGCGAGCAACTACGTGCGCACCCTCGAGAATCGGCAGGGGCTCAAGGTCGGTTGTCCCGAGGAGGTCGCCTGGCGCATGGGCTTCATCGACGACAACGGCCTGCGCGAGCGCGCCGAACCGCTCGTCAAAAGCGGCTATGGCCAGTACCTGCTGGACCTTCTCGGCCACTGAGCGCCACGACCGCGCCGGAGTCAGCACCAGAGGTTAGGCTCGCGGAGGCCCCACCACCCACTGCTCGGAGCACCGCTGAGATGAGGACGCTACGTCTCCTGGCGCTCCCGGTGCTGCTTGTCCTCACCCTCGCCGCGCTCACCGCGTGGGCGCTCTGGTGCGAGGACCCGCCGGTACCCGTGATCGGCCACGCGGCCTACGAGGACTTCGAGACCCGCGTCGCGACCCACCCGACCTGGACCTTGTCACCGCCTACCCAGGGCGAGCTCATCCGGTCCAGCGAGCACGCGTCTTCGGGCGGGCACGCTCTGCTCGTGGCCGACGAGGTCGGCTCGGGCGACGCGCGGGCCCGGTGGTCGTACTTCGAGACCGCGCCGGGTCGGCACCACTATGTCGGGGCACGCGCCTTCCAGACCGACGGCCACCAACAGTTGCGGGTGCGGTGGATCGACGAGCGCGGCACGACGGTCGGGCATGCCGCCACCTCGACCACCGGCACCATCGACGCGTGGCAGCGCGTCTCGCTCGACCTGACCGCGCCGGAGGGCGCGCGTTACGGCGAGCTGCAGATCGCGTCGACCCGAGCCGGCGCGAGTCGCGCATGGTGGGACGAGGTGACGGTCACCGACTCGTCCGTGGCCAACTCCGGCTTCGAGACTGCTCCCGCCGACGCCGGCTCCGACCCCGTGCTGGGATGGAAGACCAGCACCACGGGCGGCACGTCGGCGACCCGCTCCTTCGACCGCGCGCGTCTTGGCCGGTGGTCCCTGCTGCTGACCGACGAGACCACCACCGGCGCCGCCAGTGCTACGAGCGACAGCATGCGCGTGCAGCCCGGTGTCACCCACACCTTCCGTGGCTGGGTGCACCCGGTGAGCGGCACCACAGCCGTCGACGTGCTCTGGTACGACGACGAAGGTCAGCAGGTCGGGACGAACACCCTCTCGGGCACGCGTCCCGTCGGCCGCTGGAGCCTCCTCACGTCGAGCGCCGTCGTCGCGCCGGACAACGCACAATTCGCCGCACTCCGGACGAGGACGTCCGTCGCCGGCACCGGCACTGCCTCCTGGGACGTCCTGAGCCTCACCCCGACTCCCCCGGCACCGGAGCCGACCTTCACGACCAGCGACCTCGGGCGCCCGCTGCAGAGCGAGCCGCGCACCCGCACGAGCGCGGTCTTTGTCCACGAGGGCCGAGTACAGGTCGCTTCCGTCGTCACTGGGTCCCCCGCCGAGCTGCAGGTCGTCGACCTCGAGTCGGGGCGGTTGACGGACCGGGTCCCGCTGCCGGGGACGACCAACGGTCACGCCGTCGTCGTCGGCACGGACGGGCGGGTCTACGTCGGCGGCGACGGTGGCACGGTCTTGCGGTGGACGCCCGGTACCGGCTCGGCGCAGGACCTCGGGAAGCCGACCCCTTCGGCCACCACCGTCTTCGACCTCGCCGTCGCCCCCGACGGGACTGTGTGGGGTGGCAGCTACCCGCGCGGCGAGCTGTGGCGCATCGACCCCGACACGGGCCGCTCGACCAACCTCGGGGCCGTGCGGCAGGGCCAGGAGTACGCCCGCACCATCGCGGTCGACGAACGCCACGTCTATGTCGGCGTGGGGTCCTCGCAGCCCTCGGTCGTCCGGGTCGACGTGGACCATCCCAGCCGACGCACCGTCATCCCGCTGCCGGGCAGGACCCCCTCGGGCGTCATCACCGAGCTTGATGTGCTCGGCCGGTACCTCGCGGTGCGTGTGCCCGCCGGCACGCGCCCGGACGGGTCGCCACGACCGACCGAGCGGCACCTCTACGACCTGACGGCACGGTCGTGGGACGTCCCCGCCAACGTCACCGGCCAGACCCCGACACCGCTCGACAGCCGCGGACGCTTCCACTACATCGCCGAGGGTCGGGTCCGGTCGGTGGACTCCCGCACCGGCACCACCACGATCGGGCCGCCCACGACGACGAAGGCCGGCCGCGACCGCCACATCGTGCGCGCGAAGATCGACGGGACCAGCGGCGAGTGGCTCATCGCGGTGGACCCGACCGCGCAGATCATCTACGCGCACCTGCTGGACAGCTCCGATGACCGGCGCTTCTCCCTTCACCTCCAGCCGGGTGCGCTGCCGCTCAAGGCGGTTGTCGAAGGAAGTGACGGCACGGTCCTCGTCAGCGGTTACGGAGGCTCCGACCCCACGGTCGTCGACGTCGCGACAGGCTCCGCTCGGCCCCTCGTGAGTGGGCAGGCAGCGCCAGAGCTCGGCGAGCTCGAAGGAGGGATCCCGCTGCGCGGCGTGCAGTACCTCGGCACCTACACAGGTGCGCGCATCTGGCGGCACGACCCGGCGCAACCGGTCGTGGCGGGCCGCAACCCGCTTCTCGTCAGCGCGCTGGGGGCCGCCCAGTGGCAGGACCGACCGACAGCGTTTGCCACCGACGGAGAGCATGTCTACGTGGGCACCGTCCCGGCCTACGGCACGCTCGGCGGCGGCCTCGGCACGATCGACGGGACGACCATGCGCAGCTTCAATCGCGACATCGTCCCAGGCCAGGCGATCGTCTCCCTCGCGGCGCGCGACGGAATCGTCTACGGCGGAACCTCTCGTTGGGGAGGGCTGGGCGCGACGCCCATCACACCGACGGCTCAAGTCTTCGCCTACGACACGCGTGCTGACCGGATGCTGTGGTCGGTGGCGCCGGGCGACGGGACCCAGTCGATGGGGGCCGTCGTCATCGGCCCGCAGGGCACGCTCTGGGCGGCCGACGGGGGCACCTTGCACGAGCTCGACCCGACGAACGGGGAGACGCTGCGCTCGATCACCGTGGACCCCACGCCGACCGCGGACCGCCCCACGTACCGCGACACCGACCTGGTGAGCCACGGTGGGTACCTCTACCTGCGCGCCCGGGGCCGGCTGCACGCGGTCGACCCGGTGAGCCTGCGCATCGCCACCCCGCTGGGACATGGGGTCACGGCCCGCGGCCTGGTGCGGGTCGGCGACCGGTTGGTCGTCGGAGCCGGTGACCGGCTGGTGGCCGTCGACGTCGGGTGAGGCGGTTCAGCCTCCGGAGCCGCTGGCCGCGCTCTCCCCCATCGTGGACGCACCGGGAGTCAGGTCCTCGCTGGAGGTCGGGTCGCTCGTCGTCGTTGGGTCCACCGGCGGCAACTCGGTGGTCGAGGTCGGCTCCGCGGGCGGCGGCTCGGGGGCAATGGTGCTGGGCGGCACGAAGGTCGGCGGCACGTCGGTGGGAGCCGTCTGGGTCGGGGCGGGCGCCTGCGTGGTCGTCTCGGGGATCGGGACCTCGGTCGTCGTGGGCTCGGGGATCGCCTCTGTCGGGGGGACCACGGTCGGCGTCTCGGCGGCGGTCGTGGAGCTCGAGGCCTTGCGACCGCGGCCGATGAGCCGGTCGAGGACCGTCCGAGCCCACAGGTCGGCGCCCTGCTCGGTGAGGTGGCTGTCGGCCCACTCCGACCGCAGCTGGACGCCTTCGGCCTTGACGAAGGCCTTGTTGACGTCGATGGTCGGCACCCTGTTGCGCTCGGCCCACGCCTCCTGTCGCGCCCGGACCGTCCGACCGGATCCGTCCGCCGCGACGGGCTGCAGGACGATCGCCACGGTCGCTTCGTGCGCCTGCCTGCGGACCTTCTTGAGCAGGTCGTTGAGGTCACGGTCCAGACCCTTGGTCGTCGTCGGCTGGAAGCTGATGACGACGACGTCAGCGTTGCGCGCGACGAGGAAGCGCAGCCTGTTCGCGGCGTAGCTGATCGAGCTGCCGGCGACGGATCCGTTGCGCAGCCACAGGCGCTTGCCGGTACCGGACCGGGTCGGGTCGGCGTACTTCGTCGGGTCGGAAGGCTCGAGAGCGCTGTAGCTCACCGTGCGGGGTCGTTCGAGCGCGATCGTCGCCATTCGCTGGACCCAGCCCGTCTCGCCCGTGCCTTCGTCGCCCCCGAGGACGACGACGAAGGGATGTTCGTCCTCCTTGAGGACTGTCGCCGGCTCGGCGAAGGTCGGGGAGGAGGACGAGGACGACGAGGAGGTCGGCGCCTCCGTCGTCGACGACGACTCGGACACCGCCGACAGGTCGGGCCGCCCCTGGAGCCACACGACGAGGCCCACCACGAGGGCAACATTGACAAGGACCACGACCAGACCGGTCATGACCCCCTTCATACGTGTGCGCCTCACAAGACACCAGTATGACCCACGCGTCCCATGGGTTCGCAGCCAAAGGTGGGTGGGGGCTAGGTTGACACCGGTCGAGTGCTCCCCGGGGAAGGCCTGTCAGATGTCGTTGTCCACCGCGCGCTCCGCCTTCTGGCACCTACGCCACGGCGGGATCTCACAGGTGCGCACGTGGCGCCGCCGCCAGCGGATGCAGCAGGGCGGGGTCGCCGTTCGGGAGGACGCGGAGCTGCCGGAGTGGCCGATCCCACAACGTCCACCGCGCCGCCCCGACCTGCGCGTGGCGGTTGTCCTCGACGACTTCAGCCGGCTGGCGCTGGCCCCGGAGTGGCAGCAGATCGAGGTCACCCCAGCGGGGTGGCGCACCCAGGTCGAAGGGGGCGTCGACCTGCTCTTCGTCGAGTCGGCGTGGCACGGCAACGGCGGCACGTGGCGCTACCAGCTCACCGGCAGCAAGGCCCCCTCCGCCGAGCTCGTGGCGCTGGTCGAGCACTGCCGGTCCGTCGGCGTGCCCACCGTCTTCTGGTGCAAGGAGGATCCGGTTCACTTCGACGACTTCGTCGACACCGCCGCGATCTTCGACCACGTGCTCACGACGGACGTCGAGATGCTGCCGCGGTACCGCGAGCGGCTGGGCCACGACAGGGTGGGTGTCATGCCCTTCGCGGCCCAGGAGCGGATTCACAACCCGATCCGTCCCCAGCAAGGGCACGCGAGCCGCGACATCGCCTTCGCCGGCATGTACTTCGCGCACAAGTACCCCGAGCGGCGCGAGCAGATGGATCTGCTGCTGGGCGCGGCCGACCGGGTCTCCTCGCGGATGGAGCACGGGCTGGAGATCTTCTCCCGCTTCGCGGGCGGCGACGCCAACTACCAGTTCCCCCCGCCGCTCGACGCGCGCGTCGTCGGGTCGCTGAGCTACCTGCAGACGCTCACGGCCTACCGGTCCTTCAAGGTCTTCCTCAACGTCAACTCCGTCGTGGGCAGCCCCAGCATGTGCGCACGGCGGGTCTTCGAGATCTCGGCGTGCGGCACCCCGGTGGTGTCGACGCCCAGTCCCGCGCTCGACGCGTTCTTCCCCGACGACGAGGTCGTGCGGGTCAGCGAGCCGAAGGACGCCGAGTGGATGCTGCGTGCGCTGGTGCGCAGCCCGCTGCTGCGCGACCACATGGTCCACCGCGCGCAGCGCCGCATCTGGCGCGAGCACACCTATGCCGCGCGCATCGACGACGTGCTCGCCCAGATCGGGCTGCAGGAGCACGTGCGGACCTCACGCACCGTGACGGCCCTCGTGTCGACCAACCGACCGCACCAGCTCGAGCACGTCATCGCCCAGGTCGGGCAGCAGCGGGACGTCCGGGTACAGCTGGCTCTGCTCATGCACGGCTTCGACGAAGAGACCCGGGTGCGCTCGCTCGCCGCCGAACACGGCATCGAGGACCTCCTCGTCCTGCACGCCGAGCAGGAGGCGAGCCTCGGCGCGTGCCTCAACCGACTCGTCGACGCAGCGACCGGCGACGTGGTCGCCAAGATGGACGACGACGACCTCTACGGCGAGTACTACCTCTTCGACAGCCTGCAGGCGCTCGACTACTCCGGCGCTGACGTCGTCGGCAAGCAGGCCCACCAGATGCACCTGCAGCAGCAGGGCGTGCACATCGTGCGCTTCCCCGAGCGCGAGCACCGGTTCACCGACTTCGTCGCCGGACCGACGATGGTCATGCCGAGGCCAGTCGCCCTGGAGCACCGCTTCCCCGACAGCCAGGTCGGCGAGGACAGCGAGCTGCTCCGGCGGGTAGTCGACTCCGGCGGGCGGGTGTACTCCGCAGACCGCTTCGAGTTCGAGCAGGTGCGGCGCGGAGCCGGCGAGCACACGTGGGACGCGAGTGACGCAGAGATGCTGGCAAACGCCGACGTCCACGGCTTCGGCACGATCCGAAGAGGTCGGGCTCGATGACCTTCACACCGAAGGATGCTGCCCCACTCGACGGCGGGATCGCCCCCGGGACGGTCGTCGTCGTGGGCGCCCTCGACGGGCTCCCACGACCCGCGGACCTCATGACGCTGAGCAACGGCCTCCACGTGCGCTGGTCGCGTGGCGCGCAGACGGCGACCGGTGCCGAGGGACGCGTCTCGCTCGACGGCGTCGCGATCGCCGACGGCCGGCTCCTGCGCTCCGGCGAGGACCTCCAGCAGGTGTGGGGCGGGCGTGATCCGGTGACCTTCGCCCACTGGTGGGGCCGGCACGCGCGCCAGGCATCCTGCGCCTACGTGTGGCACGCCCCCACCCAGCGGCTCGTGGTTCTGCCCGACGCGCTCGGCGGTGCCACCGTCTTCGTCCACGAGGTCGGCGGCGTGCAGGTCCTCTCCTCCGACTACGCCGCCCTGATCGAGGTGCTCGACGACCTCGGACTGCGCCCGGGCAAGGACCTCATGTACCAGGTCGAGCGCACCGTCTTCGGCAGCGGCGGGCTCTACGAGACGAGCCACGAGGGTGGGCGCCGAGTCCCGACCTTCACCCACCTCGACATCACCTCGGCCGAACTGCGCGAGGTCCGCTACGACGTGGCGCCGGTCCTCGACGAGCCGCGCAGCTATTACGAAGGTCTGGCCTCGGTGCGCGCCGACGTCCTCGACTCGATCGCGGCCATCGCCGCAGCCCCGGCCGAGGAGCGCATCGCCCACCTCACCGGCGGCTTCGACTCCCGCATGGTGCTCGGCGCGATCCTCGAGGCGGGTGTGCAAGACCGCTTCGAGTTCTTCTGCAGCGGCCCGCCGGAGTCCCGCGACCGTGAGGTCGCCGACGGCCTGGCCCGCACGCTGGGGCTCGTGCGCTCCCCGTCGGCGGGGCTCGTCCCGCACCGCTTGGGCAGCTTCGCCGACCAACAGCTCGCTCTGCTCGGGTACACCGCCGGCATGTCCAACGTCGGGCCGACCGGCACTGAGGACCCGCTCGATGTCGTCGCGGCCGGCGGCGGCTACGGCGAGCTCTTCCGCTCCTTCTACACGCACGCCATCCCCGGGCAGGGCCCATCCCCGTGGGCCGACGGGCACGCGCTGATGACCGCCATGGTGGGCTCCGCCCCTGACCAGGGCATCCTCAGCCCGCACGCCTTCGATCTGCTCGCTGGTCGCCTCACCGATCTGCTCACGGGCATCCACGACTCGGGCGTGCCCGCCGACTTCGTCGGCGACGTCTACTACTCCGACGTGCGCAACCGTTACCACATGGGCGCCACCTCGCTCAGCTGGAGCCGTGTCGGGGCACGGGTGAACCCGCTCTACTCCGTCTCTGCGCTCCAAGCGGCGTGCGAGCTCCCCGGGCTCGCCCGCCGGGCCAACGTCCTGGGCTACGACCTGCTCGAGTCCTTCGGCCACGACCTCTCGCGGTACCCCTTCGACAAGGATCGCTCCTCGATCGAGTACCGGCGGCAGCGACGACCGCGGCGCGGCCTGCCCTTCGCCGACGGGCAGATCACGTGGTCGACGAAGCCCGCTCGTCCCGCGAGCGGCCCCACCCCGGCACCGATGTCGGCGGAGCGCCGCGAGACCGTCCTGCGACGGGCCAAGGCGCTCGACATCATCTACTGGCAGTCCGTCAACCTCGAGTCGACCCAGACGGTGCTGCGACGGGTCCTCGAGCAGACCGACCTGAGCACCTACACCGACGTCGTCAACGTGTCGTACCTGCAGGACCTCGCCCGCACGGGCACCTGGAACCGCACCCGGGTGCGCCACCTGTACTCGGCCAGCGCCATGCTCATGTGGTTCGGGGACGAGTCACAGCCATGAGCACCCTGCCCGGGGACAGCGACTACACGAGGTACCTACCGGACGTGCTCCGTTGGAAGTCCATCGAGCAGTTCGTCGCCGCCCCGACATGGTCGACCGGGGTGCACGTCGTCATGCTCCCTCCGGCGCTCACATCGACATGATGCTTGCCGGCGACTTCACGACGATCGCAACCGGTCGTGGCGTGCCCTTCGTCCTGTCCGGGGCGGTGTCCAAGCGGGAAGGGAGACCCGGCCCGTTCTTCTCCGGCATCGGCCTGGGTATGAGTCTGCAAACCCCCTTCGTCGCGATCAGCGACCCGACGCTCACCGTCGACCCCGTGCTGCGTCTGGGCTGGTACGCCGGGCGCGCCGGCGAGGACGTCCAGGGGCACCTCGCCTGCTCGAGGATCTTCAGCGCCGGGTCGACCGCCCCGTGCTGCTCGCGGGCGGCTCGGGTGCCGGCTTCTCCTGCATGCTCCTCGGCGCGCGGCTCGACGTCCCCGCCTCAGCCATGGTGTGGAACCCGCAGACCGACCTGCTCGACTACGACGAGGGTCCCGTCCTCGACTACCTCTGCGTCGCGCTCGGGCTGGAGCGGGCAAGCGTCACTGCGATGTCCCGGCAGCGACCTCCGCGGCGAGGTCGACGACATCGCCGGCCGCACGAGCATCGCCGCGACCCGGGAGGCCGACGGGAGCGCGCGAGCTACCGTCGTCTGGGAGGGGCGCCCCTCCCGCTACGGCGGTGTGACCACCCGGTTCGAGGTCGTCGACCGTCACGGCACGGTCATCTCCAGCCACCTGCAGCGTGACAACGCCCTCGTGCTGCTCGACGCAGATCCTCGGGCCGTAGGTGTGCGAGCACACCTGCGTGATGGGTTCCTGCACGAGATCGTCACCGTGCCGGGCGGTTTCACCCGCACCCCGCAGCGGGTGCGGGTGCTCGTCACGGGCAGCCAGGCCACGCGGGACACCTTCGCCTTCCTCGACCCCGGCCTCTTCCGCCTCGATGCCTTCGTCGCCCGGCAGAGCCTCATCAGCGCCTTCGGCCCGGCCGGAGAGCCGCCCTTCGATCCGTCGGTCCTGCTGAGCGCCTTCCAGCGCCGGATGGTGGAGGGAGACGCTTGCTCACGTGCTCCATAGCTCTGGTTGGCGCTGACGTTGTTTCGTCATATCGAGATGGCGGCAGGTACGCGCGGGACGCAGGCACCGAGAGGGAGGCGACGCAGACGTCGCCTCCCTCGATGGATCCCCCTCGTAGGTTGGACTACCTTTGCTCCAGCAGTCCCACTGAACCGGCCAGGACGGCCGGGATGCGTAAGTTGAGGAGTCATGGAACCACAGCAGTACCCTGATGGGTTGACTCGGGACGTCATACGCATCCGGGAGCCGCATTTCGAGTTCGAGTCGTTGGGTGACTTTCTAACGCTGGCGGAGGCGCCCTCCGGTCTCTACGCCATTCCAACCAGTGCCGGCGTCTTCACCGATGCGGTGTATTGGGACACGGGTGCCGACACACTCATCGTCGTCTTCAACGCCTCGGGCTTCGCCGCCCCAGGCATTCGCCCCGGTTTCAACGGCATGTCCATGTTCGCCCAGTGGCGACGAGCAGCGCGGGCCAACTTCCTCTTCGTACACGACGCGACGCTGTACCTGAGCGGCACGATGAGCTTGGCCTGGTACGCGGGTGCAATCGGTTTCGATTACACGTCGGAGCTACGTCAGGTCATCGACAAGTTCGTCGAGCTGTCCGGGGCACGACGTGAGCTCTACTTCGGCATCAGTGGTGGCGGCTTCGCGGCGCTGCGGTACAGCGCGTCGTCCCCCGGGAGCCTTGCAGTGGCTGTCAATGCCCAGACGGACATCCTGCGGCACTCCGACACCCTCAAGGACGCATTTCTCGAGCGCTGCTGGACGGTCGACGGTCAGGTCAACACGGCCGATCTTCGGCACGACGTGTGCGTTGACTACGCGGACGGTCCTGCAAACTTCGCCTACTGCCTCACCAACACCACCGACGAGCATCACCTTCTGGACCATCTTCAACCCCTGATCGAGGCAGCGGCGCCACACGGGAACGTCCAGACGTTGGTCCAGCACTGGGGTGCCGGACACACCGCACCTCCGCCGGGCTATCTCCTTCGATTCCTCGACTCTCTGCTCAGTCTCGTCGCGACGGGCGAGCAGTTCCCTCAGGTCCTCGGAAGCGCTGTGGTTCGGTCACGCGAGGAACTCGAGTCGCTGATCTGCTCCAGCCCTTCACCGCACAGGCGGGAACTCTTCCGTGGGAAGGCAGCCCTGCGTGGTGGGTCCATCTTCCCTCTGGTCGACGGACTGCGAGAAACCATCGACATCACGATCGCGACCGACGATGATGACGCGAACAACACGGCACGCGTCGAATTTCGGTCTGTCCGCCCCCACCCGGCGGGCGTGGAACACTACGGCCTGACGCCCTTCGAGTTGGGGTACACGGCGACAGTCCCGCTCAGCGGATCGGCGCCTCGAACGTCCAAGGTGTACATCCCGGCCGGGATGAAGATTCAGGAGATCGGGCTCAGCGGCGCCGAGCCAGACGCCCAGCTGACTCTCACCTCGCTGGCCGTCACTAGCTATCCCCTCCAGCCCTCACGACTGGAACCTCCGAACCGACCCGTCGGAGACGACTCACCGACTCGGCGCCTCGGTGACGTGCTCACGGTGGACATCGAAACGTCCGCCACGCGTGGTCCGAACGAGTTGCTTTGGGGCGACTATCACTATGCGATTGCTCTGGCCCACGCTTTCCGACAGATGGGGCACACCGCAACCGTGGTGCGAAGGGAAGAGCCTCAGACTCGCGACGCCGACGTCGTTGTCCAGCTACGAGGCACCACTCCGCTCCCTGCGCGGGACGGCGCCCTCAACGTCGTCTGGGTGATCAGTCACCCAGAAGAGGTTGGACGCGACGAACTCTTGTCCGCCGATCTGGTGTACGCCGCTTCCCGACAGTGGGCACCCTGGGCGGATATCGACATCACACCCCTCCTCCAGTGCACGGACGCCGGACGCTTCCATCCATCGACGGCGCACGTTCGTCATCCTGCGGCGGGCCGCCTGCTCTTCGTCGGTAACGCACGCCCAGGCGGCCGGAAGATCGTGAACGACTGCCTCCAGCTGGGACTCGAGCCGCTCGTGTACGGAGCGGGTTGGGACGAGTTCATCCCGTCGTCACTTCTCGGGGGTCATTACCTCCCCAACGAACAACTCCCCTTCGCCTATGGCCAGGCCGCGTGGGTACTCAACGATCACTGGGAAGACATGGCCAACCACGCTTTCGTGTCGAATCGGCTCTTCGATGCCACGGCGGCAGGAGCTGCCTGCATCTCGGACCCGGTATCGGGCATCGACGACATCTTCGACAGTTCCGTCCGAACCTACGAGAACCTTCACCAACTCGAAGCGCTGCTGACGGGCCATCGGCCTGATCCAGCTACGTTGGCGACCACCTCGGCGAGAATCCGCGCTCAGCACACCTTCCTGCGACGCGCCCAGCGCATTGTCGCGGACGTCAGAAGCTTTGCAGACGGGCGCGGAACCGCCGGGCGAGCCTAGATGATTTGGAGCGCCCCGAGCATTTGCCCATCGACGACTCCCTGTGCATTCGTCCGCCGCAGGATGCTTCGATTCAGCTCCAAGGTCTCGCTGTACGCGCCAGGCTTGAGGAGGTCTTCGAGGTCACGGTCGACCGGAGTTGGCGTAAATCTCGGGCAACCGTGATCCCCGAAGTTGCTGAAGATGCCGGCACGCAGGTTGCGTCCCGCTTGGACCCCTAGGTTGTCTCGAGCACCGGCGCCGATCGTCAGCGTCCCGGCAGCAACGGATCGGACGCCTCCCATCCCCGCCATCACCGAGACGGCTGCGGCGTTCAGTGCAGAGGGGATCGACGACGGGGGAACCCACCCGTGGAAGTTCACCTTGCCCGCCCCGAGGTCGCCGAGCATGAGCCTGTAGGCACTCTCGAAGTAGGCGCGCTCCGGCCCATCACCGTAGACATCGATCTCCCACGCGACGTCCGGATACGCCTTGAGACACGCAGCTAACGCGTCGCGGACGACGTCGATCTGCCGGATCTTGTCGACAGCGAGCCTCGAGGCCGTGACGATGCGTCCCGTTCCTGATGCAACCTTCGCCTCGATGTCATGAATCGGGAGGTCGAAGACCGCTTCGTCCACGCCGTTGGCCACCAGTGCGCACTTCCACGGCTCGACCTTGCCGATCTGCTGCACGAAGTACATTAACGAAGGGCTGGCCGCGGCCACGGACTCTGCTTCGCCGGCCCACTCGTACATGAAGTCGTGGTACGCGCCGTGGCACATCACGTGAACCGGAGCCCCTATGCGTCGTCCTGCGTCGAGCGCAACCATGCGCGCCTGCGGGGCATGAGCGAAGAAGAGGTCCACATCCGAGGTCTCGGACACGATGCGGGTCGTTGCCTCGTCCAGACGGGTCCAGTCCACCGTGAGGAACTCCGCGCCTGTGGCCCGCGCCCGGCTCTCGAAGGTCTCTCCAGACCCCACCATGGTGACGCGGTGTCCGTGCCTTCGCAGCGTACTAGCCGCGTCTACGGTCCACTCGTGCACTCCGCCCCAGTCGGCCACTGTGCGGACGGGCATGACGACGTGACTCAACGAAGTTCACCTCCGGGTGCGCGGAGGCCATGCGCTCGGTCGATGCCAACGGTCCCAGCGACAGCGAAGGAATCCACGAACGACAATGTGACTCCCAACGGACAGGTGAGCGCTCTGGCACGCGTCTCGAAGTCCGGGTCGGCCACCAACCCAAGACGCGGAATGAGGATCTCGTCGCACCGAAGTCTCTCGGCAACAAGCAGGGTCGTCACGATCTGGGCGGCGAGATCCGCTGTAGTCTCCGCGCTGCGACCATCATGAGCGGACGCGGCGAGGACAAACCGTCCCGTGGAGAACAGCCGTCCGGAGTACGTACCGAGCGGAACCGGAGCAATGACAATGCTCCTGCGCTCGCCGTCTCCAGAGCCTGTTGACCATCCCTGGCCGGACCAGTCGAGGACTGCTGTCAGACCAACTCCTCCCACAGTCTCTCGCAGTTGGCGGTCCGAGGACATGGTCAACCCTTGATCCCCGAACTCGCGCAGCAGTGCGCGAGCAACCGGACCGCTGACGCCGGCTCCTCCGACAGTCATTCCTTCGACGAGCCGGTGCGGGGCGATAAGGGCGATGGCCACCACGGCCACGTCCGCGGAGGGGGTGACCGGCGCATCCACGACCAAGAGCGCGGTCATCTCAGAATCGACGTCACGTGAGATCCCGACCGTCGTCCGACCGGAGCTGTCCCAAGTTGTTGCGGCGTGCATCTCAGCCTTCCTCTCCCAAGGTGATCATGGAAGGGGCGGGGCGCCCAGTCGTCACCAGATGCGTTAGCACTGTCGGATGCTGCCGATGCATCCACCGAAGGGCCTTCAGCGCGGCGTCGTCGTCAGCGAAGAAGAAGCCGAGCAACTTGACTCTCCCGTCGAACCTGCTGGCAGCTGCCACTCGGATCGCGGCATAGGCCTCACCGAAGGAAGGAGCGGTGAACCCGTCGTCCGGAGTCTGGAGCACCAAGCAGCTCCGCTCGGGAGCCCGAGTCCGAAGCAGCGCCGCCAGCCTCTCGAAGGCTGAAGCGGAAGCCACCGGCAACGCGTGCTCGTTTGCCTCGTCGGAGGATCGAAGTTGCGCCGTCAGTCGAAGCTCAGGCACCCCGCAACGGCGGAACTCGACGAGGTCCGCGAACGAGATCTCACCGATCTCACCGATCTCGGTCCGCAGCCTTCCGGTCTGGGCGTCGCGCTCTTCGAGGATGTAGTTGAGGACAGGCGGCATGTCGAGCTCGAAGAGCCGCTGCGTCACGCTGCCGGTCACCTTCGCCTGGCGAACCACGAGGTCGTCAGGCAGCCAAGGGCCATAGGTCTGGAAGAGGTCCTGACCCTCTCCGATCTTGGGGTAGTGCAACTGTTTCCCGGCCGCCTTCAGCGCCGCAACATCGGCCGGGCCCGCGGACAAGGTGTTGGCGAAGATCGTGAGGATGTGTCCCGCCTTCTGCGTAGCGGCCTCGACATTCGAGATCTGACCAGCGTGAACTCGTCTGAGGTACTGCACGTCCTCGGTGTGCCGCCATCTGACCCCGTTCCAGGCCAAGCGGGTTGCCAAGTTGTGATCGACGGAAGAGGTGAGGCCCTCGTCATATCGGTTCGAGCGGATGAGGTGAGTCGGGAGGGTCCAGGTCCCGTGCCCCGGGCCCTGACCCGAGAAGGCATTCAGCGCGACACCGAAGTCTTTCTTGGTGAGGAACCGCCGCAACTCTCCGGATTTCTCGTCGAAGTTGACCCACGCCCCATAGGTGGCGTCGACACCTCGGCGAAAGGTCGCCAAGCCCTTCTCAAGGCGCCACGGCAGCATGATGTCGTCGTCGTCGTGCACTGCCGTGAACCATCCAGCGCTCTTGTCCGCGGCCAGATTGCGGGCAGCGGAAATCCCCCGGGCTTCCTGCCGCAGGTAGGTGATCCTCGGATCCGCGAGCTCAGCCACGACGTGCCGCGCCGAGTCATCCGTCGAGCCGTCGTCGACAACCACGACCTCGAAGTCCTGGAAGGTTTGGAAGAGAACGGACTGCAAGGAGTCGCGCAGGAAGCCCGCTCGGTTCCTGGTCGAGATCGCTACCGACACCAGCGGCTGACGCAGACTCACGGGGACCGCCCAATCCCGGAGGTTGACGAAGATCTCCTCGCGGGCGTCCACCTCGGCGTAGGTCTTGTTCAGTGTCGCAGCTGGCTCGTGCCAGATCGACGACTCGTAGCTGGACGGAAAGCGGGTCACGAAGAGATCGGTGCCCTCCACAGCGCGGACGGGGACACCGAAGTCCCGTGCCCGCCTTGTCAGGTCCCGCAGCCCCACCGCGGTGTGAACCGACTCGTCAAGACCCCGCAGCAGAAGAAAGGTCTCCCGGTCGCAGAGCAGTGCCCCACCGGGAGTGGCTGAAGGCGAGGCCGAGCGGATTCCCTGCCCTGCGTCGACGCGGCGGTCAAGGACGGCCCACTGGCGTCCGGCACAACCATCGGCGAGCTCAACCATGGGTTCGACTGCTCGGCCTTCGAGCATGGTCTCGCCCTCCAGGACGAGGACGATGTCGCTGCTGCTGAGGCCAACCGCAAGGTTGACACCTTGGGTCGGTGACAGGTCGCCCTGATCCACGATAGAGACGCCCGCCGGCACGTCCACGTAACGTGACCGCCCCTCACCCGGCAGCAGGAGGGACACCTCGACGTGGCCCGACTGCGCACTGGCCGTGAGGGCAGCCCACGCATCTGACCCCGGAACAGGTGGGTGCTGGACGATGATGTTGACGAGAGCACTCATGTCAGCTTGCCTCGAGGGTTGCGATTCCGGACAACGTCGTCTGCCCAGCCGAGCCCGGTGTACTGGCTCGGTACACGACCGATTCCCAGACGACTTCGTCAAGCCATGGAGCCTTGCGAGCACTCCAAGGCACGACCGTCACCCGAACGGAAGCCACTGGCACATCAAACTCCATTTTGCCGAGCGTCCAAGCGATGTGTCCTCTGACGGACACATCGGACAAGTAGGAGTAGCGAGCTTGCAGAGAGGTGGAGTAACTCCAGCCACTGCACTCCACCCGGGGGATGGACCTGTCGGCAGCTTCGACCTCGTCGAGGACCACCGCGAAGGACGCCGCGGGGAAGAGGACGTTCTGCGAGCCTTGGCCGCCCCCGATCTCGAGTTCCTGCACCGGGTGAATGAACGAGATACGCGCCGACGTCATGGGGCCTCCTTGGTCGCCAAGCGCAAGCCCAGAGCCAACCCAAGCTCGAACTGTTCAGGTGACGGTGGCATGTGGCCGTTCCCCCCTGGGTACTCGAGAACATACATCTTGGCCTTGTTGTTGCCTCGTGTGATCGCATCCGCGAAAGGCTGATAGTGGTCCGTCACATGGAAGTCGTTGCGATTGTTGCAGTAGACGATCGAGCAGGAGACGGGCGACTCATACCGGTGCCAAACGGTAGTCCGAGGATCTGTGAGGGACTCGAAGCCCAGAGGACCCTCGAGTGCCTCCACCTTGCCTCCGATGGCGGCGTGCTCGTCAGGCCAGACGGCTCGAAGATAGTCCCGCTTGGCGCCATGACCGGTCCCTCCGGCGAGATACCCGCCGATGGTGGTCTGCGGGTTGAAGACGACCGCCACCGAACCCGGAACGTGCGGGGCGACCTGCAAGGATGCGAACCCGCCTCCCGACGAGCCGGTGAGCAACGCCGCCCGCGAGCTCGTACTGGCTTTCAGGTGCTCAACCACGGCGGCTATATCGCGGGTTAGGCGGGATCCCCTGCCGCCTTCGAACCATGCGAGTTGCAACTTGTCGTCAAGGGCCAGCAGCGGATCGGCGACGTACACGGAATTGACGTCCATGGCAACCAGCGATGCCATGCGCTCGAATCGAGGGAGCTCGTACTTCTCGCGATCGAGAGCACCGTGGAAGCTGCAGACCAAGGGCGCGCCTGCCCTCTTGTAGACCACCAAGAAATCGAGCACTCCGTCACCGGTGGCCAGTTGCCATCGGGAGACGGGCGAGTTCCCGACCGGCTGGCAGTCGCGTGGGTTGTCTATGCGGTTGACTGGAGCGTTCAGGCCCCCGGATCCAGCCTCTTCAAGAGTTGTGAAGCCAATCGCCGAACCCAATCTCCAACCTTCCCGCACGCTGTATCGGTAGCACCGCTTCCCGAAGGTTAGTCTAGGGACGCCTTCGGGGAGTGCACGGCGAGATCAACGTCGCCGGCGCGGACTTGGTGGCCCTCGACGACATGAGCCGAGCCGAAGGACTGTGCGTGCACCCAGACGAACTCCAGGACGACGAGGCGTTGACCCGCCAGCTTCTCGAAGAGATCGTTTCCGACCCGGCAGCAGTACTCGAAGAGTTGCAGACCCTTCGTCGCCAAGCCGCCAAGGCCAAGGGCCTCAGGTCGAAGCTCGATGCGGTCGAGGCCAAGATCAAGTCCGCCAAGTCGGACCTGGCCACCGCCGACACGAAGCGCCAAGGCGCTCTCGCCCGCGCCGACCGATCCCGCGCCGAGCTCGCCTCGGCCGAGGCAGCGCTGCGCGCGTACCGCGCCGAGACCGCGCGTCTCAAGGAGGACCTGCAGCGGGTCCGTACCTCCCGCTCGATGAGGGTCGGCAAGGCCCTCACCTCCCCCGGCCGTGTCTTCAGGCCCGGCGCCAAGCCGGCCCCCACGACGAAGGCGGCGGCTTCCCCTTCGTCCCCCGCGCCGATCCAGGCCGCCGCGGCTGCACCTGCGCAGGTCCCTGCACAGCTGGCCAAGCCTAAGCACGCCCGCGCCTCGGCGAAGGCCTACGAGGAACTGCTCGCGGAGCTCGCCGAACGCCCCACCGCCGGCAACCTCGTCAACGCGCTCAACCGCGCGTGGTTCGGCCTCGGGTCCATCACCGAGGCCCACCGCATCGCCTCGGAGCACCCCGGCCTCGTGACCTCGCTCGACGCCAAGCAGCGCATCTTCATGGACCGGGCGGTCGCGGCCGCGCGGGTGCGCGCGCAGGGCATCCCCGTGCCGCCCCGCTCCGCCGGTGCCGCCTACGTGCCGGAGCCAGGACGCGTCCTGTATTGCGTCCACTCAACCCCCGCCTACAACACCAACGGGTACTCCACCCGGACCCGCGGTGTCGCGGCCGGCCTCGGCGACGCCGGCGTCGACGTGGCGGTCGTGGCCCGCGCCGGCTATCCCTGGGACAGCCAGGTCGACAAGAAAGCCCCCAAGGCCCATCGCCAGGTCGTCACGCTCGACGACGTCGAGTACACGCACCTTCCCGGCCCGCGACTGGGCTCGACCCCGATCGACCACTACATCCTTGCCTGCGCAGACGCCTTCGTCCGCGAGGCTCGGCTGCGCCGGCCGGCGGTCATCCAGTCCGCCTCCAACCACGTCACGGGGCTCGCCGCCCTCATCGCGGCGCGCCGGGTCGGGGTCCCCTTCGTCTACGAGGTGCGGGGCCTGTGGGAGGTGACCGAGGCCTCCGGCAAGGAGGGCTGGGACTCGACCGAGCGCTACCAGCAGCAGGTCGACTTCGAGACCCTCGTCGCGTCCGAGGCCGACGCGGTCCTTGCGATCACCGAGGAGACCCGGCAGGAGCTCATCCGCCGGGGAGTGCCGGGCGACAAGATCACTCTGGCGCCCAACGCCGTCGACCCGACGGTCTTCGTCCCGCTGCCCAAGGACGAGGCCTATGCGAAGAAGCACGGGGTGCGCACCGACGTCCCAGTCATCGGTTTCGCCGGCTCGATGGTCCCCTACGAGGGCCTCGACCTGCTCATCGAGGCCGTCGCCCTGCTCCGGGACGAAGGGGTGGACACCCAGCTCGTCCTCGCAGGCTCCGGCGCGGCCGAGCCGGCCCTGGAGAAGCAGGCCGAAGGCCTCGGCCTCGGTGACACCGTGCGGTTCGTCGGTCGGGTTCCCGCGAGCGAGATGCAGCGGATGATCAGCCTCTTCGACGTCATGCCGTGCCCGCGCCGCTCGCTGCCCGTCACCGAGATGGTCTCCCCCCTCAAGCCGCTCGAGGCTTTCGCCTGCGCCAAGGCGGTCGTCCTCTCCGATGTCTCCCCGCACCGCACGCTGGCCGGGGCGGACGGCGAACGCGCCGTGCTCGTCCCCGCTGATGACGCCCGCGCCCTCGCCGACGCTCTGCGTCCCCTGCTCGCGGACGAGGATCTCCGCGCCGATCTGGGTCGCCGCAGCCGGTTGTGGACCATCGACGAGCGCACCTGGGTCCGCGTGGCGCAGTCCTTCCGCGGCGCCCACGCCCGAGCCACCGAGGCCGTCGCCGCGCACGACCCGAGCACCGACCGCGAGCTGCGCTCGCTACGGGTGGGCA
Organism: Janibacter sp. Soil728; assembly: GCF_001428305.1. Lineage (GTDB taxonomy): Bacteria > Actinomycetota > Actinomycetes > Actinomycetales > Dermatophilaceae > Janibacter. The sequence continues at coordinate 83,575 of NZ_LMRZ01000007.1, read as the reverse complement.
TCATCGCCGACGAGTTCACGACCGAGACCCTGCGCCCGACCTTCGACCTGGTGCCCCTCGACCGTGCGGGGTGGCGTGACCAGCTCGACGGGCTCGACCTCGTCTTTGTCGAGTCGGCGTGGAAGGGCAACGACGGCCAGTGGCACCGCGGGGTCGGCCGCTACGACGATGACGAGTTCGCCGACATCGTCGCCCTGCTCACGCGGGCCCGTGAGCTCGGCATCCCGTCGGTCTTCTGGAACAAGGAGGACCCGGTCCACATCGAGCGCTTCATCTCCGCCGCCTCGCTGTGTGACCACGTCTTCACCACCGACGCGAACTGCGTGCCGCGCTACCTCGCCGCCGGTGTCGGCACGGTCCGCACGGCGTCCGGCCTGCCCTTCTACGCCCAACCGCTCATCCACAACCCGCTGCCGGGCAACCGACCGTACGACCCCTCGGTCGCCTACGCCGGCACCTACTACGGCGACCGGTACGCGAAGCGGTCGGCCGAGCTGAGCCGGGTGCTCACGGTCGCCCAGCCCTTCGGGCTGAGCATCTACGACCGACAGGCCGCTATCCCTGACTCGCCGTACCACTTCCCCGCGATCTTTCGCGGCAACGTGCGCGGATCCCTCCCCTACGACGCGGTCATCGACTCGTACAAGTCACACTTGGCCAACCTCAACGTCAACTCGGTCGCGGACTCCCCGACGATGTTCTCCCGCCGGGTCGTCGAGGTCGCGGCATGCGGTGGCGTCGTGCTCTCCGGTCCCGGCCGCGGCATCGTCGAGTCGCTCGGCCCGACGATCCCCGCGGTCAACGACGCCGACGTGTGGCGCGCGTCCCTCGGCCTGTGGTCGAGCGACCCGCAGGCCCGCCTGCGCGAGGCCTGGCGCCAGATGCGCACGGTGCTGCGCTCGCACACGGTGACGAGTGCGATGTTGTTGCTCACCCGCACGGCCGGCATCGCGACCCGGGCGCAGGTGCTGCCCACCTACGCCGCGGTCGTCGACGACTTCCGCACCGACGTCCTCGACTCCCTCGCCCACCAGTCAGTCCTGCCGACGCGCGTGCTCGTCGTGGGCGACGCCACCGCGGCGCGCGAGCGGCTCACCCGCCTCGGTATCGATGTGCTGGAGTGGGACGGCCGCAACCTCTACGCCGCCGTCACGGCCGACTACATCACCCGCCTGGACGAGCCGGTCGCCGCGCGCACCGGTATGGAGGACCTGCTGCACGCCCGCGCCTTCGGCAACTGGGAGCGCATCAGCGGCACCGTGGACCCGGACCACGCGGCCGGTGACGCCTTCGCCCACGAGATGCGCACCCCGATGGCCGCGCCCGCGCTGGTCCACCGGAGCCTGATCCGCACGCACCACGCCAGCCAGCACCCCTACGAGAGCGCGCTCGAGAGCGACGACGCGAAGGGAATCCACCTCACCCTGCCGGAGCCGCACGTCCGCGCGGGCGAGAAGGCGGAGCCGGCAACGAACGCGACGTCGCCGCGGCGGCTGCGGGTCGTCGTGGCCGGTCACGACCTGAAGTTCGCCCGCGCCATGATCCGCGACCTGCGCGCTCATGGGCACGAGGTGAAGGTCGACGAATGGCGCGACCACGCCAACCACGACGAGGAGCGGTCGAACCAGCTGCTCCAGGGCGCTGACATCGTCGTCTGCGAGTGGGGTCTGGGCAATGCCGTCTGGTACAGCCAGCACGTCATGCCGGGCCAGCGCTTGGTCGTGCGGGTGCATTCGCAGGAGCTGCGCCGCCCCTACCTGTCGACGATCAAGCACTCGCGCGTCGACGCCTACGTCTTCGTCGGTGAGCTCATCCGCGATGCTGCAGTGGCGAGCCACGGCGTCCCAGAGGGCAAGGCCCACGTCGTGCCCAACGCCGTGGACCTCGAGGGCCTGGACGCACCCAAGCTGCCGGGCGTCGAGACCACGCTGGGCCTCGTCGGCATCGTCGCGCGATCGAAGCGGCTCGACCGGGCCCTCGACGTCCTCGAAGGGCTGCGGGGTCGCGGCCTCGACTACTCGCTGCGGATCAAGGGCAGGACGCCGGCCGACTACCCGTGGATGGCCCAGCGGCCCGACGAGATGGCCTACTACGACGAGCAGTTCGCCCGCATCGACCGGCTCAACGCCGAGCACCCCGGCACCGTGGTCCTCGACCCGCACGGCGACGACATGGCGCAGTGGTACCAGGGCATCGGCGTCGCGCTGTCGACGAGCGACTGGGAGTCCTTCCACCTCACCGTCGCCGACGGCGCGGCGTCCGGAGCGCTCCCGGCCCTGCTCGCCTGGCCCGGCTCCGACCTCATCTACCCCCGCGACTGGATCAGCCCCGACGTCGAGTCGATGGTCGAGCGCATCGCCGGCGAGCAGCGTGACGCCCGGGCGTACGTCGAGCAGGCGCACACGGCCTTCTCCCACGAGCGCACCACCACCAGACTGAGTGAGATCATCACAGGCGGTCGGGCATGAGCACGGACGACACGTCCCGGGAGGACACCGGGTCGGGCCGGGTCCGTACCTTCATCTACGGCAGCTGCGTCTCACGGGACACCTTGGAGACAATGGCTGACACCCACGAGCTCCTCGCCTACGTGGCCCGTCAGTCCGCGATCAGCGCCGGCCGTCCCGCCGAGGGTGTCTGGCCGCAGCTGACCCACATCGAGTCCCCCTTCCAGCGGCGCATGGTGCAGGGCGACATCGAGGGCAATGCGCTCTCAGAGATCGCTCGCCGCGCCGACGAGATCGACCTGCTCGTGCTCGACCTCATCGACGAGCGTGGCGGCGTCATCGAGGTCGGCGGCGGCTACGTGAGCCGTCACGCCGAGCTGTGGCAGGCCGGGGGCGACGCGGCGACCCGCGACGGTCACCGCGTGGACTTCGGCACCGACGAGCACTTCGCGCTGTGGTCACCGGCCGTCGCCCGTCTGGCCGCAGGCATCGCGGAGCTCGGGCTGAGCGACCGGGTCATCCTGCTGGAGACGGAGTGGGCCAGCACCATGGATGACGGCGAGTCGCTCGACATCCCCGACTGGGATCTTCCTCCACACCGAGCAAACGTCAAGTACCGCCGCTACTACGACCGCGTCCGCGCCCTCGGCTGGCCGGTGGTCAGCCTTCCCGCGGAGCTCACGGCGTCCACGCGGGACCACAAGTGGGGGGCGAGTCCCTTCCACTACACCGCTGCGGCCTACGCCCACCTCGCTGCTGGTCTCCGGTCCTCGCTCAGCCGACGTTGACGCCGACGGAGGCCCGGGAGAGCCTGGTCCCGTCGGGCAGCAGCACGAAGACCCGCACGATGTAGCGACCCGGGTCCAGGCGCCAGTAGCTGCGTCCGGGTGTGGTGTCGTACCCCGTCATGTCGACGCGCTCGGCCCCACGGAAGAGGTGGAAGGCCACCTTGTCCCCGGGCGGCAGAGTCACGCCGACGACCAGCGAGCCTTGGCCTGATGGGCCCACGGACACGGCGATGCCGTCGCCCTCGTCGACGATGCCGCCGAGAGCCGGCGGGTGCGGGAGCCGCTCGACCAGAGCGGCGGCGAGCGCCCGCTCGCTGGCGTCGTCGTAGTGGAAAGGCGCCGGCCCCCAACGGTGGGACTCACCGGCGGCGGTGTCGAGGTCGCTGCCGACGACGTCGACTCCGACGATCTCCCGGACGCTCGCGACGTAGGGCTCCATGGCGGCGTTGCCCGCACCGGCGTCCATGCCGAAGCTCTCCCCCGTCGGTTTGCCCACGGTCGTCCGGGTGGCCCACGGTGGGGCGACGAGCACGGTGCGCTCGAGCAGCCCGGTCTCCTCGAGAAGGGCCCGCCAGCGCACGAGTGCGGAGCGGAAGAGCTCGAGATGCTCGGAGCTGCCGAAGGGGACGACCCGCGCGCCGTGCGGCGGCGCACCGTCAGTGTGCAGGGCGAGCCACTCGACGGTGCGGGTCGTGACGCCACCGTCCGGGTGCACGAAGACCCCGAGGCGCTCGTCGACGAGGTCATGGGCGAGCAGGTCGCTGACGGGTGCCATGGCACGGACCCGGTCCGGGAGTGCACTCGCGTGGTCGGCCTCGAAGACCCGCTGCTGGAAGGGGCTGGTCAGCCGCAGGTGCTCGGGCGGTAGCGGCACCGGAGGTGCGAAGGCGCTGATGAGGCTCTGTCGTGCCTCATAGGCGACGAGCGAGATGCCCGGCGGCAGATGCTCGCAGGCGTCGCGGGAGACGCAGCTGCCGACCACGCTGATGCCCCGACCGGGACTCGGTTCCAGCGGGACCGTCACCGAGTCGACCGTGTGACCGAACCAGTCACGCAGGTGGACCGTCGCCGCGACCGCCCCGGGTGCGAGGGCCGCCAGACCGCTCGGCGCGACATCACGCCACGTGGCCCGGTCCGTCCAGCGGATCTGCACCTTGAGGCGCACCGGGTCCGTCAGCTGCTCGGGTCGCCCCAGCCAGACCCGCACGACACCGCACGCGTCCTGGGTGACGCGCAGCCCGGCACGCAGCAGGTTGCCCTCCCCGCCCCGCAGGTCGACGGGCATCTTGGCCCGGGGTGGGAGCGGCGCCACGCGGCGCTCCCGCATGTCCACGGCGAGGCGAAGGGAGTCGCCGCCCTCCCGCAGCATGCCGAGGAAACCCGCTTCGAGGGCCTGGCGGGGTGGGACGGCGTGCCCATTCCCCATGTCGGCGATGAGCCACGTCTCGCGCCCGTCGGAGTACACCCCGGCGCCACGGTCGGTGAGGTCGGCCCGGTCGAGGTAGGGACCCATGTGGTCGGCGACGTGGGAGTCCGTGGCGTTTTGCAGGACGAGCAGACGGCCTCCATCACCGTGGGCAGCGATCGGCCGACCCGCAGCGGCGAGCTCGATGCCGGCCGCACCTGCCCGCTCGGCCTTGGCCTCCGGGGAGAGCCGGTCGAGCGCGACCTGGCTCAACCCCAGCGCCGTGCGGAGATAGGCATCGGCGAAGGTGTTGATGTAGCGCTGGATGTCCGTCTGGGGGTTCCACACGAAAGCCGACGTGGGCACACGAGCGCGCCGCAGCTGCTCCAGCGCCGCGAACCCACCGCCGGATCCGCCGACGAGCAACAGCTCTCGTCCCCACCGCTGGTGGGCCAGCTCGAGCACGGTGGCGACGGCGTCCTGGGCACGGTCCGCGGCCCGTCCGGCGTACCAGCCGAGCGTGAGGTCGACCTCGGCCGCCACGAGCGAGTCGGAGAAGGCGAGGTACCGACCACCGGCGCGACGCCCGAGGTTGTGACCGGAGAAGAAGGGGGGCGTGTGCTGCGGGCGGGTCGGCATGGCGCCCCCGAAGAAGGCTGGCACGCATGTGCCCTCGGCGTCTGGCTCGCCCCCGACGAGGACGTCGAGGTGGTCCCCGCTGGGCAACCGGATGACGTCGACCCCCCGCTCGAGGGTCGCGCCGGCCACGAAGTCGTCCAGGCAGGACCACACGCGCACGGGATCCAGCTTCGAGTAGTCGGCGCCGACGGGCCGCCACCCGTCTGCCGGTCGGGGCAGGTTCATCGCCGGGCCCGGGCCTTCCGCGTCCGCTTGTTGCGCGGCTCCGCGAGGGAGACGCGGACCCGGGAGTACCTGGAGATCACGTCGTCGAGCACGACCTGAGCCTTGTCGGTCTCGCCCTTCGCCTCGCACCACGCCCACCATCGGTAGGCCCGCGCGGTCTGGTGCGCCGGGCCGTCGGAGATGATCTGTCCTTCGTGCAGCCAGATCGCGCGGGTGCACATCTCCTCGATGACCTGTGCCGCGTGGGAAACGAGGAAGATCGTGCCGGCCTGTTCGCGGATCGTCTTCATCCGCTCGTCGCTGCGGGCCTTGGTCGCCGCGTCACCGGTCGCCAGAGCCTCGTCGATGAGCAGGATGTCGGGCTGCGCCGCGGCAGCGATGGCGAAGCGAAGCCGCGCCCCCATGCCCGAGGAGTAGGTCTTCATCGGGCGGTGGATCGCGTCTCCGAGCGCGGCCAGCTCGAGGACGTCCGGCATCGCGGCGTCCGCCTGCTTGGGCGTCAGCCCTATGGCGAGCAGGCCCAGGCGCACGTTGCGCGTGCCGCTGAGCTCGGGCTGGAGCGCGGCGTTGACGCCGAGGAAGGTCGGGGTGCTGGACGCGAGGACGGACCCGGAGGTGGGCGGCTCGAAGCCTGCGATGATCCGCAGCAGCGTCGACTTGCCCGATCCGTTGTGCCCGAGGATGCCGATCGTCTCGCCCTGGCGCGCGACGAGGCTGACACCCTTGAGAGCGTGCACCTGGGTGGCCCGGTGCCACAGTCTGCGGCGGCGCCCGTCGCCCTCCTCGGCATTGACCCGGTAGATCATGCGCACGTCGTCGACGACGACGCTGGCATTGGTGATGAGGGGGTCACTCACGTCCGTAGTGCTCCTCTCCGTGCCAGAAGAAGATGAACCCCATCACGGGCGTGACGACGGCCCACGCCGTCAGCACGACCCACAAGGTGGCATCGCCCGGCTTCTCGTAGAGCAGGAGGTCGCGCGAGAGCTCGAGCACGCAGTACAGCGGGTTGAGCTGGGAGATCGCCATGACGAGGGGGTGACCGTCGCTGATCTGCTCGATGGAGAACATCACGCCGGACCCGTACATCCACAGTCGGGAGATGAAGGAGATGGCCACCTTGGCGTCAGGGACGAGAGCGCCGAAGCGCGCCGCGTAGAGGCCGACGCCGATGTTGAAGAGGGTCTGCAGGAGGAAGACGGCGGGGAAGAGCAGCCACCAGATGCTCAGCCGTGCGTGCGGCGGGATGACGAGGATGAGCACGATCATCGTCACGATGACGGGGAAGGTCGAGAGCATCTCGCGCAGCGTGCTCGCGAGCGGGACGACCGCTCGGGGGAAGGCGAAGGTCCGAATGAGGTTCTTGCCGGACGCGATCGAGCCGAGCCCGCCGGTCAGGCAGCGGGAGGTGTAGCCAAAGAGGAAGATGCCGATGAGGAGGAACCCGACGAAGTTTTCGACCCCGTCGCGGGCGCCGAAGATCAGGCCGAAGATGACGAAGTAGGTCAGCCCGTCGAGGAGGGGGCGCCCGACGAGCCACAGGTTGCCGAGCAGGTAGTCCTTGTTGGAGGTCGCGCTCTTGGCCCGGGAGTCGGCGACGATGAAGGACCGCCGTCGCCAGAGGTCGGCGATGTAGTCGTGCAGCGAAGGGCGCCGCCCGACCGGCACCAGTCCCCGCGCGTCGACGTACTCTGTCCGCACCGTGGGTTGCTCGATGTACTCCACCGACGTCATCCACTCACCTCCGCGGCTGTCAGTCTGTCGTACAGGGTGGCGTACCGGTGCGTGAGCGCCGACCAGGTGCGGGTCTCGGCGAAGGCGCGGCCGCGCAGTCCGAGGTCCGAGCGCAGCGTCTCGTCACCAGCGAGCCGGACGAGCGCGCGAGCCAGGTCATCGGGGTCGTCGGGCCGCACGAGCAGCCCGCTGCCGGGGATATCGACGATCTCGGCGAGCGCCGGCAGGTCGCTCGCGACGACCGGACGACCGACCGCCATTGCCTCGATGGGCTTGAGCGGGGTGACCGTCCGCGCCACCTCGACGTCGCGGCGGGGCACGGTGAAGACGTCGAGCGCCTGGTGCCACAGCCTCGCGGTCCCGCGGCTGACCCGACCGGGGAGCAAGACGTGCTCCTCGAGGCCGAGTCGCTGCACCTGGTCGAGGAGGGCCGGTCGGGCCACTCCGTCGCCGACGATCGCGCCGCGGATATCGGCTCCCGCCTCTCTCGCCAGCGCGATGGCGTCGACGAGCGTCGACAGCCCTTCGTAGCCGACGATCGAGGAGACGGTGCCGACCCAGATGCCGTCCTCGGGCAGCTCGAGACGTCGGCGCGCCAGGTGCGCGGGTGGGGCCTCGACGAGCAGCGACGCGTCGACGGCGTTGGGCACGATGGTGATGCGCTCGGGCGGCACGCCACGGACGACGAGGTCGTCGCGCAGTGCCTCAGAGAGCGTGACGACGGCGTCAGCGGCGCAGGCCATCTCGATCTCGCGGGCCCGCCACAGGCGGTATCGCTCGCTGGCGAGCGCGACGGCGTCGGCCCCGAGGGGGCGCGAGGTCGCCCAGGTCTTCTCGAGCTGCCCACGGATCTCGTACACCCAGGGGATGCCGAGTGACTTCGCGGCCGCCTGTGCGACGAGCGCGTTGGGGTAGTGCGTCGTCGCGTGGAGCACCTCGGTCCGGGAGCGTGCCCCGAGGTCGACGACCGCCTCGGCCCACAGCTCGAGCCGCTCCTCGGTCGTCTCGGGCAGCCGGGCGCCGAGGACCCGGTGGTAGGGCACCCCGTCGACGAAGTCGGTCCCCCGGGCCCACGGGGCGCCGACGATCACGGGGTAGCCCGGTCGGGTGATGCCACGGGCCCGGATGCCGACCGCCGACTGGGCCTGGAGGATCGCGTGGGTGCGCAGGGCGTAGCCGGAGCTCGTGTGGGGCAGCGAGTTGGTGAGAATGTGCGTGACGCTGCGGCGTCGCGCCCGCGGTCGCGGGGCCGGCGACGGGGGCACGGCCAGCCGGTGGCCGGAGGTGAGCAGGCGCAGCTCCGACCGGAGCCGGTGGGCGTACCGCTGATCGCCTCGACGAGCGCTCCCCTCCAGGGCGGCGATCGCGGCCGTGATCTCGCCGCCTGCCCACAGCGCGCGGGCGGCCAGTCTCCCTTCGCCCGTGAACGTGCCGGAGAGCACGAGCTCGAGCTCGTCGCGCAGGCGAGAGGGCGCGGCCCGCTCGAGGTCCGTCCGCGCCCGCTCCGGCCGGTCTGCCAACACGTGGCCGAGAGCGGCCGCGGTGGGCCGCGACCGCAGTGCGGTCAGCGACCCGGCGAGCCGGTTGCGCAGCGGAGCCGGCAACCTGCGCATGACGAGGACTGCGAAGGAGACATGGTCGTCGTCGAGGTGGTCGGCGGCGGTGGTCGCGAGGAGCGCGGCGTTGTCCGCGAGCGCCCTCAGGCGCTGCCCGCCGCTGAGGCCACGGTCGCCGACGGCGACGTGCAGCTCACCGAGCAGGCCCAAGTACTGCTCACCGGTGACCGTGCGCCGGGCGTGCTGCTCGACCCATGTCTTCGCCTGCGGCAACGGCAGGGGTGGGCCGTCGGCCCGAGCCAGGTCGATCCACAGGTCGGCGAGCGCCCGGGCGTTCCCCGCGGGGACGACGTCGCCGCCGCCGGCCTCGTCGATGACGTCGGCCGCCTCGCCCGAGACGCTGGCGCTGATGTGCATGCCGGCATCCATGAGCTCGTAGACCTTGGAGGGGATCGTCAGGAGCAAGCCCGGCCAGTCGCGCAGCATGACCAGAGCGGTGTCGGCCCAGGCATAGTGGGCCGGCACCTGGGTGCGGGGCACGATGCCGAGGAGCTCGACGTCGATCCCGGACTCCCGGGCCGCCTCCTGAACGAGGGCTCGTCCCGCTCCGCCACCGACGATCCGCAGGTGCACGGTCACGCCGTCGAGTCGCGCGAGACGCGCGGCCTCGACGCCGGTCTCCAACCCCTGCGCGCGCCCGACGGTCCCGACATAGACGACCCGCAGCTCCCCCGCCGGTTCGCGGGGCAGCAGCTCGAGCGGAGCGCTGAAGGGGTGGGCGGCGTTGCGGATGACGCGGACGTGACGGAACCGGCGCGCTCGCAGCTGCTCGGCGAAGGAGTGGGTCGTCGTCACGACGACGGAGGCTCGGCGCTGCAGCTGGCTCGTGGTGAGCGCGGCGACCTTGGCCAGGGCGCGTTTGACGTGCTGCCCTCCGGAGAGGCGATCCCCCTCCCACCGGTCGATGACGGCGAGCAGGTCCGGCCAGGCATCGCGCATCTCGAGGACGAGCGGACGACGCATGAGTCGCGAGATCGCCACACCCGCAGGGAGCGAAGGGAGCGCCGGCACCGTGGCGATGACGATGTCGGGTCGCGCGCTGCCGCGGAATCGGCGGGCGGTCCACACAGACTGGGCCGCCCCGTAAAGCTGGTCGGCGAGCACCGACCAGACCGAGCCGGTCGTCGGCCTGTACCCCACCCGGTGGATGACCTCACCGTGGGCGCCGACCTGGACGCTGCCGGGGTGGAGGTGCTCCGTCTCGGGCCAGGCCTTGCCGCTCGGGTGGTGCGGCAGCGGGGTGAGGATGGCGACGTCGTGACCGTTGTCGATGAACCATCCGGCGAGGCCGTCCCACCGCTGCTGTGGAGCCCCCATCTCAGGGGCGTAGTGGTCTGTGATCAGGAGTATGCGCACGACACCCCCCGGAAACACATGGGCTGCATTCTGCCCCACCGACGCGGGCCTCCCGAACTCGCCCACTGCAGCGCAGTGCGGATCGGCACGTCGCGGTCGTATGGGCCCACATCCTCGACACTAGATGAGACGGCCACGATTCCGGCGGACGTGCCAGCGCGCGCTGGGGCGCGCCTCGAAGCCCCCTCCTCCGCCCACAGCAAACACGGCCGTCCAGAAGAGCACCGCCGAAGGGAACCCCCGCAGCAGGTACAGCTCCACCAGCATCGCGGGCAAGGCCAGGAGCACGGCCACGGCCAGGAGTGACAGCACCCCGCGCTGTCGGATCTCGCGGACGCATCGCGACATCACGACCGCGAGCACGGCGATGAAGAGCAGGAGCCCCACGAGGCCGTACTCCACGAGCACCTCGAGGTAGGTCGAGTGCGCGTGGTGGAGCACCGTCCCCCACGGACTGTCGTGGTAGAAGGCCGCGCGGTCGTCTCCGACCGGATGCCCTCGCTCGAGTCCCAACCACGGCCACATGCGGCTGGGCCCAAGCCCGACGATCACCGACACCCATGAGTCCGACCACGCCTCCAGCCCGGTGTTGGCGTTGTCCCACCGCTTGCGGTCGATGATCAGGTCCACTCCCCGCTGACGCGCCAGCAGCCCGACCACGGCAACGACGAGCAGTCCGGCCACGGGGCCCAGCCACCCGGGTATGTGCCGGCGGCGGGCTGCGAGAGCGACGACCACGAGGACGAGCGCGAGGAACCAGGCCGCGCGCGAAAGACTCTGCACCACGAGGAGCCCGGTGACGACGGACAGCCCCCTCCACAGCCACGTACGGTCGGGGTGGAGCCGCTCCCCGGTCAGGGTCCCGGCCAACGCGAGCGTCAGTCCGACCGCGCTGTTGGACGCGCCACCGATCGGCAGCGCCTGCCGCCAGTGGAGACCCTCGCCCAGCACGAGCGGGACGATCCACGCCGCCACCGCGGAACCGAGCACGGACGCGGCCATGACCAGCGTGACCCTCTCCGCGGTCGACTCACGAGCCTGCACGCGCGCGAGCGACCAGGGTGCGGCAGCGGCCAAGACGGCCAGCAGGGTCGCGACCGTCGCGGTCTCCCACCAGGGTCCGGACCGCAGCAGCGACACCGCCAACCACCCGCCGAACAGGACGAGGGGCACAGTCTGGCGACGGGAGAGCAGTGAGCGGTGCGTGTCCTCGAGCAGGGCCCACGCCAGTACACCCACGAGGACGATCAGCGCGAGCAGGTAGCCGACTTGCCCCGGACCGACGTTGGTGGCCGGAGGGACCGCGCACAGCACGAAGGCGGCCAGAGCGCCGACCTGGGTGGCCGGGCTCAGTCGAACTGCCTCTCGAAGGCGACGACCCGCTCCACCGCCGCGTCGACCTGACGCGCCATCCGGTCGAAGGCCTCCTGCGGCCGACGGTAGGGGTCGGCGATGTCGTCCGCGCCCTCGCCGACTCGGTTGAGTCCACGCTCTCTGGCGAGGTGCGAAGGGAGGGCTGCCCACCGCTCCTCCACCGTGGCTAGGCCGGCGAGTCGCTCGGGCCACGGCTCTCGCTCACCCGCCGAGTCGAGCAGACGGGCGAGCTCCAGGACGGTGTAGGCGCGCTTGAGATGGCGCGGCGAGTAGGAAAGCACGATCTTGCGGTGACTCACCTCGAGTGGCAGCACGACGTCGATGTCGGCGAGCAGCCGCTCGCGCAGCTGACGGGCCGCGAAGGCCTTGGTGGCGACTCCTCGGGCGTGCAGGATGCTCGCGCTGCCGGCGTCGACCGGGTCGCCGACGAGAGCGTGCGTACCCGCGCTCGTCACCTCGAAGGCCCCTGGCCGGACGGCCTCCAGCGCATGCCCGATCGCCAGCTGGGCGTACGGCGAGCGACAGATGTTTCCCGTGCAGACGGTGAGGATGCGGACGGTCACGCCGGGGTCAGCCGCGCACGCGGCGGCGCCGCTTGGCTTTGACGTCCTGGCGGCTGGTCGCCGCGGCGTCCTCGGACTCGTAGACGTAGTCGTCCGAGTACGACTTCACGTAGCCGTACTCGACGTCGCCGTACCGGACGCGGTCGACCCGGCTGGTTGATGCACCGTTGAGCACCGCACCGAGGACCTTGGCGTCGACGGCGCGCAGTGACCCGGCCGCCCGCTCCAGGGCCTCCTTGTGGGTCCTGCCGGCGGCGGCCACGAGCACGGCCCCGTCCGCGCTCCGGGTGAGCAGCACTGCGTCCGTGACAGGAAGGATCGGAGGTGCGTCGAGCACGACGAAGTGCTCCCTGGACAGCTGCTCGATCAACGCCTCCATGCGGTGCGACCCCAGCAGCTCGGAGGGGTTGGGCGGCGTCGCCCCAGCAGCGAGGATCTGCAGTCCCGGCGTCCGGGTCTCCTGCAGCGCGTCGGAGAGGGGGATGGCCCCCGCCAGCACCTCGCTCAGGCCGACGTCACCGTCCATGTCGAAGGCGCGGGCCACGGCCGAGCGTCGCAGGTCTGCGTCGACGAGCACGACCTGCTCGCCGGACTCCGCCAGCACGGTCGCGAGGTTGGCGGCGACAGTCGACTTGCCCTCACCCTGGTTGGCGCTCGTGACGACTATGGATCGGGGCTGGTTGTCGACGTCCACGAACCGCAGGTTGGTCCGCAGCTTGCGCAGCGCCTCGCCCTCGTGGAACGCCTTGGGGTGGTAGGCCTGCCCCCGCTCCGAGGAGAGTGCGGCACTCTGCGGCAGCACGCCGAGGACGCCCGCCCCAGCTGTCGCCTCGACTTCGTCGACGTGACGCAGCTTCGTGTCGTTGTGGTGCCGCAGTGCCGCGACCCCGTATCCCGCGAGCAGCCCCAACAGGAGCCCGAGCGGCAAGATACGGGTCGGGTTGGGAGAGGTGGGGGACTTCGGCAGTACCGCGGACTCGTTGGGCTCGATGAGCACCTGGGCAGTCGACTTGACCTTGCGCGTCTTGCCGTCGGCACCGACCACCTGACGCGTGGGGCCCGACTCCTCGATGCGCTTGGCCTCCTTGGCCGCGGCGGTCACGACGGCGTCTGCCACGTCACGGGCTTCCTCGGGCGTGGGTCCCGTCGCGGTGACGGTGATCGTGACGCCCTGGTCCGGGACCGCCGCAGAGATCCGGGAGACGAGATCTTGGGGTGTGCTGTCGAGACCGAGGTCCTCGATGACGGCCTCGGCGACCCGGCGGTTGGTGAAGAGCGTGACGTAGGCCTGTGCCTTTTGCTGTGCCAGCGTCTGGGAGGAGAAGGACTCCCCGATGCTCGTCCCGCCACCGGCCGTGACGTAACCACCGGCGCTCGCTGTGTAGACCTTGGGCTGCATCAGCATCCACCCGAAGGCGAGGAGCACGCCAAGCAGCGCACAGGTCGCGATCGCGACGAACTGGCGGCGGGTTATCTTCCACAGGTCTTGCAGGGTCACTCGATCTCCTCGTCGGGCCCAGCGGGTCTTCGAGCTGATCTCACTCCCCCGTGGCCGCGGCCAGTATAGGCGCGTAGGGAGCCCCCCGGTCCCTCGGAGGATCGGGTCGCGTGCGTCACGTCTTGACGCATTGCCGAAGGCAAGCGACCGGGCCTATACGATGCTTCGGGGAATCGGGGCGGGAAGTCGACCTGCTGGAACCAGGAGGACACTTTGACCAGTGATGCGGCGACGTCGGCGATGAACCGGTGGCGGTGGGCCGGAGTCGACGGGGGTTTGTGGTTCTTCGCCGTGGTGGGCGCAGTCTTCCTGCGCTTCGACTTCAACTTCACCGAAGCCTTCGCCGTAGACACCCTCTTCTTCGCCCTGGCGTGCGCCGTCGTCCATCTCGTCCTCGGCGGGCTCGCCGGGCCCTACGCCGTCGGTCACTCCCGAGGCTCCTTCGAGGAGATCATCGACCTGACGAAGACGGCCGGAGCCGTCGGCGCTCTGGGCTTGGTCGTCAACGCGCTGCTGCCGGCCCAGCTCGTCCCCCGGTCGGTCCCCATCACGGGCACGCTGGCCGCCATCATCGCGATGCTCGCGGCGCGCACCGTGTGGCGGACCCTACGCGACCGCGGGCGGAGCACCCCGGGCGACAAGCGGGTCATCGTGCTCGGCGCCGGTGAGGGTGGACGACAGCTCGTGCGGACGATGATCAAGGATCCGCGAGCTGGCCTCCAGCCCGTGGCATTGGTCGACGACAACCCGGCAAAGGCGAGGCTGAGCATCGACGGTGTCCGGGTACGCGGGACGCGCGCGGACATCCCGCGCATCGCGGACCAGACCAACGCGTCGACCATCGCGGTGGCCATCCCGTCCGCGGACTCGTCCCTGCTCACCGAGGTGCGCGCTATCGCCCGCGACGCCGACCTCGAAGTCCTCGTGCTGCCTCCGACGAGCGAGCTCTTCCACAGCCCGACCGGTCGTGACCTTCGCGCACTCGACCTCGCCGACCTTCTCGGCCGCCGGCCGGTGGAGCTCGACTCCGCGGCGATCGCCGGGACGATCAGCGGCAAGGTCGTCCTCGTCACGGGCGCCGGCGGGTCGATCGGATCGGAGCTGTGCCGCCAGATCGCGCAGTTCGGCCCGCGCCTGCTCCTCCTCCTCGACCGCGACGAGTCCGGCCTGCACGCCACCCAGATCAACTTGTCGGGCCACGGCCTGCTCGACGGCGAGGACACGATCCTGGCCGACATCCGCGACGCCGCGCGGCTCGATGAGGTGTTCGCCCAGCACAGCCCCGACGTCGTCTTCCACGCGGCAGCTCTCAAGCACCTGCCGCTGCTCGAGAGCTACCCCATGGAGGCATGGAAGACCAACGTCCTGGGCACTCTCAACGTGCTCCAGGCAGCCTTCGACCACGGAGTACGAACCTTCGTCAACATCTCCACGGACAAGGCGGCCAACCCCACCAGCGTGCTCGGGCACAGCAAGCGACTCACGGAACGGCTCACCTCGGAGTTCGCGGCTCGGGACGCGAACACGTATGTGAGCGTGCGCTTCGGCAACGTACTCGGCTCTCGTGGGTCAGTGATCACCGCCTTCACCGCCCAGATCGAGGTCGGCGGTCCCGTGACGGTGACCCACCCGGACGTGGAGCGGTACTTCATGCTCATTCCCGAGGCCTGCCAGCTCGTCCTCCAGTCCGCTGCCATCGGCACGGATGGACGGGTCATGGTGCTCGAAATGGGCACGCCTGCCAAGATCAACGACGTGGCGACCACACTGATCGACATGTCCGGCAGGGACGACGTCGAGATCCAGTACACCGGTCTGCGGCCCGGCGAGAAGCTGTCGGAGGAGCTCTTCGCCAGCAGTGAGGAGATCCGCGCAACCGACCACCCATTGGTCAACAGCGTCGACGTCCCCGCTCTGGCCGCCGCCGATGTGCGCGGCGCGCACCACCCGACGCCGGCCGCCGCTGCGCGGTGGATGCGTGACAACTCCGCGGCGCCCGACGCGAAAACGAACGAGGCGCTGAGTGCCCGCTGACCTTCCTTTCCTCCCCTTCGCCCGACCGGACATCACCGAGGCCGAGGTCGACGCGGCCTCGGACGCGATCCGTTCCGGCTGGCTGACGACCGGGCCCAACGCCGCCGCCTTCGAGTCCGAGTTCGCCGAGTTCGTCGGCGGTGACATCACCGCCGTGGCCGTCAACAGCGCCACCGCAGGACTGCACCTGGCGCTAGAGGCCCTCGGAGTCGGCCCCGGTGACGAGGTGCTCGTCCCGACCTGGACCTTCACCGCGACCGCCGAGGTCGTCCGATACCTCGGGGCCGACCCCGTGATGGTCGACGTCGACCCGGGCACCCTCAACGTGGACCTCGACGTTGCCGGGGCCGCGATCACCGACCGGACGCGCGCCATCATGCCCGTGCACTTCGCGGGGCTTCCCGTCGCGCAACAGCCTCTCCGATCCCTCGCGGACCGACACGGGCTCACGGTCGTCGAGGACGCCGCGCACGCAATCCCGGCCAGGGTGGGTTCCGCCCATGTCGGCGCCGGGCACAACGAGGCCGCAGTGTTCAGCTTCTACGCCACCAAGACGGTCACGACGGGCGAGGGCGGCATGGTGACCGTGACCGATACGGCCCTGGCCGACCGCATCCGCACCATGCGCCTGCACGGCATCAGCCGTGACGTCTTCGACCGGTACCAGAGCACGACCCCTGCGTGGCACTACGAGGTCGTGGCCCCTGGGTTCAAGTACAACCTCCCCGATCCGGCGGCCGCCATGGGGCGCGTCCAGCTCGGCCGCGCTGCAGCCATGGGGGCCCGCCGTGCCGCCATCGCCGCGACGTACACCGAGGCCTTTGCGGACCTGCCGCTGGTGCTCCCGGCCGAGGCCTCGGCCGGGATGGAGCACGCCTGGCACCTCTACGTGATCCGGCTTGGTGACGACGCTCCTGTCGATCGGGACTCCTTCGTGCAGGCGATGGCCGAGCGCGGCATCGGCACCTCGGTGCACTTCATCCCGCTGCACCTGCACCCGTACTGGCGCGACCGCTACGCGTTGTCGCCCGAAGACTTCCCGGCGGCGACTGCGGCTTATGCCCGCGTGGTGAGTCTGCCCATCTTCTCCTCCATGACGGACGGTGACGTCGAGCGCGTCGTCACGGCCGTCCGGGAGATCGTGTGGTGAAGCGAGCCTTCGACGTGGCCGCGAGCGGCGTGGGACTCGTGGTGCTCAGTCCCCTGCTCGCCGTCGTCGCCCTGATGGTCGGGGTATCGAGCCATGGACCGATCATCTTCCGGCAGGTGCGTGTGGGGCGGGCGGACACCCGCTTCGAGATCCTCAAGTTCCGGACCATGCGCCCCTCCGAGTGCGGGCCGGAGGTCACCTCCGCCGGGGACTCCCGGATCACGCCCGTGGGCGCCGTGCTGCGAGCGACGAAGTTGGACGAGCTGCCGCAGCTGGTCAACGTGCTGCGCGGCGAGATGTCGCTCGTCGGACCGCGTCCGGAAGTGCCGAGCCTGGCCCGACACTGGGCCCCGGAGCAGGCGGCCGTGATCCTCAGCGTCCGACCGGGCATCACGGACCCGGCGAGCATCAGGTTTCGCGACGAGAGCGCCCAGATGGGCGTCCAGGACGACCCTGAGGCGTACTACATCGACACCATCCTCCCGGAGAAGGCCGCGATGTACGTGGACTACGTGCTCCACCGCACCTTCGTCGGGGACCTTCGGCTGATCTGGCAGACGGTTACCGGATGAACGTCGCGACCGAGCGGTCCACGCACTCGTCCATGCGCCCTCAGCGCGCGCTGCGGATCGGAATCGTCAGCCAGTTCTACGCACCCGAGCCGGGACCGGCCCAGCTGCCGGCGAACCTCGCCGAGGGGCTGGCGGCCCGCGGCCACTCCGTCCGCGTCGTCACGGGGTTCCCCAACTACCCAACGGGCACGGTGATGCCCGGTTACCGATTGACGAGACGGATGGACGAGGTCCGCCACGGGGTCGACGTACGACGCGTATACCTCCACCCGGACCACGGGTCGGCACTGGGCAGGATCACCAACTACGGGTCCTTCGCCCTGTCCGCCATCGGCAACGGGCTCGGCCACCTGCGACATGCGGACGTCATCTGGGTCAACGCCTCCCCCATCACCCTCGCCTGGCCCATCTGGGCACTGAAGGCGCACCGCGTCCCGGTCGTCAGCCACATCCTCGACCTGTGGCCCGAGAGCCTCTACGCCAGCGGGTTCGCCTCCATGGCGGACCATCGCGCCGCCTCCCGCCTGCTCGAGGGATGGACCAGCTCCATCTACCGAGCGTCAGACCACGTCGCGTACATCGCACCGGGAGTGCGGGACCTGCTCCTCTCCAGAGGCGTCCCGGAGGCCAAGCTCCACCACATCCCGATGTGGGCGGACGAGGCAACATTCCACCCCGGCGGCGTCAGCGTGCGCACAGACCTCGGGATCTCGCCGGACGCGGTCGTCCTGCTCTACGCCGGGGCACTCGGCGAGGCCCAGGGTCTGGAGGCCCTGGTCGACGCCTGCGCTCTCGTCGACGACCCTCGATTCGTGTGCGTCATCGCCGGATCCGGAAGCTCCGAGTCCGCCCTGCGCTCACGGGCCGCCGGCATGAACCAGGTGCGGTTCATCGGCAGGGTCTCCCAGGACGCGATGACCGACCTGCTTGCGTCCGCCGATGCCAGCTTCGTGTCCCTGCGCGACACGCCCCTCGGCAGGGTGAGCATCCCCAGCAAGACCCAGGCAGCCCTGGCCTCCGGGACCCCGGTCGTCGTCGCGGCGACTGGCGACGTCCGTGAGCTGGTGGACGCCCGCGGTCTGGGCTGGACCGCGGACCCTGGCTCCCCGCAGGACATCGCCCGGGCGATCGGACTGCTGCTCAGCACCTCCACGGCCGAGCGTGCGTCCATGGGTGAGCACGCCCGCTCGGTCTACGAGAGCGACTTCTCCCTCGAGCGCGCCATCGGCCGACTCGAGACCCTGCTGCGGTCCGCAGCCACGCAGACACCACAGATCGGAGCACCCTCGTGAGCGCCTTCGCGGACTCGACGGTCACCATCACCGGAGGGACCGGATCCTTCGGCAAGACCATGGTCCAGCACCTCCTCGCCGACGGGGTCGGGAGCATCAACGTCCTCAGCCGAGACGAGGCCAAGCAGGACGAGATGCGGCAGTCGCTCGGTGACCCACGGGTGAAGTTCTTCATCGGGGACGTCCGGGACCGCGGCAGCGTGGACGCGGCGATGGCGGACACGGACTTCGTCTTCCACGCGGCTGCCCTCAAGCAGGTACCGAGCTGCGAGTTCTTCCCCGACCAGGCGGTGAAGACCAATGTCGTCGGCAGCCAGAACGTCATCGAGTCCGCCCACGTCCACGGTGTGCGCTCCGTCGTCTGCCTGAGCACCGACAAGGCCGTCTACCCGGTGAACGCGATGGGCATGAGCAAGGCCCTCATGGAGAAGACCGCGCAGGCCTTCGCCCGCAACAACCCCAACTCCCCCACCACAGTCTCGATCACCCGCTACGGCAACGTGATGTACTCACGCGGTTCGGTCATCCCCCTCTTCGTCCGGCAGATCCGCGAGGGAAAGCCGCTCACGGTCACCGAGCCGCGAATGACCCGGTTCCTGATGTCTCTCGAGGAATCCGTCGACCTCGTGAAGCACGCCTTCGTCCACGCCGAGCCCGGCGACCTCTTCGTGAAGAAGGCACCGGCCTGCACGGTGGACACGCTGGCGCGCGCCGTCTCGTCTCTCATGGGGGTCGAGCCCGACATCCGCAGGATCGGGATCCGGCACGGCGAGAAGATGTACGAGACCCTCCTCTCCCGCGAGGAGATGCTCAAGGCCACCGACCAGGGCGACTACTTCCGCGTGCCCCTCGACGCGCGCAGCCTCGACTACTCGAAGTACGTCGAGGAGGGCGAGGACGAGGCGATAGTCGCCGCGGACTTCGACTCCGACAACACCGAGCGTCTGGATCTCGAGGCGACGAGGCGCCTCGTGGCCTCCCTCCCGGAGATGGTCGACGTCCTGAGGGCACTGTCGTGAAGATCCTCCTCACCGGCAGCAACGGTTTCCTCGGGTGGCACACCCGACTGCGCCTGCACGCGCTCACCGACCACGAGGTCGTGCCAGTCGGGCGGCAGGAGTGGGGGGGGCTCGACCGACTCGTCGCGGGTGCCGACGCCGTGATCCACGTGGCCGGAGTCAACCGTGCTGAGACGGACAATGAGGTCCGCGAGGGCAACGTGTCCCTGGCCGAGGACCTCGCCGCAGCGATCACGAAGGGGGGGTCCCCCCTTCGTGTCGTTTATGCGAACTCGACCCAAGCCGGCAACGGCAGCCCCTACGGTGACGGCAAGCAGGAGGCCGCGCGAATCCTGCGCGACGCGGCGTCCGCTGTCGGCGGTCACCTCGTCGACGTCCGCCTCCCCAACGTCTTCGGGGAGCACGGCCGCCCCGGATACAACTCCTTCGTCGCCACCTTCGTCCACGCCACGGTCTCGGGCGAGGACGTGACGATCAACGACAACGAGGTCGGTCTGCTGCACGCCCAGGACGCAGCTCAGGGCCTCCTCGACGGGCTGTTCACCGCCGACCCGGTCCTGCGTCCAGAGCCAGAGGCCCACGGTGTGCAGGAGGTCTGGGACCTGCTGCAGGAGTTCCACAGCACCTACGTGCCAACCGGCGAGATCCCCGACCTGGCGACGAAATTTCGGATCGACCTCTTCAACACCTACCGGGCGGCCCTCTTCCCCGACCACTACCCGATCCGGCTGGTGCCGCACGCGGACGCCCGCGGAGCCTTCGTCGAGACAGTGCGTTGTCGCGGCGGCGAGGGGCAGACCTCCTTCTCGACCACGGTGCCGGGCGTCACCCGCGGCGAGCACTACCACCTGCACAAGATCGAGCGCTTCGCCGTCATCCGGGGCACGGGCACGATGGAACTGCGCAAGATGTTCACCGACGAGGTGCTCACCTTCGAGACAGATGGTGAGGCACCCGTGGCGATCGACATGCCGGTCGGCTGGGTGCACAACATCACCAACACCGGCGACGAGGTGCTCTTCACGCAGTTCTGGAGCCACGAGCTCTTCCGGCCCGAGGCACCGGACACCTTCGTCCAGCCTGTACGGACGTCCTGACATGAGCGACCACCGACTGGGACCGATGACGACACAGGACCCCGCCCTCCTGGCCCGGGTCCACGAGAGCGCCTTCCCGGAGTTCTTCCTCTCGGCGCTGGGTCTGCGCTTCCTCACCGAGTTCTACGCCGGGTTCCTCGGCGACCCGACGGCCGTGGCAGTCGTCGCACGTGACGCGGGTGGCGTTGTTGTCGGAGCAGCGGTGGGTACTACCGAACCTGCGGGCTACTACCGACGTCTCCTCAGGAGGCGACTCGCGGGTCTGGTGGTCGCGAGCGCAGTGGCCGCTGCCCGCAGGCCCAAGGCGATCCTCCGCCTGGCACGCGGCGCCTTCTACCGTGGAGAGGCGGGCGACGACGGCAAACCGACCGGCGCCTTGCTCAGCTCGATCTGCACCGCCCCGTCGGCTCAGAACACGGGCCTCGGCAAGCGGCTCCTCGTCGAGTGGGAGTACCAGGCCAGGGCGAAGGGCGCCTCGACCGCCCACCTGAGCACGGACGCCCGTGACAATGACGCCGCCAACGGCTTCTATCGTTCCTCCGGGTGGGTCCTGGACCGCGAGTACCGGACGCGCGAAGGTCGGCTCATGAACCTCTACAGGAAGGCGCTCGCATGACGCTCAAGGTCATGACCGTCGTCGGCACGCGCCCAGAGCTCATCCGGCTCTCGCGCGTCCTCCACAGGCTGGACGACACCGCCGGCATCGACCACGTCCTGGTCCACACCGGGCAGAACTACGACTACGAGCTCAACCAGGTCTTCTTCGACGACCTCGGCATCCGCCAGCCCGACCACATGCTCGGCGTTGACACCTCGTCGCTCGGGGCGGTCCTCGGTGGGACGCTCATCGCCGTCGAGAGCGTCATCCGTGAGGAGCAGCCGGACGCACTGCTCGTCCTTGGCGACACCAACTCGTGCATCGCCGCGCTCATGGCCCGCCGCATGAAGGTGCCGGTCTACCACATGGAGGCCGGCAACCGATGCTTCGACCTCAACGTCCCCGAGGAGACGAACCGTCGCCTCGTGGACCACGTCGCGGACTTCAACCTCGTCTACACGGAGCACGCGCGACGCAACCTGCTCGCCGAGGGGCTCCACCCTCGCCGGATCCTCAAGACCGGCTCGCCGATGCGCGAGGTGCTCAATGCCTACGCGGACCAGATCCAGACGTCCCCAGTGCTGGCCGACCGGGGCCTGAGCGAAGGGGGCTACTTCCTGGTCAGCGCCCACCGCGAGGAGAACGTCGACTCCCCCGAGCGACTGCGCATGCTGCTCGCCTGCCTCAACGCGGTCCACGAGAAATTCGGTCTGCCCGTCTTCGTGTCGACGCACCCGCGCACACGCAAGCGCCTCGAAGCCCTGCCCGACTGGTCCGCTCCACAGGGGATCACCTTCAGCGACCCGCTCGGGTTCCACGACTACAACAAGCTGCAGCTCTCGGCTGCCTGCTGCCTGAGCGACTCCGGGACGATCGCCGAGGAGTCCTCGCTGCTCGGGTTCCCCGCAGTCACGCTGCGTGACTCCATCGAGCGCCCCGAGGCCCTCGACACCGGAGGGATCATCATGACCGGGCTCGACGTCGACGACGTGGTCGCTGCCGTCCAGGTCGCCATGGCCTCCGGGTACACCCAGGACGGCGTGGGGCACCTCACGCCCGATGACTACCTCATCGACAACACCAGCGAGCGCACGGTGAAGTTCATCCTGTCGACGGCTCGGCGCCATCACGCGTGGGCCGGGATCCGCAGCTGATGGACCAGGTTGTCAGGAGAGGATCGACCAAGGCTCCGCCATGGAGCGGTGTGGACGAGAGCCTGGGTTCGACGGCTGCAGGCACCCCGGTCGAAGCGGACGTGATAGCCAGCACCGCAACGCTCCAGGTTCGGTGGCCACGTCGCCTGAGCCTGTTCCTGATCCCGTCGCTCGCCGCCTTGGGCCCATGGGCATCCTTCACCCCCGGAGCCGAGGGCTCGCCCTATTTCTTCCGGATTCTGCTCGTGCTGATGTTGCTGCCTGCCCTGTCGGGCCTCAGGCAGGAGTGGCACACGTTGCCTCCGAGGATGCGGAGTGCGGCGTGGGCCAGCCTGATCTTCCTCCTCTGGGGGTGCTTCGGGCTCCTCTGGACGCCTGACACGGCCCTCGGGCAGCGCAATCTCATCAGCGTCACGCTGGGCATGATCAGTGTGGGAGTCATGCTCGGCACCATGAGGGGCAACCCGCGCGCCATGGCCAGCCTGCGGTGGGGGTTCTTGGCTGCGGTGGTCGTCACGGGTGCCATCGGTCTGTGGGAGATCCGTACTGGGGCCCACCTCAGCGAGCACACCGACGGCGCATATTCCTTCAGCTCTACGTCCATTGCCGCGTCCTTCATCAACCCCAACAACTTCGGGGCCTTCTTGCTCGGCACTGTGGGCCCGACCCTTATCGTGATCGCACGGCT
This sequence comes from Janibacter sp. Soil728, assembly GCF_001428305.1. Lineage (GTDB taxonomy): Bacteria > Actinomycetota > Actinomycetes > Actinomycetales > Dermatophilaceae > Janibacter. The sequence continues at coordinate 60,326 of NZ_LMRZ01000007.1, read as the reverse complement.
GAGATCGATTGTCGCCCAGGGGCTGGTCAGTCTCCTCTTGGTCTTCACGCTCTTCCTTGCGATCAATACCGAGAGCCGAGGCGCGGTCGCCGGTGCCCTGACCCTCATCTTGATCGCTTCGCTCGCGCTCGCTGCCTTTGACCTCGGGTACTTCCTTGTCACGGTTCTGCTCGTCACCCCCGTGGCACTGGCGATCCCCGTGTTCTTCTCTCGCCGGCTCTCGGCACTGATCACGTCGGTGACGAGTCAGGCCGACGCCGGCAGCGACAGTCTGCGCGTCGCCCTCACCGAGCACGCGGTGCGGTACTTCTTCGAGAGCGGAGGGGTTGGCACAGGCCCGGGATCCTTCCAAGCCGTTCTCGCAGCGGACCCCCAGCGGGGCACGGGGCGCATCGTCCCGGCTCACAACACGTTTGCCCAGATCGCCGCCGAATACGGAGTCATCGGTCTCGTCGCGTTTCTCGTCATCATCGTGGCCTGCGTGGCCGCGGTACTTCCGGTGGCCAAGGTCGGTCCCCAGAGGCTGCTGCAGTTCGAGGTGGTCCTGTGCTTCGCGGCGCTGGTGTACGCCGGACTTATCGCGAGCTCTGTCCTCGGGGATCCATCGTGGTGGGTCCTCATCGGCTACATGCTGTGTCTCTCGTGGACGCACTGGACCACGCCATCGGGCCCCCCCGCACGCGATGACGCAGCGGACCGGGTGGAGCTGAACCGAGATGGCGGCTGACGATGTCCAAGATTCTTCTCCTCAGCGATGTCTTCCCCACCGTGGCCAGGCCACTGGGCGGGACCTTCATCGACGAGCGCGTTACCGCCCACGAGGCGCACGGTGAGGTCGTGGAGCGGGTCGACCTGAGGCTGCGTCCGACGCGAACACTGAGACGACTGCTGCTGTCCACCGACCGCGACGTCGAGGACCCCGTGCCCGGTGCAGCGCCCTTCGTCGGGCTGAGAGCTTCACCGATCGGCTTTGTACGGCTGCGCCGTTCCACCAGGTTGCGACCGTGGGCGGAGACCCTCGCGGACGAGGTCGAGGGGCTCCTTGGCGCGATCGACCACGACGTCATTCACGCGCACGGCATGTACCAGGTCGGAGCCGGGCTCGTGGCAGCGGTTCTTGCGGAGAGACACGCCGTCCCCTTCGCAGTGACCCTCCACGGGTCCGACGTGAACTTCGGCATGCAGGTGCGTCCTGGCGAGTTCGCATGGACGATCAGCCAGGCACACTCGGTCATGTACGTGAGTCCCGCCCTGAGGGCCCGGGCGCACGAGCTGGGCGCCACCGAGAACAATGATGTGGTCACCGGCAACGGCGTCGACCTCGACCTCTTCGCCCTCGGGCCGAGAGATCGATCACCCGAGGTGCTCTTCGTGGGCAGCTTGGCGACCGTCAAGGGAGCCGACCGCCTACCCGAGATCTTCCGTCAGGTTCACGCGAAGGTGCCAGCTGCCCAGATGACGGTCATCGGTGTCGGGGGCCTCGACGGCGACCTTCGGGCGGCCACTGCAGACCTCCCGGTGCAATTCACGGGCCCCCGGAGCCGGGAGGAGGTGGCTGCCGCGATGCGCCGGGCGTCTGTTCTCGTCATCCCGAGTCGCAGCGAGGGGTGGCCGACCGTCATCAACGAAGCCCTGGCCTCGGGGACCCCGGTTGTTGCCACCGATGTGGGTGGTGTGCGCCGGGCCCTCGCTCACGACGACTGGGTCGTGCCGGCCGAGCCGGATCCGGAGGGAGCCGTGGCCCGCAAGATCGTCAGCGTCCTCGGCGAGGACGTGGACAGAGAACAGCTGCGGGCCCAAGCCGGTCGGTATTCGTGGGCCGCTGTCACCGAGCGCGAGCGAACAGCCCTTGGCCTAACCAGCTAGCCATAGGGTCTGGGCCGGGGTCAACCTCGGCGCCTCACGCGGGTCCAGAGCGAAACCAGTTGGCGTCGCTGGAGTACGCCCCATGTCACGACGAAGACGCCCACCGCGAGCAGGTCCACCCCAAAGCCGGTGGACCGCTCGGCAAGCTGCCACGAGATCACCCATATGAGCCCGGAGACCAAGATGAGGAGAACGGAGTTGGTGGCCCAACGCTGCTGGCTTCGGGTCCACGCACGGACGTAGATGGCTGCCGCGATCAGCAACGTCCCGAGCGCATAGCCGGTGGCGACACCCATGACGCCCCAACCCTGCGGCATCGTCCACCACACCAGCGCGCCCACCGCGAAACCGGCCACGCTGGCCAGGCTGGAGAAGACGATTCCGCCCCGCGTGGAGACCGAGATCGCGCCTTGGCTGGGTGAGGCGATGCTGCGCCACATGGCCGGGATCAGGAGGAGCGGCGCGACCTGCGCGGCCTCCGCGTAGCGGCTCCCCCACACCAGCTCCACGAGGGGCCGGCATCCGATCACCACGACGCCGAAGATGAGCACCATGATCGCCGTGAGCGCCCTGGTCGACTGATCCAGCTGCCAGCGCACCGCCTCGGTGTCACCCCTTCCGAGGGCCTCGGCCATGGACGGGAAGAGCACCTGCGCCAACGAGTTGGCCACCATCGCGGCCGGTGCGGCAAGCACCATTGCAGCAGCGAACTGGCCCGCCTCCGCGTGACCGGCCACTGCCACGGCCACGATCATGGCGAACTGGGCGAATCCGGCGCTCGCCAGCGTCCCCAACGACCCCCACGCGACGAAGACATCGATTTCACGCCGCGCGGCCGGACCCAGCCCACCTCCAGCCTGCCAGGGCCAGCAGGCCAACGCGTAGACGCCGTACGTGACGGCCAAGACACCCAGCACGAGGATGGTGGGCACTTCGGAGAGAAGGACCAGCAGCACCCCTGCCACGGCGGAGGTTGTCGTGACGAGATCCCACTTGAGTTGTCGTGAGGTCTGGCCCGCTCCATAGTGCACTCCCCTCGCGAAGCAGTAGCACGAGAAGGACGCCACGAGGAGCGCGATGACGCCAGCGCCAGCGAGGGTCCCCCCGAGATGTAGCCAGATCGGGATGGACAGGATGCTGAGTGGCAAGGCGGCCAGCAGCGTCCGTCGCCCCAGGAAGGCCGCCACGGCGTTGACGTCGCTCCCTTCGCCCCGGGACCGGGCGACGAAACGGCTCGCGGCCTCTCCTGTCGTCGTCGGCCACACCAACGTCAGCAGGTTGGCCAGAGACATGCCGCTCGAGACCACGGCGAGGGTCGCGGGGCCGGTGAACCGGCCCACGAGGAAACTCACGAGGAACCGCAGCCCGCCCTGGAGTACGAGGCTGGCCAGCGCCTGCCCGCCCCGTGTGCCTGTCCGGCCTGATACCCGGGCCTTCAGGTCCACCGGTCGGAGCATCGACGTCATGATCGTGGCGCCTTGCGGGTGTCAAGTGGCTTCACGGCGTCAGCGGCCCCATCGGCTACGCCGCACCGAGAATCCGTCCACCGCTGCCAATACCTTGCCGAACTCACTCTCCCACGTGAGCGACTCCCCCGCCACGGCATGGCAATGCTGGCCGAGGGTCTGTAGGTCGTCGCGGCTCGACCTGCTGGCGATGTTGCGCAGCGCAGCGGCGATGGCCTCCGCTGATACCTCGGTGAGCCAACCGACCCCGAACTCGGTGATGAAAGCCCGGTTCTCGGGGAGGTCACCGGCCAGTACGGGCCGACCTGACGCCACCGTCTCGATAATCTTGTTGGACAGGGAATCGTTGCCAGGGTCTGCGCCCTCGTAGAGGGCGAGACCAACGTGACCTACCGTGTACGTCTGCGACACTTGGGAGGAATCGATCCGCCCTTCGAGCGAGACGATGTCCTCGACCCCCTCGCTCACTATGAGATCGCGCAGCGACTGCAGGTAGTCGGGCCTTCCGCTGCCGAAGATCGCAACGCGCAGGTCCGTACCCTCGCGACGTGCGATCGCCGCTGCCCGGATGAGCAGTTCCAGCGCGCGGCCCGGGAAGAGCGAACCCACGGTGACGACGCGAAGCGGGGGCGCCTCCGGTTGGTCGACCCACTCCGTGCGCCACTCCGCGAGCGGGGCGTTGCGCACGACGAGCGCGTGGCGCACCCCCATGGTGGACCGGAGGATTTCGGCATGGCCGGGCGCGACGACGGTGACTAGCGACGCCTGAGGCGCAGCGGCGCGGATGACAATCGGCTCGAACCGGCTGATGGTGCCGAAGAGCGATCCCTTGGCTGTCACCGAGGCGGGCCGTTCGTTCACATCCATGATCAGCCGAGAGCCGAACCTCGCTCGGTGGAGCATCGCAACCGGGACTAGGGGCACGCCAGTGACATGCACCACATCCGCAGGGCTGCGCAGCGTCACTACTATCATCCGCAGCAGCGCGGGGAGGAAGCTGAGCAATGCGTTGCGTAGCTGCGCGCCTCCGGAGCTCCCCAGATCTGTCCGCGGCACGACCACGTGGTGGCTGACGACGCCCCCGTGGCGCACTACCCCTGCTTCGACCTCGTCGACGGTCCGACCGGCTCGCTGCGGGGCGAGGAACCTGACCCGATGACCCGCACCGGCGTAGGCCTCGGCCGCCTTGCGCGTCCTCGTCGCGAAGGGATGCGGCAACAGCGACAGCACTAAGACGTCTCGCGACGCGTGAGAGCGCACAGCGTGCCTTCCTGGAGGACCGATGGTTGCCGATGCATGCCTGGGGAACGGAGCCGCAGCGGCCGGAGCGGGCGCACCGAAGGCTACCGGCTGCCCATGAACGGTGTGTGCCACCTGCTGACACTGCCATCCAACACCTGAGCACTAGTTTGGACATCCATAACATCCAGTTATGCTCCATGGGTCCCGTCCGAAGAGAGGTTCCCCGTGCCCACTGCTGCCCCACAGGCTGCCCTGACGCACCTCGACGTCCTCGAGTCCGAGTCGATCCACATCATCCGTGAGGTCGCCGCAGAGTTCGAGCGCCCCGTCCTGATGTTCTCCGGAGGCAAGGACTCGATCGTCATGCTCCGGCTCGCCGAGCGTGCATTCGCCCCCGCCAAGATCCCGTTCGGCCTGCTTCAGGTCGACACCGGCTTCGACTTCCCCGAGGTCCTCGCCACCCGCGACCGCTGGGTCGAGCGCCTCGGGATCGACCTGCATGTCGCCTCCGTCGACGAGGCGATCGCCCAGGGCATTGTCATCGACGACGGCAAGACCTCGCGCAACCGTCTGCAGATCGGAACCCTGCTCCACGCCATCGAGGAGCGCGGCTACACCGCTGCCTTCGGCGGCGGACGGCGTGACGAGGAGAAGGCGCGCGCCAAGGAGCGCATCTACTCCCACCGCGACGACTTCGGCCAGTGGGACCCCAAGAACCAACGCCCGGAGCTGTGGTCGCTCTACAACGGGCGTATCCACGAGGGCGAGCACATGCGCGTCTTCCCGCTGAGCAACTGGACCGAGCTCGACATCTGGCAGTACATCGGCCGGGAGCAGCTCGACATCCCCGAGATCTACTACTCGCACCAGCGACGCGTCTTCGAGCGGGACGGGATGCTCCTCACCGAGAGCGAGCACAACCCCCTTCGCGCTGGTGAGGTCGCGAGCGAGCGGACCGTCCGGTTCCGCACCGTCGGCGACCTGACGCTCACCGGGTGCGTGGAGTCTCCGGCCGCAACCGTCACAGAGATCATCGACGAGATCTCGATCGCCCGCCTGACCGAGCGTGGCGCCACCCGTGGCGACGACCGATTCAGCGAGGCCGCCATGGAGGACCGCAAGAAGGAGGGGTACTTCTGATGAGTACCGACACCCTGACCACCCCCCTGCCCGAGCAGTCCGCGACCTCGGTCGGTACCAACCTCGACCTGGGTCTGCTCCGCGTTGCGACGGCCGGGTCCGTGGACGACGGCAAGTCGACCCTCATAGGGCGGCTGCTGCTGGACAGCAAGGCCATCTTCGAGGACCAGCTCGAGGCGGTCGAAGCCACCAGCAAGGCCAAGGGCCACGACCACACCGACCTGGCGCTGCTCACCGACGGCCTGCGCAGCGAGCGCGAGCAGGGCATCACCATCGATGTCGCGTACCGCTACTTCGCGACTCCCCGGCGCAAGTTCATCCTTGCCGACACCCCCGGGCACGCGCAGTACACGCGCAACATGGTCACCGGCGCCTCGACTGCCGATCTCGGGCTTGTCCTCGTCGATGCGCGCCACGGGCTCACCGAGCAGTCGCGCCGGCACACCGTGCTCCTGTCGCTGCTACAGGTCCCGCACATCACCCTCGTGGTCAACAAGATGGACCTCGTCGACTTCGACGAGGCCGTCTACACACAGATCCGTGACGACTTCCTCGCCTTCGCCGAGCAGCTCCAGGTGCCGGCCGTCGCGACCTTCCCCATCAGTGCGCTTGCCGGCGACAATGTTGTCGAGACCAGCGACTCCATGCCCTGGTACACCGGGACGAGCCTGCTCGAGCACCTCGAGACGGCTGAGAACGCCGACCTCTTCGAGGACAAGGGCGACCGCTTCCCCGTCCAGTACGTCATCCGTCCGCAGCAGGGCGAGCACCGCGACTACCGGGGATATGCCGGTCGGGTCGAGGCGGGCACCTTCACCGTCGGCCAGGAGATCGTCGTCCTGCCCAGCGGGGTCCGCACGACCATCGCCGGCATCGACACCCTCGACGCCACCCACGACCAAGCGGTGAGCGGTCAGTCCGTCACCCTGCGTCTCGCCGACGAGGTCGATGTCTCACGTGGTGACCTCATCGCAGACGCCGAGCATGCGCCCGAGGTCACCCGAGAGGTGACCGCCACAATCTGCTGGATGTCGACCGGCGCGCTCCACAGCCGTCAAAAGCTGCTCCTCAAGCACACCACCCGCACCGTGAAGGCCGTCGTCGACGGCTTGGGTGCGCGTCTGGACGTCAACACCCTCGAGCGGGACGGCGAGGCCAGCGAGCTGGGCCTCAACGAGGTCGGCACCGTCTCCCTGCGGCTGTCCCAGCCGCTCGCCGTCGACGCGTATGCGACCCACCGGGCCACGGGGTCCTTCATCCTCATCGATCCGGCGACCGGTAACACCGTCGGAGCGGGGATGATCTCGAGCACACACGGGGTCGAGTACACGATCTGACAGGCAGCCACTCTTGACCGTTCGGGGCCGGCCTGCATGACCGCTTCCCGTGGGCTGAGGTTCCTCAGCGACGGCGCCCCGACGGAGTTTGCCCACGACATCCTCACAGCACGCGCAGCCGCGCGGCGATCCACGACTTCGACCCTTTCGCGGTGGAGCTCGTCGAGGTGCACGCCCACCACCCCAACGAGAGGGAGTAGCGACCGAGAGGTCAGCGTCGCTTGAGCATCCGCTGGATCCGGACCCACAGGATTTGTTGGGGACTGCGATACGGCACCCCGTGGGACTGGGCCCAGAAGCGTGCAACCTTCGGGTCCAGCGTCAGCTGCTCCCACACCACCCGTGGCGCAGATCGTGGAGACCGGCGCAGGACATCGCAGATGAGGTCGCGTCCGCTGTTGCGGGCGCCCCGCTCCACCCAGGAGCCGAAGCCGTCCGGCGCCGGTTGGTCCGGGTCGGGGCCCCCGAGTGCCGCGATGATCGGAGCTGCAGTGTGTCGGGCGCCGACCGCTATGGCGGCTGCCTCCACGGCACCGACATCGACCGCAACCGCGGCCTCGACGACACGCCGCGCGGCCTCGGGGCGGCGCTCGTGCTCAAGCATCTTGATCGAGTTGAGCCCCTCGATGACGAGCGCGTGCTCTCGTCCCGTGCACACCACGTCCTGATGTCCCACCTGCACCATCGTGCGTGCGCGCCAGAGCTGGTCGAAGGCGTCGTGTGCCAGAAAGCCAGTGAAGTGGTGGTGGAGGTCGAGCGTCGCCGGGAACTGCCGGTGGCTGAAGGTCGTGGAGTAGATGACATCGTCCAGGGCAGGAGGGAACCAGTGCGAGATGATCCCCCACCCGGCACCCGCCAGGACCGCACTCGCCCGCTCACGATCCTCGGGGGCGATGATCAGGTCGATGTCGTTGCTGTGGCGCGGCGCCCGTACCCCGAGAGCGATGAAGGCCGGTCCCTTGATGGCGAGCGACCTGATCCCTGCCGCCTCCAGCAGTCGCTGGAGGTGCACCGTGCCCAGCGGGACGGCCTCGGCAAGCGTCAGCGGGACGCTGCTCACGCCGTAACCTGCTCGACCGCACCCACGACACCGAGGGACTCGACGAAGCTGGCGACGAAGTCCGCGGCCTCCCCTTCGTCCACGATGTCGGCGGCGATCACCTCGAGGCCCGCTTGGGTCACCGGGCCGTCCGCCAGGGCGGCCCACAGGGCTGCGAAGGGAGCCTGCACGTGCATCGGCTGCGCCATCGGGTCGCGAGTGTCGATGAGCGCGACGCGCTCAGGCTCGGCCGCCACCCAAGCGATGCCCGGAGCGACTCGCCATCGAGTCATGCACAGGTCCCATCGAGGCTCGCTCGCTGCGCGAGCTCGCATCTCAAGGAGCGTGGGCAGGTCATCCGGCGTGGGCCGCCACGGCGGCGGCGACGGCCTCGGCCACGCCCTCCTGGAAGACGGGCGGGACGATGCAGTCGACCGTCGGCTCCGCGACGAGGTCGGCGATGGCGCGGGCAGCTGCCAGCTTCATCTCCTCGCTGATCTGCACTCCCCCGGCGTCGAGGGCCCCGCGGAAGATCCCCGGGAATGCCAGCACGTTGTTGATCTGGTTGGGGAAGTCGCTGCGGCCCGTGGCGACGATCGACGCGTACTTGTGCGCGATGTCGGGGTGCACCTCGGGCGTCGGGTTGGCGAGAGCGAAGATCATCGGACCCTCGGCCATCGCCGCGATCTGCTCCTCGGGCACCGTGCCGCCGGAGACGCCGATGTAGACGTCGGCGCCCTTGAGCGCGTCGCCCATCGTCCCGGTCTTGCCCGTGACATTGGTCGTCGCCGCGAGCATCTCCTTGTGCGCCACCAGGTCGTTGCGGTGCTTGCCGATGATGCCGCGCGAGTCGCACACGACGACGTCGGTGACACCCGCCAACTGCAGCAGCTGGGTGACCGCGACGCCAGCCGCGCCGGCGCCGGCGACGACGACGCTGAGCGAGGAGATCTCACGGCCCAGCACGCGGCACGCGTTGATCATGCCGGCGAGCACGACGATCGCCGTGCCGTGCTGGTCGTCGTGGAAGACGGGGATGTCCAGCCGCTCACGCAGCCGACGCTCGAGGTCGAAGCAGCGCGGGGCCGAGATGTCCTCGAGGTTGATCCCACCGAAGCTCGGCGCCATCCGCGCGATCGCCTCGAAGAGCTCGTCGACCGTGCCGGACTCCAGACACACCGGGATCGCGTCGACACCGGCGAAGTGCTTGAAGAGCACCGCCTTGCCCTCCATGACCGGCATCGCGGCCAGCGGGCCGATGTCGCCCAGGCCGAGCACGGCCGTGCCGTCGGTGATGACGGCGACCGTGTTGTTGCGCGCGGTGTAGCTACGCGAGAGCGACGGGTCCTGCTCGATCGCGAGGCAGACGTCGGCGACACCCGGCGTGTAGAGGAGCGCGAGATCGTCCATCCCCCGCAACGGTTTCGTGGCCCGTACCTCGACCTTGCCGCCCTCGTGGGCGACGAACTGCGGGGCAGTCAGGTCATACGTGGTGGTGGGCTCGGACGCGGACACGGCAGACAGACCTCGGAAACTCGTGGAGCAGAAGTTGGGCGGCCCTGTGATGACCGGGTGAGGTCACGACGGGCGGCTGGTGAGCCGCGACCATCTTCCCACACGTGCAGGGCCGCTCCGGTGCGAGGCTCGCCACCCTTCGAGACGGTCGCTGCGCGACCTCCTCAGGGAGCGGGGCGGATGTGCCACCATTGCGCTACGCCGCACCTCGCATCGCCCTCCCCCTTCGTACGACGGTCACTGCGGCTGGTGCCGCCGACTCTTTTGCCACGGAGCCTTGACTGATGCGCACCCGCCGCCTCCTCGTCCCCGCAGTGCTCACCGCCGCCCTGACCCTCACGTCCGCCGTGACCGCACATGCGGGCAACGCGACCACCGACGAGGCGCGGGTCCGGCTCACCGGTGAGCTGATCAAGACCTCCGTCGAGCATCGAGGTGACCGGCAGTGGTTCGGCGTGCGGGTCGGCGACGAGCTCGTGCCCGTCAGCGGCCGCAGCCTCGAGCACGCCCCTCCGCACGCTCAGGTGACGCTCGACGTCCGCGCCCCGCAGAGCGTCGTCGCCGCCGCGCAGGCCGGACGCACCCTCACCCTCCGGTCTGCAGGCAAGGGCCCGACGAGCCACCGCCTGGACAGTGCGGGCCTGCGTGCAGCGTCCGACGGCACACCCGCCACCTCGTCGTCGACGCTCGGTGCGGCCAGCACCGCCGTCGCCACATCGCCGGAGGGCGACCCGCTGGAGGTCACCGAGGTCGTCGAGGCCCAGCAGGCCAGCAGCGCCGACTACGTGCCCGCCACCCGTCGCATCACCTATGTCGAGGTCACGCCGCGCGGGATGACCCGCGCGCCAGCCACGACGGCCTCGATGACGGCCCAGGTGGCCGCGACCGACAGCTATTGGCGCGAGCAGTCGCGCAGCGAGCTGCGGGTCGGTGCGCCGACGATCAAGGCGCCCTACACCTCGGCCTTCGCCTGCGACAGCGACCCGATGAAGCTGTGGAACGAAGCCATCAGCAGGACCGGCTGGGCCTGGACCGACAACTCCAGCCTCGTGCTCAAGCTGCCCTCCGCGGCAGGCCCCAGCTGCGGGTACGGCCTCGGCTCCCTCGGCGACACCCCCAACTCCCCCGGCGTCCTGCACGTCTCGGACATCGCGGCACCGGTCCTGGCGCACGAGCTCGGGCACAACATGTCGATGGACCACGCCAACTCGCTGGTCTGTCCCAGCAGCTCCGACGGCCGCTACGACACCGCCACCGACTGGTGGGTCGGCTGCGACGAGATGGAGTACGGCGACTCGCTCGACATCATGGGTCCCTCGTCGCCGCGGGACCTGCCCATGCTCTCCACACCGCAGGCGCTGCAGCACGGGCTGCTCCCCCCTTCGGCAGCGGTGCAGGCCGGCCACGGCACGTCCAGCGTCACGCTCGAGCCTCTCTCCGGGCTCGAAGGCACGCGCGCGGCCGTGATCACCGACCAGAACACCAACGTGAAGTACTGGGTCGAGTACCGCACCCCCACCGCACGTGACAGCAGCAACCCGACCAACCAGGACACCGGGGTACGGGTGCTGCGCACCAGCCCGTGGTCCGGTTCTGTCGTCCTCGACGCCACCCCGACCGGCGCTCTCGACAACCACGTGGCCCTGGCGGTCGGGCGTACCTTCGCCAGCCACGGCAGCCGGATCAAGATCACCACCGTGTCCGCTGACGCCGGCGGGGCCGTGGTGCAGATCGTCAACACCTCGCAGCGAGGTGCCTTCACCGTCACGAAGGCCCCCACGATCACCGGGACGCGCGGGGTCGGCAAGACGCTCACGGCCAGCAAGGGCACGTGGTCGCCGACGCCCACGTCGTACACCTACCGGTGGAAGCGCAACGGGGCCAGCATCTACGGAGCGACAAGGCCGACCTACACCCCGACCAGCGCCGACGCGGGCCGCAGGCTCACCGTCTCGGTCGCGGCCCACCGCACCGGCTACGTCTCCAAGGCGGCGTCCTCGGCCAGCGTCGGGATCCCGATCTACGCGACGAACCGCCCCTACCTCAAGGGCACCTTCCGCTCCGGCCAGACCGTCACGGTCAGGGCCGGCGCGTGGACCCCGACGCCGACCAGCTACAGCTACCAGTGGTACCGCAACAACGTCGCGATCACGGGCAGGACCGGCACGACCTACACCCTCGCCAGCAGGGACAAGGGCACCCGTATCCACGTGCACGTGACCGCCCGCCGCAGCGGTTACGTCACCGGGGCAGCGATCAGCCTGCGCTCGACTGTCGCCGGCTGATCCTTCCGCTACAGCTCCAGCGCCCGCTCGAGCGCGGACACGACCTCCGGGTCGTAGTCGTAGCCCAGCCCGAGATGCAGCCGCTCCAGCGCGACCGCCCCCGCCCTCGGTGAGCGCGCGCCCTCGGTGATGTCGTCCCACGCGTTGGCGACGCGCACGATGCGGGAGGGAAGGGGGATGTGCTCGCCGAACTCGCGAGCGCGGCGGAAGGGGGTGCCCACGTGGGCTACGAGCGGCGCGAAGGGCGCCAGCTTGGAGGCACCGGCGATGATCTTGCGGGCAGCCAACGCCATCTCTTCGTCCTGGGCGGCGCTCGCGTAGATCGTCGCACCGCCACGCAGCGGCTCAGTCAGCCCGAGCTGACCGATGTCGTGGAGCAGTGCCGTGCGCTCCACGTCGTGGAGGCCCTGCGGGTCGAGGTTCATCTGCTGACCGATGACGCAGGCCAGCTCGACGACCCGGCGCACGTGACCGACCCGGGTGAGTCCGGCGACCTCAGGCAGCCGGGACATCGCCACGAGTGACTCGTCGACTGAGTGCCTGATCGTAGCGACGCGACGGACCGTCACATAGCTGAGCAGCACCGGGATGGTGAAGAGGGGGATGGCGGCCCAGTCGACGATGCGACTCGCCACCGCGAGGAGGGGGCCTGTCGTGATGGCGGCCGCGGAGATACCAGCGAGAGGACCCACCTCGGCGTCGAGGACGTGGGTGAGGTGGCGTCCGGCCGCCAACCCGACCAGACTGTCCAGGACGCGTTCGACGAGGCCACCGGCAGCGGCCGCGGCGAGCAGACCCATCGCCCCGAGAGCCGGATGCACGTCCGGACTGAAGGCCCAGCCGACGAGATCGCTCCCGTCGATGGTCACTCCTCGCGCGCACACGCAGGCCACTGCCATCCCGATGAATCGTGATCCCAACGATCCCTCGACGACCGACCGTCCACTGAGCCGTGCAACCAGTCCTCCCAAGAGGATGCTCAGCCAGACGACGGCCATGACGGTCGGGGCGCTCGGCTCCTGCCCTCCACCCGAGAGCGGCATGAGGATCAGGCCCAGCGCCGGAGCCGTGGTCAGGGGCGCGATGACCCGTCCGGAGATCCGCATCGGCAGCTGCTCACCGATGAAGATCGCGATGACCGCGGCGAGCGTCAGCGGCGTGATCATGCTCGGTCGAATCTCGCCGCGCAACGCGGCGACGGACCCGATGAGCACGGCAACGATGAAGAGGGCCAGTCCCGGTCGGACCCGCAGGCCGGCGATCATCCGGCAACCGCCTTGGGCAGCTGGTTCAGCTCAAGAGCTCGCCTCAGCGCTGCGACGCATGGCTCGTCAAGACTCAGACCGACCGCGGCCTCACAGCGGCTGACTGCCTCGTCGGACCGCATCCCGGCGGCGACGAGACGGCCCCACATGGCCGCGACGGCCACGACGCGGGCACCGATCGGGATGGACTCCCCCGCAAGGCCCCGTGGGCCGCCTTGGCCGTCGACCCGCTCCTGATGGGCAGCGATGAGGTACGTCGGCCGGTCGAGGAAGACGACCGAGCCGAGGACCCGACGTGCGGCCTCAGGATGGTCTCGTCGCACGATCGCCGGCGGCGCACCCTGCAGAGCCAGCTTGCCCACCTCCCGCAGGCGTGCCGCCGTCGTGACCTCGTCCACGGCGGTGGGCGCGAGCCCCACCCCCACGGCGATCGCGTTGGCCGCCTCGCCGACGAGCCGGGCCTCCTCCGCGGCACCCGACTGACGCAGATCGAGAGCCTGGACGAAGGGAGTCAGCACCTCGTGGCGGATCGCCCACTCGGACGAGTGGGTGTGCAGACCCCACTGGATGACGAGGATCGATGGCAGGAAGAGCACCGCAGAGACCCAGGCCAGGCCAGCCGGTGCCCACAGCAGGACCAACATGTACGAGGCGAGGGCATAGCTCGCATAGGGCGAGATGACCTGACGGAGGAGATCGCCGAAGATCACCCGCAACGAGCCGGCTGAGCTCAGCTGAAGGACGCCGGCGAGCAGTGCCGCGTTGACCAGACCCGCACCCACGGACGCTGCGGCCACCTGGCCCGCCAGCCAGACGGGCTGGACGTCCTCACGGACCGAGGTGAGGACAGCGCCTCCAGCAAACGCGTAGCCCGCGGCACCCGCGAGCACATAGCAGACCCGCTGGCTGGCGTTGAACGAACGCTTGAGGGGCTCGTTGCGGTCAAGCAGGACCGGCAAGGCAGCGACCAGAGCTGCCCCGACAGGACCAAGAAGGGGAATCGCCGCGATCTGCACGATGCCGGAGACCGAGACCTGAACCGCACCGATCGCTTGGGGCCGACTCACGGCTGCGACGCCGGCGACCCCGAGCATCGCGATGAGCCAACTCAGGTGTTGAGGCGGTCCCGAGGTCAGCCAAGCGACGACGAAGGCCAGGACGGCCAACGCGGCGATCGACAGGACATAGCCCCGAGTCGCTCGGAGAAGATCAGGCCCCGACTGCTGCGGGGAGTCGAGCTGGGCGCTCAGGCGTTACCGAGGTCGCTGGGACCGGTCGCAGCCGGTGCTGCCCAGTCGAAGCCGTCCGTGGCGGGGGCGGCCCAGTCGAAGCCGTCAGTGGTGGGGGCGGCCCAGTCGAAACCGTCAGTGGCGGGGGCCGCCCAGTCCAGTCCCCGCTGCGCAGCTGCCCAGTCAAGACCGGCGGGACGCATCGTGCCCCAGTCGAGGCTGAGGCCGAAGGGCAGCGCCCAGTCGAAGCCGTCGCTCTCCTGCGCGGCCCAGTCAAGCCCGTTCTGGCTCGCAAGGGGACCCGACAGGGTCAGTGCCAAGGTCGTCGCGCCCACGAGGGCCATGATCTTCTTCACAGGCTCAATGATGCCATCGATCTGACGGGGTGAGTACCCCCAGCGAAGGAGCAATCCTAAATGTCGTGACAGAATGCCTCGTTGTTACATCTCCTGCGCTCAGCGGGAGAGCCCGTACGCAAGGAGTCACCATGAGCAAGCGCGCCCGCAAGCGTCGCTCCCGCAAGGGCAAGTCTGCCAACCACGGCAAGAAGCCCAACGCCTGAGCAAGTTCTGCATCAGGGGCGGTGTCCGACTCGGACACCGCCCCTGATGCGTTCTGGCGCGAGGCTCAGGCGCCAGCCCTGCGAGCCGCACCGACCGACCCAGCGAGAACCTTGGCAATCCGCTCACCCGCATGCCCGTCCCAGAGCGGCGGTGTGTCCCACTCGGTCAACGGCCCTGTGGCCAAGACCTCCCGCACGCGATCCGGCAGGGTCTCGCGAGTGACGAGCTGATTGGTCCCGTGAGTAATCGTCACCGGACGCTCGGTGTTGGGCCGCAGGGTCAGGCATGGCACGCCGAGAATCGTCGTCTCCTCCTGGACTCCCCCGGAGTCGGTGACCACGGCCGCTGCCCCCCGCACCAGGCCCATGAACTCCAGGTACCCCATCGGATCGATGACCCGCACGCGGTCATGGTCGAGGAACCCGGCCTCCTCAAGTCGCGCTCGCCCCCGCGGGTGCAGAGGGATCACGACCTCTGCCTGGTCCGCCACAGCGTGCATGGCAGCGACGAGCTCTGCGACGTCGTCGGGGTCATCGACATTTCCCGGACGGTGCAGGGTGGCGACGATGTAATCGCCGTCGATACCGACCTCTCGGCGTGCGGACTCAGAGTCGAAGCTGTCCTTGTGCTTGAGGAGCGTGTCGATCATCGGGTTGCCCACGAAGTGGATCTTGTCGGGGTCCGTGCCCTCGTTGCCCAGGTGGGCGATCGCATCAGTGCTCGTTGTCAGCAGCAGGTCGGAGAGCCGATCGGTGACAAGCCGGTTGATCTCCTCGGGCATCGTCATGTCGAAGGAGCGCAGACCCGCCTCGACGTGCGCGAAGGTGATCCCCATCTTCGATGCCACCAAGGCCGCGGCGACGGTGGAGTTGACGTCGCCATAGACCACGACGAGGTCAGGACGTCGCTCGGTGAACAGCTGCTCGAGCGCCTGGATGACCTTCGCCGTCTGCTCGCCGTGCGCGCCCGAGCCCACGCCGAGGTTCACGTCCGGCTTCGGGATGCCCAGCTGCCGGAAGAAGACGTCTGACATCTTGTCGTCGTAGTGCTGCCCGGTGTGGACCAGCAGCTGCTCGACGTCGTACGCCGCCAAGCCTTCGAGGACCGGAGCTGCCTTGGGGAAATTTGGACGAGCTCCGGTGACGTGCAGGACAAGAGGTGCCACAGGTAGGTCTCCTGATGTGAGGGGCGTGGGCACGGTCAGTTTGGCACGAAGCCAAGCACCAGATGACGGCCCGTCAGAAGATCACCCGGGCCCGTGGAATGAGAGCAGCAGAGACGGCGTTGGACCCTGCGAAGAGCCACGACCACGCACAGGAGTCCAGGTGCTCGTACTGCACGCCGGAGAGCGCACCACCACCCCGCTAGGGTGGAGTGCGATGACTGATCCCACGACCGACGAGACGACTGCGCAGGCCGCGGCCGACGCTGCCGTCGACGTCGCCAACGAGACCACCGAGCAGCGGCGCGCGCGCTTCGAGCGCGAGGCGATGCCGCTGCTCGACCAGCTCTACTCCGCCGCGATGCGCACCACCCGCAACCCGACGGACGCCGAGGACCTCGTCCAGGAGACCTACGCCAAGGCCTTCGCCGCGTTCCACCAGTACCGGCCGGGGACCAACCTCAAGGCGTGGATGTACCGCATCCTCACCAACACGTACATCAACACGTACCGCAAGAAGCAGCGCGAGCCGAAGCAGTCCGACTCCCCCGAGGTCGAGGACTACCAGCTGCACAAGGCCGAGCAGCACACCTCCAAGGGGCTGCGCTCCGCCGAGGTCGAGGCACTCGACCGGATGCCCGACTCACAGGTCAAGCGGGCGCTGCAGGAGCTGCCCGAGGACTTCCGCATGGCGGTCTACCTCGCTGACGTCGAGGGCTTCGCCTACAAGGAGATCGCGGAGATCATGGGTACGCCCATCGGCACCGTGATGTCACGACTGCACCGCGGCCGACGTCAGCTGCGCGAGAAGCTCGCCGACTATGCCGCCGACCGTGGCATGGCCGCCGTCAAGGAGAGCAAGGCATGAGCCACGACGACGCCACCATGGACTGCTCGCAGGCGCTCTACCGGATGATGGAGTACGTCGACGGCGAGATGACGCCCGCCGACACGCTGAAGGTGCGCGAGCACCTCGCCGGCTGCAGCCCCTGCCTCGCCGAGCGCGACATCGACCAGGTGCTGCGCCAGATCGTGCAACGCTCCTGCGCCTGCGAGCCCGCTCCTCCGCGGCTGCGGGCGACGATCATGCAGCGCATCACGACGATCTGCGACGACGGCTCGTGGTCCGAGGTCACCCAGGTGCGGCACATCACCGAAGGCTGAGCGGCTTCGAGGCTCCCCGCTGGCGCGACTCGCACCTCAGCCAGCGTTACCTATGCTGGGGCCATGCGCGTCCTCGTCACCGGTGGAGCCGGCTACATCGGGTCCCACACCGTCATCCAGCTCATCGCTGCGGGCCACGAGCCCGTCATCGCCGACAGCCACGTCAACTCCCGGGCCTCGGTCCTCCCCCGGCTCGAAGAGCTCGCCGGGACCCGGATCGAGAGCCACGCCTTCGACCTGCGCGACGTGGACAAGACGTCCGCGCTCTTCGCCGAGGGCCGCTTCGACGCGGTGATCCACTTCGCCGGGCTCAAGGCCGTCGGTGAGTCGAGCGAGATGCCGCTCGAGTACTACGACAACAACCTCGGGACGACCTTCGCCATCCTGCGCGCCATGGAGCGCCACGACGTGCGCACCCTGGTCTTCTCCTCCTCCGCCACCGTCTACGGCGAGACCGACCGCGTCCCGATGCCCGAGGAGCTGCCCA
Organism: Janibacter sp. Soil728; assembly: GCF_001428305.1. Lineage (GTDB taxonomy): Bacteria > Actinomycetota > Actinomycetes > Actinomycetales > Dermatophilaceae > Janibacter. The sequence continues at coordinate 42,566 of NZ_LMRZ01000007.1, read as the reverse complement.
CCAGCTCGACCAACCCGTACGGCTGGACCAAGGTCATGCAGGAGCAGATCCTGCGGGACGTGGCCGCGACCGGCTCGGTCCAGGTCGCGCTGCTGCGCTACTTCAACCCCGTGGGCGCCCACCCGTCGGGGCGGATCGGCGAAGACCCCCAGGGCATCCCCAACAACCTCATGCCCTTCATCGCGCAGGTGGCGGTGGGGCGAAGGGAGCAGCTCCAGGTCTTCGGCGGCGACTACCCCACGCCGGACGGGACGGCGCTGCGCGACTACATCCACGTCGAGGACCTCGCCGCGGGCCATGTCGCCGCGCTGCAGTACCTGAGCACCCACCGGGACGTGCAGGTGCGCGAGTGGAACCTCGGCACCGGTCACGGCACCTCCGTGCTCGAGATGGTGGCGGCCTTCGAGGCAGGGAGCGGGCAGTCCGTCCCCTACGAGATCGTCGGGCGACGTGCCGGCGACCTGGGTTCCGTCTACGCCGATGCCTCACGCGCAGACGCCGAGCTGGGCTGGCGTGCCACCCGCACCATCGAGGACATGTGCGCCGACACGTGGCGGTGGCAGTCGGCCAACCCTCAGGGCTATCCCGCGTGAGGGGCTCCCCTCTCGCACCTCGAACAACGTGCCCGGGCTGAAGTCAGGGCCTGTCTGACACCGTCCAGGGATCGAGGCAGGCGACTCCCAGCGGTTCGAAGTGCCGGATGTTGCGGGACACCACCGTCATGCCGGACGCCTCGGCCACCGCGGCAATCAGGGCGATCACGAAGGAAGCCGCGTTGGCACAAAGTACGGAGCAACGGCGAAGGCACAGCCAACCTCGGCACTCAGCCCTATCTGCGCACCGGGAACCGGCGCCACGTCGCCGAACGCAAGAGACCCCCTTCGCGATCGAAGGGGGTCTCTTGCGTCAGGCTTCGAGACGCTTGCTGCGCAAGCTCCTCAGCCAGCGTGCAGACGCTTGCTGCGCAAGCTCCTCAGCCAGCGTGCAGACGCTTGCTGCGCAAGCTCCTCAGCTGGCGAGCTGGAAGCGGGTCTTGCGGGCGCGGGCCTTCAGGCCCTTCATGCCGGACTTGCGCAGGATGCCGACTGCCTGCGTGAGCGAGGTGTCGTTCGGCAGGGACAGGCGGATGATCTCGCTCCACGCGGAGCCGACCTGCTTGGGCAGCGAGCCGGAGACATACTCGATGCCGTACTCGGCGAAGAGCGCCTGGATCCGCGGGGCGATCTCCGGGTAACGACGGCTGGGCATGTCGGGGAAGAGGTGGTGCTCGATCTGGTAGCTCAGGTGACCGGTGGCGATGTGCATCGGCGTCGAGCCGGTGATGTTGGCCGAGCCGAGCATCTGGCGCAGGTACCACTCGCCCCGGGTCTCACCGTCGATCGAGTTCTTGGTGAAGGTCTTCACGCCGGCCGGGAAGTGACCGCACATGATGACCGAGTGCGTCCAGTAGTTGCGCACGAGGTTGGCCACCAGGTTGGCGCCGAGGGTCGAGACGAAGTTCGGCCCGGACAGCAGCGGGAAGAGCAGGTAGTCCTTGCCGGCCTGCTTCTTGATCTTGTTGACGACCTTGTCGGCCTCGGCCATCCACTCGGGGTTGTCCTTGCGGGTCGCCCAGTTCTTGCCCAGCTCGAGGTCGTACGCGGCGATGCCGTACTCGAAGAGGGTCGCGTTGATGAACTGGGTCACCGGCTGGATGAGGTAGCCCGGGTACCACTTCTGCGCGTCGTCGACCCGCATGATCCCGTAGCCCAGGTCGTTGTCGTGGCCGACGACGTTGGTGTACGTGTGGTGCACCTGGTTGTGGCTGCTCTTCCAGTGGTCCGCCGGGGTGACGTTGTCCCACTCCCACGTCGAGGAGTGGATGCTCGGGTCGCGCATCCAGTCCCACTGGCCGTGGATGATGTTGTGCCCGACCTCCATGTTGTCCAGGATCTTCGACGCGCTCAGCGCGGCGGTGCCGGCGACCCAGGCGATCGGGTTGCTCGAGAAGAACAGGGCCGCGCGGCCACCGACCTCCAGGTAACGCTGCGCCTTGATCACGCGTCGGATGTAGCGGGCATCGGCCTCGCCCAGCGAGGCCATGACGCCCGCGCGGATCTCGTCGAGCTCGCGACCGAGCTCCTCGATCCGCTCCGGGGTGAGGTGCGCGATGGGCGACTCGCGGAGGTTGACGTGGGTGTGGACGACGTCCGACTTGCCGCCGGTGATGCGGGCGTCGGGCGTGCGCTCGAGAGTGGCAGTCATGTTCACTTCTCCTTGGTCTCGATGGTGCAGGAACCTGCGACGGCGGAGATGCAAGTCTGCACCTTGACCGCTGGGTCGTCAGGAGTTGTCGTGGTCAGGTCGCCGGTGCGCAGGTCGCGCACGGCACCGTCGGTCATGGGCAGGACGCAGCTGAAGCAGATGCCCATCCGGCATCCGCTCGGCATGAGGACGCCGGCGTCCTCGGCGGCATCGAGGATGGTGGTGGCGCCGTCGAGCTCGAGGGTCTTGGTCTCCGACCCGACGACGAGGGAGGCAGTGCCCCCTTCGCCCGCTTCGACGATGGTGGGGCGGAAGCGCTCCACGTGCAGCAGGTCGGTGTGGCCCGCCGCCTCGTAGTGCGCCTCGAAGGCGTCGAGCATCGGGGTCGGTCCGCAGATCCAGGTCTCGCGGTCGCTCCAGTCGGGGACCAGCTCGTCGAGCTGATCAGGGGTGAACATGCCCTCGTCGTCGGTGTGGCGCACCATGACGCGCACACCGGGAGCGGGGTCGGCCAGCTCCTTGGCGAAGATCACGTCGTCGACCGTCGGCGCGGAGTGCGCGTGCACGACGTCGAGTCCGTCGAAGTCGTGGTTGCGCATCATCCCCATGACCGGCGTGATGCCGGAGCCGCCGGTGAGGAAGAGGACCTTGGGCGGCACGCTCTGCGGGAGCATGAAGTCACCGGTCGCCTGGTCGAGCTGGACGATGGTGCCGGGCCGCGTGTGGTGCACGAGGTGCCGCGAGACGATCCCGTCGGGCATGGCCTTGACGGTGATCGAGATCAGGCCGTCGCGGGCACTCGTGTCCGACGTCAGGGAGTAGGCGCGCCAGTGACGGCGGCCGTCGACGTCGACACCGACACGGATGTACTGGCCGGGCGAGTGGCCCTGCCAGTCCCGGCCGGCGCGGATGGTGATGGTGGCGGCGTCGCGGGTCTCGGGGATGACGGAGACGATGCGGCCGCGCAGGTCGGCGCCGGAGCGAAGGGGGGCGAAGAGGTCGAGGTACTCGTCGGGGACGACGGGCGTGGCCAGGCCACGGGCGATGCGGACTGCGGCGTCGCGGACCTTCAGCAGAGGCTGGGTCGCGGCGGCGTCTCGGGTCGCAGAGGTTGTCATGACTCCATCCTCTCGCCTCAACCCATCCGTGGCTGTATCTCGTGCGAGTAGGATTTCACCTAGTAAATTGTTCGCAGGAGACAAAAGATGAATGAGCCGCCAACGCTGGCTGAGGTGCGAGGCCGTCCACAGCCGAGCCTCGAAGCCACGATCCAGGAGGAATTCCCTTGTCGGACAAGGACGGTCGAGCCGCGCAGCGCACCGCGGACCTCACCCTCGACCAAGCGACGGTGGACACCCTTCGCGCTCACCTGCCGAGGGTGGCCAAGGTCGTCGTCGCCGACGTCATGGAGCAGGTCCCTGCCTACGACGTCCCCTTCCAGGGGCGGATGGGGCGGATCATCGAGAAGGCCGTGCAGATCTCCCTCGAGAGCTTCGTGTCACTGGCCTCTCGGTCGGCGCCCGACGGTGCGCCGGTCGGCGTGGGTGTCAGCGCCGCACGGGACCTCGGGCAGGCGGAGGCGCGCAACGGACGCCCGGTCGATGCGCTGCTCGCCGCCTATCGCGTCGGGTCACGCGCCGCGTGGCGCGAGCTGTCCGTCGAGGCGATCGCCGCGGGCGTCGATGCGGCGACACTGGGGCGCTTCGCAGAGCTGGTCTTCACCTACATCGACGAGCTGTCCGCCGCCTCCGTGGCCGGCCACAACCGGGAGACGAGCAGCGCCGAGCGCGAGCGCATCGTCTATCTCGACCGGCTCGCCCGCGGGTTGCTCACCGGGGTCGGCGAGGGCGAGCTCGAGGCCTCGGCGGCCGCCGCCCGCTGGTCGCCACCGCGCACCCTGACTGCCGTCCTGGTCCCCCGCCACCGCCTCGCCAAGACCGCCGGCGTCCTCGACCCCCGCACGCTGACTCTCGCCGAGGCCCTGCCGGGCTCCGACGACGCCCGCGCGGTGCTGCTCGTCCCCGACAGCGGCGGGCGCTCACGTCAGCGGCTGCTCGCACTGCTCGACGGGCACGAGGCCTCGGTCGGGCCGGCCCGGCCGTGGACACGCACTCACGAGTCCTACGAGCGGGCGGTGCGGGCCGTCGGGTTGCGGGAGGGTGTCGTCGACACCGACGCCCTGCTCCCCGAGCTCGTCCTGCACGCCGACCCCGCGGCGCTGGCCGACCTGCGCGCGGCGGCACTGGCTCCCTTCGACGAGGTGACGGACGGCGCCGCGGACCGGCTGGCCGAGACCCTGCGCGCCTGGCTGCTGCTGCAGGGACGCCGCGAGCTGGTCGCCGAGGCACTCCACGTCCACCCGCAGACCGTGCGCTACCGCATGAACCAGGTGCGTGACCTCTACGGCGAGCGCCTCAACGACCCCGACGAGGTGCTGGCGATCCTGCTGGCCCTGGGGCGGTGAGGCCCCTTCGAGACGGCCGCTGCCCTTCGAGACGGCCGCGGGCGGCCTCCTCAGGGAGCGGTGGACTCGAGGTGGGCGGCGACCAGGTCAGCCACGGCCTGGCCGCCGGTGAAGGAGTGGGTGCCGGGGGCTTCGTCGACATGTACGTCAGCGGACCCGTCCCCCAACGCTCCTCGCAGCGCCTCGCGGACCGCGTCGGGTGAGCCGAAGGGGTCCCGCGCGCCCTGCACCACGTGGAGCGGGAGTCCGGCCTCGACCGGGAGGACGAGCTCGCCGATGCGCGACTTGTCCGGCCCCTTGCCCGGCGGCACGAGCGGGAAGGACAGCGCCAGCACCCCGTCGGCGCCCAGCTCGGCCGCCAACCGGCAGGCCACCCGGGCCCCCGCGCTGCGGCCACCGAAGACGACCCGGTCGGCCAGGTCGCCGCGCACCGCGACGACGATCTCGCGCCACGCAGCATCGAGCTTGGGCGGCATGGGCGCCACCTTCTTGCCCGCGACCCGCCAGGGCATCTCGACCAGCGCCACCTGCCAGCCGTGCTCCGGCAAGGTCGCGGCGATCGCGGCGAGGTCCTTGGCGTCCACCCCGCCACCGGCCCCATGGGTGAGGAGCAGGGAGCCTCGGGTCGTCCCCTTCGCCGCGGTGATGTGGATGCGGGCGGGGCCCTGGGCGGTGGAGGCTTCCCTTCGAGCCCCTTCGAGACGGCGCTGGCGCGCCTCCTCAGGGAGCGTGGGGCGCCGGCGCTGGCGCGCCTCCTCAGGGAGCGTGGGGTCAGCCATCGTGGGCTCCGTGGATCTCCCCGGTCTCCGGGTCGACGGCACCGACCAGCTCGGAGGCCGGCAGCGGGTCGAGCAGGTGCGGGCCGTTGTTGCGCGTCGCGTTCACCGCGGTCGAGACCGGGTGCGCCGCAAAGCGACCCGGCCGGGCGAAGGCGAGCAGCTCCCCGACCTCGGCGAGGTCCGTCAGGCCCGGGTCGAGCCAACGCGTCCAGTCCTCGCGCTCGAGGACCAGCGGCTGGCGGTCGTGGATGCGGTCCATGCCGGGGTCGGCCGCCGTCGTGATGATCGTGAAGGTCGTCAGCCAGGCATCGGGATCGTCGTTGTCGGCGATGGCCCGGTCCCGCCAGAACTCGTACAACCCGGCGAAGGCCAGCGGCTCGTCGTCGCCCCGGTGGATGAAGAAGGGCTGCTTGCGCGGCTTGCCCTTGCTGTCGGTCGCCACCGGCGAGGCCTGCCACTCGTACCAGCCCGCGGCCGGCACGAGGCAGCGACGGCTCGCCGCAGCCTTGGCGAAGGAGGACTTCTCCAACACCGTCTCGGCGCGGGCATTGGTCATCCGCAGCCCGACCTTGGTCTCCTTGGCCCACGACGGCACCAGCCCCCACGTGAGCAGCCGCAGCTGACGCAGGGGGTCCTTGCCCTCGGACGCCCGGCTGAGCACGACCGGTGCCTGCTTGGTCGGCGCCATGTTGAAGTCAGGTCGCCCCGCAGGCGGGTCCTGGGGCGACTTCAGGAGTGAGCGCGCCGGGTCACCGACCCGATCGGCGTCGATCTCGAACTCCTCGATCAGGTCATCCGGGTTGGCCGTGGCCGCGTAACGTCCGCACACACCCTCGAGCGTAGGCCGCCGAGCCGACTACGGTAGAGACGTACCGCCGGGAACCTCCCGGTGACGTCCCCCGACCAAAGGGAGCAGTCATGATCGTTCGTCGTATCGCCCGTCCCATGCTGGCCGGCATCTTCATCTGGGGCGGCATCAACGCCCTGCGTTACCCCAGCGCCCACGCGCCCGCCGCCGAGACGGTCACCAAGCCGCTCGCCGCCAAGACCCAGCTGCCCGACGACACCGAGCTGCTCGTGCGCGCCAACGGCGCCGCGATGATCGCCGGTGGCGCCCTGCTCGCCACGGGCAAGTTCCCCCGGCTGGCCTCCACGGTCCTCATGGGCACGCTGACGCCGACCATGGCCACGCACGACTTCTGGGCCGAGTCCGACCCGCAGGCCAAGGCCGGCAAGATGACCCAGTTCATCAAGGACCTCAGCCTCATGGGTGGCCTGATGCTGGCCGCTGTCGACACCGAGGGCAAGCCCGGCGTCGCCTACCGCGCCAAGCTCGCCGGCGCGAGCGTCGAGCGCACCGCGCGCAACGCCCGCAACACGGCTCGGCGCGAGGCCAAGCTGGCCGCCCTCCAGGCAAAGAACGCGGTGTCCTGACCCGCGATGACCAGCCCTGATTGGCATGCCCCGGCAGCGTCCGGCCGCCTCGATGCAACCGTGACGCTGCCGGGTAGCAAGTCCCTCACCAACCGGTACCTCGTCCTCGCCGCCCTGGCGTCGGACACCTCGCGCCTGCGCCGCCCCCTTCGCTCCCGAGACACCGAGCTGATGGCCCAGGCCCTGCGCCAGCTCGGCGCCGGTGTCGACGACGCCACCTCCACCGGTGGCTCTCCCGACTGGCTGATCACCCCCGCGACCCTGCGCGGTGGACGCCCCGTCGACTGCGGCCTCGCGGGGACCGTCATGCGCTTCCTCCCGCCCGTCGCGGCCCTGGCCGGTGGCCCGGTGCCCTTCGACGGCGACGAGCACGCCCGCGTGCGGCCGATGGCCGCGGTGATCGATGCGCTCCGGGACCTCGGTGTCACCATCGATGACGAAGGGAGGGGGACCCTCCCCTTCGTCGTCCGGGGACAAGGGTCCGTGCGTGGTGGCACGGTCGTGGTCGATGCGTCCGCGTCCTCGCAGTTCATCTCCGCGCTGCTGCTCGTCGGGTCACGCTTCGAAGAGGGCATCACGATCGTCCACGAGGGCAAGCCGGTCCCCTCGCTGCCACACATCGAGATGACCGTGGAGACGCTGCGCGACGCCGGCGCCGCGGTCGACGACTCCGAGGCCAACACCTGGCGGGTCGAGCCGGGGGAGCTGCTGCCGCTCGACGTGACCGTCGAGCCCGACCTGTCCAACGCCGCGCCCTTCCTCGCCGCGGCCGTCGTGGCTGGTGGGTCGGTCTCCGTCCCGGACTGGCCCACGCACACGACCCAGGCCGGCGACCGGATCCGCGATGTGCTCGAGCAGATGGGCGCCGAGGTCAGCCTCGACTCGCGCACCCTGACCGTGACCGGCGACGGGCGGCCGCGCGGGATCGACATCGACCTGCATGATGCCGCCGAGCTCACGCCCGTCGTGGCTGCCTTGGCGGCCTGCGCCGAGGGCCGGTCCTGGATCCGCGGCGTCGGACACATCCGGGGCCACGAGACCGACCGGATCGCCGCGCTCTCGCGCGAGCTAGCCGGCCTGGGCATCGGGGTGACCGAGCTCGAGGACGGGTTGCAGATCGACCCGGCGCCCTTGCGCGGCAACACCTTCCACACCTACGCCGATCACCGCATGGTGATGGCCGGTGCCGTCGTGGGGCTGCGTGCGCCGGGCACGATCGTGCAGGACCCGGGCACTGTCGGCAAGACGCTGCCCGAGTTCGTGCAGCTGTGGGAGTCCATGCTCGAGGCCGCGGCACGCTGATGGGCCGCTCCGCGAGCAGCTGGGACGAGCGGGACGTCCGGGTACGACCCAACCGGCGAGGCACCCGTCCCCGCACCAAGGACCGCCCGAAGCACGAGGACGCCGTCGTCGGGCGGGTGACCGCTGTCGACCGAGGGCGCTGGACGACGCTCGTGCCCGCCGGTGACGGCCTCCCCGAGCGCATCGTGATCGCCATGCGCGCGCGCGAGCTGGGCCGCTCCCCCGTCGTCGTCGGCGACCGGGTCGCGATGGTCGGCGACACCTCCGGCCAGCCCGACGGCCTGGCGCGCATCGTGCGGATCGAGGAGCGCGCGACGGTGCTGCGGCGCACCGCCGACGACACGGACCCCTTCGAGCGGGTGATCGTGGCCAATGCCGACCAGCTCGTGGTCGTCGCCGCACTGGCCGATCCCGTGCCGCGTCCCCGACTCATCGACCGCTGCCTGGTCGCGGCCTACGACGCCGGGATGGACCCCCTTCTCCTCCTGACGAAGTCCGACCTCGCGTCCGGTGAGGACTTCCTCGCCCAGTACGCACCGCTCAACGTGCCGCACGTGGTGACCTCGGTGCTCACCGAGGGCAGCGAAGGTCTGGCCGAGCTGCGGCGGCGGCTCGCCGGGCGGGTCTCGGTGCTCGTCGGGCACTCGGGCGTCGGCAAGTCGACGCTGGTCAACGCGCTCTGCCCCGACGCCCACCGTGCGACGGGCCACGTCAACGACGTCACCGGTCGCGGACGGCACACCTCCACCAGCGCTCTGGGGCTGCGACTGCCCGCGGTCGAAGGCCTCGAGATCGACGGGCGTGAGATCGACGTGGACGACCCGGACGCACCCGGGTGGATCATCGACACCCCGGGGATCCGGTCCTTCGGCCTGGCGCACGTGCAGCCCGACCACATCATCCGACACTTCCCCGAGCTGGCGCAGGGCGCCGACGCCGGTTGCCCGCGCGGCTGCACCCACGACGAAGCCGACTGCGCCCTCGACGCCTGGGTGGCTGCCGGGCACGCCGGGACCGGCGGAGAGCAGCGACTGGACTCCCTTCGCCGGCTGCTGCGGGCACGATCGGGCGAGGACAGCCATTAGCCGGGGACTCTGCCGTTGCTCCGTACTCTGTGCCAGTCTCGCTCCGGCCAGTCTCGCTCCGGCCAGTCTCGGAGTCCGCGCCGGCAGTGAACTACTGCCTGCGCCGGGCCGCCGGGTACGTTGACCGGATGGCGACTTCCCAATATGCCGACGACCTGCGACTGGCCCACGTGCTGGCCGACCAGGTCGAGCGAATCACGATGTCCCGGTTCCAGGCAGATGACCTCGTCGTCGAGTCCAAGCCCGACCTGACCCCCGTCAGCGACGCCGACCGCTCCTGCGAGGAGGCGATCCGCGCGCAGCTGTCGCGATCTCGCGGGCGCGACGCGGTCCTCGGCGAAGAGTTCGGCAACACCGGGAACTCGCAGCGCCGCTGGATCATCGACCCGATCGACGGGACCAAGAACTACGTGCGCGGCGTCCCCGTGTGGGCCACGCTCATCGGGCTCGTCGACGGCGAGGACTGCGTCATGGGTCTCGTCGCGGCTCCTGCCCTCGGTCGGCGCTGGTGGGCAGCCAAGGATGCCGGTGCCTGGACCGGGCGTTCCCTCGCCCAGGCCAAGCCGATCGGCGTCTCCAAGGTCGCCAGGCTCGCCGATGCCTCCATGTCCTACAGCTCGCTCGACGGCTGGCGCGAGAGTGGCCGCGGGAGCAACTTCCTCAACCTGACCTCGGACATGTGGCGGACCCGGGCCTACGGGGACTTCTGGTCCTACATGCTCGTGGCCGAGGGTGCCGTCGACGTCGCCGCCGAGCCCGAGCTCGAGCTCTACGACATGGCCGCGCTGGTCGCGATCGTCGAGGAGGCCGGCGGTCGGTTCACCTCGCTCGACGGCAAGCGCGGCCCGTGGGGTGGCAATGCCGTCGCGAGCAACGGGCTGCTGCATGACGAGGTGCTCTCGCGCCTGACCCCCTAGGGCGGTCCCAGCCGCTGCCCTGGGTTCCCAGCACCCCAGCCTTGGGTCCCACCAGCCCCAGCAGTCACGCGGGCCGCAAATCACCAGCTGGTTGTGTGTTGAAGTGGGACTCCTGCTGCCAGCACGCCCATATACGGGCTGCCGGCATCTGGGAGCCCACTTCAACACACAACCACGCTCAGCAGGCCCACTTCTGGGGTGGATCGAGGTGCGCACCCGACCTGATGATCCGCAGGAGGTCGGCTGAGGTCTCACCCCATCCCGGCATGACCTGGCCGTAGGTCAGTCGTGAGGTGAAGTACCCCAGCCGCAGGGCCCTCAGGTCCCGGGCCCGGTCCGTGGCGTACGTGTCCTCGCCCGTGTGGTGTGCCCGGCTGTCGCACTCGATGATCCACCGTCGGCCAGCCACGTTGTCCACCCAACCGACGCCGGGGATGTGGACCTGGGGCGTCACGGTCACGTTGTGCAGCTGGAGGAAGAGGCGGACCTTGCTCTCGGTGCCAGACTGAGCCAGTCCCGAGGCCCGGGCGAGCACCCGCGCAGCAGCCCGGGGTGCGGCCTTGGCCAACGCCCTGACCTCGCTGGCGGTGACCTTGCCCTGGTGGAGGGCCGAGTCAGCGAGGATCCCGACGTCCAGGGGCGGCAGGCAGCGTGCGGCGTGCTCGAGCAGCAGCCGCGGGCTGGCGATCACCGACTCCTCGGGCCAGTCCCGGTGCCATCCGTGATCGCCCCACGTCGGATCCGCGACCCGCCGACCGTATCCGTGCGCTCCCTTACCCGGCACCCAGAGTCCGTGCTCGGTGGCGGCCGTCAGACAGGTGGGGCGCAACCCGGCGGCCAGGACGGCGCGCACGTCGATCGATGTGTCGGGCGAGACGTAGTACCTGCCCGCGCGAAGCATCTCACCTGCGGCCACGAGCGCCGCCAGCTCGCGAGCGCTCCCCGCCCACTCCTGTCTCTCACTGATCATCTGCCCAGCACAGCGGCTGGCCACTCAGGTCGTCAGGGGCTCATGGAGTCTGGGGACAGCGCCCTGCGACCCGGGATGGTTGTGTGTTGAAGTGGGACTCCTGCTACCAGCACGTCCATATACGGGTTGCCGGCATCTGGGAGCCCACTTCAACACACAACCGGGCCCGCACAGCTCAGACAGGCCGCACAACCCAGAGAGTCAGGCAGGATCAGTTGGGGACGACGGTGACCGGGCCCAGCCCGAGCGACTCGACCTCGTCGCGGTAGAGCTGCGCGTCGCCGACCACGATGATCGTGCGCTCCTGCGAGACGTGCTCACGCCACGCGGCGTCGAGGTCAGCGGGAGTCAGCTCGCGCATGGCGGCGATGACGTCACTGGTGAAGGTCAGCGGCAGGTTGTCGCCCGCCAGCCCGCTCGTCTCGTCGGCGATGGCGTCGGCGGTGTCGTAGCGACCCGGGGCGGTGAGGGTCATGAAGTCCACGCCGGCGCGCGTCTCCTGCTCGGTGAGCCCGGTGCCGACCTCGCCGAGGATCTGGGTCAGCAACCGCAGCGAGTCCACGGTCGAGTCGGCACGCACCGACCCCGAGACGGTGAAGGCAGAGCCGATCTGCCGCGGACGGAAACCGGCCCGGATGCCGTAGGTGTAGCCCTTGTCCTCGCGCAGCACCTCGTCGATGCGGGCATTGGGCGCGCCACCGATGACATATCCCAGGATGGGGAAGGGAGCCCACCCCGAGTCGACTCGCCGGTCCGGTCCGGGGCTGCCGATGAGGATCTCCGACTGGACGGACCCCGGCCGGTCGACGAGCACCACGCGCGCGGCATCGGCGGCTCGCGGCGCGGGGGCCGGCTCCACCGACGCGGTCCGCCCGGAGGTGGTCCACGCACCCAGCGACCCGGCCAGCAGCGCGTCGACGTCGACACCGGTCAGGTCGCCTGCGACGACGACCGTCGCGCCCTCGGGGTGGACGTGCTCGGCGTGGAAGTCCACGACGGCCTGACGGGTGATCGCGGCGACGGTGTCCGGGGTGCCCGAGCCCGGACGGCTCGCACGGCTGCTCGCGTCGTAGTAGGTCTTGGCCCACTCCTTCAGTGCCCGCCGGCCGGCCGAGGCCCGCTCCTGCTCGATCTCTGCCAGCCGGGTGCGGGTCAGTCGCGCGACCTCTGTCTCTGCAAACACCGGCTCGCTCAGGCACTCGGTCAGCAGGGCCAGCGCCTCCTCGAGGTTGCGCTGCGGCACGTCCATGTCCACCCCGAGGGCGGCCTCGCTCATCCCGGCTCCGATGGCGACGCCTCGTCGCTCGAGCAGCTCGGACAGCTCACGCTGGCTGTGGGTGCGCGTGCCCTCGTCGAGCAGTCGCGCCATGATCCACGCGACCCCCTCGATCTCCCGCGGCTCGTGGCGCAGGGCAACCGGCACCGTGGCCCGCACGGAGATCACGTACTGCCCCGGCACGTCGTGGACGAGGGCGCGGATCCCGTTGGGCAGCACCAGCTCTCGTGGCTGGGGGAAGTTCCACTCGCCGGGAGCCCGGACCTCCGGGCGCGGCTGGACGCTCGCGGTGCTCGCGCCCGTGTCACTCATGCTCGTGTCACTCATGCGACCTCCTCCTGCTCGTCTGCCGCGCGGTAGACGACAGCGGCTCGGCTCTGCGGCCGCAGCCACCGGTCGGCAGCCGCGCGGACGTCGTCCGGGGTGATCTCGGCCAGCCGGTAGAGGAAGGTGTTGATGTACTCCGGGTCGTCGTGGAGGCACGTGTAGTGACCGATGATGTCGGCGCGCTCGTCCTTGGCAGCCAGGGCCGAGAGCCAGCCACGCTCGGCCTGGGCGCGCACCGCCTCCATCTGCTCGGGCGTCGGTCCCTCATCGGCGAAGGCCGTCAGCTCGGCGCAGATCTGCTCCTCGAGCTCGTCGGTGTCAACCCCCTCGGCGACATCGGCGACGACGAGACCCAGCGAGACCCCGTCGACGAAACCCATCGCGCCGACGTCGATGCTGTTGGCGACCTGCTCGTCGAGGACCAGGTGCTGCTCCAGCGGGGAGAAGCTCAACCCGCCCAAGCAGTCCAGCGCCATCGAGGCGGCCAAGAAGTCACGGCGGGTGTCGCCCCCTTCGGCAGGGAGACGGAAGGCGAGGTGGATGCGGTCGTTGGGCACCTCGTCGACGACCTCGACCCGGACCGGCTCGGTGAGGGGCGGAAGGGGGGCGACCGGACCCCGTCGCGGCGCGGCCTTGTGGGTGATGTGACCGAAGTACTGCTCGACGAGCGCGAAGGCCCGCTCTGCCGTCACGTCACCGACGATCGCCATGACCGTGTTGTCCGGTGCGTAGTGCGTGGTGAAGAAGTCGTGCACGTCCTGCACCGACGCGGCGTCGAGGTCTTCCATCGAGCCGATCGTCGGGTGGTGGTAGGGGTGCCCCTTCGGGAAGATCGTCGCGTAGACCGTCGACAGCGCTTGGCCATAGGGCTGGTTGTCGTACCGCTGACGCTTCTCCTCCTTGACCACATCACGCTGGTTGTCGAGGTTGGCCTGGTTGACCGCCGCGAGCAGGTTGGCGTGGCGGTCGGCCTCGAGCCAGAGCGCCAGCTCGAGCGCGCCCGAGGGGATCGTCTCGAAGTAGTTGGTCCGGTCGAACCACGTCGTGGCATTGAGCCGGCCACCGACCCCCATGAGCGCCTGGAAGTGCTCGCCGTTGTCGACGTTGGCACTCCCTTGGAACATCAGGTGCTCGAAGAGGTGAGCGAAGCCGGTGCGCCCCGCCTCTTCATGGCGTGATCCGACACCGACCCACAGGTTGACCGTGACGGTCGGGGTCGTGTCGTCCGGCTGCACGACGACGCGCAGTCCGTTGGGGAGGGTGTGCTCCTCGAGGGTGAAGTGCATGACCGCACCCTACGACGCGTCGCGCTGCTCCTCGTGACCGCGCCGCGGCAGCTCCGGGTAGGCCTGGGGACCGAGGTCCTCCATGGCACGCCGTGCGAAGACCTGCTGCATCGTCGTCACCCGCTCGTTGCGGTTGTTGCCGACGAAGGTGATGATCCAGTTGAGCAGGGTGGAGACGCGGTTCTTGAAGCCGACCATCGCCATGAGGTGCACGGCCAGCCAGGCCAGCCAGGCGATGAAGCCGGTGAGCTTGATCTTGCCGATGCTGGCGACGGCGGAGTACTTCGAGATCGTGGCCATCGAGCCCTTGTCCTTGTAGACGAAGGGGGCCTGCGGCTCCTTGCCCTCGAGGCGGCCGACGATCTCCTTGGCCGCGTAGCGACCACCCTGGATCGCCAGCTGGGCGACGCCCGGGTAGCGCTTGAGGTTGATCATGTCGCCGATGAGGAAGACCTCGGGGTGACCCGTGAGCGTCAGGTCCTCCTCGACGTGGACGCGACCGGCGCGGTCGACCTCGGCGCCGGCCTGGTCAGCGACCATCTTGCCCAGCGGGGAGGCAGCGACGCCGGCGGCCCAGACCTTGGTCATCGACTCGATGCGGCGGTGGGTGCCGTCCTTGTCCTTGACCTCGATGCCGGTGCCGTCGACCTGGGTCACCATGGCGCCGAGCTGGACCTCGACGCCCCGGGCCTCGAGGCTCTTGCGCGCCTTGCCACCGAGGTGGTCACCGAAGGAGGGCAGCACCTGGTCGGCGCCGTCGAGGAGCACGACGCGAGCGTCGCGCGGGTTGATGTGGCGGAACTCGTGGGCGAGCGTCTTGTGGGACAGCTCGGCGATCTGACCGGCCATCTCGACACCGGTCGGGCCGGCACCGACGACGACGAAGGTGAGCATCCGCTCGCGGTCCTGCGGGTCGGTCGTGGTCTCAGCCAGCTCGAAGGCGCCGAAGATGCGGCCACGCAGCTCGAGGGCGTTGTCGACGTCCTTCATGCCCGGCGCGTAGCGGGCGAAGTGGTCGTTGCCGAAGTAGGACTGCCCGGCGCCGGCGCCGATGATCAGGCTGTCGTAGGAGGTGACCGTCTCCTGGTTGAGCGAGCGGGAGGTGACCGTGCGCGCCTCGAGGTCGATGTCGTGGACATCCCCGAGGATCGTGCGCACGTTCTTGTCACGGGCGAGGATGTCGCGGGTCGCCGGGGCGATGTCGCCCTCGGAGAGGATGCCCGTCGCCACCTGGTACAGCAGCGGCTGGAAGAGGTGGTGCCCCGTACGCGAGACGAGGGTGACCTCGACGTCCTTGCCGCTCAAGGCCTTGGCGGCGAAGAGGCCGCCGAAGCCGGATCCGATGATGACGACACGGTGCTTACCAGAGGGTGCGCTCACGTCTCCCATTGTGGACCAGCCCGTGATGCGGAGGAAATCGACGACGTATTCCTCTGGTCACAGGGGCCACAGGCGTGCTATGGGCGCGACCTGGAGAAGTCCGGCGCCCAGCACGCTGGCGCCGATGACCACGGCCCAGGCGGGCACCTTCCACACCGCGAGCGCGACGAGGGCGACCGCCGCGACGACCATGGTCCCGGCACCCGTGATGCCCTGCGTGAAGACCGGGTCGTAGAGCGCGGCGGCGAGGAGCCCGACGACCGCCGCCCCTGCCCCCGCCAGGGCGCGGCGAGCCCGGGCCGAGCGACGCAGCCGCTGCCAGAAGGGCAGACCGGCGACGACGAGCAGAGCCGATGGCAGGAAGATCGCGAGCAGCGCGACGAGGGCCCCGAGCGGAGCGCTCTGCCCGGGCACCAGCGCACCGAGGTAGGCGGAGAAGGTGAACAGCGGCCCGGGGACGGCCTGCGCCGCGCCATAGCCGGCGAGGAAGTCACCGTGCCCGATCAGGCCGGTGCCGACCGTCTCGGCCTCGAGCAGCGGCAGCACCACGTGCCCGCCACCGAAGACGAGCGACCCGACCCGGTAGAAGGAGTCGACGATGCCCAGCGTCGGGTCGTGGACGAGCGCCGCGAGGACGGGAAGGGAGATGAGCAGCCCCACCCAGATCGTCAGGGCAGCGAGGGCGGTGCGTCGCCGGACGGGGACGGCCTCGTCCTCCTCGTCCGTGGTCGGGGCCGCCGGGAGCCAGAGCAGCCCGGCGAGTGCACCGAGGACGATGGCGGCGACCTGGCTGGCCGCCGACGGGAGCAGCAGGACGACCGCGAGCGCGGTCACCGCGATCGTGGCGCGACGCGGCCCGACGGCGAGCGTGCGCGCCATCCCGATCACCGCGTGGGCCACGACGGCGACGGCGGCGGCCTTGAGACCCAGCAACCACCCTTCGTCCCCGGTGACACCGATCGCCCGCGCGCCGAGGGCGAAGCCGAGCATGAGCAGGGCCGAAGGGAGGGTGAAGCCCACCCAGGCCGCGGCCATCCCGAGGTACCCGGCACGGCGTAGCCCGATCGCCATCCCCACCTGGCTGGAGGCCGGTCCGGGGAGGAACTGGCAGAGCGCGACGAGGTCGGCGTAGGCCGTCTCGGTGAGCCACTGGCGCCGCACGACGAAGGCCTCGCGGAAGTAGCCCAGGTGCGCGACGGGCCCCCCGAAGCTGGTGAGCCCGAGGAGCAGGAAGACGCGGAAGACCTCGAGCGCACGCACGACCTACCCTGCTCTCGTGGAGATCATGTGGCACGACGCCCGCTCCCTGGGGAGCTTGCGCAGCAAGCGTCTCGAAGGGAACGACGCCCTGCGCGCACACCTGTCATCCCCCGTCACCATCGGCCGCCACTGCCCCACCTGCGGATCGACGACCCACGGCCGACCATGGGTCCGTCTGCCCGACGGGACGAGCCCGCACGTCAGCCTCTCCCGCTGCGGCGAGCACGTCGTCACGGTGGTCGCCGACGACCCGGTCGGGATCGACGTCGAGTCGATCGCCGCGGTCGACGCCCGCTGGGACCCGGCCCTCGTCCTCCACCCGGACGAGCCGGACCCGGCCGCGCCGGCCCCCACCCGGCCCGGGCTGGCTGGGTCCGGACGCGCGCATTCCCCTATGGCAATGCGCGAAAACTTGCATTCCCCTATGGCAATGCACGAAAACTTGCATTCCCCTATGGCAATGCGCGAAAACTTGCATTCCCCTATGGCAATGCAGCGGGCGGCGGCGTGGTGCCGCAAGGAGGCGATCCTCAAGGCGCTCGGCACGGGCCTGAGCACGCCGATGAGCGAGATCCGGGTCGCCGACTGGCAGGTCGTGGACATCGAGGCACCCGGGGGCCTCGCCGCAGCCGTCGCCACCATCCCTCAGCCCGGCAGGGGCGGCAGCTCGACCTCGTAGAGCCACGCCTGGAAGAGGTCACCGAGGTCCTCCCCCGTGACTGCCTGCGCGTGCTCGACGAACATCGCCGTCGTGACATTCGCAAAGCGCTGCGCGGCACTCCAGGTCCGCAGCACCTCGAAGAAGGCGTCGTCACCGATCCGGCGACGTAGCGCGTGCAGCGTCAGCGCACCGCGCTTGTAGACCCGGTCGTCGAACATCAGCTCCGGTCCGGGGTCGCCGAGGAGCAGCTCGTCGCCGTCGTCGGTGCGCACCCGCTCGTGGTGGTCCGCCGCGCGCTCGCCGACGCTCATCAGGCCGACGTGCTCGGACCACAGCCACTCGGAGTAGCAGGCGAAGCCTTCGTGCAGCCAGATGTCACGCCAGTGCGTGAGGGTCACGGAGTTGCCCCACCACTGGTGGCTCAGCTCGTGGGCGACGAGGCGGATGCTCTCCCAGTCGTCGCGCATGAAGTTGCGGCCGAAGGTCGACAGGCCCTGCGACTCCAGCGGGATCTCCAGGTCGTCGTCGGTGATCACCGCCGTGTACGACGCGAAGGGGTAGTCCCCGAAGTGCTCGACGTAGAAGGCCAGCATCTGCGGCTGCTTGCCGAAGGCCGCCTCGAAACCGGCCCGGGGGCGGCTGGCGGGTGCCACGACGCGGACGGGGACGGGCGCTCCCTTCTGCTCCAGCACCTGGTAGTCGCCGATCTGGACGGTGGCGAGGTAGGTGGCCATCGGGTCGTCCTGGCGGTAGGTCCAGGTCGTGGCATTGCCGCGGGTCGTGCTGCTGACGAGCTCACCGGCGACGGCGACGTGGTACCCCTTCGCCACGGTGAGCGCGATCTCGTAGGTGGACTTGTCGTCGGGCCGGTCGTTGCACGGGAACCACGACGGCGACCCGTGCGGCTGCGCGGCGACGAGGACGCCGTCCTCGAGCTCCTCCCAGCCGGCCTCGCCGAGATGGCGGCTGCGCACCTGCGTGGGGGTGCCGGCGTACCTGACCCGCACCTCGAAGTCCTCGCCCTCAGGCACCGTGCGCCCGAGCGTGACGGCGAGACGGTCGAAGCGGTGCGTGTACTTGGCGATCGCGCCGTCGACGTGCACACGGGCGACCTTGAGGGAGTGCAGGTCCAGCTCCACCCGGCTGACCGGTTGCAGCGCCCGGCAGGTCAGGGTCGCCTCCCCGGAGAGGCGGTTGCCCACGACCTTGTAGTCGAGCACCAGGTCGTAGTGCTCCACGTCGTAGGACGCGTCCCCGTGCCCGGGGACGTAGTCGTCCGTGCCCTGCCGCCTCACTCGCGCTCCTCCCACGGTCCGATCGGGTTGCCGATCCATCGTGTGCGCGACGGTACGCCTTCGCCGCGCATCACCAGTGATGCCGGGCCGACCGTCGCATTCTTCCCGATGCTGGACGAAGGGAGGATGACGCTGTTGGGTCCGAGCGTCGCCCCGGCCTCGAGGACGACCGTGTCCATGCTCAGCACACGGTCGTGGAAGAGGTGGGTCTGCACGACGCAGCCGTGGTTGACGGTCGCGCCGTCGCCGAGCCGGACGAGGTCGCTCTCGGGGAGCCAGTAGGTGTCGCACCAGACGCCCGCGCCGACCGTGCTGCCCATGAGGCGCAGCCAGGCGTTGAGCGCCGGCGTGCCGGCGGTGATCCGGGCGAACCACGGCGCCGCGAGCATCTCGGTGAAGGTGTCGGCGAGCTCGTTGCGCCAGACGAAGGGAGTCCACAGCTCGTGCTCCCCCACGCGGTGGCGGCCGACGAGGACCCACTTGGCCACGAGGGTGATCCCGGCTGCCACGTGGCTGCCGACGATCATCACCGGGCCGGCGAGCAGCACTGCGGCCCAGACTGATCGGTCGAGAAGCGCCAGCAGCGCGACCCCCACGGCGACGTTGAGCGCGACCGAGCACCACAGCGGGATGACCCGACAGAGCTCGACGAGCGCCCGCAGGACCTTCAGCCGCCTCGGCGGGTCATAGGTGCGGCTGGAGTCCTGGTCAGCTGCGTCGCGCCGCAGCTTGCGCGGTGGCGAGCCGATGTAGGACTGGCCGGCCTTGGCCACCCCGCGCCCGGGGGCCGCGGAGAGCACGGCCACGAGCGAGCGCTTGGGTACCCGGCGGCCGGGCGCGAGCATCCCGGAGTTGCCGACGAAGGAGCGCTTGCCGACCTTGACCCGCTCGACGCGGATCCACCCACCGCCGAGCTCATAGCTACCGATCATCGTGTCGTCGGCGAGGAAGGCGTGGTCGCCCACGCGCACGAGCTTGGGGATGAGCATCACCGTCGAGGCCTCGACACCGACGCCGACGCGAGCACCCAGCAGCCGCAGCCAGATCGGGGTGAAGGCGCTGGAGTAGATGGGGAAGAGCCAGTCGCGCGCCTCGTCGAGCAGGCGGACCGTGCCCCAGATGGCCAGACCGGCTGCCGAGCGCACCGGGTAGTGACCGGGCTGGACGAGCGTGGCGAGCAACCGGGTGAGTGCGAGGACGAGCAGCGCGAGGAC
The DNA here is from genome assembly GCF_001428305.1 of Janibacter sp. Soil728. Classification (GTDB taxonomy): domain Bacteria; phylum Actinomycetota; class Actinomycetes; order Actinomycetales; family Dermatophilaceae; genus Janibacter. The sequence goes on along the minus strand of NZ_LMRZ01000007.1, from coordinate 22,672 downwards.
GAGGTAGCCGACGAGTGCAGAGAGCGGGAGCCAGGCAAGGGCGGCGACCACGGCCTCCCAGAGACTCTGCGTCCCGGACACGGCCGGCCAGAGCACGGCCGCACCGACGAGGGCCGCCAGCCCGGGCAGGGAGGCGATGAGCAGAGCGAGCATCGCGTAGCCGAGGAGCCATGCCCTGGGGGCCGGCGCCTGCTGCTGCGACCACGGTCCGCGGGCCCGGCCATGCGGCTCCGCAGGGGCGCCCGACCAGAACTCGTCCTGCGTCACGGCACCCATGACGTGCGAGCCGGGGGCCACCTCCGCCCCCGGACCGATGACCGACCCCGGGGAGATGGTGCTGCGGGCGCCGACCCTGGCGGCGGCTCCGATGGTGATCGGGCCGACGTGCACGCGGTCCCCGTCGATCCAGTGACCGAGCAGGTCCACCTCCGGCTCGATCGAGGCCCCCGGCCCCACGTCCAGCCATCCGGTGACCGGCGGGAGGGCGTGCAGATCCACCCCTTCGCCGATCTTGGCTCCGAGGAGCGTTGCGTACCAACGGAACCAGACCGCGCCGGACAGCGAAGCCGCGGCCAGCTCGTCCTGGATGCGCCCCGCCATCCACAACCGCAAGTGGATCTTGCCCCCACGCGGGTGGGAGCCGGGCCTCACGCCGCGCAGGACCAGCCGCGCCAGGAGCGCGGCGAGCGCCATCCGGCCTGGGGCGGAGAGGAAGAGCGCCGTGGTGATCGCGACGAGCCAGAGGGGGAAGGCCGGCAGCCACGGCAGGACGACGTGCCCGATGGTCGAGCCCAGCAGCAGCCACGCCACCCACCGCATCCCCGCCAGAGCGCGAAGGGGGACCATCGCCGCGAGCTGGGCCGCCTGGGTCCGTGGACGGATGGGTCGGACCTTGCGGTCGGTGAGGACCATCGTCGACGCCGCCGCGGACTCGTCGAGCCAGGCCGCGAGGTCGCCGAGGGTCGGGTGCGCGTAGAGGTCACCGACGGTCGTCTCGGGGTTGCGCTCGCGCAGGCGGCTGACGACCTGCGCGGCAGTCAGCGAGCCTCCCCCGAGGTCGAAGAAGTCGACCGAGGGGTCGCTCACCTGGGCGCCGATGATCTCTGCCCACAGTCCCGCGATCCACTGCTCGCTCTGGCCGAGCTCCCCGGTCGCCGGGGTGTCGTCGGAGGTGGGCAGCGGCCACGGGAGGGCGTCGCGGTCGACCTTGCCCGAGGTGCGGGTGGGCAGCTCGTCGACGACTGCCAGGCGCGGCACGAGCGCGGCGGGCATGCGCTCGCGCAGCAGGTCCCTGGCCCGCGCAGCGTCGTACTGCGCGTCGGTCGTCAGGTACCCGACGAGCAGCTTGTTGCCCGCCCGGGTGGAGCGGACGGCGGCCGCTGCGGAGACGACGCCCGGCAGGCGCAGCAGCTGCTCGTCGATCTCGCCGAGCTCGATCCGTCGGCCGCCGAGCTTGATCTGGTCGTCGGCGCGGCCGGCGAAGACGAGCCCGAGCGGGTCGTTGCGCACCACGTCGCCGGAGCGGTAGGCGCGCTCCCAGCCGAGGGTGGGCATGGCGGCGTACTTCTCGGCGTCCTTGGCCGGGTCGAGGTAGCGGGCCAGGCCGACGCCACCGATGATCAGCTCACCGGACTCCCCTTCTGCCACGGGGTGCCCCTGCGCGTCGACGACGGCGAGGTCCCAGCCGGCGAGCGGCAGGCCGATGCGCACGGGGTCGCTGCCGTCGAGCATCGCGCCGCAGGCGACGACTGTGGCCTCGGTGGGGCCGTAGGTGTTCCACACCTCGCGGCCCGGCGCCTGGAGGCGCGCGGCCAGCTCGGCCGGGCAGGCCTCGCCACCCATGATGAGCAACCGGACCCGCTCCAGCGAGCTCGGCGGCCACAGCGAGACGAGGGTCGGCACGGTCGAGACGATGGTGATCTCGTTGGCCAGCAGCCACGGGCCGACGTCGACGCCCGAGCGCACGAGCGAGCGGGGTGCGGGCACGAGACAGGCGCCGTAGGCCCAGGCCAGCCACATCTCCTCGCAGCTGGCGTCGAAGGCGACGGACAGCCCGGCCATCACCCGGTCCCCCGGGGCGATCGGGTCGTCGACGAGAAACATCTGCGACTCGGCGTCGACGAAGGCGGCCGCGTTGCGGTGGGTGACGGCCACCCCCTTCGGCTTGCCGGTGGACCCGGACGTGAAGATCACCCAGGCGTCGTCACTCGTCCCGGGATGCGCCGGCTCGATCGGCGAGCGCCCTTGGCCTGCAACGGTGGTCGAGATGACCAGGTCATTGCCGATGACGGCCGCGGCACCGGACTCCTCGAAGACCACCCGCGCCCGCTCGTCGGGGTCGTCCGCGTCGACGGGGACGTACGCCGCGCCCGCGACGAGGATCCCGATGATCGCGACATAGAGGTCGGTGGAGCCGGAGCGGATGCGCACCCCGACCTTGTCCCCCGGGCCGATCCCGAGCTCCGCCAGCTGCTCGGCCACCGCCGACGCCGCCTCGCCCAGCTCGGCGTAGGTGAGCTTTTCGCGTCCGCTGTCGACGGCCGGTGCGTCCGGGTTGGCCGACACGACGCTCATGAAGATGTCGACGAGGGTGCGCGGATCGGTGGCCCGGTCACCAGCGAGGAGCGCCGGCAACAAGGACGAAGGGGAGGTCACGGGCGCATCGTGGACTGCGAAGGTGAACATCTGGGGTCCGGTCGGTCGGAATAGCGCATCGGGCACACTGGTTGATTGAATCGACAACAATTACTTCCATCTCCGACCGGAAGGCCGCGATGACCACGCCCCCCACCCAGATCGAGCTCGGTCTCGACACCTTCGGCGACATCCCCGAGGACGGCCACGGCGCCCTCGTCTCGGAGGCCGAGGCGATCCGGCGCGTCATCGAGGAGGGCGTGCTCGCCGACCGGGTCGGCGTCGACGTCATCGCGCTCGGTGAGCACCACCGGTCCGACTACGCGATCTCCTCCCCCGAGACCGTGCTCGCCGGCCTCGCGACGCGCACCGAGCGGATCAAGCTCGCGTCCGGCGTGACCGTGCTGTCGTCCGACGACCCGGTGCGCGTCTTCCAGCGCTTCTCCACCGTCGACGCGATGTCCGGCGGCCGCGCGCAGGTGATCCTCGGCCGCGGTTCCTTCACCGAGTCCTTCCCGCTCTTCGGCTTCGACCTCGCCGACTACGACACCCTCTTCGAGGAGAAGATCCAGCTCTTCGCCGAGCTGCTCAAGGAGGAGCCGGTCACCTGGCAGGGCACGACGCGCTCGCCGCTCACCGACGCGCAGGTCCACCCACGCACCGAGTCGGGCCATCTCGACACCTGGGTGGGCGTCGGCGGGTCGCCGCAGTCGGTCATCCGCGCCGCGCGCTACGACCTGCCTCTCATGCTCGCGATCATCGGCGGCTCCCCGGCGCGCTTCGCCCCCTACGTCGACCTCTACCGCCGGGCCGCCGCGCAGTACGGCACGACCCCGCACCCCGTGGGCATGCACTCGCACGGCTTCGTCGCCGACACCGACCAGGCGGCGGCAGACATCGTCTGGCCGCACTACAAGCGCAACCGCGACCGGCTCGGTGCCGAGCGCGGGTGGCCGCCGGTGACGCGCGAGTCCTTCGAGGACGAGATCGCCCACGGGTCGCTGTACATCGGCTCCCCCGAGACCGTCGCCCAGCGCATCGCCGACGCCCTGCGCGCCATCGACGCCCGACGGTTCGACCTCGTCTACACGAGCGGCAGCACTCCGGTCGACGACCGGCTGCGCGCCGTCGAGCTGTACGGCCGCGAGGTCGCGCCTCGGGTCCGCGAGCTGCTCGCGGACCTGGCCCCGACGGGCGTCGGCTCCGCAGGCACAACCCCGGGCGAAGGGGGCGACGCATGAGCACCATCGCGATCCTCGGCGCCGGCAAGCTCGGCACCGTGCTCGCCCGGCTGGCCGTCGCCGCGGGTCACGAGGCGCTCGTCGCCGGGTCGGGCGACCCCGAGCGGATCGCCCTGACCGTCGAGGTGCTCGCCCCCGGCGCCGAGGCGACGACCGCCGCCGACGCCGCCGCCCGCGCGGACGTCGTCATCCTCGCCCTCCCCCTCGGCAAGCACGCGTCGGTCCCACCCGACGCCCTCGCCGGCACGCTCGTCGTCGACGCGATGAACTACTGGTGGGAGGTCGACGGCATCCGCGACGACCTCACCGACCCGCGCACCACCACGAGCGAGGTCGTCGCGGCGCACCCGCCCACCTCACGGGTCGTCAAGGCGCTCAACCACATGGGCTACCACGACCTCGAGGACGGGGCGCTCCCCGCGGGCGCCGAGGGCCGCAAGGCCATCGCGATCGCCGGCGATGCACCCGACGACGTCGCGGAGGTCTCCCGCCTCGTCGACGAGCTCGGCTTCGACCCGGTGACCATCGGGGCGCTGACCGAGGGGCGCGCGCTCGAGCCGGGGCGGCCGGCCTTCGGCGCGAACGTCGACGCAGGTGCGCTGCGCGATCTCGTCGGTGTCGCGGCGCGGGGCTGACCCCCCTTCGACCCTTGGTTGACGCAACAACTAAATATCGCTACGGTGAAGCCACATAGTTGAACCAACAACCTTCTAGGGGTCACCATGACGAGCATCTCCATCATCGGCACCGGCACCATGGCCAACGCCATCGCGGCCGTCGCCGAGCGCGGCAACCACGACGTGCAGCTCCTGGGCTCCTCCGACCAGGGCGTGGCCGTGACCGGCGACATCGTCGTCCTCGCGGTCCCCCACACCGCCGTCGACGAGATCATCACCACCCGCGGCGAGCAGCTCGCCGGCAAGATCGTGGTCGACCTGACCAACCCGGTCGACTTCGCGACGATGGACGCGCTCGTCGTGCCCGCCGACAGCTCCATGGCGGCCAAGATCGCCGCGGCGCTCCCGTCGGCCAAGGTCGTCAAGGCCTTCAACACCAACTTCGCCAGCACCCTGGCCGAGGGCACGGTGGGCCCGCTGCAGACGACGGCCCTCATCGCCGGTGACGACGACGCCGCGAAGCAGTCCCTGACCGAGGTCCTCACCTCCGGCGGGCTCAAGGTCATCGACGCCGGCGCCCTCAAGCGCGCCCGCGAGCTCGAGGCCATCGGCTTCCTGCAGATCACCCTCGCCGCCCGCGAGAAGTTCGCCTGGACGGAGGGCTTCGGCGTCATCAGCTGACCCGGCCTCCCCCCTTCGCCAGCCCCTCCCCCTTGTCCCACGCCAGCTCCAAAGGAGTCGTGCCCATGCCCATCCCAGCCGTCCGCCTCAACCACGCGGTGCTCTTCGTCGCCGACGTCGAGCGCTCCATCGCCTTCTACCGCAACGCCTTCGGCGCCGAGACCATCGCCTACGAGCCGCGGATGCGCGCCGCCTTCCTGCGGATGCCGCGCTCGACCAACCACCACGACCTCGGGCTCTTCGGCGTCGGCGCCCAGCCGGCCCGCGAGCGCGGCTCGATCGGGCTGTACCACCTCGCCTGGCAGGTCGACACGATCGAGGACCTCGACGAGGCACGACGGACCCTCGCCGGGCTCGGCGCCTACGTCGGCGAGTCCAGCCACGGCGCCACCAAGAGCGTGTACGCCGCTGACCCGGACGGCAACGAGTTCGAGGTCATGTGGATGCTGCCGCAGAGCGAGTGGGGCGCCTACGACAACGCGGCCCCCGTCGAGGCCCTGGACCTGCCCGCCGAGATCGAGCGCTGGTCCGGTGTGGCCACCGCCGGCGAGCTCGTCCCGCGCGAGGTGACCGCGTGAGCGCGCAGTTCGCCCCGGCCGTCGCCGCCTTCCTCGGCGAGGACGACCCGGCCAAGCCACTCGTCGTGCTGCTGCACGGCCGCGGGTCCGACGAGCGACAGATCCTCTCCCTCGCGGCCCACCTGCCCGCCGGGCCCTCGTACGCCGCCGTCCGTGCCCCGATCGCCGAAGGGGGTGGCTTCGCCTGGTTCGCCAACCGCGGCATCGGTCGCCCCGTCGCCGAGTCGCTCACGGACACCATGGCGTGGTTCCGCACCTGGCTCGACGAGGTGGCCCCGACCGGGCGGCCGGTCGTGCTCATCGGCTTCAGCGGTGGCGGCGCCTTCGCCGGCGGGCTCGTCCTCGACGACCCGCAGCGCTACGCAGGTGCGGCGATCCTCTACGCCACCCTCCCCTTCGACGCCGGCGTGCCCGTCACGGAGCAGCGCCTGGCCGGCCTGCCCGTCCTCGTCGCCCAGGGCGACAGCGACTACGTCATCCCGCGCGAGCTGCTCGACGGCACCTGGACCTATCTGCACGACGAGTCCGGTGCCCTGGTGACCGCCCACCGCGACGCGGGCGGCCACGGCATCACGCAGGCGAGCCTGGTCGTGCTGGTGGGCTGGTTGAAGGCGCTCGCTGGCTGAACCACCGCCGGCCCTGGCCTGCTGGGCTGCCGTCGGCGCGTCGTCTCACACCGCCCGATCCGCCGAACCGCGGCAGCAGGGCACGCGCAGACCCGGACCGCACCGCACCGGTCCACACACCGGCCCCGTAGGCCAGGTCGTCGAGCCGCCGGGCCACGAGGAAACTCAAGGGATCGAGGCCAGGACGCACGCGTCTCCACTCCGTGATCGCGTCGACGACGGCGGCAGCCGCGACGATGCGACGAGCTCGTGACGACACCAGGGTCAGGGGCAGCACTGCGGGCCACCAGTGCCGCAACGCCAGCGCACCTGACTGCTCGAGCGAGCTGCGCGCTCCGTCGCACGTCAGGCGAGCAGCCATCCGCACCGCGGTCGACCAGCCGAGGGGCGCGTCATCGCCCAGGGAGCGGAAACGCATCGCGAGGCGCACGGTGACGGTGGCCCAGGCCAGTCCCACCACGGGCAGGCTCCACCGACGCTGGGCGAGGACAGCTGCAGCAAGGACTGCGGTCCAGGGTGCGAAGACCGCGGGGGCCACCGCGGTCCCGTGCCGAGATGCGAGCGGCGCAGCACTCGTGCCGTAGACCGCCTTGCGGGTCAGCCAGGACGCGGGAGTGGCGCGGTGCTCGTGGCGCACCGAGGCTGCCGGCTCGTAGCGGACCCGGTGCCCCGCCGAGGTGAGCCGCCAGACCAGGTCGACGTCCTCGCCGACGCGCATCTCCTCGGAGAACCCGGCGCAGGACTCGAAGACATCACGGCGCACGACGACGCAGGCGCTGGGCAGCCACGCCACCCGACTCATCGGCCTGACCAACGCCGGGTCGGGCCCCCGGTCCAGTGACGACATCGCGGCCTCGTACCGGGTCAGCGCGCCGCTTCCGTGCGGCCTCGCCGAACCGGGCTCGAGTCCGAGGATGCGCGGCGCGACCATCGCAAGCCGTGGGTCGGCGAAATGCCGCAGCAACACCTCGAAGGCCCCGGGACCGGGTACGACGTCGGAGTCGACGAAGGCGACGAAGGGGGTCCCGGTCGCCTCGAACCCTCGGTTCCGCGCTCCCGCCGGCCCGCCGTTGGTGGGGAGCGTCAAGACCTCGGCGCCGTGCCGCTCCGCCGTCGCGATCACCAGATCCGGCCGCTCCGAGGCGTCGTCCACCACCAGGACGTGCACGCCGACGGGCAGGCCAGCGAGCAGGCGATCGAGCTGCCGACTACGGTCCCGCACCGGGATCACCACGGACATCTGGTCGAGCCCGGACTGGGGCAGCGACGAGGGCGCCGGGTCCATCAGGCCGGCGTCAAGGAGTCGCTCAGCGAGCACAGCGGTCCCGGCGCCAACGTCCAGCGCGTCGCCGTCAAGCATCGCCAGAGCCCTTGCCGACAGTCGCATCAACCGTCCGGGACTCCCGCCGACCAGCACCCGTCCGTCGTCGTACCGCCGCACGTGCTCGTTGAGGCGCAGGCGAGCACCGTGCGGGAGCCCGGTCGGCGGCGACACTGCACTCACCCGGTGAATCCACCGTCAGCAGCGACCACCGAGCCGTTGAGCACGCCCCCGGCCGGCGAGCAGCAGAACGCGATCGTCGCGGCCATCTCGGCCGGACTGATGGCACGCTTGATCAGCTGGGAGTCGGCGAGCTCGGAGGTGTCATCGAGCCCGTAGATGCCGGCGGTCGCGGCCAGCATCTCGGTGTCGGTGGAGCCTGGCGAGACCGCGACCGCTGTGACCCCCGTGCCGACGAGGTCGGCGGCGAGTCCGCGGACGATGCCCAGTGCCGCGTGCTTGGAGGCGTTGTAGGCGCTGAGGTGGAACAACCCACGGCTCCCGGCTGCGGACACGACGGCGACGAACCGACATCCGGACGGGTCCTGCTGGTCGAGCATGACGGGCACGGTGGCGGCTGCGGTGTTCCAGACCCCGAGGGCGTTGACATCCCACTGGGTCTGCAGGTCCTCGGCCGGCGTCTCCCACAGGGGCGCTCCACCAGCGATCACCCCGGCCGCGGCCACCACCGCATCGAGGCGCCCGAACCGGGCAACCCCCGTGGCGACGGCTGCCCTCATCGCGGTGAGGTCCGAGACATCGGCCTCGACGGCTTCGACCCGGTCGGAGTCCAGGGCGGCGACCGCCGCCAGGTCCTCGCGAGTCGCCAGCGGATAGGTGAGCCTCATGTCGGCGCCTCGGCACGAGTCGACCGCGATGACCCGGTGACCGGTACCGAGCAGGTCGGACACGGTCGCCGCGCCGATCCCCCGGGCTGCTCCGGTGACGAGCACCACCCGGTCCGCGGTCGTCATGGCCGGCTCTTCACGACACGTGCTGCGCGACCCGACTCGCGCACCAGGCAACCACGGTCATCGACGACGGCGGACGTCAGCCGCTCGAGCGCGTCCTCGACGATCAGGTCGAGCAGCCGTAGGCCTTCCTCTGCTGTGGCGGTCGTCGGGTCACCGAGGACACCGTTCGCGCTCACCGCGATCACCCCCTTCGTCATCAGGGTGGGGAGCACCTCCGCCAGGGAACGGGTGTCACCGACCTCGGCCGCGCTCATGTCGACCGTCTGCGGGTCGAGGTGCAGCATGATCGAGGTCTCGGCATGACCCGCATGCAGGTCCAGCTCCTCGGTTGCGCACGGCAGCCACTGGGCACGGTGCCCCTCGGTACGCAGCTGCGTCACGGCCCCGCGCAGGGCGGCGAGGTTGCCCCCGTGGGTGTTGACGAAGGTGATCTCCCCGGCCCAGGAGCTCATCGACCTGACCAGCTCGACGAGGACGAGCTCCAGGACGTCGTTGCCGACAGACATCAGCCCGGGGAACCCCTGGTGCTCACCGGAGGCTCCGAAGGCGACCGGTGGCGCGACATGTGTCGGACCGGGCAGGGACTCGGCGAGTCGTGAGGCCACGGCGACCGCGATCGCCGTGTCCGTGCCCAGGCCCAGATGCGGTCCGTGCTGCTCGGTCGAGCCGATCGGTACCAGGACCCGGCAGCCGGGCTCCAGCGCCGTCCAGGTCGTCCGCGTCAGCATGCCCACGAAGGGTTCCCTACTCGCCCAGCCTGCGGGCGAAGCCCTCGGGAATGACGAGGTCTGCCGGGCTGAGCTCGTCGATCGAGGAGTGGCCCATGCCGAGCAGCGCAGAGTCGATGCCACTGCGCAGGATGTCGAGGACGTTCTCGACCCCGGCCTGGCCGTTGGCGCCGAGGCCCCACAGGTAGGCGCGACCGATCATCACCGCGCGCGCACCCAGCGCCAGTGCCTTGACCACGTCGCTACCGCGTCGGATGCCGCCGTCCATCAGCACCTCGATGTCGTCACCCACCGCATCAGCGATGCCGGGCAGGACCCGGATCGGGGCCGGGGTGCCGTCGAGGTTGTTGCCACCGTGGTTGGACACCGAGATGGCCGACACACCGAGGTCCCGGGCGCGCTTGGCGTCGTCGATGCGGCACACGCCCTTGAGCATGAAGGGGCCGCCCCATTCCTTCGCCATCCACTCCACGTCCTCCCAGGTGGGCGGGGTCGTGGTCATCCACTCGTAGTAGGCGGCGAAGAAGGTCGGCCCCTTGTCCTCGCCCGGGGCGGCCAGGTTGGGTGCCGTCAGGTCCGGGATGTTGCGTTCCTTGGCGAACTCCCACGCCCATCGGGGACGTCGGACCACTTCGGGGGCCAGCTTGAGGGCCGATGCGAAGTCGATCTTCTCGGGGATCTCGGGGCTCCCCCAGTCACGGCCCATCGAGAAGGACCAGTCCAGGGTGGCGATCAGCCCCTTGGCACCGGCGGCCCGGGCCCGCGCCATGCGCTGGACCATGACGTCACGGTCGCCTGTCCAGTACATCTGGAAGAAGGTGTTGGGGTTGGCCTCGACGACGTCCTCGACCGAGCGACTGGCGAAGTTGCTCAGGCCGATCGCCGTTCCGCGCGCGGCTGCCGCCCGAGCGACGGCGACCTCACCGTCGGGATGCACCGCCTGCACACCGGTCGGCGACATGATCACCGGCAACGAGATGTCGACACCCAGCACACTGGTGGCCATGGCACGGTCGGGAAGGTGGCCGGCGACGTGAGGGGCCAGGCCGAGCTCGGTGAAGGCAGCCTCGTTGTCGGTCAGGCTCTGACCACGCTCGGAGCCGGCGACGAGTGCGCCGTAGACCGACTTCGGGAGCCGCTTCTTCGCCCGCTGCTGGGCGACGGCTACGGACTCGAACCAAGGATTCTGGGCCCAGGGGTTCTTCGACATGGGTGGAGACCTCTCGGGATCAGGGGGTGAAGCCGGCCAGCGGGTTCTCCGCACAGGCAGAGACCGGCGCGGACGTCGGCGGCGTGAAGTCGTCGGGACGACGGGTCAGGGTGAGCATCACTGGTTGATTGCGTCCCGGCGCCGTGCGGGAGTGGTCCTGGCTGGCCGCAGGGATGCTGCGGTCGGCAGCCAGCGCGGACTCGCCGTACCCCTGCACGCACTCGGGGTCCGGGCCGTCCATCGGCAGGCCGGTGAAGAACTTCGCCGCCATGCACCCGCCACGGCACGAGTCGAAGAACTCACACTTCGTGCACGCCCCCGAGGTCTGCGGTGCACGGAGTTCTTGGAAGAGCTGCGAGGTCTGCCACACCTCCCGGAAGCCACCGTCGGCGAGCAGGTTGCCGGCGAGGAAGTTGTCGTGGATCGCGAAGGGGCACGCATAGACGTCGCCGATCGGGTCGATCAGGCACACCACCCGCCCGGCGCCGCACAGGTTCAGGCCCGGCAGTGCCTCGCCGAAGGCTGCGAGGTGGAAGAACGAGTCGCCGGTGAGCACGTCCTCGCCATGGGCCATCAGCCAGTCGTAGAGCTCGCGCTGCTGCTCGGGCAACGGGTGCAGCTCGTCCCACACGTCCGCGCCACGACCAGATGGGCGCAGCCGGGTCAGGCGCAGGGTGGCGCCGTAGTGGTCGGCGAGCGCCTTGAACTCGTCGAGCTGACCGATGTTCTGCCGGGTGCAGACGACCGAGATCTTGGCGTCCTTGAAGCCGGCGTCCTGCAGATTCTTCAAGGCGGCGAGCGCGGTGTCGTAGGAACCGGGGCCGCGGACGTAGTCGTTGACCTCGGCGGTCGCACCATCCAGCGAGATCTGCACGTCGACGTAGCCGTTGCAGGCGGGCGAGGCGAGGAAGCCGGCGCGCTCGGGGGTCAGGCGGACACCGTTGGTGGAGAACTTCACCCCCACCTCGTGGTCGACGGCGTACTGCAGCAGGTGCCAGAAGTCGGGTCGGATCGTCGGCTCGCCGCCGCCGATGTTCACGTAGAAGACCTGCATGCGCTGCAGCTCGTCGATCACCGCCTCGCACTGCTGCGTGCTCAGCTCGCGTGGGTCGCGGCGGCCGCTGCTCGACAGACAGTGCGCGCACTCGAGGTTGCACGCATAGGTCAGCTCCCAGGTCAGGCAGATGGGGGCATCGAGGCCGAGCTCGAACTGGTCGACCAGGCTGCCGCCCTTCGGACGTGCATCGTGGGCTGGTGCGGTGATGGTCATTGCTGGCCCTCCTTGCGGGAGTGGATCATGTCGGACTCGGCGAGCGTGGACAGTGCGCCGACAAATGCCGCCCACTGGGCCTCGGGGACGCCGGCATCAGCCAGCGCGGTGCGCACGTCAGGGGCGCCGGCCAGTGCCCGGACGACGGTGACCAGCTCGGGCCGGCGCAGGAAGGACAGGCGCCGGTTTCCGAAGTGGTAGGCCAGCGCGCCGAAGGGCTCGGGTCTCAGCGCGACCTTCGGGTTGAGTCGCCACCCGTCCTCGAGACGGACCTCGACCCGTGGAGCGTGGTCAGCCTCGAGGACGGTGGCAGTCGCAGCGGTCGACATCGGCTCAGTACACGCCGCACATGCCGTCGATCGAGACTTCCTCGACCAGCATCTCCGCGGTGAGCTCTTCGGACTCGACAGTGGTGCTGTCCGTGGTCTCCATGGTCTCCGTGCTGTCCATCGTTCCTCCTTGGTGGGTATGACGTGGACCACACCGTATTGGCACCGAGGGCAATAATGGAAGGGGTAAGCGAAAACTTCTGAGATAGGTTCGTCCGGTGCGCAAGAAAGGCCCCGGTCGTCCCCCGGTGACGACCCATGCCCTGATCGAGGAGATCGCCTTCCGCCTCTTCGACGAGCAGGGGTTCGACAACACCACCGTCGAGCAGATCGCAGACGCGGCGGGCATCGCGCGGCGCACGCTCTTTCGCTACTACCCGTCCAAGAACGACATCCCGTGGGGCCAGTTCGACGAGAGCCTGCGCCACCTCGCCCAGCACCTGCGCGAGATGCCCACCGACGTCAGCACGGCCGAGGCCGTCCAGGAATCGGTCAAGGCGTTCAACCACGTCGACCCCGCCGCCGTGGAGCAGCACCGACGACGCATGCGTCTGCTGATGAACACCCCCGCCTTGCAGGCACACGCCACCCTGCGCCACGGCGCCTGGCGCGCGGTCATCGCGTCGTACGTCGCACAGCGACACGGCATGTCCCCCGACGACCTCCATCCCCGCACCATCGGACGGGTCGCGCTGGCGCTCGCCCTGTCGGCCTACCAGCAGTGGCTCGAGGACGAGCAGACGTCGCTGCCCGGCCTGCTGGACGAGGCCTTCGCCGCGCTCCACCACCACCTGGACGACCAGCGCGCCGTGATCCCCGAGCGAAGGGCTGCGGGCACCGGTCAGTAGCTGGTGATGCGGAGCTGGCGGATGCGCGTGTAGAGCGTCGTACGCGACATGCCCAGCTCCCGTGCCGCCTGCACCTTGTTGCCGTCGAAGGCCCGGAGCGCGGCCACGACGGCATCGCGTTCGGCCCGCTCACGAGTGGTGAGCGAGCGAGCAGAGCTGGCCACGCGGTAATGGTCGGGCAGATCCGTCAGCGCGATCCCGCCATGGGTGCGCCGGCCGGCCGCGAAGGTGATGACGGCCTTGAGCTCACTCAGGTTGCCCGGCCAGTCCTGTGCCGTGAGCGCGTGAATGACACCGGGCGTGAGGTGCACATCATCGCTCGCGGCGACCTCGGCGAGCATCGACGCGGCCAGGCCGGGGATCTCGGAGCGCCGTGATGCCAGAGTCATCAGCTCATCGCGAACGATCGCGGTCCCGGCCAGGTTGGCCGCCCTACCGGTGAGTGCCTCGACCGGACCCGAGGTGAAGATCAGCTGGGGCCGCGAGCGCCGGCCGACCCGGTCGATCACCAGATCGAGCAGCTCGTCCGACAACAGGTCGATGGACTCCACCACGACGCAACCACTCGTACGGCGCATCGCGCTCTCGAACTCCTGCGCCCACACTGCCGGCCCCTCCAGCAGTGCCGTCGCGGCGTGGAAGACCTTGGTGGGCAGGACGCCGAGCTCCCTCGCTCGGGTCGACCGCCCGGTGCCGGGTGGCCCGCAGACCAGGGTTGGAGCGGGCGCCCTGTCCGGCACCTTGACCGGACTCATCGCCGGCGGAGTGAGGTGCGGCCCGCAGGCCCGCTCGACCACCCGAAGCAGGACCCCACGTCGTGCCCCCGGGACCCGCGTCACCATGACGTCCGCAGGCCTTCCGGTCTCGAGGGTGAACCGCAAGGTGCTGTCGGCGCTGTCCGGAGGATCGTCCCCGAGCACGCGAAGCAGCGCGATGTCGGAGGAGCTGAGCAAGCTCGAGGCGGCTTGGTTGCTCATCACGATGTCCTCACCGATGGCCAGGACGGCGTGCTTGGAACGCCCCGACGCCTCCTGGAAGGCGGCCAGCAGGCTCTTCTCAGAGATCCGGCTACCGTCGAGGAGACGCTGTTCGATGTCATGGACGGCCCGGGCGATCAGCGGTGGGAGCAGCGGGCTCGCAGACTCCACCAGCGCCGAGATGTCGAGGACCCCCTCGATCCGGCGCGTAAGCGGGTGCCGGATCGGGTGTCCGTAGCAGCTGAAGTGCCGCAGGGACTCCACGAAGTGCTCCGACCCGTGGATCACGACTGGGTGCCGCGTCTCGAAGACCGTGCCGATGGCGTTCGTGCCGATGGTCTCCTCGAGCATGCTGGCACCCTCACGGATGTTGAGCACGTCGAGTCCCTCGCGTGTCCGCGGGTCATCATCCCAGCGCCTGACGATGCGGCACTCACGGTCGCCCAGGATCGTCGAGAACCCCGTGCCGACCAGGCTCGCCTCCAGCTGGTCGAGCACCGGCCCCGCACCGACCAAGAGCGAACCGTTGCGGTCGAAGTCCCCCGGGACCAGTCGTTCGAAGGCCCCGCTGTGCTCGACGCCGGCCAGGCTCGCGCGGCGCCAGGACGCGGCGATGTCTGGGCGTACGTCGGAGATCTCGTCGGACGTCGTTGTCCGCTGGGTCATGGAGTTCCTCCAGGTCAGGTGTGTGCCCTGCCACTGCCCATCATGCACCTGCGCGGGAGAGATGTATGTCCAGTTCTTGAACAGATGCGTCGAGTGACGCGTGCCACGGTGAGCAGACCCAACTCGAGGAGACCTCATGAAGACCCAGGCAGCAGTCGTCGTCGAAACCGGCAAGCGCATCGAGATCGAGGAACTCACCCTGGACAAGCCTCGCGAAGGAGAGGTCTTGATCCAGTACACCCACGCCGGCCTGTGCCACTCCGACGTACACATCGCGCACGGCGACCTCGAGGCACGCCTGCCGATGGTGCTCGGGCACGAGGGCGCGGGCATCATCCAGGAGGTCGGACCCGGCGTGTCACGGGTCAAGGTGGGCGACCACGTCGTCTGCTCCTTCATCCCCAACTGCGGATCCTGCCGATACTGCGCCAACGGTCAGCAGTCCATCTGCGACATGGGAGCCACGATCCTCGAGGGCTACCTGCCCGGACCCCGATTCCCGATCACCGGCCCTCGCGGCGACTACGGCGCGATGTGCATGCTCGGGACGTTCAGCCAGTACGGAGTCATCCACCAGAACTCTTGCGTCAAGGTCGACGACGACCTGCCGCTCGAGAAGGCCGTGCTCGTCGGGTGCGGTGTGCCCACCGGTTGGGGTGCAGCGGTGAACACCGCGAACGTGAAGGCCGGCCAGACCGTGATGGTCGTCGGCATCGGCGGCATCGGCATCAACGCCGTGCAGGGCGCCCGCCTCGCCGGCGCGAAGAACATCATCGCGATCGACCCCTTGGAGAACAAGCGCGAGAAGGCGATGGAGCTGGGTGCCACCCACAGCTTTGCCAGCACCGACGAGGCGATGGAGGCGATCACCGACCTGACCCGCGGGCAGATGGCCGATTCGGCCATCCTGACTCCCGGCCTGATGACCTCCGAGATCGTCGCCGGCGGCTTCAACGCAGTCGGCAAGGGCGGTGTGGTGGTGCTCACGGGCCTCAACAAGCTCGAGGAGCAGAACATCGAGCTGCCCGGCTCGATCATGACCCTCTTCAGGAAGTCCCTGAAGGGCAGCCTCTTCGGTGACTGCAACCCGACCGTGGACATCCCGCGGATCCTCGGGCTGTACCAGAGTGGCGACCTCAAGCTCGACGAGATCATCACGCGCACCTACACCCTCGACCAGGTCCAAGAGGGCTACGACGACCTGCTCGCCGGCAAGAACGTCCGTGGCGTCGTCGTCCACAGTCACTGAAGGAGCGAACAGATCGTGACTCCCACATCCTCCGTCGGGTCGTCCGTCCGAGGCGGCCCGACGGAGGTCGTCGACCGCGCGACCGAGGCACAGCTCCTTGAGGCGGCGCTGCTCAGCGGCGCCCACGTACTGCTGGAGGGGCCGCCCGGGACCGGCAAGTCGACGCTGCTACGCCGCGTCGCCTCTGGTCGGCACATCCCCTTCGTCATGGTCGAGGGCAACGCCGAGCTCACGCCGGCGCGCCTCATCGGTCACTTCGACCCGGCCCTCGTGCTGAGCAAGGGCTACGTGCCGGAGATCTTCGAGGATGGTCCGTTGCTGGAGGCGCTGCGCACCGGCGGTCTCCTGTACGTCGAGGAGCTCAACCGGATCCCCGAGGAGACTCTCAACGTCCTGCTGACCGCGATGTCCGAGCTCGAGATCACCGTGCCTCGCCTGGGTCGGGTCGCCGCTGCCGAGGGGTTCTCCCTGGTAGCGGCGATGAACCCCTTCGACGCGGTCGGGACAGCTCGGGTGTCGGGCGCGTTGTACGACCGCACCTGTCGGATCTCGATGGACTATCAGAGCGCAGAGGCCGAGCAGGCGATCGTCGGCCTGCGCACGGACGACCTCGACCCGCAGTGGCGCGCCAAGGTCGTCGAGCTCGTCCGGAGCACGCGCGAGCACGCGGACATCCGCTTCGGGTCGTCGGTGCGAGGCGCCATCGACGTCGCCCGACTCGCGGTCGAGCTGGCCAAGTTGCGCGGCACCCCGACCGACGACTGGCATGTGGGGCTCGCGGCAGCCAGAGTGTCCCTCTCGGGAAGGATTCGTCTCCAGGACGGGTGCGACCGCACGCCCGAGCAGGTGATCACCGACCTGTACGTCGACATCTTCGGCGCCGAACCGGTCGACCCCGAGAACGATCCCGACCCCGACTCACAGGGGTCGCCGGGGGAACTCTGAGCCCGCCTCCCGGGGCGGGCGCTACACCCCCACCCAGCACACCCGAGTCTCGCCAGCGGAGGTCGGCGCCACGCACCACGGGTCGCGCTGACCTGGCCAAGAACCCGAAGTTCGCCGAGCTCTCCCCCGAGGTGGGCGAGCTCGACCTCGAAGCTCTCGACGACGCACTCAACGACGACCCTGACGACACCCTGACACTGCTCGTCGAGATGTCGCATGCAACCGACGAGGGACTACGGGCGGCCGTACGGCGGCTCGCACCACGGCTGATCCTCGACCAGACCCGACGAGGCATCCCTCGCAACCGCGGTGTCTCGAAGCGCCGGACCGTGCCGGCACATCGCGGCGGCGACCTGGACCTCGACCGGTCGATGGACGCGATCGTCGGGGCTCGCGCCGAGGGCCGGATGCCCTCCCTGGATGAGATGTCCGCTGCCGACTGGGCCCGGCCCGAGCTGGCGCTGTGCCTGGTCATCGACCATTCCGGATCCATGAACGGGGCGCGGCTGACCACGGCCGCGGTCGCCGGCGCGGCATGCCTCACGCTCGCGCCCGAGGAGCACTCGGTGCTCGCGTTCGCCGCCACCACGACGCCGCTCAAGCGGATCGCTGAAGCGCCCGCCACCACGCGGACCATCGAACGAATCCTGTCGCTGCGTGGCCACGGCACCACCGGGCTCGCTGGGGCGCTGCGCGAGGCGGAGGTCCAGCTGGCTGGCGCCCGGGCGCGGCGCCGCGTCGTCCTGCTCCTCTCGGACTGTCGGGTCACCGACGAGATCGATGCCACCCCGGCGGCCGGGGCCATCGACGAGCTCATCATCCTGGCGCCGGCCGACGATGACGACGAGGCACAGCGGTTGGCCCGTGATGCCGGCGCCCGGGTGACGGCCATCGGGTCGGTGCTCGAGGTACCTGCCGCCCTCAACCGCATGATCGCCGACGACCGACTCTGACAGACCGTCGCGGCACGGCTGGTGACGATGCGGTCCGCAGTGCTGGTGGCCTCTCGATTGTCCAGAGACTGAACACTCATGACCGCCACACCTGCCTAGCGTGAGCCGTATCGCGTTGTCCACCAAAGGAGCCCGTTCATGCCCATCACATCTGCCAGGGTCAAGGAATTCCTCAACTCCCCGGTTCGAATGCTCATCGACGGCGAATGGGTCGCCGCTCGATCGGGACGGACCTTCGACACCCACGACCCGGCAACCGGCGAGGTGCTCGCCGCTGTTCCCCAAGGGGTCGGGGAGGACATCGACCTCGCCGTCGCTGCCGCCAGACGGGCCTTCGACTCCGGTGGCTGGAGCACCATGCGCCCGAACACACGAGAGAAGCTCATCTGGCGCATCGCCGAGCTCATGGACACCTACGCCGAGGATCTGGGCGAGCTCGAGTCCTTGGACAATGGCAAGTCCGTCGGCGTCGCCACGGCGGTCGACGTTCGATTCGCTGCCGAGTGCTTCCGCTACTACGCCGGATGGCCCACGAAGTTGACCGGCACCACGAACAACCCCTCGATGCTGCTCGCCGACCCGGCCCAGGAGTTCCACGCCTACACGCGCCGCGAGCCGGTGGGTGTCTGCGGACAGATCATCCCGTGGAACTTCCCCATCCTCATGGCCGCGTGGAAGATCGCTCCCGCCCTCGCGACGGGGAACACGGTCGTCCTGAAGCCCGCCGAGCAGACCCCCCTGTCGGCGCTGATGCTCGGCGAGATCCTCGTCGAGGCGGGCGTACCCGCGGGAGTGGTCAACATCGTCACCGGCGACGGTGAGGCCGGAGCAGCGCTCTCCGGCCACGCCGATGTCGACAAGATCGCTTTCACCGGCTCCACCGAGGTGGGCAAGCTGATCGTCGACGCCGCCCGCGGCAACTTGAAGAAGGTGTCGCTCGAGCTGGGCGGCAAGTCGCCGCACATCATCTTTGCCGACGCCGACATCCCAGCGGCTGTTGCCGGCACCATCATGGGATTCACGTTCAACTCCGGGCAGGCTTGCGAGGCCGGGACGCGGGTCTACGTCCACGCCGACATCTTCGACGAGTTCACCGGGGCCCTTGCCGAGGCCGTCGCGCAGCTCAAGGTCGGGCCGGGCTCCGACCCCGAGTCGGCCATCACGCCGCTGGTCTCACAGGAACAGCTCGACCGGGTCACTGGATACCTGGAGGCGGGCAAGGCGGCCGGTGCTCGCGCCCTCGTCGGTGGTGAGCGCGTCGGCGAGTCCGGCTACTACGTCGAGCCCACCGTGTTCGTCGATGCGACGCCCGACATGTCGATCGTGCGCGAAGAAATCTTCGGCCCCGTCGCCGTCGCCCTGCCGTTCACGGACGAAGACGAGGTGATCGCTGCCGCCAATGACACCGTGTACGGCCTGGCAGCTGGTCTGTGGACCAAGGACCTGAGCCGGGCACACCGCGTGGCCGCGCGCCTGAAGGCCGGCCAGGTGTGGATCAACACCTTCCACGCCTTCGACGCCGGCCTGCCCTTCGGTGGGTACGGGCAGTCGGGCTGGGGCCGCGAGCTCGGCTCCGAGGCGCTTGATCTGTACACCCAGGTCAAGGCCGTCAACATCGCCCTCTGACCGACCACCTGCACGCCATGCACGGGCCGGGTGGAGGTCGACTCGCGGACGAAACCTCCGCGAGTCGACCTCCACCCACGCCCCGGGTCCGACGAGAGGCGCGAGCTCAGCCGAGCGCGGGATCAGCCACCTGGACCTCGCCTCGTCGCACGACCTCGCCGCACGCGGCACAGGCGAGGACCGGGTGGAACTCCGAGCCGCAGGAGTGGTCGAGCCGCAGCGGTGGGTCCCCTTCGCCAGCCAGGTGACGGTCACCGAACTCCCGCATCGTGGAGACGATCGGGGCGAGCGAGCGGCCGACGTCGGTCAGGTGGTACTCGAACCTCGGCGGCCGTTCCTCGTACTGGACCCGCGTCACCAGCCCGTGGGCCTCGAGCTTGCGCAGACGGTCGGTGAGGATGTCTCGCGGGCCACCTGTGAACCGCACGATCTCCTCGAACCGGCGACTGCCCAGGAGCAGCTCACGCACGACGAGCAGTGTCCACTTGGTGCCCACGAGATCCAGCGTCCTGGCCACGGAGCACTCACGTACCTGCGTCTTCATCCCACGATCGTACCCGAGTTGGAAATACCAACCGACCCCAGTAGGTTGGAAACACCAACTCGCACGGATCGACGTCTGTGCCCTCGAACAGGAGAACCCATGCCCTCTCTCGCCAACTCGGTCGTGCTCGTGACCGGCGCCAACGGCGGACTCGGGACGCACTTCGTCGGACAGGCGCTGGAGCGCGGTGCCGCCAAGGTGTACGCCGCCGCCCGCTCCCCCCGCGAGTGGGATGACCCGCGCATCGTGCCGCTGCGCCTGGACATCACCGACCACGACTCCGTCGTCGAGGCGGCCCGCACTGCGCAGGACGTCACCGTCGTGGTCAACAACGCCGGCGGCGCCAACGGCTCCAGCGTGCTGGGTGACCTCAGCGCCGCACGCGAGCTCTTCGACACCAACTTCTGGGGAGCCCTCGACGTCACCAACGCCTTTCTCCCCGCGCTGCGCACCCACGGCGGGATCGTGCTCAACGTGCTGTCGGTCCTCAGCTGGTACGGCATCGGCGACGTGTACAGCGCCACCAAGTCGGCGCTCTGGTCGGCGACCAACACCCAACGTGTGGCCCTCGTCGGCGACGGCATCCACGTCGCGTCCCTGCACCTGGGCTACGCCGACACCCCCATGGCCGCCGGTGCTCCCGGACCGAAGAACGACCCTGCCGACGTCGTGCGCAGTGCCTACGCCGGCCTCGAGGAGGGCCAGTACGAGATCCTCGCCGACCAGCTGAGCGTCGACGTCAAGGCGGGCCTCTCCCGGCCGATCGAGACGCTCTACCCGCAGCTGAGTCGCTGACCCGACGCTCACCCGCACCCCGACCACCTACTCCAGCAAGGACGTCGCCATGTCACTCAGCCCCACTCTCTGGGAACCCTTCACCCTGGGCTCCCTCTCCCTTCCCCACCGTCTCGCGCTGGCGCCGATGACCCGCAACCGCGCCGATGCCGACGGCACCCCCACCGCGCTCGCCGCCGAGTACTACGCCCAGCGCGCCTCGCTCGGGCTGCTCATCACCGAGGGCACCCAGCCCTCCGCGGACGGCCAGGGCTACCTCAACACCCCGGGCATCCACACCCCCGAGCACATCGCCGGATGGAAGGGCGTCACGGACGCGGTCCACCAGGCCGGGGGCCACGTCTTCATCCAGCTCATGCACGTCGGTCGCCTGTCGCACCCGGACAACACCCCGCACCACCGTCAGTCGGTCGCACCGTCGGCGATCTCCGCCGAGCAGGACTTCTTCACCCCGACGGGCATGCAGAGCACGCCCACCCCGCGCGCACTGGCCACCGACGAGATCGGCGGGATCGTCGCCGAGTTCGTGCACGCCGCCCGCTCGGCGATCGAGGCCGGCGCTGACGGTGTCGAGATCCATGGCGCCAACGGCTATCTCCTGCACCAGTTCCTCGCACCGAACGCCAACGAGCGCACCGACGAGTACGGCGGCTCGGTCGAGCACCGTTCGCGCATCGTCGTCGAGGTCGCCACCGCGGTCGCCGACGCCATCGGCCCCGAGCGCACCGGGATCCGCATCTCCCCCGGGTTCCCCCTCGGCGGGCTGGACGAAGGGGGCCCCGACGCCATCCGCGCCCAGTACCGTCACCTGGTCGGCGAGCTGGCTCCACTGAACCTCGCCTACCTCCACGTCCACCACGCCGGCGACGACGAGCTCCTGCGCTCCCTGCGCGACCTGTGGCCCACCGCTCTGCTCGTCGTGCGCTACGGACGCGACCGCGACCAGATCGCCGACGACGTCGAGGCCGGCCTGGCCGACATCGCCCCGCTCGGCCGCTGGGCCCTGGCCAACCCCGATGTCGTCGAGCGCCTGCGCCTGGACGCGCCGCTCAACCAGGTCGACCCGGACACGCTGTACGCCGGCGGCCCGCGCGGCTACACCGACTACCCCACCCTGGCGTCGGCATGAGCGCGGCACCTCCGGACCCGACGCCCGACACCACGGACGTGCGCGAACGCACCTATGCGTGGGCCGACCCGCAGGTCTTCGCTGCCCCCGCTCGGGAGCTCGACGGGATCGACTTCTTCGAGAAGCTGGGCGAAGGGGGGTTCCCGCCGCCGCCGATCAACGCGACCCTCGGCATGGGTCTGGTCGAGGTCAGCGACGGTCGGGCTGTCTTCGAGCTCACTCCGCAGGAGTGGCACTACAACCCGATCGGCACCGTGCACGGTGGCGTGCTGGCGACCCTCGCGGACTCAGCCCTCGGCTGCGCCGTCCACACCAAGCTGGCGGCTGGCACCGCGTACACATCCCTCGACCTGACGATCAAGTTCACCCGCCCGGCCACCCTGGGCAGCGGCACGCTCACCTGCGAAGGGCGCGTGGTGTCCATCGGACGCCGCACGGCCACCGCCCAGGCCGAGATCACCGACACGACCGGACGGGTCATCGCTCACGCGGTCGCCAGCTGCCTCATCATGGGCGACAGCTGACGGCTCGCCCCCATCGCCCGCACCCGCTGCGCCCAAGCACGACGAAAGGCCCGGACCAACTGGTCCGGGCCTCTCGACATTTGGTAGCGGGGGCAGTGTGCTGGCTCAGGACATCGGAATAGGGTGTCTCGCGACATCGGAATAGGGGTGTCTCGGGTCATCGGCATAGCCGCGGATGGCTCGCGATGCTGAGGCGCGATGCTGAGG
>NZ_LMRZ01000006.1 GCF_001428305.1 Janibacter sp. Soil728 | reverse complement strand
CCTTCGCCAGCGCCTTCGTCCGCGCTCGTGGGTCGGAGTCCTCTGCGAGTGGTTTTCGCAAGGACATCCAGGGTTTGCGGGCGGTTGCGGTCTCGCTCGTGGTCATCTTCCACGTGTGGCCGCACAGCCTGACGGGCGGGTTCGCGGGCGTCGACGTGTTCTTCGTGATCTCGGGGTACCTGATCACGGCGCACCTGCTGGCCAAGCCCCCGCGGACGGGTCGGGACCTGGGGCAGTTCTGGGCGCGTCGTATCCGTCGGTTGTTGCCGGCTGCGTTGACGGTGCTGGCGGTGACTGCGGTGGCCAGTCGGGTGCTGGCGCCGAGCACTCAGTGGGCGGGGACGGCCAAGGAGATCATCGCTTCGGCGTTGTACGTGCAGAACTGGCGGTTGGCGGGCTCGTCGGTCGACTACCTGGCCGAGGACAACGCGCCCAGCCCGGTGCAGCACTACTGGTCGCTCTCGATCGAGGAGCAGTTCTACCTGCTGTGGCCGTTGCTGATCTTCGCGGCCTTCTTCATCGCCAAGCGCTACCACCGCGATGCCACGACGTTGGCCAGGTGCGTCATCGCGGCGATGGTCGTGGTGTCCCTGACCATCTCGGTGTGGGCGACGGCCACGTCGCCGGCGAGTGCGTACTTCATCACCCCGACCCGCATGTGGGAGCTGGCGGTGGGTGGTCTGGTGGCCACGGTGGGCACGATCGCTGCGAGCGGTCGGTTCCGGGTGGCGGCGGTGCCTGTCGCGTGGCTGGGTCTGGCGGCGATCGTCGTGACCGGGTTCACCTACACGGGGTCGACKCCCTTCCCGGGGTACACGGCGTTGCTGCCGGTGCTGGGGACGGCGGCGGTGATCTGGGCTGGTTCCCAGCACGTGCTGTCGCCCACGGGGATCTTCCGGTTCNTCCCGGGGTACACGGCGTTGCTGCCGGTGCTGGGGACGGCGGCGGTGATCTGGGCTGGTTCCCAGCACGTGCTGTCGCCCACGGGGATCTTCCGGTTCMGKCCGATCCAGTGGTTGGGGGATGTGTCGTACTCGGTGTACCTGTGGCACTGGCCGTTGGTCATCCTCGTGCCCTTCGTCAGCGGTGGCAGTCTGGGCATTCTGGACAAGGTGGCCATCGTGGTGGCGACGTTGGTCCTGGCGGGGTTGAGCAAGACCTTCATCGAGGACAGGTTCCGYCAGCCGAAGCCGGGTGCCCCCCTTCGGCACTCCTATCGTCTGGCGGTGGTCGGGATGGTGGCCCTGACGGTGATGGGTGGCGCGCAGGTCGCTGAGGCCAATCACGGGGCGCTGGCACGAGGCAAGCAGAAGTGTCCGGTCAAGGACGACGCGAAGCTGGTCCCGGCCGCGGAGCTGGCGAAGGAGGACAAGTCCGACGCCTACGCCGACAACTGCTGGACCAACTCGCCCTTCACCGCCCGCAAGACCTGCACCTACGGCGACGGCCCGAAGCAGGTGGCGCTGGTGGGCAACTCCCACGCCGGGCACTGGCTGCCGGCCCTGCAGGCCCTGGCCAAGAAGAACGACTGGACCATCACGACCTATCTCGTCTCACGCTGCGCGGTGACCGACGCGCGTCAGCAGTTCAAGACCGATGCGGATTCCAAGAACTGCTACGACTACGGCCAGTGGGTCAAGAAGCAGACGTCCGGGAAGAAGTTCGACCTCGTCATCACCTCGGAGCGGCAGTCGGTCCCGGTGCTCGGGGAGACCCAGGCCACCACCAAGCCGAAGGCGGTCGCCGGGTACGCGAGCTACCTGCGCGACTGGGCCAAGGGCGGCACCAACGTCCTCGCGCTCAAGGACCCGACCTACCCCGGGATCAACATCCCCGACTGCTTGGCCGAGCACCCGGACGACCAGTCGAAGTGCTCCGCACCCAGGCAGGACTGGATCATCGACGACTCCCTCGTGGACGCCGTCAAGGAGGTCGACCTGCCGAAGGTGACGTACGCCAACTTCGACGACCTGGTCTGCGAACCCACCGTGTGCCGCGGTGCCAACGGCGGAGTCATCACGTACTTCGACAAGTCGCACCTCAGCGCCACCTATGTCAAGACCATGGCGCCGTTCATGGCGAAGGAGATCGAGGCCGCAGTCAGGCGGTGACGTCATGGGCGAAGGGGGGATCCCCCCTTCGCCCGGTCAGTCCTGGGGGTGCGGTCTCGCCGGGTCGAGGACTGCGTCGACCGCGCGTGCGGCCGCGTGCCCGTCGTCGTGAGGCGCGAAGCGAGCGATGAAGTCGTCCAGGCGTGCCTCGTCCGTGACGCCGGCCGTGAGGCTCGTGCGCAGGGCCGCGTAGAGCTCGTCCTCGGTCGTGGTGATGGGCCCCGGCACCTCGCTCTGGTAGTCGAGGTAGAAGCCGCGCAGCTGGTCGCGGTAGTTGTCCAGGTCGTACGCGTGGAAGACCATCGGCCGGCGTAGGAGCGCGTAGTCGAAGAACACGGACGAGTAGTCGGTCACCAGGACGTCGCTGACGAGGTAGAGCTCCTGGATGTCCGGGTACTTCGACGCGTCGACGACCCGGTGGCGCAGGTGCTCGGGCACGGTCAGACGGTCGGCGATGAGGACGTGCATGCGCAGGAGCAGCACGACGTCGTCGTCCATCTCCTCTGCGAAGCGCTCGAGGTCGAAGGGCAGCTCGAAGGAGAACCCGCGCTGGCCCTTGGAGTCGTCGCGGAAGGTGGGGGCGTAGAGGACGACGCGCTTGCCCTCGGGCACCTGCAACCGCTGCATCACCTGATCGGTCAGGGTCGACACGTCCGATGTGCAGAGGATGTCGTTGCGCGGGTAGCCGGCCTCGAGGACCTCGCCGTCGTACCGGAAGGCCGAGCGGAAGGCCTTCGTGGCGTACGGGCTGGGCGAGAGCAAGGTGGTCCACTGCGCGACCGCGTTGGTCACGCGTTCGACATAACCCTCGTCCCGGCCGACGACGTCGTCGAGGTCGTGGAGCATGCGCTTGAGCGGCGTGCCGTGCCACGTCTGGAGGTACACGCCGGACCGACGCCGGCGGATGTAGTGCGGGAAGTTCTGGTTGTTGACCCAGTACCGGGCCCGACCCAGGTGCCAGAAGTAACCGGGTGACAGCCGCTTGACGACGACCAGGTCGGGGTCCCACACGGGGACCGCCTTGTCGTAGACCCAGATCTTGCGTCGAGGGTCCTTGCGGCGGACGAGCTCCTCGTAGATGTAGCGCGGGCTGTCGCTGTACTGCTTGCCGATCCCGCTCTCGAAGAGGATGGACTCCTGCGCCGGCAGCATCCGGGCGAAGGCGAACAACCGGCGCATGACGGGGAAGTACTGGGGGTGCCGGCGAGCGCGATGCAGCAGCAGCTGGGGCAGCTCGCTCTGCTCGACGGCGTGGCGCACCGAACGGCGGCTCTTCGCGGTGCGGACCGCCTCGATGATCCGCTCGTTGTTCTGCCGATCCGGGTGGGCAAGGAACCGGGAGGAGCGCGCGGCGTACTTCGGGTCGATCCGCCCGCCGCGGGCCAGCGCCTCGGCCAGCAGGTCGAGGGTGGTCCCGGCGTCCTGGGCGATCGGTCCGGGCAGCTCGTTGGGGAGGTCGAGGTGACTTCCCCAGCGGCCCAGGAAGCGGCTGACGTCGAACTGGAAGTAGATGACGGTCTTGTCGAGGAAGGAGAAGTCGAACCCGGGGCTCGAGTAGTCCGTGATCATGACCTCGCTCTGCTTGAGCAGGTCCTGGACGTCGACGTCCCCCTGGTGGACCACGGTGACGCCCGGCGCCCGGAAGTGGTTGCTGAACTGCTGCATGTTGGGGTGCAGGCAGAAGACGACACGGGCGTCGTGCTGGGCGAGCAGGGCCGTCAGCCTCGGGTCCGTGAGGAGCCCGTGCCACTCCTGGAAGTACTGCGTCTCGGTGAAGGTCGCCGGGTCATGCATCCAGTCCCGCCACGTCGGGAGCACGAGGATCTGCCCCTTGACCGGCGCGGGCGACCCGTCGAAGAGGGCGTCGAAGCGCGCCAGACCGGTGACCGCGACCTCGTCCGGCCGGTAGCCGAAGTCCTGGACGATGTACTCCTTCTCGCGCTCGGAGGAGACGAGGAAGAGGTCGGTCTCGAAGGAGGTGACCCGCTTGCCGTAGTTGAGGGCCATCCACTTGGTCCCCATGACGCCGTGCTGGAGGAAGACCTTGGGAGCCTTCATCTTGCGGGCGAAGCGCGGGGTGCGCGCCGGGTAGAGGAAGTTGGGGTGGTGGGTGCCCACGAGCCGGTCAGCCTGCAGGCACATCTCGATGTGCTCGAGGGACTTGAAGTCCAGGACGTGGTCGAGCCCCTCGAGGTTGGCCCGCTCCGGGGAGTCCTCCTCGATGACGTAGTACGCGTCGATCTCGGGGTGGTGGGCGCGCAGATGACGGAAGAGGTGCAGTCC
Organism: Janibacter sp. Soil728; assembly: GCF_001428305.1. GTDB lineage: Bacteria > Actinomycetota > Actinomycetes > Actinomycetales > Dermatophilaceae > Janibacter. Next base: position 558,690 of record NZ_LMRZ01000006.1, on the reverse strand, counting down.
GTTGTCCTGAGCCTTGTACGGGCGTTCGCCCACCAGCCAGACGGGCTTGGCGCCGGGACGTAGACGGCGCAGCGACCCGGTCCCCGGGCGCATGAGTGCGCGTAGCCGCTGGTGGGCGTCTGCCGGGAAGAGCTCCAGGTGCAGGGAGGGGAACTTTGCCTTGAACGTGTAGTACGGCGTGACGGCCAAGGTGGTGTCGCCCGATGTCGCCCAGCCGTCGTTGGTGCCCTTGCGCACGAGGTAGGGGGTGCGCCCCACCCGACCGCGGACGACCTCACCCTCCTGGGTGGTCGCCTCGATCCACAGGTCCGCGATCGTGTCCTTGCCCAGGCCCTCCTCGAGGTCGCGGAGGAAGTCGTGCTCGGAGGAGAACTCGTAGAAGTGGGCGCCGAACCCTCGAAAGGACCGTGTGGTGTCGGCGGTGATCCGTGCGGCGCTGCTGGACCGGTAGGTCCCGTCGCGACCGACGAGCTGGAGCTCGGCGCCGGTCAGGACGGTGTGCCGGGATCCGAGCGCTCCGGCGATCACGAGCCGCCCGTCGTCGATCCGCAGGTGGGAGACCTCGACGCGCAGGTTGGGGCGGATCTCCTGGTCCATGACCAGAGCGAGGTGGCCGTTGCGGTTGACGTAGGGGAGGACGGGCGCTCCGGCCGAGTTCGTGACCGAGGTGAAGGAGGGCTCCGTGGTCTGCTGGAAGCGTCCGAGCGGAACCCGGTAGCGCAGGACCTCGTCCTCCTGGACGACCTCGGCCGCGTACCGCGGGGGCCGCTCGCGGTCCTCGGTCACCGAGGTCCAGACGGAGGTCTTCGCGCCGCCCTGCATCTCTTCCTCGGTGGCGTCGTCGAGATCGAGCGGGATCTCTGGGGCGACGATGTCGAGGTCGAAGGCCGTGCGGTGCCGGATGGCCGCCTCGCCCCGGACGGTGGTGTCCTCGGACTGCCACGAGCCGACCCGGACCCATTCGTCTGCCAGGAGCACGAACACGTCGTCCAGGTGCAGCGAGGGGCCGGTGAGGGCCTCGATGGTCATCAGGCCACCCGACTGCTGCATGTCCAGGTGGATGCGCGAGTACGGCCCGACGGTCGGTGGGCGCGAGCGTCGCCGTTGGCGGCGCGCTCGGACGGCCTTCTGGGCGATGAGGGCGGGGACTGGCATGTGACTCAACGTTCGTAGGGGGAGGTGAAGGGCAACAGGGTCGTGACGATCCGATCGACACGTCGGTGCGCGAGGTCCGGGTGGTCGGTGTGCGTCTCGTTCAGGCAGTAGCAGTCGAGGTCGGAGCGCACCAGCATCCGGTCGATGCGCCGCTCGCTGTCCGGGTCGCCGATGTCGATGAACTCGTACCGGGTGTCGGCCGCGACCGCCCGTCCGGTGGCGGCGGCCCAGAAGGCCTGCAGCTGAGCGGCCAGGGAGACATCACTCGGTCGTCGAAAGCGTGCGGCGCTCGTGCGGCGCACGACCTCTGGACAGGCCTCGTCGATCTCCGCGAGCACGTCCCTGCGCTGCGGGTGCGGCGTGTGCCTCGGCCGCGTCATCGGCCGACGGCCGAACCTGTCCTCGATGATCCGAGCGCCGTTCTTGAAGGCAGCGACCACGGGGAGGTCCGCGGTATCAGGCTCGCCGTCCTCGACGGGGATCATGGACGGAAAATACCTCAGCAGCCCACCGGCGGTGAAAAAGTGCTCCGGGCGAAGGGGGCGGGCCAGGAAGACGTCGTCGTTGAGGTAGAGGTAGTGCTCGGCAAGACCCGGGATCCGGTGGAGGTTGGCCTCGATCGCGTGCGAGTTGAAGGTGGGCAGGTGCGACGCGTCAGGGAAGATCTCGTCGTGGCGCACCAGACGGATCTGGGGGTGATCGGTGTCCAGCCACGACGGGACCTGGCCGTTGGTGACGATGTGGATCGTGCGCACCCAGCTGGCGAAGGCGGCGACGGACCGCAGGGAGTGGCGCAGCTCCTCGCGGCTGGTGAATCGTGCCGACGAGACGGCGCTCCTGTGCGTCGACGACGCGTCGCTGCCGCGGCGCGCGGCGTCGAAGTCTGCCTGCCACGCCGGGTCGTCCGCGTCCACCCAGGTGTAGACGACGTCGATGGGGAAGGTCACCTGCTCGAGCGCTGCAGGGGCCCGGCGAACGGGGGCGCCGGTGAGCGCCTCGGGGGTCAGGAACCGGGTGTGCGGGTTGGTCCGAGGAGCGACCAGGGTGCCGGCGGGCAGGATCGGTCCGTCCGGGGACGGCCGAGGCGTGGCGGTCTGCTCCCAGATCTCGAGGTCCACACCGAGGTCGATCGTGGGCAGCAGCCTGCCGGCGAGGGAGACCTGGGCGGCGAAGACGCGGACCACGTCGCCGGGGCCCAGGGTGAGGGGGGAGGTGATCGAGCTCGCGGGGCCGCACCCGGAGGCACGGACCCGGGCGACGTGCAGGTGGGGATCGCCCCCCAGTGCGGCCAGGACCGGACCGACCCGGTCGACGTCGACGGACGACACGACGATGCGGTGGGGTTCCGCGTCGATGCTGTGCAGCGTCTGGTGGGCCACTGCCGCGTCGGTCAGCGCTGAGCTGACGACCTCCTGAGACCGGTCCCGCAGTGCCCAGGCGTCGAAGCGGTCGACGACCTCGGCGGTCATGACCGACCGTCCCCGCCGAACACGGCGGGAGTCCCCGACGGACGCGTCGACCACGGAGACCGGGCGGGTGCCGTCCCGGACCGACCGCGCGAGGAGTCGGGCCCGGCCGCTCACACCCTCGAGCACGAACCAGACTCCGCAGCGAGGAGGGTGCCGGTGGTCATCGAGGGGTTCCTTTGACGTGGTTTGTGGGACGGATGACGGTCATGGTCACCGTAGTTCACGGACGTCGTCCCGGGGCTGCGCCGACACGCTCGCACCGCAGCCGAGGGGCGTGCTCACAGGATCGGGGGATGACCCATCCGGGTGAGCCGCAGGATGGTGCGCCACCTCATGGGCCGCCTCCCCCTGGGGTCCTTGACCAGGCCCTCGCGGAAGCCCGCGAACCAGTGTCGGAGGTCCTGCGGCTGGCGCCACGAGCGCAGGACCGTCACCCCGGTCCACGCAGCGACGTAGAGCACGGCCAGGGGAAGGGGGAGATTGCGGCGGGCCACCCAGACACGGTTGCGGGCGTTGAGCCTCCAGAAGAGGGCGTGCCGGGTCGCCTCGGTGGCCGGGTGGTGGATGAGGAACTCCGGCTCGTAGACCAGCTCCCAGCCTCTGTCGCGCAGACGCCAGGCCAGCTCGATCCCTTCGTGGCCGAAGAAGAAGATGCTGGGGAAGCCGCCGACCTCCTCGAAGGCTGCCCGCCGCAGGAGGACGACGCCCTCGCACACGGCGAACGCGGGGCCGCCGACGGTCGGGTCGCCCACGTGCGCGCGCGGCACCCAGCGCCGCAGGGTGACGCCGTCGGTGTCGGCCACCCGGGCGTGCACCAGGCCCATGCGCGGGTCTGCCCGGAAGTGCTCCAAGGCCCGCGAGAGGGCGTCTGAGTCGGGCACCCACGCGTCGTTGTCGAGGAAGAGGATGAACTCCGCGCTCCCGTGCGTCACCCCGATGTTGCGCCCTTCGACGGGCCCGAGGTTGTCGAAGAGGTGGACGGTGTGCACGTCCTCGGCGAAGCCCTCGGGGTCCCAGCCGTTACCGACGAGGATGAGCTTGACGGACACGTCGGTCTGGACCCGGACGGACTCCAGGGCACGCAGCGTTTCCTCGTACCGGTCGCCCTGGGAGAGCACGACGACGTCGATGCGGGGGGTGGGCGGGACAGGGGTCACCGTGGCGTCGGCAGCGCGCGGCGACGAACTCATCGGGGGTGCTCCTCACAGGTGGACGTGCAACGAGCCTACGTCGAGGGCCCATAGACTGAGGCCCCTCAGTCCCGAGCGCCGCTGCGAGAGGTCACCACTTCATGGGCAAGACTGTCATCACCTACGGCACGTTCGATCTCTTCCACATCGGACACCTGAACATCATCAAACGGCTCAGCGCGCTGGGTGACCGCCTCATCGTGGCGGTGTCCACCGACGAGTTCAACGCCATCAAGGGCAAGCGGCCCATCGTGCCCTTCGAGCAGCGCCTGGAGATCGTCCAGAACATCAGGGACGTCGATCTGGCCATCCCCGAGGACCGGTGGAGCCAGAAGGCCGAGGACATCGCCACCTACGACGTGGACATCCTCGGCATGGGTGCGGACTGGACGGGCAAGTTCGACGACATCTCCGACGACATCGAGGTCGTGTACCTGCCCCGCACCGACGGCATCTCCACGACGGAGATGAAGCGGGTGCTCAGTGCCTTCGACGCCCGGCACGTCGAGGAGCTGAAGCGGGCCATCGACAACATCGGTCAGATCGTCAAGGAACTCAGCTGAGGGACCCGCTCGCGCGGTGGTGACGGCCACCCGCGGGCGTGGGGAGGGGCTGTGCGCGCGCCAGGTGCACATGCCAAAAGCCGTAGGTCGGTGAGGACCTACGGCTTGGTGTGGCCAGGGGCGGGGTCGAACCGCCGACCTTCCGATTTTCAGTCGGACGCTCGTACCAACTGAGCTACCTGGCCGAGCCGGTCCGAACTGGACCAGCGAGCGACCCTGACGGGACTCGAACCCGCGACCTCCGCCGTGACAGGGCGGCGCGCTAACCAACTGCGCTACAGGGCCTTGTGTCGTACAAGGCTTCGTACTTTCGTGCTTCGTGCGTATCCCCAACGGGATTCGAACCCGTGCTACCGCCGTGAAAGGGCGGGGTCCTAGGCCGCTAGACGATGGGGACCCGTCTCCGAGAACCCCTCGCTACGCAGCAGGCAGCACCCGAATCCGTCGAGGACTCGGAAAGCATACGAAAGATCTGGCCGAACGCCAAAACGTCCTCACGGGCGCGTGGGATCGAGGGCGAACCGAGCGGCTGCACGCCATCCACCCAGCTTGTCCGCGCGCCTGATGGCGAAGGCAAGCCGGACGATCGGGGCCCGTCGGCCGAAGGCGCGGTTGAGCACCGCCGCGCGGACCCGGGCGTCACCTGCCCCCCAGCGGTGACCCGAGCTGTCGGCCGGGTGGACGCCGTAGACGTAGTCGATGGCGTCCGCTCGCCGCCCTGCCCGGAAGAGGTCGAAGATGAAGAGGTACTCGTCACCGAGGTAGAGGTCGACGCCTGCGCCGAAGCGCTCGTCGAAGCGCACGCCTGCAGCCTTGACCTGCTCGACGTCGACGAGCATCTCGTAGGTCGCTGCGCGGGCCGCGGAGAAGCTGGTGAGTCTCTCTCGGCCGCCCATGGGCCGCCGCTTGCGCACCACCCCGTCGGGGGTCGTGCCCAGGCCCAGAGCCAGGGCGGAGCCCGACCGGGAGAGGTAGTCGATCCCGGCCGCAACACCCTCGAGATCGACCTGCACGTCGTCGTCGCAGAAGAGGAGGTAGCGGCGGGTCGTGGCCTCGATGACCGCGTTGCGGCTGCGGGCCACTCCTCGACCGGGGACGTCGATCAGGCGGTCCCACTCGTGGTGGGGGGTGACCCGGTCGAGCCCACCCTGGACGGCCACGATCACCTCGACCTCGTCCGCGCCGTCGGGGACTCGGATCGCGCCGGTGCGCTCGGCCAGGCTCGACCAGCCGATGGTCAGCTGGGACAGCGCGCTGCTCGTGGAGCTGCTCATGGGGCTGGTCGTCGTCAGGCTCATCCGTCGTCCTCGTCGTCCTCGTCGTGGTTCAGGGAGAGGTCCTCGACCACCGTGTCGATGGCCTCGGTGAGTGCGTCGGCAACCTCGTCGAGCTTGTCGTCGTCGACCCGGACCTGCGTGGTCAGGGCCCGCAGGTCGATCCCTGTGAGATCGAGCGGCAGGTGTGGGATGTCGAGGGCGACCTCGACGCCGGCGCCGAGGGCGTAGTCCTCGACCTTCAGGGGCCCGTCGGCGCGTGCGGAGTCCAGGCCCTCGAGACCGACGAAGCCCACGGGGACGCCGTAGCTGTGGCAGGCCACGAGCACCGGCAGAGAGCTCGTGAGCACGGCGTCGTGGTCGACGAGCGAGGCGAGGAAGGCGCGGACCTCGTCCGGGTGGCTGAAGAGCAGGGGCAGGTCGTCGACGTCCTCGGGAGTGGTGACCTGCGCGCTCGCGTGGAGCACGTGCCGGACGAGGGCGACGCGGCCGTTGCCCTCGCCGCGCTCGAGCGGGACGAGACGGCGCAGGAGCAGGCCGGGGTCGCCCCAGCGGTCGACGGCCGGACCGCCCCGTCGCGTGAGGAGGTCTGCGGAGATGGGGCCGCGGAGCGAGACATAGGTCGCGTCGGGCGCCATCGGGTGGGCGGTGGAGCTGATGCCCGTGCCGACGACGACGGACGAAGGGGTGATGAAGCGCCCGAGGGAGCCGAGGCCGACGAGGTGGGGCTCGGTGGGAGACGACGTCGGGGAGACATAGCTGATGCTGCGCCGCGCGTGCGTGCCCACCACGAGCGGGCTCATCCACTCGCCGGCATTGCCGGGCAGGGGCTTGGGCCACCAGGCGAGGGGGAGCGGCTCGTTCCCCGGGTGGGCGGTGACGTGCGCGGCGAAGGACACCGCGGCACCCTGCGCCGCGGTGACGGCCTCGCTGCGCCGCGCGTCGGGGCTGACCCGCTCCATGATCGTCGCGATCATCTCGCGGTCGCCCCGCTGCCCGGCCGCCAGCAACCAGACGGGGGCCTTCGAGGCCGGGATCGCCTGCTGCAGCTGCTCGGTCGAGGGCCGCACGCGGGCGGCCTTGGCGAGCGTGGTGTTGGCGCGGGCGGAGGCCCGGGCGAAGCGCATCATCGAGGAGGAGAGGTTGCCGACCTGGCCGAAGGCGATGCGGCCCGCGAGCAGGAAGACGACGGCGTCGCCGACCGCCACCTCGCCCTGCACGGTGCGCTGGAGCACGCACACGAGGGTGACGACCAGGCCGAGGCTGCCGATGATGCCGCCGAGCTCGGAGGTGCGGATCCGGGTGCCGATGCGCTCGCCGACCGAGATGGTCCCCGGCTGGTTGCCCATGGCCACGTAGTCGCGCTGGAGTCCCAGGTGCCGGGAGAAGAGCCAGATGATGATCGCCAGGACGGTGGCGGACGCGATGGCGTTGACCAGGCCGGTCACCGGGTCCAGGACCGCGATGAGGGCCGCGAGGGCGATGATCTGCACGATGCCGACCATCTGGTTGGACAGCTCGAGCGCCATCGCCCAGTCCCAGCTCTCCTGGGCGCGGTTGCGGTCGGCCAGCGAGGTCTCGAAGCGGCGGCGGAAGACCGAGATCCGGGCGATCTTGACGACGTGGTGGACGACGCGGGCCAGCGCGAAGAGGACGAAGAAGAGCGCGCCACTGCGCACCACCGCGCCCGGGTCACGCTGGAGGGTCTGCGGACCGGTCGTGATGAGGTGGGTGAACATCCGGATGACGAGCATCTCCATCACGGGCACGCTCGCCATGACGAGGGCGAGGCCGGCGGCCTCCCCCTTCGCTCCCGGGGTGGGGAAGAGGCGCTGGAAGACCTCTCGCAGGTGCCGCCACGTGCTCTCTCGAGCGGGGGCCGTCGTCAGGGACGTCGGTCCGGCCGTGGCGACCACCTGGTCACTCGGCACGGCGAAGGTACTCCTCCACGCCGCCACGCATGGCCTGCTCCACCTCGTCGAGCTTGTCGTCGCTCAGGCGGACCTGCGAGACGAGGTCCTCGAGCGAGATCTTGGTCAGGTCGAAGCGGATGAGCTGCGGGTCGTAGTCCTTGTCGAGCCCGGCGCCGCGGCTGTAGTCGGCGTACTTGATGCCGGTGCCGGGGACGGCGTTCTGGAGGCCCTCGAAGTTGATCAGCCCACAGGGGATGCCATAGCTGTGGCAGGCGATCATCACGTGCATCGCGCTGGTGAGGACGTAGTCGGAGCCGACGAGCTGCTCGAGGAAGGCCTGGATCCTCGCGGGGTGGGACATCCGCACGTCGATCTCGTCGACGTGGTCCGGCAGCACGAGCGGGACGTTGGCGTGGGTGAAGTGGCGCACCAGCGTCGCCCGGCCGGTCGTCTCCCCGCGCTCGAGCGGGACGGCCCGGCGCAGCAGCACGCCCGGGTCGCCGAAGGACTCGACGTCGGGTCCACCGGAGTCGCGCAGCGCCTGGGCCGTGATCGGACCGCGCACCGAGTGGTACGACGCGCTGCCCTCGAGCAGGTGCTCGGTCGTGCTGATGCCCGTCCCCACGACGATCGAGGAGGGCTTGATGAAGCGACCCACGGATCCGATGGTGAAGAGGTGAGGGTCGTTGGTCTTGGCGGTCGTCGGGATGTAGCGCACCGGGTTGGGCGTCTCGTGCGCCAGCACGAGCGGGCTGAGCCAGTCGCCGAAGTTGCCGGGGAAGGGCTTGACCCACCAGGCGAGCGCCACCGGCGTGCCGGGGCGCTCGGGGGTGGCGTAGTGCGCGAAGGAGTTGGCGACCTCCTTGGCGGCGATCTCCGGCTTGCCGGGGACGATTCGGTCCTCGATCTTGCCGTAGAAGTTCTCGACGGCCGCCGCGTCGCCCTTCTGGCCGGACGAGATCATCCAGTTGACGAGCTTGGCCTGGGTGCTCGGGCGGGTGCTCCCGGGGCCTGCGGTGTGCGCGGTGAGGCGGTGGGTCACGCCAGTGCGGTCGGCGATGCGGCGCAGCCGGTGCGCGGCCTGCACCGGCAGGGCGCGCTCGACGCGCTTGGCGGCCTGGAGGGCCACGTGCTTGGCGGCGGTCCGTCCGGACATGGCGCCGATGAGCGCGCCACCGACGGCGCCGACGGCCTTGCCACCGATCGCGGAGTGCTGCTCGACCTTGTCCTTGAACTCGGCGACATTGCCGCTCGCGCCGAAGGAGAAGAAGGGGGTGATGCCGCTGTCGGCCTGAGCCTTGGAGAGCATCGCGGGCGACGGGATGATCTGGAAGGTCATGTTGGCGCCGTTGGCGCGCCACGACTCCTCGAAGAAGTAGTCGTCGGTCGCCTTGATGTCCATCTCGCGCTCGAAGGTCGCTGCGTCGGCCATGAACTTGCGGGCCGCGGGCGTGGTGTTGATCCCGAAGAAGCAGGGCTCCCAGAAGCGGGTCTTCGACAGGTAGCCGATCGACGAGGGGGTCCCGAAGCCGCGCTGGAAGCCGATGAGGTCGGCGGTCGTCGAGGCGATGAACTCGGGGAAGGCCAGGAGCGAGCAGTCGACGTCGATCCAGTAGACGCGCTTGTCCGGGTTGGCCAGGCACACGCCGTTGAGGAAGCCGATCTTGCGCCGGGTCAGGTCGGCCCAGTCGTCGTCGGGTCCCTTGTGGATCTCCTCGAGCTCCAGCTGAACACCCAGCCCCTCGACATTGCCGCGCAGCGTGTCGGCGTGCGCCCGGTAGTAGTCGTCGTCCGTGTAGAAGGAGCAGACGACGATGTCGTCGCGCACGCTCGCAGTGTCTGCGGCCATCAGGCGCTCAGTGTCTGTGGTCATCGGGAACTCGGGGCCTCTTTCGTGCACAGTGCTCGGTCAGGGTGTGCTCGTGCGGGGGGCAGGCGACCATCGCTCCCACACCGTGAATTGTGCCCAGTGCAGCGGTGGACCGGTGGTTGCCCCGCCGAAGGTTCCCGCATCAAAGTGACTTCGGCATGTCGCCCAGGTGGCCAACCGGTGGGACGAGGGCAGTCCGGGCGGAGCCCCGAGGCTCAGCCTGCGGCCCACGAGCGGACGCGCTCGACATCCCAGGTCGTGACGATGCGGTCCAGGGGGACTCCGAGGCGGTCGGCACGCTCGGCGCCGTACGCCTTCATCTCGAGCTGACCGGGGGCGTGCGCGTCGGAGTCGACGGCGAAGAGGCACCCGATCTCCAGGGCCAGCGCCACGAGCTCGTCCGGCGGGTCGCAACGCTCTGGGCGGGAGTTGATCTCGACGGCGACGTCGTGCTCGGCGCAGGCCTCGAAGACCGCTCGGGCGTCGAAGTCACTCTGTGGCCGGGTGCCGCGCCCGCCGGTCACCAGGCGTCCGGTGCAGTGGCCCAGCACGTTGACGCGAGGGTTCCTGACTGCAGCGACCATCCGTCGCGTCATCGGGTCCTTGGCCATCTTCAGCTTCGAGTGCACCGACGCGGTGACGAGGTCGAGTCGACCGAGCATCTCGGGGGTCTGGTCGAGCTCGCCGTCGTCGAGGATGTCGACCTCGATGCCGGCGAGGAGCGTGAAGGCGTCGCCGAGCGAGTCGTCGATCCGCGCGATCAGGTCCAGCTGACGCGAGAGCCGCTCCACCGACAGCCCGTTGGCGATCCGCAGACGTGGGGAGTGGTCGGTGAGGACCATCCACTCCTGGCCGAGCTCGACGGCGGTGAGCACCATCTCGTCGATCGGACTGCCCCCGTCGGACCAGTCGGAGTGCAGGTGGCAGTCACCGATGATCGCCGCGGTGTAGGCCTCACCGCCCTCGACGAGCGGCCCGCCGTGCTCGTCCTGCTGGGTGGCGAGGTAGTCGGGAAGCTCGCCGCGCACGGCCTGCTCGATGACGCCGGCGGTGGACTTGCCGATGCCCGGGAGGTCGGTGATCGTGCCGGCCTCGACCCGCTGCGCGACCTCCCCTTCGTCCAGGTCGCGCAGGACCTGGGCCGCACCGCGGAAGGCCTCCACGCGGCGGCTGTGCTGCCGGGAGCGCTCGAGGAGGAAGCCGACTCGGCGCAGGGCCTCGATCGGGTCGACGGGTGCCTGCAGTGGCTCGAGGGATCTCACGGCGTCACCAGGAGGTGTGCAGCGGTCGGCCCTCGGCGAACCCGGCCGTCGACTGCAGGCCGACGAGCGCGCGCTCGTGGAACTCCTCGAGCGACGTGGCGCCGGCGTAGGTGCACGAGCTGCGCACGCCGCCGATGATCTCGTCGATGACGTCCTCGACGCCGGGTCCGGCCGGGTCGACGTACATCCGCGAGTTGGAGATGCCCTCCTCGAAGAGCGCCTTGCGCGCCCGGTCGAAGGGGGAGTCCGCCGCCGTGCGGCTCTGCACCGCGCGTGCGGAGGCCATCCCGAAGGACTCCTTGTACCGCCGACCGTCGGAGTCGGTGACGAGGTCGCCGGGGGACTCCAGGGTCCCGGCGAACCACGAGCCGATCATCACGTTGCTGGCGCCGGCCGCGAGCGCGAGGGCGACATCGCGGGGGTGGCGGACGCCGCCGTCTGCCCACACGTGCCTGCCGAGCTCACGGGCGGCCGCAGCGCACTCGAGGACCGCGGACAGCTGCGGGCGTCCGACGGCGGTCATCATCCGCGTGGTGCACATCGCGCCGGGTCCGACGCCGACCTTGACGATGTCGGCCCCCGCCTCGATGAGCTCGCGGGTGCCTGCGGCCGAGACGACGTTGCCGGCGGCGATCGGTACCTGCGGGTCGAGCGCCCGCACGGCCGCGAGGGCGTCGAGCATCTTGGTCTGGTGGCCGTGTGCCGTGTCCACGACGAGCACGTCGGCGCCGGCCTCGAGCAGCGCCGCTGCCTTGCCGCCCACATCGCCGTTGATGCCGACCGCTGCGGCGATGCGCAGCCGTCCCTGTGCATCCACGGCGGGGGTGTACATGCTGGCGCGCACCGCCCCCTTCCTCGTCTGGATGCCGACGAGGCGGCCGTCGGCATCGACCACCGGAGCCACCCGACGGCGGGCTCGGTGCAGCTCCTCGTAGGCGGTCCGCGGGTCCGCGTCGGCGGAGATCGTCATCGGTTCGGGGGACATGACGTCCCGGACCTGGGTGAAGCGGTCGACGCGCTCGAGGTCGCTCTCGGTGACCACCCCGATCGGGCGACCGTCCTCGACGACGACCCCGGCGCCGTGGGCCCGCTTGTTGATCAGGGCGAGGGCCTCACCGGCCGTGGTGCTCGGCTCCAGGGTGATCGGGGTGTCGTGGACGAGGTCGCGTCCCTTGACGAAGGCGATCACCTCGGCGACCACCTCGACCGGGATGTCCTGCGGGATGACGGTCAGGCCTCCGCGGCGGGCGGTCGTCTCCGCCATCCGGCGCCCGGCGATCGCCGTCATGTTGGCGACGACGAGCGGGATCGTGGTGCCCGTCCCGTCGTTGGTCGCGAGGTCGACCCCGTGCCGGCTGGCGACATCACTGCGCCGCGGCACCATGAAGACGTCGTCGTAGGTGAGGTCGAACTGGGGCATGAGGCCGTTGAGGAAGTCCACGGTCGCGAGTCTAGGTGTGCAGATGGGGGAAGATCTGGGGCGTGAGCTTCCTGCAAGAGACCCCCGCCGACGAACGCCGCCGCGCCGGTCTGCGACGCATGCGCACCCTGGCGACGGGCCTGCTCGTCCTCGCTGCGGTCGTGTACGTCGTGACCCTCCGTCTGGACCACTCGGGGGCATGGGGCTTCGTCAACACTGCCGCCGAGGCCGCGATGGTCGGCGCGCTCGCGGACTGGTTCGCCGTGACGGCGATCTTCCGCCACCCGCTCGGCATCCCGGTGCCGCACACGGCGCTGGTCAAGAAGCGCAAGGACGAGCTGGGGCGCAGCCTGCAGGAGTTCGTCGCGGACAACTTCCTCACGGAGGAGATCGCCCGTGACCGCCTCGCCACGGCGCACATCGCCGAGCGGCTCGGTGCCTGGCTGTCGATCTCGGCAAACCGTCAGCGCGTCCTCACCGAGGCGACTCGCGGTGGGACGCGGGCGTTGGAGCGCGTCGAGGACGAGGACGTCCACGACTTCCTCAGCCAGCTGCTGCTCCCGCGCCTGGCGAAGGAACCGATCAGCCCGATTGCCGGCTCGCTCCTCGAGGGCGTGGTCGAAGGGGGGAGCCACAAGGGGATGGTCGACCTCGGGATCGACGAGATCAGCCGGTGGCTCGCGGACAACCCCGACCTCTTCAAGCAGGTCGTGGGGGACAAGGCGCCGTGGTGGACCCCCGAGTGGGTGGATGGCAAGGTCATCGACTGGACCTACCGGCAGGCCCTCACCTGGCTCGACGAGATGCGCAGCGATGCGCACCACCCGGCTCGCACCGCCCTCGACGACCTGCTGACCCGGCTGGCCCGCGACCTGCAGCACGACCCCGAGGTCATGGCCAGCGCCGAGGCACTCAAGGAGCGGCTGCTGGCGCACCCGCAGGTGCCGACGAGCGCGGTCGCCGTGTGGCAGTCCCTGCGGACCTCGCTCATGGGGGCGATGGCCGACCACGAGTCCTACTTCTGGCGCCGCGGCGACGAGCTGCTCACCCACCTCGGCGAGCACCTCGAGCACGACGAGGTCTGGCAGGAGCGGCTGGAGACCCACCTGGGCGAGATCGTCGCCTTCTTCGTCAACACCTACGGCGACGAGCTCGCAGAGGTCATCTCGGTCACCGTCGAGCGCTGGGACGCCGACGAGGCGAGCGAGCGGATCGAGCTCTTCGTCGGGCGCGACCTGCAGTTCATCCGGATCAACGGCACCGTGGTCGGCGCGCTCGCCGGCCTGGTGATCCACTCGCTGAGCGTGCTGATCTCCTGAGGTAGAGGCAGGGGTAGAGGGCGCACGGACCTGAGGCAGGGCCAGGGCGCACGGACCTGAGGCAGGTCACGTCATGCACCATTTTTGCGATCAAGGTGCATGACGTGACCTGCCTCAGGCGTTGGGGGCGACGGCCCAGCTGTCAGCGGTGCGCTGCGAAGGCCGCGCGGTGGTCTACGTGCTCACGCACGTGCACGGGCAGGTCGGCCGGGTGCAGGTCCCCTGCAGGACGTGCGGGCAGCGAAGGGAGCGACAGGCGCAGTGCCGGCCGCTCCACGAGCCGCCACGACGCGATGGCCAGGGGCAGGGTGCAGGCGAAGGAGACGGCTGCGAAGACGGGGACCGGGACGAGCGCCCCGAGGCCGGCCATGCCGAGCAGCTGCTGCACCGGCCAGCCATAGACGTAGAGGCCGTAGGAGTGGTCCTCCTTGGCCGCGATCGACGTCTTCCACGTGCCGCCGATGTGCAGCAGCGCGTAGGTGAGCGGGATCGGCGAGAGCAGGTTGAGCGCGGCCTCGTCAGTGATGCCGAGGGCCGCGACGAGGACGACCGCTGAGATCGCCAGGGGCGTCGTGGTGTGCAGGCGGTCGCGCAGCGCGTATGCGAGCACTCCGACGGCGAAGAAGGAGAAGAGGCGCAGGGCGCTGGTGAGCATGTGCGCCGCACCGGAGAGGTCGCCGACCCACCAGCTGAGGACGGGCAGGGCGAGCGTCGCGATCGCGGCCGAGGTCACGAGGTTGCGGCGCACCCAGCCGATGCCGAGCGCGGCGCCGCACAGCAGGTAGGCCGCGAACTCGTACATGAGCGTCCACAGCGAGCCGTTCCACATCCCCGGGTTGGGCGCGCCGGCGAGGGTGGCGCCGATGGTCGGGTTGGTCATCCACAGCGTGGCGTTGTCGAGGACATAGGACAACGACTGCGCGGGGTTCCACCCATGGCCGCCGACGAGCCCACCGAGCGGCGCGAAGACGAAGCCGATGACGAGCAGGCAGCCCCAGAAGCCGGGGAAGATCCGCCGGGCTCGACGGGTGATGTAGGTCCGGAAGTCGTTGCGCACCCGGCTGCCCGCGATGAGGAAGCCGGAGAGGGCGAAGAACCCGTCGACCCCCACTGCACCGAAGCGCTCCATGGCGCTGGCCCCGTAGCCGCCGAGCGGCCAGGAGTGGGCCAGGATGACGGCCGCCGCGAGACCGAGTCGTACGGCGCCCAATGAGTTGTCGCGGCCGGACAGCAGGGTTGCGACAGGGGAAGACATCCCCTCGAAGGTAACGGATCGGTAACGGGCCGTCACGTCGAGGGGACGTGTCGCCCGTCACCGCAGCGGGTCGAAGGGGGTCAGCTCGGGGGCGGGTCGGCCCGTCACGATCGACTGGGCGAGGAGGCGGCCGGTGGCCGGCCCGAGGGTCATGCCCCACATCCCGTGACCGCCGGCGACGTGCACGCGGCGAGAGCTCGTGGCCCCGATGAGGGGCAGCCCGTCGGAGGTGCACGGGCGCGAGCCGACCCACTCGTCCTGCCGGTCGTCGAGGTCGACCCCGGTGAGGAAGGGGCGGGCGGCATCGACGATCGCGTCGATGCGGCGCGGGTCGAGCGCTGCCTCGGGCTTGCGGAACTCCATCATCCCGGCCACCCGCAGCCGGTCGCCGAGCGGCGTGCACGCCACGCGCTGCGCGGGGAGGTATACGGGTCCCTTGGGCTGGTGGTCGATCGGCACGCTGAAGCTGTACCCACGCCCGGCCTGGACGTGCATGCGCACACCGAAGGGCCGCACGAGGTCGTCCAGCCAGGTGCCCGTGGCGACGACGACGCTGTCGAAGGACTGGGTGCCGGCCTGGTGGAGGGCCAGGCGCACCCCCTTCGCCTCGTCGATGATGCCGGTGACCCGGGCAGCCTCGTGGATCTTGCCGCCGCGGGCCAGCACGGAGTCGGCGAGGGCGGCGACGAACTCGCCGGGGTTCACGTAGCGCTGCCCGAGCAGCCGGATCCCGGCGCCGATGCGGTCGGAGAAGGTCGGCTCCGCGGCGCGCACCTCGTCGCCGGAGAGGACCTCGAAGCCCACGTCCTGACCGGAGTCGGCGATGTGCTCGAGCTCGGTCAGCAGGAACTCGGACTCGGCCCGCGTCTCGTAGCCCGCGACGAACGAACGGGCCTCGTGGGCAGGGGAGCTCACGCCGCCTGCGGCCAGGTCGTCGAAGGCGGGAAGGGCGTGGCCGTTGATCGGCACGAGCGAGCGCATCGAGCGGCTCCAGCGGCGCATCGTGCTGTTGCGCGTGAAGGCTGCCAGGAACTTCAGCAGCCGCGGGTCGCCGGTCACGGGGACGTAGACGGGTGACGCGGGGGAGATGACGGCCTTGATCCCGTAGGAGAGGACCGCGGGGTCCGGCAGCGGGGTGGAGATGCCAGGCGTGATCCACCCGGCGTTGCCCCACGAGGAGCCGGCGGCGACCCCCTCTCGGTCGAAGACCTCGACCTCGACCCCCTGCTCCTGCAGGAACCACGCGGTCGACAGTCCGACCATGCCGGCGCCGATGACGGCGACCTTCTGGGGGGCGGGGGTTGGGGTGCTCATGGCGTCCTCTCGGGCAACGGGCCGCAGGGTCTCCGCGGCAACCAGTCCACTGTGCCCCACATCACGTCACGCGGGCAAAGAGGGCGTGCCCAGGGTGACCAGATCCCGCCACCGCACCCAGGTCGGGCGCACGAGTGCCTCGGTCAGGTGGGCCTGCTCGCTCAGCTCGCGGCGGAGGGCTCCCGGCCCGTGCAGGTGGGTCTCGTGCGGGTCCGCGAGCTCGTCCGGCCGCAGGCCGAGCAGCGCCACGGTGTCGAGGACGCGTGCGCTGCCGAGCACCGCGGGAGAGCTGCTGAGTCGCACGTCGTCGAGCGTGAGCGACTCCACGAAGAGGGGGCGCCCCTCGAGGTCGGCGCGCAGGGTGGAGCGCAGGTCGCCGCCCTGCTCGCCGCTGCGACCGAGCACGAGGGTCTCGCGGACCAGGCCGACGGCGCCCCGCTCCAGGTAGAGGGTGGTGCTGCGGTGCACCTGGGCACCCTGCGCGATGACGAAGGGGGCGGCCCCCCAGACGAACCTCGCCTCCTCCTCGACCCGCACCCGTGCCGACCAGCGGGCCAGGCCGCCGCGCCCGTTGTAGGCCACCGTCCCCGAGGGCTCGACGAGCTCGAGGTGGGCGCCGGCGCCCACCCGCACGTCGAGGTGCAGGTCGTCACCGGCGAGCAGGGAGGCGCAGTTGGCGACGAGGGCCACCCGGGGAAGCTCGCGGTCGCCGCCGAGCAGGCGGGGGCGGAGGTACTGGCTGGCGACCAGCTCCGTGATCCGGGTACGGCCCCCGACCCGCTCGACGACGACCCGCGCCGGCGCGGGGCCGGTCACGGGTGGGGGTGCCCGTGGGGCTCGGCGTGGGAGTGCGGTTCGGTCGCGTCCGCGTGGAAGTGCGGCGCCATCGGCCCGGGGTCCTGCGGCGTGTGCTCACCGGCTCGGTGGCTCTCGATGAGGGCGACCACCCACTCGCGCAGGCGGGCGACCGCCTCGGGCGAGGACTGGCTGAGCGCCAGCACGGGCAGACCACCTCGGGCCGCGCTGCCATCGGTGACCATCTGCTCGACGTCCACGCCGACGTGGGGTGCCAGGTCGGTCTTGTTGATGATGAGCAGGTCGGCTCGCTCGACGCCCGGGCCCCCCTTGCGGGCCACGTCGCCGCCGCCGGCGACGTCGAGGACGAAGAGCTGGGCATCGACGAGTGCGGGGCTGAAGGTGGCGGTGAGGTTGTCGCCGCCGCTCTCGATGACGACGAGGTCGAGCGGGTCGAAGGCCTGCTCGAGATCCTCCACGGCCAGCAGGTTGGCGGTCACGTCGTCGCGGATCGCGGTGTGCGGGCAGGCGCCGGTCTCGACCGCCGTGATCCGCTCGACGGGCAGCACGCCGGCGGAGCGCAGCAACCGTGCGTCCTCGTCGGTGTAGATGTCATTGGTGACGACCGCCATCTCGTACTGCGCGGACAGCTCGCGGCACAGGGTCGCGATGAGGGTGCTCTTGCCGGTCCCGACGGGGCCGGCCACCCCGAGACGGAGCGGACGCTGGGATGTGTCAGGCAACGAAGATCCTCCTGGTTCTCGTGTGGTGGTCGAGCGCGTGCTGCTCGACCAGTGGTGCGGTGTGTGCGGGCAGGTGCGTCGGGTCGTCGTCGACGAGGAGCGCGGCAGCGACCCCGGCCTCGAGGGCCGGCGCGCTCGCGAGCAGCCACGCGGTGGCGTCCGTGGGGTCGACGGGGAGCAGCTTGAGCGCCGCCGCCGTGATGGTCTGCACGTCGTCGTAGAGGCTGGCCCGGGCGACCTGCTCCTCGCGCATGCCGAGCGCGGCCGCGACGACCCCGAGGGCGATGGGCCGCAGCGGTGGTCCGTCGAGGCCGGCCATGCCCCGGACGGCCGGGTGGTCCCCCCAGAGCCGGACCGCCAGCCGGTGCAGGCCGCGTCCGAGGAGCTGCGACGCGCGTCGGGAGGGTGCCGTGGGCATGCGGGCGAGCAGCTCGTCCTGGACCCGCAGCGAGGCCGAGGGGTCGCTGCGCACGAGTCGCAGTGTCAGGGCTGCGGCGGAGGCCTCGACCAGCGCGACGGTGCGCAGCCGGCTGTCGATGTACGCCGGGACCCGGTCCGCGCGCAGACCGGCCACGAGCGCGGGTTCGAGCCCGGCGGAGTGCGCGTGGGCGCCCGTCGGGAGCCGGGCGTCCGCGAGGAGCAGAGCGCCGAGATCGGCGGTGTCCACCGGCACCTCAGAACATCAGGTAGCGCTGGGCGAGCGGCACGACGTCGACGGGCTGCGGGCGCACCGTCTCGCCGTCCACGGTGATGGCGAAGGTCTCCGGGTCGACCTCGATGCGCGGCAGCGCGGTGTTGTTGGGCATGTCCGCCTTGCCGATCGCACGGGTCGGCCGGACAGCGGTGAGGCGCCGGGTCAGCCCGAGCCGATCGCCGAGCCCGTCCTCGATCGCGAGCGGGGAGACGAAGGAGGTGGCCAGGTGCGGTGCCGAGCCGGGCGCCGCCGCGAAGGTCGGGCGCATGAAGACGGGCTGCGGCGTGGGGATGGCGCCGTTGGGATCACCGAGGGCGGCGCTGACGATGGCGCCTCCCTTGATGACCGAGGCCGGGCGGATGCCGAAGAAGGCCGGGTCCCACAGGACGAGGTCGGCCATCTTGCCGGGCTCGACGGAGCCGACCTCGTGGTCGATGCCGTGGGCGACCGCCGGGCAGATCGTGTACTTGGCGACGTACCGGCGGGCCCGCTCGTTGTCGGCGGGCAGCGAGGTCCCCAGGGATCCGCGCCGGTGCTTCATCACGTGGGCCACCTGCCAGGTGCGGGAGATCAGCTCGCCGATGCGGCCCATCGCCTGCGCGTCGGAGGACGTGATCGAGATGGCACCCATGTCCTGGAGGATGTCCTCGGCGGCCATCGTCGTCTCCCGGATCCGCGACTCCGCGAAGGCGAGGTCCTCGGGGATGCGGGGGTTCAGGTGGTGGGCGACCATGAGCATGTCGAGGTGCTCCGCGACGGTGTTGACCGTGTGCGGCAGCGTCGGGTTGGTCGAGGCGGGCAGCACATTGGCCTCACCAGCCGTGATGATGATGTCCGGAGCGTGACCACCGCCCGCTCCCTCGGAGTGGAAGACGTGGATCCCGCGCCCGGCGATCGCATCGAGCGTGTGCTGGACGTAGCCGGTCTCGTTGAGGCTGTCGGCGTGGAGGGCGACCTGCAGCCCGAAGGCGTCCGAGGCGCGCAGTGCCGCATCGATCGCGGCCGGGGTCGCGCCCCAGTCCTCGTGCACCTTGTAGCCGCCTGCACCGGCGAGCGCGTCCTCCTCGAGCGACTTCATGCTGACCGTGTTGCCCTTGCTCAGGAAGATGACGTTGAGCGGGATGTGGTCGAAGGCGCGGTGCATCATCGTCAGCGACCACGCACCGGGGGTGACGGTGGTGGCCTTGGAGCCCTCGGTCGGACCGGTGCCGCCACCGACGACGGTGGTCGTGCCGGTGGCCAGCGCCTCGAGCATCTCGGTCTCGTGCAGGTAGTGCACGTGGGTGTCGACCGCGCCCGCGGTGAGGATCTTGCCCTCGCCGGCGATCGCGTCGGTCCCGGGGCCGACGATGAGATCGGGGTGCACCCCGTCCATGACGTCAGGGTTGCCGGACTTGCCGATCGCGACGATGCGGCCGTCGCGGATGCCGACGTCGCCGCGGACGATGCCCCAGTGATCGAGGACGACGACATTGGTGATCACCAGGTCGAGGGCGCCCTCGGAGCGACTCGTCAGGGCCTGACCCATCGACTCGCGGATGGTCTTGCCACCCCCGAAGCCCATCTCGTCACCGCCGACCGTGCGGTCCTCCTCGACCTGGATCCACAGGTCGGTGTCGCCGAGGCGCACCTGGTCGCCCTTCGACGGGCCGTACATGCTCACGTACTCGCGGCGGTCCATGCGGCTCACGGCTGCTCGTCCTCCTTGGCCTCGACCTCGTCGGCCGTCTCGTCGCTCAGCCTGACCCGGGTCGCGCGGGCGACATGGGGGGTCTCCGTCTCCGTGCCGGGAGTGCCGAAGGGCACCACGGGCCGCGGCTCACGCTCGTGCCGCGGCAGGTCCTTGTGCTCCATCAGCTGCAGGCCGGGGACCTCGCGGCGACCGCCGAGCGCGACCAGTCCGACGGTCTTGCTGACCCCGGGCTCGAAGCGCACCGACGTGCCCGAGGGGATGTCCAGGCGATAGCCCTGGGCGGCCTCGCGGTCGAACCCGAGGGCCGGGTTGGCAGCGGGCAGGTGCAGGTGCGAGCCGACCTGGATCGGCCGGTCGCCGTCGTTGCACATCACCAGCGTGCGGGAGTCGAGCCCGCTGTTGAGCTCGATGGGCTGGTCTGATGCGGCGCGGATCTCGCCGGGGATCATTGGATCGGCTCCGTGATCGTGACGAGCTTGCGCCCGTCGGGGAAGGTGGCCTCGACCTGGACGTCCGGGATCATCTCGGGCACGCCCTCCATCACCTCGTCGCGGGTGAGGACGTGCCGTCCGTCGTTCATCAGGTCACTGACCAGGGCTCCCTCGCGAGCCCGCTCGAGCACCCAGCAGGAGAGCAGGGCCAAGGACTCCGGATGGTTGAGGAGCACCCCCCGCTCACGTCGGTCGCGGGCCACCATGCCGGCGACGCTCAACAGGAGCTTCTCCGTGTCGGACGGGGTGAAGTTCATCCGCAGCCTCGCTTCGTCATAGCCACCGCGGGGACCGAGGCGCTCTCCCGACCATAAGGGGCGGCCGTCCGGTCCGTCCATGGGCGCGGCTCCGTTACGCTTTCGACGCCACGCGGGCCTCTAGCTCAATGGTAGAGCTGCGGACTTTTAATCCGTAGGTTGTGGGTTCGAGTCCCACGGGGCCCACCGATCCGCGCGAACCCGGCAACGCCACCATCACCCGTGCCAACCCGGAACCGGGTCCACGAGGACCCGAGTCCGGTCCTCGTGGAATGGGCTGGCCGGTTCTTCGCTTGACGCAGTCATGACAACGATCGGACTCATCGGCAGTGGCAACATCGGCAGCACCGTGGCGCGGTTGGCGGTGGCGGCCGGATACGACGTCGTCGTCAGCAACAGCCGAGGGCCGGAGACGCTGACGGCCCTCGTCGAGTCGCTCGGTCCCCGTGCGCGAGCGGCAACCGCTGCCGAGGCCGCGGAGGCGGCGGACGTCGCCGTCGTGACGGTGCCGCTCAGCAGCTATCGACAGGTTCCCGTCGAGCCGCTGCAGGGCAAGGTCGTGATCGACACCAACAACTACTACCCGGACCGGGACGGGCGCATCGAGGAGCTCGATGCAGAGTCCACGACGACGAGCGAGCTGCTGCAGGAGCACCTGGCCGGCTCCCGTGTCGTCAAGGGCTTCAACAACATCTACGTCGACCACCTCGCTGCACTCCCGCGACCCGCGAGCGACCCGGATCGATCCACCCTGGCGATCGCGGGTGACGACGCGGCCGCCAAGCAGACGGTCGGCCAGTTCTTCGACGCCATCGGGTACGACGCGCTCGACGTCGGGCCGCTGGCCGAGGGATGGCGCTACCAGCGCGACACCACTGCCTACGTCATGCCGTACGTGCAGCCGGGTGAGTCCCATCCCGACTGGTCTGCCCGTCCCGCCACGGCCGAGGTGCTGCGGACCGCCCTCGACGCGGCCAAGCGGTACCGCGACATGTGATCGACCGTCGACCAGGGTGCCGGGTCGAGTCCCTCCTCGCCCACCGCCAGCCCGCTCCCAGCAGGGTGTGATGGGTTGGGTGCGCGCCGCTCCCTTCGCGGCAGCCCCGCCCCGAGGAGCGCAGCCATGACCCACTCGACGATCCTGGACCTCGTCCTGCTGCTCGTGCTCGCCGCCTACGTGATCGGCATGTACCGCTCCGGCCTCGTCGCCGGCCTGCTGTCCATCGTCGGCATGGTCGCTGGCGGGCTGCTCGCCCTGTGGGGACTTCCCTGGGTCTTCGCCCAGTGGTCGGCGACCGCTGGTGGCCCGGTGGCGCAGGTCGTCCTCCTCGTCGTCGGGACGGTCGTCGCGGCCGGCATCGGGCAGAGCATCGGCGCCCTGATCGGCGCCCGCTGGCGCACCCGGGTCACCCATGGCCCCACCCGGCTCGTCGACTCGCTGCTCGGTGGGGTTGCGGCGCTGGTCGTCGGATCGGCCGTCGTCTGGTTGATGGCGGCAGCCGTGGTCGCCGCCCACCCCTCGCCCTCGCCGACGTGGCTCAGCGGCTCACGCGTCCTGCAGCAGATCGACCGGGCCATGCCCGCCGGCACCGACCGGGCGCTGTCGAGCGCCTACCAGCGGCTGGCCACCGACGGGCTGCCGCGGGTCTTCTCCGGCGTCGGTCGCGAACCCATCCGTGCGGTCGAGCCACCCGAGCCCGGAGTCGTCGAGGGCCGGGGCGTCGAGGCGGCCGCGGCGTCGGTCGTCGAGGTCACCGCGCTGGCCCCGGCCTGCGGTCGCGGCTCGTCGGGCAGCGGGTGGGTCGTCGCGCCGCAGAGGGTCGTCACCAATGCCCACGTCGTCGCCGGGACGAGCAGCCCCACGGTCCGGGTCGGTGGCACCGGTGCAGCCCTCGCAGCGACAGTCGTCGCCTTCGACCCGGACCGGGACGTCGCCGTCCTGGCCGTCCCGGAGCTGCAGGCAGCGCCCCTCCCTTCGGGGCCGGACCTGACGCGAGGTGACTCCGTCGCCGTCGCGGGCTTCCCGCTCAGCGGTCCCTACGACGTCGAGGCCGGCCGCGTGCGCGAGCGCATCCAGGCCCGGGGGACGGCGATCGACGGCACCCCCGGCGTGACGCGCGACCTCTACGCCGTGAGCGCCCGGGTCGAGCACGGCAACTCCGGCGGCCCGCTCCTGTCGGCCAGCGGCCAGGTCGTCGGCACGGTCTTCGCCAAGTCCGTCAGCGACGACGGCACGGGCTATGTCCTCACCCTCGACGAGACGCGCCCCGTCGTCGAGGAGGGCGTGCGCGCCACGTCGGCGGTCGGCACCGGCTCCTGCGCGGCCTAGCGCACCGCTGCAGCCGCGTCGACGATGCCCTCGCCGAAGATCCCGTTGAGCTGCGTCGTCCCCTCGCAGGTGACGGCGCCCTCGTCGGCCGGGCAGGGCTCGTCGGTCGCGCTCTTCCCCAGCTTCGCCGCGACGTCGTCGGGCCGCATGCGCTCGCCGTGGGCACTGATGACCAGGGCGGCGACCCCGGCGACGTGTGGTGAGGCCATCGACGTCCCCTGCAGCCAGGTGTAGAGCCCGCAGCGCTCGTCGGGGTCCGGGTCGGTGTCGCCGATGCCGTCGGGGCAGCTGCGCACGACCCGCTGGTTGCCGGACTCGGTGACCCGTCCGTCGTCGTCGATGGCACCCTCGGTGCGGGCGAGGTCACGCGGCATCGCGGAGAGGATGCCTCCGCGGCCGTCCGGCTCCTGACCGCCGGGTGCCGCGATGTCGATCCGGCGGTCGCTCGGGTCGGAGGTCCAGTTGGAGAAGGTCGAGCGGGCACCGTCCTCGTCGACCGAGGCGACGCCGATGACGTGCTCACCGTCGAGCGGGAGGCGCTCGCAGCTCGTGGGGTCCACCGTGCGGTCGTGTGCCACTCCGCCGTAGTCGGGGCTCGTCTCGTCAGTGCCTGCGGCGCCGACGTCGGCGCCTTCGTTGCCGGCCGAGCTGACGATCGTCACACCGGCCTTGTCCGTGAGGTCGTAGGCGCGGTGCATGAGCTCGATCGCGACATCCTGGAAGGCTGCCTCCTCGGGCGAGTCCTCTTGCGCCCCACCGCGGCAGGCGACGAGCCACGGGTCGACGAAGTAGCTCATGTTGACCACGTCGAGGCGTTGGTCGGCGGCATAGGTCAGGGCGTTGACCGTGGGGCCGATGAAGAACAGCCCAGCATCCTGGCCGGCCCGTAGGTCCACGAGGGTCACGCCCGGCGCGACGCCGGTGACGCCCAGCCCGTTGGCCGCGGCGGCGATCGTGCCGGCGACGTGGGTGCCGTGCCCGCCGTCGTCCACGCCGACGGGGTCGACGCAGCTGTCGACCTCGCAGGGCCCGTCGATGTCGGGCATGTCGGTGGCGAAGGACCGCGACAGGCCCGTGTCGAGCACGGGCGCGAGGTCGGGGTGGGTGGCGTCGATGCCGGTGTCGATGACGCCGACCCGCACCTCACGACGGCCGGTGGTCACCTCGTGCGCACCGGCGACGTCGATGGCGGCGGTGCCCCAGAGCCAACCGTCGAAGGGGTCTCCGCCGTCAGGGGCCGAGGGCGGCGCCGGGATGTCCTTCGCCGGGGTGAGGTCGCCCGCGGTGGGCAGCTGGGGCTCGTCCGGGGTCCAACCCGCGCTGCGGTCGGTGACGGCCGCGGAGACCCCGTCGATCCCCAACGCCTGCTCCTGCACGTCGTCGTCGGGGCTGCGCAGGGTGACCATGCCGATGGCCGGGTTGATCGAGGTGAGGGCCAGCCCGTCGCTCTTGAGGGCGGTCGCGATGCCCTGCGTGTCCGCGGGGTCCTTCGCGACGACGACCCAGTCGCGGCCCTCCTTCGGCGGGGTGAAGGTCTGCACGGCGGTCTCCGCCGGGGTGCTCGACGGCGCGGGCGTGGTGCTGGCGGTGGTGCTCGTGGGGGAGTCGCCCCCGAGGACGGAGCAGCCGCCCACGGTCATCGTCAGCGCGAGGAGCGCGCCCCAGGCCGTGCGTGCGTGCATGTCCGTCCCCTTCGTCCGAGCAGTCGTCGCAGTCTACGGATCGGGCGAAGGGGGGAGGGCGGGTCGCGAGGATGGTGCCGTAGAGTCCAGAGCGAGTCAGACGCACACCAGTGCAAGGGAATCCGGTGAGAGTCCGGAGCTGTCGCGCAGCGGTATGGGTGACTGGCGGGGTAGGAACCACTGGACCGAGAGGTCCGGGAAGGAACCCCGTCGGATCGATCCCGAGTCCGAAAACCTGCTGGCTCGTCTCATCCGACCGGGCCTCGCGATCAGGCCCCCGATGCACTGGAGACCTTCGTGTCCCACGACCGTCCCGGGGGACGGCGCCTGCCGACCGCACCCCTCGTCCTCACCCTGCTCGTCGCCACGGCCGCCAGCGCCGTCGTCTCGCTCGCCCTCGGCTCGGAGCCGCTCGCGGTCTCCGGCGTGATCGACGTGCTGCAGGCCCGCCTGACCGGGGGGCGTGGCGGCGACCCCTCCTACGACACGATCGTCTGGGAGCTGCGAGCCCCCCGGGTGCTGATGGCGCTCGTCGTCGGCGCCGGGCTGTCCCTCGCGGGCGCCTGCATGCAGACCCTCGTGCGCAACCCGCTCGCTGACCCCTATCTCCTCGGTGTCTCCTCGGGCGCTGGGGTCGGC
The DNA here is from genome assembly GCF_001428305.1 of Janibacter sp. Soil728. Lineage (GTDB taxonomy): Bacteria > Actinomycetota > Actinomycetes > Actinomycetales > Dermatophilaceae > Janibacter. Next base: position 533,363 of record NZ_LMRZ01000006.1, on the reverse strand, counting down.
GCGACGCTCGTCATCGTCCTCGGGGCGCTCAGCGGCTTCGGGATCTGGGCGCTGTCCCTGGGCGCGCTCGGGGGAGCGTTGCTCGCAACCGCGCTCGTCTTCGGGATCTCGCTGGCGCAGGGCGGGATCACCCCCCTTCGTCTCGTGCTGACCGGGGTCGTGATGTCGGCGGCCTTCTCGTCCGTGTCGAGCTTCCTCGTCTTCTTCAGCGCCGACCCCCGGGCCACCCAGTCGGTGCTCTTCTGGCTGCTCGGCAGCCTCTCGGGGGCCGTCTGGGCCCAGGTCCTGCCCTCGGTGATCGCCGTGTCGCTCGCCGTCGCGGTCCTGATGGCACTCCACTCGTGGCTCGACGCGCTGGCGGCGGGCCCCGAGGTCGCCGCCTCGCTCGGCGTGCCGGTCGCGGGGCTGCGGATCACCCTCTTCGTCCTCGTGTCCGTCCTCGTCGGCGTGCTCGTGGCGGTGTCGGGCGGCATCGGCTTCGTCGGACTCGTCGTTCCCCACCTGGCCCGCATCGTCGTCGGCGCCCGGCACCGCTGCGTCCTGCCGGTCGCGGCCGTCGGCGGGGCGCTCTTCATGCTCTGGGTCGACGTCGCGGCCCGTGTCGTCGTGCGCCCTCAGGAGATCCCGCTGAGCGTCGTCACCGGACTCATCGGCGCCCCGATCTTCTTGGCCCTGCTCGGTCGGCGCCACTACACCTACTCAGGAGGAGAGGGATGAGCCACCTGTCCAGCCGCGGCCTCGCCGCCGCCGTCGGCGGCCACACGATCGTCACGGGTGTCGACCTCGACGTCCCCCGCGGCTCGATGCTCGCCCTCGTGGGGCGCAACGGCAGCGGCAAGTCGACCCTCATCCGCGCCCTCGTCGGGCTGCGTCCGCCAGCCGCCGGGACCGTGGAGATCGACGGGAGGGACCTCGCGACCCTCACCTCCCGCCAGCGCGCCACCCGGGTCGCGTACGTGGCGCAGGAGGAGGGTCCACCCGAGGACCTGCTCGTCGGCGAGATGGTCGCCATGGGCCGTATCCCGCACCGGCCACCCTGGGCCGTCGACGCGAAGGGGGAGGCCCCTCTCGTCATGCACGCCCTCGAGCTCGTGGGGCTGGCCGACAAGGTCGACCGGCCCTGCCAGCACCTCTCGGGCGGCGAGCGACGCCGCGTGCTCCTCGCCCGCGGCATCGCCCAGGGCGCCGACCTGCTCGTCCTCGACGAGCCGACCAACCACCTGGACGTCCATCACCAGATCCAGCTGCTGGAGACGGTGCGCGCGCTCGGGTGCACCGTCATCGCGGCCGTCCACGACCTGCAGCTGGCAGCTGCGCACTTCGACGCCGTGGCGGTCCTCCACGACGGGGCCGTGCACGCCGTCGGGGAGCCTGCCGACGTGCTGACACCGGCGATCGTGCACGACGTCTTCGACGTCGCCGCGACCCAGCTCACCGACCCGGCGACCGGCCGCGTCCACCTCGTCCTCGGGCCGGGTGCGCCCGTCCCCGCCCCACGGAAGGTCCCGGCATGACCCCCCTTCGTCCCGCTCGCGCAGCCGCACTCGTCCTCGTCGCTGGTCTGCTCGCCGCCTGCAGCGGCGGCGCCGACGCCCGACCCACGGCCGTGTCGAGCGAGGTGTCCGTCACCAACTGCGGGGTGGACACCCCCTTCCCCGCCCCCGCGCAGCGGATGTACGTCGGCGGCGACGGCAACCTCCTGGCGATGGTGCTCGCACTCGGGGCCGAGGACCAGGTCGCGGGTGTCGTCGGGCTCGACGACGCCCGCGGGCCGCTGTCGCGGGTCTACGGCGCGGCCTCGCTCGAGGGCCTCACGCAGGCGACCCCCGACTACCCGACGATGGAAAATGTCATCGCCCGACGACCCGACGTGGTGCTCGCCGGGTGGAGCTACGGGTACTCCGAGGACACCAAGCTCACCCCCGAGCTGCTCGCCGACCGCGACATCGCCGGCTACGTCCTGTCCGAGAGCTGCCGGCAGCCCGACGGCCGGCGCGGCACCATGCCGCCGTGGGACGCGCTGCGGGAGGACATCGACAACCTCGGTGTGATCACCGGGCGCGAGGACGCCGCCGAGCGGGTCAACGCCGACATCACCGCCCGCCGGACCGCTCTCGAGGACGCCCCGCAGGCCACGCGACCGCCGACGGTCTTCCTCTTCGACTCCGGCACCAAGCAGATCTTCACCTCGGGCTCCGAGGGCGCACCCCAGGCGATCATCGAGGCCGCCGGTGGCACCAACGCCACGGCGGGGGTCAAGGACACGTGGACCGAGGTCTCGTGGGAGCAGCTGGTCTCCTCGCAGCCGGACTTCTTCGCCTTCGTCGACTACGACGGGCAGAGCTTCGCCGACAAGGTCAAGGTCCTGGAGTCCAGCCCGGCGACCAAGGACCTGCCGGCCGTGAAGGAGAAGCGCTACCTCAACCTGCCGATCCCGGCGTGGACGAGCAGCCCGCTCAACATCGACGCCGCCGAGCAGCTGCGGGCCGCGCTGGAGGAGCACGGGCTCGTCCCCGCGAGCGGCATCCGCCCCGAGCACGACCTCCAGCCGTGACCACGGGCGACGGGGCCCCGCAGCGGGCATGGGCTCCGGGCCGCGCGATGGCTAAGGTTGTGGACGTGGGAGTTACGTATGAAGCATCCGACCGCCTCGCCCGAATCGTCCTGGACCGGCCCGAGGCCGGCAACGCGCTCGACCTCGAGATGGCTCGCGCCCTGCGCGAGCAGATCGAGCGAGCCCTCGGCGACCCCTATGTCGACATCCTCACGCTGACGGCCAACGGCGACGACTTCTGCCTCGGCTCGGACACGACCGATGCCGAGGCGGCCGATGACCCGACGACAGCGGTCTTCGAGCTGGCGGCCGCGCTCGAGGAGCTCTTCTCGCTGCTCAACTCCTCGAGCAAGCTGGTTCTCGTCGGCGTGCACGGCCGGGCCATGGGCTCAGGCCTGGGGCTCGTGCTGGCGGGCGACCTGGCCTTCTGCGCCGAGGACTCGACCTTCTGCGTGGCACCCAAGGGCGGCACGGGCGCGCCAGACCCGGGTCTGGCCTGGTTGCTGCCGCGGGCGATCGGCCAGCAGCGCGCACTGTCCTTCGGTCTGGGCGGCCGCACGCTGGACGCATCGACCGCAGACGACTGGGGGATCGCAGAGCTCGCTCCCGACGGCGATGTCGCCGCAGCACTCAAGGACGCTGCCGACAATCTCGGTGGCAAGCACCTGTGGGCCAACTCCGAGATGCGGCGCCTGCTGCACGCCTCGTGGGAGACCTCGCGCACCGAGCTGTCCCAGTCCGAGGCAGTCACCCTCGTGCGCGCCCTCCTCACCCGCAACAAGGGCTGAGCCGTGGCGGAGCCGGGCAAGCCCCGCCGGCCGCTCCACTTCGGGCCTGATGCGATGGAGGCCCACGGGGGCACCCTGCCCGACCCCGCGGAGGCCGCTGAGGCGGCGCACGCTGCCGCGCAGACGGTCATCGACGCCGGCCGGGGGGACTCCTCGCCGGTGACCACCGCCCGGCTCGTCCGACTCGTCGAGGACCTCGGCATCGACACCCTCGCCGAGCTCTGGGCGGGCCGTCCCGCGCGCAGCCTTCCGGGTGCGCTGTGGCGGGTCTACGTGCTGCGGGCATGGATCCAGCGCAACCCCGAGGTGGCCGCTCGTGAGTACGCGTCGGGGCTGGTCGTCGCGCAGGTCAGCCACGTGATCGCCGGTGTCGTCGACCCTCCCGGTGCCGACGAGGTCAGGGACCTGTCCGACCGGATCCTCGGTGGCGTCTTCGACGGCGACCTCGCCGTGGCCCTCGAGCGGGCAGCGGCCTTCTGCCGAGTGGTGGCCACCGGACGTGCCCACCTCGAGGACGGCGACGTGGCCGCAGCGGCGGCGATGGTGACGACGGCGGAGGACCTGGAGGGCAGCGCCCGTCTGTGGCGGCGGGGCGCGCTCGACTGAGACATCCGCCCGACACGCGCGGTGCTCCTCGGGAATGAAGGTGACCTTGCTCGCCGTTAGGCTGATCAGGTGCACCGGGTCGCGGTAGCCCCGGGTCCCAAAATACGCCGCCACGAGCGGCCGTGCGCCGTGAGGCGCTCCCGACCCGGTGCACTCCCCATGCCCTTGGATGAACGCCCGATGACGCAAAGGTGTCGAGTCGGTCCTACGCTGTGTCCTGACCCTGCTCCAACCCCTGAACCGGAGTATGACGCCCGTGGGCATCTTCAAACCGTCCTCTCGTGACGACGCGTTCTTCCAGCTTTTCGCCGACAGCGCTCGTCAGAGCGTCTTGGCGGCCGACCTGCTCACCCAGATGTTGGCGGCAGATGCCGCCGAGCGTGAGGTGCTCCTGCCTCGCCTGAAGGACATCGAGCACGAAGCGGACGAGGCGACACACGCCATCATCCGCAAGGTGAACTCCAGCTTCGTGACGCCCTTCGACCATGGCGACATCGTCGAGCTGGCTGCCTCCCTCGACGACTGCACCGACTCGATCGAGTCGGTCGGCCAGATGGTCGTGCTCTACCGGATGAACGGGCTGATGCCCGACATCACTGCTCAGATGGAGGTCATCGTGCGGATGGCCCAGCTGACGGCCGACGCCATGCCGCGCCTGGCCACGATGAAGGAGCTGCCGGAGTACTGGGTGGAGATCAACCGCCTGGAGAACGAGGGCGATGTCATCTACCGCACGCTGCTGCGTGACCTCTTCTCGGGGGCGGTGACCGATCCGATCGAGGTCATCAAGCACAAGGACATCATCGAGCGTCTCGAGCAGGCTGCCGATTGCTTCGAGTCGGTCGCGCACCGGGTCGAGAGCATCGTCATCAAGGAGTCCTGACGCTCGTGGAGTGGCTTCCCGTTGCGCTCGTCACCGTCTTGGCGATGGGCTTCAACTACACCAACGGCTTCCATGACGCGGCCAACGCGATCGCGACCTCGGTCTCGACGCGAGCGCTGACGCCCCGTGCCGCGCTCGCCATGGCCGCTGTGGCCAACCTCTTCGGTGCCTTCTTCGGCGCCAAGGTTGCCGAGACCGTGGGCAAGGGCATCATCGACGCCCCGGATGGCAACCTGGGCCTCGTGCTCTGCGGTGCGGCGCTGCTCGGCGCGATCATCTGGAACCTGCTGACCTGGTGGTTCGGTCTCCCGTCGTCCTCCTCGCATGCCCTGATCGGTGGGCTCGGTGGTGCCGCGCTGGCTGCTGGCGCTGCGGTGAAGTGGATGGGCATCTTCGAGAAGGTCATCATCCCGATGCTCATCTCGCCCGTGGTCGGCATCATCGTCGGCTTCCTGGTGATGAAGCTGATCCTGCGCCTCTTCCGCGATGCCAACCCCGGTCGGACCAAGCGCGGCTTCCGGGTGGCGCAGACGGTCTCCGCGGCGGCCATGGCCTTCGGTCACGGCATGCAGGACGCCGCCAAGACCGCCGGTGTCGTCGTGCTCGCCCTCACGGTCTCGGGTCACCAGCCGGGGGGCGACCACAGCATCCCGTTGTGGGTCCTCGTCATGTCCGCCGTCGTGATCTCCATGGGTACCTACGCTGGTGGCTGGCGGATCATGCGCACGCTGGGTCGCGGCATCATCCACCTCGACCCGCCGCAGGGCTTTGCTGCCGAGGTCACCGCGGCGTCGATCCTCTACGTCGCCACGATGCTCCGGGCCCCGATCTCGACGACGCACGCGATCACCTCCGCGATCATGGGAGTGGGCTCCACGAAGTCGCTCAAGGCCGTCCGGTGGGGCGTCGCCAAGAACATCGTGGGTGCCTGGATCTTCACCTTCCCCGGTGCGGGGGCCTGCGCGGCCGTCATGATGTGGATCGGGTTGCTGGTCTTCCCCGTCTGACGCACCTTCGGCACGACGAACGGCCGACGGATCCCCCCTGCGGGTCCGTCGGCCGTCGTCGTCCTGCTGGCCCCCGACGAAGGGGGCGGTCCGTCACCCGAAGCGGCCCGAGATGTAGTCCTCGGTGGCCTTCTCCGACGGGGTGTTGAAGATCGTCTGCGTGTCGTTGAACTCCACGAGCTGACCCGGCTTGCCGGTGCCCTCGATGTTGAAGAAGCCGGTGCGGTCGGAGCACCGCGCCGCCTGCTGCATGTTGTGGGTGACGATGACGATCGTGTAGTTCTCCTTCAGCTCCGCGATGAGGTCCTCGACCGCGAGCGTGGAGATCGGGTCCAGCGCCGAGCACGGCTCGTCCATGAGGACGACCTCGGGCTTCACGGCGATCGTCCGTGCGATGCACAGCCGCTGCTGCTGCCCACCGGACAGGCTCGAGCCCGGCTTGTCGAGGCGGTCCTTGACCTCGTTCCAGAGGTTGGCGCCGCGCAGGCTGGTCTCGACCAGCTCGTCGGCGTCGGTCCGCCCGATCCGCTTGTTGTTGAGCTTGACCCCCGCCAGCACGTTTTCCTTGATGGACATCGTCGGGAAGGGGTTGGGCTTCTGGAAGACCATGCCCACCTTGCGGCGGACCATCACCGGGTCGATCCCCTTGCCGTAGAGGTTCTCCCCGTCGATGATGACCTCACCCTCGACGCGGGCGCCCGGGATGACCTCGTGCATGCGGTTGAGCGAGCGCAGGAAGGTGGACTTGCCGCAGCCGGAGGGGCCGATGAGGGCGGTGACCGACCTCGGCTCGATGGTGACGGAGACATCCTTCACGGCGAGGAAGTCGCTGTAGTAGATGTCGAGGTTCTTGACGTCGATGCGCTTGGACACGTGGTGGTTCCTTGTCAGGTCGCGTCAGCGACCGGTCTTGGGGGCGAAGAACTTGCTGATCAGGCGGGCGACGATGTTGAGGATCATGACCAGCGCCATCAGGACCAGGGCTGCGGTCCATGCGGCAGCGAGGCTGTCCTCCTTGTTGGTGCCCGGGTTGGCGTAGGAGCTGTAGGCGAAGAGCGGCAGCGCCGACATCGACCCCTCGAAGGGGTTGAAGTTGACGGCGCGCGAGGCTCCCATGGTGATCAGGAGCGGGGCGGTCTCACCCATCACGCGGGCGATCGCCAGGGTGATCCCCGTGGCGAGGCCGGCGATTGCGGTGGGCAGGACGACCTTGGCGATGGTCAGCCACTTGGACACACCCAGGGCGTAGCTGGCCTCGCGCAGCTCGTTGGGCACCAGCCGCAGCATCTCCTCGCTCGAGCGGACCACGGTCGGGATCATCAGCACCGACAGGGCGACGGCTCCGACGATGCCTGCCTGGTAGGCGACGTCGCCGAGCATCATCGTGAAGAAGCCGATGGCGAAGAGGCCGGCGACGATCGAGGGGATGCCGGTCATGACGTCGACGAAGAAGGTCAGGCCGCGGGCCAGGACGCCCTTGTTGCCGTACTCGACGAGGTAGATCGCGGCAAAGAGACCGATGGGGACCGAGATCAGGGTCGCGATACCGGTCGTGAGGATCGTGCCGATGATCGCGTGATAGGCACCACCGATGTCACCGGAGCCGACGCCGCGCATCGAGAAGGTGAAGAACTCGACGTCGAGGCGGTCCAGGCCCTTGGACACGATGGTCCAGATCACCGAGATGAGGGGCACCATCGCCAGCAGGAAGGCTGTGGTGACCACCCCCGTCACCAGGCGGTCCGTGGCGTGGCGGGCCCCTTCGACGGCCCGCGCGGCCACGTAGAGGACGGTGCAGTAGATCAGGGAGCCGACGATGACGACGCTCAGCGGGTTGAGCGCGCCGAGAGCGGCGAGCAGGGCGATCGCGGCGATGGCCGAGCCGGCGAGGATGGCCCAGCGGACCGGCTTCTCGAGGCGACCGACCGCCTGGACGTCGTCGTGGGTGGTGGCGGTCATCAGTTGGCTCCAGAGAACTCGGACCGGCGGGAGATGATCCAGCGGGCGAACATGTTGACGAGGAAGGTGACGACGAACAGCGCCAGGCCGGAGACGAAGAGCGTGCTGCGCTCGACGCCGAAGGACTCGGGGAAGTTCAAGGCGATGTCACCTGCGATGGTGCCCGGCGTGTTCGCCGAGAGCAGCTCCCAGGAGTACCCGCCGCCGCTGGCCGACAGGATGATGGCCACGGCCATCGTCTCGCCGAGCGCGCGGCCGAGGCCGAGCATCGCCCCCGAGACGACACCGGACTTGCCGAAGGGGATGACCGTCTGGCGGATCATCTCCCACCGGGTGGCGCCGAGGGCCAAGGAGGCCTCCTCGTGCAGCCGCGGCGTCTGGAGGAAGACCTCACGGTTCACCGCGGTCATGATCGGCAGGATCATGATGGCCAGGACGATGCCGATCATGAGCATCGTGCGACCTGTGGTGGTCACCGTCCCCGAGAACAACGGGATGAAGCCGAGGTACTCGTTGAGGAACTCGAAGGAGGGGACCGCGCTGCCGGCGATCTGCATGCCCCAGAGGCCGAAGATGATCGACGGGACGGCAGCGAGCAGGTCGACGACGTAGCCGAGGCCCGATGCCAGACGGCGGGGGGCGTAGTGGCTGATGAAGAGGGCGATCCCGATGGAGAGCGGCACCGCGATGAGCAGGGCGATGATCGAGGACAGCAGGGTCCCGAAGATCAGCGGACCGATGTAGGCGATCAGGCCGGCGCCACCGCGGACCTCGCTCCCGTCGGCCACGAGGGCATCCTTGGCTCCCCAGAAGAGGAAGAAGGTCACGCCGATGAGGACGAGGAGGATGACGATGCCGGCGGAGTGGGACAACGCGCTGAAGATCGCGTCCCCGAACCGGCGCCCGGACCTCAGGCTGGATGTCTTGGTCGGGTCCACTGCTGTCGTAGTGCTCACGGTGTCCTGCTGCTTCCGTCGGGGGATGGGAAGGGTGCGGGGCGACGCGCCGATCGGCCCTGCGGCTGCGATGCAGCCACAGGGCCGAACGGGTCGAGCCCTGAGGTCAAGCTGCTCAGTCGGTCTTGATCAGACCCAGAGCGTCGCTCGCGCTCTTGGTGGCGGCCTCGCTCAGCGGGGCGGAGCCGGCAGCCTCCGTGGAGGCCTTCTGGCCCTCGGCGGAGACGGCGTACTCGAGGTAGGACTTGACCGTGTTGGCCGTCTCCGGGTCCTTGTACTCGGAGCAGGCGACCGCGTAGGAGACCAGGACGACCGGGTAGACGCCCTCGCCCGCGTTGCCACGGTCGAGCTTGACGGCGTAGTTGCTCTTGCTGGTCTCGTCGACCCGCTTGGCGCTCTCGAGGATCTTGGCGGCAGCCTGGGGGCTGTACTCGATGAACTCCTTGCCAGCCTTGATCTTGGCGGCCTTGAGGTCACCGATCTGCGAGGCGTCGGCGTAGCCGATGTTGCCCTCGCCGGCGCCGATCGTGTCGACGACACCGGAGGTGCCCTTGGCAGCCTCGCCACCCTTGATGGGCCACACGTCGTCGGGCTCGTGCGTCCACTTCTTCGGGGCGGCCTCGGCCAGGTACGAGGAGAAGTTCTTCGAGGTGCCGGACTCGTCCGAGCGGTTGACCGGCGTGATCTTGGTGCTGGGCAGCTTGACGCCCTTGTTGTCCTTGGCGATCGCCGGGTCGTTCCAGGTCTTGATCTTCCCGGAGAAGATGTCCGCGATGACCTCGGCGCTGAGGTTGAGGTCGTCGACGCCCTTGAGGTTGTAGGCGACCGCGATCGGGGAGACGTAGATGGGGAACTGGATGGTGTCGCCGGTGCAGCCCTTCTTCTTGGCTGCGGCGATCTCCTCGTCGTCCATCGCCGAGTCGGTGCCGGCGAAGCTCACGGCGCCGTTGATGAACTTCTCACGGCCGGTGCCGGAGCCGTCGGGCGCGTACTCGACGGTGGCGTCGGGAGCCACCTCGGTGAACTTGGCAATCCACTCGTTCTGGGCCTTCTCCATGGAGCTGGCGCCGGCACCCTTGATGGTGCCGGAGACGGCGGCGCTGTCGGAGCTGCTGCCGGAGGTGGAGGAGTCGGAGCCACCCTCGTTGCCCGCGGCACAGGCGGTCATCGCGAAGGTGAGGGCGAGGGCAGCGGTGCCGGTGAGGACCTTGCGGCTGCGGGTGGAACGAGTCACGTCTGTCAGACCTCTCTGAGGGGGTGGACACGGACGCGCGACGAGGGCAGTCCGCCGCGACCGCCGTGGTCGTACGTTGACGAACGTAGGGACGCTCGGTGACCGGATGGCCCGGAATCGGTGAACAGCCGGTGAATCACACCTGCACAGTCGTGGTTCGGGTCGCGCGCGCGTCACACCCGAGGTAGGGGATCGCTACCCGCGGTCGTGGGGGTGGTGCCGCTCCGCGGCGACGATCCGGGCGGCCTCACCGGTGCCCACCACGTGGGCGATGAGGACCTCCCCCTTCGCCAGCCCGTCGGTGACGACCTCCTCGATGACCGAGCGGGCAACCAGTCCCGGTGCCAGGGCGGGGTCGACCCGTCCGAGGAGCCGAGCGACCAGGTCGGGCAGCACCGGCCCGTGGCTGCACAGGCACGCGGGGACGCCTCGGACGAGGAGTCGATCCAGGTGGTGCCCGGCGCGGCTGGGGTCCTCGGCGTAACCCTCCTCGGACAGCCCGGGCCTGAGCCGGAGCGTGCCGCCGCTGGCCGTGGCGTAGGGGGCGAGGGTGTCGCTGGCCCGGGTGGAGGGGCTGCTCACCAGGCGTTGGATCCCGTACCCGTCGAGCAGGGGGACGAGCTCGGCGGCCTGCACGCGGCCCTGATCGCTCAGCGGACGCAGCCAGTCGTCGTCCACCCACGAGGAGCGCGGGTGGGCCTTGGCGTGGCGCAGGATCGCCAGGGACCAGGTCGTGAGGGTGCCGCTGGCATCGGCGGCCCGGAGCGCCTCCAGCTGGGTGCGGTCGTGCAGGTAGGACAGCCGGTCCGCGGCGGCATCGGCCTCGACCCAGTCGACGGCGTCGACCTCGTGGACCAGGCCCCCGTCACCACCGGTGACCTCCGCGGCCCAGTAGCGCACCTCCTTGACCGCAGCACCGGAGGCGGAGCCCACGGTGTAGGTCGTCGTCGGGAGTGGGTGGCCCAGCCGCACGCGCAGCCCGGTCTCCTCGAGCGTCTCCCGCACGGCGGTGGTGGGGAAGGTCTCGCCAGGCTCGAGCTTGCCCTTGGCCCACGACCAGTCGTCGTAGCGGGGCCGGTGGATGACAGCGACCTGCAGGCGCCCACGTCGCCGCCGCCACGGCAGCGTCCCTGCGGCCAGGACGCTCGCCGTGCTCAACGCCGCGCCTTGCGACGACGCTTGGCGTGCATCGCGATGAGCGCGGCCTGGATGTCGGGCAGCGGGGTCCCGTCCGGGCCCTGGTGGACGCGGGTCCACCGGCCGTCACCGTCGAGGGACCAGTGGCCGTAGTCACCCGACATCCCACGGGAGACGAGATCGAAGAGCTGCTCGACATGGCGCGGCTCGACGATGCGGACCAGCGCCTCGACCCGCCGGTCGAGGTTGCGGTGCATGAGGTCGGCCGAGCCGAACCACGCCTCGCGGTCCTCGCCGGTCCCGAAGAGGAAGATCCGGGAGTGCTCGAGGAAGCGCCCGAGCACGCAGTGCACCCTGATGTTGTCGCTGAGGCCCTTGACGCCGGGGCGCAGGGCGCAGATGCCACGTACCCAGATGTCGACCCGGACCCCGGCGATGCTGGCGCGGTACAGGGCGTCGATCGTGGCCTCGTCGACGAGGGAGTTGACCTTGAAGGCGATGCGCCCGTCACCGTGCTGGACCTGTCGGTGGATCTGCTTGTCGATCCGGTCGATGAGCCCGTCACGGATGCTGCGCGGCGCGACGAGGAGTCGCTTGAACCTGCTGCGCGGCGCCAGGCCGGAGAGCTGGTTGAAGAGTCGGGTGAGGTCCTGACCGACCTCCGGGTCGGCCGTCAGCAGCCCCACGTCCTCGTAGAGCCGTGCGGTCTTGGGGTTGTAGTTGCCGGTCCCGACGTGGCAGTAGCGCGCGAGGCCGTCGGGCTCCTGCCGCACGACGAGCGCGAGCTTGCAGTGGGTCTTCAGCCCGACGATCCCGTAGACGACGTGGACGCCGGCGTGCTCGAGCTTGCGGGCCCACTCGATGTTGTTCTGCTCGTCGAAGCGCGCCTTGATCTCGACGACCGCGAGCACCTGCTTGCCGGCCTCGGCCGCGTCGATGAGTGCGTCGACGATCGGGCTGTCGCCGCTCGTGCGGTAGAGCGTCTGCTTGATCGCGAGGACCTGTGGGTCGGCGGCGGCCTGCTCGAGGAAGGCCTGCACCGAGGTGGAGAAGGAGTCGTACGGGTGCTGCAGGAGCACGTCCTGGCGGGCGATCCGCTCGATGAGGTTGGCCGCCTTGGACGACTCGGCCGGGGCGAGGTCGGGGTTGGTGCGGGCGACGAAGGGAGGGAAGTGCAGGTCGGTCCGATCGATGTCGGCGATCTCGTTGAGACCCCGCAGGTCGAGCGGTGCGGGCAGCCGGTAGACCTCGTCCTCGGTCACACCCAGCTCTCGGGTGAGCAGCTCCATGACGTGGTCGTCGAGGTCCTCCTCGACCTCCAGGCGGACCGGCGGGCCGAAGCGGCGCCGGGTCAGCTCCTTCTCCAGGGCCGCCAGCAGGTTCTCGGCATCGTCCTCCTCGACCTCGAGGTCCTCGTTGCGGGTGACCCGGAAGGAGTAGTGCTCGTGCACCTCCATGCCGGGGAAGAGCTGGTCGAGGTGCGCGGCGATGACGTCCTCGAGCGGCACGAACTGGGCCTCGAAGAGGTCCTCGGTGACCGACGCGGAGACCCGACGCACCTTGAGGAAGCGCGGGAGAGAGGGCGGCATCTTGATCCGCGCGAAGTGCTCCTTGCCCGTCTTGGGGTTGATGAGGATGACCGCGAGGTTGAGGGACAGCCCTGAGATGTAGGGGAAGGGGTGGGCCGGGTCGACGGCCAAGGGGGTGAGCACCGGGTAGATCTCGTTGCTGAAGAGCTCGCCGAGGCGCTCCTGCTCTGGTGTCTCCACCTCGCTCCAGCGCACGATGCTGATGCCCTCGTCGACGAGCGCGGGCCGCACGCTGCCGTCGAAGATGCGGGTCTGCATGGCGGACAGGTCATGAGCGACCCGGGAGATCTGCTCGAGGACCTCGCGTGGTTCCAGACCGGAGGGGCTGCGCACGGCGATACCGGTCGCGATGCGCCGCTTGAGGCCGGCGGCGCGGACCATGAAGAACTCGTCGAGGTTGCTCGTGAAGATCGCGAGGAAGCGGGCGCGCTCGAGCAGCGGCACGGACTCGTCGGCGGCCAGCTGCAGGACGCGTTCGTTGAACTGCAGCCAGCTGATCTCCCGGTCGAGGAAGCGGTCGCTCGACAGCTCGGACGTGTCCGCCTCGTCGGGGTGGGCGGTACGCACGAAGCGGCCGTTGGCCGCACGGGAGCGCAGCTCGCTGGCCGCGGCGGGCGACGAGGAGGACATCGAGACGTCACCGGTGACCGTCCCGGGGTGCGGGGCGGGGAGGGCATGTGCGGCGTCGATGTCCACCATGTCGATCATCCTTGCACTTGCGCGTGAACCTCCGATGAACGTGCAGGGGAGTACATGACATGGACGGCCTTGCGCTCGAAGCCGGCTCTCCCGTAGGTCGCCAGCGCGGGAGCGTTGTCGGCCTCGACGTAGAGCTCGACCTCGGTGACCCCGCGTCGGGCGAGGTGGGCCAGGCCGAGTCGGGTCAGGGGGCCCGCCAGTCCTCGGCCGTGCAGGTCGGGGTGCACGCCCACGACGTAGACCTCGCCGACGGGGCCGCCGGGCGGGTCGATCTTGGTCCAGTGGAACCCGGCGAGACGGCTCGGGTCGCCGTCCTCGAGCAGGATCACCCCTTCGGGGTCGAACCAGGGTTGGTCCATCCGCTCGGCCAGGCCGGCCGGGTCGAGCGATCCCTGCTCAGGGTGGTCGACGAAGGCGGCTGCGTTGACGGCCAGCAGGGGCTCCTCGTCGCTGCCGGTGCGGAAGGTGCGGTGCACGAACCCGTCGGGGAGCGGCGGGTCCTGCTCGTCGCCGGTCTGCACGGGGCGAGAGAGGACGAGCAGCTCCCGGACGACCTGCAGACCCAGGCGCTCACCGAGAGCGCGTGAGGCCGGGAGGTCGCCGTGTGCCCACGGACGGGCGTCGGGTCGGCGCTCCAGAGCGGTGCCCAGCAAGGCGGCGCCCACCCCCTTCGTGCGGTGGTTGGGCGTCACGAAGGCCTCGAGGGAGCCGTCCGCGACGGTTGACGCGTACCCGATCACCGATGCACCGTCGAGGGCGACGAGGTGGTCACCCTCGCGCGGCAGGGCCAGGACGAAGGCTTCGCTGAGCGGCTCGACGCCGTCCGCGGTCGTGGCCGCGGACGCAGCGGCTCGCACCTGCTCGACGTGGTCGGCGGACAGGCGGGCGAAGGGGGCGATCGTCGCCATCAGGAGGCCGCCGTCGGGTTGTCGCCGGCCGTCATGTCGCCGCCCGTGTCGTCGCGGACCACCACGAAGCGGTACCCGACATTGCGGATGGTGCCGATGAGCTGTTCGTGCTCGCTGCCGAGCTTGGCGCGCAGGCGCCGGACGTGGACGTCCACGGTGCGGGTCCCTCCGTAGTAGTCGTATCCCCAGACCTCCTGCAGGAGCTGGGCGCGGGTGAAGACGCGTCCGGGGTCCTGGGCGAGGTGCTTGAGGAGCTCGAATTCCTTGTAGGTCAGGTTGAGCAGCCGGGGGCCGAGCCGGGCGGAGTAGCTGCTCTCGTCGATCGTCAGATCGCCGGCGACGATGCGTTCGTCGTCCCCCGAGGGTGCCACGGCCCGGGTCATGGACAGGCGCAGGCGTGCCTCGACCTCGGCGGGGCCTGCCCGGTCGAGGAGGATGTCGTCGACGGCCCACTCGGCGTTGACCGCGGTGAGTCCCCCCTCGGTGAGGATGGCGATGACGGGCACGGCGATCTCGGCCGTCCGCAGGACCCGGCAGAGCGAGCGGGCCTGGGCCAGCTCGACCCGGGCGTCGACGAGGACGACGTCGACGTCGGTGGTGTCCATGACGGCCGATGCGGCGGCCGGCAGCGTGCGCACCTGATGCCCCAGCAACCCGAGAGCCGGAAGCACCGCGGCACTGGGCGCCAGGTCATCCGTCAGGAGCAGGAGTCTGGCCATCAGTCGCAAGAATATGCGGCAGTCGCCGGATACCCTCGCCACGTGACCTCCGACGTACCTGCTCTGCACGAGTCCCGGGCCTCGCGGCGCGCCCTGCGCGCCGGCGGGACCGAGGTCGACCCCGCGGCGCCCGCGGCGCGCCCTCGGCCGGTCGTGGTCGCGGCGACCGTCGTCGTCGCCCTGCTCCTGGCCGCGGCCGCCGGCTCCGGTGAGCGGGTGCTCGAGATCGTCGCCGTCGTCATCGCCGGGCTCGTCGTGGCAGCAGGCTGGCCGCGACTCGTCGGCACCCGCAGCCCCGTCGGGATGACGCTCGTCCTCATGGTGACGGCGCTGGCACTCGGGGCGGCGCTGCTGCTCCAGGGTGAGGAGCCCTATCTCGAGCGCGTCCCGGCCGCCCTGGCGCTCGGTGTCATCGGCATGTGCCTGCACCCGTTGGTCCGTGCGCCGGCACGCGTGCACCTCGCGCAGGACATGGCCGCCACATCGCTCGGGCTGCTCGTCATCGCTGGCGGTGGACTCTTCGTCAGCACGGACTTCCTCGGTGGGGGTGGCCCGGTGGTCGTCATCAGCATCGCGCTGGCGGTCGCGGCCGTGGTCGACCTCGTCCTCGAGCGCCCCCGGGCCGTCCGTTGGATCATCCCCGCAGCCATGCTCGTCGGTGGTCTCGCGGGCGTTCTGGTCCACGCCCTCCTCGGGGACGAGATCGCGGCCTGGCCGGCCCTGCTGGGTGTCGTCGGAGCGGGTGCCGCAGTCTCCCTGCGTCGGGCGATGTCCCAGCAGGCGGCCGTCGACAGCGTGCTCGGGGCCGTGGCGGCCGGTGCGGCATCGGTCCTGGTCGTGGCGCCGCTGGTGCATCTCGTGGCACGTCTCCCGCTCGCCTAGCAGCGAGAGCGGGGCCCCCGACGCGGACCGCATCCCCCTACGATGGGCGGGTGTTCACCCTCGATCCCACGATCCACCCCGACATCGCACCCCTGGCCTGGCTCGTCGGCCGCTGGGAGGGCGCTGGAGTCCTCGGCTACCCGACCATCGAGTCGGCCAACTTCGGTCAGGAGATCGTCGTGAGCCACGACGAGCGGCCCTTCCTGCGATGGGAGAGCCAGTCGTGGATCCTCGATGACGAGGGCAACAAGGTGCGCCCCTCCGGTACGGAGCTCGGCTTCTGGCGGCCCGGTGGCGAAGGGGGAGCGGAGCTGCTGCTCACCCACCCCACCGGCATCGTCGAGATGTACTACGGCAGCGTCGAGCCGGGCCGCATCGAGGTGCAGACCGACGGGGTCATCCGCAGCCCGCACGCCAAGGAGTACACGGCCGCGAAGCGGATGTACGGCCTCGTCAAGTCCAACCTCATGTGGGTCATGGACATGGCGGCCATGGGACAGCCGCTCACCAGCCACCTGTCGGCGGAGCTGAAGCGCGTCGACTGACACCTGGCGTCGAGCAAGCCCTCGCTCAGGGGTTGTACGACGCCATGTCGTCCGTGCGCAGGGCGTCGCTGAGCTCGGCCATCCCCTGGGTGTCGAGGATGTCGATGGATCCGCCGTCGGGCGCCGTCCCGAAGCCGCTGAAGGGCGCGGTGACGAAGTGGATGTCGCCCCCGCGCACATTGCGCAGCTTGATCGCCTCGCGGCGGATCGTGCTGGAGCTGAGGGTGTTGTCGACCGTCGTGTGCCTGGTGCCCGCGTCGATGACGCCGTTGAGCTTGCCGGGGTTGAGCAGGACGCTCGGTTGGAGGGTCTCGGACATCATCGCCTTGAGCCAGGTCTGCTGGCGCTGGCCACGTGAGATGTCCCCCTCGGAGAGCGTCTTGCGCTCGCGGACGTACTCCAGGGCCTGGTCGCCGTTCAGGTGGACCGGGCCCGCCGGGTACTTGGGGCTGGCCTGCTGGTTGTTGATGTCGACGCCGCCGAGGGCGTCGGTGAGGTTCTTGAAGCCCTCGAAGTCGGTCTTGGCGACGTGGTTGATCTTGACCCCGACGAGGTCCTGGATGGTCTGCACGAGCAGCGGCGACTGGCCGTAGGCGTACGCGGCGTTGATCTTGTCCTCGCCGTGGCCGGGGACCGGGACGTACAGGTCGCGGGGGAAGTGGATGATCCAGATGTCCTTGTGGTTCTCGGCCACGTGGACCAGCTGGATGACGTCCGAGCGGCTCCCGGTGTCACCGGGACGCGCGTCGGAGCCGATGAGCAGGTAGTTGGTGCCCTTGTCGGTGACCAGCTTTTCGCCCTTGGTGGTCGTCTTCTGGTCGGCCGAGCTGCCCAGGAGGTTGTCGCGGGTGAGGTTGCGGTCGACCTTGCTGCTGAGGAACCAGCCGTAACCGCCGACCCCGATGACGACCAGGAGCAAGAAGGCCAGGAGGGTCACGACCAGACGGCGTCCGAAGCCCATACGGCGTCGACCTGAGCGGCTGCGGGAGGAGGCGTCGACGGTGTCGTCGGTGTCCTCGAAGTCTTCGAGCATGGGCACATGCTATGCGGCCAGCATGGGGCGAACCTGAAGGTCGTAGATTGGGGGTCATGACTGCTTCTTCCTTGCTGCAGGCCCCCGGCGCCGTCCCCGGCGACGGGATCGACGCAGGCGTCGCCGCCCACTACGGGGACCCGATGCGCGAGCAGCGACTGCTCACCGAGGGCCTGGGGGTCGTGGACCTCTCCCACCGGGGGGTCATCACGGTTACGGGGCAGGACCGTCTCTCGTGGCTGCACTCCCTCACGACCCAGCAGCTGACCGGGCTGGCACCTCGTACCTCCGCCGAGTCGCTCGTCCTCACGCCCAAGGGGCACGTCGAGCACGCGCTGCACCTCGTCGACGACGGCGCCACCACGTGGATCACGGTGGAGCCGGGCACGGCTCCCGTGCTGGCGGCCTGGCTGGACTCGATGCGCTTCATGCTGCGGGTCGAGGTTGCCGACGTCTCCGACCGCTACGCCGTCCTCGGGGAGAGCGTCGACCGCGAAGGGGTGGAGGGCGAGCCGCCGACATGGGTCGACCCGTGGCCCCGCGTCGTCGGCGACACCGTGCTCTACGGTCCCGAGCCGCAGGAGCACCCGGCACACGGGCGCAGGTGGCGTGAGGTCATCGTCCCGGTCGACGAGGTCAGCGCTGCGGTCGGCGACCGCGAGCTGGTCGGCACCTGGGCCGCAGAGGCGCTGCGGATCGCTGCCTGGCGCCCGCGGTTGGGTGCCGAGACCGATCACCGCACGATCGCGCACGAGGTCGACTGGCTGCGCACCGCGGTGCACATGCACAAGGGCTGCTACCGCGGGCAGGAGACCGTCGCACGCGTGCACAACCTCGGCCGCCCGCCGCGCCGACTGGCCTTCCTCCACCTCGACGGGTCGGGGCACACCCTCCCCGAGGTCGGGGCCGAGATCTCCCTCGGTGACAAGGTCGTCGGACGGGTCACGTCCGTCGGTCGGCACCACGAGGACGGGCCCATCGCGCTCGCGGTCCTCAAGCGCAACACCGACGACGCGGCCGACCTGCTCGTCGCGCCCGACGTGGCCGCGGCGCAGACCGCGATCGTCCCCCGCTGAACCCGCCCCTCCCCCTTCCCCCCCTCCACCCGCCCGCACACACACACACACACCTGAATCCGCATTGCCCTATGGCAATGCAGACCTGAACCCGCATTGCCCTATGGCAATGCGCGTGCGTTGAGATCCCGGCCACATCTGCTGCCTCTGGCTTGCAAAGTGCTAACTGTGGCAAGCACACTGGGGGCATGTCGAAGAACCCGCTGGACGCCCTCCCGGGCAACCTGGGCAACAACCTCGGTGACTACCTGCGCGAGCAGCGACTCACCAAGAAGCTGTCCCTGCGACAGCTGTCCGCCATCGCCGGGATCTCCAACCCCTACCTGAGCCAGATCGAGCGGGGGATCAAGCGGCCGAGCGCCGAGATCCTCCAGCAGATCGGCAAGGGCCTGTCGATCTCGGCCGAGACGCTCTATGTCCAGGCCGGGCTGCTCGACCCCAAGGACGCGGCCGCCGAGGCCGAGGCCACGACCAGGGCGGCCATCGCGGCCGACCCCGCGCTCACCTCGCGCCAGCGCCAGACGATGCTCGAGATCTACGAGTCCTTCGTCGGCGGCTCCGCAGGCAAGGCACCCAAGCGCGTCGCCCAGAAGGCGGCCGCCACGAAGACCACCGCGAAGAAGAAGTCCGCGGCCAGCACGAAGGGCTCGTCAGTGTCGTCGGGCTCGAAGACCACGCCGGCCCCTCGTGCCGGGCGCAAGACCCCGACCTCGTCCTCGACGAGTACCTCAAGGAGAACCTCATGAGCGTCACCACCACCGTCAAGAAGGTCGTCACCGACCAGACCTACGCCACCATCGGCGCCACCGACCTCACCGTCGAGACCTTCCGTGGTTACACCACCCAGATCGCCGCCCTGCGCGCCGAGCTGGAGCCCAAGAAGGTCCAGGCCCGCGTCAAGGCTGCCCCGGCCGACGCCCAGGCGTACTACGTCGACCTCGCCAAGCGCGGAGAGTCCCTCGTCACCCGCATCAAGAACCAGAAGGCCACCAAGGACCTCGTCGGTCAGGCCGAGGCCACCGTCGCCCTGGGCAAGGGTGTCGTCACCACCGTCCGCAAGGCCGTCGCCGACGTCGAGGCGTCCGCCAAGCGCACCCTGACCATCGGTCGCAAGGAGGCCGTCAAGGCCGCCGAGGCCGTCGCCGACTCCGTCGACGTCGACGTCAAGGTCGACACCGCGAAGGCGAAGAAGGCCGTCTCCGGCTCCGCCAAGCGCACCACCGCGGCTGCCAAGAGCACCTCCACCACGACCAAGAAGGCCGCGACCCGCACCCGCACCGCGACCAAGTCGACCGCCACCGCCGCGAAGACCACCGCTGCCAAGACCGTCAAGGCTGCCGACACGGCCGCCGAGAAGGTCGGCGACTGAAGGAATCACGCGGCTGCGCCTGATGCGCAGCAGCTGATGCTCTGGTGACCCCGGTAGCCTCGGGCGGATGACCGCCCAGGCGCCCGACACCACCAGTCTCGACGAAGCCCCCGTGCTGGTCCACGTGACCCGCGGGGGCTTCGTCGAGTCCGCCCACCGCGCGACCCTCGTCGCCACCGACCCGGCTGGGGGGACCCCCCTTCGCCATGGCCGGGTGGACGACCCCGTCCTGCCGCGCTCCTCGCTCAAGCCGATCCAGGCCCTCGCGATGGTGCGGCACGGCCTCGATCTGCCGCCGCGCCTGCTCGCCCTCGTGTGCTCGAGCCACTCCGCGGAGGACTTCCACCGCGAGGCCGTCGCCGAGATCCTCGCGAGCGTCGGTCTCGACCTCGACGCGTTGCAGAACACCCCCGCCCTGCCGATCGGTGAGCTCGAGCACGCCCGCTGGCTGGCTGCCGGGACTCCGCCCGCCCCCGTCGCGCAGGACTGCTCCGGCAAGCACGCCGGCATGCTCGCGACCTGCCGGGTCAACGACTGGCCGATCGAGAGCTACCTCGACGTCGACCACCCCCTCCAGCGGGCGATCCGGGCGACGACCGCCGAGGTCGTCGGCGAGGTCACCCACGCGACCGTGGACGGCTGCGGCGCACCGCTCTTCGCCGTCCCGCTGTCCGGGCTCGCGGCCTCCTTCGGTGCCTTGGCCGCGGCCGAGCCGACCACCGACGAAGGGAGGATCGCCGACGCCATGCGCACGGCCCCCCAGATGGTCGGCGGCACGGGCCGGGATGTCACGCACTTCATGCAGGCCGTGCCCGGCCTGATCGCCAAGGACGGCGCCGAGTCGGTCTACGCCGCCGGGCTGGCCGATGGTCGGGGCATCGCTGTCAAGGTCGCCGACGGCGCGCCGACCCCGCGGGCCCGCCGTGGGCTCATCGCCCACGCGCTCCTCGCGCTGGGAGTCGACACGCCCGGCCTGCAGGACCTCGCCGACCAGCCGGTCCTCGGCCACGGCCGCCCCGTCGGCGGCGTCGAGGTGCTCGACCTCACCGCCCCGTGAGGACGGTCCTGCAGCGGGTGACCTCCGCCCGCGTCGTCGTCGACGACGCAGTGGTCGGTGAGATCGGCCCCGGTCTCGTCGCACTCGTCGGGGTGACCCACGACGACGGGGCGCTCGAGGTCGACACGACCGTGCGCAAGATCGCCGAGCTGCGGATCATGCACGACGAGACCTCCGTGACCGACTGCGGCGCAGCGGTGCTCGTCATCAGCCAGTTCACCCTCCACGCCGACGTGCGCAAGGGCAGGCGCCCGTCGTGGAATGCCGCCGCGCCCGGGCCGGTCGCCGAGCCGCTCGTCGACGCGGTGGCCGACGGCCTGCGGCAGCGGGGGATCGAGGTCGCCACGGGCCGCTTCGGCGCCGACATGGCGATCGACATCCACGCCGACGGTCCGGTGACCATCGTCGTCGACGTGCCCGCTTAGGCTGACCGCGTGCAGATCCTCAGCAATGTCCAGGGCCTCATCGTCCTCGTGCTCGGCCTCCTCGCCCTCGGCGCGGAGGTCTTCGCCCTCGTCCACGCCGTTCGTCAGCGGCAGGACGCCTTCACCGCGACGGGCAAGCAGTCCAAGAAGTTCTGGGTCGCGGCGCTGGTAGTCGCGACGCTCATGGGTGTCGCCGCGCTCGGTGGCATCGGCTTCCTCGCGATCATCGGCATCGTCATCGCCGGGGTCTACCTCGCCGACGTACGGCCGGCGATCGACGAGGTCCTCGGCCGTCGGCGCTGAGTCGGGCACAATGACGAGGCACTGCACCGCCACCCGAGGGGACAACTCGTGACCAGCCTGCCGGACCCCCGTGAGGGCATGTTCGTGTCGAACCGTCCGTGGGGCGGCTTCGAGCAGTTCACCCTCAACGAGCCGACGACGGTCAAGGTCATCACGGTCGACCCCGGCCACCGGCTGTCACTGCAGACCCACGAGCGCCGCGCAGAGTTCTGGCAGATCCTCGACGGGCCGATCGACGTGACCGTCGGCGACGAGACGTGGAGCGCCCAGCCCGGCGAGCGGGTGTGGGTCGCCCAGGGTGCCGTGCACCGCATGGGCAACTCCTCCGACCGGCCCGGCCGCGTCCTCGAGATCGGCTACGGCACCTTCGACGAGGACGACATCGTCCGGCTCGAGGACGACTACCACCGCTGAGTGCTCCCGTTACCAGCGCCCCGACAGGGGTCCGCTGCGGGGCGCGACCGCACTCCACGGCACCGTGAGCTCACCCAGGCGCCACCGGTCGGCCCTGCCGATGACGGCGACCTGCTGGGCGACCTCGCCGAAGGCGGCGATCGCCTGCTGCCGGGCACCGTAGGGCGCGAAGGGGGTGGTCCGTCGCCACGCGTCGTCCAGGAGCCGGAGCAGGTCGTGCACCGGCTCGCCCGGGACATTGCGGTGGATGAGCGCCTTGGGCAGGCGCTCGGCCACCACGGAGGGCAGGCGTGCGGCGTCGAGGTCCCGCAGCCGCCACGACAGGGTCAGGGTCTGCGGGCCGTGCGCGTCCAGCGTGAGCCAGCTGCCGAGCCGGCCCAGCTCGTCGCAGGTGCCCTCGACGAGGATGCCCCGCTCCTCGAGGCGCCCGGTCATCCGCAGCCACGGGTCCTCGACCTCGGCCTCGTCGTACTGGCGCAGGACGTTGAAGGCGCGGATCACCCGCGCACGTCGTCCCTGCGGCAGGGGGACCTCGAAGCCACCGAGTGCGAAGTCGACGCCGGGCCGGGCCCAGGCCTGGGCGGTGGCCACCCTCTCCGGGTCGATCTCCAGGCCGGTGACGTGGACGTCGGCGCGCACGGCGCGCACCCGGTCGGCCCACTCGAGCGTGGTCACCCCGGAGGCGCCGTGGCCGAGATCGACGAGGTGCGGCGGGTCCCCCTTCGTCAGGCGGTCACGCTGGGTCGCCACGAGCCACCGGTCACACCGGCGCAGGCGGTTGGGGTTGGTCGTCCCTCGAGTGATGTTGCCGAGGGGGCGCGGGCTGGGCACCCCGGCAGCGTAGATCCTCTCGCGAACTAGGCTGGTGGGTGTGTGGCGCACAGACCGACGGGTGAGCTGGAGCATGGTGTCCCTGCTCCTCTCGATGACCGGTGCCCTGCTGCTGGCCGCCGTGATCTGGGTCCCACCGGCACTGGGGCAGGACTCCGGCGTCCGGCAGGTCCAGCCCGGCCTGCTCGTCGTCGCCCCCGAGGCGCGGGGGGTGGTCACCCTGGGGTCCGGTCGTGCCGTCCAGCTGGACGAGACCGGCCTGCGCGTGACCAACGGCTCCACACTGCTCTTCCGCACGGTCCGTGGCGGATCCCCGATGTCTGCGCTGCTCGGCACCGTCGAGGGCCGCGACGGCGACCGCGTCGAGCAGATCTCGACCGTCATGAGCAACCTCGACATCGACCGGCTGTCGATCAAGCCGGGTGAGGTCACCTGGTCGGGCCGCCTCACCAACGCCGAGCAAAGCCTGCCCGCCACGATCGTCGTGCGGCTCGAGGGGGCTCGCCTGGTCGTGACCGCCGAGGCGAAGGGAGCCGACGCCGTCGTGGTGCACTCGGCCCAGGAGCTGGGCACCCGTGGCCGCGCGCCCGGGCTGCCGGAGCGGTTGCTCCGCAAGCGGGCCTGGTGGGTCGGCGATGGTCCGGCTCCCGTGACCGATGCCTACTCGACCGAGCTGGGTGTGGTGGTGGGGGTGGGGCCGCGGGGCAGCCACCGTGGGATCGACCTGCGCCGCATGGGGCACACCGACCTGCACGCCTGGTCCTCGAGTCAGACATTGACGATGACGAGCTATCGCAGGACGGTGGAGGAGTGATCGAGCAGCGCATCCGACGGGTGGCGATGATCAGCGTGCACACCTCACCGCTGGCGCAGCCGGGCACCGGCGACGCCGGCGGGCTGAATGTCTACGTCGTCGAGTCGGCCCGCGAGATGGCCCGCCGGGGCATCGAGGTGGAGATCTTCACCCGTCGCACCGCGGCGGACCTGCCCGATGTCGTCGAGCTCTTCCCCGGCGTCCGGGTCCGCCACATCGACGCCGGCCCCTACGAGGGGCTGGTCAAGGAGGACCTGCCGGGGCAGCTGTGCGCCTTCGCCGCCGGCGTCATGCGCGAGATCGCGCGTGTCCCGGCGGGGCACTACGACGTGGCCCACTCCCACTACTGGCTCTCCGGGCAGGTGGGCTGGTTGGTCGCCGAGCGGTGGCAGGTGCCGCTCGTGCACACCATGCACACGATGGCCCGGGTCAAGAACCGTCAGCTGGCGCAGGACGATGTCCCCGAGCCCCCCGGGCGGGAGATCGGTGAGGCCCAGGTCGTCGACATCGCCGACCGGCTCATCGCCAACACCGACCAAGAGGCCTTCGAGCTCGTCGAGTACTACGACGCCGACCCGGGCAAGGTCGTCGTCGTCCCCCCGGGCGTGGACCTCGAGCTCTTCGTCCCGGGCGACCGGTCTGCGGCACGGGCGAGCGTGGGCCTGCCCGAGGACGCCGTGGTGCTGCTCTTCGTCGGGCGGATCCAGCCGCTCAAGGCCCCTGACGTCCTCGTCCGTGCCGCAGCGCGGTTGCTCGAGCGTCGACCCGAGCTGCGTGAGCGGCTCGTGGTCGCCGTCGTCGGTGGCGCCTCCGGCCGTGGTCTGGCTGCTCCGGACCGGCTCGAGCAGCTGGGGGAGGAGCTGGGGGTGGCCGACGTGCTGCACCTGGCCGCCCCGGTCAGCCGCGCCGAGCTGGCCGACTGGTACCGCGCCGCCGACGTCGTCACCGTCCCGTCGTACACCGAGTCCTTCGGCCTCGTGGCCGTGGAGGCCGAGGCATCCGGCGCCGTCGTGCTGGCTGCCAAGGTGGGTGGCCTGCCCACCGCAGTCGGCGACGCTGGAGTACTCGTCGAGGGGCACGACCCCGACGTCTGGGCCGAGGAGCTCCTCGCTGTGCTCGAGGACCCCGCACGCGCGGACGACCTGCGGACGCGGGCCCGTCGGCACGCCGAGGACTTCGGCTGGTCCGCGACCGTGGATCGCCTGCTCGACGTCTACACCGGCGCGGTCGCCGACCGAGCTGCCCTGACCGACCCCACGACCCACCAACCCATGGAGGTGGCCCGATGAGCGATCAGACCGAGCGGGAGCGTGCTCTGGAGGTGGTGACCCGGGTGGTCACCGAGGCCGAGCTCGAGCACGAGCTCGGGGCGCGCGACGGCGAGCTCGTCGTCACCCTGCCGGGCGAGAAGAAGCTCAAGACGGTCGTCTCGCTCGTCGTGGGGGACAAGGCCCTGTCGGTGTCGGCCTTCGTCATCCGCAATGCCGACGAGAACCACGAGCAGTTCTACCGCCATCTGCTGCAGCGCAACCTGCGCATGCCGCTGCTGGCCTACTCGGTGGACTCCTCGGGCGACGTCTACGTCGGGGGGCGGATCCCCCTTCGTGCCGTCACCGACGAGGCCGTCGACCAGGTGCTGGGGGTCGTGCTCGAGGCGGCCGACGCGCCCTTCAACGAGCTGCTGCTGCTGGGCTTTCGCTCCTCGATGCACAAGGAGTGGGACTGGCGGGTCTCGCGCGGGGAGTCGCTGCGCAACCTCGAGGCCTTCCGCTCGGTCCTCGCGAGGCCGGACGACCCGCCCGCCGAGTGAGAGCCGTCGTTATCCTGTGCCCATGTCGACTCTGATCCTGCTCCGTCACGGCCGCTCCGACTGGAACGAGAAGAATCTTTTCACCGGATGGGTCGACGTCGACCTCATCGACAAGGGACGTGCCGAGGCGGTGCGCGGCGGTGAGCTGATCAAGGAGTCCGGGCTCCTGCCCGACGTCGTGCACACCTCCTTGCTGCGTCGCGCGATCACCACCGCCAACATCGCCCTCGACGCGGCTGACCGCCACTGGATCCCGGTGCGCCGCGACTGGCGACTCAACGAGCGTCACTACGGCGCCCTGCAGGGCCTGGACAAGGCCACGACACGGGACACGTACGGCGAGGAGCAGTTCATGCTCTGGCGTCGCAGCTTCGACACCCCGCCGCCGACCATCGAGCCGGACAACGAGTACGCCCAGACCGACGACCCGCGCTACGCCGGCATCGAGGTCCCGCGCACCGAGTGCCTCAAGGACGTCATCGAGCGGCTCATGCCCTACTGGGAGGGGCCCATCCGGGAGGACCTCGCGGCCGGCCGTACGGTCCTGGTGACCGCGCACGGCAACTCCCTGCGCGCGCTCGTCAAGCACCTCGACGGGATCAACGACGAGGACATCACGGGTCTCAACATCCCGACCGGCATGCCGCTCGTCTACGACCTCGGCGAGGACTTCATGCCGACCCGCCCGGCCGCCTACCTCGACCCGGAGGCCGCTGCCGCTGAGGCGTCCGCGGTGGCCAACCAGGGCAGGTAGGCGGGGTTCAGCGGCGTTCGGTGTCCTCGTGCGGCTCCATGGAGCCGGCCTCGCCGGTGACGAGGAAGACGACGCGGCGGGCGACGGTGACCGCGTGGTCGCCGAATCGCTCGAAGTAGCGGCTGAGCAGCGCGATGTCGACGGCGCTCGTCGTCCCGTGCTTCCAGGAGCCCTCGGCGAGCTTGGTGAACATCTCCCGGTGGAGCTCGTCCAGCTCGTCGTCGATCTGCTCGATGTCACGGGCCGCGACGAGGTCCTGGCTGCTGATGACCGCGGCGACGTGGCTGATGATCCGCTCGGCGATCGCGCCCATCCGCTGGAAGGTCTCGTGCAGCTCCTCGGGGACCGCGTGCTCGGGATAGCGCATGCGCGCGACCTGGGCGATGTGCCGGGCCAGGTCGCCCATGCGCTCGAGGTCGCCGGACATGCGCATCGAGGCGACGACGGTGCGCAGGTCGCTGGCCACTGGAGCCTGACGGGCCAGGAGGTCGATCGAGCGGGCGTCGATGTCGTTGCGGCGCAGGTCGATCGCCTGGTCCTGCTCGATGACACGGTCGGCCAGCTGGACGTCGGCCTCGAGGAGCGCTGCAGTGGCCTGGCGGATGGCCGCGCTGACCAGCTCGGCGATCGACACGAGGTCGGTTGCGACCTGCTCGAGCTCGTCGTGGAAAATCTGACGCATGGCGCCCCCTTCGGTAGTGGTCGGGCTCGGGTCCCGGCACAGTGAACGCGGCCCTTGTGAACACTTTGCAGCGCACAGGTGAACATCGCGGGCGCCCGACCGTGGAAGAGCATCCCGGTCCCAGCATGCCTCGTGGGAGAAGTACTCTCGGTGACGTGCAGCCAACGACCGCGGCAATTCTCGGTGGCGCCGCCGGTCTGCTCATCGGCTTCCTCGTGTGGGCGGCGATCGCCATGAGCGACCGGGAGCGTGCCATCCCACCCGAGCCCGAACCCGAGATCCCTCGTGGTGTCGGCGACGTCCTGGCCGTGCTGAGCTCCTCCGGGGTGGTGCTCGACCAAGACGGCGGTGTCGTGACGACATCTCCCGCGGCCATCACGTACGGCCTCGTGCGCAACGCCCGCCTCGCGCACCCCGAGCTGTTGCGGATGGTCACGCAGGTCGCTCGCGACGGGGTCATCCGAGAGACGCACCTCGAGCTGTCCCGTCCCGGGCTCGGCTCCGTCGTCTACGTCGCCGCGCGCGTCGCCCCGCTCGGTGCCAAGCACCTGCTCCTGCTCGTCGACGACCAGACCCAGGGGCATCGGGTCGAGGAGACCCGCCGCGACTTCGTCGCCAATGTCAGCCACGAGCTCAAGACGCCGGTCGGGGGGATCTCGCTGCTCGCCGAGGCGGTCATGGACGCCAAGGACGACCCAGAGGCCGTGGACCGCTTCGCCCGGCGGATGCAGGGCGAAGCCGTCCGCCTGTCGAGCCTGATCAAGGAGATCGTCGAGCTCTCTCGGCTCCAGGGCACCCCCGTGCTCCAGGACCCGCAGATCGTCGAGGTCGAGGACGTCGTGGCGCTGGCCCTGGAGCACCTGCGCATCGGGGCCGAGGCGAAGAACATCACGCTGACCGACAAGGTCGCCGAGGACCTCTACGTGCGCGGTGACGAGGACATGCTCATCACCGCGGTGCGCAACCTCGTCGGCAACGCCATCTCCTACTCCGACCCCGACACCGCGGTGGGGGTCGGCGCCCGCCTGCACGAGGGCACCGTCGAGATCGCCGTGACCGACCAAGGCCCCGGCATCCCGGAGCACGAGCAGACACGCATCTTCGAGCGCTTCTACCGCTTGGACATGGCCCGCTCCCGAGCGACCGGGGGGACCGGTCTCGGCCTGTCGATCGTCAAGCACATCTGCGCCAACCACGGGGGCGACATCCAGGTGTGGAGCGATGGCGCCCACGGATCCACCTTCACCATCCGCCTGCCCGCCGCCGTCGACTCGCTCGAGTCCGACGGCCAGACGACCCCCATCCCCAGCATCCCCGTCACCCCCAAGGAGTCCCGCTCATGACCCGCATCCTCGTGGTCGAGGACGAGGTGTCCTTCTCCGACCCGCTGTCCTACCTGCTCAACAAGGAGGGGTACGACGTCGCCGTCGCCGAGACCGGCCCCGACGCCATCGCCGCCTTCGACGCGGACGGCGCGGACCTCGTCCTGCTCGACCTCATGCTCCCCGGGCTGTCGGGGATCGACGTCTGCCGGGCCATCCGGCAGCGGTCCAATGTCCCGGTCATCATGCTCACGGCCAAGGACGGCGAGATCGACAAGGTCGTGGGGCTGGAGATCGGCGCCGACGACTACGTCACCAAGCCCTACAGCTCACGTGAGCTCCTGGCGCGCATCAAGGCGGTGCTGCGCCGCAACAGCGAGCCCGAGGAGCTGCTCCCCGCGACCATCGAGGGCGGGCCGGTGCGCATGGACATCGACCGGCACGTCGTCTCCGTCGGAGGGTCGCAGGTCCCGCTGCCACTCAAGGAGTTCGAGCTGCTCGAGATGCTCCTGCGCAATGTGGGCCGCGTGCTCACCCGGGTGCAGCTCATCGACCGCGTGTGGGGCAGTGACTACGTGGGGGACACCAAGACGCTGGACGTGCACGTCAAGCGGCTGCGGGCCAAGATCGAGCCCGATCCGGCCAAGCCGGTGCACATCGTCACCGTGCGGGGGTTGGGCTACAAGTTCGAGAGCTGAGCGCTCTCACCCCGGCGGACGCGAGAGGCCGGCACCCGTCACGGGTGCCGGCCTCTCGTCGTGAGTACGGGAAGGGGGCTCAGTGGCCCTCGGCCGGGCTCTCCGAGGCACTGGGCGTCGGGGCGGGGGTCCAGCCCTTGGGGGCGTAGTCCTCGTAGTAGCCGGTCGGGATGAGGACCGGAGCCAGGACCGGGGTGGACTCGGTGCCGTCGCTGATCTCGATCTCGATCATGTCGCCGGGAGGTGCGGGGATCTTGGTGAGGGTCATCAGACCGTCATCACTGAGGCCGACGGTGGCATGGGCGGGGATCTTGGTCTCGGCCTTGCTGCCGCCCGGGATCGCGACCGTGAGGGTCAGCTCCTTGCCGCTGACGTTCTCGACGGCGCCGATGACGGTGGCGTCGCCCCCCTTCTCCCCGCTGATCAGGGCGAAGTTACGCACCTGCGCGGAGGCGAGGTCGACGGGAACGCCGTCGGCCAAGGAGGCGGTCTCGGCCGTCTGGAACGGCGAGGTGACCGTGCAGCCAGCCGTGCCGGCCGCCAGGGCCGCGGCCAGAGCGATGACAGGGGTGCGGGTGAGGAGGTTGCGCTTCACGGGGCACAGCCTAGCGGGAGCGCGGGACCGGTTCGTCGTGGGTACGGTCGTGTTCTCGACGCGCGCACGCGAAGGGGCATTCTGGCGCGTCGGGCGACTGTGCGACGTACGACACGCCGTGGTAATCTTGAGGTCGCGAAAGGGGAAATCTCCACATGGTTTTCAAGGTCGGCGAGACGGTCGTGTACCCCCACCATGGGGCTGCTCTGATCGAAGAGATCAAGATGCGCAAGATCAAGGGTGAGGAAAAGCAGTACCTCAAGCTCAAGGTGGCTCAGGGTGACCTGACCATCGAGGTGCCCGCCGAGAACTGCGACCTCGTGGGTGTCCGCGATGTCGTGGGCAAGGAGGGCTTGAACCGAGTCTTCGAGGTGCTGCGCATGCCGCACGCCGAGGAGCCGACCAACTGGTCGCGCCGCTACAAGGCCAACCTCGAGAAGTTGGCCTCGGGCGATGTCATCAAGGTGTCAGAGGTCGTCCGCGACCTGTGGCGCCGCGAGAAGGACCGCGGCCTGTCCGCCGGTGAGAAGCGGATGCTGGCCAAGGCACGCCAGATCCTCGTCTCCGAGCTCGCGCTCGCCGAGAAGACGGACGAGGACAAGGCCGAGGTCATCCTCGACGAGGTCCTGGCGTCCTGAGGACAGTGTCCTGAGCACCACAGACAGCATCGACGACGCCCACACCGATCACGGTGTGGGCGTCGTCGTCGTCGCTGCCGGGTCAGGCACGCGACTGGGAGCGGACCGCCCCAAGGCCTTCGTCGAGCTGGCGGGCGTGACGATCCTCGAGCACGCGCTGCGCGGGGTGCTCGCCTCTCGCCCCGGTGAGGTGGTCGTGGTCGTCCCGCAGGCATTCGTCGACGAGGCGCGCTCGATCGTGGCGTGCCTCGACCTGGCGGATGCCCGCGCCGAGGTCGTGCCGGGAGGCGCCGAGCGCTCTGAGTCGGTCTCGGCAGGTCTGGCCGTGCTGTCCGACCACGTCGACCGGGTCCTCGTCCACGACGCGGCCCGGTGCCTGACACCGGTCGGGGTCTTCGAGCGGGTGCTCGCGGCACTGGCTGCCGGAGCGGTCGGAGCCGTCCCCGGGGTCGCGGTCATCGACACCGTCAAGGTCATCGATGCGGGTGGGCTCATCGTCGACACCCCGCTTCGGGAGTCGCTGCGTGCCGTGCAGACCCCGCAGGGCTTTGTCCGGGGCATCCTCACGGCTGCGCACGCGGCCGGCGCCGCGGCCACCGACGACGCAGCGCTCGTCGAGGCCCTCGGGCACGACGTGCTCGTCGTCGAGGGCGATCACCGGGCGCTCAAGGTGACGACGCCGGACGACCTGGCCCGCGCCGAGCGTCTCCTGACTGACCGCTGGTCTGCATTGCCCTAGGGCAATGCAGGTTCAGGGGTCCGTGCGGCCAGGTGGTGGCGCACGGCGAGGGCCGCAGCGCGGCCGGCCCGGTTGCCGCCGATCGTGCTCGCCGAGGGGCCGTAGCCCACGAGCTGCACCCGAGGGTCGACGGCGCTGGTGACGGAGGTCTGCACATCGCGAGTGCCGGGCAGGAGCGCGATCCCGCCCTCGGGGCTGCGCAGCCCCAGCGGCGCGAGATGCCGCACGGCCGGACGAAACCCGGTCGCCCAGAGGATCGCGTCGGCCCGCTCGATGCTGCCGTCGGCCCAGCGCACGCCGTCTGCCTCGATCCGCTCGAACATCGGGCGCCGCCGGCCGTAGACGCCGGTGCGCGCGGCGGCCATCTCCTGCGGTCGCAGGTGCAGGCCGGTGACCGAGACGACGCTGGCGGGGGGCCTCCCTTCGCGCACCCGACGCTCGACGAGCTCGATGGCCTCCCGGCCGGAGAAGTCCTTGTTCCACACCGGTGGTCGGCGTGTGACCCAGGTGACCTCGGCGATGGGCGCGATCTCCCCGATGAGCTGGACGGCGGACGCGCCGCCGCCGACGACCACGACGCGCTTGCCACGGAAATGCTCTGCTCCCGGGTAGGCGACCGTGTGCCACTGCTCCCCGGCGAAGTCGCGCTGGCCGCGGTAGGTCGGGACGAAGGGGTGGGTCCACGTGCCCGTGGCGTTGACCAGCGTGCGGGTGGTCCAGCGGCGATCACCCGAGCGCACGACGAGCAGCCCGCCCTCGTCGCGCACCGAGTCCACGCGCACCGGACGCAGGACCGGCAGGTCGTGGGTCTCCTCGTAGTCGTCGAACCAGCGAGCGATGACCTGGCTGGCACGATCGCCCGACCCACCGGGCGCTGGAGCATCGGGCAGGTCAGCGACACCGTGGACGTCGGCCATCGTCAGCGAGTCCCACCGGTGCTGCCACGCCCCGCCAGCGCGCTCGTTGGCGTCCAGCACGAGGTGCCCGATCCCGAGGCGCCGCAGGTGGAAGGACGCAGAGAGCCCTGCCTGCCCGGCGCCGATGACGATCGAGTCGAGGGGGTCCACGGTGGGTGCAACGCCAGCGTGCTCGGAGTCCATCCCGGCTGGGAGACTGTCGCCATGACTGCGAACCACACCGACAGGCTGCCGCGGACCGGGATCGGTGTCGACGTCCACGCCTTCGCTGCGGCCGACTCGGGGCGTGAGCTCTGGGTCGGCGGTCTGCTGTGGCCCGGCGAGGTCGGGCTCGAGGGGCACTCGGACGCCGACGTCGCCTGCCACGCGGCCTGCGACGCGCTCTTCGCCGCGGCGGGGATCGGCGACCTCGGACAGCACTTCGGGACCGGCCGGCCGGAGCTCGCCGGCGCCTCGGGGGTCACCCTGCTCACCGAGGCGGCCCGCCTGGTGCGCGAGGCCGGCTTCGAGATCGGCAACATCGCGGTGCAGGTGGTCGGCAACCGGCCCAAGATCGGTGCCCGACGTGATGAGGCCCAGCAGGCGATGTCCCGTGCCTGCGGTGCCCCGGTGAGCGTCAGCGGGACGACGACGGACGGGCTGGGGCTCACCGGTCGGGGTGAGGGCACGGCCGCGATCGCCACCGCGCTCGTGGTCCCTGTCCCTGCGGCCTGACGCGGGGGAGCCCTCCCCATCGCGGTCCTCGTAGATGGTCCTTAGGTTGGAGCGCAACAGACGAAGGGGGAGGACATGAGCGTCACCCATGGGGGCGACCCAGGACGACTGCGCGAGATCGCGCGTCAGCTCGGGGGCTCGGCGGACGGGCTCTCCGGGTGCCAGCAGCAGGTGCAGGACTCCCGCTTGGTCCTCGAGGGCAGCTGGAACGGACCCGACGCAGAGCATCTCCTGATGGCCGTCCAACGTTCGCAGATCCAGCTGACCTCGGCGGCCGACCGGTTGGTCGACTTCGCCCGACGGCTCACCGAGCAGGCCGACCAGCAGGAGCAGGGCTCTGCAGGTGGCGACGGTGCCCCCTCCGGCCCGCCCCGCAGCGCTCCACCGGGGAATGTCGTCGCGGACAACAACGACGCCCGGGACAACCGCTGGTGGTGGGACCGCAAGGAGGCTGAGGACTACGAGACCGACGGTGACCCGGGGTCGGACATCGAGATGCCCGAGGGGCTGGACAGCGATTCGCAGCTGGCGCGCGACCTGATGGCCACTCCTGAGGGACGCGAGACCCTGGAGTGGTTGCGCCTCAACGACATCGAGATCAAGTACGACGACTCGACGACCGGCGCCTTCTACCAGGCGGGGGACAACAGCATCACCTTCGGTGTTGACGACCCGAGCTTGCCGGAGGGCGAGCGTCAGTACAACGACTCGCCCGGCACACTGATCCACGAGGCCAACCACGCGCAGTGGGATGCGCGCGACCAGGTCGTCGAGACCGGCGACACGACTCGCCAGGAGTACATCGACGGCAAGCTCGACGAGGAGATCGAGGGCCAGTCGGACAAGTGGGCGTGGAACGAGCAGGCGAGGTCCGAGGGCATCGAGGTGCCCATGGGCGGCGACGAGCAGGCCTACCACGAGGCGGTCGACCAGGCCTTGGCCGACGGAGCCACTCCCGCCGAGGCAGAGACCGCAGGCCGTGAGGAGGTGCGGCAGATGTTCGAGGGCACGCACCCGACCGTCTCGTACGAGCAGTCCACCGATGGGCAGAACTACGCCGACCGGCACGGAGACGACTGGGACTCCGCGCACGACTGGTGGCCGCTGTGGTGATCGATGAGGATGGATGGCATGGGACGCAAGCGGACGATGGTGGCGGCGGTCGTCGTCGGCGCGACGATGGGCCTGGTCGGGTGCGGCCAGGGCACCGACGGCGAGCAGGAGGGTGACGGCATGATGCGCGAACGCACGATCGAGGCCTTCGAGGACAAGGACCCGGACCTCGCGACCTTCGCGGGGGACAAGGGCACCCGGCCGGAGCCGATCGACGCTCCCTTCGTCGATGACTGGTACGTCTTCCAGCTGAGCGGGCAGCACCGGGTGACCGTCGTGGCGGTGACCAAGGACGGCGAGCCGCGAGGCGTGGAGCTGTCCGGATCGCCGCAGGCCTGGGACGAGGTCGTCGAGGGTGTCTCGGTGACCGATGCCCAGACGGCGGGTGAGGTCGGGGACGCCTGGGTGCGAGCACTACGACCGACGGTCGGGGCCGCCCGCGTCATCGACTCGGTGGATGACATCAAGCTCACCGGGTCCCGGGCCGAGGAGACGCGCGAGGAGCTCCGCCGGGATCACGGTGACGCGATCGGTGACCGCGAGGTGACCGCCAGCGGCGACGACTGGACCCTCGCGCGGTGGATGGTCCACGACAACGACCTGGTCCGGCTCGACCTCACCGTCCACCCGGACGCCACGGTCGACTCCCGGCGTACCGTCGTGCAGCAGGACCTCCCGGGTCCGATCGCGCTCTGACGGCGCACCGACAGATCGCAGGAGCAGCGTCAGAGCAGCGCGGCGAAGGCCTGCGCCACCGGGCGCCAGGTGGCGTCCACCTGCGGCTGCGCGTCCTTGACCGCGCCGAGAACCGCCGGCAGGTCGATCCCGACGACGGCGGGGGAGCCCGAGTCCTTGACCGCCCAGCCGGTGACGACGTGCAGGTCGGCCTCGGGGTGGCCCTGGACGCCCCAGACGGCCGGGGCGAGGCGCGCCAGCAGCAGGTCGCCGCGCTCGTTGTCGGCCAGGCGCACTGCGCCGTCCGGCAGGCGCGTCACGACATCGTTGTTCCACTGGGCGACGGGGCCGCCCTGTGCCGTGGCGAAGAGTGCGTCCTGTGCCAGCTCTGGCGTGGGAGAGACGGTGAGGACACCAAGGGTCCGGCCCGCAGGGTTGACCGCGACCTCGCCGCCGAGGGCGACCGATGCGAGCTGGTGACCCAGGCAGATGCCCAAGGTGGGGGTCGCCCCCTTCGCCGCGGTGCGGATGAGCTCGCGCACGGCGGGCAGCCACGGCGCCGCCTCGTCGTCGCCGCAGCTCATCTCGCCGCCGAGGACGAGCAGGCCGTCGTGGCCGCTGAGATCGTCGGGGAGCGCGTCGCCGGCGTAGGGGCGGCGGACGTCGAGCTCGACGCCGGCCTCGGTCAACCACTGGCCGACCCGGCCGGGCGGGCAGGAGTCCTGGTGCTGGACGACGAGGAGGCTCATCGGGCCGCCACCTGACCGCGACGGCCGACGATCGCGCCGGCAGCGAGCAGGCCGAGGCCAGCGAGATTGAGCACGAGGGCCGGGACGCTCGCCACCCAGGAGTAGCGGTACCCGCCGTCCAGGCCGGAGACCGCGAAGAACCCGAAGGTGCCGACGAGCTGGCCGGCGGTGATCGCGACGAGGCCGACCAGCGCGAGCTTCCACCACAGCCCCCCGTCACGGCGCAGCACGACGAGCACTCCGGCGACGACGGTGATGAGGATCACCGGCAGGTCCCAGGCGAGCTGTTGGAGGAGGAAGGAGAGTCGGTGGTCCAGGCCCATGGCAGCGAAGCCTATGTGCCGCGGGCTCAGGAGAAGCGCACCCGCGGCCGCGGGACACGAGGAGGCCGGGCTGTCCTCCCTTCGCCTCGTGGGCCACGATGGACACAGACAGTGCACCGGGCCGGTCGGCCCACCACCGAAGGGAGTCGCGTCGTGTCGCAGACCGTCAAGGCAGTCATCGCTCGCTCGAAGGGGGCCGATGTCGAGCTCGTCGACATCGTCGTCCCCGCACCTGGGCCGGGGGAGGCCGTGGTGCAGGTGCACTCCTGCGGGGTCTGCCACACCGACCTGCACTACCGCGAAGGGGGGATCAACGACGAGTTCCCCTTCCTCCTCGGGCACGAGGCGGCCGGTGTCGTCGAGTCCGTCGGTGAGGGCGTCACGGACGTCGAGCCGGGCGACTTCGTCATCCTCAACTGGCGGGCCGTGTGCGGCCAGTGCCGCGCGTGCCTGAAGGGCAAGCCGCAGTACTGCTTCGACACGCACAACGCCACGCAGAAGATGACCCTCGCCGACACCGGCGAGGAGCTCACCCCGGCCCTGGGCATCGGTGCCTTCGCGGAGAAGACGCTCGTCGCTGCCGGTCAGTGCACCAAGGTCGACGGCGAGGCTGACGCGGCCGCCGTGGGCCTGCTGGGCTGTGGCGTCATGGCCGGCTTCGGTGCCGCGGTCAACACCGGTGAGATCACGCGTGGCGAGTCGATCGCCGTCATCGGGTGCGGCGGCGTCGGCAACGCCGCCATCGCCGGCGCCAAGGTCGCCGGGGCGACGACGATCATCGCCGTCGACCGGGACCCTCGCAAGCTCGAGATCGCCAAGGGGTTCGGCGCAACTGACACCGTCGACGCGAGCAGCGAGGACACCGTCGAGCGCATCCGTGAGCTCACCGGGGGCTTCGGCGCGGACGTCGT
Source organism: Janibacter sp. Soil728 (assembly GCF_001428305.1). GTDB lineage: Bacteria > Actinomycetota > Actinomycetes > Actinomycetales > Dermatophilaceae > Janibacter. The sequence continues at coordinate 496,935 of NZ_LMRZ01000006.1, read as the reverse complement.
CGTCGAGGCGGTCGGTCTGCCCGAGACCTACGAGCAGGCCTTCTACGCAAGGGATCTCGCCGGTCGGGTCGTCCTCGTGGGCGTGCCCACGCCGGACAAGGAGGTCACCCTGCCGATGATCGAGATCTTCGGGCGCGGCGGTGCGCTCAAGTCCAGCTGGTACGGCGACTGCCTCCCCAGCCGCGACTTCCCGATGCTCGTCGACCTCTACCGCCAGGGGCGCTTCGACCTCGACGCCTTCGTCACCGAGCGGATCGGCCTGGGCGACATCGAGTCGGCCTTCGACAAGATGCACGCCGGTGACGTGCTGCGGTCGGTCGTGGTCCTGTGACTGCGCGCATCGACAAGGTCATCACGTCCGGCACCTTCGAGCTCGACGGCGGCTCGTGGGAGGTCGACAACAACGTCTGGATCGTCGGTGACGACAGCGAGTGCATCGTCATCGACGCGGGCCACGAGGCCGCCCCGATCCTCGAGGCGATCGGCGGGCGCACCCTGCTCGCGGTCGTGAGCACCCACGCGCACAACGACCACGTCAACGCCGCCGCCGAGGTCGCCGACGCCACCCAGGCCCCGATCTGGCTGCACCCCGACGACGCCCCGCTGTGGCAGATGACCTACCCGGACCGCGCCCCCGACGGCGCGCTCGCCCACGGTCAGGTCATCACCGTCGCCGGCACCGGCCTGCACGTGCTGCACACCCCTGGCCACGCGCCGGGCGCCTGCTGCCTGCACGCTCCCGAGCTCGGCGTCGTCTTCTCCGGGGACACCCTCTTCAACGGTGGACCGGGCGCGACCGGGCGGTCGTACTCCGACTACCCGACGATCGTGGAGTCGATCCGCGAAAAGTTGCTGACCCTCCCTTCGTCCACCGTCGTCCACACCGGCCACGGTGACGACACGACGATCGCCGCGGAGGCCCCGCACCTGCAGGAGTGGCTCGACCGGGGCGAGTGAGCCGCCTCAGACCAGCAGCGCCATCACCACGGCGGCGACGAGGAGCGTCATCTCGGCCGCGGCGAAGGGCATGGACGTCCACCTGATCGCCCGGGCGGTGCCGGTAGAGGCTCCCGCGTCGCTGAGGTCCTCGTGCGCCGGTCCCATGTCGAACCGGTTCGGGAAGAAGGGGAAGGCGAGCGGGGCGACGGTGGCCACCAGCCCGACGGCCAGCAGACCCGAGCCCCAGCTGCCCGCCGCGAGCGGGTCGGTCCGGGCGAGCGTCGACATCAGGACCGCGGCGGACCACAGCGTGAGTCCGCCGTGGAGCAGGGCGGTGACGCCCACGGTCCGTCCGGTGCTCCCCGCCGACCGGGCCACCCACCACGCGAGCATGCGGGCCTCGATGGCTGCGGAGGCGACCACCGTCCAGACAGCGAGGGCCACCAGGAGGGTGATCACCGCCCACCCCGGCATCTGTTGCATCACGGGGCACAGGGTATGTCGCCCGCCCGTTAGCCTTGACCCCGTGACCCTGCAGCTCTTCGACACCGCCACACGCGCCCAGCGCGACTTCGTCCCCGTCACCCCCGGCCGGGTGGGGATGTACATCTGTGGGCTCACGACGCAGGGCGCGCCGCACATCGGGCACCTGCGCTTCGCCGTCTCCTTCGACGTCCTGCGGCGTTGGCTCACGCGTGGCCACGGCTACGACGTGACCCTCGTGCGCAATGTCACCGACATCGACGACAAGATCCTGCGCAAGGCCGACGAGAGCGACGAGGAGTGGTGGGCGCTCAGCTACCGCAACGAGCGCTACACGACCGAGGCGCTGCACCTGCTCGGCGTGCTGCCCCCCACCTACGAACCGCGCGCGACCGGCCACATCACCGAGATGATCGACCTCGTCGAGACGCTCGTGGAGCGTGGCCACGCCTATGCGGCGGCCGACGGCAGCGGCGATGTCTACTTCGACGTCAAGAGCTGGGCCGACTACGGCGAGCTCTCCAACCAGGGCCTGGACGACATGGTCGCGGCCGACGACGCGGACCCGCGCGGCAAGCGCGACCCCCGCGACTTCGCCCTGTGGAAGGGCCGCAAGAGCGACGAGCCGGCCACGGCCAACTGGCCCACGCCCTATGGCTCCGGACGTCCCGGCTGGCACCTCGAGTGCTCCGCGATGGCCCGCAAGTACCTCGGCGACACCTTCGACATCCACGGCGGCGGGATCGACCTACGCTTCCCCCACCACGAGAACGAGCAGGCCCAGTCCCGCGCGGCCGGCCTCGGCTTCGCCGGGTACTGGCTGCACAACGGCTGGGTGACCGTCAAGGGCGAGAAGATGGGCAAGTCCCTCGGCAACGCCCTCGAGGTCCAGCACCTCGTGCAGGAGCACGACCCGCTGACCGTCCGCTACTTCCTCACCGCGGCCCACTACCGCTCGATGATCGAGTACCACCCGGGCTCCCTCGAGGAGGCCGGCGCCGCGATCGAGCGGATCGAGGGCTTCCTGCGCCGGGCACTGCCGGGCCAGGGCGCCGTCGAGGCCGACCCGAGCGTCGAGCTGCCGGCCGCCTTCGCGGCGTCGATGGACGACGACCTCGGTGTCGCAGGCGCGCTCGCCGTCATCCACGACACCGTCCGTGAGGGCAACACCGCACTGGACGAAGGGGGCCGGGACGAGGCTGCCGAGATCGCTGCCACGGTCATCGCCATGACGGATGTCCTCGGCATCAACCCGCTGTCCGCGACGTGGGGTGGGGCCGGTGGCAGTCGTGAGGACGAGCTCACCCAGGCCCTCGACGCCCTCGTGCAGCTCCAGGTCGAGTCCCGCGCCAAGGCCCGTGCCGCGCGCGACTTCGAGACCGCAGACCAGATCCGCGACGCGCTCGTCGCCGCGGGAATCACCATCGAGGACACTCCGCGCGGTGCGCGGTGGAGCCTCACCAGGAAGGACCACTGATGGCTGGCAACAGCTCACGCCGCGGAGCGGTGCGCAACTCCGGATCGAAGAAGGGCCCGCAGACCGGCTCCGGCGGCCAGCGACGCCGCGGGCTCGAGGGCAAGGGCCCGACGCCCAAGGCGGCCGAGCGCCCCAACCACAAGGCATACGACAAGTCTGCCGGCAACAAGCGGCCGACCAACCGTGCGACCACTGGCCGCAAGAAGGCCTCGACCGAGATGATCGCCGGTCGTAACTCCGTCGTCGAGGCGCTGCGCACCGAGGTGCCCATCACGACGATGTTCATCGCCAACCGCATCGACAGCGATGACCGCGTCCGTGAGTCGCTGACCATCGCGGCCGAGGCCGGCATCCCGATCATGGAGACCCCCCGCAGCGAGCTCGACCGGCTGACCGACGGGGCGGTGCACCAGGGGCTGGCAGCGCAGGTCCCGGCGTACCAGTACGCCCACCCCGCCGACCTCATGGACTCCGAGATCCCGGGCGTACCGCTGATCGTCGCGCTCGACGGCATCACCGACCCGCGCAACCTCGGCGCCATCGTGCGCTCGGTGGGTGCCTTCGGTGGTCACGGAGTCGTGGTGCCGCAGCGCCGCAGCGCCGGGATGACCGCGTCGGCGTGGAAGACCTCTGCCGGCGCCGCGGCACGCATCCCCGTCGCTCAGGCGGCCAACCTCGTGCGCGCGCTGGAGGACTACCGCAAGGCCGGGTTCTTCGTCATCGGTCTGGACATGGAGGGCGATGTGGAGCTGCCCGGTCTCGACCTGGCGACCTCGGCGCTCGTCGTCGTCATCGGGTCCGAGGGCAAGGGCCTCTCGCGCCTCGTCCGCGAGACCTGCGACCAGATCGTCTCGATCCCGATGAGCAGCGCCACCGAGTCCCTCAACGCCGGCATCGCCGCAGGCGTCACGCTCTACGAGATCGCCCGCCTGCGGGGCGCGCAGCGCTGACGCCCGGGCCCCGGCCGCTCGACAAGAGAAACCTCGCCTGTGCAGGAGTTCGATACTCGTGCGAAGGCGAGGTTCATCGGGTGGCCCGAGAATCCTGAGACGGGTGGGGCGAGCCCTCAGGACTTGTCGACCTGGATGACGTGCGTCTTGCCCACGATGTCGGCGAGGGTGCGGTCGTCGTCGTCGATGAGCATCCAGATCCAGCTGATGATGCCGGCGAACTGGTGGACGAGCTCGCGCAGCGCGGCCGGGCCGAGCTTCGGGTTGGCGCCCGACTCGGCATCGATGACCTTGAGTCCGGTGAGCTTCTTGCCGATGCTCTGACCGGTCCTGGTCACGCGCCACACGCGGTTCCACGCGATGAAGGCCAAGCTGACCAGGATGGTCAGGAAGAGCAGCAGGATGCCCAGACCGATGAGTGCGCCGGAGCCGGAGCCGGGCACCTCGCAGGTGGAGTAGCCGAAGGCGCAGTCATAGGTGTCGGGCGAGCCGGCGATGAGGCAGATGATGCCGAGGACGAGCGGGACGAAGGCCGCGGCGGACCCGAGGAGTGCGTCGATGATCCCGGGGAAGATCCGGTCGGAGAAGTGGGCCGTACGGCCGTAGCGCTGCTCCACCCAGGCTCGCGAGCCGGGGCGGTTGGGGTCGCTGGCGCTGGACGCGAAGGGCACTCTCGGCGGGACGGGGGCGCTCGGCGGGACGTGCGCACCCGGCGTCGGTTCGGTCATCTCGTCTCCTTGTCGACGACGGGCAGCATCTGGGTGTCGACACCCATGACCGCCTGCTCGTCGGGCTTGCTCGGCAGGACCTCACGCAGGTAGTCCCTGATCGCGTCCCTGATGTGGACATCGTGCCCGACGCGCTCGGCCATGTACCAACGGTGCTCGAGGATCTCGTGGAAGAGCTCGGCCGGCTCGAGCTTGGCCCGCAGCTCCTCGGGGACGGCAGCGGCCGTCGGCTGGTAGACCCGGGTGAGCCAGTCGTGGGCCACGAGGGACTCGTCGTCGCCCTGCCGGTCGGTGGCCGCACGGTAGGAGTCGAGGTCGTTGAGCAGGCGGCGGGCCTGGTTCTCCTCCACGTCGAGGCCGGTGAGGCGCAGCAGGCGGCGACTGTGGTGCCCGGCGTCGACGACCTTGGGCTCGATCCGCAGGTGGGTGCCGTCCAGGTCGGTGGTGATGGCCAGCTCGTCGACGTCGAAGCCGAGCAGGTTGAGCCGCCGGATCCGCTCGTCGACCCGCCAGCGCTCGCCGGAGTCGAACCACTCGTCGCCGGTGAGCTCCTGCCACAGGCCCCGGTAGCGGTCGATGAGGTCGGCGGAGACGTCGATCGGGTCGAGTCCCTCGGGCAGGTAGCCGCCGGCGGCGAGGTCCATCAGCTCGCCCGCGATGTTGGTCTGGGCCAGGTCGAGGTCGTGCTCGCGCTGCCCGTCGCTCAGGCTGTCGTGCAGCTCGCCCGTCTCGGCGTCGACGAGATAGGCGGAGAAGGCGCCTGCATCGCGGCGGAAGAGCGTGTTGGACAAGGAGACATCGCCCCAGAAGAAGCCGGTCATGTGCAGTCGGACGAGAAGCACGGCGAGAGCATCCGCGAGCCGTATCGCGGTGTCCTCGCGCAGGTGCTGACCGAAGACGACGCGGTAGGGGAGGGAGAACTGCAGGTGCCGGGTGACCAGGCAGGCGTCCAGGGGCTGCCCGTCGGCGTCGACGCGGCCCGTCACGACGGCGAGCGGGATGACGCACGGCAGGTCGAGGCGGCGCAGCTGACGCAGCAGGCGGTACTCGTTGCGCGCGATGTCGGCCTTGATCTCCTTGACCGCGACGATCCCGCCGGAGAGGTGCGCGAAGCGCACGACGTGCCGGGAGATGCCGCGAGGCAGGGCCGCCAGCAGGTCGCCGGGCCAGTCCTCCAGCGGGGTCGACCACGGCAGGTCGAGCAGGGCCGGGTCGGGCTGGGCAGCGGAGATGTCCAGGGGCATGGCTCCTCCCTCCGGGCCCGGAGGGCCCATTCGCCCAGTGTGGCCCAACCTCAGGAGCGAAGGGAGGACAGCGCGGCCAGCACCTCGGGCACGTGCGTGCAGTCGTCCACGCGCAGCCGGGCGGCGCTCTCGCCGGGCCCGACCTTGATCCCCACGTCGTCGGGGCCCAGCACGGTGAAGACGTGCTCGTCGGTCACGTCGTCGCCGAGGTAGACGGTGGCGTCGACCTCGAGGGTGGCGGCCAGGGCGCGCAGCGCGGTGCCCTTGTCGGCGCGCACCACGCTCAGCTCGTGGACGCCCTTGCCCGCGAGGTGGGTGACGCCCTCGGCCGCGGCTGCCTCGGTCGCGATCGCCTCCGCGACCGGCAGGACCTCGGGGGGCAGGCCCCGGGTGTGCAGCACGACGGCCGTCGGCTTGTGCTCGAGACGGATCCGCGGGTCGCGGTCGGCGACCGCCCGCTCGACGCGCTCGCGCAGCGCGGCGACGGCCTCGCTGGTGCCCTCCGGCAGGACCGTGCCGGCGCTGGACTCGCCGCCGTGGCTGCCGATGCGGGCGACAGCCGTGCCGGCCAGACCGGTGAGCCGCTCGAGGGTGGCCAGGTCGCGGCCGGACACCACCGCAGCCCAGGTGCCTTGCGCCGCAGCGAGATCGGTGAGCGTCTCGATGGTGCCCGGCTGGGCCCGGGAGTCCATGGGGTCGAGGACGAAGGGAGCGAGCACCCCGTCGAAGTCGGTCGCCACGAGCAGTCGCGGCACGGCCGCGACCGCGGCCAGAGCCGTGGTGACCTCCTGGGGGAGGGGCACCGTCATGCCCCCTTCGCCGGGGGACGCTCGGGTGCCATCTCGAGGTTGGTGAGGAAGCGGTCGGCCCAGCGCTGCACGTCGTGCTCGGCCACGCGACGGCGGGAGGCGCGCATGAGGCGACGCTTGTCCTTGGGGTCGGTGCTGATGGCGCGCAGCATCGTCTGCTTCAGCCCCTCGATGTCGTGCGGGTTGCACACGAAGGACTGCTGCAGCTCGTGCCAGGCCCCGGTGAACTCGCTGAGCACCAGCGCCCCGCCCAGGTCGTGCCGGCAGGTGACGTACTCCTTGGCGACGAGGTTCATGCCATCGCGCAGCGGGGTGACGAGCATGACGTCCGCCACCTGGAAGAGCGCGGCCATCTCGTCTCGCGGGTAGCTCTGGTGCAGGTAGTGCACGGCGGGCGAGCCGAGCGCGGAGTAGGTTCCGTTGATCCGCCCGACGGTCGCCTCCACCTCGGAGCGCAGGTCCTTGTAGGCCCCCACGCGCTCACGGCTCGGGGTCGCCACCTGCACGAAGGTCACCTCGGGCGGCCGGAAGGCGTCCTGCGCCAGCAGCTCCTCGTAGGCCTTGAGGCGGTGGCGGATCCCCTTGGTGTAGTCGAGGCGGTCGATCCCCAGCAGGACGACGTCGGGATCGCCCAGCGAGGTGCGGATCTGCGCGGCCCGCTTCTGGACCGCGTCGCTCTTGGCCAGCGCCTCCAGGCCCTCGTAGTCGATGCTGATCGGGACGGCCGAGGCACGGACCACCCGCTCGTCACCATTGGCGTCCTGCGTCGTCACGCACTCGCCGCGGGTCGCACGTCCGTCGAGCTGACGGGCGGCTCGGACGAAGTTCTGCGCATCGGTGGCCCGCTGGAAGCCGAGGTAGTCCGCGCCGAGCAGGCCGTCGAGGATCTGCGAGCGCCAGGGCAGCTGGGCGAAGAGCTCGACCGGAGGGAAGGGGATGTGGTTGAACCAGCCGATGCGCAGGTCGGGCCGCAGCCTGCGCACCATGGCCGGCACGAGCTGGAGCTGGTAGTCGTGGATCCAGACCTTGGCTCCCTTCGCCGCGACCTGGCACACGGCCTCGGCGAAGCGCTCGTTGACGCGCTGGTAGTCCTGCCACCACTCACGGTGGAAGTGGGCCGGCACGATGACGTCGTGGTAGATCGGCCACAGGGTCTCGTTGCTGAAGCCCTCGTAGAAGGTCGTCAGCTCCTCCTCCGACAGGGGCACGGGGTGCAGCCACATCCCCGACTCCTCGAAGGGAGCGGGAGCCTCACCGGGCTCGCCCGCCCACCCGACCCAGGCGCCCTCGCGGCCGCGCATCACCGAGTCCATGGCGGTGACGAGGCCTCCGGGGGAGCGGTGCCACTCGTGGCCTCCGTCGGGGGTCGCGACGCGGTCGACGGGCAGTCGGTTGGCGGCGATGACGAGGTCGAATGTGTGCTGACGTGGCACGGTGCTGTACCTCCAGGAGTGGGTGGGTCCACCATATGTACCCGCGTGCCCTTCCCCCGACGCTCCCGGACCAGTAACGTCGATACATGAAGATCTCGGATGTGCTGCGCAACAAGGGCACCGACGTCGTGACCGTGACGCCGGACTCCACCGTCGGTCAGCTCCTCGCCCTCTTGGCGGAGCACCGCATCGGTGCCGTGGTGGTCTCCTCCGGGGAGGGCAGTGTCGACGGCATCGTCTCCGAGCGCGATGTGGTGCGCGGCATCCATCGTGACGGCGTCGCGGTCCTCGAGGGCCCGGTGAGCGCGATCATGACGGCTGAGGTCCACACCTGCGGCGAGCACGACGAGGTGAGGGACCTCGCGACCCAGATGACCGAGCGGCGCGTCCGACACGTCCCGGTGGTGCGGGAGGGCAAGCTCGTGGCCATCGTCAGCATCGGTGACGTCGTCGCACACCGCATCCGCGACCTGTCGGCCGAGCGCGACCAGCTCGAGGCCTACATCACCCAGTAGCACCGACCCTCAGGAGGCACACAGGCGATGCTCCGACACCTCCCATGCCAAGCCTTCTACTCTTGGGGGCATGACGACACAGCTCCTCGGGGACGACCCCGCCCCTGACGGGCGCGGGGATGTGGGTGTGGGCGACTTCGACACCATCGGTCCCTACCGGGTGCTCCAGCAGCTGGGGCAGGGCGGGATGGGCATCGTCCACCTCGCTCTCGACGCCCGTGGCCGAGCGGTGGCGATCAAGGTCCTGCGCGCCCATGTGGCCCACGACGAGGACGCCCGGGCCCGACTGGCCCGCGAGGTCGACACCTTGGCGCGGGTGCGCTCCCAGCGGATTGCGCCCGTCTTCGACGCGGACCTGGAGGCCGACCAGCCCTACATCGTCACCCGCTACGTCCCCGGGCCGAGCCTCGAGCAGCGTGTTCGCGAGGACGGGCCGCTCGGTGCGGAGAGCCTGCTGACCTTGGCGCGCGGCCTGACCGAGGCCCTGCGCGCCATCCATGACGTCGGTGTCATCCACCGTGACCTCAAGCCCGGCAACGTACTCCTGCTCGACGACGACCCGGTCGTCATCGACTTCGGCATCGCCCACGTGGCCGAGACCTCGCGGATGACGATGACCGGCCTCGTGATGGGCACTCCCGGGTACCTCTCGCCCGAGCTGGTCGAAGGGGGTGACGTCACCCCTGCCACGGACTGGTGGGGCTGGGCAGCCACCCTCGTCTTCGCCGCCACCGGCCGCTCCCCCTTCGGCCGTGGGGGGATGGAGGCCGTCCTCGCCCGGGTCTGCCGTGGCGACGCCGATCTGCGCGATGTCGACCCTCAGCTGGCGCCGCTGCTCCACGCCGCCCTCGCTCCGGACCCGAGCCGACGACCCGACGCCGACGAGGTCCTCATGGCCCTCGAGGCGTGGGCGCGCGGCAGGCCCGTGACCGAGGTGCTCCCGCAGCGCACCCGGGTCCTGCGTCCCGACGCGACTCGAGCCCTGCCGCCCGTCGCGCCTGCACCACGCGCCGAGCCGCCCGCCCCGTGGGGGCAGGGCGACTGGACCGACCCCGCTCCTGCCCCGACGCCCCCCGGGCCGGCGCCGGCGCCGGGCGGACGTGCACCGTGGCCCGGTACGCAACCGAGCCCGAGTCCGAGTCCCGGTGCCCAAGCCGGGATGCTCGAACGCCCCGGCGACCCGCGCATCGGCAAGGCCCGACGCAGTGATGTCCTGGCCGCGCTCCTCGTGGGGGGTGTGGCGCTGGTGACCGCGCTCCCGTGGGTCGGGCTCGCAGTGGCCGTCTGCTGGTCCTGGTCGGCCCGCACCATCGACCGCTCGATGACCGCGACCGTGCGTCGCCGTCACCGCTTCGGCCGCCGTCGCAGTGACGGCGTGGCCGCGGTCGCCTCGGCGCCGCTGCAGCTCGTCGGCGCAGCTGTGACGACTGTCGTGGCCGCGCTGCTACCGCTCGCCGTGGGCGCTGCCGGTGTTCTCGCGACCGCGCTCGCGCAGAGCACGGTCGACGGGCGTGGCGTGCGTCTGGACTCTCCGGTGCCGCTGGCCGTGGGCGCCCTCCTCGCGCTGCTCATCGGCTGGTGGGGGCCCGGCGGCCCCAGCCTGCGCCGGGGGAGTCGCAGCATGGCTCGGAGCGTCACGGGTCCGCCCGCGTTGCGCCTGGTGGTCGTGGCCGCACTCCTCGTCCTTGCCGTCGGAGTGCTCGGTGCGCTCGCCGTCGGGGCCATCGACGTCTCGTGGTGGCCCTCGCTCGGGTCGCCGCTGCCCAGCCCGGACCAGCTCCCCGGCCGATGACCACGCCCCCTCCGCCCCCGCCCTACGGCTCGAGGCCGAGCCGCTGGTCGACTCCGCGTGGCGAGAACGACGCCGGCGCGCTGCCCCAGCGCAGCGGCGGGAGCGACGCCGGCGCGTTGCCCCAGCGCCCACAGCCGAGGCCACGTCGCCGTCCGGAGCGGCGCAGCGAGCCGCAGACCGGTGCGATCCCCCAGCACCCGCAACCCAAGCCCAGGCGGCGTCCGACCCTGCGCGGCGATCAGCCGACCGAGACGATCCCGCTGCGTGGCTCCTTGCGGGGCACTCCCTACCGCGACCCGCGTGTCACCCGAGCGGTCGCCGAGGAGAGGGCCGCCGCCCACGCGATGGAGCTGGCGCTGCGGGTGGCCGAGCTGATGCTGCGCTCCGGGTCCAGCGCGGCCGGCGTGGAGTCCGCGACCATCGCGGTCTGCGTGGCCGCCGGTCTGGAGGACCTCGACGTCGACCTGACGATGCAGTCGATGCACCTGCAGTGCCGCACTGCCTCGGGCCAGACGATCTCGCGGCTGCGGGTCGTGCGCCAGCCACGACTGGACTATGCGCGGCTGGCCATGACGCACGCCCTCGTCGATGACCTCGTCTCCGGCGAGATCGACGTCGAGCAGGCCGACGCCCAGCTGCGCGAGATCTCCCGGGCCCCCCGCATGTGGTCGCACTGGTTCGTCACCCTCGCCGAGGGTGGCGTCGCCAGCGGTGTCGCGCTGATCCTCGGAGCGAGCCTGCCGGGTGTCGTCGTGGCCGCGGTCGCGGCCTGCGTGACGATCCTGCTGGCCGGGCTCGTCCACCGGCTCAACCTGCCCGACTTCTACCTCGGGGCGCTCGGTGGGGCCACGGCCACGCTGATCGCCTTCAGCTCCTACATCCTGGGCACCTACGGCCTGATACCGATCTCACCCGCGGACTTCGCCTTCATCGTCGCCGGTGGGATCGTCGCCCTGCTGCCATCGCGCACCCTGATCTCCGCGATGGAGGACGTGCTGTCGGGCTTCCCCGTCACGGGCACGGCGCGGCTCTTCGCCGTCCTGCTGCACACCTTCGGCCTCATCGTCGGTGTCGCGGGTGGGCTGGGTCTGTCGCTCCAGCTCGGTGAGCTGCTCGACCTGGGGCTCATCCCGCCGCCGCTGGACAAGCTCGCCTGGGCCTCGGCCAGCCTGCCGCTGGTCCTCGGTGGGTCGGCGCTCATCGGGCTCGCAGGCTCGATCACCCTGCAGGGGAGCCGTCGCATGATGCTCCCCTCGGCGGTCCTGTGCACGGTCGGTGTCGCGACCGCGGCCGGTCTCGTCCATCTGGGTATCGGCCGGGTCACCGCGACCGGTGTCGCAGCCGTGGCCATCGGCTTCCTCGCGCGCTACATCGCGCTGCGCATGGACGCACCTGCCCTGACCCTGTCGGTGCCGGCATCATTCGGTCTCTACCCCGGTCTGGCGATCTTCATCGGGCTGTACCACATGAGCAGTCAGTCGACCGTCGCCGACGGAGCCAACTCGACGGCTGGCCTCTTCAGCGTGCTGGGCGCCTTCGGCGTGATCATGGCTGTCGCCACGGGTAACACCCTGGGCGACCGCCTCGCCGCCCCGCTGGATGCCCCTGTGGCACAACGGCGCCGGGCCACGGTGGCGCAGGATGGCGCAGGCCGGGACGAAGACGGCTGGGACATCGTCTGACTCCGCGCCGGGGGCTCGTTGACGCTTGTTTGACTCATTAGGTCACGGGAAGGTAACGTTCCCGCCGTCCGCGAATGACGCCAGACCTTCTGGCAGCTTCACCACGAAGCCCCCTGAACCTCGTGGAAGGAATAACCACCGAATGTTCTACTCCCCCAAGCACTCCCTGGTCGAGAAGTCGTCGCCCGCCCGCCGCCGTATCGCCGGTGTCGCCGTGGCCGGCGCGTCTGTCGCCCTCGGCTCGATGGCGACCGCGCAGAGCGCGTCCGCCTCCACGAACTCCAACGTCTGGGACGCTGTCGCAGCGTGCGAGAGCGGCGGCAACTGGTCGATCAACACCGGCAACGGCTTCTACGGCGGCCTGCAGTTCACCTCCCAGACCTGGCAGGGTTTCGGCGGTGGCCAGTACGCGGCCAACGCCCACCAGGCCAGCAAGGCCCAGCAGATCGAGATCGCGCAGAAGGTCCTGCAGACGCAGGGTCCCGGCGCGTGGCCCGTCTGCTCGCAGAAGGCCGGCCTGACCAAGGCCAACGGCATGACCGGTGGCGGCTCGACCGCGCCGGCCCCGGCCCCCGAGCCCGCCCCGGCCCCCAAGACCGAGGCTCCCGCCCCGCAGGCCGCTCCGGCCCCGCAGGCGCCCTCGCGCTCTGAGGTCCGCACCCCGGCCGCTGGCTCCCTCATCGTCGACGGCATCCGTGGTCCCAAGACCAACGCCGCCATCGAGAGCTGGGTCGGCACCGCCCAGGACGGCGCCCTGAGCGCCACTGACGTCAAGGCCCTCCAGGCCAAGGTCGGCACCATCCAGGACGGCATCATCGGCCCGAAGACCACCACTGCGCTGCAGTCGGTCGTCGGCGCCCACCAGGACGGCATCTGGGGCCCGCAGACCACCAAGGCCCTCCAGAACCACCTCAACGCTCGCTGAGCGACTCTGGGCTGACGAGCTGGTCCACCAGCTCATCACCTCCTCGAAGGGGGGTTCGCACCACACGGTGCGGACCCCCCTTCGTCATGCCTGAACCCGCCTGTGGAGCCGATGTCACAGGTGACGAAGGGTCGTGAGTTACAGGTATGTATTTACGTGGCAGATGTTGTCTGTGTGACTGCTGAGTCCTTAGCGTCGCTCTCGGACCTGCACGGGGGACCCCCTGCCCGTGCTTCGCCGACACGAGGACTCTTCATGTTCAGCACCAATGACTTCCCGGACCAGCCCGTCTCCCGACGTGGCCGCCGCCTGCGCATCGCCGGCGGCGCCGTCGCTGCCGGCTCCCTGGTGGCCGGTGGCTTCGTGGTCGCCTCCACCGCAGGCGCGGCCGACACGGTCTGGGACCGCGTCGCCGCCTGCGAGTCCACGAACAACTGGTCGATCAACACCGGCAACGGTTACTACGGCGGCCTGCAGTTCTCCTTCCAGACGTGGAAGGGCTTCGGCGGGCAGAAGTACGCCTACACGGCCGACCGGGCCTCTCGTGCGCAGCAGATCGAGATCGCCCAGGAGGTGCTCAAGGTGCAGGGCCCCGGTGCCTGGCCGGTCTGCTCCGTGCGCGCCGGGCTGACCGTCGCCAACGGCCTGGCCGTCGACCCGTACACCGGCGGAGAGCGCCCCTCGCGGGACACGACGCGTCCGCCCGTCACCGCCGACGGTGACCTTGTCGTCGACGGGGTCATGGGCCCCAAGACCAACGCCGGTATCGAGAAGTGGGGCGGTCGCCCGATGGACGGCTACCTCGACTCGGCGGACAAGCAGGCGCTGCAGCGCAAGGTCGGGTCCTCGCCCGACGGCGTGATCGGCCCGATGACGACCAAGGCCCTGCAGCGCAAGGTCGGCGCGGACGTCGACGGCGCCTGGGGGCCGCAGACCACCACCCGCCTGCAGACCTACCTCAACAACAACGTGCTCTGAGTCGACCACCGACTCGATGAAGACCGGGACCGCGGGCTACGATGCCGCGGTCCCGGTCTTCGTGTCCGTGGCTTGCTGGCGTGGCGCAATTGGTAGCGCACCTGTCTTGTAAACAGGGGGTTGAGGGTTCAAGTCCCTTCGCCAGCTCTCTGAGCAGGGAAAGCGCATCATTCATGGCCCTGCTCCTGCCCGAAGCCTCCACTTATGCCTCCACTTTCGACCTCGGCAGCGGTGTGCGGGTCGACCGCTTCGAGGGCCGCGAGCACCCGTGGGTCGGTCTCGCCACGGCCCAGGTAGACGTCCTGCGTCATCGACACCCGCGAGTGGCCGAGCTGGTCAGCGATGGTCCGAGCAGTCACGCCCGACCCGTCGAGGATGCTCGCAGTCGTCTTGCGCCAGGCGTGCGACGTCACCCACTCCAGATCACTGTTGACGCGGACCTCGTAGAGCCACCGGCTCACCGTGCGTGGCTCGCGGAAGCCGCCGTCGATGGTGCCGAAGACCGGCTCGTCCGGACCCACCCCGACCTCAGCCCGTCGCCGCAGCATCGCCACGCACCACTGAGGAAGGGGGAGACGGCGTTGCCCAGCCGCGGAGGGGCCTCGAGAGCGGCCCCGTAAGTCACTGCAAGAGGTCCTATCAGATATGGCAGCCGTGGGGGCATCACCGGTCGGCGAGTGTCCGAACTTCTCATCCGTGATGGGCCGGAAGAGGTTGCGATCGATGGGCGCCAGTTGCCGACCGGAGATTGGTCGAATGAGGACCTCGATCGCCTCGTCGGATCAGCTGGAGAGTAGTCGTATCTGGCGCATGACAGATGAGCGTGCAGTTAGTAGCGCGTACGACGTACCGAGCTTGCACGGTCAGCCCCACTACAGCGTCTCCTGTAATAACCTCGTACGTCAGGGATTCTCGAACGTACGCGATTTCTCAAGCTGGCCGGCTATGCGCCATGATCAAATCAGGAGAGCCGATCAACGTCGTGGTTAGGGCCTTCCCGAAGGACAGTGGAGAACTTCCATTCACGAAAGGCCTTGGCCTCTGCCCCGTCGCCAACGGGCTCAACCAATTGCACCCTCTACCGCGAAGAACGTGTTGATTCCCCGCTAGGGAATTTTCCATAGCGGGGAATTGCAAGTCAGCGGCACCGGGCCAACACGTCGACGCCCAATCGGCCGCAGTGGTATCGGTCAGTCAACACATTAAATCGGCTCCGAGACAACATTCACTGCTCTTGGCCCGCGCTCTTCCTCTTGCCGGTCGAATGACACCAATGCTCCTGTATGAAGGTCGTCAAACGTTTGCCCGATACCCAAGTCATCCTTGTGGAAGAATATGTTCTCAGGCAAGGAGGGGTGACGAATGAAGCCATAAACACTTTGAAGGGAAACGATCTCACCTGAGTAGCGCCTGGAACTCGGTTCATCGAAACTAGTTCCAGAACCCAATTCTGTGATCTCTCTCATTAGCCGTTGGGACGCTGCGGATCGTGATCGTAGCGTTAACCGTTGAGCTGCGATTCCTAGGCGATCCCAAGAAGGTGTACGAGTTAAGCGCACTTGACTCTTGGTTAAACGGTCGAGCGTCTCGCTCAAGTCTGGAAGTGTGATGCCGTCAGACAAGGCCGCGGTCGCTCCATGCAAAGTGGTTATGGCGCACTCAGTGGCGATGTTGCGGATTCTTTCGTCTGCGACACCAGTTTCTAAAGAGGCAAGAGCAATCGATAGGCCCTGTAGGCCACGCCTATATTCGAGAACAGGGTTTCGTTCGTCTTTTCCTGCGCTCTCTCCCCATCGCCGATAAGCTCCGGCGAGACTGCTCACCGCAATCAGTTGCGCCTTCCCTTGTGCGGCGACGGTGGCGGGCTGGATCAAGTTGACTCCTTCCTCGAAGTCTCCGTACCAGACAAGGTAGTTCCCCAGCGCGACAGCCGTATCATGAGTGCCCAGGACATCGTTGGCCTCGCGGGCGTACACTATGGCCGCTTGCAAATCCCGAACGTTGCGCGCCAAATGCCCAGCCAAGAAGTGCGCCACGACGCCTCGGCCTTCTCCGTGCGCTTTTCGGTACGCTCGCTCATAACACAGGAGAGCTCGACTTGCGTCGCCTGCGGACGCAACGATAAAACCTTCCACGCGGTCGACTTCCCACAGTTCTGGGTTGAGTCGTTGTGCGGTCTCGACATCTTCGAGTGCTGATTCGATATTGCCATTCTGAGACGCTAAAAGAGCACGACGTAAGATTTGAGCGGTGGGTATATCTTGAGGTCCACTAGTCCGCACAACAATGGGAGCAAGTGATCTCGATTTGGCATCAGCGACGCGCCGCTCTTCATTGGCGCGGTACTTGGACTCGCGATCTCCAACAAGCCTAGCGTAATCACGATCGACTATGACACGTTTGCTCAAGAATAGACTTGCGGTTTCGGTCAGTCGAACCCGTAGTGCTAGGTCTTCGTTACCGCCTCCGGCATCTCGACGTACCAACGAACCCCGAATGAGCTCTTGTAGGCCCACGTTGACTCCATCTGTCCCAATGTCAAGCAAAACGACCAGCTCATCAGCGGTAACAGGCCGCGCAAGGACCGAAAGTGCAGATAACACTTCCTTGGCAGGCGCGCTGAGGGCGTCGTACACCGACCGAACGCAAAACTCCAAGAGTTCAGATTGATCGCGGATCAAACTGAGTGGATCTCTGCCAGATTCAACAGCGAGGACAAACCAGCGGATCCCCAGAGGGCTATTGCGAAGTCTAGTGACTATCTCAATACGTGTTTGTCCGGAAAGCCGTTGCAGACTTGCCAGTCGCCTCGCGCGAATAAAGTCATTCAAGAGCCGTAGGCTGTCCTTTTGGTCAAGCGGTTCCAACGGGAATCGTCGTTCGTATTGCCCAACGCCGATTCTGCTCGTGACAAGATACCTGACAGAGTCCGGTAGCGTTTCATAAAGTTGAGTGAACTCAAGGCCGCCAATTGTTTCGAAGTTGTCAAGTACGACGAGAGTTTTTAGACCTATCAACCCTTGCGACAAGTCTTCTAGGCCGCCTTGGAAGCTTGCATCGAAAGTTGCCCCTAGCGGCCTTATCGCATTCGTGAGATCGCGCGCGGAATTGGCTATCTCCTCGACCCCTTGCGCCGTCAATCGCTCATACTTGAGGGACGTCCAAAGGACCGCGTCAAAGGGTTCGTCTGAATCATCGATCAAATTGTAGGCAACCTCCAAGGCCAATGCCGTCTTGCCAATGCCGCCCTCGCCAATAATCGTTATAACTGACTCTCGACCACGTTTCACGGTTTCGACGAGGTGTGCTACCTCCTTCGACCGGCCGATCAAGCCAGTTTCGTCATAGTCTGGCAAGGGGAGGTTGTGGAGAGTGGTGGTATCGCTTTGACTTAGGGTTACAAGAGGTTCCCAGGACGGGTCGGTATCCAGTTGAGATAAAACGCGCCGCGTCTCGCTCCAAAAACGAGTCGAAAACTGATTGAGGATCATTGGCGCGGCTTCCCCGTCATCGGCTAACAGCGGCCTCGGGTGCATGACTCTGCGTCGAATGCCGACCAGACGGTCCATGCTCGCAGTGCACTCTCGGATTTCGCGGGCCAATTCTTCGGGAAGGAACTTTCGATGTCTATTAAGCAAGTCGTACGCTTCCCTTAGGTCAAGATACTCGACTAAGGGAGTGTCCAGCGATCCGGAAGCGTCGTCCCGTTGTCGCGTCAACGCCTTATCGTACAGATTCTCCAGAAGTTCTTCCTCGGTCAATTCTGGATGCATAAAGCGACCTAAAAGTGTCCGCATGTCTCGCTCAAAAGCATCAATAAGCACATACAGACGTGCACGCGTCATGGGAATAGCCATTCCATTCACCGGGTCTCCTCATGTTCGCCCATTTTGATGAGTGGGATCCTACAGGGAGTAGTCGACAAACACCGGTCCAGCCTCGTACGGACAGCGCAGCTATTTTTGTCGAGGCGACACGGGCGTTCCTAGCTTTCAAGACTATTGCTGCCGGCGGGACGGTCGTAGCAGGCGTGAGGACTTTCTCTACTGACTCAAGCGCGCCTCCGGCGCGACCCGGCGCGACCCGGCGGGCCTTCGGCCCGCCGCCGTGCCGGGCGTGCGGCCTGCGGCCGTTCCGGGCGCGGCGTCGGGCCGAGCCCCGCACGGCACAGAAAGGGCGCCCGACCCGGAAGTCAGACGCCAGCTCTGCCGAACAACCCCTATGGGACGATGCCCTCGTGGCCGACCTCCTCAGCGAACTTGCCCGCGATATCGACCAGACCTGCCGCCTGACCGGCACCTTCACGCTCCGTTCCGGCCAGGTCGCCACCGAGTACTTCGACAAGTACCTCTTCGAGTCCGACCCGCAGCTCCTTCGCCGAGTCGCCGAGAGCATGGTCCCGCTCATCCCCGAAGACACCGACCTCCTGGGCGGACTGGAGCTCGGCGGCATCCCGCTCGCCACCATGCTCAGCAGCCTGACCGGTACGCCCGCCCTGTTCGTCCGGAAGAAGGCCAAGGAGTACGGCACCAAACGACTGGCCGAGGGCGCCGAGGTCGACGGGCGGCGCGTGACCATCGTCGAGGACATCATCACCACTGGTGGCGCGGTCCGAGACGCCACCCTGGCCCTGCGCGAGGCAGGCGCCACGGTCGAGACCGTCATCTGCGCGATCGACCGCGGACCCAACCCCGGCAACGCACTGTCGGACGTCGACCTGACCACGCGCTACCTGCTGACCCGAGCCGACCTGGACCGAGCACACCAGTAGAGCGAGCACGTCACCTTCACGCCTCCGACCCTCCGCTCCACTCTCCGCCCACCTCCGGACCGCATCAAGGGCGCTCCGTGTCACTACGTAATGGACTCCGTCCACCCTTGACACGGCCACTGCGGCAGGGCTCCTCTGCTCCGCTACAGGGTCGGCGGCGCGGTTTGATCGGTCTGTCTTGTCCGACACGGTGCTGCTGCCTGCCAGACTTTGCTGCCAAGGAGGTACGCAATGCCATACGACAAGTGCTGGAAGGCGCGCATCAGGAACAAGATGGCGCCACTGCGGGCCAAAGAACGCCGCGGCACCATCTCGCCGGAAGAGGCTGAGCTGCTGGCAAACCTGCGTGGCCAAGTCGAGAGAAGCGGGAAGCGCAATCCGGGACTTCCTCGAATGGTCAAGAGCCAGGGCGAGATCGAGAGCTTCGACGCCGCTCCTGGTGTGCGTTCCGTGGTGTCGGGCGGCCTCCCCGGTCAGCGGCGGAAGCGTTAGCGACAGCTCCTGCGTGCTGAGAGGCAGCCGTCCGGCCAGCCCTCCACTTTCGCCTCCACTTTGGTCCCTAGATCCCCCCGGCCAGCCCGAGCCGACGCACCGAACGCACGCCGAGAGGCCCGGAAAACCGGGGGGGAAGCAGCCCAAGAGCACTAGGCCGAAAAGCGCCAGAGGGAAACAGGGGTTGAGGGTCCAAGCCCTTTCGCCAGCTCTTAGGCCCGCAGGCGGGCGGCCTACGGGACGCTCTTAGGCCCCGTCCCTGCACTCCGCAACCCCATAGCCCCGCCGGCGTAGGGGCCGCCACGTTAGGTCTGGTGTGAGGAGAGGTCGTGCTCAGCCAAGAGTTGCGCGAGTTCGTCCGTAATGGGCAACTTGAAGTTCACCGAGATGGCGGCCACTTGCCTCGCAACGACCTCTCGGTACGCCACTAGCGTCATCTTGAAGTACCGATGGTCCGATTTGAACAACTTGGAGTCCTGCCCGGCTGCGTCTACAAAGGCCCTACTCGCCGTCCGGATCGCCTTGAGGGCGCGTTCTAGCTCGCCGCCAGCCTTGACGTTCATGATCTCGAGCGTCAGGAACTTGCGAATCTGGTCGGCCGACTCGCGAGTGCTGTCGAAGTCCTCACGGTCGGGGTGGTCAGTGATGACACGGCGATCTTCAAGGAACACGAGCACTCGCCGTGCCAAATCCTTGTTGGACGCTACGTACTCCCAGTCCAACCCCCACATGCTGACGCCGGTGACCTTCGGCTTCGACATCGCACCTCCTCGCTAGACGAGTTCGCGCGCCTTACACATTCATGGCTCTCGCGAGCTGGTAGATGCTGTCGAGACTGAGGCTACACTCGCCGCGAAGATTTCCAGTTTCCTCAGGCGCGTGTAGCGAGACTTCGAGGGATCGTCGGGGCCCGATATGGCTGAGCTGCAGCGGAGTTCGAGCGGAACAGGGCCCCGTCACTGCTCATGGGACGGCGTCGGCACTTGTTCTCCCTCTTGCGTACGCAACCACACGAGGCCGACATCGCGAGATGGCTCGCTCAGCCTATCCGTGGCCCTGCGATTGTGGTCCCGGGCATAACAAAACGCCTCAGGGTGTGCTGCAGCCTGGAGGGCATATCCCCACCCTCTTCAGCGGTCGGACGACGCAATGATTCGCTAGGCACCTGTCTGGTCATACAACTGCACATCGGGAGAGTCTTCGCCTTCGTTGGGCTCATCCTCGGCAGACCTCGGATTCCAATAGTCGGCGGCGAGATCGGTCAGATCGTCCGGATCCACCGGGCCGTCGGCGTCGCCGGGGTCGTTGGGTGGACCTGCGGCCAAGCGTTCGAGCTCTCGTAGCGTGCTGACGAGCATGATCGTGCTTTGGGCTGCTGCAAGGGCTTCCAAACGCGTGACGCTCCCGCTGTGAGTGACGTGATGAGCGAGTTGCAGGGTCTTCTGGAGGACAGCACGCAGTTTCTCGTGAGTCGGTCCTCGGAGGAGAGCAGCGCAGATCTGGTTCATGCGCTCCTTGGCATCGCCTTGCTTTGGAGCCTCTTGGCCCTCCGGCACCATCCCACGATCATGAACCAGGTCCGTCGCAGCGATGATGATTTCGCGGCAGCGACGGCCGACATCTTGGTAGTCGTCCAAATCGACCGATCGTTTGAACTCTGACTTCATGCTGTCGAGACGAGCGAGGGTTTTTGTCCATGTCGCGGGGAGCTCGTCGTCAGGAGACCACTCGTCGACGTCTGGGGGCGTGATCCGGGAACCAGCGGTTAGACAGAAGGATTCCAGCGAAGCAACCCGGGCGTTGAGACTGGAACGCCTGGCGGCGTGCGTCGCCAAAGGCTTCGCTTCGTCGTTCCAATAGGCCCAGAGATCCCGCCAAGGGAACGGGTCGTCTTGCCCCAAGGAAGTCAGCAGGGGAACGAGGAGGTCTCTTCGCTCCCTGTAGGTGTCGTTCTCTTCGGAAATGGACGTACCCGTCGCGACGCGCTCCAAGAGGTCGTGCTGTTCCCGGAGCTCATGTAGGAGCTGGCCGGCCTCGGAAGACGTCATATGCCGATGGTAGGGCGCTGACGCGACAACATTGAGTACGTGCCCCGCCCTCCATAGCCCCTCTGCGTAGTGTCCCCGACAATCTCCCACCCCGCCCCGAGAGCGACCCGGACAGTCGGATTCACGTAGGCGTTTCACCTGCACGTATCCGGGTTCAGCCTGTGCGGGTGGCGTCGGGGTAGGTCCGATCACGCAGCCCCCCTTGTAGTAAGGGTTTAAGGGTTCAATTCCCTTCGCCAACTCTCACGGTCCATCCCCGGGACTCGGGCTATGTCGCCTATTCGCCGCGGATAGCCATCACAGCCCGAGTCTCGGCGGGTTGGGGGAGTTGCTTTCGGCGGTGGGCTAGCCGCGCTGGGCGAGCCAGTCGTTGATCGAGTCCTTCAGCGGCTTCTCCTGCTCACCCACGAGCACGACGCCACCGGTCGCGGACGACGAGGTGGCGGTGACCCCCTTCGTGGGGCCGTCGGCACCGATGATCACGTCCACCTCGCCGCGGTCCACGGCAGACGCCAACGCGTCGAGCTCACCGACCTGCCAGCTCGGGTGGGCGCCGATCGAGTCGGCGTACCCGGTGATCATGTCCGCGGCCGGCCCGCTGACGTCGCCGCCACCGTCCGGCACGGTCAGTGGCGGGTTGTCGACGACGCCGACGTTCAGGATCCCCGTGCTCTCGGCGCGCGACAGCGCCGAGCCGGGATCCGAGCAGCCCGTCGCCACGAGCAGGAGCGGCAGCAGGGCCATCGCGAGGAGTCGGCGCATGGGCCCCATGATGCCTGCCTACGATGGGCTGGGGCCGCCACGGCCCCGTCCCGTCGAGAGGTTGTCCTGCATGCGCGCTCCGACTCGCGAATGGCTCGCCAGGCACAGCCATGTCCATGGGGACTTCGCCGCAGCCGACCTCGTCGCACACCTCGAGGCGAAGGGGGAGCGGGTCACCGTCGTCATCCCGGCCCGCAACGAGGCCGCCACCGTCGGGGAGGTCGTCACCGGCCTGCGTCGCGAGCTCGTCGAGCGCGTGCCGCTCGTCAGCGAGCTCGTCGTCATCGACTCCGACTCCGACGACGACACGTCGGCCGTCGCCGCCGACGCGGGTGCCACCGTCCACCGGTCCGACGAGATCGCCGCCCACCTGGGCAGCCACCCCGGCAAGGGTGAGGCTCTGTGGAAGTCGCTCTTCGTCACCTCGGGCGAGCTGCTCGTCTTCGTCGACGCAGACCTCACCGAGTGGGGGCCGCACTTCGTCACCGGCCTGGTCGGCGCGCTGACCGCGGACCCGGCGACGATGCTCGTCAAGGGCTGGTACGACCGCGTGCTCGACGTGCCGGGACAGTCCCCGAGCACCGAAGGGGGCCGGGTCACCGAGCTCGTCGCCCGCCCGGTCCTCGACCTGTGGTGGCCCGACCTGGCCGGTGTCGTCCAGCCGCTCGCCGGCGAGTGGGCGGCCCGCCGCGCCCTCATGGAGTCGCTCACCGTGCCCACCGGCTACGGCGTCGAGATCGCCTCGCTCATCGACACCCACCGACGACTGGGACTCGGCGCGATCGCCCAGGTCGACCTCGGCGCTCGCGCCCACCGCCACCAGAAGGACCACGACCTCGCGGTCATGGCCGCCGAGCTGCTCGCGGTCGTCCACGCCCGCCGCGACGGCGAGCCGCGCGACGTCGAGGTCGTCGCGGACGAGCTGCAGCAGTTCACCCGGGAGGGCGGGTGGCGCACCCGGCCGGTCCCGCTCGTCCAGCGGCCGCCGGCCGTGACCCAGAGCGGCTACTCCGAGGGACTCGCATGAGGCTTGGCCGACACACCTTCGCCGACGACGCGATGCTCGTGATGGCGATCGTCAACCGCACGCCCGACTCCTTCTACGACAAGGGCGCGACCTTCGCCGAGGACAAGGCGATGGAGCGCGTCGACCTCGTCGTGGAGCAGGGCGCCGACATCGTCGACATCGGTGGGGTCAAGGCCGCGCCCGGTGGTGAGGTCGACGTCGCCGAGGAGGTCGACCGCGTCGTCGGTCTCGTCGCGCGCGTCCACGAAGCACACCCACAGCTGGTCATCTCGGTCGACACCTGGCGGGCAGAGGTCGGCGAAGCCGTCTGTGCCGCAGGGGCCGACGTGCTCAACGACGCCTGGGGTGGCGCCGACCCGGCGCTCGTCGACGTCGCGGCCCGGCACGACGCGGCCATCATCTGCACGCACACCGGTGGCGTGGAGCCGCGGACCCGCCCCTTCCGCACCGGATTCGACCGGGACATCATGGCCGAGGTCCTCGACGGGGTCCTCGGGTACGCCGAGCGGGCGCTCGCAGCCGGCGTCGCACGAGAGTCGATCGTCATCGACCCGGCCCACGACTTCGGCAAGAACACCCACCACACCCTCGAGGTCACCCGCCGCCTCGACGAGATGGTCGACACCGGCTGGCCGGTGCTGGTCTCGTTGTCCAACAAGGACTTCGTCGGCGAGACCCTCGACAAGCCGGTCGACCAGCGGCTCATCGGCACGCTCGCGACGACCGCCGTCTCCGCATGGCTTGGGGCGCGGATCTACCGCGTGCACGAGGTGGCCGAGACGCGGCAGGTCCTCGACATGGTGGCTACGCTGCGCGGCGAACGCCCGCCGGCCCGCACGATCCGAGGTCTGGCATGAGCGGGGTGCGGAGTGAGGGCGCGAGCGAGGAACGAGCCGTGCCCTCAAGGACGGACCCTTCGCGGTCAACAAGCATGAGTGTTGTCGCTGCAGTGGTCGTCCCGGCCGCCCCGGCCCTGCTGCCCGGGATCGGGGGCGCTGCCGATCCGCTCGCCGACCTGCGTGAGCGGGCCCGCCAACTCGTCCTCGAGACTGCCGTGACGAAGGGGGTCACCCGCGTCGTCGTGATCGGTGCGGGGGAGTCCACCCGGACCTGGCCGACCGACGCGCCGTCCGGCGCCGCCCGCTTCACCACCGGCCGCGTCCCCGACGGCGCCCTGCCCACGGACGTCGAGATCGGTCGGATGTTCGCCCCCTCTGGAGGGGGCGAGCTGGTCCTGCACTCGATCGCGAGTGACGCGACTCCCCAGGAGTGCGCGCAGCTGGGGCGCGAGCTGGCCGACGGGCCGTCGACGCTCCTCGTCTGCGTGGCCGACGGCCCGGCGACGCTCACCGACAAGGCGCCGGGGCACCTCCAGCTGGACGCTGCTCCCTTCGCGCTGGAGCTGGCCGATGCGCTGGCCGCAGGGGACACGCCCGCGCTTGCTGCGCTCGACCCCGCGACCTGCGAACGACTGTGGATGCGCGGCCGACCGGCGCTGCAGGTGCTCGCGGCCGCGGCACCCGGCCTACGGGGCGAGCTCGTGTCCGAGGAAGCCCCCTTCGGCGTGCAGTACCTGCTCGCCCGCTGGGTCTGACCCGGCTCAGCGCCGGCGAGTCACCCGCTCCAGCGCGAGGGCCGCCTGCTCGGGTGTCGCGCCGAGGACGGCTGCGCGCGCGAGGTAGGACGTGGCGGCGTCCTCCAGGAGAGTGACCGCGGCCGGGCTCGCGGACTCCGGGCGCGACGCCACCCGGGTCCCGGCGCCGCGGCGGGTCGTGACGAGACCGGACCCCTCGAGCTCCTTGTACGCCCGGGCGACGGTGCCGGTCGCCAGGCCGAGGTCGCCCGCGAGCTGACGGACCGAGGGCAGCCGCTCGTCCGTGACCAGCTGACCCGTCTCGATGAGCAGGGTCAGCTGTCGGCGCACCTGCTCGAAGGGAGGTGTCGGGTCGACGAGGTCGATCGTGACGGCGACGCTCACAGCGGCACCCCCACCGGTGCCGTGTCGCCGCGCTGAGGGGGCGGGACATCGTCCACGCGCACGCCCGGTCCGGTGCACAGGCCCGCGAGGGCGACGGTCCCGAGCACCGCGGCCATGCCAGCGCCGATGAGCGAGACGGTCGCGAGCAGCCCGTACCCGCCGGGCGCGCAATCGGCCGATCGGGCGCCCATCGCCATGATGAGCAGCACGGGCACGAGGGTCAGGCAGGCCCCGAGGGTCAGTGACTGCAGCACCGCCGCGATCGACCACCGGCGCAGTCCGGTGTCGAGCGCAGCGCTCTCGGCCGCGGGGCTGGGCCGACGGGCGATGACGACGCAGGTCGCCACAGCGAGGGCCACGCTGACCGCGGTGGCGAGCGCGATCGGGGCGCCGTAGTAGCTGCCGGGCCACGGGGTGCGCGTGTGCGTCACGCCGTCGCAGACGACCGTGAGGGCTCGCCCGGCCCTGCCGAGATCGTCGGGGCTGCCGTAGAGCGTGCCGATGCCGAGGGTCGCGGCGAGGCCGGCGAGCGCCGCCGCGGTGGTCATGAGCCACCCCCGCGGGACGAGGTCGCCGAGGCGTCGCGGGTGCAGGGCGGCGCTACGGGTGAGGGTCATCGGCCGGCGGAAGGTGGCCTCACCCAGGCAGATCACCGCGACGACCAGGGTCCCCGCGAAGGCCGGCGCGATGGCCGACGCCGTGTCGCCCCCGCCGAGCCCGAGCAGCGGCACGGCGAGGCACACGAGCACGGCCACGGCCAGCGCCGCGAGCAGCCAGATGCGCGCACGGCGAGCCAGTCGGACGAGATCGACGTGCTCGTTGATGCCGACGACCGAGGTGCGATGGCCGGTGAGCAGGGTGGCGACGACGGTGACGAGCATCGCGAGGATGAGGACGAAGGGGAGGAGGAGGACCATGCTCATGGCTGCACCTTTGTGTCAGGCGGCTGGGACAAGAGGAAGCGTCCTCCCTCGACCTCGATTGTGTCAAGTGGGTGACACAAGGATCAGAGGTCGAGCTTGAATCCCTCGTGCGTCGCCACGTAGCCCAGCCGCTCGTAGAACCGGTGCGCGTCGGCCCGCCGCTTGTCGCTCGTCAGCTGCACCAGCGTCGCTCCGCGCGAGCGGCCCTGCTCCTGCGCCCACTCCATGAGCGCCGCACCCAGGCCGCTCCCACGAGTGCTCGATTGGACGCGCACCCCCTCGACGATCAGGCGCTTCGCGCCCCCGCGAGACAGGCCGGGGACGAAGGTGAGCTGCAGGGTGCCGGCGGCAGCACCCCCTTCGCCCCGCACGATCGCCAGGAGCTGCTGAGGGTCGACGTCCACCTCGTCGAAGGCGGCGAGGTACGGCGCGAGGTCGACGCCTTCGCGGCCCGCACCGATCTCGTCGTCGCGCAGCAGATCCACGATGTCCGGCACGTCCTCGCGGGTGGCGCGGGCGACCGTGAAGTCCCCGTCGGCGTCGGTGGTGATCGTGTCCATGGGCGTCTCCCGGTCCGGTGCGTGGAACGACGATTGTCTGTTCCCTGCAGCGATTCGTATCATCTATCCAGTGACCGGGACCGTCCAGCTGCACAACATCGGACGCCGCCGCGCCTACGCCATCTGGGGCATGGGGCTGGCGGTCTATGTCCTCGCCGTCTTCCACCGCACCTCGCTCGGCGTCGCGGGCCTGCTCGCCGCCGACCGGTTCGGGATCAACGCCAGCCAGCTGGCCACCTTCACCGTGCTGCAGCTGGCCGTCTACGCGGGCATGCAGGTCCCCGTCGGGGTGCTCCTCGACCGCTTCGGCTCCAAAGTACTCATCGCCAGCGGCCTGGTCTGCATGACGGCCGGCCAGCTGTGGTTCTCCTACGCCGAGAGCTTCCAGAGTGGCCTCGCGGCACGGGCCCTCATCGGTGCCGGCGACGCGATGGTCTTCACCTCGCTGCTGCGGCTGGTCGCCCTGTGGTTCCTCGTGCGGCAGGCTCCGGTCGTCACCCAGGTCACCGGGATGATCGGGCAGATGGGTGCGGTCGCCGCAGCGGTCCCGCTGAGCGCCGCGCTGCACAGCTGGGGCTGGACCCGCACCTACACGATCGCCGCCTCGCTGGGCCTCTTCCTGCTCATCGGCGTGGTCCTCTTCATCAAGGACTCGCCCTACGAGAAGGGCGCCGTCGAGCGGATCAAGATCCGCGCCCTGCGCGAGAGCCTCACCGAGGTCTGGCGCGACCCGGGGACCCGGCTGGGCCTCTCGGTGCACTTCACCGCCCAGTTCGCCCCGACCGTCTTCGCGCTCCTGTGGGGCTACCCCTTCCTCGTGTCGGGGCAGGGGCTGAGCCCCACGCAGGCGTCCACGCTGCTCACCCTGATGACCTTCGTCGCGCTCATCGCCGGACCCACCATCGGCCGGTGGACCGGCCGCCACCCGTACTACCGCTCTGTCATGGCACTGGGTGTCGTCGGGGCGATCGCCCTCGTCTGGGCGATCGTCCTGGCCATGCCGGGCCCCTCCCCGCTGTGGCTGCTCGTCATCCTCGTCGCGGTCACCGCGGTCGGTGGCCCGGGGTCGATGATCGCCTTCGACCTCGCCCGCAGCTTCCACCGCAGCGAGCGCTACGGGCGCGCGTCCGGGGTGGTCAACATGGGCGGCTTCGTCGCGTCACTGGTGACGATGGCCCTCATCGGCCTCGTCCTCGACCGCCTGGCACCTGACGGTCCTGAGACCTACACGCTCGACGACTTCCGGATCGCGATGAGCGTGCAGTTCCTCATGTGGGGCTTCGGTGCGTGGATGATCCTGCGCTACCGCCAGCGCAGCCTCGCGCAGGTGTCCCGCCACCCCGGCGCCATGGAGGCCCTGCGGGACGGCGACGCGCTGCTGCCCGGGATCTCCCGGGACCATGACGACTGACGCGTGATCACAATCCGACGGCGATACGCGTCGGTAACCCCGCGGAGAGGATCCGTGGACTAGACACTCCTCATGACTGCGCTCACCGAGGAGATGCGGCCGTCGGGCCCCGACGGTGCCGGCGCCAAGCCGAGCCTCGTGCTCACCGCGGCAGAGGCTGCCCGGGTGGTCGTGGCGGTGGACGCGTGGTTGCTCGCCTATCCCTGGTTGCGTCGCGCGCCGCGAGGAGACGGCCACCCGGTCCTGATCCTGCCGGGTCTCATGGCCGGCGACGCCTCGACCCTCGCGATGCGGCACGTCCTGCGCCGTCTGGGCTATCGCCCGTACAGATGGCACCTGGGGCGCAATGTCGGGCCGACCCCCGCGGTGGGTGCCGAGCTGCCGGCTGCCGTTGAACGCATCGCCAGGCGCAACCGCTCCACGGTCTCGATCGTCGGGTGGAGCCTGGGCGGGCTCTACGCGCGCGAGCTCGCCCACCGCCACCCCGACAGCGTGCGCCAGGTCGTCACCCTGGCCAGCCCCTACCGGATTCGCCACCCGGGGGAGTCCCGTGCAGACCGGGCCTTCGCGCGCTACTCCCACCTGCACGTGTGGGACGGTGGGCGTGAGCACGTCGTCGAGGCGATCCGCCGCCCGCTCAGCGTCCCCTCGACCTCGATCTACTCCCGGCTCGACGGCATCGTCCCCTGGCGTCACTGCATCGAGCCGCAGGGTGCCTCGGCGGAGAACATCAGGGTCCGCTCCAGCCACCTCGGGATCGGCTTCGACCCGCACGTCCTGTGGGCCATCGTCGATCGGCTCTCCCAGGCCGAGGGCGAGTGGGCCCCCTTCGTCCCGCCGCGCCTGCTCGCCCCCTTCTTCCCACCGCCCGATCACCCACAAGAACAGGTCATCCATGCCCGTTGAACCGCAGGTGTCCATCCCGCAGATCGCCGCTCCGTGGGGAGGCCGCAGCCGCACCGTCGACCTGGGCGGGACGGTGCACTACGTCGACTTCGACGGCCCGGACCGGGCCCCGGCCATCGTGCTGGTGCACGGACTTGGGGGCAGCCACCTGAACTGGCTACCCCTGGCAGACCGACTCCGCTCACGCCACCGGGTCTACGCGCTGGACCTCGCCGGCTTCGGCTTCACCCGCGGCACCCAGCTGTCGGCCGCCGTCGGGGACAACGCCGAGCTGGTGCGGCGCTTCATCGCCGAGGTCGTCGGTCAACCGGTCATCCTGGTCGGCAACTCCATGGGTGGCCTGATCACCACCTTGGTCGCGGCACGCGCAGACACCCCGGTGCGCGGCGTCGTCCTCATCGACCCGGCACTGCCGGCACCACGTGGCCGGCCGGACGCCCAGCTGGCCAGCCTCGGCACGTTGGTGGCGGCGTCAGCGCGTCGTTCTGCCCGAGCACGCCGAGGTCGCTCCCTCCCGGTCGCCGGTGAGGTCGCGGCCGTCCTGCGGTTGTGCATCGCCCAGTGGGACCGGCTCGACCAGGACGTCTTCGAGGCGCACGTGGACCTGGCCGCGGCGCAGAAGGGCTTCGCCGAGCTCAACGACTCCTTCAAGCTGGCAGCGAGGACGATGATCGCCGCGCTCGCGCGACGCAGCACCGTCCGTCGCCGGCTGGCCGACATCACCGTGCCGGTGCTGCTCATCCAGGGTGACCGTGACCGGCTGGTGCATGTCTCGTCCGCCCGCTGGGCCGCCCGGATGAACCCCGGCTGGCAGTACGTCGAGATGCCCGGGGTCGGGCACGTGCCGATGCTCGAGGTGCCTCAGGAGACCGAGCGCGCCATCAGCGCCTGGCTCGCCAGCACCCAGATCGTGGGGGGCTGAACCGTGGAGCGTCTGGGAGGTCTGGACACCGCATTCCTAAGTCTGGAGGCGCCGCGCCAGACAGGTCACGTCGGCAGCATCGTCGTCCTCGACCCGGACGGCCTCGGTGTGCCCTTCGACCGAGCCCACCTGCGGGCCCTTCTCGCGGAGCGCGTCGGTCGTCTCTCGCTCTTCCGCAAACGTCTGCAGATGGTCCCCTTCGGTCTGGACCGGCCCTACTGGGTCGACGACCCAGACTTCGACCTCGACGACCACGTGCGTGCCTCCGCCCTCCCGGCACCCGGTGGTCGCCAGGACCTGGTCGACCTCGTCGCCAGGCTCCACGAGCGACCCCTCGACATGACGCAGCCCCTGTGGGAGACGTACCTGATCACCGGACTCGAAGGGGGTCGCTGCGCCGTCTACATGAAGGTGCACCACGCGATGCTCGACGGGCTCTCCGGGGTGGAGCTGCTCACCGCCCTGGTCGACCTCGAGCCCGGCATCATGCCCGGTGAGCCCGCCGTCCACGAGCCGTCGAGGCGACCGAGTGGGCTCAACCTCCTCGGCAGGGCGGCATCGAGCATCACCGAGCGGCCCAAGGATGCCAAGCGGTTGGCCAGCGGGCTCGTGCGCTATGCGCCGGCCCTGGCGATCAACGGCGCCTCCCGGGTGCGTCGACTGGTCGCCAAGGGCTCGACGGGTGAGGCAGTGACCAGTCCCTTGAGGGCCCCGACCACGCCCTTCAACGGAGCCATCTCCGCGCAGCGGCGGATCGGCCTGACCCAGCTGCCGCTGGCCGACCTGAAGACCATCAAGAACGCCTTCGGGGTCTCGGTCAACGACGTCGTCCTGGCTGCCTCGGCAGCCGCCGTACGCCAGTGGTTGATCGCTCACGACGCGTCGGTCGGCAAGCCACTCGTGACCATGATCCCGGTGGCGCTGCCCGGCGACCGTACCGGTGCCGCCGGCAACTCCGTGACGGCGATGTTCACCCCGTTGCCCGTCCACCTCGAGGACCCGGTCCGGCGCCTCACGGCAGCGCACGCGGCCACCGTCGCGGCCAAGTCCAGCGGAGCGGCCGTGCCCGCCGACATCTACGAAGGAGGGTTGGCCTTCGCCCCACCCATCATCATGGCGCCGTTGATGCGCAACTTCTTCCAGCTCGGGCTCTTCCAGCAGGTCCGGACCTGCAACCTCGTCGTGTCCAACATCCCCGGACCGGACGTGACGCTCTACCTCGGCGGAGCAGTCGTCGAGGCGCTGTACCCGGTCTCGATCATCACCGACGGCCTGGGCCTGAACATCACCCTGCAGGGGCTTGGCGAGAACCTCAACGTCGGGGTCCTCGCCTGCCGGGACGTCATGCCCGACGTGCAGGAGCTCGCTGACGCGATGCGTGCGGAGGTCGAGGTCCTGCTCAACGCCGCCCGGTGAGGTCGGCGAGCAGGTGGCGCGAGATCACCAGCCGCTGGATCTGGTTGGTCCCTTCGAAGATCTGGGTCACCTTGGCCTCGCGGAAGTAGCGCTCCACCGGGAAGTCCTGCGTGTACCCCGCGCCGCCGAGCACCTGGATCGCGTCGGTCGTCACCCGCATCGACGCATCGGTGGCGATGAGCTTGGCGACCGCTGCCTCCTTGCCGTAGGGGCGCCCCGCGTCCCGCATCCGGGCGGCGTGGAGATAGGTCGCCCGGGCGCTCGTCACCGCGGCCTCCATGTCGGCCAGGAGGAAGGCCAGACCCTGGTTGCTGGCGATGGGGCGACCGAACTGCTCGCGCTCGTTGGCGTACTTCGCGGCGACGTCGAGGGCGGCCTGGGCGAGCCCGGTGGCGACGGCGGCGATGCCGAGACGGCCGGCGTCCAGACCGGCGAGGGCCATCGGCACGCCGCGACCCAGGTCGCCGATCTGCCGGTCGTCGGAGACGGCCACGTCGTCGTAGATCACCTCGCGCACCGTGTCGCCGTGCAGGCCCATCTTCTTCTCCGGGGCCCCGTAGGACAGGCCCGCGGCGTCGCCCGGCACGACGAAGCAGCTCACCCCGCGGCCGCCGTCGTCGCTGGTGCGGGCGAAGGTCGTGTAGTAGTCGGCGTGGCCGGCGTGCGAGATCCACGCCTTGCGACCGCGGATGCGCCAGTCCTCGCCGTCCTGCGCGGCGCGGGTGGTCATCGCGCCGATGTCCGAGCCGGCGAGCGGCTCGGAGAGGGCATAGGCACCGAGGGTCTCCCCGGACAGCATGTCCGGCAGCAGCGCCTCCTGCTGCGCGCGGGTGCCGAAGGTGTGCACGGCGTAGGCGGTGAGGGAGTGCACCGAGACACCGACCCCGACGGCTCCCCATGCGGAGGCGATCTCCTCGACGACCTGCAGGTAGATCTCGTAGGGCTGGCACCCGCCGCCGAGCTCCTCGGGGTAGGGCAGCGACAGCAGGCCGGCGCGCCCCAGGGTGCGGAAGACCTCGCGGGGGAAGACCTCCTCCGTTGCGGCGCGCGCCTCGACCTCGTCGACCTGCGGCCGCAGCGACTTGTCGCAGATCGATCGGGTGAGCTCGATGAGGTCGTCGCCGATCTCGGTGGGCATGAGCCTGGTTGCTGGCATGTCGAGCACTCTACGAGCCCGAGGGGGCACCCGTCATGACCCCCGGGAGGGGCCCACCGGGTGAAGCACTGGTGAGGACTGCGTGAGGGTTCCTTCACGACGGCCGATCCTGGTGGTGATCCGCGCGAGAAGTGGGTAGACCAGAGGCATGAAGACCACACGCAGCGCACTCCTCGCCCTCACGACCGCAGCCCTGCTGGGCCTGAGCGCCTGCGGCAACGGGGACGCCCCGGCCGGCCCCGCAGAGTCCCGCACGCAGCGGCCCGGCGACACGCCGTCCGCGTCGTCGAGCGTCACCTCCAGCTCCACCAGCACGTCCAGCTCCGCCAGCACGTCCGCCTCCGCGTCCCGGACGTCGACGACGTCCTCCGCCACGTCCACCGACCCGGTCCTGGCTGCCATCGCCGCCGCGGAGAAGGAGGCCGGGGGCACCGCCTACGAGGTCGACGACCAGGACGGCGACGGCACCTGGGAGATCGACGTCGCGAAGGGGGCGACGAGCGTCGAGGTCGACGTCGCCAAGGGCGGCACGGCGAGCGCCGGCAAGGAAGGGGACCTCGACAGCGACGACCGGGCGGGGCTGAAGGCGGCGACGCTCGACCTGCCCGAGGCGATCGCGGCGGCCTTGAAGGAGGTCGACGGCACCTTCGACGAGGCCGAGCTCGAGGAGGAGGGCGGCAGGCACTCCTGGAAGATCAGCATCGACGTCGCCGGTGACGACAAGGACGTCCTCGTCGACGTCAGGACCGGCAAGGCCACCGTCGAGCAGGACGGCTGAGCCGCACCTACGGTGGAGGGGTGAGATCTCCCTTCGCCATCCGCACCGCCGCGACCACCACCGCGATCACGCTGGCGCTCG
This sequence comes from Janibacter sp. Soil728, assembly GCF_001428305.1. Taxonomy (GTDB): domain Bacteria; phylum Actinomycetota; class Actinomycetes; order Actinomycetales; family Dermatophilaceae; genus Janibacter. Next base: position 463,749 of record NZ_LMRZ01000006.1, on the reverse strand, counting down.
CCGCCTGCACCGCGACCCCGGACGAAGGGGAGGACTCGAGCACGTCGTCGTCCTCCCCGTCGTCGTCGACCGGCTCGTCGTCGACCACGACCACGACCACCACCCGGGCCGAGGTCTCCGGTGCACCCGCGGCTCTGACCAAGGTCGTGGCGAAGAAGTACGGCGACCACGAGCTGGACGGCACGGCGAAGCTCGGCACCTGGCGCGGGGCCAAGGTCGCCGTGGTCACCGCCGATGACGACGTCACCCTCGCCGTGCGACCAAAGGGCCGCACGGCCTGGAAGGTCGTCGGCGGCTGGTGGCCCAGCCTCGGCAGCGAGGGCAAGGCCGACCTCGGTGGCAGCCGCCATGTCCTCGTCCTCGGCTCCGACGCCCGTCCCGGTCAGGACGTCGAGCGCTCCCGTGCCGACGCGATCCAGCTGCTCGGTGTCGACGGCTCGGGCGGCGCCGGGCTGATGGGGTTCGCCCGCGACCTGTGGGTTCCGATCCCCGGCCACGGCCACGGCAAGCTCAACTCCTCGATGGTCTTCGCTGGTCCGCACGGGCAGGCGACGTCGGTCGAGAGCATCAGCGGCATCGACGTCGACGGCTACGTCGTGACGAGCATGAAGGGCTTCGCCGCGATGGTCGACGAGCTCGGCGGGCTGGACTTCGTCGCGCCCAAGGCGCTCGACTCACACCTGCCCGGAGGCCGGATCGCCAAGGGCCGTCACCATCTCTCCGGGGACAGCGCCCTGGCCTGGGCCCGCGAGCGCAAGACCCTGCCCGACGGGGACTTCGGCCGTTCCCGCAACCAGGGCCTGCTGCTCGCGGCGGCCGCGCTGCAGGCCAAGGTCAAGGGACCCGGCGTGGTGCCCAGGGCGCTCACCGTCATCGACGAGCACGCGAGCAGCGACCTGTCGGCGCAGGAGATGCTCCTCTTCAGTGCGTCCTTCTACCGGGTCAGTCCGACCAAGGTCGGCCACGCCGTGGCCAAGGGCCCGACCGCCATGCAGTCGGGCCAGTCCATCGTGCGCCTCGACGCGGAGTCCAAGGCCGCCTTCCGCGACTTCCGGGACGGTCGGCTCAGCTGACGGCGGCCGGGTGGACGCGCACCTGGCTCGCCTTGACCGAGACCCACACGGTGTCGCCGGGCCGCAGGGGGAGCGCGGCCAGCGCCGCGGGCGTCACCTCCGCGCTCATGGCGAAGGGGGTCTCCAGCCACACGCGGACCCGTCCGGCGTGCGCCTCCACCCGGGAGACGCGACCCTGCCAGACATTGCGTGGCGACCCCTCCGGGTGGTCGTGGTGCAGCGAGACCGCGTCGGGGGTGAAGGTCACCCAGCAGGGCCCGGCCACCTCGTGCGGGCCGGTCGCGATGTCGAGATCGCCGGCGATCGCACCTCCCCCCGGCGTGGCCTCTGCGCGCAGCAGGTTGAGCCCCGCGAGCCCGGCGGTGAAGTCGCTGCGGGGGTGCTCCAGGACCTGGCGGACCGGTCCGTGCTCGACCTGCTGGCCGAGGACGGTGAGGGTGTCGGTCGGGCCGTCGGCGACGGTGAGCACGTCGAGGACGTCGTGGGTGACGAGCACGACGACGAGGTCCTCCCGCTCGTGGGTCACTCGCGAGAGGACCGCCCGCATCGCCGGTGTCGCCTCGACGTCCAGGGCCGCCAGCGGCTCGTCGAGCAGCAGTGCGTCGGGCTCGGCCGCCAGGGCCCGAGCCAGGGCGACTCGCGCGGCCTGCCCGCCGGAGAGCCGGGAGGGGCGACGGTCGGCGAAGTCGCTCATGCCGACGACGTCGAGCCAGTGCTCCGCGGCGGCGCGTGACTCCCTTCGGCCCCTGCCGTGGCTGCGCGGCCCGAAGGCGACGTTGTCGCGCACGTCCAGGTGGGGGAAGAGCTGCCCGGCCTGCGACATGAGCACCACGCGTCGGCGGTGCGGGGGCAGGTCGTCGAGCGGGCGACCGTCGAGCACGACCCGGCTGTCGTCGGCCCGGGCCAGGCCGGCGAGGATCGCGAGCAACGAGGACTTGCCGGCGCCGTTGGGGCCGGTGACCGCGTGCCGGCCGGGTGGCAGGTCGAGGTCGACGTCGAGGCCGCGCTCGGCCCATCGGGCGCGTACCTGCAGGCTCATGCGGCGGCCCTCGTCGTGCGCGCGTAGACCGACCCGACGATCACCGTGGCCAGCACGACGAGCACGAGGGACAGCGCGATCGCGGCGTCCGGGTCGACCTCGCGCTGCAGGTAGATCTCCAGCGGGAGCGTCCGGGTGCGACCCTGCGCGGACCCGGCGAAGGTGAGCGTCGCGCCGAACTCACCGAGGGCCCGCGCGAAGGCGAGCACCGAGCCCGACAGCAGACCGGGCGCCACCAACGGCAGGGTGACCCGGGTCAGGCGCCGCCACGGACTGGCACCGAGGGTGGCCGCCGCTTCTTCCTGGCGTCGGTCGAGACCGCGCACCGCGCCCTCCAGCGACAGGACGAGGAAGGGGAGCGCGACGAAGGTCTGCGCGAGGACGACCGCGGTGGTCGAGTAGGAGATCGACAGGCCCGCGGCGACGAGGTGCTCACCGATCAGGCCGCGCCGACCGAAGGTCGTGAGGAGTGCGAGGCCGCCGACGACCGGAGGCAGCACGAGGGGCACCAGCACCAGCGCCCGCAGGGTCGACTGCCCGCGCCAGCTGCCGCGAGCGAGCAGGAGGGCGAGCGGGGCGCCGAGGACGATGCACAGCGCCGTCGCCGCGAGCGAGGTGCGCAGCGACAGCAGGAGCGCCGTCACGGATGCCTCGGAGGTGAGCAGCGGCCAAAGGCTGCCGACGTCGACGGAGGAGAGGAGCCCGAGCAGCGGGAGCACGACCACGAGGATCGCCCCGGACGCGGGGATCCACAGCCAGACGGGGGGCTTCACGGTGCGCCGAAACCCTTGGCCTTCAGGACCTTCTGCCCTTCGGGGCCGGTGACGTGGTCGACGAAGGCCTGCGCCTCGTCGGGCGAGGCATTGCCGGCGATGGGCGCGATCGGGTAGGTGTTGACGACCTGGTCGGCCCCCTTCGTCGCGACGGTGTCCACCGCGTCGCCGGCCCCGGTGGCGTCGGTGACGTAGACGAGCCCGGCGTCGGCCTCGCCCGTGGTCACCTTGGTGAGGACGTCGGTGACCTGGGCTTCTTCGCTGGCCGCGTCGATGGTGACGTGCTGCCGCTTCATCAGCATCTGGGTCGCCGTGCCGCAGGGGACCTGCGGGGCGCAGACGACGACGGCCAGGTCGGACCTCTCGAGGTCCTTCAGCCCGGTGATCTTCTTCGGGTTGCCCGGCTCGGTGATGATCGTCAGGGTGTTGGTGGCGAAGATCGCCGGGTCGCCCGTGATCGCGTCGCCCACCTTGTCCATGTTGGCCGTGTCGGCGGAGGCGAAGACATCGATCTGGGCGCCGTTGACGACCTGCGTGGCCAGGTCGGAGGACCCGGCGAACTGCAGCTCGACCTGCACGCCGCGATGCTGCTTCTCGTAGGCCGTGGCGATCTGCTCGAAGGGCCGGGTGAGGGAGGCCGCCGCGGCGACGTGCAGGGTGGTCGAGCCGTCGCCGGAGTCGTTGCCCGACCCGCAGGCGGCCAGCGCCAGAGCGAGGGCGGTGACCGTGGTCGTGGCGAGGACGCGTCTCACGACGCGCCGCCGGGGGTCCCGATGACGACATTGGTCGACTTGATCGAGGCGACGGCGACGACGCCCGGCTCGAGGCCGAGCTCGTCGGCGGCCTCGCGAGACATCAGGGAGACGACGCGGAAGGGCCCCGCCTGCAGGCTCACCTGGGCCATGACCCCGTCGCGCAGGACCTCGGTGACGATGCCGCGCATCCGGTTGCGGGCGGACTCGTCGGTGACCGGCCCGACCGGCGCGGGGTGGGCGATCTCCTGGGCGAGGCGCGCGAGATCGGCGCCGTCGACGAGGACGGGACCCGCCCCCTTCGTCGCGGTGAGGCGACCACCATCGATCCACCGTCGGACCGTGTCCGGGGAGACCGCGAGCAGCTCGGCCGCGTCTGATACTCGCATCTGCGCCATTTTGCGAGACTAGCAGCAGCATCTGCGCCAGTGAGCGCGCATTGCCCTATGGCAATGCAGGTTTGGACGCGCATTGCCCTATGGCAATGCGCGGGGGAGGTGTGGGCTCAGGCGCCGGGCAGGTCCGCGGGGCCGAAGGGAGCGGGCTCGGCGATCTTGGCCGTCACCGAGTCGCCCGACGAGCGTCCGGTGAGCCGGCGGTGCACCCATGGTGCGGCGTAGGAGCGGGCCCAGCGAGCGGTCTCGGCGACCTGCTCGCGGCGCGCGACAGCGGGCGCGGGGGCCAGCGGCGAGCGCCAGTCGGGGTCGCTCACCGGCTGGGCGAGGGCGGCGAGCGCCTCCTGCGCCACGCGTCGGTGACCCTCGGTGCTCAGGTGGATGCGGTCGGTGGACCACAGCCGCAAGTCGCGCAGCGCGCGCAGGCCCCACAGGTTGAGCACGTGCGCGCCCTGGCGCTGGGCGATGGAGAAGACATTGGCGCTGTGCACCGCGTGCCGGGAGCGAAGGGAGGCCAGCAGCCCCGCGTCCGCCGGGTCAGCGGGAGTGGCCATGAGGACATCGGCGCCGGTGGCGCGGATGCGTACGACGGCCTGCTCGAGGCGGTCGGCGATCTCGTCGAGGTCGACGCGCGGGCGCAGGATGTCGTTGCCGCCACCGACGATCGAGACGAGGTCGGGTCCCGCGGCGAGGGCGGCGTCGAGCTGGGGCCCGATGACGTCGTCGAGCTTGCGACCGCGGACGGCGAGGTTGGCGTAGGCGAACTCGCCGTCGGGGACCTGGGTCGACAGCGCGGCCGCCAGTCGGTCGGCCCAGCCGACGTAGCGGCCCTGGATGAGCGGGTCCGCGTCGGACATGCCCTCGGTGAAGGAGTCACCGATCGCGATGTAGCGGCGCCAGGGGTGGACGGTCTCGGTCACGGGAGTCTCCAGTCGATCGGGTCGGCGCCCTGCCGGGCGAGCAGGTCGTTGGTGCGGCTGAAGGGCCGCGAGCCGAAGAAGCCGTGGCGCGCGGACAGCGGTGAGGGGTGGGCGCTCTCGATGCGCGGCACGTCGCCGAGAGCGGGCGCGAGGTTGCGGGCCTTGCGGCCCCAGAGGATCGCCACGAGCGGACCGCCGCGCGCGGCGAGCACCTCGATCGCGCGGTCGGTCACGGACTCCCAGCCCTTGCCCCGGTGGCTGTCGGGTGCGCCGGGTCGCACGGTCAGGCAGCGGTTGAGCAGCATCACGCCCTGCTGCGCCCACGGGGTGAGGTCGCCGGTGCTCGGCGCCGGGACCGCGAGGTCGTCGACGAGCTCGCGGTGGATGTTGACCAGCGACCGGGGGAGGGGGCGCACGTCAGGGGCCACGGCGAAGGACAGGCCGATCGCGTGCCCGGGCGTGGGGTAGGGGTCCTGCCCGACGACGAGGACGCGGACCTCGTCGAGGGTGATGGTGAAGGCGCGCAGCACGTGCTCGCGCGCGGGCAGGTGGCCGCGTCCCTCGGCGGCCTCGTGCCGCAGGAAGTCGTCCATCGCGGCGATCGTGGGCGCCACCGGCTGCAAGGCCTGCGCCCACGAGGGGTGGATGAGATCGGTCAACGGCTGCGTGGGCACCGGTCAAACCTACGACGTGCCGATCCCTCCGGCGCAGGGGTGCCGGAGGGATCGGTGCGAGGGGAACGAAGGGGCGTCAGCAGGTCGCGCTGGTGGGCGGCACCGGGGCGCCAGCCAGGTCGTGCAGCTCGATGCGCACGGCGTGCTCGATGAGCGGCGCGAGGAACTCGGGGTGCTCGTTGGTCGGCTCGATGCGCTCGCGGGCGCTGGCGACCATCGCCTCGATCCGCTCGCAGGCCACGGTGGGGTAGCGCACGCAGAGGTCGGCGGCAATGCTGGCGGCGACGTGATCGACGTTGATCAGGAACATGTGGGCCTCCCGGTCCGGAATCGCTGCTTCAGTAGATGAACACAAGGTTAACAACTGGTTGGTCTCTTGTTCAACTCTCAACCCCGGGAAGTTCACCGGAGGTTCGCCCGCAGGCCTCTCCCGCCGGGCGACTCCCTTCGCTGGGATGGAGGTCCTGACCATCTGCCAGGAGGCTCCCGTGACCGACGACCGCGCCCACGAGTACCGCCGTATCACCGATGACCTCGCCGACCGCTTCGAGGGGCTGTTCACCCGCGACGAGGTCGACGAGATCGTCGCCGACTCCCGCGCCCAGCTGGAGCGCACGGCGACGATCGACACCTACCTGCCCGTCTTCGTCGCCCGCTTCGCCAAGGAGCGTCTCGGCGCGGCGGCTCGTGACAGGGGCGGGTCGGCGAAGGGGGTCCACCGCATCCTCTTCGTCTGCAACGGCAACGCCGGACGCTCCCAGATGGCCGCCGCCTTCGCCGAGGCGGTGGGAGGCCAGGCGGTCATCGCCGCCTCCGCGGGCATCAACCCGATGGCCTCGCTGCTGCCCGAGGTCCGCACGGCGATGACGGAGAAGGGCATCGAGCTGCCCGAGGCCTTCCCCAAGCCGGTGACGCGCGAGGTCACCTCGGCGATGGAGGTCGTCGTCGGCATCGGTCTGACCGAGCAGGAGCTGCCCGAGGCCCAGCAGGTCGTCACCTGGGACATCTCGGCCGTCGTCGGTCGCAGCCCGCAGGAGGTGCGCGTCGCCCGTGACGACATCGAGGCCCGGGTCCGTGACCTGATCGGCGACCTCGTCGACGACGGCGAGCTCAACCACAGCTCCGGGGACGCCCACCGCTCGCGCTGACCCTGCGGGGTCGGCGCGGCCCTAGAGTGCACGTCGTGCATGGATTCGCTGATGACAACACCTCCCTGGCCGAGCTGGCGCAGATCGTCCTCGACTACTCCAAGGAGCGGCTCGAGCTCGACCCGGTGCCGCTCGACCGTCCCCTGACGCCGACCCAGCTGCAGGAGCAGGCCGGGCAGACGATCACCGCCGAGGGGATGGGCGGGCACCAGGCGATGGACCTCTTCGCCGAGGTCCTCGCCCCCGCCTGCCTGTCCGTCGATCACCCGCGCTACCTCTCCTTCATCCCGTGCGCGCCCACCGAGGCGGCCGCGATGTTCGACCTCGTCGTCGGGGCGAGCTCCATCTATGCCGGGTCCTGGCTCGAGGGCTCGGGCGCTGTCTACGCCGAGAACCAGGCGCTGCGCTGGATCGCCGACCTCGTCGGTCTCCCCGAGTCGGCGGGCGGGGTCTTCGTCCCCGGCGGGACGATCGGCAATCTCTCGGCCCTCGTTGCCGCGCGGACCGAGGCCCGTCGCACCGCCGCACCCGGGCAGCGTCCCTTCCGCGTGGCGACCACCCGCGGCGCGCACTCGTCGATCCAGTCCGCCTGCGACGTCATGGACGCCGAGCTGACGACGGTCGAGCCCGACGAGAGGGGTCGGCTCACCGGTGAGCGCCTGCGCGAGGTCCTCCTCGCCAACGGCCCCGAGACCTACTTCGCCGTCGTCGCCACCGCCGGCACGACCAACTTCGGCATCATCGACGACCTGACCTCCGTCGCCGAGGTCTGCCGCGAGCTCGGCGTCTGGTTCCACGTCGACGGCGCCTACGGCGGCGCCGGCCTGGCCGCACCGTCGGTCCGTGAGCTGTATGCGGGCATCGAGCAGTGCGACTCCTTCATCGTCGACCCGCACAAGTGGCTCTTCGCTCCCTTCGACTGCTGCGCGCTCCTGTACCGCGACCCTGCGGCGGCCCGCAATGCGCACACCCAGCGCGCCGGCTACCTCGACGTGCTCACCGACGCGACCGACTGGAACCCCACCGACTACTCCGTGGGGCTGACCCGTCGGGCGCGCGGGTTGCCCTTCTGGTTCTCCCTGGCCACCCACGGCACGCAGGCGTACACGAAGTCGGTCGAGATGACCCTCGAGGTGGCGGCCTTCGCCGAGGCGGAGATCCACCGGCGCGATGACCTCGAGCTCGTCGGCGAGCGCTTCCTGTCCGTGGTCGTCTTCCGACGCAAGGGCTGGAGCGCCGCCGACTACAGCACGTGGTCCGACCGGATCCTCGACGAGGAGTTCGCCTTCATCGTGCCCACCACGCACGAGGGGGAGACGCTGGCCCGCTTCGCCATCGTCAACCCGCAGACGACCACCCAGGACATCAGCGACATCCTCGACTCGATGGGCTGACCTCCATGGCACGCGGCGGCCCCGGGCGGGCTGCCCGGGGCCGCTGTGGGTGAGTCACTCGTCGACGAGGGCGCTCACTCCCCTGCGAAGACGAGGTTGCCGCGGCACGAGTTGCCCGGACTCTCGTCGCCGAGCATCGCCTTGAGTCCGTAGGCGACGAACTGGCCGTAGCTCTGCGTGCCGTGGCCGAGGAAGTCGTCGTCGAACCCGGGCGGGTTGTTCTCGATGGCGTCGGGTGTGTCGAGCCCTGAGAAGGCGCAGATCGACTTCGCGTGCATCGGGGCCTGGGTGGTCTTGCCGTTGCCGGTGACCTCGCCGGCCGATGCCGATCCTGCGCCGACCAGCAGCAGGCCTGCCGCCATGACGCAGGTGATGAGTGTCCTCTTCATGATGCTTCGTCCTTCCGAGACGAGGGTCCCGGCCCTGCCCCCCGGGCAGCGGCGCCGTTGCCGCCAAACACCGAATTTACTCTTTGCTGACCATTGCGGTCCGGGCGTGCGCCCAGCGGTCGTCGCTGTGACGGATGGGACGAAGGGGGCGTGAGTGACCCCCTTCGTCCCACCTGTCCAGCCGACACGCCGAGGTAATGACAAGCATGTGATTACCTCGGTACAGTGCGTCGCGTGAACCTCGCCGACCAGTCCGCCCAGCCGACCCCCTCGGTCCCGCTCACGGACCGCGACCGGGAGATCCTCGCCTTCGAGCGTCAGTGGTGGAAGTACGCCGGCTCCAAGGAGCAGGCGATCAAGGAGCTCTTCGACATGAGCTCCACCCGCTACTACCAGGTGCTCAACGGCCTGATCAACAACCCGGCCGCCCTGTCCGAGGACCCGATGCTCATCAAGCGGCTGCGCCGCCTGCGCGACCAGCGCCAGCGCACCCGCAGCGCCCGCCGCCTCGGCATCGAGGTCTGAGCCCTCCGGGAGCGGTCGTGCGCATCGTCAAGGCCGGTCCCGACGACGCATACGTCCTCGCGGCGCTCTCGCTGCAGCTCGCGATCGCGATCGACGGCGCCCGCGAGGTGGGCTACCTCGACCGTGCCGCTACGTCGCGCCCGACCACCGTCGCTGCGGCGTCGGCCGCTCCCTGCTCGCGGCCTGCCGGGCCTGGGCGCGCGACGCCGGCATCGGTGTGATCCGGCTGCGCTGCGAGCCCGGTGCCGAGGAGTTCTACGACGCAGCGGGCTTCGTGCCCGCCACCGATGTCCGCGAGAAGCGGTTGCGTGGCTGACCTGATCACGGGTTGATCACAGATCCGGTCGACACCGAACCGCTCCGTGCCCGAGCGCGTCTCCTCGAGGGAAGGGTCCCGTGGGGCGGCTCCGGTGCGCAGGGGGTACCGGAGCCGCCCCCGCCTTGGCATGGTGGACACATGGCTGAGATGGACTGGAGCACCCCCGCCGGGCTCGCGGCGATCAAGGAGCACCTGACGCGGCGGATCGACGGCTGGCGGCAGCCGGTCGCCTGGGCGGTCGGCATCACCTCGGCGAGCAGCGACCCGAGTTGGCAGCTGCCGCACGTCAACGTCCCCGGAGGCAGCCACGGGCTGGCCGCCGTCGTCCTCGCCTCCGTGCTGCGGCACGACGGGTCGACCGCGACGCTCGACGTCTCGCCCGAGCAGCTGGCCGCTGCCGCAGAGGGACTGTCCCCGGCGCAGGCGTGCACGCAGGTGGAGCACCCCAACCTTGCTGCGTGGCACGGGCTGCTCGCCGAGATCGAGGGCAACCCGGTTCGCGAGCTGGTCGCGATCTTCGTCGCCGACCTCGACGACCCGGCCTCCTCGGACGCCGATGGCGAGATGCGCGCCACCTTCGAGGACCTCCACCCGCGGACGTGACGCGTTTGCACTCGACCACCGAGAGTGCCAATAATGGCGTTAGCACTCTCCCCGTGAGAGTGATAATCCTTGACCGGTCAGGTGAGGGGTGCGGTCGCCCGGTGACGTGAGCCGGACGGTCGCTCTCCGTCCGTCGCGGGCGCCCCCGGTCATGACCCTTCGATTCGCGTGGAGGACCACCCGAATGGCAAAGCTCATTGCTTTTGACGAGGAGGCCCGTCGCGGCCTCGAGCGGGGAATGAACACCCTCGCCGACGCCGTCAAGGTCACCCTTGGCCCCAAGGGCCGCAATGTCGTCCTGGAGAAGAAGTGGGGCGCACCCACGATCACCAATGACGGCGTGTCCATCGCCAAGGAGATCGAGCTCGACGACCCGTACGAGAAGATCGGGGCCGAGCTCGTCAAGGAAGTTGCGAAGAAGACCGACGACGTCGCCGGTGACGGCACGACGACGGCCACCGTGCTCGCCCAGGCGCTCGTGCGCGAGGGCCTGCGCAATGTCGCCGCCGGCGCCAACCCGATGGCCCTCAAGCGCGGCATCGAGAAGGCCGTCAACGCGGTCTCCGACGAGCTGCTCTCGATGGCCGTGGAGATCGAGACCAAGGAGCAGATCGCTGCCACGGCCTCCATCTCTGCTGCTGACCCCGAGATCGGCGCCAAGATCGCCGAGGCGATGGACAAGGTCGGCAAGGAAGGTGTCATCACTGTCGAGGAGAGCAACACCTTCGGTCTCGAGCTCGAGCTCACCGAGGGCATGCGCTTCGACAAGGGCTACATCTCCGGCTACTTCGTGACCGACACCGAGCGCATGGAGACCGTGCTCGAGGACCCCTACGTCCTCATCGCGAACTCCAAGATCGGCTCGATCAAGGACCTGCTCCCCGTCCTCGAGAAGGTCATGCAGGCCGGCAAGCCGCTGCTGATCATCGCCGAGGACCTCGAGGGCGAGGCACTGTCGACGCTGGTCGTCAACAAGCTCAAGGGCACCTTCAAGTCCGTCGCCGTCAAGGCTCCGGGCTTCGGTGACCGCCGCAAGGCCATGCTCGCCGACATCGCCATCCTCACCGGTGGCCAGGTCATCTCCGAGGAGGTCGGCCTCTCGCTCGAGACCGCCGAGCTCGACCTGCTGGGTCGCGCCCGCAAGGTGGTCGTCACCAAGGACGAGACGACCATCGTCGAGGGTGCAGGCGACCAGGACCAGATCGCCGGTCGCGTCAACCAGATCAAGGCCGAGATCGAGAACAGCGACTCGGACTACGACCGCGAGAAGCTCCAGGAGCGCCTCGCCAAGCTCGCCGGCGGCGTCGCCGTCATCCGCGCGGGTGCGGCCACCGAGGTCGAGCTCAAGGAGCGCAAGCACCGCATCGAGGACGCTGTCCGCAATGCGAAGGCTGCTGTCGAGGAGGGCATCGTCGCCGGTGGTGGCGTCGCGCTGCTGCAGGCGACCAAGGTGGCCTTCGAGAAGCTCTCGCTCGAGGGTGACGAGGCCACCGGTGCGAACATCGTTCGCGTCGCGGCCTCCGCTCCGCTGAAGCAGATCGCGACCAACGCCGGCCTCAACGGCGGCGTCGTGACCGAGAAGGTCGAGAACCTCCCCGCAGGCGAGGGTCTCAACGCGGCCACCGGCGAGTACGTCGACATGATCGCCGAGGGCATCATCGACCCCGCCAAGGTGACCCGCAGCGCGCTGCAGAACGCCGCCTCCATCGCGGCGCTCTTCCTCACCACCGAGGCCGTCATCGCCGACAAGCCGGAAAAGGCCGGCGCGGCCATGCCCGGTGGCGACGAGATGGGTGGCATGGGCGGCATGGGCTTCTGAGCCCCACCGCTGCACGCAGCACCTGACGAAGGGCGGTTCCCCCGATGGGGGAGCCGCCCTTCGGCGTAGCCTCCGTGCATGACGTCACCGCAGGAGCTGGCGGATCGGCTGGGTGCCACGGGCTACCTCGCCGACGAGGATCTGGCCACCGTCACCTTCCTTTCCCGGGAGATGCAGCGCCCGCTGCTGCTCGAGGGCGCCCCGGGCACGGGCAAGACGGCGTTGGCCGAGGCGCTCGCCGAGCTGGAGGGGGTCCCGCTCATCCGCCTGCAGTGCTACGAGGGGATCGACGCCTCGCAGGCCCTCTACGACTGGGACTTCCCGCGGCAGATCCTGCACCTGCGCACCCTGGAGACGCTGACGACGAAGGGGGAGATCCTCCCCGACGAGGCCGAGCGCTCCCTCTTCGACGAGCGCTTCCTCCTCGAGCGTCCCGTGCTGCGCGCGTTGCGGCACAGCCCGGCCGTGCTGCTCATCGACGAGATCGACCGCGCCGACGACGAGTTCGAGGCCTTCCTGCTCGAGGTCCTCTCGTCGTGGACGGTGAGCATCCCCGAGCTCGGGACGATCAGCGCCCGGGTGCCCCCCACGGTCGTCCTCACCTCCAACCGGACCCGCGAGCTGCACGACGCCCTCAAGCGGCGCTGCCTCTACCACTGGATCGACCACCCGGGTCTGGAGCGTGAGGTGGCGATCGTCCGCAGCCGGATCCCCGACGTGACGCAGGCCCTGGTCGCTCAGGTGGTGGGCGCCGTGCAGCATCTGCGGGCCCTGGACCTCGTCAAGCCACCGGGCGTCGCGGAGACCCTCGACTGGGTGGCGGCGCTGCAACGTCTGGGTGCCCAGGAGCTCGACCTGCAGGTCGCGGCCCGCACCCTGGGCGCGGTCATCAAGTACCGCGAGGACGCCGACCGGGTGCGCGACGCCCTGGACCGGGTGCTCGCGAGATGACCGCGACCTCGTCCTGCGCGCCCCGCGCACCCCGCGAGGTCGACGAAGTTCTCGTGGGGCTGGCCCACGCGGCGCGGGCCGCAGGCGTGGGGGTGACGCACGACCGGTCGACGGCCTTCCTCGAGGCCGCGGCGATCGTGGGGGCGGCCGACCGCGAGGGCGTGCGCAGGGCCGGCCGGGCGACCCTGTGCGCCAGCCCGGAGGACCTGGTGCGCTTCGACCAGGTCTTCGCGGAGTGGTTCGGGCAGACCGCGGTCCGTGCACGGCCCCACGCCCGCGAGCAGGACCGCACGACGACGTCGCCCTTGCCCCTGGACGACGTCGATCCCGCCCCCGGCGAAGGGAGGAGCGAGTCCGTCCACGTCGCGGCCAGCGACCTGGAGATCCTGCGCCACCGGGACGTGGCCGCCCTCGAGGCCGCGGACAAGGCCCTGCTGGACACGCTCATCGCCGGGTTGCGGGCCAGGCTGCCCGTACGGCGCAGTACCCGACGCACCCCGTGGCGACGCGGCGAGATCGATGTGCGCTCGACCCTGCGCTCGATGCTGCGCCAGATGGGCGAGCCGAGCCGGATCGACCACCGGCGCCGCGGGCTGCGAGGTCGCCGGGTCGTGCTGCTCGTCGACGTCTCGGGATCGATGCGCCCCTACGCGGACGCGCTGCTGCGGCTGGCCCACGTGGTGGTGCACGCCCGCGGTCCCGCCGGTGGTGGGCCGACCACTGCGGTGGAGGTCTTCACCCTCGGCACCCGGCTGACCCGGGTCACCGAGGCCCTGCGCACCCGTGATCCCGAGCGGGCGCTGGTGCGAGCGGGCGAGCAGGTGCCGGACTGGTCGGGCGGGACCCGGCTCGGCGAGGTGCTGCGGGTCTTCCTCTCCGGTGTCGGCACCCGGCACCTGACGCGCGGGGCCGTCGTCGTCGTCATCAGCGACGGCTGGGAGCGCGGTGACGGCGGCGAGCTGGGCACGCAGCTCGGCCGGATCCACCGGCTGGCTCACCGCGTCATCTGGGCCAACCCGCACCGGGGCAAGGCGGGGTATCGTCCTGTCCAGACCGGCATAGTGGCTGCGCTGCCACATGTCGACGCCTTCGTCGCCGGTCACTCGTTGAGGGCGTTCGAGGAGCTCCTGGAGGAGATCGCCGATGCGTGAGGTGCTGCCGGAGCTGCTGCAGTGGTGGGAGCAGGGCCACTCCATCGGCGTCGGGACCGTCGTCGCGACCTTCCGATCCGCTCCTCGTCCCCCCGGTGCCTCGATGCTCGTCGGACCCGACGGCACCGCCGTCGGCTCGGTCTCCGGTGGGTGCGTCGAGGGTGCGGTCTACGAGCTGGCCCAGGAGGTGCTGGAGTCCGGCGACCCCGCCTTCCAGAGGTACGGCATCTCCGACGACGACGCGATGTCGGTCGGCCTGACCTGCGGCGGGATCCTCGACGTGTGGGTCGAGCAAATGAGTCGCGAGACCTTCCCAGAGCTCGGCGAGGTCGCGGCCGACATCGACGCCGGGCGGGCGGTGGCCGTCGCGACGATCATCGAGCATCCCGACGCTCAGTGGTTGGGGCGACGGATGATCATCCGACCCGACGAGGAGCCGCGCGGGTCCCTCGGGTCCTCCCGCGCCGACGCGGCGGTGCGCGACGACGCCCTCGGACAGCTTTCGGCCGGGCACAACGCCACGCTCGGTTATGGCCCTGACGGCGAGCGTCGTGGCGAGGGCATGCGGGTCTTCATCTGGGCCTTCGCGCCCCCGCCCCGGATGCTCGTCTTCGGTGCCATCGACTTCGCGGCGGCGGTGGCCAAGGTGGGCGCCTTCCTCGGGTACCGCGTCACCGTCTGCGACGCGCGCCCCGTCTTCGCGACCCACAGCCGCTTCCCCGCGGCGGACGAGGTCGTCGTCGACTGGCCGCACCGGTACCTGGCCGCCGAGCAGGACGCGGGCCGGATCGACGGGCGCACGGTGATCACGGTGCTGACCCACGACCCCAAGTTCGACGTGCCGCTCCTCGAGGTGGCCCTGCGCCTGCCCGAGGTCGGCTACATCGGAGCGATGGGCTCGCGGCGCACGCACGAGGACCGCGAGGAGCGGTTGCGCGAGGTCGGCGTGACCTCGACGGAGCTGGCGCGGCTGCGCAGCCCGATCGGCCTCGACCTGGGTGCGCGGACGCCGGAGGAGACCGCGATCAGCATCGCGGCCGAGTTCGTCGCCGACCGCTGGGGCGGCACGGGCGAGCGGCTGGCCGCCCGCGACGGCCGGATCCATCACACCCTCGAGGGCTGATGTCAAGGGGGTGACCCGGTCGAGGGGGCTCGCTAGCATGAGCCAGATCACACTGTCGTGATCGACCTCAGGAGAGCCCCATGGCCAGGATCGAGCTCGTCGTCGACGGCGCAAGAGTCGCCGATGACGTTGAACCCCGCATGCTTCTCGTGCACTACCTGCGAGAGAGCCTCGGCAAGACCGGCACGGTGATCGGTTGTGACACCTCCAACTGCGGAGCGTGCACCGTCCACCTCGACGGCCGGAGCGTGAAGTCCTGCAACATGCTGGCCGTCCAGGCCGACGGGTGCGAGGTGACCACCATCGAGGGGCTGGCCACCAATGGTCAGCTGCACCCGGTGCAGGAGGCCTTCCACGAGTGCCACGCCCTGCAGTGCGGCTACTGCACCCCGGGCATGATCATGCAGTCGGTCGACCTGCTGCGGGACAACCCCGACCCGAGCGAGGAGGAGATCCGCCTCGGTCTCGAGGGCAACCTCTGTCGCTGCACCGGCTACCACAACATCGTGCGAGCCGTGCAGACCGCGGCCGGGTCCTCCGGGGCGACAGCCGTTGCCGGCGCCTCCGACAGTGCGGGCGGCACCCGATGAGCGTCGAGGCCGCAGAGCAGACCACCGAGCAGCCCGTCCGCGAGATCGGTCGTGACCGTCGCCGCAAGGAGGACCAGCGCCTGATCACCGGTCGCACCCGCTGGACCGACAACATCGTCCTGCCGGGCATGCTGCACATGGCCATGGTGCGCAGCCCCTTCGCCCACGCGAGGATCACCGCCGTCGACACGAGCGAGGCCAAGGCCTCGACCAATGTCGTGGCCGTGTACTCGGGGGCGGACCTCGACGAGTCGGTCGGCGTCCTGATCAACGCCTGGCCGCTGAGCCCGGACCAGGTGACCCCCGTGCACCCGCCGATGCCGACCGACCGGGTGACCTTCGCCGGCGAGATCGTCGCCGTCATCGTCGCTCGCAGCGCGGCCGAGGCACGAGACGCGGCCGAGCTGGTCGACGTCGACTACGAGGAGCTGCCCGCCGCGCTGGACCTCAAGGAGGCGGCGCAGGACACGGTCCTGGCGCACCCGGACCTGGGCACCAACAAGTCGGCGTTGTGGGTCTTCGACTCCGCCGCAGCAGGGACCGGGACCGACGTCGAGGAGGCCATCGCGACGGCTCGTGAGGGCGGCATCCTCATCGAGCGCGAGTACCGGCAGCAGCGGCTGATCCCCGCCTTCATGGAGCCGCGCTCCGTCGTCGTCGACCCGACCGGCGAGCAGCTGACCATGTGGACGGCGACGCAGATCCCGCACATCGTGCGCTTCGCCCTCGCGGCGACGACCGGTGTGCCCGAGTCCAAGATCCGGGTCATCGCCCCCGACGTCGGCGGCGGCTTCGGCGGCAAGCTGCAGGTGACGCCGGAGGAGTGGCTCGCCTGGTGGGTCGCCCGGCAGCTGGGCAAGCCGGTCAAGTACACCGAGACCCGCTCCGAGTCGCTCATGGCCGCCCACCACGGGCGCGACCAGTGGCAGCGGCTCACGCTCGCGGCCGACAAGGAGGGGCACGTCACCGGGCTCAAGGTCGACCTGCTCGCCGACCTCGGCTCCTACGTGGCCCTCATCGGCGGAGGGGTGCCCGTCCTGGGCGCCTTCATGTTCAACGCCATCTACAAGTTCCCCGCCTACCACTTCTCGATGCAGTCGGTCCTGACCAACAAGGCCTGGACCGACGCCTACCGCGGCGCCGGGCGACCCGAGGCGACCTTCGGCATCGAGCGGATGATGGACGAGCTGGCCCACGAGCTCGGGGAGGACCCACTGGTCGTCCGCGAGCGCAACTGGATCACGCACGAGGAGTTCCCCTTCACCTCCATCGCCGGTCTCGAGTACGACTCCGGCAACTACGAGGCCGCGACCGCGATGGCCAAGGAGATGTTCGGCTACGACGAGCTGCGCGAGGAGCAGCGGCGTCGCCGCGAGAGCAATGACCCCGTGCAGCTCGGCATCGGGATCTCGACCTTCACCGAGATGTGCGGCCTGGCACCCAGCCGGGTGCTCGGCAGCCTGGACTACGGCGCCGGCGGGTGGGAGCACGCGAGCGTGCGGATGCTCGCCACCGGCACGGTCGAGGTCGTCGTCGGCGTGAGCGCCCACGGCCAGGGCCACGAGACGGCCTTCAGCCAGATCGTCGCCGATCGGCTCGGCGTCCCCTTCGAGAGCGTCGAGATCCTGCACGGCGACACGCAGATCTCGCACAAGGGCCTCGACACCTACGGCTCGCGGTCGTTGGTCGTCGGCGGAGAGGCCGTGATCAAGGCGGCCGACAAGGTCATCGACAAGGCGCGTCGCTACGCGGCACACATGCTCGAGGCCAACCCCGACGACCTGGAGTTCACCGACGGTCGCTTCGCGGTCGCAGGCACGGACCAGTCGGTGGGCATCTCCGAGATCGCGGGGGCGGCCTTCGCCTCGCACGACTACCCGGACGACATCGAGCCGGGCATCGACGCCGACGCCACCTACGACCCGGTCAACTTCAACTACCCGCACGGAACCCACCTGTGCGCGGTGGAGGTCGACACCGAGACGGGGCAGGTGACCCTGCGCAAGTACACCTGCGTCGACGACGTCGGCCAGGTGGTCAACCCGCTGATCGTCGACGGCCAGATCCACGGCGGGCTCGTCCAGGGCATCGCCCAGGCGCTGTGGGAGGAGGCGGTCTACGACGACTCCGGCACGCTCGTCAGCGGTAGCTTCGTCGACTACCTCGTGCCGACGGCGGCCGACACCATCAGCTTCGACACCGCCACGACCACGACCCTCGCGACGACAAACACGCTGGGGACCAAGGGCGTGGGTGAGGCGGGCACGATCGCCTCGACGCCATGCATCGTCAACGGCGTGGTCGACGCGCTGCGGTCCTTCGGTGTCGACGACGTCCAGATGCCCTGCACCCCGGAGCGGGTCTGGCTGGCGATCCGGTCCGGCTCCGAGGGCCAAGGCACGATGGCCGCGGCCGCCCCGCACTTCGACGAGGCGACCGGCATGCAGGGACAGACGGATCGCACGGCGGGTGCGGACGGGCCCACCGGCGGGTCAGCCGGTACTGACGACGCAGAAGGAGCAGGGCGATGATCCCGGCGAAGTTCGACTATGCGGCACCGACCACGGTCGAAGAGGCCCTCGGGCTCCTCGCCGAGCACGGTGACGAGGCCAAGGTCCTCGCAGGCGGGCAGTCCCTGCTGCCGGTGCTGCGGATGCGGCTCAACGCTCCGGAGATGGTCATCGACATCGGCCGGATCGCGTCGCTGCGCGGCATCAGCGATGACGGAGCGAGCATCACCATCGGCGCGATGACCCCGTACCACGAGATCCTTGCCGACGATCGTGTGCGCACTCGGTGCACGCTCCTGCACCAGGCGATCAGCGAGGTCGCCGACCCGCAGATCCGCCACCGCGGGACCTTGGGCGGTGCCCTCGTGCACGCCGATCCCGCAGGTGACTGCGGGGCTCCGGTCCTGGCCATGGACGCCGAGCTGGTCATCACGGGTTCCTCGGGGGAGCGGGTCGTCGCTGCGGCCGACTTCTTCGAGGGGCTCTTCGACACGGCCGTCGGTGAGGACGAGCTGTTGACCGCCATCCGGGTCCCCACCTACGACGGGTGGGGATCGCACTACGAGAAGTTCGTCCGGGTGGCCCACCAGTGGCCCATCGTCGCGGTGGCCGCCCAGGTCAAGGTCGAGGGCGGGTCGATCGCTCAGGCGCGCATCGGTCTGACCAACATGGGGTCGACATCGCTGCGGGCCGGCGCTGTGGAGGCCGCGCTCGTCGGGGCGGCACCCACGGCAGAGGGCGTGCGCGCCGCGTGCGACCTGGCCGGCGAGGGGACCGACCCCCCGTCCGACCTCAACGGGGACGCCGACTACCGCAGGCACCTGGCCACGGTGCTGACGAGACGAGCCGTCGTCGCGGCCGCCGGACGAGAGGGCTGACGTGCAGCTGACCCACACCTTCAGCGTGCCGGCCGGGATCGAGCAGACCTGGGCGGCGCTCGGTGACATCGAGTCGGTGGCCGGGTGCTTCCCCGGCGCCCAGGTCACCAGCGCCGACGAGAGCTCCTTCGAGGGGACGGTCAAGGTCAAGCTCGGCCCGATCGCGCTCGTGTACAAGGGCAGCGGTGAGTTCGTCGACAAGGACGGCTCGGCCCACCGCATGGCGATCAAGGCCCTGGGCAAGGACAAGCGGGGCAACGGCACCGCCGGCGCCGATGTCGTGGCCACCATGACCGAGCTCGGACCCTCGAGCACCCAGGTCGAGGTGGTCACCGACCTCAATGTCACCGGCAAGCCGGCGCAGTTCGGTCGCGGCGTCATGCAGGACGTCTCCGACAAGCTCCTCGGTCAGTTCGTCGACTGCCTCGCGGGTCGGCTCGGGGCGTCGGACGAGCCGGCGGCGGCCTCGCAGACATCCGCGCCGGAGCCGGCGACCACGTCGGTGCCCGCACCGACTGCTGCGCCGACACCGACACCGACACCGGCACCGGCTCGGTCGGCGTCGAGCAGCGCGGGATCCGCCGACGCGATCGACCTCGGGGCCACCGCGCTCCCGGTGCTGCTCAAGGCCTACGGTCCCCAGCTCGCCGCCGCGCTGGGCGGGCTGGCGCTCCTGGTGTGCCTCCTGCGACGCCGACGCGACTGACCTCGAGCGGCCTCGTCGCTGGTCGGGTCCCGGGCGTCCGCGGGACCC
The DNA here is from genome assembly GCF_001428305.1 of Janibacter sp. Soil728. GTDB lineage: Bacteria > Actinomycetota > Actinomycetes > Actinomycetales > Dermatophilaceae > Janibacter. The sequence goes on along the minus strand of NZ_LMRZ01000006.1, from coordinate 443,969 downwards.
GACCAGACGACTCCCAGACACGAGGGTGAGGATGGGGAGATGACTGCTTCATCCCCGCTCGTCCTCGGCCCTCTGCTGCGCTTCGTGGGCGAGCACGATGCCTCGATCTGGGTGGAGACCGCGGGGCCCGCGAGGGTCACGGTCGCATCCGACGGGCGCGAGTGGCACGCAGCGAGCTTCGTCGTCGAGGACCACCACTACGCCCTCGTCCTGCTCGACGGGCTGACCCCCGGACGCACCTACGACTACTCCGTGGACATCGACGGTGAGCCGGTGTGGCCACTCGAGGGGTCCCCCTTCCCCCGCTCGAGCATCGCGACGCTGAACCACGACCGTCCTCCGCTGCTGGCCTTCGGCTCCTGCCGCACGAGTGTCCCGCACGACGCCGAGCACCATGAGAGCCATGGCGTCGACGCGCTGCGGACCGTCGCCCTGGCCCTGGCCGACGGACAGTTCCGCCGCCCCGATGTCCTCGCCATGCTCGGCGACCAGGTGTACGCCGACGAGACCAGCCCGCAGATGCGCGAGTTCATCGCCTCCCGCCGCAGCCTCGACGAGCCGCCGGGTGAGGAGATCAAGGACTACGCGGAGTACGCCCACCTCTACGAGCTGGCGTGGAGCGACCCGGCGATCCGCTGGGTGCTCTCGGTCGTCCCGAGCGCGATGATCTTCGACGACCACGACATCCGCGATGACTGGAACACCTCGTGGAGCTGGCACCAGGAGATCAACCAGACCCCGTGGTGGCACGAGCGCCTCATCGCCGGGCTGACGAGCTACTGGGTTCACCAGCACATCGGCAACCTCGCACCCGAGGAGCTCGCCCAGGACGAGATCTGGCAGCTCCTCGACGGCGGCGCCCCCGGCGAGATCGATCTCACCCAGCCGCTGCGGAGCCTGTCCGGGCGGGTCGACCGCCATCCCGAGACCTACCGGTGGAGCTACACCCGCGCCCTCGGAGGATCGCGACTGATCATGCTGGACTCGCGTGCCGCGCGGGTGCTCGAGCCCGGCCGGCGCTCCATGCTCGACGATGACGAGCTCGCCTGGCTCGCCGAGCAGATGACCGGCGACCTCGACCACCTCTTCATCGGGACCTCCGTCCCCTTCCTCCTCCCGCCGGGCCTCCACGACGCCGAGGCGATCAGTGAGTCCCTCGCCAGCCCGCACCGGTCCGGGCTGGTGCGTCGCGGTACCGAGACGCTGCGCCAGACCGTCGACCTCGAGCACTGGGGCGCCTTCCAGTCCGGCTTCGTCGAGGTCTTCGAGCTGGTGATGTCCGTCGCCCGCGGAGAGCGTGGCCACCCGCCGGCCACCGTCACCTTCCTCTCCGGCGATGTGCACCACTCCTACGTCGCGGAGGTGAGCGACCCGGCGTCGCACGGTGCGCGCAGCCGGATCGTGCAGGCCGTGTGCAGCCCGATCCGCAACCCGATGCCGAGGGGGATCCGCGTGCTCATGTCGCAGATGGCCAGGGGACTGGTCCGGCCGATGCGTCGCCTCGCCGTGAGGACGAAGGGGGTCCCGCACCTGCGGTACCCGTGGCAGCTGACCCAGGGACCATGGTTCGACAACAACCTCGCGGTCGCCGAGGTGCACGACGGGCACCTCACCCTGAGGTGGGTCACCGGTGACGTGGTGGACGGTGACGACGCCCACCCGCGGCTGCGGGTCGTCTCCACCGTCGAGATCTGAGGGGAGCCCCCCTTCGCCCTGCTCCGGCGCGCCGCCGTCGGCTCCGGGGGGATACCCCAGTGACCGGAGCGGACTCCCGCACCTAGATTTGTCGCGGACACTTCGTTCGACGACGGGAGCAGGGGACATGAGTACGCAGGTTGCCGCCAGCACGCACGAGCTGCGCAAGGTCTACGGCAAGGGTGAGGCCAGCGTCGCTGCACTCGACGGCATCGATCTCGACATCGGTGCAGGGCAGTTCACGGCGATCATGGGCCCGTCCGGCTCGGGCAAGTCGACCCTGATGCACTGCCTCGCAGGTCTGGACAGCGTGACCGGGGGGCGCGCCTTCATCGGGGACACCGACATCACCACGCTGAAGGAGAAGGACCTCACGCGGCTGCGCCGCGACCGGATCGGCTTCGTCTTCCAGGCCTTCAACCTCATCCCCACGCTCACTGCGGAGGAAAACATCCTCCTGCCGCTGGCCATCGCCGGCCGCACGCCGGACCCGGCATGGTTCGACCTCGTCATCGACACCGTCGGGCTGCGCGACCGCCTGCGACACCGGCCCAATGAGCTGTCCGGTGGGCAGCAGCAGCGCGTCGCCTGCGCGCGGGCGCTGGTGTCCAAGCCGTCGATCATCTTCGCCGACGAGCCGACCGGCAACCTCGACTCGACCTCGGGTGCCGAGGTGCTGGGCTTCCTGCGACGCAGCGTCGACGAGTTCGACCAGACCATCGTCATGGTCACCCACGACCCCGTGGCCGCGAGCCACACCGACCGGGTGCTCTTCCTCGCCGACGGCCGCATCGTCGACGAGCTGTGGGAGCCCGAGCGCGAGAGCGTGCTCGAGCGGATGGTCGCCCTGAGCAACGAGGCGCACTGATGCTCAAGGCCACCCTCAAGAGTCTGCTGGCGCGCAAGGCGCGCCTGCTCATGAGCGCCATGGCGATCGTCCTCGGGACGGCCTTCGTCGCTGGTTCGCTCATCTTCACCGACACCCTCGGCCGCACCTTCGACGGGATCATGGACGGCACCGTCGGCGACGTCGTCGTCCAGGCCGAGCAGACCGACGACTACGGCGGCTCCGGCGGCGCGCGCATCTCGGCGGCCGAGGTCGACGAGCTGGCCGCGCTGCCGGGCGCTGCCCGGGCCGACGGGAACGTCGATGCCTTCGGGGTCTTCGTCGTCGGCACCAACGGCAAGGTCGTCGGCGGCCAGGGTGCGCCCGCGATGGCCTTCAACTACACCGACGCCCCCAACCAGCTGGGCGAGTCACCGCTCGCCATCGTCGAGGGTCGGGCGCCGGAGCGCACCGGTGAGGTCGTCGTCGACACCAAGACTGCTGAGCGGGCCGGCTACACGGTCGGGGACGAGGTCCCCCTTGTCACGACGGGCAAGGTCCCGCGCATCACGGCCAAGCTCGTCGGCACCATGACCTTCGGCGAAGGGGGGATGGCCGGCGCCTCGATCGCCGTCTTCGACACCGCGACGATGCAGAAGTACTTCATGGACGGCAAGGACGAGTACTCGTCCGTGTGGGTCACCGCCAAGGACGGCGTGAGCCAGGGCGAGCTGCGCAGCCAGGCCGAGGCCCTCGTGCCCAAGGGCTTCGAGGCCTGGACCGGCAAGAGCCTCGCCGACGCCAACCAGAACGACGTGCAGCAGGCGCTGGGCTTCATCACCACCTTCCTGCTGGTCTTCGCCGGCATCGCCCTCTTCGTCGGCTCCTTCCTCATCATCAACACCTTCAGCATCCTCGTGGCCCAGCGCGGCCGGGAGCTGGCGCTGCTGCGGGCGATCGGCGCGTCCAGGCGCCAGGTCGTGCGCTCGGTGCTCGTCGAGGCCTTCGTCGTCGGTGTCGTGGGGGCGACGCTCGGTCTGCTGCTCGGGGTGCTGCTGGCCCTGGGGATCCAGGCGCTCTTCGCCACCTTCGGTCTCGACCTGTCGGGCAGCGGGCTGGTCTTCACGCCGCGGACCGTCATCGCCGCGTACGCGGTCGGCATCGTCGTCACCATGGTCGCGGCATGGGTGCCCGCTCGCCGGGCCGGCTCGGTGCCACCGGTGGCCGCGATGCGCGACTCGATCGACACCGGCATCGGGCACCACCCGGTCCGGCGCGGCCTCGAGGTCGCCGTCCTGGCGCTGGGTGCCGTGGCCTTCCTCGTCGGTCTCTTCGTGGCCGACACCCGCCAGCTGTGGTGGATCGGGGCGGGCATCGTCGGGCTCGTCCTCGGCACGGCCTTCCTCGCTCCCTTCGTCGGTCGTCCGCTGATCGCCGGGCTCGGCTGGGTCTACCGCACGGCCTTCGGCAGCGTCGGTCGGATGGCGGAGCAGAACTCCGTGCGCAACCCGGGCCGCACCGCGGCGACGGCCTCGGCACTGATGATCGGCATGACGCTCGTGGCCCTCATGGGCGTCATCGCGTCGAGCGCGACCGCCAGCATCGACAAGCAGATCGAGGAGACCTTCCGCGCCGACTACATCCTCAGCAATGCCGTCGGGCAGCCCTTCTCGTCCACGGTGGCCCAGCAGGTCGCGGCAGTCGACGGGGTGCGCGAGGTCTCGCCGGTGCGGTTCGTCAGCGCCGAGGTCGACGGGGGCCGGCTCTTCGCCACGGCCATCGACCCGAGCACCTTTGCCGACGTCGAGCAGATCGAGCCGACCTCCGGTACCGCGGACATCGGCGCCGACTCGGTGATGCTCTCGACCAAGCACGAGGGCGGCCGTCACGTGGGCAGCACTGTCAAGGTCTCGATGGGTGCCTCGACCAAGCAGCTGAAGGTCGTCGGCTTCTACGACGAGATCCAGGCGATCGGGTCGCCAGACATCCTGCTGTCCGTCGACACCGTCGAGGAGATGGGTGGTGCGGCCGCCGACAACTGGGCCTTCATCTTCCTCGACCAGGGCGTCGACAAGGCCGGCGTGCGGGCCGGGATCGAGAAGATCACCGACCAGCAACCACTCGTCACCCTCAAGGACCAGAAGGGCTACGCCGCCGAGCAGCGGGCCAGCATCAACCAGATCCTCTACCTCATCTACGCACTGCTCGGCCTCGCGATCGTCATCGCCGTGCTCGGCATCGTCAACACCCTCGGGCTGTCGGTCATGGAGCGCACCCGAGAGGTCGGGCTGCTGCGGGCGGTGGGACTCTCACGCGCCCAGCTGCGCAGGATGATCACCCTCGAGTCGGTGACGATCGCCCTCCTCGGTGCAGTGCTCGGCATCGTCCTCGGGGTCGTGGCAGGCGTCGCGATCCAGCGCTCGCTGGTCGACGACGGGATCACCGAGCTGGCGATCCCCTGGGTGCAGATGGTCGTCTTCGTGGTCCTCGCCGGGATCATCGGGGTGCTGGCGGCGCTGCTCCCTGCCCGACGCGCGGCACGCATGGACGTCCTGCAGGCGATCTCGACGGAGTGAACCCGAAGGTCTTGACGAGGGGCGAGGACCGGCAGCCGGTCCTCGCCCCTCGTCATGTCGGTGTCAGCGGCCGGAGCGCATCGAGCTCTTGACCGAGGTCTCCGAGGTGTCATAGGTCTGGCTCGCGTCGCTGAGCGCCCGACCGATCTCGTCCAGGCTCTCCTTGACGGTGCGCTGGGTGACGCGCCAGTCGTTGATGAGGTCCTGGAAGCTGGTCGAGGCATCGCCCTGCCAGTCGTTCTGCAGCGAGATCAGGCGGCTCATCATGCTCGCCACGGTGGTCTCGACGTCCTCGGAGATCCGGGAGACATCCGATGCGCTGCTGGCGACCTGCGCGGTGTCGACGGTGAAAGTGGCCATGGTGGGTTCCCCTTCGTGCTCGTGGTCCGGACGCCTGTGGCCCGGCTCCCCTCAGACGCTAGGAGGAAGCGGACCGGCGGGCGCCGGGTTTTCCACAGGACCGGCCCCGGGGTGGGGCTGGGAGGTGCGGCGGGTGCGCTCCAGGGCCTGGGCGAAGCCGGCGCCCATGCCGAGCAGCAGCAGACCCGCGACGATGAAGCTGAGCACCCTGGCCAGGCCGCCCAGGAAGGACAGGTCGAAGAGCAGCAGCTTGCCCACGCTCACCGCAGCCAGCGCAAGACCGGCAGGGATGGCGAAGGTGGAGCCGCGCAGGCCCCGCAGCAGGAGGAGGGCCGCGATGGCCATCCAGACGACGGTCGCGCCGGCCTGCCCCGCCGTGAACCCTCCGCGCGGGTCGTCGACGAGCTGGCCGACGAGCGTGATGAGCAGGACGACGCTGCCACCCACCCACAGCGCCGACAGGGCGAGGAGAGCCCGGGGCAGGACGGGTGCCAGCGCGGGCAGGACGCTCGTGACGGCGCGGGCGAGGACCAGGTAGAGGACGGCGACCCCGGTCGCGGCGAGGAGGTGTCGCACGGCGACCTCGTCGGAGAGGCTGCGCAGGACGATGTGCGGCAGCAGCGACATCGCCCCGATCGTGGCGAGCGCGCCGAGGGCGAGCGCCACGACGAGAGTGACGCGGTGTCGCAGGACCAGCGCGGTCACGGCCCACACGAGGCAGAGCGCGACACCGATGACAGGGGTCCAGTCCTGCCCGTCGCTGACCCGCAGCGCGGCGCACAGCGAGGTCAGACCGGCGCTGGCGAGGGCGAACTCGGGCAGCCGGTGCTGTGCCGGGGTGCCCACCGGGTGGTCGGCCAGACCGGCGACGAAGACGAGCAGGCAGGTCGCGACGACGAAGAGCCCGGCACCGCTCCAGCGGTCGTCGACGGCGAGGGCCGCGGCGCCGAGCGGCAGGACACCGACCGGGACCAGGGCACCGAGCTGCTGGGGCAGGCGGGGGATCCGAGCGCCCGCCAGGCTGGTGCCGAGGACCAGGACCGCGAAGAGGACGCCGAGCAGGCCGGCGATGCCGCTCCGCTCGTGGACGGCCGCCAGGGCGGTGAGGAAGAGGGCCGTCGGCAGGATGCGCGCCAGCTCCAGCACCCACCAGTCCCGCCCGATCTGCGCCGGCCACGAGGCGGCGGCGAGGACGAGGAGGAAGGCGCCGGTGAGCAGTCCGTGCTCGAGGCCGACGAAGGGGGCCATGAGCGCGACCCCGAGGACGGCGACGACGGCGAGCAGCTGGCTGTCCCAGGAGCGGGCGAGCAGGACGCCGCCGAGGGCGATGAGGCCGGCGATGATCATGCCGACGGCCAACGGCACCCATTCGTAGATGCGGGTCACGGCCAGGACGTCGAGGTAGGCGGTCGCGATGCCGGTGGCGGCCAGACCCAGGGCGCCGATGGTGCCCGAGGGGCGGCGCCGCACGACGACGGCGGCACCGATGAGGGCGATGGCCAGGAGCCCGCCGCTCAGGACCCGGGCGAGAGGGCCGAAGAAGCCCATCTGGATGGCCAGCGCGAGCAGGAAGGCGACCCCGATGAGGGTGATCGCTGTCCCGACGACGGCCAGCACCTTGGCGACGAGTCCGTCACGCTGCCACCAGGGCTCGGCAGGAGGGAGCGCTGCCGTCGGTGGCACGAAGGGAGGAGTGGTGACCGGCGCGGGAGGCGGCATGACATGCCCCGGAGCGATCGGGGGAGGAGACGGCTGTGCCGGCGAAGGGCGGGGGGCGCTCGCCACGGGCTCCGCGACCGGGGTCCAGTGCTCGGGGTCGGCCTCCACGGCCTCGGCGGCTGCGGCGGCTGCGGCGGTCGAGGCGACGTCGGTGGCCTCCGCGCTCAGCCGTGCCCGCACGCGAGCCAGGTCGTTGCCCACGCTGTACATGCGCGACATCGCCTCGGCGAAGTCGTCCTCGATCGCGCGCATCGACTCGAGGATCGGTTCTGACATGCTCATGCCCCCAGTGTGCTGTGATCAGCACGCTGGGGGCATGAGTTCGGCTACTCAGCGCCGCCTTCAGACGCCACACCCGAAGGCGGGGGTAGCACCCCTGTGGGAGCCGGAGAAGGACGGTGCCAGCGTCGGGGAGGAGACGATCGAGCGACCGTTGACTCCTTCTCCTGTGCTCCTGAGACCGATCCTGCACCACCAGACTTGGACGCTGCTGGCATCGACCTGTGAGTCTCCTGAGCCTCTCGCGGCCCGGTCATCCCTGGTCAGTCGGCTTGGCGCCGAGCGTGGCCTTGATCGTCTGCTCCTCACCGCCGCGGATGATGCTCAGCGAGACGGTCGAGCCGATGCGCTTGGCGTGGATGAGCCCCACGAGGGACTCGGCGGAGCGGACATCGGTGCCGTCGACCCCCACGATGAGGTCACCCTCGAGCAGGCCGGCCTTGTCGGCGGCGCTGCCGCTCGAGACCTTGCGGACCTGCGCGCCCGAGCGGGTGGCCGCGCCCAGCGTGGCCGAGCCGTCGCTGGGGGTCACCCCGAGGAGGGCATGCTGTGCGCGGCCGTCCCTGATGAGCTGGTCGGCGATCCACTGGGCCTCGTCGATGGGGATGGCGAAGCCGATCCCGATGCTGCCGGACTGCCCGCCGGCGCCGCCGAGCGTCGCGATCGAGGAGTTGATCCCCACGAGGCGGCCTGCGGCGTCGACGAGCGCGCCGCCGGAGTTGCCCGGGTTGATCGCGGCCGAGGTCTGGATGGCGGAGGTGACGACCGGGGTGGCCTGCTGCTGGGCGAAGGGGTCCTGGCTCTGCCCCTCGCTGCGGCTCGTCGTGACGGGGCGGTTCAGCGCGCTGACGATGCCGGTCGTGACCGTGCCCGCGAGACCGAGCGGGTTGCCGACCGCCATCACCGGGTCGCCCACGTCGAGCCCGCCGGACGTGCCCATCGTGATGGGGCGCAGGTCCTTCGGCGGGTCGGTGATCGTGACGACGGCCAGGTCGGTCGACGCGTCATCGCCTGCGACCGTCGCGGCGTAGGTGGCGCCACCGGCGAGCGTGACGGTGATCTTGGCGTTGTCGCCCGCCCCGCTCACGACGTGGTGGTTGGTGAGGACGTGCCCCTTGTCGTCAATGATGACGCCGGAGCCCTCGCCCCCGGAACTGCCGCTCTTGACGGTGATCGCCACGACGCTCGGGGCGACGGCATCGGTGACGGCGTTCCAGTCCGGGTTGGCCTTGGCGGCGGTGCTCACCGGGACGACGCTGGCGGCGTCCCCGCCGCCGCTCTGCGCGGCGGTCGCTGCCGGTGAGGTGGCGCCCGGCCCTTGATCGGTCAGGGAGAGGACTCCCCACGTGCCGCCGGTGGCGAGAGCCGCGGACAGGATGCCGACCGCGGTCAGCTCGCCGATGCGGCGTCCGCGGCGCCGTCGCAGGCGCGGCGCGGGCGGTGCAGTGAGGGCCGACGTGTAGGTGGTCGTCGGTGTCGGCCCGGCATCCGGGCGGGGAGAGTGCGACGGGATCGGTGCAGTCGGGTCGTGGTCCATCAGGGGCTCCTTGTCGAGGCTGTCCCTCCACAGTGCCTCGGCAACTTCGGCCCCGGCTTGGTGTTGCCTGTGGGCTTGCTGTGCGCGGGCCGCCCGGGTCTCTCAGACCCGGTCGGGGCGGACCGGGTCTGAGCCGGGCAGCTCCACGCGGAAGGTCGCCCCGCCGCCCGGGGTCTCGAGCACCCGGACCGTGCCGTGGTGCTGGCCGACGATGGCCGCGACGATCGCCAGACCCAGCCCGCTCCCGCCACGAGCGCGTGAGCGTGCCTTGTCCACGCGGTAGAAGCGCTCGAAGACCCGTGCGGCGGCCTCGGGGGAGATGCCTGCCCCGTGGTCGCGGACCTCGAGGACGGCGACGTCGCCGACCTGCCCGATCCGCACCTCGACGAGGACGTCGTCGGCAGTGTGCATGAGGGCATTGCCGATGAGGTTGCTGAGGACCTGTCGCAGACGGCTCTCGTCGCCCCGCAGCACCACGGGGACGAGCTCCGCGTCGAGCCCGACGAGCTGGACGTGCCGGTGCGGCGCGCGGGCACGAGCGTCGTGCACGGTCTCGGCGGCGATCACCACCAGGTCGATCTCGGCGAGCTCGAGCGGCCGCTGATCATCGAGGCGCGCCAGCATCAGCAGGTCGTCGACGAGGCCGGTCATGCGTGAGGCCTCACCCTCGATCCGGTCCATCGCCTGCGCGGTCTGGTCGGTTCCCTGCACGGCTCCCTGCCGGTAGAGCTCGGCGTAGCCACGCACCGTCGCCAGCGGGGTGCGCAGCTCGTGGCTGGCGTCGGCCACGAACTGGCGCATCTTGGTCTCGGACGCCTCCTGGAGGGCGAAGCTGCGCTCGACCTGGCCGAGCATGCCGTTGAGCGAGTCGCTGAGGCTGGCCACCTCGTCCCGGCTGTAGCGGACCGGGACGCGACGGCTGAGGTCTCCTGCCGCGATACCGGCGGCGGTGTCCTCGATGCGGCGAAGGGGGCGGAAGGCGCGGCGGGTCGCGAACCAGCCGAGAACTCCACAGGTGAGCAGGGCCGCCAGCCCCACCACGATGGTGACGATGGCGAAGCGTCTGACGATCCGGTTGACCCCCGTCATGGGCATGCCCACGGCGAAGGTGGAGTTGTCCGGGGCCGTGTAGTGGCCGGCGATGAAGCGCCAGCGCGTGTGACCGTCGACGGAGGGCACGGTGAAGGGCTGGCCGTCGAGCACCCGTGGGTCATCGAGCCGGAGGACCGGGACGTCGGGACGGCTGGTCTCACCCGTGGGGAAGCGGTACTGCCAGGCGGAGCCGTCGGAGGGCTGGCGCACGAAGAAGTAGTTGGTCGGGTCCGTGGGTGTCGTGTGGTTGTAGATGTCGCCGCTGTCCCCACCGACCGTCACGGCCGCGTCGTCCTCGGCGATCGGGATGGCCACGGCTCGCAGCTGGTCGTCGACATTGGCCTTGAGGTCACGCTGGACGAGCCAGGCCGTCGTCAGGGAGGTCGCCATGAGGGCGGCGAGCAGGAGGGTGAGCAGGATGACGACGAGCCGCCAGGTGAGCGGCATCGCCTCGAGCTTGCGGACGACGGGCGCAGTGATCCGCTCCAGGCTCATCTGCGGCTCATTCCGGGGGCAGGCGCAGCACGTACCCGAAGCCACGCTTGGTGTGGATCAGCGTGGGGAGGTCCTCGGTGTCGATCTTGCGCCGCAGGTAGGAGATGTAGGACTCGACGATCCCCATCTCCCCGCGGAAGTCGTAGTCCCACACGTGGTCGAGGATCTGCGCCTTGGACAGCACCCGGTTGGGGTTGAGCATGAGGTAGCGCAGGAGCTTGAACTCCGTGGGGGAGACGTCGATCGAGCGTCCGGCCCGACGGACCTCGTGCCCCTCGTCGTCGAGCTCGAGATCGGCGAAGCGCAGGACCGACTCCGCAGAGGGGACGTCCTGCGTGCGACGCAGGATGACGCGGATGCGGGCGATGACCTCCTCGAGGGAGAAGGGCTTGGTCACGTAGTCGTCGCCGCCGACGGTCAGACCCTTGATCTTGTCGTCGAGCGAGTCCCGGGCGGTGAGGAAGAGGATCGGCTGGTGCCGCTCGGCCGCGCGCAGCTTGGAGGCGACCTCGAAGCCGTCGATGTCGGGAAGCATGACGTCCAGCACGATGAGATCGGGTTCGAGGCGGTGGACGATGTCGAGCGCCGTGGCGCCGTCGCCGGCCACCTCGACCTGGAACCCGGCGAAGCGAAGGGAGGTCGCCAGGAGTTCGCGGATGTTGGGCTCGTCCTCGACGACGAGCAGGTGCGGGCTCGTCTCGGCAGGGGTCGCATGGGTACTCACCTCATCGAGTGTGCGCCCGTTGTCTGGATGTCTGCTGAACGTGGGCGGCAGACCCCGGGCCGTTTCGTTGGGTTACGGACTGACAACGAAGGGAGGTCTGTCGCGGTCTAGCGCCCCCTTCGGCCCTCGTATTTGGTCGGGTGAGGTGAATCGGAGGACTGGGACCGACCCGGGGAAGACCCTCCGTGGGGAGGAAGCTCGTGCGACACACGCGAACTCTGGCCGGGACCGCCGCACTGACGATGGCCCTCACCCTGGCGGCATGCGGGGACTCTGGATCGGACAGCGCGTCCGGGGACAAGCTGACCCAGCTCAAGGACAAGGGCGTGGTCACCGTCGGTTTCGCCGGCGAGGACCCGTACTCCTTCGAGAAGGATGGCGAGCTGACCGGCGCGACGATCGCGCTGCACAAGAAGATCTTCAAGGACATGGGGATCGACGAGGTCAAGGGCGTCAAGACCGAGTGGGGATCCCTCATCCCCGGTCTGAAGGCCGGCCGCTTCGATGTCATCTCCGCGGGGATGTCGATCCTGCCCGAGCGCTGCAAGGAGGCCTCCTTCGGTGACCCGGAGATCCTCTACACGACCGCCTTGATGGTTCCCGAGGGCAACCCCAAGAACCTGAAGAACCTCGAGGACGTCAAGAAGTCCGGCGCCAAGTTCTCGACCATGAGTGGTGCCATCGAGTCGGGCTACGCGAAGTCGCTCGGCATCAAGGCCACCGAGGTCAAGAGCCCGCAGGACGGCATGGACGCCGTCGTCCGAGGTCGCAGCGATGTCTTCGCGCTCACGGGGATCTCGTTGCGGACGATGGCCGAGAAGAACCCCGACGTCAAGGTCGACGTGACCGACTCCTTCGTCGCCGTCGTCGACGGCAAGCAGCAGGTCGGTGCCGGCGCGACGGTCTTCAAGAAGGGTGACGACACCCTGCGCGACGCCTACAACAAGGAACTGGCCAAGATCACCGGTGACAAGAAGGCCTACACGGACGTCATCGGCGAGTTCGGCTTCACCGACGCCGAGCGTCCCAAGGGCGACCTGACCACCGAGCAGCTCTGCAAGGGTGAGCTCCCGGACGCCAAGTGACCGAGAACCTCGAGGCGCTCCGTGATGCCCTGCCGAGGCTGGGCGAGGGCGTGTCCATCACGCTCCAGCTCACCCTCGGCGGGGCACTCGTGGCCTTCCTCGTCTCGGTGGTCTTCGGGCTGCTGAGCATCAGCCCGGCAGCGCCCCTGCGCTGGCTGTCGACCATCGTCGTCGAGTTCTTCCGCGGCACCTCGCTCGTCGTCCAGCTCTTCTGGCTGTACTACGTCATGCCCCTGTTCGGGGTGAGCATGGACGCCGTGCTCACCGGCGTCATCGCCCTCGGCCTCAACTACGGCGCCTACGGTGCCGAGGTGGTCCGCGGCTCGATCAACGCGGTCGACAAGGGCCAGTGGGAGGGTGCGACCGCACTCAACATGTCCCGGGTCACCCGGATGCGACGGATCATCTGGCCGCAGGCCTGGGTCCTCATGCTCTCGGGGTACAACAACCTGCTCGTCATGCTCATCAAGGGCACGGCGGTCGCCCTCTTCATCGGGTTGCAGGACCTCGGCTACCAGATCGACGAGCTGCGGATCGACACCACGACGATCTTCGCGTACAGCATCGGTCTGCTCCTCTACTACCTCATCGCCCTGGTCTTCTCCTTCGGCCTGCGGGTCCTGGAGAAGCGGGCCAGACGACGTCTGGGGCTGCCCGCCGGCAGCGCCCACGCGAGTGCGGGGGCGGCACTGTGATGCCTGCGATCACCTTCGACCAGTTCTGGAGCTGGCAGGCAGCCGCGGACCTGCTGCCCGAGCTGCTCACCGCCTTCGTCAAGGTCACCCTCCTCGTCACGGTCGTGGGCACGATCGTCGCAGTCGTGCTCGGACTCTCGCTGGCCCTGATCACCCAGGTGACCCCCTCCGTCATCGCCCGGCCGGTCCGGTGGGTCATGGACGTCATCAGGATGACTCCGCTCATCGTCCAGCTGGTCTTCGCGAGCTTCCTCGTCCCGGTCGACTGGAACCTGCTGTGGGTCGGCACCGTCGTCATCGGGGTGCACTACTCGACCTACATGGCCGAGTCCTTCATCGCCGGCATCGGGTCGGTCGACCGCGGTCAGTGGGAGGCCTCGCGGGCTCTCAGCCTGCCGCAGGCTCGGACCTGGCGGGCGATCGTGCTGCCCCAGGCCATGCGGGCGACCCTCCCGTCGCTGGGCAACTGGACGATCTCGATGTTCAAGGACACCCCGTACCTCTTTGCGATCTCGGTCCTGGAGATGGTCACCGTCGCCCAGCAGGCCGGCAACAACACCTTCCGCTACAACGAGGCCTTCACGATCGCCGGCCTGATCTTCCTCGTGGCCAGTCTCGTCACCGCCCTCGCCGTTCGCAGATTGGAAAAAGCCCTTGTCTACTGACCCGACCGGGGGGACACCCCCTTCGTCCGCAGTGCCGCCCGTCATCCGCTTCGAGGGGGTCCAGAAGAAGTTCGGCGACCACACGGTCCTGTCGGGCCTCAACTTCGACGTCGCGCCGGGCGAGCGGGTCACGCTCATCGGGCCGAGCGGGTCCGGCAAGACGACGATCCTGCGCCTGGTGATGACCCTCGAGGAGCTCACCGACGGCTACATCTGGATCGACGGCAAGCCGCTCACCCACGATCGTCGCGACGGCAAGCGGATCCGCCTGAGGGAGAAGCAGGTCGCCGCGACGCGCAAGCAGATCGGCATGGTCTTCCAGCACTTCAACCTCTTCCCCAACATGTCGGTCATCGACAACGTGACCGAGGCCCAGGTGCACGTGCTGGGTCGGGGCAAGGAGGAGGCGCGCGATCGCGGTCTTGCACTGCTCGACCAGGTGGGGCTGAAGGACCGGGCCGAGGAGCACCCGAGCCGGCTGTCAGGTGGTCAGAAGCAGCGCGTCGCGATCGCCCGGGCGCTCGCGATGGACCCCAAGATCCTGCTGCTCGACGAGGTCACGTCGGCGCTCGACCCCGAGCTCGTCGGTGACGTGCTCGCGGTGCTGCGCGATGTCGCGGACACCACGGACATCTCGATGCTCATCGTCACCCACGAGATGCAGTTCGCCCGCGACGTCTCGCACAAGGTGATGATGTTCGACGGTGGTCAGATCGTCGAGCAGGGTGCGCCCACCGACATCCTCGCCAACCCGACCCACGAGCGCACCCGCAAGTTCCTCGACTCGATCCTCTGACCCCGCCGAACGTGCATTGCCATAGGGGAATGCACGTTCGGGTTGCATTGCCATAGGGGAATGCACGTTCGGGTTGCATTGCCATAGGGGAATGCACGTTCGGTGCGAAGGGGGGTGCGCGCGGCGCGCCGTGCGTGGTCTACAGGTCGTCGGCGTCGAGGATCCGGTAGGCGTAGCCCTGCTCGGCGAGGAAGCGCTGCCGGTGCGAGGCGAACTCCGCGTCGACGGTGTCGCGTGTAACGACGGTGTAGAAGTGCGCGGTGCGGCCGTCCTCCTTGGGTCGCAGCACCCGGCCCAGACGCTGGGCCTCCTCCTGGCGTGAGCCGAAGGTGCCGCTGACCTGGACCGCCACGCTCGCCTCGGGCAGGTCGACGGAGAAGTTGGCCACCTTGGACACGACGAGGAGGTTGGACCTCCCTTCGCGGAAGTCGGCGAAGAGCTCCTGACGCTGCTTGACGGGGGTCTCACCCGTGATGAGGTCGGCGTCGAGCTGCTCGGCGAGCTCGTGGAGCTGGTCGAGGTACTGCCCGATGACGAGCGTGGGCTCACCCCGGTGCTGGTCGACGATGGTGCGCACGACGCCGAGCTTGACCGGCGAGCACGACGCGAGCCGGTAGCGGTCCTCTGCCTCGGCCGTCGCGTAGGCCATCCGCTCGGCGTCGGTGAGGGTCACCCGCACCTCGACGCAGTCCGCGGGTGCGATGTAGCCCTGCGCCTCGATGTCCTTCCACGGCGCGTCGAAGCGCTTGGGCCCGATGAGCGAGAAGACATCGGCCTCGCGGCCGTCCTCACGCACGAGCGTCGCGGTCAGGCCGAGGCGACGACGGGCCTGCAGGTCCGCGGTCATCCGGAAGATCGGGGCCGGCAGCAGGTGGACCTCGTCGTAGACGACCAGGCCCCAGTCCCGGGCATCGAGCAGGTCGAGGTGGGGGTAGATCCCCTTCCTCTTGAGCGTGAGGACCTGGTAGGTCGCGATGGTGACCGGTCGGATCTCCTTGCGGGCACCGGAGTACTCGCCGATCTCCTCCTCGGTCAGCGTGGTGCGCTGGAGCAGCTCCTGCTTCCACTGCCGCGCGCTCACCGTGTTGGTCACGAGGATGAGGGTGGTCGCCTTGGCGGCAGCCATCGCCGCCGCGCCGACGAGCGTCTTGCCGGCGCCGCAGGGCAGCACGACGACGCCGGAGCCGCCGTCCCAGAACCCGTCGACCGCCTGCTGCTGGTAGGGCCGCAGGGACCAGCCGTCCTCGAGCAGGTCGATGGGGTGCGCCTCGCCGTCGACATAGCCGGCGCGGTCCTCCGCGGGCCAGCCCACCTTGAGCAGCTCCTGCTTGAGGGTGCCTCGCTCCGAGGGGTGGACGACGACCTCGTCGGGGGAGAGCATCTCGCCGAGGAGCGGCGTGATCTTCTTGTGCCGCATGACCTCGGTGAGCACCGCGCGGTCGGTGGTGCGCAGGATGAGCTGCTCACCATCCTTCTCCAGCACGAGCCGGCCGTAGCGGTCCATGGTCTCGGCG
Organism: Janibacter sp. Soil728; assembly: GCF_001428305.1. Lineage (GTDB taxonomy): Bacteria > Actinomycetota > Actinomycetes > Actinomycetales > Dermatophilaceae > Janibacter. The sequence continues at coordinate 427,911 of NZ_LMRZ01000006.1, read as the reverse complement.
ATGTCGACGAGCAGGGCCTGCGGCACCGGGTAGCGCGAGTGGGTGATCAGGGCGTTGACGACCTGCTCGGCGTCGTGGCCCGCAGCGCGGGCGTTCCACAGACCCAGCGGGGTCACGCGGTAGGTGTGGATGTGCTCCGGGGCCCGCTCCAGCTCGGCGAAGGGGGCGATGGCCCGGCGCGCGTCGGCCGAGCGCTCGTGGTCCACCTCGAGCAGGAGGGTCTTGTCGCTCTGGACGATGAGCGCGCCGTCGAGTGCCATGTCACGCCTCCGAGAGGACGGCGAGGAGGATGGCGCCGCCGACGACCAGGACGGTGAGGCCGATCAGCGCCCCGAAGCTGATCCAGCCGATCTTGGTCAGCTTGGCCGCGCCCTCAGGGTCGGTCGCCTGCTTGGTCACGCCGAGGATGCCCAGCACGAGGCCGGGGATGCCGATGTAGCAGCAGTACCCGGTGAGGATCGACAGCGACGACAAGACGATCAGCACGATCGCGGAGGTGTTGGTCGGGGTCTGCTGGACCGCCGGGTAGAGGTAGGGCGGCGGCATCGGTTGGCCCGGCGGCGGGGGGAGGGGCGCGGAGCGGCCGGGCTCGTACGCGGGCAGCTGCGGCTGGCCCGAGGCGCCGCCCCGGACATAGGGATCCGACGAGTACGGGTCTGACGAGTACGGGTCCGACGAGTACGGGTCATCGCCTCGCGGGTCAGGCCGCTCGTTGGGGTACGGGTCGTTGCTCATGCTGCGGTGTCCTCCCTGGCCCGCTGCGGCAGGCCCGTGCCAACGGTACGTGATGCGCCATAGTGGACTCATGAGCCGTGCACTGCCGCAGACCGAGCCGATGACCGACCTGCCCTCCCGGGTGACGATCTACGAGGTCGGCGCGCGTGATGGTCTGCAGAACGAGAAGGGCGTCGTGCCCACCGAGGTCAAGGCGCAGTTCGTGCGCCGGCTGGTCGCCGCCGGCCTGGAGACCGTCGAGACGACCTCCTTCGTCTCACCGAAGTGGGTGCCGCAGCTGGCGGATGCCACCGAGCTCCTGGCCGAGCTGGGCGAGGTGGGGCGCGGCCCCCTTCGTCCCGTGCTCGTGCCCAACGAGCGCGGACTGGACCGGGCCCTCGAGGCGGGTGTCGGGGCAGTCGCGATCTTCGGCAGCGCGACCGAGACCTTCGCGCAGAAGAACCTCGGTCGCTCCCGGGAGGAGTCGGTCGAGATGTTCAAGCCCGTGGTCAAGCGGGCGCAGGACTCGGGCCTGTGGGTGCGCGCCTATGTGTCGATGTGCTTCGGCGACCCGTGGGAGGGGCCGGTGCCCGTGGGCCAGGTCGCCGATGCGTGCGCCGAGCTGATGGACCTCGGCTGCGACCAGCTGTCGATCGGCGACACCATCGGTACGGGCACCGCGGGGCACGTCGAGGCGCTGCTGGCCGAGCTGGGCAAGCGCGGCATCGGCGTGGACCGGGTCGGCGTGCACTTCCACGACACCTACGGCCAGGCGCTGGCCAACACCCTGACCGCGCTGCGCGCCGGGGTGAGTGTCGTCGACGCCTCCACCGGAGGCCTGGGCGGCTGCCCCTACGCCAAGTCGGCGACCGGCAACCTCGCGACCGAGGACCTCGTCTGGATGCTCGACGGTGCCGGCGTGGAGACCGGCGTCGACCTCGACGCCCTGGTCGAGACGAGCGTGTGGATGGCGCAGCAGCTCGGCAAGCCGTCGCCCTCGCGCGTGGTCAAGGCGCTCGCCGGAGCCTGACGAGGCCGGACGACGAAGGGGGCTGGCTCAGCCCTCGATGACGACACCGGTGATGCGGTGGAGGCTGAAGACCTGCGGCTGGCCGTCGACCTCGCCGATGATGCGACCGCCGTCGACCGTGGTGGGGTGGAAGACGAAGCGGCGGGTCGACCCGACCGCGTCGGTGACCCCGAGCCAGACCGGGAGCCGGTCGGCAGCGGCCTCGCGCAGGAGTGCGGAGCTGCTCGCAGGGTCGAGCGCCGGGATCGTCGGTGCACCGTCGTGCGGGGTGTTGCGCTGCTTGTCTGCCCGGGCCTCGCCCTCGCGCAGACGGGCGAGCACCTCGGTGGACGGCTCCGGGGCGACCTCGGTGACCGGGCGCTCGCGGCGGGGCGTGATGCGTGGTGCGGCGGGCTTGCTCGCGACCACACCGCCAGAGCCTTCGAGCGCCGGGACGGCGCCGACCTCGCGCAGCGACTCCAGCAGCACGGTCGGCCCCACGGGTGAGACGAGCACGGTCGGTGCGAGCTGGCGCAGCTGCAGGTGGCTCAGGTCGCGGTGGGTGAGCAGTGCCTCGAGGTGGGTGGAGTCGTCGCTGCGCAGGTAGCTGCCGGCGCTGCCGACCCGCAGCTGGCCGTGGCGTCGTGCGACATCGCGCACGAGGTAGTCGAGCGGCTGCGGGACGGGGCTGGGGCTGAAGCGGGCGAGCGTCTCGAGCAGCTCGTCGGCGGTCCAGCCGGAGTCCAGGGCGGACCGCAGGGAGGTCTCGGTGAAGCGGTGCACGCTGGCGCCACCGCGCGACTCGAGCGTGGCGCTGCGTCGCAGCAGCGCCGCGAGCTCGGGCACGGGAGTCCCGGGGACGACAGCCGTCAGGTCGGCCTGCAGGAGCAGCCGGTCGACGGGCTCGGGTACCAGGGTCTCGAGCAGGTGGCCGGCGGCCACCTCGTCGCTGAGCAGCAGCCGACCGAAGGAGCCGAGCGCTCCCCGGCCGGTGACACCGAGCTGCTCGCCCTCACGCAGGAGAGCGGCGACGGCCTCGTCGGCGCCGTGCGGCATCCGTCGGGGACGGCCGTGCCGCAGTCGCTCCATCATCTCCGCGCCGTCGGGCGAGCTGCCCGGCGGTAGGTCGGCAAGGATCTCGAGCAGCTCGCGGCGCAGGGCCCGCACCGGCGGCCACACCAGGCCCTCGGACAGGGCGTTGACCCGGCCGCCGTCCTCGGGGGCCGGCACCACGCTGGCACGCAGGGACCGCAGCCAGGGTCCGGACAGCCCGACCCACCGGCTGGCCGGCGGCAGGGCCCGCCACTCGTCGACCGTCGTCGTGAGGCGCCAGGTCGGTTCGAGCGCGTGGTCGTCGCCGAGGAGTCCGGCGCCGAGTGCCAGCTCCAGGAGGAAGGTGGCGCTCGCCTCGTCGAGGTCGACGCGACCGGCGAGGTTGCGCAGGTCGCGGACGGCCAGGCCGCCGCTGCGCAGGACCCTCGGGCGCAGGTCGTCGACCCGGTCGAGCAGCTCGTCGACGAGTGCGACGACCTCGGTGGCGCTGGCGGTCGCTGCGCTGTCGGCGTCGTCGGGGTCGAGTGCTCGGGCGCTCGCGGCGTCGGTGCCGGGCGCGGGGTCGAGGATGCGACCCCCGCGCACGAGCAGGCCGACCTCGCGGGGGAGCAGGACGTGCTGAGCGTCGGGGGCGACGACCAGGCCTGCATCGATGAGGCCGGTGACGGCCTGGCCGGCGCGTCCCTCGGGATCGGCCGGCACTGCCGCGCTCGGGCCGTGGCGGGCGATCCGCTCGAGGATCTGCCGCTCCTGCGCAGTCAGCCGCTCGAGCGCTCCCGGGAGGTCGCGGGGGAGGGAGTGCCCGACCGTCTCGGCCGTCGGCCCCAGCCCCGCGGGGTGCGGTCCGAGGACATCGCTGACCGTCCGGGACAAGAGCGTCCCCTCGCTCGAGCGCCAGAGCAGCGCCGCTGTGGTGAGGTCCTGGAGGAGGGCTGCGGTGCTCCCTTCGTCCATGCCGAGCAGGGGCGCGATCGCCATGGCGTCGGTGGTCCCGGTGATGGCGCAGGCCTGGAGGGCAGCCAGGTGCGGCAGGTCGAGGTGATCGACGGCGCGGGCCGTGGAGGCGCGGGTACTGGCACGAGCAGCGAGGGCGGTGAGGTCAGCGGGCTGCGGCCGGGCCAGATCCGGTCGTAGCTCCAGCAGGGCCACCAGCTCCTCGTCGGTGCGGTGGCGGATGTCCTCGGCGAGGGAGCGCACCGACTCACGGTAGTCGACCGTGGCCGGCGCCTTGGACCGGGCGGCTATCCCGCGCTCGCGCTCACGGTGCTCGCCGCGGCGGTCGGCACGCCGTTGACCTCGGGGCTGATGATCCGCTCGAGCCGCAGCAGCAGCCATCCGGTGACGACGAGCCCGCCGATGATCAGGCCGATGAAGAGGCCGCCCAGGCCACGGTCGAGCAGGACGCCGGCCACGAGCGGGCCGAGGACCCCGCCGGACATGAAGGCGGTCGACTGGGCGGCGTTGACCCGGCCACGCAGGTGGTCGGGTGCCATGTCGTTGGTGATCGCCGGCAGGGTCGGCTGCAGGAGAGTCTCCCCGAGACCGAAGAGCGCACCGAAGAGCACGACGAGCATGGCCGCGGTCAGGGTCGCGGGGAGCAGCCCGCTCAGGCCCATCGCACCCCAGGCGCCGAACCAGAGGACGAGCATGACCAGCCCCACCCGGGTGCGGCGGTGGCCGTCGATGCGCTGCAGGACCCAGAACTGCAGGAGCACGATGACCACGGTGTTGGCCGCGAAGAGCACGCCGATCGTCTCGGTGCTCACCTGCGAGATGGAGCGGGCGAAGGCGGGGACGCCGGCCTCGAACTGGCCGTAGCCGACGAAGCTCGACACGACCGCCAGGAGCAGCACCCAGCGCATGCCCGGCAGACGCAGCACCGTGGCGTAGCTGGGCATGGGGCCGTCGTCCTCGGGCGCCGTGGCCCGGGCGTGCACATGACGAAGGGGGCCCAGCAGCCAGATCCCGGGGATGAGCACGAGGACGGCGTCGACGAGGAAGATCAGCTCGAAGGTGATCGGCGCGTGGACGTCGACGAAGGCCCCGGCGATGAGCCCGCCTGCCCCGATGCCGAGGTTGAGCAGGGCGAAGTTGACGCCGAAGTAGCGCTGGCGCAGGGGGCCGCGCACGAGCGCGGAGATGAAGGTGTTGGCCGCGGACCAGCCGATGCTCGCCGACAGGCCCATGAAGACGGCGCCGGTGATGGCGAGGGGGAGCCCGGTGGCGAAGCCCATCGCCACGGCGCCCAGGCTCTGGCAGACCCCGGAGGCGATGAGCATCCACCGGGCGCCGAACCGGTCGGTGAGGCTGCCCATCGGGCCGGCCATGACGGCGGCCACGAGGGCGAGCAGGGCCATGATCATGCCCGCGGTGTCGAGGGAGAGGTGACGCACCTCGTGCAGGTAGATGACGGTGAAGGGCAGGGTCATGCCCCGGCCGAGGTGCTGGAGGGCGACCGTGGAGAGGAGGAATCTCCCTTCGCGCGGCAGTGCCTGCCAGAACCCTCGCAGGCCGGGCCCGATCTCGTGGGCAGGCAGGTCCTTGGGCAGGGTGGTCACGACGGACCATCGTGCCGTACGCCACCGACAACCGACCACCGGGTTTTCGCCGTACGTTGGAGGCATGGCGAACCCACCCAGTGGCACGCAGTGGCAGCTGACCAGCGGTGACGTCGAGGCGGTGGTCGTCGAGACGGGCGGTGGGCGGCGCAGCCTCGCTGTCGGCGGTGTCGACCTGGTGGCCGGGTACCCGGTGGCAGAGATGGCCTCCTCCGGCCGCGGGCAGCTGCTCGTGCCGTGGCCCAACCGGGTCCGGGACGGGCGGTACACCTTTGCCGGGCAGGAGCACGAGCTGCCGATCACCGAGCGGTCGACCGGCACGGCCACCCACGGGCTCGTGCGGTGGGAGGCCTTCCGCCCGACCGAGCGCGACGACGACCGGGTCGTCCTCCTCCACACGGTGCACCCTCGGCCGGGCTACCCCTTCGCCCTCGAGGTCAGGGTCGCCTGGCAGGTCGACCCTCGCGGCCTGACCTGCAGCACCTCTGTCGTCAACGTCGGGGCCACGGCCGCGCCCGTCGGCTACGGGGCCCACCCCTACCTGGCCCTCGGGGCCACCCCGGCTGCGCGCGCCCGGGTGACCGTGCCCGCAGACCGCGTCGTCCACGTCGACCCGGATCGTCTGCTGCCGATCGGGACCGAGCCGGTGGGCGGGAGCACCCTCGACCTGCGGGAGGGCCCTGAGCTCGGCGACCGCGACATCGACAACGCCTACACCGGCCTGGAGCGGGGCCCCGACGGCTGCTGGACCGTCACCGTCGAGACCGGCGAGCGGGCCGTGCACCTCTGGGGAGGCCCCGGCCTGGACTGGGTGCAGGTCTTCACCGGCCGCTCCGATCCGACGGCGCTGCCACACGGCCATCCCGCAGGCATCGCGGTCGAGCCGCTCTCGTGCCCGCCGGACGCCTTCAACTCCGGTGAGGGCATGGTCGCGCTCGAGCCGGGCGCCACGTGGGCCGGGCAGTGGGGGATCGAGGTCGGCCGCGTATTGGGGTGAGCGGGGCCGCTCGGGTTAGCCTTGACGGGGTGCACGATCCCGTGCGCCCACACACCCCAGGTACGAGCAAGAGGTGCACGGTGCCCACTGGCAAGGTCAAGTGGTACGACGCGGAGAAGGGCTTCGGCTTCATCTCCGGCGACGACGGCTCGGACATCTTCCTCCACGCCAACGCGCTGCCCGAGGGCACGACCACCCTCAAGGGCGGCACCCGCGTGGACTACGGCATCGTCGAGGGGCGCCGCGGCGCCCAGGCGCTGGCCGTCACGGTCCTGGACACCCCGCCGAGCGTCTCGGCCAACCTGCGCCAGCGTGACCGCAAGCCGGCCGAGGACATGGCCGCGATCGTCGAGGACGTCATCAAGCTCCTCGACGACCTGGGCAACGGCCTGCGCCGCGGGCGCTACCCCGACAAGGCCCATGGCGCCAAGGTCGCCCAGGTCCTGCGTCGCATCGCCGACGACATGGAGGGCTGAGATGACCGAGACCACCACCACGAGGAGCCGGGCCAAGGCCAAGCCGAAGGCGGACGCCGTCCTGGCGGCCGCGATCGAGCCCGCCCGCCGCGAGCTCATCGAGGCGACGAAGGGGGAGGGGGTCGGCGAGCACGTCGGCTTCACCCTCGAGGCGGAGCGCCTCGGCACCCACTGGTTCGCCGCCACCCTGCCCGGCTACGGCGGATGGGCCTGGGCCGTCACCGTCACCCGGGCCCCGCGGTCCAAGACCGCGACGGTCTGCGAGTCGCAGCTCCTGCCCGGCGACGGTGCGATCCTCTCCCCGGAGTGGCTCCCGTGGGCGCAGCGGCTCGCCCCCGGTGACGTCGGCCCCGGCGATGTCACCCCCAAGATCGATGACGACCCCAACCTCGTGGGTGGCTTCGAGGCCACCGGCGAGGAGGACGTCGACGCCGTCGCCCTGTGGGAGCTGGGCCTGGGCCGTCCGCGCGTGCTGTCCGCAGAGGGCCGCGACCAGGCCGCCCAGCGGTGGTACGACGGCTCGCACGGACCCACCGCCGACGTGGCGGTCAAGGCCCCCGCGCGCTGCGACGGATGCGGCTACTTCATGCCCGTGACCGGAGCGCTGCGCAGTGTCTTCGGCATCTGCGCCAACGAGTGGAGCCCGAGCGACGGCGGGGTCGTCAGTCGCGACCACGGCTGCGGCGCACACTCCGAGATCGACATGGCCGACCCGGAGCCGGAGAAGGTCGGGACCCCGATCCTCGACGACGAGGTCCTCGAGACTCTCTGAGCTCGTCGGGGGACCATCCGGGCTCGTCGCGAGGATCACGCGAGCCCGGTTTCAGCGGCGGCCCGTGACGACCTTACGATTCGCTGCATGAGCACCCCTGCTGCAGCACCTCCGTCGACGGAGGGTTCCGCGATCGAGCGGTACTTCAAGATCTCCGAGCGTGGTTCGACCGTCGGCCGTGAGGTCCGCGGTGGTTTCGCCACCTTCTTCACGATGGCGTACATCGTCGTCCTGAACCCCCTGATCATCGGCACCCAGGCCGACTCCACCGGGGGATTCCTCGGTGGCGGCGACGGACCCAACCTGCCCATGGTGGCTGCGTGCACGGCGCTCGTCGCCGGCGTCATGACGCTGCTCATGGGCGTGGTCGCCAACTACCCGCTGGCGCTGGCCGCCGGACTGGGGCTCAACGCCTTCGTCGCCTTCGGCATCGCGAAGCTGCCGGAGATGACCTGGGCCGACGCCATGGGCCTGGTCGTCATGGAGGGTCTGATCATCCTCCTGCTCGTCCTGACCGGGTTCCGCAAGGCCGTCCTGCATGCCGTCCCCGCCCAGCTGAAGACGGCGATCAGCGTCGGCATCGGTCTCTTCATCACCGTCGTCGGCCTCGTCGACGCCGGCTTCGTGCGCAAGGCCGCGGGCGGTCCCCTCGGCGAGCTCGGTGTCGGTGGCTTCCTCGCCGGCTGGCCGCTGCTCGTCTTCGTCATCGGCCTCTTCATCATCATCACCCTCTACGTGCGCGGGGTGAAGGGCGCGATCCTCTACGGCATCCTCGGCACGACGATCCTCGCGATGGTCGTCGAGGCCGTCTTCAGCATCGGGTCGCAGACCAACGAGAAGGGCGAGATGGTCAACCCGACCGGGTGGGGCCTGAATGTCCCGAGCCTCCCGGACGCCGTCGTGGCGACCCCCGACTTCGGTCTGCTGGGTGACTTCAACCTGCTGGGCTCCTTCGACAAGATCGGCATCGTCTCCGCGTCGCTGCTCGTCTTCACGATCCTGCTCGCCGACTTCTTCGACACCATGGGCACGATGGTCGCCGTCGGCGCCGAGGGTGACCTGCTGGACGAGGAGGGCAACCCGCCCGGCAGCCAGCGGATCCTCATCGTCGACTCCATCGCCGCCGTCGCCGGTGGCGCCGCATCGGTCAGCTCCAACACCAGCTACATCGAGTCCGCCTCCGGTGTGGGCGAGGGCGCCCGCACCGGTCTGGCCTCGGTGGTCACCGGGGTGCTCTTCCTCCTGGCGACCTTCCTGTCGCCGCTCGTCGCCGTCGTGCCCTACGAGGCCGCGACCCCGGCCCTGGTGCTCGTCGGGTTCCTGATGATGCAGCAGGTCAAGGAGATCGAGTGGGACGACCTGGAGATCGCCATCCCGGCCTTCCTCACGATCATCCTCATGCCCTTCACCTACTCGATCACCGCGGGCATCGGTGCCGGCTTCGTCACCTACGTCTTCATCAAGGTGGTGCGCGGCAAGATCGGCGCCATCCACCCGCTGATGTGGCTCGTCGCCCTGCTCTTCGTCCTGTACTTCGCGATCGACCCGATCAAGGGAGTCCTCGGCGTCAGCTGAGCCCACCCCCTTCGCCCCGCTCGCTCGACCTGAACCCGCATTGCCCTATGGCAATGCGGGTTCAGGCGTGCATTCCCCTATGGCAATGCACGGTCGGGCCGGGTGGGATAGTTAGCAAGAGTAATGAGTTGTGCTAACTTGTTGTACCTGACGAAGGGAGATCCGTGACCGAGACCGCGGCGAGACTGGGACCCAAGGCGATCAGCTCTGTGAGCGAGGACCTGCGACTGGCGTGCATGCGGATCAGCCGCAGGGTGCGCTTCGAGAGCACGGACGAGATCGCCCCGCACCAGTTCTCGGTGCTCTCCCGACTCGAGGACGGACCCCTCACCCCACGGGCGCTCGCCGACATCGAAAAGGTGTCGGCGCCGAGCATGACCCGCACCGTCGGCTGCCTGGTCGACGACGGTCTCGTCGAGCGCCATGACGACCCGGATGACGGGCGGCGCATCCTCGTCGAGCTGACCGCTGCGGGCCGCGACTTCCTCATGACGGTCCGTCGCCAGCGCGGCCGCTGGATGTCCGAACGCGTCAGCGAGCTGACGAGCGAGGAGCAGGCGGTCCTCGTGGCCGCGAGCGAGATCCTGGGCAGGATCGCCGCCCGATGAGCTCGACCTTCGCCTCCCTCTCGATCCGCAACTACCGCATCTACGCGATGGGTGCGATCGTCTCCAATGTCGGCACCTGGATGGGTCGCGTCGCGCAGGACTGGGTCGTCCTCACCGAGCTCACCGACCACTCGGCCTCAGCGCTCGGCATCGTCACCGGCCTGCAGTTCCTGCCGATGCTCCTGCTCGCCCCCTGGACCGGTGCTGTCGCCGATCGTTTCCCCAAGCGGCTCCTGCTGCTCGTCACCCAGGCCACGCTCGGGCTCACCGCTCTCGTCGGCGGTGTCCTCGTCCTGACCGGCACGGCCCAGCTGTGGCACTTCTACGTGCTGGCGCTCATCACCGGTATCGCGGCGGCCTTCGACAACCCGGCCCGCCAGACCTTCGTGTCCGAGATGGTGCCGCGCCACCGGTTGAGCAATGCGGTCGCGCTCAACAGCGCCTCCTTCAACCTCGGCCGTCTCATCGGACCGGGTGTGGCCGGCCTGGTCATCGCCGGTATCGGCTCCGGCCAGGCGCTGGTCGTCAACTCGCTGACCTTCGTCTCGGTGATCATCGCGCTGCTGTGCCTGCGGACGAGCGAGATGACTCCGGCGCCCAGGGTGACCGGTCGCGGGACGGCTCTGGAGGGCCTGCGCTATGTGCGAGGGAGGCCGGACATCGTGCTCGTCCTCATCCTGATCTTCGTCCTCGGCACCTTCGGGATGAACTTCCAGCTGACGATCGCACTGATGGCGACCCAGACCTTCCACAAGGGCGCGGAGGAGTACGGCCTGCTCGGGTCGATCATGGCCATCGGGTCACTGGCTGCGGCGCTCATGGCTGCCCGCCGCAACGAGCCCCGGCTGCGCGTGCTGCTGATGGCGCTCGTCGGCTTCACCCTCGCCACCACGGCCGCGTCGCTGGCGCCGACCTACACGACCTTCGCCATCGCGCTCATCGCGTGCGGCATGACCTCGCTCACCGCGATGACCACCGCCAATGCCATGGTCCAGATGCGCACCGAGCCGATGATGCGCGGGCGGGTCATGGCCCTGTACATGGCGATCTTCTTCGGCGGGACGCCCCTCGGTGCGCCGGTCATCGGCTGGATCGGCGACGTGCTGGGTGCTCGTTGGACGCTCGGTGTCGGGGCGATCGCGGTAGGGATCACGCTCGTCGTGGTGTCCTTCTGGCTCGGACGGCACGAGAATGTCGAGGTGACCTACTCGAGCCAGCGCCGCCCCCGCGTGCGCGTCCTGTCAACGCCCACCCAAGACATGCCCGAGGCCGCCCGGTGACCCCGCGCTTCCGCCGGATCATGACCTGGCTGGTCCTCGCCTCACTCGTCCTCGTGGCGATCGCCGCGGCCTTCTAGGTCAGACCCTCCCGGGTCAGGCGCGCTCGAGCACGAAGTCGATGCAGGCCAGCAGCGCCGAGACGTCGTCGGGGTCGACCGCCGGGAAGGTCGCGATCCGCAGCTGGTTGCGACCCAGCTTGCGATAGGGCTCCACGTCGACGATCCCGTTGCGCCGCAACGTCGCCGCGATGGCGGCGGCATCCACCTCGTCGGCGAAGTCGACGGTCGTGACGACCTGCGAGCGGGCTGCCGGGTCGGCCACGAAGAGGCTCGTGTGCTCCCCCTTCGTCGCCCAGTCGTGGATCCGCGAGGAGGAGTCCGCAGTGCGACCCGCGGCGAAGGGGAGGCCTCCCGACGCGTTCATCCACCGCACCTGCTCGTCCATGAGGGCGAGCGTGGCGACGGCGGGGGTGTTGAGGGTCTGGTCCTTGCGTGAGTTGTCGATCGCCGCGGTCAGGGAGAGGAAGTCGGGGATCCACCGGTCGGTGGCGGCGATCTCCTCGGCGCGAGCGATCGCCGCGGGGCTCATGACGGCGAACCAGATGCCGCCGTCGGAGGCGAAGGACTTCTGCGGGGCGAAGTAGTAGGTGTCCGTCTGCGTGATGTCGACGGGCAGCCCGCCTGCGCCGGACGTGGCGTCGACGAGGACGAGGGCGCCGTCATCGATGCCCTCGGGGCGCTGCACGGGGGCCATGACGCCCGTGGAGGTCTCGTTGTGCGGCCAGGCATAGGCGTCGACGCCCGCGACGGCCCCGGGGGAGGCCAGCCCGCCCGGCTCCGCCGAGCGCACATCGGGGTCGGCGAGGAAGGGGGCCTTGCGCGTGACCGCGGCGAACTTGCTCGAGAACTCGCCGAAGACGAGGTGCTGGGCGCGCTCACGGACCAGGCCCAGCGCCGCGATGTCCCAGAAGGCCGTCGACCCGCCGTTGCCGAGGACGACCTCGTAGCCGTCCGGCAGCGAGAAGAGGTCGCCGAGGCCCTCGCGGAGGCTGCCGACGATCGAGCGGACCGGCGCCTGCCGGTGGGAGGTGCCGAGCACCGTGCCCGCGATCGAGGTGAGGTGGGCGACCTGCTCCGGGCGGACCCGCGAGGGGCCGGACCCGAAGCGTCCGTCCCTGGGACGCAGGTGATCGGGGATGGTGATGTCGGTCATCACTGGACCTTGGCCAGCTCGGAGTCCTTGGGCTTGACGATCGACACCGGGTCGCCCCAGTTCTTCGTCGTGAGGGTGGCCGTGACCCCGCCCTGGGTGAAGGTCATCTGGCGGATGAGGTCGTCCTTGTCGAGCCACACGTCGTAGATCAACGAGTCCGGGGCGCCGGGGTCCTTGGACATGCCGAGCTGTTTGCGGGCCTTGGCGGTGTCGACAGTCGCCGTGTAGTGGCGGGTGGGCACCCCGTCGATCTCCTCGGGGCCCTTGTCGCCGGCCGTCTCGACGCCCGCGACGAAGGCGTCCAGCTGCTTGCGCATGCTGAGCAGCTGGACCTGCTCGAGGGTCTCCTTGATCAGCGGGTTGGTCGAGCCCTGCGTGACCGGGACCCACTTGGGCGGCTGGGCCAGGTAGTACTGGCCGTCGACGAGTCGGTAGCCGAGCTTCTGACCGCCCATGTCCACCTGCATGTCCAGGGCGTCATTGGCCAGGTCCTGCACCCCCGTGGCCTTGACGCCCTGCTTGCCGTTGAGCGTGGCCGTGACGTCGATGGCCACCGTGGGGTTGTTGTCCACGGCCCGGGTGAGCTTGCCGGTGAACTCCTTGGCGTCGAAGGGCGTGCCCGTGTCGGTGGGCTTCGACGAGCTCGCCGAGCTCGACGAGGACGACGTCTTCTTCGCCGTCTTCGACGTGGTGCTCGGGGCACTGCTCGACGTCGTGGTCGGCGCCTGCGTGGAGGTGCTGCCGGTGCCCGCGGTCGGGCCCGGACCACCGTCCCCCCCGCACGCGGCGAGGGCCAGAACCGCCGAGGCGGCAAGCGTCATCGAGATCCTGCGCATGGTGTCCCCTCGTCCCCGGAAGCCGATCAGGCGGGGAGCGTGTCGTAGCCGGCCACGTCGCTGATCGGGCGCGGTCCCGGGCCGGTGTAGTTGCTGCTCGGGCGGATGAGGCGACCGGTGCGCTTCTGCTCGAGCACGTGGGCCGACCAACCGGCCGTGCGGGCACAGACGAAGAGCGGGGTCATCATCTCGCCGGGGACATCGGCGAAGTCGAGCAGGACCGCGGCCCAGTAGTCGACATTGGTCTCCATCTTGCGGTCCGGGTAGCGGTCCGCGAGCTCGGCGATGGCGGCCTTCTCCAGCTCGAGGGCCACCTCGTAGCGGGGGGCGCCCAGGCGCTGGCAGGTCTCGCGCAGGACGGCCGCGCGCGGGTCGTAGGCCCGGTAGACGCGGTGACCGAAGCCCATGAGGCGCTCCTTGTTGTCGAGCGCGTCCTTGACGTACTTGGTCGCGTCGCCGGTGCGCTCGACACCCTCGATCATGTGCTGGGCGCGGGACGGGGCGCCACCGTGCAGCGGTCCGGACATCGCACCGACGGCCCCGGAGAGGCAGGCGGCCGCGTCGGCGCCGGTGGAGGCGATGACCCGTGCGGTGAAGGTCGAGGCGTTCATCCCGTGCTCGGCAGCGGAGATGAAGTAGGCGTTGATGGCCTCGACGTGCTTGGGGTCGGGCTCGCCGCGCCAGCGGATCATGAAGCGCTCGACGATGCTCTTGCCCTCGTCGACGCGCGCCTGGGGGACCATCGCGGTGTTCTGGCCGTGCGCGGACTGGGCGATGAAGGACAGCGCCATGACCGACGAGCGGGCGAGGTCCTCACGGACCTGGGTGTCATCGATGTCGAGCAGCGGCTTGAAGCCCCACAGCGGTGCCAGCTGGGCCAGCGCGGACTGCACGTCGACGCGGATGTCGCCGCTGTGCACGGGGAGGGGGAAGGGCTCGGCCGGCGGGAGACCCGGGTCGAAGGAGTCGTCGACGAGCAGGCCCCACACGTCACCGAAGGTGACCTTGCCGACGAGGTCGTTGATGTCGACCCCTCGGTACCGCAGGTTGCCACCAGCCTTGTCGGGCTCGGCGATCTGGGACTCGAAGGCGACGACGCCCTCGAGGCCGTGCTTGACATCCGTGTCGGACATATCTGGTGTGCCTTCCTGCTCTGCCGTCTGTTGCTCTGTGCACATTCTGCACTCTTCGCTTCAAGGACTGGCCGGTAGCATGCCCGAAGCCGCTCCGGCGGCAGACGACCCACGACACACGAGGAGCAGCGGTGGCACGTTCACGCCTCGGGTACAGCCCTGCGCTCGACGGGGTCCGGGGCCTTTTCATGCTCTGCTTCATGGCCTTCCACTTCGGGGTCACGTGGCTCACCGGAGCCTGGGTCGGCATCAACCTCTTCTTCGTCCTGTCCGCCTTCCTCATCACCCGGTTGCTCGTGGAGGAGAAGATCACCAGCGGCGGCATCGACGCCATCGCCTTCTACACGCGCCGCGCGCGGCGACTCCTGCCCGCCCTCTTCCTCGTCCTGGGTTTCGTCATCGTCTACGCCGTGCTGTGGGCCGACGACACGGTCCGTCGCAAGATCGGCGGGGACGTCATGGCCACCTTGGGCTATGTCATGAACTGGCGGCTGATCTCGGAGGGCGACCAGTACTTCGGCACCCTGGGTGGGGCCACCCCCCTTCGTCATGCGTGGACGCTCGCGATCGAGGAGCAGTTCTACGTCCTCGTCCCCTTCGTCATCCTCGGCCTGATGGCCCTGGTCCGCTCCCGCCGGGCCATCACCCTCGTGCTCGTGATCGGCGCCGTGCTCAGCGCGGTGTGGACCGCGGTGCTCGGATTCCACGACGCGAGCGACTACCCGCGGGTGTACTACGGCACGGACGCCCGCGCTCAGGCGCTCTTCGTCGGCGCGGCCCTCGGGGTCTGGCTCGCGCCGGGCCGCAGCGGCGCGGTCCCGACCTTCCCCCGGCCCGTCGTCCTGGGTGCCGGTGTCGTCGGGGTCGTCACCAGCATCGGTGCCTTCTTCGTCGTCGGCCCCTACTCGGCATGGATGTTCAACCTCGGCGGGATGCTCTTCTTCGCGTTGGGAGCGGCCCTGCTCGTCCTCGCCTGCGCCGATGAGCGCCCGAGCTGGGTGCAGACGATCTTCGGGTGGCGGCCGCTGGCCTACGCAGGACGGCTGTCCTACGGGCTCTACCTGTGGCACTGGCCGATCTGGTTGGCCTTCGGCAACGGGCGCCTCGTCGACAACGGGATCGTCGACTTCGTCATCTGCTCCGCGCTGACGGTGGGCATCGCGCACCTGTCGTACCAGTACATCGAGCGCCCGGTGATCAAGAAGGGGGTCCGCGGCCTCTTCCCGACGCTGCGCACCCGCGCGGTCGCGGTCGTCGTGCCCGTCGTGCTCCTCGCCGGCTGCGGCCTGGCCGTCGCGCGCAGCGCGCCCACCGCTCCGGCGCCCAGCGACACGGCGGCCGCCGAGCCCGCCGGCCCGCCACCCACGATCGTCCCGGGGCAGGAGAAGTATGTCTCGGGTGAGCCGGCGCGGGTGGGGGTCTACGGCGACTCCGTCCCCTTCTTCCTCGTCGACCGCTTCCAGTCGGCTCCCTTCCCCGGCGTGACGCTGCAGAACTACTCCCGCGAGGGCTGCGACCTGCTCTCCGAGCCGATGAGCTGGGCCCCCGGGTTCCAGATGGGCAACGAGCCGCTGTGCACGCAGATGAAGAAGGACTGGCCGGCGAAGTTCACGCAGAACGACGACCAGGTGCTCCTCGTGTGGGCCTCCCCGCTGCTCGCCGTGCCGCACGTCGTCGATGGCGAGCGGCTGTGGCTGGACGACCCCGAGTACGTCGACCTCATCGACGAGCGCCTCGACACGGTGCGCAAGGAGGCGATCGACGCCGGCGCGCAGCAGGTCCAGATCGTCAACGTGCCCTGCCGCAAGCCGGTCGAGTCCTCCATCCCCGAGGAGTTCCGGGTCGTCTTCGACTCCAGCCCCGAGATCGTCAAGGAGTACAAGGACCCGACGAAGATCAACGCCATCGTCGACGACTGGGCTGCGTCCCACGACGACGTCGCGGTCGTCGACCTCCACGGTGCCCTCTGCTCCGATGGCTACCGGGAGAAGATCGACGGCATCCAGGTCTTCAACGACTACCTGCACTTCTCGCCCGAGGCGACCCCGATGATCTGGAGCTACGTCCTGGGTGAGGTCAGCAAGAACTACGAGAAGGCTGGCTCGTGAGCGCCCGCCGGGCGCCCACGCAGGAGCTGACCACCTCGACCGGGGCGCAGCGCCTCGCGGCCCTCGACGGCTACCGCGGGCTCTTCGTCGTCCTCGTCCTGCTCTACCACTTCGGGGTCACCGCGCTCGTCGGTGGATGGGTGGGCATCAACCACTTCTTCGCCTTCAGCGGGTACCTCATCACCCGGCTGCTCATCTCCGAGCGGGCGAGGACCGGCACGATCGACGTGCTGCGCTTCTACCGGCGGCGGGCCGAGCGGCTCGTCCCCGCGCTCGTCGTGCTCTGCACGGCGATCCTCGTCTCGGGGCTCTTCGCGGGATCGGCGAACCGGCACCGCGACGCCGGTGATGTCCTCGCCTCGTTGTTCTTCGTGCAGAACTGGCGCCTCATCAGCCAGGACGACGCCTACTTCGAGCAGGTCGGCAACCCGTCACCCCTCCGGCACGCGTGGACGCTCGGGGTGGAGGAGCAGTTCTACCTGCTCGTGCCGCTGCTCGTCGTCATCCTCTTCGTCCTCTTCCGGCGCAGCCGAGCCGGACGCTTCGTGGTCATCGCGACCCTGGCCGTCGCCTCTGCCGCGTGGACGGCGCACCTCGCCCGCTCCGGGGTGGACTTCTCCCGGCTCTACTACGGCACCGACACGCGGGCGCAGGCGTTGCTCGTCGGTGCGGGCATGGCGGTGCTCTTCGGACGCGACCATCGCGGACGGCTGGGGCGGCGCCCTTCGGTCCCGGTGACCCAGGCGATCGGCGTCGTGGGCTTCCTCATCTCGATCTCCGCCTTCTTCGTCGTCGGGCCCCGCAGCGAGTGGCTCTTCACCAGCGGCGGGATGCTGCTCTTCGCCGTCGGTGCGGCGATGATGGGCCTGACCGCGACCGACCCTCGGCCGATGCTGATCAATCGGCTGGCCGGGTGGGGCCCCGCGGTCCTCATGGGGCAGATGACCTACGGCCTCTACCTCTACCACTGGCCGATCCACCTGTGGCTCTCGCCGCTGCTCGACGCCCTGCCGCTCCTCGTCTCGGTCCTCGTCAAGCTCGCGGTGACGACGGCGGTCGCCTTCGTCTCCTTCCGGTGGCTCGAGGTGCCGGTGCTGGTGCACGGCTTCGGGGTGCTGCTGCCGACGGCCGTGACCGAGCGTCTCGAGCGGGCCCGTCGTGGCCCTCGTGCCCGCCGTCGCGCGCTCCCGGTCTGGTGGGTGCCGGTGGCCGCGGCCGGGGTGCTCGCCCTCGTCGCCGCGACGGTCTTCACCCGTCCCGTGAGTCGCGAGGACCTCGACGTCCCACCGCTCGTCGCCTCCGACGGGACCTTCACGGCGGCCAGCCCGCCGGTCTCCTTCGCGCTGCTGGGCGACTCGGTCGGCGTCTCCCTCGCCGAGGGGTGGCAGGCCTCCGCCTATCCCGGTGTCGAGATGTCCAACCAGTCGCGGATCGGGTGCGACCTCATCGATGCGCCGATGATCGCGGACGGCTCGCCGATGGCGCAGGACTCCTCGTGCGCGACCTGGCGCAAGGAGTGGCCGGCCAAGGTCAAGGAGGCCGGGGCCGACGACCTGCTCGTGCTGACCGGTGCTCAGTTCATCGGTGAGCACGAGGTGGACGGTCAGGTGGTCGGGGGCCGCAGCGAGGCCCATGCCGCGCTGATCCGCCGCACGCTCACCGACATCGAGCAGCAGGCGAAGGGAGCCGGGATCACCCACCTGCAGGTCGCCACGATGCCGTGCCGTGAGGTCGACCCGGACAAGCTCGACCCCTCCCTGCGGCAGTTCGCCGGACCGATCTCGGACCCCGCCAACGTGGCCTGGGTCAACGACACCGTCACCCAGTGGGCGAAGGGGGAGGGGGACGGCGCCGCCCCCACCCCGGGCGTCTCTCGTGACCTCCTCGACCTGTGGGAGCCGTTGTGCTCCGACGGCTTCACCCCGCAGGTCAACGGCGTGCCGCTCTACAGCGACACCGTGCACTTCTCGCCCGCCGGCGCCGCCTCCGTCTGGACCTGGTTGACGCCGCGGGTGGTCGAGGCGTCGCGCACCGGTCCCTGAGGAGGTCGCCCAGCGACCGTCTCGAAGGGCGGCCGTAGTCTGGCCGCATGAGCGCTTCGCCGGACGGGATCATCCCCCGCACCCCCCCGCGACCGGACCACGTGGACTACGCCGGGGAGGGGTTGGACGAAGGGGAGGTGCCGGGCGCTCCCTTCGGCCTGATCTCGTCGTGGGTCGACACCGCACGAGCCCGCCAGGTCGAGCGTGGCGACGTGCCCGAGCCGCTGTCCTTCGCGGTCGCGACGGTCGACCAGCAGGGCCGGCCCGACGTCCGCACGGTGCTCATGCGCTTCCTGGACCCGGTGGGGCCGGGCTTCGTCACCAGTCTCGAGTCGGCCAAGAGCCAGCAGCTGGAGGCCACTCCCTTCGTCGCGGCGACCCTGACCTGGCCGGCGATGTTCCGCGCGATCCGCTTCCGCGGTCGGGCCGAGCGGATCGACCCCGCCCAGCTCGACACCTACTTCGCCGACCGTCCGCGAGGCTCACAGCTGAGCGCGTGGGTCTCCCACCAGTCGCAGCCCGTCGAGGGCCGTGCGCCGCTGGAGCAGGCGTGGGCGGACGTCGAGGCCCGCTACGAGGGCCAGGACGTGCCCCGCCCCGCCGACTGGGGTGGCTGGCGCATCGCGTGCGACGAGCTCGAGGCCTGGGCCGGGCGCAGCAACCGTCTGCACGACCGCTTCCGCTGGACGCGCGTCGCCGACGGTGGCCTGGACACCCCGAGCGCCTGGAAGGTCGAGCGCCTCCAGCCCTGACGCGTCCACCCGGCAGAGCTGGCGCCGCCCGTCACCAGTGGTGCATGGACGCCCGGACGACCCCGGCGATGTCCTCCTCGGTGACCTCGCGCGGTGCCGTGGCGAGCAGTCGCTGCTGCTGCATGGTGCCCGAGACGATCCCGTCGACGTCAGCGTCGGTGTAGCCGATCTCGGCCAGGCCTGACGGCTGGCCGATGTCGCGCATGAGCCGGCGCAGGACGGCCGACAGCCGCTCCGGCTCGGGCACGCCGGCGTCCAGGCCCTGCGGGTCGAGCCAGGCCGCGGCGGTCAGGTGGCGCTGCGGGTCGGCCTCGAAGGTCATCGCGAAGGCTGCAGGCGCGGTCGAGGCGACGGCCATGCCGTGGGGCACCATCGCCTCGCTCGCGTCGTAGCCGTCGGGGCGGAAGTCGGAACCGAGGTCGTGCACGCGGCCCGCGACGGGGTAGGCGTTGGCGTGCGGGACGTGGACCCCGGCGTTGCCGAAGCCCATCCCGGCGAAGGTCGCCGCCAGCGCCATGTCGGTGCGGGCGGCCTCGTCGCCCGCGACGGCGCGACGGAAGGCCCCGGCCAGCAGGCGCATCGCGCGCTCGGCGTACATGTCGGCGATCGGGTTGGCGCCGCAGTAGGGGACCCGCTGCTCCGGCGTCTTGTGCTCGTAGGTCGTGTAGGTCCGCGCGGTCCAGGACTCGAGGGCGTGGCAGAGGATGTCCATGCCCGCCGAGGCGGTGACGCCGGGAGGCTGGGTCGCGGTGAGCTCGGGGTCGACGACGGCGAGCACGGGGCGCAGCCGCTCGTGGCTGATGCCGGTCTTGACCTTGGCCTCGAGCACGTCGAGGACGCAGATGGTCGTCGACTCGCTGCCGGTGCCGGTGGTCGTCGGCACGGCGATGACCGGCAGGACCGGGTGCTGCGGCGCGCGTCCGCCACCTACCGGGGCGTTGACGTAGTCCATCAGCTCGCCGGGGTTGCTGAGCAGCAGGGAGACGGCCTTGGCGGTGTCGATGCTCGACCCACCACCCACGGCGACGACCGCGTCGACGGAGGCCACCCCCTTCGCCCGCTCCACGGCCGCGGCCAGCGAGGCGTCACTGGGCTCGACCGCGGCGGAGTCGTGGACCTCGACGCGCAGCCCTGCCGACCGGAGTGCCTCGGCGACCCGCTCGGGGTGCCCGGTCGCCATGAGGCGGGGGTCGGTGATGACGAGGGCGCTGCGGGCACCGAGCCCCGCGACGTCGTGGCCGATCTCGCGGATGGCGCCGGGGCCGAACTTCAGCTTCGGCGCCGCGTAGGTGAAGACGGACTCGGGCGTGCTCGGGGTGGGCAGCATCAGGACTCCCTGTGGACCTTGTGGGCGGCGGCTTGGGCGCGTGGCTTGATGACGAGCAGGTCGACGTTGACGTGCGGTGGCCGGGTGGCCATCCAGGTGATGGCGTCGGCGACGTCGTCGGCGACGAGAGGCTCGGCGACGCCGGCGTAGACCTTGTCCGCGCGCTCGGTGTCGCCCTTGAAGCGGGTGAGCGAGAAGCCCTCGGTGTGCACCATCCCGGGCGCGATCTCGGTGATCCGCACCGGCTGGTCGACGAGCTCCAGGCGCATCGTCTCGGTCATCGTCGCCAGCGCGTGCTTGGCGGCCGTGTAGCCGGCGCCGCCCTCGTAGGAGGTGCGTCCCGCCGTGGAGCCGACGTTGACGATGATCCCCTCACCCGCAACGAGCGAAGGGAGCAGTGCCTGCGTCACGCGCAGGGTCCCGATGACGTTGACCTCGTACATGGTGCGCCAGTCCTCGATGTCGCCGGTGGCGACGGGGTCGAGACCGTAGGCGCCGCCGGCGTTGTTGACGAGCACCGCGAGCCGGTCGCCGACCTCGGCCGCGAGCGCGGCCACCGAGTCGGCGTCGGTGACATCGCAGGTGACCGCCCGGCCGTCGATCTCGGTGGCGAGGTCGGCGATGCGGTCGGTGCGCCGAGCGGCGCAGATGACCTCGTGGCCGGCGGCCGCGAGGGCGCGGGCGGTGGCGGCGCCGATGCCGGAGCTGGCGCCGGTGACGAGGGCGAGGGGGCGGGTCATGCGGTCTCCTGTGGCTGGGCTGCGGGGACGGAGGGTGCGGTGCCGGGGATGGTGTCGCGGCCGACGGCGATCCAGGTCGCGGCGGCGCTGGCGAGCAGGCGCTCGCCGTCGAGGAGGGCAGTGCCGGACCATCGCTTGCGGCCCTCGCGCCCGGCCGCCCAGGCCAGGACGACGAGCTCGCGCCCGACCGGGACGGGGCCGTGGACGGTGGAGGTGAAGGTGCCGAGCAGCAGCGGGTCCTCGTCGAAGCCGACGGTGAAGGCCCCAGGGCAGTCCAGCGCCGCGAGGACCGAGGGCAGGCCCTCCTCGGTGAGGGTCACGGGTGCGGCCAGGACGTCGTCGCGTCCGGTGACGGGGCTGGCGTAGACGTGCAGGCCGGCGTCGTTGTCGGGGCCGCAGACGAAGCACCCGGGAAAAGGGTGGTTGCTCGCGTCGAACCCCGCTGCTGCCGCACGGGCGTCCTCGAGGGTGACGGGCGCAGGGATCGTCAGCTCGGGCGCGGGGACCCGACGGGCCGTCCCGATCAGCGTCTCGCCGTCGAGCAGGTGGAGCGACAGGTCGGGACCGTCGGCGACCGAGCCGTCGACCTCCCACTGCAGCGGACGGCCGAGCGGCGTCGGGGCGCTGAGGCGTACCGTCGCCGAGGTCAGGTCCCCCTCCGCGGGGACGAGGTCGTCGAGACGCTCGGTGAGCAGCCCGCTGACCCAGCCGCCGTTGCCGCAGCCCGGAGGTCCGGCATGGCGTGGGGAGACGGTCGTCGTCTCGGATGTGGTGTGCACCACCCCAACCTAGCGATGCGCTCGAAGGAGAGGACACGGGGATGAGCTCGGGCGAGGACTTCGGCTGGAGACGCATCGTCGTCCCCGCCTACGGCCCGACCCTGCTCTCGGCGTCCGCCACCGGAGCCGTGGTGCCGATCGCCGCGTTGCGTGCCGACGAGCTGGGCGCGAGCCTGGGCATGGCCGCCTTCGTCGTCGCACTGACGGGCGTCGGGCAGCTCATCGGGGTCCTGCCCGCTGGGGCACTCGTGTCGCGGATCGGGGAGCGGGCCACCCTCATCCGCGCGGGCCTCCTCGACGTCGTCGCGCTCGCCGTGGCCGGCTGGGCCCCCTCCTTGTGGATCATGGGGTCGGCGCTGCTCGTGAGCGGCCTGGCCTCCTCCGCCTTCTTCCTCGCCCGGCAGGGCTTCATGATCGACGTCCTGCCCCAGCACCTGCTCGCACGCGGCATGTCCCTGCTGGGTGGCGCCATGCGCGCGGGCCTGCTGCTCGGGCCGGTCGTCGGCGCGCTGGCGATCGCTCCCTTCGGCCTGCAGGGTGCCTACGGCGTGGCCGTGGTGCTCGCTCTCGGGTCGGTCCTCACCGTCGTCATGGCTCCGGACCTGACCGCAGATCACGAGCGGGCCCGCGCGGGCAAGCCGCAAGCGGGGGTCTTCCGGGTCATCCGTCGCCACGCGCGCCTCCTGCTCACCCAGGGGCTGGGCGTCACGGTGATCTCCGCGCTGCGGACCGCACGTCTGGCGATCCTGCCGCTGTGGGCGCTGCACATCGGCCTCGACGGCATCGACTCCTCCCAGATCTTCGCGGCCGCCGGCGTCGCCGAGCTCGTGCTGGTCTATCCCGGCGGCGCCATGATGGACCGGCTCGGGCGCGTGTGGGTCGTGGCGGCCCTGCTGCTCGTCGTCTCGGGCTCCTTCCTCGTGCTGCCTCTCGCCGACTCGAAGGGGGAGCTGCTCGCCGTCGCCCTGTGCATGGCCCTGGGCAACGGACTGGGTTCGGGCATCGTCATGACGCTCGGGGCCGATGCGGCGCCCACCGTGGACCGGGCGCAGTTCCTCGGGGCCTGGCGGCTCACGGGAGAGGTCGGCAATGCCTCCGGTTCCTTGGGCCTGAGCGCCGTCACGGCGGTGGCATCGCTGCCCGTGGCCGCCGTGGCGCTCGGCGTCCTCGGGTTGGGCGGGTTGGCGTGGACGAGCGTGTGGATGGCCCGCGCCGACAGGGAGCGCCTCGCGCGCTGACGGCGGGCTGCCCGGTGGGCGCCGGGCAAGGCATGATGGGGCCCGTGAAGGATCTCATCGACACCACCGAGATGTACCTCCGCACGATCTTCGAGCTCGAGGAGGAGGACATCCCTCCGATGCGCGCTCGGATCGCGGAGCGCCTGGGCCACTCGGGGCCCACCGTCTCGCAGACGATCGCGCGCATGGAGCGTGATGGACTCGTCAGCCTCGGTGGGGACCGGCACCTCGTCCTCTCCGACCAGGGGCGGCTGCTCGCCACCCGCGTCATGCGCAAGCACCGGCTCGCCGAGCGGCTGCTCGCCGACGTCATCGGCCTGGAGTGGGAGCACGTCCACGAGGAGGCCTGCCGGTGGGAGCACGTGATGAGCGAGCGCGTCGAGCGCAAGATCCTGGCGATGCTCCCCGAGCACCGCGAGTCGCCCTACGGCACCCCGATCCCCGGCCTCGACGAGCTGCTCTCCGGCGAGGAGGCCACCGCGGACTACCTCGAGGGGCTGCAGAGCCTGACCGAGATCGTGGCTGCGGGCGTGCCGGAGGGGCAGTTTCGGGTGCGGCGCATCGGTGAGACCGCGCAGGTCGACCACGAGGCGCTGGCCCTGCTGACCGAGGCGCGGCTGCGCCCCGGCGAGGTGGTCACCATCTCGGCCGAGAACGACCGGGTCGTCGTCGCGAGGGTCGGCGCCCAGCCGGGTGACGCCGTGTCACTGCCCGGCGACGTGGCCGAGCACGTCTTCGTCGAGGTCCTCCCTTCCTGACCCGCCGTGACCTGAACGTGACATTGCGGTGATCTGCAGGTACGGTCTGGTGGTCCGCCTCCCCTGGGTGGACCCGTCTCGCGGACGCTGAGTCCTGCCACCGCACCTGACGGATCTGCACGAACACCGCATGGCAGGAGCGGGGGACCCACTCATGGGGCATCGCGGATGCTCCTCGGGGTTAAGTCCTTCAGGCGCAACGGACCGCTAGGTCGATCCGGCGCCGCAGGACCGGGCCACACCTCTGGCCCGAACCCGACAGCTCACCCCGCAAGCCGGATAGAGGTCAACACCTTGTCTCACAACGTCGGGCGCCACCGCGCCGCTGGTCGCTACAACCCCGTGACCGAGATCGGTCAGATCGTCGGCCACGCCGGCACTCCGATCGCGAAGGGCACCGCAGTGCTCGCCGCCTCGGGTGGCCTGATCGCCGCGATCGCCGTCCCCGCCCAGGCCGCTGACTCCGCCACCGTGCTCGACTCGGCGCCTGCCCAGGCCACGTCGTCGGCCCCGGCGGCTGCGATCACCGCACCGAGCGCCACCTCCTCGTCGACCAAGGCCGTCACCGCCTTCGGCAAGCTCGAGGTCGAACCGGTCGCCAAGCCGACCGGTCCGACCCCCGCACAGCTGCGTGCCCGCGCCGAGCGCGCCCAGGCCCGTCAGGACGCCGCCGCCGAGCGTCAGCGCGAGCAGGAGGCCGCTCAGCAGGAGCAGCAGGAGCAGGCACAGGAGCAGGCCGCTCCGGTGCGCGAGCAGAGCAACACCGCGAGCCGCTCGCAGGAGCGTCAGGCCCCCGCACCGGCTCCGGCCCCCGCCCCGAAGAAGCAGGTCGAGTCGGCTCCGGCTCCCTCCTCCAACGCGAGCGGCGTCATCGGGATCGCCAAGCAGTACATCGGCACCCCCTACGTCTACGGCGGGTCCACGCCGGCCGGCTTCGACTGCTCGGGCTTCACCCAGTACGTCTTCGCCAAGGCGGGCAAGTCGCTCCCGCGCGTGACGACCGCCCAGCAGGCTGCGGCCACCCCCGTCTCCGACCCGCAGCCCGGTGACCTCGTGTTCTTCGGCTCCCCGAGCTACCACGTGGGCATCTACCTCGGCGACGGCATGATGATCGACGCGCCGAGCAGCGGCCGGAGCGTCAGCATCCGCCCCGTCTTCGACGGCGTCTCCGGTTACGGCCGCGTCTGAGCGCAGCTCGACCCCATGACGAAGGGGGCGAAGGGAGATCGACTCCCTTCGCCCCCTTCGTCATGTCGTGGGTCGTCGTGCGGTGAGCGCGGCTACGGCTGGGTGCCCTCGTCCTGCTCCATCCGCCGGTAGGCGTCGCCGAGCTCGTCGAGGTGCAGCAGGTCGTCCTGCGAGATGCCGGTGCGATACCCGGCGCGGCCGAGGATGTGCGCCGTCACGGGCGCGGTGAGGGCCTGGGCGCCCACGACGATGAGCAGGGTTGCGACCGAGGCCCAGGTGCGCACGTTGAGGGCCAGCCCGAGGAGGATCAGCAGCAGACCGAGCGTCTGCGGCTTGGTGGCCGCGTGCATGCGGGCGAAGATGTCGGGCAGTCGCACCAGGCCGATCGCGCCCACGAGGGCGAGGACCGCCCCGAGGAAGATGCTGATCGCGCCGGCCAGGTCACAGGCCTCCTGCCAGGTCATGACTCGTCCTCCTTGCGCGCCATGAAGCGGGCGACGGACACGGAGCCGACGAAGCCGGTGAGGCTGAAGACGACCATGATCGGGAGTGCGCCCACGTCGTCCGTACGCAGGATCTGGGTGGCGATGATGCCGGTGATGATGACGACGAGCACATCGAGACTCAGGGCGCGGTCGAGGTTGGTGGGGCCGCGGTGCACGCGCACGAGCACCAGGGCGGCCGCGGCGAAGAGCAGGCCCAGAGCGACGGCCAGGATGATGCTCATGCTTCTTCCGCCTGCCGTGTGGTCGGGTCGGGTGTCGTCGGGCCGGGTGTCGTCGGGCCCTGTGTGCACACGGCGATCTCCTCGTCGGTGCCGATGGCCCGCACGACGCGGGTCTCGACGTCGAGGACGTCCTGGCGCAGCTCCTCCAGGCCCTCCGGTGAGGTCACGTGGAAGCCGTGGACGTAGAGGATGCCGGCCCGGCGCCGTGCCTCGACGACGATCGATCCCGGGACGAGCGAGACGAGGGCCGACACGATGGTCATGTAGAACTCCGAGCGGGTCCGCAGCTGCACCTCGACGATCGACCCGCCGAGCGAAGGGCGGGGGCTGAGCGTCGCGATGACGATCTGCACGGCCGCGACCACGAGGTCGAGGAGGAATCGGGCGATGAGCACGACGAGCCGCCACGGGTGGATGCGACCGAAGTACTCGATGGACGGCAGCGGGAAGATCTGGGTGACCACGGCGCCGATGATGAGCCCGTTGACGACATTGCCGAGCGAGATCTTGTCCCACAGGAGGACCCACACGACCGCCAGGGCGATGATCGCGCGCGGTTGCCAGCCGCCGCGACGGCCGGTGACGGGTGCGTGCTCGGCGTCCATCACGGCACCTCCTGCGGCAGCACGGCCTTGACGTAGGCGTCACGGGTGATCATCTGCTGGGCCGCGGCGTCGGTGTAGCTGAAGAGCGGCCCCGCGAAGACGGACAGCCCGATGCTGAAGACGACCACGGCGCTGGCGGCGCCGAGCATGAGTGGCGGCATGGGCCGGTCGACCTGCTGCGAGGCGGCCGGAGGGGAGATGGGCGTCGCCGGCCTCTCGTGGGCGACGACCGCGCCGATGGCATCGCTCAGCCGACCGAAGTTGGGGGTGAGCATCGGGATCTCGAAGGTCTGGTCCGAGCCCTCCTCCGCGCGCGGCCGCCAGAAGGCGTAGCTCCAGGTCTTGGCCACGGCGTAGAGGGTGAGGAGCGAGGTGACGACGGAGCCGACGACGAGCGTCCAGGCCACCGCGCCCCCGTCCGTGACGCCTGCCTGGACCAGCCCCACCTTGCCGATGAAGCCGGAGAAGGGGGGGATGCCTGCGAGGTTCATGGCGGGCACGAAGAAGAGGATCGCCAGGATCGGTGAGGTGGCTGCCAGTCCGCCGAGGCGGTTGATGACCGTCGACCCGCCGACCCGCTCGATGAGTCCGGAGATGAGGAAGAGCGCGGTCTGCACGATGATGTGGTGCGCGATGTAGAAGATCGCCGCGGACAACCCCAGCTCGCTGGCCACCCCGATGCCGAAGAGCATGTAGCCGATGTGGCTGACGAGGGTGAAGGAGAGCATCCGCTTGATGCCCGGCTGGGCGACTGCGCCGAGGATGCCGATGAGCATCGTCAGCAGGCCGGCGACCATGAGCAGCGTGTGCAGCGGGGACTCGGGGAAGAGCAGGAACTGGGTGCGCACGATCGCGTAGACGCCCACCTTGGTGAGCAGCCCGGCGAAGACCGCCGACACCGGGACAGGGGCCGAGGGATAGCTGTCAGGCAGCCACGCGGACATGGGGAAGACGGCGGCCTTGATACCGAAGACCGTGAGGAGCATCAGCTGCAGGGCCAGGCTCACCGTCGGGTCGATGTCCGGCAGGCGCAGCGACAGCTGCGCCATGTTGACCGTGCCGGTTGCTGCGTAGATCCCGGCGATGGCGACGAGGAAGAGGAACGAGGAGACCATCGAGACGATCACATAGGTCGTCCCGGCGCGGATCCGGGAGCCGCTGCCACCGAGGGTGAGCAGCACGAAGGATGCGAAGAGCAGCATCTCGAAGCTGACGAAGAGGTTGAAGAGGTCGCCGGCGAGGAAGGCATTGGACACGCCCGCGGACAGCACGAGGTAGGTCGGGAAGTAGATCGACAGCGGTGAGTCCTCGTCGCCGTCGGCGACGCCCTGGCCGATGGCGAAGACGAGCACGACGAGGATGACGAAGCTGCTGATGAGCAGCATGAGCGCGGACAGCCGGTCGGCGACGAGGGCGATGCCCAGCGGCTCGGTCCACGCGCCGAGCCACAGGACGATCGGTCCCTGGTCGTGGGTGCCCCACATCAGGGCGATCGCGACGCCGAGGCTCGCGGCGAGCACCGTGAGGCTGATGGCGACCTGGGTGCGCGGCTTGTGGCGGGCGACGAGGGTGAGCGCCGCCCCGAGCAGCGGCAGGAGGACGGGAAGGGGGAGGAGGTTGGCCATCGTCATGCGGTCGCGTCCTCCTCGTCTGCGGTGGTGGTGGACTGGGTGTCCGGGTCGTAGGTGCTCGAGACCTCGTCGCGTTCCGCGAGGCGCTTGATCAGGTCGTCCTCGGCGTCGTCCGGGACGTCGTCGCTGCCGGTGATGCGCCACTGGCGGTAGGCGAGCGAGAGCACGAAGGCCACGGAGGCCAGCGCGATGACGATGGCGGTGAGCACCATCGCCTGGGGGAGCGGGTCGCTCATCTCCTCGGTGGGTCGCGCTCCGACGAAGGGCGCTCCCTTCGCCGGTCCGGAGACGACGAGGTAGAGGGTGGCGACGCCATTGCTGGCGAGGACGATCCCGAGGAGCAGGCGAGTCAGGGCGCGCTCGAGCAGGAGGTAGACGCCGGCCGCGATGAGGAAGCCCGCGACGACGACGAGGGTGAGGCTGGGGGCGATGGCATTCATGCGGTGACCTCGTCCTCCTCGGCCTGCTTGTCGATGCCGGAGCCGAGGGAGCGCACGACGTCCAGGGCGAGCCCGGTGACGATGAGGTAGACGCCGATGTCGAAGAGCAGCGCCGTGACGATCTTGACGTGGCCCCAGATCGGCAGGTCGAGCTCGACGACCGCGGACTGCAGGACGGTGCCGCCGAAGGCGAGTGGGGCGAGTGCGGAGACTGCCGAGACCGCGAGTCCGGCGCCGAGGACGAAACCGGCGCTGACGGGCGCGGCGAAGTCGAGCTCCGCGCGGCCCCCGGCCAGATACCGCACGAGGAGCGCCAGCCCGAGGACGAGCCCGCCCGCGAAGCCACCGCCCACCTGGTTGTGCCCGGCGAGGAGCAGGTAGAGCGAGAGCAGGATCATCACGTGGAAGACGAGGCGGGTGGCGGTCTCGAGGATGACCGAGCGGCGTTCGCGGGCCACGGAGGAGATGACCTCGACGTGGCTGCGTCGGCGGGTCCACGAGTGCTCCACGTCCTGAGTGCGCACGAAGACCAGGCTGGCGATGCCGGTCGCTGCTGCGACGAGGACGGAGATCTCGCCGAGGGTGTCCCAGGCGCGGATGTCGACGAGGGTCACGTTGACGATGTTCTTGCCGTGCCCGAAGGCGTAGGCAGCCTCGGGGAAGGCCTTGGAGATCGGTTCGTGGACGCGGGCATTGGCGGCGACGACCGTGATCGTCGAGATGGCCAGACCCATGGATCCGGCGAGGGCCAGCCGCCAGGAGCGCCGCCACGAGCGGCGTTCTGCGAGCGGGCGCCGGCGGAAGCGCTCGGGCAGCTTGCGCAGCACGAGGACGAAGAGGACGAGGCTGAAGGTCTCGACCAAGACCTGGGTGAGGGCGAGGTCGGGGGCGCCGTGGAGCAGGAAGAGCAGCGCGAGTCCGTAGCCGGTGGCCCCGACGAACATCACCGACTGCAGCCTGTTGCGCGACCGGACCGCGAGGACCGCCCCCACGATGATGAAGAGTCCGACGACGGCCTGCGCGACGGAGTCCCACAGTCGCACCTGCGTGCCGGGCAGGGCGGTGGCCGCCACGGCGCCGGGCAGGACGAGCACGATGATGAAGATCGTGGAGAGGTAGGTCGGCAGCGAGCCGCCCTGCGACAGTGCCGTCACCTCGACGGCGAAGCGGTCGAGGGCGCGCATGAAGCGCTGGTAGACCCGCTCGGCGTCGACGACCTGCGGCAGCCGGTCCTGCAGCGTGGCGAAGGGGCCGCGCAGCGCGAAGAGGGCCAGGCCGGTAGTGATGGCCAGCACGGTGAGGCCGAGGGCCGGCGTCAGGCCGTGCCACAGCGCCAGGTGCTCGGGCTCCTCGCCCGGGAGGGTGACGGCGTAGGGGTGGAAGAGCTCGGTGAGCGGGGCGCCGAAGAACCCGGAGCCGAGCGTGGTGAGGGACAGCAGGACCGGCGCGATCAGCAGCGCCTTGGGTGCGTCGAAGGGGGTCGGCCTCGGGGAGGTGCCGGTCGCTCCCTTCGTCATGAAGGCACCCCAGACGAAGCGCGCGGAGTAGGCGACGGTGAGCACGGACCCGACGACCAGGCCGGCGACGGTGAGCCAGCCGGTCGTCGCCGTGAGCGGGCCGTGGGCGGACTCGATGGCCGCGGTGAGCGCGGACTCCTTGGCGACGAAGCCGACGAGCGGCGGCAGGCCGGCCATGGAGGCCGCGGACAGGATCGCGACGACGGCCAGGAGGGGGGCGCTGCGGGCGACGCCGTGCAGCTGCTTCAGGTCGCGGGTACCGGTCCCTTTGTCGATGATCCCGACGGTGAAGAAGAGCACCGACTTGAAGAGCGCGTGCGAGAGCACGAGGGCCAGGGCCGCCAGACCCGCGGCCTTGGACCCGATGCCCGCGAGCACGGTCATGAAGCCGAGCTGGCTCACGGTGCCGTAGGCGAGGAGCAGCTTGATGTCGTCCTGCCGCAGCGCCCGCCAGCCGCCGAGGATCATCGTCCACAGCCCCAGGACGAGCAGGACCGGGCGCCACCCGGGGACGTCGGCGAAGATCGGCTCGAGCAGCAGGATGAGGTAGATGCCGGCCTTGACCATGGACGCCGCGTGCAGGTAGGCGCTCACGGGGGTGGGTGCGGCCATCGCGCCCGGCAGCCAGAAGTGGAAGGGGACCTGCGCGGACTTGGTCAGGGCCCCGACGAGCACGAGCAGGACGGCGATGGTCGTCAGGGTCCCGGCGGGCGGCGGGTCGGCGAGCATCTCGCTGATCGTGTAGCTCGAGGTCTCGCCGAGGACGATCGTGCCGACGAGCATCGCCAGCCCGCCGAAGGTGGTGACGAGCAGGGCCTGGGTCGCCGAGCGACGGTTGGCCGAGCGCACCGGGTTGTGCCCGATGAGCGTGTAGGAGAAGACGGTCGTCAGCTCCCAGAAGACATACAGCGCCATGAGGTTGTCGGCGACGACGAGGCCGAACATCGCGCCGGCGAAGGCGGTGAAGACGCCCGTGAAGCGCCACAGGCTGGGGTCGTCGGGCTTGAAGTACCAGGCGCAGTAGACGAGCGCGAGCGCGCCGACGCCGCTGACGAGCAGACCGAGGAGCCACTGGAGGGTGCCCAGGCGAAGGTCGAAGTCCATGCCGAGCTGCGGCACCCAGCTGATCTGCTCGACGACGGCGTGGCCGTCGGTGACGCGGCTGGTCTGCGCGAGGAGCCAGGCGAAGGTGACGGCTGGTACGAGTGCGAGGACGAGGAAGGAACGCCGGTGGAGGATCCGGGCGAGGGCGGGCGCGACTGCTGCTGCCACGAAGTGGGCGAGCAGCAGCAGGGTCACGAGGGCCTCTCGAGGGGTCCGGGGACGGGTTGTCAGTTTAACGGCTGGGTGCGGCCCGGTTGTCGGCGGTCGCTGGCAGGCTCGTCTTCCCACGTTCCCCGAGGAGGCCGCCCCGCGGCCGTCTCGAGGGGAGACAGGCTCCCAGATTCTCCACATTCTCAGCCTCACCCTCTTCCACTGTTCGAACAGATGTACTAGTCTGGATGGAACGAAGGGGGGCGCGATGACCGATCAGGGGACGACCAGCACAGCGGGTGAGCCGTTGGTCGGGGACGCGCTGCCTGATCGTCTTGCTGCTGCCCTGGAGGCATTGAGCGGGGCTCGTGCGGAGGGGTTGTCGGAGGCCGAGCTGTTGCAGGTCGTGTCCTTGTTGGAGGCGACGAAGGGGGCGGCTGCGGCGTTGCAGGCTCGCGCGACCGCTCGGTTTGTCGAGGGTCGTGACGAGCAGGTCGCTCGTGATCGCGTGGATGGGGTGGTCTCGGCGCGTGAGGCGTCGTGTCGTCGTCGGGCTGCGCGGGCGGAGCTGGCTCTTGCTCGGCGGTGCGCGCCGGGTCAGGCGGATCGGCACGTGGGCCTGGCCAAGAGCTTGGTGCATGACCTGCCGTCCACGTTGGCGGCGTTGACCAGCGGTGAGTTGAGTGAGTGGCGGGCGACGATCGTGGCCCGCGAGACTGCGTGCTTGTCGCACGAGGACCGGGTCGAGGCCGACCGCAGGTTGGCGGGGTGCTTGACGTCGGTGGGGGATCGGGAGCTGGCTGCGGCGGCGCATCGGGCGAGTGCGGATCTGGATGCGGAGGCGTTGNGGGGTGCTTGACGTCGGTGGGGGATCGGGAGCTGGCTGCGGCGGCGCATCGGGCGAGTGCGGATCTGGATGCGGAGGCGTTGGTGCGTCGGCGTCGTAGGGCGGTGGCGTCCAGGAACGTGTCGGTGCGGCCGGCGGCGGATGGGATGGCGTGGTTGAGCGTGCTGGGTCCGTTGCAGGATGTGGTCGGTGCGTTTGCTGCGTTGAAGCGCGCGGAGCAGTCTCGGTATGTCGCCACTGGCGACGCGGTCGTGGATGCGGCGCGGGCGGCGGACGAGAGGGGTCGTGGCGCGTGGATGGCGGACACGGCGTTGGAGCTGTTGTCGGGGCGGTCGGAAGGTCAGGTGCAGCCGGTCGAGGTGGCTCTGGTGATGCGTGAGGAAGCGATCGTGCGCACCGGTGAAGGCCCCGACGACGATGGTGGCTCGGTGTTCTTCCGCCGCGGCGCTACCGGCGCTGGTGATCGTGATGAGGTTGAGGTCCCGGGCTGGGGTGCGATGCCCGGCGCGATGGTCCGTGAGCATCTGCTGCGTCTGTGTGACGCCGGGACCGCGACGTGGTTGCGGCGGTTGTGGACTGCACCTGGTGGGAGCGACCTGGTCGCGATGGACTCGAAGCGGCGGCTGTTCAGCGGGGTGCTGCGGCAGCTGGTGCAGCTGCGTGACGCGACGTGTCGGGTGCCGTTCTGCGACGCACCGATCCGCGACATCGACCACGTCAGCCCGCACGCGCGCGGGGGTGAGACCTCCGCGGCGAACGCGTTGGGTGGGTGTCAGGGACACAACCTGGTCAAGGAGGCGCCGGGCTGGCGGGCCGAGGTCACCTCCAGCGGCCTGGATCCCGGCGGCGGCCCACACGAGGTCACTCTCACGACACCGACCGGCAGCGAGTACACCTGCACCGCACCGCCACTGCTGGGCCACGGCCGACCACATCCGCCACCGCGGCGATCGGTTCCGACTCAGGTACCCGACGTGACGTGGTCTCCGTTGGAGACCCACCTCGCGAGTCTGTTCCACGCCGCGTAGGGGTGCGGCGGATCATCGCGGACTCCTTGCCCGACACCCGTCAAACGACGAGTGCCCCCGGCTGGATTCGAACCAGCGACACCTTCTTTAGGAGAGCGCTCTGGGTGCTGGCCGGCTGGCCGGTCTCCCGGGTCTATAGGGGAAACCGTGACAACCGGGAGCGGTCGGAGAGGTCGTTCTCGACCGGTGTGTGCCCATTTGGTGCCCACGGCAACGATGTGGCCAGGAAGAGGCGCCGACCCGATAGCGGAGCTGTTGAGGGCGCAGCGGCCGTGCGTCAAGCGGACGTCGTTGGAGATCTGGTGCAACGCATGTGCGGGAGCACGTACCTGAAGAACTCAAGATCTGACCGCTTGATGCTCGGCCGTGGAGGCCGGACTGTGTAGCGGCGGGTCGTCGACTCGTAGGTGAGGGCACTGACCATGGTGGTCGGGTGCCTTTCGTCGTGTCCGTCGGCCGACGGAGGGCGCGCAGGTGGGGGTGCGCGAAGGGCGAGGAACGAGCCCGGAGCGCGGGGGTCCCTACCGGAGCGTCCGCAGGCGGGCCGGCGGACGCGGGCCGAAGGCCCGCCTTGAGTCAGTAGGGAAAGTCATCACAGGGTGGGGCCGTCGTCTGCAGGGTGGGGGCGTCCGCCGGGAGTGCGTTGCAGGGACCCGCTCGTGCAGTCGCCTGTGGTCTGGTTGTTGGCCCTCAGGGGTGTTGTTGCCCGCGTGCCAGCGCGTGGTCCTTCAAGGCGCGCGCGGCTCTCTGGATTACCCCACCTGAAGAACACTGGCGAAAATCGACAAAGCAATGTCCCGTGAGGGGGGAGAAGCCCGCTTTCGAGTCGTCCACCGCTCGAAGCTGTGCGCTTTGAAGTTCGTCTACGGAGACTGCCCAGATCCCAGTTGACTGGGATCCGGTTGCACAAAACTCAGTGAAGTGCTGGTCGGCGTTTACAACCGAACTTCGAGCGGTTGAAAGTTGTTTGTTGTCCTTTTTGGTCGGTAGGAATAGTTGCTTCGAGGGAACACCGTCGTCGACCCAACTCTCGGCGCAGTTGCGCCAGAGCAACTCGCTCGGTTCGTCGACCTCAATTTCGTCCTCCTGAAGGTCATCCCAGGTCATTGAGTTCCCCCATTGCTTCGATTAGTGAATCGATGTCCAACCAGTCAATAACTTTGTCCCACTCTTCTTCGCTAGTCAGACTTACGAATTGGATGTGCGCTCGGCCGTCATTGAATTCAACGTCTAGGTCGAAGTCATCTTGGGGCCACTCCAGAATGACTCCCCCCTGGGGGGTTGGATAAATCCTCGGCCTCGGGAACCCCTCGTCGAGGCACGCGAAGAGGAACTGTTCGGCGCTGTCGATGGCCTGCTCAGAGATGCTGGGCGTGTCAGGTTCTAGCCATCCGCGCCCCAGGCCACCGAGTACCTTCAGCCGTTCTGCCCAGGCAGGTGGTAGCGCAGGCTCGATTCCCAGTACATCTGTGACCTTTTGCAGTGAGCCCTGTAGGGATACAACTGCGACGACGGAGAGCGAAGCGAGTGGTGCGCGGTCGCTTCGCCCTTGGAAGGTTTGCAGCTCGTCATATGTCTCAGAATCGGTGAAGGAGCCTGTGACCTTTGTTCCGTCAGCCAGTGCGAGGTCGAATTGGCGCGGTGACTCCCTGAGGCCGGTGACCTGGCCGATCAGAAGGCGTTCGACTTCGAATTCTCCGAGATTGGCTATCGCATGTAGCCGCTTGCGCGTTTCTTGGCTGACGATTGCGGGAGTCGGCTCTTGGTCGGAAGAGAACTCAATCCTCTCGACGGGTCCGAGGCTTCTGCCGAGTTGGGCAAGGTCCCTCAAGAGTTCCGGCGGGTAGCCTCTCGGCACCGACGAGGCGGGGGCAGCGACACCTCGGAAGGCGTCGTTTATGAGAGCACGGGCACGGTCGAGGTAGTCAGGCACATCCGTCAAGGTTGCGCTGGACGACCTGGCTGTGACGGGACGTTCAAGAACGGGCACAACGCTGCCGGAATTAACGGCGGTAATCCTCAGCTCGCCCAGGGAGTCAAATCCGCGGGGGGCCCTTTTTCTCCGCGGATGATCGGTGAGGAAAAGATTCTTTGCGACCTTGATGACCAACGCTTCGTAACGGCGCAATTCATCGGCGCCGGCCAACGGGAGTCCTGGCGTGTCGTAGCGTCCTCCAGCCATGCGTACGTGGCCGAACTCGCGGCGCTCCGTGTCGGTCATGTCGCCCACCGTACTGTCATGGTCTCCACTTTGGTGTCTCTCCTCGGTCCGTGAGAGTCATCCAGTTCTAGTCGAAGGGACCGACATCGCTGCAGCTGCGTGTCGCGATCGCCGATCGCCGGGCTGTGTGAGGCCGTGCACTCCGCTCCATGTCGTCCACGGACTACGGCGCTTGAGCCCCTCGAGGTGCTTGGCCAGGTAGATGGCTTCCGGCTCTTCCCCGGTCGGTGGTTGGGGCTGTGGATAGTCCCCTGCGGGTATCTGCTGCCTGTGGTCTTCTGAGTTGGCGGGCAAGGCTCGCCAGATCGACTGCGAGTCCTGCAGTGAAAGATGCGTAGTGCGCTGTGCGCTGCGTACCGTTGGTGTGGGCAGGTAGTCCGCGACCGATCTCGATGAGGAGTGGTTTTGATGTTGGGTTTCAACGTTTCGTCTCTGACAACTGCGGTGTCGGCGGACATCGTCAACACGGATGGCTTGAAGGGGGAGCTCTTCGGCTTGCTCGGTATCGGGATCATCGCTGTGGGGCTTGTGGCCCTGTTCGCCTTCGGCACAAAGAAGTCCGGCGTCCGGGATCTGCTGTCGACCCTTGGCGGGGTTCTGATCGTCTTCCTCATTGTCGGCCTCGCCGGGCTCGTGGGCACCCAGACCGGCCGGGAGATGGTCTCGGCCATCTTCAACTTCTGAGGTGGGCTGCCGTGCGACTGACGACGGACGACCGCGTCTGGAGATTTCAGGGACGGCTCGTCGAGGTGGACGGGATCGAGATTCCTATGCACCCGCGCTACGTGGCCGTGTTCACCTGGCTGGTTCTCGCTCCGGTCCTGGCGCTGGTCTTCTCGCCTCTGGGGTGGTTCCTCGCGGCCGTCTCTGGAGCGGTCTTCGGCGGAATTAGTTCGTGGGTCCTCGCCGACTTCGTCACTGGTGACGTCCCGTTCGGCGCATGGGTCCGGATCATCCGATCCGAGATGACGACGCGGCGACGGTACCGCCGTGACCGGCTCGACCAAGACGCGAAGGTGGGTGACCTGCGATGAAGTTTGCAAAGTCGAAGGAAGTGAAGGGACAAGGTCTCGATGTGTCGCTGCCGAAGTCGTACGACTGGCAGCTGACCGGAGTCTCGGGACACGTGACGACGGCACGCGGCGAGGTACGCGCCTGGTATGTCCTGCGCGAAGTCGACTGGGAGTTCCTGTCCACCGACCAGCGTGAAGCGCACATTCACAACGCCGCCCGGGTGCTTACGGGCCTCGGTGGCCGCACCGTTCATGAGCGGGTGTCCTCGATGCCTTTCGCGGCGTCGATGTGGGCTGCGGCCCTGGATGCCGGTACGCCGAGCCCGGTCGACGAGGCGGCATGGCGCGACTACTTGGCTGGCGGCCAAAAGGTCCTGGCCTCGCGGTCGCTCTCGGCGACTCCGGTCCTTTGGGGCGTCTCGGTCGGCAATGAGTCGACGGTGGCGCAGATGCTCTCTGGTCTTCGTGGCGGCGACCGGGCAGGTCGTGCGGCGTCCCGGTTGAGCACGGACATCGAGAACCTTGATGCGCATATGGAGTCGCTGGGCCGGCCTGCCACGCAGCGCGAGGTGGAATGGCTGGTCGCCAGGTCACGCGGCCTCGGACTGCCCAACCCCTCGCCGTCATGGGCCGCTGGAGCCGAGCCGGTAGACGTCTTCGACCTGGCCGGCGTCATGGATCAGGTAGAGGTCCACCCCGGTCCCATCGGATCACGCACCGTGCGCCTGGTCGGCTCCCCGGATCGCTCGAGGACGGTCGACCCCGTGGAGACGCACGTGGCCGTGCTGTCGATGGCTCGCATGGAGGATCGGTCCATCCCGGAGACCTCCCCGCCGTGGGCGGCCTATGCACGCCGCTACGGAGGCTTCGAGATGTCCGCACACTTCCTCGTGCGGGACGGGAGAGGAGCTGCCAAGGACGTCGAGAAGCGGCTGCAGCTGATCCACGACCAGAAGGACCAGTTCCAGCGCGTGGACTCGCGGATGGAGCCACCGATGCTCGGGCAGGCGCACCGGGCCGCGCGGTCGATGAAGCACGAGATGGAAGAGGGCTACGGCACCGAGTCCACCCGCGTCTACGCCTACGTGCGATTTGCTGTGGCCGCCCCGACGAGCAAGGCGGCCCTGGAGCGGGCTCATGGCTTGATCAAGCACTACGAGGCCGAGCGGATCGACCTGAAGTTCATGCGCAACGTCGAGGGCGCCTACCGGGAGTTCGTGCCCGGGGAGGGCATCTCGACGACTGCTCACCTTCGGCACATGCCGGTGGTGACATATGCAGCCGGGCTGCCGAACGTGTCCAGCCGTCTGGGCGATCGCGAAGGCCACCTGATCGGCTCGACGGTCGGTGCCGGCGGCCACCCCTTCATCTGGGACATGCACCAGGGCATGGAGCAATTCTCGCGTTCCGGCCTCACACCGTTGGTCTCTGGTCTGGGCGGCGGGAAATCCACGCTGATGGGCCTATTCGCTGCGTTGGAAACGCTTTCGAACGTCACCACGACAGTCTTCGACCCGTCAGGTCCGCTGGCGAGGATCACGAAGTGGGCGCCCATCGCTCACGTGTCGAGTGCGTTGAACCTGCTCGATGCAGCAGAGGGGACGTTGTCCCCCTTCGGCGTGGTCGTGGATCCGACGTCGGAGTCGGTCGAGGCAGATGACGCGGTGCAGGAGAAGCTTCGGACGCTGGCCACGAAGAGGGAGCGGACCGACTACCTCGGACAGAAGTGGCAGGACGCGCGGCAGGTGGCTCGGATGGAGCGAACGGCGCTGGCCCTGGACGCGATGCGCAGCATCCTTCCCGAGGGGGTCATGTCCGGGTCGATGACCGAGGTTCTTCTGTCGCGAGCCCTATCGCAGCAAGACAGGAGCCAGTACGGCTCTCTGGCGGACGTCGTCGAGCTGCTCGCGAACCGGTCGCTCTTTCCTGAGGACATGGCCCGGACTCTGTACGAGAGCCTGCACCAGATGATGGATCACCCGCGTACGCGGCTGTTCTTCAACACGGGCTCGCCGGCGCAGTCCTCCGCACGCCTTCTGGTCATCACTCTTCCGGGCATGAGCCTGCCGAAGCAGGAGGCTGAGCGTTCGTCGTGGTCTGTCGATGAGCGGCTGTCGGTGGCGGTGCTCAACCTCGCCGCGCAGTTTGCGTCGTCACGGATCTACTCGGGTGGGATGAACGAGCGGAAGTTCGTCGGCCTCGACGAGGCACACCGTCTCTCGGAGTGGGCCTCTGGCCGAAACCTCTTCGCGCGTCTCGAGCGAGATAGTCGGAAGTGGAACGCACGCATCGTGACCAGCTCGCAGGACCGACACACGGCCCTGTCCGCGCAGTCGGCCTCGAAGGCGCTCATCAGTGACGCCTTCATCGGCGCCCTGGACGACCCGGACCAGCAGGAGGACGCCCTTCGTCTCATCGGAGTGAAGACCGGCGTGGGCTATGAACGCACTCTGGGCAACCTCCGGTCTCGCGAGGGGACTCCCGAGAGCGCGGAGTACCGCGACTTCGTCGCACGGATCAACGGCAAGGTCGGCCGATTCCGAGTGAACCGCGATCTCCTCCCAGGGCTTTGGGAGCTGCTGGACACACGCCCCAAGGGCCTAGACCGCCGCAACGTCGGTGGCGTCGCCAGCGAACTGGAGTGGGTCTGATGCGGACCGTCTATCGAGTCGTTCTGTCACTGCTCGCGGCCAGTCTTGGGACGCTCGCCCTCGGGGTGGCCCCGGCTGCTGCCGCTCCCGACCCCTTCGGCTGCGAAACCGCACCCGTGGCCGAGTCTCCGGCTGATGGTCTGGGAGGGTGGCTTCTTCCCGCTCCCAAGACTGCGCCACAGCAGGTCGACCCGACTTCCGGTGCGAGTTTGCTGCAGAACCACGGCGTTGCGGGGCTGTCGTGGTTTTCCTTCGACGACGACTGCGACTTCGGCACTGGCGATGTGACGGACAAGCCGGCCGAGGTCACGGACGGCATCGCGTCGACCGTCTTCCTCCCCGCCGTGCTCTCGGCCGGTGCGACGGTGTCGGCGGGAAACGCGTTTGGCAACCCCGACTGGCTGGACTTCCTCGACCCCGTCCTACAACACACATCGACCGCTATGGCGAAGTCCTTCACGGAACCCCTGATGCCGATGTTCATCCTCGTCGCGGCGCTGTCGGCTCTGGTCTTCGCTGCCCGGCGACAGGTCAGCCAGACCCTGCGGGTACTGGCATTCGTCCTGATCGGTCTGTGTGTCGTCGGACTAACCGTTGGTTGGCCAATCAAGGCATCGAAGGCAGCAGACGACACGGTGTCGGCGGTCGTGCTGACCGGCCAGAAGAACATCATCAGCGGTAAGGATGAGCCGCCGACCCAGGCAGACCGGGAACAGCCAGGCGCCGTGTTCGTCGGGCCCCTGTACAAGGCCTTGGTCTGGGACGTCTGGCTGCGCGGCCAACTCGGCTCGGACGACTCAGCAGTGGCACAGAAGTACGGATACGAGCTCTACGCCTCCAGGACTCTGACCTACGCGGAGAAGGACCAGGTCAACCGTGATCCGAGCGGGGCCGGGAAGAAGATCTACGAACAAAAGAAGAAGGATTTCAAGAAGGTCGCGTCGAAGATCAAGGACGAGGACCCGAGCGCCTACAACACGTTGACCAACTCCAACTTCGGTCAGCGAATGGGCCTGGCTATCGGCGGTTCGCTGGTCGCCCCCACGGCGTTCTCCCTTCCCTTCCTGGCCTTCGTGCTCCTGCTCCTGTGCTTCCTCTATTGGCGCTTCACCGTGATCCTGGGACCAATGCTGGGCGCCGTCATGGCGATGATGCCGTCCGTCGCTCGCTCAGTCGCCCGCAAGTTGGCCGCAGTGGCTCTCAACACCGTCATCTTTGGCCTGGGTGCTGCCGTGTACATCGCCCTCGCCCGCTTTATCACCGAAGCCAACGACATCCCCTTCGGCTGGCAATGCCTCGCCGTGGGGGTATTGACCCTCGTCGGATGGATCGTCCTGCACCCGGTCAGAGCTCTGACTCGGTTCACGTCGTTGAACATGCCCGGCGCGGACGCCTCAGCTGCGCATGGGGTGGTCACGGTGGCCAAGACAGTCCTGACGATCGCAGCCGGCACGGCGCTTGGTGGTGCGGGTGACGACGAGGACGAGGAGGGGAAGGAAGGAGAGAACGAAGGTAAGGACAAGGAACGGTCCAAGGACGGTGATGGCAAGCCCACGCATCAGTGGAAGGAAGGTGACTCTGCTGAGACCGAGCGAGACGACGAAGAGGAGTCCTCCGAGAAGGATTCGGCGGACGAGCCCGGCGTCGCTGTGCAGCCTGCCGACTCGCCGACGTCGGCACCGATCACCCAGGACGTCCCCACCCAACTCGAGGTGGAGGAGGACGCCAGGGCTGAGCGCCCCCCTTCGCCCGTTGTCGTGACGGTCGATGACGTGCAGGTCGACGTGCCGAAGGGAGAGGACCCCAGCCCAATCGTGGAGGAGGGCCCCAACCGCGTGCCCGCGGCACCCGTGGTCGTCATCGAGGACTCGTCGTCTGACCCGATCGAGCAGGTGGTGTCCGCACAGGCAGCGCCATCCGATCCAATCCCGGCACGTTACGACGACGGCGCTGTGACTGAGGGCGGCCACGCCAACCCGGAAGAGGCCGGATGGGTCTTCTACGACGCCTCCACGAAGACGTTCGTATCCAGCAATGGCCTCGAAGAGGTAGATCGGGGCGGAGCGTCGTGAAGCGCAAGGGACAGATCGTGCGAGGCGCGCTCGTGGTGCTCGCTCTCGTAGCTGCGGTGATCGTCACGAGGGTGACGCCTCACGAGGAACAAGGGCTGGCGACGCCGCCGTCGCAGTCAGGCGGGCAGTCCAGCTCGTCCAGTCCGGTCGTGGCCTCGTCGAGGTCGTCGCATGGCGCAGCGAAGGGGGCCTCCACCGCTCGGTGGGAGAAGACAGCGCAGTCGTTCATCATTCGCTACGACAACACCAAGGGTGGCCGACGCGCGTGGTTGAAGCGGCTTCGTCCTGTGGTGAGCGATGACGTGTACGAGGGTCTGAAGAGCATCCAGCTGGAAAATCTGCCGACAGGATCCTTCGGCGCGGGTGAAGTCGTTTCCCGTGCTGAGGTCGGGGGCAAGATGCGGTTTCCCTTGCGCGGCGGGTCGATCGGCGGAGTGGAAGTCACGGTGTCGGTCGCGGATGAAGGAACCTTGCGCGTCACCGCCTTTGTCCCGGTCTCAGGACAAGAGGTGTCCTGATGGACCCGTGGGTTGCTGGCGCTCAGTTGGCCTGGCGGTATCGACGGATCATCGTGGCGCTCCTGGCCGCCTTCGTCGTCGCCATGTGGCTGTTTCTGCTCGTGGTGGTCGCTGCCTCCACTGGGGGGTTCTCGGCGAACGAGGATGCATCCGCGGGAGGCTCGTCGATCACCTGCGTCGGCGCCTCACCCACTGGCGTGGGCCTGTCCCAAGAGCAGGCAGACAACGCAGCGAAGATCATCGCGGTGGCCAAGAAGTTGAAGGTCTCGACGCGAGGACAGGTTGTGGCGATCGCAACGGCCCTGCAAGAGAGCTCTCTCAACAACCTCGACCACGGCGACAGAGACTCGCTCGGGCTGTTTCAACAGCGGCCCAGCCAGGGGTGGGGATCGATGTCTGAGGTCCGCGACGTCGTCAAGTCCACTGAGGCCTTCTTCGGCCGGGCCAAGCACACGAACAACCCAGGCCTCCTCGATGTGAAGGGCTGGCAGCAGATGCCGATCACGGTCGCAGCGCAAACGGTCCAAGGCTCCGGGTTTCCCGAGGCCTACGCGCAACACGAAGCCCGCTCGGTGGCCATCGTCGAGGCGGCCAGTGGTGAGACCGGGCTCTGTGAGCAGATTTCGGTGGGTTCATCGGAAAAGTGGAAAGCGCCCCTTCCGGCGAAGGGGTTGGTTCGCAGCTCTGCCTTCGGCATGCGAGTCCACCCGATCACCGGCGCCTCGCGGATGCACGAAGGGGCCGATTTCGCTGCGCCGGAGGGGATGCTGATCTCTTCCATGAGCAGCGGCAGGGTCGTCCACGCGGGCGTGATGAGCGGGTACGGCAACCTCGTCATCGTCGATCACGGCGGAGGCATCACAACTCGGTACGCACACATGAGCCGTATCGATGTGAAGGCAGGCCAGAGGGTGAAGTCGGGCCAACGGATTGGCGCGGTTGGAAGCACGGGCCAGTCGTCGGGGGCGCACTTGCATCTCGAGGTGAGGGTTCGCGAGGAGGCGGTGGACCCATTGCCGTGGCTGAAGGACAAAGGGCTCGATTTGAGCGGAAAGGGAACGTGATGTGGGAGAAAATGCGGCGATACGCTGGGGCCATGACGAGCGAAGTGACTGATCTTCTGAGGCGCGCACGGGCAGCCTCGTCAGAGGTTGAGTCGTTGGAAGCGTCCCTAGCGGATGCCCTGGCTAAGCGGAACGCCCTGTTTCTCGAGGTCGCGGCCACCGGGATGTCAGCTAGCCAGATCAGTGAACAGGTGGGTGGCCGGCTCGGCACGAGCGGAGTCCGGTACGGCATCCTGAAGGCTCGGGAAACGCGCTGAGGAGGCGGTCACCGTGCGGAGCGTGGCGAGGTATCCGGAGGTCCGAGAAGACGGATCAATGTGGGTTCCGCTCGCACCTCCGCCCACTCCGACGTACCGGCACATCCTGCCTGGGGAGCGCGGCGTGTGGGGGATGCCGGCGGTGTTGTCTTACTCCACCGAGTGGCTTATGGACCTCCGTGTGCTTACCGAACCGTATGAAGAGCATGCCGATCGGAAGCGCTGGGTCGTGGAGCTCTGCGACGAGGGCGCTTGGCACGCGATGCAGCGGCTTGGCACCACGCCGCTCGGCCGCGAGCGTGTCGTTGCCTCGGTCAGCCTCGTATTCATCTTGGAATCCACCTGAACGGATCCGAGGGCATGTCGGTCCCTGCGGCTACTGTCTGCAGGTGAAGCGACTGTGCGAATCGGCTGACCTTAGCCAACTCGTCGAGTGAGGACTCCGACTCCGGGGTCCGCGTGGGGTCGCTCAAGGTAATGGAGACACGGATGACGCTCGTAGTTGTCGAGGAGCAGGTTGTGAAGTCGCGTGATCGGGTCAAGGCCTACGGCGAGGTCTTCACGCCGCGCTACATGGTCGACCAGATGCTCGATCTGGTGAGTGAGGACCTGGAGACTGCACCCGACTTCGTCGACAAGACCTTCCTCGAGCCATCGGCCGGGGACGGCAATTTCCTCGTGGCAATTCTACGTCGCAAGCTGCAGGCGATCGAGAAGCACTACCCGGTCAAGGATTGGCCGCAGCAGTCGCTATTCGCGCTGGCGTCGATCTATGGCATCGAGCTACTGGAGGACAACCACCAGGAGGCACAGGCGATCATGCTCGCCGAGTTCCTGGGCTTCTACCGGGACCACGGCATTCACGCCGGCACGGAGACGGACCTGCAGAAGGCCGCGGCCTTCCTCATCGACACCAACATCGTGCGGGGCAACACGCTGACGGCTCAGACGGTTGAGGGTGATGACATCCAGTTCTCGTGGTGGCACCGGATCGAGGGTCAGCCCAGGATGGTGCAGCGCGAACCTTTCACGCTGGCCTCGCTGCGCGATAACGCTGGCTTCGACTTCACCGTCTACGCCACATACCGGCCGTGCCGGATCGAGTTTGTCCACCATGAGGAGAAAGCTTGATGGCCAGCCCGAATATCAGCACCTATCGGGAGATCGTCCCGGTCATCTACTCGTGGTCGACGCCGGACATGCCCAAGTACGACGGATGGGAGAAGATCGGATACACCGAGCAGGAGAGCGCAGATGTGCGTATCAAACAGCAGGCGTCGCAGCTGTCTCTGACGCAGGAGAAGCGTTGGTCGCGACGGGCGCTGTTCACGACCGAGGCTGGCGGGTGGTTCAGCGACCACCATTTCCATGCCTACCTCAAGCAGCGGGGCATCGCGCGAGAGACATCGCCCAAGCGCACGGAGTGGCACGACTTCAACGGTGCGCCGAAGAATTCGTTGGCCTACTTCAACGACTTCGCCGGTCAGGACTACTCGGATTTTCAGACCGATGGCACTGACGACTACGTCCTGCGGGCCGAGCAGCAGGCAGCCGTCACCATGGCCCTGGAAATCTTCGCAGCGGGCAAGGACGAGGTGCTGTGGAACGCCAAGCCGCGGTTCGGCAAGACGCTGTCGACGTACGACCTGATGCGCACCCTTGACGTCAAGCGCGTCCTGGTCGTTACCAACCGGCCGGCG
Organism: Janibacter sp. Soil728; assembly: GCF_001428305.1. GTDB lineage: Bacteria > Actinomycetota > Actinomycetes > Actinomycetales > Dermatophilaceae > Janibacter. Next base: position 383,211 of record NZ_LMRZ01000006.1, on the reverse strand, counting down.
ATCGCCAACTCGTGGTACGACGACTTCACGCGCTTCATTGGTCACCAGACGACGTTCAAGTTCGTTTCCGAGTCGGCCTCGCTGGCCGACCGCTCGCCGATGTCGCGTGAGCAGTGGCGTGCGTACTCCAACGAGCATCAGGACCAGGATCCGCGCATTGTGGAGTTCCTCTCGCTGCAGGACCTCAAGGGTTCGCAGTACTTCGGCGGTCAGTTCAACAAGCTCAAGCACATCGCCGACTTCGACTGGGACCTGCTGGTCATCGACGAAGCTCACGAGGGCATCGACACGACCAAGACCGACGTGGCCTTCGACCACATCAAGCGCCAGTGGACCTTGCACCTGTCGGGCACGCCATTCAAGGCGCTGGCCGCAGGCAAGTTCAGCCAGGACCAGATCTTCAACTGGACCTACGAGGACGAGCAGAAGGCCCGCACCCAGTGGCCGCAGGAGCAGGGGGAGGAGAACCCGTACGCGGCGCTGCCGACGCTGAACCTGTTGACGTACCAGATCTCACGGATGATCACCGATCGTCTGGCCGAGGGCGTGGCTATCGACGAGGACTCTGCCAACATCGATTTCGCGTTCGACCTCAACGAGTTCTTCTCGACCAAGGACAACGGCTTCTTCGTGCATGAGGCTGACGTTTCGCGGTTCCTTGACGCCATGACCACGCACGAGAAGTACCCGTTCTCCACACCTGAATTGCGCGATGAGATCAGGCACTCGTTCTGGCTACTCAACCGCGTCGCCTCTGCCAAGGCCCTGGAGCGGATGCTCAAGAAGCACGACGTCTTCAAGGACTACACGGTCGTCTTGGCCGCTGGTGACGGTAAGACCGAGAACGACAGCGACGACGTCGCCATGGGCAAGTCCTTCGACAAGGTCCGCAAGGTCATCGCACAGGCCGAAGCCACCGGAGGCAAGACCATCACCTTGTCGGTAGGGCAGTTGACCACGGGCGTGACGGTGCCGGAGTGGACGGCGGTCATCATGCTGTCCGACCTCGCGTCACCTTCGCTGTACATGCAGGCTGCTTTCCGGGCGCAGAACCCGTGCACCTTCGAGCGGGGTGGGCAGGTGTTCCAGAAGCAGAACGCGTACATCTTCGACTTCGCCCCCGAGCGTACGTTGACGATCTTCGACGCCTTCGCGAACAACCTGCACCCCAACCCGTCTGGTGATCCGGTGGCGCGGCAGGAGAACATCCGCACGCTGCTCAACTTCTTCCCCGTGTTGGGTGAGGATTCCGAAGGAAGGATGATCGAGCTCGATGCGGCTCAGGTCCTCACCTTTCCGCAGGTGTTCAAGGCCCGAGAGGTCGTGCGGCGCGGGTTCTTGTCGAACCTGCTGTTCGCCAACGTCGCCGGGATCTTCCGCTACTCCGAGCACATCAAGCAGATCCTCGACAAGCTGCCGGTGGCCAAGCAGGGCAAGGTCAAGAACGGAGAGCCGGTCGACATCCCGCAGCCGCCACCCGTGACTGACTCCGAGGGCAACGTGAAAGTGGACGCGGAGACGGTTATCAACCCGAAGATCGCGCAGCTCGGCAAGCCGGTCTACCGGGTCGAGGACATCCCGGACATCCAGCCGGACACCAAGCCGGAAGTGGCTGCGAAGCAGATTGCGCAGCTCGTGACCGAGAAGGCGAAGGACGCGCGCAGGGAGCTGCAGGAGGCCTACGGCCTGACCGAGAGCCAGGTCAAGCGTGATGAGAAGCGCACCGAACAGGCCATCAAGAACCACGTCGAGCGCGCCTACGTGGACCACGGCATCGCCACCAAGCACCTTGATGAGGAGCTGAAGAACGCAGCCACCGAGGCCGAAGCGCAGGTCGTGGAGGCCAAGAAGGCTGAACAGACTAAGGCACTTCAGGCGAGCGTCGCGGCCATCGTCGAGGAGTCGATGGTGGAGATCGTGCCCGAGGTGGTCACCCGCGAGGAGACCAAGAGCGCGCAGAATGAGGCCGATAAGACGATGGACGATGCCCGCTCACATCTGCGTGGGTTCGCGCGGACCATCCCGATGTTCCTGATGGCCTACGGCGACCGCGACCTGCGCCTGTCGAACTTCGACGACTACACGCCCGACGACGTATTCGAGGAGATCACCGGCATCACCGAGGCCGAGTTCAGGCTCTTGCGTGACGGGCAGGAGGTGACCGAGCAGGACGGCACAGTCACGAAGATCCCCGGCATGTTCGATGAGGCGGTGTTCGACCGGTCCGTGCAGGAGTTCCTCGACAAGAAGGAGGCCCTGGCCGATTACTTCGACGACGCCCAGACCGAGAACATCTTCGCTTACATCCCGCAGCAGAAGACCTCGCTGGTCTTTACCCCTGCGCCGGTGGTGAAGATGATGGTCGACACTGTTGAGGCAGAGAACCCGGGCGTGTTCAGCGACAAGACCAAAACCTTCGCCGATCTGTTCTCCACTGCGGGCTTGTTCCTGATGGAGCTGGTGCGACGGCTCGATACGGGTCTTACTAAAGCGATTCCAAACCAGGATGAGCGGCTGAAACACATTCTGGCGTCACAGATCTTCGAGATGAGCCACAACCAGATCCTGCATCACATCACCATCGAGGCCGTCTCCGGCGGTGTGCCCGAGCGCAAGGCGTGGATCAAGGACTCTGGTCACTTCAGGGTTGGCAACCTGGCCGAGATGACTCCGGCAGAGCGGCAAAAGGTAGTCAACGAGATGCTGACGGAAGGCGAGTGACATGAGCAAGAAGTTTGATGTCGTCATCGGTAACCCGCCCTACCAGGAGGAGGCCCAGGGTGGCGGCACCCGCGACACTCCCGTCTACCACCTCTTCATGGACGCGGCCTACGAGGTTGGAAGAAAGGTTGTTCTTATCACGCCGGCGCGCTTCTTGTTTAATGCTGGATTCACACCGAAGGCGTGGAACGAGAAGATGCTTGCGGATCCTCATCTCAGTGTTCCTCACTATGTGGTAAAGAGTAGTGAGGTGTTTCCCGGGACCGACATTAAGGCTGGTGTTGCCGTCACCTACCGAGACGTGTTGGTTGCAGGTGAGCCGATCGGGACCTATTCGGAACACCCTGAACTTAACGCAATTCTTCAGAAGATTCGGGAAAGGCGCGAGCCGTCGATTTCGGGCACTGTCACTAGTGGTCGAGCATACGCGTACACGCAAGCGATGCACGACGAGCACCCAGAAGCCTCCGGCAAAATGTCGCGAGATGCTCAGTTTCGGATCAGTACGAATGCCTTCGATCAACTCCCCTTTCTTTTCCATGAAAGGGAGCCTGAGGGGCGGGGCACCTACGTGCAGGTGCTGGGCCTTGCCGGTCGTGGGCGGGTGCTGCGTTGGATCAAGCGGAATTATCTGACTGGCCCTTCCAGCTTTGAAAAGTTCAAGGTGGTGATCGCTAAGGCCAACGGCTCGGGTGCTCTCGGAGAAGTTCTGTCAACGCCGCTGGTGATGGGCCCCGGAGTGGCCGTGACGATGTCTTTCCTGACGGTCGGTGGTTTCGACGAAGAAGCCGAGGCGGCTGCGTGCCTCTCGTACCTGAAGACCAAATTCGCGAGAGCTCTGCTGGGAATCCTCAAGAAGACTCAGGATAATCCGTCGAGGGTTTGGAGGCACGTTCCACTTCAGAAGTTTCATTCCGACTCGGATATCGACTGGTCTAAGCCCATCGCCGAGATCGACCAGCAACTATATGCGAAGTACGGTCTGTCTGGTGACGAGATCGCCTTCATCGAGGAGAAGGTCGTTCCGATGGCTTGATGCTTTGGCCTCAAGTTGGACGAGTGACCTCGATGACGACCACTGTCTTGTCGTCGCTGGGCTTACTCCGTGGCCAAGAGCTGCCGCGCGTGTCGCGTGCCTCCACTTGCTGAACTAATCGGAGCCACCGATCGAGGCCCATGGAGGTGAGAGCGCCCCATGAAGGGGCCACGTTGTAGCGGAGCCCTTGCGCAGCGCCGTCCGTGGCCAGGACGATTGACGCGATCTCCTGTGTCCTTCGGGTGTGGGCCACGCGATGCCGGGCAGCGTTGGGGTCCGCGCCAGCGATCCAGTAGCCACCGTCGCGGTTTCGAAGGGTCGCTTGTTGCGCTTGAAGCCGCTGCAGAAGCTCTAAGTGGCGTGCGTCAAAGCCGTGGCCACGGGCCAGCCGAGATCGGTACTCCGTCCTGAGCGCTGGGGCGATGTCGGCGAGTCGGGAGTCGGTCACTTCTATTTCGTCGTTCTCGGTGATGAGCGCGGCGGTGCTGTCGCCCAGTACGTAGACCTCGACCACCTCGAATGACCAACGCGCCATGGCAATGGTGCTCGTGGGACATGTCGCGGGGTCGTCGTGGGTGGCTGCGGCTTCTGCGATCGCCCTCGCCACGATGTCGATGGTGGTGTCGTCGGGGCGTGAGGTCAGCTCGTGAACTAGGGCGTCCTTGAGGCGGTCGGCGTACCAACCGCCATCGTGCTCGGGCTGGACGGTTGCGAAGGATGAGGCTCCGTCCAGCACGAAGGCCCACCCATCGCCGTACGCGTATCGGTCTTGGTTCTTGTTGCCTCCTGCGAGCGTGGCTGCTTGGACGGTTACCGGTGGGCCACCGGTCCCCATGCGGCCTCCTTGGTCGTCGGGGTCAGGCCATCGAACTGCGAACGGATAACCATGGAGAAGTCATTGCCTCCCACTGCATCGTGCAGCGCCTCGAGGTTCTCTGCAAGGTATGTCGCCGCGCCGACCGAGCCCAAGGCGTGCACGCCGGCGATGACGAGGACGGTCTTGCCCTCGCGCGTCACGCGTCCGACATATGCGACGTCCTCCCCCTTTTTGCCGTCGTCGAGGGGCGACTCGAAGCGCTGTCCGGTCTTCCGGTCCTCGATGACCCACTGGTCCCTTTCGACCTCGTGGAAGGCCAAAACAGGATCATGGCTGAGGATCTCGGCCGAGACCTGGGAAGACTTCGGCCCGCAGATCACCACTGCCTCGTGGGCCGGTGACCACGCCCCGTCGATCGGGATCGCCACCGGTCGGACCTCGAAGGCCAGATCCCTCAGGACGTCCGAAATGATCCGAGCAGACTCTGCGTCCTCCAGGGCGACAACACCTTCTGGCCGATCGCTGCTGTGCCGCGTCGGTGTGGCGACCTCGATCGGGCCCACTCCGAAGAAGGCTCGCTCCGTGGCCGGCGCGTCCTTACGAATCTGCGAGATGCGCCCCCGCGTCAGGCCGAGCTCCGCGCCCACAGCACTGAACGTCCCCCCGCGCTGCTCGACCACGCGGTTGATGGCGTCGCGCCGGATACGGGCAAGTTCGTACCCACGCTGGCGGTACAGCGACATGAGGTCGCCGGCCAGGCGTGCTTGCTGGAGGGGGTCAGACTCGCGCCGGACCACCTCGAAGGGGTCGTTGTCCACAGAGTCAGTTTAGAAGGTCTTGACGAGATCCCAAACAGGCCCTAGTTTGAGAACTGGCCCTACGTATAGGGCCTCTAAACACACGTAGTGTTTAGGCCTACTAGACAGGAGAAGGTCATGGCTGTTAGCCGTCGCATGGAGGTTGTGTTCGGATCGGTCTTCCCGAACGGTGCATACCTGGTCGGAGACGTCGAGCCCGTGCAGGACTACAACGCGGACCAGCGCCCCGACGGAACTCGTCCTCAGCAGGTGGACCCGGACACGGGAGAGCTGATCTGACGACGTCGAGGAGGCCCGCGCGGATGAGGGTGGCCCGCTCCCCGATCCGCGACACGAGTGCCCCAGCGGAGACGTCGAGCCCGTGCAGGACTACAACGCGGACCAGCGCCCCGACGGAACTCGTCCTCAGCAGGTGGACCCGGACACGGGAGAGCTGATCTGGACGGTCCCGGTCCTCGACGCGGACCCCGAGGCCCGCAAGAACGAGAAGACGATCAACGTCAAGATCATGGCTCGCCAGCAGCCGGTGCCGCCGGCCAACCCCGGCGACCTTCCCTTCGTGCCGGTGGAGTTCGAGGGGTTGACTCTCACGCCGTGGATCGACGACAACGGGGTGCGACCCAAGCTCGCGTGGTCCGTCCGGGCCAAGGCCATGACGGCGCCGGGCAAGTCGTCCAAGAGCTCGGTTGCGGGTCGCTCGGAGTCGGCGGCTGCGTGATGACTGCTCTGGGTGCGTGGGGTGGCCGTCTGGCTCGTGGGCTGGTGCTTGCGGGTCGGGCGGCTGCCCCCGCGGTTTGGCGCCTTGCCGTCGCTTGGGTCGCGCTGGTGGTCCTGGCTGAGCTGGTGGCTGCCGTGCCCGGACGGGTCGATCAGTTCGAGATCCTCCCGGTGGGGCCGTGGGACACGTCGTGGGTCGCACCCTGGGCAGGGCTGCTGCAATCGATAGCAACTCCTGTCGCGTGGCTCCTCGTCGCGCTCGTGGTCATGGCCTTGGTGCTATCTCTCGGACTGCCGGACTCCGTTGCGGCATGGATCGGTCGCCGGGACGTCCGTCGTTCCTTCATCGAGGTCGCTCGCTCGGCCCGCCTGTCGGAGCGAGTGGACGATGGCACTGAGTCGCGGTGGATCGATCCCAGGCTGCTCCGGGTGACCTCCCAGGGCGGAGTCGTGACGGCTCGCGTTCGCGCTCGTCGTGGGCAGACGTCCACCGACCTCGTGGCGGGGGCCGAGAAGCTTGCTGCGGGTGTCGATGCCGCAGCCTTCCGCGCCTCCTCGGTCTCGCCGTCGGTGGCTGATGTGCGGCTGACGATGATGGATGCGTTGGCCGACTCGACGGCCGCCTCCTTGCCCACGGACCGTCCTCTGGGAACAGCGCTGGAGCCGGTCGAGGTGGGTCGCGATGAGTCCGGGATGCCGTGGCGGCTCTCGCTGGTCGGGAAGCACACACTCGTGGCGGGTCGCTCGGGATCGGGCAAGGGGTCGGTCCTTTGGGGTGCTGTCGCGTCGCTCGCCCCGTGGATTGCCCAGGACACGGTGCGAGTGCACGGCGTGGACCTCAAGCGCGGCGTCGAGATCGCCATGGGCGACGGGCTGATGTACCGCACCGCCTACCGGCCTGAGCAAGCACTGGTGGTCTTGCGTGACCTCCTGACGATCATCGACGAGCGAGCCTCGCGGATGGTGGGCCAGTCCCGTCTGCACGAGCCAACGCCGGGCGACCCCCTGCACCTCCTCGTCATCGACGAGCTCGCCGCTCTGACTGCCTATGCAGACGTTGAGGTGAAGAAGGAGGGAAACCGCCTCCTCGCCGAGATCCTGACCCAAGGGCGGGCCATGGGCGTTGTCGTGGTCGCGTTCGTGCAGGACCCGAAAAAGGAGACCGTCCCGGCGCGTGGCCTCTTCACCCAGACCATCGCCCTTCGTCTGGCATCGGCCGACGAGGTCCGGATGGTGCTCGGTCAAGGCATGAGCGACGAAGCGCCGGCTCACCGCATCCCCGCAGACATGCCGGGCGCCGGCTACCTCGTCACAGAAGAGGGCTCGGTCGCTCGGGTGCGCGCGCACTACTGGTCGGACGCTCTGATCAAAGCAACGGCCGCGCATTTCCCAACCGCCGAAAGGTGGATACCGCCGCTGGATCAGATCGCAGCCGCGGGACCCGTCCACCACGTGCAGACCACCCAGACCGAAGGGGGCGAGCCCTCAGGACCTCGTGAACGCCGCCCTCGCTCGCCCCGCTCCAAGACAGCAGACAGCGAGACGACGAACGTCGTTGCACTGAAAGGAGTTCGTGATGGTGCCTAATGAAAGGTCCGGCGCAGCGAATCGCACGCTGGCAACTCTGAACACCCGAGGGGCATGTGTGGGTCACCCGCACCCTGACTGGTGGTTCCCCGAGCGAGACGAAGACGTGACGCACAGGGCTCTGCAGGTGTGCGCCTCGTGCCCGGTCCGCACGTTGTGCAGGGACTACGCCCAGGAGTGGGACGAGGAAGGGGTGTGGGGTGGCGTCATCGTCCATGCAAGCGATGGGCAGCCCTTGGCCAAGCTTCCCAAGGAGTGGGCCGGCCTGACGCTGCCAGGTCTCGAACTGGGTGAGACGGCATGAGTTGGATGCTGGCTGTTGCCCCCTCGCAGGTGCTTCCCCTTCGCTCGACGCTCGGTCGTGGTGCTGCGGTCGCCTGTGACGAATGCGGAACTGTCTTCGTCCGTCGCGCAGATGCACGGGTGTTGTTCCGCAGCGCTTCGGACGCCATCGCGGCAGCCACGACCTTCTGCGAGGGATGGTCATACGTCATCGGCAACGGACGGGACCACCTCGTCTGTATCGACTGCGTGACGTCCCGTGACGCGGTGGGCGATATCTGATGCAGCACCCGGTCCGGAGTCGCCTCTCATGGTTCGCCATTGCCTTCCTGATCGTGGCCGTGGCACGGCTGATCCTGCACGTGGCCGGGTGGTTGTCGTGACCTCGACGGCGCAGCTGCAGCAAGGTCTGGACGGGCTCACCGATCGGGCGGCCTCGGCCGTGCACGACCTCACGACTCGCGGGGCTCTGGGCAAGTTCACTGAGGCGGCGAGTCGGGTTGGCTTCTGCCAGAGGCCGATTCGCTTGGCAGGGCGCGCGATGATCGTCGACACCCGTACCGGAGAAGCGACCTCGCACTACTCCTCGGCAGACGCCCCTCTGGGAGTTCTCCTGACCCGCTGCGGCAACCGTCGCGAGTCGGTGTGCACCTCGTGCTCACGGGTCTACGCCAGGGACACCTTCGAGATGATCCGCTGTGGCCTGGAAGGGGGGAAGGGAGTTCCTNAACCGTCGCGAGTCGGTGTGCACCTCGTGCTCACGGGTCTACGCCAGGGACACCTTCGAGATGATCCGCTGTGGCCTGGAAGGGGGGAAGGGAGTTCCTCAGCGCGTTGCGGAGAACCCACTCGCCTTCGTCACGGTGACCGCACCATCCTTCGGCCCGGTGCACTCGACGCGTGGCGGCCGCACCTGTCACCCGCGCGGCAACACGACGTGCCCTCACGGACGGTCCCTGTCGTGCACGAAGACGCACCTGAAGGATGACCCCGCGGTGGGCTCACCCATCTGCCCAGACTGCTACGACTACCTCGGGCACGTCGTCTGGCAGTACCACGCTCCTGAGCTGTGGCGGCGAGCCATCCAGGACGTCAGCCGTCAACTCGCCGCTCGGCTTGGCGTGCCGGTATCGAAGGTCTCGAAGGTGGTCTCTCGGCAGTACGGGCGCACCGCGGAGATGCAGGCCCGTGGTGCCGTGCACTTCCACGCGCTCTTTCGTCTGGACGGGCCGCTGGACGAAGGGATCGGTGCGGCGTGTGGCGTGGGTGTGGACGTGATGGTGGAAGCCATCGAGGCGGCCTTCTCGAGAGCCCAGGTGCAGGCACCGCCCACGTTCGAGTGCGACCAGTCACGTGTCCTGCGGTGGGGCGAGCAGATCGACATCCGCATCGTGCGAGAAGGGTCCCGAACGGACGACCCTGATGCGCCGATCACGGGCGAGCAGGTTGCGGCCTACCTGGCGAAGTACTCCACCAAGGACACCTCCTTGGCGGTGCCTGACGGTGCGCACGTTCACCGGATCAAGCAGACCTGCGCAGAGGTTCATGAAGCGGCCATCCTTCGCGCCGAGAGTCGTCGAGCCGGTGAGGAGGTGCCAGTGCCGGTCGATTCCGAGGGCCGCGATCACTACGTGCTGATCGGCAAGTGGGCGAAGGAGCTCGGCTATCGGGGCCACTACTCGTCAAAGTCGCGGTGCTACAGCGTCACCTATCGGACATTGCGCCGGCGTCGGGCTCGGTTCCAGCAAGTCACAAAGTCGCGGTGCTACAGCGTCACCTATCGGACATTGCGCCGGCGTCGGGCTCGGTTCCAGCAAGTCATGCAGGAAGAGACTGAGAGGGCCCAGCGCGCGGGGAAGCCCGTCGATCTCGCGGCCGTGGAAGAAGCCCTACTGAGCCAAGAGGATGAGTCTGAAACCTCGGTGGTGATCGGTGTCTGGGAGTTCGTGGGCGTGGGCTGGACCAACCAAGGAGAGGTGGAGATCGCGACAGCAGCAGCGGCCAGGGCACGCGAGTACGCCCAACTTCGGGCTGGCAAGCAGTGACCACGCAGGAGCAACGACAACGCAGGGATGAGTGAGGAACATGGATGACCAGTCCACCGTGACGTTTCCGCAGTTCATGACGGTGCAGGAGGTGGCGAAGCTGCTGCAGGTGCCCGTGTCGACGGTCTATCACTGGGCCGCATACGGCGAGGGGCCTCCGTCATTCAAGGTGGGCAAGCATCGCCGCTTCAAGGCCGCTGCTGTCGCCGCGTGGCTGGAGGCGGCCGAGGCTCGAGGTGTGGCGTGATTGAGCGTCGGGAGCGAAAGGACGGCGCGATCACCTATCGCGTGCGATATCGCACCCCAGATGGTGGCTTCCGTTCCCGCTCCTTTCGGCGAAGGGGAGACGCCGTTGTCTACGAGCGTGAGATGGAGGCGCACAAGCGGCGCGGGGACTGGGTCGACCCTCAACGTGGCCGGGTCACTCTGGCGATGGTGTGGGAGGAGTACGAAAGCTCGGGCATGACTCATCTGCGTGTCACGACACAGAACGGCTACCGCTACGCCTGGAAGCACATCGAGCCGACCCTCGGTCGTTGGCCCGTGGCCAAGATCGAACACGCTGACGTAGCGGAGTGGGTGACGAACCTGTCCAAGACAGCAGGAACTGACACGGTTCGGCGGGCTCATGGGGTGTTGTGCAGGCTGCTGGACCATGCCTGCCGGACTCGACGCGTGCCAGTCAACGTCGCTAGGGGAGTGCGCCTTCCAAAGCGCGCACCAGCTCGCGAGCGGATCCTCACGATGGCGCAGGTCCACGCACTGGCGGACGGTATGTCATCCGAGGGTGATGTCGTGCTGGCCCTGGCGTACTTGGGCCTTCGGTGGTCGGAGTTGGCTGCCCTTCGATGCGAAGACGTCAACCTTGACCGGCGGCGGGTCCACGTCGTGCAACGGGCCACCGAAGTCGAGGGACGGATCGATGTCGACCAGCCGAAGAGTCGCGCTGGGCATCGGTATGTGCCGATCCCCGGACGCATCGCGACCCTGCTGGAGTCGAGGATGGCAGGCAAGCCGGCTGACGCTCTTGTCTTCGCCTCACCTCAGGGTGACTTTCTCCGGTCACGGAACTGGCGGCGGCGCTCCGGTTTCGACTCGACCGCAGAAGCCCTGGGCATCGTTGTGACCCCGCACGACCTGCGGCGCACCTTCGGAAGTCTCGCGCGGATGGCGGGGGCTGACCTGCGCTTCATTCAGAAGGCGATGGGTCATGAGTCGATCACCACGACGGCGCGGATCTACGCCCACCTCTACGACGACGAGCTCGACACCATCGCGGCCGCCCTCGACGGACTGCACCCGCCGGCCACACCTCGGGAGCAGTGACATGTGCCCATTTGGTGCCCATTTGCTGTTCGCCGCGGTCGTGCTGGTCACAAGAACCTTGATTTTTCGGTGTGCCCCCGGCTGGATTCGAACCAGCGACACCTTCTTTAGGAGAGAAGTGCTCTTCCCCTGAGCTACGAGGGCCTGGCGCGGGCACCCTGGCTCTCACCAGAGGCGCGATGCGCCGAAGCACAGGGTACGCGTCATACTCCCTTCGGTGAGCACCCACGCCCTGCAGCGGCGCACCATCGCGACCCTCGCCGGGTCACAGGTCCTCGGGGGTGTCGGAGTCAGCGCGGGGGCGGCCGTGGGTGCGCTGCTCGCGGCGGACATCTCGGGCAGCGAAAAATGGGCGGGGCTGGGAGGCACGGCCCAGACGCTCGGCGGTGCCCTGGCGGCCATCGTCCTCGCGCGGATCATGGCGGCGAAGGGCAGGCGCCCTGGGCTCGTCGCCGGGTACGCCATGGCCATCGCCGGTGGCCTGCTCATCGTGGGGGCATCGGTGGTCGGGTCCTTCGCCCTGCTGCTCCTGGGATTCCTCCTCTTCGGAGGTGCGACCGCGGCCAACTCGCAGGCGCGTTTCGCGGCGACAGACCTCGCGGACGACGTGCACAAGGGTCGTCACCTGTCGATCGTCGTCTGGGCCACCACCATCGGCGCCGTCGCCGGGCCCAACCTCACCGGGCCCGGCCGCTGGGTGGCCCAGCAGCTGCACCTACCGGTCCTCGTCGGCCCGTATGTCCTCTCGCTCGTGGGGGTCCTCCTGGCCGGCCTCGTCCTGACGCTCGCCCTGCGCCCCGACCCGCTCCTCACCGCCCGGGCCCTGCACGTCGACCACGTCGAGCCAGGGGAGGACCACGGTCCAGCGGCCACCGGGTGGGCCGTCATCCACAGCCGGCCCGACGCGCTCACCGGCGTGCTGGCCTTGGCTCTCGGCCACACCGTCATGGTCTCCGTGATGATCATGACCCCCATCCACATGCGGCACGGGGACGCGACCCTCGAGGTCATCGGGCTGGTCATCTCCCTCCACATCGTGGGGATGTACGCCTTCTCACCCGTCACCGGATGGGCTGTCGACCGGTGGGGCGCCCGGTCCGTCATCGGGGCCGGCTCGCTCCTCCTGCTCACCGCGAGCCTCCTGGCGGCATCCACCCGAGAGGGCCAGTCGCTCGCCCTCACCACCGCCCTGATCCTGCTCGGCCTCGGCTGGTCCTGCACCCTCATCGCCGGGTCGACCCTCCTGTCGGCGGCGATCCCCCTTCGCCAACGTCCGGCAGCCCAGGGCCTCGCCGACGTGGCGATGGGGCTGGCCGGAGGCGGGGGTGGAGCCCTCGCTGGACTCGTCGTCGGGTGGTGGGGATACCAGGCTCTGGGGCTGCTCGCAGGCGGCGCGGCGCTGCTCGTCGGGCTGTTGGTGCCGCTCGGGAGGCGTCGCGGTTGTTAGCGTTGCCCGGTGAGCACTCCGTCGACGACCCCTGCCCCGGTGTCGGCTGACGTCTCCCGGCTGCGCCGCGAGCTCATGGAGCTCGGGGGCCCCAACACCCTGCTGTGGCCGGCCCGCGACCCGCACGTCGTCGATCTCTCGACGGCGCACCCCGGTGGCGTGGCCATGCTCTTGTCCGGCAGGGACGCTCGCCTCTCCGACCTCGTGCGGGAGCCCGGCGCCCTGCTGCGCGCCCAGCGCCGAGCGGCCGAGCTGACCGAGCACGTCGAGCGGATCGCCGAGGAGCACGGCGTCCACACCGGGTTCCTCGCCATGGGGTCCGCCTCGTGGGCGGTACCCGGCGAGGACGAGCGGCCGTTGGCACCGGTCGTGCTGCGCCGGGCGACGCTGCGTCGACTGCGGCCGGGGCCCGACTTCGCGCTCGACCTGGCCCACCGCGTCGAGATCAACCCGGCACTCCTCACCTATCTGCGTCGGGCCCTGCGCCGCGACATCGATGGGGAAGCCCTTGCGGACCTCGGCCGCGGAGACGGGCGTGGCTTCAACCCCACACCGATCCTCGACGAGCTGCGGCGCCTGTGTGCGGACCTGCCCGAGCTCAACATCACCTCCCGGATCGTGCTGGCAGCCTTCCCCTACGGCAAGGCAGAGGCGCTCGCTGACCTCGCCGGCCTGGGTGACCGGACCGCGCACGGCCCTGCGGCTGCCCTGCTCAGGGGCGAGCCGGTGGTGCCCACGCAGACCGAGCCGGACAGCGTCGCCGACGCCGCCGTCCTCGACATCACCGCAGATCAGCAGGACGTCCTCGACCGGGTCGCGGCGGGTGAGGACCTGTACGTCGACGCCCCGCCCGGCACCGGCATCGCCCGCCTCGTCGCCTCCGTCATCGCCCAGGCCGCAGGTGAGCGCCGCAGCGTGCTCCTGCTCACCGAGAAGGCAGCGGCCATCGAGGCCGTCGTCGACGACCTGAAGGAGGCCGGTCTCGAGGACCTGCTCACCCACGTCGTCGACCCCGCCGCCGAGATCGACCCGGCCGTCGTCGTCGACCGCTGGCCCCGTCGCCTGCCCGAGTCCGAACGCTCCTTCGACAACCCCGGGCGGCGCGCGACGTCTGCCGCGCACCTGCTCGACGGCCACACACACGCCATGCACGAGCCTCGCGAGCCCTGGGGTGTCTCGATCGCTCAGGCCCACGACGCGATCGTCGGTCTGAGCACCCGCCGCCCGGCGCCGCGCTCACGGGTCCGGCTGAGCGGGCAGGTCCTCGCCCGCCTCGATGGCGAAGGGAGGGACGCTCTCGTCGAGCAGATGGTCGGTCTGGCCACACGCAAGGCGTGGCATCCCGGCCGCAGCGACCAGCCGTGGGCCGGTGCCCGGCTGCATGGGGACGCAGACGTCGACGAGGTGCTGGCCGCAGTCGATCGCCTGCGCGGCAAGGACGGCACCCTCGCGCAGCTGCGAGCGACGGTGCGCGAGGTCTTTGCCGACATCGCCGAGCCGCGCGCTGCGACGCCCGCCGATCACGGTCGCTTCCTCGCCGGCATCGAGGAGATCCGCGACACTGTCGACGTCTTCCGGCCCGAGGTCTTCGACACTCCCCTCGACCACCTCCTCGCCGCCACCGCACCCAAGGGGGCCGCGGTCGACGGCGAGTCCCTCGGCGTGGTGGAGAAGCGCCGGCTGCGAGCCCAGGCCCGCCGTCTGCTGCGACCCGGCCGCCCCCCCGAGGACCTGCACGCCGCACTCCAGCTCGCCTCCCAGCAGCGCCGCACCTGGTCCCGGCTCACCGGAGGTGGCGGGCGACCCAGGATCCCCACCGACATGGATCGAGCGCACACCGCCTACGAGCGGGTCTATGCCGACCTCACCCACGTCGCGTCGGTCATCGGTGACGATCATGCGAGCACGAGCCTGCTCGACACCCCGTGGGACGAGCTGACCGCACGGCTGGACGCCTTGGGCAAGGACACCGCGGGAGCCCGCGTCGTGCCCACGGTCATCGCGGACCTCGACGACCTGCGCTCACGGGGCCTCGGTGACCTCGTCGACGACCTCGCCGCGCGGCGAGTCCCCGCGGAGTCCGTCGCCGACGAGGTGCTCTTCGTCTGGTGGACCTCGGTGCTCGCCGAGTCCGGGAGGGACGAGCGTTTCGCCCAGGTGACCGGTGCGCAGCTCGACGAGGCGCTGCGCACCTTCGTCGTGGCCGACCGGGCAAGTCTGGGCGCCAACGCGGCCCGCATCGCCACCCGGCAGCGAGAGCTCTTCCACATCGACGGACGGCGACACCGCGCTGCGGCGCGGCAGGTCGCGGCAGCCCATGAGGGCCTGCTGACGAGTCCGCCGTGGAACCAGGCCTTCGGTCGCTGGGGCGGGCTGCTGCGGGCGGCCTCTCCGGCGTGGGCGATGGCTCCCTTCGTCATCGGTCAGGTGCTGCCGCTCGACGAGAGCTTCGACCTGGTGATCGTCGACGACGCGTCGCGCACGACACTGGCCCGCACCCTCTCGGGCATCGCGCGAGGTGGTCAGCTGCTCGTCATCGGTGACCGTGGTCAGCTGCCACCCGACACGTGGACGGCCGACGCGGGCGTCGCTGCACCGGCTCGGCCGCGCAGCTCGCTCGCCGACCTGGCCGCCGGTGTCCTGCCATCGGCCGCCCTACGAGACAGCGCCTACCCCCGCCCACGGGTCGACAACCTGCTCGGTCCGGACACCACTGCAGCCGAGGTCGTCCACCCGCCGGCGCCCGTGCCCCGTGACGCTGTCCACCTCGTGCGCGTGGAGGGACGCGGGGTCCTCGACGAGCGCACCGGGCTCGTCGAGACCACGACCGCAGAAGTCGATGAGGTCCTCGAACGCGTCCGTGAGCACCTGCGGCGGTACCCGCGCCGGACCTTGGGCATCGTGACCTTCGGTCAGCTGCATGCCGACCGGGTCGCCGACGCCGTCGCCGGACTCGCACAGTCCGAGCCCGAGGTCGCTCAGGCCCTGGCGGCGCTGCGTGAGCCGCTCCTCATCAAGCCCGCCGAGAGGTGGCAGCGCCAGCAGCGCGACACCGTCGTCGTGGCCGTCGGGTTCGGCCGCACCCCTCAGGGGCGGGTCGTGCAGCGACTGGGCGCACTCAGCGGTGTCACCGGCGCCGAGCTCGTCCTCATCGCTGCGACCCGGGCACGCCGCGCCGCGATCTGGGTGACCACCATCGACCCGGGCGATCTCGCCGGCGACCGTGGAAACCTGCCCGGTCACCGGGCCCTGCGCACCCTGCTGACCGGTCTCGTGGAGCCGACCCCGACGCAGTCCGACGGGTCCGCTCAGCTGAGCCCACTCCTCGCCGGCTTCGTCCAGCGGCTGCGCGACGGTGGTCTCGTCGTGACCACCGACGTCGGTATGGGCGAGCACCGAGTCGACATCGCTGTCGCCGACCCGCGGGACCCCCAGCGCATGCTGCTGGCCGTGGACGTCGACGGGCCGGGCTACGCCGGTCTGGCCTCGACCCGGCAACGTGACCGGATCCTCGTGGAGCGACTCACCGACCTCGGGTGGGCCCACCTACGGTTGTGGACGGTCGACATCTTCGCCGACCCGGCCCGGCAGGAGGCCCAGGTCCTGCGTGCCATCCGCGAAGCCATCGCCAAGGAGGAGTCGTGAGCGAGACACCAGGAGTCGACGGACGCCCAGGCGATGGACGCCCAGACGACGGGGAGGGCAGCCCCCTTCCCGTCGAGCCGGAGCCGGCCACGAAGGCCACCGCGACGTCCACGCCCGAGCAGACGCGCGACGACACCGACCTCGGCTGGGGGGAGCGTCCCGACGAGGACGCCCACGACCGCTGGTTGCAGGAGCAGCGGCCACCCCACTGGGAGTAGGCCTCAGCCGCGTGCGGTGAGTGGTGTCCGGGGGCGTAGGTGGTTGCCAGCGATCATGCAGCGCACCGACCCACCGGCGCTCTCGATGGTCGGGATCGCGACTGGCAGCACCTGGCAGTGGCGGCTGATCACCTCGACCTGCTCGCGGCTGAGCGAGCTCGCCGCGGTGGACGACATCGCCAGGACGAGGCGATGGCCCAGCAGCTCGATGCAGTTGCCGGCGAACTGGCACACCTGCTCCTCCGTCAGCTCGATCACGGTCTTGCCGCAGTCGCGCAGCCGGCCCAGGACCACCTCGCGCTGGGCCGGGTCGCGGATCAGGCTGCTGCCGACGAGTGCCAGTCGCGTGCCCACCGACATGAGCACATTGGTGTGGTAGATCGGCGTGCCCGCGCGGTCCGAGGCGTCGAAGAGGACCGGGTCGTACCCGTGGTCGCCGCAGAAGTCGGCGAGCAGCTCGGGGGAGAGGCGCCTCGAGCGGCAGGCGTAGGCCACCCGTGCGGTGTGGTCGAGGACCATCGCGCCGGTGCCCTCGAGGAAGCGCTCGTCGTACTCCGCACTCGAGTAGTCGATGACCCTGCGCACGACGAAGTCCCGCTTGAGGGACTCGATGATGTCGGTTCGCCGCTCGCCCCGCCGGTTGTGCGCGTACATGGGGAAGAGTGCCACCGACCCGTCCGGGTGGGTGGAGAACCAGTTGTTGGGGAAGACGCTGTCGGGGGTGGCCGCGGTCCGGTCGTCGAAGACGCTGACCCCGACACCCGCGCCCTCCAGGGCGCGGGCCAGGCCAGTGACCTCGTCGTGGGCCCGGGCGGCGATGGCGACGGGGTGCTCGGCCAGCCGGGTCTGGAAGGCGTTGTCTGCCGCGGTCGCCGGGTTGGGCGTGAAGTGGTGCGGACGCACGAGCACCACGCGGGAGGGCGCGTGCCCCGCGGGACCACCGTCAACCTTCTCCTCCCGGTGAGCGAGCAGCCCGGTCATCGGGCGGGCGTCAGCGCGCCGACGAGCGAGTACAGGTCCTTGGGATCGACCGGATCGGCGACGAGGTCGATGCTCGTCTGCAGGTCGGTGGTGCAGTCCCGCGCGCACCGCAGCGCCGAGAAGTCAGCGATCGCGAAGCCCACCGAGTCGAAGATCGTCACCTCATCGGGCGAGCGGCGCCCTTCGGCAGCGCCGGTCAGCACCTCCCAGAACTCGACGACGGGGAAATCGGGTGCCATCTGCTGGATCTCACCCTCGATGCGCGTCTGCGGGGGGAACTCGACGAGGACGCGGCCGCGCTCGAGGATCCGCGGGTCGAGCTCGGTCTTGCCGGGGCAGTCGCCGCCGATCGCGTTGATGTGCACTCCCGGTCGGATCATGTCGGCCGTGAGGATCGTGGCCTGCGCCTTGTCCGCGGTGCACGTCGTGATGATGTCGGCGCCGTCGACGGCCTCGGCGGTGGAGGCGGCCACCGTGATGGTGAAGCCCAGCGGCTCGAGGTTGCGCTGCAGCTTGGTGACGGCCGCCGGGTCGACGTCGAAGACCCGCAGCTGCGTGATGCCGAGCTCTGCGCGGAAGGCCAGCGCCTGGAACTCCGCCTGGGACCCGGCGCCGATCATCGCCATGATGCGCGAGTCGGGTCGGGCGAGCACACGGGCGGTCAGGGCGGACGTCGCGGCGGTGCGCAGCGCGGTGAGCAGCGTCATCTCGGCGAGGAAGACCGGGTAGCCGTTGTCGACGTCGGCGAGCAGACCGAAGGCGGTGACGGTCTGGAAGCCGCGGCCGGGGTTCTGCGGGTGACCGTTGACGTACTTGAAGGAATAGGTCTGCTCGTCCGACGTCGGCATCAGCTCGATGACGCCGAAGGGGGTGTGGCTGGCCACGCGCGGGATCTTGTCGAAGGAGGCCCACCGTCGGAAGTCGTCCTCGAGGTAGCCGGTCATCGTCGACAGGATGGCCTCGGTCCCGTCTCGCTGGATCCAGCGGACCATCTGGGCCACATCGAGGAACTGGGTCATCGTCATCTCCTGCATCGTCTGGTCCGGCGCAGATCGGCCGTGATGACGAGGCTACGAAGAACATTTAGCGAGCGGTAGAGACATATCTCGCTACTTGTGTTCAAGTCCTTTGCAGATTGCGCACATCGAGGCAACATGGTGCGCATGTATCGCCCCACGGACCTCGACAAGCGCCTCCTGTCGGCCCTGCGCAAGGACGGACGAGCTCCCGTCTCG
This sequence comes from Janibacter sp. Soil728, assembly GCF_001428305.1. GTDB lineage: Bacteria > Actinomycetota > Actinomycetes > Actinomycetales > Dermatophilaceae > Janibacter. Next base: position 364,336 of record NZ_LMRZ01000006.1, on the reverse strand, counting down.
GCTCTCGCGGACCAGCTCGGTGTCTCCCGCGCCACCGTGACCTCGCGGATCGCCAAGCTGACCGCGCACGGGATCATCGTCGGGTTCACGGTGCGGGTGCGCGACGCGGCCGAGGCCTCTCACGTGCGCGCGATCTCCTTCATCGAGGTCGAGGGGCGCACGACCGATCGGGTGATCCGCGAGCTGCGCGGCTTCCCCGAGATCCAGGCCCTGCACACGACCAACGGCGGCTGGGACCTCGTCGCGGAGGTGTCCTGCTCCGACCTGGGGGAGTTCGACGACGTCCTGCGGCGCATCCGGGGGATCCAGGGCATCGTCAACAGCGAGACCTCGCTCCTGCTCAGCTCCGTGGTCCGGTAGCCGGCCGGCAGCACCCGAGCATGACGAAGGGGGCCGACCACCGTGACGGTGACCAGCCCCCTTCGGGCGTGAAGCGGTGTGACTCAGGCGCGGCCGGCGCGCAGCGAGTCGCGGATCTCGCGGAGCAGCTCGACGGACTCGTCGGTGGTCGCCTCCTCGTTGGCGACGAAGCGCTCACGCATGTGCGTGTAGGGCTTGACGACACCGAAGTACACGACGGCGGCGAGGATGAGGAAGGCGACGACGGCGGTGATGAAGGCACCGAGGGGGATGCCGCCCGGCTTGAAGGCCGAGAAGTCCGGGTTGGAGCCGAGGACCTTGGCGATGAGCGCCATGATGACGGCGGTGAACGTGGCGACCACGGTGGCGAACGAGGTGGCGATGATCAGACCGACGGCGATCTCGACGAGATTGCCGCGCATGATGAAGTCCTTGAAGCCCTTCATGAGGGTCTCCCTTCGGTTGGGGTACACAGGGGACGTGACGCACAGACGTCACTCGTCCTACAGTGTGAACCATCTGCGGGCCGAACGCCCGCTCTACACGTGTGTCGTGGGCCGCTCAACCACCGGCGACGAGGACGAAGCCTCCCTGCCCGGCCCCGGCGGCCCCCATCTGGCGCATGATCGGCTCGACATCGGTGCGCCGCAGGGTGACTCGCGCCACGGTGGTGCCTGACGGGGTCTGCGAGGTGCCGGAGATGCGGGCGCCCGTGGCGATCGGGGACCCCCGGCCGGGCAGGTAGACCGCCACGGTGTCGCCCGGGGCCAGATGGTCGGCCGGCACGGCCAGAGGAAGCGACAGCTCGGGCCCGACGCGCTCAGCAGTCGGTGCCGGGGCGGCAGCCGGCGGGCGAAGGGCGCCGACGCTCAGGTGCAGGGCCAGCAGGATCGCGATGGCCGCGAGGGCACGGCGTGCCAGTGAGAGCCGCCACGCAGCACGCCGCGATGGCCCGAAGAGTGAGGGGAGCTGCTGCGCCAGACGAGAGGAGGCCATGCACCCCACGCTAGGGACGCCCGGCGCCGCGGGGATGGTCGGTCAGCTGGCGGTGGACGCCGTGCTCGAGGTGCTCGAGCTTGTGGACGACGAGCTGCTCGTGGAGGAGCCGCTGGAGGCGGCGGGGCTGCTCGTCGAGCTCGAGGACGAGTCGCCGCTCGAGGCGCCGCTCGAGGAGCTCGACTTCGCCGTGTCGCTCGAGGAGCTGGTCGCGCGAGAGTCGTTGCGGTAGAAGCCGCCTCCCTTGAAGACGACGCCCACGGCGTTGAACTGCTTGCGCAGCTTGCCGCTGCACACGGGGCATACCGTCAGCGAGTCGTCGCTGAAGGACTGGACGATGTCGAAGGCGTGGCCGCAGTCAGCGCAGGCGTAGGCATAGGTAGGCATAACAGGGCCTATGGTACGTCGCCGCGCCAGCCGGCCAGGCGGCCGTTCGCCGACACGGCCCGGAAGCGCTTCTCCGTCGCCTCGCGCAGGTCGCCGGGTGTGACGACGAGCAGCCGGTCGCCCGGCCACAGGCGGGTGTGCGCGTCGGGGACGAAGGTCTCCTTGGCGCGCACCACGAGCGACACATTGGCACCCTTGGGCAGCCGCAGCTCGTAGATCTCGACGCCCGCGAGCTTGGACCCCGGCGCGACCGCGATCTCGAGCAGCTGCGCGCCCAGCTCCTCCAGGGGCATGGCCTCGACGATGACGCCGGCCGCTCGGCTCGGCTCGGTGACGCGAAGCGCCCGCGCCACCCACGGCATGAGCGGTGCCTGCACGACGGTGAAGATGACGACGAGCATGAAGACGAGGTCGAAGACCCAATCGATCCCGGGGACGTTGTTGGTGATCGGGACGGTCGCCAGCACGACGGGCACGGCACCGCGTAGGCCGGCCCAGGAGAGGAAGGCCTGCTCGCGCCACGGCACGCGGAAGGGGGTGAGCGCGACGAGGACCGACAGCGGCCGGGCCACGAGGAGCAGGACGAGTCCGACGAGGAAGGCGCGCGGGATCTCGTCGAAGAATCCGGACGGGGTGGCGAGCATCCCGAGCATGACGAAGAGGCCGATCTGGGCCAACCAGCCGAGCGCTTCGGCGAAGCCGGTGACCGCCTGCCGGTGCGGCAGATGCATGTTGCCCAGCACGAGGGCCGCGAGGTAGCAGGCGATGAAGCCGGAGGTGTGGATCGTGGCCGCGCCCGCGTAGGCGAGCACGCCGATCGCGACGACCCCGAGGGAGAAGAGCCCGGACGTCCCGGACGCCAGGCGGCGCATGAGCCTGCCGCCGAGCCAACCGATCGCCAGGCCGACGAGGGCACCACCGGCCAGCTCGGCGATCGCGAGCAGCCCGATGCTCCACCAGGGTTCGGCCGTGGCCGGGTCGGCGATCTGCAGGGACAGGGCCGTCACCAGCAGGACCACGGGCGCGTCGTTGAAGCCGGACTCGGCCTCGAGCATGCCTGAGAGTCGTCGGGGAAGAGGGACCACCCGCAGCACCGAGAAGACGGCGGCGGCGTCGGTCGAGGCGAGGATCGCGCCGATGAGCAGGCTGATCTGCCAGTCGGTGTGCAGGATCTGGTGCAGGGCGACCGCGACCACCCCGACCGACACGAGGACGCCGACGGTCGACAGGGCCAGGGCCGGTCCCACGGATGAGCGGATCGAGGACCAGTTCGTCGTCAGCCCGCCCTCGATGAGGATGAGGACGAGAGCGCAGTAGCCGAGCACCTGCGCGGCCTGGTCGGAGTCGAAGGGGATCCCCAGGCCCTCCTTGCCCACGGCGAGCCCGATGGCCAGGTAGAGCAGCAGGGTCGGCAGGCCGGAGCTGGTGGCCAGGCGCACTGCGGCGACGGCCACGACGAGCACGAGCGACCCGGCCAGGAGGACCAGCGACAAGTCCGAGAGGCCGAAGGCAGAGGCCTGCTCGGTCATCGTCACCGCATCCCCCTCTCGTCGTCGCTGGCGTCTAGTCTCGCAGGGTGACCCTCGCGCGTCAGGTACGCCGCAGCCTCTACGTGACGCTGGCCCTCGTCATCGTGCTCGTCGTGGTGCTCGCCGGCGTCGTCTTCGGCCAGGGCCGCCGCCCCCTTCCCCAGACCGCCGGGACGCTCGAGGTCAGCGGGCTGACCGGTGACGTCGAGGTGCTGCGGGATGCCCACGGGATCCCCCACATCTACGCCGACACCATGGGTGACCTCATGCGCGCGCAGGGCTATGTGCAGGCCCAGGACCGCTTCTTCGAGATGGACACCCGCCGGCACATCACCGCCGGCCGCCTCGCCGAGCTCGTGGGCGAGCCCGGGGTCGAGACCGACAAGGTGATCCGCACGATGGGCTGGCGCCGGGTGGCCGAGCAGGAGCTGCCGATGCTCGAGCCGAAGACCCGTCGGGCGCTCGCGGCCTACACCGCCGGGGTCAACGCGTGGATCGACGAGCAGGGCTCGCCCTCCGCGATGGCCCTCGAGTACACGATCCTGTCCCTCAGCCTGCCCGAGTACCGCGTCGAGCCGTGGACGTCCGTGGACTCCCTCGCGTGGCTCAAGGCGATGGCGTGGGACCTGCGTGGCAACTACACCGGCGAGCTGACCCGGGCCGCGCTGCAGGGCCGGGTCAGCGACACCATGATCGCCGAGCTCTACCCGGCCTACCCCACCGCCGAGCACGTGCCGATCCTCTCGGGCAAGGACTGGCGTCCCGAGGGAGCGAAGGGAGCACAGGCGAAGGGAGCACAGGCGAAGGGAGCGAAGCCGGCCTCCTCGTCCACCCCCGCAGCCACACCCGCGCTGCTCGACACCGCGGCCGCGATCGACGCCGTTCCCGCGCTGCTCGGGCGAGGGGACGGGATCGGCTCCAACTCCTGGGTGGTGTCCGGCGAGCGGTCCACGACCGGGGCACCGCTGCTGGCCAACGACCCTCACCTCGGGGTGGGTATGCCCGGTATCTGGTACCAGATGGGTCTGCACTGCCGTCAGGTCGATGAGGCCTGTCCGCTCGACGTGTCCGGGTACACCTTCGCCGGGGTGCCCGGTGTCGTCATCGGGCACAACCGGGACATCGCGTGGGGCTTCACCAATCTCTCGCCCGACGTGACCGACTTCTACCTCGAGCAGATCACCGGCGACGAGTACCTGCGCGACGGCAGGCTGCTCCCTCTGGAGACGCGCACCGAGACGATCCGGGTGGCGGGCGGTCCGAGCCAGCAGATCACCGTGCGCTCGACCGGGCACGGGCCGATCCTGTCGGACGCCGTCCCCTCCGTCGCTGCAGCCGGCGACGAGGTCGAGGTCGAGGGGCGGGCCACGAGCGACTACGCGGTCTCCCTCGCCTGGACGGCCCTGAGCCCGACCACGACGGCCGACGCGCTGCTCGGGCTCAACACGGCGAGCAACTGGGACGAGTTCCGCGCCGCCGCAAAGGACTTCGCAGTCCCGAGCCAGAACCTCGTCTATGCCGACACCGCCGGCCACATCGGCTACCAGGCGCCCGGGCAGGTGCCCATCCGCAAGGGCGTCGGCGACCAGCCGCCCGGCTACGTGCCCGCCCCGGGGTGGGACTCGACCTATGACTGGAAGGGCTTCGTCCCCTTCGACGAGATGCCGACCTCTCTGGACCCGCCCGAGGGGTTGCTCGTCACGGCCAACCAGCAGGTCACGGCGAGCACCACCCCCTTCCTCACGACGGAGTGGGACTCCGGCTACCGCTCGCAGCGCATCCACGACCTCCTCGAGAGCGACGACCAGGTCAGTCCGGACAAGATGGCCCGCGTCCAGCTCGACACGGACAACGGACTCGCGCCCGCGCTCCTCGGCCCACTGCTCGAGGTGGAGCTCGACGACCCCTTCACCGAGGACGCGCGCAGCCTGCTGCGTGACTGGGACGGCCGTCAGCCGAGCGGGGCGGGGGAGGACGCGGCCGCCGCGATGTACTTCAACGCCGTGTGGCAGCGGATCGTCGCGCTGACCTTCAACGACGACCTGCCCGCCGACCTGCAGGCCAGCGGTGGGTCGCAGTACTGGCAGGCCGTGACCGGCCTGCTCGCCAAGCCCAAGAGCGGCTGGTGGGACGACCGCACCACGGCCGGGGTCGTCGAGGGACGCGACGAGATCCTGCGCCGGGCGCTCGTCGATGCCCGTCTGGACCTGACTCGCGAGCTCGGCAAGGACCCGACGACCTGGCGGTGGGACCAGCTGCACCAGGTGACCTTCCGCCACCAGGTGCTCGGCGGGGACGCCATCCCCGCGCCGGTGCGCAGCCTGGTCAACTCCGGGCCGCACCCCGTCGGTGGCGGCTCGTCGACGGTCGACGCGACCGGCTGGGACGCGTCGCAGGGCTTCGCGGTGACCTCGGCCCCGTCGATGCGGATGGTCGTCGACCTCGGTGACCTCGACGCATCGCGGTGGGTCAACCAGACCGGGGCGTCGGGGCACCCCTTCAGCGACCACTACGACGACCAGGTCGATGACTGGCTCGCCGGTCGTACTCACCCGTGGCCGAGCAGCGAGGCCGCGGTGCGCGAGGTCACCCAGCAGACGCTGACCCTCACCCCTTCGGCGCAGTAGTCCCCAGCAGGCGGTTCGAAGGCGTGCATCCGTCAGCCGTGAGCACCCACGGGATCGGGATGTCGTGCGGCTCGCTGGGGAGGCGCTCGTTCGTGTGCTCGCCCGGGTGGAGCAGGACGATGACCGGCGTCCCCGCAGTCAGCATCGGCAGCACCCGGTCGTAGCAGCCGCCGCCCTGCCCCAGCCGCGTGCCCGTGGTGTCGACGGCCAGCCCCGGCGCGAGGACGAGGTCCGCGTGCGCAGGTGCGGTGATGCCGAAGGGGGTCCGCCCCGGGTCGTCGAGGTCGCACCAGTCGAGCTGCATGTCGGGGAGGGTGATCGGGACCAGGACCCGGTGGCCGCTCGCGCGCAGTGCAGCGTTGATCGCGGCGGTGGGTGGCTCGTGGGGGAGCGACTCGTAGGACAAGACCGTGCAGGGCGCGGACCTCGGCCTCGCCCCGGGCGGAAGGGAGCGAACGTGCTCGGCGAGCGCCAGGCCGTCCGCGGTGAGGTCTCTGGAGGCGGTCAGCCGCCTGCGCTGCGCCCGCAGGACGCGACGGACGTCTCCTTTGGACAGGGGGGCGGGTGCCATGACTGCATCGTAGGGTTACCGACATGGGACCTGAGGGGCTGACCGAGGCTGTCCGCAAGATGTCTGATCGAGGCGTCGACCAGCGTGCGATCACGGTGTTCGAGGACTACTGGCAGCAGCTCGCCGGCGGCGCTGAGGGCATCATCCGCGAGGAGACCATCGAGCCCTTGAGCGAGGTGCCCGAGCTGGCGGCCATCGAGGTCAGCGACGACGAGCGGCGGGCGGCACTGGCGCAGGTCGCGGTCATCAAGCTCAACGGTGGGCTCGGTACGAGCATGGGCATGACAGGTCCCAAGGCGGCTCTCGTGGCCCGCGACGGGTTGACCTTCCTCGACGTCATCGTCCGCCAGCTCATCGGGCTCGAGGAGCGGTACGGTTCCCGGCCGCCCCTGATGCTGATGAACACCCCCCTCACCCGTGGCCCCTCGCTGGAGATCCTCGAGCGCTACCCGCACATGGCGGGCCAGGACCTGCCGCTGGACTTCCTGCAGAACATGGAGCCCAAGCTCGACGCGCAGACCCTCGCGCCCGTGTCCTGGCCGGAGGACCCCGAGCTCGAGTGGTGCCCCCCGGGCCACGGCGACATCTATGTGGCTCTGGCCTCCTCGGGCCTGCTCGACCAGATGCGCTCGGCGGGCATCCGCTACGCCTTCATCTCCAACTCCGACAACCTCGGTGCCACCTGCGACCCCGACATCGCCGCCTGGCTGATGACCGAGGGGATCCCCTTCGCCGCAGAGGTCGCGGAGCGAACTCTCAATGACCGCAAGGGTGGTCACGTCGCCGTGCGCAAGAGCGACGGGCGTCTCATCCTGCGCGAGTCCGCGATGGTCGTCGACGAGGAGCAGGACCTCTTCCAGGACACGACCCGCCACCAGTGGTTCAACACCAACAACCTGTGGGTGGACCTCGACAAGCTCGACGCCCTGCTGCGCGAGCGCCAGGGGGTGCTCGGGCTGCCGATCATCGTCAACCACAAGACGGTGGATCCCACCCGCCCGGACTCCCCGGCGGTGATCCAGATCGAGTCCGCCATGGGCACGGCCGTCGAGTCCTTCGCCGGGAGCGTCGCGCTGCGGGTGCCCCGCTCGCGCTTCCGTCCGGTGAAGACGACCAACGAGCTGCTGCTCCTGCGCAGTGACGTCTTCGACCTCGACGAGGACTCGCAGATCGTCTCCCGGATCGATCACCCCGAGCCCCGGGTCAGCCTCGACAAGGCCTACAAGTTCATGCGCGACTTCGACGCCCGCTTCCCCTCGGGGGTCCCGTCCATGCGCGACTGCACCTCCTTGACGGTGGCGGGTGAAGTGACCTTCGGTGCCGGTGTGCACGCGGTCGGCGACGTCGAGATCGTGGCCGAGAGCCCGACCACGGTGCCCGACGGGACCCGGCTTCAGGGTCGGACCGTGTTGTCGCAGTGAGGCGCTCGCCAGGGCCCGCTCTGTCCGGGACGACTGCGACGGGCGAGCTGGTCTCCCTTCGTCCACTGCGCCCGTGGGACCGGGGCGAGTTCGTCGGGCTGCGTGCCCGCAGCGCCGACTGGCTGCGGCCGTGGGACCCGACGGTTCCTCCGGGCGGCACCCCTCGGCGGGACATCGCCGCTGACTTCCGCGGGTACGTGCGAGCGCTCGATGCGGAGATGCGGTCGGGGAGCGGGGTGAGCCTGGCGATCGTCGTCGACGACGCGATCGTGGGGATGGTCGCCGCGAGCAGCATCGTCGAGGGCGCCCTGCGCTCCGGGAGCATCGGCTACTGGGTCGGGCACGAGGTCGCCGGCCGGGGCATCGCTCCCACCGCGATCGCGCTGCTCGGCGACCACCTCATGGACCCGGGCGGCCGTGCGCTGCACCGGATCCAGCTCGAGATCCGCCTCGACAACGCGCCCAGCCTGGCGGTGGCGGAAAAGCTCGGGATGCGCGACGAGGGCATCCGTCGGGCCTACCTGCACATCGACGGGGCCTGGCGCGACCACCGCTCCTTCGCCCTCGTGGCCGAGGAGATCGGTCCCGGAGGTCTGCTGGCACGTCTTTCACACCAACAACATCAGTCACGCGCGCGACACACCGACCAGCCTGCGCCACCCTGAGCCCGCGGCCTCCTAGCGTGGGGCCCGTGCAGCCGAGCAGCCTCATCTTCGTCCTTGTCGTGGCGATCTGGGCTGTCTATCTGCTCCAGTACTGGATCAAGCGCCGCGACCACCTCTCCACCGTGCGTTCCGTCGACCGCTTCTCCGCAGCGATGCGGGTGCTCGACGACCACCGCCTGCGTCGCGACACCGCTGAGCCCACCCCCCGCTCGTACTCCGTCACACCGGCACGTGCTGCCCGCCCCGAGGTGACGGTCAAGCACGCCGAGGCCCCGATCCGCGCACGCAAGGTCGAGCCCGGCGTCGGCGCTGGCCGTCGGCTCCGCGGCCTGACGCTGCTCACGATGCTCGTCATGGCACCTGTCGTCGGGCTCGTCGCGGCCTTCGGCCCGCTGCCGTGGTGGGTCGCCGCCGCTTGGCTCGTCGGGACGGTGGCTGCCTTCGGGTGGCTGCGTCAGGCGGTCCGGGTAGAGCGTGCGACGCGTGGTCGTGAGCGGGTCGTCCAACGACGGGCAGCCCAGTCCACCGCAGCGCGCTCCGAGCGCGTGGAGCGTGTCGAGACCGCTGCACCGTCGCCGGCCCCGCGGCGCAGGGCCGAGCGCATCTACGACGTCGCGACCACCGCACCGGCCGCAGAGGTCCTCGTGGACGACGCACCGCTGGAGGCTCGTCCACTCGAGCCCGGCACGTGGGAGCCGACTCCGGTGCCCCGCCCGATGTACACGATGAAGGCGCGCGCCGGCCGGCCCGAGCCGATGCCGCAGGCGTCCGCCCCCGCGGCCGTGGACCCTGAGGTCCCGCAGGTCATCGACGTCGAGGACGAGGACCTGCCGGCCATCGCCGGCTGGGGCTGACCCTCCCTTCGCCTCCTCAGGCGTCGTGCGGGGACGGGCCGTGATGGCGTTTGGCCCGCTCGTCGGCCTCGGCGAGGTCCGCCCTGATCTCGGCGCGCTCGGCGCCCGTCACGAGCTCGGACGGGTCGTCGGCGTCCTCGGGCACCGGGGCGAGCAGGTTGTGACCCACGGCGTTGAGCACGGCCACGAGCGGGACAGCGGTCAGTGCCCCGATGACGCCACCGACGATGATGCCTGTCGCGATGGCGAGGATGACGGCCAGCGGGTGCACCCGGACTGCCCGGCCGAGGAGCAGGGGCTGGAGCACGTGCGACTCGAGCTGCTGCACGGTGATGACGACGCCGAGCATGATCAGGGCCGTGATCGGGCCCTTGGCGACGAAGGCCAGCGCGACCGCGACGAACCCGGACAGCAGGGCGCCGACGATCGGGATGAAGGACCCGATGAAGACGAGCAGAGCGATGCCGGAGGCGAAGGGGACGCCGAGGACCAGGGCGCCCACGCTGATGCCGAGCGCATCGGTGCCGGCCACGAGGATGGTCGCGCGGGTGAAGGCCTTGAGCTGGTTCCACGCGATCGCGCCGGACGAGAGGACCTTGGCCCGGGCGGTCCGCGGGAAGAGGCGCACGAGCCAGGCCCAGATGCCCGCGCCGTCGTAGAGGAAGAAGAAGAGCGAGAACATCGCCAGGAAGAAGCCCGTCAGCAGGTGCCCGACGGTCAGGCCGGCCTGGGCCGCCCGGGAGGACATCGCGTCGCCCTCGGCGAACTTGCTCCACGTGTCGGAGACATAGGTCGTGATCTGACCCTCGGTGAGGCCGAAGGTGTCGACGGCCCACTGCCGGGACTGGCTCACGCCCTCGCTGACCTGACCGACGATGTCGTCGAGCTGCGTGGCGAACTGGTTGCCGACGAAGCTGAAGAGGGCCACGAGGACTGCGAGGGTGCCCAAGACCGTGACGAAGGCGGCGAGGCCGCGGGGCAGCACGATCCGCAGCCGGTGGAGGACGGGCTCCAGCAGCGCCGCGAGGAGCAGCGCGATGATCACCGGGAAGACCACCTCGGACAGCTTGGAGATCAACCAGAGCAGCGCGACGATCCCGACGCCGATGACCAGCGAGCGCCACACCCACTCGGATGCGGCGCGGAAGTTCGGCGGGACCGATGCCGAGCCGATCGGGCTCGGCGGGGTGGTCTGAATGACGATCTGCCGGTCCTCCGGCGGCGCCGCGGGCAGCTGTGGCAGCTGGGGCAAGCGGTGTCGGATACGCGGGATCCGCAGGCCCTGGAAGCGGCGTTTGTCGGTCATGCACGTCCTTTGACTGGGGTGCGCCTGACTCTAGTCGCGGCGATTGTTGACCCGCGCCATCACGGTGTTATGGTTGCCGTCGTTCTTGGGGCTGTGGCGCAGTTGGTAGCGCGTCTCGTTCGCAATGAGAAGGTCAGGGGTTCGATTCCCCTCAGCTCCACCACCGAAGGCCCCCGCCATGGCGGGGGCCTTCGTCGTTGCTGGGCGACCGCGACGCGCATGGGCCTGCCGTCCCCGCCCATCGGCATGCACCTCTTGCCGCAGGACCAAGCGCTCTGCTACCAACAGATCACGCAGTTTGGTTCTGGAGGAGGAGCGCATGATCACCACCCCGACCGACACGTCCTGGCTCACCACGGGTCGCTATGTCAGCGATGGAGGCCTGGAGACGGACCTGATCTTCAACCGCGGCATCGAGCTCGCCGAGTTCGCCTCCTTCCCCCTGGTCGAGAGCGACCACGGCCGCGCAGTGCTGCGCGACTACTACGACGGCTACGCGGAGGTCGCCCGCCGTGCTGGCGTCGGCCTGACGCTGGAGGCGCCGACCTGGCGAGCCAACCCCGACTGGGGCGCCCGCGTCGGGTACGACCATGCGGCCCTCGACCGGGTGAACCGTGCCGCCATCGAGTTCCTCGACGGACTGCGGGCCTCGTACTCCGACCTCGCGGACGTGCGGACCATCGGGACGATCGGTCCGAGAGGCGACGGGTACGTCTCGTCGGGGGAGGTCGACCCCGAGGAGGCGGCCGAGTACCACCGCCTCCAGGTGGAGGCCTTCGCCGCCGCCGGCGTCGACGTGGTCGCGGCGTACACGATCCCCAGCGCCAACGAGGCCCTGGGGATCTCGCGCGCTGCACGACGGGCCGGCGTCCCGGTGCTGGTGGGCTTCACGGTGGAGACCGACGGTCGGCTGCCGGACGGGTCGGCGCTGCGAGACGCGGTGGCACTGGTCGACGCCCAGGAGCCGCCCGACGGCTTCATCGTCAACTGCGCCCACCCCACCCACATCGCATCCGCGCTCGACGAGGGTGAGTGGCTCGGCCGCATCGTCCAGGTCAACCCCAACGCCTCCACACTCAGCCACGCCGAGCTCGACGAGGCAGAGGAGCTGCACGCGGGCGACATCGGGCTGCTCGTCACGTCCTGCGCCACCCTGCGCGAGCGGCTTCCGGCGTTGTCCATCGTCGGCGGCTGCTGCGGCACCGACGCGCGCCACGTCGCCGCCCTCTGGGGCGTCTGAGCGCCCCACCCGTCGACCGGGCCGAGGTGGCGTGGAGCCTCGGTCGGCCTCAGCCCACGCTCGGTGCGCCGAGGTACGCGTCGTCCCGGGTCCCGACCCGTCGGGCCGTCGCCAGATGCCCGCCCAAGTAGGCACCGACGCCGGAGACCCCGGCCCCGACGAGCGCCAGTCGCGCACCGCGCTCGTCGTGGCCCGCGCGTCGGGCGAACCATGACGAGGCGTAGGCGCCGACAGCGACGGCATTGGTCACGGCGTGGACGAGTCCCACGCGCTTGTCGCGAGGCCCAGCCTCTGACCACTGGGCCCACCCGGTCCAAGCGGTCGGCCCGAAGGCCACGAGTCCCGTGCCGACCAGGGTCCGAGCAGGGGCCGCCCACCGGCCGCGCCCGACCACGTCGAGGATGCTCGCCGACAGCCACGTCCCGAGGACGACGTCGGTCAGCGCCGGATGGAGCGCATGACCGAGCCAGTCACCGCGCAGCACCGCCCCTCTCGTCCCGGACCCGAAGATGGCGCGGACGTGCGGCTCGAGCGCCTCGACGGCAGGGTCGAGGGCGGCAGCGTCCTCGAGGCGTCGGGTCATGTTCACGAGCGCGGATGCTGAGGTGGCTTCCATGGTGGTCTCCTCGACCGGCTGGGTGTCGCGATGGCGCGGGCAGGCTCCCTTCCACCTTGCTCCGACGTGCGGTCGAGCGCAAGCATCGACCGTGCCACAGTGACCTCGTGGACGTGACCCTCTCGAGCAGCGCCGCCCAGCGCCTGCGCGACGCCGACCTGACCTACGCGCCGGTGGGCGGCACCCAGACCGGTGAGGTCGCGAGCGGGTTCGCCACGTTCAGCCGCACCCGCACCGTGGGAGCGGGGCGGGAGCGCTTCGAGGTAGCAGCTCGTGACCTCCTGCGTTGGGAGATGCATCGTCGGGCGGGCCTGAGAGTGCAGGCGTCCCACGACCACGTGGCGACAGGCGCGGTGGCCATCCTGCGTCTGGGAGTCGGCAGATTGGCTGTTGCGGCACCGGTCCGCGTCGTTCATGTCGTGGACGAGCCGGGACGCCAAGGGTTCGCGTACGGCACTCTCCCCGGCCACCCCGAGAGCGGCGAGGAGTCCTTCGTCCTCGAGCTTCAGCGAGATGACTCGGTGGACTTCACCATCACCGCCTTCTCACGCCCGGCGACGTGGCTGGCCCGTGCCGCAGGGCCGGTCGGGCGCCGCGTCCAGTCGTCGATCACCGCCCGGTACCTGCGGTCGGTCTGATCGGAGTAAGGGGGTGACGGGCGCTCCCTTCGGCAGTAGCGTCGATCTCCACCGAGACCCAGGAGACGACCATGCGCCAGGTGACCTACTCGATGGGCTCCACGCTCGACGGCTACGTCGTGGGGCCGGACGGCGGCTTCGACTGGGCGACCCCTGACGACGAGGTCTTCGCCCAGCACCTCCACGACCTGCGGGGCACGAGCGTGCACCTGCTGGGTCGGCGGCTCCACGAGACGATGCTCTACTGGGAGAGCGACGGCCCGGACCTCGACCCCGCGGAGCGGGAGTGGGGGCGGAGGTGGCGCGAGCTGCCCAAGGTCGTCTTCTCCACCACCCTCACCGAGGTCACCGGCAGCAACACCCGGCTGGCCGTCGGCGGGCTCGCTGAGGAGATCGAGCGCCTGCGCTCCGAGTCCGACACGGGCGAGATCGCCGTCGGCGGCGCAGAGCTGGCTGCCGAGGCCGCCGAGCTCGACCTCATCGACGAGTACCGGCTCTTCGTCCACCCCGTGCTGGTCGGTGGTGGACGGACCTTCTTCCCCGAGCTCGAGCGGCAGGTGTCGCTCGAGCTGGTCTCCAGCCGGGCCTTCGGGTCAGGGGTCGTCGCCTCCCGCTATCGCGTGGCGCGCTGATCGACCTTCGGAGCGACGGTCAGCTGCTCCAGTCGCGCAGGACCTCAAGGACTGTCTGCCGCAGCCACTGGATGCCGGGGTCGGGGATACGCCGTCGGTAGGTGTAGCAGGACACCTGCACGGGTGGCACGTCCAGCGGAAGGGCGAAGGGGGTGACCCGCGCAACCTGGCGGAACTGCCGGGCCACGGTGCTTGGGATGATCGCCAGGCAGTCACAGCTTTCTACGAGCTGGGGTAGTGCGGCGAAGTGCGAGATTCGCAGAGCAGCGTCGCGGGTGGCGCCGACGCGAGCGAGGGCCTCGTCGACGTCGGTGTGTCCCGCGGCCGCGTCCACGGTGATGTGCCGCTCTGCGCAGAACTCCTCCAGGGTCGGATCCTCACGAAGACGAGGATGGTCGGTGGCCCGTATGCCGCAGTAGACGTCGTCGAAGAGCATGGTGCGCTCGATGTCGGGCGAGGTGATCCGAGGAATGCAGATGATCGCGTCGGCGTGTCCTTGTCGCAGTTCGTCCTCGACCCGCCCCATGTCGAGCGGGTCGACCCTCAGGCTGACCCCTGGCGCCTCGACGCATATCCGTTCGAGCAGCGGGGGCAGGAGACTCACCTCGCCGAGGTCGGTCCACAGGAGGCGGAAGGCGCGGCGGGAGGTCGACTGGTCGAAGCCCGTGGTGCCGTCGAGCGTCGCGTCGATCGCGTCAAGGGCGTCTTTCAGGTGCGGGTAAAGCTCATCGGCCCGGTGGGTCGATCGCAACCCCCGCGGAGAGCGGCTGAAGAGCTGGTCGTTGAGATCCCGTCGCAGCCGTGCCAGGGCATGGCTCACCGAGGGTTGCGTGACCGACAGCCGCTCGGCCGTTCTGGTCACGCTTCGGGTTTCGTGGAGCAGGACGAACGTCCTGAGCAAGTTGAGGTCCGACAACACCACCCCAGTATAGATGCGGTCGATGCACTCATGATGAATCTTCATTGGACCTAATGGCTCGGTTGCTTCTAGCGTCTGACCTCGCGCACAGAGCAGTGCGGGAAGGTCTTCGGCTGCTCGTGCCCACGCACGCGGTCCGAGTGGCAGGGGTCGATGCGTGCCCAGTCGCCCTGCCACGAGGAGTTGTGCCTCATGCCCCGACCCTTCCGATCCGCGCCTTCGGCCGGTACCTCAGCCCGCCTGGTGCTGGTGCTCTGTGCCCTGTCCATCGTCTTCGAGGGCTACGACATGGTGGCCTACGGTGTGACCCTGCCGGCGATGCTCGAGGACCCGGCCTGGGGCCTGTCGACCGAGTACGCGGGGGTCGTCGGGAGCTACGCCCTCGTCGGCATGCTCGCCGGATCGATCACCGTCGGCGCCATCGCCGATATCATCGGGCGACGGTGGTTGATGATCGGCGCGACCGCTTGGTACTCCGCATGGACCGGGGTCTGCGCTGTGGCGCCGGACGCCACCCTCTTCGGCTTCGCCCGCTTCATGGTCGGCTTCGGCGTCGGTGCCCTCATCCCGCTCGCTGCCGCGATGGCCGTGGAGTTCGCGCCGAAGGGCCGGGCTCACACCCACAGCGCAATCGTCTGGGCGGGCTATCCCGCTGGCGGGGTCCTGGCTTCACTGCTCGGCCTCTGGGTCATCGACGCTTTCGGCCCGCGGGCGATGTACGCGATCGGCACCATCCCTCTCATTGTCTTCGTGCCCCTCATGCTGCGGCATCTCCCGGAGTCCCCGTCCTTCCTCCTGGCGCGAGGTCGTCACGACGAGGCTTACGCCGTCGCCGACGCCGCAGGCATCGACCGGCCGCTGCCACCGCTGGCCGAGGAGCGTTCGGGCCCGCGGGGCCTCTTCACGCGAGGCCTCTGGGTGACGACCGTGCTCATGGGTCTGCTCAGCGCGTGCGGCCTGATGCTCACCTATGGGCTCAACACCTGGCTGCCCAAGATCATGGAATCGACCGGGTTCGGTGCGAGCTCTGCCCTCGGCTTCCTGCTGGCGCTCAACGCAGGCGCCATTCTCGTTCCCCTCGTCGTCTCACGTGCGTCGGATCGGATCGGCGCGCAGATCGTCACGGCTGGAACGCTGGCGGCGGCAGCCGTGGCGATCATCATGCTCAGCACGGACTCGCCGATCGCCTTCCTGTACGTCATGGCCTTCGTCGCTGGCGCCGGGACGATCGGTGCGCAGGTGCTCATCTACGGCTTCGCTGCCGCATCCTTCCCCGCCTCGTGCCGTGCGGCGGGCACGGCATGGACTGCGTCCGTCGGTCGTATCGGTGGCATCGTCGGCCCTACGCTGACCGGCTTGGTCATCGCCGGTGGCAGCGTGGCCCCGGCCTTCTACATGTTCGCGGGCGTGGCCTGCGTCGGTGCCGTGGTCTCCCTCCTGGTGCCTCGGCGCAAGGCGGTCGCGGCCCGAGTGCCGTCTGAGCCCGCGGTGGCAGTGGTCGAGACGGGACGCTGAAGGATGAGCACTGCCGTGCTGTCGGATCTCGTCGACGAGTTGCCTGAGGGCGTCGTGGTCATCGACGCCGATGTCGTCGAGGCGTACCGGGCGGACATGGCCAGTCTCGTGGAGCCGGGACGTCCGCTCGCGGTCGTTCGGCCCACGAGCACGACCGAGGTCTCCCGCTGCCTGGCCTGGGCGCAGCGCACCGGAACTCCGGTCGTACCGCGGGGCGCCGGCACGGGCCTCTCGGGTGGAGCCGCGGCGCGTGACGGCAGCATCGTCCTGTCGCTCGAGCGGATGGACCGCATCCGGGAGATCGACCACGGAAACCACCTCGTCGTCGTCGAGGCTGGGGTGGTCAACGCCGATGTCTCGCGTGCTGTCGCCCAGCACGGACTCTTCTACGCGCCGGACCCGGGTAGCTTCGAGGTGTCGACGATCGGTGGCAACCTCGCGACCAATGCGGGCGGCATGCGGTGCGTCAAGTACGGCGTGACCAGGCAGTCGGTCCTCGGCCTCGAGGTCGTGCTCGCCGACGGGCGCGTGCTGACGACGGGTGGCCGGACGGTCAAGGATGTCGCCGGGCTGGACCTGACCCAGCTGATGATCGGCTCCGAAGGGACCCTCGGCGTCATCACCGCAGCCACTCTGCGGGTGCGTCCGGCACCCGCGAAGACCGCGACCTTCATCGCGAGCTTCGGCACCTTGGACCAAGGGAGCCGCGCGCTCGCCGCGATCTTCGCCTCCGGAATCACCCCGAGCGTCCTCGAAATGCTCGATCGGCACACGGTCAACGCGGTCGAGGACCACCAGCGGATGGACCTGAACCGGGATGCGGCGCTCCTGCTCATTGGCCAGACCGATGGCGGGGCATCGGTGGCTGACGCCGATGCGCTCGTCGAGCTGTGTCTCGAGGCAGGTGCTGACATGGCCTTGGCGACGAGCGACCCCGAGGAGGGACACCTGTTCATGCACGCGCGGCGCCTCGCCGGATGGGTCGTCATGGAGCAAGGTCCGACGGTCATCGAGGACGTGGCAGTTCCGCGGACGAGGATCGGGGAGATGCTCACCCGCGTGGAGGGCATCAGCCGGGCAGTCGGCCTGCCGATCGCCACCGTCGGTCATGCCGGGGACGGCAATTTGCACCCAATGTTGCGTCTGCCTGACCAGTCCGAGCACTCGCGCCGCATGGGGCTCGAGGCGGCTGATCGCATCTGTGCGGCAGCCATTGCCCTCGATGGCACGATCACGGGCGAGCACGGTGTCGGTGAGCTCAAGCGCGAGCACCTTCATCAACATTTGGACGCGACGTCGATCGACGTCCAGGTGGCGATCAAGCGTGCTCTGGACCCCGGCGGGATCCTTAATCCCGGTCGAGGTTTCTGATGGAAGGGAGCCCCATGTCACCTGACCTGCAGCAGTGGGTGGAACTGGACAGCGGAGGGCGACGGGCGAGACGGCACGAATCCCTCGTCCGGGCACGGGGCGAGAGGGACAGCCACCATGCCTGGATAGCGGTGCGCGAGTCGGATGCGCCCTCCGACACGGGGGAGTTGGGCGCCGGAGAGCTCGCGGGGATCCCCTTCGGGGTCAAGGACAACATTGACGTCGCAGGGTTCACGACCACTGCAGGCAGTCCACTCCTTTCCGACCAGCACGCCATCCTCGACGCTGATGTCGTGGGTGCACTTCGCGAAGCCGGGGCCGTAGTGGTGGGGAAGACGAACCTGCACGAATTGGCCTTCGGGGGCACGAGCAACAACGCGACCTACGGCCCAGTCCGCAACCCCTTCGACTCCGCCCGCGTGGCGGGAGGGTCGAGCGGAGGCAGCGCCGCGGCCGTCGCACTCGGCAGTGTCCCCTTCGCTCTGGGGACGGACACCGGCGGATCGGTGACGGTGCCGTCGTCCTTCTGCGGAGTGCCGGGCTTCCGCCCATCCACGGGACGCTATCCGGGTTCGGGTGTGGTCAACTTGTCGACGACACGCGACACCGTCGGCGTCCATGCCCGTACAGTCGCGGACATTCGTACGCTGGACCGCATCATCATCCGCAGCGGTCGTTCCGACCCGGACCCGGAGCTCGGGGAGGTAGTGCTCGGCCGGGTCCCCTCGCGTTTCGAGGACGTGGAGCGTGAGGTTGCGAGGGTGCTCGGGGCCGCCACAGAGACACTGCGCCGCAACGGTGTCCGGATCGTCGACGTGCAGGTTCCAGACGACCTTGAGCTGGCCGGTGGTGCCGGGTTGGACCTGGTCTTCTTCGAGGCCATGAGGCTGATTCCGGGACGGGTTGCCCTGGGCGCAGACCGTCACCCCGACATGAGATCTCTCGTCCACCGGATGGCGTCACCTGATGTCCGGCGTCTCGTCCAGGACATGGTGGCGACGAACCTGTCGCTCGAGGCATATGACCGCGCGCGGCGCCAACGATGGGATCTTCGTCGACGGTTCGCCCGGGCCTTTGCCGAGTCGGGTGTCGATGCGCTGTTTGGGCCCACAGTGGCGGTGCTGCCGCCGTCGATCGGGGATGACGACCTCATCTCTGTCGATGGAGTGGAACGGCCGACCTTCGGCACGATCATCCGTAACGCAGGTCCGGGATCAGTCGCCGGTTTGCCGATGATCACTCTTCCTGCGGGTCGTTCCTCGGCCGGCCTGCCCGTGGGGCTCTGCCTCGAAGGGCGGCCCTTCGAAGACCACCGACTGCTGGCGGTCGCTGAAGTGCTCGAGGCCGTGCTCGGGTAGATCAGACGTGGTCCCCGCGCGGTAGCGCGTGCGCGGGCATGACGCCCATGAAAGGCGCCCTGCTCATGGTGCTGCGCCGGATGGAGTCGAGGAGTGCCGCTCGTCCCTTCTCGATATCGGTCGTGAGGGCGTCCACGGCTGCCTGCCCGCCGGCTCGGGTGCTCGCCAGCAGTTCCCTGTGGATCTCGCCCAGGACACGGGCGTCGTAGACATCGTTGACCGTGGACACCACCCACAGCAGCTCTGCCTCACACCGGGCGTATGCCTCGTGCAGACGTTCGACGCCGGACAGTTCGATGATCGAGGTGTGGATGCGCTGGTGGACGGAGGCGACTTCCGCCGGGGGTGCGTCAGCAGGCAGGTCGAGCAGATCCTGCGTGCGCTGCTCCAGCGACCCAAGGTCGTGCTGGCGCTCCACGATGATGCGCATGGCACCGGCCTCGAGGGTGAGTCGGTAGTCCCACAGGTCGTTGATCCGCTCGGCATCGAGGATCGGGATGCGAGCGCCGCGGTTGGGTACGTGCTCGAGCAGCCCCATCGACATCAGCTCGGCGAAAGCTGCCCTGACCGTGTGGCGACCGACCTGCATGCTTGCAGCGACCGACTCCTCGGTGATGCGCTCGCCCTGGCGCAACTCACCGGCCAACAGCAACTCTCGTACTGTGGCCACGACCTTCGATCGGCTTGACTCCCTGTTCACACCTTCATCCTTTCAGGGGCCCTCGGGTGGGGGGACAAGCGGTCTCGTCCCCCCACCGGAAGCCGGTGCTGCGGTCCGGCGTGGCGGGGCCATGGTCCTATCGGGAGATGACTTCGGCCGTCTCGGTGGGAGTCATCCGGCCACGGGCCACGACTGACTCGACGAATTCGGCGGGCATCTTAGGAGTCAGCAGGCTCGCGAGATACATGACGACGAAGCTGAAGACGATTCCCAGACCACCGTTGATGAAGATGTTCGGGATGGCTTCGAGGATGAAGTGCAGCCAGAAGAAGAAGGCTGGACCCAGGACGACTGTCACCAGAGCGCCGATCGTCGTTGCACCGCGCCAGTAGATGCCCATCACTAGGGGGCCGGAGACACCGGCGAAGAATCCGTAGAGACCGATCGTGGCCACGACGGCGAGGAACTCAGGTGGCTCCCACGCCAGGGCGAGGGCCACGATCGCCGACACCATGATGGTGGCCCGGGTGATGAGGAGCGCACGACGATCGACGAGCGCCCGTCTCTCGGGTGACACGTCGCCCTTCTTGAGAGCGAGCCGGCGGTAGATGTCGTTGCCGACGCAGGCGCCCATCGACGAAAGCACGGAGTTGACCGTCGAGATGGCCGCAGCGATGACTCCCACGGCGAAGATGGCCGCGAAGACCGTCGGGAACAGGGTGTTGACGAGGACGATCGGCGCCTGATCGGGGCTGTCGACCCTATCGGGCATGAGGGCTCGTGCGGCTAGTCCGGACACGGCGCTCATCGAGAGGATGAGAACCGTGACCCCGCTGATGAGGATGAAGGAGCGGAACTGTCGGGGACTGTCGAGCATCAGGAACCGGTTCGCCAGGTGCGGTTGCGTCGCGAACATCCCCTGGAAGAGGGCGATGCCGGCAAGCGCGAGGATTCCGCTGTAGACCGGGGAGTCCGGGTTGAAGACGGCAGTGAGGTTGGGGCTCTCGTTGGCGAGATTGGTGCTGATCTCGTTGATGTTGCTGTAGATGAAGAGGCTGCCGACGATGACGACCCCGCTGGCGATGACCATGATGACCGCCTGCCATGCATCGGTCTTGACCACGGCGTAGTTGCCGCCCACCAGGGTGTAGATCGCGACGAGGACGGCAACCGCAACGAGCCCGACGGAGTAGTTGAGTCCACCCGTGAGGTTGAGGATCTGTCCCACTCCCGAGAACTGCGAGACGATGTAGAACACGTTGGCCAGGTACAGCACGGCCACGAGCACGCAGAGCAGATCGCTCTGGTAGCGCGAGCCCACCCAGTCCGGCAGCGAGAGGGAGCCGAACCTCATGCCGACTCTGCGGAAGACCTTGCCGACGAGGATGAGTCCGCCGGTGAAGACAAGAGGCACGATGAGGATCCACCAGAGTCCGGAGAGTCCAGACGCGAAGGCGAAGCCGGCGACTCCTAGGAATGTGGCAGGACTGGCCTGGGTGGAAGCCGTCGACAGAGCGAGCGACACGTGGCTAAGGCCCTTCGGGACCTGATGGTCAGCCATCGAGCTCGAGCGTTTGGCGCCGGTGATTCCCATTGCTACGAGCATCCCGACGAGCAGGGTGATGAGGATCCAGAACGTCACTTCGATCATGACGGCTCCTCGGTGACGAGGTCTTCGTCATTGGCTCCATAGGTTGCGTACAGGACGCCGATCGTCAGGGTCCACCCGACGATCAGTCCCACGATCAAAACCCACCACATGGTCATGTTCTTCTCCGACTTCATTGGCGAAACATGCGTACTTGGACAACTTCTCTGGTGCCAACCAACGCCGTGTTGGGCTATTGGCTGACCGATCAAACGGGTGCTCGGGAGAGTCTGCGCGGATGGGTAGAACGCTCCCGGCGGGGCATTCAGCCTCGTGTCGCTGGTGCGGCGACACTCAACGTCAATGGAGGACGTGTGAGCTGTTCACGCAGTCGCTCGGCTCTCGCCTGTGCCGCGAGAACTCCCGCGTGCTTGACCTGCTCGTATCCGCGGATGCCGTCAGGCAGCTCGGCGAGCTGTACGGCCACGGCGTGATTGAGCGGAGAGACGCGATCCACGAGCTCGTCGACGAGCTCGAGATACCACCGCTTCACGGAGCGTTCCTCGATACGGGAGGCCTGTCGGGCGAAGGGGTCGAGGGGCGTCTCGCGCAGGCGTCGGGTGGCGCGCAGGGCCTTGAACGCCGGGTCGAACCACGACCCGATGCGGATCTTGCCCATCCCGAGGCGTCGCGCCAACGGGGGTTGGAGGTTGTACGCGATCTCGACTTCGCCCTCGAAGGTGTCGGCGACGTGGTCGGCGAAGCCGCGCTTGAGGTGCAGCCGGGCGACCTCGTACTCGTCCTTGTACGCGGTCACCTTGAACAGATGTCGGATGACCGCGTGGGTGAGCTCCCGACGCTGGGGTGCCACGCGGTCCTCGGCGGCCGCCACCTCGAGCACCTTGCCCAGGTAGTCGTGGGCGGGCGCGGCGTGGTCCGCGTAGTCGAGCAGCTCCGGCAGGCGCACAGCCAGCAACCGTCGGCTCTCTTCGTCCAGGCCCTCCGTCCGCGTCCAGAGCTGGTCGAGGACGGCCTGTGCGGGCGCCGCCAACTCACTGCGGCGGCGGGTCAGCTCAGTGGCTGCGTCCGGGGCGGGCGGGACGATCTCGTCGATGACCTGCTGGCGGTCGATCGCCCACAGCCGGCCGTAGCGGAAGGCCTGGATGTTGCGGTCGACGGCCACTCCGTTGATCCGCAGCGCCTCTTCGATCGCATCCGCGGAGAGCGGGAGCAGTCCATGTTGGTATGCAGTGCCGACGACGATGATGTTGGTGAGCATGTAGTCGGCGAATAGCTCGTCGGCGATCCACCGGGCGCGTACCTCGACGAGGTCATCGGTGACCTCGTCGATGCTGGCGCGCAGCCCGGCCGAGTCCACGGTCGCGTAGACGTCGCGTACCTGCTCGCCGGTCGGGAAGAGGTCGGAGTTCAGCACCGCGGAGGTCCGCTCGGGGGTGCAGCGCTGAAGATTGGTGATCGCGCCGGCCCCCACCTCGTCGAGCGCGAGGTACGCGTGGGCCTGTCCTTGGCCGGTCTTGCTCGTCCAGTGCGTCAGGCCCTCCGGGACGATGGCCAAGCTCGAAAGCACCGGACCCCACTTCTGTGCAGCCCCCGTCTGGTCGAAGGAGTGCACGCCATGGCCATCAAGCATCGCGGCTACGGCGAGCACGCTGTTGAGGGTCAGGACTCCGGTGCCCCCCACCCCCGGCATGTAGAGGTGGAAGGGCTCGTCGGCCGGTAGCTGCGCCCGGGTTGTCGGCTCTGCCAGCTCGTTGTTCTGGATCGTGCGCGGGTCCCGCTTGCGATAGCCATGGCCCTCCTCGGTCCGCACCGTGACGAAGGCGGGGCAGTCTCCCTTGATGCAAGAGAAGTCCTGGTTGCACGATGAGGTGTGGATGCGGGTCTTCGGGCCGAACTCCGTCGGCGTCTTCTGCAAGGACATGCAGTTGCTGGAGCGGCCGCAGTCGCCACAGTTCTCGCAGACGTCTTCGTTGACGACGACGAACTCGGTGGGCTTCTCGAGCTTCCCGCGCTTCTGCAGGCGACGCCGCTCGTTGGCGCACGACTCGTCGTAGATCATCACCGTGCAGCCGGGGACCTCCTCGAGCTCCGCGGCCGTCGCGACCATCTTGTCCGCGTGCCGGACCTCGACGACCGCCGCGATCGGTTGGCTCGCGTACTTGCGTGGTTCCTTGCTGAGGATGACCATCCGCTTGACACCTTCGGACTCCAACCCGCGGGTCAGGTCGGCGAGCCCGTGCTCGCCGACCGGGGTCTGGGCGCCGGTGTTGGCCAGCACGCCGTTGTAGAGGATCTTGTAGGTGATGTTGGTGCCGGTAGCGACCGCCCAACGGATGTTGAGGTAGCTCGAGTGGTACAGCGCGCCGTCACCGAGGTGCTGGACCATGTGCTTCTTGTCGGTGTACCGGCTCAGGCCGACCCAGGGCAGGCCCTCGCCGCCCATCTGCGTCATGACATCGATGTGCCGCTCGGGCTGTTCGATGACGGTGTTGAAGCAGTTGCACCCTGGTGCGCCCCAAGCCTCCTGTCCGGGGGCCAGGACAGTCGAGGCGCTGTGAGGACATCCTGAGCAGAAGTTCGGCGTGCGGGCCTGATGGGCGACGTGCTCACGCTCGCCGATCTCGGCCAGCACACGCAGGCGCGGGGCATCCGTGAGGCCGGCGATGTCGGCGCCGAGGAGCTCCGCGAGGCGGAGGGTGACGAAGTCGGCGTCCATCCCGCCCTCGACGGGAAAGACCCGACCTCCGGTCGAGTCGGTCTTGCCGGTGACGTCGATCGGGCGGCCGAGAGGCTGCAGCGCCGCCCGCACCTGCTGCTCGATGACGTCGCGCTTCTCCTCGATGATGATGACCCGGTCGAGGCCGTCGGTGAAGTCGCGCACCGCGTCTGCGTCGATCGGGTAGATCAGCCCGAGCTTGAGGATCCGCACCCCTGCAGCCCGCAGATCCTCCTCGGTCACCCCGAGGTTGGTCAGCGCCTGTCGCAGGTCGGTGTACGACTTGCCTGCGGTGATGATGCCGATCGTGTCGCGCTTGCCGCTGACGACGACCTCGTCGAGCCGGTTGGTCCGGGCGTACTCGCGGACGGCGACGTGCCGCTCCTGGTACAGATGACGCTCCATCTCGACGTTCTTGCCGGGGAAGAACGAGAAATCGGTCCGCTTGACGAAGGGGGCACCCTCGATGGTCACCTCGGGCAGGACAGGGCGCGCGTCATCAGGGTCGAACGTGACCGATGCGGCCGAGTCGCACAGTGAGCTCGTGAGCTTCATCGAGACCCAACAGCCCGAGAAGCGCGACATCGCTACGGCATGCATTCCGAATGTACGGAACTCCGCCACCGACGACGGATAGATGACAGGGACACCCGCGGACATGAAGGCGTACTCCTGCTGGAAGGGCATCGTCGAGGACTTCGCCTCGTGGTCTTCGCCGGAGAGGATGACGACGGCGCCATGCTTCGACGTGCCAGCGAAGTTGCCGTGCTTGAGGGCGTCGCCACTGCGGTCGACCCCAGGGCCCTTGCCGAACCAGATGCTCGTGACGCCGTCCCACTGCGAGTGCGGGTGGTCGTCGAGCATCTGCGTGCCCATGTGGGCGGTCATCGCGAGCTCTTCGTTGCCTGCGGGGAGGAAGGTCGTGTCGTGCTCAGCCAGCAGATCGGGAATGCGCTCGAGATTGAGGTCGAGGCTGCCGATGGGGGAGCCCGGGTACCCGCAGATGAAGGTGCCGATCCGCAAGCCGGCGGCACGGTCGCGTCGTGCCTGCTCCAACGGGAAGCGAATGAGTGCCTGCATCCCTGGCAGATAGTGGGTGCCACCTTCGGCCACCAGGCGGTCCGACAACTTCATTGACATCGTCCTCCAAGATTGTGACACAGTCTTTGTGTCACAATCAGTGTGCGGGAGCGATGGTGCCTCGTCAAGTGATGAAGATGTCGAGTCCAAGGAGCACACGTGAAACGTCAGTGGCCGTCACCGACCTTCCTCCGCGAGACCCTGCGCCCGCCCCGACCCTCGCGCCACCCCGTCCGAGACCGGGTGGACCGCGCCACGAGCATCGAAGACCTCCGTGACATCGCCCGGCGGCGGGTACCAGGTGTCGCCTACGACTACATGGATGGGGCGGCCGGCTCGGAGCTGAGCATGGCCCGCGGTCGACAGGCCTTTCGTGATGTCCACTTCCATCCCCGTGTCCTCACCGACGTCAGCAGCATCGACTTGACGACGACCATCGGTGGGGCTCCCTCGGCGCTCCCCTTCGGCATCGCCCCGATCGGGCTCACCCGTCTCCTGCACCACGAAGGGGAGGCTGCCGGGGTCCGCGCCGCAGCCGCCGCGGGCATCCCCTTCGCACTGTCGACCATGAGCTCGGTGTCGCTGGAGGACGTTGCCGCGGCAGCACCAGGCGCCCGGCGCTGGTTCCAGCTCTATCTGTGGAAGGACCGGGCCGCGTCCGTCGAGCTGATGTCACGGGCCTCCGAGCAGGGTTACGACACACTGCTGCTCGCGGTCGACACCCCCGTGGGCGGTCATCGCCGGCGGGACGTCCACAACGGCATGACGATCCCCCCGTCCTTCGGGATCCGAGACGCTGCACGCGTCGCCACCCGCCCGGTGTGGCTGGCAAACTTCCTCACCACGGAGCCGCCCGCCTTCGCATCGCTGAAATCCTTCCCCGGCTCGGTCAGCGACCTCATCACAGAGATGTTCGACGCCAGCCTGACCTTCGATGACCTGACCTGGTTGCGCTCGGTGTGGAAGGGGCGGCTGCTCGTCAAGGGCCTGCAGGATCCCCGTGACGCACGTCGTGCCGTCGGCCTGGGCGCTGACGGCGTGGTGGTGTCCAGCCACGGAGGACGCCAGCTGGACCGCACCACCGCACCTCTTCGACAACTACCTGCAGTGCGCCAGGTCCTCGACGGGACCGGCGCCGAAGTGCTCGTCGACAGCGGCGTGATGAGCGGCGCCGACATCGTCGCGGCACTCGCCCTGGGCGCCGACTTCGTCCTCGTCGGTCGCGCATACCTCTACGGTCTGATGGCAGGAGGAGAGTACGGCGCCACACGAGCCCTGACGATCCTCGAGGACGACATCCGCCGCACGATGCAGCTGCTCGGCGTCGCATCCGTCCGCGAAATCACGCCAGATCTCGTCACTCTCGGGTGACTGACGTCAACGTCGGGTCGTGCCGTCGCTCCTCGGTAGCCGGGAAATCCGGTCCTGGTTGGGCCACCCCGGCCCAACCAGGATGTTCAGGTTCAGACTCGGCGGCGCCCCCTCAGCGCAAGACCGGCGCCCGCCAGGGCGACGACGAGCGCGAGCCCACCGAGCACCCGGGCGAGGGTGTCGGAGGAGTCAGCCGTGGCGGTGGGGGCCGCGGGAGTGGCCGTCTCGCCCCCTTCGTCAGCGGTGGCGTCGTGGCCGCCCTCCTCTGCCGCAGTGACCTCGAAGCTCGGCGCCGGGTTCTCCGGCTCCTCGCCATCCGCCTTCGGCAGGTCCGACCAGTCATAGACCTCACCGTCGGAGTAGGTCTGCTTCGCGGGGAGCGTCAGCGTGCCGGGCTTCGGGAGCGGTCCCGCGCTGATCGCGAACTCCTGGTACTCGCCGGGGGCGATGCCGGCGGCCGTGGAGTCCGCGGTCCACGTGATCGTGCGCGGAGCCTCGCTGAGCGTGAGCTCGTTGGCGGTCACCTTCTCGGGCAGCTTCTCGGTCGTGACCTTGGCGGTCCACCCGGGGACCGGACGGACGGACACGCTCGCGAGAGGCCGGTCCTGGGGGAGGGTGACCGCGAGCTTGGTCGTGGAGGCCTTGTCGGACTCGTTGGGCACGCGGAAGGTCAGAGCCGCGTAGCCGCCGGAGGCGGTGGCGTCGGGCGTGACGCGGACGTGGGCCGAGGCGGGCAGGGCGCTCGCGGTCAGGGCGGCGAGGGCGAGGGTCAGGGCAGCGCCGGAGCGCAGGGTCGTGCGGTTCATGGAGGATCCTTCGAAAGAATGGGTGAGCGGGAGAGGCCTCCCGCCGCACCCCGACGAAGGGGGTGGGTCAGGCGGCCGTGGGGGCGTGGCCGATCGGTGGGCCACGCTGACCGACACCACCGGGCGCCACGACGGCGCGGCTCGGTTCGCCCCCTCTGGAGGGGGCGAACGCCTGACCCACCACGAGGAGCAGGACGGGGACGGCAGGCAGCCTCGGCCAGAGCATCTGGGCGACGCGCCAGACGGCCTCCTCGCCACGTGCGAGGACGAGCGCCAGCAGCAGGGCGGCGACGGTGTGCGCGAGGACCATCCCCGCACCCGTGTCGTGCGGCGTGGGCGTGGTCCCACCTGCACAGGTGACCACGGCGTGGTGCGAGTCGATGGTCGTGCAGGTGGCGGTGCTCGTCTCGGCGGCGGTCAGGACGGCGTGGAGCAGGACCTGGGAGGCACCGAGCGAGAGCGTCAGGGCCACCCGGCCAACCCGGCTCCGGGTGAGCAGGAGCCCGCACCACAGGAGGGCGAGCCCGGTGAGCGTGGCCACCCCCGGCGAAGGGAGGGCTCCGCCACCGACGACGTGGGCGCCGGTCGACAGGCCCAGTGCGGCCGCTGACCAGGCACTCGCCCGAGCCAGGCGTAGCGCACCCGTGCTCGGAGAGACCATGCCCCGGATCCTATGTGTCTGTGCGCTCCCCGAGGCGACGGACGGGGCCGAAGGTCAGGGCCAGAGTCAGGGCCGCGGTGATCGCGAGGAGCCACAGACCGATCGCATAGGACTCGGTGCGGCCGTAGACGAAGCCCATGAGCAGCGGCGGGATGAAGCCGCCCAGACCGCCGGCCGCACCGACGATGCCGGTGACGCCACCGACTCGGGCGGGCTCGGTGACCTGCGCGACGAGGGCGAAGACCGCGCCGCTGCCAGCGCCCAGGGCGGCGGCCATCGCGAGGAAGGCGATCGTGCCGCCCGCGTGGAGTGGCGGGTTGGCTGCCGCCATCGCGGCGCAGACGGCGGTGACGGCGAAGACCACGCCGAGCACCGGGATGGCTCCGACCTTGTCGGCCATCGCGCCGCCGATCGGTCGCGCGATGACGGCGACGAGGACGAAGCCGGCCATCCGGAGCGAGGCATCGGCAGCGTCCAGGCCGTGCCCGGTGATGAGGTAGGCGGGCAGGTAGACCGAGAAGGCGACGTACCCGCCGAAGGCGACGGCGTAGAGGAGCGCCGCCATCCACGTCACGGGCAGCGTGGCATTGGTCCGCAGGCGCTGCACCAGGCTCGTCGTCGGCACGACCCGACCCGGGGCGTCACGCATGAGGAGCCACGCGACGACGGCGTATCCGGCCAGGAGGGCGGCCGTGATGACGAAGGGGAGGGCCGCACCCTTGTCGAACAGACGCACGGTCGTCAGCGCGGAGATCGCGGTGCCGCCCATGCCAGCGCCGAAGATGCCGACGGCGAGACCGCGCTTGGCGGGTGGGAACCAGGCATTCACGTACGGCACGCCGACGGCGAAGATCGTGCCGGCGATGCCCAGGAAGAACCCGATCACGATCAGGAGAGCGTAGGACTCGAGAGCGAGGAAGGGGATCGCCAGCACCGGGATGATCGTCAGGACCGAGATCACCGGGAACATCACTCGTCCGCCGTGGCTGTCGGTGAGCGACCCGACGATGATCCGCCCGAGTGAGCCGACGACGACCGGGACCGCGACGAGCAGCGAGACATCGGACTCGCTGAGCTCACCGAGCTGGCCTGTGCTGCGGAAGAGCGGACCCAGCGGGCTGAGCAGCGCCCAGGCCCAGAAGTTCAGGACCGACCCGATCGTGGCCAGGGCCAGCATGGTCCACGGGGACCCGACGCGTGGCTGCGCCGACTGGGTGCTGCTCATCGACGACCTCCGGGGCGGGACGTGGGCCGCGGGCGCGGTGCTGCGAGCCTAGCCAAGCCCTCACCCCGTGGCGAGGGGCAACTGCTGCCACTGCAGGCGGATGGCGGGGGTCGTCGAGAGCGACTCGAAGGCCGCCTCGGCAGCCTCCCGGAGGCCGTCCGCGACGTCCTCCCCTCCGCAGACCAGATCCAGCACCCGGCTCGTCGCCCCGGTCAGCTCCGGCCGCGGGATCGCGGCCCAGCCACCGCGTCCGCGCATGCCATGGTCGTCCGCCGGCAGGTCGGCGAGGAAGCGGGCGACGGCCGCGGAGGCGACGGCCGCGTCGTCGTGGTCCACGTGCAGCCGGAGGGTCGCGACGGGACCCTCAGGATCGGTGCCCCAGAGCCAGTCGAGGTCGACGCGCCATGGGGCGGGGTACGGGGCGTGCGAGTCCATGCGGACCAGCCTCGCACGGGGGGAGCGGCCGTGGCCGGTCAGGGAGCGGAGGGCCCGGTGATCAGCCGCCCGTCCGCCGACCGCGGCCAGGCGTTGGCGGTGCACCCGTGCAGCGAGAGGGTCTGCTGCACCATGACAGGAGCCGGACTGCCCTTGCGCGGGCAGCGCTGATGGCCCAGCCCGAGCCCGTGACCGACCTCGTGGTTGACGAGGTAGTGCCGGTAGAGCTCGAGGTCCTTGATGTGCGGGACCCCCTCCAACCAACGGTCCAGGTTGAGCAGGACGTACTGCCCCGCCCTGCAGGAGGTGTAGCCGTGGGTGTTGGCTCCAGCGGCCGCGCACTGCTTGTCGACCGTGTCCGGCGTGGCCAGACGGATGGTCAGGTCGGCATCGGTGGTGGTGACGCGCTGGAAGCGCCAGTGCCCACGCGCCGTCCAGCCTCGCGGGTGGCGCAGGGTGCGGTCGACCGCGGTGGCGAAGCCCCTCGGGGACACCCGAGCACCCTGCTCGACCTCGATGCGGTAGGTGATCAGCTCGCCCTTGGTCCCGCGGACCGGGCTGCGCGTGGGCACGGCTCGGTAGCGCCCGGTGGAGCGGTAGGTGCGCTTGCTCGACGAAGGGGTGGCGCGGGTCGGTGACGTCGTGGTCGACGAAGTGGTGGCGCGGGTCGGTGACGTCGTGGTCGACGAAGGGGGAGTCGTCGACGTCGTCGAGGTGGCGCCGGCCGGGCTCGCCGGCCCGGGCGAGGTGCTCTGCTCGGACTCCGAGGCGCGAGCGCCCTTGAGCCCCACCGCGATCGCGACGATCAGCACGACGACGGCGAGGACGGCAGCCACCTGGCGGCGCCGGGCCTGGTCGACGTCGCGAGGTGCGAGTGGGCGGTGTGAGGGCACGAGCCTCAGGATACGTGCGCGTGAGCGATCAACCAGTCACGCAGTCGCAGCGTGGAGAGGCAGTCGTACTCGTTGTACTGGCGCAGATCCTCCAGTCGGACGGCCGCCTCTGCCGCATCGCCCACGGCGACCGCCTCTCGGTAGCGCTGGTACTCGATGATCGAGTCCCCGCCGGCGGTCACGCCGTCGGCGTCACGCAGGTCATCGCCCATGTAGAGCGGCTCCAGCCGCTTGATCGAGTACGACGGGCTGCCCACCCGCACCGCCGACTTGACCGCGGCATAGAGGTCGACGAAGACGCCGCCGTCGAGCAGGTCGGCGACCTCCTGCTGGCAGACCTCGTGACGGGCGGCCAGTCGGGTGAGGGCGGTGCGCTCGTACGGGGAGTAGTGGAAGACGTGCAGGTCCGGCCAGCGCTCGAGCCGCTCGCGCAGCCAGTCGACGAAGCCGACGAGTGCGGCGCGCTCCTGCTCGCGGTCATGGGCCCAGAAGGGGACGAACTCCCCACTCGCCGTGAGGGACCCGAAGAGGTACTCCAGCCCCTGATCGGTGAGGGTCGCGCCCTTCCACAGCGGGTCGCCCTCGAAGTCGAAGAAGACATCGCCCTCGCTCGGCAGGGGGAGCGCCGCGAGCGCGGCCGGGTCGTGGATCTCGTAGGGCAGCGGTTGACCCGGGCTCGGCTCGGTGAGCTGGAGCGTGGCCTGGCTGCGGATGCTGACGAGCCGCGAGTCGTCAACTCCCGCAACGGGGTCGGTGCCCTCAGCGAGCTGGGTCATGGTGGTGATGCCCGCCTCCAGGAGCAGCCGCCGGATCGAGGAGCTGACCCCCGCCACGAGCCCCACATCGCCGCGCGAGGCGAGCTCGGCCCGGCAGGCGTCGCAGTGCAGGCAGGCGCGCCAGCGCGCATCTCCCCAGGTGACGGGTCGCGTCTGCTCGACATGGGTGTCCAGGACCTCGAGCAGACGCTCGCGGACCTCGGCGAGCTCCTCCGCCAGGTCCTCGCGCAGGGTGTCGTGGTGGGTCCCGTCGCCGAGGATCAGGCGGACGAAGGGAGCGACCTGCACCCCGGCGTCGGCGAGCGCCTCGGCGTAGGCGGCGACCTGCAGGAGCGCGTGCGGCCGAGCGCTGCGAGCCAGCTTGGTCTCGGCGACGACCCACCTCCCGTGGTCATCGCGCAGGAGGTGGTCGGCACGGCCGACGAAGCGCTCGCCACGCACGGCGGCCTGGTGCACGAGGCGGGTCCGGGGGTCCCGGAGCGTGCCGAGGACCTCGTCGGGGCCCAGGCGACGGGCATCGACGACGCCGTCGCCGGCGAGTCCGCCGACCTCGACGGTCAGCGCCTCGGTGACCTCACGCTCGTAGTCCCGGCCGAGGTCGCCGAAGCGCTCCCGGATCGGGTCGGGCTCGACCGGCACGCTCGCGCGGCGCCCCAGCCGCACGTCAGCGGTCACGAGCAGCCCGTACTCGCACTCGCGCCCGTATCTCAGGTCACCCGCGGTGATGACCGCGGGCTGGGGGAGACCGTCGACGAGGGGGAAGTCCATGGCCTCGAGGGTACGAGGAGGCTGCGACAGCGCTGCGTCACACCCGGCTGCGTCACACCCAGCTGGGGAACCACATGCGCCAGCGCCACTGGTCGTACGGGATCACCTGAGCGGTCCAGATCGGCCAGTAGAAGGCGAAGTTGGCCAGGACGATCAGCAGGTAGATGCCCACGGCGATCTGCCCGATGCGGCGTCGGCGGGCATCGGCGCCCGGTGGGCCGAGCGCGAGGCCGAGCATGAAGACCACCGCGAGGATCACCCAGGGCTCGAAGGCGATCGTGTAGAAGGTGAAGATCGTGCGGTGCTGCAGGAAGAACCACGGCACCCAGCCGCCGACGAACCCGGCGAGGACCGCCCCGGCGCGCCAGTCGCGCTTGAAGGCCCAGTGGTAGGCGAGGAAGAAGAGCGCGGCCGTCGCCAGCCACCAGATCGAGACGGAGCCGAGCGAGGTGATCGCCTTGGAGCACTTCTCCACGTGGCAGCCGGTCATGCCCTGCGTCGGCGACTCGTAGAAGAAGGAGGTCGGTCGGGACTGGATCATCCACGACCAGGGGTTGGACTGGTAGGTGTGCGGCGAGGTCAGGTGATCGTGGAAGTCCAGGACCTGCACGTGGTACTGCCACAGCGAGCGAAGGGCGGGGGGCAGCCACTGCACGCCCTCACCCGGGTGGTCGGCGGCCCAGGTGCGGTCGTAGCCCGTGCGCGTGACGAACCAGCCGACCCACGACGCGAGGTAGGTCGCGAGGACGACGAGGGTCATCGACAGGCCGGCCCAGACCCCGTCCTTGCCGATGCCCGCGACGACCCAGTGACGGGCGCCCGCCGCCCTTCGTGCCCCGATGTCCCAGAAGACGGTCATCAGGCCGAAGGCGGCGAAGAAGTACAGACCGGACCACTTCGTGCCGCAGGCCAGACCCAGCGAGAGTGCGGCGACGAGCCGCCACGGCCGCCACCAGAGCATCGGCCCGGTGCGGAAGCTCGACGAAAGCGTGGCGGCCCGCTCCGCCAGTCGGGCTCGCGACCAGTCCCGGTCGATGAGCAGCGCGCCGAAGGCGGCCAGGGCGAAGAACATCAGGATGATGTCGAGCAGACCCGTGCGCGAGTGGACGAAGTGGTGCCCCTCGAAGGCCATCAGGAAGGAGGCGATCGCCCCGAGCCAGCTGGACCCGAAGAGGCGCCGCGCGATCCGGCCGACCATGAGGATCGAGATGGTGCCCAGGAGGGCGACCGAAAAACGCCAGCCGAAGCTGGACGTCGGTCCGAAGATCCACTCGCCGAAGGCGATGATCCACTTGCCGACCGGCGGGTGCACGACCATGTCGCCCTCGGTGGCGTTGAAGATCGCGGTCGTGCCCTGGGTGAAGAGGGGGTCGACCTTTTCGCCGTCGCCGTTCCAGCGCTGCTCGACGCCGTAGTCGAGCATCGAGACGCCCTGCTTGACGTAGTAGGTCTCGTCGAAGACCAGCTGGTGGGGGCGACCCAGGGCCGAGAAGCGCAGGAACCCGCCGATCGCGGCGAAGAGCAGCGGACCGACCCAGCCCCACAGGACATCGGTGGGGCGGAATCCGAGCAGGCGCTCACGCAGCTGCTGCCCCCGGTCCATGCGCGCCATCGTAGGCGAGCGAATGGCTCCTCGCGGCGAGGTGCTGGGATGATGCCCGCATGCCCCTCGTCCTCGCTGCCACACCCATCGGCGATCCGCGCGACGCCAGCCCGCGTCTGCGGGAGGAGCTCGCGGGGGCGGACGTCATCGCCGCGGAGGACACCCGGCGCCTGCGCGGCCTCGCCGCCCGGATCGGTGTCGACCTGCCTGCGCGCGTCGTCAGCTACCACGAGCACAACGAGGCCACCAAGACCGCAGAGCTGCTCGAGCTGGTGCGGGAGGGCCAACGGATCGTCCTCGTGACGGACGCCGGGATGCCGTCGGTGTCCGACCCCGGCTACCGCTTCGTGCGCGCCTGCATCGACGCCGACCAGGTCGTGACCTGCGTCCCCGGTCCGAGCGCCGTGCTCATGGCGCTGGCCGTCTCGGGGCTGCCGGTCGACCGCTTCTGCTTCGAGGGCTTCCTCCCGCGCAAGGCAGGGGAGCGGCGCTCGGTCCTGCAGGAGGTCGCGGCGGAGCGCCGCACGATGGTCTTCTTCGAGGCGCCCCACCGCATCGCCGCGTCGCTGGAGATCATGGCCGAGGTCCTGGGCGCCGACCGTCAGGCCGCCGTCTGCCGTGAGCTGACCAAGACCTACGAGGAGGTGCGCCGGGGCGGCCTCGCCGAGCTCGCCGAGTGGGCCGCCGAGGGGGTCAAGGGCGAGATCACGATCGTCGTCGGTGGGGCCGAGGAGAGGAGCGTCTCCCTCGAGGACGCGGTCGCCGAGGTCCTCGCCCGCAAGGACCGCGGCGCCCGGCTCAAGGACGTCTGCGCCGCCGTGGCCACGTCCACGGGGCACGGCAAGAAGGCCCTCTACGACGCCGTGCTGGCCCACCGCAGGTCCCTCTCAGACTGAGGTGGGACAATCCCGGCCATGACCGAGCCGCTGCCCGAATCAGGCACCGACCTGCCCGTCGACACCGAGACCGCAGAGACCTCAGCCCAGGCCGCAGAAGCCGCCAGAGAAGCCGCAGAGGGCGCCAGCGAGGCCCGCGCCGAGCACGGGGCCCGGCCCGGGAGCGAGCGCACCGTCGTGCACCTGCTGCGTCACGGCGAGGTCGACAACCCCGACAAGGTCCTCTACGGGCGTCTGCCCGACTACCACCTCTCGGCCCTGGGTCGGGAGATGGCCGAGGTCGTCGCGGAGCACCTCGCGGACGCCGATCTGGCACTCGTCGTGCACAGCCCGCTGGAGCGCACCGCCGAGACCGCGGCGCCGACGCTCGCCCGTCATGGCCTGACGGCCGTCGTCGACCCCCGGGTCATCGAGGCGGGCAACAAGTTCGAGGGGCGTCGCTTCCGCAAGCGCCTGCTGCTCGACCCGCGCCGCTGGTGGTGGCTGCGGGACCCGACCAAGCCCACCTGGGGTGAGCCCTACCGAGCCATCGGCAAGCGGATGATGGCCGCCATCGAGGACGCCCGCGACCACGCTCGAGGCCAGGAGGTGCTGATCGTCAGCCACCAGCTGCCGATCTGGACCATCCGCAGCGTGCTCGAGCACCGCAACCTCTGGCACGACCCGCGCCGGCGCAAGTGCAACCTTGCCTCCCTCACCTCGGTGACCTTCACCGGGGACGAGATCACCGATGTCACCTACAGCGAGCCCGCTGCGCACCTCTACGCGCACGCCGCCACGACCCCTGGAGCCTGACCCCCCTCGATGAAGACCCGTCGCCTGACCTCCACCCTCGTCGCCTCCGTGAGCGCGCTCGCCCTCGTCGGTGGGCTGTCCGCGTGCGGTGAGTCCGCCACCGAGAAGGCCGCCAAGGAGGTCGGCTCACGCAACGGCGACGGGTCGATGACCCTCTTCGCGCCGCAGGATCGCGGCGCGCCCGTGGAGCTGGCGGGTGACACCATCGCCGGCAAGACGTGGGACAGCGCGGACGAGCGCGGCCAGGTCGTCGTGGTCAACCTCTGGGCCAGCTGGTGCGGGCCGTGCGCCAAGGAGGCCCCGCACCTCGTCGAGGCCCACCAGGAGACGAAGGGGGAGGACGTCGAGTTCGTCGGCATCAACTACCGCGAGTCCTCCAAGGCGACCGGCCTGGCGCAGGCCAAGGAGTGGGGCTTCACCTGGCCCTCCGTCTACGACAAGTCGGGCAAGAGCGCGATCGACATGCAGGGCAAGATGACCACCCAGCCCTCCACCGCGGTCCTCGACCGTGAGGGGCGGATCGCGGCCGTCGTCCTCGGTCCGGTGACGACCTCGACCCTCGTGGGGGTCGTCCAGGACACGCTGGCAGAAGCCGGATGATCACTGCCCTCCCTTCGCTCACCGCGGCCTCGTCCTCGCTGAGCGACCAGATCAGTGGTGGAGCCCTGCCGCTGGCCGTGCTCGTCGCGGCGCTGGCCGGCCTCGTCTCCTTCGCCACGCCCTGCGTGCTGCCACTCGTCCCCGGGTACCTCGGCTACGTCACCGGCCTGTCCGATGTCGCGCTCGAGAAGCGGGGCAAGGGACGGATGCTCCTCGGGACGCTCCTGTTCATCCTCGGGTTCACCGCGGTCTTCATCCTGCTGTCGATGTTCGTCGCCGGCGTGGGGCAGGTCCTCGGCGAGCACCGCGAGCTGCTCATGCGCGTCGGCGGCGTCCTCGTGATCCTCATGGCCTTCGTCTTCCTCGGGACGGGCACGCAGCGCACCTTCCGACTCCCGATCAAGCCGGTGGCCGGACTCGCCGGAGCGCCGCTGCTCGGTGCGGTCTTCGGCCTCGGCTGGGCCCCTTGCATGGGGCCGACCCTCGCGGCGGTCCTCACGCTCAACCTCACCGGTGACGCGTCGACCACCCGTGCCGTGATCCTGGCCGTCGCCTACTGCCTGGGGCTGGGCCTGCCCTTCCTGCTCATCGCTGCTGCCTACGAGCGCTGGGCGCCCGTGTCGGCCTGGCTGCGCCGCCGCCAGCGCGCGATCCAGGTCGTCGGCGCGCTGCTGCTCATGGTCATCGGCCTGCTGCTGGTCACCGGCGCCTGGGACGGCCTGACGCAGTGGCTGCAGATCCACCTCCTCAACGACATGGAGCTCATCCTCTGATGGCCCGCAGCACCCGGTCCACGCCTGACGTGACGCAGCCCAAGCTCGGGCCCATCGGCTACCTGCGGTGGGGCTGGCGACAGCTGACGAGCATGCGCACCGCGCTCTTCCTGCTCCTGCTGCTCGCGATCGGCGCCGTGCCCGGCTCGGTCTTCCCCCAGCGCAGCCTCGACCCGGCGCGCACCGCCGACTGGATCGCCCGCCACGAGACCACCGGGCCGACCCTCGACAAGCTCGGTGCCTTCGAGGTCTACTCCTCGCCGTGGTTCTCCGCGATCTACCTGCTGCTCTTCATCTCGCTCATCGGCTGCATCCTGCCGCGCACCGCGGTGCACTGGAAGGCCTTGCGCAGCAAGCCTCCTCGCGCGCCGAGGAGGCTCGCTCGGCTCGAGGCCCATGCCGACGGTGAGGTCGACGGCAGCCTCGAGGAGGTCCGCGCGGCCGCCACCGCGGCGCTGCGTGGGCGCCGCTACCGGGTCGCCAGCCACGACGACGCGTCCGTGTCCGCGGAGAAGGGGTACGCCAAGGAGACCGGCAACCTCATCTTCCACACGGCGCTCGTCACCCTCATCATCGGCGTGGCCGTCGGGCACCTGTGGGGCTGGAAGGCCGACATCGTCGTCCCCTCCGGGGACTCCTTCGTCAGCACGGTGACGCGCTACGACACCTTCGCCCCCGGGCCGCTCGTCGACGAGTCCACTCTCTCCCCCTTCGCCATCGAGGTGGAGGAGATGACGGCCGACTTCAACGACCGTGAGCCCGGCGCAGCGACCTTCGGCCAGCCGCGCGACTTCGAGGCGCACGTCAAGGTGGTCGAGGAGGACGGCAACGCCTTCACCGACAGCGTCAAGGTCAACCACCCGCTGGAGATGAAGGGCGCGACCGTCTTCCTCCTCGGCAACGGCTACGCCCCCGTCGTCACGGTCAAGGACAAGGCGGGTGAGGTCCTCTACCAGGGGGCCACCCCCTTCCTCGCGCAGGACGGCAACTACCGCTCGACCGGCGCGATCAAGGTGGGGGCCGCCAAGGAGCAGTTCGGCTTCGTCGGGCTCTTCCTCCCCACCGCCTTCATCGACCCCGACCAGGGCCCGATCTCGGTCTTCCCGGACACCAAGAGCCCGGCGCTCGCGATGAGCATGTACACCGGCGAGCTCTACCCCGACGGCCGTCCGCAGTCGGTCTTCACCCTCGACACGGCATCGATGGAGAAGGTGGAGACCAAGGACGGCAAGGACGCGCTGCGACTGTGGCTGCAGCCCGGCGAGGGCGCCACGCTGCCCGACGGCAAGGGCACGATCACCTTCGACGGTGTCGAGCGCTTCGCGGGCTTCTCGGTCCGGCACGACCCCGGCAAGGGCCTGACCCTGTGGTCGGCGCTGGCTGCTCTGGCCGGCCTGATCGCGACGCTGACCATCAAGCGCCGCCGCGTCTTCGTGCGACTCGTCCAGGAGGGCGAGGTCGTGCGTGTCGACGTGGGCGGCATGAGCAAGGACGACGACGAGGGCCTCCTCGAGATCGTCCAGGAGATCCGCGACGAGCTCGTGGGACAATCGAGGACATCATGACGAACGAGATGCTGGCCCAGAACGCCAACTACGCGCTGGCCTCGGCCGCGCTGGTGATCACCGTGGCGATGCTCTGCTACGCCCTCTACCTCGCGCAGGCCGTGCCCGTGCGAGAGCAGGCGACGGCGGACGCCAAGGTTCCCGCGACCGTCGGGGGTGGCGACTCCGCCGAGCCCGGCACCACAGACCCGGACGAAGGGGGTGCTGCCGCGGAGGTCGTGAGCGAGACCCCTGCTCGGGCCCGCAAGGCGGCCGGCATCGCCCAGTCCCTGTCGTGGCTGGGCGCCGCTCTGCTGCTGCTCTCGTGCATCTTCCGTGGGCTGGCCGTGCAGCGCTTCCCGCTGGGCAACCTCTTCGAGTTCAGCATCGCCGGCGCCTTCTTCGCCATGGCGGTCTACTGCGTGGCGACCCTGCGCCGTGACGTGCGCTGGCTGGGCGTCTTCGTCACCGCCTTCGTCACGCTGCTGCTGATGGTCGCGTCGACCGCCTGGTACGTCGAGGCCGACGAGCTCGTGCCCTCGCTGAAGTCCTACTGGCTGCCGATCCACGTCACGGTCGCGACCCTGTCCGTCGGGATCTTCGTCGTCGGCGCCATCGTGTCGGCCCTCTACCTGATGAGCGACCGGGGGGTGGGCGGTGAGCGCTTCTGGCGCAAGCTGCCGGACGCCAAGTCCCTCGAGAAGTTCTCCTACTCGCTGCACATCATCGGCTTCCCGCTGTGGACCTTCACGCTCATCGCGGGCGCGATCTGGGCCCGCGAGGCCTGGGGCTCCTACTGGAACTGGGACCCCAAGGAGGTGTGGACCTTCGTCATCTGGACCGTCTACGCCGCCTACCTGCACGCCCGAGCGACCAAGAACACCT
This sequence comes from Janibacter sp. Soil728, assembly GCF_001428305.1. Lineage (GTDB taxonomy): Bacteria > Actinomycetota > Actinomycetes > Actinomycetales > Dermatophilaceae > Janibacter. Next base: position 325,234 of record NZ_LMRZ01000006.1, on the reverse strand, counting down.
CACGTCGCACGGCGAACTGGATCGCCATCGCCGGCTTCGCGTGCATCGTCATCAACTACACGGTCGTGAATTTTTACTTCATCGGCCAGCACAGCTACGCCCAGTGAGGCTCTGACATGGTCCGCTACACCCTGCTCCGCATGATGATCTTCTTCGGCTGCCTCGCGCTGCTGTGGCTGGTCGGCCTGCGCGAGCCCACCGAGCTGCCCTGGCTGGTCGTCGGCGCAGCGCTCGCCTCGATGATCATCTCGGCGGTCGTCCTGCGGCCCTTCCGGGCCGAGATGATCCAGCAGATCCAGGACCGTCAGGCCGCCAAGGAGAACGCCCGCTCGGCGCGCACCGACACCGACGAGGCCGTCGAGGACGCTGCTCGGGAGCGCTCGGACGCCGCACCTCTGGCGAAGTCGGCCGACGAGGAGCCCGAGACCTTCCGCTGAGTGGCGACGCGCCCGGCCTCGGATTGGGTGTCGCCCAAGGTCTTCGGTGAGTGTCCCTACCCGGCGTCGTTAGGGGGGCCTGGCGTCGTTGTGCCGGCATGGCCGACGACCGGTTGTCGGCCATGCCGGCACATCGACGCCGGGCGTGAGCGCCGGCCACGACGAAGGCCCCCGCTCCGGTGAGCGAGGGCCTGTCGGGCGAAGGGGGTCAGCGCGCGAGCGGGGCGAAGAGCCAGACCGCCCACATCAGCTCGGCGAAGCCGGTGAGCGCGAGTGCGGGGATGAGCGCGCGGCCGGTCTCGCCGGAGCGCACGGCCTGGATGCCCGGCCAGGCGATGACGAGGCCGAGCAGGCCGAGCGGGGCCCACGGGCGCCAGAAGGCCATGAGCAGGGTGCAGACGATCGCGACAGCGAAAAGTCCGAGGTAGAGCTGGCGGGTGCGGGCATCCCCGAGGCGCACCGCCAGGGTCCGCTTGCCCGTCACCGAGTCGGTCGGGATGTCGCGCAGGTTGTTGGCGACGAGGATCGCCGTGGCCAGTGACCCGACGGCGATCGCGCCGAGCACGCCCACGACGGTGAGGGTCCCGATCTGGGTGTACAGGGTGCCGAGGGTCGCGACGAGCCCGAAGAAGATGAAGACGTAGACCTCGCCGAGGCCGCGGTAGCCGTAGGGGTTGTCGCCGCCGGTGTAGCGCCAGGCCGCGATGATCGCCAGGACGCCGATCGGGATGAGGATCCACGCCTGGCTCAGGGCCACGAGCGTGAAGCCGGCGAAGGCCCCGAGCCCGAAGAAGGTGAAGGCCGCGATCTTGACGTTCGCCGGGTCGGCGAGACGCTGGCCGACCAGCCGGACCGGGCCGACTCGCTCCTCGTCGGTGCCGCGGATGCCGTCGCTGTAGTCGTTGGCGTAGTTGACGCCGATCTGCAGGCAGCAGGAGACGAGCATGGCGAGCAGCGCGAGCCCGAGGTTGGCGCCCGGCAGCCCCTCCTCGGGGTTCCGGTGGGCTGCTGCCGCTGCGGTACCGACGATGACGGGGGCGATTGCTGCGGGGAGGGTTCGCGGACGGGCGCCGGCGATCCACTGCTTGATGGTGGCCACGATCGCCGATCCTACGAGGCGGTCAGGCTCCGAGCAGCCGCGCCACGGCGGTGCGGTCCGGTTTGCCCGGGCCGCGCATGGGCAGCTCCGCGACGACGAGCACCCGACGGGGGAGGGCAGCGGCCTCGAGATGGGGCCGCAGCATGTCGCGGATCTCGGCGACGCCACCCTCCGGGACCGGGCCGACCGGCGGCCCCCCGGGGGAGGTGACGACGGCCAGCGCCACGGACTGACCCCACTGCGGGTCGGGCACGCCCACGACGACGGCTTCGGTCACCGCGGCGATGTGCGCCACGACGGCCTCCTCGACGACGCGTGGCGCGATCTTGAGCCCGCCGGTGTTGATGATGTCGTCGGCGCGACCGGTGACGCTCACCCGACCGTCACCGTCGACGGACCCGAGGTCGCCGGTGCGGAACCAGCGCTGCCCCCCTTCGGTCGTGAAGGCGTCGCTCTCCCGGCCGAGGTAGCCGTGCGCGACGACTGCGCCGCCGAGCTCCAGGACGCCGTCGGCGCCGGCGCGGGCCGCGACGCCCTTGAGGGGCTTGCCGTTGTAGACGCAGCCGCCGCCGGTCTCGGACATGCCGTAGGTCGTGACGACCCGGACGCCCTCGGAGCGGGCCCGATCGAGCAGCGTGCGCGGGGTGGCCGCGCCGCCGACGAGGATCGCGTCGAAGCGTCGCAGCGCCTCCAGCCCCAGCGGGTCCTCGACGAGGCGGGCGAGCAGGGTCGGGACGAGCGAGGTGTAGCGGCGCTCCCCGTGCATGCCCGCCGTGGCCTGGACGAGGTCGAAGGGGGTGACGCTCCCGGGGTCGAGGACCACCGGGGTGGTCCCGGCGGCGACGCTGCGCAGGAGGACCTGCAGGCCCGCGATGTGGTGCGCAGGGAGGGCGAGCAGCCACTGGCCGTGGCCGCCCAGGCGCTCGGCCGTCGCGTCCGCGCTCGCGATGAGGCCGGCCGCGGTGAGCAGCGAGAGCTTGGGGGTGCCGGTCGAGCCGGAGGTCGCGATGGCGACAGCCAGATCGTCGGGCAGGTCGCCGGCGGGCAGGTCCGGCGACGTGTCCGGTGCGTGCGGGTGGATCGGCGCCGTCCCGGTCAGCGCGCGCTCGAGCGAAGGGAGTGACTCGAGGACCGCGGGTCCGGTGGGGAGGGGGAGCGTGGTGATGGTCATGGGCGGGTCATCCACTTGTCCGCGAAGTGTGCGCGCACCACGTCGGAGGGGATCGCTCGCGACGGGTCAGCCTTCAACGAGTCGTAGGCATCGGCCACTTCGGTGAACAGCCATGGCTCAGTGGAGGGGTCGACGTCCTCGATGCTTTCCCGCATGGACCGAGTTTAGGTGGTCAAGCCGGTCGGACGACGAGGCCTGTCCACAGCGCACGTGCAGGCACCCAGACCTCAGAGCGACCGAAGCTGAGCGGGCGCGGTGGGTGCGCGTGAAGAAGGTCTGAGACCCCCTGGTGCGCACAACGCCGAGGCGACACGGGACCGGTCGTCTCCACGGTCACCGCAGTCGCGCGCAGTTGTCCTTCACCTCGACCTGACTTGTGTAGCGGCCGAGGAGATCACTGAAGCTGCCTGCCTCGTAGTCCCTCTCCTTGAACGTCGAGTCGATGCGCAGGATCTGGTTCTTCAGGGCGCTGAGAGCGTGCCAATCACGTTCGGGGTGCTGCGCAATCAGGCCCTGGAGCGCCTCGTTGATCAGTGGGTAGGGCCGACGCGGTGTGCGTGGCCCGTGACTCGGTGTCGGCGCGCCCTTCGATGCATGCGGAGCGTCGTCCTTCGCCTGTGCTTCGAGTTTCTCCCTGTCGTCCAGCAACTCGTCGTAGTCGATGTAGACGTCGCAGGCACTGGCCAAGGTCTTGCTGATGCTGCCCGCGACGCCCACGCCCAGCACCACACGGCCAAGGCGGCGGGCTCGCTGGGCGAGGGGAACAAAGTCGGAGTCGCCAGCGGCGATCACGACGTGCGTGATGTCGGGATGCAGGTAGAGGTCCTCGATGGCGTCCACGGCGAGCCGGATGTCGGCGCCGTTCTTCGTCTTCGCAGCGGGGAAGAGCTGGACCAACTCGACCGCACGGGCCACGAGTTGCTCCTTGTAGTCCGCGTTCTTCTTGACCGACCAATCGGCGTAGGCCCGCGAGATGGTCAGGCGCCCATAGCGGGTGGCGAAGTCGAGCAGGACGTTGATGGCCACCTCTGCCGAGTCTCCGGACTCCTTCACCTGACTGGCGCGGGAGATGACGACGTTGTCGAAGTCGATGTAGATCGCCACGCGGGACTCGGGCTGACCCATCAGCAGAACCTCAGAAGTACCAGGGGAAGGGCGACCAGTCAGGCTCACGCTTCTCGAGGAACTGGTCGCGTCCCTCGACGGCCTCGTCGGTCATGTACGCCAGGCGAGTCGCCTCGCCGGCGAAGACCTGCTGGCCCATGAGCCCGTCGTCGGTGAGGTTGAAGGCGAACTTGAGCATGCGGATCGCGGTGGGCGACTTGGCCATGATCTCGCGGGCCATCGTCAGAGCCTCGACCTCGAGCTCGGCGTGGTCGACGACCGCGTTGACCGCGCCCATCTCGAACATCTCCTGACCGGTGTAGGTCCGGCCGAGGAAGAAGATCTCGCGAGCACGCTTCTGCCCCACCATCTTGGCGAGGTAGGCGCTGCCGTAGCCACCGTCGAAGGAGCCCACGTCGGCGTCGGTCTGCTTGAAGCGCGCGTGCTGGCTGGCGAGCGTCATGTCGCACACGACGTGCAGCGAGTGACCGCCGCCTGCCGCCCACCCGCCGACGAGGGCGATGACGACCTTGGGCATGGTGCGGATGAGGCGCTGGACCTCGAGGATGTGCAGGCGCCCCCCTTCGGCCTTGACGCGACGCTCGTCGATGCCCGCGACGCTGTCGTCGCCGGTCGGGTCGGCCGCGTACTGGTAGCCGGAGCGGCCGCGGATGCGCTGGTCGCCACCGGTGCAGAAGGACCAGCCCTCGGTGGTCGCGCTGCTGCCCTCGCGCGGGGTCGGGCCGTTGCCGGTGAGCAGGACGACGCCCACGTCGGAGGTGCGACGGGCGTGGTCGAGGGTGCGGTGGAGCTCGTCGACCGTGTGCGGACGGAAGGCGTTGAGGATCTCCGGCCGGTCGAAGGCGATGCGGACGCACCCCACGTCCTTGGCCCGGTGGTAGGTGAGGTCGGTGAGGTCCTCGAAGCCGGGGACCACCTCCCAGGCCTGTGGGTCGAAGGTCTCGCTGACGTTGTCCAGTGCGCTCACGGGGGTGAGCCTACTGACCGGCACGCTCCGGTCGATGGGCGCCCGATTGCGCGCGGCCGGTCGCATTCGTTAAAGTGACAACTGTTGTAAGTGCAATCAATCGGAAGGACGCGCACATGCGCCGCCACCAGATCGACTCCGCCCTCCTCGTCCTCCGGGTCGCGGGCGGGCTGACCATCTTCCTCCACGGATGGCAGAAGCTGACCGGAGCAGGCTTCGGCGGGGTCGGGGACATGTTCGCCGGGATGGGTGTGCCGCTCGCCGGCGTGGCGGGTCCGATGACCCTCCTCGTCGAGCTCGTCGGCGGGATCCTCATCGTCCTCGGGCTCGGCACCCGCGTCGTCTCGGCGATCTACGCCGCCGTCATGCTCGGGGCGCTCGTCATCGTCCACCTGGCCGCCGGCTTCTTCGTCGCCGAGGGTGGCTACGAGCTGGTCCTGATCCTCGGCGCCGTGGCCGCTGCGCTGGCCCTCGCCGGCCCGGGAGCGTGGTCGCTCGACGCGGTCATCGCCGGGCGCCGTCGTGCGGACGCGACGGTCGACGACACAGAGCGCGAGCGCGTCGCGGCCTGACCGCGCACGACCGTCGGGCCGGAGCCCCCTTCGTCACGACGACAAAGGGGGCTCCGCTCATGCGACGAGGCTGATCAGCAGCACCATCGGCAAGGAGACGACCGCGCCGAGCGAGGTGGCGAGGGTCAGCGTCTTGAGCGCGCCCTTGGTCGACAGCCCCAGCAGGCTCTTGAACATCCAGAAGAAGTTGCTGTTGACGTGCAGCGCGAACATCGCGCCCGAGGCGATCGCCAGGCCGATGACGACCGGGTCGACACCCGTCGAGGCGACCACCGGGCCGATGATGCCGGCCGCCGTGATCGCGCCGACCGACACCGAGCCGATGGCGAAGTGCAGCAGCGCGGCGATGAACCAGGCCAGCAGCACGCTGATCAGCACCGGTGCGCCGGCGTCCGCGGAGAAGAGGCCCTTGAGCGTGTCGCCGAGGCCGGTCGCCTTGATGACCGCGCCGAGCGAGCCGCCGATGCCGGTGATGAGCAGGATCTCGCCGGTGGTGCGGAAGCCGCTGGACAGCGCATTCTCGGTACCGTCCCCGCCGAGCGTGGTCCGGCCGATGAGGAAGGCGATGAGCAGACCGATGAAGAGCGCGATGTTGGCGTTGCCGAAGAAGGCGATGACGTCGTTGCTGCGCTTGAAGAGCTCCATGAAGGCGCCGAAGGCGATGAGGACCAGCGGCACGAGGATGGGGGAGAGGCGCACGAGCAGCGGGAGCCGGAGGGCGCGCTCGGGGACGGCGTCCGGGTCCTCGACATCGGTGGCGACGTGGTCGGCGTCGCGCGGGGTGGACTCGGCATCGGCGCGGGCGAGGTAGGTGCGGTGACCCGGGTTGTCGGGGTGCTCCTCCTCGTCGGGGTCGATGTCGGTCAGCTCGTTCCAGAGGCCGGCGCGCAGCAGGAGGCGGAAGAGGAGCGTCGTCACCAAGGCCGTGGCCAGCCCGATGGGGGCGCCGAAGACGAGGTAGCGACCGAGTGGGACCTCCAGGAGCCCGGCGACCGCGACAGCGGCCAACCCCGGGACGACGAAGACGTAGCCGGCGAAGATGCCGATCCCGATGGCGCCGGCGAGCCAGGGCAGGCCCTTCTTGCGGTCGACGACCGGCGCGGCCTGGCGGGCCATGGGGGAGGCGAGGACGACCTGCACGTCGACGTAGATCGACGGGAAGATCGTGGCCAGCGCTGCCGCCATGGCGTACGGGAGCTTGCCGCCCACCCGGCGGGCGATGATCTCCACGAGTGCGCGGAAGGTCCCGGTGGCCTGCAGCAGCGAGCCGATGAGCACGCCGAAGCCGATGAGCAGGCCGACCTCGCCCATGATCTCGCCGAAGCCGCCGGTGATCTCCGTGACGGTCTTCTCCAGGCCCACCCCTGCCGACAGCCCGAGGAAGACCGAGGCGATGATCAGCGAGATCACCGGATCGACCTTGAAGCGGATGATGAGCAGGATCGCCAGGGCGATCGCGATGAGGGTCAGCGCAATGGTCACCCGCCGAGCCTACGCGTCTGTGACGCCCCTCACAGGACGGGCTCAGGTGCGGTTGATGTCGAACATCCGCCTCGTGGCAGCTTCGCGGCGCTCGCGATCAACCACGTGGCCAAGGCGGTCAGCACCGTGCTGTGACCGTCCACATCCCGCACGCCGGGCCGGGGTCCGTCCACAGCAGGCGAAGGGGGGTCCCCCTCGCTCTTCGTAGGCGGTGGGGTGGAGTGCACGGCCACACACCGGGGGCGGCCACGACGGGAGGACAGCACATGGTCGACGGGATGATCAGGGAAGCGGACGGGCTCTTCGGACCTGAGCGCTGGTACGTCGAGCACGAGACGCACGACGAGGACGACGGGTACGACCAGCAGGCAGCGCGTGGAGGTCTCGGCGAGCTCACCGAGATCGTGGTCATCGACGGGCACGTCGTCGAGTCCTGCCGGCGGCCGATCAGTGGCAGTGGGTACGAGTGCGCTGCGCTCGAGCTGGACCACCTGCGCGGGAGGGCGCCCGCGCCGATCGTCCAACGGGTCGAGGTACGTGTGCCTCCGCACGAGGCGATGCTCGACTGGCTCACCCGGGTCGTCGGCGGGGAGCGGCCGCTCGCCGAGCTCGACGCCCAGCCGCTCCCGGCCTCGTCGCCGGTCGACGTCGGTGGGTTCCCGGACCAGGAGCGCGAGCTCGCGCAGGCGGTCGACGAGCAGCTCGCGCGGGCCTCCGCCGGGTGGCTCGTCACCGACGAGGTGCTCACCGCGTGTCGTCGCCTGCTGACGGCAGCCGCGACGGCGGGCACGTTGCGCCTGTGGCGCGACCTCGAGCCCGCCAAGGTCGCCGCTGTCGTCGTGCACTGCATCGTCAAGGCCAACGGCCTGGCGGGGGCGGGGGCGCCCTTCACCGTCGCGCACTGGCTGCGTGACCTCGGGACGACCCAGGCACCGTCGAGCCGGTCGGCGACCCTCGCCACGACGATCGGCGGCAGTCGCTGGGCGCACGGGCAGACGCCGACCGAGGTCCCTGACGTCTACGTGCTCGGGGACGCAGGCATGCTCGTCAGCCGATTTCGCCGGGAGCTCATGGACTACCGCGACCTCGCGGTCAGGATCCGCGAGGAGTGACTCGCCCCCAGCGGGCGAGCCGTGGTGCACCATGTCCCCATGGCGAGCACGCAGTCGACCCGGATACGCCGGGCTGTCCAGAGGTACGCCGCGAGCCAAGAGGAGCTGCGCGGCGTCACCGACGCCTATGTCGCGCTCGTGACCCGGCTGCTGGACGACGCCGGTATCAACTACCTGGCGGTGACGGGCCGGACCAAGTCGGTGGAGTCCTTCGCCGGCAAGGCCGCACGACGGCTGCAGGGCGGCCGACTCGCACACCCCAAGCCGCTGAGCGACATCACCGACCAGGTCGGTGTGCGCGTGGTGACCTATGTCCTCGCCGACGTCGACGCGGTGGCGCAGCTGCTCTCCTCCCAGCTCGTGGTGCGCGAGGACCGGGACATGGGCCAGGAGACGGCCGATGCCGGACGCTTCGGCTACTCCAGCCGCCACCTGCTGGTCGCCCTCGACGAGGAGCGCGCGGAGGCGGGCATCCCGACGGATCGACCGGCCTCGGTGCAGATCCGCACGGTGCTCCAGCACGCCTGGGCCGAGTTCGAGCACGACGTCCGGTACAAGGGCTCGGTCTCGGCCGAGCACGCCCCCGACTTCGACCGCCGCTTCACCCTCGCCGCCGGTCTGCTCGAGCTGGCCGACCAGCAGTTCTCGGCCATCAGGGACCGCCACCGCGAGGAGCTCACCTCGCCGGCCGAGGGCGCTGACGACGACCCCCGGATCAGCCCGACCGACCTGGCGGCCTTCCTCGCCGGCCAGTTCACCGACGCCGGCTGGTCGCGCACCGACCACTACGCGTGGATCAGCGGGCTGCTGCTCGAGCTGGGCATCGGCTCGCTCTCCGAGCTGCGTGAGGTCCTGCGCGACGTCGACGTCGAGTCGATCGAGGGACACATGGGCTATCGCTACCCGCCCGGCGCAGTCCGTCGCCTCGACGACGCGCTGCTGTCCGTCTACGGCGACCACTACGTGGCGCTGCACGGCAATGCGCACCGCATCCCGCTGCTGACGGCCCGGCTCGGCCGGCTCGCCGACTGATCCGCGGCGGGGCTGCCGGGTTACCGTCTGCCCCATGGCCCTGCACCTGTACCAGCTCTCCGTCGACGCGCATGACCATGCGGCCCTCGCGAGGTGGTGGGCCGACGTGCTCGGGTGGCGCGTGGACTACGAGGACGAGCACGAGTGCAATGTCGTGCCCCCCGAGCACACCGACGACCCGGTGGACGACACGGCGAGGTGGATGACGCGCCGGACCTCGCTCGTCTTCGCCCCCGTGCCCGAGGGCAAGACGATCAAGAACCGCCTGCACATCGACCTGGCCCCGCACATCGACCAGGACCGCGACGCGGAGATCGAGGCGCTGCTGGCCAAGGGAGCCACTCGCGTCGACGTCGGCCAGACCCACGATGTCACCTGGACCGTGCTCGCCGACCCGGAGGGCAACGAGTTCTGCGTGCTCTCCTCCCGCGACCGATGAGCCGCGTGCAGCCCACGCAGTGGCCGGACTCCGTCGACGAGCTGCTCGACGGGCTGCGAGTGGTGACCCTGCCGCTCAACACCCGCTTCCGCGGCGTCGACGAGCGCGAGGTCGCGCTCGTCCAAGGACCCTGCGGTTTTGGAGAGTTCGCCCCCTTCGTCGAGTACGGACCGACCGAGGCGGCGCGCTGGCTCGACGCCGCGGTCGAGGCCGCGTGGACGACGTGGCCCGACCCGGTGCGCACCGAGGTGCCGGTCAACGCGACCGTGCCCGCGGTGCCGGCCGAGCGCGTCGCACAGGTGCTGAGCCGGTACGACGGCTGCACCACGGCCAAGATCAAGGTCGCCGAGCGCGGCCAGGTCGAGCAGGACGACATCGACCGGGTGGCCGCCGTCCGCGACCTCATGGGGCCCGACGCGCGGATCCGCGTGGACGCCAACGGCGGGTGGTCACTCACCCAGGCGGCCGACATGCTGGCCAGGTTGGCCCCCTTCGAGCTGGAGTACGCCGAGCAGCCGTGCGCCGACGTGCGGGACCTCGCCCATCTGCGGATCGACTTGGCGCACAACGGTGTCGATGTGCCCATCGCCGCGGACGAGTCCATCCGCAAGGCGGAAGACCCCTTCGAGGTCGCCCGTCTGCGTGCTGCTGATGTCATCGTCGTCAAGGTCGCGCCGCTCGGCGGCGTGGCCGCTGCACTGCGCATCGTCGACGAGTGCGGCCTCCCGGCCGTCGTCTCCTCGGCCATCGACTCCAGCATCGGACTGCGGGCCGGCGTCGCCCTCGCCGCCGCGCTGCCGAGCCTCGAGCATGCCTGCGGACTGGGCACCGGCGCGCTGCTCGCGGCAGATGTCACGACCGCCCCACTCCTGCCCGTCGGCGGTGTGCTGCCCGTGCGTGAGGTGGTCCCCGACGAGGAGCTGTTGGTGCAGCACGCGTCTCCTGCCCACCGTGAGCGGTGGTGGCGCGAGCGGGTGCGCGCGGCCTGGGCCGCACGCGGCTGAGCGCTCGTCCACATCCCGGCCAGGGGTGTGGTCAGACATGCACAGCGAGGCGAAGGGAGCCCCGCTCACCGCGTCGAGGCGGTGGGCTGGGTCCATGGACATGGGGACATTCCTTCCGGGGGAGCTGAGCGGAGTCGCGGCCCGACTGGATCGGAGCGCGCAGCGACTCGAGGTGTGCGCGGCGCAGGTGCGCGTCGCGACGGCGACGACCTGGCGGGGCGGGGCCGCGGACCTGCACCGTGACCGGGTCACCGGCCACGCCGACGACATCACGACCCTCGCGAGTCGAGTTCGCGAGAGCGCGCGCCTGGTCCGCGAGCTGCAGGCCGTCGCCGAGTCCCGGCTGCGGCTGATCGGCGACGTCGACCTGACCGTCGGGCTGCTGCCGTGAGCGGCATCGAGGTCACCGGAGGTGTCGCGGGCCTGTCGGTCGGGCTCGCCGAGCTCGAGGACTCTGCCCACAGGCTGCGCGGCATCGGGACCCAGCTGACGGAGATCGCCGTGTCGGTGGCCTCGGTGGCGACCGAGCCACGGCTGGTGCTGGCCGGGGTGCTTGCACCGCGTGAGCTCATGGCCGTCGAGCTGGCCCTGCTCGGCTGCTCAGGCGCCTCAGGGGTGGCCGGCGCAGCGGCCGATGTCGTCGCCACCTCGCTCGCGACGACCACCGCGGTGCGGACCTACCGGGCGGGCGAGGGCGCCGCCGAGGCCCTCACCGACGGCATCGCGACCGCAGCCGGGCGCTGGGTGGGGCGGAGCGCCGGCCCGGTGCTCCTCGGAGCGGGGGTGGTGGTCGCGCCAGTCGCCGCCGCCGTGCTGTCCGTGCCCGCCGGCCGAGATGCCGCACTGGCCGTGGGGCTCGGCCTCGGTCGAGAGGTGGACGAGATCCTCTTCGACCACCCTTGGCTCGTCCCGGTGGCAGCAGACGGGCTCGACGGACTGGTCCTCGGGCTCGGCGAAGGGGTCCCCGCCCTCGGCGTGCTGATGGCCCGGCGCAGCGGCCGGGCAGGAGCGAGCTACCCGCCCCGGACGCAGGAGGAGGCGCTCGCCGTCGTCCTCGCGACGACCCGGGGGGTGATGCTCGACGAGAGCAGCAAGGACGTCCGCCTCACGGCACACGCCCCTCGGGTCGGGGTGGCTCCCCGGGGGGTTGGCGACCTCGTGACGGGCGACGGACCCACGTCGGGCGGGTCGCGGGTTCGGGTGTCCGGCATCCCTCAGCCGGACGGGTCCTGGACCTGGGTGGTCGACGTGCCGGGGACGCAGACCTTCGACCCACGAGCCGGCAGCAACCCCTACGACATGACGAGCAACATCCTGCTCGCCGCTGGTCAGCGCACCCGCACCATGCAGGCCGTCGTCGACGCGGTCGAGGACGCCCGTCGCCGCACGGGCGACACCGGCCCCCCACGCGTGATGGTCACCGGTCACAGCCAGGGCGGGCTCACGGCGGCGGCGCTCGCGGCGGACCCCGCCTTCAGGGCGCGGCTCGGCATCACCCATGTCGTGACCTCGGCGGCTCCCGTGGCGCGCCTCGACATCCCGCAGGACGTGTCCGTCCTCAGCCTCGAGCACACGCAGGACCTCGTGCCGGCGTCCGAGGGCGCGGACAACCCCGACCGGGCGAGCTGGGTGAGCGTGGAGCGGTCGATCGCCGACGAGCTGGGTCCCGACGGGCGGGCGACGCAGGCTCATGACAACGGGCTTTACGCGGACACGGCACGGATGGTCGACGCGAGCGATGATCCGTCGATCGCTGCCTGGCGGGACGGCGCCGCTGCCTATGTCGGTGGCTTCGGTGGCCCCACCGTGACGATCGACTACGACATCGAGCGCCGATGAACCACGGCGCAAGTGGCAGGATCGAGCCCGTGAACCCCTCGACGACCGGCGCCCGCGTGCTCCTCGACGAGCTCGTGCGTCTGGGGCTGCGCGAGGTGGTGCTCTGCCCCGGTTCGCGCTCGGCCCCGCTGGCCTACGCCGCCCATGACCTCGAGCTCGCTGGTCGGATCCGGCTGCACGTGCGGGTCGACGAGCGCAGCGCAGCCTTCCTCGCACTGGGACTGGCCAAGTCCTCCCGGCGTCCCGCGGCCGTCATCACGACGAGCGGCACAGCCGTGGCCAACCTGCACCCTGCGGTGCTCGAGGCGCACCACGGCGCGGTCCCGCTGCTGCTGCTCACCGCTGACCGTCCGCCCGAGCTGCGCGGCATCGGCGCCAACCAGGCGACCGACCAGATCGGCGTCTACGGCGAGCACGTCCGCCTCGCCCTCGAGCTCGAGACGCCCTCCGACCCGGCGCGACAGTCACCCGGTTGGCGCACGGCTGCTGCACGGGCCGTCGCTGCCGCCACCGGTGCCCTCGGCGGGACCGGCGCGGCCGGACCGGTGCACCTCGACCTGCCCTACCGTGACCCGCTGGCGCCGACCGGGCGCGACGACCTGGCGCCGACCGGGCGCGAGGGTCTCGACCCGCTGCTCGGTCGACCCGACGGCGCGCCCTGGGTGACCTTGCCCGAGCCGACCACCGCGACCGCTGACCCGAGCGTCGGCGCAGCGACTCCGCTGACCCATGACCCCGACACCCTCGTCGTCATCGGCGAGCTGCCGACGCGGCAGCACCGTGACGTGGCCCTCGCCTGGGCGACGCACCACGGAGCGCCGGTCATCGCCGAGCCCGGACCGGGGAGCAGCCCGCTCGTCCTGCCCCACGGCGACCGGATCCTCGCGGCGACGGACTGGGTGGGGGAGCACCTCCCTTCGCGCGTCGTGGTCATCGGCCGGCCGACCCTCGGCCGGGCCGTCCCCATGCTCACCCGCGCCCCCGGGCTGCGGGTCGAGGTGGTCACCCCGGGTGAGCCCGGAGCCGCCGGCTGGGCCGACGCCACGCACACCGCCGCGGCGGTCCACCCCTTCGCTGCGCTCGCGGTCCCGGACGAGGAGCGAGGAGCCACCCCCTTCGCCCGCAGGTGGCAGGCCGCAGGGGAGCGCATCGCCGAGGCACTCGCCACCGAAGGCACCGCCCTCGACGGGCCGGCCACTGCAGCGGCCGTCCACGACGCCCTCCCCGAGGGCAGCGCGCTCTTCCTCGGCAGCAGCAGCGTCGCCCGCGACATCGCGCACGGCGTCGCCCGGGTGCGTGAGGACGTGGAGATCGTCACCAGTCGTGGCCTGGCCGGGATCGACGGGTGCGTCTCCACCGCCGTCGGTCTGGCACTCTCGCGGCGCGGCCCGACCGTCGCGCTGCTGGGCGACCTGACCTTCCTCCACGACGCCAACGGCCTGCTCATCGGTCCGGACGAACCCCGACCGGACCTGACGATCGTGGTCGTGGACGACGACGGCGGAAGCATCTTCAGCACCCTCGAGTACGGCGCCGACGAGCTCGCGGGACCGATGCGCCGACTCTTCACCACGCCGACGGGCACCGACATCGAGCTGCTCTGCGCGGCCCACGGGGTGCCCGCCACGACAGTGAGCGGTGCCCAGGGGCTGGCTGATCTGGTGAGCCGTCCGAGCACGGGCATCCGGGTGGTCCGGGTCCCCGTCGACCCGGGGGCCCGTCGGGCTGCCGGTCAGGCGGCGCGTGATGTGGTGATCGCGGCGCTCTCGCGCTGACGAAGCGGCGCTCTCGCGCTGACGAAGCGGCGCTCTCGCGCTGACGAGGGGGAGCGCTCAGCCGCCCAGCGCGGAGCGCATCGGCATCAGCTTGGCCACCGACTCGGCGACCTCGTCCTCGGCGACCGATCCCGCCACGATGCCGCAGCCGGCGTACAGGCGCAGGGACTGCGGGTTGTCGTACCAGCCGCAGCGCAGGGCGATGCCCCACTCGCCGTCGCCGGAGGCGTCCATCCAGCCGACCGGCCCGGCGTAGCGGCCCCGGTCCATCTGCTCCAGCTCGGCGATGACGGCGTCGGCGTCCGTCGTCGGGGTGCCGCACACGGCGGCCGAGGGGTGCAGCGACGCGGCCAGCGCCAGCGAGGTCGACCCGTCACGCACGACGCCCGCGACATCGGTCGCCAGGTGCATGACGTTGTTGAGGTGCAGGACGAAGGGGGTCTCCGGCACGTTGATCGACGAGGTGTGCGCCGTCAGCGCGTCGGCCACCGAGCGCACCGCGTACTCGTGCTCCTCGAGGTCCTTGCTGCTGCGGGCCAGCGACCCGGCGAGGGCCAGGTCGTGGCTGTCGTCGCCGGTGCGGCGGATCGTGCCGGCGAGCACACGCGAGGTGACCAGGCCACGCTCGAGCCGGACGAGCATCTCGGGGGTGGCCCCCACGAGCCCGTCGACGGCGAAGACCCAGGTCGTGTCGTAGTCCTCGACCAGCCGGGTGAGGAGCCAGCGGGGGTCGATGCGCTGCTGGGCGGTGGCCTGGACGGCCCGGGCGAGGACGACCTTGTCGAGGTCGCCGGTGCTGATCCGGGCGACGGCCTCGTCGACCGCACCTGCCCAACGCTCGGCGCTCAGGTCGCGGTCGACGAAGGTGACCTCTCCCGGGTCGCGGGGCCCGGGCTGGGCGGTGAGCGGCTCGTCGGCCGGCGGGACCGTGGAGTCGGTGGTGGTCGTCGTGATCCAGGCGAGGTCCCCGCGGCGTCCGACGACGACCTCGGGCACGACGAGCACGGACTCGGTCTCGGAGCGACGGGAGTAGGCCATCGACCCGAAGGCGATCGGCCCCGTGCCGGGCTCGTCGACGTCGTCGCGCACGATCGCCTCGGCCGTCACATCACGCCACCACGCCTGGGCCCGTTCGAAGCGGTCGGCCCCGGTCGCGCGGAAGGTGGCCACGCGGCCCCAGCCGACCAGGCCCTCGCCCTTGCGTACCCAGGAGACGATGTCGCCGGCGTCCTCGGGCTCCGGGAGCAGTGCCAGCAGGTGGCCGACGCGGGTGACCGGGACGGCGACGGTGCGCACGACCAATGCCGGGTGCGGGGAGCCGAGCGGGTGGGGGACGTCGACGGGCGATGGTGAGGTCATGGCGGGCAACAGCCTACGACCGTAGGTGCGAAGATGAGCACATGAGTCGCGCCACCCTGCAGAAGGACCCCAAGGACGTCGCCGCGATGTTCGACGAGACCGCCGCGAAGTACGACCTGATGAATGACGTGATGTCCCTGGGTCAGACGCGGCTGTGGCGTCGGGCCGTGCTGCGCGCCATCGCCCCCCGGCCGGGCGAGCGCATCCTCGACATCGCCGCCGGCCCCGGCTCCTCCTCCATCCCCCTGCGCCGTGCGGGCGCCGAGGTTGCCTCGGCCGACTTCTCCCTCGGGATGCTGCGCCAGGGCCTCAAGCAGAGCCCCGAGCTGCACTTCACCGCAGCCGACGCGACGCGGCTGCCCTTCGCCGACGAGTCCTTCGACGTGGTGACGATGTCCTTCGGCTTCCGCAATGTCGTCGAGCCGGAGGTGGCGCTGCGCGAGTTCCTGCGGGTGACCCGCCCCGGCGGTCGGCTGCTCATCTGCGAGTTCAGCCAGCCGGTCAACAAGGTCTTCCGCACCGTCTACTCCGAGTACCTCATGGCGGCATTCCCGCCGGTGGCTCGCCGCCTCAGCTCCAACCCGGACTCCTACGTCTACCTCGCCGAGTCGATCCAGTCCTGGCCGGCGCAGGAGCCGCTGGCCCAGATGGTGGCCGGGGCCGGGTGGGGCGATGTCGAGTGGAACAACCTGACCGGCGGGGTCGTGGCGATGCACCGGGCCACCAAGGCCTAGCCGCCCTTTCGCCTCGGCTGGGGCACAAGTTAGGCCAACCTGTGTGACCGAGGTTGTGTCCAGCGAGTAGGCTTCCGGCCGATCGTGAAATACTTCACAAGCAGCTGAGGAACCCTTTCGTGACCAGTTCACTGCCTGCGGCCGACGGCGACCGCAGTGTCGACGTCATCGTCGTCGGAGCCGGCCCCGGTGGCAGCGCCACCGCTGCGTGGTTGGCGAAGGCCGGCAAGGACGTCGTCCTGCTGGAGAAGTCGCGCTTCCCCCGGGACAAGATCTGCGGTGACGGCCTGACCCCGCGTGCGGTGCGTCAGCTGATCAACCTCGGCATCCCCCTGTCAGAGACCGACGGGTGGGCCCACAACAAGGGCCTGCGCATCATCGGCGGCGGCATGCGGCTGCAGCTGGACTGGCCCGATGTCACCTCCTTCCCCGGCTACGGCATGGTCCGGGCCCGCGAGGACCTCGACGAGGTCCTCGCCCGGCACGCGGCCTCCTGCGGGGCCGAGCTCCTCGAGGGACGCAATGTCTCCGAGCCGATCCGTGACGAGGACGGCCGCATCGTCGGCGTCGTCGCCAAGGTCGTCGACGAGCGCGGGCGCGCCACGGGGGAGCGCGAGAGCTACCGAGCGCCCGTCGTCGTCGCCGCTGACGGCGTCTCCTCCCGACTGTCGGTGAAGATGGGCCGCGAGAAGCGCGAGGACCGGCCGATGGCCGTGGCCGTGCGCGCCTACTACGAGACCCCCCGCCACGACGACGAGTACCTCGAGAGCCACCTCGAGCTGTGGTCCCCGACGCCCGACGGGGGGCGCATCCTCATGCCGGGTTACGGCTGGCTCTTCGGTCTGGGCGACGGCCGCTCCAACATCGGGCTCGGGGTGCTCAACACGTCTGAGGCCTTCGGTCGGACCGACTACAAGGACGTCATGCGTCGCTGGGTCGAGACGATGCCGTCCGAGTGGGGCATCAACGAGGGCACGATCACCGGCGAGATCACCGCAGCTGCGCTGCCCATGGCCTTCAACCGCCAGCCGCTCTACGCCGACGGGCTCATGCTCGTGGGTGACTCCGGTGGCATGGTCAACCCCTTCAACGGCGAGGGCATCGACTACGCCCTCGAGGCCGGCCACGCCGCCGCCGAGACGATCGTCCAGGCCCTCGCCCGACCCACCGCCGCCGACCGCGAGCGCGTGCTCGTCTCCTACATCGCGCGGATGAAGGACATGCACGGCGGCTACTTCACCCTCGGTGCCCAGTTCGCCAAGCTCATCGGCAAGCCGGAGATCATGCGCCTGGCGACGAAGTACGGGCTGCCGCGGCAGACCCTGATGAAGTTCATGCTCAAGCTCATGGCCAACCTGCCGGAGGAGAAGGGGGGCGGTCTCGACGACCGTCTCGTCCAGCTCATGACCCGGGTGGCGCCCAATGCATGAGCCCGGCGTCGACGCGCCTCAGGTCACCCCTAGGATCGGGCATGGCGTGCATCACACACAAGAAAGCGAGGCGCAGCGATGAACCCGTACATCCCGCTGCTCATCCTCTTCGCGCTCGGCCTCGGCTTCGCGCTCGTCTCCGTCGGGACGAGCCTGGTCGTGGGCCCGGCCCGCTACAACGCGGCAAAGGCCCAGGCCTACGAGTGCGGCATCCAGCCGACGCCGCAGGCCGCTGAGGGCGGCCGCTTCTCGGTCAAGTACTACCTGACCGCGATGCTGTTCATCATCTTCGACATCGAGGCGCTCTTCCTCTACCCCTTCGCCGTCGCCTTCGACGAGCTCGGGGCCTTCACGCTCGGTGCCGTGGTGCTTTTCCTGTTCAACGCGTTCTTCATCGCTGATGCCTATGTCTGGCGTCGCGGTGGGTTCGAGTGGGACTGACGAGGACGGATCTGACATGGGTATCGAGGAAAAGCTGCCTTCGGGCATCGCACTCACCACGGTCGAGAATCTTGCGGGCTACATGCGCAAGTCGTCGATCTGGCCGGCCACCTTCGGTCTGGCCTGCTGCGCCATCGAGATGATGGCCGTCGGCACGCCGCACTACGACATCGCGCGCTTCGGCATGGAGCGCTTCGCTGCCACGCCGCGCCAGGCCGACCTGATGATCGTCGCCGGTCGGGTGAGCAACAAGATGGCGCCCGTCGTGCGCCAGGTCTACGACCAGATGGCCAACCCCAAGTGGGTCATCTCCATGGGTGTGTGCGCCAGCTCCGGCGGCATGTTCAACAACTACGCGATCGTCCAGGGCGTCGACCACATCATCCCGGTCGACATCTACCTGCCCGGCTGCCCGCCACGGCCGGAGATGCTCCTCAACGCGATCATCACCCTGCACGAGCAGATCCAGAGCACGCCCCTGGGCGTCAACCGGGTCGCCGCCGCCCGCGCCGCCGAGAAGGCCGCGCTGGGCGCCACACCGACGGAGCTGCAGCCCCCCACGCACGATCACGAGGGCCTGCTCGGAAGGAACCTCCTGGCATGACCGACGACTCCAAGGACATCGCCGTCCCCACCCCCGAGGGTGTGCACCCGCAGGGACCCGGCCTCGCCGGCACGGCCAACAAGGGCTTCCCGTCCACGCAGGGCCTGACCGGTGGCAACCGCCCGGTCGAGTACTCCAATGTCGAGGGGGAGCCGGCCGCCGAGGTCGACCCCGAGAACGCGCCCGTCGTGCGCGAGGAGCGTCGGGGCATGTTCGGCGTGCGCGAGGGGCAGGACACCTCCGGCTACGGCGGGCTCAAGCGGTCGATCGCCTTCCCCGGTGCCACGCCGCGGCCCTACGGCGGGTGGTACGACGAGGTCGTCGACCGACTGGCCGAGGCCACCGGCGGTGACCTGCTCGAGCGGGTCGTCGTCCACGCCGACGAGCTGACGCTGCACGTGCGCCGCGAGGACCTGCCCGTCGTCATGCGCGCGCTGCGCGACCGACCGGACCTGCGCTTCGAGATGTGCATGTCCGTCTCCGGCGTGCACTTCCCGCAGCAGGAGGGCGCCGAGCTGCACGTGGCGTACCACCTGCTGTCCATCACCCACGGTGGTCGCCGGCTGCGGGTCGAGGTCACGGCCCCCGACAGCGACCCCCACATCCCGAGTGTCGTCGCGACCTACCCGGCCGCGGACTGGCACGAGCGCGAGACCTGGGACATGTTCGGGGTCATCTTCGACGGTCACCCGTCGTTGACGCGCATCCTCATGCCCGACGACTGGGCCGGGCACCCGCAGCGCAAGGACTATCCGCTGGGTGGCATCCCGGTGGAGTACAAGGGCGGCACCGTCCCGCCGCCCGACCAGCGGAGGTCGTACAACTGATGGCTCGCACGCACACGCACACGGCCGGGGTGCACTCCACCCCCGGGGCCGACGACCTCGCCGAGGGTCATGTCGTCAACGTCCAGGGCGGTGACTGGGACCAGGAGATGGGCGAGCTCGGGATGAACCCCGAGGAGCGCATCGTCCTCAACATGGGTCCGCAGCACCCCTCGACGCACGGCGTGCTCCGACTGATCCTCGAGCTCGACGGCGAGACGGTCACCGAGGCCCGCGCGGGCATCGGGTACCTGCACACCGGCATCGAGAAGAACATGGAGTTCCGGACCTGGACGCAGGGGGTCACCTTCTGCACCCGGATGGACTACCTGACCCCGATGTTCCAGGAGACGGCCTACTGCCTGGCCATCGAGAAGGTCCTGGGCATCACCGCGGACATCCCCGAGCGCGCCAGCGCGATCCGGGTGCTCATGATGGAGCTGACCCGCGTCTCCAGCCACCTGATCTGCCTCGGCACCGGCGGCATGGAGATGGGCGCGACGACGATCATGACGATCGGCTTCCGCGAGCGCGAGCGCATCCTGTCCGTCATCGAGAACATCACCGGCCTGCGGATGAACAACGCCTACGTCCGCCCCGGCGGCGTGGCCCAGGACCTGCCGCACGGCGCGATCGACAAGATCCGCGAGATGATCCCCCAGGTGCGCAAGGGCATCCTCGAGCTCGACAAGCTGCTGCTCGAGAACCCCATCCTCAAGGGCCGCACCAAGAACGTCGGCGTCCTGTCCCTCACCGGCTGCACGGCGCTGGGCATCACCGGCCCGGTCCTGCGCTCGACGGGCCTGCCGCACGACCTGCGCAAGCTGTCGCCCTACTGCGGCTACGAGAAGTACGACTTCGACGTCATCACCCGCACGGGGGCCGACGCCTATGACCGGCTGGTCATCCGCATCGAGGAGATGCGCGAGAGCCTGAAGATCATCGAGCAGGTCATCGACGAGCTGCAGCGCAACCCCGGCGAGACGATGGTCGCGGACAAGCGCATCGCCTGGCCGGCCAAGCTCGCCGTCGGCGGGGACGGCCAGGGCAACAGCCTCGACCACATCCGCGAGATCATGGGCACCTCGATGGAGTCCCTGATCCACCACTTCAAGCTCGTCACCGAAGGCTTCCGGGTTCCGCCCGGCCAGGCCTACGTGGCGATCGAGTCGCCCAAGGGCGAGCTGGGCTGCCACGTCGTCGCCGACGGTGGCACGCGCCCCTACCGGGCCCACTTCCGGGACCCGAGCTTCAACAACCTGCAGGCCGTCGCGGCCATGTGCGAAGGGGGCATGCTCGCCGACGTCATCGTCGCCGTGGCCTCCATCGACCCGGTGATGGGAGGAGTGGACCGCTGATGTCCGTGAACTTTGGAAGGCAGACCGCCTCGGGGCACCTGCACGTGCCCTCGGAGAGCAAGGAGCCATACCCCACCGACGTGCTCGAGCAGCTCTCGCTCGAGGCCGAGCAGGTCATCGCCCGCTACCCGCAGCCGCGCTCGGCGCTGCTGCCGCTGCTGCACCTCGTGCAGAGCCTGGACGGGTACATCACCGGCCGCGGCATCGACTTCTGCGCCCGCACCCTCGACCTGACGACGGCCGAGGTCTCGGGCGTCGCGACCTTCTACACCCAGTACAAGCGCCACCCCAACGGCGAGTACACCGTGGGTGTCTGCACCAACACGCTGTGCGCGATCATGGGCGGCGACCAGATCTGGGAGACCGTCAGCGAGCACCTGGGCATCGGTCACGACGAGACGACCGAGGACGGCAAGATCACCCTCGAGCGCGTCGAGTGCAATGCCGCGTGCGACTACGCCCCGGTCGTCATGACCAACTGGGAGTTCTTCGACAACCAGACCCCGGACTCGACCGTGCAGCTGGTCGACGACCTGCGCTCCGGAGCCCCCGTGGCCCCGACCCGCGGCCCGAGCCGGGTGTGCAGCTTCAAGGAGGTCTCGCGCGTGCTCGCCGGCTTCACCGACGGCCTCGCCGACGAGGGCATCGGTGCCGGACCCGCCTCCCTTCGCGGGGTGGAGCTGGCCAAGCGCGAAGGGTGGACCGCTCCCGGCGAGGAGTCGGCCGCCTCCGTCGACGCCCAGCCGTCCGCGACCGCGGACGGACCCGGCGGCGGGCTGGCCGCAGGTCAGCGGACCTCGGTCGACACCCCGGCCAACGAGCCCGACGAGCGGCCCGGTGGGCAGGACGCCCAGGAGCAGGCGAAGGAGGACGACAAGTGACCACGTTGACCCCGATCCTCACGAAGTTCTGGGACCACCCACAGTCCTGGACCATGGCCACCTACGAGGACAACGAGGGCTACACCGCCCTTCGTCAGGCGATGCAGAGCGACCCGGCCGACCTCATCCAGGCGACCAAGGACTCCGGCCTGCGCGGCCGTGGTGGCGCCGGGTTCCCCACCGGCATGAAGTGGGGCTTCCTGCCTCCGCCGGACGGCGGGCCGCGCTACCTCGTCGTCAACGCGGACGAGTCCGAGCCGGGCACCTGCAAGGACATCCCGCTGCTCATGGCGGCACCGCACTTCCTCATCGAGGGCATCGCGATCACCTCCTTCGCGATCGGCTGCAACCACGCCTTCATCTACCTGCGCGGTGAGGTCGTCCACGTCTACCGGCGCGTCATGCGCGCGGTCGAGGAGGCCTACGCGGCCGGCTACCTCGGCAAGGACATCCTCGGGACGGGCTTCGACCTGGACGTGACCGTCCACGCCGGCGCGGGTGCCTACATCTGCGGCGAGGAGACGGCTCTGCTGGACTCCCTCGAGGGTCGCCGGGGCCAGCCTCGTCTCAAGCCCCCCTTCCCCGCCGTCGCTGGTCTGTACGCCCGCCCGACGGTCGTCAACAACGTCGAGTCCATCGCGTCGGTCCCCGCGATCATCAAGCAGGGTGCCGAGTGGTTCTCCGACATGGGGACCGAGAAGTCGCAGGGCTTCGGCATCTTCTCCCTCTCCGGGCACGTGAAGCACCCCGGCCAGTACGAGGCGCCGCTCGGCATCACGCTGCGCGAGCTGCTCGACATGGCCGGTGGCATGCGCGACCCGGGTCACCCGCTGAAGTTCTGGACCCCCGGTGGCTCGTCGACGCCGATGTTCACCGACCAGCACCTCGACGTGCCCCTGGACTTCGAGTCCGTCGCTGCCAACGGCTCGATGCTCGGCACGCGTGCGCTGCAGATCTTCGACGACACCGTCTCGGTCGTGCGCGCCGTGAGCCGCTGGACCGACTTCTACATGCACGAGTCCTGCGGCAAGTGCACCCCGTGCCGTGAGGGCACGTGGTGGCTCGCGCAGATCCTGCAGCGGATCGAGCACGGTCAGGGGACCCCCGAGGACATCGACAAGCTCGTCGACATCTGCGACAACATCCTCGGACGGGCCTTCTGCGCCCTCGGTGACGGTGCCACCAGCCCGATCACCTCTGCCGTGAAGTACTTCCGTGAGGAGTTCGAGGCCGGGTGCCACACCCCGGCCGCTGAGCTCTTCCCGCCCGCCGCCTCGACGCTCTTCGCCAAGGAGCAGAACACGATGGTGACCGCATGAGCGTCACGAGCGACAAGAACCCGGCGTCGAACGAGGTCAAGCCCGACCTCATCGGCGTGACCATCGACGGCATCGCCGTCTCGGTCCCCAAGAACACCCTGGTCATCCGGGCCGCGGAGGAGGCGGGGATCGAGATCCCGCGCTTCTGCGACCACCCGCTCCTGGAGCCCGTCGGCGCCTGCCGCCAGTGCCTCGTCGAGGTGGCGACGCCCGACCGCGAGGGCAATGTCAAGCCGATGCCCAAGCCGCAGGCCAGCTGCACCATGACGGTCAGCGAAGGCATGCAGGTGCGCACGCAGCACTCCTCGCCGGTCGCCGACAAGGCGCAGCAGGGCATCATGGAGATGCTCCTCATCAACCACCCGCTCGACTGCCCGGTCTGCGACAAGGGCGGCGAGTGCCCCCTGCAGAACCAGTCGATGAGCCACGGCCGGGCCACCTCGCGCTTCGACGACATCAAGCGCACCTACCCCAAGCCGATCAACATCTCCTCGCAGGTCCTGCTCGACCGTGACCGGTGCGTGCTCTGCGCACGCTGCACCCGCTTCTCCGACCAGATCGCCGGCGACCCCTTCATCGCGCTCGTCGAGCGAGGCGCCCTCCAGCAGGTCGGCATCTACGAGGACCAGCCCTTCGAGTCCTACTTCTCGGGCAACACCGTGCAGATCTGCCCGGTCGGCGCGCTGACCGGTGCCGCCTACCGCTTCCGCTCTCGCCCCTTCGACCTCGTCTCCACCCCCGACGTCTGCGAGCACTGCGCCGACGGCTGCGCGATCCGTACCGACCACCGCCGCGGCACCGTCCTGCGCCGGATGGCCGGCAACGACCCGCAGGTCAACGAGGAGTGGAACTGCGACAAGGGTCGCTGGGCCTTCAACCACGCCAGTCTCGGTGACCGCTTCGAGTTCCCGATGGTCCGCGATGTCGGCGGAGAGCTGCGGGTCGTCTCCTGGCAGGAGGCGCTGACCGCCGCCGCCGAGGGTCTGCGTGCCGCGCGGGGCCACGGCGTGCTCGTCGGCGGGCGGGTGAGCGTCGAGGACGCGTACGCCTACGCCACCTTCGCCCGCTCGGTGCTGCGCACGGAGCACGTCGACCACCGCGCCCGCCCGCACTCCGCGGACGAGCGCGACTTCCTGCTGCGCCACGTCGCGGGGACCACGCCGGAGACCGGCGTGACCTACGACGAGATCGGCGCAGCCGGCTCGGTCCTGCTCGTCGGCCTGGAGCCGGAGGAGGAGAGCCCGATCCTCTTCCTGCGACTGCGCAAGGCCTACCGCGAGGCCAAGACGACGATCCACTCGATCGCCCCGCTGGCCACCCGTGGCCTCGACAAGCTGGGCGGCACGCTCATCCCGTCCGCGCCCGGCACCGAGACCGAGGTGCTGACCGCGCTCACCGGCGAGGTCGGGCCCGGCTCGGACACTGACCCGATCACCACCGCCCACGCCGCCCTGCGCGGCGAGCGGCCGATCATCCTCGTCGGCGAGCGACTGGCGACCGTGCCCGGCGCACTGCCCGCCGCCGCCGAGCTCGCGCGGGCGACCGGGGCACGTCTGGCCTGGATCCCGCGTCGTGCAGGGGAGCGCGGTGCCGTCGAGGCCGGCTGTCTGCCCGGCGAGGGTGCTCTCGACACTGCCGGCATCGTTGCCGGCGCGGCCTCCGGCCAGCTCGGTGCCCTCGTCGTCGGTGGCGTGGACGCGCACGACCTCGGCCTCCCCGGAGCGAGCGAAGCCTTCGAGCGCTCCTTCGTCGTCTCCCTCGAGATCCGGCCCAGCAGCGTCACCGAGCACGCCGACGTCGTGCTCCCCGTCGCCCCGCACGCCGAACGCGCAGGTGCCTTCGTCAACTGGGAGGGTCGCGTGCGGCCCTTCGAGGCTGCCCTGTCGACCAATGCGCTGCCCGACCACCGGGTGCTGCACATGCTGGCCGACGAGATGGGCGAGTTCCTCGGGACCCGCACCGCCGCCGAGGCCCGCAGCTCGCTGGAGGCCACCACGCCCCCGGCCGCCAAGGGCTACCCGCCGCGCGTGCGGCGCGCCCCGGTGCCCGAGCCCGGGACCGGTGAGCTGGTCCTGGCCACCTGGCGCCTCATGCTCGACGAGGCGACGATGCAGGAGGGCGAGCCCTTCCTCGCGGGGACGGCCAAGGCGCCGCGCGCCCACGTCTCCCCGGCGACCGCCCTGGCCTTCGGACTCGCCGAGGGTGACCTCGTCACCGTCCTGGGCGATGACGTGCGGGTGACCGTCCCCGTCGTCATCCAGGACATGGTCGACCACGTCGTGTGGTTGCCGACCAACTCGAGCAGCTGCGATCTGCGCAGCCTCGCTGGCCGAGCCGGAGCCATCGTCTCCGTCACGAAGGGTGGTGCGGCATGACCGGTCTGTCACTCCTGATCGCCGCTGCGGACAAGCCGGTGGCAGCTGACTTCAGCGACACCCCGCTGTGGCTCTCGCTGGTCAAGGCGCTCTTCCTCTTCGTCTACCTGCTCGTGTCCGTGCTGCTCGTCATCTGGTTCGAGCGCCGCGTCATCGGCCGGATGCAGCAGCGGCCCGGGCCCAACCGCACCGGACCCTTCGGTCTGCTGCAGACCCTCGCCGACGGCATGAAGTCGATGCTCAAGGAGGACGTGCGCCCGAAGGGGGCCGACGCGCTGATCTTCACGATCGCGCCGGTGATCTTCGCCTCGATGGCCTTCGTCGCCTTCTCGATCATGCCGCTCGGCGGGATGGTCTGGATGTTCGGTCACCACACGCCGCTGCAGCTGACCGACCTGCCGGTCGCCGCCCTTCTCGTCCTCGCGGTCGCCGGTGTCGCCGCCTACGGCATCGTCCTGGGCGGTTGGTCGGCCGGCTCCACCTACCCGCTGCTCGGTGGTCTGCGCGCCACCGCCCAGCTGATCTCCTACGAGATCGCGATGGGCCTGGCCCTGGTCGCGGTCTTCATGTACTCGGGCTCGATGAGCACGAGCGAGATCGTCGCGGCCCAGGCCGACCTCTGGTACATCATCCCGGCCTGCGTCTCCTTCGTCATCTACGTCATCACGATGGTCGGCGAGACCAACCGCCTGCCCTTCGACCTCGCCGAGGGCGAGGGCGAGATCGTCGGTGGCTACTTCACCGAGTACTCCGGCATGCGCTTCGCCATGTTCTTCCTCGGCGAGTACATCAACATGTTCACCGTCTCCGCGCTGGCCACGACGCTCTTCCTCGGCGGCTGGCAGGCACCTCCCGGCATCGCCGCGATCGGCGACGGCATGCTCAACACCGGCTGGTGGGGCCTGCTGTGGTTCTCGGTCAAGCTGTGGATGTTCATGTACTTCTTCGTCTGGCTGCGCGGCACGCTGCCGCGCACCCGGTACGACCAGTTCATGCGTTTCGGCTGGAAGTTCCTCATCCCCGTCACCGTGGCGTGGGTCATCGCGGTGGCCTTCATCCGTGGCGCCGACGCCGGCTTCTTCGGCGACGGCACCGTCGGGATCTTCGGCCTGAACTTCCCCGTCTCCTCGCTGATCATCGTCGCGGTCCTCGCCGTCCTCGTCCTGGGGTCCACCTGGATCTGGGAGAGCAAGGTCGAGGCCAGGGCCCATGCCCAGGAAGAGGAATCGATCGTGCCCGACGAGATCGACCCATGGGCCGAGGGGTACCCCGTCCCGCCGATGCCCGGACAGCGTCTCGTCGAGAGCCGTGGCGCCACCGCGATCGACACCAAGCCCGCGACCACCGGGGCGGCAGCGCCGACCCGTGAGGAGGAGCAGCACCGTGGCTGACGATTCCCAGGGAGGGTTCTTCTCGGACCTCTTCGCCCCCGTAGCCGGGTTCGGCGTGACCTTCGCGACGATGTTTCGCAAGGTCGCCACCCAGGAGTACCCCGAGGTCAAGTGGCCCACCCAGCCACGCTTCCACGGTCGGCACCAGCTCAACCGTCACCCCGACGGGCTGGAGAAGTGCATCGGCTGCGAGCTGTGCGCGTGGGCCTGCCCGGCCGACGCGATCCTCGTGCAGGGCGGCGACAACGACGACGAGCGCGGCCTGCGCTTCAGCCCCGGCGAGCGATACGGGCACATCTACCAGATCAACTACCTGCGCTGCATCTTCTGCGGGCTGTGCATCGAGGCCTGCCCGACGCGAGCGCTGACGATGACCAACGACTACGAGCTGGCGGACAACAACCGCGCCGACCTGATCTTCACCAAGGAGCAGCTGCTCGCCCCGATGCAGGAGGGGATGCTCCCGGCGCCCCACCCGATGGTCGAGGGCATGCAGGAGCGCGACTACTACCAGGGCAAGGTCGCCACGGCCACCGACGCCCAGCGCGAGTGGGTCGACCAGCACGCTGCGGCGAAGAGCGACGAGGCCGCACCGACGGACACCACGGAGGAGGTCCGATGACGGGCACCGGAGAGGCCGCAGTCTTCTGGGTCCTCAGCTGCATCGCCGTCCCGGGCGCGCTGGCCCTGCTCTTCGCCCGCAAGGCGGTGCACGCGGCCATCGGCATGGTGCTGACGATGATCATCCTCGGTGTCTTCTACCTCCTGCAGGAGGCGGACTTCCTCGGTGTCGTGCACATCTTCGTCTACACCGGCGCCGTGATGATGCTCTTCCTCTTCGTCGTCATGCTCGTCGGCGTCGACCACTCCTCCTCGCTCGTCGAGCCGCTCAAGGGTCAGCGACTGCTGACCGTGCTGCTCTCGCTCGCTGCGATCGTCTTGCTCTTCGGCGCCATCGGCAAGGTCAGCTACACCGGTGACCCGTCACTGGCGGAGGTCAATGCCGACCCCGGCAATGTCGAGGCGATCGCCTACCTCGCCTTCGGCAAGTACGTCTGGCTCTTCGAGGTCACTGCCGCCCTGCTGACGGTCGCAGCGCTCGGCGCCATGGTCTTCGCCCACCGCGAGCGGATCATCGCCAAGCCGACGCAGAAGGAGTGGATGGCCAAGCGCTTCCGGGACGGCAAGAACCTCGCCGGCCTGCCCGTCCCCGGCGTCTACGCCCGGCACAACGCGGTCGACACCCCGGCGCTCCTGCCCGACGGCAGCGTCTCCGAGCTCTCCCTCAACCGAGTCCTCGTGGCCCGTGACCAGGTCACCACCCCGACCCGGTACACGCAGCTCGAGGACGCCGAGACCACGACCGAAGGGGGCCTGGAGCGATGAGCCCGATGAACTACATCTACCTCGCGATCATCCTCTTCACGATCGGCAGCGCCACCGTCCTGCTCCGCCGCAACGCGATCGTCGTCTTCATGGGTGTGGAGCTCATGCTGAACGCTGCCTCGCTCGCCTTCGTGACCTTCGCCCGCATGCACGGATCGATCGAGGGGCAGGTGATCGCCATGTTCGTCATGGTCGTCGCTGCCGCCGAGGTCGTCGTCGGACTGGCCATCATCATGGCCGTCTTCCGTGCCCGCCGCTCGGCCTCGGTCGACGACGCCAACCTCCTGAAGCTGTAAGGAGCCACCTTGCTCACGGATCTCGCTTGGCTGCTCGTCGCCCTGCCCCTGCTCGGCGCTGCGCTGCTGCTCCTCGGCGGCCGCCTCACCGACTCCTTCGGCCCGCTGCTGGCCACCGCCCTGTCCTGGGGGTCCTTCCTCGTGGGCGCGGCCATCTTCGTCTCGATGCTCGGCTCCGACCCGGGGGAGCGCGCGTCCTCGATCGAGCTGTGGAACTGGGTCCCGGCAGGCAGCATCGATGTCATGGCCGGGTTGCTCGTCGACCCGTTGTCGATGGCCTTCGTCCTGCTCGTCACCTTCGTCGGGTCGCTCATCCACGTGTACTCGCTCGGGTACATGGAGCACGACCCCGACAAGCGGCGCTTCTTCGCCTACCTCAACCTCTTCGTCGCGTCGATGCTCCTGCTCGTCCTCGCCGACTCCTACCTGCTGCTCTTCGTCGGCTGGGAGGGCGTGGGCCTCGCCTCCTGGCTCCTCATCGGCTTCTGGAACCACAACCCGGCCTACGCGACCGCGGCCAACAAGGCCTTCATCGTCAACCGGATCGGCGACGTCGGCCTGCTGCTCGCGATGTCGATCATGCTGGCGACCTTCGGCACGCTGGACTTCGCCGCGGTCGACGGCGGCGTCGCCGGCGCTGGCGAGGGCACGCTCACGGCCATCGGCCTGCTGCTCCTGCTGGCCGCCTGCGGCAAGTCGGCACAGTTCCCGCTGCAGTCCTGGCTCGGTGACGCCATGGCCGGCCCGACCCCCGTCTCGGCGCTCATCCACGCCGCGACGATGGTCACCGCCGGCATCTACCTCGTCGTGCGCAGCCACGCCATCTTCGAGGGAGCACCCAATGCCCAGCTCGCCGTGGTCATCGTCGGTGCCATCACCCTCGTCTACGGGGCGATCGTCGGTTGCGCCAAGGACGACATGAAGAAGGCGCTGGCCGCGTCGACCATGAGCCAGATCGGCTACATGATGCTCGCCGCGGGGCTCGGCCCGGTCGGCTACGCCTTCGCGATCTTCCACCTCATCACCCACGGCTTCTTCAAGGCCGGGATGTTCCTCGGCGCCGGCTCGGTGATGCACGGCATGGACAACCAGGTCGACATGCGCCGCTTCGGTGGCCTGTCCACGGCCATGAAGATCACCTGGGTGACCTTCGGCCTGGGCTGGCTGGCGATCCTGGGGGTTCCCCCCTTCTCCGGCTTCTGGAGCAAGGACAAGATCATCGAGGCCGCCTTCGTCGGCGAGGGCTGGCGCCCGTGGGTCTTCGGCCTGACCGCCCTCATCGGCGCCGGGATCACCGCCTTCTACATGTCGCGTCTGTTCTTCATGACCTTCCACGGCAAGAAGCGTTGGACCGAGGATGTCCACCCGCACGAGTCGCCGCTGACGATGACCATCCCGATGATGGTGCTGGCCGTCGGCTCGGCCTTCCTCGGCCTGGTCCTCGCGACCGTCGCACCGATCGGGACCTGGCTCGAGCCGGTCTTCGGTCATGTCGAGCACCACGAGCCGGTGCTGCCGGTGCCGGTGCTCATGGCCGCCACGCTGATCGTGGTCGCCATCGGCGGCGTCTGGGCCTGGCTGACCTACGGCCGCGACGAGGTCCCCGTGGTGGCGCCGGAAGGCTCGGCGCTCACTCGCGCGGCCCGCCGCGACCTCTACCAGGACGAGCTCAACGCGACCCTCCTGCAGTGGCCGGGCCTGGCCCTCACGCGCGGGCTGGTCTCCGTCGACGCCGACGGCATCGACGGTGCCGGGGTCGGTGGGCTCGCCCGCTGGACCGAGCGCTCCTCCTCCTGGCTGCGCGGCGCCCAGAACGGCTACGCGCGCACCTACGCCCTGACGATGCTCTCCGGCGTCGTCGTCTTCCTCGCAGCCCTGTGGGTGATCAACTGATGGACAACATGCCCTGGCTCACTCTGCTCATGGTCGTGCCGCTGGCCGGCTCGATCGCGGTGGCGGCGCTCCCTTCGCGCAGCTCCGCCCTCGCCCGGCCCGTCGCTCTCGGCGTCGCGCTGCTCACCCTCGTGATCGGTGTCGTCGCCGCGGCGACGAGCTTCACCCGCGGCAGCGACCAGCAGTTCCAGATGGTCGAGCAGCACGAGTGGATCCCGCAGCTCGGGGTCAGCTACTCGCTCGGCGTCGACGGCATCGCGCTCTCGCTCATCCTCATGGCGCTCGTCCTCATGCCGATCTGCCTCCTGGCGGCGTGGGACGACGTGCCGGAGGGCGGCGGCCGCGAGAAGGGCTACTTCGCCCTGCTCCTGCTGCTCCTGCCCTTCATGGTCGGTGTCTTCGCCGCGACCGATGTCTTCCTCTTCTACGTCTTCTTCGAGGCCATGCTCATCCCGGTGTACTTCCTCATCGGGATGTACGGCGGCGAGCGTCGCCAGGCGGCGGCCGTGAAGTTCCTGCTCTTCAGCCTCGCGGGCGGGCTCATCATGCTCGTCGGCGTCATCGCGTTGTACCTGCAGGGTCCGGGTGGCTCCGACGGATTCCTCCTCGAGCGCCTCACCGGCCTCGACATCGGCGGCAGCACCGAGCGCTGGCTCTTCGTCGCCTTCTTCATCGCCTTCGCGATCAAGGCACCGATGTGGCCGGTCCACACGTGGCTGCCCGACGCTGCGACGGCTGCCCGCCCCGCGGTCGCGACGCTGCTCGTCGGCGTGCTCGACAAGGTCGGCACCTTCGGGATGATCCGCTTCTGCCTGCAGCTCTTCCCCGAGGCGAGCCGGTGGGCGACGCCGGTCGTCATCACCCTCGCCGTGATCTCGGTCCTCTACGGCGCGATCCTGGCCATCGGCCAGCGGGACATGATGCGCCTGATCGCCTTCACCTCGATCAGCCACTTCGGCTTCATCGTCATGGGCATCTTCGCCTTCACCTCGGTCTCCCAGGCCGGCAGCAACCTCTACATGGTCAACCACGGGTTCGCGACGGCCGCGCTCTTCCTCATCGCGGGCATGCTCGTCGCCCGCCGAGGGAGCAAGCGGATCGACGACTACGGCGGCTGGCAGCGGGCGACCCCGGTGCTCGCCGGCAGCTTCCTCGTCGCCGGCCTGGCGACCCTGTCGCTGCCCGGCCTGTCGACCTTCGTCTCCGAGTTCCTCGTCATCGCCGGCACCTGGTCGCGCTATCCCGTCGCGACGGCCTTCGCCGTATGGGGCGTCGTGCTCGCCGCGATCTACATCCTGCTGATGTACAAGCGGATCTTCACCGGACCGCCGCCCATCCTCGAGACGGACGAAGGGGGAGGCCCCGCCCTGTCGTCGGACATGGAGTCGTCGGTCATGGTGTCGTCGGACACGGACCGGGACTACCTCAGCGCCGACCTCGACGAGGAGCGTCGCCCCCTTCGCCTCACCGCGCCGCTGCGTGACCTGGGCCTGCGCGAAAAGCTCGTCGTCGCGCCGATCCTCGCGATCCTCATCGGCCTCGGCTTCTTCCCCCAGCCCGTGCTGGAGACGCTCAACCCCGCGGTCGAGCGCACCCTCCAGATCGTCGGCGCCACCGACACGACCCCGTCGGTCCCGGCTGACGCGGGCTCGACCTCAGGGAGTGACCACTGATGCCCCCCACCGTCCCCGCGGCCTTCGAGGCCGTCGACATCAGCTACTGGGCGCTCTCGCCGATGATCGTGCTCCTCGTGGGCGCCTTCGTCGGGGTCCTCGTCGAGGCCTTCGCCCCGCGCGGGACGAGGCACCTCACCCAGGTCGTCGTCGCTGTCGGCTCCATCGTCATCTCGCTGGCCGCGCTGGTCTTCATGACCGCCGACGAGGTCGGTGTCACCGTGGGCGGCACGATCGCCGTCGACGGACCGACCCGGTTCATGCAGGGCACCCTGCTCGTCTTCGGTCTGCTGAGCCTGCTCGTCATGGCCGACCGCCTCGGTGGTGACACCGCTGATGCGCTCACCCCGATGGGTGCTGCCAGCCCGGGGTCCGAGCTCGAGGCCCAGGCCGCGCGCAAGGGATGGTCGACGACCGAGGCCTTCCCCCTGGCGCTGTTCGCCCTCGCCGGCATGCTGCTCTTCCCGGCGTCCAACGACCTGCTGACGATGTTCGTGGCGCTCGAGCTGCTCTCGCTGCCGCTGTACCTCATGTCGGGTCTGGCCCGTCGTCGTCGCCTGCTCTCCCAAGAGGCCGCCCTGAAGTACTTCCTCCTCGGCGCCTTCTCGTCCGGCTTCTTCCTCTTCGGCGCGGCCCTGCTCTACGGCTACGCCGGATCGATCGGCCTGCCCGAGATCGCTGCCGCGGCGACCACCTCGACGGGTGAGTTCGAGGGGCTCCTGCTCCCCGGCGTCGTCATGGTCCTCGTCGGCCTGCTCTTCAAGGTCGGCGCCGTCCCCTTCCACTCCTGGACCCCGGACGTCTACCAGGGCGCTCCGACCCCGGTCACCGGCTTCATGGCCGCGTGCACCAAGGCAGCCGCCTTCGGTGCGCTGCTGCGCCTGGCCTATGTCGGGCTGGAGACCACGCGGTGGGAGTGGCACATGGGCGTCGTCGTCATCGCCGCCCTGACGATGGTCATCGGCTCGGTCCTGTCGGTCACCCAGACCGACATCAAGCGTCTGCTGGCGTACAGCGCGATCGCCCACGCGGGCTTCGTCCTCGTCGCGTTGATCAGCTTCGACCGCAGTGGCGTCGTCGGCGTCCTCTTCTACGTCACCGCCTACGGCATCTCCACGATCGCTGCCTTCGCCATCGTCAACCTCGTGCGTGAGCGCGACGCCGAGGCGACCCACCTGTCCCAGTGGGCGGGGCTGGGGCGCAAGCACCCGTGGCTGGCCGGTTCCTTCGCGCTGCTGATGCTGGCCTTCGCGGGGATCCCGCTCACGTCGGGCTTCACCGCCAAGGTCGCGGCCTTCATGCCGGCCCTGGAGCACGGTGGCCGCTCGGGCGTCGTCCTCGTGGTGATCGCGGTCCTGATGTCGGCCATCACCGCCTTCGTCTACGTCCGCCTGATCGTCCTGATGTTCTTCACCGAGCCGACCGGCGAGGTCACCGCCGCGACGCCCGCCACGCTGTCCCTGACTGTGATTGCCGTGGGAGTCCTCGTTACGATCGCTCTCGGTGTCTTCCCGGGCCCGCTGCTCGACCTCGCCGAGCAGTCCAGCGTCTTCATCACGAGGTGACCTCTTGACCAGCTCGACCCCGCCGGTCCTCGCCCTGCCCCAGGCGAGCGAGGACCTGACCTCGCGCCTGGCTGCCGGTCTCGAGCAGGTGGAGGCGCTGATCATCGAGCGCACCCGCAGCGAGGACGGCTTCATCACCGAAGCCAGCCTCCATCTGGCCAAGGCCGGGGGCAAGCGGTTTCGGCCGATGCTCACGATGCTCGTCGCCGAGCTGGGCGAGGGGATCAACGAGCAGGTCGTGGCGGCCGCTGCCGGTGTCGAGCTGACCCACCTGGCGAGCCTCTACCACGACGACGTCATGGACGAGGCGGACCTGCGCCGAGGTGCTCCGAGCGCCAACGCCCTGTACGACAACTCGACGGCGATCCTCGTGGGAGACCTGCTCTTCGGCACGGCGTCGGACATCATCGCCGACCTGGGTGCCGACGCGGTCAAGATCCAGGCGCAGACCTTCATCCGACTGTGCTCCGGCCAGATCCGCGACGACCGGCCCTGCCCGCAGGGTCAGGACGCGCGCGAGTACTACCGCGGGGTGCTGGCCGACAAGACGGGTGTTCTCGTGGCCACGGCGGCCCGGTACGGCGCGATGTACGGCGGCTGCAGCCCCGAGGTCATCACCATGGCCACGGAGTACGGCGAGCACCTCGGTGTCGCCTTCCAGCTCGCCGACGACCTCATCGACATCTCGAGCGAGTCCGACGAGACCGGCAAGACGCCCGGGACGGACCTGCGCGAGGGCAAGCGGACCCTGCCGGTGCTCAATGCACTGGCCTCGACCGACCCGGCCGACGCCGAGCTGCAGGAGCTGCTGCGCTCCGAGCTCAAGGAGCCCGAGCGGGTCGAGCGCACGCTGGAGCTGCTGCGGCCGCACCAGGCCATGGCCGACGCCCGCGAGGAGACCCTCGCCGTGGGCCGGCAGGCCGTCGACTCGCTGGGCTCGCTGCCCGACAGCGATGCCAAGACCGCGCTCATCGCCCTCATGGAGGGCGTCGTCCACCGCGTGGGCTGAGACACCGGCTGTTCTGCCCCTCAGGCCGGTCCGACCGGCTGTGCCTCAGGCCGGTTCGACCGGCTGCGCCTCAGACCGGTTCGACCGGCTCCAGCGACTCACACTCGTCCGGGCTGGGCCGACGGCGCCGCCGCGCCGTGCGCAGCGAGTCCACCGTCAGGCAGACGAGGGCGATCCACACGATCCCGAAGCCGAGCCATCGGGCGGTGTCGATGTGCTCGCCGAGGAGGGTGACGCTGACGACGAGCTGGATCACCGGG
Organism: Janibacter sp. Soil728; assembly: GCF_001428305.1. GTDB lineage: Bacteria > Actinomycetota > Actinomycetes > Actinomycetales > Dermatophilaceae > Janibacter. Next base: position 290,382 of record NZ_LMRZ01000006.1, on the reverse strand, counting down.
GTGATGAACTGGATGAGCCCGATCGTCACCAGCGGGATGCGGCGAGCGGCCTCGGCGAAGAAGAGCAGCGGGACCGCGGTGATCACCCCTGCTGACACGAGCAGCAGCGGGTGCCACGGGGCATCCGTGGTGAAGGTCGAGTCGCCCTGGGCCGTCAGCCACCAGACCAGTCCCACGGCTGGCGGCAGGAGGAAGATCGTCTCCGCCGACAGGGAGTGCAGGGCCGGGAGGGTCGCGCCGAGCTTCTTCTTGGTCAGGCCGTAGCCGCCGAAGCTCATCGCGAGGACGAGCGAGATCCACGGCAGCCCCCCGCCGGCGAGCGTGAGGTAGACGGCCGCGAGCGCACCGATCGCGACGGCGACCCACTGCAGGGTGCGCAGCCGCTCGCCGAGGACGAGCACGCCCAGCGCGACGGTGACGATCGGGTTGAGGAAGTAGCCGAGCGCCGCCTCGTTGGTCCGCCCGATACCCACGGCGTAGACGTAGACGAACCAGTTGATGCCGATCAGGTAGGCGGCGATGCCGACGCCCAGCGCCAGCCGCCCCCGCAGCTGCCTAAGGAGCGCCATGAGCTCCGTGCGCAGCAGCAGCACGATGACGCACAGGACGAAGGTCCAGACGACCCGGTGGGCCAGGATCTCCAGCGCCCCCGCAGGGCGAAGGGCGTGGAAGTACAAGGGGAAGAGCCCCCAGATGCCGTAGGCGAACCAAGCGGCGAGGACGCCACGGGCGTCACGTTGAGGGGTCACGCCGCGAGGCTACTCCGGGCGGTGGTCGGCTCAGGAGGGCAGTTCCGCAACCGCGACGAAGTTGGCCTTGCGGTGACCGTCGGTGCGAAAGCCCAGCTCGTCGTCGCAGGTCACCAGGACGACCCGGCGGTCGTCGGTGTTGGCCCCCCAGACCTCCTTGCTGGTGGTCAGCTCGTCCTTGTCGACGATCTCGGTGCTCGTCACCTCGAAGCGCAGGGTGGCCCCGCCGGGGTAGCGCAGGAGCACACCGTCCCCCTTCGTCAGCTGCTCGAGGGAGGCGAAGGAGTCGGCCGTGCCACCCGAGATCACGTGACCGGCGATGACGCTCGTCCCCGTCGCTCCGGGCCGCACCCGCTCGTACCCGGTGAACCAGATGACCTGGCCCGGCGCCGGGTTGACCTTGCCGCCCCGAAGGCCCTGGGCATCAAGCGTGCTGGAGAGCCCGACGGCCGGGATGCTCAGAGTGCTCGCGGCGGTCCTGGCGTCGGCTGCGGCGATGCCTGCGGCGCGGTCCGCGGACGACTGGGGGACGTCCTTGGCAGGCATGATCGAGACCGTGGGGTCAGGCTGGTGGGTCGAGCTGCTGGGCGATGCCGACGTCGTCGAGGAGGCAGACGAGGTGGCCGCGCTGGTCGTCGACCCCGAGGACGAAGGGGAGGCCCCTCCCGGGGTCGTGGGCTCACCGGACCCGCACGCGGCGAGGGCCAGGACGAGCGCGCTCATCGCGAGGCTGCTGCCTGACCGGCGGGGGAGGGGCATGTCCGTCACCTTGTCACGAGTGGTGGGCCGTCCGCGAGAGATCCGACGGACGGCCCACCGGTTGCTGCCTCGGAGCGGTCAGTGACCGGTCGTGGTCTTGCCCTTGCCCTTGCTCGCGTTCTTGCCGTGGCCGCCCTTCGCCTCGGGCCAGATCATGATGACGGCCGGGCGTGGCTGCCTGTTGCCGGTGTACGGGAAGGTGCTCTTGACATTGGTCGTGCTCGCGCCGTCGTCCTCCCCGGGGTGCTGGACCGCGGCGAAGACGACGCGCTCGTCCCACTCGATGAGCGGGCCGCAGCACTCGCCGAAGGCGGGGACCGACAGGAACTGCTGCAGGTGGCCCTTGTGCTCACCCTCGAGCGGCATGAGGTACATGCCGTCGCAGTGACCGAGGGCGTTGCCGTCGGTGGAGATCCACAGGTTGCCGGCCTTGTCGAAGGCGACATTGTCCGGGCAGGAGATCGGGCTGACCTGCGACTTGTCGTACCCGTTGAAGTAGGTCTCCGGGTCGTCGGGGTCGCCGCAGATGAGCACGAGCGTCCAGTCGAAGCCCGTGACCGTGTGGTCGCCGGCGCGCGGCGTGATCTCGAGGACCTGGCCGTGCTTGTTGTTCGCGCGCGGGTTGACCTCGTCGAGCTGGGCCGGCGTGCGCTTGGAGTTGTTGGTCAGCGCGGTGTAGACGCGACCGTTGACCAGGTTGACCTCGACGTCCTCGGGACGGTCCATCTTGGTCGGGCCGACCGTGTCGGCGGCCAGACGGGTGAAGACGAGGACCTCCTCGAGGGTCATGCCGTCGACCGTGGACTGCCCGTCGACGACGAGCGGCAGCCACTCGCCGGTGCCGTCGTGCAGGCCGTCGGTCGAGCCGTTGCCGGTGAACTTGGCGACGTACAGGTCACCCTCGTCGAGCAGCGTGCGGTTGTTGTCGAGGTTGCCCTCGATGTACGTACCCGAGGAGACGAACTTGTACATGTAGTCGAAGCGCTCGTCGTCACCCATGTAGGCGACGACCCGGCCGTCAGCGGCGACGACGACGTTGGCGCCCTCGTGCTTGAAGCGGCCGAGCGCGGAGAGCTTGCGCGGGGCGGCGTCGGGCTCGAAGGGGTTGACCTCGACGATCCAGCCGTGACGGTGGGCCTCGTTGGGCTCCTCGGTCAGGTCGAAGCGCTCGTCGAGACGGTCCCAGTCGTGCTGGGCCGAGCTGCCACCGGCGAGGCCGTAGCGCGCCGCGGCGGCGCCCGCCATGTCGTCGCTCGGAGCGGCCGGCTGCGTGAAGTAGCCGTTGAAGTTCTCCTCGCCGGAGAGGATGGTGCCCCAGGGGGTGGTGCCACCGGCGCAGTTGCCGAAGGTGCCGAGCGGGGTCGTGCCGGCGGGGTCGGCGGAGGTCTTGACGAGGTCGTGGCCGCGGACCGGGCCGACGAGCTCGAAGGGGGTCTCGGCCGTGATCCGGCGGTTCAGCGGAGCGGCCTTGGTGTAGACCCACTTGCTGTTGGGGTTCTTGCGCGTCATCTCCACGACCGTCATGCCGTGGGCATTCATCGTCAGCTGCACCTGGTCGTCGGTCATGGACGCGGCATCGGTGTAGCCGTGGAACATCAGCTCGTTGTTGGTGTACTCGTTGTTGACGACGAGCACGGCCTGGTTGGCGCTGCCGTTGCGCAGGACGCCGACGTAGTCGCAGTTGTAGCCCATCTGGCCGGCCTGCGCGGCTGCGGTCTGGCGGTCGAAGTCGAAGGCAGGTGCGCCCGCGAGGATCGGGTCTCCCCAGGCGATGACCGGAGCCCACTGGAAGCCCTCGGGCACGACGACCTCGTCCGTCCCGGCCGTGACGGGGTCGATGCCGGTGAAGCCGAAGGGGGCCTTCTTGCCCGGCCCGGGGGCGGCGACGGCGGGCTCGGCGAGCGCGGCACCGGCGGCGGTCGTCAGACCGGCGAGGGCCGCGGCGGCGCCACCGGCCTTGAGGACCGAGCGACGGGAGGTGGCGACCACGTCGCCGAAGTACTCGTTGTCGGAGGTGTTGGGCACCGGCTTGCTGCAGGCGTCGTTGCACTTCCAGGTGCACGTTGCGGCCGAGCGGCCACCGTCGCGGTGGCCCGTGGCCAGCGGGAGCAGGGTGCGGTCGTTGCGGGGTGGGGTCATGTCGTTCTTCCTCCGAGGGGCCCATCGTGCGGGCGGGGTGGCGCAAGGGACCTTCGCAACCTAGGGAGGGGAGGGTCCTGCGGGGCGGCGGCGAGGTGTCCTGGAGGTGACGCTCGGCAGAACGTCGCACCTCGTGGTGACCCGCGAGTAGCGTGGGCGGCGTGAGCAGAGCGGATGTGTGGGACCGAGCGACGAAGGGGAGGTCCGCCCCCTTCGCCGTGGTGGACCTTGATGCCTTTGACGCCAATGCCACGGACCTCGTGAGGAGGGCTGGGGGACTTCCGATCCGGGTGGCCAGCAAGTCCGTCCGGGTGCGGCACCTGCTCGAGCGGGCCCTGGCGCACGAGGGCTGTGCGGGCGTGATGGCCTACTCGCTGCCCGAGGCGCTCTGGCTCGTCGGGCAGGGAGTGCGCGACGTCTTCGTCGCCTACCCGACGACTGACCGCGAGGCGCTCGCCGCCCTCGCCCACGACGAGATCGCGCTGGAGCAGGTGAGCATCGCCGTGGACTCGGTCGAGCACGTCGACACCCTGCGGCAGTGGCTGACCGCGGGCACCCCCGTGCGCGTCGTCGTCGACGTCGACGCCTCCCTGCGCATCGGGCCGGCGCATTTGGGTGTGCGCCGCAGCCCCACACGTTCACCGCGACGAGCAGCGAGTGTTGCCAGGGCCGCTCGCGACGCGGGCCTGCGGGTCGTCGGCCTGATGTTCTACGACGCGCAGATCGCCGGGCTGCCGGACAGCTCGCCGGCCATCCGGCTGGTCAAGTCCCGCAGCGATGCCTCGCTGCGGCGCCGTCGCTCGGCCGTGCGGTCGGCGGTCGAGGACGTCGTCGGACCGCTCGAGATCGTCAACGGCGGCGGGACCGGGTCCTTGCACCTCACCGGCCAGGACGACTCCCTCACCGAGCTCGCGGCCGGGTCGGGACTCATCGGACCGACCCTCTTCGACGGGTACGACGACTTCACCCCGCAGCCGGCCGTCGCCTTCGCGCTGCCCGTCGTGAGGCGTCCGGCCAAGGACGTCGTCACCTGCTTCTCCGGGGGCTACATCGCCTCCGGGCCGGTCGGGGACTCGCGCGCGCCTTCGGTGCACCACCCGGCCGGGCTTCGGATGATCGGCACCGAAGGAGCGGGCGAGGTGCAGACCCCCCTGCGCGGCAAGGCCGCTCGCGATCTGGCCATCGGCGACCGGGTGTGGTTCCGCCACGCCAAGGCCGGTGAGCCCGCCGAGCGCTTCGACGAGTACGTCGTCATCAGCGGCGACGAGGTGGTCGACGTCGTGCCGACCTACCGGGGCGAGGGGAAGAACTTCGGATGAGCCACGGCTCGACGACTGCGTGGTCCAACTGGGCCGGCAATGTCACGGACGACGCGACGGTGCTGCGGCCCCGCACCCCCGAGGAGGTGGCCGAGCAGATCCGCTCGGCGGCTGACGAGGGCCGGCGCATCCGCCCCGTCGGCAGCGGCCACTCCTTCACGGCGATCGCACAGGCGGACGACCTGCGGCTGGACCTGGCGCAGCTGAGCGGGATCGTCTCCGCCGACCGGGGGACGGGCCGCGTGCGCGTGCTGGCGGGGACCCCCCTTCGTGTCCTCAACACCGCCCTCGACCTGCTCGGTCTGGCCATGCCCAACCTCGGCGACATCGATGCCCAGACGGTCGCCGGTGCCACGTCCACCGGGACCCACGGCACCGGAGCCGCTCTGGCTGGCCTGTCCGCCGGCGTCGTCGGGCTGCGGCTCGTCACGGCCGACGGCAGCGACCGGTGGGTCGACGAGGGCGACCCGGACCTCTTCGGAGCGGCCCGCGTGGGCCTCGGTGCGCTCGGTGTCATCACCGAGATCGAGCTGCAGTGCCTGCCCGCCTACCGCCTGAGGGCCGTCGAGCGACCGGACTCGCTGGACGCGGTGCTGCCGCGGATCCAGGAGTACTTCGATGCCCACCGGCACTTCGAGATGTACTGGTTCCCCGGGACCCGCCGCGTGCAGACCAAGGCCAACGACCTCGTCGCCGACGACGTGCAGGAGCCGCTGGCTCCTTGGCGCCGCCGGCTGGACGACGAGCTGCTGTCCAACACGGTCTTCGGTGCCGCCAACCGGATGCTCACCAAGGCGCCGCGAGCAGTGTTGTCCTTCAACGCGATCGCGGCGCGGGCGCTGACCGGGCGGTCCTACACGGCGGCCTCCCACGAGGTCTTCGTGACGCCGCGCACCGTGCGCTTCGTCGAGTCGGAGTACGCGGTGCCCCGGGAGGCGGTCGCGGATGTGCTCACCGACCTCGTCGCGTGGGTGGAGCGGCACCGCGAGCCGATCTCCTTCCCCGTCGAGGTGCGGGTCGCTGCCCCTGACGACATGTGGCTGTCGACGGGGTACGAGCGCGCCAATGCCTACATCGCCGTGCACCAGTACCACCGCGGGGACCACCGGGCCTACTTCGCGGCCTTCGAGGAGATCGTCGCCGCGCACGCCGGCCGACCCCACTGGGGCAAGATGCACACGCTCGGAGCCGAGCAGCTCGCGCAGCTGTACCCGCGGCACGCGGACTTCGTCGCCCTGCGCGACCGGCTGGACCCCGACCGGGTCCTGACCAACGACTACCTCGCCCGAGTCCTCGGCCCCTGACCACGCATTGCCCTATGGCAATGCACCCCGAACTTGCATTGCCCTATGGCAGATGCACTCCGACCTTGCATTGCCCTATGGCAATGCGGGGCGAAGGGAGGGGGCCGGTCAGCCCTCGACGGTCCAGGTGTCCTTGCCGTAGAGGAGCGACTGCAGGTCGTCGTCGTTGGCGGGGCCGCCGGCGAGCTCGACCGCGGCGTCGACCTGGGCGCGGGTCTGGTCGTCGTAGGTGGGGCGGTCGACGGCACGGAAGATGCCCATCGGCACGTGGGTCATCGACTCGGAGTCCAGGCGGCTGATCGAGAAGGCCTGGCTGGGGTCGGTGAGCGTGACGTCGTGGACGACGACCTGGTCGGCCAGGCCCTGCGCGGAGACCTCGCCCTCGCGGACGAACCGGACGGAGCCCCCTTCGCCGCGGACGAGGACCTCACGCTCGTCGTCCTCACCGATGGTGATGGGCTCGCCATCGTTGAGGTGGACCAGGCGGGCCTTCTTCTGCTCGACGTCCTTGATCAGCTCGAAGGCACCGTCGTTGAAGATCGGGCAGTTCTGGTAGATCTCGACGATCGAGGTGCCACGGTGTGCCGCAGCGGCCTTGAGCACCTCGGTGAGGTGCTTGCGGTCGGAGTCCATCGTGCGTGCGACGAAGGTGCCCTCGGCGCCGAGCGCCAGCGAGATGGGGTTGAAGGCGGCATCGACGCTGCCCATCGGCGAGGACTTGGTGACCAGGCCGGGCTGCGACGTGGGGCTGTACTGGCCCTTGGTCAGGCCGTAGATCCGGTTGTTGAAGAGCAGGATCGTCATGTTGACGTTGCGGCGCATCGCGTGGATGAGGTGGTTGCCGCCGATCGACAGGGCGTCGCCGTCGCCGGTGACGACCCACACCGACAGGTCCGGGCGGCTGGTGGCCAAGCCGGTCGCGATCGCCGGGGCGCGCCCGTGGATCGAGTGCATGCCGTAGGTGTCGAGGTAGTACGGGAAGCGTGAGGAGCACCCGATGCCGGAGATGAAGGTGATGTTCTCCTTGCGCAGCCCCAGCTCGGGCAGGAAGCCCTGGACCGCGGCGAGGATCGCGTAGTCACCGCACCCGGGGCACCAGCGCACCTCCTGGTCGGACGTGAAGTCCTTGCGGTTGTGCTTCTCACCCTCGGGGAGGGTGGGGACACCGTCGGTGCCGGAGGCGACCGTGGGGATGCCGAGATCGATGCTCATGCCGAGACCTCCTGGAGGGCCGTGTCGATGACCTCGGCGAGGTCGGCGACCTTGAAGGGCAGACCGCGCACCGAGGTGTGGGAGCGGACGTCGACGAGGTACTTCGCGCGCAGCAGCATCGCCAGCTGTCCGAGGTTCATCTCGGGGACGATGACGCGGTCGTAGCGGCGCAGGACCTCACCGGTGTTGCTCGGGAAGGGGTTGACGTGGCGCAGGTGCGCGTGGGCGACGGACTGGCCGTCTGCCCGCAGGCGTCGGACCGCCGCGAGGTTGGGTCCGTAGGTCGAGCCCCACCCCAGGACGAGGACCTTGGCGTCGCCGCTGGGGTCGTCGACCTGCAGGTCACCGATCGTGGCCGCGATCCCGTCGATCTTTGCCTGGCGGGTGCGGACCATGTGGTCGTGGTTGTCCGGGTCGTAGGAGATGTTGCCGGTGACCGCGTCCTTCTCGATGCCGCCGACGCGGTGCTCCAGGCCGGGGGTGCCGGGGACGGCCCACGGGCGGGCGAGGGTCTCCTCGTCGCGCACGTAGGGGTGGAAGACGGGGTTCCCCTTGGCGTCGACGCCGTTGGGCTCGGTGGCCAGCTGCACGGGGAAGGACGGCAGGTCGGCGACGGCCGGGACCTGCCAGGGCTCGGAGCCGTTGGCCAGGTAGCCGTCGGAGAGCAGGAAGACGGGTGTGCGGTAGGTCGTGGCGATCCGCACGGCCTCCATGGCCGCGTCGAAGCAGTCGGCCGAGGTCTGCGGCGCGATGATCGGCACGGGGGACTCGCCGTTGCGGCCGAACATCGCCTGCAGCAGGTCGGACTGCTCGGTCTTGGTCGGCAGGCCGGTGGACGGCCCGCCTCGCTGGACGTCGACGATGACCAGCGGCAGCTCGAGGCTGACGGCCAGGCCGATGGTCTCCGACTTCAGAGCGACGCCGGGCCCGGAGGTCGTGGTCACGCCGACCGACCCACCGAAGGAGGCGCCGAGCGCGACACCGATGGCGGCGATCTCGTCCTCGGCCTGCACGGTCGTCACGCCGTGCCGCTTGTAGTTGGACAGGGCGTGCAGGATGTCGCTGGCCGGGGTGATCGGGTACGAACCGAGGACCAGCGGGCGGGTGGCGCGGTGGGCGCCGGCGACCAGACCCAGGGCCAGGGCCGCGCTGCCGGTGATGTTGCGGTAGGTGCCCGGAGGGGTCTTGGCGGCGGCGACGGTGAAGGGGACGGCGAAGTCCTCGGTGGTCTCCCCGTAGTTCCAGCCAGCCCGCAGCGCGGCGAGGTTGGCCGCGAGGATGTCGGGCTTGGCGCCGAACTTCGACGTGAGGAAGTCCTCCGTGGACGTCGTCGAGCGCGAGTACATCCAGGACAGCAGGCCGAGGGCGAACATGTTCTTCGCCCGCTCCTTCTCCTTGCGCGTCAAGGAGGTGAACTCCGCCAGGGCCGCGACCGTGATCGAGGTCAGCGGCACGGCGTGCACGTGCCACGACTCGAGGGTGTCGTCCTCGACCGGGTTGCTGCTCCACCCGACCTTCTTGAGGCTGCGGGTGGTGAACTCGTCGGTGTTGACGATGATCGTCGCGCCGCGCGGCACATCGCTCAGGTTGGCCTTCAGCGCTGCGGGGTTCATCGCGACGAGCACGTCGGGGGCATCGCCGGGGGTGAGGATGTCCCAGCTGGCGAAGTGCAGCTGGAAGGAGCTGACGCCGGCCATCGTGCCCTGGGGTGCGCGGATCTCCGCGGGGAAGTTGGGCAGCGTGGACAGGTCATTGCCCAGGGCCGCGCTGTCGGCGGTGAACCGGTCGCCGGTCATCTGCATGCCGTCGCCGGAGTCGCCGGCGAAGCGGATGATGACGCGATCCTTGGCCTGGGTCGTCGCTGTGCTGCTCATGGTGGGTGGTCGTGCCCCTCGCAGATCGGTCGTGCCGCGGGAGTCCCCGTGACGTCCTTCCATGTTAGGTCGCCCTGATCCCACGAATCCAGTCGGTCACGTTATGAGACGGATAACGCCACGTTATGTGAAGTCACCCTGCTCGGGATCGAGCCCCACGGACAGCTCGTCACCCGCGACGAGACCCGCCAGACGCGGCAGCAGCAGCTCGAGCACCGTCGACGGCTGGTGGTGCATCGGCTTGGTCTCCGGGTGGGGGAGGTAGACCAGCCCCGCGTACTCCTCCTCACCCCGCCGGACCGTGCACTCGACGAAGGAAAAGGTCTCCGGGCCGTGCACATCCGTCCACCGCACGTCGGCGAAGGTCCACCGCGGCCGGCGCAGCACGAGAGTCAGCGGAGCGACGTCGAGATTGACCGTCGCCATGACGAAGGGGGCCAGGTCCAGTCCGCGGGCCGCGAAGTGCGGGGCCTGCAGCTCGATCGTCCCGGCGGCGAAGGGGGAGTCGCTCGCCCTCCCGGAGGCGACCCCGTGGCCGGCGACGACGACCCCCTTCGCCGTCGTGGTCACCGGACGAGCTGCGGGGTCATCGGCGGCTGCCACCACTCACCGTTGTTGGCCTTGACCGCACCGAGGATGTGGATGATCGTCGCGACCACGATGACGAGCGGGTAGGCGAGGAAGCCGATGAGCACGAGCATCAGCACGCTCGAGATCAGCAGCAGGATCGCGGTGATGATCTGGACGTTGAGGCTGTTGGCCGCGTGCTGGCGCACGAAGGGCCCGCGGTCCTTGTACATGAGGTAAATGACCAGCGACCCGACGAAGCCCAGGGTCCCGGCGCTGAGCGGCAGCAGGACGGCCGGCACGAGGTGGGCCACCATCCCGAGGTTGCGCTCCTCCGTCGGGGACAGCGCCGTCGGCGTGTAGCCGGGCGGCAGCCCGGCTCCCGGTGGCAACTGCTGCGGCGGCGTCTGCCCGTGGGCCTGGCCGTGGGTCTGGGCCGAGGGCTGCTGGGGCGGTGGCTGCTGGGACTGGTGCGGGAGCTGTGGGTGCTCGCTCATGGGTTCCTCCTGTGGTCTCAGCACGACTCTGCCCGTTCGACGGCGGCGAGCCAATCCGGGCCGCCTCCGGGTCGAAGGGGGGACATCCCCCCTTCGGCCGTGGGCACGACGAGGGGGACGTCCCGCAGGACGTCCCCCTCACCGGTACCGGTGCTCCGGACTGCATTGCCCTAGGGCAATGCGGATTCAGGTGTGCTCGTTGCGTGCATTGCCCTAGGGCAATGCAGATGGTCAGGCTGCCTCGAGGCCGTCCGGCAGGACGGTCGGTGCGGGCTGGCCACTCTTGCCACGGCTGGACTTGCCGTTGATCGCCTTCGTCGACTGGGCGAGCGTGATCGTCGAGTGGGCGATCGCGTCGCTCATGATGTCGAGCGCGTCCATGTTGATGTTGCTGATGTCGTCAGCGGGGGTGTGGTAGTTCGGGTCGTAGATGATCCCCGCGGTACCGCCGAACATCTCGGCCTCCTCGGGGGTCTTGGTCCCGTCGGCGCCGGTGAAGAGACCGGACGCCGGGACACCCGCGTTGATGAAGGCCGAGTAGTCGCTGCGGCCGGAGAACTCCGTGTCCACCCACGGCTGGTCGATGCCGTCGAAGTAGTCGGTGAAGACGTCCTCGGTCTCGGCGGAGCCCGCCGGGACCTCGACGGGTGCCTCGTAGGTCGACTCGTCCGCGTCGTACACACCGATGATGTGGTTGGGCGAGCCGATCATGTCGAAGTTCATGTAGGTCGCGATGTCGGCCAGCGCTTCCGGGTCGTTCTCCTGCAGGTCGGCGACGTAGTGGTCGGAGCCGAGCAGGCCGAGCTCCTCGGCGCCCCAGAAGGCGAAGCGGACCTTGTTGTTGAGCTTGTTGACCTTGCCCAGCTGGACGGCCGTCTCGAGGATCCCGGCGGTGCCGGAGCCGTTGTCGTTGATGCCCGCGCCGTCGCCGACGCTGTCGAGGTGGGCACCGAGCATGACGACGTTGTCGTCGCGCCCGGAGTCGGTCTCGGCGATGACGTTGAAGGTCTGGCGCTCCTCCAGGGTCTTGGTGAGGACGAGCTTCATCGTCACCGGGCCGGTGGCCATCTTGGCGAGCAGTGCCTTGCCCTCGTCCTGGGTGACGCCGGTGGCGGGGGCGCTGTCGGGCTCGACGCCACCGAGCGTGCCGTTGAGGGCGCCGGTCGTGTTGTTGTAGATGATCACGGCGTCGGCCCCGGCGGCCTTGGCGGTCACGGCCTTCTGGGCGAAGGAGCAGTCGCCGCGGCTGACGAGCGCGATCTTCCCGGCGACGTCGGCGCCGGCGTAGTCACCGGCGACGCAGCCGATGGCCGTCGTCGGGGCGGCCAGCTCGGCGGTGACGCCCTCGGCCGGGGTGGGCTGGCTGTACGACATCGGGGTGCCGTCGACCGTGCGGGCATCGGGGGAGACCTCGGTGAGGCTGGACTCGTGGATCTCCTCGTAGATGAAGGAGAAGTCCTGCCGCTGCGTCGTGTAGCCGGCGTCGCGCAGCGTCCTCTCGACATACTGCGCGCTGGCCTCGTAGCCGGAGGTGCCGGCACCGCGGTTGCCGTCGTTGGCGTCCGCGACGTCCTGCAGTGCCTGCAGGTGCGCGTGGACATTTTCCACGGTGACGGCCTGCGTCATCTTCTTCGAGTTGTTGGGGTTGTCTGCTTGGGCGGGCCCACTGGCGAGGGTGGTGAGTGCCAGGGCCGCGGTAGCGGCGGCCGCGGTAGCGGCTGCGGTACGTGATCGCACGATGCATTCCTCCGGTAGGCCGGCGGGCGCCGTTGCCCGCCGGTGTGAGAGAGAACCTAGGGGCTCCACGCAGGGTTCGGGGCTTTACACACCGACCTGTCGACGGACGGCGCGGATAGGGTGCGGACGTGGATGGTTACCTCGTCGTCGCCGGCACGCTCGTCGTGGGCGTGCTCCTCGTCGTGGCCGCCTACACCGCCCGGCGGCTGCTCGCGCCGGCTGCGCCTACCCACGCCAAGCTGACGACCTACGAGTCCGGGGTCGACCCGGTCGGGCGCGACTGGGCGCAGACCCGGGTGCGCTACCTCGCCTACGCCTTCCTCTACGTCATCTTCGCCGTGGACGCGGTCTACCTCTTCCCCTGGGCCCTCGTGCTGCGCACGGACCTGGGCCCGGTGAGCCTGCTCGAGGTCGCGATCTTCATCGGGGTCGTCCTGCTCGGGCTCGTCCACGCCCTGCGACGCGGTCTGCTGCGGTGGACCTGATGGAGGTGAGGCGATGACCACCGACCTGCCGATGCCGCGCGTGGGGCCCGTCGCAGCCCACGCACCCCAGCCGATGAAGATCGTCCTCAACTGGGGCCGCCGCTACTCGCTGTGGGTCTTCAACTTCGGGCTGGCCTGCTGCGCCATCGAGTTCATCGCTGCGTCGATGGCCAGGCACGACTTCATCCGGCTCGGGGTCATCCCCTTCGCCCCCGGCCCGCGCCAGGCGGACCTCATGGTCGTCTCGGGCACGGTGACCGACAAGATGGCGCCCGCGATCCGCCGGCTCTACGACCAGATGCCCGAGCCCAAGTACGTCATCTCCTTCGGTGCCTGCTCCAACTCCGGCGGTCCCTACTGGGACAGCTACTCCGTCACCAAGGGCGTCGACCAGCTCGTCCCGGTCGACGTCTACGTGCCGGGATGCCCGCCGCGCCCCGAGGCGCTCCTGCACGGGATCCTCACCCTGCAGGACCACATCGCCGCCGAGTCGCTCTCGACCGAGACCCTGAGGACGCGCTATGCGGGTCACCGGACCGCCGACGCGGGCGAGGTGCGCCGCGGCCTCCTGCGACGCCCGACGAAGGGGGCGTGACATGTCCCAGCAGGACCTCACGGTCACTCCGCCGGAGTGGCTGCGCGCGGTGCGCGACGCCCACGAGGACGGCTTCACCTACTTCGACTGGTTGAGCGCCGTCGACGAGAGCGACCGCGAGGACGTGCCGGGTCTCGACATCGTCTGCCACCTGGTCGACCCCGTCCCGACCCCGGAGCGCGACCAGCGCACGCTGCTCATGCGTACGCGAGTCCCCTTGGGGGAGAGCCTGCAGAGCATCACCGGCGTCTTCGCCGGCGCCGCGTGGCACGAGCGTGAGACGCACGAGATGTTCGGTCAGGACTTCGAGGGCTTCGTCGACGGCACCGGTCTCGGGCTGCGCCCCCTCCTGCTGCCCGACGGCTTCGAGGGGACGCCGCTGCGCAAGTCCTTCGTCCTGGCCGCCCGCGCGACCCGGCCCTGGCCCGGCGGCAAGGAGCCCGGCGAGGGGCACTCGAGCAAGTCGCCGAGCCGTCGCCGCGTGGCCGCACCCGGGGTGCCCGGGCCCGAGTGGGGGCCACGAGAGCCGAGTGAAGGGATTGACAGGTCTTTACAGTTGCCCGAACTGTAAAGACCTGTAAGAGTCGCGCCATGAGCCAGCCGAGTCCGTACACGCCCGGCGAGATCGCCCATGACGTGCCGGGCCGTGCCGACCACCTCGACAGGGTGGCCGACCTCCTGGCCGTCATGTCCACCCGGCGTCGTCTCGCCGGTCGCGTCCACGTCTTCGTCGGCCCGAGGGGCGTCGGCAAGACCTCGCTCCTGCGGGAGATGCAGCGTCAGGCCGAGGATGCCGGGCACGCCAGCGTCTTCGTCACCGCCGGACACGGTGGGCTGGTCGCCTCGCTCGTGGAGTCCATCGGTCTCGGTCCGCTCAAGTGGCGGCCGGAGGCCCTGGGGGCACGACTGCGTGAGATGGGGATGAGCGTCGGCGTCCCGGGGGCGCGCGTGGAGGCCACCTTCGACCGGGCCCCCGACCCCACGGTCGTGCGCCGTCTGGAGACCGTGCTGCGAGCGGCCGCCGCAGAGGCAGTCGAGGACTCGCGGGTCGGGACGGTCCTCTTCATCGACGAGCTGCAGGCTGGTGACCGGGACGGCCTCCGCGCGCTGGCCTATGCCTGGCAGCACCTGCAGGCAACGCCCGACGGGCTGCCCCTCGCGCTCGTCTGCGCCGGTCTGGGCCACACCGAGGACGTCGTGACCGACGCAGCGAGCTTCGCCGAGAGGTTCGCCTACCGACCGGTCGGTGCCCTGACCGAGGCAGCCACCCGTGAGGCGCTCTCGGCGCCGGCCACGGCGCTCGGAGTGGGTTGGGACATGGACGCCTTGTCCGAGGTCGTCGACAACGCGCAGGGCTATCCGTACTTCGTGCAGGTGCACGGGGACGCGGTGTGGCGCGCTGCGGGTCGACCGGACCCGGGCGGCAGGCTGACCCGCGCCCACGTCCAGCAGGCGCGCGACGGCGTCCACGACGACTTGGAGGCCCTCTACCGCAGTCGTTGGGCCAAGGCCTCGCCGTCCGAGCAGCGCTTCCTCTCGGCCATGGCGGGCAGTGACGGCGGCAGCGTGCGCCGCGGTGACATCGCCGCCGCGCTCGGCGTCCCGACCGAGGCGTTGGGGATGGCGCGCCGATCCTTGATGGACAAGGGGCTGATCGAGGTCGCAGGGCACGGCTTGCTGAGCTTCACCGTCCCGGGCTTTCGTGGTTTCCTGCGTGAGTACGCAGATCTCGGGGAGGCCGACGGATGAGCCTGCTCGAGATCTCCCTTCGCTCCCTCGCAGCCCTCGCGGCGGTGCTCGTGCTGCCGCTCGTCGCCGGGCAGGCCGAGCACAAGGTGATGGCCCACATGCAGGGGCGGCTCGGCCCGATGTACGCCGGGGGCTTCCACGGCTGGGCCCAGCTCGTCGCCGACGGGGTGAAGTTCGTGCAGAAGGAGGACATCACCCCCGCTGCCGCGGACCGGTCCGTCTTCCGCATCGCACCGGCCGTCGCCTTGATCCCGTACGTCATCGCCATCGCGCTGCTGCCGATCCACCCCGGGTTGTCCGCCGCCGAGGTGCCGGGCAGCGTGCTGCTCGTCCTGGCCGTCATCGGTGTCGGGGTGCTCGGCACGCTCATGGCCGGGTGGGCGAGCGCCAACAAGTACGCGCTGGTCGGTGGGATGCGCTCTGCCGCGCAGCTGCTCGCCTACGAGCTGCCGCTCGTGCTCTCGGTGGCGTCGGTCGCCATGGCGGCCGGCACGCTCTCTCTCGCCGGCGTCGTCGAGGCGTGGTCTCCCTGGTGGCTCCTCTGGCAGCTGCCCGGTGCCCTCGTCTTCCTCGTGGCCGCGACCGCGGAGCTGCAGCGGGTCCCCTTCGACGCCCCGATCGCCGACAGCGAGGTCGTCATGGGCCCGTGGACCGAGTACACCGGCCTGCGTTTCGCCTTCTTCATGCTCGCCGAGTACGCGGGCATGGTCGTCATGGGCCTGCTCTTCGGCATCCTCTGGTTGGGTGGCTGGCAGGGGCCCTTCGCCGACCAGCTCGGCTGGCTGTGGACCCTGCTCAAGGGGGCGCTGATCGTGCTGCTCATCATCTGGATCCGGGTCTCGTGGCCACGGATGCGCGAGGACCAGCTGCAGCGCCTGGCCTGGACCGTCCTCGTGCCCCTCGCGCTGGCCCAGCTGGCGCTCACCGCAGGAGGAGTGGTGATGACAGCATGAGCAAGGACTTCATCCCCGGACTGGTCAAGGGCATGGCGACGACGGCCCGCCAGATGATGAGCCCGCCGCACACGGCCGAGTACCCCGATGTCGCGCCGGAGCTGCCCGCCCGCTCACGCGGCGTCATCGCCCTCGTCGAGAGCAACTGCACCTCGTGCATGCTCTGTGCCCGCGAGTGCCCCGACTGGTGCATCCACATCGACTCGCACAAGGAGGAGGTCCCCCCGGCCAAGGAAGGGGGCCGTGCCCGGCAGCGCAATGTCCTCGACCGCTTCGCCATCGACTACTCGCTGTGCATGTACTGCGGCATCTGCGTCGAGGTCTGCCCCTTCGACGCGCTCTTCTGGAGCCCGCAGTTCGAGTACGCCGAGACCGACATCCGCGACCTCCTCCACGAGAAGGACCGCCTCGGCCAGTGGGTCGCCGACGTCCCCGCGCCGCCGGAGCTCGACCCCGCGGCCGCCGAGGCGCCCGAGGTGACGGCGGCCAACAAGCCAGCCAGGGGTGGACGCGCCGGGGGAGCGCGATGACGGGACTCGACCTCGCCTTCGCCGCGACGGGACTGGTCACGGCGGCCGCCGCCGCGCTCGCGGTCACCACGCGGCAGGTCGTGCACTCCGCGCTCTGGCTCGTCGTCGCGCTGCTCGGCCTCGCGGGCTGCTACCTCGTGCTCGGGGCCGAGCTCGTCGCGCTGGTCCAGCTGCTCGTCTACGTCGGGGCCGTCGTGGTGCTCATCATCGTCGCGCTCATGCTGACCCGGGCTCCCATCGGACCGCGGGCCGAGCACTCCACCGGCCCCGCCCACCGGGTGCTCGCCGCGTGCGTCGGCGCCGGCACCGGTGGACTGGTGGCAGCAGTGCTCCTGCCGACCGCGACCCGCGCACAGGTGCGTCCCGCCGGCAGCGAGGAGCTGGCCCGGCAGATCTTCTCCACCTGGGTGTGGCCCTTCGAGCTGCTCTCGCTGCTGCTGCTCGCCGCACTGGTCGGGGCCTTCGCCGTCTCCGGTCTGACGACCTCTGACGCCTCGGGGGAGGGCACCCGATGATCCACACCGCCGGCCCGTACCTCCTGGCCAGCCTGCTCGTCGCCCTCGGGCTCTACGGGATCCTCGCTCGCCGCAATGCCGTGCTCATGCTCGTGGGCGCCGAGCTGGTCCTCGCCGGCGGCGGGCTGCTGCTCGTCACGGCCGGTGCCGTCGGTCGCGACCCGTCGTGGTCGGGACAGGTGCTCACCCTCTTCGTGATCACCATCGCGGCCGCTGAGGTCGTCATCGCCCTCGCCGTGATCGTCGCGGCCTACCGCCGCCGTGGACACATCGACCTCGCCCAGGACGCCGGCTGATGGCCTGGATGCTCCTCGCGCTGCCGTGCCTGACGGCAGCCCTGGCCTTCGGCCTCGCGCGCCGGGGTTCGCTCGCGGCCCTCGTCGCCGTGCTGGGCAGCGCGACCACCCTGGTCCTGTCCGTCGTCGCACTCGCCGGTGCGCCGACCGGGGCGCGGGGGGCTCCCTTCGCCGAGGGGCAGGGCAGTGGGCCCGGCTCCACCCTCGGAGGGATCGACCTGACACTGCAGCTGTCGCTCTCGACGACCAGTGCCTTCCTCGTCCTCGTCGTCGTGCTCGTCACCCTCCTGGTGCAGACCTACTCGGCCTGGTACCTCGCCGACGACGACCGACGTGGTGTCTTCCACGCGAGCATCGCGCTCTTCGCTGCGGCGATGCTGATGGTGGTCCTGTCCGCGGACCTGGTCCTCACGGTCGTCGGGTGGGAGGTGATGGGCTGGTGCTCCTACCTGCTCATCGGGCACTGGTCGCGTCGGGAGGCCCCTCGGCGCGCCGGGCACACCGCCTTCATCGTCACCCGCATCGCCGACATCGGGCTGCTCCTGGGCGTCAGCGTGCTCATCGCCGGGGCGGGCACCAGCGGTCGGGCCGAGGTCATCGAGCACTGGACCTCGGCGGCCGCCGACCCGGGCACACGCTCGGTCGCGCTCGTGCTCGTCGTCATCGGCGTGCTCGGCAAGTCGGCGCAGCTGCCCTTCCACGACTGGCTCCTCGACGCCATGGAGGGGCCGACTCCCGCCTCTGCGCTCATCCACGCTGCGACGATGGTCGCCGCAGGCACCGTCGTGCTCGCGCAGCTCCTGCCGCTGCTGCTGCGCGCCGAGCCCGCGCGGGCCCTGCTCGGGCTGTCCGTCGCCGCCACGATGGTGCTCGCCGCGATCTGCGCCCTCGTCGAGCCCGACCTGAAGCGACTGCTCGCCTGGTCGACCATCAGCCAGGTCGGCGTCATGCTGGCGCCGCTCGCCGCCGCCGGGACCGGCCCCACCGCAGGAGCGGCCCTCGGCCACCTGTACGGGCACGCGATCTTCAAGGCGCTGCTCTTCCTCACCATCGGATGGCTCGCCGTGACCCGCGGGTCCACTGCTGCCGGTGCCCTCGTCGGGAGCGGGCGCTCACACCCGGTGGCGCTGCTCGCCTGGGCAGCCGGCCTGGTCTCCCTCGCCGGGATCCCACTCGTCCTCGGGGGACTGACCAAGGAGCACGTCATCGCCGCGGTCGGGGAGGACGTCGGCGCTCGCGGGCTCGTGGCGCACCTCGTCCTCGGGTCGCTGCTCGTCACGGTGGTGCTCACCGCGGCCTATGCCACCCGTGCGCTGATCGTCGTCGTCCTCGGCGGCGAGCAGCGGGTCCGTGCCCGGGCCGTCATGCCGGCCGCGGTCAGCGGGATCCTCGTCGTGCTCGCAGTGGCCAGCATCGTGGGCGGCCTCGCACTGGGCGGGCGGCTGCCCGATGCCGGCCACGTGCCACTCGGACTCTTCGTGCTCGTGCTCGCCCTGGTCCTGCTCGGCGTCGCCGTCGGGTACGCACTGAGCCACCTCGGGGTGCAGCAGCGACTCGTCGACGGTCGCGCCGGACGAGCTGTCGGCGCCGGGCTGGGAGTGGGGACCCTGCAGCATCTCGTCGTCGTGCGACCCGTGACGGCGCTGGCCCGGCTCGTGGCCTTCCTCGACCGCGAGGTCATCGACACCTATGTGCGCGCCGCCGCCTGGGGCGTGCTCGGGGCCGGTGACGCCGGCACCACCGCGCACCGACGCTCACGGCCGGCCTCCGGCCTCGCACTCCTCGGTGGTGGCCTGCTGGCCATCGCCGTCATCACCGCCATCGTCCTCGTGGGGGCCTCGTGATCGGCCTCGCCTGCGTCCTGCCACTCCTCGTCGGCACCGTCCTGCTCGGCGGTGGCACCGAGCTGTCCGGCAGGACCGCGACCCGAGCGGGCGTGGTCGGCGCCCTGGCCACACTCGTCCTGCTGGTGATCGCCTGGTCGACGCACGCCGTCGTCGACGTCCCATGGCTACCGGCCCTCGGTCTGCGCATCCACCTCGGTCTCGACGGCATCAGCGGCCCGCTCGCCGTGCTCGCTGCTGCCGTCACCGCAGCGGCCTGCCTGACCACGTGGGGGGAGCGTCCGCGGGGCGGGAGCCGGGCCACCTTCGTCGGCTGCCTGCTGATCACCCTCGCGGGCGCCGTCGCGACCTTCGCCGCGCGCGACGCACTGCTCTTCGTCGTGGCCTTCGAGCTCGTGCTCGTGCCGATGTGGGTGCTCATCACCCGCTTCGGTGACGAGCGCGACCCACAGGCGCGAAGGGAGGCCGGCGCCCGCTTCGTCCTCTACACCGGCTTCGGGTCGACCCTGATGCTCCTCGGCGTGCTCCTGCTCGTCAGCAGCGCGGGGACCGCTGACCTCCGGGCACTCGGCGCCGCCCGCGGTGACGGGCTCGGCACCGCGACCCAGGTGACCATCGCCGTCCTGCTGACGCTCGGCCTCGCGGTCAAGGTGCCCGTGTGGCCCCTGCACTCGTGGCTGCCACTGGCCCACACCACCGCGCCGACCGCTGGCTCGATGCTCTTGGCCGCTGTCCTGCTCAAGATGGGCACCTACGGCCTCGTCCGGCTGCCACTGGCGACCGTGCCCGACGGCTTCGCCACGATCGCCCCGGTGCTCGCCGTGTGCGGCACCGTCGGCATCATCTGGGGTGGTCTGGTCTGCCTCGTCGAGCGTGACCTCAAGCGCCTGATCGCCTGGTCGTCGATCGCGCACATGGGGTTCGTCGCCCTGGCCCTGGCCACCGGGTCGGACACCGGCGTGGCCGCCGCGCTCTACGCCAACATCGCCCACGGCGTCATCTCGGCGCTGCTCTTCCTCGTCGTCGGCGGGCTGAAGCACCAGTGGGGCGACGACGACCTGAGGACCCCCCGCGCCGCCCTGCGCGAGGGGGCTCCGGTCACCGGGCTGCTCCTGCTCGTCGGCCTCGCCGCTGGACTGGGGCTGCCCGGGCTCGCCGGCTTCTGGGGCGAGTTCGCCGCTGTCATCGCTGCGCTCTCCCCGGCGGCAGACCGACCGGACCTCCTCTTCGTCTGCTGCGCGGTCGTCGCGGCCGTGGGGGCTGCGCTCGCTGCGGCGTACTCCCTTCGCGTCGCCCGACTCGTCTGGTTGGGGGAGGGGCACTCGGCCGACGAGGACGCGCCAGCCGCAGAGCTACCGCGTACGAACCTGCTCGCGGGGGGTCTGCTCGCCCTCGCAGTCCTGGTGCTCGGCGTCCTCCCCGGGCTCCTGCTGGCCGTCACCGACCCTGCACTGGTGGAGGTGGTGACCCGATGAGCGCGCCCACGATCGACGTGCTCGTCGCGGCCCCCGTCCTTGCTCCCGCGCTCGGTGCGGTCGCCGCGCTGGCGGTCGACGCCATCGCCCCCAGACGACGGCTGCCCGCTCCCGTCGTCGGTGCCGTGGCACTCACGCTCGCTGTGGTGTGCGCGGTCGTCCTGCGGCTGCGCGCCCACGGGGGCGGCGAGGTGTCCACGCTCTGCCTGACGGGCGACCCGGCGCTGGCCGTCACCGACGCTCCGGGCATGGTCGCCAGCGACTGCCTCCTGCGGGTCACCGCGTCCGGCGCCCTGCTCCAGGCCCTCGCCGCGGCTGCCGGCCTGGCGACGCTGTTCCTCCTCGCGCGCCACCGTGGCAGCCCGCCCGAGAGCCCGGACTCGCGGGCCGGCCGGCCGGTCGCCGACCCCGGCGTCGAGGTCGCCCTGGTCCTGGCCACCGTCTCCGGAGCCGCCGTCGTCGCCGTGGCCCATGATCTCGGTACCTGGCTCGTCGGTCTCGAGCTGGCCACGCTGCCCGTCGTGGCGCTCGCCGTCATGCGCGGAGCCCCTCGCGACAGCGGTGCCCTCAACCTCATCACCACCTCCGTCACCTCCTTCGCGATCGCCGTGGTCGGTGCCGGGCTGTGGGTCACCGCGACCGGCAGCCTGCGGCTCGGCGGTGTCGCCTCGTGGGCCGCCGGCCAGGATGCGTCGATGCGTGCTGTCCTCACGCTCGGGATCGTGCTGCTCGTCGCTTCGGTCGCCTTCAAGCTCTCACTCATCCCCTTCCACGCGTGGGCGCCGACGACCTATCCGCGCGCCGGCGCCGAGGTCGCCATGCTCCTGGCGAGCGTGTCGACGGTGGCCGCGCTCGGGGGCATGGTCGCCGTCGTCCGCGGGTCGGTCAGCGTCCACCCCGCGATCCAGCCCGCGCTCTCGGTCCTCGCCGCCGTGTCCATGGTGGTCGGCGCCGTCCTCGCCCTCCGGGCACAGGACCCCCTTCGCCTCATCGCGTGGTCCGGCGTCACCCAGGGCGGCTGGGTGCTCGCCCCGCTCGTCGCCGGCGACGTCGATGCCGCCGTCGGCTACCTCGCCGTCTACGTCGTCGCGGTCGTCGCGGCACTGTCCGTCGTGGCGGCGCTCTCGGTCGACGGGCCGCGCCGCCTCGAGGACGATCGTGGGTTGCTGCGTCGTCGCCCCCTCCACGCGGCCGTCCTCGGGCTGGCCCTGCTGACCTTCGCCGGGCTCCCTCCCGGGGTCGCCGGTCTGCTCGCCAAGTTCGTCGTGCTGCGCCCCCTCGCGGCGCAGGGTCTGTGGTGGGTGGCACTGCCGGCCGTCGTCGCAGTCGTCATCGGTCTGGCCGCCTACCTGCGCTGGGTGGCGCTGCTGCTCCTGCCCGCCCCCGACGACCGCACGCCCGAGGCGGTCGACCCGACCGCCACGCGGGTGGCCGTGGTGGTCGGCCTCGTGCTCCTCAGCGTCACCGTCGTGCCGGTCATCCTCCTCGGCACGGGAACGACCTGAGCCCTCGCGGCGTTGGACGAGACATGCACAACCATTTCAACGGGCTGAAGACCGCGGCGCTCTTCGGCGCGATCTTCACCCTGCTGCTCCTTGTCGGCTACGCCATCGGCGGGAGCACCTACCTGTGGCTCTTCGGCCTCGCCGGCGTGGCCATGACCGCCTACGGGTACTGGAACTCGGACAAGCTGGCGATCAAGGCGATGCGCGCCGTGCCGGCCGACCCGCAGCAGTTCCCGCAGATGCACCGGATCGTGCAGGAGCTGAGCCAGCGGGCGGGCCAGCCGATGCCCAGGCTCTTCGTCTCCCCGACGGCGGCCCCCAATGCCTTCGCCACGGGTCGCAACCCTGAGAACGCGGCCGTCTGCTGCACCGAGGGCATCCTCCAGCTGCTCGACGAGCGCGAGCTGCGCGGCGTGCTCGGCCACGAGCTCATGCACGTCTACAACCGCGACATCCTCACCGGGTCCGTCGCCGGCGCCATCGCCGGCATCATCTCGTCGGTGGCGTCGATCGCGCTGTGGTTCGGCGGACGCGACCGCAACCCCATCGCCGCCATCGCGGTGGCGCTCCTGGCCCCCGTCGCCGCGATGGTCATCCAGATGGCGATCTCGCGGACGCGGGAGTACGACGCCGACGAGGACGGGGCATCGCTCACCGGTGACCCGCTGGCCCTCGCCTCTGCGCTGCGCAAGCTCGAGTCGGGTGTGCAGAATGCTCCGCTCCAGCCCACGCCGGAGCTGCAGAACGCCAGCCACATGATGATCGCCAACCCCTTCAGCGCCCGCGACGTCTCCAAGTTCTTCTCCACCCACCCGCCGATGGCCGAGCGCATCGCGCGCCTGGAGGGGATGGCCGGGGGCCCGCGCCTGCACTGAGGCCACCTCGCGACGCACCAAGGGCCCGACACCGCTGTGGTGTCGGGCCCTTCGCTCGTGCTCGGGCGCGTGTCACATGTGCTGCTCGCCCGTACGGATCGCCTGCCGGATACGCGGGTAGGTCCCGCACCGGCACAGGTTGCGGATGCCGTCGAGGTCGGACTCGGCGATGGCGCGCCCCTCCGCCTTGACCTTGTTGACCAGGGCGACGGCGGCCATGATCTGACCGGGCTGGCAGTAGCCGCACTGCGCGACGTCGTGCTCGATCCAGGCGTCCTGCATCGGGTGCAGGTCGGTGTCGACGGTGTCGGCGAGGCCTTCGATCGTGGTGATCTCGTCGTCGGCGGACAGCTCGCTCACCGGTACGGAGCAAGGGTTGAAGGCCTTGCCGTTGATGTGCGACGTGCAGGCCTTGCAGACGTTGATCCCGCACCCGTACTTGGGGCCGGTGACGCCGAGGACGTCACGCAGCACCCACAGGATGCGCACGCCGGGCTCGACGTCGACGGTGACCTTCTCGCCATTGAGGACAAAGGTGTGACTGGACATGGCGTGCTCCTCAGTAGGTGTGGTCTAGGCCGTCGGTCGGCGACTGGACCACCGAAGGGGTGAAGGGCTTGGGCTCGAAGGCGAGCTCGTCGGCGTGGTTGATCGGGAACTCGGTGGGCATCTTCCCGGTGGCTCGCGCATAGGCGCAGGCGATCGCGGCGAAGCTCGCGGCGACGCCTGCCTCACCGGCGCCACCGGGCTGACCGGCGTCCGAGGGCATGATCTCGACGGTGATCTCCGGTGGGACATTCCACTGGCGGGTGTAGAAGTAGTTGTCCCAGCTCGCCTCGAGGAAGTGTCCGTCCTCGAAGTGGCAGCTCGAGGTCAGCGCGAGCGCGATGCCGTCCATGACCCCCCCGAGCATCTGCGCCTCCAGCCCCGTGGGGTTGATGACCAGACCGGCATCGACGGCGAAGAAGGCCTTGGTCACGCGTGGCCCGGTGACGCCGTTGCGCACGTCGCGGTTCACCGTCGCGGGGCGGGTGTCGAGCTCGACGAGGCAGGCGGTGACGCCCTTGTACTCCTTGTGGATCGCCACGCCCTGGGTCACACCGTCGGGAAGCGTGCGTCCCCAGTCGCCCATCGCGGCGACCTTGTCGAGGGCGGCCTTGGCCGCGCTGCTGCGCAGGAACTTGCGGCGGAAGGCCACCGGGTCCTTGCGCATCTTGCGGGCGAGCTCGTCGACGACCAGCTCATTGGCCGTGCGCACGTCGGGGGAGTAGATGTTGCGCATGCTGCCGGTGTTGAAGCGGTCATCGGTCTCGTTGAGCAGCTGGGTGACGGCGCCGAAGTTGTACGGCACCTCCTGGGTCAGCGTGAAGATCGTCTGCGCGAAAGAGAGGTTGCCTCCCACCGGGAGCTTCGCTGCGTGGTTGGTGATGATGTCGCCCAGGCCGTGGCCGAAGTCGGTCTGGACGCTGGTGTGCCGTTGCTCGAAGGAGAGCACCTCGCCCAGCAGGTGGGTGGCTCGCACCCGTGAGGTGGCCATGGGGTGCAGCCGCCCCTGGCGGGGCTCGTCGACCCGGTGCCACATGAGCCGCACCGGCTTGCCCATGGCCTTGGAGATCCGGGCGCCCTCCAGCGCGGCGTCGTGGAAGAGCTTGCGGCCGAAGGACCCGCCGCCCTGGGCCACGTTGACGGTGACCTCGGAGACCGGCAGACCGAGCTCGCCGGCGATCTCCTCCTGGGCCACGACCGGAGACTTCAGGGAGGCCCAGATCTCGGCGGAGCCGGCACGCACGTCGGCGATGGCGCAGTTGGGCTCGAGGGAGGAGTTGCTGCGGAAGCGGAAGGTGAACTCGGCATCGACGCGCTGGGTCAGCACCGGCACCTTGGGCACGACCATGGGCAGCTGGGCCTGCTTGACCTTGGCGAGGATGCTGGCATCGGACTCGCCGGCGAGCTCGCCCCCTTCCCACTCGATGTCCATCTCCCTGATGGCGTCGATGCACTGACCGAAGGTCTTGGCCCGTACCGCGATGCCGGTCGGGACCTGGGCGACGTGGGTGACACCGGGCAGGTCGAGCACCGCGGCCTCGTTCCTCAGCCGGACCGGCGCGCCGTTGTGGGTCGGCGGGCGGGCGACCATCGTCGGCAGGGCGTCGGCCACGTCGAGGTCCATGGCGAACTTCTTCTTGCCCGTGACGGCGTCGCGTGCGTCGGTGCGGCCCTGCGGCGTGCCGATGACGGTGTGCTGCGCGCGGGTCTTGAGGGTGACCTCTGCGCGCACGGTGTCGGTCACGGACGCCTTGACGGCGAGATCGCCGTAGCTGATCTGGCCGGACGGACCGGTGATGACGCCGCTCTTGGCGACGAGCGCGTCCACGGTGTCGCCGAGCACGACGGCAGCTGCCCTCAGGAGCTGCTGCTTGGCGAGCGCGGCCGCGACCCGGATCGGGGTGTAGGTCGAGATCGTGGTGTTGGAGCCGCCGGTCAGCTGGTTGAACATCAGCTCGGGGCGGGCCTTGGCCAGGGTGACGTCGATCTTGTCCAGCGGCAGGTCGAGCTCTTCGGCGATCATCATCGTCGACGAGGTGATGATGCCCTGCCCCACCTCGGCGCGGGGGAGGGCGAAGGAGGCGCGGCCGTCGGTGCCGATCTTCACGGTGATCAGGCTGGCGGTGGGCGCGGCGGCCAGGGTGAGCAGGTCGTTGAGGTCGAGGATCTCTGCCGGACCCGGCGCCGTCGGGATGACCGCCTCGGCAGGCTCGCTGCCGAGGGTCATCTCCGCACCGGTCGCGAGGGTGGCACCGGCGATGACGTAGCCCATGAAGCTCCGTCGACTCGGGCCAGAGCGGGAGTCGAGGTGCTCTGTGGGGGGCGGATCAGTCATCGTCAGCTCCGGGGTCGACGGCGTTGTCAGGACTCGTACATTGGACCGTCCAGCCGACCTCCCGCGCAATGCGAGCCTGCCCACGCTCCGGTACGCGCGGTTGTGCAGCACGCACAGGAGGTGTGTCGGGTGTCGGTCGGGTGCCTCAGCGCAGGCCGGCCGCGTACGCCTGCAGCGCAAGAGCCAGACCTGTCGGCGGTGGCCCGTCCAGCAGGTGCTGCTGGGTGATCGTCGAGACCCGGACCAGTCGGTTGAGGACCGTGTTGCGGTGGCACGGGATCACCGTGGCGGCACGGCTGGTCGAGCCGCCGGCGGCCACCCATGCGAAGAGCGTGTCGAGCAGCTCCGCGGACTCGGCCTCGGGCAGGGCGAGGAGGGGGCCGAGCCAGTGGTCGACAAGCTGTCGAGAGATCTGGGGAGAGCTGAGGAGCAGGGCCGGGACGAGCCGGTCGTCGTGCGAGCGCAGGCCCGCGCCGTCGAGACCGGCCGCCGCCATCCGTGCCTGCTCGAAGGCCTCGTCCACCTCGGCGAGCCCACCGCAGCGCCCCGAGACGCCGCCACGCAGCCCGGTGCTCTCTGCCGCGTCGACGAGCGCGGCGACCACCCGATGGTGGCCGGCTTCGTCGGGAAGGGCGAGGACGCCGACGACGTCACCGTCGGCGCGGGTCTGCCATGCGGTGAGGAGGTGGTGCTCCTCGACGACGTCGGCCAGGGCATCAGCAGCGTCCTCGGGAGTCGTGCAGCGCAGCAGCACGAGCAGCAGTGGTGCGTGGGCCGGCAGGTCCATCGACCGGGAGGCCTCTTGGGCGAAGGCCTCCTCTCGTGCCCGACCGCCGAGCAGGCCCTCCCACAACGCCGCCATCCGCTGGGTGTCGGCGCGCAGGAGTCGTTGCTCGGTGCGCCGATAGGCGCGCGCGACCTCGGCGGACGACGTGTCGACGCTGGACCACAGCCAGACGCCGAGGTTGAGGAAGCTCTCCGGGTCGAGCGGTGGATCTGATCGGGTGACGAGGTCCTCCCAGATGAGCCGGCCACCGATGCGGTACGAACGCAGGACGTCGTCGAGGGGCAGGCCCTGCTCGGCGCGACGTCCGCCGGTCGCGCGGGCCGCGTCGAGAAGCTGGTCGAGGTCGTCGACCGGGGAGAGGCTGCCGTCAGGCTGAACCGACAGGACGAGCATCTCGAGCACGCGCTCGACGTTGTCGTGGCAGGAACGCCACAGGTCGTCGTCGGGCACGACGCCGGTGGCGTCGTAGGCATTGTTCTCCCGCGAGATGGAGGCGACGAGTCGTCGCGTGATCGGCTCCACCCGCTGGGCGCGGGCGCGAACCAGCAGCTGGGCCAACAGCCCGGGTTCGCGAGTGGGCAGGTCGCCCGCTCCTCGGCTCATCCCGCTCCGTCCTTCACGTCGTCTTCGTCGCAGCCAGTCAGTCTAGGACCCCGAGGCGACCCGTCCCGTCGCGGCTCACGGACTGACGGTGACAGGATGCGGGGGTGCCTTCCCTGACCCGTGACGAAGCCGTTGCCCGCGCCGACCTGCTGTCGGTGACCCGGATGGACGTCGAGCTCGACCTCGACCGTGACCCGCAAACCTTCTACTCGCTGACCCGTATCCACCTGACCGCGACCGCCGACGGTGACACCTTCGTCGACGTCAAGCCGCGCGAGCTGCACCGGGCGAGCCTCGACGGCGCCGACCTCGACGTGGGCCTGCTGGCCGAAGGGAGGTTGCCGCTGTCGGTGACCGCGGGCGAGCACGTCGTCGAGGTCGAGGCGACGATGGCCTACAGCCACGACGGCGAAGGGCTGCACCGCGCGACCGACCCTGCGGACGGTGAGGACTACGTCTTCAGCCACCTCTTCCTCGACGCCGCCCCGGCGGTCTTCGCGTGCGTCGACCAGCCCGACGTCAAGGCCCCGTACGCCTTCAGCGTCAAGGCGCCGGCGGACTGGCAGGTCATCGGTAACGGCTCCGGTGTCATCGGTGACGGGGGTGTGTGGCACCTCGCGGAGACCAAGCCGCTGTCGACCTACTTCGTCGCGCTGTGTGCCGGTCCCTACGTGTCGGTGACCGACGAGCACGACGGGATCACGCTCGGCATGTGGGCCCGCCGCTCCCTCACCGAGCAGCTGCAGGAGCACGCCCCCGAGATGCTCGAGGTGACCAAGCGCAGCTTCGACTACTTCCACTCGATCTTCGGCATCCGCTACCCCTTCGACGACTACGACCAGGTCTTCGTCCCCGAGTTCAACGCCGGTGCGATGGAAAACCCGGGCTGCGTCGTCATCCGCGATGCCTACCTCTTCCGCGGGGCCGTCGGTCGCGACGAGCTGCTCACCCGGGCCAACACGATCAGCCACGAGATGGCGCACATGTGGTTCGGCGACCTGGTCAGCCCGCAGTGGTGGGACGACCTGTGGCTCAACGAGTCCTTCGCCGAGTACATGGCCCACCGCTGCCTCGTCGAGGCCACGGAGTACACCGAGGCCTGGGTCGACTCGACGATGTCGCGCAAGTCGTGGGGCTACGGCGCCGAGCGCGCGCCCTCGACCCACCCCGTCGCGGGCTCGCCGGCGCCGGACGCCAAGTCGGCGTTGGCCAACTTCGACGGGATCTCCTACGCCAAGGGCGCCGCGGTCATCCGTCAGCTCATCGAGTTCATCGGTGACGAGGCCTTCCTCGAGGGCATCCGTCAGTACCTGGGCGACCACTCCTTCGGCAACGGCACGCTGGCCGACTTCCTCGGTGCGATGGAGCGCTCCAGCGGCATGGACCTGTCGGACTGGAGCCAGGCCTGGCTCCTGACCGCCGGGGTCGACACGATCGCGGTCGATCGGGCCGGGAGGGTGACGCGGCAGGCGCCGTCGGACCACCCAGCGGACCGCCCCCACGCCTTCGACATCGCGACGTACACCGACGGCAAGGAGACCTCCCGCCAGGCGCTGACCCTCGACGCGGACTCCGCCCCGGTCGCCGGCCTGGACCTCGACGCAGCGCTCGTGCTGCCCAACGCCGGTGACCGCACCTGGGCCACGCCGTTGCTCGACGAGGCCTCCTTGGCCGCACTGCCCACCGAGTTGCCGCTCACCGCCGACGCTCAGGCCCGCGCGGTCATCTGGGTCGGTCTGCGCGACGGCGTGGCGCTCGCCCAGGTCGACCCCAGACTGCTCGTCGACCTCGGTGAGGCGGCCCTGCCGACGGAGACCAACGACTCGATCTTCTCCCGTGCCGGGATGCACCTGACGGGTCGCGTCATCCGCGTGCTCCTGCCCGAGGAGGAGCAGGACGCCGCCCGTGCACGCCTGACCCGCGTCGGCGAGCAGGTCCTCGCGGCGTCGGAGCCGGGCTCGTCGATGGCCCTGCACGCCGCCCGCCTCGTCGCCCGCACGACCGACGACGTCGAAGGTCGGCTCGTGCCGTGGTCGGAGGGGCGCGATCTGCCGGCCGGCCTCGAGGGCGACGCGGACTTCCGCTGGATCCTCCTGGGGCAGCTGACCCGTCGCGGGGTCATCGGGGCCCTCGAGATCGACGAGGCGCTCGCCCGGGACAAGACGATGAGCGGGCAGCTGGGTGCGCTCACCGCGCGGGCCGCGATCCCGACGCCGGAGGCCAAGGCCGCCGCCTGGGCGGACCTGACGACCAACCGCGAGCGGAGCAACTACGAGCTCATCGCGATCGCCGCCGGCTTCTGGGGGCCGCAGGACCTCTCGCTCGTCGAGCCCTATGTCGCCCGGTACTTCACCGACATCCCGCCGATGACCGCGTGGCTCGGCGAGGACGCGCTCTCGCGGGTGGCATCGATGACCTACCCCTCGCGCTTCGTCAGCGAGGAGACGCTCGAGCTCTCCCGGACCGCGCTCGCGGGCGACCTCCAGCAGGGCGTGCGGCGCTCGATGGTCGACCAGCAGTCGGAGCTCGAGGAGGCGCTGGCCTCCCGCCGAGCCTTCCCGCCGGCTGGCTGACCCCCCTTCGCCCGCATCTCCTCAAGGTCGTGCGCACCCAGGGTGCATCTCCTCAAGGTCGTGCGGATGAGCCAGATGCAGTGACGACGATCCGGCCCGTGCTCGACCCGCCCGCGAGGCGGGCGAGCGCGGCCGGTGTCTCCTCGAAGGGAAAGGTCTCCGCGACGAGCGGCGCGACGTGGCCGGCATCGGCGAGGCGGACCAGGTCGGCGTGGGCCGCGACGACCGCGGCCGGGTCGTGCTGCTGATACAGGCCCCAGTGCAGGCCGAGGATCGAGTAGTTCTTGACCATCGCGTGGTTGAGCCGTGGCTCGGGGACGCGGCCGCTGGCGAAGCCGACGACGATGATCCGCCCCTCGAAGGCGATGCACTTGGTGCTCGCCGCGTACGACGGCCCGCCCACCGGGTCGTAGACGACATCGGCGCCGTGACCGCCGGTGACCTCCTTGACCGTCTCGATGATGTCCTGCTCACGGCGGTCGATGACGACATCGCACCCGAGGCTGCGGGCGATGTCGACCTTGTCCGCGCCTCCGACGACGCCGATGACGTGCGCACCGGCCGCCTTGCCGAGCTGGACGGCAGCCGACCCGACGCCACCGGAGGCCGCGTGGACGAGGAGGTGCTCCCCTTCGCGCAGGGCCGCTCGTCGGTGCAGGCCGAACCATCCCGTCTGGTAGCTGATCATCAGCGCCGCGCAGGCGGCGTCGTCCAGCCCGTCGGGTGCGGGGAAGGTGCTCGCCCCGTCCATGAGGCACTCGCTCGCGTAGCCGCCGTGCGGGACGGCGGTCCCACCG
Organism: Janibacter sp. Soil728; assembly: GCF_001428305.1. Classification (GTDB taxonomy): domain Bacteria; phylum Actinomycetota; class Actinomycetes; order Actinomycetales; family Dermatophilaceae; genus Janibacter. The sequence goes on along the minus strand of NZ_LMRZ01000006.1, from coordinate 259,762 downwards.
AGGACGCGGTCGCCGACGGCGACGTGGGTGACGTCGACGCCGACCTCGAGGACGTCACCGCAGACCTCCAACCCCGGGACGAAGGGGGGTTGCGGCCGCACCTGGTACTCCCCGCGGCACATGAGGGTGTCGGCGAAGTTGACCCCGGTCGCGCGCACCCGTACCCGCACCTGACCCGGGCCGGGCGGCGGGGCCTCGGTGTCGACGAGGGTGAGGACGTCGGCGGCTTCACCGAGCTGCTGGACCTGCCATGCGCGGATGCTCATGAGCGGGACAGTACCGATCTCACACATCCGGGTCCCGATGCGTCTATGGGACATGATCGACATCATGACGACCCGCCACGCTCTGCTCCCGACCCGACTCGGTGACCTTGTCGCTGTGCTCGACGAGGCGCAGTCCGGCGAGGGGAGCGTCCTGATCGGTCTGTACTTCCCCGGTCACTGGACCCTCCCCGACGGGGCCGACCACGGACTCGAGGTCGAGGTCGCGGCCGAGCCCGTCCTCGCCGCGGTGGCGCACCAGCTCCAGGAGTACCTCGACGGGACGAGGACGGACTTCGACCTCCCCTACGAGCTGCGCGGGGGCGAGCACCACCGACGCATCTGGGAGCTGCTCGAGCGGATCCCGTACGGGCAGACGGTCAGCTACGGCGACCTCGCCCGAGAGACCGGAGGGGCGGCGCAGGCCGTGGGCCGGGCGGTCGGGGCCAACCCGGTCTCGATCATCGTCCCGTGCCATCGCGTGATCGGGGCCGACGGGTCGATCACCGGGTACGGCGGCGGTCTCGACCGCAAGCGGGCGCTGCTCGCCCTCGAGGAGCCGGACGCCGAGGACCGCGGTGCCCTCTTCTGAGGAGACTCCCCGGAGCCTGCCTCCCTTCGAGCAGGTGGTGGAGGAGCACGGTCGACGAGTGCTGGCGGTGTGTCGGGCTCGCGTCGCGTCCGCCGATGTCGACGACGCGTGGAGCGAGACCTTCCTCGCGGCGCTGTCGGCGTGGCCGGACCTGCCGGGGGACCTCGACGTGACCGCCTGGCTGGTGACCGTGGCCAAGCGGAAGTGCACCGACATCCACCGGTCACGGGCTCGCCGGCGCACCGACCCGGTCGCCGACCTGCCCGAGGTCGTGGCGCCGGGAGCCGAGACCGACGACGAAGGGGTGTGGCGTCACGTCGCCGCCCTGCCGGACAAGCAGCGGCAGGTCATCACCTATCGCTACCTCGGGGGGCTGCCCTATGCCCGGATCGTCGACCTCGTCGGCGGGAGCGAGGCCGCCGCCCGCCGGGCGGCGAGTGACGGCCTCAGATCGTTGCGAGACAAGGAGATCCGATGACTGCAGAGACTGATGACCTGGCTCGTCTCCACGACCGCCTGGTGGCGCGCGCCGGTGAGGTGGGCCTGATCGACCTCGCCTACCGGGCCGTCGACTCGCCCCTGGGGGCGCTGCTGCTCGTCGCCACGGAGCAGGGGGCGGTGCGTCTGGCCTTCGAGGAGGAGGGCCACGACGCGGTGCTCGCCGACCTCGCCGAGCGGGTCAGCCCGCGCATCCTGCGGGCGCCGCGTCGTCTCGACGAGACCGCACGCAGGATCGAGGACTATCTCGGCGGCCGCAGCCGGTCACTCGACGTCCCGATCGACCTGCGGCTGCTCGCGGGCTACCGGCGTGAAGTCGTCGAGGCCCTGCCGCGAATCGCCTACGGGCACACCGCGACCTACACCGAGATGGCCGGGATGACCGGTCGGCCGCGTGCGGTGCGCGCCGTCGGCAGCGCCTGCGCCAACAACCCCGTGCCGCTGCTGCTGCCCTGCCACCGGGTGGTGCGTAGCGACGGCAGCGCCGGAGGCTACCGAGGTGGCCTCCAGGCCAAGCGTTGGCTGCTGGGGCTGGAGGCAGCAGGCGCACCGGCAGCGCGCGAGCGGCTCGACTGACACTTCAACTCGGGCACGTGGGTCTAGGGTCGCAGGAACCGACTCGAAGGAGAGTGCGCCGTGGTGGCTGTACCGACCGTGACCGGGAGCATCGACTCCGCCGATCTGGGCCGTGTGCTGGCCCACGAGCACATCTTCGTCCTGGGCGAGGAGTTCCGGAACAACTACCAGGGCGACTGGGACGAGGACACCAAGGTCGCCGAGGCCGTGGCGGAGCTGGCCCAGCTCCCGGGGCTGGGGATCGACACGATCCTCGACCCGACGGTCCTCGGCCTGGGGCGCTACCTCCCGCGTGTCCAGCGCGTCGCCGAGCAGGTCGACGTCAACATCGTCGTCGCGACGGGCTTGTACACCTACAACGAGATCCCCTTCCAGTTCCACTACAGCGGACCCGGTCTGCTCTTCGACGTGCCCGAGCCGCTCACCGAGCTCTTCCTCAAGGACCTCACCGAGGGCATCGCCGACACCGGTGTGCGCGCAGGGTTCCTCAAGTGCGCCATCGAGGAACAGGGCCTGACCCCCGGGGTCGAGCGAGCGATGCGCGCGGTCGGCGCGGCCAGCGCCCAGAGCGGCGCGCCGATCACGGTGCACACCAACCCGCACACCGGCTCGGGACTCGTGGCGCAGCGAGTCCTCGCGGAGGAGGGGGCCGATCTGACCAAGGTGGTCATCGGGCACAGCGGTGACTCGACGGATGTCGACTACCTGTGCAAGGTCGCCGACGCCGGCTCCTACCTGGGCATGGACCGCTTCGGGCTGGACGTGCTCCTGCCCTTCGAGGACCGGGTCGCGACCGTCCTCGAGCTGCTGCGCCGCGGCTACGCCGAGAAGATGGTGCTCGCCCACGACGCCGCGTGCTTCATCGACTGGTTCGACCCCGAGGCCAAGCGCCAGATCGTGCCGCGGTGGAACTACCGGCACATCAGCGAGGACGTCATCCCGGCGCTCCTCGAGGGTGGTGCCACGCAGGACGACATCGACACCATGCTCGTGAAGAACCCGCGCACGTACTTCGAGCGGTAGTCAGCCGTCGAGCGGTGGGTCAGCCGACCGCGTCGACGAACTCCAGGATGCGGCGGGTGAGGATGCGCGCCTCCTCGGGCTGGTACTCCGCCGGAAGGGTCGGGTCGTTGAAGAGGTGACCCGCGCCCTGGTACTCGACGAAGGTGAACTCGCCCCCGGCGTGCTCCACGTCGTCCTGGACCTCGTCGTCGAACTGCTTGTCCTCCTCGTGGAAGGGATCCTCCGAGGTGACGTGCACCTGACCGGGGACGCCTGTCGGCCAGGTGGCCTCGAGGAAGCGCATCGGCAGGCCGCCGCCGATCATCACGACCCCTCGGGCGTCGTCGGGGCGCTGGGCCGCAATCCACTGAGCCATCCCGGCACCGTTGGAGAAGCCCACGGCCACGAAGGGGCCGGGGACCCCCTTGGCCGCCTCGAGGGCAAAGGCCATCTGGGCAGGGAAGCCGATCTCCTGGGACCGGGCCCCCGCCGGCTCGTAGTCGTCGTAGGTCGTGCCGGCGAGGTGGTCGACGACGGTCACGGTGTGCCCGGCGCCGGTCAGCGCGTCGGCGAGATCGGTGACGCCCCGACGGACGCCGAGGACGGAGGGGAAGAGGAGTACCTGGGCCATGTCCTCAGCCTAGGCTCGCGCACCGACAGCCGTCAGCGCGCGAAGACCGGAGGTCGCTTCTCGACGAAGGCGCGCGCGGCCTCGACGTGGTCAGCGGTCAGGCCGCAGGCCTTGTGGCGAGGCACCTCTGCGGCCATCGACTCCGACAGCGTCTGGTGGGGCGCCTCGAGGAGGTTGCGCTTGATGTGGGCCAGCGTCAGGGCGGAGCCGTCGGCGAGCCGGGCGGCCAGCGCGCGGGTGCTCTCCTCGAGCTCGTCCTCGGGCACGAGCCGCGTGAGCAGGCCGAGGTCCAGACAGGCCTCCCCGTCGAGCCGCGGGCTGAGGAGCATCAGCTCACGGGCGCGCGCCGGTCCGACGAGCCGGTCGAGCAACCAGGCCACGCCGAAGTCGCCGGACAGGGCGACCGTGGCAAAGGCCGTCGCGACGACGGTGCGCGGGGTGCCGATGCGCAGGTCGGTCGCGAGGGCGAGTCCCAGACCTGCTCCGGCGGCTGCTCCGGGGAGCGCGGCGATCGTCGGCTTGGTGAAGGTGTGCAGGCGGCCGACGGTCAGCTCCTGGTGGCGCAGCTGCTCGGCGACCGCAGCCGGGTCGACCTCGGTGGCGCCACCCCCTTCGCCGCCGTCCTCGTCGAACTGCTGGACATCGCCACCGGCGCAGAAGGCGCGACCGGCGCCGGTGAGCACCAGGGCACGCACCGCCGGGTCCTCGTCGGTCTGGGCGAAGAGCTCGCCGAGCCGCTCGATCATCGGGACCGACATCGCATTTCGCCGGTCGGGTCGGTTGAGGGTGATGGTGGCGATGCCATCGGTGAGGTCGTACAGGACGTGGTCGGTGTCGGTCACGAGATCTCCTGGGGTCGGGGGTCGGGGCGGTGGGTCGAGATCGGACGGGCGAAGGCGAGTGCCGCCACTGCCGGCAGGGCGGCCAGGACGAGCAGGGCGCGAGGGAACCCGATGACGTCTCCGAGGCCCCCGACGGTGGCGGCTCCGAGACTGGCCCCGAGCAGGAAGACGAGGGTGAGCAGGCCGAGCGCTCCACCGCGGGTGTGCACGGCGACGGAGTCGGCGACGAGAGCCGTCATCGCTGGCTGCCCGAGGCCGAAGGAGAGCATGAGCAGCAGCGTCGCGGCGATGAGTGCGAGGGGGTTCACGAGCGCGGAGCCGAGTGCGGCGAGGACCACCGCTGCGGTGACTCCCGCGGTGGCGAGCAGCTGGCTGCGGGCCGCGCCGAAGCGGATGAGCGCCGGGCCCGTGATGCGGGGCGCGATGACCCCCAGGGCGGCGCACGGCAGGAGCAGCAGCCCCACCTGGGTGCCGGACCAGCCATGGGCGATGAGGACGGTGGGCACGGCCACGAGCATCCCGAACCAGGCGGACGGCAGGCTCGCCGCGGTCAGCAGGCTGAGCCGGGCGGCGCGATCGCGCACGAGAGCGGCCGGGACGACACCGTGCGGACGACGGCGTGAGCGCAGCACGGCCGCCGGAGCGCTCGCCAGCAGCACGACGAGGCCGACGAGCGCCGTGGTGCCGCCCAGCGTCGCCGCCTGCAGGGACAGCACGGCGCCGATGGCGGCGCCTGCCACGAGCAGGGCGCCGACGGGATCGAGTGTCGCTCCGGGCTGGCGGTGGGTCGGCAGGTCACGCCAGACGAGGGGGACCACGAGGAGGGTGAAGACCGGGATGGCCACGACGGGTCGCCACCCGAAGGGGTCGACGAGCAGGGCCCCTGCGACGGGGCCCAGAGCATTGATCGTGGCCCCGACACCGGAGTACGTCGCCATGGCCCGGGCTCGACTGTCACCGGCGAAGAGGGCCTGGATGGCGGCGATCGTCAGGGCCGGAACCGCCGCTGCCCCCAGGCCCTGCAGGGTCCGCGTGACGATGAGTGCGGGAAGGGAGTCCACGAGCGCGCCCGCGCAGGCTGCGGTGACCATGACGGACATGCCGATGAGCAGGGGCAGGCGGATGCCGAACATGTCACCGAGGCGGCCGAAGACCGCACTGCCGACCGCGAGCGCGAGGGAGTAGCAGCTGACGACGAGCGCGGCCCGGCCGGTGGTCAGCTCGAGGTCCTGGGCAAGAGCAGGCAGAGCGACGGCGACCGCTGCGCTCCCCAGGCCGGTGACGCCGAAGAGCACGGCGATGGCGCTCGCGAGTGCCCCGCGGTGGGGTGGGGGCAGCACGGCGGCGGTGGAGATGGGCGCTCCTCGGACTTCGTCGTCACAGACTTGAATCTGAATCTAAGTTCAAGTATACCTATGGCGAGGCCGAAGACCACAAGGAGTCACCATGACGACGACGTCACCCGATCCGACCCCGCTCGACGCGCGGCCGGCGCAGGCGCTGCTCATCGACTTCGGGGGAGTGCTCACGGCCCCGATCGGCGCCGCCTTCGGGGCGCTCGGCGCCGACGCGGGACTCGAGCCGCAGGAGGCCCTGCGCGTGCTCGCCACCCACGAGGGCGCGCGTGCCGCGCTCGTCGCGCACGAGGAGGGTCGACTCGACGACGAGGGCTTCGAGGACGCCTTCGCCGGTGCGCTCGTCGAGGCCGGTGGTGACATCGCCCCCCGGGGCCTCCTCGCCGGGCTCGCCACGCACATGGACCTCGACGAGCCGATGATCGAGCTGGTCCGTCAGGCCCGGGCCGCCGGTGTCCCCGTCGCGCTCGTCTCCAACTCGCTGGGCCGCGACTGCTACGCGCGCATCGACCTCGACGAGCTCTTCGACGTCACGGTCATCTCCGCGCAGGTCGGCGTACGCAAGCCCTCTCGGCAGATCTACCGCATCGCCTGCGACCGGCTGGGCGTCGACCCGAGGCAGTGCGTGCTCGTCGACGACCTCGAGCACAACCTCGTCGGCGCCGCGCGCCTCGGGATCCGCGGCATCCTCCACCGCACCGCTGCCGAGTCCCTGCCCCGCATCCGCGAGGCACTCTCCCTTCCCACCCCGACCGGCGCCACCCGCTGACGGTCGTTCGACCACACCACGAGCCAAAGGATCACCACGATGTTCGAACTCAGTGAACGCGGCCAGGACTACCGCGACCGCCTGCTCACCTTCATGGACGAGCACGTCTACCCCGCGGAGAGCGTCTACCGCCAGCAGATGCGGGACTCCGGCAACCCCAACCACCACCCGCAGGTCCTCGAGGACCTCAAGGCCGAGGCGCGCAGCCAGGGCCTGTGGAACCTCTTCCACCCGCACCCCGAGTGGGGGCCGGGGCTGACCAACCTCGAGTACGCCCACCTCGCGGAGATCACCGGGCGCAGCATCGAGATCGCCCCCGAGGCCATCAACTGCAACGCCCCGGACACCGGCAACATGGAGGTGCTCACGCTCTTCGGCACCGACGAGCACAAGGAGAAGTACCTGAAGCCGCTGCTCGCGGGCGAGATGGCCTCGGCCTTCGCCATGACCGAGCCGGCGGTCGCCAGCTCCGACGCGACCAATGTCGAGACGCGCATGGAGCGAGACGGCGACGAGTACGTCATCAACGGCCGCAAGTGGTGGACGTCCAACGCCCTGCACAAGAACTGCAAGGTCCTCATCGTCATGGGCAAGACCGACCCGGACGCCCCGACCCACCGCCAGCAGTCGATGATGGTCGTCCCGATCGACGCCCCGGGCGTCACGGTCGAGCGTGGCCTCCCGGTCTTCGGCTACATGGACCGCGAGGGCCACGCCGAGGTCAGCTTCACCGACGTGCGGGTGCCCGTCGACGCGCTCCTCGCCGGTGAGGGCGACGGCTTCATGATCAGCCAGGCCCGCCTCGGGCCGGGCCGGATCCACCACTGCATGCGCGCCATCGGTGTCGCCGAGCGCGCACTCGACCTGATGATCGACCGGGCGCAGTCCCGGGTGACCTTCGGCGAGCCGGTGGCCAACCGGTCCAACATCATGGACTGGGTCGCCGAGGCCCGCATCGAGATCGAGATGGTGCGTCTGCTGACCCTCAAGACCGCGCACATGATGGACACCGTGGGCAACAAGGTCGCGCGCACCGAGATCGCGGCGATCAAGGTCGCCGCCCCGCAGATGGCGCTGAAGATCATCGACCGGGCCATCCAGGTGCACGGCGGCGGTGGCGTGAGCGACGACTTCCCCCTGGCCATGTGGTACGCCCACATGCGCACCCTTCGTCTGGCGGACGGCCCCGACGAGGTGCACAAGATGACCATCGCCCGCCGCGAGTACCGCCGTCGTAGCCCGGAGTGGGGCAAGAAGTGATCGAGGGTCTCGACACGGCCGCGATGACGGCGTGGACCCGCGGGCGGGTCGACGTCGAGCCACCGCTGGCCTACGAGCGGGTGGGGTTGGGTCAGTCCAACCTCACCTACCTCGTCACCGACGCGAAGGGGGCCCGCCTGGTCCTGCGGCGCCCCCCGATGGGCGAGCTGCTCGCCTCGGCCCACGACGTGGCGCGGGAGCACCGGATCCTCTCCGGGCTGCAGGGCAGCGATGTCCCCCTCCCCGTCGTGCACGGCCTGTGCGAGGACCCGGCGGTCGCCGACCGGCCGGTGCTCGTCGTCTCCTTCGTCGACGGGCTCGTCCTCGACGAGCGCAGCGACGCGGAGGGTCTGGCGCCGGCTGCCCGGCACGCGGTCGGCCTCTCCCTGGTCGACACCCTCGCCCGCATCCACGCGGTCGACCTGGACCGGGTGGGGCTCGCCGACCTCGCGAGCCACAAGCCCTACGCGGCCCGACAGCTCAAGCGCTGGTCGGGCCAGTGGGAGCTGTCGCGCACCCGCGACCTCGCCGACCTCGACCGCCTCACCGGGCGGCTCCACGAGCGTGAGCCCGAGGCCGGCGAGGTCACCCTCGTCCACGGGGACTGCCACCTGCGCAATGTCATCATCGACCCCGACGACGCGCAGGTGCGGGCGATCCTCGACTGGGAGCTGGCCACGCTCGGCGACCCGCTCGCCGACCTCGGGACCGCGCTCGCCTACTGGCCCCAGGCCGGCGACCCGCCGACGATGCGCTTCGACGCCTCGACGGTGGCGGGCTTCGCCACCCGGACCGAGCTCGTCCAGCACTACGCCGAGGTGTCCGGCAGGGACGTCTCCGCCGTCCCCTTCTGGCACGGCCTGGGGCTGTGGAAGCTCGCGATCATCCTCGAGGGCGTCCGTCGCCGTCAGCTCGACGACCCGCGCAACCTCACCGCCATGGGCTCGATCCCGGCCGACGCGGTCGACCAGCTCGTGGCCGCGGCGCACGTCGTTCTGGACGAAGCGGTTTAGCATGGCGGCCATGCCCAGCGACAGCGAGACCACGAGCGAGGTACCCGACCTCGTCGACGGTGCCAAGCTCGGCACCCAGCCGCAGACCGCGCGTGGCCAGCGCACCCGTGACGCGCTCATCACCGCGGCGCGCACCGTCTTCGAGCGGGACGGCTACGTCGACTCCCGCCTCGTCGACATCGCGGCCGAGGCCAAGTGCTCGATCGGCAGCTTCTACACGTGGTTCGACAGCAAGGACGAGGTCTTCGCGGCCGTCCTCCACGAGGCGCAGAGCGACATGCTGCACCCGGGCACCACCTCGATGGAGCGCACTGACGACCCCATCGAGATCATCGCCGCGAGCAACCGGGCCTACTTCGAGGCCTACCGGCGCAATGCCCGGCTCAACCAGCTGCTCCTCCAGGTCGCGGCGGTCGACCCGCGCTTCCGCGAGCTGCGGCAGGCCCGCGCCCACGCCTTCGTCGTCCGCAACAGCCGGGCCATCGCCGACCTGCAGTCCCGCGGCCTCGCGGACCGCGGCATCGACGCGCTGACCGCCGCCATGGCGCTCTCCGGCATGGTCTCGCGACTGGCCCAGGACGCCTTCGTCAACGAATTCCTCCTCGTCCCGGTCGACGACCTCGTCGACGGCGCGACCCGGCTGTGGACCAACGCGCTCGGGCTCACCACGCCCGAGCTGCGGGCGGACTGAGCCTCCTCGAGAGCGGCAGCCAGACGGGCGAAGGGAGGGGGTCGGCCCCCTCCCTTCGCCCGCCACCTGACACCCGGGAGCGTCACCTTGCGATGGTGACCCCGCCGTCGACGGTGAGGGTGCTGCCGACGACGTAGTCGCCGGCGTCGGAGGCGAGGTAGATCGCAGCGGCGGCCATGTCCTCGGGGCGGCCGACGCGTCCGGAGGGGATGTCGCCGGAGATCTCGTCGGCGTGGTCGCGTGCCTCCTTGTTCATGCTGGAGGCGAAGGCACCGGGAGCGATCGCGCTGACGATGATGCCCTCGGGCGCGAGCGTGACCGCCATCCGCTTGGTGAGGTGCACGACGCCCGCCTTGCTCGCGTGGTACGAGTACGTCTCCATCGGGTTGAGCGAGAGCCCGTCGATCGACGCGATGTTGATGACCTTGGCGAGGTGGCCACCGCGCTCACGGCCGGCGAGCAGCAGTCCCTTGGCGGCCTGGGTGAGGAAGAACGGCGCCTTGACGTTGAGGTCCATGACCTTGTCCCACCCGCTCTCGGGGAAGGTGTCGAAGGACTCGCCCCAGGCCGCGCCCGCGTTGTTGACGAGGATGTCGAGGTGGCTCTCGTGCTCGCCGAAGGCCTCGAGCAGGGAGGCGATGCCGGCGGTCGTCGAGACGTCGCCGGGCAGTGCGACACAACGCCCTTCGCCGAACTGCTCGGACAGCTCGGTGGCCGTCGCGCGGCAGGCCTCCTCCTTGCGGGCGGTGATGTAGACCGTCGCGCCCTGGCTGAGCAGGCCCTCGGTGATCATCCGGCCGATGCCGCGGGAGCCGCCGGTCACGAGGGCGACGCGTCCGTCGAGGGAGAAGAGGGCAGGGATGTCCATGGTGGTCCTTCGCTCGGTGTGTGTTCCCCTGACCGTAGCCGCACTTGAATCAGGGTTCAAGAGTAGTTGAACCCTGATTCACGTTGTGGGATGGTGGCCACGTCAGCGCCGACCCGAGCATCAGGAGCACCCCATGACCCGGACCTCGCAGGAGATCCGCCTCGCCGCCCGCCCCCAGGGCCGCCCCGACGCCAGCACCTGGGAGCTCGCCACGACGGAGGTGCCCGACCCCGGTCCGGGCGAGTTCCTCGTCGAGATGCAGCAGGTCTCCCTCGACCCGGCCATGCGCGGCTGGCTCAACGACGTGCGCTCCTACCTCCCGCCGGTGAAGATCGGCGCCGTCATGCGGGCCTTCGGTGCCGGCACGGTCATCGCCTCGCAGCACGACGACTTCGCCGTCGGTGACGTCGTGAGCGGGACCTTCGGAGTGTGTGAGTACGCCATCTCCAGCGGGAAGGGGGTGGCGCACCTCGACCTCGACGTCGCCCCGATGAGCACCTGGCTCGGTGCCCTCGGCATGCCGGGCATGACCGCGTGGTTCGGCCTCGAGGACGTCGGTCGGGCCAAGCCCGGCGACACCGTGCTCGTCTCGGCCGCGGCCGGTGCCGTCGGCAGCACCGTCGCCCAGCTGGCCAAGGCCAAGGGCTGCCGGGTCATCGGCGTCGCAGGCGGTCCGGACAAGGTCGCCTGGTTGCGCGAGCTCGGCCTCGACGAGGTGATCGACCGCCGCGAGGGCGACCTGCTGCGCCAGGTGCGCAAGGCCGCGCCCGACGGGGTCGACGTGTACTTCGACAACGTCGGCGGCGAGCTGCTCGATGCCGCCCTGGCCAACCTCGCGCAGGGCGCCCGGGTCGTCATCTGCGGTGCCATCTCGACCTACAACGACGAGACCCTGGCCGAGGGCCCGCGCCGCTACATGGCCCTGCTCGTCTTCCGCGCCAGCATGCAAGGCTTCGTCGTCATGGACTACGCCGACCGGTACCCCGAGGCCATCACCGGTATCTCCGAGCTGATCGGCGAGGGCCGCTTCGAGGCCACCGAGACCATCCTCGAGGGCGGCATCGCCGCCTTCCCCGACGCCCTGCTCGGCCTCTTCGACGGGGTCAACACCGGCAAGCTCCTCCTCCAGCTGTGAGTATCTCGAAGGGAACCACCATGCGTGCCATCCACATCTCCTCCCTCGACGGCCCCGAGGCCGTGGAGGTCGTCGAGATCTCCGACCCCTCCGACGACCGGCTGGTGACGATCGACGTCAAGGCCGCCGGGGTCGCCTTCCCCGAGCTGCTGCAGACCCGGGGGCTCTACCAGGTGAAGCCGGACCTCCCCTTCGTCCCGGGGGCCGAGGTCGCCGGCATCGTCTCCGCCGCCCCCGAGGGCAGCGGTCTGTCGGTCGGCGACCGGGTCGCCGCGCTGACCCTTCTCGGCGGCTTCGCCGAGAAGGCGCTCGCCCGACCCGACCTGACCTTCGCCCTCCCCGACGAGGTCTCCTTCGAGGAGGCCGCGTCCTTCACCTTCAACTACGCGACCGTCTACTTCGCGCTCGTCGAGCGGGGTGGCCTGGTCGAGGGCGAGACCGTCCTCGTCCACGGCGCTGCCGGCGGCATCGGGACCGCGGCCATCCAGATGGCCAAGGCCTTCGGTGCGAGCAAGGTCATCGGGGTCGTCTCCACCGAGGCGAAGGGGGAGATCGCCCGGGCCGCAGGGGCGGACGAGGTCGTCATGGCCGACGGCTTCCTCGAGGCGGTCGGCAAGGCCAGCGTCGACATCGTCGTCGACCCGGTCGGCGGTGACCGCTTCACCGACTCGCTGCGGACCCTGCGCGAGCACGGCCGGCTCCTCGTCATCGGCTTCACCGCCGGGTCGATCCCGGAGGTCAAGGTCAACCGGCTGCTGCTCAACAACGTCTCGGTCGTCGGTGTCGGCTGGGGAGCCTTCGCGATGTCGCGTCCCGGCCACGTGGGCAAGGAATGGGCGGCGATGCTGCCGCACCTGCGCAGCGGAGCTCTCCGGCCGATCGTCGGCGCGACCCACCCGCTCGAGGACGCTGCCACGGCGATCGCGTCGCTCGAGGGGCGCACCGTCACCGGCAAGGTCGTGCTGGTGCCATGAGCGTCGACCAGCTTCCCGGCGTCGAGGAGATCGCGCAGATCCCGGAGTCCGTCCGGGTCGTCGCAGGCTCGGAGTGGGAGGACGGCAACGGCCACGTCAACGTCGCCCACTTCTACGGTCTGCACATCCGTGCCGCCGAGGCGGCCCTGCTGCGGATGGGGGTCGACGAGACCTATCGCTCGAGCCGTCGGCTGGGTGTCTTCAGCATGGAGCAGCACCTGCGCTTCCTCCACGAGGTGCACATCGGTGAGGAGCTCTCGGCGCACGTGCGGTGGCTGGACCGAGGGGACAAGGTCTTCCACGGCATCTCCGTCGTCGTCAACCGCACCACCGGGCAGATCGCCAACACGCTCGAGGTGCTCGAGGGGCACGTCGACCTCGTCGCGCGGCGAGCCACCCCCTTCCCCGCGGACATCGCCGACCGCATCGACGAGGCGGTCGCCGCCCACCGCGACCTGACCTGGCAGCTCCCGCTGAGCGGCGCGATCGGCGTACGCCGCTGACCCCTTCGCCCGGGTGGTGACGTCTCCCGGGTCCGGACCCAAGAGATCTGCCCAGGCACACTCGCACCGACGCGAGCGTGCCTGGGCAGATCGGTGTCAGGGGTCAGACGCTGAAGCGGCCGATCGAGTTGGCCACCACGATCGGCTTGTCGATGCCGTCGGCCTCGACGGTCAGCTTGGTCACGACGTTGACCTGGCCGGGGGAGGTCTCCTCGACCTGCGTGACCTCGGCGCGCATGCGGATCCGTGAGTCGACCGGCAGCGGGTGGATGAAGCGGATGCGGTCGTAGCCGTAGTTGAGCGAGTGGGTGAAGCCGTCGAAGGCCATCAGCTCCTCGAAGAAGGCCGGCGTGCGCGAGAGGCTGTAGAGCCCGTGCGCGATCGTCGAGCCGAAGGGGGAGTCCGCCGCCTTGGCGGGGTCGACGTGGATCCACTGGTGGTCGCCCGTGATGTCGGCGAAACCGTCGATCTTGGTCTGGTCGACGACATGCCACTCGGTGGGTCCGAGCTCGACGCCGACGAGGTCCTTGAGGTCCTGGACGGAGGTGGGGCGGTGCTGGGCGGTCTGGGTCACGATGAGCTCCTTCGGTCATGTGCGGGTTGGCTCGAACCTAGTTGAACTTGAAGCCGGGTTCAAGTATGTTCGAAGTGTTCCGGCAGTCGAGATCACAGGAGCTCTCACATGACCAATGACCAGCAACGCGTCGCCGTCGTCACCGGCGCGGCCCGAGGCATCGGCGCAGGTGTCGCGCGCCGTCTCGCGACCGACGGCATGGCCGTCGCCGTCCTCGATCTCGACGAGTCGGCCTGCGCGCCGGTCGTCGAGGAGATCACCGCGGCCGGGGGCCGGGCCCTGGCCGTCGGCGCCGACGTCTCCGATGCCGAGCAGGTCGAGGCGGCCGTCCGGCGGATCGCCGACGAGCTCGGCACGCCGACCGTGCTGGTCAACAACGCCGGCATCATCCGCGACAACCTCATCTTCAAGATGAGCGTCGAGGACTGGGACGCCGTCATGGCGGTCCACCTGCGCGGCGCCTTCCTCATGACCAAGGCCTGCCAGGCCTTCATGACCCAGGAGCGGTACGGACGCATCGTCAACCTGTCGTCGACGTCGGCCCAGGGCAACCGCGGCCAGACCAACTACTCGGCCGCCAAGGCCGGCATGCAGGGCTTCACCAAGACCCTGGCCATCGAGCTCGGCAAGTTCGGCGTGACCGCCAATGCCATCGCTCCCGGATTCATCGAGACCGAGATGACCGCCGAGACCGCGGCCCGCATCGGCATCAGCTTCGACGACCTCAAGTCCGCCGCCTCCACGCAGGCAGCGGTGGCCCGCACCGGTCGACCCGAGGACATCGCCCACGCCGTGTCCTTCTTCGTCAGCGAGGGCGCCGGCTTCACGACCGGTCAGGTGCTCTACGTCGCCGGCGGGCCCTGCGACTGATGGCCACCGCGATGCAGGTCAAGGACAAGGTCGCCGTGGTCACCGGCGCTGCCGGGGGCATCGGCGCGGCACTCGCCGAGGCCCTGCTCGAGGCGGGTGCCCGGGTCGTCGTCTCCGACATCGACGAGCAGCGCCTGACGGCCACCGCCGAGCGGATCGGCGCCGTCGCCGTGGCCGGTGACGCCTCGAGCGAGGAGTGCATCGCCGCGATGATCGCGGCAGCCGAGGAGCACTTCGGCCCGGTCGACATCTTCTTCGCCAACGCCGGTGTCGGCGACGGCTCCGGCCTCGCGGCCACCGACGACCAGTGGCAGCTCGCCCTGGACGTCAACCTCCTCGCCCACGTGCGGGCGGCCCGCCAGCTCGTCCCGGGCTGGGTCGAGCGGGGGAGCGGTTACTTCGTCTCCACCGCCTCTGCCGCAGGCCTGCTCACCCAGATCGGCTCGGCCACCTACTCGGTGACCAAGCACGGCGCGGTCGGATTCGCCGAGTGGCTCGCCGTCACCTACGGCGACGACGGCGTCGGGGTCAGCTGCCTGTGCCCGATGGGTGTCGACACCGACATGCTCCGCTCGGGCATGACGTCGGGAGGGGGCGAGGGCGGCAAGGTCGCCGCTGCCGCGGTCACGCAGGCCGGCGAGGTGCTCGCCCCGCGCGATGTCGCCGACCAGGTGCTTGCCGCCGTCGCCGAGGGCACCTTCCTCGTCACGCCGCACACCCACGTGCGCGAGTTCCTGCGCCGCAAGGTCGACGACCAGGACCGCTGGATCCACGGCATGCAGCGCTACCAGCGCCAGCTGAAGGGGGACGTGCGATGACCAACGGCACCAGCCTGATCTGGAGCTGGGCCGACGAGACACCTGACGCGTTGGCCCTGCGCGAGGGAGAGCGCTCGTGGACCTTCGCGCAGCTGCGCGACGACATCCGCGCCGCTGCCGCCCAGCTGGCCGGGCGGGGAGTGCGTGCGGGCGACCGCGTCCTCGTCGTCGTGCCGACGAGCGCCGAATTCGTCCTGACCTACCACGCGGTCCTCGCGCTCGGCGCGACCGCGGTGACGGTCAACCCGCTGTGCACCCGACGCGAGCTCGAGCACTTCGTCCGTGACGCCGGCTGCTCCTTCGCGCTCGGCTGGCACGAGGGCTCCGAGGCAGTCACCGCCACCGCGGCGGCGGAGGGGTTCGACCTGTGGCTCCTCGAGCCCGGCTGCGTCGTGCCCGGCGCCGGACCCGAGCCGGTCGCCGTCGACACCGCCGACGCAGCCGTGCTGCTCTACACCTCCGGCACGACCGGCGCCCCCAAGGGCGCGGTCCTCACCCACGGCAACCTGCTCGCCTGCGGTGAGGCCCTGGCCGAGGCACTCGACCTGACGCCACAGGACCGGATGGGCACCGCCCTTCCCCTCTTCCACGTCTTCGGTCAGTCGGCCGTGATGTTCACGGCCTACAGCGCGGGCGGGTCGCTGTCCCTGCTGCGTCCCTTCGACCCGGCAGCGCTGCTGCGGATGGCAGCCGAGCAGCAGCTCACCGGGCTCGCGGGCGTGCCGACGATGTGGAACGCCATGTTGCACGCCGACACGGACGTCACCGCGCAGGACCTCTCGCACCTGCGCCTGGCCTGCTCGGGCGGCGCCGCGCTTCCCCTGCAGATCGCCAAGGCCTTCCGCGAGCGCTTCGGCGCCGTCGTCCTCGACGGCTACGGCCTGAGCGAGACGGCGGGCGCGTCGACCTTCAACCGCGCGATCTTCCCCTGCAAGGAGATGAGCGTCGGGCGGGCCCTGCCCGGGAGCAAGCTGGCGATCCTCGACGAGGACCGCGCCCAGCTGCCCGTCGGCGAGGTCGGCGAGGTGGCGATCAGCGGCCCCTTCGTCATGCGTGAGTACTGGAGGCGGCCCGAGGCCACCGAGGCCGTGCGCCACGGCGAGTGGTTCCTCACCGGCGACATCGGCCGGATGGACGGGGACGGCGACCTGTGGATCGTCGACCGCAAGAAGGACCTCGTCATCCGCGGCGGCTACAACGTCTACCCGCGTGAGATCGAGGAGGTCCTCTACAGCCACCCCGACATCCGGGAGGTCGCGGTCATCGGCGTCCCCGACGAGCGGCTCGGCGAGGAGATCGCCGCCGTCATCACGCCGCAGCCCGGCAGCACCATCGAGCCGACGGTGCTGCGCGCCTGGCTCGAGGAGCGGCTCGCGGCCTACAAGGTCCCCCGGATCTACCGGCTCGTCGAGGAGCTGCCCAAGGGACCGACCGGCAAGATCCTCAAGCGGGGGATCGACCGGAGCGACATCGCGAGCACCGGTGAGCGGCCCGCCCGGGCCGCCACCCCCACCACCTGAGCGAAGGGAGCGACCCGTGGACTTCACGCTGGACGCCAGGACCACCGAGCTGCAAGAGCAGCTCACCGCCTTCATGGACGAGCACGTCTACCCCATCGAGGCGACATTCCAGGAGCAGATCGACACCGCCCCCGACCGCTGGTCGCCGCCGCCGATCATCGAGCCGGCCAAGGAGGCTGCGCGCAGCCAGGGTCTGTGGAACCTCTTCCTCCCCGGTGAGGACGGCGCCGGCCTGACCAACCTGCAGTACGCGCCGCTGTGCGAGATCCTCGGGCGCAGCCTGCACATCGCCCCCGTGGCGACCAACTGCGCGGCGCCGGACACCGGCAACATGGAGGTGCTGAACATGTTCGGCACCGACGAGCAGAAGGAGCAGTGGCTCCAGCCCCTGCTCGCCGGCGAGATCCGCTCGGCCTTCGCCATGACCGAGCCGCGGGTGGCCAGCTCCGACGCGACCAACATCGAGACCTCGATCGTGCGCGATGGTGACGAGTACGTCATCAACGGCCGCAAGTGGTACATCTCCGGCGCGATGAACCCCAATGCCAAGGTGCTCATCCTCATGGGCAAGACGGACCCCTCGGCAGATCGTCACAAGCAGCAGTCGATGATCCTCGTGCCGCGGGACACCCCCGGTGTGGACGTGCGTCGCGGGATGAAGGTCTTCGGGTACGACGACCGGGACCACGGCGGCCACGCCGAGATCGACTTCACCGACGTGCGGGTCCCGGTGAGCAACCTCATCGGCGAGGAGGGCAGCGGCTTCGCCATCGCCCAGGCCCGGCTCGGCCCCGGTCGCATCCACCACTGCATGCGCCTGATCGGCATCGCCGAGCGTTCGCTGGAGCTGATGATCGACCGCGCAGCCAGCCGCGTCGCCTTCGGCAAGCCCTTGTCGGAGCAAGGCGTGATCCGTGACTGGATCGCGGAGTCGCGCGTGCGGATCGAGCAGCTGCGGCTGCTCACCTTCAAGGCCGCCTGGCTGATGGACACAGTCGGCAACAAGGGCGCCCACACGGAGATCCAGGCGATCAAGATCGCCGCGCCGGCGACCGTCGAGTGGATCCTCGACAAGGCCGTCCAGGTCCACGGTGCCGGCGGACTGAGCCAGGACTTCCCGGTCGCCGAGTGGTACGCCCAGGTGCGTACCCTGCGCTTCGCCGACGGCCCCGACGAGGTCCACAAGAATGCGCTGGCCCGCCACGAGATCCGACGGAGGACGACACATGTCTGATCAGCAGCAGAGTCCTGACCTGCAGCAGCGGGTCGACGACCTCCTCGCGAGCCACGACCCCGAGACGACACCCCCTGCCATATTTCTTGGCGCCCAGTACGACGCAGGCCTCGCGTGGGTCCACTTCCCGCAGGGCCGTGGGGGCCTGGGTCTCTCTCGTGGCCGTCAGGTCGAGGTCGACGAGCGGCTCGAGGCCGCCGGCGCACCGCGACCGGACTTCGCACGCAACTCGATCGGGCTCGGCATGGCCGCGCCCACGATCTTGGCCTTCGGCTCCCAGGAGCTGCAGGAGCGCTACCTGCGGCCGCTCTTCGCCTGCACCGAGATCTGGTGCCAGCTCTTCAGCGAGCCCGGTGCCGGCTCCGACCTGGCGGCCGTCGCCACCCGCGCGGTCCCGGACGGTGACGAGTGGGTCGTCGACGGTCAGAAGGTGTGGACCTCCGGCGCGCACAACGCCGACTTCGCCATCCTCGTCGCCCGCACGGACACCTCGGTGCCCAAGCACGCGGGTCTGACCTACTTCCTCGTCGACATGAGGGACCCGGGGATCGAGATCCGCCCCCTTCGTCAGATCACGGGCGAGGCCGAGTTCAACGAGGTCTTCCTCACCGGGGTGCGCGTCCCCGACCACAACCGTGTGGGCACCGTCGGCGAGGGGTGGAAGGTCGCGACGACGACGCTCAACAACGAGCGGGTCGCCATCAGCGCCGGCAACGACCGCGAGGCCGGCCAGATCGGTCTGGTCACCGAGCGCTGGCGCACCGATCCCTCCGTGCGCACGCCCGGCAACCACACCGAGCTCATGCAGTGGTGGGTCGAGACCGAGGTGACCCGCCTCGCCGGCGAGCGGCTGCGGCAGGGCCTCGAGGCCGGACAGCCCGGGCCCGAGAGCTCGGCGATGAAGCTGGCCTTCGCCCAGCAGGCCCAGCAGGTCACGGGGTTCGCTCTCGAGCTCGCTCCCGAGGAGGGCCTGACCTACCACGACTGGACGATGGTCCGCCCCGAGGGCGGCTCCTTCCTCGGCCACGGCCCAGGCTTCCGCTACCTGCGCGCCAAGGGCAACTCGATCGAGGGTGGCACCAGCGAGATCATGCGCAACATCGTCGCCGAGCGCGTGCTCGGCCTGCCCCCGGACCACCGCCCCGACAAGGGCATCCCCTTCAAGGACGTGCCGCGATGACCGATCTCCTCTACACCGATGTCGAGGAGTCGCTGCGCTCCAGCGTCCGCTCGACCCTGCAGCGTTCCCTCGACGAGGGTCTGCCTGCCCGCCTCTACGACGAGCCGGACACCGACGTGAGCGCGCTGTGGCAGGCGCTCGCCGGTCAGCTCGGCCTGGCCGGTCTGCTCGTCCCCGAGTCGCTCGGCGGCGTCGGCGCGGGCGCACGGGAGGCGGCCGTCGTCCTCGAGGAGCTCGGCCGTGCGGTCGCACCCGTGCCTTTCCTCACCAGCGCCGTCATCGCGACGACCGCTCTGCTCCAGGCGGGGGACGAGCAGCACCTGCCGACGCTCGCCTCTGGCGAGCGCACCGCGGTCCTCGTGCTGCCCTGGACCGCCCGTCGAGGTGCCTGGTCGGCGGTGTCGGGGAGTGCGGAGCCGGTCGCCGGTGCGCTGGGTGCCGACCTCTTCCTCGTCCCCACCACTGGCGAAGGGGGAGGGACCTCCCTTCGCGCGTACGGCCGTGACGAGGTCGAGCTCGAGCCGATCGTCTCCCTCGACATGACCCGTCCGCTCGCCCGCGTGACCGTGACCGGCCAGGGGGACGAGATCGCCTCTGGCGCAGGGGCCGAGGCGGCCGTCGACGCCGCGCTCGCGGCGGGCGCCGCGCTGCTCGCGTCCGAGCAGCTGGGCCTGGCCCAGTGGTGCCTCGAGACGACCGTGGAGTACGCCAAGACGCGGGTGCAGTTCGCCCGCCCGATCGGCTCCTTCCAGGCGATCAAGCACCGCCTGGCCGACCTCTACCTGCTGCTCGTGAGCGCACAGGCGGCGGCCCGACAGGCTGCCGGCACGCTCGCCGACGGCGACCTTCGAGGCGCCCACGCGGCGCGTGGGACCCACTCCGTCGCACCTCAGGGAGCAGCGGAGCAGCAGATCGCCCAGGCCGTGGCCCAGGCCTTCTGCTCCGACGCGGCCGTCCGCGCCGCGGAGGAGGCCCTGCAGCTGCACGGCGGCATCGGGATGACCTGGGAGGCGCCCGTGCACACCCGGCTCAAGCGGGCCAAGGCCGACCAGCTCGCCCTCGGCACGCCCGACCGCCACCGCAGCGACCTGGCGGTCCTCGTGGACCTGCCCGCCAGCTGACCGACAGACTCGACCCCACACCCCCTTCGACCACCAGGAGTGACCATGCGCGAAGCAGTCATCGTCTCCACCGCCCGTACCCCGATCGGCCGCGCCTACCGCGGCGCCTTCAACGACACCCAGCCCCAGGAGCTCATCGGCCACGCGATCCGTCACGCGGTCGAGCGCGCCGGTGTCGAGGGCGCCCAGATCGAGGACGTCGTCGTCGGCGCCGCCCTCCAGCAGGGTGCCACGGCCATGAACATCGGACGCCAGGCCGCGCTGCGCGCCGGCCTGCCGGTGTCCGTCGCCGGCATGTCCGTCGACCGCCAGTGCGCGAGCGGCCTCATGGCCATCGCGACCGCGTCCAAGCAGGTCCTCTTCGACGGCATGGACATCGCCGTCGGCGGTGGCGTCGAGTCGATCTCGTTGGTGCAGAACGAGCACATGAACACCTACCGAGCCCAGGACCCCTGGCTCGTGGAGCACGTGTCGGCGACCTACATGTCGATGCTCGAGACGGCCGAGGTCGTCGCCAAGCGCTACGGCGTCAGCCGCGAGCAGCAGGACGAGTACGCGCTCGAGTCCCAGCGCCGCACGGCCGCAGGGCAGGAGGCCGGCGCCTTCGACGACGAGATCGTGCCCCTGACGTCGACGATGCTCGTCAAGGACAAGGCCACCGGTGAGGTCAGCTCGAAGGAGGTCACCCTCGCCAAGGACGAGGGCAACCGCCCCGGCACGGTCCTCGCCGACCTGTCCAAGCTCAACCCCGTCCTGGCCAAGGACGGCACGGAGGGCTTCTCGATCACCGCCGGCAATGCCTCGCAGCTGTCCGACGGCGCCTCCGCCGCCGTGATCATGGAGGCCGCCGAGGCCTCGCGTCGTGGCCTGACCCCGCTCGGTGCCTTCCGCGGGATGGCCGTCGCCGGCGTCGAGCCGGACGAGATGGGCATTGGTCCCATTGCCGCGGTGCCGAAGCTGCTGAAGCAGCACGGGCTCAGCGTCGACGACATCGGCCTGTGGGAGCTCAACGAGGCCTTCGCGGTCCAGGCGCTCTACTGCCGCGACCACCTGGGCATCGACCCGGCGAAGTACAACGTCAACGGTGGCGCGATCTCGATCGGCCACCCCTACGGCATGAGCGGTGCGCGCATGGCCGGTCACGTCCTCATCGAGGGCAAGCGTCGCGGCGCGAAGTACGGCGTGGTCACCATGTGCATCGGTGGTGGCCAGGGAGCCGCTGGCCTCTTCGAGATCTTCTGACCCACCGCCACCCACCACGAGGAGTACCCGTGCCCGAGTCCGTCTTCGTCGCCAACCGTGGTGAGATCGCCGTCCGCATCGTGCGGGCGGCCCGGGAGGCCGGCCTCGACGTCGTCGTCGCCGTCACCCGCGCGGAGGCCGACTCGTCGGCGGCCCGCCTGGCGACCGGCGTCCACGTGCTCCCCGGCGAGGGGGCGGCGGCCTACCTGGACGCCGCCTCCCTCCTAGCGGGGGCGACCGAGCACGGGTGCGGGCTGCTCCACCCGGGATACGGCTTCCTCAGCGAGAGCCCGGTCCTCGCCCGGGCCTGCGTCGAGGCCGGCGTGACCTTCGTCGGCCCCGACGCCGACCTCCTCGAGCTCTTCGGCGACAAGGGCAGTGCCCGCGCGGCCGCCGAGCGGGTGGGCGTGCCGGTCCTGCCGGCCACGCCCGTCGGTGTCACCGAGGAGGAGGCCGCGGCCTTCGCGCGGGAGCAGCTCCCGGCCGGCGTGATGGTCAAGGCGGCGGCCGGCGGTGGCGGCCGCGGCATGCGCGCCGTGCCCGCCGGCGCCTCGCTCGTCGAGCCGTGGGAGCGCGCCCGCTCCGAGGCGGAGCGCAGCTTCGGCTCCGGCGCGCTCTTCGCCGAGCTGTACGTCGAGCGGGCGCGGCACGTCGAGGTCCAGGTCGTGGCCGACGCGACCGGCGCGGTCACCCATCTGGGCGAGCGTGACTGCACGGTCCAGCGGCGCTTCCAGAAGGTCCTCGAGATCGCCCCGGCTCCCGACCTGCCGCAGGGGGTGCGCACGGACCTGCACGCCGCGGCGATCCGTCTGGTCGAGGGCAGCGGGTACCGCGGGCTCGCCACCGTCGAGTTCCTCCTCGACGCCGATGACCCGACCCGGTGGTGGTTCATCGAGGTCAACCCGCGCCTGCAGGTCGAGCACCCGGTCACCGAGATGGTCACCGGTGTCGACCTCGTCCTCACCCAGCTGCGGATCGCGCAGGGTCACGAGCTCGCGGACCTCGGCCTCGGGACCCCGCCGACCGTCACCGGCTGCGCCGTCGAGCTGCGCATCGCGGCCGAGCGCACGGGCAGCAGCGGTGAGGCACTGCCGGCGCACGGGGTCGTCGCCGGTCTCGCGCTGCCGACCGGCCCGGGGGTTCGCGTCGACACCCATCTCGTCGAGGGCACCCGCGTCGACGGCTCCTTCGACTCGCTCGTCGCCAAGGTCATCACCCACAGCCACGGCGGGCTCACCGGCGCCCTCGACAAGGCGCGCCTGGCCGCGGCCGAGTGCAGCATCGGTGGGGTCGAGACCAACCTGCCCGTGCTGCGGGCCCTCCTCGAGCACGAGGACCTCGCGGGCTGGCAGCTCACGACCCGGTGGTTCGACGACGCCGGCCTCACGCAGGCCACGACCCCGACCGACGAGGGCGGCGAGGTCCGCTCCGAGATGGCCGGCAGCGTCGTCGCCGTGCTCGTCGAGGAGGGCCAGCAGGTCACCGCCGGCACCCCGCTCGTCGTCGTCGAGGCGATGAAGATGGAGCACCTCGTCCCGGCCCCCGTCTCCGGCACCGTCACGTCCGTGCGGACCCGACCCGGGGCGAGCACCTCGCCGGACGACCTCCTGGTGCGGCTGCTCCCTTCGTCGGAGCAGGAGACCGCCGGTGCGGTGGACGACGGCCCCGACCTCGGCGCGGAGCGACCCGACCTGACCCGCCTGCTCGAACGTCGCGACCGGCGTCTCGACGAGGCGCGCCCCGAGGCGGTGGCCAAGCGCCATGCCCGCGGGCACCGGACGTCGCGGGAAAACATCGCCGACCTCGTCGACGAGGGCAGCTTCGTCGAGTACGGAGGCCTCGCGGTCGCCGCGCAGCGGGCCCGCCGCAGCGAGGAGGAGCTCATCGCCACCACCCCGGCCGACGGCATCGTCACCGGGATCGGGCGGATCACCTCGGTGCCGGCGCAGGACACGCGGTGCGCCGTCCTGGCCTACGACTACACGGTCCTGGCGGGCACGCAGGGCTACCTCAACCACAAGAAGACCGACCGCCTGCTCGAGATCGCCGAGCGGCAGCGCCTGCCCGTCGTCCTCTTCGCCGAAGGGGGTGGCGGTCGCCCCGGCGACACCGACACCACGGTGGCCAGCGGGCTCGACGTGCCGACCTTCGCGACGATGGGCCGCCTCAGCGGGCTCGTCCCGACGGTCGGCATCGCCGCGGGGCGCTGCTTCGCGGGCAACGCGGCCCTGCTCGGCTGCTGCGACGTCATCATCGCCACGCGTGACTCGACGATCGGCATGGGCGGTCCGGCGATGATCGAGGGCGGCGGCCTCGGCGTCTTCGCCCCCGAGGAGGTCGGGCCGATCGAGGTCCAGGGGAGCAACGGCGTCGTCGACGTGGTCGTCGACGACGAGGCCGATGCCGTCGCGGTGGCCAGGCGCTACCTCGGCTACTTCCAGGGCGTCCACGACGAGTGGACCGCGGCCGACCAGCGGGCACTGCGCCACGTGGTGCCGGAGAGCAGGGTGCGCGCCTACGACATCCACGCGGCGATCGACACGCTCGCCGACGAGGACTCCGTCCTCGAGCTGCGCGCTGGCTTCGCGCCCGGTGTCGTCACCGCCCTCGTGCGCATCGAGGGCCGACCGATGGGCCTGGTCGCCAACAACCCGCGCCACCTCGGCGGCGCCATCGACGCCCCGGCGGCCGACAAGCTCGCCCGCTTCCTCCAGCTGTGCGACGCCCACGGACTGCCCGTGGTGTCCCTGTGCGACACCCCGGGCTTCATGGTCGGCCCGGACCACGAGCGCACGGCGACCGTGCGCCACTTCGCCCGGCTCTTCGTCATCGGCGCGCACCTGCGGGTGCCGATCGTCACCGTCGTCCTGCGCAAGGCCTACGGGCTCGGCGCGCAGGCCATGGCGGCGGGCAGCTTCCACCGGCCCGCCGCGACATTGGCGTGGCCGACCGGCGAGGTGGGTGGCATGGGCCTCGAGGGCGCGGTCCGGCTCGGCTTCCGCCGGGAGCTCGAGGCGGTGGCCGACCCGACGGAGCGTCGTGCGCTCGAGCAGTGGCTGCTCGACGACCTCTACGAGCGGGGCCGTGCGGTCAACGCCGCCGCGGTCGTCGAGCTCGACGACGTCATCGACCCGGTGGACACCCGCCGCTGGATCCTCACGGCCATGGCGGGCGCGGTCCCGGCCGAGCGGCCGGCCCGCTACATCGACACCTGGTGACGCAAGGGAGCGCACATGGACCTGACCCAGCACCTCGACGAGATCCGGCGACGGCAGGAGCGGGTGCGCCCCGCGGGCCTGCCTCGTGACGTCGTCCACCCCCTCGGGGAGCGCGCCGTCCCGGAGTACCTGGACGAGTGGGCACGGCGCCAGCCCGAGCGTGCGGCCGTCGTCCACGACGACGTCGTCACCAGCTACCGCGAGCTCGCCGACCGCCACGCGCGGTGGGCCGGCTGGCTGCGGGCGAAGGGGGTGGCCCCCGGCGATCGCGTCGGTGTCCACCTGGGCAATGTCCCCGAGTTCGTCGTGGCCTTCCTCGGCACGCTGCGGGCCGGCTGCGTGCACGTCCCGATCAACCCGATGTTCCAGCACGCCGAGCTCGTGCACGAGCTCGGCGACAGCGACGCCAGCGTCGTGGTCACGAGCGCCCCTCTGGCGCAACGCCTCTGCGACGCAGCGGCGCAGACCCGGGTTCGCACGGTGGTGGTCCTGGGAGGTGAGGGGGACCCCCTTCCCTCCGTCGCGGGGGTCGAGGTGGTGCGTTGGTCCGACACCGTGACGGCGCAGCCCCTCGTCGAGCCGGCGCGTGACCTCGAGGCGCTCGCCGCGCTCAACTACACCGGAGGCACCACCGGTCTGCCCAAGGGCTGCGAGCACACCCAGCGGCACATGGTCTACACGGCGGTCAGCGCGGCGGGGGCCAACGGGCTCGTCGGCACCGAGATCGTCTCGCTGTGCTTCATCCCGGTCTTCTGGATCGCGGGGGAGGACCTGGGCATCCTCATCCCGCTCGTCATGGGTGGCACGACCGTGCTCCTCGAGCGCTGGGAGGCGGCCACCGTCGTCGACCTCGTCGAGCGCCACCGGGTGACGATGACCGCCGCCACGGTCGAGAGCTACCTCGACATCCTCGCGCTGCCGGGGATCGCCGAGCGCGACCTGACCTCCTTCACCGCACCCATGGCGATGTCCTTCGTCCGCAAGCTCACGCCCGACGTGCGGCGCCGCTGGTCCGAGGCGGTCGGCGCGGGGTCGGTCCTGCGTGAGGGCTCCTACGGCATGACCGAGAGCCACACCGTCGACGTCGTGCCCTACGGCTTCCACGAGGGCGACCACGACCTGCTCAGCGAGCCGGTCTTCTGCGGCCTGCCCGTGCCCGGCACCGACGTGGTCGTCGTCGACCCGGCGACCGCCGAGCCGATGGGCTTCGGCGAGTCCGGCGAGATCCTCCTGCGCAGCCCGTCGATCATGACCCGCTACTGGCGCAACCCGGCCGCCAGCGCCGAGCAGCTGCGTGACGGCTGGCTGCACACCGGTGACACCGGCTACCTCGACGACGACGGGTGCCTGCACTACCTCGCCCGCAGCAAGGACCTCATCAAGGTCAAGGGGATGAGCGTCTTCCCGGCCGAGGTCGAGATGATCCTCGCCGGCCACCCCGACATCGCGTCCGTCGCGGTGGTGCCGGCCGAGGACGAGGACAGCGGGCAGCGACCCGTCGCCTTCGTCAGCCTGGGCGAAGGGGGCGCCACCCCCGCCGACCTCGAGGCCTGGGCCAGCGGGCAGATGGCGACCTACAAGGTGCCGCTCGTCGAGGTGGTCGAGGACTTCCCGATGACCGACACGGGCAAGATCCGCAAGGCCGAGCTGCTCGCTCGCGCGGGCGAGGTCGTCGCGGCGCGAGGCTGACGCGGGGCGCGGTCAGACGAGCGCGGCGATGAGCATGTCGCCGTAGGCGCTCGCGACCTCGTCCGGTGTGCGGGGGCCGTCGGGGGTGAACCACACGGTCAGGTACCCGATGGCGCCCATGAAGTTGAACATCACGAGGTCCACCGACAGGTCCTCGCGCAGCTCACCCGAGGCGATGCCCTCCCGGACGACGTCCTCGAAGGTGCGCCGGAAGGTGCGTCGCTGCTCGCGGATCGTCGTGCGCGAGGGCGCCCTGAGCAGGTGCATCGAGTTGTGGAAGGCCGTGGCCCGATCGAGGTCGGCCAGGGTCGTGAGCACGAGGACCTCGGCGATCAGCCGCAGGCGCTCGACGACGGGCAGGTCGCGCCCGGAGATCTCGACGAGGTGCTCCAGCTGGCGGTCGAGCAGCTGGCGGTAGCTGGCCGTGAGCAGCTCGTCCTTGGACGAGAAGTAGTGGTACATCGCGCCCTTGGTCACGCCCGCCGCGTCGACGATCTGCTGCACCGAGGTGGCCTCGAAGCCCTGCTGGGCGAAGAGCCGCGTGGCGGCGGCGAGCACGAGGTCCGGGACGCTCGCCCCCGAGATGCGGGTCCTCGGCTGCGTGGCCATGGGGCGGAGTCTACGAATCGGTCGTCGCGTAGAGGGCATCGAGGACGTGCGCGTAGCGGGACTCGACGACCGAGCGGCGCAGCTTGAGCGTCACGGTGAGCTCGCCGGTCTCGGGGGAGAAGTCCGTGGGCAGGACCGCGAAGCGCTTGACCTGCTCGACCCGGGCCAGGTGCGCGTTGGCCGCGTCGACGTCCGCCTGGATGCGCTCCAGCAGCCGTGGGTGCTCGCTGAGCCCGGCCGGGTCGTCGGGCAGGCCCTCCTCGCGCGCCCACGGGCCGACCTGGTCCTGGTCGAGCGTGATCAGGGCGACGGGGTAGGGCCTCCGGTCACCGTGCATGACGACGTGCGACACGAAGGGGGACTGCCGCAGCTCGTTCTCGAAGACGGCGGGCGCGATGTTCTTGCCGCCCGAGGTGATGATGATGTCCTTGATCCGACCGGTGATCCGCACGTAGCCGTCGGCGTCGATCTCGCCGATGTCGCCGGTGCGCAGCCAGCCGTCGTCGGTGAAGGAGGCGGCCGTCGCCTCGGGGTTGCGCCAGTACCCGGCGAAGACGTGCGGCCCGCGCAGCTGCAGCTCGCCGTCGTCGGCGACCCGCACCTCGCCGAAGGGCATGGGACGGCCGATGGTCCCGAGGCGGGTGGCGTCCGGCAGGTTCACCGTGCCGAAGGCGGTGGACTCGCTCAGGCCATAACCCTCGTAGACGGGTACCCCGGCGGCATGGAAGAACTCGAGGACCTCGCCGGCGATGGGGGCAGCACCCGAGATCGCCACCCGGATCCGGCCGCCGAAGGCGCCGCGCACGCGGGCGAGGACCGCGTCGGTGCGCGGTGCCCCGGCGAAGGCGGCGTGGACCTTCTCGTAGATCCGCGGGACGGAGGGGAAGCAGGTGGGCCGCACCTCGGCGAGGTCCTGCATGACCTGTGCCGGGCCGGCGGAGGCGTAGGAGACGCAGCTGCCGAGGGCGTGGGCGGTGACATTCTGCGTCTGCGCGTAGACGTGCGCCAGCGGCAGGAAGAGATAGGTGGAGTCCTCGCTCGTCACGATGCCGAGCTCTGCGGTCTGCCGGGCGCAGGACATGAGGTTGTCGTGGGTGAGCACGCACCCCTTGGGGCGGCCGGTCGTGCCCGAGGTGTAGATGATGACGGCGACGTCGCCGGCGTCCACGGCGTCGGTCCGGGCTGCGCGCTCGGTCGCGGGCACCTGTCGCCCCCGGGACCGCAGGCCCGCGAGGTCGATCTCGTCGGGGACCGGGTCGATGGCCAGGACGTGGGTGAGCGCGTCGAGGTCGTCGGCCACGCCTCGCACCTTGGCGACCTGGGCGGCGTCCTCGCAGACCACGATCCGCGCTCCCGAGTCCTCGAGGACCCAGTGGCACTCCTCGGGGCTGTTGGTCGCGTAGATCGGCACGATGATCCCGCCGCCGGCCGCGATCGCGTAGGCGACCTGCATCCACTCCGGTCGGGTGTCGGCGAGCACGGCGACCCGGTCGCCGGGGACCATGCCCAGTGCGATGAGGCCACGGGCCAGCTCGTCGACGACGGTGCCCATCTCGCGGAACGAGACGGTCGGCCACGTCCCGTCCGCCCGGCGGGAGGCCTGGGCGGGCGCCTCGCCGAAGGCCTCGGAGCAGGCGAAGGGCAGTGCTGACAGGGTCTTCGGGGTGGTCGCGTCGGCCATCTGTGCAGGCTACCGACCAACCGGTCGGAATGTGTCCCTTGACACGTATATGAATCCAAGTTCAAATATGACTTGAATCGTCATTCAAATATGGGAGACCCAGATGACCTCACCGACAACGGCGTCGGACCGCCTGCACGCGCGGGCGACGAAGAAGGCCTTCGTGCGCCTCGTGCCCGTGCTGATGGCCGCCTACTTCATGGCCTTCGTCGACCGGACCAATGTGGGTCTGGCCAAGACCTCGCTCGAGCTGGATGCCGGCATCGACGCGGCCGCCTACGGGCTCGGAGCAGGCCTGTTCTTCATCACCTACGCCGCGCTGGAGGTGCCGAGCAACCTGGTGCTGCACAAGGTCGGGGCGAAGGTGTGGATCAGCCGCATCGCCGTCACCTGGGGCCTGATCACGATGGCGATGATGTTCGTCTCCAGCCCGACGGTCTTCTACGTCCTGCGCCTGCTCCTCGGTGCGGCCGAGGCTGGCCTCTACCCGGGGATCATGTACCTCATCACGACGTGGTTCGCCCAGAAGGACCGCGCGACGGTCGTCGGCCTCATCCTCACCGCGTCGTCGGTGGCCTTCATCGTCGCCAACCCCATCGGTGGTGCGCTGATGAAGCTGGACGGTGTCGCGGGCCTGCAGGGCTGGCAGTGGCTCTTCGTCCTCGAGGGCATCCCGACCGTCCTGCTCGGCATCTTCATCTTCTTCGTGCTGCCCAACTCGCCGGCCAAGGCGAGCTGGCTCGACGCCGACGAGGCCGCGGAGCTCACCCGCCGCGCCGTGGGGGAGGAGGCGCACGTCGAGAGCCCCGGGGCGATCATCCGCAATGCGATGTCCAAGCCCTTCCTGCTGACCGTCGCCGCGATCTACTTCATGAACCAGATCGCCACGTACGGCGTCATCTTCTTCGTCCCCTCGATCGTCGAGGCGATGGACGTGACCGACAGCTTCATGATCGGGCTCATCTCGGGTGTCGTCGGCATCGGTGCCGTCGTCGGGGTCCTCGTCGTGCCCCGGATCCTCAGGCGCAACCCGGGGCGCGAGGTGCCGCTCATCGCCATCACGACGGCCGCGGCCATCGTCTTCGCGCTCGTCTTCATCGCGGTCGACAACCCGGTGGCCAAGATGGTCATCCTCAGCGTGACGATGCTCTTCATCGTCGGCGTGCAGCCGCTCTACTGGTCCGTGCTCATGGCACGACTCGGTGGCGTGGCGGCTGCGGCCGGCCTGGCCTTCGTCAACACCATCGGGCTCACCGGTGGCTTCGTCGGGCCCTACGCCTTCGGCCTGACCGAGGAGGCGACCGGATCGCCGTCCTCCGGCCTGTGGGTGCTCGTCGCGGCGACCCTGCTCGGGCTGCTCTGCGTGCCCCTGCTGGGCAGGACGCTCGCCCGGCACGACCGCACGCGCGCCGAGGAGGAGCCCGAGGTCGAGGCGATCCCCGCCGTGTGACGTCTGCCGGCCGGCCCGGCGCGGCCGAGACGGCGAACCGGCCGTGGTGACCACGAGGTCGCCACGGCCGGTTCGTCGTCGGTCAGCGGTAGTTGACGAACTGCAGCGCCACGTCCAGGTCCTTGCCCTTGAGCAGCGCGATGATCTCCTGGAGCTCGTCGCGCGACTTGCCGGTGACCCGCAGCTCGTCGCCCTGGATCTGCGGCTTGATCCCCTTGGGTCCCTCGTCGCGGATGATCTTGGAGATCTTCTTCGCGTTGTCCTGGTCGATGCCCTCCTTGGTGGGCCCCGAGAGGATGTACTCCTTGCCGGAGAGCTGTGGCTCCTTCTCACCGAAGTCGATGTTCTTCAACGAGACGCCACGACGGATGAGCTTGGACTCGAAGGCGTCGACGACGGCGAGCACGCGCTCGGCCGAGTTGGCCTTGATGACGATGTTGTCGCCACTCCACTCGATGGACGCTCCGACGTTCTTGAAGTCGTAGCGCTGGGAGACCTCCTTGGCGGTCTGGTTGAGCGCGTTGTCGACCTCCTGGCGGTCGACCTTGCTGACGATGTCGAAGCTGCTGTTGGCCATGTCCTGCGGGCTCCTTCGGGGAGGTTGTGCTGGGAATTGCGCGAGAGGGTGGTCTGCTTGCTATCCTTCCAGACGCACACGGCAGGTTGTCCGAGCGGCCAATGGAAACGGACTGTAAATCCGTCGGGTTATCCCTACGAAGGTTCGAATCCTTCACCTGCCACCCACGTGCACGAAGGCCCCCGGGAATCATCCCGGGGGCCTTCGTCATGAGGTGTGGGGCTGTGGCGGCCGCAGTGCGCGGGTCAGTTGGCGACACCCCCGCACAGCACGGGCATGGTCGCCTCGAAGGGGACGCCCGAGCCGGGCACGAGGGGAGCCTCGCCCGCACCCGCGAGGTCGTAGGTCCCGCTGCCGTTGACGTCGATGCCGTGGACGACGACCTGCACGGTGTCGGCGTTGGCCAGCGCGCTGGCGTTGGTGAAGGTGCGGCTGTACTCCAGACGGCCGTCCTCGTCGGCGGTGGCGAAGTGGGCCAGGTCCAGGGCGTGGCCGGCGTCGGTCGGGCCGCTCGTGGTCAGGGAGGCGAGGATGCCGCCGTAGAAGGGGGCGCCCTCGGGCACGGAGACGTAGCCGTCGCCGTCCGCGTCGGCAGTCGACCCGGGGCAGGCCATGTCCTTCTCGGGGCCGTCGACGCCGTGCAGGTGCATCGCGTGGGGGAGCCCGGGTGCGAGTCCATCAGCCGTGACCTGGACGCGGACCTTGCCGTTGGGCAAGGACGTGATGCGGGTGCTGCCCTGGGCCGCAGAGCCGGGCACGCTGCCGGCCTGGACGGCGGTCAGCCCGTAGGAGTAGGACGCGACCTTCGCGGACGGGTTGGTGTCGTGCGCGGCGACTGCGGCGCCGGCGGCCGCGAAGGTCGAGGCGGTGACGACGGCGGCGAGACTGATCAGGCGGAACTTCATGGCGGACTCCCTTGTCGCTGGTCCGCGTCGCGGACCTGTGACCAGTGTTCGTCGCCGACGGCGAGGTCGGATTGGTCAGGTCACACCCGGGCCCGCTCCGCGGTCGTGGCCGAGGTCACTTCAGGCGCTTGCGCACCTCGCGCCACAGGTCCTGATAGGCGATGGCCGCTGCCGAGCGCGGCTGCCACTGGACGATCGGAGCACGGTGCACGCCCATCTGCTCCACCGCGCTCGCCGCCGGGATGAAGGTCTTGGCGACATCAGGGCGTGAGCCGGGGAGCTCCTCGACGAGGTCCTTGTGCAGTCGCCGGCGGCGATCGACCATCGACAGGAAGGCGAGCAGCTTCGGCGACTTGCCCTTGGTGTCGTCGATGAACTCGCGCAGCTGGTCCAGGGTGCGCATCGACAGGGGCGAGGGCATGACCGGGGCGAGGACGAGGTCGGCCGCGCGGACGATGCTCTCCGACACGAGGGAGACGCTCGGGGCGCAGTCGAGGACCACGAGGTCGTACTTCTTGGACAAGCCGTCGAGCAGCTGACCCAGCGTGCGCGTCGGCTTCTTCTCGGCATCGAGCAGCAGGTCGAGGTTGCGGTAGGAGAAGTCGGAGGGCAGCACGTCGAGGTTGTCGAAGTCGCTCGACTTGATCGCGTCGGCCAGATCGAGCTTGCCGGCCACGAGCGCCTCGCCGCCCCCCTTCACCTTGGGTTTGACCTTGAAGAGCCAGGTGGAGCCGCCCTGAGGGTCGAGGTCCCACAGCAGGACGCGCCGCCCCTCGCTCGCGGCGAGCCAGGCGAGGTTGGCTGCGGCGGTCGTCTTCCCCACCCCACCCTTGATGCTGTACGAGGCAATGATCTTCATGCGCACATGCTCGCACCTGGCACGGCGCCGTGGGGCACGATGCAGGCATGGACGTGACCGTGGGCGAGGACGGGCTGGCGAGGCCGGCATGGGCTGACGGACGCGGAGCCCATGGTGACCTGCTGCGGGAGTACTACGACACCGAGTGGGGCATGCCCGTGCGCGACGAGCGTGGGCTCTTCGAGCGGCTGAGCCTCGAGGCCTTCCAGTCCGGGCTGTCCTGGGCGACGATCCTGCGCAAACGGGAGAACTTCCGGGCGGCCTTCGACGGCTTCGACCCCGACCGGGTCGCCGCCTACGACGAGCGGGACGTCGAGCGGCTCATGGCTGACGCCGGGATCGTGCGCAACCGGGCCAAGGTGGAGGCGACGATCCGCAATGCCGGCGCGACCCTCTCCCTTCGTGACGATGGTGGACTGCCGGACCTCGTCTGGTCCTTCCGTCCGGCGCGCACCCCCATGCCACGGACCTTCGCCGACGTCCCGACGACCTCCGAGGAGTCCAAGGCCCTGGCCAAGGAGCTGAAGAGGCGCGGCTTCGCCTTCGTCGGCCCGACGACGGCCCATGCCCTCATGGAAGCCGTCGGCGTCGTCGACACGCACCTGCTGGACAGCCACCGGCGCGGCTCGTCGGGTGTGTGGCGACCGGACGGCGCGCCGGTGCAGGATGTCTGACATGAGCGACCTCGAGCGTGACCTCTATCCGCACTGGGTGAGCGTCCCCACCCGGTGGAGCGACAACGACCAGTTCGGTCACGTCAACAACGCCGTGCACTACTCGGTGATGGACACGACCATCAACAACTGGCTCAAGGCGCACGACTTCGACGTGGCGCAGGGCGGCGACACGATCAACCTCATCCCGGAGACGGGCTGCCGCTACCTCGCCGAGATGTCCTACCCGGACGTCTTCGAGGTCGGGCTGCGGGCGCTGTCCGTCGGGCGCTCGAGCGTGCGGTGGGAGTGCGCGCTCGTGCGGGCCAGCGACGGTGAGCTGGTGGCGCTCGCGACCTCCGCGCACGTGTTCGTCGACGCCGTCACCCGGCGTCCGTCGGCGGTCCCTCAGGCCCTGCGGGCATCCCTCGAGGAGCTCGTCACCGGCCCGATTTCATGACCGGGCACTCTGCCGTGTAATCTCTCCCGAGGTTGTTCACCGAAGCGCTGCGAAGCACTCGGTGGACCCCGCCCCCTTAGCTCAGTCGGTAGAGCGTTTCCATGGTAAGGAAGAGGTCGTCGGTTCGATTCCGACAGGGGGCTCTCGTTCGACCGGCGCCTGGCGTGGGTCGGTCGTCACGGCGGGGTAGCTCAGCTGGTTAGAGCGCACGACTCATAATCGTGAGGTCGCGGGATCGAGTCCCGCTCCCGCTACGCAGTGCCGCGGAGAACGAGCCGCCGATTTCCGGTGGAGGCGTCCCGTGGACTATTCTTGTGCGTCGCCGTGCTGTGCCCTAGGGCTGCAGCACCACACGCACCTCCCGCCCAGCGCAGACCGGCGCAGGCGAGTACCACCCGAAGTGTCTGAGAGCAGGTTCTTACCGTGGCATCCAAGAGCGCCGACGTCCGTCCCAAGATCACCCTGGCGTGCACGGAGTGCAAGGAGCGGAACTACATCACCAAGAAGAACCGCCGCAACACCCCGGACCGCATCGAGCTCGCGAAGTTCTGCAACCGGTGCCGCGCGCACACCCCGCACCGCGAGACCCGCTGAGTCCAGCACCCCGCACCACCACGACGCGGCCGCCGAGCATCTGCTCGGCGGCCGCTCGTCGTATGCACTGCTCCTGCCTACACTGGCTCCATGGCCGTGAACGAGGACTTCCAGGGGCGCAGCTACGACCCGACCCCGCCCTTCGCCGTCGGGCGTGAGCACATCCGCGACTTCGCTGACGCGGTGGGCGCCGTCGACCCGATCCACCACGACGTCGAGGCCGCCCGTGCCGCCGGTTACGCCGACCTGGTGGCCCCGCCCACCTTCGCGGTGATTCCCGGGCAGCGCACCGACGCCCAGTTCGTGGCGGACCCCGAGGCCGGGGTCGACTACACCCGCGTCGTCCACGGAGAGCAGCGCTTCGCCCACCACCGGCCGATCGTGGCGGGGGACGAGCTGCGAGGCGTCCTGCACATCGACGCGATCCGCGCGGCCGGCGGCCACCAGATGGTGACCATGCGCAGCGAGATCATCGACGCCCAGGACCAGCCGGTCGCGACGAGCCTGTCGACGATCGTCGTGCGAGGAGGGGAGTGAGCATGAGCGAGCAGACCGTGCGTCAGTTTTCGCAGGTGAGCGAAGGGGAGGCCCTTCCGGAGCGCTCGATCCCCGTCACCAGGGCTCACCTCGTGCACTACGCGGGTGCCTCCGGCGACCGCAATGTCATCCACTGGGACGAGCGCACCGCGAAGGCAGTCGGGCTGCCCGATGTCATCGCCCACGGCATGTGGAGCATGGGCGCCGCCGTCCAGGTCGTCACCGACTGGGTCGGCGACGCCGGCCGGGTGATCGACTACGGCACCCGCTTCACCAAGCCGGTCGTCGTCCCCCACGACGGAGGCGCCCAGCTCGAGGTCACGGGCAAGGTCACCAAGACCGACCCCGAGAGCAAGCAGGCGACCGTCGAGCTGACCGTGACCTGCGGCGGCGACAAGGTCCTCGGTCGCTGTCGCGCCGTCGTCCAGCTCGACTGATGGCGACCACCTCGCACGGCGCCTCGCTGGCGCCGCTCACCACCATGCGTGTCGGCGGACCGGCCGACACCCTCGTCACCGCTGAGACCCGTGACGAGATCGTCGACGCCGTGCGTTCCGCGGACTGGGCGGGGACCCCCCTTCTGGTCCTGTCGGGTGGCTCCAACCTGGTCATCGCGGACGAGGGCTTCCGCGGCACCGTAGTGCGCATCGCGACGAAGGGGGTGCGCGTCGAGTCCCAGGACGAGGACCGGGTCATCGTCACGGTCGCGGCCGGCGAGGTCTGGGACGAGGTCGTCGCACGTGCTGTGGCCGAGGGCTGGTCGGGTGTCGAGGCCCTGTCCGGGATCCCCGGGCTGGCCGGAGCGACCCCGGTGCAGAACGTGGGTGCCTACGGGCAGGAGGTCGCGCAGACCATCACCCGGGTGCTCGTCTGGGACCGTCAGGAGCAGCAGCAGGTCAGCTTCGACAACGCGCAGTGCGAGTTCACCTACCGGCACTCGCTCTTCAAGCAGTCGGGACGCCACGTCGTCCTCGAGGTGACCTTCGAGCTGGGGCGCGGTGGGCTGTCCGAGCCCGTGGCCTACGCCGACCTGGCCCGCCAGCTCGGCGTCGAGCAGGGGGAGCAGGTGCCGCTCGCAGCGGCCCGCGAGGCCGTGCTCGTCCAGCGCGGCAACCGCGGCATGGTCCTCGACGAGAGCGACCACGACACGTGGAGCTGTGGTTCCTTCTTCACCAACCCGATCCTCCCCTCGGCACAGATGGACGCCCTCGTGGAGCGGGCCGCCCGGCGACTCGGTCCCGCTGGGCCGGTCCCGCCGATCTTCCCGGCAGGGGAGGGGCAGTCCAAGACGAGCGCCGCCTGGCTCATCGACAAGGCGGGCTTCGGCAAGGGGCACCGGATGCCGGGGCCGGCCGCGTTGTCGACCAAGCACACGCTCGCGGTGACCAACCGTGGCAGCGCCACGGCCGGCGATGTCGCCGCTCTCGCCCGCGAGGTGCGCGACGGGGTGCATGAGGCCTTCGGCGTCACGCTCGTCAACGAGCCGGTCTTCGTCGGCCACGCGCTGTAGCCGCCGGACTCCCTTCACCATGACGAGGGGCCACGGTCGACATCGACCGTGGCCCCTCGTCATCCGTGCGCGTCCGGTCAGCGGACCGCCGCGTAGGCGTCGACGATGCCGTCGCCGTAGTAGGAGTTCTCCTGCGGGGTACCGACGCACTCGGCGCCACGGGTGGTCGTCGAGCACGGGGTGTCCGTGGCCTGGGAGCGCAGCTCACCGGCGATCCTGTCCGGGCCCCACGTCGGGTGCGCGGACTTCATCAGGGCAGCGACCCCAGCGACGTGCGGCGACGCCATCGAGGTGCCGCTCTTGGTCCCGTAGCCGTTGTTCCTGACGACGGTCGACAGGATGGAGCTGCCGGGTGCCGCCACGTCGATCGAGCCGAGGCCACGGTTGGAGAAGTACGACAGAGCGCCCTGACGGTCGATGGAGGACACGGTCAGGACGTCGTCCAGCTCGGTCGGGATGTCCTTGCACGAGCTGTTGATGACGCGATCGGTCTGCACCTCGGCGTCATTGGGGCTGGAGTCGTTGGTCGTCTTGTCCGACAGGTCGTACGCGCTGTTGCCCGCAGCCGCGACGTGCACGGCGCCCTGGTCGGTCGACCACTCGACGGCACGACGCACCGCCTCCAGAGCGGGTGCCTGCTCCGGCTGGTCACCGCACCAGAACTCGAAGGGGTCGACGTAATAGCTGTTGTTGGTGACGTCCATGCCCTTGAGGCCGGCCTCCATGAAGCCGCAGACCGCGTACTCGGGGTAGATGAACCCGTCGTCGTTGACCACCTTGACCGAGGCCATCTTGGCTCCGGGTGCGATGCCGACGATGCCGACGCCGTTGCGTTCGGCGCCGATCGTGCCGGCGACGTGGGTGCCGTGGTCGCTCGTCGTCGGGGCCCACGCGTCCTCGCCGGTCGCGGGTTGGCCGGCATTGGTGCAGCCGACCGAGTTGGCCCGGTCGATCTGGTTGACCAGGTCCGGGTGGTCGGGGTCGATGCCGGAGTCGAGGACGCCGACGGTGACGTCAGGAGAACCGGTCGTGATCGTGTGCGCCTGCGGCACGTTGATCATCTGCATGTCCCACTGCTCGCCCTCGCGCGGGTCGGTCGTGGTCGCGGCCGTGCCCTCGGAGATGTCGCCCTTCTTGGTGACGGACGTCTTCAGCTGGCCCTTGCCCGGTCCCCATGGGGCTTGGACGCTCTCAGGAGTGCCCTCGCTGACTGCGACGGAGCGGGTCGGCCCGACGGACTCGATGGCGTTGTTGGCCTTGGCTGCCACGGCGGTGCGGAAGTCGGCTGCGGTCGAGTGGGCGACGACGACGCCGATCTGCGGCCAGGACTGCACCACGACGCCGCCGGCGGCGGTCACCGCTCTTTCGGCCTTGCGGACCTGACCGGGGTTGGCGGTCGTGGTGTTGATGACATAGCTCGACACCTGGCCCTCGGGGGTCGAGATGGGTACGGGTGTCGAGGTCGGCTCGTCCTGGGTCGCGCCGGTGGCGGACTGGGCGCCGATCACGCCGAGCCCGAGGATCGCGGCGGTGGCCGCGAGACGGGCCGTGCGGGGCCTCATGCGGGTGGTCATGTGCACTCCTTTGTGCCTGTGTGACGTGACGCGGCGGCAGGGAATCCGCGCGCGTTGGGCCCGATGGTGGCAGAAGGATCGCCGCCCCGCAGGATGAACGCCACACAATCTGCGGTCTTGCCGCTCGCACGCCGGATGGGCGGGTCAGGCGGGGGCGGCCAGCCACGCGTCGATGTCCGCCATCGCCGCGTCCACGACGACCTGCGGTGCCCGGCTCGCCCGGAAGGAATCACGTGCCAGCCTCGCGATCTCGGCGTCGTCGAGACCGTGGACCGTGCGTGCCGTCTCGTACTGGTCGAGCAGCCGCGAGTCGAAGAGGAGGGGGTCGTCGGCACCGAGCGCGATGGTCGCGCCTGCCTCGACGAGGGTGCGCAGCGGCACGTCGGGTGCCTCGCGGTAGACGCCGAGGGAGACATTGGACCCGGGGCAGACCTCGAGAGCGACCCCGGCCTCGACGATCGCGTCCAGCACGCGCGGGTCCTCCACACTGCGTACGCCGTGGCCGAGGCGGTCGGGTCGGAGCACCTCGAGCGTCTCGGCGACGGAGTCGGGACCGAGGAGCTCCCCGGAGTGGGGGACGAGTGCCAGCCCGGCTCGCTCCGCGATGCGGAAGGCCTGCGCGAAGTCCGGTGTGAAGCCGCGCCGCTCGTCATTGGACAAACCGAAGCCCAGGACGCCCTCCGGGCCGCGCCCGGCGTGCTGGGCCGCCAACCGGGCGAGCGTGCGGGCCTCGAGCGGGTGGCGGATGCGGCTGGCGGCCATGAGGACGCCAACACGGGCCGAGCCGGTCTCGTCCGCGGTCGCGTTCACCGAGCGCGCCTCGTCGAGCACGATCTCCATCGCGGGCGTGATCCCCCCGACGAAGGGGGCGTACGACGTCGGGTCGACCTGGATCTCCAGCCAGCGCGACCCCTCGGCGCCGTCGTCCAGCGCCGCCTCACGCACGATGCGCCGCATGTCGGCCTCACCGCGCACGCAGTGTCGTGCGGCGTCGTAGAGACGCTGGAAGCGGAACCATCCGCGTTCGTCAGCGGCGGACAGCCGTGGGGGATAGGCGCCGCGAAGGGAGTCCGGCAGCCGCATCCCGTGGCCGAGTGCCATGTCGCGCACGGTCTCGACCCGCATGGACCCCGTGAAGTGCAGGTGCAGGTGCGCCTTGGGCAGTGCCCTCAGGTCCCGGGCCGCGGCGCTCAGGCGGAGTCCCCGTTGTCGTCGTTGCCGATGATGTGGACGGCCGCCTCCTCGGCGGAGGCGGCGCCGCCGTCGACACCCACGTCGCGGCCCCAGGCCTGGTCATCGCGGTCCTCGTGGCTGCCCTCGTCGGGGCTGACGAGCCGCCCTGCGCGGGCGTCGCCGACCTCGCTGTCGCCGATCCAGTCGTCCTCGGCCGCGATGGAGTCGGGGTCGTCGCCGCCGACCCGGTCGGAGCCGCGACGCCCCGGGTCCTCCTCGTCGGTCGCGGGGTCGGGCTGCTCCTGCTTCAGGCGCTCGTCGATCGACTCGTTGACCTGCTGCTCTGCTGCTGTCACGCCATGGGCGTAGGACCCCCGGGCGGAGTCCGGCGGTGAGTACCCGGCGTCGAGCGCGTCCTCCTGCCCGGTCCCGTCCCCCATGAGGCTGTCGCCGGGCTGCAGCTGGTCCTCGTCGTCGAGGCTGTAGCTCGTCAGGTCGGTGTCAAGGTCTTCGCGCTCGGACATGGTCACTCCTTCGTCGGGCTTCCGCCCAGCTTTTCGGCCGCGGCGATCAGGACGCAGGCGGCGACCGTCTCCATGGCCTCGGTGAGCTCGGACATCGGCGGCATGGTCGGCGCCAGCCGGATGTTGGTGTCCTGCGGGTCGTCGCCGTGGGGGAAGGAGGCCCCGGCGGGCGTCAGCGAGAGGCCGGCCTCCTTGGCCAGCGCGACGACGCGCGAGGCGGTGCCGGGCAGGACGTCGAGGTTGACGAAGTAGCCGCCGGTCGGTCGGTTCCACGTCGCGATGCCCAGACCGCCCAGACGCTCGGTGAGCACGCGGTCCACCTCGGCGAACTTGGGGGCGATGATCCCGGCGTGCCGCCGCATGTGGGCCCGCACGCCCTCGGCGTCACCGAAGAACTCCACGTGGCGCAGCTGGTTGACCTTGTCCGGGCCGATCGAGCCCTTGCCGAGGTGCTCCAGGTACCAGGCGACCTGCTCCACGGAGGAGGCCAGGAAGGCCACGCCCGCGCCGGCCCAGGTGATCTTGGAGGTCGAGGCGAACATGATCGCGCGGTGCGGGTGGCCGGCTGCGGAGGCGAGGCTGATGACGTCCGCGCTCTTGGTCTCGTCCTCGGTGAGGTGGTGGACCGCGTAGGCGTTGTCCCAGAAGATCTTGAAGTCGGGGGCGGCGGTCTCCATCGCGGCCAGACGGCTGGCGATCTCCTGGGTGACGACGGAGCCGGTCGGGTTGGCGTAGGTCGGGACGACCCACATGCCCTTGATCGACGGGTCGGAGGCCGCGAGTCGGGCGACCTCCTCGGCGTCGGGGCCCTCGTCGGTCATGGGGACGGTGATCATGGTGATCCCGAGGTCCTCGAGGAGCCCGAAGTGGCGGTCGTAGCCGGGGACGGGGCAGATGAAGGTGACCTTCTCCTCCTTCGCCCACGGGCGAAGGGAGTCGATCGCGCCGAAGAGGAGCAGGTCGACGAGGACGTCACGCATCATCGTCAGCGAGGAGTTGCCGCCCGCGACGATCTGGTCGGGCTCGACCCAGAGCAGCTCGGCGAAGATCTCGCGCAGCTCGGCCAGACCGGACAGGCCGCCGTAGTTGCGCACGTCGGTACCGGCCCGGTCCTTCGTCGCAGAGGGAAGGGAGAGCATCGCGTCGGCGAGGTCGAGCTGGGCCGCGCTCGGCTTGCCGCGCGTGACATCGAGCTTGGTGCCCTTGGCGGCCTGCGCCGCGTGGGCCTCACGTTGGGTCGACGCGAGGGCGTCGAGCTCCTCCGCGCTGAGGTCGGACAGGGGGCGAGCTGCGTTCGTCGAAGTCACGGGCACAGTCTTCCACCTTCGGCTGGTTCGCGGTGTGGGCCCTTCGTGACGTAGTGTTGCTCCTCGGTTGACTTCGACCAGACTCTCCGTCATGCCCGCATGTAGGAG
This sequence comes from Janibacter sp. Soil728, assembly GCF_001428305.1. GTDB lineage: Bacteria > Actinomycetota > Actinomycetes > Actinomycetales > Dermatophilaceae > Janibacter. The sequence continues at coordinate 218,803 of NZ_LMRZ01000006.1, read as the reverse complement.
ACGAAGGGTGAAGTCGGCCCGGGAAGCCGCCCCGACCAGGGCTTCCCGAAGGGCAGTGGCTCAATTGGTAGAGCACCGGTCTCCAAAACCGGCGGTTGGGGGTTCGAGTCCCTCCTGCCCTGCGTTGCACGACACCCGTTGCGCAGCCAGGTGATCCCGGATGAGAAGAGATGACGTGAGCCAGCTCGGAGCGCAGCCGACCAACGCGCGGCGCGGGCCGAAGGGCGGCAACCCGATCTCTCGCTTCTTCGGGTCGATCGGCCTCTTCATGGCCCAGGTGCTCGACGAGCTCCGCAAGGTCGTCCGACCGACGCGGTCCGAGCTGGTCAACTACACGCTCGTCGTCATCGTCTTCGTGGCCGTGATGATGCTCATCGTCGCTGGCCTGGACGCCGTGTTCACCCGTGGCGTGCTCTGGGTGTTCGGCGGCTGACGCCGCTGTACCAACCGCAGTCCGGGCGCGCACCTGCGCCGTCGTAGTAGTCGAAGTGAGGAATCAGGTCATGTCCGAGCAGGCCCAGACCCCCGAGCCCCAGGAAAATGAGGGCACCTCGAGCGTCGCCGCCGCCGAGCAGGCCGAGTACGCCGCGCAGCCGCCGGCAGACCTCCCTTCTGCCCAGGAGGCCGACGACGCCCGCGCCGCCGACGAGGCCCTCGAGGAGGCGGCTGCCGAGCAGGTCGCTGACGAGGACGCCCCCGAGGCCGACGCAGACGCAGACGTCGAGGCCCAGTCCGACATGGACGAGGACGGCGACATCCTGCCCGAGGACGCCGAGGACCCGGTCAAGGCCTTCAAGGACGACCTGGCCACCAAGTTCGGCGACTGGTACGTCATCCACACCTACGCGGGCTACGAGAACCGCGTGAAGCACAATCTCGAGACCCGTGTCGCGAACCTCGACATGGAGGACTACATCTTCGAGGTGGCCGTCACCATCGACGAGGTCACCGAGATCAAGGCCGGCCAGAAGAAGGTGCGCAAGCAGCCGCGCATGCCCGGGTACGTCCTCGTGCGCATGGACCTGACCGACGAGTCCTGGGGCGCCGTGCGTCACACCCCCGGCGTCACCGGCTTCGTCGGCAACGCCCACGACCCGGTGCCGCTGAGCCTCGACGAGGTCTTCACGATGATCAAGCCCGCCGATCTCGAGAAGCCCGCCGCTGCCACTGCCGGTGGCGCACCCGCCCAGGGCGGTTCGTCCGCTGCCGCGATGGACGTCGACTTCGAGATCGGCGAGTCGGTCACGGTCATGGACGGCCCCTTCGAGACGATGCCCGCCTCGATCTCCGAGATCATCCCGGAGAGCCAGAAGTTGAAGGTCCTCGTCTCCATCTTCGGCCGGGAGACCCCGGTCGAGCTCGGCTTCCACCAGGTCGCCAAGATCTGATGGTCGGTGCCGCCGATCGGCGGCACCTCATGCAACCGGGTCATCGCCCAAGGCGTCGGCCCACCAACAGGAAGTAGGAACACCGCATGCCCCCGAAGAGCAAGAAGGTCTCCGGCTACATCAAGCTCCAGATCCAGGCAGGTGCCGCCACCCCGGCCCCGCCCGTCGGCCCGGCCCTCGGCCAGCACGGCGTCAACATCATGGAGTTCGTCAAGGCGTACAACGACGCCACGGCGGACATGCGCGGCAATGTCGTGCCGGTCGAGATCACGGTCTACGAAGACCGCTCGTTCACCTTCATCACCAAGACCCCGCCGGCCGCTGAGCTCATCAAGAAGGCGGCTGGGGTCAAGAAGGCCTCGGGCGAGCCGCACAAGACCAAGGTCGGCTCGCTGACCAAGGACCAGGTCAAGGAAATCGCCGAGACCAAGATGCCTGACCTCAACGCCCACGACATCGACGCCGCGATGAAGATCATCGCCGGCACCGCTCGTCAGATGGGTATCGAGACGCCGGGCATCTGACCCGACGCACCACCCGTGGGAGGGCCAGCGCTGGCCCCGACCACATCTCCACCACCACCAAGGAGCAGCACATGAAGCGCAGCAAGAGCTACCGCGCCGCGGCAGAGAAGATCGACGCCGACCTGGCCTACGCCCCCCTCGAGGCCATCCGCCTCGCCAAGGACAGCGCCAAGACGTCCTACGACGAGACCGTCGAGGTCGTCTTCCGCCTCGGCATCGACCCCCGCAAGGCCGACCAGATGGTCCGCGGCACGGTCAACCTGCCGCACGGCACGGGCAAGACCGCCCGCGTCCTCGTCTTCGCCAACGGCGACAAGGCCGACGCCGCCCGTGAGGCCGGCGCCGACTACGTGGGTTCGGACGACCTGCTCGAGAAGATCCAGGGCGGGTGGATGGACTTCGACGCCGTCGTCGCCACCCCGGACCTCATGGGCAAGGTCGGTCGTCTCGGCAAGGTCCTCGGCCCCCGCGGCCTCATGCCGAACCCCAAGACCGGCACCGTCACGATGGACACGGCCAAGGCCGTCACGGACATCAAGGGCGGCAAGATCGAGTTCCGCAACGACAAGCACGCCAACCTGCACTTCATCATCGGCAAGGCGAGCTTCGACGAGACCAAGCTGGTCGAGAACTACCAGAGCGCGCTCGAGGAGATCCTTCGCCTCAAGCCCTCCGCCTCCAAGGGCCGCTACATCACCAAGGCCGTGCTGAGCACGACCATGGGCCCGGGCATCCAGCTCGACAGCACGCGCGTCAAGAACCTGCTCGACGAGGCCACCCCGGTGGCCGTCGACTCGGTCACCGGCGCCTGATCTGACGATCACCCAGCACCACGCTGGCTGAGGAGCTTGCGAAGCAAGCGTCTCGAAGCCGAGGGGGCTGCTTCCCGCGAGGGAGGCAGCCCCCTTCGTCGTCCACGATTTGGTCGGTGCGGCGCTGCTGCCGTACGCTGACCAACGACCATTGACCGCCGGTTGTCATCGCTGCTCGCAGAGATGACCCAAGGTTCCGCGAATGCGGGCGACCAGCGCAGGACACTGACACCGACGCCTCCTTCGTGGAGTGCGTCCTGGAGTCCCGTGCCTGCGCGGGGCTCCTTTTTTCGTCTCGGGCCCCGGTGGCACCACATGAGAAGGGAGGCCCGCATGGCGAACGCCGAGAAGGACGCCGTCATTGCCGACATGGCGGACAAGTTCCGCACGTCGACCGCGGCCGTGATCACGGAGTACCGCGGTCTGACCGTGGCGCAGCTCGGAGAGCTGCGAAGCAAGCTCCGTGGCAACGCCACCTACTCCGTGGTGAAGAACACGCTGACCGAACGCGCTGCCAAGGAGGCGGGCGTCGAGTCCGCCTTCGAGGGCCAGCTCGTCGGCCCCAACGCGATCGCCTTCGTCGAGGGCGACCCCGTCGAGGCCGCGAAGGGTCTGCGTGACTTCGCCAAGGACAACCCCCTCCTGGTGATCAAGGGTGGGCTCCTGGACGGGAACCCGCTCACGCCGGAGGACATCGAGAAGCTCGCGAAGCTTGAGTCGCGCGAGGTTCTCCTGGGCAAGCTTGCTGGGGCCATGAAGGCTCAGCTCACCCAGGCCGCATACCTCTTCAACGCGCCGCTGTCGCAGACCGCTCGGGTCGTCGACGCACTGCGCGCGAAGGTCGAGGAGCAGGGCCCGGTCTCGACCGACGCCCCGGAGGACGCAGCCGAGGCCGCGTCCACCACCGAGTCCACCCCCGAGGGTGGCGACGAGGCCTGAGGCAGTCCGCCTCAGACCGCAGTACACACACGCCACTCACGGCACAACGTTTGCAGAAAGGACGCCCATCATGGCGAAGCTCAGCACCGACGAGCTCCTTGAGGCCTTCAAGGAAATGACCCTCATCGAGCTCTCCGAGTTCGTGAAGCAGTTCGAGGAGACCTTCGAGGTCACCGCCGCGGCCCCGGTTGCCGCTGCTGCCCCCGCCGCCGCTGGTGGCGAGGCCGCCGCCGAGGAGGAGCAGGACGAGTTCGACGTCATCCTGACCGCCGCCGGCGACAAGAAGATCCAGGTCATCAAGGAGGTCCGCGCGCTCACGAGCCTCGGTCTCAAGGAGGCCAAGGACCTCGTTGACGGCGCCCCCAAGCCCGTCCTCGAGAAGGTCGACAAGGACGCTGCCGCGAAGGCCAAGGAGGCCCTCGAGGGCGCCGGCGCCTCCGTCGAGCTCAAGTGATCCTCGCCCGTCTCTGACGGGCACTGATCTGCCGAAGGGCGGGTCGCACCTCACGGTGCGACCCGCCCTTCGTCGTCGTGCCGCTCCCGTCAGAGCAGCGGACGCCAGGGGGAGAGGATGCCCTCGGAGACGCGAGCGGCCAGCGGACGCCGAGTCCACTCGTCGAGCGTCAGCTCGGTGCAGTTGCCGGAGTCGAGGTCGAAGATCTCCTCCATGCGCCGTGCGACGGCGGCGTCCAGGATCTCCATGTTGACCTCGTAGTTGCCCGCGAGGCTCAGCCGGTCGATGTTGGCCGTGCCGATCGTCGACCAGATGCCGTCGATCGTGGCGGTCTTGGCGTGCACCATGGCGTTCTCGAAGCGCAGCAGCCGCACGCCCCCCTTCAGCAGGCGCTCGTAGGTCACCCGGCTGAGCCAGTCGGCCACGATGTGGTTGCTGAAGTGGGGGACGATCAGGCGTACGTCGACCCCGCGCTGGGCGGCCTGCACGAGGCTGCGGACGAAGGCGTCGTCGGGGATCAGGTAGGCCGTCGTGAGCCAGACGCGCGTGTCGGCCCGGTCGATCGCCTCCAGGTACATGTTGCGGATCGGGTAGACCATGTCGGCCGGCAGGTTGCGGTGCACCCGCATCTCGCGGCTCCAGGTGCGCCGAGCCGGCTGGGGGAGGGCTGGCCGGCCGCCGTAGTGGTTCCAGTAGTCGACGAAGGTGTTCTCCAGCTCGACCACCATGTCGCCGCTGTAGCGCGCGTGGGTGTCTCGCCAGCGGTTGGCGTAGTCCTGGCCGATGTTGTAGCCACCGAGGTAGGCCGCCGTCTGGTCGACGACGAGCAGCTTGCGGTGGTTGCGGCCCCAGTGGCTCGGGAAGAGGAACTTCGCGCCGCCGGTGACGAGAGGATGGCGCTTGACGTGGATGCCCGTCGGGAGGCCCGCGTAGAAGTCCTTGGGGACGACGAGGTTGGCGAAGGTGTCGAAGACGATGTAGACCTCGACACCGCGCTCGTGGGCATCGATCAGGGCCTGACGGAAGCGGCGTCCGACGGCATCGCCCTTCCAGATGTAGGTCTCGAAGTAGACCCGATCGGTTGCCGCCCGGATGTCCGCGAGCATGTCCTCGAAGAGGTGCTCGCCGAAGGTGTAGATGCGCACGTCGCCCCCGTCGACCGGCACGGGCTCGCCATGACGGTGGGGGAACTCCTGGTCGGGGCGGTCCTTGCGTCGCACGCTGTCGAAGACGAGCAGTCCTGCGACAGTGGCCAGCTGGGTGGTCAGGGCGCCGACTGCAACCCGACGCACCACGCGACGGGCGTCGCGGCGACGACGACGGCGGCGGACGGCGCGGATCTCCATGGCCACACCCTAGGGCGAGACGAAGGGAGGTCCCATCGGGTGGGGTGAGGTTGCGACCCGCCGAGCAGGGGCCTTGACGTCGCCGCTCTCGTGATCCATTCTCATGGCGTCGAATGATCCGGCGCCGTCACCGTCTGTGGCAAGAGCGCCGTTGACCACCCGTCGCGCCGCTGGCCCGACCGGGTTGGACACTCGTGCGTGTCTGCGACTATGCTGTCGCTTTGCGCTGCCTTAGTCCTGCCGTGACTCCGTCTGAACGCTCGAATCCCCTCAGTGCCGAGGTGTGTTGAGTACCTGACGGAGTTCGACCGGGAGCCCCGCAGCGCCGCCCGACCCTCAAGGCCCGTGGAAGGATCCATCCTTGGCTGCCTCGCGCACCGCTTCCCCGATGTCCACCGCACGGACGGCTTCAGGCCGTCTGTCCTTCGCGAAGATCCGCGAGCCTCTGGAGGTCCCCGACCTCCTGGCCTTGCAGACCGAGAGCTTTGACTGGCTCCTCGGAAACGAGAAGTGGCAGGAGCGCGTTGCCGCTGCTCTGGATGCCGGTCGACGTGACGTCCCCGAGCGTCCTGGACTGGAGGAGATCTTCGAGGAGATCTCCCCGATCGAGGACTTCTCCGGCTCGATGAGCCTCTCCTTCAGGGAGAGCCGCTTCGAAGAGCCCAAGTACACCGTCGACGAGTGCAAGGAGCGGGACCAGACCTACTCCGCACCCCTGTTCGTCACGGCCGAGTTCATGAACGCCGAGACCGGCGAGATCAAGAGCCAGACGGTCTTCATGGGCGACTTCCCGCTCATGACCCCGCGGGGCACCTTCATCATCAACGGCACCGAGCGCGTCGTCGTCTCGCAGCTCGTCCGCAGCCCGGGCGTCTACTTCGAGCGCAGCGCCGACAAGACGTCCGACAAGGACATCTACTCGACCAAGATCATCCCGAGCCGGGGTGCCTGGCTCGAGTTCGAGGTCGACAAGCGCGACCTCGTCGGCGTGCGCGTCGACCGCAAGCGCAAGCAGTCGGTCACCGTGCTGCTCAAGGCCCTGGGCATGACCACCGCCGAGATCCTCGAGGAGTTCGGCGAGTTCGACTCGATGCGCGCCACCCTCGAGAAGGACACGGTCGAAGAGCAGGACGCCGCGCTGCTCGACATCTACCGCAAGCTGCGCCCCGGCGAGCCGCCGACCCGTGAGGCCGCGCAGAACCTGCTCGACAACCTCTACTTCAACCCCAAGCGCTATGACCTGGCCAAGGTTGGTCGTTACAAGATCAACCGCAAGCTGGGTCTCGAGGCCGAGCTCAGCTCGTCCGTGCTCACGCTCGAGGACATCGTCGCGACCCTGAAGTACCTGGTCGCGCTGCACGCGGACCAGCGCACCCTGCCGGGTGTGCGTGACGGTGAGCCCTTCGAGGTGCCGGTCGAGACCGACGACATCGACCACTTCGGCAACCGCCGGGTGCGCAATGTCGGCGAGCTCATCCAGAACCAGGTTCGTACGGGTCTCTCCCGCATGGAGCGGGTCGTCCGCGAGCGGATGACCACCCAGGACGTCGAGGCCATCACGCCGCAGACCCTGATCAACATCCGGCCGGTCGTCGCCTCCATCAAGGAGTTCTTCGGGACCAGCCAGCTGTCGCAGTTCATGGACCAGAACAACCCCCTGTCCGGGCTGACGCACAAGCGTCGCCTCAACGCGCTGGGCCCGGGTGGTATCTCCCGTGACCGCGCGCAGATGGAGGTCCGTGACGTCCACCCGTCGCACTACGGCCGCATGTGCCCGATCGAGACCCCTGAGGGTCCCAACATCGGTCTGATCGGCTCGCTCGCGTCCTACGGGCGGATCAACCCCTTCGGCTTCATCGAGACCCCGTACCGCAAGGTCGTGGACGGTCGCGTCACTGACGACATCGACTACATCTCCGCGGACGAGGAGGACAAGGTCGTGGTCGCCCAGGCCAACGCCGTCCTGCTCGACGACGGCAACTTCGCCGAGGAGCGCGTCCTCGCCCGCACCAAGGGTGGCGAGGTCGACCAGATCCCCGCCGAGGACGTCGACTACATGGACGTCTCGCCGCGCCAGATGGTCTCGGCCGCGACTGCGATGATCCCCTTCCTCGAGCACGACGATGCCAACCGTGCGCTCATGGGCGCCAACATGCAGCGTCAGGCCGTCCCGTTGGTCCAGGCCGAGGCTCCCTACGTGGGCACCGGCATGGAGTACCGCGCCGCGCTCGACTCGGGTGACGTGGTCCGTGCCGAGAAGGCCGGCGTCGTCACCGAGGTCTCTGCTGAGCTCGTCACCGTCACCCAGGACGAGGGCGGCAGCAAGACCTACAAGATGATGAAGTTCAGCCGGTCCAACCAGGGCAACAGCTACAACCAGCGCGTCATGGTCTCCGAGGGACAGCGCGTCGAGGTCGGTCAGCTCATCGCCGATGGTCCCGCCACCGATGGTGGCGAGATGGCGCTGGGTCGCAACCTGCTCGTCGCGTTCATGCCCTGGGAGGGCTACAACTACGAGGACGCGATCATCCTCAGCCAGCGTCTGGTGCAGGACGACGTCCTCTCCTCGATCCACATCGAGGAGCACGAGGTCGACGCCCGCGACACCAAGCTCGGCCCGGAGGAGATCACCCGGGACATCCCCAATGTCTCCGAGGAGGTCCTCGCCGACCTCGACGAGCGCGGGATCATCCGCATCGGCGCCGAGGTCCGCGACGGCGACCTGCTCGTCGGCAAGGTCACGCCCAAGGGTGAGACCGAGCTGACCCCGGAGGAGCGCCTCCTGCGCGCCATCTTCGGTGAGAAGGCCCGCGAGGTCCGCGACACGTCGATGAAGGTGCCTCACGGCGAGACCGGGACCGTCATCGCGGTCAAGGTCTTCGACAAGGACGAGGGCGATGAGCTGCCCCCGGGCGTCAACCAGCTCGTCCGCGTCTACGTGGCCAACAAGCGCAAGATCACCGACGGTGACAAGCTTGCCGGCCGCCACGGCAACAAGGGCGTCATCTCCAAGATCCTCCCGGTCGAGGACATGCCCTTCATGGAGGACGGCACGCCGGTCGACGTCATCCTCAACCCGCTCGGTGTCCCCGGTCGAATGAACATCGGCCAGATCATGGAGCTGCACCTGGGCTGGGCCGCCAGCCGCGGGTGGAAGATCGACGGCAACCCTGACTGGGCGAAGATGATCCCGCAGGATGCGCGTGAGGCTCCGGCCGACACCCGTGTCGCCAGCCCCGTCTTCGACGGTGCCGACGAGCACGAGATCGCGGGTCTGCTCGACTCGACGACGCCCACGCGTGACGGCGTTCGCCTGATCGACCGCTCCGGCAAGGCCAACCTGTTCGACGGCCGCACCGGTGACCCGTACCCGGCCCCGGTGTCCGTCGGGTACATGTACATCCTGAAGCTGCACCACCTCGTGGACGACAAGATCCACGCGCGCAGCACCGGGCCGTACTCGATGATCACCCAGCAGCCGCTCGGTGGTAAGGCCCAGTTCGGTGGTCAGCGCTTCGGCGAGATGGAGGTGTGGGCCCTCGAGGCCTACGGCGCCTCCTACGCGCTCCAGGAGCTCCTGACGATCAAGTCCGACGACGTGACCGGTCGCGTCAAGGTCTACGAGGCCATCGTCAAGGGCGAGAACATCCCGGAGCCCGGGATCCCGGAGTCCTTCAAGGTGCTCATCAAGGAGATGCAGTCCCTCTGCCTCAACGTGGAGGTCCTCAACTCCGAGGGCGGCACCATCGAGATGCGCGACAGCGAAGACGATGTCTTCCGCGCTGCGGAAGAGCTCGGCATCGACCTGTCCCGGCGCGAGCCGAGCAGCGTCGAGGAGGTCTAACGGTCCGGGGTCCCCGCGGACACTGCTTCGCGGGACCCCGGTCCGCTCCTCCCCATAGTCCGTGCTGGTGGCACATCGCCACTGCACGGACAACAGAACTTATCGAGTCATCCTCGAGAACGAGAGAAGGAAGCACATCGTGCTGGACGTCAACTTCTTCGACGAGTTGCGCATCGGCCTGGCCTCCGCGGAAGACATCCGCAACTGGAGCCACGGCGAGGTAAAGAAGCCTGAGACCATCAACTACCGCACCCTGAAGCCCGAGAAGGAGGGCCTCTTCTGCGAGCGGATCTTCGGCCCCACCCGGGACTGGGAGTGCTCCTGCGGCAAGTACAAGCGTGTCCGCTTCAAGGGCATCATCTGCGAGCGCTGCGGCGTCGAGGTCACCCGCGCCGGCGTTCGCCGTGAGCGCATGGGGCACATCGAGCTGGCTGCGCCCGTCACCCACATCTGGTACTTCAAGGGCGTGCCGTCTCGCCTGGGGTACCTGCTCGACCTGGCGCCGAAGGACCTCGAGAAGGTCATCTACTTCGCCGCCTACATGATCACCAGCGTCGACGTGGACCAGCGTCACACCGACTTGCCCTCGCTCGAGGCCCAGATCGACGCGGAGAAGAAGGAGCTCGAGAACCGCCGCGACGCGGACGTCGAGACCCGCGCGCAGAAGCTAGAGAAGGACATCGCCGAGCTCGAGGCCGAGGGCGCCAAGTCCGACGCCAAGCGCAAGGTCCGCGACTCCGCCGAGCGCGAGATGAACCAGATCCGCAAGCGGGCCGACCAGCAGGTCGAGCGCCTCTCGCAGGTCTGGGACCGCTTCAAGAACCTCAAGGTCCAGGACCTCGAGGGCGACGAGGTCCTCTACCGCGAGATGCGTGACCGCTTCGGTCTGTACTTCGAGGGTGGCATGGGTGCCGCGGCGATCCAGAAGCGTCTGGAGACCTTCGACCTGCAGGCGGAGTCGGAGAAGCTGCGCGAGATCATCGCGACCGGCAAGGGGCAGAAGAAGACCCGTGCGCTCAAGCGCCTCAAGGTCGTCACCGCCTTCCTCACCACCGACAACAAGCCCGCGGGCATGGTCCTGGACGCCGTCCCGGTCATCCCGCCGGACCTGCGCCCGATGGTCCAGCTGGACGGTGGCCGCTTCGCGACCTCCGACCTCAACGACCTGTACCGCCGCGTCATCAACCGCAACAACCGCCTCAAGCGACTGCTTGACCTCGGCGCCCCCGAGATCATCGTCAACAACGAGAAGCGGATGCTGCAGGAGGCCGTCGACAACCTCTTCGACAACGGTCGTCGTGGTCGTGCGGTCACCGGACCGGGCAACCGTCCGCTGAAGTCGCTCTCCGACATGCTCAAGGGCAAGCAGGGACGCTTCCGTCAGAACCTCCTCGGCAAGCGCGTCGACTACTCCGGCCGTTCGGTCATCGTCGTCGGCCCGCAGCTGAAGCTGCACCAGTGTGGTCTGCCCAAGGCCATGGCGCTCGAGCTCTTCAAGCCCTTCGTCATGAAGCGGCTCGTCGACCTCGACCACGCGCAGAACATCAAGTCGGCCAAGCGCATGGTCGAGCGTCACCGGTCCGTGGTGTGGGACGTCCTCGAAGAGGTCATCACCGAGCACCCGGTCCTGCTCAACCGTGCGCCCACGCTGCACCGTCTGGGCATCCAGGCCTTCGAGCCGCAGCTCATCGAGGGCAAGGCCATCCAGATCCACCCGCTCGTGTGCACCGCGTTCAACGCGGACTTCGACGGTGACCAGATGGCCGTGCACCTGCCGCTCAGCGCGGAGGCGCAGGCCGAGGCCCGGATCCTGATGCTCTCGAGCAACAACATCCTCAAGCCGGCCGACGGTCGTCCCGTCACCATGCCGACCCAGGACATGATCATCGGCCTCTTCCACCTCACCTCCGAGGTGGCTCTCGAGACCGAGCACACGCGCGCCTTCTCCTCGACGTCCGAGGCCCGCATGGCCTACGACGCCGGCGAGATCAAGATCGGCACGCCGATCCGGGTCCGCCTGGAGGACGTCGTCCCGCCCGCAGGTCAGCTGCCCGAGGGCGCCGAGACGGACGAGCAGGGTCGGATCAAGACCTGGACTGCCGAGACGACCCTGGGTCGTGCGGTGTTCAACGGCACGCTGCCGGAGGACTACCCCTTCGTCAACGAAGAGGTCGACCGCAAGCGTCTGTCGACGATCGTCAACGACCTCGCCGAGCGCTACACCAAGGTGCAGGTCGCCGCTTCCCTGGACGCCCTGAAGGAGGCCGGTTTCCACTGGGCCTCCCGCTCGGGCACCACGGTCGCGCTCTCCGACGTCGTGACCCCGCCCCGCAAGCCGGAGATCCTCGCGGTCTACGAGGAGAAGGCGACCAAGGTCCAGAAGCAGTACGAGCGCGGTCTGATCACCGACGACGAGCGTCGTCAGGAGCAGATCGAGATCTGGACCCAGGCCACCAACGAGGTCTCCGCAGAGATGCAGGAGAACTTCCCGAAGGACAACCCCATCTACCGGATGGTCAGCTCGGGTGCTCGTGGTAACTGGTTCCAGCTGCGCCAGATCGCCGGTATGCGTGGCCTCATGGCCAACCCGAAGGGCGAGATCATCCCTCGCCCGATCCGCACGAACTTCCGTGAGGGTCTGTCCGTCGTCGAGTTCTTCATCTCGACGCACGGTGCGCGCAAGGGACTGGCCGACACCGCCCTTCGTACCGCCGACTCCGGCTACCTGACGCGTCGTCTCGTCGACGTCTCCCAGGACGTCATCGTCCGCGAGGACGACTGCGGGACCGAGCGTGGTCTGACCATGCCCATCGCGCAGCACGACGAGCTGACCGGCACCCGCCGCCTCCACGACGAGGTCGAGTTCACCGTCTACGGCCGCTGCGTCGCCGCTGCTGTGGAGCACGAGGGCACCGTCCTGGCCGAGGCCAGGTCCGACCTCGGTGACGTCGTCATCGACCGGCTGTACCAGGCCGGCGTCGACGAGGTGAAGATCCGCTCGGTGCTCACCTGTGAGTCCAAGGTCGGCACCTGCGCCAAGTGCTACGGGCGCAGCCTGGCCACCGGTCAGCTCGTCGACATCGGCGAGGCCGTGGGCATCATCGCGGCCCAGTCGATCGGTGAGCCCGGTACCCAGCTGACGATGCGTACCTTCCACACCGGTGGTGTGGCCGGTGACGACATCACGCAGGGTCTGCCGCGTGTCGTCGAGCTCTTCGAGGCGCGTACCCCCAAGGGCGTCGCCCCGATCGCCGAGGCCGACGGCCGCGTCACGATCGAGGAGACCGACAAGGGTCGTCGCCTGCTGCTCGTCGCCGACCGCGACGGCGAGGAGCACGCCTACCCCGTGAGCAAGCGTTCGCGCCTGCTCATCGAGGACGGCGAGCGCGTCACCGTCGGTACCCAGCTGACCCAGGGCGCCATCGACCCCAAGCAGGTCCTGCGCATCCTCGGCCCGCGTCACGCCCAGAAGCACCTCGTCGACGAGGTGCAGAAGGTCTACCGCCAGCAGGGTGTGTCGATCCACGACAAGCACATCGAGATCATCGTGCGGCAGATGCTGCGCCGGATCACGATCCTCGAGGCAGGAGACACCGGTCTGCTGCCGGGCATGCTCGCCGAGCGCGCCCGCTTCGAGATCGAGAACCGCCGCGTCGTGTCCGAGGGCGGTCGCCCGGCTTCGGGTCGTCCGGAGCTCATGGGTATCACCAAGGCCTCGCTGGCCACGGACTCCTGGCTCTCCGCCGCCTCCTTCCAGGAGACGACTCGCGTCCTCACCGAGGCCGCGATGGAGGGTCGTTCGGACCCGCTGCTGGGTCTGAAGGAGAACGTCATCCTCGGAAAGCTCATCCCCGCCGGTACGGGCCTGCCCCGGTACAACAACGTGGATGTCGAGCCCACCGAGGAGGCCAAGGCGGCGATGTACTCGCTGCCCAACTACGACGAGTACGCGTACCCGGTCTTCGGTCCGGGGTCCGGTGAGGCCATCCGCCTCGACGACCTCGACCTGGACGTCTGAGCCGACTCCTCCACGAGCGAAGGGGGGTGCCACCGCGACTGCGGTGGCACCCCCCTTCGTCATGTGGTGACATCCCGAGGGTGGGGCCAACGGGACGGATGTGGTCGCTCTGAGGGCGACACGCCGAAGATCGCCGGAAAATCAAGGGAAACACGCCGGGGATCAAGTCGACGGGGGCCCCGTGTTCGTGGTTGATTGGCCTTGTTCGACCTACGAACTTCACAGATGGAGATCCCACATGAACAAGTCTGAGCTCGCCAGCGCCGTCGCCGAGAAGGCCGGTGTGTCCGCCTCCGCGGCTTCCGAGGTCATCACCGCCCTCCAGGCGGTCCTGTCCGAGAACGTCGCCAAGGGCGAGAAGGTCACCGTCCCCGGTTTCTTCAGCCTCGAGCGCGTCGAGCGTGCCGAGCGCAAGGGCCGCAACCCGCAGACCGGCGCCGAGATGACCATCCCCGGTGGCTACGCCGCCAAGCTGTCCGCCGGCAGCGCCCTCAAGGCCGCGGCCAAGGGCTGATTGTCCGTACCAGCACGAAGGGGGTCGGTCGCCGTCATGGCGACCGACCCCCTTCGTCGTGCACGGACCAGAGTGTCGATGAGGGAGGATGTGCCCATGACCGGGGACGAACGTGACCAGCCGATGTCGGTGCGGGCCACCGCGGCGCGCTGGACGCTCGGCGCGGTCCTCGCCGTCGGTGCACTCGTGCTGCTGCTCAAGCCCGGGGGTGTGTCCAAGCTGCTGGCGCTGGTCCTCGCGGCTGCCGCGGTGACCACCTTCGCCCGCCGCTCCCGCAGCGACGCGACCATCGTGACCGTCGTCCTGCTCATCGTGGCCGCCGTCTACCTCGGGGCCTTCCTGAGCGGCAACAGCCACTGGATCACGGACAGGTACTGATGCGCGACGACCTCATCATCCGCCGGGAGAGCCCGCACGACGCCCTCCCGACGCAGGAGCTCCACGACGCCGCCTTCGGCATCCCACAGGGACGAAGGGAGTCCGTCGAGCGTGAGCTGCTGCGCGGCCTGCGCACCGATGGCTCGGTCATCGACGGGCTGACCTTCGTCGCCGAGCTGGACGGCGAGGTCGTCGGCCACGTGGTCTGCAGCCGCGCGAGCATCGACGGTGCGCCGTCGGTGGGGCTCGGTCCGATCTCGGTGCGACCCGACCACCAGCAGCAGGGCATCGGTGCGGCGCTCGTCATGTCCGTCGTCGCCAGCGCCGAGCAGGCCGCAGAGCCTGCCGTGGTGCTCCTCGGTGACCCGGAGTACTACGGGTTCTTCGGCTTCGTCCCGGCGTCGAGCCTGGGCATCAGCTCCCCGGGGGAGTGGGAGGATCGCTACTTCCAGGCCCTGACGCTGCGGGCCTGGCGGCCCGAGATGGCCGGCGACTTCAGGTACGCCGACGCCTTCGACCGCCTCGTCTGAGGGCAGGTCACGCCGCCGCGCCGAGGGCGGACAGGGATACCGATTTGTGACGCTGCGGGGGACGCCGGTATCGTTGATCAGCGTGCGTGGCATGGCTGTGCCGTGACGCGCGTCGAAGAGGGTCAGTGATGACCTCCTTCGCACCTCTCGCCGGGCGCCCTGGCGTGATCCGAGTCGATCACGCAGGGGAGTGCAGGGGGGAGCACCATCAGCGACACACCCGAGTGCGGGGGTCGCGGATGGCATCCAAGGAGTATCGGTCGGGTCCACCCGCCCGGTGCAGACAACATCAACGACGTACGGAGACACAGGTTGCCTACCATCAACCAGCTGGTGCGCAAGGGCCGGCAGGACAAGCCGTCCAAGGCCGCCACGCCTGCCCTCAAGGGCTCGCCGCAGCGCCGTGGAGTGTGCACTCGCGTGTACACGACCACGCCCAAGAAGCCGAACTCTGCCCTTCGTAAGGTCGCCCGCGTGCGCCTGACGAGTGGCATCGAGGTCACCGCCTACATCCCGGGCGTCGGTCACAACCTGCAGGAGCACTCCATCGTGCTCGTGCGTGGTGGCCGAGTGAAGGACCTCCCCGGTGTCCGTTACAAGATCGTCCGCGGGTCCCTCGACACCCAGGGTGTCAAGGGTCGTCAGCAGGCCCGCAGCCGCTACGGCGCCAAGAAGGAGAAGAAGTAATGCCTCGCAAGGGTCCCGCCCCGAAGCGGCCTCTCGTCATCGACCCGGTCTACCAGTCCCCTCTGGTGACCCAGCTGGTCAACAAGATTCTCCTCGATGGCAAGAAGTCCATCGCCGAGGCCATCGTCTACGACGCGCTCGAGGGCGTTCGTGAGAAGACCGGCACCGACCCCGTCCAGACGCTCAAGCGCGCCCTGGACAACGTCCGTCCGTCCCTGGAGGTCAAGTCCCGCCGCGTCGGTGGTGCGACCTACCAGGTGCCGATCGAGGTCAAGCCCGGCCGCGCGACGACCCTGTCGCTGCGTTGGCTCGTCGGGTACTCGCGTCAGCGTCGTGAGAAGACGATGACCGAGCGCCTCATGAACGAGATCCTCGACGCGAGCAACGGCCTGGGTGCCGCGGTCAAGCGTCGCGAGGACACGCACAAGATGGCCGAGTCCAACAAGGCCTTCGCGCACTACCGCTGGTGACAGCAGGTCGGGGCCGCCACCCTTGGTGGCCCCGACCCCACCGCCCTCCCGGGCAGACACGACCGCAACGAGCGAGATGAGATAACGAGTGGCACAGGACGTCCTGACGGACCTGACCAAGGTCCGCAACATCGGCATCATGGCGCACATCGACGCCGGCAAGACGACGACGACTGAGCGCATCCTTTTCTACACCGGCGTCAACCACAAGCTGGGCGAGACGCACGACGGTGCCTCCACGACCGACTGGATGGAGCAGGAGAAGGAGCGCGGCATCACGATCACGTCCGCCGCGGTCACCTCCTTCTGGGATGACACCCAGATCAACATCATCGACACCCCCGGGCACGTCGACTTCACGGTCGAGGTCGAGCGGTCCCTGCGCGTCCTCGACGGCGCAGTCGCCGTCTTCGACGGCAAGGAGGGCGTCGAGCCCCAGTCCGAGACGGTCTGGCGTCAGGCGGACAAGTACGACGTCCCCCGCATCGCCTTCGTCAACAAGATGGACAAGCTGGGCGCCGACTTCTACTTCACCATCGACACGATCAAGGACCGCCTCGGCGCGGAGCCGCTGGTCATGCAGCTGCCGATCGGTGCCGAGAACGACTTCGTCGGGGTCGTCGACCTCATCCAGATGAAGGCGCTCGTGTGGCCCGGTGACTCCAAGGGTGACGTCACCCTGGGAGCCTCCTACGAGACCCACGAGATCCCCGAGGACCTGCAGGCCAAGGCTGCGGACTACCGCAACCGCATCGTCGAGCGCGTCGCCGAGTCCGACGACGAGCTCATGGAGAAGTACCTCGGTGGCGAGGAGCTGACCAACGAAGAGCTGAAGGCGGGCATCCGCAAGCTCACGGTCAACTCCGAGCTCTACCCGATCTTCTGTGGTTCCGCCTTCAAGAACCGTGGCGTCCAGCCCGTGCTCGACGCGGTGCGCGACTACCTGCCCAGCCCGCTCGACGTCGCTGCCATGGAGGGCCACGCGCCCGGCAACGAGGACGAGGTCGTGCTGCGCAAGCCGAGCACCGACGAGCCCTTCTCGGCTCTGGCGTTCAAGATCGCGTCGCACCCCTTCTTCGGGACGCTGACCTTCATCCGCGTCTACTCCGGTCGTCTCGACCCGGGTACCCAGGTCCTGAACTCGACCAAGGGCAAGAAGGAGCGCATCGGCAAGCTCTTCCAGATGCACGCCAACAAGGAGAACCCGGTCGGTGAGGCCATGGCCGGTCACATCTACGCGGTCATCGGCCTCAAGGAGACCACCACGGGTGACACCCTGTGTGACGTCGCCAACCCGGTCATCCTCGAGTCGATGTCCTTCCCCGCCCCGGTCATCCAGGTCGCCATCGAGCCCAAGACCAAGGGCGACCAGGAAAAGCTGGGTGGCGCCATCCAGCGTCTCGTCGCCGAGGACCCGACCTTCCAGGTCTCCCTCGACGAGGAGACCGGTCAGACGATCATCGCCGGCATGGGCGAGCTCCACCTGGACGTCTTCGTCGACCGGATGAAGCGTGAGTTCAAGGTCGAGGCCAACATCGGCAAGCCGCAGGTGGCCTACCGCGAGACGATCCGCAAGACCGTCGACAAGCTCGACTACACGCACAAGAAGCAGACCGGTGGTTCCGGTCAGTTCGCCAAGGTGCAGCTGCGCTTCGAGCCGATGCCCGAGAACGAAGACGGCGAGATGTACGAGTTCAAGAACGCCGTCACCGGTGGTCGCATCCCGCGTGAGTACATCCCCAGCGTCGACGCGGGCATCAAGGACGCCATGCAGTACGGCGTGCTGGCCGGCTACCCCGTCGTTGGCGTCAAGGCGACGCTGCTCGATGGCGCCTACCACGACGTCGACTCCTCGGAGATGGCGTTCAAGATCGCCGGCTCGATGGCCTTCAAGGAGGCCGCCCGCAAGGCCGACCCGGTGCTCATGGAGCCGATGATGAAGGTCGAGGTGCGTACCCCCGAGGACTACATGGGCGACGTCATCGGCGACATCAACTCGCGTCGTGGCCAGATCCAGTCCATGGAGGACGTCAGCGGAGCCAAGGTCGTCACCGGCCTCGTCCCGCTGTCCGAGATGTTCGGCTACGTCGGCGACCTGCGGTCGAAGACCCAGGGCCGTGCGAACTACTCCATGGAGTTCGACTCCTATGCAGAGGTCCCCAAGGCTGTCGCCGAGGAGATCATCAAGAAGATCCGGGGCGAGTGACCGGTAGCATTACCGTCGGTCCCGACGCGGAACATCCCAACAACCCAAGAATCGACGCCACCCTGCCGGGATAAGGCGTAACGAAGATGACGTCCTGAGGAGGACACAACAGTGGCGAAGGCAAAGTTCGAGCGGAGCAAGCCGCACGTCAACATCGGCACCATCGGTCACATCGACCATGGCAAGACGACGCTGACTGCCGCGATCTCCCGCGTGCTGCACGACAAGCTCCCCGACCTCAACGAGGCCTCGGCGTTCGACACGATCGACAAGGCTCCCGAAGAGAAGGCTCGTGGGATCACGATCTCGATCTCGCACATCGAGTACCAGACGGAGTCGCGTCACTACGCGCACGTCGACTGCCCCGGTCACGCTGACTACGTGAAGAACATGATCACCGGTGCGGCTCAGATGGACGGCGCGATCCTCGTGGTCGCCGCCACCGACGGCCCCATGCCGCAGACCAAGGAGCACGTGCTCCTGGCCCGCCAGGTCGGCGTCCCCTTCATCGTCGTTGCCCTCAACAAGGCCGACATGGTGGACGACGAGGAGATCATGGAGCTCGTCGAGATGGAGGTCCGCGAACTGCTGTCCTCCTACGAGTTCCCGGGCGACGACGTCCCCGTGGTCAAGGTCTCGGCGCTCAAGGCGCTCGAGGGCGACGCCAAGTGGGGCGAGTCGATCATGGAGCTCATGGACGCTGTCGACTCGTACATCCCCGAGCCGGTGCGCGACCTGGACAAGCCGTTCATGATGCCCGTCGAGGACGTCTTCACGATCACCGGTCGTGGAACCGTCGTCACCGGTCGTATCGAGCGCGGCATCCTCAACGTCAACGAGGACATCGAGATCGTCGGCATCCACGAGGGTCCCGCGACCAAGACCACCGTCACGGGCATCGAGATGTTCCGCAAGCTGCTCGACGAGGGTCGCGCCGGTGAGAACGTCGGTCTGCTGCTTCGTGGCACCAAGCGCGAGGACGTCGAGCGCGGGCAGGTCATCTGCAAGCCGGGCTCGATCACCCCGCACACCGAGTTCGACGCGCAGGTCTACATCCTGTCGAAGGAGGAGGGTGGCCGTCACACGCCGTTCTACGACTCCTACCGTCCGCAGTTCTACTTCCGGACCACCGACGTCACCGGCGTCGTCACGCTGCCCGAGGGCACCGAGATGGTCATGCCCGGCGACAACACCGACATGAAGGTCTCGCTCATCCAGCCGATCGCCATGGAAGAGGGCCTGAAGTTCAACATCCGCGAGGGTGGCCGCACCGTCGGCGCCGGTCGCGTCACCAAGATCCTCAAGTGATCCTGGGCTGACCTCGGTCAGCAACCACGAAGGGCCCGTCTCCCCGTCAGGGGAGGCGGGCCCTTCGTCGTGTCCGCTCCCCGAGGAGGCGCGCCAGCGCCGTCCTCACGCTCCCTGAGGAGCTTGCGCCGTCTCCACGCTCCCCGAGGAGGCGCGCCAGCGCCGTCTCCACGCTCCCTGAGGAGCTTGCGCCGTCTCCACGCTCCCTGAGGAGCTTGCGCAGCAAGCGTCTCGAAGGGTGTCCTCAGGGCCGCCCCGCGTCGATCCACACCTGCTGCTCGAGCGCCCAGCCGTCGACGACCAACGCGCGGCGCAGCGCAGCGCGGTTGTTGGTCGGGACCCCCGCGGCCCGGTAGCGCGCTCGTCCCCGCTCCAGGTGGCTGCGGATCGTCTCGGTGCGAAGGGAGAGCACCTGCCCCAGGTGCGCGGGGGTGTGGCCGCGGGCGGTGACGTAGAGGGCGAGCACCTGCAGCTCGCGGTCGGTGAGGTGGGCCAGTGGAGGGTCGGCGGGCTCGATGCGCGTGTCTGGTGGTGGGCTGCCCAGCGCGATCTGGCGGAT
The DNA here is from genome assembly GCF_001428305.1 of Janibacter sp. Soil728. GTDB lineage: Bacteria > Actinomycetota > Actinomycetes > Actinomycetales > Dermatophilaceae > Janibacter. Next base: position 198,826 of record NZ_LMRZ01000006.1, on the reverse strand, counting down.
CGCCTCGGCGGTGGCGGCGAGGCCGGCCGTCGGCTCGATCCAGGCCACGGCCCCCTCGGCGCCACAGCGGCGCGCGGACGGGGTGGGCCGGCCCGGCCCGAGGACGACTGTGTGCGAGCCCAAGCGGGTGAGGGCGCGCACCTTGAGGGGGAGCGGTACGTGGTCGTCGAGCAGGGCGTCCAGCACGACGACGTCACCGGCGAAGTCCCACTCCCGTTGGAAGTCCGACCATGCGTGGACGCTCGTCGTGACGTGGACGGGCCGTGGTCCAGAGCTCAGCGCGTGGCGCAGCGCCGTGGACACCACCGGGGAGGTGTGCACGAGGTCCAGACGCAGGCGGGTGCTCATCGGGCACGATGCTCCCATGCCCTCATCGCCCGCCGTCGCCGTGTGGTCACCGTGGTGCCTGCACGCCGACGCCGTGGCCGGGGTGCTGGCCGAGTACGGCATCTCGGCCGAGGTCGTCGACGACCCGGCGGCGGCGCAGGGCCTGCTCGTGGCAGAGCTGGTGGGGGCGGACGACCTCCACGTGCTCGAGGCGAGGCGAAGGGGGGAGCTGCCCACCATCGTCTGGGGCGGGACCCTGCCCGTGCCGCGCGTGGCGGCGCTGCGTGATGCGGGGGCGTCGGCGTACGTCACCCTGCTCCACGCGCCTCGCGAGCTGGTGGCCGTGGTCCGCCAGGTGCAGGACGGTCAGCGGGTTGCGTGGCCGGGGTGCGAGGCGCCGGTGGGGGCCCTGACCGGCCGGGAGCGCGAGGTGGCGCAGGCGTATCTGGTGCAGTGGGCTGATGGGACCCGGGCCGAGGTGGCGACGCGGCTCGGGATGAGCGAACGGACGCTCAAGGTGCACATCGCCAACATCCGGGCGAAGGCCGGCCACCGGGGGACAGGGACGCGTGACGGTCTGCTGCGGACGCTCACCGTGCGCGGGTGGGTCGGCTGATGGTCACGAGCGCCTAGTCCTTTTGCAGGCATTTGGTCGTGGTCTGTTCAGGAAACTCTAAGGTCGCTCGTGGCGGGTTCGACAGGGAGACCGCCACCGGGGAGGACCCGTCATCGCGCCGTCGCGACCGAGTGCGGCGCACCGTCTGCAGCGCCTGTCCGCAGAAAGAACCGTCACGTGACGAAGGATCTCACCGCCTCGGGCCCGTCCCGCCGCTCCATCGCGAAGGGGGCCGCCTGGGCCGTCCCCGCCGTCTCCGTCGCCGCTGCCGCTCCGGCTCTCGCCGCCTCGCCGATCGCGGTGTGCGCGCCGGGCACCCTCGTCGTGACGGCGAACTGTCCCCCCGTGATCCAGCTGCCGACGGCGGATGCCCAGCAGTTGACGTTCACCGTCACCAACCCGGCTGGTAGCGGCTGCACCGTCCCGACGGACACGACCTTCACGGTGGACCGCGGCGGTCTCGCTGGAGTCTTCGTGACCCCGCTGAACGACCTCAACGCCAGCGTCGGCGTCCTCTTCGACACCGCGACCACCGGCCACCTGACCGCGCCCCTCGTGGAGGGGCAGAGCGTCACCATTCAGGTGTTCCCGCGCAACCTCGCGAACGTCGCCGTCGCCCAGGACGCCACCTTCACGATCGATGGGTCCTCTGCCACCCAGGCGTACACCATCATCTCGGCGACCCTGCCGGTCCTCGGGACGACATCGGTCGCGCTCTGCGCCTGATAGTCCGAACGTGTCGAATGGCCCGGAGTCCTCACGGACTCCGGGCCGTTCGTCGTCTGGGCTGCACCTCGGAGATCACCACCCGCGCCAGCCTCCACCCGGCAAGCGCCGCACCAGCAACGAGCACGACCACCGCAGCAACCACCGCGAACCACGTGGCGGGATGCGCGTCCAGCCCCATCGCCGCGTGCGTGACGCTCCCGCCGTACGCCCGGGCTGACAGGTACTGAGCCGGCCTCAGGGCCGTGGTGAGCAGCGCCTCCCAGGCGAGCCAGTGGAGCAGGCAGCCGGTGACGCTGCGATTCACCCCGATCGCGAGCAGCGTGACGGCCCGGTCCAGGCCACCGCAGAGATCGTCCGCGCCCACCACGCCGGTGATGCCCGGACTGATCTCGAGGGAAAGCTCGTCGAGCGCCGTCACGCCGGAGTGTTGCTTGGTCAGTCGCTCGGTCGCGACCACCTGCCCGTCTGCCACGTCGTTCCCCCCGCTCGTACCCACGTGTTTGCGCCACGCACGAGGGGGGTGCTGGCCTAGGGTGTGGACGACCGCCGCAGCCGACCACGGGGGAGAGCCCGCAGCATGGCCACCGACGACACCACGCAGATCGACGCCGCCCCGGAACGCGCGGGGCTCGACGAGGAGGTCAAGCCCTCCCTTCGTCAGCTCAAGCGGCGCAGCTGGACCTTCGCCTTCAAGCGGGCGATCAAGGAGTTCAGCGCGGACGGCTGCACCGACCTCGCCGCCGCGCTCACCTACTTCTCCGTCCTGTCGATCTTCCCGGCACTGCTCGCCCTCGTCTCCATCCTCGGCCTGGTGGGAGACCCGGAGAGGACCAAGTCGACGATCCTCGACGTGCTCGACCAGCTCGGGACAGGCAGCGTCGGCTCGACGCTGGAGGGCCCGCTGGACCAGATGGTCAACTCGCCGGCCGCGGGTGTCGGTCTCGTCGTCGGTCTCGCCGGCGCCCTGTGGTCGGCGTCCGGGTACGTCGGGGCATTCGGCCGCGCGCTCAACAAGATCTACGAGGTGCCCGAGGGTCGCGGCTTCATCAAGCTGCGCCCGATGCAGCTGGTGGTCACCGCGATCCTGCTCGTCCTGGCCGCGGCCATCATCCTGTCGGTCGCCGTCAGCGGTGAGCTGGCTCGTGCCATCGGTGACGCGATCGGTCTCGGCGACGCGGCCGTCATGACCTGGAACCTCGCCAAGTGGCCGGTCATCCTGCTCGTCGTCATCTTCATGGTCGGACTGCTCTACTGGGCGACGCCCAACGTGCGCCAGCCGAAGTTCCGCTGGCTGACGCCCGGTGCGGCGATCGCGATCCTCGTCGCGATCCTCGCCTCGGTGGCCTTCGGCTTCTACGTCTCCAACTTCAGCTCGTACAACAAGACCTACGGCTCGCTCGCCGGCGTCATCGTCTTCCTCCTGTGGCTGTGGATCCTCAACAACGTGCTGCTGCTCGGCGCCGAGGTCGACTCCGAGATCGAGCGCTCCCGCCAGCTGCAGGCCGGCATGGCCGCGGAGGAGGACCTGCTGCTGCCCCTGCGCGACACGACGAAGTCCGATGCTGCCGCCGAGGCCCAGGACGAGGTCCGTGAAGAGGCCCGCTCGCTGCGGATCAAGGGGCTGCAGGACCAGGGCAGGTCCACGGCGGAGCTCGCTGACCGCGACTGACGACAACCGAGGGACGAAGGGGGGAGCCTCCCCCCTTCGTCCTCGTGTCAAGCACCGCCGCCCCCGATTTGGACTGGGGCGCCAGCCTCTGGCACACTGTTCAGGTTGCTTGTTGAGCGGTGACGCGACGGTCGGTTTTGCCCCGGTCGCTCGCGTTTTCGCCATCCCGATGACAACGCACCGAACCGCTTCAGGCGGGGCGACACATCGGAACCACAGCACGATCCGGTCGATCCGGGTCGACGACCAGACCGACGACCTGCCATATGGCGCGTCGTCGGGCCGCGGAGCGGGTGCGACACACCCGACCGCGTGGGTCGGAGACCAGGCACTCGACACAGACCAGGCAAGACGGCGAGAGAGAGACGGACACACAGATGGCGGGACAGAAGATCCGCATCCGGTTGAAGTCGTATGACCATGAGGTCATCGACAACTCGGCGCGAAAGATCGTCGACACCGTGACCCGTGCCGGCGCGACGGTGGTCGGCCCAGTGCCGCTGCCTACGGAGAAGAACGTGTTCTGCGTCATCCGGTCGCCGCACAAGTACAAGGACAGCCGCGAGCACTTCGAGATGCGCACCCACAAGCGCCTCATCGACATCATCGACCCGACGCCCAAGGCCGTCGACTCGCTGATGCGTCTCGACCTCCCGGCTGACGTCAACATCGAGATCAAGCTCTGAGGCGCATCGAGATGACTACTACTGCCACCAAGACCGTCAAGGGCGTTCTCGGCGAAAAGCTCGGTATGACGCAGGTCTGGGACGCGGAGAACCGCCTCGTCCCCGTCACCGTCATCCAGGCTGGCCCGTGCGTCGTCACCCAGGTCCGCAATGTCGAGACCGATGGGTACGACGCCGTGCAGATCGCTTACGGCGCCATCGACCCCCGCAAGGTGAACCAGCCCAAGGGCGGTCACTTCGCCAAGGCCGGTGCCACCCCGCGTCGCCACCTCGTCGAGCTCCGCACCGCGGACGCCTCCGAGTACTCCCTGGGCCAGGAGGTGACGGTCGAGCTGTTCGAGAACGGACAGGAGATCGACGTCACCGGCACCACCAAGGGCAAGGGCTTCGCCGGCGTCATGAAGCGTCACGGCTTCCACGGCGTGGGCGCCTCCCACGGTGCCCACCGCAACCACCGCAAGCCTGGCTCGATCGGTGGCTGCGCCACCCCGGGTCGCGTTTTCAAGGGGATGCGCATGGCCGGCCGCATGGGCGGCGTGCGCCAGACCACCCAGAACCTCACGATCCACGCGGTCGATGCTGACAAGGGCCTTCTGCTCGTCAAGGGTGCCGTTCCCGGCCCCCGCGGCGGCGTCGTCCTCGTCCGCTCCGCGGTGAAGGGAGCCTGACGTGCCGACCATCGACATCCTCAGCCCTCAGGGCACTGCCTCCGGCAGTGTCGAGCTGCCCGCCGAGATCTTCGACGTGGCAGTCAACGTCCCGTTGATCCACCAGGTCGTCGTCGCCCAGCTCGCCGCCGCGCGGCAGGGTACGCACTCGACCAAGACCCGCGCCGAGGTGCGTGGCGGTGGGCGCAAGCCTTACCGCCAGAAGGGCACCGGCCGCGCTCGTCAGGGCTCGACCCGTGCACCGCAGTTCGCCGGCGGTGGCGTCGTCCACGGCCCGCAGCCGCGTGACTACGCCCAGCGCACCCCCAAGAAGATGAAGGCCGCCGCCCTGCGCGGTGCCCTGTCGGACCGGGCGCGCAACGGTCGCATCCACGTGCTCACCGCACTCGTCGAGGGGGACACCCCGTCGACCAAGAACGTCGCCACCGTCCTCGGTGGGATCAGCGAGCGCAAGAACCTGCTCATCGTGATCGAGCGCGACAACGACTCCGCGTGGAAGTCGGTGCGTAACCTCGCCGACGTGCACGTGCTCGCTGCCGACCAGCTCAACACGTACGACGTGCTGTGCTCGGACGACATCGTCTTCACCCAGGCGGCTCTCGAGGCTTTCCTCGCCGGGCCCAAGCCCAAGACCACTGAGGAGACGGGCAAGTGAACAAGTCCATTTCAAGTGCGTCCCAGCTCAAGGACCCGCGCGACATCCTGATTCGTCCCGTCGTGTCCGAGAAGTCGTACGGCCTGCTCGACGAGGGTAAGTACACCTTCATCGTCGACCCGCGGGCCAACAAGACGGAGATCAAGATCGCCGTCGAGCAGGTCTTCGGCGTCAAGGTCGACTCCGTCCACACCATGAACCGTGTCGGCAAGACCCGACGCACGCGGTTCGGCACCGGTAAGCGCAAGGACACGAAGCGCGCGATCGTCTCTCTCCGCGAGGGCACGATCGACATCTTCGGCGGCCAGGGCTGACGGAGAGGACAAGGAAGAACCAATGGGTATCCGTAAGTACAAGCCGACAACCCCGGGTCGTCGCGGCAGCTCTGTCGCAGACTTCGTCGAGGTCACGCGCTCCACGCCTGAGAAGTCGCTGGTCCGCCCGCTGACCAAGTCTGGTGGCCGCAACTCCACCGGTCGTATCACCACCCGTCACATCGGTGGTGGCCACAAGCGTGCCTACCGCGTCATCGACTTCCGTCGCCACGACAAGGACGGCGTTCCGGCCAAGGTCGCTCACATCGAGTACGACCCCAACCGCACCGCCCGCATCGCGCTGCTGCACTACGCAGACGGCGAGAAGCGCTACATCCTGGCGCCGAACAAGCTCGCGCAGGGCACCGTGATCGAGAACGGCCCGTCCGCCGACATCAAGGTGGGCAACAACCTGCCGCTGCGCAACATCCCCAACGGCACGACGATCCACGCTGTGGAGCTTCGTCCCGGTGGTGGCGCCAAGATGGCCCGCTCTGCCGGTGCCAGCATCCAGCTGCTCGCCAAGGAGGGTCCTCACGCCACGCTGCGTATGCCCTCCGGTGAGGTCCGTCGCGTCGACGTGCGCTGCCGCGCCACGATCGGCGAGGTCGGCAACGCCGAGCAGTCGAACATCAACTGGGGCAAGGCCGGCCGCATGCGCTGGAAGGGCAAGCGCCCGACCGTCCGTGGTGTCGTCATGAACCCGGTCGACCACCCGCACGGTGGTGGCGAGGGCCGGACTTCCGGTGGCCGTCACCCCGTCTCCCCCTGGGGTAAGCCCGAGGGTCGTACCCGGCGTCCCGGGAAGGCGAGCGACAAGCTCATCGTCCGTCGCCGCCGCACCGGCAAGAAGCGCTGATAGGAGCCTAGGACATGCCTCGTAGTTTGAAGAAGGGCCCCTTCATCGACGACCACCTTCAGAAGAAGGTCGACGTCCAGAACGAAGCGGGCACCAAGAACGTCATCAAGACCTGGTCGCGTCGTTCGGTGGTCTCACCGGACATGCTCGGCCACACCTTCGCCGTCCACGACGGCCGCAAGCACGTCCCGGTGTTCGTCACCGAGGCGATGGTCGGCCACAAGTTCGGCGAGTTCGCACCGACCCGCACCTTCCGCGGTCACGTGAAGGACGACAAGAAGGGACGTCGTCGCTGATGCCTGCAACCGAGATCACCGAGCAGGAGCAGTTGGCTGCCCGCGCCTCGGCGCGCAACCTGCGCGTCACGCCCCAGAAGGCGCGTCGTGTCGTCAACATGATCCGTGGCAAGGACACGCAGACCGCGATCGCGACTCTGCAGTTCGCGCCCCAGGGGGCGGCTGAGCCGGTCCTGAAGGTCGTGCACAGCGCCATCGCCAACCTGCGGGTCAAGGCCGATGAGGCCGGGGAGCCCTTTGACGAGCGCAACCTCGTCATCTCCACGGCTTTCGTCGACGAGGGTCCGACGATGAAGCGTTTCCGTCCGCGGGCCCAGGGCCGCGCCGGCCGGATCAACAAGCGCACCAGCCACATCACCGTCCTCGTGACGAGCAAGCCTGAGAAGGCCGCGAAGGGAGGGACCCGCTGATGGGTCAGAAAATCAACCCGCACGGCTTCCGTCTGGGCATCACCACCGACCACAAGAGCCGCTGGTTCGCCGACTCCAACAAGGAGGGTCAGCGCTACCGCGACTACGTCAAGGAAGACGTCGCGATCCGCAAGCTCATGTCCACGGGCATGGAGCGCGCCGGTATCGCTCGCGTCGAGATCGAGCGGACCCGTGACCGCGTGCGTGTGGACATCCACACCGCGCGTCCCGGGATCGTCATCGGTCGCCGTGGCGCCGAGGCCGACCGCATCCGCGGCGAGCTCGAGAAGCTCACGGGCAAGCAGGTGCAGCTGAACATCCTCGAGGTCAAGAACCCCGAGATCGAGGCTCAGCTGGTCGCCCAGGGCATCGCCGAGCAGCTTGCTGCTCGAGTCACCTTCCGTCGCGCCATGCGCAAGGGGATGCAGTCCTCCCTTCGCGCTGGTGCCAAGGGCATCCGGATCCAGTGCTCCGGCCGCCTCGGTGGTGCCGAGATGTCCCGGTCCGAGTTCTACCGCGAGGGTCGCGTTCCGCTGCACACCCTCCGCGCGAACATCGACTACGGCTTCTACGAGGCCCGCACGACCTTCGGTCGCATCGGCGTCAAGGTCTGGATCTACAAGGGCGACATGACCGAGAAGGAGTTCGCGGCCCAGCAGGCGACCGCAGCTCCCCGCGGCCGTGGTGGCCCGCGTCGCGACCGCGACGACCGTCCCGCCCGCGCCCGTCGTGGTGGCGACCGCAACGAGGCTCCGGCTTCGGCCGCGGCCCCCGCTGCGGAGGCTCCCGCTGCTTCGGCGCCGGCCAAGACCGAGGGAGAGTCCTGAGATGTTGATCCCCCGACGGGTCAAGCACCGTAAGCAGCACCACCCCAAGCGTTCCGGTATGGCCAAGGGCGGCACGACCGTCGCCTTCGGTGACTACGGCCTCCAGGCACTTTCGCCGGCCTACGTCACCAACCGCCAGATCGAGGCCGCTCGTATCGCCATGACGCGCTTCATGAAGCGTGGTGGCAAGGTCTGGATCAACATCTACCCGGACCGTCCGCTCACCAAGAAGCCGGCTGAGACCCGTATGGGTTCCGGTAAGGGTTCGCCCGAGTGGTGGGTGGCCAACGTCAAGCCCGGCCGGATCATGTTCGAGATCTCCGGCGTGGACGAGGAGACCGCTCGCGAGGCCATGCGCCTGGCGATGCACAAGCTGCCGATGAAGTGCCGCTTCGTCGTGCGTGAGGGTGGTGGCAACTGATGGCAGTCGGATCCAAGGACCTGGCTCCGGTCGAGCTGCGTGAGTTGACCGACGAGCGTCTGGTCGACGAGCTGCGCAAGGGCAAGGAGGAGCTGTTCAACCTCCGGTTCCAGTCGGCCACCGGGCAGCTCGAGAACCACGGCCGCCTCCGTGCGGTCCGCAAGGACATCGCCCGGATCTACACCGAGATGCGCGAGCGCGAGCTCGGGATCGGGGAGTCCAAGTGAGCGAGAACGTGAAGGAAGACACCGTGACCACCCGTAACGACCGCAAGTCGCGCCGCGGCTACGTCGTCAGCGACAAGATGGACAAGACTGTTGTCGTCGAGGTCGAGGACCGCGTCAAGCACGCGCTGTACGGCAAGGTCATCCGCAAGACCTCCAAGGTCAAGGCGCACGACGAGGACAACGCTGCCGGTATCGGCGACCACGTTGTCATCATGGAGACCCGACCGCTGTCTGCCAGCAAGCGCTGGCGCATCGTCGAGATCCTCGAAAAGGCCAAGTAAGGCCAACCCCGGAGCGAAGGGGGCACACGCCCCCTTCGCCCGTGTAGACCACATCAGTTCGGCCAGGCTCGCCCTGAGCGAGAACCAGCACGACGACAGGAGTGAGAAGTGATCCAGCAGGAGTCGCGACTGCGCGTCGCCGACAACACCGGTGCCAAGGAGATCCTGTGCATCCGTGTGCTTGGCGGCTCCGGCCGCCGGTACGCCGGCGTTGGCGACACGATCGTCGCCACCGTCAAGGACGCCATCCCCGGTGGCAATGTCAAGAAGGGTGACGTCGTCAAGGCGGTCATCGTTCGTACCAAGAAGGAGCGTCGTCGTAACGACGGTTCCTACATCAAGTTCGACGAGAACGCTGCCGTCATCCTCAAGGCTGACGGCGAGCCTCGCGGGACCCGCATCTTCGGCCCGGTCGGTCGCGAGCTGCGCGACAAGAAGTTCATGAAGATCGTCTCGCTCGCACCGGAGGTGATCTGATCCATGGCTAAGCTCAAGATCAAGAAGGGCGACCTCGTCCAGGTCCTGTCCGGCAAGGACAAGGGACTGCAGGGCAAGGTCATCTCGGTCAACACCGAGACCCAGCGCGTCGTGGTCGAGGGTGTCCAGCGGGTCACCCGCCACACCAAGGCCGGCTTTGGCGGGCAGGCCGGCGGCCTGGTCGTCTCCGAGGCGCCGATCCACGTGAGCAACGTGGCCATCGTCGACCCTGAGGACAACAAGCCGACCCGTATCCGGACCCGTGTCGAGACCGTCGAGCGTGACGGTCGCACCAAGGCGAGCCGCACCCGCGTCGCGGGCCGCTCGGGCAAGGACCTCTGAAGTGACTGACACCATCGAGACCCCCGCCGTCGAGGCCCCGCGCCTCAAGGCCAAGTACGCCGACGAGATCGTTCCTGCTCTCAAGGAGCAGTTCGCCTTCGCCAACGCGATGCAGGTTCCCCGCGTCGTCAAGGTCGTCGTCAACATGGGCGTCGGTGACGCCGCCAAGGACAGCAAGCTGATCGAGGGCGCCATCCGCGACCTGACCGCCATCACCGGTCAGAAGCCGCAGGTGACCAAGGCCCGCAAGTCCATCGCTCAGTTCAAGCTGCGCGAGGGCATGCCGATCGGTTGCCACGTCACCCTGCGCAATGCGCGCATGTGGGAGTTCCTCGACCGGCTCACGTCGGTCGCGCTGCCCCGCATCCGCGACTTCCGCGGCCTGAGCCCGAAGCAGTTCGACGGCAACGGCAACTACACCTTCGGTCTGAACGAGCAGTCGATGTTCCACGAGATCGACCAGGACAAGATCGATCGCGTCCGAGGTATGGACATCACCGTGGTCACGACCGCGAAGAATGACGACGAGGGCCGCGCGCTGCTGAAGCAGCTGGGCTTCCCCTTCAAGGAGAACTGACATGGCGAAGACCGCCCTGATCAACAAGGCGAACAAGAAGCCGAAGTTCAAGGTCCGCGGTTACACGCGGTGCCAGCGTTGCGGCCGGCCCCACTCGGTCTACCGCAAGTTCGGCCTGTGCCGTGTGTGCCTTCGCGAGATGGCCCACCGCGGCGAGCTTCCCGGCGTGACCAAGTCCTCCTGGTAAGCACCCGGAGCACGAGCTCGACCCGCTCACGCAGACTCGTCTGCTCCGAGCAGCAGCAGAACTCAAGTTTCAACACCACGACACCGAAGGTCCTGATGGAAACCGCGGTGAGAAGGGGCAGGCAGAGCCCATGACCATGACCGACCCGATTGCGGACATGCTGACCCGCGTCCGGAACGCCAACTCGGCGCACCACGACGAGGTCTCCATGCCGTACTCCAAGCTCAAGTCGCACATCGCGGACATCCTCCAGGCGGAGGGTTTCATCGCGGGGTGGGAGGTCGCTGAGGCGACCGTTGGCCAGACGCTGACGATCAACCTCAAGTACGGCCCCAACCGTGAGCGTTCCATCGCGGGCGTGCGCCGGGTGTCCAAGCCCGGTCTGCGCGTGTACGCGAAGTCCACCAACCTTCCGAAGGTTCTCGGCGGCCTCGGCGTGGCGATCATCTCCACGTCCTCTGGCCTCCTGACCGACCGGCAGGCCGCAACCAAGGGTGTGGGTGGGGAAGTCCTCGCCTACGTCTGGTAAGGGGAAGCAGACATGTCGCGTATTGGACGACTCCCGGTCGCCATCCCCAGCGGTGTCGACATCGCCATCGAGGGCCAGACCGTCAAGGTCAAGGGTCCCAAGGGCGAGCTGCAGGTCATCGTGACCGAGCCGATCACGGTCGCCAAGACCGAGAGCGGCGTTGAGGTCTCCCGCCCCAACGACGCGCGCGAGTCGCGGTCGCTGCACGGGCTGACCCGCAGCCTCATCAACAACATGGTCGTCGGTGTCACCGAGGGCTACGAGAAGAAGCTCGAGATCCACGGCACCGGTTACCGGGTGCAGAACAAGGGCGGCTCCCTGGAGTTCGCTCTCGGGTACAGCCACCCGATCGTGATCGAGGCCCCTGAGGGGATCAGCTTCAATGTCGAGAACCCGACGCGCCTGAGCGTGGCGGGGATCGACAAGCAGCTCGTCGGCGAGACGGCTGCCAACATCCGCAAGCTCCGCCGGCCCGACCCGTACAAGGGCAAGGGTGTCCGGTACGAGGGCGAGCAGATCCGTCGCAAGGTCGGAAAGGCTGGTAAGTAAGCCATGGCCAAGATCATCAAGCGTGCCAAGGGCAAGAGCGCAGCGCGCGGTCGTCGCCACCTGCGTCTTCGCAAGAAGGTCAGCGGGACCGCGGTGCGGCCCCGTCTGGTCGTCAGCCGCAGCAGCCGCCACGTCTTCGTCCAGGTCGTCGACGACACGGTCGGCAAGACCGTTGCGTCCGCGTCGACCATGGAGGTCGATGTGCGTGCCCTCGACGGTGACAAGACCGCTCGGGCCAAGAAGGTCGGTGAGCTCATCGCTGAGCGCGCCAAGGCCACTGGCGTCGAGGCCGTCGTCTTCGACCGCGGTGGCAACCGCTACCACGGTCGCGTCGCTGCCATTGCGGACGGCGCTCGTGAAGGGGGCCTGACCCTGTGATGCAGGCCCAGAACATCGAGAAGAGGAACATCTGATGCCCGGACCCCAGCGTCGAGGCGCAGCCGGTGCCGCAGGCACCAACGAGCGCTCCAGCAACAAGAGCGGTGACAACCGCGGTGGTCGTGACAACCGTGGCGGTGGCCGCGACCGCAACGAGAGCCAGTTCATCGAGCGCGTCGTGACCATCAACCGTGTCTCCAAGGTCGTCAAGGGTGGTCGTCGCTTCAGCTTCACCGCCCTGGTCGTCGTCGGTGACGGTGACGGCACCGTGGGTGTCGGTTACGGCAAGGCCAAGGAGGTGCCCGCGGCGATCGCCAAGGGTGTCGAGGAGGCGAAGAAGAACTTCTTCACCGTCCCCCGCATCCAGGGCACCATCCCGCACCCCATCCAGGGTGAGGCCGCCGCCGGCGTCGTCATGCTCCGTCCGGCCTCGCCGGGTACCGGTGTCATTGCCGGTGGTCCGGTGCGCGCCGTCCTGGAGGCTGCTGGCATCCACGACGTGCTGTCCAAGAGCCTCGGCTCGGACAACGCGATCAACATCGTCCACGCGGCAGTCGCGGCCCTTCAGGGTCTCGAGCGTCCGGAGCAGGTTGCGGCTCGCCGCGGTCTGCCCCTGGACCAGGTCGCCCCGGCAGCCATGCTGCGCGCCCAGGCTGCTGGTCGCGCAGAGGCCGCCGAGAAGGCAAAGGCGGGTGCATGATGGCTCGACTCAAGGTGATCCAGACCCGTTCCGAGATCGGCGGCAAGCAGAACCAGCGGGACACGCTGCGCAGCCTCGGTCTGAAGCGCATCGGCGACGTCGTCGTCAAGGAGGACCGCCCGGAGATCCGTGGCATGGTCCAGACGGTTCGCCACCTGGTGACCGTCGAGGAGGTTGACTGATCATGGCTGACTCCAAGGCCAACACCAACGAGGAGCACACCCACGCTCTCAAGGTGCACCACCTGCGTCCCGCCCCGGGTGCCAAGACCGCGAAGACCCGTGTGGGTCGCGGTGAGGGTTCCAAGGGCAAGACTGCCGGTCGCGGTACCAAGGGCACCAAGGCCCGTTACCAGGTGCCTGAGCGCTTCGAGGGTGGTCAGACGCCGCTGCACATGCGTCTGCCCAAGCTCCGCGGCTTCAAGAACCCGTTCAAGACCGAGTACCAGGTCGTGAACCTCGACCGCATCGCCTCCCTCTTCCCCGAGGGTGGCGCCGTGGGCGTCGAGGAGCTCGTGGCCAAGGGAGCCGTCCGCGACGGCCACCTGGTCAAGGTGCTCGGTTCCGGCGAGATCACGGTCAAGGTGGACCTCACGGTCGATGCCTTCTCCGCGAGCGCCAAGGACAAGGTCGAAGCGGCCGGCGGCAGCATCTCTGCTCGCTGACCCTTTGGTCACACTGCCTCGAGGCCGTCCCGTTCACGGGGCGGCCTCGAGGCGTCTGAGGACTCGTCATCCTGAAGGGGATGCGGGTCGCGTCGCGACGATGGCGTCGCGGCAGGTATCGTCAATCAGGTTGTGCCGCCAGCAGGCGGCCCCTGCCAGCAGCTCACATCTGCACCCCGGCACCGTCCTGGAGGAACCCACGTGCTGACCGTCTTCACCCGGGCGTTCAAGACGCCCGATCTGCGGCGCAAGCTGCTCTTCACGTTGGGCATCATCGTGCTCTTCCGTCTCGGCTCTCACGTGCCGACACCGAATGTGAACTACACGGCGGTGCAGGCCTGTATCGCCGGTGCCAGACAGGACGGCGGCAACAACTTCCTGGGCATGGCCAACCTCTTCAGTGGTGGCGCGCTGCTCCAGCTGTCGATCTTCGCGCTGGGCATCATGCCGTACATCACGGCGAGCATCATCGTGCAGCTCCTCACGGTCGTGATCCCTCGCTTCGAGGCGCTGAAGAAGGAGGGGCAGACCGGTCAGGCCAAGATGACGCAGTACACGCGCTATCTGACGATCGCCCTGGCCGTCCTCCAGTCCGCCACCTTCATCACCTTCGCGCGCAACCCCGCGGCGCTGTTCAACAACGCCGACTGCGGGCCGATCCTCTACCGCGAGTCGATGTTCTCCATCGTCTTGATGGTCCTGACGATGACGGCCGGCACCGGCCTGATCATGTGGCTCGGTGAGCTGGTCACGGACAAGGGTGTCGGCAACGGCATGTCCCTGCTGATCTTCACCTCGATCACCGCGACCTTCCCCGGCTCGCTGTGGGCCATCCAGCAGCGCGACGGCCGCTGGGACCTCTTCTTCCTGGTCATCGCGATCGGATTCCTCATCATCGCGGCCGTCGTCTTCGTCGAGCAGAGCCAGCGACGAGTGCCGGTGCAGTACGCCAAGAAGATGGTCGGTCGTCAGATGTACGGCGGGACGTCCACGTACATCCCGATCAAGGTCAACATGGCCAACGTGATCCCGATCATCTTCGCCAGCTCGATGCTTGCCCTGCCGCAGATGCTGGCGCAGTTCCAGTCCGACCCCTCGGGCAACAACCCGGCCTGGGTCGACTGGATCAACACCTACCTGGTGCGAGGTGACCACCCCATCTACATGGCGGTCTTCACCATCATGATCCTGTTCTTCACCTTCTTCTACGTCTCGATCACCTTCAACCCCACGGAGGTCGCTGACAACATGAAGAAGTACGGGGGATTCATCCCCGGTATCCGCGCCGGGCGACCCACGGCCGAGTACCTCCAGTACGTGCTCACCCGCATCACCGTGCCGGGAGCCATCTACCTCGCTCTGATCTCGTTGATCCCGCTCATCGCATTCGTGTGGATCGGGGCCAACCGGGACTTCCCGTTCGGCGGTGCGTCTATCCTCATCATGGTGGGCGTCGGTCTGGAGACGGTGAAGCAGATCGAGTCCCAGCTCCAGCAACGCCACTACGAAGGATTCCTCCGCTGATGCGTCTCATCATCTTGGGCCCCCCCGGGGCCGGCAAGGGCACCCAGGCCACTCGGATCGCCGAGCACTACGGCATTCCCGCTGTGTCGACCGGTGACATCTTCCGCGCGAACATCAAGAACGAGACCGAGCTCGGGCTCCAGGTCAAGGAGATCCTCGCCTCCGGCGGGTATGTCTCCGACGACATCACCAACGCGATCGTCGAGTCCCGGCTCGACGAGGACGACGCCACGTCCGGCTTCCTGCTCGACGGGTACCCGCGCACGACCGCTCAGGTCACCGCGCTGGACGCGATGCTCGCGAAGAGCGACCACTCGATCGACAAGGTGCTGGAGCTCGTCGTCGACGACGAGGTCGTCGTGCAGCGGCTGCTCAAGCGAGCCGAGCTCGAGGGCCGCGCGGACGACACCGAGGAGGTCATCCGCGAGCGGATGGCCATCTACCACCGCGAGACCCAGCCGCTGTCAGCCGCATACGACCAGCGCGGGCTGCTCGTCAAGGTCGACGGCGAGGGCCAGGTCGACGAGGTCGCCGAGCGGATCGTCGCCGCGCTGGGCGCCTGACCCACGTGTCATTCTTCGGCCGCGAGCGGGTCCGCCCGCGCACCCCGGACCAGCTCCGGGCGATGCGCGTGGCGGGCCTTCTCGTCGGTCACACCCTGGACATGTTGAGCACGCAGGTGCGGGCCGGCATGACCACCGGTCAGCTGGACGCCCTGGCGGAGGACTTCATCCGAAGCGGGGGTGGCATCCCCAACTTCCAGCTCGTCCCCGGGTACAGCCACACCCTGTGCACGTCCGTCGGCGACGAGATCGTCCACGGGATCCCGGGGGAGCGGGTGCTCCGCGAGGGTGACCTGCTGAGCATCGACTGCGGTGCCGAGGTCGAGGGGTGGAACGGCGACTCCGCCGTCACCCTCGTCGTCGGTGGCGACGAGGCGGGAGACCCGGCCGCGGTCCGCCTGTCCGAGGTCACCCGGCGCTCCCTGTGGGCGGGGCTTGCTGCCCTGCGCCCCGGAGGGGACCTCAACGACATCGGTGGTGCGGTCGAGGACTCGATCCGCGCGGACGGTCGAGTCGACGGCGTCGCCTACGGCATCGTCGAGGACTACACCGGGCACGGCATCGGCGAGCACATGCATCTGCCACCCAATGTCCCCAACTACCGGGTGCGCGGCCGTGTCCCGCAGACCCCGACCGGCGCCACCTTGGCCATCGAGCCGATGGTGACGCTCGGCGACCAGGCCAACCACGTCCTCGATGACGACTGGACCGTCGTCACGGACGACGGCGCCCCCGCGGCTCACTGGGAGCACTCCGTGGCCCTCACGGAGCACGGGATCTGGGTGCTCACCGCACTCGACGGCGGCGAGGCCGAGCTGACCGCTCGGGGCGCCCCCTTCGGCCCCCTGGTCTGACCCCGGCTGCCGCGCACCCTGCATTGCCCTAGGGCAATGCAGATCTGGGTGTGGCGCACGCGACGTGGACACCCCCTTCTCCTGCCGTGGACGGTCGGTAGGGTGCGAAGTCAGTCATGCCGTCGGCCCGTGCCGGCGTCCGGGTCGATGAGGAGCGCTACGAGGATGACCCTTCCCCCTGTCGAGCACGAGACCATGGGACTGGCTGCGGGTTTCCCGCGGACGAGCCCCGACGAGTGGGCGCAGCTGGCCGCTGGTGTGGTCAACAAGTCCCGGCCCGATGACCGCAAGGTCGACGCTGAGGGAGCTCGTGAGGCCCTGACCAGCCACCTGCCCGGGGGCGTCGACATCGACCCGATCTACTGGCCGCAGCCGGGGGCAGCGCTCGGCCTGCCGGGCGCGATGCCCTTCACCCGTGGCCGCGGCCCGCGCAACCCGGACCTGCCCTGGGACCTGCGCCAGCTGCACGACGACCCGGATGCCGCAGTGAGCCGCAAGGCGGTCCTCGACGACCTCGAGCGGGGCGTCAGCTCGGTCTGGCTGCACGTCGGCGCCGACGGCATCGCCGCAACCGACGTCGCCGGTGTCCTCACCGACGTCCAGGTCGACCTGGCCCCGGTCGTCGTCAGCTCCGTCGACGACCAGCCCGCAGCCGCCGCAGCACTCGTCGCGGCCTGGGAGGCGAAGGGGGTCGACCCCGCAGTCGTCCGCGGCAGCCTCGGCCACGACCCCATCGGTCAGGTCGCCGCTCGTGGCGGCTCGCCCGACCTCACCACTCTCGCGGATGCCGTCGCCACGTGTCGCGACCGCTTCACCGGCGTGCGGGCCATCACCGTCGACTCGCGCGTGCACCACGATGCCGGGGCGAGCGACCAGGACGAGATCGCACTGGCCCTGGCCACCGCTCTGGAGTACGTCCGTCACCTGTCCGAGGCGGGCGTCGAGCCGGCCGAGTCCTTCCGCCGCATCGACTTCCGCGTCGCCGCCACGGCGGACCAGTTCGCCACGATCGCCAAGCTGCGCGCGCTGCGCCGCACCTGGGCCCGGATCGGTGAGGTCCTCGACGCGCCCGAGGCCGATCGCGGCGCGTGGATCCACGCCGTGACGTCCTCGCGCATGCAGACCCGCACCGACCCGTGGGTCAACCTGCTGCGCGACACGATCGCCTGCTTCGGCGCGGCCGCCGGCGGTGCCGACGCGATCACCGTGCTGCCCTACGACCACGCACTGGGACTGCCGACCGCGTTCTCCCGCAGGGTCGCCCGCAACACCCAGTCGCTGCTTGCCTCCGAGTCCAACATCGCCCGGGTCGCTGACCCGGCCGGCGGGTCGGCCTATGTCGAGTCCCTGACCGACCAGCTGGCGCGTGCCGCCTGGACCTGGTTCGGCGAGCTCGACGCTGCCGGCGGCGCGAGCGCGGGGTTGGCCTCCGGTGTGATCGCCGAGCGCCTGGCCGCGACCCGCGCCGAGCGTGACGCAGCCCTGGCCACTCGCGCCCAGCCCATCACCGGCACCTCGACCTTCCCGCTCGCGGGGGAGACGCTGCTGGAGCGCACCGCCCGCGTCGAGCTTCCCGGCGAGGGCCTGCCGCGCCGTCGTGACTCCGAGGTCTTCGAGGCGCTGCGCGAGCGGACCGCCCATGGGGACATCAGCGTCCCCGTCCTGGCACTCGGCGCGGCCCGTGAGCACACCGCTCGGCTGAGCTTCGTCAGCAACCTCCTCGGTGTCGCCGGTGTCCGGCCCGACGTCGTCGAGGCCACTGATGCCGACTCGATCCCCACGCAGAGCGGCCCGGTCGCGATCATCGCCTCCTCCCCGAAGGGGTACCAGGCCCTCGCCGAGGCGAGCGTCTCCTCCCTTCGTGCTGCGGGCGTGGAGCGGATCATCGTCGCTGGCTCCGGCAAGGAGCTCGGCGACACCGCTGTCGACGGGGAGGCACGCGAGGGCATGGACGTCGTCGCCTTCCTCGACGACCTCCTCGATCTCCTCGCACCCCCCGTCGCTCACAAGGCAGGAGCCCAGGCATGAGCACGCAGATCCCCACCTTCGACACGGTCGACCTCGGCGAGGGCGCGCCCTCCGCCGACGGGGCCAACCTCTGGCAGGAGGCCCTCGAGGGCACCCCCGGCGCCGGCGACGGCTGGCAGACGCCCGAGGGCATCGAGGTCGCACCGGTCTACACCGAGGCCGACACCGACGACCTGGACTTCCTCGAGACGGCGCCCGGGGCGGCTCCCTTCCTGCGTGGTCCGTACCCGACCATGTACGTCAACCAGCCGTGGACGATCCGGCAGTACGCGGGCTTCTCCACCGCTGAGGAGTCCAACGCCTTCTACCGGCGCAACCTCACGGCCGGGCAGAAGGGTCTCTCGGTCGCCTTCGACCTGGCGACGCACCGCGGCTACGACAGCGACCACCCGCGCGTCTCCGGTGACGTCGGCATGGCCGGTGTCGCCATCGACTCGATCTACGACATGCGCACGCTCTTCGGCGGCATCCCGCTGGACCGGATGAGCGTGTCCATGACCATGAACGGCGCCGTACTGCCGATCCTCGCCCTCTACGTCGTCGCGGCCGAGGAGCAGGGGGTGAGCCCGGAGCAGCTGAGCGGAACCATCCAGAACGACATCCTCAAGGAGTTCATGGTCCGCAACACCTACATCTACCCGCCGACCCCGTCGATGCGGATCATCTCCGACATCTTCGCCTTCACCAGCCAGAAGATGCCGCGCTTCAACTCCATCTCGATCTCCGGCTATCACATGCAGGAGGCCGGGGCGACGCAGGACCTCGAGCTCGCGTACACGCTCGCCGACGGCATCGAGTACATCCGGGCGGGCAAGGAGGCCGGCATGGACGTCGACTCCTTCGCGCCGCGACTGTCCTTCTTCTGGGCCATCGGGATGAACTTCTACATGGAGGTCGCCAAGCTCCGCGCAGCGCGCCTGCTGTGGGCCCGGCTCGTCAAGGAGAACTTCGAGCCGGAGAACCCCAAGTCGCTCTCCCTGCGCACCCACTCGCAGACCTCTGGCTGGTCGCTGACCGCGCAGGACGTCTACAACAACGTCTCGCGCACCTGCATCGAGGCGATGGCCTCGACCCAGGGCCACACGCAGAGCCTGCACACCAATGCCCTCGACGAGGCCATCGCGCTGCCGACCGACTTCTCCGCCCGCATCGCCCGCAACACCCAGCTGGTGCTGCAGCAGGAGTCCGGCACGACGCGCGTCATCGACCCGTGGGGCGGCAGCGCCTATGTCGAGCGGCTGACCCACGACCTCGCGCAGCGGGCCTGGGCCCACATCGAAGAGGTCGAGAAGGCCGGCGGCATGGCCAAGGCCATCGAGGCGGGCATCCCCAAGATGCGCATCGAGGAGGCCGCCGCCCGCACCCAGGCGCGCATCGACTCCGGGCAGCAGCCCGTCATCGGCGTCAACACCTACCCGGTCACCGAGAGCACGGTCGACGAGGCCATCGAGATCCTCAAGGTCGACAACGCCGCGGTCCGCGCCTCGCAGATCGCCCAGCTCGAGCGGCTGCGTTCCGAGCGGGACGAAGGGGAGGTCCGCGCGGCCCTCGCAGCCCTCACCGAGGCGGCCCGGGCCGAGGGTGGCTCCATGGAGACCAACCTCCTCGCGCTCGCGATCGATGCCGGCCGGGCCAAGGCGACGGTCGGGGAGATCTCCTCGGCACTCGAGGAGGTCTACGGCCGCTACACCGCACAGATCCGTACGATCTCAGGTGTGTACCGGGAAGAGGCAGGCAAGGGCGGGGCCGTGGACGAGGTCCTGGCCAAGGTCGAGGACTTCGAGCAGACCGAAGGGCGTCGCCCCCGCATCCTCGTGGCCAAGATGGGTCAGGACGGGCACGACCGTGGGCAGAAGGTCATCTCGACCGCCTTCGCCGACCTCGGCTTCGATGTCGACGTGGGTCCGCTCTTCCAGACCCCCGGCGAGGTCGCTCGGCAGGCCGTCGAGGGCGATGTGCACGTCGTCGGGGTGTCGTCGTTGGCCGCTGGACACCTGACCCTGGTGCCGGCGCTGCGCGCCGAGCTCGATGCCCTCGGGCGCGAGGACCTCATGATCGTCGTGGGCGGGGTCATCCCCGACCAGGACTTCGAGGAGCTGCGCGCCGCGGGTGCCGACGACATCTACCCGCCGGGCACCGTCATCGCCACGGCGGCCGGTCGTCTCGTCGACCGCTTGCGGGAGCGGGCTGCCGGCTCCGATGGCTGAGTCGGTCGCCGACCTCGCGCAGGGGATCCGTGATCGCTCGCGGGCACACATCGCCCGAGCGATCACGCTCGTCGAGTCCTCGCGCCCGGACCACCGGGAGCGGGCTCGCGAGCTGCTGGCGATCATCGCCCCTGACACGGGTCACGGACTGCGGGTCGGCATCTCGGGCATCCCGGGGGCCGGCAAGTCGACCTTCATCGACGCGCTCGGCACGCGGCTGATCGAGCGCGGTCACCGGGTGGCCGTCGTCGCCGTCGACCCGAGCAGCTCGCGCACCGGCGGGTCGGTCCTGGGGGATCGCACCCGCATGGCGCAGCTGACGGCCAGCGAGGACGCCTTCGTGCGTCCCTCGCCGTCGGGCGCGCACCTCGGAGGGGTCGCTCGCGCGACCCGTGAGGGCATGCTCGTCCTGGAGGCTGCGGGCCACGACGTCGTGCTCGTCGAGACGGTCGGTGTCGGTCAGTCCGAGGTCGCCGTCGCCGAGATGGTCGACACCTTCCTGCTGCTCGCCCTCGCCCGAGGTGGCGACCAGCTGCAGGGGATCAAGCGCGGCATCCTCGAGATGGCCGACGTCATCGCGGTCAACAAGGCCGACGGCGAGCACGCGGGTGATGCCCGGGTCGCGGCCCGAGAGCTCTCCGGGGCCATGCGCCTGATGAACTCCGACCCCGATGCCCGCCGACCACCGGTCCTCACCTGCAGCGCCTACACGGGCGATGGTCTGGACGACGTGTGGACCGCGGTCCTCGAGCACCGCGCCTGGCTCGAGGAGCAGGGCTCGCTGCACGGCCGCCGGGCCGAGCAGCAGCGTGAGTGGATGTGGGCGATGGTCGACTCCGAGCTGCGCGACGCCGTGCGCCGCTCGCCGCGCGTGCGCGAGCTGCTCGGCGGACTGACCCCCGGCGTCCGCGCTGGCGAGGTCAGCGCCGTCGACGGCGCGGCCCGGATCATCCAGGCCTTCTCCGTCGACCTGAGCGAGCAGCTGAGCGACTGACCGGGCGCTCTGGTCAGTCGCTCAGCCGGTCAGTCAGTCCTGTCGACGCGGACGCAGCACGAGGAACCCGGCGAGTGCAGCGAGCCCGCCCAGGGCCAGTGGGCCGACGGGGGAGTGCTGGGCGGGGCCGTCCGTCTGCACGACCGCAGGGATCACGGGAGTCGTCGTCGGTGCGGGGGCGGGAGCGGGGGGCGTCGTGCCCTCGGGCTCGGGGACGGTGCAGGCAGCCACCTCGACGAAGCCGTCGCCCAGGCCCGGGGCCAGGATGAGGTCGAAGAGCTCGGCCGTGGCGATGAGGTCCTCACGGTCCTGCTCGGTCGCGACGGCGTCCGGCGTCGTGGCTCCACGGGTGGCCCACGCGGCCTCGTCCTCGTCGTCGGCGATCGCGGCGTCCATCGCGAACCACGCGATGCTGCCCGCTGCCGCGTCGACCGTGCGCTGGCTGCCGGCGGGCACGCGCAGCTCCTCCGGCTCGTCGGACTCCTCGTCGCCCCAGTAGACGAGCGCCTCCGGGTTGCCCGCGGGGTTGGCGAAGGTGATCTGCCCGCACGAGGTCGTCGCGGTGACGGGCGAGTGATCGGATGCGCACGGCGCGGAGGAGAGGGTGATGTCGAAGCTCGTGACGGCGTCGCCGGCGAGCTCGTACCCGTCGAGGGCCTCGGCGGTGATCGTCGCCCGCGCATCGGGCAGGGTCAGGTCGCTCTCCTCGTCGAGGGGGGCCTCCTCGTCGGCGATCTCGTCCCAGGGGAGGAAGGCGACGCCGGCGTAGTCGCCGGCGGTCAGCTGCACGACGGTGCCCTCGATCTCGACGAGGTACTGCACGCCGGTGATGTCGGGGATGGTCACCCGGTCCTGACCGAGACCGCACTGGTCGACGACGGTGGGGGCCGTGGGGGTGACGGGCGCACCGGCGGCGTGCGTGGGCAGTGCCGTGGCGAGGCCGAGGGCGGTGGACAGGCAGAGGGCGCTGAGGGTGCGACGCACGGTGGGCTCCGAGGGTGCAGGGCGGGCTTGGCCACGCCGGCTGACGGGGGTCCGGGCTCGAGTGGCGGAGCGTCTGCAGTCAGACCTCGGTACCGGTTGCTCGGATCATAGGGGGGTGCGGTCGTCTTGACCACACGCGTCCCTCACCGCTGCGCCGCGGGCGCCTCGGCGGAGAGCGCCGGGGCCCCGAAGGCCCTGGGTGCGATGCCCGAGCGCCGCGCCAGCCACAGCAGGACCGCCGTCATGATCGCGGTCGCGAGGACGCTCAGTCCGGCCGTGCCCACCGTGCTCGTCGTCTGGTCGGTGACATAGGCGTCCTGGATCCCACCGAGGAGCGTCAGCCCGATGGTGATGACCATGTTGTTGACGATGTGCAGGACGATCGCTGCCTCGAGCCCGCCGGTGCGCCAGGTGAGGTAGCAGCAGGCGGCGGCCATGCCGGCGAGGTCGAGCAGCACCCACGGGTCGAGCGAGGTGTGCGCCAGGGCGAAGGTGGCTGCCGACAGCACGGTGCTCACGACGAGCGCGAGGACCGGCCGCGAGATCCACGCGCCGACGCCCTGCATGATCCCGCCGCGGAAGGCGACCTCTTCGCCCGCGGCCTGCAGGGGAGTGGTGAGCACGGTGATGAGGAGCAGCCAGCCCCAGTGATCAGGACGGGCGGTCGGCTGCTCACCTGACAGCACCCACGCCAGGGCGAGATAGGTGCCCCACAGCAGGGTGGTCACGAGGCTCGCCCGAGTGAGCCAGCCCCAGCGGATGCGGCCCGCCACCGACCAGACCTTGCCCATCGGTCGCCAGTGCCCGATCCGGGTGGCCACGAGAGTGGCGGGGATGAGCGCGGCGAGCATGAGGTTGCTGATGAGCATCGTCACCGGCTCGGCGGGGTCGATGTCGGCCGTCGAGGTCGACTCCAACGTCGACGGGTCCAGCACGAACCACAGGAGGCTGAGCATGAGCATGAGGGTGACGAAGGTGCCGATCCCCGCCACCAGCGCCAGCACCGGCCGCCACCAGCGATACCGGGCGGTGCGCATCTGGTGGACGTAGCTGCGCGGCAGGTCGTCGGCGAAGGGGGCGAGGGTGCCACCCGTCGCGATGGCCGGGGTGTGACGCCTGCCCGCGTGGTGACGCGCCGCCTCGACGAAACCGACGGCCGCGGGGTGGATGCCGGCCTCGGCCGCCAGCGGCAGCACCGACAGGACGGCGAAGGGGGAGCCCCCGGACCGGATCGTCGTGTCGCCGGCGGTGCCGGCCGGGCGGTCGCTCGACCACGTCGTCCCCGCTGCGGTGAGGAAGTCGCGGGCCGGGCGGGCACCCCCTTCGTCATCGGCGAGCGGCCCGACCACCGGAAGGCCGTGGTGGAGGGCCCAGGAGATCGTCGGGTCGTGCACGGAGCCCGGGTGGCCGGCAGGGGCTCGCAGGATCCAGACCCCGTCGAGGTCGGCGGTGGGCACCGCGCCATGGGGCAGCTCGATGATGTGTGCGTCGGGGGCCAGAGCGGCGAGGGCTCGTCGGGCGTGGTGGACGTCCGAGAGGTCTGGAGCTCCGACGAGTGCGATCCTCAGGCCGGTCATGGGGCGAGCCTACGAGCCGGGGGCGATTTCCCTCCGAGCGGGCCGGAGCGGTATCGTTGATCGTCGGTCACGTGTGTGCTGCCTTCCCGGTTTCCGGGGAGGCGACTTCGCGTGCCGCCCACGGTGGCTTCCATCCAGGAGGCGACCACCAACGGATTGAGAGGGTATGGCCAAGAAGGACGGTGTCATCGAGGTCGAGGGCACGATCGTCGAAGCGCTCCCGAACGCAATGTTCCGGGTTGAGCTGACCAACGGTCACAGGGTTCTCGCCCACATCTCGGGCAAGATGCGGCAGCACTACATCCGGATCCTCCCCGAGGACAAGGTTGTCGTGGAGCTCAGCCCGTACGACCTGACCCGCGGCCGGATCGTCTTCCGTTACCGCTGATCGAGGAGGTCGTCGCAGGTCGGCGACCGACGAGAGAAGCACTCACAGCACGACTCGTCGCCCACATCCGGGTGGCGGGACAGATCGAGAAGATGCGAGACGGCAATGAAGGTTCAGCCGAGCGTCAAGAAGATCTGCGACAAGTGCAAGGTGATCCGCCGTAACGGTCGGGTCATGGTGATCTGCGAAAACCTGCGCCACAAGCAGCGCCAGGGCTGATTCGCGGGCCATCACGGCCACGTACGGCGGGGACCGGGTTTTGTCGCCCAGATCCTCGAGCAACGCCAGCAGACGAAGTACGCACCACCCGGCCCTTGCCCCCTTCGGGGAGCAGGACGTCACCCCCGGCTCGGAGGCCGGGGACCGAGCGGCCCGTTCACATGAGCGGGAACACCCGTCGGACCGGTGGTGCACCAGACCTCCGAGTACATGAAGAGGAAGCCAGCACATGGCACGACTTGTTGGAGTCGACCTGCCGCGCGAGAAGCGCGTCGAGGTCGCCCTGACCTACATCTTCGGTGTGGGACGCACGACCGCACAGAAGGCTCTCGCAGCCACCGACATCGACGCGAGTGTTCGCGTGAAGGACCTGAGCGACGAGCAGCTCGTCGCCCTTCGCGACCACCTCGAGGCCAATGTCCAGCTCGAGGGTGACCTCCGCCGCGAGGTCGCTGCCGACATCCGCCGCAAGGTCGAGATCGGCACCTACGAGGGCCTGCGGCACCGCCGTGGTCTCCCGGTTCGCGGTCAGCGCACCAAGACCAACGCACGGACCCGCAAGGGCCCCAAGCGCACCGTCGCAGGCAAGAAGAAGGCCTGAGACACCTCGGCATCGCACGCGTGTCGCATCACGCGCAGTGATCACCACACACCGAAGCACTTCGTAGGAGAAACATGCCCCCCAAGACCCGCACCGGCGCCAAGGTGCGCCGCAAGGTCAAGAAGAATGTTGCTGTGGGCCAGGCCCACATCAAGAGCACGTTCAACAACACGATCATCTCGATCACCGACCCCACCGGGGCCGTCATCGCCTGGGCCTCCGCCGGCCAGGTCGGCTTCAAGGGTTCGCGCAAGTCCACCCCGTACGCCGCGCAGATGGCTGCCGAGGCTGCGGCCCGCCGCGCCATGGAGCACGGCATGAAGAAGGTCGACGTCTTCGTCAAGGGCCCGGGTTCCGGTCGCGAGACCGCCATCCGTTCCCTGACCGCCGCTGGCCTCGAGGTCGGCGCCATCCAGGACGTCACGCCCAGCCCGCACAACGGTGTCCGCCCGCCCAAGCGCCGTCGCGTCTGAGCAGCAGAGATACGGGAGACAGATAACACATGGCTCGTTACACCGGCCCCATCACCAAGAAGTCCCGCCGCCTCAAGCTCGACCTCGTCGGCGGCGACAAGAACTTCGAGCTCCGTCCCTTCCCGCCCGGCCAGCACGGCCGTCGGCGGATCCAGGAGAAGGAGTACCTCACCCAGCTGCAGGAGAAGCAGAAGGCCCGCTTCACCTACGGCGTCATGGAGAAGCAGTTCGTCCGGTACTACAAGGAGGCGGCCAACCGCCCCGGCCAGACCGGTCACAACCTGCTGATCATCCTTGAGTCGCGCCTCGACAACGTGATCTACCGTGCCGGGCTCGCCCGCACGCGTCGTCAGGCTCGTCAGCTCGTCACGCACGGTCACTTCGAGCTCAACGGCGTGCGCATCGACGTGCCCAGCGCCCGCGTCTCGCAGTACGACATCATCACCGTGCGCAAGCAGTCGGTCGAGGCCTTCCCGATCCAGGTCGCTCGCGAGTCCTTCGGTGACCGCGTCGTCCCGGCCTGGCTGCACGTCATCCCGGGCAGCCTGAAGGTCCTCGTGCACCAGCTGCCGACCAAGGAGCAGATCGACAGCCCGCTCAGCATGCAGCTGATCGTCGAGCTCTACTCCAAGAACTGATCCAGTTCTTCACCAGGGTGGCTCCCGCGGACCGATGCGGGAGCCACCGTCGGGGTCACACCCCGACACCTTCACGAGGCGTCATATAGCGGTCGCCCGTGGGAAGGAAGAATCACCGTGCTCATCGCACAGCGTCCCAACCTCAGCGAAGAGGTCCTCGCCGACAACCGTTCGCGGTTCGTCATCGAGCCCCTCGAGCCTGGCTTCGGTTACACCATCGGCAACTCCCTGCGTCGCACCCTGCTCTCGAGCATCCCGGGCGCCTCGCTCACCTCGATCCGGATCGACGGGGTGCTCCACGAGTTCTCCACGGTCCCCGGGGTCAAGGAGGACGTCACCGAGATCATCCTCAACATCAAGTCCCTCGTCGTCTCCAGCGAGAACGACGAGCCGGTCGTGATGTACCTGCGCAAGTCGGGCGCCGGCCCGGTCACCGCTGCTGACATCAACCCCCCGGCCGGTGTCGAGGTCCACAACCCGGACCTGCACATCGCGACCCTCAACGACAAGGGCTCCATCGAGATGGAGCTGACGGTCGAGCGTGGCCGTGGCTACGTCTCCGCCCAGCAGAACAAGTCCGGTGACCAGGAGATCGGCCGCATCCCGGTCGACTCCATCTACTCGCCCGTGCTGGCCGTGACCTACAAGGTCGAGGCCACCCGTGTCGAGCAGCGCACCGACTTCGACCGCCTCGTCGTCGACGTCGAGACCAAGAACTCGATGCCCCCCCGCGACGCGCTGGCCTCGGCCGGCAAGACGCTCGTCGAGCTCTTCGGCCTGGCCCGTGAGCTCAATGTCGAGGCCGAGGGCATCGACATGGGCCCGTCGCCGACCGACGCCGCCATCGCGGCCGACCTGGCGCTGCCGATCGAGGACCTCGACCTCACGGTCCGTTCCTACAACTGCCTCAAGCGCGAGGGCATCCACACCGTGGGTGAGCTCGTCGGTCGCAGCGAGGCGGACCTGCTCGACATCCGCAACTTCGGTGCGAAGTCGATCGACGAGGTCAAGGCCAAGCTGCACGAGATGGACCTGGCCCTGAAGGACAGCCCCCCCGGGTTCGACCCGACGGCCATCCCCGGCTACGGCGAGGACGACTACGACGAGTCCGGCGACGAGGATGCCTCGTTCGCCGAGGACGAGCAGCTCTGACCCACCGCTTCACGACCTGACCGCTGACGCGGTGAGGTCAGAACTTCCAAGGAGAACACCATGCCCACCCCCACCAAGGGACCCCGTATCGGTGGCGGCCCGGCTCACGAGCGCCTCATCCTCGCGAACCTGGCCACCGCGCTCTTCGAGCACGACCAGATCACGACGACGCAGGCCAAGGCCAAGCGTCTGCGTCCGCTGGCCGAGCGCCTGATCACCTTCGCCAAGCGGGGTGACCTGCACGCTCGTCGCAAGGTCATGACGACCATCCTCGACAAGGGTGTCGTCCACCGTCTCTTCGTCGAGATCGCGCCCGACGTGGCCGACCGTCAGGGCGGTTACACCCGGATCACGAAGATCGCGCCGCGCAAGGGCGACAACGCCCCCATGTGCGTCATCGAGCTCGTGCGTGAGCCGGTCAACGCCAAGCCCAAGCGCGCCGTCGTCGCCGAGGCGGAGGCCGCTGCCAAGCGTTCCGCCAAGGACGAGGAGGCCGCGGCTGCCGCCGAGACCACCGAGACCGAGACCACCGAGACCGAGACCGCTGCTCCGGCCGCGGTCGCCGACCTGCCCGAGGGTGGTGTCGCTCCTCTCGAGGACGGCGCCGCGCCGAGCGAGGACTACACGGTCAAGGGCAACCTCGACTCGAACAAGTACCACGTCGCTGGTTCGCAGTGGTTCGACCAGACCGTCGCCGAGGTCTGGTTCCAGACCGCTGACGCTGCCAAGGCTGCCGGCTTCGAGCCGGCCGGTGGCGAGGCCAAGCAGCAGGAGCCGGGCGACGACGCCTGAGTCACTGCACCGCCGAAGGGCGCCGCTCCCCAACGGGGGCGGCGCCCTTCGTCATGCGGATGGCTGAGGGAAGTGCCGGGCGAGCGGGTCATGCCGAGCACGAGGAGAGCCGTCAGGGCGCGGCTGATGACGCGTCGCCTACGCTGGCCGGCATGCGGCTGCGCCTCGATCTCGCCTACGACGGAACCGACTTCCACGGGTGGGCGATGCAGCCGAACGGCCTGCGGACCGTCGAGGGCGAGCTGAGTGCGGCGGTCGCGACCGTCCTGCGGCTGGACGAGCCCGCCAGGCTGACCGTGGCCGGCCGCACCGACGCCGGGGTGCACGCGATGGGCCAGGTCGTCCACGTCGACCTCGAGCCCGAGGACCTCGCCGCGGCGAGGGGGCGCTCCGACCGGACGCCGGTGCAGGCCCTGCTCACCCGACTGCGCGGCGTGCTGCCGCCCGACGTGCTCCTGCACCGACTCGCCGAGGCGCCCGACGGCTTCGACGCGCGCTTCTCCGCGCTCAGCCGGCGCTATCGCTACCTGATCAGTGACGACCCGGAGCGTCTGGACCCGCTTCGTCGCCGTGAGGTCGTCACCCTGCGCACGCCCCTGGACGTCGAGGCGATGGATGCTGCCGCCGAGCAGCTGCTCGGGCTGCGCAACTTCGCCGCCTTCTGCAAGAAGCGGGAGGGGGCGAGCACCACGCGCACGCTGCTGCGCTACGACTGGCGCCGCCGCGACGACGGGCTGCTCGAGGCGACGGTCCTGGCGGACGCCTTCTGCCACTCGATGGTCCGCGCGCTCATCGGGGCGCTCGTGCCCGTGGGGGAGGGGCGGCAGGGGGCCGACTTCCCGCGCGAGGTCCTCACCGCACGCTCGCGGGATCCCCGGGTCAAGGTCATGCCGGCCCACGGGCTCTGCCTCGTGGAGGTGACCTATCCGCAGGCCGAGGCGTTGGCCGCCCGGGCGGTGGAGGCCCGCGCTCGTCGCGAGGAGTGATCAGCTCCGCTCGGCGCTGCCGGGCGGGAGCGGCCACCAGCGCCAGCCGAGCGTCCCGACCACCTGGTCGAAGCGGACGAAGCGGGGTTCGCAGGTCGGTCCGGCCGCACCACGGCACCCGGCCACCGAGTCGGCGCTGTTGGCGCGGTTGTCGCCCAGGACGAGGTAGGAACCGGCAGGCACGGTGATCTCGTCGAAGCAACGGGCGCTCGGCGTGCTGCTGTCGCACTCGGAGCCGGTCGCCATGGGCAGGTTGTTCTTGACATAGGGCTCGTCCAGCGGCTTGCCGTCCACGAGCAGACGACCCCGGGTGTCGCAGCACGAGACCTTCTCGCCGGGTAGCCCGATGACCCGCTTGACCGTGTGCGAGCGGTGGCTGGGGCCGGTGCCGAGCACGTCGCCCACGTGGCGCAGGGCATCGGCGACGGGGTCGGGCTCGTCGAGCGTCGCGTCGGCCCACGTGGCTCCATGCCCGAAGACGACGATGTCGCCGCGCCGGAGCTGGTCGCCGTCGACGCCGACGATCTTGGCGAAGACCCGGTCGCCGGTCATCAGCGTGGGCTCCATCGACCCCGACGGGATGACGAAGGGGCGCACGAGCGTGTGCGTGATGAGGGCCAGGAGGGCGAAGGCGATGAGGACCCGGGCGATGATCCCCAGGATCCAGTGGCGCTCGGGGCGCCTGTCGGAAGAGCTCACGGGCACAGCCTAGGTCCGTGGTGAGGACCTACGACCGCCGAGGAAGGGGGGTGAGCGCCACGACCGCGGTCACGCGCCGTGCTCCGGGTGTGCCCGCCCCGCGTCGCCGGTACCGGTCGAGCACCGCGCCCAGCTCCGTGCGCAGGGCCGCCAGCTGCGTCTCGTCGACGAGCACCTCGCGGTCGTCGATCCCGCACTCCTCCTGCCACACCAGCGGCCAGGCGACCTGGGCATCGATCCAGCTGTGCTGGCGCTGCGCGTGGTGGTCGACCACGTCATGGGCCAGCCAGAGCGCGTCGGCGAGCTCGTCGGCGTCGTCGATGGCGCTGACGGCGACCGAGGTGTCCACGCCGTCCCGCTCGTCCGCCTGGGCCGCGGCCCACACGCGTGAGCGCCCGTCACCCAGGCCGGTGTCCTCGACCAGTCCCGCCTGCGCGAGGACGCGCGCGTGGTAGCTCGTGGCGCCGGTGTTGGTGCCCAACGCGCGGGCGAGCTCCGCGGCGGTCGAGCCCCCGTGCAGGCGCAGGTGGGCCAGGATGCGGGAGCGAAGGGGGTGGGCCAGCAGCCGCCAGGTCGCCGTCTGGGGGGTCTCGGTCACCCGCCCACGATTGCACAAGTATTGTGCAATCGCCACGACTGCCGATGGGAGGGCGTGGCCGGGCCGCCGCTGATCCCCGGATTGTCAACGGTTGTGGGGGCTCTTGGCCGATTTCTGTGACCTCTGCGGTCTTCCGTAGAATGGATCCCAGCGGCGCCCCGTCCACGAGGACGAGCGGCGCCACCTCTTCGCTCCCGAAGGGGTCAGTCATCACGACGAGCAGTAAGGCTTCACACATGCGTACGTACACCCCCAAGGGCGGTGACATCACCCGTCAGTGGCACATCATCGACGCCACGGACGTCGTGCTCGGCCGCCTTGCGAGCCAGACCGCCATCCTGCTGCGCGGCAAGCACAAGACGACCTTCGCCCCCCACGTGGACATGGGTGACTTCGTCATCATCATCAACGCGGACAAGATTGCGCTCACCGGCTCCAAGGCCACCAAGAAGCTCTCTTACCGTCACTCGGGCTTCCCGGGCGGTCTGTCCTCGATGAACTACACCGAGATGCTGGCCAAGCACCCGACCCGCGCGGTCGAGAAGGCCATCCAGGGCATGCTCCCGCGCAACACCCTCGGTCGCCAGCAGCTGAGCAAGCTGAAGGTCTACGTCGGCACCGAGCACCCGCACGCAGCTCAGCAGCCCACCCCCTACACGATCTCGCAGGTCGCGCAGTAAGCGCGGCGAGAAGAAACTGAGGCAATATCGTGGCTGACACCACCGACAACACTGAGGTCCTCGAGGGCGACGAGCCCGAGCTGAGCTCCTACACCTCCGAGTCCGACGGCCCCGTCGCCGACTCCACCGACGAGCCCGTGCGTCGCCCCTCGGCCTCCGCCCCCGGCGCAGCCACCGGCCGCCGCAAGCAGGCCATCGCCCGCGTCCGGATCGTCCCGGGCACCGGCGAGTGGAAGGTCAACGGCCGCACGCTCGAGGAGTACTTCCCGAACAAGGTCCACCAGCAGATCGTCAACGAGCCCTTCACCGTGCTCGAGCTCGACGGTGCCTACGACGTGCTCGTGCGCGTCCACGGCGGTGGCCCCTCCGGTCAGGCCGGCGCAGTGCGCCTCGGCGTGGCTCGTTCGCTCAACGGAGTCGACGAGGAGCTGAACCGCGCCACGCTGAAGAAGGCCGGCTTCCTCACCCGTGACGCCCGCGTCCCGGAGCGCAAGAAGGCTGGTCTCAAGAAGGCCCGCAAGGCGCCGCAGTACAGCAAGCGCTGATCTCAGCCACACGCTGGTCTGGGTCCCACGTTCGCGTGGGCGGAGCTTGCGCAGCAAGCGTCTCGAGAACACGAAGGGCGGTGCTCACCTCACGGTGGGTACCGCCCTTCGTCATGTCCGGACGCTGCGCCCTCCCGGGTGGAAGGGGGCTCGCTGAGCAATCGTCCGCGGGTTCACCTCCACCCCGGAGGGGTCAGGCGCGGGAGAGGGGTCAGGCTCGGGGGAGGGGGCGCCCGGCGCGCATCTCGGCGACGAGCGAGCGGGTCACCTCGACCAGGTCGCCACCGTGCGCTGCGGCCACGGCCTCCTGACGCTGATAGCTCGCGCCCGCCGAGATGATGTCCGCGACGGCAGCCAGCTCGTCGCTGCAGCCGAGTCGACGGGCGATGGGCGCGAGGCGTTCGAGCAGGTCGTGCAGCTCGTCGGTGACGAGGCGTTCGCGGTTGCGGCCGTCGAGGATGATGATCGCGTCCATGCCGTAGCGGGCGGCGCGCCACTTGTTCTCCTGCACGTGCCACGGGGGGAGCGTCGGGATCGTGCCACCGTCGGTCAGGCGGTCGTCGAGGTGCACGAGCAAGCACTGGGTGAGCGCGGTGAGCGCCCCGATCTCGTGGAGCGTCGGCACCCCGTCGCAGACCCGGACCTCGAGGGTGCCCAGGTGGGGAGCAGGGCGCAGGTCCCACCGCACCTCCTTGAGCTCGTCGATGACGCCGGTGACGAGCAGGTCGTCGACATAGCGCTCGTACTGCGCCCAGGTGTCGAACTGGAAGGGCAGCCCGGCCGTCGGCAGCTGCTGGAACATCTGCGCCCGGTTGCTGGCGTAGTCCGTCGGCACGCCTCCCCACCAGGGCGAGGACGCGGAGAGGGCCTGCAGGTGCGGCGCGTAGGTGAGCATGCCGGAGAGCAGCGGCAGGATCTTGTCGCGGTGGGTGACACCGATGTGCGTGTGCACCCCGTAGATGACCATCTGCCGGCCCCACCAGCGGGTGCGGTCGATGAGGGTGGCGTAGCGCTCGCCCTCGCTGACCTGCTGCGACTCCCACCGGGCGAAGGGGTGGGTGCCGGCGCTCATCAGCTCCAGACCGAGACCGTCGGTGATCCCCCTCAACCGCGAGAGGCTCTCCGACAGGTCGGCGACGA
The DNA here is from genome assembly GCF_001428305.1 of Janibacter sp. Soil728. Taxonomy (GTDB): domain Bacteria; phylum Actinomycetota; class Actinomycetes; order Actinomycetales; family Dermatophilaceae; genus Janibacter. The sequence continues at coordinate 165,796 of NZ_LMRZ01000006.1, read as the reverse complement.
CCTCGGGCACGTCGTGGCAGATGCCGGTGACGATCTCGACGGTGTTGGTCAGCAGCTCCCGGTGGACCTTGGGCGCCAGGCTCTCGTCCGCCGTGAGCGGCTCGACGACGCTCTCGGCGAGCGGGACGAGGTCGAGGGTCTGCCGGTCGACGAGGGCGATCTCCCACTCGACACCCAAGGTGGGCCCGTCAGACGGGCTGAACTCGATCATGATGGCCTCTCGACGCCCCTACCTGCGGTGTCACAGCCTAACCAGCCGGTATCGTCACTGGCGCCCGTCCCACATGCGACATGCGGACGGGTCCCAAACGGAAGGTTGCATGATCCATGTCCCGACTCTTCGGCACCGACGGTGTCCGTGGCCTCGCCAACGGCGAGACCATCACTGCTGACTTCGCGCTGCGCCTCGCCCAGGCCGCGGCCGGTGTCCTGCGCGATCCTGAGGGCACCGAGGGCCGCCGCCCCGTGGCCGTCGTCGGACGTGACCCGAGGGCGTCGGGCGAGTTCCTGTCGGCGGCGGTCGTCGCCGGTCTGGCGAGCAGCGGCATCGACGTGCTCGACGCCGGCGTCGTGCCGACCCCGGCCGTCGCCTTCCTCACCTCAGAGGTGCACGCCGACTTCGGTGTGATGCTCTCCGCGTCGCACAACGCGATGCCGGACAACGGCATCAAGTTCTTCGCCAGTGGTGGGCACAAGCTGCCCGACGCCGTCGAGGACACCATCGAGGCCGCGATGGACGACGCACCGACGCGCCCGACCGGTGTCGACGTCGGTCGCGTGACGCTGATGGATGACGCCGGCACGCGCTATGTGCGTCACCTCCTCGACGCCGTGGAGCCGCGGCTCGAGGGCCTGACCCTGGTCATCGACGCCGCCCACGGGGCCGCGAGCGAGGTCTCTCCGGAGGTCTTCCGCCTGGCCGGGGCCACGGTGCACGTCATCGGCGCCCGGCCCGACGGTCTCAACATCAACGACGGGGTCGGCTCGACCCACCTCGGCCCGCTCAAGGAGGCTGTCGTGACCCACGGCGCCGACCTCGGCATCGCGCACGACGGCGACGCCGACCGGTGCCTCGCGGTCGACGCCGAGGGCAACGAGATCGACGGGGACCAGATCATGGCGATCCTGGCCGTCGCGCTCAAGGACCACGGTGAGCTCGTGGAGAACACCCTCGTCGCCACGGTCATGAGCAACCTCGGCCTGCTGCGTGCCATGGAGGCCGCGGGGATCCATGTCGTGCAGGCCGGCGTGGGTGACCGCTATGTCCTCGAGGAGATGCGCAGGGGCGGCTTCAGCCTCGGCGGCGAGCAGTCCGGCCACGTCATCCTCTCCGAGCACGCGACGACCGGCGACGGTGTCCTCACCGGCCTCATGCTCGCCGCTCGCGTCGCCGAGACCGGTCGCACGATCGCGGACCTCGGCACGGCCATGACCCGCATGCCGCAGGTCCTCATCAACGTCCAGGGCGTCGACAAGAACCGCGTCGACGGCGACGAGGGCGTACAGGCTGCCGTCTCCGAGGTCGCGACCGCGCTGGGTGACCGGGGGCGGGTCCTGCTGCGCAGGTCGGGCACCGAGCCGGTCGTGCGCGTCATGGTCGAGGCCGACACCCACGAGCGCGCCCAGGAGTCTGCCGAGCGCCTCTCCGTCGTCGTCAAGGAGCGCCTCGCCCTCTGAGTCGCCCCCCCTTCGCATCTCCTTGAGGTCGTGCGCCCTGTTGCGGTACGACCTCAAGGAGATGTGATGTTCGACTGCCCCGGGTCACACGGCCGGGGTGTCGAAGAAGGAGCGCCGGGTGATCGCCCGGTCCTGCTCGTCGAGCACCCAGAAGTCGGCGAAGCCGACCTGGACGGCGCGGCCGTCCTTGTGCGTGCCGACGAAGCGTCCGTGCACCGCGACACGGTGCCCGTCGGCGACCATCTCGACCAGCTCGTGCTGGCCGTCGGCGATCACGCGCTCGCCGGCGTAGAAGGCGGTGAGGGCCGCCCGTCCTGCCATCGGCTCGTACCCGGGGCGGTGGTAGACCGCGTCGTCGGCGAAGCACCCCACGACCCCGTCGACGTCCCCGGCGTCGACGAGCTCGTAGTAGCGGCGCACCGCAGCCTCGGCGCTCATGCGGAGACCTCGCGACCCAGGGCTGCGGAGGCCCGCTGCAGGGCGGCGGCGAGCGGGGTGATGCCCTGCTCCTGCGCGGTGACGAGCAGGCCCGTGACGCGCTCGCCGATGCGGTCGACGGCCGCGAGGGTCTCCTGGTCGCTCCAGCCGACGACCCCGCCGTGCACCTGGATGACGCCGCCGGCATTGGCGACGAAGTCGGGCACGAAGGTGATGCCGGCCTCGCGCAGTGCCTCGGCGCAACCGGGCTCGTCGAGGGTGTCGTTGGCCGCGCCGGCGATGATGCGGGCGGGGACACGGGCGATGTTGTCGCGGGTGACCACGCGCGCGATGGCGCACGGGGCGAAGACGTCGGCGTCGTGGAAGGGCGCCTCGTCGGCGGCGACCGTCGCGCCGCCCAGCTCGTCGGCGAGCTCCTGCGCGCGGGCCGAGTCGACGTCCGCGACGGTCAGCCGCGCGCCGTCGGCCCTGGCCAGTCGAGCGACCTCTGCGCCGACGCTGCCGACGCCCTGGACGACCACGTGGAGGTCGGCCAGGCCCCCTTCGCCGTGGTGGTGCACCGCTGCTGCCTTCATGGCCGCGTAGACGCCGCGAGCGGTGAAGGGGGAGGGGCTCACCTCGTCGCAGAAGGCCCGCGCTCCGCCGTCGTCGCGGATGGTCTGCATGTCCTCCAGCAGGGTCCCCATGTCGACGCCGGGCACGTAGTAGCCAGCGGTCCGGGCGATCATCTCGCCGAAGCGGGCGAAGAGTGCGCGCCGCTCGGGGGAGCCGGGAGCAGGGACGGGTCGCTCGAGCATGACGACGGACTTGGCGCCGCCGTAGGGCAGCTCGGCCAGCGCGTGCTTGAGGGTCATGGCAGCGGCCAGGCGCTGGGCCTCGCGTGCGGCGGCCTCGGTGGACGGGTAGGCGCGGAAGCGCACCCCGCCGAATCCGGGGCCGAGAGTCGTGTCGTCGATCGCGATGACGGCACGCAGTCCGACGCGGTCGTCGCGGCAGGTGATCGTCTGCTCGGTCGCCCAGGGTTCGGCGATGGAGTCGGACGGGACAGGGGCAGTGACTGTAGTCATCCGCCCATGGTGACAGGGGTCGTGTGACCCCCGTCACCGGGGTGGGGTCGGCTCAGAACTTCTGGTCGAGCAGGCCGGTGTCGACGTCGTAGACGAAGCCGCCGACCTTGGCGCGGCCGGCGATGAGCGGGTGCGTGCGCACGGCCGCGATGTCCTGACGCAGGGCGTCGAGCTGGTCGCTGACGACGTGGAAGCCCTGCCAGGAGGCGTCCTGGCCCGCGGAGTCGCCGACCTTGGCGCGGAACTCGTCCTCGGTCGCGCTACCCATCGCGCAGCGGGTGTGCGGGATGACGAGGATGCGCTCGACCTTGAGCAGGTGGACGCCGAGGATGAGGGCCTCGAGCGCGGCGGTGGTGATGCGGCCGCCCGGGTTGCGGAAGATCTTGGCGTCGCCGGGCTTGAGACCGAGCATGCCGAGCGGGTCGATGCGGCTGTCCATGCAGGTCACGATGGCGACGCCCGCCTGGGCGATCCCGTCGAAGCCGCTGAGAGCGAAGCTCTCGGAGAAGGTCTGGTTGGCCGCCAGGAGATCGGCGAAGTCCTCAGGGGCGGAGGGAGTTGCGGGCATCAGGGTCCTTTCGGGGGGTGGGTCCTTTCACAGTAGACCCGGCCCGTCGGCCCCCTTCGTCGACGTCCGTGAGCCGCCGGTCACGCAGCGCCGGCCCCCGCCGTCGATCACAAACGGGTCCCGACACGAACTCGCCACCGCGCAAACGTGGCGCAGGCCACATTCGCGGTGTAGACAGACCGTGGGAGGCGACGTCGGCGACCCCGTCCACGTCGTGGCCTCGGACGAAGGGAGCGACGTGGAGACACGACGACGACGGCGGATCGCCTTCTTGGCGGCCGCGGCGACTGCCGCCAGCCTCGGTCTGGCGGCCTGCGGTGACGGTGGCACGGGCGACAGCGCGTCCCAGCTCACCTGGTACATCAACCCCGACGGTGGTGGCTCCGACCCTGCGGGCGGCGGTCAGGCGCAGCTGGCCAAGGAGTGCTCCGACGCCTCCGGTGGCGCGTACACGATCGGTGTCCAGCTCCTGCCCAACAGCGCGAGCGACCAGCGCCAGCAGCTCCTGCGGCGTCTGGCGTCCAAGGACACGGGCGTCGACATCATGTCGATCGACCCGGTCTTCGTCGCGGAGTTCGCCGAGGCCGGGTTCCTCGCCAAGGTGCCGGCCGACAAGAAGTCCGAGCTCAGCAAGGACGCGGTCGAGCCGGCGGTGACCAACGCGAGCTGGAAGGGCGAGATGTACGCGGCCCCCTTCTGGGCCAACACGCAGCTCCTCTGGTACCGCAAGTCCGTCGCCAAGAAGGCCGGCCTCGACATGACCAAGCCGGTCAGCTGGGACCAGGTCATCAAGGCGGCCAAGAAGACCGACACCGACATCGGCGTGCAGGCCTCGCGCTACGAGGGGTACATGGTGTGGATCAACGCCCTCGTCGAGGGCGGCGGTGGCCACATCGTCGAGAACCCGGGCGCCGACGGCAAGGACCTGAAGTTCGGTCTCGAGTCCGAGGGTGGCAAGAAGGCCGCGGCGATCATCCAGTCCGTCTCCGACGAGGGAGTCGGCGGCCCGGCCCTCGGTTCGACGGACGAGACGACGACGCTCGACATGTTCCAGAACGAGCGGGCCGGCTTCATGGTCAACTGGCCCTACGTCTACGCGGCGCTCAAGGGCGCCGAGGTTCCCTGGCTGAGCGACCTCGCCTGGACCCGCTACCCGCAGACCACGGCGGGCACCGAGTCCAAGCCGCCGTTGGGCGGTATCGAGATGGGGGTCGCGTCCTCCTCGACGAAGCAGGACAAGGCCTGGGACGCCGTGTCCTGCCTGACCTCCAAGGAGAGCCAGAAGGCCTACATGCTCGGCACCGGCAACCCGGCCGCCCGCACGTCCGTCTACGACGACCCCGAGATCAAGAAGGACTTCCCGATGGCGGCGCTCATCCGTGAGTCCCTCGACGCCAGCGGTCCGCGACCGCTCACCCAGTACTACGGCGACGTCTCGAGCGGCATCCAGCGCGAGTACAGCCCGCCGGGTGCGGTCAACCCGTCGACGACGCCGGAGCAGACGACCAATCTGCTCCAGGACGTGCTGAAGGGAGATGCGTTGTTGTGAGTACCGTGACCGACTCCCCGAAGACCCCCACGACGAAGGGGGGCAAGCCCCGCCTGTCCGACCGGGCCAAGGCCGAGCAACGCCTTGGCTGGAAGCTGGCGATGCCGGCCTTCGTCGTCATGCTCCTCGTCACCGCCTACCCGATCCTGCAGGCGGTGTGGAACAGCTTCTTCAACTACCGGCTCACCGACCCCGCCAACAAGGAGTTCGTGGGGCTCAACAACTACATCGTCTCCTTCAGCGACTCCGTCTTCTGGAGCGCGATGTGGGCGACGGTGATCATCACGATCATCACCGTGGTCGTCGAGCTCGTCCTCGGCTTCATCATCGCCCTGGTGATGCACCGGATCGTCCTGCCGCGGCGCACCCTGCGCACGGTGGTGCTCATCCCCTACTCGATCATCACCGTCGTCTCCGGTTTCACCTGGCTCTTCATGTACCAGACCGACACCGGCTTCGTGAACCGCTGGACCAACTGGATCCCCGGCGTCAGCGACAACTACGACTGGTTCGGCAGCTTCTGGCCCTCGATCTTCGTCATCTGCCTGTCGGAGATCTGGAAGACGACCCCCTTCATGTCGCTGCTCCTGCTGGCCGGGCTGGCCCAGGTGGACTCGTCCATGGAGGAGGCCGCCAAGGTCGACGGAGCGTCCTGGGTCCAGGTGCTCTACAAGGTGATCCTGCCCAACATGAAGCCGGCCATCATGGTGGCGCTGCTCTTCCGCACCCTCGATGCCTTCCGGATCTTCGACAACATCTTCATCATGACCGGAGGCGCCAACGGGACGAACTCGCTGTCGGGACTCATCTATCGACAGACCATCGACCGGACAGAGATCGGGCTCGGCTCTGCACTGTCGGTGATCCTCTTCCTCTGCGTGCTCGTCATCGCGGCGGTGTTCGTCCGAGGATTCAAGGTCGATCTCACGCAGGGGAGGAACTGACATGGCCAAGGAGTCGATGAAGGGCACGGGCCTGTGGACCACGCTCGCCGTCCCGATCATGGTCTGGACCGTCCTGCCGCTGCTGTGGATGCTCTCGCTCTCCCTCAAGAGCGCTGACACCCTGGCCGACCCGGACTCGGCGTACTTCGGCAACTTCTGGCCGAAGGAACCGACGCTGGACAACTACCGGCTGATCTTCACCGGTGGGGCGAGCGATCTCTTCATGCCGGCGCTGCGCAACTCGCTCATCGTCTGCGTGGTCGCGACCTTCATCTCCGTCGTGCTCGCGATGTTCTGCGCCTACGCGATCTCCCGGCTGGAGTTCCGCGGCAAGAAGATGATCCTCACGACGGCGCTCGCGGTGAGCTTCTTCCCCGTGGTCGCCATGGTGACGCCCCTCTTCGAGGTGTGGAGCAAGACCGGGCTCTTCGACACCATCCCCGGCCTGGTCATCCCGTACCTCGCGCTGACCCTGCCGTTGTCGATCTGGACGATGTCCGCCTTCTTCCAGCAGATCCCGTGGGAGATGGAGCAGGCGGCTCAGGTCGACGGTGCGAGCAGCTGGCAGGCCTTCCGCAAGGTGATCATCCCGCTGGCCACCCCCGGCGTCTTCACGACCGCGATCATCACCTTCTTCACCGCGTGGAACGACTTCGTCTTCGCGATCTCGCTGACCTCCGACCAGGCGCGCACGGTCCCCGCCGCGCTCGCCTTCTTCACCGGAGCCAGCCAGTTCGAGCAGCCGACGGGCGCGATCATGGCGGCCTCGGTCGTCGTCACCATTCCCGTCGTGATCCTCGTGCTGATCTTCCAGCGCCGGATCGTCGCCGGTCTGACCTCGGGCGCAGTCAAGGGCTGACCCCCGCCTTCACGATGAACTGGAGAAACTCCCATGGCTGAGATCACCCTCAACAACCTCGTCAAGAAGTACGGGGACGGCTTCCCGGCGGTCAACGACGTGAGCCTGGACATCAGGGACGGCGAGTTCATGATCTTCGTCGGCCCCTCCGGGTGCGGCAAGTCGACCCTGCTGCGCATGGTCGTCGGGCTGGAGGACATCACGAGCGGCGAGCTGCTCATCGACGGCAAGGAGGTCAACGACCTCTCGCCGAAGGACCGCAACCTGTCGATGGTCTTCCAGAACTACGCCCTCTACCCGCACCTGACGGTCTACGAGAACATCGCCTTCCCCCTTCGCCTCTCCAAGGGGAAGTTCACCAACGACGAGATCGACTCCAAGGTGCGCATGGCCAGCACGATGCTGGAGCTGGACGAGCACCTCGAGCGCAAGCCGGCGAACCTCTCGGGTGGCCAGCGCCAGCGCGTGGCGATGGGCAGGGCGATCGTGCGCGAGGCGGACGCCTTCCTCTTCGACGAGCCGTTGTCCAACCTCGACGCCAAGCTGCGTGGGCAGATGCGCACGGAGATCGCCCGCATGCAGCGCCGGATGGGCACGACGACGATCTACGTGACGCATGACCAGACCGAGGCCCTCACCCTCGGTGACCGCGTCTCGGTGCTGAAGAAGGGGGTGCTGCAGCAGTGCGCCAGTCCCCGCGAGCTCTACGACCAGCCGGTCAACCTCTTCGTCGCCGGGTTCATCGGCACGCCGCCGATGAACTTCCTGCCCGCGCAGGTCGAGGGCGACGAGCTGGTGCTGCCCTTCTGCCGCGTCCCCATGCCGGCTGCCGTGCGGGAGCGCGCCAGCGGCAAGGACCTGCTCATCGTCGGGATCCGGCCGGAGCACATCAAGGACGCCGACCTGGGTGATGTCCCGGCCAACGGAGTGCGCTTCGAGGCGCCCGTGGACCAGGCGGAGTGGCTCGGCAACGAGCAGTACGCCTACATCCCCTTCACCGTCGAGGGTGCCGTCAAGGACAAGCTCGACGAGCTCGACAAGGAGCTTGACGGTGAGGGCATGCGCACCCAGATGGTCGTCAACCTCGATCCGCGCTCGCGGGTGCGTGAGGGCGATGACGCCAACTTCGTCTTCGATCCCGACACCATGCACGTCTTCGACCCGGAGTCGGGCGACTGCCTGACCCGTGATGATGCCAAGGCGGCCGAGCTCGCCCAGCAGTCCGAGGAGGACCGGCAGCGGGCCCTCGAGCGGGCCCGGGCGCGCGAGACGCAGAGCGCGTGAACCACGCTCCCTGAGGAGCGTGCGGAGCACGCACCTCGACGTGCCCCCGAGCCGCGCCGACCCTAGAGGTCGGCGCGGCTCGGTGGTTGGGCGCCGGCCCGGGTGACGGTGAAGGCCGAGGCGTCGACGGCGCGCTGGATCGCGGGGGAGAGTGCCTGACCGCGAGAGCGGTGCAGCCGGGCCTTGGCGTCCGAGCGGCCGAGGAGGCCGGCGTCGATGAGGCCCGAGAGGAGGCCGGACATGAAGGCGTCGCCCGCGCCGACGGTGTCGACGACCTCGACGGCTCGTCCCGGCAGGGTGACGAGCCGGCCCGAAGGGAGGATGGCCATCGCTCCGCGTGGACCGAGCGTGCACACGGCCAGCGCCGGGCCGAGCGCGCACCAGGACCGCAGCTGGTCGGCCAGCTCGTCATCGTCGAGGGAGCGGCCCGCCAGCCACTGCAGGTCCTCGTCGCTCGCCTTGACGACGTCGCTGACGGCGATGCGACGCTCGACCTCGGTGACCGCCGTCTCGCGGCCGGGGAAGAGGTCCGGGCGCACATTGGGGTCGTAGGAGACCGTGTGGCCCCGGGCCGCGCCGGCCATGGCGGACAGCACGTCGACCCCACCGGGACGCATCAGGGCACCGATCGAGCCCGTGTGCAGGTGGCCGGGCACCTCGGGCAGCTCGGGCACCCGCCAGGCGATGTCGAAGGAGTATGACGCGGACCCCGCGGCGTCGAGGGTGGCGGTGGCCGTGGACGTGTCGAGCGCGGTGTCGCTGCCCGGCGTGAGCACGACGCCCGCCTGCGCGAGGTGTTCCCCGATCGCGGCACCCCGGGCGTCGCGGGCGATGTGCGTGGCCAGGCTCACGGGGTGCCCGAGTCGCGCCAGGCCCACCGCGACATTGAGCGGGCTGCCGCCGACGTGCTCCTCGCGCCCCCCGTCCGACCTCTCGACGATGTCGACGAGGGACTCGCCGATCACCAGCGTGGAGGCCGGGGCGGGGGAGCGGCGGAGCAGGCCCGGCATCGGACTCAGGCGCTCTGCTGGGGGAAGAGCCTCTGGACCTTGGTGAGGTTGTGGTGCGCCTCGACGACCCGGATCGTCCCGGACTTGCTGCGCATGACGAGCGACTCGGTGGTCGCGCCGCCGGCGCGGTAGCGCACCCCGCGCAGCAGCTCACCGTCGGTGATGCCGGTGGCGACGAAGTAGCAGTTGTCCGTCGCCACGAGGTCGTCGGTGGTCAGGACCCGGTCGAGGTCGTGTCCCTCGTCGATGGCGTGCTGGCGCTCCTCGTCGTCGCGGGGCCACAGCCGGCCCTGGATGACGCCGCCGAGGCACTTGATCGCGCAGGCGGTGATGATCCCCTCGGGGGTACCGCCGACGCCGAGGAGCAGGTCGATGCCGGTGCCCGGACGGGCGGCCATGATCGCGCCGGCGACGTCGCCGTCGGAGATGAAGCGGATGCGAGCGCCCGCGGCGCGCACCTGCTCGGCGAGCTCGTGGTGACGGGGCCGGTCGAGGATGATGACGGTGACGTCCTCGGGCTGCTCGCTCTTGGCCTTGGCGATCCGCCGGATGTTCTCTGCGACGGGCAGGCGGATGTCGACGACATCGGCCGCCTCAGGGCCGGTGACGAGCTTGTCCATGTAGAAGACGGCGCTCGGGTCGTACATCGAGCCGCGGTCCGCGACGGCGAGGACGGAGACCGCGTTGGTCATCCCCTTCGCCGTCAGGGTCGTGCCGTCGATCGGGTCGACCGCCACGTCGCAGGCCGGACCCTCGCCGTCGCCGACCTGCTCGCCGTTGAAGAGCATCGGGGCCTCGTCCTTCTCGCCCTCGCCGATGATGACGGTGCCGTCCATCCGGACGCTGGAGATCATCGAGCGCATGGCGTCGACGGCCGCGCCGTCCGCGGTGTTCTTGTCACCACGGCCGACCCACCGGCCGCCGGCCAGAGCCGCTGCCTCGGTGACCCGGACCAGCTCCATCGCGAGGTTGCGGTCGGGGTGCATGACCCCGGCGCTCGGGCTGGACTGGGAATCGGTCATGGCTCTCCTCGCGTGGCAACGTGCTCGTCGGGCCAGAGCCTATCTGGCGCACCCATCCGCGCGTGCGACCATGTCACCCATGAGTTCTGCCCCCGGCGACCAGGCCGAGACCGCACCCAGTCCCGCCCCTCGACGCGAGCCCACGCCCGCTGAGCTGGCGGCGCAGCAGGGTGTGCCCGCCCGCGGAGCCAGCCACTACGCCAAGGGCAGCGCGGCCAACATGGCCCGCTCCATGGCCGTGATCGTCGCGATCGCGCTCGGACTCTTCTTCATCGCCGGACGGCCCAACAGCACGACACCGCAGTCCATCGACGTCCCCGGGACGGCTCAGTTCCGCGCCCAGCAGGCCGGTCAGCCCTTCGCCTACCCGCGGGCGCTCCCCGACGGCTGGGCGGCCACCAATGTGCGCTATGTGCGCTCCAAGGGCGATGTCATGGTCTGGAATGCCGGCTACACCACCCCCGACGGCCAGTACGTCTCGGTGCAGCAGGCTCTCGATCCGGGCCAGGGGTGGCTCGACACCCAGACCAACAACGGCGTGCGTGTCGGCACCCTCACCACCAAGGACGGTCGGGTCTGGGCCAAGCGCGACCGCGAGGGCAAGGTCCAGCGCAGCCTGGTCAACGTCCCCAAGGACTCCACGACGCTGACGACGCTGGTCACCGGGACGGGATCGTGGGCCCAGCTCGAGGACTTCGCCAACCGGCTGACCCCTGCCGAGGTGACCAAGGCCAGCCCGAGCCCCAGCTCGAACCCGAGCTGAGCCCGAGCTCCCGACCGTTGGTCTGCATTCCCCTATGGCAATGCAGACGAACGTCTGCATTGCCATAGGGGAATGCAGACGAGCGGTCAGGCCGTGGTGAGGGCGGCGGCGACGAGATCGCGCAGGGCGGGGTGTGCCAGGCGCAGGGCGGCCAGCTCGTCCAGGCGGAACCACCGCAGGTCGTCGTGCTCCTCGGGCGCGAGGTTGGTCGGCCTGCCCGACCACGCCTCGATGACGAAGGCGTGCAGCTCGAGATCGTCGATGCGGGTCGTCAGCGCGAGCCGGGCGCTGGTCACGGCGACGCCGATCTCCTCGTGGCACTCCCGTACGAGCGCCTGCTCGGGCGACTCACCGGTCTCGATGTGGCCGCCCACGGCGTCCCAGCAGTCGGGGTAGTTCTGCCGCTCGGGATGGCGGTGGCCGAGCAGGACCCGGCCGTCCGCGACGAGGAGGCCAGCGGCGACCCGGTACACCTGCCCGGCCACCACCTCAGCCATCCTGGGAGTCGGACCCGTCCTCGGGCGACAGGCTCGCCTCCGCCTTGTCCAGCCAGGACTCGCAGTGCACGGCGAGGGCCTCGCCCCGCTGCCACAGCTGCATCGACTCCTCGAGGCCGGCCTGCCCCCCTTCGAGGCGGGCGACGAGCTCGATGAGCTCCTGCCGTGCCTCCTCGTAGCCGAGGTCGGCGACGTCGGTCTGCTCCTGCTCATCTGCCATGGCGCCCACTCTAGGTGCGTATCGCTGCGGGTCCGGGCTCGGCGCAGGCACCGGCAGCGCCGGTCGTGGGTGATGCAGTGCTCGTCGGAGGCAGCGCCGTGCCCGACGGTGGGCGGGCGGCACCGGCTCAGTCCCTCAGGAGTCGGTGACGCGGACCGCGAAGTCGCCGTCGGCCACGGTCACCCGCAGCAGGTCCTCGATGGCCAGCCCCTCCCGGGAGGCGATGACCTCGCCCTCGGGACGCTGGACGATCGCGTAGCCCCGCTCGAGCGTCGAGGCGGGGGAGAGGACCCGCGCTTGGGTGCGCAGGTGGCCGATCCGGTCGCGTTCGCGGTGCAGCCGCGCCTCGACCCGCCCGTGCGCCCGACGCCGCAGTGACTCGACGACCTCGCGCTGGGCACGGACGAAGGCGGTGCGGTCGGCCAGGACCGGCCGGCTCGTCAGGTGGACCAGCCCGCGACGCTCGCGCTCGACCAGGCCCGCGAGCGCGGCGCGTGCCCGGGCACGCGAGTCGACGACCCCCGCGCGCTCCGCAGCAGCATCGGGGCAGACGAGCTTGGCGGCATCGGTGGGGGTCGAGGCGCGCACGTCGGCCACGAGGTCGAGGATCGGGGTGTCGACGTCGTGACCGATCGCGCTGACCACCGGTGTGCGGGCCTCGGACACGGCACGCACCATCGTCTCGTTGCTGAAGGGCAGCAGGTCCTCCACGGACCCACCGCCCCGGGTGACGATGATGACGTCGACGTCAGCCATCGCGTCGAGCTCGCGGATGGCCGCGGTCACCTCGGTCACCGCGGTCGGCCCCTGCACGGCGACCTGCTTGATGGTGAAGGGCAGGCCTGGCCAGCGGCGGTGCGCGTTCTCCACGACGTCCCGCTCGGCGGCGCTGGCCCGACCGCAGACGAGCCCGACCCGGCGGGGGAGGAAGGGGAGGGGCCGTTTGCGCGAGGTGTCGAAGAGGCCCTCGGAGCGCAGGTTCTGCTTGAGGTACTCGATGCGGGCCAGCAGCTCGCCGACGCCGACGGGGCGGATCTGGCGCACGTCCATCGACAGCGACCCGCGCTGGGTCCAGTAGCTCGGCTTGGCCTGCACGACGACCCGGGCGCCCTCGCCGAGGGGTGCGGCCATCGCGTCGAGGGCGTTGACCCGGACCATGCACGACAACGACATGTCGACGTCGGGGTCACGCAGCGTCAGCCACGCGGTGCGGGCCCCCGGGCGGCGGGTGAGCTGGACGACCTGCCCCTCGACCCAGGTGACCGACATCTTGTCGACGTAGTCGGCGATCTTCATGCTGAGCAGCCGGACCGGCCACGGCTGCTCGGCGGTGGTGTCCGCGGCCTTGTCGGGCAGGGGCGAGGTCATGGGATCAGCGTACGAGGCACCCCCGACCTCGCTGGGTGCGAGTCGGGGGTGCCTGGTGCCGGGCACCTGCTGCCCGGTGGTGCCTCGGGGCGTCAGGGCCCTGGGGTGTGCGTCGGTCAGGGCGTCGGGACGGTCCCTGCCGGGCAGTTGACGACGTAGTCCCACGCGGTTCCGGACGGGCCGGTGACGACGACCGTCACCTGGGTGCTGGTGCCCGCAGGCACGGTGACGGTGGCGGACCCGGTCCCCTCGTTGATGGCGTCGCCGACCACTCCTGTGTCATGCAGCAGGACGCCCTCGTAGAAGACCTGGAACTGGTCGGGCACGTTCTGCGCCTCCCACGCGAAGAGGAAGGACGTGGGCCCGGCCGCGCCGATCTCGTGGACCGTGGTGGTCACGCCGGAGCCACCCGCGGTCGTGGACTGGTTGCAGTTCTGCACCGGCGTCGGGTCCACCGTGGTCACGGAGACCAGGACGAGGTACGAGATGTCCTGGGCCACTCCCTGCTTGTTGGTGCTGGCGCTCACGCCCGACGTCCCGGTGCCGTCGTGGGCCAGGGTGGCCGACTTGATGCACCAGGTCGCGCCGTCGAGGGTCAGGTCGGGGTCGCCGCTCTCGAGGGAGAAGCTCGCCCCGGTGATGGTGACGAGGACGTCCATCATGGCGCCCGTCCGGGTGTCCGTGACGCTGACCGTCGTCGGGTTGACGAAGTCGTCGTCGACCTCGATCTTGGTGGCGGTCGTGTGGTCGGTGCAGTGCTGCGTTGCGGCATCCGCCGATGGCGCAACGGAGATGACGTAGGCGAGGACCAGGGCGAGGGCCAAAAGCAGCCCCGCCCCGGTCCGTATGGTCGTGTGCTCGGGCTGGTGCATGGTGGCCTCTCCCCAGGCTCCCGACATCGGTGTCGGGAGATCAGTCCGAGTCTCGCGGCCGGGAGGGGCGGGGGACAGCGGTGAGAAGTGCCCATTGACACGGCACTGGCGGCGTGCTGCACGGGGTCAGGGCCCGTACAGGCCGCTCGCCTACCATGGGGGCATGAGCACCACTACGTCCCTGTCCTCCGACTCCGACGCCCAGCACGGCGCCAAGCGCGTCCTGCTCGCGGCCCCCCGCGGCTACTGCGCAGGGGTGGACCGAGCCGTCGTCACCGTCGAGAAGGCCCTCGAGCTCTATGGCCCTCCGGTGTATGTGCGCAAGGAGATCGTCCACAACAAGCACGTCGTGACCACCCTCGAGGGGATGGGCGCGATCTTCGTCGAGGAGACCGACGAGGTCCCAGAGGGTGCCACCGTCGTCTTCTCCGCGCACGGCGTGGCGCCCGTCGTCCACGAGGAGGCCAAGGCGCTCAGCCTCAAGACGATCGACGCGACCTGCCCCCTGGTCACCAAGGTGCACCGTGAGGCCGTGCGGTTCGCCGACGACGACTTCGACATCCTGCTCATCGGCCACGAGGGCCACGAGGAGGTCGTCGGGACCTCCGGTGAGGCTCCCGAGCACATCACCCTCGTCGAGGGCCCGGACGATGTCGCCAATGTCGAGGTGCGCGACCCCGACAAGGTCGTGTGGCTCTCCCAGACGACCCTCTCCGTCGACGAGACGATGGAGACCGTGCGGCGTCTGCGGGAGAAGTTCCCCAAGCTGCAAAATCCTCCGAGCGATGACATCTGCTACGCGACGCAGAACCGTCAGCTGGCGGTGAAGCAGATGGCCAAGGACTGCGACCTCATGCTCGTCGTCGGCTCGCGCAACTCCTCCAACTCGGTCCGTCTCGTCGAGGTGGCGATCGAGCACGGCTCCCGCGACGGGCACCTCGTCGACTATGCCGACGAGATCGACGAGGCCTGGCTCGAGGGCGTGCAGACCGTCGGAGTCACCTCCGGTGCATCCGTGCCCGAGATCCTCGTACGGGGAGTGCTCGACTACCTGGCGGAGCGTGGCTACGGCGATGTCCGGCCGATCACCGCGGCCGAGGAGAGCCTCCTCTTCTCCCTGCCCAAGGAGCTGCGCAAGGACCTCAAGGCAGCGGGCATGGACGACAAGATGAAGCACGACGCCGGCTCTCTCGCGGACGCGGGCCAGCTGCACTGACGCAGGCTCCCCCCTTCGTCCGACGAAGGGGGGTGGGCCGTGCATCATCGTCCTCGCCTCGGGTAGGACGTCCTCAGGGCGCCACCGGCGCCGGGAGGGCGGTGCCGAGATGAGCGCGACGGACGTGGCAGAGGACAAGCCGATCAGGAGCCTGATCCCGGCTCGCATGCACGACATGCCGTGGTCCAGGTTCCACTGGATGGTGATCCTCGGTCTGGGCACGGCATGGATCCTCGACGGTCTCGAGGTCCAGATCGTGGCCGCCGGGGGCTTCGAGAAGTCGCTCGGCATGTCCTCGGCGGACGTGGGCCTCGCCGGGACGGTCTACCTCGTCGGTCAGGTGACCGGCGCGCTCCTCTTCGGCCGCATGACCGACACCCTCGGGCGCAAGAAGCTGTTCACGATGACCCTGGCGCTGTATCTCGTCGCCTCGGGCCTGGCGGCCTTCTCCCCCAACATGTGGGTCTTCCTCGCCCTTCGCTTCGTCGCCGGAGCGGGCATCGGCGGCGAGTACTCGGCCATCAACTCCGCGATCGACGAGCTCATCCCCGGGAAGTTCCGTGGGCGGGTCGATCTGGCCATCAACGGCACCTACTGGTTCGGCGCCGGCATGGGTGCCTTCGCCAGCTACTGGCTGCTCAACCCCGACATCGTCGGGGAGAACCTCGGCTGGCGGATCGCCTTCCTCGTCGGCCCCGTCCTCGGTCTCGGCATCATCTACCTGCGCCGGCACATCCCCGAGAGCCCGCGGTGGCTGGTCACCCACGGCAGGTTCGACGACGCCGAGGAGATCATCTCCGGCATCGAGGACGAGGTCCGGGCGAAGGGGGACGCGCTCCCCGATCTCGACGAGGAGCGCGACGGCATGTGGATCAAGGCCCGCGAGGGCCTGACCCCCAAGCAGCTCGCCTACGTCTTCTTCAAGAAGTACCCGACGCGCACCGTGCTCGGCGCGACGCTGATGATCACGCAGAGCTTCCTCTACAACGCGATCTTCTTCACCTACTCGCTCGTGCTGCAGAACTTCTACGACAAGACGGCGTCGAGCGCCGCGGTGTACTTCTTCCCCTTCGCCGTCGGCAACCTGCTCGGACCACTGCTCCTGGGTCCCCTCTTCGACACCGTCGGTCGTCGCAAGATGATCGGGGGGTGCTATGCCTTCGCCGCGATCGTGCTCACCATCTCCGCGTTCCTCTTCAACGCCGACATGCTGAGCGCGGGAACGCACACCGCCTTCTGGTGCGTCGCCTTCTTCTTCGCCTCGGCCGGAGCCTCGGCCGGGTACCTCACGGTCTCGGAGATCTTCCCGCTCGAGGTGCGTGGCCAGGCGATCTCCTACTTCTTCGCGGTGGCGCAGATCTTCGGTGCCATCGGGCCGGTCTTCTACGGCTGGCTCATCGGTGACGGCAGCGACCGGGCCCCGATGTTCTGGGGCTATCTCATCGCCTCCGGGATCATGATGATCGGCGCGCTCGTCGCGGCGGTCTGGGGCGTCGACGCAGAGGGCAAGTCGCTCGAGGAGATCGCGCCCCCGCTCACCAGCTACGACGACCAGGGCAACGAGACCGTCAACCTGCCGGTCTGAGGAGGCATCAGATGAGCGCTGGATCCCACCCCTACACCGTCGTCGTCGGCGTCAGCACGACGTCGCGCTCCCCGGCCGCCCTGCGCTGGGCCGCTGCGCAGGTCGCCCTCAACCAGGGCCGCCTCGTGGCCGTGCGCGCGTGGAAGATGCCGGCGTCCGCCGGCTCCACGTCCGGGGTCATCGCGGCCACGCCGCCGCGCGAGAGCGATGTCGTCACGTCGCTGGAGCGCTCGCTGGCCGCGGACGTCGCCGAGATCCTCGGCCCCGACCACGGTGCGGAGCTGCGCCTCGTGCGTGGCGGTCATCGCAAGGTGCTCCTCGACGCGGCGCAGGACGCGGACCTGCTCGTCATCGACACCCCGCGGCGGCTCACCGGCGAGCCGCTCTTCGCCCAGCGCCTGCTCGAGGGCGCCACCTGCCCGGTGGTCGCGATGCCGCCGAGCCTCTCGGAGCAGCCGCCGGGCACGGTCGAGCGGGTCGGGCGCGCCATCGGGCGGGCAGCCGTCCGGTCTGCGGGGACCGCGGGCCGGCCCGGGTACCGCCCACCGATGGCGTCACCCACCGACGGCGCCCGCTAGAGGGTGCGCCGTTGGAGGGCGGCCGCTACAGCCGCGTGCTCACCAGCTCGGCCGTGCGCCGGGCCGCCTGCGCGAGGCGAGCCAGGCCCCCTTCGTCGACCCCGTCGTGGCGGAAGGTGATCGCCACCGCTGCCACGGGGTGGTCATCGCGGTCCAGGACCGCCGAGGCGACCGACGACAGGTCGGGGGAGACGCTCCCGCGTTCGAGGGCGTAGCCGCGAGCCCGCACGTCGACGAGCTCACGCCGCAGCGCTGACGGGGTGGCCGGACCGTCGGTGACCATGACCGAGGCCGAGGGGTAGAGCGCGGTGACCTGCCGCCGCGGCAGCGCTGCGAGCATCGCCAGGCCGCTGGCAGTCACCGTCGCGGGCAGGCGCACCCCGACGTCCGTGACGAGCGAAGGGCGGCCCGCTGCACGTTCTTCGATGACGTAGAGGACGTCCCGCCCGGACAGCACGGCCAGGTGGGCGTTGTGCGTCGTGCTGTCGACGAGCCGCTCGACGAGGGGGCGGGCGAGCCGCTGCAGCGGGTCCTGCCGCTGGTAGCCGGCACCGAGCTCGTGGACTGCGGCGCCGATCCCGTAGGTGCGCTCGTCCTCGTAGTGGACGACATAACCGTGCTCCACCAGGACGGCGAGCAGGTGGTAGGTGCTGCTGCGGGGCAGCCCGATGGCCCGCGCGAGATGGGCCGCGGGGATCGGCTCTGCGCGGCTGGCGAGGTGGGTCAGCGCCCGCAGGGCGTGCCCGGCGGCGGCGGCATTGGCCATGGGTCTCCTTGTCTCTCATCCAAGACACTAACGCCTGTGGAACGCTCCCGGGAGTGTGGCCGAGGGGGTTGCATGGGGTCATGAGCACCGACACCACCACCGTCGTCCTCGGCGACCGGCCCCTCACCATCGACGAGGTCGTCGCCGTCGCCCGCCACCACGCACCCGTCGCCATCAGCGATGCCGCCTGGGAGCGCGTGCGCACTGCCCGCACGGTCATCGAGGGGCTGGCGCAGGACACCGTGGCGCACTACGGGGTCTCGACCGGATTCGGGGCCCTGGCCACCACCCACATCCCGCTCGACAAGCGCGCCCGGCTGCAGCGATCGCTCGTGCGCAGCCACGCTGCCGGGGCCGGCCCCGAGGTGGAGGAAGAGGTCGTCCGCGCGCTCATGCTGTTGCGCGTGCAGACCCTCGCCACGGGCCGCACCGGCATTCGCGAGGAGACCCTGCGCCTCTACCTCGCCCTCCTCCAGCACGGCATCAGCCCCGTCGTGCACGAGTACGGCTCGCTCGGCTGCTCCGGCGACCTGTCACCGCTCAGCCACTGCGCCCTCACCCTCATGGGCGAAGGGAGGGTCCGCGTCGGTGGCGGCGACGAGGTCGATGCCGCCGCGGCGCTCGCCGAGGCCGGGCTGGCCCCTGTCGAGCTGCACGAGAAGGAGGGCCTGGCCCTCATCAACGGCACCGACGGGATGCTCGGCATGCTCTGCCTGGCCGTCCACGACCTGCGGCACCTGCTGGCGACGGCCGACATCGCCACCGCGATGAGCGTCGAGGGGCTGCTCGGCACCGATGACGTCTTCGCCGCCGACCTGCAGGCGCTGCGTCCGCAGCC
This sequence comes from Janibacter sp. Soil728, assembly GCF_001428305.1. Lineage (GTDB taxonomy): Bacteria > Actinomycetota > Actinomycetes > Actinomycetales > Dermatophilaceae > Janibacter. The sequence continues at coordinate 146,675 of NZ_LMRZ01000006.1, read as the reverse complement.
CGGTCAGGCGCTGTCCGCTGCCAACATGCGAGCGGTCCTGTCCGACAGTCCGATCCGCGACAGCCACCGCGACCCGGCCGCCTGCACCCGCGTCCAGGACGCCTACTCGCTGCGCTGCGCACCGCAGGTCCACGGTGGCGCCCGCGACACCGTCGAGCACGCCGCGACGATTGCCGGGTACGAGCTGGCCGCGGCCATCGACAACCCCGTCGTCACCCCCGACGGGCGGGTCGAGTCCAATGGCAACTTCCACGGCGCACCGATCGCCTATGTCCTGGACTTCCTCGCGATCGTCGCCGCAGACGTGGCGAGCATGAGCGAGCGGCGCACCGACCGCTTCCTCGACGTCAAGCGCAGCAATGGCCTTCCTCCCTTCCTCGCGGAGGACCCCGGCACCGACTCCGGGCTGATGATCGCCCAGTACACCGCCGCCGGGATGGTCTCGGAGATGAAGCGCCTGGCCGCCCCCGCCAGCGTGGACTCGATCCCGAGCAGCGCCATGCAGGAGGACCACGTGTCGATGGGCTGGGGTGGCGCGCGCAAGCTGCGCCGCAGCGTCGACGCCCTCTCGCGGGTCATCGGCATCGAGCTCTACACCGCAGCGCGGGGGATCGCGCTGCGGACCCCCCTTCGTCCTGCGCCCGCAACCGCCGCCGTCATCGCCACGCTGACCGAGCACGGAGTCGGTGGCCCCGGGCCGGACCGCTTCACCTCGCCCGACCTGGCCGCCGCCCATCTCGCCGTCATCGACGGGTCCGTCCGCGCCGCGGCCGAGTCCGTGACGGGTCCACTGAACTAGTCCAGAGCATCGCCCCTTCGAGACGGTCGCTTCGCGACCTCCTCAGGGAGCGTGAAGAGAATGCGCGACCTCCGCAGGGAGCGTGAAGAGAATGCGCGACCTCCTCAGGGAGCGTGAAGAGAAGGAGAGTGTGATCACCATGGACGGAGCCCGTCCCGTGCGTGCCCCCCGAGGCACCGAGCTCAATGCCCGCAGCTGGCAGACCGAGGCGCCGCTGCGCATGCTGATGAACAACCTCGACCCGGAGGTGGCCGAGCGCCCTGACGACCTCGTCGTCTACGGCGGGACCGGACGCGCCGCGCGGTCGTGGGAGGCCTTCGACGCCATCGTCGCCACCCTCAAGGACCTGGAGGACGACGAGACCCTGCTCGTGCAGTCGGGCAAGCCCGTCGGCGTGCTGCGCACCAACCCGTGGGCGCCGCGGGTGCTCCTGGCCAACTCCAACCTCGTGGGTGACTGGGCCAACTGGCCCGAGTTCCGTCGGCTCGAGGCCGAGGGTTTGATGATGTACGGCCAGATGACGGCCGGGTCGTGGATCTACATCGCGACCCAGGGGATCCTGCAGGGCACCTACGAGACCTTCGCGGCGATCGCCCGCAAGCGGTTCGAGGGCACGCTCGCCGGGACCCTCACCCTCACCGGTGGGTGTGGCGGCATGGGCGGCGCCCAGCCGCTCGCGGTCACCCTCAACGGCGGCGCCTGCCTGATCGTCGACGTCGACGAGACCCGGCTGAAGCGCCGGCAGTCCAAGCGCTACCTCGACGAGGTCGAGACCGATCTCGACGTCGCCCTGGCCACGGTCATGGCGGCGAAGGGGGAGCGCCGCGCGCTGTCCGTCGGTCTCGTCGGCAATGCCGCAGAAGTCTTCCCCGAGATCCTGCGTCGTCATCGAGCCGGTGAGGTCACCGTCGACATCGTCACCGACCAGACGAGCGCGCACGACCCGCTGAGCTACCTCCCGGCGGAGATCGCGCTCGAGGACTGGACCCGTGAGGCCGAGGCCGACGAGGAGGGCTTCACCAAGAAGGCCCGCGAGTCGATGGCCGCGCAGGTCCAGGCCATGGTCGAGTTCCAGGACGAGGGCGCCGAGGTCTTCGACTACGGCAACAGCATCCGCGACGAGGCCCGCCACGCGGGCTACGGGCGGGCCTTCGAGTTCCCCGGCTTCGTCCCGGCGTACATCCGACCGCTCTTCTGCGAGGGCCTCGGCCCCTTCCGCTGGGTGGCCCTGTCGGGTGACCCGGAGGACATCGCGGTCACCGACGCCGCGCTCAAGGAGCTCTTCCCGGACAACGAGCACCTCCACCGTTGGCTCGATGCCGCGGCCGAGCTCGTCGACTTCGAGGGGCTGCCCGCCCGCATCTGCTGGCTCGGCTACGGCGAGCGGCAGAAGGCGGGTCTGCTCTTCAACGAGCTGGTCCGTGACGGCAAGGTCAAGGCGCCGATCGTCATCGGCCGCGACCATCTCGACTCCGGCTCCGTCGCCTCGCCCTACCGCGAGACCGAGGCCATGCTCGACGGCTCCGACGCGATCGCTGACTGGCCGCTGCTCAACGCACTCACCGCCGCCAGCTCGGGCGCGACCTGGGTGTCGATCCACCATGGCGGTGGGGTCGGCATCGGTCGCTCGATCCACGCCGGTCAGGTGGGTGTCGCGGACGGCACCGAGCTCGCCGCGCAGAAGCTCGAGCGACTGCTCACCAATGATCCGGGGATGGGCGTGCTGCGGCACGTCGACGCCGGCTACTCACGGGCCGCGCAGGTCGCCAAGGAGCGCGGTGTTCGCGTGCCGATGGAGCCGACGATCCGCGACGGGCAGGAGTGAGCATGGGCGCCCCCTTCGAGTGGAGTGGCCGGACCGACGGTGAGGGGTCGGCTCACCGTCGCTTCTTCCACACGGTCACCCGGCCGGGTGCCGGGACGCGTCCCGATGCTGCCCTCATCGGCTTTGCCAGCGACGAAGGGGTGCGCCGCAACAAGGGACGGGTCGGCGCGGCGCAGGGGCCCGGTGCCCTGCGCGCCGCCCTCGGCTCGCTCGCCGTCCACGAGGACCTCGTCGTCGTCGACCACGGCGACGTGAGCGTCGAAGCCGATGACCTCGAAGGGGGTCAGCGTCGCCTCGGCGAGGTGGTCGCGGCGGCCGCTGCCGACGGGGCGCTGACGGTGGTCCTCGGAGGCGGTCACGAGACGGCGTACGGAAGCCATCTCGGCCTCGGGCCGCGGCCGCGGATGGGCGTGCTCAACCTCGACGCGCACTTCGACCTGCGGGAGGCGGACGTGCCGACATCGGGCACACCCTTCCTGCAGATCGCGCGGGAACGCCGGGCCACCGGGGTCGACATGCGCTACGCGGTCGTCGGGATCAGCCGCACGAGCAACACGGGCGTGCTCTTCGAGACCGCTGAGTCCATCGGGGCGAGGTGGCTGCTCGACGACGACAGCCAGGAGGTCGGCGCCGCGGTCGGCTTCGTGCGGGGCTTCCTCGACGAGCTCGACGAGGTCTACCTGACGATCGACCTCGACGTGCTGCCGGCGGCGGTCGCGCCGGGAGTGAGCGCGCCTGCGGCACTGGGGGTTCCCCCCTTCGTCATCCAGGCGGTGTGCGATGTGGTCGTCGACAGCGGCAAGCTGATCCACCTCGATGTCACCGAGCTCAACCCGGGCCTGGACGTCGACCAGCGCACCGCCAAGGTCGCGGCCCGGCTCATCCATCGCGTCATCACCCGAGAGTCCGCACGGAGGCGCCGCGCATGAGCACGCTGGTCACCAACATCGGGGAACTCGTCACCTGCGACGGCACGGGCGAAGGGGGCGCCGGCGCGCGCTCCGACATGGCGCTCGTCGTCGTCGGCAACCGGATCGCGTGGGTCGGCGAGGCCTCGGTCGCGCCAGCCGCAGACTCCGTGATCGACGTCGAGGGACGTTGTGTCACACCCGGTTTCGTCGACAGCCACGCTCACCTCGTCTTCGCCGGTGACCGGTCGGCGGAGTTCGCCGCCCGGATGGCCGGGCAGGCCTACGACGGGGGAGGGATCGGCGTCTCGGTGGAGGCGACGCGGGCCGCCGACGACGACTGGCTGCGCACCGCGCTCGCGGCGCGGATCGCCGAGATGCGCGCCCAGGGCACGAGCACCGTCGAGGTGAAGTCCGGCTACGGGCTCACCGTCGCGGACGAGGTGCGAGCGCTGCGCCTGGCTGCCGAGGTGACCGACGAGGTCACTTATCTCGGCGCGCACGTCGTGCCGCCCGAGATGCGCGAGGACCGCGCCGCCTACGTCGACCTCGTGACGGGGGAGATGCTGAGCGCCTGTGCGCCGCATGCCCGTTGGATCGATGTCTTCTGCGAGCCGGCCTCGCCGCACGCCTTCACCGACGAGGAGTCTCGCGCAGTGCTGCTCGCCGGCCGGGCCGCGGGGCTCGGGCTGCGCGTCCACGGCAACCAGCTCGGCCACGGGCCCGGGGTGCAGCTGGCCTGCGAGCTCGGGGCCGCGAGCGTCGACCATTGCACGTACCTGTCGGCCGACGATGTCGATGCACTGGTGGGGGCGGCCGAGACGACGACCGCCACGCTGCTGCCGGGCGTGGAGTTCTCCACCCGCTCGCCCTACCCGGACGCGCGGGCGCTGCTCGATGCCGGTGTCTCGGTGGCGCTGGCCAGCGACTGCAACCCCGGGACCTGCTACTCCAGCTCGATCCCCTTCGTCATCGCGCTCGCCGTCCGCGAGATGGGGATGACCCCGAGCGAGGCCGTCGTCGCCGCGACCCGAGGCGGCGCGCGCGCCCTGCACCGTGACGACATCGGTCGTATCGAGGTCGGTGCGCGCGCCGACCTGACCGTGCTCGAGGCGCCCAACCACCTGCACCTGAGCTACCGGGCCGGGGTGCCGATCGCGCGGGTGCTGGAGGTCTGAGGGCGCGGGGTGAGGTCAGGCGGGGCGAGGTCAGGCGGGGCGGCAGCTGACCATGAGGCCGATGCTGCCTCGCTGGACCACGACACCTGTCTGGTTGCTCAGGACGAAGTCCCGCTCGAGGATGCCGGCGTCACCCGAGCTCGTGGCCCGCGCCCCGGTGATGTGGATGGCGCAGCTGACGCTGTCGCCGATCATGACCGGCGCCTCGAAGCGCCAGCCGTCGATGCCCAGCAGGGCGATGGAGCAGGCCTCGAAGACACCCAGCCGGGACGCCAGGCCCATGGCGACGGACAGCCCCAACACGCCGTGCGCGATCGGGTGGCCGAAACGCCCTTCGGCGGCCTGCACGGCATCCGTGTGGACCGGGTTGGTGTCCCAGCTCCACCCTGCGAAGGTCACCAGGTCCGTCTCGGTGATCGTGCGGGACTGCGTGCGGAACACCTGACCCACGGCGAAGTCCTCGAAGTACCAGCTGGCCGGCGATGGCATCTCCTGTGTCATGCGTCGATCATGGCGCACGGTCGCGGCCAGGCGAAGGGGCGGGCGGCCCCGGGTAGTTCCAGTATCGGAACGATCAACCCTGGGATCTCACCGGTCCCAGGGGGTGGCCCACTCCTCGTCGGGGTCCTCGCCGACGCGTCCGTCGACGGCCTCGCGCAGCAGGTCGGCGTGGCCGGTGTGGCGGCCGTACTCCTCTAGGAGATCGAGCAGCAGGCGGCGCAGGTTGGCATGCCCCAGGTCGGCGTGGCTCATGGCCACGCTGCCGTCGAGCCCGCCAGCGGCGATCGCGGCAGCGTGGCGCTCCCGGGCGAGGGTGACCGTGGAGTCGTAGAGGGCGTACAGCTCATCCGGTGAGCCGCTCGGCTCGAAGTGCGCCTCCCACCCCTCCTCGCTCTGCAGGGGCGACCACCGTGCATCGGGTGTGGAGCCGTCGAGGCGCTGCGTGGAGTAGTGGTCCTCGACGAAGGCGAGGTGGTGGAGCAGCCCACCCAGGCTGAGGGTCGACGCCCCGACGCGCTGTGCGAGCCCCGGGGCGTCGAGGCCGTCCGCCTTCCACCGGAAGGTGGCACGCTGCCGGTCGAGCGCCGCCACGATCTGCTCGGCGTCGGTGCCGGCCAAGGGCGGCTCCCATGAGGGCCAGTGCTCGGCCACTCCGGGGCCTTGGGCTGCGGTGTCCGTGTCCGTGCCGGTGTCGGTGCCGGTGTCGGTCTTGCTCTCGGGCTCCGGCTCGATGTCGGATGTCGGGCTCATGACGCCTCCTCGCGTCCGGGGTGCCGTCCATCCTGCCCCTGATGGGGTGGTTGCGTCAGCCCGAGATCGAGCTCGGGTCGTGCGTGGTCGACAGCGACGGCGTCGAGGAGCTCGGGTGCGGTGAGCGGCCGGGGAGCGGTCGTCACGGGCGCTACCTCGTCCAGCTCGTCGGGGCTGATCCCGATCTCGCTCATCCGTCGGGCGCTGACGAGCACGCGGGACTCGAGCGAGCCGACGAGCCGGTTGTAGTCCTCGACGGAGCGCTGCAGCGAGCGGCCCATCCTCGTGGCGTGCTCGCCGAGCGTCCCCAACCGCTCGTAGAGCTCACGCCCGATGGTGAGCAGTTCCTGGGCGTCGCGGGTGACCGACTCCTGCTGCCAGGCGTAGGCCACGGTGCGCAGCAGGGCGAGCAGGGTGCCGGGGGAGGCGATCACTACCCGCTCGGCCATCGCCTCCTCGTGCAGCCCGGGCGCGCGGGAGAGCGCGGAGGCGAGCGTCGCGTCGGACGGGACGAAGCACACGACCATCTCGGGCGACGGCTCGAAGGCGGTCCAGTAGGCCTTGCCCGCCAGCGCCGTCACGTGCGAGCGAAGGGAGGCAGCGTGCGCCTCGAGCAGGCGGTCGTGCTCGGACGGGTCGATCTCCTCGGCCTGGGCCTGCAGCCAGTGACTCATCGGTGCCTTGGCGTCGATGACGAGGTGCTTGCCGCCGGGCAGGTGGACGACGACGTCGGGGCGCACGTCGCGTCCGGTGGAGGCCGCGCCACGTGCCTGCTCCTCGAAGTCGCAGCGGGCGAGCATGCCGGACACCTCGAGCACCCGGCGCAGCTGCACCTCGCCCCAGGCGCCGCGCACGGAAGAGATGCGCAGGGACGAGGCCAGCGATGACGCCTCGCGCCCCACGCGGGTCGTGCAGTCCTCCACGCGGCCCAGTGCGTCGCGCACCGAGGCGTACTGGCTCACCCGGTCGCGCTCGAGCTGCTCGACCTTGGCCGAGACGCGACGCAGAGTCTCCCCGAGCGGGACGAGCGCGGCGGCGGTCCGGTCGTCGTCCTCGCTCGCGACCTCGTGGTCGTCGAGTCGCTCGCGCAGGCCGTCGCGTTCGGCCCGCAACCCCGCGACCTCGGCGCGGCCCGCGAGCCAAGCGACCAGTCCTGCGAGGAGGGCGCCGACCAGGAGTCCGATGAGCAGGCTCGTGATGTCCATGGAGCCACCCAACCAGCGATCACCGACAGGGCCCCGGATGACCACCGGTGGGTCTGACGCTCAGAAGGGGAACGGACCGATGAAGGGCGCCGGTGCCTTGGTCCCCGTGGACGGGGACGAGCCGGTCATCGCGACCACGGCTTCCATCGCGACCGCGGACTCCGGGTCATCGTTGGTCCCCGTGCCCGGGGACGAAGCACCCTCCACGTCCTCATCCTCGACGTCGTCGCCCTCGTTGGTCCCCGTGGGCGGGGACCAACCGGGCTCGTCCACCTCGTCGTCTGCGTCCACTGCGTGCGCAGGGAAGGTGAAGGCCACCGTGCCGCCGGGCGTGATCCACTCGGTCGACCCGTCGGAGTTGAGACGGTGGGTCCAGCGCGCGGAGTGCTTCACCCTGTGGTGGTGCCGGCACAGGTCCGACAGGTTGCCGGGCGTCGTCTCGCCCTCGGGCCACGGCGTGGCGTGATCGACGTCGGCCTGCCACCCGAGGCGCGTCGAGAGGGCGGGGCGCTCGCAGCCCCACATCCGGCACTTCCCGTCTCGGGTTGCCACGAACTCACGCTGCGCCTTGGGGATTGCGTAGCTGGTGGTCGAGGTCTCGAGGAGAGTGCCGGTGCGCGCGTCGAGCAGAGCCCGGCCCACCTTGGTGTCGAGTCGTCCCACGATGGCGGCGACCACGTCGGGTGGTACGAAGCCGACTCCGGGGATGGTCGTGCCGGACACCCACGGGGCACCGCCCTCATGGCTAGTCCTCGTGCCCACGTCGGCGCGGACCTGAGTGGTGACGTCCGGCATCCACTCCTCCGACAGCACGTCGACCTCGTCCGCCCCCGAACCGGTGACGATGCGGACCGTCTCCGTCGTCGCGCGCTCGTAGGTGACTCCCTCGCCGAGGAGCTCGCCGAGGATCGCTTCGTGGCGCTCGGTGTCGGCGGCAGCCCGGTCGGGGTGACACCCGGGGCAGGTCGGCCGCGCAGGGGCGAAGGTCAGCCGAGAGACCGCCGAGGCGATGACCGGGATGCCCAGCCGGACCTGTGCCTCGACCTCGACCCCGCGCAGCACCAGGTCGGCCAGACCCATCGCCCGTGCGGTGCCGAGCGGCATCGAGGGGTCGTCCTCGAGGCGGAGCTTGCCGGCCTCGTCGACGGCCGACTTCACCGCAGCACCCATCTCGCTCGGCAGCGTGGCCGTCAGACAACTCGTGCCGATCGGCCCCGGCTCGGACCGCACGTCCAGACGCGTTGCACGATTGGCATCTGCCCGGGCCTGCATGAGGTCGGGATCGAGCCGGGTGACGAGCCGACGGCAGGTCTTGGCGACCTCGTGCGGCTCCATGTCCGTGATCCGGATGGAGCCGGGCTGCCCGCGCTTGGCCCCGAGGAAGTGATCCACCATCGCCTGCGTCGTCTCCGGCTTGGTGTCGCGCGTGTGCTTGTGCACCTGCTCCAACGTCCGACGGCTGATCCTGCCGCTCGCCAGGAGTGTGGTCAGGGCTGCGAGGTCCGTGGCGGCGCGTGCCGCGAGCCTGCAGCGTCGGTCGGCCTCGGTCGGTCCCACCCCGATGGCGAGGGCCAGGGCGTCCGGGGCCATCTCGGCGACCTGGCCCTCTGCCAGCCGCTCATCGCGGTAGATCCCGTCGGAGCACCTCTGCTCACCGTGCCGGTTGAGCTCGGCGACGAGCGTCAGCTCCATCGCGTCGACCGCCCGGCGCGCGGCCTCGGTCGCGCGCAAGGACGCCTCGAGCTCCTGATCGTCGATCGCAGACGGCGCGTCCAGCGCCCGGCTCCGGGCCCCTCCCACGAGAGCCAGCACCCGGCCCATGACCTCCGCGACCGGCGCCACCCGGGCGACACAATGCTCCTCCACCGACTCCAGCCCTACCGGATCCAGCCCCGCCGACTCCAGCCCTACCTGTACCGCGTTGATGACCTCCACGTCATCCCCCTTCGTCCTCATCGACGACCCATGACTCATCCTCTCGCCGAGCACTGACAACGCTCGTGGCGTTGACGCGACTCGCAGGCCGCAGGATCGTGGGTGCATGAGAGTGACCCCACGCGCGCAGGCGCTCATCGGTGACGACGGTAGGGAACCTCGACTCCCTTCGCCCGGTAGGTGACGAGCGACAGCTGCTCTGAACTTCATCCCGTGGCAGCGCGCACGAGACCCTCGAGGAAGAATGCGCGGGCCTGACCCCGGAGCAGCTCGCCACCCGAGCCGCTGAGCCGTCGACCCCGTCCCTCCTCGGGCTGAGTGCGCCTCCTCCGACGAGATCCTCGCCGCGCACGCGCTGGACGACACCTTCGACGACAACGGGGGCGACACCTGGAGCGTCCGCGCCCTCATGCTGCACATGATCGAGGAGTACGCGCGCCACCTCGGCCACGCCGACCTCCTGCGGGAGCGGGTCGACGGACGGCTCGGTGCGTGACAGGGGCCGCGGGTAGCCTCGAACCATGCCGACAGACGAGCCGCACGAGGACGAGGTCAAGGCTTCGACCCCCCGTCCCAACCTCGCCACGGAGGCTGGGCGCAGCGCCTTCATCAAGGTCCTCAACGCCCGCATGCCCAAGAAGCGCCTGATCGCCCAAGGCGTCCTGCGCACCGAGGGGGAGCGCATCGCCCTGTGCCAGCTGACCTACAAGAAGGACTGGGACCTGCCCGGCGGCATCGTCGATCCGGGGGAGTCGCCGGCCCACTGCGTCGTGCGTGAGGTCAAGGAGGAGCTCGGCCTCGACGTCGTCGTGCAGGGCATGCTCGCCGTCAACTGGCTGCCGCCCTACCGCGGCTGGGACGACGCTCTCTTGTGCCTCTTCGACCTCGGCCACGTCCCCGAGGACGCCCTGGCTGGCGTCACCCTGCAGACGCGGGAGATCAGGGCCGTGCACTGGGCCGATGCCGCCACCGTGGCGGAGCACGTCGCGCCGTACACCGCCCGGATGATCGCCGAGCTGGACATGGGCACGCGCGAGGGGACCGCCTACCTCGAGAACTCCGCGCCGCGGGACGGCCTGTGAGCGACCTGCTTCCGGAGAAGCTGCCGAGGCGTCGCCCGACCCGCGGGGTCATGCTGTGGTCGATGTGGGGGCGGGAGACCGTCAAAGACTTTGCCCTGCTGTTCGCCGCGATCCCGGTGCTGGCCACCCTGATGTACGTGCCGGTGGTGGCAACGACCGGGGGCTCGTGGGTGCGCCTGCTGGGGCTGCTCGTGCTCTTCGTCGCGATCTGGTGGTCAGCGCGTTTCCTGCTCCGTCGGTGGGTGGTCGCCGGGGACCGAGGTGGGGATCTCCCTTCGCCCGGTTAGACTCTTGTCCCCGTGGCACTCTCCATCGGAATCGTCGGTCTCCCCAACGTCGGCAAGTCGACGATGTTCAACGCGCTGACCAAGAACAATGTCCTGGCCGCGAACTACCCCTTCGCGACCATCGAGCCGAATGTCGGCGTCGTCCCGCTGCCGGATGTCCGGCTGAAGCGGCTCGCCGAGATCCACGGCAGCGAGAAGATCCTCCCCGCGACGGTGTCCTTCGTCGACATCGCCGGCATCGTCCGTGGTGCGAGCGAAGGGGAGGGGCTGGGCAACAAGTTCCTCGCCAACATCCGCGAGTCGGACGCGATCTGCCAGGTGGTGCGCGCCTTCGTCGACGACGACGTGACGCACGTCGACGGTCGCATCGACCCGGCCTCCGACATGGAGACCATCAACACCGAGCTCGTGCTCGCTGACCTGCAGACCCTCGAGAGCGCCATCCCGCGCCTGGAGAAGGAGCTCAAGGGCAAGAAGATCGACAAGGCCGTCCTCGACGCGGCCGTCGCTGCCCGCGAGGTGCTCGAGGCGGGCGACACCCTCTCTGCGAAGGGAGCCGCAGCCGGCATCGACATGGAGATCGCCGCCGGACTGGGCCTGCTCACCACCAAGCCCTTCATCTACGTCTTCAACGTCGACGAGGACCAGCTGACCGACACCGACCTGCAGGCGAAGATGCAGGCGCTCGTCGAGCCGGCCGAGGCGATCTTCCTCAACGCCAAGCTCGAGTCCGAGGTCGCCGAGCTCGAGGACGACGAGGCGCGCGAGCTGCTCGAGTCCGTCGGCATCGACGAGCCGGGCCTGGACCAGCTGGCGCGCAAGGGCTTCAACACCCTCGGCCTGCAGACCTACCTGACCGCCGGTCCCAAGGAGTCGCGCGCGTGGACGATCCACCGCGGCGACAAGGCTCCTCAGGCCGCGGGCGTCATCCACACCGACTTCGAGCGCGGCTTCATCAAGGCCGAGGTCGTCTCCTTCGATGACCTCGATGCGCTCGGCTCGATGGCCGATGCCAAGGCTGCCGGCAAGGTGCGCATGGAGGGCAAGGAGTACGTCATGGTCGACGGCGACGTGGTGGAGTTCCGCTTCAACGTGTAAGAGCACTGGTCACGCGCAGTTTTCGGCGGGAGTGGCAGTGCCGTACATTTCCGGTTCAACGTCTTAGGCACGAGCTGGATGAGCTCCAGAATTGAGCCCTCAGGTCGATGCTGATGTCGTTGATTCAAGCTGAACTTCGGAGACATGCAGATGGAAGCACGGTTAATCGGTCCGAGTCAGTCCATGGCTGTACAGCGCATCATGGAATCCAACGCTGAGTATTCACGTCGCGTCGAGGGGGCTGTGCCGACGCCCGCCGCTGCAGACGGAGTCCTGTCGGCGCTGCCGCCGGCGGTGCCGATCTCGCACAAGGTTGATCTCGGGTTGTGGAATGGTCAGGAACTCGTCGCCTTTGCGGACGTGATCCTCGGATGGCCCACCGCGTCTGTCGCTCACATCGGCCTGCTGATGACGGACGGTGCTCGTCAGGGTGAAGGCCTCGGCCGCATGATGCACGACGCAGTGGTCGACCTGGCTGGCCGGAGGCCAGGCATCAAGTCGCTCCGGCTGGCGATCGTTGATACCAATGCCGATCTGGCCGCACCGTTCTGGACGAAGCTTGGCTACGAGCCCACCGGTGAAGCGGTGCCGTACGTTTCTGGGAGTGTGCAGTCGACCGCTCGAATCTGGGTGCGGCCGGTGGCTGTCGCCCAGGTGCTTCACGAGTGACGAAGCTCGGTGGAGTTCCGCTTCAACGTCTGAGTTCTGACTCCTCGACGCCACCGCCGAGCGAGGAAGCAGGTTCGGCTGTGGCGATGCGTTAGACTACGACCGATGTAGCGCGTATAACCGTCAGATCCAGCGCCCATCCCAGATTCTTGGGAGGGGCGCTTTTTCGTGTTCAGAGAGAAGTTTTATGAGCGACCACCACAAGTTCGGCACCCATCTTCCGCGGTCGGGACGAGAGTCACTGCTCTTCGTGCTCATGATCTCGTTGCTCTCGGTGAACATCATCCCCGTGATCATCACAGGGCTGAGCATCGGCTTCACGCTCGACATGTGGGTGGGGGTGCTGCGAGTGCTCCCGCTGCTGTGGGTCGTCGTCATTGCGGTCGTCATGCTGACTCGCCAACCCGCGATGTGGCTGACAGGCCGTCTCGTCCGCACGGGCGACAGCTTCCGTGCGCACATCCTGGCGGACACGCTGTGCAGCGTCCTGCTGATCTCCGTGATCCTCACGGTCGTCGGACCCTGGATCGGAAACTGGAGCGTGACGACCGAGTCCTTGGTGCACTTCTTCGAGAACTGGCCGCGCAACTTCATGATCGCGTTCGTGGTCGAGGCGCTCCTGGCGCAGCCCGTCGCCCGATTGGTCATGCGTGGCCACCACCACCGCGTCGACCAGCGAGGCGCAGCGGTAGTCCAGGCGGCGTGAACGAAGCTCCCCGCGTCGGCGGCATGGGAGCCGTCCCACTGAGCCCGCTCTGGGCCGATCCACAAGGCCTGTGGGGGGCGTGGGGTTGTCCCCAGGGCTCGCCGTGGAGGCACAACGCGCGAGCCCTGTGGCCACGCTGTCGGGATGGGAATCCGCTACTACGCCTACGCCTTCGACCACGATCAGACCGAGCAGGCGCTCGCCGATCCATGCACTGTCCTCTCCGCTGACCCGCTGGCGGATGCCTGGGGTGCGCCCCACGGCTTCACCTGCGCGACACCGTCCTTCCAGCAGAGCGTGCCGCATCGAGACATGCTCTACCTCGACAAGGCGTGGGGCCATCTGCAGGCACTCACGGCTTCCGTGGACGAAGGGGGAGCCTCGCGTCCTCGCCCGTCGCACCGCATGTTCGAGGGCCAGGTGGTCATGACGGGCGCGGGCTGGGAGCCCTGGGTGCGGACTCTTGTCCCCGCGGAGATCCCGGCGATCGCACGCGACGCGGCCTCCATCACCGATGGTGACGCGGATCGGCAGCTCCGAGGTGTCCTGCGGCGCTGCGACGAGCCCGAGAGCGAAGTCGCCTACGCACTCTCCTACCTGCACAGAGCGCAGACCTTCGTCGACGGCCTCGCCGCCGATGGGCGGGGCATGGTCTACCTGATCGGCTGACCGTCGACGACGCGCCGTCGGAGGAGGAGCCCGCGACCGGTTACCAGGGGCCGCCGGCGAAGTCGGGGTCCTCTGTCATCCGGTCCAGCGCTGCACGGTCGTGCGAAGGGGGAGCTGTGAGGCCCCCGTCGCCCTCACCGCGGATGACGGTGGCGAAGTACTCGGCGATCTGCTCCTCGTCCCACCCGTGCGCCTCGCGCAGACCTTCGGCGAGCATCGCGAGGTAGGCGGGACGCGGAGCCGTGTGGGGTACCGAGGTCAGTCCGTGGGGAGCGGTGAAGGTCAGCATCGGCAGACCGTCGTGCCGGCCCACCTCGATCAGGGTCTCGTAGACGCCCGGGCCTGCCTGGTGGCGGGCACCGTCCAGGCCGTTGAGGAGCACGGCCTCGAGAGGGTCGCCCGGGTCGGGGATGCGGTGCATCTCCTGGGCCGCGATGTCGACGAACTGGCTGACGGTGACCCGGTAGGCGCGGGCCGCGGTAGCGCCGGGGGAGTCGTGGTCGTAGAAGGCGACCCCGCCGCCCCACGTGCGCGACTCGCCCGCGAAGTACAGGCTGCCGGGGAGGGTGACGGCCATGTCAGCGAGAGGCATCGTCGTGTCACGTGCACCGACATAGGTCACCGCTGAGCCGGGCGGTCGGCCCCCTTCGATGTAGGAGCCGAGCCGCCGACGGGACATGTTGGAGCCGTAGGACACGTACCAGAGGTCTGTCGTACTCATCGCGTCCATTGTCCCCCAGCCCGGTGATCGCGGCGTGCGGTTCCCGACGCGGCGTCAGGACACCTGGGCAGTCCTGGCGTGGGGGTAGTCGGTCTCGCGACCCTGGAACTCCAGGATGGCCGGGTTCTTGATGACTCCGTCGTGGATCTCGATCGCACGGGAGATGGTCAGGTTCTGCGCCCAGGCGGAGGGTCCTTCCATCACCGGGCGGAGGAAGTGCAGGAGTGCCTCGCTGATCTCCCAGGTGGCGGAGTTCCACAGGTACGACGGGCTGTGGTCGACGGCGTAGTAGTTCACTCCCTGCCCGACGACGAACATCGGGTCCTCGAACTCCGTGGGCCGCGCCCACTCGAACCCCATCCCCTCGTCGCAGGAGACGTCGATGATCAGGCTGCCCGGGGGGAACTCCTCCAGGTCCTCGGTCCTCAGGTAGGTCATCGGTGCCAGCGGGTCCTGGAGCGTGCAGTTGATGACGATGTCGTGCGACGCGAGGAAGGTCGGGAGCAGGACCTCGCCCTCGTCCGTGGTCACGGTGCTGAGGTGGGTCGGGCCGTCGCCGGTGTGCAGCTGGGTGATGTGCGCGCTGTGGATCGGCGAGCCGACCGCTGAGGCGCCTCGCTGCGTGAGGACCTGGATGTTGTGGATCCCGTGGGCCTTGAGCGCGGTGACCGCGCCGCGCGCAGTGGCCCCGAAGCCGATGACGACCGCACTCAACCGCGGTCCGTAGTCACCCGTCGACCCGCGAAGGCTCAATGCGTGCACGACCGAGCAGTAGCCGGCCAGCTCGTTGTTCTTGTGGAGCACGTGCAGGCTGAAGTCTCCCTGGCGGCTCCAGTGGTTCATGGCCTCGAAGGCGATGAGCGTGAGCCGGCGGTCGATCGCGGTCTGGGTCATCTGCGCGTCCTGCACGCAGTGCGGCCACCCCCACAGGACCCGCCCCTGCGGGATCGCGATGACGTCTGCCGCTTGTGGCTTGGGCAGCAGCAGGACGTCCGCGGACTCGATCACCTCGGTGCGATCCGCGACTCGTCCCACGCGTGACTCGATGTACCCGGGCTCCAGCTGGAAGTCCGCGGCGTACCCGCGCTCCACGATCATCTTGGCTCGCAGGTCGGGGTCGATCCGGTCCAGGTGGTGAGGATGCAGCGGAAGTCGTCGCTCGTTCTCCATCGACGATCCGGCGAGCAGGCCGAGGGTGAGGAGCGAGCTCGCAGCGGTAGTGCCTGACGAAGGGGGGACAGCTGCAGAGTGTTGAGCGGTGCCGGACATCCGGACTCCCATGGTTGGGGAACCCGAGTCAGCTCCTGCTCGGACTGTACGCCCACCGTCGTCGCGCCCTGACCGGACGCCGGCTCGGCTCAGGCGTCGTGGCGGAAGCCCAGCTTGATCGTCACCTGCCAGTCGGCGACGGCGTCACCCGTGACGTGTCCGCGGATCGACTGCACCTCGAACCAGTCGAGATTGCGCAGCGTCTCCGACGCCTCGGCGATCGCATTGTTGACGGCCGCCTCGACCCCGTCGGGAGAGGTGCCGACGATCTCGGTGATGTTGTAGGTCCTGTTTGCCATGTCAGCCTCCGAGTCGACCCGGCGCCGTTGCCGGGTGGTTCCTCACGCTAGCGGAGGCCGGCATCCGGGTCACGGGTCAGTTGGCGCCGGGCTGCCTCAGCGCAGCAGGCCGGTGCGCATGAACTCACCAAGCCGCGCTCGGTAGGGCTCGATGTCGATGCCGTTGTCCGCCAACCACGTCGCCGAGTAGTACTTGTCGAGGTAGCGCTCGCCCGGGTCGCAGATCAACGAGACGATGCTCCCCTTCGTCCCTGACGCGACCATCTCGGAGACGATGCGCAGCGCGGCCCACAGGCTGGTCCCCGTGGAGGCGCCCGCTCGCGTACCGAGGAGCTGCTCCAGCAGCAGGACCGAGGCGATCGAGGCAGCGTCCGGCACGCGCATCATCCGGTCGATGCTCGTCGCGATGAAGCTGGACTCGACCCGCTGCCGCCCGATGCCCTCGATGCGCGAGCCGACCGCCGTCGTGACGCCCGGGTCGTGGTCGCGCCACCCGAGGAAGAAGGCGGAGTTCTCCGGGTCCGCGACGCAGATGCCCGTCGAGCGTCCGGTGTAGCGGACGTACCGCGCGAGAGTCGCCGAGGTGCCACCGGTGCCGGCCGTCGCGACGATCCACGCTGGCTCGGGGTGGGGCTCCATCGACATCTGCTCGAAGATCGACTCGGCGATGTTGTTGTTGCCGCGCCAGTCCGTGGCCTGCTCGGCGTAGGTGAACTGGTCCATGTAGTGGCCGCCGGTCTCCTCGGCGAGTGCCGCGGCGACCGCGTAGACCTCGTGGGCGTTGTCGACGAAGTGGCAGGTCCCGCCGTGGAACTCGATGAGGTCCACCTTCTGCCGGCTCGTCGATCGCGCCATCACCGCATAGAAGGGGACACCGATCAGCGAGGCGAAGTAGGCCTCGGACACGGCCGTCGACCCGCTGGACGCCTCGACGACCGGCCTGCCCGGGTGGATCCACCCGTTGCACAGGGCATGGAGGAAGAGGGAACGCGCCAGGCGGTGCTTCAGCGAACCGGTCGGGTGCACCGACTCGTCCTTGAGGTAGAGGTCCACGCCCCACTGCGCGGGGAGCGGCACCCGGACCAGGTGGGTGTCCGCCGAGCGGTTGGCGTCGCTGCGCACCTTGCGGATCGCCGTCTCGAGCCACTGGCGGTAGTCCGGGTCGTAGCGGTTGACGTCCTCCTCGGCCGCGACGGTGGGCGTGGGGGGAGCGGTGTGACTGGCCATGCTCCTACGATGTCACCCGGTCGCAGCCCGCGTCCGTGTGACCGCTCTTTCAGTGAGGACCATGTCGATGTCCGACGACCAGCTCCCCCCGTGCCCCGAGTGCGCCAGCGACCTCACCTACGAGAGCGGCGGGTTCCTCACCTGCCCGATGTGCGCCCACGAGTGGACGGCGGACGCGGAGGACGCCGACGCCGAGCCGGTCACGCGCGACGCGGTCGGCAACCCGTTGGTCGACGGGGACACCGTGACGATCGTCAAGAGCCTCAAGGTCAAGGGCTCGGGCGGCGGTTCGCTCAAGATCGGCACCAAGGTCAGTGGCATCCGGATGATCCCCGACAGCGGCGACGGCCACGACATCGAGGCGAAGGTCGCCGGATTCGGCGAGATCCTGCTCAAGTCCAGCGTCGTCAAGAAGGCCTGACACCGGGAGAGTGGTCCGGTCCTCGACGGGCTGGCTGCAGCAGCCGGTCCCGTCATGGGCGCGGTGGCTCGGAGTCCTGGGCTGCGACGTGCTTGGCGATCTCCCGGGTCGACACCACCTGGAAGACCAGGACCATCACGACGACCGCGAGCGCGACGGCGCCCCACGTGCTGCCGCCTCGCCAGAGACTCACGCCCCAGGCCGCACCCACCAGAGCCAGGACGGCCATGATCGCCATGATCGGCGTCGCCCGCTGGGCCACCCACCGCTGCGAGTCCGTCGGTGCGTCGCGAGGAGTGTCCATGCGCCGAATCTACGTGGCGGTGCACGACACCTCGGGTGTCGTCGACGGAATGACCTGGTCGGCACCCCTGTTGTCACCACCATGCGTGCAATGACTTATGACCGATACGGCGACGACGACGAGCTGCGGATGACCGACCGACCGGTGCCCAAGGTCGGGCCCGGCGAGGTCCGTGTCCAGGTGACCCGGGCATCGGTCAACCCCGTGGACTGGAAGCTCATGTCCGGAGGCCTCGACGCCCTCATGGACGCGACCTTCCCCGTCATCCCCGGCTGGGATGTCGCGGGCGTCGTGGACGCGGTCGGACCGGACACCCCCGAGTTCGTCGAGGGCGACCGCGTGGCCGCCTACGCCCGCAAGCAGATCGTCTCCGCCGGCACCTTCGCCGAGTACGTGAGCGTCATGGCCGACGATGTCGCGGCCGTCCCCGACGAGGTGGGCGACGACGTCGCCGCAGCCCTGCCGCTCACCGGGCTCACCGCCCTTCGTGTCCTCGAGACGCTCGCCGTGACGAAGGGGGACACCCTCCTGATCCACGCCGCGTCGGGTGGGGTCGGGTTCCTCGCCTCGCAGCTGGCGGTGGCCGCCGGAGCGACCGTGGTCGGCACGGCCTCGCCGGCCAACCACGACAAGCTCACGGCCATCGGGGTCACCCCGGTGGCCTACGGCGAAGGCCTGCAGGAGCGCCTGCGCGAGGTCGCGCCCGACGGCTTCGACGCCGTGGCCGACCTCGTCGGCGGCGTCCTCGACGTCTCCCTCGACCTGCTGCGCGAAGGGGGTCGCCTCGCCTCCATCGCCGACCCCGCCGTGGAGGAGCACGGCGGCCGCTGGGTCTGGGTGCGTCCCGACGGCGAGCGCCTGTCGCAGCTGCTCGAGGAGGTCGCCGCTGGGCGAATCACGGTAGAGATCGATCGCACCTTCCCCCTGGCTCAGGTGGCCGATGCCTTCGCGGCCAGCCGTGAGGGCTCGGCCAACGGCAAGATCGTCATCGAGGTGACGGCCGGGAGCTGATGGGAGAGCGCCGGGTCACGGCGACGCCGATCGCGGCGAGCAGTGCGGCGGCTCCTTCGCAGACGGCACTGATGAGCTTGTCGTCGGACCACGTGGGGTCGTACATCGACGGGATCGGTCCGAGGGCCGGCACCGCCACGTAGGTGTACAGCAGCACCGGGACGAAGGCGCTGAGCGCCACCAGCCCGGCCACGACGTAGGCGAAGCGGCGTCCGGTGGCGAGCAGCAGCACGGCCGCCAGCCCGGCGGCGAGCGCTTGCGCCCGGAAGAGGTTGCCGCCACCGACGCCGCCGGGTGCGGCCAGCTGGATCACGTCAGCCAGCATGAGGTGGATGACGCAGTCCACCGCCAGTGCTGCGGCCACGACGAGACGGAGCGTGACCTCTCCGACCCGGCTCACTTCACGACCAGCGACGAGGTCATGTTCGGGTGCGGCTTGCAGTGGAAGGCGTACGTTCCCGGCTTCTCCGGTGCAGCGAAGGTCACCGTGGCGCCCGGGGCGACGTTCACGTCGAAGGCGTCCCCCGAGTCAGCAGTGACGGTGTGCCCGATGGAGTCGTTGTTGGTGACGCTGATCTCTGCGCCGGCCGGCACCGACTCCGGCACGGAGAACGCGAAGTCCGAGATGGTGATGACGACCTTCTCGGCTGCCGGCGCGGATGATGACGATGCCTCGCCTCCCGACGAGGACGCGCTCTGCGAGCTGGGGCTCGCTGCGCTGGTGGTGGACGCGGTGGACGCGGTGGACGAGGACTCCCCGCCGTCACCTCCACCACAGGCGGACAGCAGCGCGACCGCCCCGATCAGGGCGACGGCCGAGCGACGGGGGTGACGGGCGTGTGTGAGGTCCATACCTGTCATTCGTAGACAGGGCCTTCCAGGGATTGCCTCACTCGGCTGGGGCTTGCCAGTACGAGGCGCCTGCCCGAGGCTGGTGGTCATGGATGAGACGAAGATCGTGAGCGCCAGCACCGTCATCGCTGCCCCTGCGGAGACGATCTTCGAGGAGATCGCCGACCCCGCACGGCAGATCGCGTGGGACGGCAACGACAACCTCGCCGAGTCGGCCGACGGCCAGCGCGTGCGCGCCGTCGGCGATGTCTTCGTGACCCTCACGACGAAAGGCAATGCCCGGCACAACCACGTCGTGGAGTTCGAGGAAGGTCATCGCATCGCCTGGCGTCCCTCGGCTGAGGGGCAGGCCCCCTTCGGCCACCTGTGGCGGTGGGAGCTGCGCCCCCTCGACGACGGGCGCACCGAGGTCACGCACACCTACGACTGGACCGACCTGACCGACGAGACCCGGCTGCCCCGCGCCCGCCGCACCACGAGCGAACGGCTGCAGGACTCCCTCGACCGTCTCGCCGCGCTCTTCTGATGACGGAGGTGGCGTCGTGAGCGAGCGTGGCGACCCCGTCGACGAGGCGATGCGGGCCTGTCCGCGCACGAGGTTCCTGCCGCCGCAGCTGCACAGCGAGGCGGGCACTGACGCCCCCGTGCCCATCGGACACGAGCAGACCAACTCCCAGCCGAGCACTGTCGCCGCCATGCTGCGCCTGCTCGACGTGCGACCGGGCCACCGCGTGCTCGACGTCGGCAGCGGCTCCGGCTGGACGAGCGCGATCCTCGGTGAGCTCGTCGGGCCAGAGGGTCGCGTCATCGGTGTCGAGCGCGTGCCCGAGCTCGTGGACCGCTCCCGGCGGGCGCTCGCCGAGGAGCCACGCTCCTGGGTCGAGGTGCGCGAGGCGCGAGGTGACGTCCTCGGGCTGCCCGACCTCGCCCCCTTCGACCGCATCCTCGTCTCCGCCGAGCCCACCACGCTCCCGCAGGGGCTCGTCGACCAGCTGGGCGACGGCGGCGTCATGGTCATCCCCGTCACCGGCGAGATGCTCCGGGTGACGCGCGGCCCGCACGGCCCGGAGACCACCCGCCACGGCGCCTACAGCTTCGTCCCCCTCGTCGAGGGCTGACCACACCCTGCCGCCGCGTCCGGCGGTGGCACCATGGCAGGCATGGACGCCATGCCTCCGCCACCTGCCGAGCACGACACCACGGACTGGACCTTCGTCGTCGACGACGGCTGCGCCGAGTGCGGGTACACCCCCCACGACCCGGTCCTGACGAGCGAGCGTCTGCAGGCCACCGTCCCGCGCTGGGCGAGCGTCCTCGAGCGCCCCGGTGTCAGGGAGCGCCCGTCGCCCGCGGTGTGGTCGCCGCTCGAGTACGCGAGCCACTCCCGTGACCTCGTGCGGGTGCTCGGCGAGCGCGTGACGATGATGCTCGCGCAGCAGCAGGGGGCTCCCTTCGCCGACTACGACGGGGAGGTCGAGGCCGTCCGCCAGGAGTTCTGGGCCGGCGACCCGCAGACCGTGGCCGGGGAGATCGCGGCCGAGACGCAGCGCACCGTCGACGTCCTGGGCGGGGTCCGGGGCGATGCCTGGGAGCGCACGGGCCTGCGCGGTGACGGTCAGCCCTTCACGGTCGCCCAGCTGAGCCGCTACCTGCTGCACGACATCGAGCACCACCTGCACGACGTCGACGGATGAGTCCCATGGGGCGGATCGGCACCGCCGTCGCTGACCTGCCACCGGGGGCCTTCGCCTTCGTCATGGCGACCGGCATCGTCTCCGTGGGGTTGGACCAGCAGGGTCTGTCGACCGCCTCGGACGCACTGCTCGTCGTGGCCGTCGTGGCATACGCACTCCTGGTCCTCGCCCTCGTCGGCCGGATCGTGGGCCACCGCGAGCGCGCCGTCGCCGATCTGCACGACCCGCGGCGGGCCTTCGGGTACTTCACCGTGGTCGCCGGCTCCGGGGTCCTCGCGGTCCGCCTCCTGGAGGTGCAGCCGACGATGAGCGCAGTCCTTCTCGCCGTCGCGAGCGTGGTGTGGCTGGTCCTCGGGTACGCAGTGCCGTGGGCGGCGGTGCTCTCCCGTGCGCAGCGTCCCGTGCTCACCGAGGCCAACGGCACCTGGTTCATCTGGGTCGTCGCCAGCCAGTCGGTGGCCACCACGGCGGCAGGACTGGAGCCGCACGTCACCCGCGGTCAGGAGGCGCTCGCGATCCTGGCCGTCATCGCGTGGTCGGTGGGCGTCGTGCTCTACGCCGCCTGCGCGGTCTTCGTCGCCTTGCGGCTCGTGCAGTACCCGCTGACGCCAGAGGACCTCGACCCGCCCTACTGGGTGTCGATGGGAGCGGTCGCCATCACCGTGGTCGCAGGCGCCAAGATCGTGGAGATGACCTCGACACCGATGGTCGACGCGACCTCGGGGCTCATCGCGGGCCTCGTCGTCCTGTGCTGGGCGTGGGCCTCCTGGCTGATCCCCGTCCTCTTCGCCGTCGGGGTCTGGCGGCACGTCGTGCACCGCATCCCGCTGCGCTACGAGTCGACCTGGTGGAGCATCGTCTTCCCCCTCGGCATGTACGCCGTCGCCGGGATGTACCTCGGCCGGGCCGACTCCCTGCCGATCGTCGAGTCGATCGGCGCCGCGTGGCTGTGGGTGGCCGCGGCCGCGTGGACCTTCGCCGCCGTCTCGATGGCGCTCGGCTGGGTGCGGCCCCGCCGGCGTGGTGTCCGAGCATGACCACTGCGCAGCAGCGCCTGCAGGAGGTCGTCGCCGACCACGCGGTCGTCCTGCAGGCGCTGCTCACGCGCTGACCATGATCAGCTGGAGGGCGATCAGGCGCCCTGGTCGGCCATGCACTGCCCGATGGCCATGCCCAGGCCCTCCTCCAGGATGGCGTAGTCGGAGTCCTGCAGGTAGGAGAAGGGCTTGACGGTCTTGCCCTGGTGGGCCGCACCGCCCCCGACGGTCGCCTTGGAGTGGATGAGCGGCTCCGAGGTGGCACCGGTCTCGGCCATCCAGTGATTCACGGCGATCGACGCGTAGCTCGCGCACTGGGGCAGGCCGGCACCGTCCGGTGCCGGGGCCGAGATGATCATGGCGCCCAAGGAGCTCAGGGGCATCCACGCAGTGTTGCCGGTCATGTGGTGGGCATAGGCGTTCTCGTTCCAGTCGACCTTGTAGCAGTGGTGCGCCGAGGCGGCCGTCGCCGCCCCGAGGGTCAGCGCAGCGGTACCGGCGGCGACCGCCAGGCTCCGGCGCCAGATGTGGTGTGCCATGGAGTTCTCCTTCGAGGGGTGCCGCCGGCCCGCCCGGCGGCACCTCCAGCAGACTCCTCCCGCAGGGCCCTCGCCATGCGTACATCTACCCATGGCGCGGGAGCGACGGGCCGTGCTCGAGCAGCCCGGTCTCCTGGGCCCTGACGACGGCGCTGAGCCGGTCACTCACGTCGAGCTTGCCGTAGATGTTGGACAGGTGCCGGTGCACCGTGCGCTGGGAGCACCCGGCCCGGTGGCCGATGGCAGTGGCCTTGTGCCCGTCCGCGAGGAGGCGCAGCACCTGCAGCTCGCGAGTAGTCAGCTGGGCGACGCGGATGGAGCGGGGGGGCAGGTCATGCGGCTCCAGCATGCTGACCAGGCCCGCGACGGCCGGCTGCACCGCACGCAGACGGTCCAGGTCCGCGTCGGTGTAGTCCGCACCTCGGCGGCCGACGAGGAAGGCGACGAACTGCTCACCGCCCCGCACGGGCAGCCCCGCGACCTGGTCGATACCCCAGATGTCGATGCTGCCGAGGCACTTGGCGCTCACCTGCCAGATCTGCTGCCCGCCGTAGGCGCGGCCGGCGGTGGTGGGGGTGAGGTCACCTGCGCGGAAGGCATCGAGGAAGGGGTCGGGGCCGGCGGTGATCCGCAGCTCCTGGCTCATCCGTTGCTGCGCGGCGGCGCTGACTCCACGTCCCAGGGCGCGGACCTCGTACCCGTCGGGGGCGCCGTGCACCATCAGTCCGGTGACCGAGACGGTCATCTCGATGAGCAGCTCGCTCATCGTCTCCAGCCGCTGATCGACATGCGCAGGCGCATCCGCGACCCTCGTGATGAGGTCGATGACGGCAAGATACGGCTCCATGCCCTGCCCCGACACGCTCACCATTCTGCTCCGTGGTCAGCCGTTGGTAAAGGCCTCGACGGGCAGCGGTGCCCGCCACCGGCTGTGCTCGTGGAAGTGGTGCACGGGCCCGGCCCCCCGACCGATGTCCAGGCTGTCGCCGTGCCGCAGGGCCTCGGTGAGCCAGGCCTTGCTCTCGCGCACCGTCGACAGCCAGTCGTCGTGCCGCGGTCGCAGGGCAGCCAGCGCCGAGCTGAGCGTGCATCCGGTGCCGTGCGTCGATCGAGTCGCGACGCGAGGGGCGTGGAGCGGCACTGCCCCTGACGCGTCGATCCACACATCGACCGCCGTGTCGCCGTCGAGGTGGCCACCCGTGAGGAGCACCCTGCGGGCCCCGTGGTCCAGGAGCCGTCGGGCGTGGTCGAGGAGGGCGTCGGCCGACTGGACGGGGTCCTCGTCGAGCAGCACGGCGGCCTCCGGGACATTGGGGGTGATGACGTCGGCTCGGGGCAGCAGGGCCTGCACAGCGGCTACCGCGTCCGGTGCGAGCAGACGTGAGCCCGAGGTCGAGACCATCACCGGGTCGAGCACGACCGGCACCGTGGCCAAGGGCCCGGTGAGGAGCAGGTCGTGCACCGTCTCGACGATCTCTGCGGAGGCGAGCATGCCGAGCTTGACCACGTCGATGCGCACGTCCGCCACGAGGGTCTCGACCTGCGCCCGCACGATCTCGGCGGGGACCTCGTGCACCCGGGTGACGCCCCGCGTCGACTGCGCGGTCAAGGCGGTGATGACGCACGTGCCATAGGCGCCGAGCGCGCTGCAGGTCTTCAGGTCGGCCTGGATCCCGGCCCCTCCCGAGGGGTCCGATCCGGCGATCGAGAGGACCACGGGGGGACGGGGGAGAGGGGCTGTCATGCCGCAACCGTAGTCATGTGGTTGTATCGGAGGACCCCCACGGGAGCTCGGGCACGAGCTGAGATCGGACTGTTGCCGTCCGGACCGTCTGAACCTGTCCGGATCATGCCGGCGAAGGAAGAGGAGTCGCAGACATGCGCGCTACCCATGAGCTCGAGGTCCATGCCCAGCACCGTCGCGAGGAGCTCGTCGACGCTCGCGACCCGTCCATCAGGGTCCCCGTCACGGCCATCGCCCTGGCTGACAGCCCTGACGGCACACCCAACGAGGATGTCCTCGTCTATCGCACGGTCGGGCCGGGGTCCGACCCGCAGTCCGGCCTGCCGCAGGGACGTGCTGACTGGATCGCCGGACGCGGTGACGTCGAGACCTACGAGGGACGCCCTCGGCACCTGATGGACGACGGACGCTCGGCCGTGCGCCGAGGCGATGCGTCCTTGGCGTGGCAGGGACCGGAGAGGACCCCCCTTCGGGCCGTGGACGGTCGCACGGTCACCCAGCTGCACTACGCACGCCGCGGCGAGATCACCGCAGAGATGCGCTATGTCGCTCTGCGAGAAGGCTGCTCACCCGAGCTCGTCCGTGACGAGGTCGCCGCCGGCCGGGCGATCATCCCGACCAATGTCAACCACCCGGAGTCCGAGCCGATGATCATCGGTCGGGCCTTCCTGACCAAGATCAACGCCAACATCGGCAACTCCGCGGTGACCAGCTCGATCGCGGAGGAGGTCGACAAGCTCACCTGGGCCACCCGCTGGGGCGCCGACACGGTGATGGACCTGTCGACGGGCGACGACATCCACACGACCCGCGAGTGGATCATCCGCAACAGCCCCGTCCCGATCGGCACCGTCCCGATCTACCAGGCGCTGGAGAAGGTCGACGGAAAAGCGGAGGAGCTCAGCTGGACTGTTTTCAGGGACACCGTGATCGAGCAGTGCGAGCAGGGCGTGGACTACATGACGATCCACGCCGGCGTGCGGCTGGCCTTCGTCCCGCTCACCGCCGACCGGGTGACCGGGATCGTCTCGCGTGGCGGGTCGATCATGGCCGGGTGGTGCCTGGCCCACCACCGGGAGTCCTTCCTCTACGAGCACTTCGACGACCTCTGCGCGATCTTCGCCCGCTACGACGTCGCCTTCTCCCTCGGCGACGGGCTGCGCCCTGGGTCGATCGCCGATGCCAACGACGAGGCCCAGCTGGCCGAGCTGCGCACGCTCGGCGAGCTGACGCAGCGCGCGTGGGAGCACGACGTGCAGGTCATGGTCGAGGGCCCGGGCCACGTGCCGTTGCACCTCGTGAAGGAGAACGTGGACCTCGAGCAGGACTGGTGCCACGGCGCTCCCTTCTACACACTCGGCCCGCTCGTCACCGACATCGCGCCCGGCTACGACCACATCACCTCGGCGATCGGCGCGGCCGAGATCGCCCGCCACGGCACCGCGATGCTCTGCTACGTCACGCCCAAGGAGCACCTCGGGCTGCCCGACCGTGACGACGTCAAGACCGGAGTCATCACCTACAAGATCGCCGCGCACGCCGCCGACCTGGCCAAGGGGCACCCCCACGCCCGTGACCGCGACGATGCCCTGAGCCGGGCACGCTTCGAGTTCCGCTGGCACGACCAGTTCGCGCTCGCGTTGGACCCTCCGACGGCGATGGCCTTCCACGACGAGACCCTCCCGGCCGAGCCGGCCAAGACGGCGCACTTCTGCTCGATGTGCGGCCCGAAGTTCTGCTCGATGCGGATCAGCCAGGACATCCGTGATGCCTACGGCTCGGCCGCGGCGCAGCGGGCGGTCGTCGAGGCGGGGATGGCGGCGAAGTCACGTCAGTTCGTCGAGCTGGGCTCCAGCGTCTACCTCTCCGAGAAGGCCGACGGATGAGCCTCGTCCCCGGCCTGCCGCCCGCCGGACGGGCCGCGGTGCGCGCGGGCGTCGTGGGCAACTACGTCGACCAGATCAACATCTTCCTGCCCGTCGTCGCGCTCGCACCGGCACTCGTGACCTTGGCCGGCCCGCACGCCGGGGTGACCGCGGGAGCCGTCGTCATCGTCGCCACCCTCCTCGGGCGGCCCATCGGCTCGATGGTCTTCGGTCGGATCTCCGACCGGATCGGCCGCACGCGCACCACCAAGGCGGCCATCGCCGGCACGGCCGTGTGCAGCCTGGCCATCGCGGCCGTGCCCACGCACGAGAGCATCGGCGCCGCGGCGATCGCCATCGTCGTCCTCCTGCGCTTCGTCGGAGGCATCTTCCTCGCCGGCGAGTACACCTCGGCCATCCCCCTCGCGATGGAGTGGTCGGCACCTCGCCGCCGCGGGATGGTCTCGGGGCTCATCATGTCGATGGCGCCGTGGGCCCAGTCGAGCATCGCCTTCGCGACCGCTGGCCTGGTCGCGCTCCTCGGACCCCAGGCCTATGCCGAGTGGGGCTGGCGACTGGCCTTCGTCGCCGGCGGGTGCGCGAGCGTCGCCCTGCTGCTCTACTACTCGGCCCGCGTGGCCGATGCGCCTCACGTGGTGCGTCAGCGTGAGCAGGTCGAAGGGGGTGCGCCTGCCTCCGTCGGCCTGCGCGCCGTCCTCGGCGGGGTGTACGCCGGCGCCTTCTGGCAGATCTTCGGTCTGATGAGCGGGCTGTGGTTGATGACCAACATGGTCGTCATCCTCGCGACCGGACGACTCGCGGCGGACCACGGCCTCACCGGCAGCGAGGTCGCCGTCGTCATGGGGGTCGCCTCCGTGTCGCAGGCGGTCGTCATGTCGATGACCGGCCACTGGTCCACGCTTCTCGGACGGCGACGCTTCTTCGTGGGCTGGGGAGTCGCTGCCGCCCTGTCGGCCCCTGCGCTGTGGCTCGCCACGATGAGCGCCGGCGTCCTCCCCTTCGTCGTGGGGATCGCTGCGCTCCAGGTCGTCACGGTGTGCGGCTACGGGCCGGTGGGCGCCTACCTCTGCGAGCG
The DNA here is from genome assembly GCF_001428305.1 of Janibacter sp. Soil728. Taxonomy (GTDB): domain Bacteria; phylum Actinomycetota; class Actinomycetes; order Actinomycetales; family Dermatophilaceae; genus Janibacter. Next base: position 118,984 of record NZ_LMRZ01000006.1, on the reverse strand, counting down.
CTTCCCCGCGCACGTGCGGGCGACTGGCTACGGCACCGCGTACTCGCTCTCGATCGTCCTCCCGGCCCTGTGGCCGTGGTGGTTGCCGACGCTCGAGTCGCTGCTCGGCCCCGACGTCGCGGTGGCGGTCGTGCTCGCCGCGGGCGGGCTGCTCGTCGCCGGGTGCGGTGCGCTCGGGCCGCGCCTGGCGCCCGCGGACCTCGAGCGCGACGTGGAGGACCTGGCTCTCGCGTCACCCGACCCGGTGCCAGCCCGATGAAGGAGCTGCGCGCTGGGATCCGCGACGCGATCGACGCGATGCGCGCCCGTGAACCCTTGGTGCACGGCGCCACGGGCTCGGTGACCCGGGCGCTCGTCGCCGACGGGCTCCTCGCCGCCGGGGCGCGGCCGATGCTCACCGAGAGCGAGCAGGAGGCGCCCGTCCTCGTGTCCGTCGCCGACGCCCTCCTGGTCAACCTCGGGTCCCTCGGCTCGGACGGGATGGCGGGCATGCTCCCGACCGCTCGGGTGGCGGCGTCCAGACGGCTGCCCTGGGTCCTCGACCCGACCGCGATCGGCCTGGCGCCGGTGCGCACCCGGATGGCGCACGAGCTGCTCGCGCTGGGACCGACGGCGGTGCGCGGCAACGCGTCCGAGGTCCTCACCCTGGCCGGTGGTGCGGGTGGCGGACGCGGTGCGGACAGCACGGTCGCTCCGGCCGACGCGGCCGATGCGGCCCGGGAGATCGCGGCCCGGCACGGGTGCGTCGTCGCCGTCTCCGGACCCGTCGACGGGATCACCGACGGTGGGCGGACGGTGCGCGTCGACTCCGGATCGCCCACCCTCACCCGGGTCACCGGCACCGGCTGCCTCCTCGGCGCACTGACGGCCGCCCACCTGGCGGTGGCTCCTCCCTTCGTCGCGACCGTGGCGGCCACCGCGCTGCTCACGGTGGCCTCCGAGCGGGTCGCGCACCTGGGGCCGGGGAGCTTCCGCGTCGCTCTGCTCGATGCCCTCGACGCGGTCGAACCCCACGAGGTGGCGCAGGGGGTGCGCCTGTCATGGGGCTGATCGACTGGCGGCTGTACCTCGTCACGTCCGGGGACGGGCCGTCGACCGTGGCGGCCGCCGCGTCCGCCGCGGCAGCCGGTGCGGGCGTCGTCCAGGTCCGTGCCAAGCACCTGCTCGCGGGCGACCTGCTCGACCTCGTCCTCGCCGTCGCCGTCGCGGTGGAGCACGCCGCGCCGACCACCCGGGTGCTGGTCAACGACCGGGCGGACGTCGCGCACGCCGCCCGACGGCGCGGTGCACCCGTCCACGGGGTCCACCTCGGCCAGGCAGACCTGCCGGTCGCCGAGGCACGCGCGCTGCTCGGACCCGACGCGCTCGTGGGGCTGACAGCCGGGACGCTCGACCACGTCCGGGAGGCCCACGCCCGCACCGGTCCGGGTCGCCCGGACTACCTGGGGAGCGGGCCCTTCCGCCCGACGCCCACCAAGGACGTCGGCCGGCCACCCGTGGGGCTGGCCGGGTACCCCCTTCGTGCTGCCGCCACCGACCTGCCGGTCATCGCGATCGGTGACATCACGCCGGCGGACATCCCGCTCCTGTCGACGACCGGCATCGCCGGGGTCGCGGTCGTGCGCGCGGTCATGGGGGCACGCGACCCGGAGGTCGCGGCCGCTGCCTGCCTGCGGCGGTGGGGGTGAGGTCGGTCAGGACCGACCGGCGACCTCGTCGTCCACCCAGACCGGGCGGGAGACCCGCAGACCCGAGAGGGTGATCCCGAGGCCCGTCGTCGCCGCGAGCAGCACCAGGACCAGCGTCCAGCCGCCCGTCATCTCGTACAGCAGACCGACGAGGAAGGGGCCGATCCCCGCGAGCAGGTACCCGACCGGCTGGACGAAGCCCGACAGCTGAGCGGTGACGTGCGGGTCGCGGGTGCGTGCCGTGATGAGAGCGATGGCGGTGGGGAAGGCGAAGCCGGACAGGCCGAGCAGCACTGCCCAGAGCCACGGCAGGGTGGCCGGTGCGAGGAGCAGCCCGACGTAGCCGGCGATGGACAGGCCACCGAAGCCGATCATCCAGGCGGAGATGTCGCGGCTGCGGGCGATGACGGTCGGCATGATCAGACCACCGAAGATCCCGAGCGAGGCGACGATGGAGATCATCGCGCCCGCGGCCCCGGCAGACAGACCGGCATCCCGATAGATCTGCGGGAGCCAGCCGAACTGCACGTAGGCATTGGTGGACTGCACCCCGAAGAGGACCGTCAGCGCGATGGCGGTCGGTGAGTGCCGGATCCCGGAGGTCGGGCGCTCGCCGGCAGCGCGCCGGTGCACGCGGTCCTTGACCGTGATGATCACCCAGGGGACGAGGGCGGTGACGGCGACCAGGCCCCACATGCCGAGCGCCCCCCGCCACTCACCGGGCGCGACCGCGGCGACCGGTGCCGCAAGCAGTGGACCGGCCGAGCCGCCGACCGTGAGGCCCATGCCGTAGATCGTCATCAGGCGGACGCCGCCATCGCTGGAGTGCGTCTTGATCCACGCCGGGACGAGGACATTGCCCAGACCCATGCCGGCGAGACCGAGAGCGGTGAGCACGAGGAAGAGGGCAGAGGAGTCGGTGAGGACCCGTGCGACGAGGGTGACCACCACGGCGACGACACCGAGGGTGATGCCGGCCGACAGGCCGACCTTGCGGGCCAGCCCGACGGCGAGTCCGCCGGCGATCGCGAAGGCGAAGCCCGGCAACGCCGTGAGCAGCCCGGCGAGCGTGCCGCCCAGGTCGAGCGAGGTCCGCACCTCCTCGAGCAGCGGCCCGAGGGACGTGGCCCCCGGACGCAGGTTGACCGAGATCAGCGCGACGGCGAGGAGGGCGAGGACGGGTCCGAAGGGGGGAACCCGCCGGGTCGTCCCGGGCGTGCTGTCGTCAGTGCTCACCTGCGTGGTCTATCACCGGGTGCCGGCCATCGCCGCATCGGTGCCGGTCAGCGGTGCCTAGGATTCGGTCCATGCCCGAAGAGATGACTCCTGTCCCGAGCGTGCCGAGCTGGGACGACTACTTCCTCGGCATCGCGAGCGCCGTCGCCGCGCGCGCCAAGTGCACACGCCGCCGGGTCGGTGCCGTGCTGACGATCGAGCACCGGATCATCGCGACGGGATACAACGGTGCAGCGCCGGGTGAGGCCGACTGCCTCCAGGGAGCCTGCCCCCGTGGACAGCTCGACTACGAGGCCGTGCCCGGGCTCGGCGACTACGACCGGCCGGGGAGCCCCGGCTTCTGCATCGCGATCCATGCCGAGGTCAACGCCCTGCTCTTCGCCACGCGCGACACCAAGGGTGCGACCGCCTACATCACCGACCCGCCCTGCCCGGGCTGTCGCAAGGCGCTCGCGGCCGCGGGCATCGTCCGGGCGGTCTGGCCGGACGGCGCGCACGACCGCGTCGGACTGACCACCTGGACCTGACCCCCCTTCACCCAGCGGTGTTTCATGGGGACAATGGGGCATGAGCAACGACGCCAGCACTCACGACACCCCCACCCCCGCCAATGCCGTGGTCGCCGCACTGGACGGGAGTCAACGCGATGACGCGGTGATCGCCTGGGCCGGGGCCGAGGCCGCCGCGCTCTCCGCCCCGCTGCACCTCGTGCACGCCGTGGACCTCGGCACGCCGCTGTCTGCATACGGAGAGCTGCTCACCAGCCCCGAGATCGTCGATCGGGTCGAGCAGGAGTCGGTGCGGGTCGTCACCGAGGCGCGGGCCGCGGTCGAGGCTGCCCGCCCCGACCTCCCCGTGACCACTGCACTGCCCACCGGGTCGCCCTCCGGCGCCCTGCTCGCAGCGGCCGACGGCGCCCGAGTCCTCGTCGTCGGGTCCGCCCGCAAGAACCGCGCCGAGCGCATCGTGCTGGGCACGACCTCGATGAGCGTCGTCGCGCACGCCCCGTGCCCGGTCGTCCTCGTGCCCGAGAACGCGGACACCACCGGCGACGGTCGCGTGGTCGTCGGTGTCGACGGCAGTGACCACAGCAGGCTGGCCTTCCGGCACGCGCTCGACGCGGCAGCTGTGCGCGGCAAGAGGGTCACGACGGTGACCTCGTGGAATGTCGAGGTCGAGAAGGGCGTGGTCGTCACCGAGCCGGGTACCCCGGAGTGGGAGACCGTCGATGCCCGGTACCGCGCGATGGCCGAACGCACCATCGCCGCTGACCGCGACGCGCACCCCGAGATCGAGGTCGACGTGCAGGTGGTCCACGGCCGGGCCGCAGACTCCCTCGTCGAGGTGGCCGACGGCGCGGACCTGCTCCTGGTGGGATCGCGTGGACGGGGCGGCTTCCGCGGGATGCTCCTGGGCTCGGTGTCGCAGCGAGTGCTCGCACTGGCGACCTGCCCCGTGGCGATCCTGCACAAGCAGTAGCCCCGGGCGACCGCTCGGGCTAGTGCTCCGACTGCCACCGGCAGATCGCGGCCAGACCCTCGTCGGTGTCCTGCGGGCGGTGACCCGTGCCGGGCACGGCCAGGTGGGTGGCGCCCTGCGCCTGGAGCGCCGCGGCGACCTCGGTGTACATCGGGTCGGCGTCACCGGTGAGGACGAGGGTCGGGACGAGCCGCGGTGTGTCCGTGCGCAGGTCGATCTCCCAGGGGGCCGGTGTCGCGCGGATGCGCGCGGCCACGGCCTCGCAGGTGCCGGTGTCCAGCTGGGGTGGCAGTGAACCCATCCCGGCTGCGAACCTCGCGAGGAAGTCCGTCCCGTCGACGCCCGGGTCGTCGGCGACGGCGAAGACGGGCGCCATCGCACTGATGTGTCGCTCGACGCCACGCCCGCCGCGGGCGAGGTCGTAGCAGGCCGGCTCGATGACCACGAGGCTGCGCACCACGTCCGGGCGGCGTTGCGCCGCAAGCATTGCCGTGACTGCACCGTAGGAGTGCCCGACGAGATGACCGCGCCCGCCGAGCGCCTCGATGGCCCGGTCGGCGTCGCGCTCCGGCTGGTCGGCGGCGCAGGTCCGCGTCAGGAAGACGTGGTCGGGACGCTCGAGCCGGGCGATGAGCGGCCAGGCCTCGGGGCCGCTGCGACCGCGGCCGTGGATGAAGACCGTGCGGGCGGGTGGGGCACCCAGCAGACCCATCTCAGCCCCTCGGCCGAAGACGTCCGCCGGGCAGTGCCGGAGCGGGAAGGGGGGCGGGCTGCCCCTCGGGGAAGGGTCCGAAGCGCCCCGAGTCGGTGGCGCGGCCGCCGATCTCGGCCATCCACTGCTCGCGGGCAGCGACGATCTCGTCGTGGCTGCCCCCGATGAAGTTCCACCACATGACGATCTGCTCGCCGAGCGGCTCACCGCCGATGAGCACCAGGCGGGCGCCGGTGGCGGACCGGATGGTGATCGTGCGACGCCCGGGGGCGAGGTAGCCGAGCTCGCCGCGCTCCAGCGCGGTGCCCTCCAGGGTGACGTCACCGTCGTCGAGCAGGACCGCGTGCTCGTGCCCCTCGGGGACCTCGATCACCGTCTCGGCGTCGGCGTCGAGGAGGATCTCCGCGCCGGTGAGTGGAGTGTGGGTGGCGACGGGGGAGACGACATCGAAGAGCTCTCCGAGGAAGACCCTGGCGATCCCTCCGGGCACGAAGATCGGCTCAGGGACGTGGTGGTCGAAGCTGGGGGCTGTGCCCCGAGCGCGCGCGGGGAGGGCCAGCCAGAGCTGGACCCCGTGCAGCGTGCTCGTCTGCGGCGTCGAGAACTCCGAGTGGCTCACCCCGAGACCTGCCGTCATGAGGTTGAGCTCGCCGGGCCGCACGATCGCGTGCGCGCCGGTCGAGTCACGGTGCTCGACCTCGCCCGTGAAGAGCCAGGAGACCGTCGCCAGCGCGGTGTGCGGGTGACGTGGCACGACCATCCCGCCGGTCGCGGAGACGTCATCGGGGCCGAAGTGGTCGAGGAAGCACCAGGCGCCCACGAGGCTGCGCTGCCGAGAGGGGAGGGTCCGCCGCACGGGCATCGCGCGTGGGCCGCCCAGCGGCACCTCGCGTGGGATCAGGATCTGCACGTCGTCCACCACTACGACGCTACCCCGATCCCGGTGGACAGGGGTGGCCCGCCTCCTGAAAGGTGGCCCCGTGACCGATGCGACCGCCCAGATCGTCGACCTTGCCCGAGCGAAGGGAGTCGACACCCAGTGGTGGGACTGGCGCGGTGAGCACCGTGAGGTTCCCGAGTCCTCCCTGCGCGCCGTCCTCGAGGCCATGGGTGAGGACACCTCGAGCGAGGAGTCGCTCACCGCTGCGCTCGAGCGCACCCGAACCGCGCCGTGGCGCCGCGTCCTGCCCCCGACCGTCGTCCAGCGTGAGGGCGACCCCCTTCGCCTCCTCGTGCACGTGCCGCACGGCAGCGCGGTCCGGGTCCACGTCGTCCTCGAAGGGGACGATCGTCGTGATCTCGAGCAGCTGGAGCACGTGGTCGACCCGCGCGACGTCGACGGCGCACTCGTCGGCGAGGCCGCCTTCGAGATACCTGCCGACCTGCCGCTCGGCTGGCACCGGCTCGTCGCCGAGCCCGGCGACGCGTCGCTCCCGGACGGTGGTGAGCGAGCCGTGCTGGTCACCGTCCCGCAGCGGCTCGAGCTGCCGGCCCTGCTCCAGGAGGAGCCGCGCACGGGCCTGATGACGCAGATCTACCAGGTGCGCAGCTCGGGCAGCCAGGGCATCGGTGACCTGGGGGACCTGGCGGTGCTGGGGGAGTGGGCCGCCCGAGAGCACGATGCGCACTTCCTCCTCGTCAACCCGCTGCACGCTGCCGAGCCGATCGCGCCGATGGAGCCGTCTCCGTACCTGCCGACCTCGCGTCGCTTCCTCAACCCGGTCTACATCGACCTGAGGCTCGTGCCGGGACTGGAGGACCTGCCCGCGCCGGCCCGCGCCCGGGTGGAGGAGCTCGCGGACCGAGCGCGCGAGCTCAACACCGTCGACATGATCGACCGTGATGCCGCCTGGGCGCTCAAGGACGCAGCGTTGCGCATCGCCTTCCGCCACCTGGGACCGGCGCAGGCACGCGAGGTCGGGCAGATGCACCGTGAGGAGGGCCAGCCGCTCGTGGACTTCGCGACGTGGTGCTCGCTGGCCGCGACGCACGGAACCCTCTGGCAGACGGACTGGCCGCAGGAGCTGCAGGACCCCTCGTCGGCAGCGGTCGAGGCGCACCGTGAGACCCACCGCGAGGAGATCTCCTACGTCGTCTGGACCCAGTGGGTGGTGCGCAGCCAGCTCGCCCGTGCCCAGCAGCGGCTGCGTGCCGCCGGCATGGGGATCGGTGTCATCGCCGATCTGGCCGTGGGCATCCACCCCGAGGGCGCCGATGCGTGGGCGCTGGGGGAAGCCCTCGCCCGAGGCATCGACGTGGGCGCTCCGCCGGACCAGTTCAACCAGCTGGGACAGAACTGGTCCCAACCGCCGTGGCGACCGGACCGGCTCGCGGAGCTCGGCTATGCCCCCTTCCGAGACATGCTGCGCGCGGTGCTCGCGGAGGCAGGAGGGCTGCGGATCGACCACATCATCGGCCTCTTCCGCCTGTGGTGGGTGCCCGAGGACGCCGCTCCCGGCGACGGGGCGTATGTGCGCTACGACCACGAGGCGCTCATCGGGATCCTCACCCTGGAGGCCCAGCGCGCCGGCGCGATCGTCATCGGCGAGGACCTCGGCGTCGTCGAGCCGTGGGTGCGCGACCACCTCGTCGAGCGCGGGGTCCTGGGGACGAGCGTCGCGTGGTTCGAGTGGGGCGACGACGGGCGTCCTCGTCCGCCGGAGGACTACCGGGAGCTCTGCCTGGCGACGGTGACCACCCACGACCTCCCGCCGAGCGCCGGCTACCTCGCGCTGGAGCATGTCGCGATCCGTGAGCGTCTGGGGCTGCTGACGCGGCCCGTCCAGGAGGAGGCGGCAGCCGAGGAAGGGAGGATCCGTGCGGTCCGTGAGGCGCTGCACGAGCGGGGCCTGCTCGAGGAGGTGGACGCCCCGGACACCGCCGTGGTGGCCGCGCTCCACCGCTGGCTCGGGCTCACCCCTTCGCGCCTTCGGGGTGTCGCGCTGACCGACCTCGTCGGTGACGTGCGGGCCATCAACCAGCCCGGGACCGACGAGGAGTACCCCAACTGGCGCCTCCCGCTCGCGGGGGCGGATCGGCGGCCCATCACGCTCGACGCGGTGGTCGAGGGATAACCCTCCATCTGACGGGAGGGGTGCCGGAGTGGTCACCGAAGAGTCACAGTTGTGTCTCACAGCACACTCGATCGTGGCCACAGGGTGCGTCGTGGTTTTTGATGGCTCGTGCAGCCGCGGATCGCGGCTGCACCCAGGGGTGGACCCGGACCGTCGGGAAAGCCGATAGACCCGCCCTTCCCGGCGGAATGACGTAGGAGGACATCCATGCGAGTGAAGTCTCGCGCGATGGCAATCGCCAGCATCTCCGCGGTCGCGCTTCTCGCGACCGCGTGCGGTGGCAGCAGTGACACGGACAGCACCTCGGGCGGCACGGCCGGAGGTGCGATCGTCTCCGGTGGCTGCAACCCCGAGAACCCGCTCGTCGCGGGCAACACCGCTGAGACCTGTGGTGGTGACGTCCTCGACGTCCTGACCGCCAAGCTCATCCACTACAACCCCGAGACGGCGCAGCCCGAGAACGACATCGCCGAGTCGATCGAGACGAAGGACAACCAGACCTTCACCGTCAAGATCAAGAAGGGTTACAAGTTCCACGACGGCACCGAGGTGCTCGCCAAGAACTTCGTCGACGCCTGGAACTACACCGCCTTCGGGCCCAACGGCCAGCAGGGTGGCTACTTCTTCGAGCCCGTCGAGGGCTTCAAGGAGGTCTCCGACCCCAAGTCCAAGGTCAAGAAGCTCTCCGGCCTCAAGGTCGTCGACGACCACACCTTCACCATCAAGACCACCACGCCGGTCTCCAACCTGCCGCTGCGTCTGGGCTACACCGCCTTCGCCCCGCAGCCGGACTCGTTCTTCGACGACCCGGAGGCCTTCGGCAAGAAGCCGGTCGCCGCCGGTCCGTACAAGTTCGACTCCTGGGAGGAGAACTCCGCGATCGTCGTCAGCAAGTTCGACGACTACTCGGGTGACTTCGGCGGCAACTCCGACAAGATCACCTTCAAGATCTTCCAGGACGCGGACGCGGAGTACACCGCCCTGCTCGCCGGTGAGATCGACGTCGTCCGTCAGATCCCGCCGAGCGCGCTCATCGACAACAAGTTCAAGACCGACCTGGGTGACGGGCGTTACCTCGAGAAGGAGAACTCAACCTTCCAGTTCGTCGGCATGAACTACCACGTCGACCCGAAGCTGAAGAACGTCAAGGTCCGTCAGGCGATCTCGATGGCCATCGACCGGCCGACGATCGTCAAGCAGATCTTCAACGACGCCTACACCCCCGCCACCGGCTGGGTCTCCCCGGTCGTCGACGGCTACAAGGCCGGCGCCTGTGGCGAGTACTGCGAGTTCAACCCGGAGAAGGCCAAGAAGCTCCTCAAGGAGGGCGGCGGCTACGACGGCAAGCTCACCCTGTCCTACAACGGTGACGGCGGCCACAAGGAGTGGACCCAGGCGGTCTGCAACTCCGTCAAGAAGTCCATCGGCATCGACTGTGTCGCCACCCCGTCCGTCGACTTCAAGACCATCTTGACCAAGCTCGGCAAGGACGAGGTCAAGGGTCTCTTCCGCATGGGTTGGGTCATGGACTACCCGTCCATCGAGAACTACCTCTCGCCCATCTACGGTGCGACGGCGAGCTCGAACTACTACGGCTACGACAACGCCGCCTTCCAGAAGAAGATGAGCGAGGCTGGCGCTGCGGACACCCCCGAGGCGGCCAACAAGCTCTACCAGGAGGCCGAGGGTCTGATCGCCAAGGAGTTCACCACGATCCCGCTGTGGTACGGCAAGACGATCATCGGGTGGTCGGACAAGGTCACCGACGTCAAGGCGACCCCCTTCGGTAACCCCGACCTGGCCGCGATCAAGGTCAAGTGACCCAGCCCCTGGGCTGATTCAGCACGACGCCGGCCGGCCATCCCTTTTCGTGATGGCCGGCCGGTGGCGTGCATGCCGGACGCCGGGAAGCGACCGGCGTCACACCGTATGAGATAGCCTCTCCCGGCACCCCGGGCATGAGGTGCGTACCAGATCCGAAGGAGGTGCTCGTGGGCAAGTACATCGTTCGCCGGTTGCTGCAGATGATCCCGGTGGTCATCCTTTCCACGTTCCTGATCTACGCCATGGTCTTCGCCATGCCGGGTGACCCCACGGCAGGCAAGTGTGGCGAGCGGCCTTGTCCCGCGGCATACATCGAGAAGTTCAACGCCAAGTACCACCTGGACGAGCCACTGCCGGTCCAGTACGGCTACTACGCGAAGAATGTCGTCCAGGGTGACCTGGGCGAGAACCAGTACGGCCGTCCCGTCGCGGAGGAGCTCAGCGAGCGCTTCACGGTCACGGCCAAGCTCGCCGTCATGGCGCTGATCTTCGAGGGCGTCATCGGTATCCTCGCGGGTGTGCTCGCGGGACTGCGCAAGGGCGGGTTCATCGACAACCTGGTCCTGATCAGCACCCTCTTCGTCATCTCGGTACCCATCTTCGTCACCGGTTTCGCCGCGCAGTACTTCCTGGGTCTCAAGTGGGAGATCTTCCCCGCCCTGGCGACCGGCAAGGACCCCAGCCTCTTCTCGTTGGTCCTGCCCGCGATGGTCCTCGGGTCCACCTCGTTGGCCTACATCGCCCGTCTCATGCGCAGCAACATCGCTGAGAACATCAAGTCCGACTACGTGCGCACCGCCAAGGCCAAGGGCCTGACCCCGCGCCGTGTCGTCGGGGTGCACACGCTGCGCAACTCCCTGATCCCCGTGGTCACCTTCATGGGCTACGACTTCGGCGCCCTGCTCGGCGGCGCGATCGTCACCGAGGGGATCTTCGGGATCAATGGCGTGGGCGGTTACATCTTCAAGGGCATCCAGAACCGCGACGGCATCGCCGTCGTCGGCGCCGTGACCGCTCTGGTCATCGTGTACCTCCTGATGAACCTGCTCGTCGACCTGCTCTACGGTGCCCTCGACCCGAGGATCAGCAATGACTGACAAGACCACGGCGCAGGGCGCTACCCCGGGCGGCCCCGGCAACGACGAGGCCGACGCCACCACGACCCGTGCGGCCGTCGTGGCCGAGGCAGCCGATGGCACCTCGCGCTCGCTGACCGCCGACGCCTTCCGCTCGCTGCGGCGCAACCCCTTCTTCTGGATCTCGAGTGCACTGATCGTGATCTTCATGCTGATGGCCGTCTGGCCCTCGCTCTTCACCACCTATGACCTGGGCTTCAACGACCTCAGTCGCTCGCGGGAGACCCCGAGCGGGGCGCACTGGTTCGGGACCGACACCCAGGGCGCGGACATCTACACGCGCACCGTCTACGGCGCGCGCGCCTCGATCCTCGTCGGTGTGCTCGCCACGACCGGCGTGCTGCTGCTGGGTTCCCTGCTCGGCCTGATCGCGGGGTACGTCGGCGGCTGGGTGGACACGCTCATCAGCCGTCTCGGCGACATCTTCTTCGCCATCCCGCTGCTGCTCGTCGGCATCATCTTCCTGTCCTCCCTGCAGGACACCCCGACGCTGCTGGGCATCCCGATCCAGGGCTACTTCGGCGTGATCTTCCAGGTCGTGCTCGTCTTCGTCCTCTTCGGCTGGCCGAGCCTGATGCGCTTGATGCGCTCGTCGGTCATCCAGGTCAAGCCCAACGACTACGTCCAGGCAGCTCGTGCCCTCGGTGCCACGCCGATGCGGATCATCCGTCGGCACGTCCTGCCCAATGCGATGGCTCCGGCGATCGTCGTCGCGACGATCAACCTCGGTGCCTACATCGCGGCTGAGGCGACGCTGTCCTTCCTGGGCATCGGCCTGCGGCCGCCGACCGTCTCCTGGGGTGTGATGATCAACGACGGCCTGACGCCGCTGCGCGCATCGCCGCACATCCTCTTCTTCCCGGCCCTCTTCCTCAGCATCGCGGTCCTGGCCTTCATCATGCTCGGCGATGCCGTGCGTGATGCCTTCGACCCCAAGAGCCGCTGAGAGCAAGGTGAGTGAGCACATGAGCACACAGACGACACCTGCGACCGGTGAGCAGCACCTGCTCGAGGTCGAGGACCTGCACGTCGAGTTCCACACCAGCGAAGGAGTGGCCAAGGCGATCAACGGCGTCGACTTCAGCCTGGACGAGGGGGAGACCCTCGCGATCCTGGGCGAGTCGGGGTCGGGCAAGTCCGTGACCGCGCAGGCGATCATGGGCATCCTCGACATGCCCCCGGCCACGATCCCCGCCGGTCGCGTCCTCTACAAGGGTCAGGACCTGCTGACCATGCCCGAGGAGGAGCGGCGCCTCACGCGCGGCCCGGAGATCTCGATGATCTTCCAGGACGCGCTGAGCTCGCTGAACCCCGTCTTCCCCGTCGGGTGGCAGATCGCCGAGATGTTCCGCGTCCACCGCGGGGTGAACAAGGCCGATGCCTACGCCCAGGCCATCAAGCTGATGGAGCGGGTCAACATCCCGGCCGCCAAGGACCGGGTCAAGGCCTACCCCCACCAGTTCTCCGGGGGGATGCGCCAGCGCATCATGATCGCCATGGCGATCGCCCTGGACCCCAAGGTCCTCATCGCCGACGAGCCGACGACCGCGCTCGACGTGACGGTCCAGGCCCAGATCATGGCCCTCCTGCAAGAGTTGCAGGAGGAGTTCCGGATGGGTCTGATCCTCATCACCCACGACCTCGGCGTCGTCGCCGATGTCGCCGACCGCATCGCGGTCATGTACGCCGGGCGGATCGTCGAGCGGGCCGAGGTGGGCGACATCTACGCCCGCCCCGGACACCCGTACACCAAGGGCCTGCTCGAGTCGATCCCTCGTCTTGACCAGAAGGGGCAGAAGCTCTCCGCCATCGGTGGCCTCCCGCCCAACCTCACGCGGATCCCGCCGGGCTGCGCCTTCCACCCGCGCTGCGTGATGGCCCAGGACATCTGCCGGACCGAGCGGCCCGAGCTGCTCGACGTCGGCCCGCAGCGCCAGTCGGCGTGCCATTTCAGCCAGGAGGTGCTTGATGCCTGAGGTGATCCTCAAGGCCAGTGGCCTGAAGAAGCACTACCCGATCAAGGGCGGCGTCCTGCGTCGCACGGTCGGTCACGTCAAGGCCGTCGACGGCGTCGACTTCGAGCTCTACAAGGGTGAGACGCTCGGCATCGTCGGCGAGTCCGGGTGTGGCAAGTCCACGCTCGGTCGCCTGCTCATGCGACTCGAGGACCCCACCGAGGGCACGGTCGACTTCGACGGCGTGGACATGTACGCGCAGTCGGGCAGCGACATGCGGCGGCTGCGCCGCGACATCCAGATCGTCTTCCAGGACCCGTACACGTCGCTCAACCCGCGACGCACCGTCGGCGAGATCGTGGCCGAGCCCCTGGAGATCCACTCCGACGTCGTCCCCAAGGGCAACCGGCAGGCGCGTGTGCAGGAGCTGCTGGAGCTCGTGGGGCTCAACCCCGAGCACATCAACCGCTACCCGCACCAGTTCTCGGGAGGCCAGCGTCAGCGCATCGGCATCGCCCGTGGCATCGCGCTCAACCCCAAGGTGCTCATCTGCGACGAGCCGGTCTCCGCGCTCGACGTGTCAGTGCAGGCCCAGGTGATCAACCTGATGGAAAAGCTGCAGGACGAGCTGGGGCTGTCCTACATCTTCATCGCGCACGACCTGTCGGTCGTGCGGCACATCTCCGACCGGGTCGGGGTCATGTACCTCGGTCGCATGGTCGAGATCGGTGACGAGGACGACATCTACTCGCGCCCCACGCACCCCTACACGCAGGCACTGCTGTCCGCTGTGCCCGTGCCGGACCCGTCGCTGCGCGGCAAGCGGGACCAGATCGTGCTCCAGGGGGATGTGCCCTCGCCGGCCAACCCTCCGTCGGGCTGCCACTTCCACACGCGCTGCTGGAAGGCGCAGGACATCTGTCGCACGGAGACCCCCGTGCTGGAGCTGCGTCCCGACGGTGTCGGCCAGCACCTCTCCAAGTGCCACTTCGCGGAGCCTCGGGTCATCGTCGAGACGACGGACGTGAGCGGGCAGGACCAGGACTCCCTCTTCGCCGGGCAGGGCATGGTCGACTCGACCGACGCGGCCGCCGCCGGTCGGACTGGCGGTGCGGGTGCAGGTGTACCCGACACCGACACCTCGACCGCTGGCGCCAGCGGTGTCTGAGCACTGACGCACGCACGAAGGGGGGCGCCCCACCGGATGACCGGTGGGGCGCCCCCTTCGTGCTGCGTCTGTAACTAACCTGCATTGCCCTAGGGCAATGCAGACGAGCGGTCAGGCGAAGGGGAGGTCCCCCGTCAGGCGCTCCGCCTCGGCGTCCGCCGCGAGCTGGGTAGCGGTCTCGTCGACCTTGGCGGTGACCGAGTGCGGCTGGATCTCGCCGGTCTCGATCTGCTCGGCCCAGTGGCAGGCGACCTTGTGATCGGCGCCCTGCACGACCCGCAGCTGTGGTCGCTCGGTGTCGCACAGGGTCTCCTGGCGCCACGGGCAGCGGGTGTGGAAGCGGCATCCGGACGGCGGGTTGGCGGGCGAAGGGAGGTCACCGCTCAGCAGGATCTGCTCACGTGAGTCCTCGACGACGGGGTCCGGCACCGGCACTGCCGACAGCAGCGCCCGCGTGTACGGGTGCCGCGGCGTGGCGTACAGGTCGTCGGCGGGGGCCTCCTCGACGAGTCCGCCGAGGTACATCACCCCCACGCGGTCGGAGATGTGCCGCACGACCGCGAGGTCGTGTGCGATGACGAGATAGGTGAGCCCGTACTCCTCCTGCAGGTCCGACATCAGGTTGATGACCTGGGCCTGCACGGACACGTCGAGTGCCGAGACCGGCTCGTCGGCGACGATCAGCTCCGGGTTGACGCTCAGCGCCCGGGCGATGCCGATGCGCTGGCGCTGGCCGCCGGAGAACTCGTGCGGATACTTCTTCAGGGCAGCGGTGGGCAGACCCACGTCGGCGAGGAGCTGGCGCAGCCGTGGCTGGGCCTCCTTGGCATCCTTGACGATCCCGTGCGCCTTCATCCCCTCGACGAGCAGGGCCTCCACGCTCTGCCGCGGGTCGAGGCTGCCCATGGGGTCCTGGAAGACCATCTGCAGGTCCTTGCGCCGGCGGCGCAGCTCCTCACCCTTGAGCGTGGAGATCGGCTGGCCGTCGAAGGTCACCGTGCCCGCGGTGGGGGGCTCCAGGTGCAGGATCGCCCGGCCGAGCGTCGACTTGCCGCACCCGGACTCGCCGACCAGACCGTAGGTCTCGCCGCGTCGGATCTGCAGGTCCACACCGTCGACCGCGTAGACGTGTCCCACGACCTTGTCGAAGATGATCCCCTTGGTGATGGGGAAGTGGACCTTGATCCCGCGGACGTCGACGAGTACCTCGCCGGGAGTGCCGCTCGTGGGTGCGTCGGTCATCGTGGCGTCGGTGGTCATCGGACCTCCTGGGTCGTCGTGCCCTCGGCGGGGGAGGGGTCGCCCGCGAGCGGGTTGAAGCAGCGCAGTGCCCGGCCACCGGGGGCCACGGCCAGATCAGGGGTCTCCTCGCGGCAGTGCTCGACGGCATTGGCGCACCGGGGGGCGAACGCGCAGGCGCTCGTCCACGGCAGGTTGTCGGAGACGGAGCCCGGCACCGGGGTGAGTCGGGTCCCGCGCTCGTCGTCGAGGCTCGGCACGCTCGCGAGGAGGCCACCCGTGTAGGGGTGGCGGGGCTCGGCGAAGAGGTCGTGACGCTCAGCGCGCTCGACGAGACGTCCGCCGTAGAGGACATTGATCTCGTCGCACAGCCCGGCGACGACGCCGAGGTCGTGGGTGATCATGATCAGTGCCGTGCCGGTGTCCTCGACGAGCTCTCGCAGCAGCGCGAGGATCTGCGCCTGGATCGTCACGTCGAGGGCCGTCGTCGGCTCGTCGGCGATGAGCAGCCGTGGCTCGCAGGCCAGCGCCATCGCGATCAGGGCACGCTGGCGCATGCCGCCGGACAGCTGGTGCGGGTACTCCTTGAGCCGGCGGTCAGGGTCGGGGATGCCCACCTTGTCGAGCATGTCGCGGGCGTGCGGCGTGGCCTCCTTGCGGGACATGCCCTTGTGTCGCTCGAGGACCTCGCTGACCTGGCGACCGATGGGCACGACGGGGTTCAGCGAGGACAGCGGATCCTGGAAGATCATGCTGATGTCCTTGCCGCGCTTGGCGGTCATCTCCTTGTCGGAGAGCGACAGCAGGTCCGAACCGCCGTAGGTGACGGTGCCGGTGACCCGGTTGCCGCGCGGGGGCAGCAGCCCCATGATCGCCAGCGAGGTCACCGACTTGCCGCACCCGGACTCGCCGACCAGGCCCACGGTCTGCCCGGGGCGCACGTCGAAGCTCAGCCCGTCGACGGCGGTGAAGGGACGCTCGTTCTTGATGCCGAAGGTGACCGAGAGGTCGCGCACGGACAGCAGCGGCTCGTCGCCGCGTCGGGACGTGGGGGAGGTGCTGGGGGAGGTCATGTCGCTCACCGCCTGCTCTTGGGGTCGAGGGCCTCGCGAAGCGACTCACCCATGAGGGTGAAGCCGAGGGCGACGACGATGATGCACGCCGCCGGGTAGAAGGCCAGGTGCGGGTTGTCATAGATGTACTGCTGGGCCTGCCCGAGCATCTGGCCCCACTCGGGCTTGCTGTCGTCGGGGTTGCCGAGGCCGAGGAAGGACAGCGCCGCGGCATCGATGATCGCCGTGGCCAGCACGAGCGTCGCCTGCACGATGACCGGGCCGAGCGAGTTGGGCAGCATGTGCCGCAGGATGATCGCCGACCGCTTGACGCCGAGGGCTCGCGCCGCGAGGACGTGGTCCTTGCCGCGTTGGGCGAGCATCGACCCACGCAGGAGGCGGGCGAAGATCGGGACCTGCACGACGGCCACGGCGATGATCACCGTCCACTGGCTGGGCTCGGCCGCCAGGGCCGAGATCGACACTGCCAGCAGCAGCGACGGGATCGAGAGCATGACATCGACGATGCGCATGACGACGGAGTCGACCCAGCCGCCGAAGGCTCCCGCCACGGTGCCCAGGGTGAGGCCGCCGATGAGCCCGAAGAGCGTCGCGAAGACCCCCACGAGAAGCGTCTGCTGGCTGCCGACGAGCAGGCGCGAGAGCAGGTCTCGTCCGGAGTCGTCGCCGCCGAGCGGGAAGCCCGGCTCGGGCCCCGGGATGGGGTTGCTCTGCCGGCTCACCTTGTCGATGAGTGGGTTGTCGGCTGCGTCGTGCGGTGCGATCCACGGCGAGAGCACGGCGAGCAGGACGAAGGCGACCGTGATCGCCAAACCGGTGAGGAAGATCGGGTTGCGCCGCAACCGCCGCCAGGCGGAGGCGATCAGGCCGACGCCGCCGGAGTCGTCGACGGTACCGGCCTCCGCGACGGTCGTGCCGCCGCTGGTCGCGGCGAGGTCGTCGATGCGTTGCTTGCGGCGGGCGCCCAGCCCGCGGGGCCGGTCGGGCATCTGGGAGTCGTTCATCGGGTCCTCACTCGGGGGTCGACGACGGCGTACAGGATGTCCACGAGCAGGTTGACCAGCACATAGGTCAGGGCCGCGACGAAGACGAGCAGCTGCAGCACGGGGTAGTCACGCAGGGTGAAGGCGAACTTGAGTGCCTCACCGATGCCACCGAAGTTGAAGACCGTCTCGGTGAGGACGGCGCCGGCGAGCAGCGCGCCTACCTGCAGGCCCACGGCGGTGATGACCGGGAGAAGTGCATTGCGCATGATGTGGCGACCGCGCACGACGCGGTGACTCAACCCCTTCGCCTGGGCGGTGCGCACGAAGTCCTCGTCGAGGACCTCCAGCACCGACGCGCGGGTGATGCGGAAGATCATCGCGAAGGGGATGGACGCCAGCGCGATGCCGGGCAGGACCAGGTGTTTCAGGGCGTCCCACGCGGCATCCCACTCACGGGTGAGCAGACCGTCGAGGACGAAGAAGCCCGTGACCTGGGTGGCATCGGGGATGCTCGACCGACCGGAGACCGGGAGCCAGCCGAGCTTGATCGCGAAGACGTACTTCAGCAGGAAGGCGAGGAAGAAGACGGGGACCGCGACACCGATGAGCGACACGACGATCGAGCTGTTGTCGAGGAAGCTGGCGCGCTTCTTGGCTGCGAGATAACCGAGCGGGATCGCCACGACGACCGCCAGGAGGAGCGCGACGACGCTCAGCTCCACGGTCGCGGGGAAGCGTTCGATGAGGATCGAGGTGGCCGTCTTTCCGGGCTGCACGCCCGTGGAGACGCCGAAGTCACCCTGCAGCGCCCGGGTCAGGAAGCGCCAGTACTGCACCGGCAGAGGCTCGTTGAGCCCGAAGGCCTCGGTCAGGCGGGCGCGGGACTCGGGGGTCGCGCGTTCGCCGAGCATCGCCGAGACGACCCCACCCGGGAGGGCACGCAGCCAGGCGAAGAGCAGGATCGAGAGGACGAAGAGGACGACGACCAGCTGTAGCAGTCGCCGGATGATGAACTTCAGCACGTGTGTGCGCTCCTGACGTGGATCGCGGACGAGGGCCGCCTCGACCAGATGGTCGAGGCGGCCCCGTCACGAGGTCACCTACGGGTGTGGCTCACTTGCCGCCGACGGTGACGGTGGAGAACTCCTCGGCCGTCAGCGGGCTCGTGACCAGCCCCTTGACGTCCTTGCTGACCACGATGGCCGGCGGGGAGTGGGAGATCGGCGCACCGGGGACGTAGTCCTCGGCGATCTTCTTGTTGATCGCCTCGTACTTGGCCGAGCGCTCCGCCTCGTCGACGGTCGAGTCCGCGTCCTTGAGCTCCTTCGACAGCTCCTTGCCGTAGCCACCCGCCACGGTGCTGAAGTCGTTGAGCTTGGCATTGCCGAAGAAGGTGCCGATGAAGTTGTCGGCCGAGTCGTAGTCACCGGTCCAGCCCAGCAGCCAGGCGTCGTACTTGTGGGCGTCGACGTTGTCGAGGTACCCGCCGTTCCACGGCTTGGTGGTGACCTCGACCTTGATCCCCGCCTTTTCGAGGTCCTTGCGGATCGCCTCGTGGATCTTCTGCGGGTTGGGCATGTACGGGCGGGTGACCTCGCTCGGGTAGGCGAACTTCAAGGTCATGCCCGTGGCGCCGGCCTCCTTGAGCAGGGCCTTGGCCTTGGCCGTGTCGTACGGGTAGGGCTCGAGGTCCTTGTTGTACCCGCTCACCGTGTCCGGCATGAACTGCGAGGCGGGCGTGGCGCCCTCAGGCAGCTGGGACTTCACGAGCTGGTCGCGGTTGATCGCGTAGTTGATCGCCTGCCGCACCCGCACGTCCTTGAGCTTGGCGTTGGCCTCGGGCTGCAGGCCCAGGTAGAGGATGTTGAAGGGGTCGCGGACCTCGACCTTGTTGCCGGACTCCTCCAGGCCCTTCCAGTCCACCGGGTTGGGCAGGTCGTAGCCGTCGATGCTGCCGGCCTCGAGCTCCTGACGACGGGTCGACTCGTCGGGGATGATCTTGAAGACGATCTTCGCGGTCTTGGCCTTCTCGCCCCAGTAGTCGTCGTTGCGCTTGAGCGTGACCGTCTTGTTGGCGGTGTCGTACTTCTCCAGCGTGTAGGGGCCGGTGCCGACAGGATTCTCGGAGTTCGCCGGGTAGACGAAGCCCTCGCCCTGCACCTTGACGTCGTTGGCCTTGCCCTCCTTGAGCGCCTTGGGCGACTGCATCGCGAAGGAGGAGAGGGAGAGCATCGCCGGGAACTTGGAGGTGGCGGACTTGACCTTGATGACGACGGTCTTGGCGTCCTTGACCTCACACCCGTCGTAGAGGGCGTCCTTGCCGAAGCCGCCCATGCCGGTGCTCCAGTACTCGGCCGGGCCGGACTGGGCCGCTTCGTTCTGGTTGGCCATCCGCTCGAAGTTGGCGCACACGGCCTTGCCGTCGAACACCTCGCCGTCGGTGAACTTCACGCCCTCGCGCAGGTGGAAGGTCCAGTCCTTGCCGTCCTTGGACGGCTCCCAGGACTCGGCCAGGCCCGGGCCGAGCTCGGCGCTTCCGGGCTTGACCTCGACGAGGCCCTCGAAGATCTGGCGGGTCACGCGGAAGGTCTCGCCATCGGTGGCGTAGAAGGGGTCGAAGACCTCCGGGGCGCCCGCGGCGCCGAAGGTGAAGGTCCCCCCGGTGTCACCGCCGTCGGAGCCCGAGTCGTCACGGTCGCTCGCGGCGCACGCACTGAGCGTCAGTGCGGTTGCTGCCAGAGCGGCCAGCGGGGCTGCTTTCCTCATCGACATGTTTCCTCGCTCTTGTGGCCGGCCCCGGCACCATTGCCGGGGTGGGGCACCCGTGGGCGCGATGGTGATCCACCGCACACTGGGGCTGGTCGGGCAATCTAGCCAACATCCGGTCCGGACGGGGAGATACGCAGCAGTTTTGCGGGATTGTGACCTCTTTCCCGATGTTTGTCCGGTGGCAGCCGCGGTGCCTCCCGGGACGGCGCGAAGGGGGTGGCCTCGCCCGTCCCCTTCGTGGCTCGTGCGTCACACCTCAGGGCAAGCATTTGGGGAGAGGCCGTTTCTGCTGAGAGAATCCCTGACATGCCCATGATCTCCCGCAGCGACATCCGCAATGTCGCCATCGTCGCCCACGTCGACCACGGCAAGACCACCCTCGTCGACAAGATGCTCTGGCAGGGGGGTGCCTTCGGCGAGCACGACCACATCGACGAACGCGCGATGGACAGTGGTGACCTCGAGCGCGAGAAGGGCATCACGATCCTCGCCAAGAACACGGCGATCCACTACAACGGCCCGTCCGCCGCGGCGCACGACGCCCCCGACGGCGTCACGATCAACATCATCGACACCCCTGGTCACGCGGACTTCGGCGGCGAGGTCGAGCGTGGCCTGTCCATGGTCGACGGTGTCGTCCTGCTCGTCGACGCGTCCGAGGGCCCGCTGCCCCAGACCCGCTTCGTCCTGCGCAAGGCGCTCGCCGCGAAGCTGCCGGTCATCCTGGCCATCAACAAGGTCGACCGTCCTGACAGCCGCATCGCCGAGGTCGTCGACGAGGCCTACGAGCTCTTCATGGACCTCGAGGCCGACGAGGACCAGATCGAGTTCCCCATCGTCTACACCTCCGGCAAGAACGGCGCCGCGAGCCTCAACCGTCCGGACAACGGCACCCTGCCGGACAACGACGACCTCGAGCCGCTCTTCCGGACGATCATGGAGACGATCCCTGCCCCGTCCTACGAGGACGACGCCCCGTTGCAGGCGCACGTGACCAACCTCGACTCGAGCAACTTCCTGGGTCGTCTCGCTCTGCTGCGCGTCTTCAACGGCGAGCTGCGCAAGGGCCAGCAGGTCGCCTGGTGTCGTCACGACGGCACGCAGGAGCGGGTGAAGATCACCGAGCTGCTCATCACCGAGGGCCTGGAGCGCAAGCCGCTCGACCAGGGTGCTGCCCGCCCGGGCGACATCATCGCCATCGCCGGTATCCCCGAGATCATGATCGGCGACACCATCGCCGACGTCGACAACCCGATCCCGCTGCCCGTGATCACCGTCGACGAGCCGGCCATCTCGATGACGCTCGGCACCAACACCTCCCCGCTCGTGGGACGCGGCGAGACGAAGAACACCAAGGTCACCGCCCGCATGGTCAAGGACCGCCTCGACAAGGAGCTCGTGGGCAATGTGTCGCTGCGCGTCCTGCCGACCGCGCGTCCGGACGCGTGGGAGGTCCAGGGCCGTGGTGAGCTCGCCCTGGCCATCCTCGTCGAGCAGATGCGTCGCGAGGGCTTCGAGCTGACCGTCGGCAAGCCGCAGGTCGTCACCAAGGAGGTCGACGGCAAGGTGCACGAGCCGGTCGAGCGCCTGACGATCGACACCCCCGAGGAGTACCTCGGCGCGATCACCCAGCTGATGGCTGCCCGCAAGGGCCGCATGGAGCAGATGACCAACCACGGAACCGGCTGGATCCGCATGGAGTTCCTCGTGCCTTCCCGCGGTCTCATCGGGTTCCGGACCGAGTTCCTCACCGAGACGCGAGGCGCGGGCATCGCCAACCACGTCTTCGAGGGCTACGAGCCGTGGTTCGGCACCATCACCACGCGCGTCTCCGGGTCGCTCGTGGCCGACCGCTCCGGTCCGGTCACGGCGTACGCCATGGTCAACCTGCAGGAGCGCGGATCCCTCTTCACCGAGCCGGGCACCGTGGTCTACGAGGGCATGATCGTCGGCGAGAACTCGCGCGCCGACGACATGGATGTCAACATCACCAAGGAGAAGAAGCTCACCAACGTGCGCGCCTCCTCCGCCGACAACTTCGAGAAGGTGGTTCCGCCCCGCAAGCTGACCCTCGAGCAGTCGCTCGAGTTCTGCCGCGAGGACGAGTGCGTCGAGGTCACCCCGGACACGATCCGTATCCGCAAGCTCGTGCTCGACGCCAACCTGCGGGCGCGCACCGCCTCCAAGGCCCGCAACTCCTGAGAAGGGAGCGCCCATGAGGCGCATCGCTCGAGGACTCATCGCAGGAACAGGTGCACTCGCCCTCGTGGCGAGTGTCTCTGCGTGCACCACTGACGAAGGGGGTGGCGCGGGCTCCGCAGCCACCCCCTCCGCCGGGCAGGTCAGCGGTCCGAAGGACCGGCTGACGGTGCTCTCGACCGGTCCGGTACAGGCATGGGACCCGCAGCGGATCACGCAGCGGCAGGTCGCCGGGTTCGCCTCGCGCACCTGGATGCGCACGCTCACCGCCTACACCCCGGCGACCGCCCTGGGGGGTCAGCGCAAACTTGCGGGTGACCTCGCGACGAGCTCGGGCAAGGCCAGCAAGGACGCG
This sequence comes from Janibacter sp. Soil728, assembly GCF_001428305.1. GTDB lineage: Bacteria > Actinomycetota > Actinomycetes > Actinomycetales > Dermatophilaceae > Janibacter. The sequence continues at coordinate 96,091 of NZ_LMRZ01000006.1, read as the reverse complement.
TCGACGTGGACCTTCACCCTGCGCAAGGGCGTCACCTGGCAGGACGGGTCCCCGATCACCTGCAAGGACGTGCGCTACGGCGTCGCGCGCTCCTTCGACCCGGACATCTCCTCCAGCGGCTACGCCCTGACCTTCCTCGACATCCCCAAGAAGAAGGACGGCAGCTCCACCTATCCCGGCCCCTTGGCGAAGGGAGGGACCTCCAAGGCCGCCCGCAAGCTCATCAACGAGGCCGTGGAGTGCAGGGACGAGCGGACCGTCGTCTTCCACCTCGACGAGCCGGTCGGGTACTTCGACGAGGTCGTCTCGCTGCCGGAGTTCGCGCCGTACAAGGCGTCGCACGAGGCCAAGGACGCGACCTACGAGGCCTTCTCGTCCGGTCCCTACCAGCTGTCTGACGGCTGGACACCCAGCACCGGGGGCACCTGGGTGCGCAACCCGAGGTGGAAGCGCGCGTCGGACCCCCTTCGCACCCCCGGGCCCACCACGATCCTGCACAAGGAGGGGGTCGCGGCCAAGGACGCCGTCGAGACCATCGTCGACGGCGACGACGGCGGGCGCACGCTCGCCCTGGACCCGGTGCCCACCGTCCTCGGGCCGGCGATCGACGAGGCGGGCGAGCGCGCCCAGACCGTCCAGGTCGACGGGCAGCTCGTCGACTACCTGGCGGTCAGCACCCGCAGCAAGGCCATGAAGTCCCCTCGGGTGCGCCGCGCGCTGGCCGAGGCCACCGACCGCGAGGCCTACAACCAGGCGCGTGGCGCCGCCTCGGGGACGCCGACGTGGTCCCTGCTCGGGGCCGCGCTGCCAGCCGCCCACGAGGACGTCGCCGACCACGGACCGTCCGGCGACCCCACGCACGCGCGCGCGCAACTGGTCAAGGGCAAGGTCAAGACGCCCGTCAGGATCACCGTCGCCTATCGGGGTGGGGGCACCATGGACGACGCCATGCAGGCGCTCGAGCGGGGGTGGGACAAGGCCGGCTTCGACGTGACCCTCAAGGCACTGGGCGAGGACTACTTCACCCAGATCGGCAAGCGCAAGGTCGCGGAGGACTACGACGTCGTCTGGGCCAACTGGGGCCCGGACTTCCCCTCGGCGAGCACCGTCCTGCCGCCTCTCTTCGACGATCGGATCAACCTGAGCAAGACCTCGGTGGGCCGCGACTACGGACTGTTTGCCGACAAGAAGGTGACTGCCGCCATGGACAAGGCGGTCGGCACGCGTGACCGCACGTCCAGCGCCGCGCAGTGGAGCGCGATCGACACCGGCCTGCTCGAGGACGGCGCCTACATCCCCCTTCGGCAGAGCCGGTTGTCGTATGTCGCCGGGTCCGAGGTCACCTCGCTCATCGGCAACCCCGTCTACGGCGGTTCGCCGGAGATGGGCGTCATCGGGGTGTCCGAGTGACCGCAGCAGCGCCGGTCCTCGTGTCCGGGCGGTCCGCGCGGCTGCTCTTCGTGCACGCCCATCCTGACGACGAGATGCTGGCGACCGGGGTCGCGATCGCCCACCACATCACCGCCGGCGACGAGGTGCACGTGCTCACGTGCACCCTCGGAGAGCAGGGCGAGGTCATTCCGCAGGAGCTCGCCCACCTCGACGCCGACCACGAGGACACGCTCGGTGAGTTCCGTCGCGACGAGCTGCGCGGAGCCATGACCACGATCGGCGCCCACAGCACCGTCCTCGGTGAGGACCCGGCGGTGGGCAGGCTCTCCCGGTGGCGTGACTCCGGCATGGCTGGAACCCCGAGTGCGCTCGACCCGCGCGCCTGGGTCCGCTCGGACGACGTGCATGCGGTCGCGGCCGTCACCGCGGGCATCGAGTCCGTCGCACCCGACCTCGTCGTCACCTATGACGCCCGGGGCGGTTACGACCACCCCGACCACGTCCGCACCCACGAGGTGACCCGTCGCGCGCTGGCCGGCATGGACGAAGGGAGCCGCCCGGCCCTCTTCGCCGTCCTCACCCCGCGGTCGTGGGCCCGGGAGGACCGTGAGGTCCTGGCCGTGGTCGACGAGGTGCGCGGCCTGGGCTGGGCGCTGCCGACGGGGGACTTCCCCCCTTCGGTCGTGGCGGACGACGTGGTGACCCACGCCATCGTCGACGAGACCGCGGTGGAGCGGCAGACCGCCGCGCTGCGCCACCACCGCACCCAGGTCACCCTCGGGCCGCGGGGGACCTACGCGCTGTCCAACGACATCGTCGCCAGGCTCTCCGGGCGAGAGGGCTATGCCCGCCTCGACGTGGCCACGGGCGAGCCGCTGCCGGCCCTGGTCCCGGGCGAACGGCCGCCGCTGGTGGCCCGCCGATGAGCGGTCCGACGCCGACGAGCCTGCGCCACGCGATGGCGCACTTCGCGACCGGGGTGACCGTCGTGACGACCCTGGAGGACGGCCACGACCACGCGATGACCGCCAACTCGGTCACCTCCGTCTCCCTCGAGCCACCGCTCGTCCTGGTCTGCGTCCAGCAGGACAGCGGCTGGCACGATGCCGTGGTCTCGTCCGGGGTGTGGGGTGTCTCGATCCTGCCGGTCGGGGCGCGTCCGACGGCGACCTGGCTGAGCACGGGCGGGCGGCCGCTCTACGGGCAGCTGTCCGGCATCCCGCACCATCGCGGCGAGCTCGGGGTGGCGCTCGTCGACGACGCGCTGGCCACGCTCGAGTGCCGCACCACCGCCCTCCACGAGGCCGGGGACCACACGATCGTCGTCGGCGAGGTCATCACGAGCCTGGCGGATGCCCGTCGGGATGATCCACTGATCTACTACCGCAGCCGCTACACGAGCACGAGGTGACCAGGATGAGCACGCACGAGAGCTGGACGGACAGCGAGGAGGTCGTGGGCCGCCGGCGAGGAGGTCGCACCTTCTTGGCCGTGGCCTTCGTCCTGGTGGTCCTCGCGGGCCTGTATGTCGCCGCGGCGCTGTACTTCGCCGACCGGGTGCCGGCCGAGACCCGCATCGGTGGGGTGGCCGTCGGTGGCCAGACCCCCGACGAGGCGAGCCAGACCCTCGAGAGTCGTCTGTCCGACGAGGCGGCCCGCAAGGTCGCCGTGACCGTCGCCGGCAAGAAGGTCGAGCTGGCCCCCGCGGACTCGGGCCTGACCTACGACTACGCGGCCTCCGTCGAGGGTCTCACCGGCTTCAGCCTCAACCCGGCGGACCTGTGGAACCACGTGCGCGGTGGCGTCGACCGTGAGGTCGAGGTCGATGTCGACAAGGCCGCGCTCACCAAGGCCGTCGACGCCAAGACCAAGGCTCTGGACAAGAAGCCGGTCGAGGGCAAGGTGACACTCGAGGGCGCGACGATCAAGAAGACGGCGTCGGCGCCCGGGCTCACCGTCGATCGTGCCCACGTCGTCGACTCGATCGCGCAGGACTGGCCCCAGCAGCGATCCTTCGACGCGCCGACCAGCGCACCGGCCCCCGAGCTCAGCCAGACCGAGATCGACCGTTTCGTCAAGGACGACCTCGCTCCCCTCGTCTCGGGACCCGTCACCGTCACGTCCACCGACCCCACGGGTGAGGGCGCGGCCAAGGACATCTCCTTCTCCGTGCCGGCCGACCAGCTGGCCGCGGCCGTCTCGATCACCAACACGGACGGCAAGCTCTCTGCCACCGTGGACGAGAAGAAGGTCGGTCAGGCAGCGATCGACGCGGGCAAGGCCTCCGGCAAGTTCCGGTCGGCCAAGGACGCGACCGTCGTGCGTCACGGGTCGGGCTTCGAGGTCACGCCGTCGAGCACGGGGCTGGCACTCACGGAGGACGGCATCGGGGCCAAGGTCGTCGCCGCCATGAAGAAGTCGGGCGATCAGCGCACCCTCGACGTCGCGTCGAAGGAGTCGCAGCCGCAGCTGACGACGGCGCAGGCGAAGAAGACCCTGCCCAAGGAGCAGATCTCCACCTTCACGACCTACCTGCCGAGCACCACCGGCGTGCGGGCCGACAACATCCGTCTGGCTGCACGCAGGCTCAACGGCGCCTACGTCGCCCCGGGCGCGACCTTCTCGCTCAACCAACAGCTGGGGCAACGCACCGCAGCCGCGGGTTACGGCAAGGCCGGCGTCATCATGGGTGGCCGACTCGCCAATGACTACGGCGGCGGCATCTCGCAGCTGTCGACGACGCTCTTCAACGCGGTCTTCTTCTCCGGCGCCAAGATCGAGGAGTTCCACCCGCACTCGTTCTACATCTCCCGCTACCCGGAGGGTCGCGAGGCGACGATCTCCTGGCCCAATGTCGACAACCGCTTCACCAACGACACCGGCGCCGGGATCCTCATCACCGCGGAGGTCAACGGCAACGAGGTCACGGTGTCCTTCCACGGTCGCAAGGCCTACGACGAGATCAAGGCCGGCAAGAGCGCCCGCAAGAACATCACCCCGCCCAAGAAGATCGTCGACGACAAGAAGGGCTGCGTCCCGCAGTCACCCGCCCCGGGCTTCTCCGTCGACATCACCCGGACCTTCATCAAGGATGGCAAGACGGTGAAGTCCTCGACCTTCACCACCCGCTACATCCCCCAGGACAGCGTCACCTGCACCAACCCGTGAGCCCCGCTCTCGAGCGTCCGCGACGCTCGCGGGCAAAGGGGAGGGGTGGCCCCAAGGCTCAGGCCTGGCGGCCTTCGCCATGAGTCGGGCCGACCCCTCCCTTCGCCCGCTCCTGGTCGCCCTTCAGCCGCGACGTCAGGGGCGCGGGTAGGCCAGGACGGGGCCGATGACGCTGACGGGCACCTGCTCGCCGGGCTCGGGAGTCCAGCGGCCGACGACCCGCACGCTGACGGTGGTCCCGTCGTCCAGGGCGACCCGGACGAGCGCGTGGGCGCCGTGGTAGCTGATGTCCTGGACCGTGCCGTGGGGACAACCGGGGGAGTCGGTCAGGGTCAGGTCCTCCGGGCGGACGACGACGTCGACGTCACCAGAGACGGCCGCTGGCGAGTCTCCGCGGGCCGTGACCAGGCCCAGCGGGCTGGCGATGCCGTCGTCGGTGCAGTGGCCGGCGAGGTGCACGACGTCGCCGAGGAAGGAGGCTTCGCGCATGTCGATGGGCGCCTCGTAGATCTCGCGAGGGGTGCCGACCTGGCTGAACCGGCCGTCGCGCATGATCGCGACCTGGTCGGCGAAGGACAGCGCCTCCTGCTGGTCGTGCGTCACGAGGATCGTCGTGGCCGCGGTCTCGGCGAGGGCAGCTGCGACGGCGTCGCGGGTGCTGGCTCGCAGGGCCGTGTCGAGCGAGGAGAAGGGTTCGTCGAGCAGCACGACGCCCGGGGAGAGGGCCAGCGCGCGCGCCAGGGCCACACGCTGCTGCTGACCGCCGGAGAGCTGGGCCGGTCGCCGGGTCGCGGTCTGCGCGGGTAGGCCGACGAGCTCGAGCAGCTCGGCGACGCGGTCGCGCCGACGCCGGGCTGCGCGGGGCAGCCCGAAGGCGATGTTCCCGCCGACGTCCAGGTGGGGGAAGAGACCGCCGTCCTGACGCACGTAGCCGATGCCGCGACGCTCGGGCGGCACGGCTCGTCCGTCGCTGCACACGATGCGCTCGTCGAGACGGACCGTGCCGGCGTCGGGGGCCAGGAAGCCGGCGATGACCCGCAGCAGCGTGGTCTTGCCGCCCCCGGAGGCGCCGAGCACGGCCGTCGTCGTGCCGGTCGGGACGACGAGGTCGATCTCGCGCAGGACCGGATCGCCGCCGTACCCGACGGTGATCCCTCGGACGTCAACAGTGCTCATTCTTCGATCCCACTCTGTCGCAGCATCAGGACGGTCAGGGGCGCTGACAGCAAGATCATCATCGCCGCGAAGGGAGCAGCCCCCGCGTAGTCGAACTCGTCGCTCGCCGCCCAGAAGGCGGTCGCGAGCGTGGAGGTCCCGGTCGGTGACAGCAGCAGGGTGGCCGTCAGCTCGGTCGCTGCCGCGATGGCGACGAGCGCGGCCCCGGTGAGGACCGAAGGGAGGATGAGGGGGAGCACCACCCGGCGGAAGGCGCTGAGCGGGCTGCTGCCCAGAGAACGGGCGGCATCGCTCAGCTCAGGTGGCGCGGCAGCCAGCCCGGAGCGCAGCGAGACCATGGCCCGCGGGATGAAGAGGATCGTGTAGCCCAGGACGAGCAGCGCGGGGCTCTGGTAGACGGACGGCAGGTACCTGACCGTCAGCGTGATCATGGCCAGCGCGATGACGACGCCCGGCAGGGAGCTGGCGACGTAGGTGACGCGTTCGAGCAGGAGCGTCCAGCCGGAGCGTCGTCGGCTGAGCAGCCACGCGCCGGGGAGGGCCATGACGGTCGTGAGGACCGCGGCGGCCAGCGCGAGCGAGATGGTGCTCCCGGTGGTCAGGAGCAGTGACGGGCGCAGCCCCGGGTCGGGGGTCGGGTCGGCGAGGTGAGCCAGGAGCCACCGCCCGACGAGGGTGACGGGCACGACGAGGGAGACGAGCACGACGACGGACAGCGCCGCGCACGCGAGGGGTGCCCAACGGCCGAGGGGCACGGGCTCGGCGGCGCGGTGCACGCCGCGGCCGACGCGGGAGGTGCGCGCGGACCCGCGCAGGAAGTGCTCGAGCGTCAGGACGGTGATGCACAGCAGCACCAGGACGACGGCGAGCAGGCTGCCCTGGTTGCTGCTGAAGCTGACCTGGTACTGGACGAGGATCGCCGTGGTGAAGGTCGGGTAGCGCATCATCTCCAGCACGCCGAACTCCGCGAGGAGGTGCAGTGCGACGAGGAGCGCGCCGCCGCTGACCGCCGGTCGTAGCCGCGGCAGCACGGTGCGTCGCCAGGCGGCGAAGGCGGTCAGGCCGAGTGCCCGGGCGTCCTCGGCGGGCGCCGCGTCGAGGTCACGCAGGATGGCGGCGACCGGGAGGTAGACGAAGGGGAAGTAGGCGGCGGTGGTGACGAGGGCCGCCCCGGCGAGCCCGTCGAGTCCCGGCCGCACGGACACCCACGCGTACGCGGCGACGAAGGCGGGCACGGCGAGCGGTGCGCCGAGCAGGACGCGCCAGACCCCGGCGAAGGGGAGGTCGGTGCGCTCCACGAGCCAGGCCACGCCCACCCCGAGGGCGATGCACGCCGGGACGGTGACGGCCACGAGCAGGAGGGTGTTGCTCAGCAGCTCCCCGATCCGGGGTCGCAGCAGGTAGTCCAGCGCCCCACCCGGCGACGTCCCCAGTCCGTCCGCCGCGACGAGCGCGATCGGGAGCACGGTGATGGCCGCGACGATGATCGCCGCGGCCATCAAGAGGTGCCTAGAGGAGGCCGGCATCGGTCATCAGCTGGGTGACCTTCTCTGAGTCGAGGGCGAAGGGGTCGACGGCGGGCGCCTGCAGGGACTCGAGCGTCGGGAGGTCGGGGTCGGACGCCGCACCCTTGGCCACGGCGTACTCCTTGGAGCCACTCGTCTCGAGGACCTTCTGCCCCTCGTCAGAGAGAATGTACTCGACGAACTTCTGCGCCTCGTCCGGGTGCTTGGCGGACGCGAGCACACCCGCGGCGGAGAGGCTGACGAAGGCGCCGGGGTCCTTCTGCTTGAAGTAGTGCAGCTTGGTGTTGGCCGTGCCCTCCTTGGTCTCGGCCTGGTCGCGGTACCAGTAGTAGTGGTAGATCACGCCCATCGGGACCTCGCCGGAGTTGACGGCCTTCATGGTCGCGATGTTGTTCTCGTAGATGCGGGCGTTGGTCTTCATGCCCTCGAGCCAGCTCTTCGTCTTGGCCTCGCCCTGGTCGGCCAGCATGCCGGCGACGATGGCCTGGAAGTCGGCGCCGGTGGCACCGGCACCCCACTGGTCCTTGTACTCCGGCTTGCTCAGGTCCATCAGCGAGGCGGGCAGGTCCTTGTCGCTGACCTTGTCCGGGTTGTAGACGAGGACGGTGGATCGGGCCGCGACGCTCGTCCAGTCACCGCTGGAGGGGCGGCGGTTCGTGGGCACCTGAGCGAGGGTCGTGGAGTCGATCGGTGCGAGCAGGCCGCTGTCCTCGACGAGGGTCATCGCCGGGCTGTTCTCCGTGAGGAAGACATCGGCCGGGGACTTCTCGCCCTCCTGGACGATCTGGTGGCCCATCGAGGCGTCCTTGCCGGGGCGGATCTGGGTCTTGATCCCGGTCTTCTTGGTGAAGCCCTCGGCCCACGCCTTGGTGAGGCTGTCGTGCTGGCTGGAGTAGATCTGGAGCGCATCCGGGTCGGTCGTCGGACCGTCGGCGCCACCGCAGGCGGCGAGTGCCAGGACCGAGGAGCTGAGGGCCGCGGTGAGGAGGGTGCGTCGGTTCATGAGGGATCTCCGGTCGGGGTCGGGAGGGTGGGGCGGAGTCGGACGAGACGGTCGGTGAGCGCTCGGGTGGGCGCCTGGAAGAGCCACCACACGGCGATACCGGCGGCGAAGGAGGTGAGCAGGGCGAGGACCGGCTGGTCGACGACCCGGAAGACCTGCCACTGGACGAGGTAGATGTGCAGGGAGGCGGCGGCGAGCAGCCCGAGGGGTAGCACGAGGAGGCGTGGCAGCGGGATCCGCGGGACGAAGGCGAGCACGGTGATGGCGACGAGCACGGTCAGGCCGCGGCTGGGCTCGACGAAGAAGTCCCACATGCCGATGCCGGTGAGCGCCATGGTGGCCACGCGCTGCCTGCGGGTGCGGGCCACGCCCAGCGCCATGCCGATGGCGAAGAGCCACAGGACGGACCCGGGCAGCCCACGAGTGGCGCCGGTGGAGTCAGGGACGAGGATCCAGCGGGGGACGAGCGCAGCCGCCGCCAGCGCCATGCTCCAGGCCCACGGGTGGCGCACGTGGACCAGTCCGAGACGCGGCACGGACAGGAGTGCGAGGACGGCGAGGCTGCAGGCGAGCAGCGCCTCGATGAACCACAGGTTGATGCGTGCGCCCCACTCCATCTCCCCGATGAGCCAGTTGACGAGCAGCACGTTCTCCCAGCCGTATCCGCCAGCGGTGACCAGGCCGATCAGGGCGACGACCATGGAGGGGATGGCCAGGGCGGCGATCGAGCGCAGCCCGCTCCGTCGGCGGAGCGTGGGTTCGGGGGTGTCGAGAGTGAAGCGACTCATCGACCACCCGGCGAGGGCCAGCAGCGTGTGCGCACCGCCGGGGGCGGCGACGAGTCCCAGGTGGCTGGCGCAGATCGCGATGGCCGCGACGGCCCGCAGGAGCAGTGGGGTGTCCACCCAGTGAACGTGGCGGCCGGGCGGGGTGGCGTCCTGCGCGAGCTGACGAAGGGGGATGTGGTGCCACCCGTCGGGCAGCGTGCCGAGCACCCGCTCGAGGCGCACCGAGGTCTGGACGAGGTTGTAGGAGTCGCCGCCGAGCTGCGCGAAGGACCGGTCGGGGTCGGCCTCGTCGCGGCCGAGGGCGCTCGCGACGATCGAGACCGTTGCGGCGAGGTGGTCGTCGCTGGTGTCGGCCTCCCGATCGATGCTGGCCAGAGCGTGCTCACGGCAGGCGATGCGGTCGGTCTTGCCGTTGGGCAGCAACGGGATCGCGTCGACGGGAGCGACGACGACGGCCCCCGGCTGCAGGCCGGAGGCCTGTGCCGCGAGGCCCCGGACCGACTGCAGCAGGCGAGAGGCGCTCCCTTCGGCAGGGTCGGTCACGAGGGTGACGAGGAGGTGCTGCGCGTCAGCCGTGACCATGGCGCGGTGCCCGGCGCCGGTGAGGGCCGCGTTCACCCGACCGAGATCGATGCGCAGACCCAGGATCTTGGCGACCTGGTCGCAGCGGCCGACGACGCGGACGAGGCCGTCCTCGTCCACGTGCCCGAGGTCGCCGGTGCGCAGCTCGTCGATCATGCGGCCCAGGGCCAGCTCGTCGGGGTGCTCGGCGTACCCGAGCATCACGCCCGGGCCGGTGAAGACGAGCTCACCGGCACCGTCGTCGCGGTCCTCGTGACCGGCGCGGTCCACGCGCACGGCGGACCCGACCAGGGCATGGCCCACGGCCTCTGGAGCCTGCGCCACCCCGTCGCCGATGTGGATGGCCATGCGCGCGGTCGCCTCGGTCTGGCCGTACATGACGCCCAGCTGCCATCCCTGGGCCCGTCCGATCTCGGTGAGCTGCGTGATGCGGTCGGGGGCGAGCGCGCCGCCTGCCTGGGTGACCAGGCGCAGCCCCGGCAGGCCGCCGCGCAGGCGCGGCTCGATGAGGTCGAAGGTGTGCGGTACTCCCGCGAGGACGCTGACCTGATGCGTGACGTGCTCCCGCCAGAACGCGTCGTCGGTCACCGACTGGTCGGTGACGACGACGCTGCCTCCGACGTGGAGCGTGCTGTGCAGCACCGACAGCCCGTAGCAGTAGTGGAGGGGAAGGGAGGTGATCGCGCGGTCCGTCGGGCCCAGGCCGAGCGCCTCGGCGATGGCGGCGGCATTGCTGGTGATGTTGTCGTGGGACAGCCGTACCAGCTTGGGGCTGCCGGTGCTCCCGGAGGTGGACAGCAGGAGCGCCAGGTCCGGGTGGAGCAGGTGGGCGGCGTGCTCCACCAGCGTCTCGACGTGCTCGTCCGTCAGGCGCAGGTCGGGGGCGAAGCGTTCGGTGATCGACTCGGCGCCCGGTCCGGTGACCAGGGCGACGTGACCGGCGGCCTGGACCGCGAGGTGACCGACGATCCCGGCGACGTCCCGGGCGAGGGGGAGGTGCACGAGGCGGCGGCCGGTCGCGACCGGGGGCAGGCGATCGGCGAGGTCGGCGACGCGACGAGCCAACGCGTCGTGGGTGATGACCCGGCCGTGCTCGACGAGGGCGGGGTCGGGGGAGCCCGGGTGGAGGAAGGGGCCGACACGCCGCGAGGTGCGCTCGGGCGCTGCGGTCGGCATCGCCTCGAGGGGGATCGTCAGCGTCATGTTGGTGTGCCTATCCTTAGTCTGCGGGTCAGAGTACAGCCGCGGAAGGGCCTGACACACATGCCGAACCACGTCGTGGACATCTGGTGGTCAGACCTGCGCGCGATGGACCGCCGGCTGCTCGCCCACCTCGACCCCGTGGAGACCCGCCGGGCGGAGGGGATCGCGTCGGCGGCCGACGTGGGGCGCTTCGTCGTCGGGGCCGCGCTGCTGAGGGTGGCCGTGGCGGCCGCGACGGGTCTCGACCCGCGAGAGGTGCCCGTCGACCGCGCCTGCGACGAGTGCGGCGGCCCCCACGGCCGCCCCCGCGTCCCGAGCCTGCACGTCTCCGTCGCGCACGCCGGCCCGCTCGTCCTCGTCGCGACCTCACCCACCCGCGTCGGCGTCGACGTCGAGGCGACCACCCGTGGTGACGACATCGGGCGCTGGGTCCGCGAAGAGGCGGCCTTCAAGGCCTCGGGCTCGAGGGACCTGGCGGGCCTGCAGGTCCAGTCCCTCCCCGTGCCCCTCCACGGCTACCTCGCCGCCCTCGCCTGCCATGACACAGATGAGGTCGGGGTCATCACCCACACGCAGGAAGAGTCCGCCGACCACCTGAGCGGGTGACGGTCAGGTGTCGGCCCGACTCATGGGCGAAGCCGGCACAAAAGAGCAACACACGTCCGAAGGGAGAGCCCGCCGGCTTCGTCCTTGGGGCCACACCTGGTCCGGTACCCGCGGAGCAGGCCGGGTCAGGGACGCTTGGCCAGGTAGACGTAGTCGTGGTGCGTGGTCATACCGAGCCCCCGGTACAGGCGCTGGGCGGGCTCGTTGCCCGGCTCGACCTGCAGGTAGGTGAGCGAGGCGCCCGCGTCGGCGGCGGCTCGCAGGGCCTCCGCGGTCAGCCAGCGCCCCAGACCTCGTCCGCGGTGCTCGGGGTCGACGTGCAGACCGAAGATGCCGGCCCAGCCGTCGTTGAGCGCCACCCGCACGACGCCGGCGACGTGGCCTGCGTCGTCGCGGGCGGTGAGGAAGAACTGATGCGCGGGCAGTGCGAGGATCTGGCGGGCCGCGTCGAGGTGGCCCAGGATCCGCGGCGAGCCGCCGGCCAACCAGTCCTCGTCGGGGGCATCGCCCACGTGGAGCGCGAAGCCGTCAGGGGAGGGGGCGGCGCCGCGGAGCAGTGTCTCGGTCCGGCCGGTGAGCACGTCGGCGGGGTTGCCCTCGATCCAGCCGCGTTCCAGGAGAAGGGCTCCCAACGGGTCGTCGGCCGTGCCGGCGCCGACGGGCCGGGGGAGCATCACGAGCGGTACGAGCTCGCGCTCGCGGTACCAGGACTCGATCGCGTCCACGGCCTGCGGCAACGGCAGACCCGGGTCGCCCACGGGGGCAACGGAGTTGGACCGTCCGGTCCACCCGGCGCCGGCCCGCAGGAGCCAGCCCGCCCCCTTCGTCCCCAGCCATGCCTCCTCGAGGCCGGGCTGGCCCTTGGTCATGACGAGGTGGAGGTCCTCGATGGTGATGGCCCGGTGGGGGGCGCCGCGGCGGGTCGGCTTCGGGGGGATGGCGCGGGCCGCGACGACGAGGTCGCGGCGCAGGGTCACCTCGCCGGTGCGGGTCGCGATGCGGACCTGCTGCCCGTCCAGGGCGAGGATCTCGCCGACGGTGTCGGTCAGGGTCGGGCCGTGCGCCGGCGCGGGGTCGATCCGCGTGCGGACCGCGACTCGTGTCCCTGTGGTGAGACCCACCATCAGATCGCTCATGGAGCGTCATAGTATGTGCGGCATGACGTACGTGATCGCGCAGCCGTGTGTAGACCTCAAGGACAAGGCCTGCATCGAGGAATGCCCCGTCGACTGCATCTACGAGGGCAAGCGCAGTCTCTACATCCACCCCGACGAGTGCGTCGACTGCGGCGCCTGCGAGCCGGTGTGCCCCGTGGAGGCCATCTACTACGAGGACGACACCCCCGAGGAGTGGGCCGACTTCTACAAGGCCAATGTCGAGTTCTTCGACGACCTCGGCAGCCCCGGTGGTGCGGCCAAGATGGGCATGATCGACAAGGACCACCCGATTGTCGCGGCGCTGCCCCCGCAGGAGCACGACGAGTGATCTCGTCGCTGCCTGACTTTCCCTGGGACTCGCTCGCTCCTGCCAAGGAGCGGGCGAGAGCCTTTTCATCGTCGGACGAGGCGAAGGGGGAGGGCATCGTCGACCTGTCGGTCGGCACCCCCGTCGACGCGACCCCAGAGGTCGTCCAGGACGCGTTGCGCGAGGCCGCTGACGCGCCCGGTTACCCGCAGACGTGGGGCACGCCGGACCTGCGCGAAGGCATCGCCGACTGGTTCGCCCGCCGCCGCGGTGCGCCCGGCCTGGACCCGGACGGCATCATGCCGACCATCGGCTCCAAGGAGCTCGTCGCGTGGCTGCCCACCCTGCTCGGCCTGGGGGCCGGTGACATCGTCGGGTTCCCCCGGGTCGCCTACCCGACCTATGACGTGGGCGCACGGATCGCGGGGGCGACCCCCTTCGCTGCTGATGCCACGACGGCCTTCGGCCCGACGACCTCCTCGAGCGCACCCAAGCTGCTGTGGCTCAACACCCCGAGCAACCCGACGGGCAAGGTCCTGGGTGTCGAGCACCTGGCCAAGGTCGTCGCGTGGGCCCGAGCGCGTGGCGTCGTCGTTGCCTCGGACGAGTGCTACGCCGAGCTGGACTGGCGCTCGGAGCAGGAGCGCCAGCAGTCCTACGCCGAGCTGCCGACGACCCCGTCGATCCTCGACCCGCGCGTCACCGGGGGGTCCACCGAGGGCCTGCTCGCCGTCTACTCGACGTCCAAGCAGTCCAACCTCGCCGGCTACCGGGCGGCTTTCGTCGCCGGTGACCCGACGCTCGTGAAGCAGCTGCTCGAGGTGCGCAAGCACGCCGGGATGATCGTGCCCTGGCCCGTGCAGCGCGCGCTGCTCGCGGCCGTGCGCGACGACGAGCACGTCGCCGCACAACGGGAGCGTTACCTGGCGCGGCGCGAGGTGCTGCGCCCTGCCCTCGAAGGCTTCGGCATGCGCATCGACGACTCCGCCGCCGGCCTCTACCTGTGGGCGACCGCGGGGGAACCCTGCCGGGTCACGCTCGACCGGTTGGCCGATCTGGGCATCCTCGTGGCACCCGGTGACTTCTACGGCGCTGCGGGTGCTCAGCACGTGCGGGTCGCGCTGTCGGCGAGCGACGAGCGCATCGCGGCGGCGGCCGCCCGGCTGTCCGCCTGAAGCACACACGGCAGTCCGCTGGGTGGTACCCGCGTGGTGATCCAGGCCACCGCTGAGGTAGTTTTGGGATGAAACCGCATGCCCGGGGCCACCGCCTCCGCGGCACGGAACGACTGAAGGGCAGATACCTATGACCGCTGATGCCACCTTCTCCGCCGCAGGCAAGGACCTGACCTTCCCCCTCGTCACGGCCAACGAGGGCAACGACGGATACGACATCTCCTCGCTGATGAAGGAGACCGGTAACACGACGCTCGACGTCGGTTTCGTCAACACCGCCTCCTGCAAGAGCGACATCACCTACATCGACGGTGACGCCGGCATCCTGCGCTATCGCGGGTACCCGATCGAGCAGCTGGCGGGCAAGTCGACCTTCGTCGAGGTCGCCTACCTGCTCATCTACGGCGAGCTCCCCACGGCCGACCAGCTCGGTGGCTTCGAGGAGCGCATCTCGCGCCACACGATGCTCCACGAGGACCTCAAGGCCTTCTTCAACGGTTTCCCGCGGGACGCGCACCCGATGCCGGTGCTGTCCTCCGCCGTCTCGGCACTGGGCACCTTCTACCAGGACAGCCTCGACCCCTTCGACCCGGAGCAGGTCGAGATCTCGACCATCCGCCTCCTGGCGAAGCTGCCGACCATCGCCGCCTACGCGCACAAGAAGAGCGTCGGCCAGCCCTTCCTCTACCCGGACAACTCGCTCAGCCTGACCGAGAACTTCCTGCGGATGACCTTCGGCTTCCCGGCCGAGCCCTACGACCTCGACCCCGAGATCGTCGCTGCGCTCGACCAGCTCTTCATCCTGCACGCCGACCACGAGCAGAACTGCTCCACGTCGACCGTGCGTCTGGTCGGCTCGGCCCACGCCAACATGTTCAACTCGGTCTCCGCGGGCATCCACGCCCTCTCGGGCCCGCTGCACGGTGGCGCCAACCAGGCCGTCCTGGAGATGCTCGACAAGATCAAGGCCTCCGATGACGGTGCCGAGACCTTCATGAAGCGGGTGAAGAACAAGGAGGACGGCGTCCGGCTCATGGGCTTCGGGCACCGCGTCTACAAGAGCTACGACCCGCGCGCCGCGATCGTCAAGGAGACGGCGCACTCCATCCTCGAGAAGATGGGTGGCGGCGAGCAGCTCGACATCGCCATGAAGCTCGAGGAGATCGCGCTGGCCGACGACTACTTCGTCGAGCGCAAGCTCTACCCCAACGTGGACTTCTACACGGGCCTGATCTACACGGCCATGGGCTTCCAGCCGAAGATGTTCACCGCGCTCTTCGCGATCGGTCGCCTCCCGGGCTGGATCGCCCAGTGGCGCGAGATGATCGAGGACCCGGACACCAAGATCGGCCGTCCGCGCCAGATCTACACCGGTCCCACCGAGCGCGACTACGTGGGCATGGACAACCGCTGACCCACGGCGCGCCACCGCGTCACAAGACGCACAGCACCCCCTTCGTCCTCACGGGCGGAGGGGGTCGCTGCATTCCCCTATGGCAATGCAGGAAGGGGGGAGCGGGCGGAGGGGGTCGCTGCATTCCCCTATGGCAATGCAGGAAGGGGGGAGGGCTCAGCCCTGGTGGAGGGTGACGACGACCTGGCCGGCGGGGACAGGAGTCGTGGCGTCGGTCCACTGCATGGCGCCGTCACCTCCGCCTCGCGTCCACTGCCGCGCGCCGACCTGCACCGAGAGGACATTGCGGGCCTTGGCCTGGGCGACCGACCAGGCGCCGATCGCCCAGGCGTGGCGGTCGTCCGTGGCGGTGACCGTGATGACCTGCCCTGCGGCGGTGCCCGTCTGCCCGGTCTCCTCGGACAGCGCCCGCACGAAGGTGTCGGGGCGGCCAGCGGCCGTCGGGTCGTCGAGCCGGCAGACGAAGCCCTCGGGGGAGTGGCCGCTCATGGCGGAGGCGATGATCCGGCCTTCTTGCTCGTGGTCGGCGTAGGCCTCGGGATAGCCGCTGCGCTGGACCTCCTGGGCGATCTCGGTGATCACCATGTCCTGCCAGCCGTCGACCTTGACCAGTGCGTCGTAGAAGGCGTTGGTGGCGAAGACGGGCTCCTGCAGCTGCTCCACGGTGCCCCAGCCCTGGCTCGGCCGCTGCTGGAAGAGGCCCACCGAGTCGCGGTCACCGTAGGAGAGGTTGCGCAGCTTGGACTCCTGGATGGCCGTGGCAATGCCGATGCTGCCGGCGCGTGCGGGCATCCCGCGCTTGACCGCGATGAGGACGATGGTGCTCGCGTGGTGCATCTGTTCCGGTTGGAAGTTCACGCTCTGCTGCAGTGCGGTCGCCCGGCACTCCTCGCTGCGGAAGAGGCCGATGCGGTCCCGGGCGAACCACACCCCGATGCCCACGACGAGCGCGAGCACGCACACGATCGCCACAGCGGTGGGCCACCGGGGGCCACGCTCGTCGGCCAGGGGTGGGTGCTCGCGTCGGGGCACGATCAGTCGTTGGCGTGCAGCGCGTCGTTGAGCGCGATGCCGTGGCCGGTGCGGTCGCGGGCCTCTACGGTGCCGGTGACGGAGTTGCGGACGAAGAGCAGGCCGTTGCGGCCGGAGAGCTCGGCTGCCTTGACGACGGTGCCGTCGGGCAGGGTGACCTTGGTCCCGGCGGTGACGTAGAGGCCCGCCTCGACGACGCAGTCGTCGCCCAGCGCGATGCCCACGCCCGCCTCCGCGCCGACGAGGCAGCGCTCGCCGATCGAGACGCGCTGCGTGCCGCCGCCCGAGAGGGTGCCCATCGTCGAGGCGCCTCCGCCGATGTCGGAGCCGTCGCCGACGACGACGCCCTGGCTGATCCGGCCCTCGACCATGGAGGTGCCCAGGGTTCCGGCGTTGAAGTTGACGAAGCCCTCGTGCATGACGGTCGTGCCGGAGGCGAGGTGAGCGCCCAGGCGGACGCGGTCGGCGTCGCCGATGCGCACGCCGGCGGGGGTGACGTAGTCGGTGAGGCGGGGGAACTTGTCGATGCTCGTCACCTGGACGGGTCCGCGGGCGCGCAGCCGGGCGCGGGTGGTCTCGAAGCCCTCGACAGGGCACGGACCGTGGTTGGTCCACACGACATTGTTCAGCTGACCGAAGAGGCCGTCGAGGTTGATCGAGTTGGGCGCCACGAGGCGGTGGGAGAGCAGGTGCAGGCGCAGGTAGGCATCGGACGCGCCCTCGGGAGCGGCGTCGAGGTCGATGGCGATGGTGACGACCTCGGTGCGGACACCGCGGGCCTCGTCCTCGCCTGCGAGTGCCAGCAGCTCCGCGGGCACCTGGACGGCCTCCGGGGCCTCGCCCAGGGTCGGCTCCGGGTACCAGGTGTCCAGGACCGATCCATCGGTCGTCACGGTGGCCACTCCATGGCCCCAGGCTGCGCGCGTCGTCGTCATGGACCCGATCCTACGAAACCCCGCCGCGCACCTGACAACTGCTTGCTGCCTGTGGACACGCCAGGTCCATGGATTCTCGTGACCGCGGGCGCCCGCCATCAGCCTCCGGTCGATGGCCGGGTTCCACGAGACCTCGGCGTGGGGCGGCGGACGCCGGCCGAGGGCGTCCCGGGCGATCAGGTCGGGCGCGCCCCAGGCCTCGTCCGGATCCTCCCCCAGGGCGACCGCCGCGTCGCAGTGGACGGGCACGACGGCCAGCCGGTAGCCCAGGTGCCTCAGGAAGGCTCCGGCCCGACGCAGGCTCAACGGCGCCGCATCGCGCTCTGCCCGGTTGACGCTCGGCTGGGTCCAGCCGAGCTCGTCGGCGAGCATCCGCTGGCTCAGGTCGTGCTCGCGGCGGTAGCGGCGGCTCACCAACCCGATGCGTGCGCCGATGTCGAGGGCAGTCCGGAGGCGACGCAGGTCCTCGGTCATCGTGGGGGCCATCGCTCCCGTGGGCGGCGCGATCTCGCGGGGCGAGCTGGCCGGGGGGACCTCCGGCCAGAGGAGGCAGTCGAGGCAGTCCTCGCAACCGCCGGGGCCCATCTCGTCGCACCGGTCGCAGGGCATCGGGCACAGGACCGCGTCAGGTTCAGCGACGCGGTCTGGTTCAGCGACGCGGCCTGGTTCGGCGGCGGGGTCGGGGTCCGGATCGGGGGCCATGCCCCATCCTCGGTGCCCGGGCGCCGCACGGCCGGAGGTCCTCACGCCCTGTGGAAGGACCGCACGCTTCGGCGAGGGGTGCGCAACGCTGAGTCTGGTCAATGGCGCTGAGTCTGGTCAATGGCCCGGCGCGGGCTTCCCGAGGGACGCTGCAAGGGGTCTCCAGCACCTCCGGCCGTGACTCATCCCATGCATCGATGCACGGCGTGAGTCACGGCCGGAGGGCCCGAGACGAGGCTCCCGGGCGCCGAGACCGCATGGCGATTCACCGCGTGAGTCACGGCTGGAGCGGCAGGGACGGGATCTCGGATGCCGACGCCGGGTGCCGACAGCGGGTCGGGCCGGACGCCATAGGCTGGCGGGCATGCCGAGCCTGGACCTCACCGCCGACGTCGTGACCCTCACCCAGCAGCTGTGCGACATCGAGTCGGTCAGCCATGACGAGGCGGCGATCGCGGACGCTGTCGAGGCGGTGCTGACCCCCCTTCGCCATCTCGAGGTGATCCGCCGGGGCAACACCGTCATCGCCCGTACCCACCTCGGGCGCGAGGAGCGCGTCGTGCTCGCCGGGCACATCGACACCGTGCCGCTCACGAGCGAGCCGGCCAACCTGCCCGTCCGCCGCGAGCAGGTCGGCGGCGTCGACGTCCTGTGGGGCCGCGGCACGGTCGACATGAAGGGAGGCGTTGCCGTCCAGCTGAAGGCCGCCCTCATCGAGGAGCCGAGCCGGGACATCACCTTCCTCTTCTACGAGGCCGAGGAGGTCGACGCGGTCCACAACGGGCTGCAGCTGCTCGCCGAGTCCGACCCCGAGCTGCTGGCCGGGGACTTCGCCGTCCTCCTCGAACCCACCAACGCCGAGGTCGAGGGCGGCTGCAAGGGCACGATGCGGGTCGAGGTGCGCCTCAAGGGCATCGCCGCGCACTCGGCCCGCCCGTGGAACGGCCACAACGCCATCCACGACGCCCACGAGGTCCTCGCCGCGCTCGCCGCGCACGAGGAGCTCACCGTCCACGTCGACGGGCTGGACTACCACGAGGCGCTCCAGGCCGTCGGGATCACCGGCGGCATCGCGGGCAATGTCATCCCCGACAGCTGCACCGTGCTCATCAACTACCGCTTCGCCCCGGACAAGGACGCGGAGGCTGCGCTGGCCTACGTGCAGACCGTCCTGCCCGGCCGCGAGCTGCACGTGCGCGACATGGCCGAGGGCGCCCGACCCGGACTCGACCTGCCGGCGGCGCAGGCCTTCGTCGCCGCCCTCGACGTCCCCGTCGGGCCCAAGGAGGGGTGGACGGACGTCGCGCGCTTCTCCACGTTGGGCATCCCGGCGGTCAACTTCGGTCCCGGCGACCCCAACCTCGCACACCACGACGAGGAGCGCTGCCCGGTCGAGCAGATCGTCACCGCGGAGCAGGCCGTGCTGCGCTGGCTCGCGTAGGGTCGCGACCGTGACGGATCAGGGGAAGAACTCAGAGCGCTGGTACCACAAGGGCCCCGTGCTCATGCGTGGTCGGCAGGTGCCCAAGTCGACGACCGACCAGCGTCTCCTCGACGACAAGGGTCACGCCGACTGGTTGCACACCGACCCCTGGCGGGTGCTGCGCATCCAGGCCGAGTTCGTCGAGGGCTTCGGCGCGCTCGCCGAGCTCGGACCGGCCGTGAGCATCTTCGGCAGCGCCCGCACCCCCGTCGACTCCCCGCGCTACGCGGACGGGATCGAGCTCGGCCGACTCGTCGCCGAGGCCGGGTACGCCGTCATCACCGGGGGAGGCCCGGGTGCGATGGAGGCCGCCAACCGCGGCGCTCGCGAGGGCGGCAGCACGAGCGTCGGGCTCGGGATCGAGCTGCCCTTCGAGGCCGGCCTGAACCCGTACTGCGACCTCGGCATCAACTTCCGCTACTTCTTCGCCCGCAAGACGATGTTCGTCAAGTACAGCGAGGGCTTCCTCGTCCTCCCCGGCGGCTTCGGCACCCTCGACGAGGTCTTCGAGGCCGTAACCCTCGCCCAGACCGGCAAGGTGACCAGCTTCCCGATCGTCCTGATCGGCACCCAGTACTGGGCCGGCCTCATCGACTGGCTGCGCGACTCCGTGCTCGAGGGCGGCATGATCAGCCCAGACGACCTCGACCGGCTCTACGTCACCGACGACCTCGTCGACGCCGTCGAGTACGTCAAGAGGGAGTCGGCGCGGGTGCGTCCCGAGACCCCGAAGCAGCCGGAGTAGTCGATGGTCTGGATCCTCTTCGCCCTCGTCGCCGTCCTCGTCGTCGTGGTCTTCGCCGCGGTGCTCACCGGTCACCTCAGCCCGGACCCGATGGCCCCGGCCGTCGGCACCTCGCCCCACCACGGGCTGCCCGACACCGACTGGCGGGCAGCAGACGTCGACCAGATCCGCTTCGACACCGCACTGCGCGGGTACCGCATGGACCAGGTCGACGAGGTCCTCGACCAGCTCCAGCGGCGGGTCGCCGAGCTGGAGGAGCGCGCAGAGCGCCCCGTCGAGCGGCGTGATGACGGCACCGACCTCCTCTGACACCGCGACCACCGCCGGCGAAGGGGGGCACCCCCGTCCCGCGCGGTGGCGCACCTCTGCCGGCCGGTCCGAGCTCGGCCGAGCCGTGCTCGCGCGTCCCGTGCGCTCACTGCTCGTCATCTACGCAGTCAGCCGGGTCGTGGCGGTGCTCGCGATCTGGATCGCAGCGCACTACTACCAGTCGCCCGCTGGGGTCGGTCACCTCCACCCGGGGCTGGCGGACATGTTCCGCCTGTGGGACACCGAGTGGTACCGGCGCATCGTCACCGACGGCTACCCCATCCCCCTTCCGTCGGACCCCGAGACGGGACAGATCACCTACAGCGCGTGGGCCTTCTTCCCGCTCTTCCCCGCCCTGGTCCGGTTGCTCATGCTCACCGGTCTGGGCTTCACCGCCTCGGCCGTCCTGCTCAACCTCGCACTCGGCGCCGCCGCGACCCTTCTGGTGTGGAAGGTCCTGAGCTTCCCCGGTCACGCCGCCAGCCAGCCCGCCCGCGAACGCCTCGCCTTCGTGGCCGCCGCCCTGTGGTGCTTCTACCCCGCCACCGGGGTGATGGTCCTGCCCTACACGGAGGCGCTCGCGGCGGCCCTGATCGCGGGCTCGCTCCTGATGCTCATGCGTGGCCGGTACCTCACGGTCGCGGTCCTCGTACTCCTGCTCGGTTTCACCCGCGCTGCCGCCGCCCCGCTCGGACTGGCGGTGCTGGCACACCTGTGGCTGCGCTGGCGGGAGGAGCGGGGCAGCGGCACCGCTCCCTTCGCCCATGACCGGCTGCGCATCGTCGTCATGTGCCTGGCCACCGCCGTCTCGGGGGTCGCCTGGCCGGTCGCCGTGGGGTACCTGTCGGGACTGCCGGATGCCTTCTTCCAGGTGCAGGCCGCGTGGGGGCAGCGCCCCGACGAGGGCCCCTTCGTCTTGTGGTTCAACTGGGCGTGGGAGCAGCGCGGCCTCTTCTCGGTCATCGTCATGGTCGCTCTCGTGGGGACCTACCTGGCGCTCGTCATCGGTCGACACGGTGCGTGGATCCCGATCGAGGTGCGGATGTGGGCGCTGGTCTACCCGCTCTACCTCTTCGCGGTCGTGCGCCCGATCACCAGCATGTGGCGCTTCCTGCTGCTCGACTTCCCGCTCATGGCGCTCCTGGCGTCGGTCACGATGCGCACCTCGACCGGAGGTCGGGTCGTGCGGCACTGGCGGCGTCGCGCCGCAGTGGTGGTGCTCCTCCTGGCGCTCGGTGTCGTCGCCTGGTCCTGCGGACTGCTGCCCTACGTCCCGTGGCATGTCACCCCGCCGTGACGCCCAGCCCCCTGATTAGGCCGACGGCGTGGCAGGGGTGGATAATGAGCGCAAGCGTTGGCGCGAATGCGCCGCCGGTCGGTGAGGCACCGGTCGGTTTTGGATCGAAGGGAACGCACATGGCGGCAATGAAGCCACGCACGGGGGACGGCCCGCTCGAGGTCGTCAAGGAAGGTCGCGGCATCGTGCTGCGCATGCCGCTCGAGGGCGGTGGCCGGCTCGTCGTCGAGATGAAGCCGGACGAGGTCCTCGCCCTCGGTGAGGCCATCGACAGCTGCGAGGGCCTGCAGAAGAAGTAGTCCCCCGTCGAGGAGCCTCCGGACGCCGTGCGTCCGGGGGCTCTCGCGTGCTCGGAGCGTTCGGATGATGACACGGGGATGCCCAGCATCGGAGCCACTGGTTACGGTGCTCGGACACTGCTGACGTGGCTCTCGGGCCCGAGGGGATCTGAATGAACGCTGGATATGGACTCGCCGTCCGTTGGTCGCTGACCGACGCACCTGCCGATGTCGCCGCGCAGCTGCGCGAGTACGTGGTCGGGACCTCGATGGCCAACTTCATGTTCCTCGACGGTCTGGCCTTCAAGACCTGGCGGATGGTCGAGGGGCAGTGGTTCGAGGGCACCTATGTCTTCGACGCGGCCAAGGACCGGGACGAGTTCTGCGAGGACTTCACCGGCAAGGCCGCCGACTCCGCAGGCAGCCAGATCATCGGGTCGTCCCCGACGGAGATCACGCCCTTCGAGGTCGTCGCGATCGCCGAGGGGCCCGCGCAGTTCCGGCGCGGTCCCGGTCCCGGAAGCCGCTGACGCTCAGCGCTTGACGGCCGCGAAGAGCCCGTCGCCCACCGGCAGCAGGCTGGGGATGAGCCGCTCGTCGTCGCGCAGCTGCTTGCCGAGGTCGCGCAGCAGGACGGTCGTCGCCTCGCGTGAGGCGGGGTCGGCGACCCGGTCGTGCCAGAGCATGTTGTCCATGGCCAGGACGCCACCGGGCCGCAGCAGCCGGATGGCGTGCTCGACGTAGTCGGGGTAGCCCTCCTTGTCGGCGTCGATGTGCACGAGGTCGTAGGAGGCGTCGTTCATCCGCGGCAGGACGTCGAGGGCGCGGCCCGTGATGACGCGGGTGCGCTGCACGGCGATGCCTGCAGCAGCGAAGGAGCGCTTCGCGCGCAGCGCGTGCTCCGGCTCGATCTCGATGGAGGTCAGCACACCGTCCTCGGGCATGCCCCCGAGCAACCACAGGCCCGAGGTCCCGGCCCCGGTCCCGACCTCGATGACGTGGCGGGCCCCGACCGCGGCCGCGAGGAGGCGAAGGGCGGCTCCGCCACCGGTGCCGATCGGCACCGCTCCGAGCTCGGTCCCGGTGCGACGGGCGGCCTCGGCGGCCTCGTCCTCGGGGATGAACTGCTCGGCGTAGGCATGGCTGTTGAGCTGTGCGGCGGTCATGGGAGTCCACCCTAGTCCGGGTCCGCATCCCCAGACTTCCTTCAGGTTGGGCGGTGACCATGGACACCGTGAGCAGCGATATCGCGACCACCGACGACACCCGGCCCGAGTGGGTCCCGCCGACCTGGACCGAGGTCGTCGAGGAGCACGGGGCCCGGGTCTACCGCCTGGCATACCGGCTGACCGGCAATGTCCACGATGCGGAGGACCTCACGCACGACGTCTTCATCAGGGTCTTCCGCTCGCTCGACGGCTACACCCCCGGGACCTTCGAGGGGTGGTTGCACCGCATCACGACCAACCTCTTCCTCGATCGCGCCCGCCGCAAGCAGAGGTTGCGCTTCGATGCCCTGACCGACGAGTTCGCGGCGCTGCTGCACAGCGGGACGGCCAGCCCGGAGCAGGTCTACCTGGAGCATCACCTCGATGCCGACATCCAGCGCGCACTGGACGAGCTGCCGCCGCAGTTCCGCGCTGCCGTCGTCCTCTGCGACATCGAGGGACTGACCTACGAGGAGGTCGCCGAGACCCTCGACATCAAGCTCGGCACCGTCCGCTCGCGCATCCACCGTGGCCGGGCCCTCCTGCGCGAGAGCCTCAGCCACCGCCAGCCAGCCCCGTCCACACGCACCGAGAGCCGCCGCCGTGGTGGTTCAGGCTTCCCGATGGCACGCCCGGTGACCGGCACCCTGTGACGCCGGGGCCCCCACGACAAGGCAGAATCGCAGCATGAGCTCTCCGCACCCGGGTGAAGAGCCCCGCCCCTCGGACACGCCCGCCGAGCCCGCAGGCCCGGCCTTCTCGGCCGATGGTCACCTGAGCAGCGCGCACGGCGCCGAGCACGACGCTGCCGAGCAGGCCGCTGCCCAGCACACCCAACCCGTGCCGCAGAGCCCCTACCTGCCCTACGAGACCTTCGAGCAACCGGTCGGTGACCAGCCGGCCCAGACCTACGGGCAGCCCTTCGGCCAGACCAGCAGCGACGGCCCCCATGAGCAGACGAATGCCGTCCCCGTGATGAGCGGGGCCTACCCACAGGCTCCCTACCCGCAGGCTCCCTACCCGCAGGCTCCCTACCCACAGGCCGCGGGCACGGCGCACCCGCAGCAGCTCCCCCCTTCGCCTCGGCGGCGGCGTGGACCCGGCTGGGTGGGCGCGGGCGTGATGACGCTGACCGCCGCGCTGCTGGCCGGGGGCATCGGCGGTGCCGGTGGTGCGCTGCTCGGCGACAGCGGCGGCGGCCCGACGATCGTCCAGCGCGACGGCAACCCCACACAGCGTCCGGACGGGTCGATCGCGGCCATCGCGGCCGATGCGGTGCCGAGCGTCGTCACGGTGCGCGTCCGCGGCAACGGTGGGGGAGGGACCGGGTCCGGGTGGGTCTATGACGACCGCGGCCACATCGTCACCAATGACCACGTCGTCGACGCCGCAGGCGCCAGCGGCAAGGTGAGCATCGAGATGACCGACGGCACCCGCCTGCCCGCCAAGGTGGTCGGCCAGGACTCCTCCTACGACCTGGCCGTGCTCAAGGTGGAGCCCGATTCGCTGCAACCGCTGTCGATCGGCACCTCCGGGGATGTCGTCGTCGGTGACGAGGTCGTCGCCGTGGGTTCGCCCCTCGGGCTCGGGTCCACCGTCACCGCTGGAATCGTCTCCGCGCTCGAGCGCCCGGTCACCGCGGGCGAGGCCGGCGACGAGTCCTTCATCTCCGCGATCCAGACCGACGCGGCGATCAACCCCGGCAACTCCGGCGGACCGCTCCTCAACAGCGACGGCGACGTCATCGGCGTCAACTCCGCGATCGCGCAGGTGCCCGGGCAGGGTCAGGCCTCCGGATCGATCGGCGTCGGCTTCGCCATCCCCTCCGACGTGGTGGTGCGCACCGTCGACCAGCTCATCGCCACCGGCAAGGCGGTCCACCCGATGATCGGCGTGAGCCTGGACCGGCGCTGGAGCGGTGAGGGCGCCAAGGTGCTCCAGGACTCCGACGTGCCGGGCGGTGACGCTGTCGTCCCCGGCGGACCGGCCGACGACGCGGGCATCGAGCCCGGCGATCTCATCACGGAGATGGACGGGCGGCGGATCACCGACCTCGACCAGCTGATCACGCGCATCAGGGCCAAGGCCGTGGGGGATAAGGTCACCCTGAAGGTGCGTAGGGATGGCAAGGACCAGGAGCTGACGATGACGCTCGAAGCGGCGAAGGAAGGCTGACCGATGCCGGTCCATGGGAGCGAGTTCCTCGTCCTGATCTTGCTGGCCTTCATCATCCTCGGCCCCAAGCAGCTGCCCGAGTACGCCGCCAAGCTGGCTCGCGTCATCGTCAAGGCGCGACGGATGGCCAACGACGCCAAGATCCAGCTCAAGGAGCAGATGGGTCCTGAGTACGAGGACCTCGACTGGCGTCAGTACGACCCGCGTCAGTACGACCCGCGGCGCATCGTCAAGCAGGCGCTCCTGGAGCCCCTCGACGACGCCTTCCGGTTCGACGACAAGCCGGCCACCACCAGCCGCTCGGACGAGTCGGACGCCCCAGAGCCGGCTGCGGTCGCCGTGCTGCCGATCGGTACCCCGTGGGACCGCGAGGCCACCTGAGTCCGCTGCAGACATGACGAAGGGGGGCCGAGGAGTTCAACTCCTCGGCCCCCCCTCGTCGTGGTGGGACGGGGCTCAGCGACCCATCGGGGTCAGACCCAGGCTGCGACCGGCGAGTCCGCGGGAGCGGGTGGCCAGACCACGGGCGATGCCGCGCAGTGCGACCGCGGCGGCGCCGTCGGGGTTGGACAGCACGGCCGGGTCGCCGTTGTCGGAGCCCTCGCGAAGGGAGACGTCGAGCGGGATCTGGCCGAGCAGCGGCACATCGGCGCCGACCGTGCGGGTCAGCGAGTCGGACACGGCCTGACCGCCACCGGAGCCGAAGATCTCCTGGCGCGATCCGTCGGGCAGCTCGAGCCAGGACATGTTCTCGATGACGCCGACGAGACGCTGGTGCGTCTGCATGGCGATCGAGCCGGCCCGCTCGGCGACCTCGGCGGCGGCCTGCTGCGGGGTGGTGACGATGATGATCTCGCTGTTGGGGATCAGCTGGGCGATGGAGATCGCGATGTCGCCGGTGCCCGGGGGCAGGTCGAGCAGCAGGACGTCCAGGTCGCCCCAGAAGACGTCACCGAGGAACTGCTGCAGCGCACGGTGGAGCATCGGGCCACGCCAGACGACGGGCTGGTTGCCGGGGACGAACATCCCGATCGAGATCACCTTCACCTCGGAGGCGATGGGCGGCAGGATCATGTCGTCGACCTGGGTCGGCGCGTGCGTGACGCCGAGCATGCGCGGGATGGAGAAGCCGTAGATGTCGGCGTCGACGACGCCCACCTTCAGGCCCTCCTGCGCCAGTGCAGCGGCGAGGTTGGCGGTGATCGACGACTTGCCGACCCCTCCCTTGCCCGAGGCGATCGCGTAGACGCGGGTCAACGAGCCCGGCTTGGCGAAGGGGATCTCCTTCTCCGCCTGACCGCCGCGCAGGTGGGTCTTGAGCTCGGAGCGCTGCTCGTCGTTCATCACGCCCAGCGTGACCTTGACGTCGGTGACGCCCTCGACGCCGAGCATCGCCTGGGTGGTGTCCTTGGTCAGCGTGTCCTTCATGGGACAGCCGGAGACCGTGAGCAGGATGGTGACGGCGGCGAGGCCGTTGACGTCGACGGCGGCGGACTCGACCATGCCGAGCTCCGTGATGGGACGACGGATCTCGGGGTCGATGACCGTCTCGAGTGCGGCGCGCAGTTGCTCGTCGGTGATCGTGGGATGGGGAGCCATTCCTCCATGGTAGGTCGGCGTCGACGGGCCCCATACCCGGGTCCGGCGTCAGGAGCGGGGTCTGGGCTCCGACACCTCGTCCTCGCGGGTCCTGACCTCGAGGCTCTTGCGTTCCATCTCCTCGAGCAGGTCCCGCAGCTCGCTGCGGATGAAGTCGCGGGTCGCCGCATCGCGCAAGGCGATCCGCAGTGCCGCCACCTCACGGGTCAGGTACTCGGTGTCGGCCAGGGCCCGCTCGGCCTGCACGCGGTCCTGCTCCAGAGCCACTCGGTCGCGGTCGTCCTGACGGTTCTGCGCGAGGAGGATCAGGGGCGCGGCGTAGGAGGCCTGCAGCGACAGGATGAGCGTCAGCAGGGTGTAGTTGAGCGAGCGGGGGTCGAACTGGGCGGCCTCGGGCACGAAGGTGTTCCAGGCCAGCCACACGATGACGAAGACCGACATCCAGATGAGGAACCTGGGCGTGCCCATGAAGCGGGCGAACTTCTCCGAGATCACCCCGAAGGCCTCGGTGGAGAAGGCGGACGGGCGGCGGATCAGCTGCCGGCGCACCTCCTGCGGGGTGTCCACACGGCTCTGGCGGCGCTCAGTCATCGCTCACCTCGTGCCTTTCCTCGCGCCAGTCCTCGGGGAGGATGTGGTCGAGGACGTCGTCGACCGTGACCGCGCCGAGGAGGCGCTCGCTCTCGTCGACGACCGGTGCCGAGATGAGGTTGTAGGTCGCCAGCGTGCGGGTCACCTGCCCGAGCGGAGCCTCCGGACGAAGGGGGTCGATCGCCTTGTCGAGGTACCGGCCGATGCTCTCGTGCGGGGGCTCACGCAGCAGGCGCTGGATGTGGATCATCCCGAGGTACTTGCCCGTGGGGGTCTCCAGCGGGGGTCGGCAGACGTAGACGGTGGCAGCGAGCGCCGCGGTGATCTCCTCACGGCGCACGACGGCCAGGGCTTCGGCCACGGTGTCCTCGGGCGCGAGCACCACGGGCTCGGTGGTCATCAGACCACCGGCGGTGTTCTCGTCATAGCTGAGCAGACGACGCAGCGGCTCGGCGTCGTCGGGCTTCATCAGCTGCAGCAGCGTCTCGGCCCGCTCGGGGGGCAGGACGGCCAGGAGGTCGGCCGCGTCGTCGGGGTCCATCGCCTCGAGCACGTCGGCGGCGCGTGACTGGGTGAGCAGGCCGAGGATCTCGCCCTGGTCGTCGTCACCGAGCTCTTGGATGATGTCGGCCAGGCGATCGTCGTCGAGGGCCGCGATGACCGCCTCGCGACGCTCGGGGGCGAGGTCGATGACGACCTCGGCGAGGTCGGCGACCTTGAGGTCCTCGACGGACTCGAGCAGCTTGACCGCGGAGTGCTCTGCAGCGCTCACCGACGCGGAGAGGCCGGTGACGTCCTCGACGGGGACCGTGAAGGTCTCGCCCCTGCGGCGCACGAGGAGGCCCCGACGCGACTGCCGGCCGCCACGGACGAAGACCTTGGTCACCGTCCAGTTGCGGCTGGCGGACTGCTCGACACCGACGTCCTCGACGGTCGCCTCGACCTGACCGTCGTCGGTGCGCACGGTGACCGGGCGCTCGAGCAGGTCGGCGAGGACGAGGGTCTCGGTGGCGCGCTGCTCGAAGCGGCGCATGTTGACCAGACCGGTGGTGATGACCTGACCGCCCTCGACGGAGGTCACCCGGGTCATCGGCACGAAGACGCGCCGACGTCCCGGGACCTCGACGACCAGACCGATGACTCGTGGCCGGCGGGAGGGGGAGAAGGTGACGACGACATCGCGCACCCGTCCGACCTGGTCACCGAGGGGGTCGAAGACGTTGAGACTCGCCAGGCGCGCGACGTAGAAGCGGGTGGGAGCACTCACGGTCACAGACTAACCGCGGGCACGACGAGGATCGGTCAGCCGCGGCGGCCGCGCCCGCCGAGGTGCCACGGACGTCGCACGCGGGTGCCGGCGGCGCCGACCGTGACGGGCGCCGCTGCACGGGCGCTGCCCTCCGGGCCGGGACGTCCCGGGGCCTGCGCCGGCGCGCCGAAGGGAGCCAGCAGCCAGATCGTCGACTCGCTGCGCCACCTCTGGAGCAGGTCGCTCGGAGCGTTGAGCCGCTTGGTGAGCAGGACGGCAGCGGCCGGGTCCCACCACGGGTTGTCGTAGGTCAACGACTGCGCGCGCGCTCGCAGGGTGAGCAGACGTCCGCCGTTGCCCTTGCTGCGCAGGACGATCTCCAGCTGTTCGGGCAGGGGCCCGAGATCGGCCTCCGGGCCGCCGGAGACGAGGAGGACGCGTCCGTCGAGGTCCTCGGTGCCGGTCGCGAACCACGTGAGCCGCTCGCCCGCCGGCAGTCGCAGCCACAGGATGTCGGACTTGCCCAGCGCCTCCGTCGTGAGTGCGGAGAGGTTGACCTCGCTCATGTCGCCACTCTAGGCCCGGGGTGCACGGTCTCGAGGAGATGTGGCTCGGGGGTGGGTGGTCTCCGTCATAACCAGTGGGGGAGGCCGCTTGCTAGGTTTCGCGGAGATTCCCCCTTCGCTCCCCCTGAGAGGACTCGCCACACATGCGCAGCGCCAAGGACTTCTTCACCCCACTGGCCGTGGGTGCCCCCACGCCCGTCCGTGAGGTGCCCGCCCGGCCCAGCCGGATGATCCACTTCTTCGACCCGAGCAACGAGAAGATGGCGGCCAAGGTCCCCGCCATGGTCGGCGTCTCCGACGTGCTCCTGGGCAACCTCGAGGACGCCGTCGTCGCGGACAAGAAGGAAGCCGCCCGGGCCGGTCTGGTCAAGATCGCCAAGGAGGTCGACTTCGGTGAGCACACCCAGCTGTGGACCCGCGTCAACGCCCTCGACAGCCCGTGGGTCCTCGACGACCTGACCACCTTGGTGACCGAGGTCGGCGACAAGCTCGACGTCATCATGGTGCCCAAGGTCCAGGGCCCCGAGGACATCCACTACGTGGACCGCATCCTCGCGCAGCTCGAGGCGAAGGGGGGCGTCCAGCGCCCGATCATGATCCACGCGATCCTCGAGACGGCTCGCGGTGTCGCCAATGTCGAGGCGATCGCCGGCGCGAGCCCGCGGATGCAGGGCATCTCGCTCGGCCCGGCCGACCTCGCGGCCGACCGCCGGATGAAGACCACCCGCGTCGGTGGAGGCCACCCCGGCTACCTCGTGCGTCAGGACCCGACCAAGGGCGCCGACGGTGTCCCGGACTACCAGGGGCAGCGCACCGTCTTCCAGCAGGACCTGTGGCACTACACGATCTCGCGCATGGTCGACGCCTGCGCGATGCACGGCATCTTCCCCTTCTACGGGCCCTTCGGCGACATCAAGGACACGGTCGCCTGCGAGGACCAGTTCCGCAACGCCTTCCTCCTCGGCTGCGTCGGCGCGTGGAGCCTGCACCCGGTGCAGATCGAGATCGCGAAGAAGGTCTTCAGCCCCTCCGCGGAGGACGTCACGCATGCCCGCCGTGTCAAGGAGGCCATGCCTGACGGCGCCGGCGCCGTGATGATCGACGGCAAGATGGAGGACGACGCCTCCTGGAAGCAGTGCATGGTCATCCTCGAGCTCGCCGAGCGGCTGTCGGCCAACGACCCGGAGCTCGCCGAGCTCTACGCGAAGGCCTGAGCCATGACCGAGAGCACCTACACCCCTCGTCGCTCGGTCCTCTACATGCCGAGCTCCAACGCGCGTGCGCTGGACAAGGCCAAGACCCTCCCGGTCGACGCCCTGATCCTCGACCTCGAGGACGCCGTCGGTCCCGACGACAAGCCCGCCGCGCGCGAGGCCGCCTGTGCCGCAGTGCAGTCCGGTGAGTACGGCGACCGTGAGCTGACGATCCGGGTCAACGGCATCGGCACCCAGTGGCACGACGAGGACATCGCGGCCGCGTCGAAGGCCGGTCCGCACGGCATCGTCGTGCCCAAGGTCAACTCGGCCGACGAGGTGCGTCAGCTCGTCGCGGCGATGGAGGCCGCCGGCGCCCCCGAGCACACCAAGCTCTGGGCGATGATCGAGACGCCCGCCGCGATCTTCAACATCCGTGAGATCGCGCAGGCCTCCGACCGGCTCGTCGCCTTCGTCATGGGGACCAACGACCTGGTCAAGGAGCTGCAGGCCGACCACGTCCCCGGGCGCGCCCCCCTTCTCACCGCTCTGTCGTGGTCGCTGCTGGCCGCTCGCGAGGCCGGCATCGCGGTCCTCGACGGCGTGTACAACGCGGTCAAGGACCTCGAGGGCTTCACCGCGGAGTGCGAGCAGGGCCGCGACATGGGCTTCGACGGCAAGACCCTGATCCACCCGGGTCAGGTCGAGGTCTGCAACACGACCTTCGCCCCGAGCGAGGCGGCGGTCGAGGAGGCGCAGGGGATCCTGCAGGCGTGGGAGGACGGTGCCGGGAAGGGTGTCGTCACCTTCAACGGCAAGATGATCGAGAACCTGCACGTCGACATCGCGCGTCGGGTCCTGGCGACCCACGAGGTCATCTCCGCACGCTCGTGACCTGATCGAGATGTGGTTGCCCGTAAGATCTCGCTGATCCCGGGCAACCACATCTCGTGCTGGTGCGTCTGAGGGTGAAAGGGGGGCTTCAGGGGGCTCTCCACGGAGGAATAGGAAAACTTCAGATGAGCACCTACGAAGCACGTCACGCCATGCTCGACGTGGAGCCCTCGCCCCACCGTCGACTGCTCATGCGCGGGGGGCTGGCCGCGGCATCCGTCACGGCAGTCACGGGCGCTGGATTCTTCGTGCCCGCAGCTGCGGCGACCCGCCGCACCATCAAGCTGGGCGACCGCGGCCTCGTCGTGGCCGGCCTCCAGCGTCGGCTGACGGCCGGCGGCTACTCGCCCGGACCGGCCGACGGCATCTTCGGTCGGCAGACCCATACCGCGGTCGTCAAGCTCCAGGGTGACCACCACCTCGTCAAGGACGGCGTCGTCGGACCCCGGACCTGGGATGTCGTCATCGGCCTGTCCGGGTCGACGCCGCCGCCGGACCCGGAGCCCACCGACCCCGAGCCGGCCGATCCCCCGGCGAGCTCGCACCCGCTGCTCAAGCCGGGCAGCAAGGGCGCCGCCGTCAAGGAGCTGCAGATCAAGCTGCGGGCCAACGGCTACTGGCACTCGGGAAGTGACGGCGAGTACGGCGACACGACGATGCAGGCCGTCATGACCGTGCAGAAGAACTACGGGATGACCCGCGACGGCGTCTGCGGTCCGGTCACCTGGGCGAGGATCGACCGCCTCACCCGTCCCCGGTGCCGCACCACGAGCGGCAATGCCATCGAGGTCGACCTCACGCGTCAGGTGCTTCGCCTCGTGCTCAACGGCCGCACCGCGTGGGTCTTCAACACGAGCACCGGCAGTGGCAAGCGCTACTACCAGGGCGGTCGGTGGCACACGGCCACGACGCCGACGGGCCGCTACCGTTTCTTCCGCAGGGTCAACGGCATGGACTACGGCCCGCTCGGGGCGCTGTACCGCCCGGTCTACTTCAACGGCGGCATCGCCGTGCACGGCTACTCCAGCGTGCCGGCCTACCCGGCCTCGCACGGTTGCTGCCGGGTCTCCAATGCCGCGATGAACGCCATCTGGGCGAACAACTGGATGCCCAACAACCGCCTCGTCTGGGTCTACTGAGCCCACGACGATCGCGCGACCGCCCAAGGTCTCGAAGGGGGAGGAGCAGCCGCTCCTCCCCCTTCGTCGTGCCCGCGTGGCAGAGGACACCCGTGGACACCATGGCAAGGGAAGTGGCGCGCTGGGATACTGGCGCAAAACCCCGCACCCCGAACAACGAAGGTGGACGCATGTCCCGACTGCAGACGACCGACGGACTGACCGAGGAGCAGCAGGACCTGCTCAAGCTGGTCAAGGAGTTCGTCGACGAGCAGATCATCCCTGTCGCGCAGGAGCTCGAGCACGCTGACGAGTACCCGCAGAAGATCGTCGACCAGATGAAGGAGATGGGGATCTTCGGTCTGATGATCCCCGAGGAGTTCGGCGGTCTCGGCGAGTCGCTGCTGACCTACGCCCTGTGCGTCGAGGAGATCGCCCGCGGCTGGATGCCGGTCTCCGGCATCATCAACACCCACTTCATCGTGGCGTACATGATCCTCAAGCACGGCACCGAGGAGCAGAAGCAGCACTACCTGCCCAAGATGGCCACCGGTGAGATCCGCGGCGCCTTCTCGATGAGCGAGCCCGCGCTCGGCTCCGACGTCTCCGCCATCAAGACCAAGGCCGTCAAGGGTGAGGGTGACGAGTGGGTCATCAACGGTCAGAAGATGTGGCTGACCAACGGTGGCTCCTCCAACCTCGTCGCCGTCCTGTGCCGCACCGACACCGGTGCCGAGGGGCCGTACAAGAACATGTCGACCTTCCTCATCGACAAGACCGAGGGCTTCGGCGAGACCGCGCAGGGCGTCACGGTCCCCGGCAAGATCGAGAAGATGGGCTACAAGGGAGTCGACACGACCGAGCTGATCTTCGACAACCACAAGACCACCACCGCGCAGCTGCTCGGCGGCGAGCCCGGCAAGGGCTTCTACCAGATGATGGACGGCGTCGAGGTCGGTCGGGTCAACGTCGCCTCGCGGGCGTGCGGCCTGATGATGCGCGCCTTCGAGCTGG
The DNA here is from genome assembly GCF_001428305.1 of Janibacter sp. Soil728. GTDB lineage: Bacteria > Actinomycetota > Actinomycetes > Actinomycetales > Dermatophilaceae > Janibacter. The sequence continues at coordinate 62,206 of NZ_LMRZ01000006.1, read as the reverse complement.
GCATCGAGTACGCCCAGCAGCGCGAGACCTTCGGCAAGAAGATCATCGAGCACCAGGGCATCCTCTTCCGCATCGCCGACATGGCCGCCAAGGTCGAGGCCGGTCACCAGCTGATGGTCAAGGCCGCCCGCCTGAAGGACAAGGGCGAGCGCAACGACCTCGAGGCCGGCATGGCCAAGTACATGGCCGCCGAGTACTGCGCCGATGTCGTCGAGCAGTCCTTCCGGATCCACGGTGGCTTCGGCTACACCAAGGAGTACGAGATCGAGCGCCTCTACCGCGAGGCCCCGATGCTGCTCATCGGTGAGGGCACCGCCGAGATCCAGAAGATGATCATCGGCAAGTCCATCCTGAAGGACTACCCCGCCAAGCGCTGAGTCCGGCAGACGAAGGGGGTTGGCCCGCACCTAGGTGGTGGGCCAGCCCCCTTCGTGCATGCCACCCGGGATCACGTCACCGGGCTCGTAGGGGCGCCGGGTGAGGACGAAGGTCCCGATGTCGAGGTGGGTGGCCGCGCCGTGCGCGTCCCGCACCACCCGCAGGGTCTCGCCGCGGAAGTAGCGGTGCAGGCCCACCCAGGTGTCCTCGCCGGTCGGGCGGAATCGGCTGGGTGGCATCATCCCCGAGACCGAGTCGAGCTGCAGCCAGCCGTCGGGCAGCAGGCGCAGCACTCCCTCGGAGGTGCCCCAGAACCACGACCCCGTGAGCGCGAGCAGGTCACGCGGAACTGCGTCCTGCGCGAACCACGCATCCGGCAGACGGGGCTCGCACTCGTCGAGGACGTCGAAGGGGTCCTCGGCGTCCTGTGCCTCGCCGGCGGTGGTGGCATTGAGGACCATGACCACGCCGGTGCGCGTCGCCCGATCCACCCGCAGGCTCGCTTGGAAGCCGGGCATCGACCCGCCGTGCCCGGTGACAAGCCGACCACGCTCCCGGACGATCTCGAAGCCCAGTCCACGGGTGCGCGAGCCGTCGTTGCCCTCCGTGGCGGCGACCGGCTCGCACATCTCCTCGAGCGAGTCGGGGGAGAGGACCTCGCCGGTGTCGCCGGCGACGAAGGCGGCCCATCGTCCGAGGTCGGGCACCGTCGACCACAGCTGACCGGCCGGTCCCATCGCCCGGGCGTCCTGGACCGCCTCGGGCAGGAGCACGTCGGCGTGCGGGTGGACGGCATACCCGGTGGCGGAGGGGGCGACCGGCAGCGCCGTCGTCCGCGACATCCCGAGCGGCGCGAGGATCTCGTCGGTGACGACCTCGTGCCACGGGCGGTCGGTGAGCCTCTCGACGAGATCGCCGAGGACTGCGAAGCCGAGGTTGGAGTAGTGCACATGCCGTCCGGCGCGGGCGAGGACCGTGCCGCTGCGCATCGCCTCGTGCAGACCCACGCGGTCGGGTCCGGGGGAACGCTCCCACCACGCGCCGGGCAGCTCGGCCGACACACCACCGGTGTGGGTGAGCAGCTGGGCGATCGTCACGGAGGCGAAGGGGGTGCCCGGCACGTGGTCGCCGATCGGGGTGTCCAGCCCCAACCGTCCCGCGTCCCGCAGGCGCATCACCGCGACGGCGACGAAGGTCTTGGTGATCGACCCGATGCGGTACTGCACCTGCAGTGGGTCGACGTCCGGCGCGAAGCTCCCTCGGGCGCACGAGTGCACGAGCTCCCCGTCGCGGACGACGCCGGTGACGAGGGACGGGACACGGCCTCGGGCCTGTCGGATCGCGGTGCTGCGGTCCAGCCGCCGGGTCGTCGTGGGCAGGAGCGAGGCACCGGTCATGCCTCGACACCCTGCCAGACCCCCTTCGGCCCTGTCATGGCCTGTGTCGTACTGACAGGCAAGGATGGGACACTGGAGGCATGAGCACCCAGCCGCACATGAACGCACCGATGCAGCAGCACCTGCGGCTCGAGTACCCGATGTCGCTGGACACTTTCGACACCTATGCCGAGGCGCAGCGAGCGGTCGACTACCTGGCCGACAAGGATTTCCCGGTCCAGGACGTCATGATCGTCGGCACCGACCTCAAGCAGATCGAGCGGGTGCGCGGGCGACTCACCAGCGGCAAGGTCGTGCTCGGCGGCCTGCTCTCGGGCGTCTGGATCGGTGTCTTCGTCGGACTGGTCTTCACGATGTTCGACGGCGGCGAAGGCATCCTTGCGCGCATGCTCTCCACCGTCCTCATCGGCGCCGCCTTCGGGGCGGTCTGGGCCTACCTCGGGTACCGGTCCACCGGCGGCCAGCGCGACTTCACCTCGATCAGTCAGGTCGTCGCCTCGCGCTACGAGGTCTTCACCGAGCACAAGCACGTGCACGCCGCGCGTGAGCTGCTCGCGGAGCTGGACCCCATGCGCGCCGCGCAGGAGCAGCTGCGTCGCAACCAGGAGCGGGCGCGGGCCGAGTTCGATCGGCGTCAGCCCGGTCAGCCCGGTCAGCCGGGGCAGGTCGGACCGCAGGACCCGCGGAGCTGAGTTCTCGTCCGTCGGGCGAAGGGGCGTGGTCGGCGCGCGCCGAAGTCCCTTCGTCGTCGTTCGTCTCATGTTGTCGTACCGGACTTCGGTTTGATGCGCGCCGACCACACCCTTCGTCCTCCTGGCCGCTAGCGTCTGGAGCGTGACCACCCAGTCCGCCCTGGCCGCCCTCGATGAAAACACCTTCGACTCCGTCCTGTGCGTCGTCGCGCACCCCGATGACATCGAGTACGGGATGGCTGCGGCCGTCGCGAGATGGACCGCTGCCGGCAAGCGGGTGAGCTACTACCTGCTGACCCGCGGGGAGGCGGGCATCGACACCATGGACCCGGTCGACGCCGCCCCGGCCCGCGCGGACGAGGAGCGTGCGAGTGCCTCGGTCGTCGGTGTCGACACGGTCGAGTTCGGTGACCACAACGACGGCGTCATCGAGTACGGCGTCCCGCTGCGACGCGACATCGCGGCAGCCATCCGGCGGGCGCGGCCAGACCTCGTCCTCACGCTGACCCATGCCGAGACCTTCTCCACCGGCAACCTCAACCAGGCCGACCACCGTGCGGTGGGGCTCGCGACGCTGGACGCGACCGCCGACGCCGGCAACCGGTGGATCTTCACCGACCTCGTCGCCGACGGGCTCGAGCCGTGGAAGGTCCGTGCGGTCGCCGTCGTCTCGGGTCCCACGCCCACGCACTACGTCGACGTCACCGGGCACCTCGAGGACGCCGTCGAGTCGCTCGAGGAGCACCGGCTCTACAACGCAGCCCTGCCCGAGAGCTTCCCCCAGCCGGCCGAGCTGCTCGGCAACATCCTGGGCGGCGGCGCGGAGGCCGTCGGCGACCCTGCGGTCGAGCACGCCCTGCTGCTGGAGGTCTTCGCCCGCTGAGCCGCCCCCCTTCGCTCAGCGTCGGGGCATCAGGACCGTGTAGTCGAGGTCGAGCACGACCTCGGGCAGGTACTTGCCGTCCTCGCCCTTGTAGGGGAACTCGGCGCACGGGGTGTCCTTGGTCGCGACGGTGCGCAGGCGCAGCGCGGCGACGTCGGTGCGGCCGGGCAGCTCGATCCGCTCGAGGACCTCGGACCAGGCATAGATCGTGTCGCCGGCGAAGGTCGGGTTGGCGTGCGCGCCGGCGTTGATCGCGGCGACCATCTGACCGTTGGCCAGACCGTTGAAGGACAGGCCACGCGCGAGGCTGATGATGTGGCCGCCGTAGATCAGCCGCCGGCCGATCTTGCTCTGGGACTGCGCGTGCTGGTTGAAGTGGACCTTCGCGGTGTTCTGGTAGAGCCGCGTGGCGAGCATGTGGTCCGACTCCTCGATGGTCATGCCGTCGATGTGGTCGATCCGCTCACCGACCTCGTAGTCGTCCCAGACGAAGGGGGAGCCCGCGAGCTCGACGTCGTACTCGCGCCCGGTGAGGTCGAAGGGCACCAGGAGGTCTTCTGCCGCAACGGCGCCCGGGAGGTCGGGGATGACCGTCTCGGGGGCGGGGGAGGCCGGGTCCTTCTTGTGCACCATGACCCAGCGGACGTAGTCGACGACCATCTCGCCGCGCTGGTTGACGCCGACGGAGTTGACGTAGACGACGCCCGTCCTGCCGTTGGAGTTCTCCTTGAGCCCGATGACCGTGGAGCTGGTCGTCACGGTGTCGCCAACGTGCAGCGGCGCCCCGAAGCGGCCGCCCGCGTAGCCGAGGTTGGCGACGGCGTTGAGGCTGATGTCGGGCACCGACTTGCCGAAGACGAGGTGGAAGGCGAGCAGGCTGTCGACCGGCATCCGCTCGAAGCCCATCGACTCGGCGAAGGTGGACGCGCTCGTCGCGGCGAACCGCGGCCCGTAGAGGCCGGTGTAGAGCGCGATGTCGCCGTCGGTCACCGTGCGCGGCGTCGCGTGCCGGATCTGCTGACCGATCGAGAAGTCCTCGAAGTAGTTGCCGGGGACCGTCTTGGTGGACATGCGCAGGACCTCTCGTTGGGCGAAGGGGGGGAAACTCCCGCCATCTTCCCCCTTCGCCCGTGGTGTGGTCAGGTCGTCCGGCTGTTGACTCGCCCACACCCAGGACGTGCATTGCCCTATGGCAATGCACGTCCTGGGTGTGGGCTCGGCTCGGCTCAGTGCACCTGCACCCCCGCTCCGACGGCCCGGATGCACTCGGCGACGAAGGGCCAGTCGCCGAACCCGGCTGCCGGGTTGGCGTGCCCGACCGGGCCCGCCCCGAGGACGCTCGAGCCCCATTGCCCGGCCAGGGCCTCGACCTCCTCGGGCGGTCCGAGTGGGTCGTCGTCGCTGACGAGCACGGTGCTGTCGAAGGGGAGGGGGCCCGCGGGGAGGGGCAACCAGCCGGTTCGGCGCAGCTCCTCCAGACGGGGGTAGGCCTCAGGCAGCTCACGCTCGAGCGTGGGTGGCGTGACGAGGAGCGCGGCATGTACCCGGCCCGTCAGCCCGGCCCCCGCAGCCTGGGCCCAGTGCAGGATCGTCAGGACCCCGGCGCTGTGGCCCACGAGGAGGACAGGGCCCTCGCGTGACTCGATCGACGCCGTGATGTCGGCCGTGCGCCCGGCGAGGTCGTCCGGTGCGCGGTGGGTGGGCAGGTGGGTGGCGCCGAGCGCGGGCGTGAGGACCTGCTGCCAGTGGGTGGGGGTGTCTCCACGCAGACCGGGCACCATGACGACGTGCGGCGTCATCGGGCGTCCACCTGCGCCGGCGCGCCCACCTTGTCCAGGCTCGCCTGGAAGCGGGATCGGCCCCACCAGAGCAGCCCGATGACCGCGATGGACACGAGCGGGACCAGCCCGAGCGCTGCCGAGAGACCCATGCGGTCAGCCAGCAGGCCGACGATCAGCGGACCCGCGGCCAGCCCGAGCAGGTTGTTGGCGAGCGAGAGGGTGGCGAACGCGGTGGCATGGATCGACGACGGGGTCAGGTTGGCCACGAGCGCTCCGGCCGGCCCGGCGAGCCCGGCGCAGAAGAAGGCGCCCACGCACAGGACCCCGACCTGGAGCGGGCCGCTCGGGAGACGGAACGCGAGGAGCAGCGCGACCATGGCGATGAAGCTGAAGACCATGGGTGCCTCCCACTTGCGCGCGGGGACGGTCCTGCTGACCCGATCGGTGATGGCGCCGGTCGTGATCATCCCGATCGCGACCACCAGGACGACGAGTCCGGCCAGAGAGCCCGCCGCGGTGGCCGAGACGGCGTAGTCCCGGACGAAGAAGCTCGGCAGCCAGGCGAAGAGGGCTCCCAGGACGAGGAGGTGGAGCCCACTCGCCAGGTAGGCGGCAATCACCGACGGGGTGGACACGAGCGTGAGGAACCGTCGCCGGGTCTCCACGGACTCGGCCGCGGAGACGACCTGCTGCTCCGGGTGTGCGTGCTCCCGCAGGCGGCGGTCGGTGATCGTCACGGTGTAGAGCCCCGTGAGGACGATGCCGGCGACGCCGAGGACGAAGAAGGCGGCTCGCCATCCGAACGCATCGGCGATGGCTCCGCCGACCACGACCCCCAGGACCGAGCCGAAGGACCCGCCTGCCAGGAAGGCAGCGGTCAGCGTCGACCGGGACTTGGCCGAGAACACCGTGAGGAGCACGGCGAGCCCGATGCTGCCGTATGCCGCCTCGCCCACTCCGACGACGACCCGAGCAGCGAGCAGCTGCCCGTAGCTGGCCGCCAGACCGGAGGCGAGCGTGGCCAGGCTCCAGATGAGCGCCATGGCGCCGACCGCGCGGGCCCGACCCAGCCGATCGCCGACCACCGAGAGGGGGATGGCCAGCAGGGCGACGCTGAGGCTCACCACGCTGTTGAGGGCCGCCAGACGAGTGTCCGACAGGGCCCACTCCGCCTTGAGCGCGGGGAAGATCGCCGAGACCACCTGTCGGGACATGTAGTCCGAGAGGAGGAGACCGAAGGTCAGGGCGAAGACCGCCCAGACGAACCAGCGTGGGCTGGTTCGCCGGGGTGCGGCGATCGAGGGTCGAGTGTCGAGTGCGATGGACGCCATTGTCCTTGCCTTCCTACGGACCCGCCGTCAGGCGAGTGCCGGCTCCAGCGTCGGCAACGGAGCGTCGGTCGGCTCCGACACGGGGCGCCCGTGCATGAGGAAGCCGCGCTGGCCCGGGCGGCGGTTCGGCGGCAGGCCGAGGTGGTGGAGGGTCTCGTCGACGTCGTCGAACCACGTACCGATCTGGTAGATCTCGCGGGCCTCCTCCGCGGTGGCGACCTCGCGCCCCAGCTCGGTGCAGAGGCGGACGATCTGCTCGATCTGCTGGACGGAGGTGGCGTGCTCACCCTTGCGACCCCAGAGGGTGTCCTCGTTGCCGCAGCGGGTGTGCAGGCCCATCGCGGTAGCCATGGCGTTGATCGGCAGCACATTGCGCTGGATCGACTCCAGGGTCAGGCTGGCGCCGTCGGGGACGCGGCGGATGAACTCCATCATGTTGTACGGGCTCGGTCCGTCGAAGCCGCCACCGATGGCGACCCAGGTGATGTTGAGCGGGCCCAGGTAGGTGCCGCGGCGGACGAGGCGGTCGACGGTCTCGAGCTGGGCGACGTTGGCGAGCTGGAAGTGCGGCTGGATGCCGCTCGCGCGCAGTCGCTTGAGGTGCTCGGCGACCCACTCGGGGTTGGCCGGGACCGTCATGTTGCGGTAGGTCTCGGCGAGCTCGGGGCGCTGCATCGAGGTGCCCTCGATGTCGCTCTCGGTCATCAGCTCCATGATGTTCATCTGGTTGGTGTTGATGGCGATCGTCACCTGGTCGGGCTTGGGGTCGAGCTCGGCCAGCATGTGCCGGGTGTCGTCGGAGAGCCACTTGGCGTCGGCGCCGTCGCCCTCGGGGGCGAAGGAGATCGACCCACCGACCTGCAGGATCATCTCGGGCACCGCGGCACGCAGGCCGGCGAGCAGCTCGTTGAACTGCGACATCCGCTTCGAGCCCTTGCCGTCGAGCTCGCGGCAGTGGATGTGCAGGACCGTGGCCCCGGCGTTGAAGCAGTCCACGCCCTTGCGGATCTGCTCCTCCATGGTGACCGCGATGTCACCCGGGAAGTCGTCCGGCTCCCACTCGGGGCCGTACGGGGCGGCGGTGATGACCATCTTGTCCTGCAGCTCGGGGAAGAGCGCGTCGTCGACGAAGTGCATGGGGTTCTCCTTGGGTGTGTGGTGCTGGGTGGGTGTGACGAAGGGGGGGTGCCGCGGGTGGCGTGCAGCCGGATCAGAAGGGGCGGTCGCCCTGGACCCCGGCACGCTCCATCCGGCGCGCGGCCGGCCAGTAGTCCATGACGGCGTAGTGCTGGGTGGACCGGTTGTCCCAGATGGCGACGCTGCCCGGCTCCCACCGCCAACGGATCTGGTACTCGGGGACCAGGGCCCGGGACTTGAGGTGCTGCAGGAGGTCGCTGGCCCCCTGGGCGAAGTCGGTGCCGTGCTGCACGCGCTCCGGGGTGTGGAAGTTCACCAGGTGGGTGGTGAAGGAGTTGACGTAGAGGATCTGCTCCCCGGTCTCCGGGTGGGTGCGCACCACCGGGTGCTCCGCGTCCGGGTGGGTGGCGGCGAGGGCGTGTCGCCGCTCCGGGGGCAGGACCGCGCCGAAGGTGGCCTCGATGCTGTGCTTCGCCCGCAGGTCGGCGATCGTGTCGCGGACCGAGGCTGGGAGGTCGGCGAGCGCACGGACCATGTCCACCCAGATGGTGTCGCCACCCACGGGCGGGCACTCGACGCACTTGAGGATCGAGGCCTTGGAGGGCTCGGCCCGCCACGACCCGTCGGAGTGGAAGGAGTTCTCGTACCGGTCGGGAGCAGCTCCCGCATCCTTGTAGATCCGGACCAGGCCGGGGTGCTCCTCGTCGCTCGGGGCGACGGGGTGGTCCTCGAGCGGGCCGAGCCGCTGGCCGAGGGCGACGTGCTCGGCGCGGGTCATCGCCTGGTCCCGGAAGAAGAGCACCTTGTGCTCCAGGAGCAGCCGGTAGAGGCTCGCGAAGGCGTCGTCGTCGCGGCTCACCGCGCCGAGGTCGACGCCGCGCAGCTCGGCGCCGAGGGATCCGCTGAGCCGGACGACCTGCCAGTCCGCAGGGAGGGGAGCGGTCGTGGGTGCTGCGGTCCGGGGAGGGGAAGAGGTGGGGGAGGACATCGTTGTCTCCGTTCCTTCAGATGTCAGAGGGTGAGGATCGACGAGCCGACCGAGAGGCCGGCCTCGAGATCGCGGTGGGCACGAGCGGCTTCCGCGAGCGGGTACCGCTGGTTGATGTCGATCCGGATGTCACCGGCGGCGACATGACCGAAGAGCTCGCCGGCCAGCTCGGCCCGCTCGGCGGGGTCGGCGATGTAGTCGGCAAGGGCCGGGCGGGTGACGAAGAGCGACCCTCGAGTGGCCAGGTCCACGGCGTTGATCGGTGGGATGGGTCCGGAAGCCGTCCCGAAGCAGACGAGCAGCCCGCGACGAGACAGGCAGCGCAGGGAGGTGTCGAAGGTCGCCTGGCCGACGCTGTCGAAGACCACCGGGACCCCTTCGCCGTCGGTCAGCTCACGCACCCGCTTCTCGACGTCCTCGCTCCGGTGGACGATCGTCTCGGCCGCGCCGAAGGCGCGGGCGACCTCGGCCTTCTCCTGCGTGGAGACGACGCCGATCACGCGGATGCCCAGCAGGCGCGCCCACTGGCAGACGATCAGACCAACACCGCCGGCGGCCGCGTGCAGCACGACGGAGTCTCCGGCGCCGAGACCGGGATGGATGCGCCGCAGGAGGTACGAGGCCGTCAGGCCGCGCATGGTCATGCCCGCTGCTGTCTCCGTGGGGATCGCGTCGGGGAGCTTGATGAGCGTGTCGGCCGGCATGACCCGCTCGGTGCTGTAGGCGCCGAGGGGGGAGCCGGTGTAGGTCACCCGGTCGCCCCGCACGATGTCGAGGACTCCGGGCCCGACCTCCTCGACGACTCCGGCCGCCTCGACTCCCATGCCGTTGGGCAGGGGGGCCGGGTAGAGACCGGTGCGGAAGTAGGTGTCGGCGAAGTTGAGGCCGACGGCCTCGTGCCTGACCCGCACCTGACCGGCCCCGGGCTCGCCGACCTGGGTGTCGACGAGCTGGAGGACCTCGGGCCCCCCCGTGCGTTCGAAGATCACTGCCTGTGCCATGAGCACTCCTGACCACGTCGTTGTTGTCTGACACCGAACGTAGAGCGGCCGCGAACCCCATGTTTGCCGAGATGGGACATCAGGTTTAGTGTTTTGGGACATGACCCGTCGTGAACCACGCGCGAGGTACGCCGCCCTGTCCGGCTTCGTCGAGGTGTGCCGCCCCGCCGGTGTCGACCCCCTCGCGACGATGCGAGCCCATGGGCTCGACCCGGCCTTGCTGGACCAACCGGACTCCTGGGCCGGCGCGGACGCGATCATGGCGACCTTGGAGTCAGCGGCGCGTACCGCGGGATGCCCCACCCTGGGACTGCGGATGTCGCGGGTCCGCGCCCTCTCCTCGTTGGGGCCGGTGAGCCTCGCGCTTCAGGCCGAGTCCACGCTCGAAGGCGCGCTGGACCTCCTGGGTCGGTTCTGGCCGTCCTACAACGAGGCGCTGAGGCTGGTGATGCGTGACGAGGGCGAGTGGACCCGGGCGATCATCCGGTTCCACGTGGCGTCGGGGACGCCCCTGCACCAGGCGAGCGATCTCGCCGCGGGCGTGCTCCGGTCGCTCGCCGCCTCACGGTCGGGGACGCAGCCGCCCGACCTCGCACTGCGGCTGCGCCACCGCGCGCCGGAGGACGTGAGCGAGTACGAGCAGCTCTTCAGTGCCGGCGTCGAGTTCTCGGCGGACGAGGACGCCGTCCTCGTCCGCACCCGGGATCTTCGCGCCGTCCAGGCCGAGGAGGACCCGCAGCGGCGCGCCTACGCCCGGCGCTATCTCGAGTCGGTCGCGCCGGTCGCCACCGAGTCGCGCACCGATCAGGTCCGCAGCCTCGTGACCGTCCTGCTGCCGACCGGTCGGTGCTCTGCGCCCCGTGTGGCCGCCAGCCTCGGCGTGGACCGGCGCACCGTCAACCGGTGGCTGGAGCACGAGGGGTGGTCCTTCACCTCTGTCGTCCGCGACGTGCGGCGGCAGCAGGCCGAGAGGTCCCTTCGCGCAGGGGGCCGTCTCCTGACCGAGGTCGCTGACGAGCTCGGCTTCGCCACCCTGAGCAGCTTCTCCGGCTGGTTCGCCGAGCAGTACGGCTGTAGCCCGAGCCAGTGGCGCCAAGGCCTGCCCAAGGGTGAAGAGGAGAACTCTCGCCGTCCTCCCCCTTCGCCCGGGGTGTGGTCACGCCGTCCGACGGGCTGACTCGCCCACACCCAGAACCTGCATTGCCCTATGGCAATGCAGGTCCTGTGGGCTCAGCGGCTCTGGACGTCCTTGATCCACGCCTCGATCTCGTCGGCCGAGTGCGGCCACTCGCCGGAGAGGTTGCGACAGCCCTCGTCGGTGACGACGACGTCGTCCTCGAGGCGCACGCCGATGCCGCGGAAGCGCTCGGGCACCTTGAGGTCGTCGGCCTTGAAGTACAGGCCCGGCTCGACGGTGAGGACCATGCCGGGGGCCAGCTCGGCGTCCATGTACTCCTCGCGGGTGGCGAGGGCACAGTCGTGGACGTCGATGCCGAGGTGGTGGCTCGTGCCGTGCACCATCCAGCGGCGGTGGTACTGGCCGTGCTCGGTGTCGAGGGTGTCCTCGACCGAGACGCCGTCGGGCAGCAGGCCCCACGCGTGCAGGTGCTCGGCGATGACGCGGATGGATGCGGCGTGGACATCCGAGAACTTCGCGCCCGGCTTGACCGCGGCGATCCCGGCGGCCTGCGCGGCGACGACGGCCTCGTGGATCTCGCGCTGGGTGTCGTCGAAGGTGCCGCTCACCGGCAGGGTGCGGGTGATGTCGGCGGTGAAGAGCGAGTCGAGCTCGACGCCGGCGTCGAGCAGGATGAGGTCGTCGGCCTTCACGTCGCCGGTGTTCTTGATCCAGTGCAGCGTGTTGGCGTGGTCGCCCGAGGCGCAGATCGAGTCGTAGCCGACGCCGTTGCCCTCGTGCCGGGCGACGAGACCGAAGGTCCCCTCGACCCAACGTTCGCCGCGCCCCCGCTCGGGCAGGGACGGCAGCTCGCGGATGACGGCCTCGAAGCCGGTGCGCGTGGCGTCGACCGCCTGCTGCATCTGCTCGATCTCCCAGTCGTCCTTGATCATCCGCAGGTGGGACAGGCCGTGGGCGAGTGCGGCGTCGGTCTCGGCCAGCGACTCCTCGCTCGCTCCACCTTGGACGCGCACGGTGTCCAGACGGGCGGTGAGTGCGGTGTCGGCGTCGCGGACCATGCGCACGGTGAGCTGGCCGGCGTCCTTGCCGACCGCGTCCTCGAGCTGCTCGACGTGCCGGCCGGTCAGGCCCAGCTCGGACTCGACGTCCTCGATGGAGGCGCGCGCCCCGACCCAGAACTCGCCGTAGCGCGAGTCGCCGAAGAACTCCTCGGAGTCGCGCGGGGCCAGCGGGCGGAAGTAGAGGGAGGCCTCGTGGCCGGCGTCCTCGTCGGGTCCGCCGAGCGGCTCCATGACGAGCACGGCGTCCGGCTCGCGGTCGGCGCCGAGGCCGGTGAGGTGGGCGAAGGCGGAGTGTGGCCGGAAGACGTAGTCGGAGTCGTTGCTGCGCACCTTGAGCCCGCCGGCGGGGATGACCAGACGCTCGCCCTGGTGTGCCGCGGAGACCGTTGCCCGCCGCTGCGCCGCCCGCTTCGCGGCCTCGGTCAGCGCGGGGAGGTCGGTGGACCGCTCCGCCCAGTCCTGCGCCACGAAGGCCCGGAACTCGTCCGTCGTCGGCCGCTTGCGGTTGTCTGCCTGCTGCTGCTCCTCGCTCATGTGGCCATCGTCTCATCACGTGACCACGGACGAAGGGAGAGTCCCCGCTTCGTCCATGGGGCCGTCGCGATCGCTCCTCTCGCGCAGGTGAGGCCGACAGCCAAACAAAAGTTCTACAACTGATCTAGCGTGGCGACATCAATATGTGGCATGTTGGTGTCCGACGAAGGGAGTCGAAGATGACTACTGCCCTGGTACTGGGCGGAGCCGGAGGGATCGGCGCGGCAGTGACCCGTCGCCTCGCGGCGGACCATGACGTGACCATCACCCACCACTCTCACCCCGAGCGGGCCGAGGCGTTGGTGGCCGAGCTCGGTGACCGCGTGCGCGCGATCGCGGTCGACGCGACCACCGAGGAGGGGGTCATCGCAGCCTTCGATGCGGCGCAGGAGCAGGGCGAGCTGACCATCGTCGTCGACTGTGTCGGCGGCTGGGACTATCCCCGCATCACCGAGCTGACGAGCGAGCAGATCAACCAATCGCTCTCTCTCAACCTCGTCTCTGCGCTGCTCGTGCTGCGTGAGGCGACCAAGCGCGTCGCCGACGGTGGCCGGATCGTCATGGTCTCCAGCGTCGCCGCCCGCGTGGCACCGGCCCGGCAGAGCACCTACGCGGCCGCCAAGGCCGGCCTCGAGGCAGCAAGCCGGGTGGCCGCCAAGGAGGTCGCCAAGCGTGGTGTGACGGTCAACGTCGTGCGCCCCGGTGCGACCGACACCGAGTACCTGCACTCGGTCACGAGCGACAAGGCCATCGAGGCGATGGCCGGGAGCAATGCGATGCGCCGACTCGGCACGCCCGAGGACATCGCTGGCGTCATCGCCCTGCTGCTCAGCGCGGACGCCGCATGGATCACCGGCGACATCATCGACGCAACTGGAGGCCTGGCATGACCGACGGCAACATCCCACTGATGACGGGCGTGGTCGGCGGTGGCCAGATGGGCGCCGGCATCGTCCACGGCCTGCTGCTCGCCGGCAGCGCCGTCGTCCTCCTCGAGCGTGACGAGCCCGCTGCGACCTCCGCCCGCGAGCGCGTCCAGCGATCCTGCGACAAGAGCGTCGAGCGGGGCAAGCTCGCCGATGCCGGCGAGCCCATGAGCCGCCTGACGACGACGACCGATGCGGCTGACCTGGCTGACTGCGGCCTGGTCATCGAGGCCGTCCCGGAGGACGAGCAGCTCAAGCGCGACACCCTCCAGCGGGTCGAGGCGGTCATCGCCGACGACGCCGCGCTGGCCACCAACACCTCGAGCATCTCCCTCGACGCCCTGGCGACCTCCCTTCGTCACCCGGAGCGCCTCCTCGGACTGCACTTCTTCAACCCCGTCCCCGCGAGCAAGCTCGTCGAGATCGTCATCGCGACGGCCACCGACGAGGTCTGGCGCGAGCGCGCCGTCGAGTGGGTGAGCGAGGGCCTGGGCAAGACGCCGGTCGTCGTCGCCGACTCGCCGGGCTTCGCCAGCAGCCGCCTTGGCGTCGCGATCGGTCTGGAGGCCATCCGCATGCTCGAGGCCGGTGTCGCCTCCGCGGAGGACATCGACGCCGCCATGTCGCTCGGCTACGGCCACCCCATGGGACCGCTCAGGCTGACCGACCTCGTCGGACTCGACGTGCGCCTGGGCATCGCCCGCTATCTCGAGCGCGAGCTCGGACCCCGCTTTGCCCCGCCGCAACTGCTGATCGACCTCGTCGAGCAGGGCCACCACGGCCGCAAGACCGGACGCGGCTTCTACGACTGGAACGACGCCAAGGAGAAGACAGCATGAGCGAGATCCTCGAGAGCTATGCAGGCGGCCGCTGGGTGGCCGGGACGGGCGAGGGCCGAGAGGTCCGCGACGCCGTGACCGGCGAGACCGTGACGCGGGTGTCCAGCGAGGGCATCGACCTCGGTGGCGTCGTGGCCCACGCCAAGGCGAAGGGGGGTCCCTCCCTTCGCGCGATGACCTTCCCCGAGCGGGCTGCCGCACTCAAGGCAGCTGCGGGTGCGGTGCAGGCGGGCAAGGACCGGCTCTACGAGCTCTCCGCCCGATCGGGTTGCACCGCAAGAGATTCCGCCGTTGACGTCGACGGCGGCATCGGCACCGCGATGGTCTACTCCTCCCTCGGGCGCAAGGGCCTGCCCGACGGCACGGTCATCGTCGAGGACGACTTCATCCAGCTGGGCAAGGAGGGCGTCTTCGGCGGGCGGCACGTGCTGACCAGCCCGCACGGCATCTCGCTGCAGATCAATGCCTTCAACTTCCCCGTGTGGGGCATGCTCGAAAAGCTGGCGCCCGCGCTGCTCGCCGGCGTCCCCACGATCGTCAAGCCGGCGACCCCGACGGCCCACATCGCCGTCGAGGCGGTGCGGATGATGATCGAGTCGGGCGCGCTCCCCGAGGGTGCGCTGCAGATCGTCGCCGGCTCGATCCCCGGCCTCTTCGACGAGCTCGGTGGCCAGGACCACATCGGCTTCACCGGCTCCGCGGACACGGCCGCGATGCTGCGCGGCGACGCCGCCGTGACGCGCCGCTCGGCCCACTTCAACGCCGAGGCGGACAGCCTCAACGCCTCCGTCCTCGGCCCCGACGCGGTGCCGGGCGAGCCGGAGTTCGACCTCTTCGTGAAGGCGCTCGTCACCGAGATGACCGTCAAGGCCGGCCAGAAGTGCACGGCCATCCGCCGCGCGCTCGTGCCCGCCGGTCAGATGGACGCGGTGGCCGAGGCCGTCGCGGCCCGCCTGGGCGGCATCGGCATCGGAGCCCCGGGAGCAGAGGGGGTGCGCATGGGCGCACTCGTCGGGACCAGTCAGCGTGACGACGTGCGCGCCGCGGCCCAGCGCATCGCGCAGGCCGGGCAGATCGTCTTCGGTGACCTCGAGACCGTCGACGTCATCGGCGCCGACGCGGACAAGGGCGCCTTCATGTCGCCGGTCCTCGTGCGCGTCGACGACGCAGACCGGGCCGAGCCGCACGAGGTCGAGGCCTTCGGCCCCGTCAGCTCCCTCATCGGCTACCGCGACGTCGACCACGCCGTCGAGCTGCTGGCCCGGGGCGAAGGGAGCCTCGCCGGCTCCGTCGTGTCCGCGGACTCCGACTTCGTGACGGACGTGATCGCCGGGGCGGCCCCCTTCCACGGTCGGATCCTTGTCCTGGACCGGGACAGCGCTCCCGAGTCCACCGGGCACGGCACCCCGATGCCGCAGCTCGTCCACGGCGGCCCCGGCCGCGCCGGTGGGGGCCAGGAGGAGGGCGGCCTGCGTGCCGTCCACGCCCACCTGCAGCGCACCGCCATCCAGGGCAGCCCGGCTGTCCTCGACCGTCTGGGCGCGTGACGCTCAGCGAAAACATTCCACAAAGTCTTGTCGTGACGCGTATAGACGTGTAGAACATAGGTAAGACCTCGCAAGGACGCGACCTTAGGAGAGAGCATGACGACGACCGACGACCGCATCGGGTCCGCCCCGGAGCCGACCGGCCCGACCAGCCCGATCGATTACAGCCAGCGCATCCCCAACAACGTCAACCTCAACGAGAACCGTCGCCTGCAGCGCGCGCTCGAGGGGTGGCAGCCGAAGTTCCTCGACTGGTGGAAGAACCTCGGCCCCGAGCTGCCCACCAAGGACGTCTACCTGCGCACCGCCGTGGCCGTCGGCCGTGACGGCTGGGCGCACTTCGAGCACGTGCCGATGGAGGAGTACCGCTGGGGGATCTTCCTCGCCGAGGGAGACCCCGACCGCAAGGTCAACTTCGGCAAGCACAAGGGCGAGGCCGCCTGGCAGGAGATCCCGGGTGAGTACCGCGCCGAGCTGATGCGCCTGATCGTCATCCAGGGTGACACCGAGCCCGCCTCGGTCGAGCAGCAGCGCATCCTGGCCAACACCGCGCCGTCGATCTACGACATGCGCAACCTCTTCCAGGTCAACGTCGAGGAGGGCCGTCACCTCTGGGCGATGGTCTACCTGCTCCACGCCTACTTCGGTCGCGAGGGTCGCGAGGAGGCCGAGCAGCTGCTCAAGCGCAACTCGGGCGACTACGACAACCCGCGCATCCTGGGTGCCTTCAACGAGGCCACCACCGACTGGCTGCAGTTCTTCATGTTCACCTACTTCACCGACCGGGACGGCAAGTACCAGCTCGGCACCCTGAAGGAGAGCGGCTTCGACCCGCTGGCCCGCACCTGCGAGTTCATGCTCAAGGAGGAGGCCCACCACATGTTCGTCGGGACCACCGGCGTGCAGCGCACCGTGGAGAAGACCGCCGAGATCATGAAGGCCAACGGCGGCAAGGCCACCTTCGAGGACGGGGTCATCCCGCTCGACATCATCCAGAAGTACCTGAACTTCCAGTACTCGGTCTCGATGGACCTCTTCGGCTCCGAGCAGTCGACCAACGCCGGCAACTACTACACCTCCGGCCTCAAGGGTCGCTGGCAGGAGACGCGTCGCAAGGACGATCACACCCTGCTCGACGACGAGCGTGAGATGAACTACGTCGAGGACGGTCAGATCAAGACCAAGACCGTCCCGATGATCTCCGCGCTCAACCTCGACCTGCGGGACGAGTACGTCGCCGACTGCGAGAACGGCGTGCGCCGCTGGAACCAGGCACTCGAGGACGCCGGTGTCGAGGAGCGCCTCTACATCCCGCACGAGGGCTTCCACCGTCAGGTCGGCGTCTACTCGACCCACAAGGTCAGCCCCGAGGGCGAGGTCCTCGACGACGCTGGTTGGGACGCCCGCGAGGGTGACTGGCTGCCCACCGACGAGGACCGGGCGCAGGTCGCCAAGCTCATGGTCCCCGTCTACGAGCTGGGCGAGTTCGCCAGCTGGATCGCCGAGCCGCCCACGGGCATCAACGGCCAGCCGGTCGAGTACGACTACGTCCACCTCGAGGAGGAGGGCGCGCCCGAGGGGGCGTCCGCGTGAGCGCCGAGCTCGCCTGGGCGCATGAGGACGGGCCCGTCTGGGACGCGGAGAAGGCGCGCATCGCCGCCTCCGCCCCGGACGGGGCCCTCGGCCTCGACTTCGCCGACGGGGCCGACCTGCCCGGTGACTGGTTCGTCGCCAAGGACGGTGA
The DNA here is from genome assembly GCF_001428305.1 of Janibacter sp. Soil728. GTDB lineage: Bacteria > Actinomycetota > Actinomycetes > Actinomycetales > Dermatophilaceae > Janibacter. The sequence continues at coordinate 44,829 of NZ_LMRZ01000006.1, read as the reverse complement.
CGCAGTGGTCGGCTTCGGCTTCCTCGACATGACGTGGGGTGGCGATGCCGAGATCACCCTCGTCGTGGACTCCGCCCGACAGGGCGCCGGGGTCGGGACCTTCGTCATGGACCACCTGGAGCAGGAGGCTCGCTCGCGAGGGATCAACTACGTGCACAACAGCGTGCGCGACACCCACCCGCAGCGCGATGACGTGCACGACTGGCTCGCGGTGCGCGGCTACAAGGGCAACGAGAGCGACGCGACGCTGCGCAAGCACGTCGGTACCCCGGGCTCGGGCCGCCTCCCGGCCCCGAGCACGACGGCGGCACCCGCTGACTCCCGCTCCCAGGGCGAGGAGGAGAGCGGCGACTACGTCGACGTCGAGGCGCACCGCTTCTGACCGCTACGACGGTCTCTGGCACGTCACGCCCGGACGGCCGAAGGGGGGCGCGCGTCTCCCCCTTCGGCCGTCAGCTGCTCGCCCAAGAAGGTGCATTGCCATAGGGCAATGCACCTTCTTGGGCTTTCGCTTGGGCTTTCGTCTGCATTGCCATAGGGCAATGCAGACTCGGGGTCAGGTGCGCTCGCCGGCTGCCTGCTCCATCCGGTCCCACTCGCGCTGGGCGCGACGGTGCCAGCGGTCACGGCGGGTGTGGAAGAGGGTGGCGGCGGCCGGTCCGGGCCAGTCCGGGGGGAGCAGCTCGGCGGGCAGGTCGGGGTCGATGAAGGGGAAGGAGCGCCAGGCCTGGATGAGCTCCACCTGCGCGGCGAAGGCGGCCGGGTCGTCGTCGACGCTCCGCTCGGTGAAGTCGGCCGCGAACTCCTGGTAGCGAGAGCGGACCTCCACCAGGTCCCAGGCGGCGTCGATGAGCGAGGCCGGGTCGGTGCCCGCGGCGCGGCGGCCCGCCCATGCGAAGGCCCGGTCAGCGAGGTCGAGGTCGGCGAGTGCTGCCTGGACCTCGTCCTCCTTGTCGGAGTCCGGGATGATCCACATCCCCGGCGTCGGGCAGCCCAGGCCCAGCCAGGTCAACCGAGTGCGCAACTTGTGTCGCGTGCTGCGTTGCGACTCCGGGACGGCTGCCGCCACGACGAGCCACTGCCCGTCCCACGTGCGTGGGCTGCGCAGGAAGCTGTAGATGCGCTCGGTGCCCTCGGCGAGCAGGGTGCTGCCGGTGTCGGTGAGCTGCCATCGCACGCGGCGACCGTGACGCTCGGACGTGATGATTCCCTGGCTCGCCGTGCGGGCGATCGTCTGCCGCGCCGACTTCTCCTCGACGCCAAGGGCGCCCAGTGCGGCGACCAGCGTTCCGGTCCACGCGGATCCGTCGCGGGTGTGGACGAACTCGCCCAAGATCGTCAGCAGCATCGAGCGCGCGCTGGCTGCTCTGGAACGGTCCCCGTCGGCCGGGGCGATCATGTCATCGACCTTCGTGCTCACGTCTGTCGTCTCCTCGTGCGGTGTCCTGATCAGGGTGGCACCTCGCGGTGCCCGGTCCTGCACCCCCTGCCCGATGCTGCTGTGCGGGAGCGCCCCCCTTCGTCGTCGAAGTTAGGTCCACCTGAGTTCAAACTACTACGAAACAGTTTCGATACGACTATTGACTGTAGAACAAAATGCGACCATTCTCGGTGCTACCGACGACGGGGTCGGGAGCTTTGCGCCCCGTCGTTGCCCTCAATGACGAGACCGCACCCCTGGAGTATTCGATGCGCGCCACCCGAACCCTTCCCCTGGCCATCACCGTGACCCTCGCCCTCTCCGCCTGCGGCGGATCGGCGCTCTCCGGAGGCGGGGGTGATGGCGGTAGCGACGACGGCAAGGTCAAGATCGCGCTGCTCGTTCCCCAGTCCGGCGTCTACGCGCCCCTCGGCAAGGACATGGAGGCAGGCTTTCGCCTCTACCTCGAGGAGAACGACAACAAGCTCGGCGGCAAGGACGTCGAGCTGACGGTCGTCGACGAGGGCGCGGGACCCGAGGACGGTGTCCCTGCCGGCACCAAGCTCGCGCAGGACGAGTCCGTCGACGCCGTGGTCGGGATCGTCAACTCCGCTGTTGCCCTGGGGTTGACCGACTCCTTCACCGAGGCCAAGAAGCCGCTCATCATCACCAACGCCGGCGCCAACGACATCACGGGCAAGTCCGCCTCGCCGTACGTGTGGCGCACCAGCTTCTCCAACGGTGAGGTCGGCGAGGCCATCGGTGGCCACGTCGCCAAGGAGGTCGGTGACGGCAAGGTCTACCTCGTCGGTCCCGACTACGCCGCGGGCGACGAGTTCCTCGCCGGCTTCAAGAAGTCCTTCGTGGCCGGCGGCGGCAAGATCGCCGGGACCCAGATGACCCCCTTCGGCAAGACGACCAACTTCCAGCCGTACCTGCAGAAGGTGCGCAACGCCAAGCCGAAGGCCGTCTTCGCCTTCTACGCCGGCGCCGAGGCCGTCACCTTCGTCAAGCAGTACGACCAGCTCGGCCTGCACGAGGACATCCCCTTCTACGCCACCGGCTTCCTCACCGAGGGTGGGGCGCTCAAGGCCCAGGGCAAGTCCGCCGAGGGCATCTTCACCTCGCTGCACTACTCCTCCGAGCTGGACAACGACAAGAACAAGACCTTCGTCAAGGCCTACACGGAGGCCAACAAGGTGCCGCCGACCGTCTACTCGATGCAGACCTACGACGCGGGGGCGGTCCTGGACAAGGCCCTTGCCAAGGGCACCGGTGGCGACCAGATCGTCGAGGGCCTCAAGAGCACGGGCGAGGTCGACAGCCCGCGCGGACCGTGGTCCTTCTCGGACAAGCAGGGTCCGGACCAGACGTACTACCTGCGCAAGGTCGAGAAGAAGGGTGACGCCTGGACCAATGTCATCGAGAGCGAGCTGACCAAGCCTTCTTCCTGATCCGTCCACACCCACTGCTGGGAGATCTCGTGACCGCACTGACGGCCAACTTCATCACCGACAACGGGGTGACGATGATCGACGGGCTCGCCACCGGCGTCCTGCTCTTCGTCATCGCCCTCGGACTGTCCCTCGTCTTCGGCGTCATGGACGTGCTCAACCTCGCCCACGGCGCCATCTACCTCCTGGGCGCGTACGTCGCCGTGGCCCTGCTGGGCGGGGGTACGAAGATGACGCTGCTCGCCTTCGGGGGAGCAGTCCTGCTCGCCGCGATCATCGGCGGGTTCAGCGGCTGGGGGTTGTCAGCGATGGTCCGGCCGGTCGCCCATCGCGGTCACCTCGACCAGGCCCTGCTCACCCTCGGCATCGCGCTCGTGGTCTCCGACCTCGTCGCGATGAAGTTCGGCAACGACGTGCGCTCCATCCCGGCACCCGCCGGGCTGGACGGGAGCGCGACGATCTTCGGCCAGTCCTACCCGGTCTACCGGCTCGTCGTCATCGTCGTCGGTGGGCTGCTCGCCGTCGGCGCGCTGTACGTCATCGAGCGCACCCGCGTCGGGTCGCTCGTGCGCGCCTCGGTCGTCGACCCCCAGATGGTCTCCGCCCTGGGGGTCGACACCAAGCGACTGGTGACCGGTGTCTTCGCCGCCGGAGCGGCCCTGGCCGCGGCCGGCGGCGTCATCGGCGGCCCGATCCTCTCGGCCTACCCCGGCCTGGACAACCGGGTGCTGCTCCTCGGCCTCGTGGTCGTCGTCATCGGCGGCCTCGGCTCCGTGAGTGGCGCCCTCGTCGGAGCCCTGGTCATCGGCCAGATCGAGACGCTGGGCGTCTCGCTCCTGCCCGATCACGCGTCCTTCCTCGTCTTCGGCGCGATGGGCCTGGTCCTGCTCCTGCGACCCCAGGGTCTGCTCGGCAAGAAGGAGGCGACGGCATGAAGCCCAAGCTCTCGTCCGCTCTCGCGGTCCTCTCGGTCCTGCTCCTCGTGGCCGTCCCGCTGGTCTTCCCCGCGGACATCGCCAACACCCTCAGTCGCGTCCTCGCGCTGGCGCTGCTCGCCGTGAGCCTGGACCTGCTCGTCGGGGTCTCGGGCATGCCCTCGCTCGGTCACGCCGCCCCCTTCGGTGTGGGTGCCTACGCCGCAGCGCTCGTCGCCCGCGACACCACCTCCTTCGCCCCCGTGCCGCTGCTCGTCGCGGTCGTCGCCGGAGGTCTCTTCGCCCTGCTCACCGGGGTGCTCATGGTCCGCACCAAGGGCACCTACTTCCTCATGCTCACCCTGGCCATCGCCGAGCTGGCGCACGTGCTGGCCCAGCGCTGGGAAGGCCTGACCGGCGGCACCAACGGCCTCTACGGCATCCCGTCGCTGACGCTTGCGCCCGGCGGTGAGCCGGTCACCCTCGCCGGGGTCCGCTACTGGTGGATCCTGCTGATCTTCCTCATCGGCTTCGCCATCGTGTGGTGGACCTCGAGGTCGATGCTGGGCCGCTCCCTTCGCGGGCTGCGGGACAACGAGGAGCGGATGGCCTCGATCGGCTACTCGACCTTCTGGCTCAAGCTGGCCGTCTACGGCATCGCGGGTGGCGTCGCGGGCGCTGCCGGCTCCCTGTGGGTGGCGCAGAACCGGTTCGTCTCCCCGGAGGACCTCGCCTTCGAGGTGTCCGCGATGGCCCTGCTGGCCGTCGTGGTCGGTGGTCGCGGACGACTGTGGGGAGCGGTGCTCGGTGCCGCCCTCGTGACGATCGTCCGCGATGACATCGGCGCCTCCCTCGGCGGACGCGGACCGCTGCTGCTCGGCCTGGTCTTCATCGCTGCCGTCTACCTGCTGCCCCACGGCTTCGCCGGCACCAACTGGCGGCAGCTGTTCACCCGACGCCCTCAGGAGGACAAGGCATGAGCGCGCCCACCGCGGCACCCACCGCCGCACCCGCGGCCCTGACCCTGCGCAATGTCACCAAGAAGTACGGTGCGCTCGTGGCCGTCGACGACGTCAGCCTCGAGGTGGCGAAGGGGGGTCGCCACGCCCTCATCGGCCCCAACGGAGCGGGCAAGTCCACGCTCTTCAACCTGGTGGCCGGCGGCCTGCCGACCACCAGCGGGCAGATCCTCTTCGCGGGGGACGATGTCACCAAGCGCTCCGCCGCCTGGCGAGCGCGAAGGGGGCTGGGCAAGACCTTCCAGCACAGCTCGCTCTTCCTGTCGATGAACCCGCTGGACAATGTCGCGCTCGCGGCGCAACGGGTGGCCGGCAAGGGCATGTCGTGGGTGACCTCGTCAGGGCGGCGCAACAGCGAGATCGACGACCTCGCCGAGCAGTGTGTCGCCGACGTCGGCCTGACCGACCGCTCGCACATCATGACCGGCAACCTCAGTCACGGTGAGCGCCGACAGCTGGAGGTGGCCGTCGCCCTGGCGACCCGGCCGAAGCTGCTGCTCCTCGACGAGCCGGCGGCCGGGATGTCTCCGGCCGAGAGCCAGCGCTTCATCGAGCTGGTGCGCTCGCTGCCGTCAGACCTGACGGTCGTGATCATCGAGCACGACCTCGAGCTGGTCTTCCAGCTGGCCGACCGCGTCAGCGTCCTCCACCTCGGCGGGTTGATCGCCGACGGGCCCGCCGACGAGGTCCGTGAGGACCCGGCCGTCCAGCAGGCCTACCTCGGTGAGGGCTCCCTCGAGGAGCTCTTCCACGAGACCCCCGTCCCGCCCGACCTGCCGGTGTCGACGACATCGGCGGCCCCGACCGAGGAGGTCGCCGGATGAGCGCCATCGGAGCAGACCTGAAGATCGCCGGCGTCGAGGCCGGGTACGGCGGCAGCACCGTCCTGACCGGTGTGGACCTGCACGTGGGCGCCGGTGAGACGGTCACGCTGCTCGGTCGCAACGGCGTCGGAAAGACGACGCTGATGTCGACGGTCATGGGCTTCATCAATACCCAGAGCGGCAGCATCCACGTGGGCGACGAGGACATCACCGGCCTGCCGACGCACGCGCGGGCCAGGGCCGGCGTGGCGATCGTCCCGCAGGGTCGGCGGGTCTTCGCGCCGCTCACGGTGCACAACAACCTGCGCATCGCGGAGGGCAAGCACTCGGGGGAGTGGTCGCTCGAGCGCATCTACGAGCTCATGCCGCGCCTGCGCGAGCGCAGGACCAACCGGGGCGACCAGCTCTCCGGCGGCGAGCAGCAGATGCTCGCCATCGGCCGCGCGCTCCTCCTCGGCCCGCGGGTGCTGCTCCTGGACGAGCCCTCCGACGGGCTGGCCCCCGCGATCGTCCAGCAGGTGATGGGCATCGTGCGCGAGCTGGCGCAGGAGGGGATCACGGTGCTGCTCGTCGAGCAGGACCTGCGTGCGGCCTTCTCCGTCGCCGATCGCGTCGTGGTCATGGAGAAGGGGCGGATCGTCCACGAGAGCACCACCGAGGAGTTCCGCAGCGATGCCCCGCGGGCTCGGCGCCTGCTCGGGGTCGGCTGAAGAAAAATGCTACAACCTCTTGACGGATCGCGTAGTCAATGTAGAAGATAGAGACGTACCCCGATGCCGTGGTCCCCGCGGCGTGCGATCCGAACGACGGAAGGTTTGACGTGAGCGAGACCACCATCGAGAAGGCGGCGCCCCCGGTCGTCGAGTTCCGCACCAGCCCCGACGCCTACCGCCACTTCACCGTCGAGTACGACGGCGACGTGGCCACGGTGAAGCTGGCGGTCGACGAGCAGGGCGGGCTCGTCCCCGGCTACGAGCTGAAGATGAACAGCTACGACCTGGGTGTCGACATCGAGCTCTACGACGTCGTCCAGCGCATGCGCTTCGAGCACCCCGAGGTCAAGGCGGTCGTCATGACCTCCGGCATCGAGCGGATGTTCTGCGCGGGTGCCAACATCCGGATGCTCGCGGCCTCCCCGCACAGCTGGAAGGTGAACTTCTGCAAGTTCACCAACGAGACCCGCAACGGCATCGAGGACGCGACCGCCAACTCCGGCCAGAAGTGGATCGCCGCGCTCAACGGCACCGCGGCCGGTGGTGGCTACGAGCTGGCCCTCGCGTGCGACGACATCGTCCTCGTCGATGACAACAACTCGACGGTCTCCCTCCCGGAGGTCCCCCTCCTGGGTGTCCTGCCCGGCACCGGCGGCCTGACCCGCGTCGTGGACAAGCGCCACGTCCGCAAGGACCGCGCCGACCTCTTCGCGACCAAGTCCGAGGGATACCGCGGCGACACCGCGGTCGACTGGGGCTTCATCGACGCCACCTTCCCCCGCGGCTCGTGGGACGAGGAGATCAGCAAGCGCGCCAAGGCCGCTGCCGCCGAGTCCACCCGTGATGGGCAGGCTGGCGAGGGTGTCCAGCTCACCGAGCTGCAGCGCACGATCGACGGCGACTCGATCTCCTACAGCCACGTCTCCGCGCAGATCGACCGCGCCCGCCGCACGGTCGACATCACCGTCTCCGCCCCCACCGAGCAGCCCCCGGCCGACGCCGAGGCAGCCCGGGCCCAGGGCGTCGCCTACTACCCGCTGGCACTCGCCCGCGAGCTCGACGACCTGATCCTGCACCTGCGTGCCAACGAGCTGGAGCTCGGCACCTGGGTGCTGCGCGCCACCGGTGACCAGGACCTCGTGCTCGCCCACGACACCAAGCTCACGGAGTGGGCCGACCACTGGTTCATCAACGAGGTCAACCACTACCTCAAGCGCACGCTCAAGCGGGTCGACGTCACCTCGCGCAGCCTGCTGGCCATCATCGAGCCGGGGTCGGCCTTCGTCGGCACCCTCCTCGAGCTGGCCCTGGCCGCCGACCGTCAGTACATGCTCGAGGGCGTCTACGAGGACGTCGACGCCGACGCGACCCCGGCCACGGTCCGGTTGACCGAGGCCAACGACGGCAAGTACCCGATGGGCAACGGCCTGACCCGTCTGGAGTCGCGCTTCTTCGGCCGGGACGAGGACCTCGAGGCCGCTCGTGCGGTCATCGGCCAGGACCTGGACTCCGCAGCCGCGGACCAGGCCGGTCTCGTCACCCTCGCCCTGGACGACATCGACTTCGAGGACGAGCTGCGCATCGTCATCGAGGAGCGGGCCGCGCTCAGCCCCGATGCCCTCACCGGCATGGAGGCCAACCACCGGTTCGTCGGTCCCGAGACGATGGAGACCAAGATCTTCGGTCGCCTCACCGCCTGGCAGAACTGGATCTTCATCCGGCCCAACGCCTCCGGCCCCGAGGGTGCACTGCGCCGCTACGGCTCCGGTCAAAAGGGTGAGTACAACCTGGAGAGGGTCTGAGCCGAATGACTGAAGCCGGCTTCAACGCTGCAGCCTGGCTCGTCGACCGGGTCGCCGCTGATCGCGGAGACCACCCGGCCGTCGAGACGCCCTCGCAGACGGTGACCTACAACGAGCTCGTCGAGCTCACCGGCCGTGCCGCGGCGAGCTTCCGCTCGCTCGGCCTGCGTCGGGACGACCGCGTCGTCTTCGTCGCCAACGACGACATCGCGCTCTTCGCGGGCGTCCTCGGTGCCATGCGCGGCGGGTTCGTGGCGGTGCCGATCTCGACCATGTACGGCCCGAACGAGCTCGCCGAGATCATCAACGACTCGGGCGCGGTCTCCCTCGTCGCGAGCTCCACCTTCGCCGAGGCGGCTGCTGGTGCCGCGGCCCAGTGCCCGGACCTGCGCCAGGTCATCTGGGACGGTGACCCGGGAGACAGTGCCGCGGCCGTCGCCGGTGCGGACCAGCTCTCGTGGGAGGACTTCGTCGCCCGCGGAGCGCAGGCGCCCGCGGCCGATCATGAGCCCGTCCCCGCCGGGTCCGACGCATGGGCCCTGTGGCTCTACACCTCGGGCACCACCGGCAAGCCGAAGGGAGCGATGCACCGGCACGAGAACATCCGTCTGGTGTGCGAGACCTACGGCGCCCAGGTCCTCGGGATCACCCCGGACGACCGGTGCCTGTCCGTGGCGAAGGTCTTCTTCGCCTACGGCATCGGCAACTCGATGTTCTTCCCCCTCTCCGTGGGTGCCACCTCGGTGCTCAACCCGGAGCGGCCGACCCCGACGGGGATGGCCGAGCGGATCCGCACGGGCCGGCCCACCCTCTTCTTCGGGGTGCCGACCTTCTACGCGGGGCTGCTCTCGAGCGACATCCCGGACGACACCTTCGCTGGTGTGCGTCTCGGGGCGTCGGCGGGCGAGCCGCTGCCCAAGGGGGTGCAGGAGCGGATGATGAACCGCTTCGGTCTGGAGATCCTTGACGGGATCGGCTCGACCGAGTGCCTGCACATCTTCTTGTCCAACCGTCCCGGTGAGATCAAGATGGGCACGACCGGCACGGCCGTGCCCGGCTACGACCTCGAGATCCGCGACCTCGACGGCACGCTCGTCGCCGACGGCGAACCGGGCACCCTCTACGTCCGCGGCGCCTCCTCGGCGCTGGGCTACTGGCGCCGGGCCGAGGCCACCCGCACCGTCTTCCAGGGCGAGTGGCTCAACACCGGCGACACCTACGTCCGCGACGACGAGGGCTACTACACCTGCATGGGGCGGGCTACCGACCTGCTCAAGGCGGGTGGCATCTGGGTCAGCCCGACCGAGGTCGAGGACCGGCTCCTGGCGCACGACGCCGTCGCCGAGTGCGCGGTCGTCGGTCAGGAGGACGCCGACGGGTTGGTCAAGCCGGTCGCCGTCCTCGTCACCCGCTCCGAGGTGACCGCGCAGGAGCTCGACACGTGGTGCCGCGAGGGGCTCGCCCCCTTCAAGCGCCCGCGTCGCGTGTACTTCGTCGACGAGCTGCCCAAGACAGCGACGGGCAAGATGCAGCGCTTCAAGGTGCGCGCGCTCGTCAAGGAACTCGAGGCCAAGGAGGCCCTGTCATGAGCACCACCACGAAGGTCGACCTGCTCATCGTCGGCGCCGGACCCGTGGGCATCTTCGGTGCCTACTACGCCGGGGTCCGCGGACTGAGCACTGCAGTCGTCGACAGCCTCAGCCAGGTCGGCGGTCAGGTCACCGCGATGTACCCGGAGAAGCAGATCTTCGACATCGCGGGCTTCCCCGCCGTCTCCGGTCGCCAGCTCATCGCCAACCTCGTCGAGCAGGCCGCCCCGTACAACCCGCAGTACCTGCTGGGTCAGGAGGCCCAGCAGCTCGAGCACGTGCCCGACGGCGAAGGGCGTGAGCGTCTCGTCGTCACGACGAGCACGGGCGACCGGATCGACGCCGGTGCGGTCATCGTGACCGGTGGCATCGGCACCTTCACCCCGCGCACCCTGCCGGCCGGCGAGGACTTCCTCGGCCGTGGGCTCGAGTACTTCGTGCCGAGCTCGGCGGAGTACGCCGGGCAGGACGTCGTCATCGTCGGCGGCGGCGACTCGGCGGTGGACTGGGCCAACATGCTCCACCCCATCGCCAAGAGCGTCACGCTCGTGCACCGGCGGGACAAGTTCCGCGCCCACCACGGGTCGGTCGAGCTGATGGAGGCGGCGCCGGTCGAGGTCGTCCTCAACGCCCAGGTCACCGAGACCGTCGGTGGTGACCTCCTGGAGACCGTGACGATCACGCCGAAGGGGGAGGACCCCCGGTCGCTGCCCTGCACCAAGCTCGTCGCGGCGCTCGGCTTCACGGCCAACCTCGGCCCCCTTCGTGAGTGGGGTGTCGAGCTCCACGACAACCGGCACCTCGTCGTCGACCCGGCCATGCGCACCAATGTCGCGGGGGTCTTCTCCGCCGGTGACATCACCGACTACGACGGCAAGGTCCGACTCATCGCCGTCGGCTTCGGCGAGGTGGCCACGGCGGTCAACAATGCGGCCGTCCACATCGACCCCGATGCGCAACTATTTCCGGGACACTCGACTGACCAGCAGCCTGCCGTCCCGCAGCCCGCCTGAGAGAGGAATTCGACATGCCGTACGTCATTGCCGGTCACTGCCTGGACGTCATGGACACGTCCTGCACGGAGGAGTGCCCCGTCGACTGCATCTACGAGGGTGATCGCAAGCTCTACATCAACCCCAAGGAGTGCATCGACTGCGGCGCGTGCGAGCCGGTGTGCCCCGTCGAGGCGATCAGCCAGGACCGTCGTGTCGCCGACGACATGACGGAGCACATCGAGGACAACCGGCGCTTCTTCACCGAGACCCTCGAGGGTCGCGACGAGCCGCTCGGCGCTCCGGGTGGCTCGCACAAGACCGGCCCCATCGGGGTCGACACGCCGATGGTCAAGGACCTCTGAGGCACCGTGCTCGATGGACACCAGCTCATCGACGCGCACGTCCACGTGCCCGTCCTGTCGACGCTCGCTCCTTCGTGGATCGACTGGGCGCGCCAGTTCGGCCCGGAGGGCCTCCTCGAGCGGGCCTGGGACGGCGAAGGGAGACCCCGTCCCGATGTCATCGACGACCTCTTCGCCGACCAGGGGGTGGACGTCGCCGTGATCTTCTGCGAGTACAGCCCCAAGGCGACCGGCATGCAGCTCTTCGACGACTTGCTGCCGATCGTCGAGCACAACCCGCAGCGGTTTCGGCCGATGGGCAATGTCAACCCGCACCTGCACCATCCGATCGGTGCCGAGGTGCGGCGACAGCTCGGACTGGGCGCGGCGGGACTGAAGCTGCACCCCGTCCACGGGGGCTTCCGCTGCGATGACCCGATGCTCTACCCGGCCTACCAGGTGCTGGTGGAGGAGGGCGCCCCGCTCGTCGTGCACTGCGGGACGTCGACCTTCGCCGGGTCGTCCAACCAGTACGCCGACCCGACCTATCTGCTCCCCGTCGCGCGCGACTTCCCCGAGCTCGACATCGTCCTCGCCCACGGTGGACGCGGTTGGTGGTACGAGCAGGCGGCCTTCATGGCGATGAGCAACCCGCACGTGTGGATCGAGCTGTCCGGGCTGCCGCCCAAGCGGCTGCCCGAGTACTACGCCGCCGCCGGCCTGCAGCGTCTGGCCAAGAAGATGATCTTCGCGACCGACTGGCCCGGCGTGCCCGGTGCCGACCTCAACGCCCGTGCCGTGGCCGACCTGATCCCCGACGCGGACATCCCTTCGGTCCTGAGCGGCAATGCCCTTCGGGTCTATCGCGACCTGCCGCAGGTGGCCTGACATGGCGATCTACGCACTCGGCGATCTCGTCCCGGTCGTCCCCGACTCGGCGTATGTCCACCCGGACGCCGTCGTCATCGGTGCAGTGACCTTGGGGGAGCAGGCATCGGTGTGGCCGACGACGGTGCTGCGCGCCGACTTCGGTCGGATCATCGTCGGTGACCGCAGCTCGGTGCAGGACGGCACCATCGTCCACTGCATCGAGGAGCAGCCGACCGCCATCGGTGCGGACTGCGTCGTCGGGCACAACGTCCATCTCGAGGGCTGCACGATCGGCGACGGTTGCCTCATCGGCTCCGGGTCGGTCGTCCTCAACTTCGCCACCATCGGCGCGGGGTCGGTGATCGGGGCCGGGGCCGTGGTCACCGAGCACGCCACGATCCCCGAGTCGTCGATGGCTGTCGGCGTCCCCGCCAAGGTGCGCCCCGCTCCACCCGAGGCCGCGGACTGGATCCGCTTCGGCGTCGGCGAGTACCTCCACAACTCCACCCGCTATCGCGACCAGCTGCGCCGGCTCGACTGACGCACCGATGAAGGGAAAAACCATGAACGACGCCACCCAGGGTGTCCCCGCATCCGAGCTGAGCGACCAAGAGCTCGAGTCCCAGGGCACGCGTGCCCACGAGACCCGCAACTGGGTCTTCCTGCACGGCAGCGCCGAGCAGTTCGCCCACCACACCGCCCGCATGCTCGAGCTCGAGCGCGAGTACGTCCAGCGCTACCCCAAGCGCACCTGGCAGGGCAGCGGCGGTGCTGCCACCGACATCGCCCAGACCGCGGCCTCGTGGCGCGAGACCGTGCGAGCGGTCATCGCCCAGCTCGAGGCGCTCGTCGACCTGCCCGACCCGCAGGCGCCCGACGCGACGGTGGCGGGCGACCCGGCGCGTGCCTTCCTGCAGCGGCTGGCGGACAACGGGGGCCGACTCAACAAGCTCGAGGCCCACCAGGCCGCGCGAGAGGTCGGGCTCGACCCGGCCGTGCGCGCCGACCTCTACAAGGCGGACCCGCAGCTCGTCGCGACCGAGGGCACCGACCGCGTCCTCACCGACGCCGGACGCGCACGGCTCGCGGGCAACCAGTGAGCGGGGCCCGTCGGGCCTACATCGTCGACGGTGTCCGCACCCCCATCGGTCGCTACGGGGGTGCGCTCTCCAGCGTGCGCCCCGACGACCTGGCCGCGCACGTCATCCGCGAGCTGATGGGCCGCCACGCGGGCCTTGACCCGGCGCTCGTCGACGACGTCGTGCTGGGCAGTGCCAACCAGGCCGGCGAGGACAACCGCAACATCGCGCGGATGGCGGCGCTGCTCGCCGGGCTGCCGGTCACGGTGCCCGGCACGACGATCAACCGGCTGTGCGGCTCGGGTCTCGACGCCGTGGGCTACGCAGCCCGCGCGATCGCCGCCGGTGACGCGGACCTCATGATCGCCGGGGGAGCGGAGAGCATGAGTCGCGCTCCCTTCGTCCTGCCCAAGGCCGACAGTGCCTTCAGCCGTGGCATGAAGCTCGAGGACACGACGATCGGGTGGCGCTTCGTCAACCCGCAGATGGAGCGGCTGCACGGCACCGACCCCATGCCGCGCACGGCGGAGAATGTCGCTGTCGACCACCAGATCTCTCGTGAGGACCAGGACGCCTTCGCCCTGCGCTCGCAGGAGAAGGCAGCCGCGTCGATCGCGTCCGGGCGGCTGGCGCGCGAGATCGTCCCGGTGAGCGTGCCGCGACGCAAGGCCGAGCCCGTGCTCGTCGACACCGACGAGCACCCGCGCTCGACGTCGATGGAGGCGCTCGGGGGTCTGCGCCCGATCTTCGAGGGCGGCTCGGTCACGGCCGGCAACGCCTCGGGGGTCAACGATGGCGCCGCCGCGCTGCTCGTCGCCTCCGAGGAGGCCGTCGAGCGGCACGGGCTGACGCCGATCGCCCGGGTCGACGCCGTGACCGCCATCGGCGTCGAGCCACGCGTCATGGGCATGGGGCCAGCACCTGCGGTCCAGCGACTCGTCCAGCGCACCGGCGTGCAGCTCGACGCGGTCGGGGTCATCGAGCTCAACGAGGCCTTCGCCTCCCAGGGGCTGGCGGTGCTGCGCGAGCTCGGCATCGCCGACGACGACCCGCGCGTCAACCCGCACGGCGGGGCGATCGCCCTCGGTCACCCGCTCGGCATGAGCGGCGCCCGCATCGCCCTCTCCGCAGCCATCTCGATGGCCGACGACGACCTGGACCACGCGATCGCCACCATGTGCATCGGCGTCGGCCAGGGCATCGCCGCCATGCTCTCCCGTCCCTGACCGAAAGGCCTGCACCATGACCGAGTCCCTCGTCCGCATCGAGCGCCACGACGGTGGCGTCGCCGAGGTCGTCCTCGACCGACCCGAGTCCATGAACGCCGTCTCCACGGCGATGGCGCAGGCCCTCACCGCTGCCGGGGACGAGCTGCGCGCCGACACCTCGGTGCGCGCGGTGGTCGTGACGTCGAGCCACCCCAAGGCCTTCTGCGTCGGGGCGGACCTGAAGGAGCGCAACGGGTTCAGTGATGACGACCTGCGGGCGCAGCGGCCGGGCAACCGGCTGGCCTACCGGGCGCTGTACGACCTGCCGGTGCCGACGATCGCGGCGGTCGACGGCCACGCGCTCGGGGGCGGGTGCGAGATCGCTCTGGCGTGCGACCTGATCGTTGCCGGGCCGAAGGCCAGCTTCGCGCTGCCCGAGGTCTCCGTGGGGGTCATCCCCGGAGGTGGTGGGACCCAGCTGCTGACCCGCCGCCTCGGCTGGTCGCGAGCCGCTGACCTGATCTTCACCGCACGGCGGATCACCGGCGAGGAAGGCGCTCGCCTGGGTCTGGTCGACCGGTTCGTCGACGACGCGAAGGGAGAGGCCCTCGCCATGGCGACCACGATCGGCCAGCACTCACCGATCGGGGTCCGCAATGCCAAGGCGGCGATGCGCGCAGGGCTGGACGTCACGGTCGACGAGGGCCTGGACATCGAGGACGCCCGGTGGCACGACACGGCCTTCAGCGCCGACCGGGCCGAAGGCGTGCGGGCCTTCGCCGAGAAGCGCGCGCCGCGCTGGCCCGGTCTCGGCTGAGCCCCTCGCGTCGGGCTAGTGTGGTCGAGGTGATCGACCTGCACACCCACAGCTCCCGCAGCGACGGCACCGATGCGCCCGCCGCCCTGCTCGCCCAGGCGGCCGAGGCAGGTCTCACGACGCTGGCCATCACCGACCACGACATCACCGCAGGGTGGGACGAGGCCACCGAGGCAGCCCAGCGCCATGGCGTGGCGCTCGTGCGCGGAGCCGAGCTGTCGACCCGGCACCGCGGGCGGACGGTGCACCTGCTGGCCTACCTCTTCGACCCGGCTGACGAGACGCTGAGCGAGGAGATGCGGCTGATGCGTGAGGACCGGGTGCCCCGGCTGCGGCGCATCGTCGAGCACATGGCTGCCGACGGCGTCGCGGTCACGTGGGAGGACGTCCTGGCGCAGGTGGCCGACGGTGAGACCTCGCTGGGTCGCCCGCACCTCGCCGACGCGCTCGTGGCCAACGGCATCGCGACGGACCGCAACGAGGTCTTCGCCCGCTGGCTGCACAACGGCTCGACCTACTACGAGCCGCACTACGCCGTCGAGACGGCCGAGGCGGTCCGGCTCGTCCGCGCCGCCGGTGGCGTCCCCGTGGTGGCCCACCCCTTCGCCACCAAGCGTCAGCGCTCCCTCGGGGCCGACGACGTGGCGCTCCTCGTGGAGGCCGGGCTCGTGGGCATCGAGGCCGATCATCGCGACCACGACGACGACGGTCGGGTCTTCGCGCGACGCCTGGCCGCCGAGCACGATCTCGTCGTCACGGGGAGCAGCGACTTCCACGGCGACGGCAAGGACAACCGGCTGGGGGAGAACACCACCTCGCCGGAGTCCCTGGAGCGCATCGTGGCCGCATCCTCGGGCGTCACACCCGTCGTGGGCTGAAGGCCAGCAGATCCTCAGGCGCGCGACATAACGTCGGGACATGGCCGATCATCTTCGTCAGCAGTACGTCATCGACACGCTCGAGGCGGCCTTTGCCGACCTCATGCGAGCCTCTCCTGCAGCCTTCCGGGTGAAATTTCGCAAGATGGCAGACCACCCCTTCGCCTTCTACCGCGGGACGGCCTGCCTCTTCCACCGTGACATGGCCGCCATCGAGCAGCCCTGGGCGAACGAGCGGACCGGGCGGGTGTGGATCCACGGCGACCTCCACGTCGAGAACTTCGGGACGTACATCAACTCGCACGGCGAGCTCGTCTTCGACGTCAACGACTTCGACGAGGCCTATGTCGGCCCCTTCACCTGGGACCTGAAGCGCTTCGTCGCCGGGCTGGCCCTCATGGGCTGGCGCAAGGCGCTGCCCGAGCAGGCGGTGCGGGACCTGGCCACGACCTACCTGCGCAGCTACATCGAGCGGGTCCACCAGTTCGTCGAAGGGAGTGACGACTCCGAGTTCGCCCTGCGCCTGGGCAACACCGAGGGAGCCATCCACGCCACCCTGCAGGGCGCCCGGCGCAACAGCCGCGCCGCGATGCTCGACTCCATGACCGACGTGAGCGAGTCCGGACGGCGGTTCGCGGACGGGCCGGGGGTGCGACGTCTCGAGGCGGACGAGCGAGAGCTGGTCCTTGCAGCCTTCGCCGACTACCTCGGCACCATCCCCGAGGCCAAGCGGGTGGACCGCGAGACCTTCTACACCGTCAAGGACGTCGTCGGGCGCTCCGGCTTCGGCATCGGCAGCGCTGGCCTGCCCGCCTACAGCGTGCTGATCGAGGGATTCAACGAGGCGAACGAAAATGACATCGTGCTGACGATGAAGCAGGCGAACCACCCGGCCCTGGCCGATGTGGTGGACGTGCCCCGGATGCGAGACCTCTTCGCCCACGAGGGCGAGCGGACCGTGGTCAGCCAGCGGGCGCTCCAGGTGCACGCCGACCCGCTTCTCGGGTTCACGACGGTGCGTGGCGTCGGCTTCGTCGTCGACGAGGTGTCTCCCTACGAGCTCGACCTCTCCTGGGGTGGCCTCCACGAGCCCGCCGACATGGAGCTGGTCGTCGCCGACCTCGGGCGGGCCACGGCGAAGATCCACTGCGTCTCGGACACCGACAGCGACCACACCGTCGTCGACTTCCAGACCGAGGAGGCCATCGCCTCCGTGATCGAGGGGCGCGAGGACGAGTTCGTGCGGGAGCTCGTGGACTTCGGCATCGACTACGCGCAGCAGGTCCGATCCGACCATGCCCTCTTCGTCGAGGCCTTCAGGGAAGGGCGGATCGGTGCCGTGCAGTCGGTCTGAGACGTCTGCACGAGCCGGACGTGACGCGCGCCGCGGGGTGGCGCGACGGCAGCGAGCGGCTCACCTGAGAGGATGAGCCCGCATCGGCTCCCATCGAAAGGCGTCACCCGTGGCACGCGCGAAGAAGGCAGCCATCATCGCTGTCGCCAACCAGAAGGGCGGCGTCGCCAAGACGACGTCGGTCGCGTCCATCGGTGCCGCGATGGCCGAGCTCGGACGCCGTGTCCTCCTCGTCGACCTCGACCCGCAGGCCAGCCTGACCTTCAGCCTCGGGGTCGACCCCGACGCCGTCGAGCTGTCCGTCAACGAGGTCATCCTGGGTCAGGCCGAGGTCGCCGACGCGATCCTGCAGATCAGCGACGGCATCGACCTGCTTCCCGCGACGATCGAGCTCGCCGGGTCCGAGGCGCAGCTGCTGACCCGGCCCGGTCGCGAGTTCGTCCTGCAGTCGGTCCTCGAGGACGTGCGCGCGGACTACGACGTCATCCTCCTCGACTGCAGCCCGAGCCTCGGAGTCCTCACGCTCTCGGCGCTGACCGCCGCGACCGGGCTGATCATCCCGATGCAGGCCGAGATGCTCAGTCACCGTGGCGTGGGCCAGCTGCTCGACACCGTCAAGGACGTCAAGAAGCTGCTCAACAAGAAGCTCAAGACCATCGGCATCCTCCCGACGATGTACGACGGGCGCTCCAACCACGCCCGCGAGGTCCTCGACGATCTCGGCACGCGCTACAAGCTGCCCGTGCTCTCGCCGCCGATCCCGCGGACCGTGCGCTTCGCCGAGGCGCCCGCTGCCGGCCGCTCGATCCTCGACACGGCCGGCTCCAGCAAGGGCGCAGCCGCCTACCGCGAGGTCACCGAGGCGATCCTCGCCGTCATCTGAGGCCCGGGGCGGCTGCCTTCGCCGCTGAGCAGCAGAACCGCCCCTTCGCACGAGTTCTCAACTCGTGCGAAGGGGCCGTTTTTCGGGTCACCCGGTCATCGGGCGGCCGTTGGGACGAAGGGAGGTCAGGCCTCAGCCGGCGTCCTGGACCTGGTCGGACTGGCTGCCGTGGGTGCGGCGGCGGTTGCGGCGACGGCGCGGACGACCCTCGCCGTCCCCCTTCGCCTCGCTGGGCTGGTCACTGCTGCGCACGGTGTCGCTGTTGCCGCCCCGGTCGGCGTCGCGTCCGCCGTCACGTCCACCGCGGCCACCGCCGTCGCGTCCACCGCGACCACTGTCGCGTCCGCCGCGGCCACCGCCGTCGCGTCCACCGCGCCCGCTGTCGCGCCCGCCACCGGAGCTGCTCTGGCGACGACCGCTGGACTTGCCGGTCTCGCCGAGGTCCTCGATCTGCTCCGCGTCCAGGCCCTCACGGGTGCGCTGGGTCCGGGGGAGACGGCCCTTGGTGCCCTCGGGGATGTCGAGGTCGGTGAAGAGGTGCGGGCTGCTGGAGTAGGTCTCGACTGCCGAGGGGATCCCCAGGTCGAGCTGACGGTTGATGACCGCCCACTTGGTCTCGTCGTCCCAGTCGACGAAGGTGACGGCGATACCCGTGTTGCCCGCGCGACCGGTCCGACCGATGCGGTGGACATAGGTCTTCTCGTCATCGGGGCACTGGTAGTTGATGACGTGGGTGACATTGGTGACGTCGATGCCACGAGCGGCGACGTCGGTCGCGACGAGGACGTCGACCTTGCCGTTGCGGAAGGCGCGCAGCGCCTGCTCGCGGGCGCCCTGACCGAGGTCACCGTGGAGCGACGCTGCGGCGAAGCCACGGTCGACGAGCTCGTCGGCGACCTTGGCCGCGGTGCGCTTGGTGCGGGAGAAGATGATCGTCAGGCCGCGGCCGTCGGCCTGCAGGATGCGGGAGACCATCTCGACCTTGTCCATCGCGTGGGCGCGGTAGACGAACTGCTCGGTCGCCTTGACGGTGTGGCTGTCGGCCTCGCCGTCCTCGCTCATCGCGCGGATGTGGGTCGGCTGCGTCATGTAGCGACGCGCCAGGGCGACGATCGCGCCGGGCATCGTCGCGGAGAAGAGCATCGTGTGCCGGGCTGGCGAGGTCATCGCCATGATCTTCTCGACATCGGGCAGGAAGCCCAGGTCGAGCATCTCGTCGGCCTCGTCGAGGACGACGGTCTTGGTCGCCGAGAGGTCGAGGTGCTTCTGCTGCGCCAGGTCGATGAGACGACCCGGGGTGCCGACCACGACGTGGACGCCCTTCTTGAGGGCCTCGATCTGCGGCTCGTAGGCCCGGCCGCCGTAGACGGTCAGGACCTTGATGCCCAGACGCTTGCCGGCACGCTCGAGGTCCGCGGCCACCTGGCCGGCGAGCTCACGGGTCGGGGCGACCGCGAGGGCCTGGGGCCGCGGGTCGTCGGAGTCGAGGTCGATGTGCTCGAGGATCGGGATGCCGAAGCCGAGCGTCTTGCCGGTACCCGTCTTGGCCTGGCCGATGATGTCGTGGCGGCCGAGGGCCACCGGCAGCGTCATGGCCTGGATCGGGAAGGGGTGGATGATCCCGGCGTCGGCCAGCGCTGCGACGATTTCGGGGTTGACGTTGAAGTCCGCGAAGGTCTGCTGCGCCGCCTCGGGTGCGGTGCCCTCGACATCGGGCGTGGCCTGCACGGCTTCGCGGTCGGCTACGGACAGCGATTCTGGCGTGGTGGTGTCGGACATGAAGTCTCACGATCAGCGTGGACGGCGCGAAGCGCGCGCCGAGGGTGGCACGGGCCGATCGGAGGTCAGTCATGCGGTCTGCCGCGAGTGGGGCGACCGCGCCGGACGTCTCGTCCGGGCGTAAAGGATGCCGACCGGGCACCGCTGGTCATCTGCATGCTACCCGTCCCCTCGCCTTCCGGCCGAACCGTCGCGGTCGCGCACTAGGCTGCGGTCCATGAGCGAGCAGGCACCCCCTTCGTCCTCCGACGGTCTCGGCGATCGCGAACGTGAGGGCACCATCGAGCTTCTCGGGGTCGTCGCCTACGGCACGATCTCGGGGTTCACCCAGATGGCCGCCGACTCCGAGATGGCCCGCGACATGCATCTGAAGCGAGCCCTCGCCGGCATGGCGGTCAAGGAGTTCCACCACCACGAGCACCTGAGCGGGCGCATCACCGAGCTCGGTGGCGACCCGGTTGCGGCGATGGCTCCGTTCGAGGACGCCTTCGAGGCCTACCACGCACGCACCCGCCCGCGGGACCTGCTCGAGGGCCTGGTCAAGGCCTACATCGGTGACGGCATCGCCAACGACTTCTTCGTCGAGATCGCCAAGTACATCGACCCCCAGTCGCGGGCCGTCGTCGAGCAGGCGAAGGGGGGCGACCACCGTGATCTCGACGCGATCGTCTCGGCGGTGCGTCTGGGGATCCGCGAAGATCCTCGCCGCGGTGGCCCGCTGGCGCTGTGGGGGCGTCGTCTCATGGGCGAGGCGCTCACCCAGGGGCAGGTGGTGGCGGTGCAGCGCGAGGCGCTCAGCGACCTCATGCTCGGGCTCAGCCACGATCGTCCCGGCGCGACCCTCGAGGAGATCGGCCTGCTGATGCAGCGGCTCACCGACCGGCACCAGCTGCGGATGGGCCGGCTCGGGCTCTCGGCCTGATCTGTTCGGACATGACGAAGGGGGCCCGCCGAGTCGGCGAGCCCCCTTCGAGACGCTTGCTGAGCAAACTCCTCAGGGCGGCGCCTTCGTCTGGCGTGGTGGGTCAGACCTGCTTGCGGCCGACGACCATGCCGTAGATGACGATCAGGACCGCGGCGACGATGACGCCGAGGACGAGAGCGATCCAGTCGATGCCCGAGGTGCCCGAGTTACCCGACATGGCCGAGTAGGCCCAGGAGCCGATGAGGGCCCCGAGGATGCCGAGGATCACGGTGACGAGCGTCGAGATGTTCTGCTTGCCCGGGAGAACCAGACGAGCGAGCGCACCGATGATGGCGCCAAGGATGACGGTGACGATGATGGTCCACAGCACAGTTGATCACTCCTTCTGCGCCCGACAGGGGTGAACGGGCGCGATCAGTAGCCCCGTGCGGGCTGTGTGATCAACATAGACTCCTGAGGCGCCTGTTGCGAATCTCAGGATGTGACGATTTGGACGCGGCGGTTGTCACCGCGTGCTAAGCGACCGGCCCGATCAGGCGCCGAAGCCGACGCGTCCGCGGCTCGGCTCGCCGACCTCGACATAGCCGAGAGCGCCGGCCGGGACCATGACACGACGGCCCTTGTCGTCGGTGAGGACGAGGGCGCCGCCGTCGAGAGCGACCTGCACGGCTGCCTCGATCTCCGCCTCGGAGCCGGTGGCCTCGATGACGACCTCGCGGGCCACGTTCTGGATGCCGATCTTGACCTCCACGGTCACTCCTTCGGTGTCGGTGCGTGAACTCTGACTCATCGTGTCACTCGCCGGCGACGAGGTCCGTGGCGGGGTCGCTCGTCCCCATGCGGTTGACCGGGAAGGTGCCGATGCCGCGCCAGGCCAGGTGCCCCGCAGCCTGGGCGGCGACCTCCTTGCTGAAGTGGGCGCCGTGGGCCAGCCACGTCCGGGCCATGACCTGGGCCGCCCCGGACATCGCCAGCCCCAGCATCTCGGCCAGCTCGGTCGGGAGGGGGGTGTCCTGGACGATCCGCTGGGCGATCGCCTCGCCGAGCTGTGCCTCGAGTGCGTCGAGACGGTGACGCACCTGGGGGTCGTTGGTCAGGTCCGACTCGTAGATGAGGCGGAAGGAGCCGCCCTCGTCGGCGACGAAGTTGAAGAAGGCACGGACGGTCGCGTAGACGCGCTCCTCGTGGTCCTCGCTCGAGTTGAGCGCCTCGAGCACGAGGGTCTCGAGGTGGTCGCACTGGTCGTCGAGCAGCGCGAGGTAGAGCTCGAGCTTGCCGGGGAAGTGCTGGTACAGCACCGGCTTGGAGACCCCGGCCGAGTCGGCGATGTCCTCCATGGCCGCCGAGTGGTAGCCCTTGGCCACGAAGACGCCGAGCGCGGCGTCCAGCAGCTGGGCGCGTCGCTGGGCACGAGGCATCCGCTGCACGCGGGTGCCGGGCGTGTGGGAGCTCATGGGTTCCTCCGGAGAATCGCTCCACCGAGTGGCGGATCCCACCATGTGGCGGACGACACGATCCTACCTATCGGTAGTGACAGCCGAGAGCACCGGGTGTGGTCCGCGCCTCACGGGTGCCGCGACGGGATCGCTGTCGGTGGCGGGTGGTGGGATGGGTCCGTGACCGAGCAGCTCCCCACCGTGCATCTGCGGGCCCCGTTCTCCGACGGGCCCTCGTCCGTCGTGTCCCTCGACGCCGACCAGACGGCTGCCGTGGCCGCGCGAGGAGATCTCGTGCGTGTGCTCGGCGGGCCCGGCACGGGCAAGAGCACCGTGGCCGTCGCGGCGGTGCTGGACCGGGTCTCGCGCGGTGAGTGCTCGCCCGGGGAGGTCCTGCTGGTCGCGGCGACGCGGCTGTCGGCGGCGACGGCCCGTGACGCGGTGACGGCCGGGCTGACAGGGGCGACGACCGAGCCGATGGCCCGCACCATGCCCGCGCTCGGATTTGCCGTGCTGCGTCAGCACGCGGTGCTGCGGGGCGACCCGGCGCCACGACTGCTGTCCGGCGCCGAGCAGGACCTCGTCCTCGGTGAGCTGCTCGCAGGGCACCGCGAGAGCGCCTCCGGCCCGCAGTGGCCCCAGGACCTCGTCGAGGCACTCGCGACGCGTGGTTTCCGCGAGGAGCTGCGCGACCTGCTCATGCGCGCCATCGAGCACGGTGTCACCCCGGATGACCTCGCTGGCCTCGGGCGGACGCACGGTCGCCCGGAGTGGATCGCTGCGGCCGAGGTGGCCCGCGAGTACGACGAGGTCACCGCGTTGTCGCGACCGGGCGCCTTCGACCCGGCGTGGGTGCTGACCGCCGCCGCAGAGCTGCTCGAGGAGGACCCCGAGGCCAGGGAGCGAGTGCGCTCCGGGATGCGGGTCGTCGTGGTCGACGACGCGCAGGAGCTCACGGCACCGGCGGCCAGGCTGCTGCGCGCGCTGACCGGTGAGGGGGTCGACCTGGTCCTCGTGGGTGACCCTGACGTCGCGGTCCAGGGCTTCCGCGGAGCAGACCCGCACCACCTGGCCGGAGACTGGACCGGGCGTCAGGTCACCACTCTCGTCCTGGGCCACGGTCACCGCCTGCCCGAGCAGGTGCACGCAGCGGCAGCGAGGGTCGTCCCCAAGATCGCTGCACTCGGCGGTGGGGTGCAGAGGGTGGCGGGCCCCGTCCGCCCCGGCGGCGCACTCGAGGCGCATGTGCTGCACTCGAGCGCCCAGGAGGCCGCCTTCGTCGCCCACGAGCTGCGTGCCGCGCACCTGCTGGACGGTGTCCCGTGGCAGCGGATGGCCGTCGTCGTCCGCGGGGCCGCCCGGCAGGCGACCCTGCGCCGGGTCCTGGCCGCTCGTGGTGTGCCCGTGCTCGGTGACGCCCACCGGGTGGCGGTCCGGGACGAGCCCGCGGCCCGGCCCCTGCTGCACCTGCTCTCCCTCGTCGTCGATCTGGCGCGCGGTCGGATCGCGACCGTCCCCGCGGCCGATGTCGTCGACCTGCTCGCCAGCCCACTCATCGCGGCCGACACCGTCGCGGTCCGCCGGTTGCGACGGGCGCTGCGCCGTGACGAGCTCGCGGCCGAAGGCATCCGCACGAGCGACGAGCTGCTCGGTGAGCAGGTGCTCGACCCCGATCACCTGATCCACCTCGGTCACGACGCATTGCCGCTGCACCGGCTCGCGCTCGTCGTCGCTGCCGGGCGCGCCGCAGCACGCACCGGTGAGGCCGGGGCGGGGTGGTCCCCGGGCGTGTCCGCGGAGTCGGTCCTCTGGCAGATGTGGGAGGCCGCCGACGTGGCCGATGCCTGGCGTGCCGCTGCGCTCGCCGGTGGTGCTGCCGGGGCCAGGGCCGACCGTGCGCTCGATGCCGTCGTGGCGCTCTTCGACGCCGCAGCCGCGCACCAGGACGCGCTGCCCGCGTCCGGGCCCGATGCCTTCCTCGACGCGGTCGCCGGGCAGGCTGTGGCGGCCGACTCCCTCGCTGCGCGCAGCCCCGACGCCGACGCCGTCGCCCTCGTGACCCCGCAGACCGCTGCCGGCAACGAGTGGCACACGGTCGTCGTGGCGGGAGTGCAGGAGGGCGTCTGGCCGGACCTGCGGCTGCGCGGCTCACTGCTGGGTTCCGAGCGCCTCGTCGACATCGTGACCGGTCGTGACCACACCGGGGCCGGCGCCGCGGCCGCGGTCCGTCATGACGAGACCCGCCTCTTCCACGTCGCCCTCACCCGGGCCACCGATCGTGTGCTGGTCACCGCTGTCGCCGCGGAGGACGAGCAGCCGTCGGTCTACCTCGACATCGTCGACCCGCTCCCCGAGGACGTCCTGCGGCGGGAGCCGACCGATGTCGCGGCCCCGCTCGACCTCACCGGCCTCGTGGCGCAGCTGCGTCAGCAGCTGGCGTCCACGGACCCGGCTGCGGCGGGGCGGGCGGTCGCCCGGCTTGCACTGCTCTCCACCGCAGGAGTGGCGGGGGCCTCCCCTTCGTCGTGGTGGGCATTGCGCGACCTCAGCGACACCCGCCCGGTCCGGCACGAGGACGCCGCGGTCACGGTCAGTCCGTCCAAGGTGCAGATGTTCACCGACTGCGGCCTGCGCTGGCTCCTGCAGTCGTCCGGCGGCGACGGGCCGAGCCAGACCTCGGCCGAGGTGGGCACCCTCATCCACGCGCTCGCGCACGACCTCGGCGACGCAGGGGAGGAGGCCTTCCAGGCGGAGCTCGAGCGACGGTGGCCCACTCTGGGCATGGCGCCCGGCTGGGTCACCGACCAAAAGCTCGAGCGCGCCCGGGCGATGGCGCACTGGCTCGCGGAGTACCACCGGCGAGCGGCCACCGAAGGGTGGCGACCGGTCGCGACGGAGGAGCGATTCCGCGTCGAGCTGGGCCGAGCCGTGCTGCAGGGCAGCGTCGACCGCCTCGAGGTGGACGCCGAGGGGCGCGTGCGGGTCATCGACTACAAGACCGGCTCCTCCGCGCCGACGAGCAAGGACCTGGCCGAGCATCCGCAGCTGGGCTCCTACCAGGTGGCGATCGCCGAGGGCGGCTTCCGCGATCACGGCACCGAGGGTGCCGGGGCGGCTCTGGTGCACCTGGGCAAGGCGCGCAACTCCAAGAACGCCGTGCAAGGACAAGAGCCGCTCAGCGCCGCGGACGAGCCGCGGCACTTCCACGACCTGATCACCGGAGCGGCCGACGGGATGGCTGCGGCCACCTTCGCCGCCCAGCCGGAGGAGGGGCGCTGCCGCATCTGCCCGGTCCGCTCCTCCTGCCCCGCCCATGACGAAGGGGGACGCCTGAGATGACCTGGCCGCCCACGATCGGTGCCGTCGACCTCGCCCGTGCGCTGGGTCAGGAGCACCCGCCCACCGATGAGCAGCGCGAGATCATCGAGGCCCCGCTCGAGCCGCTCCTCGTCGTCGCGGGCGCCGGCTCCGGCAAGACCGAGACGATGACCGCCCGCGTCGTGTGGCTCGTCGCCAACGACCTCGTCACGCCCGAGCAGGTGCTCGGACTGACCTTCACCCGCAAGGCCGCGGGCGAGCTGGCCGAGCGGGTCGCCCGCCGGCTGGCGACGCTCGAGCAGACCGGGGTGTGGACTCCTGCCGAGGGCGTCGAGGCCGACGGCCTCGGCGGGACGCCCACGATCTCCACGTACCACTCCTACGCCGGGAGACTGGTGCGTGAGGGGGCCCTGCGGCTGGGCTACGAGAAGGACTCGCGACTGCTCTCCGAGGCGGCGACCTGGCAGCTCGCGCACGAGGTCGTCCTCGCGTGGGACGGCCCGATGGAGGACATCGACAAGGTCGAGTCCACCGTGACCAATGCGATCGTCTCGCTCGCCGGTGAGCTGGCTGAGCACCTGTGCACGCCGCAGGACATCGAGGACTTCTCCCGGCAGGCACTGGCCCACCTCGAGGCAGTGGCGGCCTCGGGCAAGGACTTCACCAAGGACTTCCGCAGCAAGGTCATCACCCCGATGGCGCAGCAGCGGCTCATCCTGCCGATCGTGGAGCGCTACCGCGCGGTCAAGCGCGAGCGGTCGGTCATGGACTTCGCCGACCAGATGGCGCTCGCCGCTGCGCTCGCGACACGCTTCCCCGACCTGGGCCAGGCCGAGCGCGACCGTTTCCGCGTGGTCATGCTCGACGAGTTCCAGGACACCTCGGAGGCCCAGCTGGTCCTCATGCGCGAGCTCTACGCACCGCAGGGCCAGACGCCAGCGGCGGTGACCGCAGTCGGTGACCCGCACCAGTCGATCTACGCCTGGCGTGGGGCCAGTGCGACGACGCTGGCGACCTTCCCGCGGTACTTCGCCACGGCAGGGCATGAGGCTCCGGTCAAGCACCTGTCGACGAGCTGGCGCAACGACGAGACGATCCTCGAGGTCGCCAACGCGGCGGCCGGCCCGCTCGGTGCGGTGAGCGGGGTGCCGGTGACCCCCCTTCGCTCCCGACCGGGTGCCCAGCGCGGTCAGGTGCAGGCGCTGCGCACGCAGACCGCCCACGACGAGGCGGCCCGCGTGGCGGAGTGGATCGAGACCCGTCGGGGCACCGGTGACGGGGGAGCGGCTCGCCGCAGCGCTGCGGTGCTGTGCCGCAAACGCAGCCAGTTCACCCTCATCGCCGAGGCTCTCGCCGCCCGCAACATCCCGCACGAGGTCGTGGGCCTGGGTGGGTTGCTCCTCACCCCCGAGGTCGCCGACGTCATCTCGCTGCTGACGATCGTGCAGGACCCGATGCGCGGGGACCGGCTGATGCGGTTGCTCACCGGACCTCCCGGGCTGCTCGGCCCCGCCGACCTCGATGGGCTCGGTGCCTGGGCCCGGCACCTCGGCCGCGAGGCGAGGGCCGAGGTCGCCGCAGAGGTCGCCGCCGAGACAGGGGTGGCGGCTGCCGACGGCGGGCCACGGCCTGGTCCGGACGACGTGGTGACGATCATCGATGCCCTCGACCAGCTGCCCGAGCCCGGTTGGCGAGGGGACGCCGGACAGTCGATCTCGGATGCTGCCCTGACGCGGTTGCGTCACATCGGGGGCATGGTCTCCCGGCTGCGTCGTGGAGCCGGCATGTCGCTGCCCGACCTCGTCGGTGAGGCCGAGCGCGAGCTCGGGGTCGACATCGAGGTCCTCTCCCGCCCGGGCTGGTCGCCCGGTGCGGCCCGTGCCCACCTCGATGCCTTCGCCGATGTCGCCGCGCAGTTCGCCTCGAGCGCCGACCGACCGACGCTCGGCGGGTTCATCGACTGGATCGAAGCAGCCGTCCAGCAGGAGCGGGGCCTGGAAGCACCCGTCGTCGAGCCGACCAAGGACGCCGTGCAGATCCTCACCTGCCACGCGGCCAAGGGTCTGGAGTGGGATGTCGTGGCCGTGCCCGGCTTGTCGGAGGGAGTCTTCCCCGCGCACGCCTCGCGTTCCTCCTTCTCCGACGATGGTGGGTGGAGCCTCGGCCAGGTCAACGAGTCGGGCTGGATCTCCGGCCTCGACGGCGTGCCCTTCCCCCTTCGCGGCGACCGGGAGGGTCTCCCGCACCTCGACCTCTCGCTCGCTGAGACCAAGGCGCTGCAGGACGAGCTCAAGCGCTATCGCGCGGCCAACGGCGATCACGGGCTCCTCGAGGAACGCCGACTGGCCTATGTCGCCGTCACCCGGGCTCGCAGCCAGCTCCTGCTGGGGTCGTGGGTCTGGGGGGCGACCGGCCAGCAACCGCGCCTGCCCTCGCGATTCCTCGACGAGGCCTGCGCGACGGGTGTCGTCGAGCAGCTCGACTGGGCCGAGATGCCTGAGTCCAAGGAGGTCCGCAACCCCTCCCTCGAGGTGTCGCGACAGGTGATGTGGCCAGGTGGCGAACCTGCCCCGGAGCGGGCGGGTCTCGCATCGGCAGCCACGCAGATGGCTGATCTTGACCGTCACACCGTGGCCGACGACCTCGGCGCAGATCCGCTCGACGACCAGCTGCGCATCCTGCTCGAGGAGCGTGAGCGTCGGCGGCGCGCGAGGGGTCAGGACATCTCGGTCGAGCTCCCGGCACACCTGTCGACCTCACAGCTGGTCTCGCTGGCGCGTGACCCGCGGGGCTTCGCGCTCGACCTGCGCCGGCCGATGCCCGGGCCACCCCAGGTGGCGGGTCGTCGAGGCACCGCCTTCCACGCGTGGGTGGAGGAGCACTACGCCCATGCCGGGCTCGTCGACGTCTTCGACCTGCCGGGCAGCGCCGACGAGTCGCTCGGGGACGAGGACCTGTCGGCGATGCAGGAGCACTTCCTCGCCAGCGAGTGGGCCGACCGGGTCCCGCTCGAGGTCGAGCTCTCGCTCGAGATCGTCCTGGGTGGGCATGCCGTGCGCGGCCGGGTCGACGCCGTCTTCGCGGACGACGACGGGGGAGTGAGTGTCGTGGACTGGAAGACCGGCAGGCCGCCACGAGGGCCCGAGGCCCGGGTCCGCGCGGTCCAGCTCTCGGCCTACCGCATCGCCTACGCCCGGTGGCGCGGGATCGACCCCGAGCGGGTGCGCGGCGCCTTCTTCCACGCGGCGACGGGTGAGACCCTCCGGCCTGAGCTGCTCAGCGAGGACGAGATCATCACCCTGCTGGGTGACGTGGTGCAGGACGAGGCCGACGCACTCGCCTGACCCCCTTCGCGGGTGGCTGCCGACTCGCGGACTCGCGGAGCGCGGGTGGATGCCGACTCGCGGGTGATTCGTCGGCGAGTTCACCTCCACCCGCGGGAGTCGGTCAGCGGCGAGGTGTCGGCGGCAGGACGTCGTCGCCCTCGTCGCCGGTGAGCGGGACGATCTCGGCCGTCTCGTGCTCGCGGACCAGGCGCGGCACGGGGGCGGTGACGGTCGTGGATGCGCTGTCTGTCGACGTTGCCCCGTCGGTTGCGGCTGGGCCATCGCTCGGGGGCGTGGTCTCGGCAGCTGCAGGGATCTGGGCCGTCGCGGTGGCACTCGTCTTAGAGGCGTCAGCCGCAGGCGCGCCGGTGGCCACCTGGTTCGTCGTGTCGGCGGTATCGGTGGCGGTTGGGTCCGCCTTGCCGGACTCGGTGACGGCACCGTCGGCGGTGTCGTCACTGGCGGCCTCGACCGGTGTCGGGGCACCGGTGCCCTCGACCTCGACGGCGGACTCCTCGTCGCCGCCGTCGCCCCTCACCGCGCCGTCATCGGTGCTGCTCACGGCCGCATCTCCATCGCCCGTCGAGCCCACAGCGGGGGTACCCGCAGTCGCCACGGGCTGGGTGTCAGTGCTCGCCGCCGCCTCGTCGCTCGCATCGCCGGCGGCAGGGGCCCGGACGACGGGCTTTGCGGCCGCCGCGCGCTCCTCGTCCTCACGGGCGAGCTGGTCATCGAGTCGGCGCAGCGACCGAGCATGCTCCTCGGCGCCGTCGTCGTCGCCTGCCGCGACGGCGGACATCATCGTGCGGACGAGCTGCATCTGGTGGACGAGCCGGGCACGCTCCTGCAGGTGCTGGTCCGGGCGGTCGGACCGGGCATGGGCATAGGCCTCCAGCACCGTGTCGAGACTGTCGGGGTGGAGCTCGCCGACGAGTGCGGCGAGGTCGTCGGCCGGGTCGGCGACCTGGGCCGACTCCCAGCCGAGGAGTGCCTTGATGTCGGGCTCCTCGCCGTCGTCGGGCGTGGCCAGGATCGTCGACGACCCGATGCCGCCGTGCGTCGGCGTGGTCGTGAAGCGCCACAGGGAGATGTCCTCGAGGGTGTGCTCCCAGCGGGTGAGCAGGCCCGTCGGGACGCGTCCCGTGGCGGCAGCACGGTCCAGCTCGGCCAAGCGGCGGGTGCGGTAGGCCTCCGCCTCGTAGACGGGGACTCCGGCCTCCTCGTAGACGCGGCGGTCGAGGTTGTGCAGGTGCGCCAGGGCGCGGCCCAGACCGACGGCCAGCTTGGAGCCCGGGGTGATCGACGCGAGGTCGATCATGCGCCCGGTGAGGTAGGCGTGCACGCCGGCCCGGCCCCCTTCGGGCAGTGCGACCCAGCCCTTGACCACGGGGACGGGCAGCGTCAGGCGGCGGGTGAGCAGCGCCAGGAGGGCGGCCGACTGCTCGAGCCGGGCCGAGGCCGCGGGGGTGCGTGGGCAGCGGATCACCCAGCGGCGGTGCTCGTGGTCCTGGACGAAGGCGACCTCGAAGGATCGGGTGGGTCCAGAGCCCACGACTCCCTCGACCGAGCTGGGGTCGAGGCCTGGTACGGCGGCACTGGCCAGGGCAGCAAGGGCAAGCGGTCCACGAGAGGTCACCCGCCCACCGTATTAGGAGAGCGGTGCAGATGCCGGGACCAACGCCCTCCGCGCGAGGATCCGGGCCAGGTCCCTAGGGTGGGTGACGTGGACCACGACCCGATGCGCGACCTGCCCATGACAGCACCGGTCATCGACCGCGATGGCCCGGAACGAGACGCGCCGGGGTGGCTCGAGACGCTCCTCGCCGACCCGGCCACCCGTGTCCTGGAGCTGCTCGGTGACCGCAGCCCCCTTCGTCCCGACCGGTCGTTGGCCCTGCGGTCGCCCGCCCCGGAGGACACCGACACCCTCCTGCTCTACCTGGGTCGCCACGAGGGGATCGCCCACGTCGCCGCCTGCCGGCCCTTCCCGCCGAAGGGAGGCCCCTCCCGTGAGGAGCGACTGGACTCCGCTCCCTTCGCCAGCCTGCGCGAGGTCGCCTCGGAGCTGCCGGAGGCGCACGCCGCACTCTTCGCCACTGCCCTGGGGCTGGCCAACTGGCACGTGCGCCACCCACGGTGCCCGCGCTGCGGCGAGCTGACCGAGGTCGCCTCCTCCGGCTGGGTGCGCCGCTGCCCGCACGACGGGTCCGAGCACTACCCGCGCACCGACCCGGCCGTGATCATGGCCGTCACCGACGACGCCGACCGGCTGCTCCTCGCCCGCAACATCGGGTGGCCCGAAGGGAGGTTCTCCGTCCTCGCGGGATTCGTCGAACCCGGCGAGACGATCGCCGGGGCCGTCGTCCGCGAGGTCGGTGAGGAGGTGGGCGTGAGCGTGGCCGACGTGCGCTTCGTGGCGGATCAGCCCTGGCCCTTCCCCGCCTCGCTCATGCTCGGGTGCACCGCCCGCGCGACCAGCACCGAGCTGATCTGCCAGCCGGACGAGATCGCCGAAGCGCGCTGGTTCACCCGTGAGGACTTCCGCCGTGAGCTGGGCGCCGGGTACGCACGGGCCGCAGGACGCCTGTCGATCTCTGCGCGCCTCATCGAGGGGTGGCTCGGGCAGCGGGTCGACGAGCAGGGGTGACCGCTGCATTGGGGTCTGTCGGGCCCGGGTGAGAGAGTGCCGGGGTGACGATCTCGGCCGGCCCGCAGTCCGCGGACGACATCCTCGACGCGCTCGACCCCGAGCAGCGCGAGGTCGCTGCCAACCCGAGCGGCCCGATGGTCGTGCTCGCGGGCGCCGGGACCGGCAAGACCCGCGCGATCACCCACCGCATCGCCTTTGGCGTGGCGTCCGGGGCCTACCAGCCCCAGCGGGTGCTCGCCGTGACCTTCACCGCCCGCGCCGCGGGCGAGATGCGCACGCGGTTGCGTGACCTGGGTGTCGCGGGGGTGCAGGCGCGCACCTTCCACTCCGCGGCCCTGCGCCAGCTGCACTACTTCTGGCCGTCGGCGATCGGTGGTGCCGCGCCAGAGATCATGTCCTACAAGGGCCCCGCCGTCGCCGAGGCGGCCTCGCGCATGGGCATGCGGCTGGACCGCTCCGAGCTGCGCGACGTCTCGGCCGAGGTCGAGTGGTCCAAGGTGTCGCTGCTGACGCCCGAGACCTACCCGGCCGCCGCACGACGAGCCCGTCGCGAACCGCCCAACATGGACCACACCGCCATGGCTCGGCTCATCTCGACCTACGAGGACGTCAAGGGCGAGCGGGGCGTCATCGACTTCGAGGACGTCCTCCTGCTCACCGTGGGGATCCTCGAGGAGCGCGAGGACATCGCGCGCACGGTGCGTGACCAGTACCGGCACTTCGTCGTCGACGAGTACCAGGACGTCAACGCGCTGCAGCAGCGCCTGCTCGACCTCTGGCTCGGAGGCCGCGGCGACATCTGCGTCGTCGGCGACCCGGCCCAGACGATCTACTCCTTCACCGGGGCGACCCCGGAGCACCTTTTGCGCTTCACGCAGCACCACCCCGGGGCGCAGCAGGTGCGCCTGGTGCGCAACTACCGATCGACCCCACCGGTCCTCACGCTCGCCAACCGCATGCTCACCGACACCAACGGCCAGCGTCGTGGTGGTTCGGTGGAGCTCGTGCCACAGCGCGAAGGGGGGATCCCCCCTTCGCTCACCGCGCTCGACGACGACCCGGCCGAGGCCGCGTGGGTGGCCAGCAAGATCAAGGAGCTCGCCGCGCAGGGTCGACCGCTCAGCGAGATCGCCGTGCTCTTTCGCACCAACGGCCAGTCCGAGGCGCTCGAGTCGGCGCTCGCCGACGCTGACGTGCCCTATCTCGTCAAGGGCGGGGAGCGCTTCTTCTCCCGCAAGGAGGTGCGCGAGGCGGTGCTCCTGCTGCGCGGTGCCGCTAGGCAGGACGATGGCAGCAAGCCGTTGCCCGACCTCGTCGGCGACGTGCTCGGCGGGTTGGGCTGGCACGAGGACCCGCCCTCCAGCACCGGTGCGGTGCGCTCCCGGTGGGAGTCGCTCAAGGCGCTGGTCGACCTGTCGGCGAGGTTGATCGCGACCACCCCCGACGCTCGGCTGCCCGACCTCGTGCGGGACCTCGACGAGCGGATCGCCTCGCAGCACGCACCCGACGTCGAGGGCGTCACGCTGGCCTCGCTGCACGCGGCCAAGGGCCTGGAGTGGGACGTCGTCTTCCTGGCCGGCTGCTCCGACGGGCTCCTGCCGATCCGGATGGCCGAGGGCGTCGACGAGATCGAGGAGGAGCGTCGCCTGATGTACGTCGGCGTCACTCGAGCGCGCGAGGTGCTGCACCTGTCTTGGGCTCGGGCGCGCAACCCCGGCGGCCGCGCGAGCCGGCGGGTCAGCCGCTTCCTCGACCAGACCGCGGGGATCCTCGGTGAGGGGGCTCGCTCGACCCCCAAGCGGTCATCGTCACCCAAGGCCGGAGGCCGGCTCAAGCCTTCCCGCCCCAAGGTGTGCAAGGTGTGCGGCACCGAGCTGAACACCGCCACGGAGCGCGCGTCGGGTCGCTGCCCGGAGTGCCCGCCCACCTATGACGAGGCGACCTTCGAGCGACTGCGCGCATGGCGTCTGGCGGTGTCCCGAGCGGCTTCCGTGCCGGCCTTCGTGGTCTTCACCGATGCCACGCTCGAGGCCATCGCCGAGGCCGAGCCGGCCCACCAGCGCGACCTGTCCGCGATCAGCGGGGTCGGCCCGCGCAAGCTCTCCCTGTACGCCGACCAGGTGCTCGCGGTCGTCGGTGGAGCCGACCCCGAAGAGGTTGCCGAGGCGGCTGCCGGGGAGCCCGAGGACTGATCCGGAAACTTCCGGAAATTAATTCGGTGGCGCGCCTTCGATGTGTGCTCTAGGTTTGATCCCAGTCAGTCGGACATGCCGAGCGTGTGATCCGAAGAGCGCAACGACGAGAGGAGGGCAGCACCCATGGACACCATCACCACGATGACGATCATCCCGTCCCAGGCTGCCCTCGTGCGCTCCGCCGATCTCATCGGCGGCGTCGTCTTCACCGATCGTGGCCGAGGTCTGGCCATCGAGCCGAAGACCGCCTTCGTCGTGGACCCGCGCCCTGCGAGACCTCCCGTCTAGACAGACGGACTCAGGTCCCCTTTCAGGCCGCGGCATCCCACACACCGGGAACCGCGGCCTTTGTCGTGTCCCCTCGCACTGCACACCAGCACCGAATCACACGCTCACACAGGAGATCCCGACGTGACTGCCTTGACCACCCACCCACCGATACAGCGTCTGACGCCCTGCCAGGCGGAGGAGCCCGAGATCTGGTTCGCGGAGACACCCGCCGGCGTCGAGTACGCCAAGGACCTCTGCGGCAACTGTCCCTTCCAGCAGATCTGCCTCGACGGTGCCCTCGAGCGCCGCGAGCCCTGGGGCGTCTGGGGCGGCGAGCTCTTCGACGCCGGCCGAGTCATCCCCCGCAAGCGGCCCCGCGGCCGACCCCGCAAGTACCCCGTGCCCGCATGAGCACCCCGAGAGAGGAGATGACTGCGATGAAGTTCTTCAAGCTGCCCCGGCTGCGTCCTGTGGACCGGCCCCTGGCCTACGTGCCCGACGTGGAACGCCGTCTGGCTGACGCCCGACGTGCCGACCCCCGACCCGCTCACCTGAGCTTCCGTTGATCAGCACCCACGGACTGGCGCGTGGCGCCCAGCCCGATGGCCCCGACCAGAGGCCCCACCCGATGCCCCGGGTGGGGCCTTTTGGCGTCTGTGGCGAAGAGAGTGGACGTGGCAGGCTGGTACGCATGGCCACCATTCGCATCGCCCAGGACGACACTGCCGACGAGCTGCTCTCGTCAGACCCCTTCGCGCTCCTGCTCGGCATGCTGCTGGACCAGCAGTTCCCGATGGAGCGGGCTTTTGCCGGCCCCGCGAAGGTCAAGGAACGCTTCGGCAACCTCGACCCGGCGCAGCTCGCCGACGCCGAGCCGGAGGCCTTCGCCGACCTCTGCTCAACCCCGCCGGCCGTACATCGGTACGGGCGCTCGATGGCTGGGCGCATCCAGGCCGTCTCGGCCGTCGTGCGGGACGAGTACGACGGTGACGTCACCAGGATCTGGACGGGCGTAGAGACCGCCGAGGTGGTCAAGCGACTCAAGGCCCTGCCCGGATTTGGCGACCAGAAGGCGCGCATCTTCGCCGCCCTCCTGGGCAAGCAGCTCGACGTGCGCCCGGATGGATGGCGCACGGCCATCGGCCCCTACGCCGAGGACGGCGCGCGCCGCTCGGTCGCCGATGTCACCGACGAGACCTCGCTGCAGGAGGTCCGCGACTTCAAGAAGGCGGCCAAGGCACAGGCCAAGGCCGCGAAGACCCAAGCCTGACCACGACCGACCGCACCGCTGGACCCATGGACGTGCATTGCCCTATGGCAATGCACCCGGACGCGCATTGCCATAGGGCAATGCACGTTGGTCTCACTCGGCGGCGAAGCCGGGCAGCAGCCGCTCCATCGACCCACGTGCCGGGATCGTTGCGCCGAGCTGGCTGAGGACCCCGGTGGCGCCGACGAAGACACGGTGGATCATTGCGTACTCGCGAGGCATGTTCATCCGCAGACCGGTGGCGAACTCCGGCGCTCGCAGGTCGGTGACTCCCTTGGCCGCGCCTCGCAGCCACTCGCGGGTGAAGGCATGCTCTGGCTCGCGCAACGGTTCGATGAAGGGGAGCAGGTAGGCGAGCACCTCGTCGGCGTCGACCGTGATGCCGGGCAGGACGAAGCCTTCGCTGCGCAGTCCGGCGAGTACTGCCTGGGCGTCACCAGCCAGCGCGTGACGCACGAGCGTGCCGACGACCGGGGGGATCCCCTCGGGCAGTCGGGCGACGGCGCCGAAGTCGAGGACCCCGAGACGGCCATCAGGCGTGAGGCGGAAGTTGCCCGGGTGCGGGTCGGCGTGGAGCAGCCCGGCCCGACCGGGGCCGTCGAGGAGGAACTCCAGGTAGAGCTGGCCGACGCGGTTGCGCACGTCCTGGTCGCCGTCGCGGATCACCTGGCTGAGCGAGGCCCCTTCGAGCCACTCACCGACGATCACGTGCCGTGTCTGGAGGACGACATCGGGGACAGCGACGTTCGGGTCGTCGCGGAAGGCTTCGGCGAAGGCCCTCTGGTTGGCGGCCTCGAGCCCGTAGTCGAGCTCTTCGTCGGCTGCGGCGAGCAGCTCGTCAGTGACCGGCTTGATGTCGACGGCCGGCATCCACGTCGTCGCGACGCGGGCCAGTCGGGCGATCTGCTGCAGGTCTGAGCGCAGAGCCTTGTCGGCGCCGGGGTACTGCACCTTGACCGCGATGACGCGTCCGTCCGCGGCCACGCCGCGGTGGACCTGGCCGATGGAGGCCGCCGCAACAGGGGTGTCCTCGATGTCGAGCTCGTCCCGCCATCGTGGGCCGAGGTCTCGCACGAGGATCTGGTGGACCTGAGCGGTGGCCATCGGCGGTGCCGCGTCCTGCAGTCGGACGAGCATCTCCCGGTACGGCTCGACGAAGTCCTCGGGCATCGCTGCCTCGAGAACGGACAGCGCCTGGCCGACCTTCATCGCGCCGCCCTTCAGCGACCCGAGGACGGTGAAGAGCTGCTCCGCAGTGCGGCGCTGGATCTCCTCGTTGACGACCGCCGCAGGCGTGCCGGTCAGACGGCGGCCCATGCCGCGTGCGCTGCGCCCGGCATGGCCGAGCGGCAGGGAAGCGAGCCGCGCGGCACGGCCGGCGGCTCCTCGGGGGATCTGGCTCACCCGGCCATTGTGTCTCCCCAGTCTGAGCGGTGGCTGGATCTCGCTCGGGGCGTGGGTGTCGCGGGCCCCTCCTTCGCGTCGTCACCGCACTCCGGGCACTGCGGGTGTGCCGGCCACCGGTGCCGCTCCAGGGTCGGACCCGGCGTGGCAACCTCGAAGGACCACTCGGGTGTCGCGAGGCGGCCGGCCACGTGGTCGAGCACGAGCGCGGTGGTCAGCCCCGCCGCGAGCAGCCGGACGGCCGGGAGCCCGTCGGTGGCTTCGGGGCCGGTGATCCGGGGACGGATGAGCTGGGCTCGCAGGTGTGGCCAGTCGGGATCGACGGTGATCCGGGTCAGGTCGAGGCAGTGCAGGCAAGGCTGCCCGCCGGGCGCGATGACCGGACCGATGCTGGCATGCTCCGGCTGGCACCACAGGGGCAGGGCCGGGATGCCAGCGCTCAGCCACGGGTGCACCGCGGCCGGGTCGGCGGGCGCGGAGCTGACCACGACCGCGAGGTCGGGGTCACCCCCTTCGCCCCCCGCACTCACCCGGCTGACGCTCACCTGCTCGCCCTGCCGGAGCACATCGACCAGCAGGGCCGGCAGTGCACCGGAGCCCACCACGGCGATGATCGGGAGTCGGTCCACGGCGACGGGGGAGAGCAGCCCGCCGGCGACGAGCCGATCGAGCACGTCCGTCGCCCGCGCGGGCTCGATGCCCTCCAGCGCCGCCGTGGTGATGGCCTGTGTCAGCGCGCGGCCGGGGTCCATGGCCGCCAGCCAGCGCACCTCGGCGTCGGTGAGCCCGAGGAGGCGCACCGATCGGGGACCGAGGCCGAGCTGGACACTCCCGTCCGGCCGACGAAGGGGGCGCAGCCGCGCCTCGCGTGGAGGGTGGTTCGGTGGGGGCATCATCGCTCGCTCGGTCATCCGGGATCAGTGACCACCCACTGTGGCGGAGTCCGAGCCCACGCCCCTGCGGTCATCCACAGGCCGTTGATGGGTGCCCGCGGGGGTGGACTCGAACTCGCTGACGATTCCTCCGCGGGTTTACCTCCACCCAGGGTCAGGCCAGGGCGACGAGCTCCCGGATGGAGTCCTCCGTGTCGGGCGGCAGGGCATCGATCGGCCACCACGCGACGTCGAGGGACTCCTCGGAGACGACCGGGTCGCTGCCCGCAGCGGCGACCGCGACCCAGCGCAGGTCGAGGTGCTCGGTGCACCGGGTGAAGCCGGACCCGAGTGCGTGCCGGTCCAGCTGGGCCAGCCTCGGCCGCAGCGTCAGCGCGCCAGCGGGCAGCCCGGACTCCTCGACGGCCTCCCGCAGCGCGGCGTCGGCGACCGACGCATCACTCGCCTCGATGTGCCCACCGAACTGCAGCCACCGCCCGACCTTGCGATGCAGGGTCAGCAGCACCCGCTCACCCGCCTCGTCGACGACGAGGCAGGAGGCCGTGAAGTGCGCCGGCGGACCGGCCTTGGCGCTCGCGTCCTCGTGGGTATCGAGATGGGCCAGATAATCCTGCCGCAGCTGCTCCTGGGCCTCGGTGGGCGCGGTCCATCCGACGAGCAGTGCGCGCAGGTCCTCGTCGAGGTGAGCGTGCGTGCTCACGGGGTCGTGGGGGAGCCCGGGCCGGACCCGCCTGTGGCCGAGCCTCCTTCGCCCGAACCACCCTCGTCGGCCTCGCGGAGGATCGACTCGAGCGCGGCGTCGAGGTCGGCGCTCTCCGACGAGCCGCCGCCGGTGGCGGTGCGCTCGACGAATCCGAGGATGTCGTCGAGGTCGGCGCCCGAGGGGGCGACGTCGGGGTGGGCCCACACGCCGTCGCGACCGGAGGCGCCGACTCGCTCCTCGAGCGCGGCGAAGAGGCTGGCCGCGTCCCGCAGCCGGCGGGGCCGCAGCTCGAGGCCGACGAGTCCGGCGAAGGTCTTCTCGGCAGGGCCGCCCGTCGCCCGACGACGTCGGATCATCTCGGTCATCGCGGCGGTGTGGGGCAGGTGAGCGCGGGTCGCCGAGGCGGCGACGTGGTCGACCCAGCCCTCGACGAGAGCCAGCCAGGTCTCGAGCTGTACGAGCGCCTGCCGTTGTGCCGCAGTCGGACTCGGGTTGAGGAAGCCGCCGGTGAGCGCGTCCTGCAGCGCCTCGGGGTCGGACGGGTCGATGTCGCGCACGGCCGCGTCGATGGCGTCGGTGTCGATCGCGATGCCGCGGGCATAGGACTGCACGGCGGCGAGGATCTGCGGGCCGATCCACGGGACGGCGGTGAAGAGGCGCATGCGGGCTGCCTCACGGGCGGCCAGGTGCAGCCACACCTCGTCGAGCGAGACGTCCAGCCCGTCGGCGAAGCGCGCGAGATTGCCCGGCAGCATCGCCACCTGCGAGGTGAGGAGCGGGACCCCGACCTCGGTCGCGGTGAGCGTGTCGGAGGACAGCGTCCCGACGGCTTCGGCGGTCTGACCCGTGATGAGCGTGGAGGCCATCGTGTCGACGAAGGGAGCCAGCTGCTGCTTGAGCATCGACAGGTCCATCCCGGCGGGCAGGCCCATCGCCTGCAGGTCGGGTGCGTCGGCGTCGCCGAGGCGGGCGGTCATCGAGTCACGGATCGCGGAGGACAGTCCGTCGGCGACGGGGTCGACGAGGGAGGCCCACACGGGCATCGTCTCCTCGATCCACTGGGCGCGGGAGAGCGCGGCGCCGGTGAGTGCGGGGGCCTCGAGGTCGGTCACCTGGTCCAACCACATCGAGGCGACGCGCACGGCCTGCTCCGCGAGGACCGTCTCGCGAGAACCCATCTCGTGGTCCTCGGACTCGGCGTGCTCCTGGGCGGTCGCTGTCGCGGAGGTGACGTCGACCCCCTTCCGCTGGGCGCCGGGGGTGAACATCGACTTGATCTGGGAGGTCATCGCGGCCACCTGCGCAGGGTCCGCGTCGGCGATGCCCATGGCCTTGAGCTGCTCGACGAGCTGCGGGGGCAGGTCATGTCCGCCGTTGAGGTCACGGAAGATCCGCATGATCTCGGGGGGCAGCCCGTCGTCTCCGGGGGAACCGGATGGGGTGCTGGGGTCGTTGGTCACGTCGACGTCCCGTCTCTTCCTGAGAGGATGTGCTGTCCTTCAACCCAACCACGAGCGGCCCCGGATGGTTCCCCCCGGGGCAGGAGGTCCCTTGACCTACCCGGTCCACACCGTCCCGCGCAGCGAGCGCATTGCCCGGTGGATCCTCGCCGTGTCCTTCTTCCTGCTCGCGGTCGTCGTCGCCGGCATGCTGATCAAGGTGCCCTACGCCGTGGAGAAGCCCGGCCCCGCCACCAACACCCTCGGCACGCTGAGTGACGGGACCGAGCTCGTGGTGGTCAAGGGCGCCAAGCACTACCCCACGGACGGGGCCCTGTACTTCACGACCGTGCGGGTCCTCGGCGGCCCTGACCGGCACATCACCGGTTGGGAATGGGTCATGGGCCACCTCGACAAGACCTCGCGGGTCCTCCCGGAGAGCGAGGTCTTCCCGCCGGACACCTCGGCGAAGGAGATCGAGCAGATGAATGCCGCCCAGATGCAGGGCTCGCAGAAGAACTCGATCGCGGTCGGCATGCGCAGCACCGGCGTCAAGGTCCCGCAGGTGAATCTCGTGGCCTCGATCGGCAAGGGCTACCCGGCGGCCGGCAAGCTCAAGCTCGAGGACGAGATCGTCGCGGTCGACGGCACGAAGACCTCGACGGTCGCCGACGTCGTCGACGGCATCTCCGACCGCAAGGTGGGCGACGAGGTCACCGTCGAGGTGCGCCGCAAGGGCGCGGAGCGTGACGTCACGATGACGACGACCGACCTCGGCGGCGGCCGAGCGGGTATCGGCATCGGCGTCGAGGCCAAGTACGACTACCCCTTCGAGGTGCGCATCGACGCCGGTGATGTCGGCGGGCCGAGCGCCGGCATGATGTTCGCGCTCGCCGTCCGCGACCGGCTCACCCCGGGCGCCATGACCGGCGGGAAGCAGATCGCCGGGACCGGCACGATCGACGACTCCGGCGAGGTCGGCCCGATCGGCGGGATCGCCCAGAAGATGGTCGGAGCGCACGAGAGCGGGGCGACGTGGTTCCTCGCCCCGAAGAGCAACTGCAACGACGTCGTCGGTCACGTGCCCGACGGGCTGCAGGTGGTGCCGGTCGACGACTTCAGCCAGGCCAGCACGACGGTCGAGTCCATCGCGAAGGGGAAGACCGCGGGCTTCCCGACGTGTCAGGACGTCGTCAAGGCCGCTCCCTGAGGAGGTTGCGCAGCAACCGTCTCGAAGGGCTAGCCCTGCAGCGTCAAACGCAGCGCGTGGACGAGGCCGGGCGCGATGTCCTCGCCCGTCGCGACGCGGTCATCGCTGTCGTTGGTGCGCTGTCGCAGCAGGCAGACGGCGCGGCCGTCGCGGTGGACGGCGACGAGCAGGCGGACGTCTTCGCGCTGGGGGTGCTCAGCAAGTGCGTCGACGGCCGCCGTCGGGTCCTGCGGCAGGTCGCGCTCCGCGCCCGGCGGGATGACGATCCGCTCGACGGCCAGTGCGACGCCGTCCACGGAGTCCGGCCACGCCATCCGCCCGAGGAGCGACTCGAGGTTTGCCGTGCGCGGCAGATCCTCCTGCTCGATGGCGCTCAGGGCACCGGGCGCCTGGTCGGCGGCGCTGTCGAGCGACGCGGCCAGCTGCGGCTCGGCCGCGATGAGGGCGGCGGTGTCGACGAGGGCGAAGACACGCGGGTTCTGGTCCCACCCGGCCGAGGCGACGTGTCGCTCGGTCTCGAGTGCGGCGACGGCGAGCGGCTCCGCCGTGGGGACGCTGTCGCTGGTGGAGCTGTCGTTGGGGGCGCTGGAAGATGACGAGTCGGGCACGAGGACCATGCTGCCCTACGCCACCACAGGAGGGATGGGTACGGTGGCCCCACCATGAGCAGCGCGAGTTGGCCGGATGACGAAGGGGGCGCTCCGCCGCCCCGGGACGAGGGTCCTCCCTCACGACGCGTGCCCACGAGCAGGTTGGCCAGGGCAGCGGCCGTCATCGGGGTGGTCTTGCTCCTCATCAGCCTCGCCGCGAGCCTGTGGACCGAGTCCCTGTGGTTCGGTGCGCTGGGCTACTCCGACATGTGGTGGTCGCGCCTGCGCACCCAGCTCTTCCTCTTCGTCCTCGGCGCACTACTCACCGCCCTTCCCATCGGTCTGAGCCTGTGGCTGGCCCACCGGACCCGGCCCATGAGCGTGCCGATGACGCCGGGGGAGCAGGCGCTCGCCCAGTACCGACGGGCCATCGAGCCCTTCCGCAAGGTGGCGGCGTTCGCCATCCCGTCCGTCCTGGGGATCCTCGGTGGCCTGGCTGCGGCCGGTCAGTGGCAGACCTGGCTGCTGTGGCGCAACGGCACGTCCACCGGCTCCACCGACGCGGAGTTCGGCCGCGACATCGGCTACTACCTCTTCTCCCTTCCGTGGTGGAACTTCGTCGTCGGCTTCCTGACGGTGGCTGCGCTCGCGGCGCTGCTCGCCGCGCTCTTCGCCCACTACGTCTATGGCGGAATCGTCCCTCCGGGGCGCGGTCGTTCGACGAGAGTGGCCTTCCTGCACCTGGCGATCATCGCGGCCGTCCTCGCGATGCTGCGGGCCTGGAGCTATGTGCTCAGCGCCCACGCGCTGACCACGCAGGAGAACGAGGTCCTCACCGGCGTCGGCTACACCGGCGCCCACGCGATCATCCCGACGAAGTACATCCTCGCGGTGGCCGCCGCGATGTGCGCCGGCCTCTTCCTCGCCTCCGTGCGCAGCCGCTCCTGGCGCCTGCCGACCATCGCCGTCGGCACCCTCGTGGTCCTCTCCGTGGTCGTCGGGTCGATCTACCCGGCACTCGTGGAGACCTACAAGGTCTCGCCCTCGCGAAACTCCCTCGAGGAGCCGTACCTGCAGCGCAACATCGACGCCACCCGCGCCGCGCACGGGGTGACCGGCGTCGACACGTCGACCTACGACGCCGTCTCTGATGTCTCGTCGGGTCAGCTGCGCGAGGATGCCGCGTCCATCCCCGGCATCCGCCTGCTCGATCCCGCGATCGTCAGTCCGACCTTCCAGGAGCTGCAGGCACAGCAGCCCTACTACACCTTCCAGGACACTCTCGACGTCGACCGCTACGACATCGATGGCGAGATGACCGATGTCGTCGTCGGGGCCCGCGAGCTCGACCTCGACAAGGTGCCGGCCGACCGTCGTGACTGGGTCAACGACCACACCGTCTACACCCACGGTTACGGCGTGGTCATGGCCCGAGGCACCCAGGCTCGCGCCGGCAACCCGCAGTGGCTCTCACCGGAGAGCGCGATCGGCAAGTACGAGCCGCGGATCTACTTCGGTGAGGAGATGCGCCACTTCTCGATCGTCGGCCAGGGCGACACCACCACCCCCCGCGAGGTCGACCAGCCGACCGGCGGCGAGGAGTCGCGATACACCTACGAGGGCAAGGGCGGCGTCGCGATCGGCTCCAAGCTGCGCCAGACCGCCTACGCGATCACCCACCGCGACATGAAATTCCTCCTCTCCGACGCGGTCGGGTCGGACTCGCGGCTGCTGGAGCACCGCACCCCCAAGGAGCGGGTCAAGCGGGTCGCCCCGTGGCTGACCCTTGACGACGACGTCTACCCGACGGTCGTCGACGGGCGTGTGCAGTGGGTCGTCGACGGCTACACGACCTCGCAGGACTACCCCTACAGCACCGCCTTCTCCATGTCGGGCGTGCAGTCGGGCCAGGTCTCGTCGGTGCAGACGCAGCAGGCCAGCGCGCTGGTCGGCGACCGGATCAACTACATGCGCAACTCGGTCAAGGCGACCGTCGACGCCTTCGACGGCTCCGTCACCCTCTACAAGTGGGACGAGAGCGATCCGATCGTGGCGTCCTGGGACAAGGCCTTCCCCGGCCTGCTCAAGTCCAAGGAAGCCATCAGCGGCGACCTCATGTCGCACCTGCGCTACCCGGAGGACCTCTTCCGGATGCAGCGCGCGGTGCTCGCCGACTACCACGTGACCTCGGCGAGCGACTTCCGCGCCGGTCAGGACCGCTGGCGCGTGCCGGACGACCCGTCGCGCGGTGACTCCGGGGTGGCCCAGCCGCCGTACTTCCTCTCGCTGGCGATGCCTGACCAGCGCGCCCCGTCGTGGTCGTTGACCTCGACGTACATCCCCCGTGGCAGTCGTAATGTCATGGCCGGGTACCTCGCGGTCGATGCGGATGCCGGGTCG
Organism: Janibacter sp. Soil728; assembly: GCF_001428305.1. GTDB lineage: Bacteria > Actinomycetota > Actinomycetes > Actinomycetales > Dermatophilaceae > Janibacter. The sequence continues at coordinate 861 of NZ_LMRZ01000006.1, read as the reverse complement.
GTCGATGGCAAACCGGCGTCCGGCTACGGGCAGCTGCGGTTGCTGTCGGTGCCGCGCAACACGACGGTGCCCGGTGTCGGTCAGGTGCAGAACGACATCGTCTCCTCCAACGCCACGTCTGGTGATGGTGGGCAGACGCTCACCGATTACCTCAACAACGCCAACCGTGGTGGCTCCAAGGTCTCCTTCGGCAACCAGATGGCGCTGCCGGTCGGCGAGGGCTTCCTGCACGTCGAGCCGATCTACCTGTCGTCCGCGTCGGGCACGAGCTATCCACAGCTGCGGATCGTCGTCGCCAGCTTCGGCGGCAAGATCGCCTGGGCGCAGGACCTGGAGACGGCCCTCGACGAGCTCTTCGGTGGCGACGCAGGTGTCAATGCCGAAGGCGAGCCCAAGGGCGACACCAAGACCAAGCCCAAGAAGCCTGCCGAGCCGAAGAACCTCACTGCCGACCAGAAGAAGGTGCGCACGGCCATCGCCGGCATGCAGAAGGCCTACAAGGATGGCCAGGACGCGCTGAAGAAGGGTGACTTCGCCGCCTATGACGAGGCGCAGAAGGAGCTGAAGAAGCAGCTCGAGGAGGCCGCCAAGGCCCAGCCCGGTGGGGGATCGGCGGACCTCGAGGGCAACTGATTTGGTCTGCTCCGTTCATTCACGTAGAGTTTGTCTTGCAAGGCAACGACGCGGGGTGGAGCAGTTCGGTAGCTCGCCGGGCTCATAACCCGGAGGTCGCAGGTTCAAATCCTGCCCCCGCTACCATGTGATGTCTCAGGACATCGGAATAGCCGGACCTACAGAAATGTAGGTCCGGCTATTGCTTTTGTGGGCCGGGGGGTCGACCGGTGGGTTGGTAGTCGCGGG
>NZ_LMRZ01000005.1 GCF_001428305.1 Janibacter sp. Soil728 | reverse complement strand
CTTCTTCGGCTCCTTCATGTACAGCGCCGATGGTACTGCACTGGGAACGGTGTGGGAGAGTAGGACGCAGCCGGACAACCATTGAGCCGAGAGCCCCCAACGAGTCGTTGGGGGCTCTCGCGCGTTCCACGACAAAGTGGCGCACTGTGTTGCATTGAGTCCCCCGTCGGGGGAGTGTTGCCCTGACAGGGGCACCAGGTCGAGAGAGGTTGTTGGACGTGGACGAAGGGTCAAGCAGGCCGGACCGTGGGCGAGGTGCGTCCGGTGGACGCCCCGAGCGGAGCGGTAACGGACGTCCCAGCGGAGAAGGCCGCCCAGGAGGCCCCTCCCGTGGAGGCAGCCGAGATGACCGCGGAGGCCGCGGCGGTGGCTGGGAGCGGCGCGATGACCGTCGCGACGATCGCGGTGGATCGCGTGGCGGTCCGCGTCCTGAGCGCGGAGGTTCCAACCGCGAGGACGAGGAGAACCGCGGTGGGTCGCGCCTGGTGCCGAAGCAAGGGCGCCGGCCCGAGCCAGCGATCTCACCGGATGTCACGGGCGCCGAGCTGGACCGCAGTGTGCGACAGCAGCTGCGCACGCTGAGCAAGGAGAACGCCGACGGCGTGGCTCAGCACCTCGTGATGGTTGCCGCCCTGCTCGAGGGCGAAGACCTCGACGGAGCTCTGGCGCACGCGGAGACTGCCGTACGTCGTGCCGGGCGTGTGCCCGCTGCTCGTGAGGCGCTTGGCTTTGTCGCCTACCGCATGGGTGACTTCGCCCGCGCACTGACAGAATTCCGTACTGTGCGCCGGCTGAGTGGCTCCTCCCACCTGCTGCCTCTCATGGTCGACTGCGAACGTGGTCTGGGTCGCCCGGCCCGGGCTCTTGAGCTGCTGGGCTCTCCCGAGGCACGGCACCTGGGACAAGAGGACCAGGTCGAGCTGCTCATCGTGGGCTCGGGTATCCGACGTGACATGGGCCAACCCCAGGCCGCGGTGCTCGCGCTCCAGGGCCAGGTCGACAAGGTGGCCACGAAGCCGTGGGCCGCGCGTGTCTGGTACGCCTACGCTGATGCACTGCTCGATGTCGGCCGCCGCGACGATGCCCGTGCCTGGTTTGCGAAGGCTGCAGTGGCTGACCAAGACGGTGAGACGGATGCGATCGAACGCGTCGAAGAGCTCGACGGAGTGCAGCTGGACGAGGTCGAGCTGACCGACGAGCCCGGTCACGATGACGGGCAGGGACGCCGGGAGTCGTGACGGGCGTCGGGCTGGCCGCACGGTTCGACGGAGTGGTCTGTGACCTCGACGGTGTCGTCTACGCGGGGCCCGGGGCCATCGAGCACGCAGCCGATGCGCTCAATGCGTTGACGATCCCTGTCGTCTTCGCGACAAACAATGCCTCGCGCAGTCCGCACGATGTCGGTGAGCACCTCCGGCGGCTCGGTCTGCGGGCTTGCGACGAGGCCGTGCTGACGTCCTCTCTGGCCGCGGCCAGAATCCTTGCCCGCGACCTGCCATCGGGCAGCCGGGTCATGGCGGTCGGGGGGCCCGGTGTCGCGGAGGCCCTGCGTGCGGTCGGACTGCACCCCCTGACGCCCGGCGCCGACGGCCCGCCGGCGGCGGTGCTTCAGGGATATGGCGCTGAGGTGACGGCCGCTGAGCTCGGTGAGGCTGCTCACGCGATTCGTGCCGGTGCTCGGTGGGTGGCCACCAACGACGACCCCACGTTGCCGACAGAGTCGGGCCCCGCGCCCGGCAACGGCGCGCTGGTCGCCGCGGTGCGTCTGGCCGTCGACGTAGACCCCGAGGTCGTCGGCAAGCCACATCCCCCCATGTACGAGATGGCGGCCGAGGTGCTCGGTGCACACCCGGCCAGGGTCATCGCGGTCGGCGACCGGCTGGGTACGGACATCCGTGGGGCCGTCGCGACCGGGATGGCGGGAGTGCTCGTGCTGACAGGTGTCCATGGTCCAGCCGATGCCGCGGCTGCCCCCGTCGACCGCCGGCCCGACTACGTCGTGAAGGACCTCAGAGGTCTTCACGAGCACTACCCCGAGGCACAACGCGAGGGAGACTGGTGTGTGCGAGGTGGCGCTCGTGCCCGTGTCGCAGAAGGCCGGCTGTCGGTCGACGGCGACGGCATGGACGCCATCAGGGCATCTCTGGACGCCGTGTGGGCTGCAGCTGATGGCGGACAACTTCGCAGGGAGGACACCGGCCGGCTCCTGACCAACGGGTAGCGTGGCCTGCAGCCAACTGGAGGAGTGACGTGGACCCTGTACGCGCAATGATCCATCTGGGCCTGAAGGTGACCGAGACGACCCTGGACCGGGCGCTCGACGTCGTCCGACTGGCCGACACGCTGCTGGCCGCCACGGCGGAGCAGCCACTGCGTGAGCGCGACACCGACGCCGCGGCGTGGCCCGACGAGGAGCAGGCCGATCTCGATGCGCTGAGCGCGACGCTTCGTGCGCGAGGGGGAGGACCCTCCCTTCGCGGCGAGCCCGTGACGACGAGTGCGGCTCGTCCGGTCACGAGGACCGTGAAGAGGACGACGGCCACCGCGTCTCCCGTCAAGAGCACGGCGAAGAAGACCACGGCGAAGAAGCGTCCGGCCAAGAAGGCTTCAGCGGCGGCAGGCACCACCAGTCCTGCCAAGAAGACCGCCAAGAAGACCACCAAGGCGGCCGCCAAGAAGACGGCGAAGAGGACTCCGAGCACGATCGCCCCGAAGACGCCGCCCCCCAGCCGGGAGGCGCGTGCGGATGGCTGATTTCCCCGTGCCGTCTGCCCCCCGGCCCGGTCCGCCGCAGCCCCTCCCTTCGCCGCCGGCTGCCACGTCTGCTCCCACCCCTGCGTCGGTCCAGATGCCGTCCGTCCCCGACGACGGGGGGTCGACGCCCCAGACCGGTGACCTCGTCGTCGACGCCGCGCTGCGCGACCTCGCCGCGGTGGACCCCACGGACCTCGATGCGGTCCTGGCTGCGGGCGAGTCGGTGCACGCCACCTTGACCGCACGCCTGTCCGACCTCGGGTCCTGACCCGGTGCCCGACACCTCCAGACTCGATGTCGCTCTCGTCGCGCGGGGGCTTGCCCGTAGCCGTACCCGTGCACGGGCCCTCATCGAGGCCGGCGAGGTCGCCGTGGGCGGCGTCGTGGCGAGCAAGACCTCGCTGCGGGTGGGGCCGGACGAGGACCTCGAGGTCCGCTCGGACCGGGACCGGTGGGTCGGGCGTGCCGCGGGCAAGCTGGTCGGCGCCCTGACCGACTTCGACATCCCGGTCAGCGGCCGGCGCTGCATCGACATCGGTGCCTGCACGGGCGGCTTCACCCAGGTGCTGCTCGAGCACGGCGCCGCGCACGTCATCGCTCTCGACGTGGGCCACGACCAGCTCGCACCCGAGATCGCCGCCGACCCTCGGGTCAGCGAGCGCAGCGGCACGACGATCCGTGGCCTGACCCCCGAGGACATCGGAGGTGCTGTCGAGCTCGCCGTGGGGGACCTGAGCTTCATCTCCCTTCGCCTCGTGCTGGCCGAGATCCACGCACTGCTCACACCGCAGGGCGACGCGGTACTGCTCATCAAGCCGCAGTTCGAGGTCGGCCGGCACGGGCTGGGGCGCAAGGGCGTCGTCACGGACCCGGCGGCACGCAGGGCGGCCATCGAGGCAGTCCTCGCGAGCGCCGGGGAGGTCGGCTTCGCCGTGCTGGGCGTGACCCACAGCCCCGTGCGTGGGGGAGAGGGAAATCACGAGTACCTCGTGCACCTGACCCGGCGCACCCGTGAGGGGCTGGCATGGCAGGCTCAGCAGGTGATCGCGCACGAGCTGACGCAGGAGGAGGGCCGATGACCTCGACCCCTCGACGGGTGCTGCTGCTCGCACACCCGGGACGAGCCGAGGCGCTCGAGGTCGCTCTGGGCGTCGCCGACCGTCTCGCCGAGGCCGGCATCGAGGTCCGGCTGCCCGCAGGCGACCTCGGTGACACCATTCTCGCCCACCACCCCGCGGTCGCCGTGCACGACGGCGACGACCCGGCCCGCGATGTCGAGCTCGTCGTCGTCCTCGGCGGTGACGGCACGATCCTGCGAGGCGCCGAGATGGCGCGCGGGGCCAATGTCCCCGTCCTGGGAGTCAACCTCGGGCACGTCGGCTTCCTCGCCGAGGCGGAGCGCGAGGACATCGACGCGACCGTCGACCACATCGTCGGACGGGCCTACGAGGTCGAGGAGAGGATGGCGCTCGACGTCGTGGCCACTCTCCAGGGCCGCGAGATCGCCCGCAGCTGGGCGCTCAACGAGGTCACCGTCGAGAAGGCCTCGCGCGAGCGGATGCTCGTCCTGACCGTCGAGATCGACGGCCGCCCCCTGTCCACCTGGGGCTGCGACGGCGTCGTCATGGCCACCCCGACGGGCTCGACCGCCTATGCCTTCTCAGCGGGCGGGCCGGTCGTGTGGCCCGGTGTCGAGGCGATGCTCGTCGTGCCGATCAGCGCGCACGCCCTCTTCGCCCGGCCGCTCGTCGTGGCGCCGACGTCAGACCTCGCCGTCGACCTGGTGCCCGGCACGGAGGGCCACGGCGTCCTGTGGTGCGACGGACGTCGCGCGGTCGACCTGCCTCCCGGTGCCCGCATCGAGGTGAGCCGCTCCGCGCAGCCGGTCCGGCTGGCGCGCCTGAGCAGCTCCCCCTTCACCGACCGCCTCGTCGCGAAGTTCGATCTGTCCGTGCACGGCTGGCGGGGCCGCTCCCGCTCCGGGGACTGACATGCTGCGCGAGCTGCACATCCGCGATCTCGGCGTCATCGAGGACGCGACCCTCACCCTGCACCCGGGCCTGACCGTCGTCACGGGGGAGACCGGCGCCGGCAAGACGATGGTCGTCACCGGCCTCGGCCTGGTCCTCGGTGGCCGGGCCGACGCCGCACTGGTGCGCACCGGCAGCGACGAGGCCGTCGTCGAGGCCGAGCTGGAGCTCGCCGAGGACCACCGTGCGCGGCAGACGATCGCCGAGGTCGGTGGCATCGCCGACGAGCCGGAGCTCCTGCTGAGCCGGACGGTGTCCGCCGCGGGTCGCAGCCGGGCCCACGTGGGTGGTCGGCGCGCGCCGATCGGCGTCCTGACCGACCTCGGGGAGGGCCTCGTCGCCGTCCACGGCCAGGCCGACCAGTGGCGCTTGAAGCGTCCGGCCCAGCACCGTGCCCTGCTCGACGACTTCGGCGGTGCCGAGGTGAGCGTGGCCGCCACCGAGGTCTCCGCGGCCTTCCGCGAGTGGCAGCAGGCGAAGGGGGATCTGGCCCGCCTCGTCGAGGGCGAGCGGACCCGCCTGCAGGAGATCGAGCTGCTCACCCACCAGCTCGAGCAGATCGACGAGGTCGACCCCGTGGCCGGTGAGGACGTCGAGCTGGCCCGTGAGGCCGAGCGGCTCGGCCATGCCGAGGAGCTGCGGACCGGGGCCGACACCGCCCACCGACTCCTGTCCGACCCCGACAGCTTCACCGGCGACGACGTCGTCGGGCGCATCGCCAGGGCGGGCGAGGAGATGAGCCGGCTGGTCGAGCACGACGACCAGCTCGAGGACCTGCAGCGCCGTCTGGCAGAGGTGGGCGTCCTGACCTCAGAGCTGGCGACCGATCTGTCGGCCTACGCCGCCGACATCGAGGTCGACCCGACCCGGCTGAGCACCACCCAGTCCCGGATCGCTGCCCTGCGAGAGCTCACCCGCAGGTACGGCGAGGACGTCGAGGCCGTGCTGCGGCACCGCGACGAGGCACGTGAGCGGCTCCTCGGCCTGCAGGGGGCTGACGAGCGCATCGACGAGCTCACCGGGCAGGTGGCGGACGCCGCGCAGCGGCTGACGAGGGCCGCCGGTGTGCTGACCGCAACCCGCACCAGTGCCGCAGCCCGACTCTCCACCGCGGTGGAGGGGGAGCTCGCTCACCTCGGCATGCCCAAGGCCCGGGTCGAGGTCGTGGTCGAGCCGCGGACCGACGACGCCGCCGCCGAGCTGGATGCGGGAGCAGGGGAGCCGCTGCGTGTCTCGGCCGACGGTGCGGACACCGTCGAGGTCCGGGTCGCCGCCAACCACGGCACACCGCCACGCTCGGTCGCCAAGGCAGCCTCGGGTGGTGAGCTCAGCAGGATCATGCTGGCCATCGAGGTCGCCACCGCGGGGTCCACCGCCAGCCAGGTACCCACCTTCGTCTTCGACGAGGTCGATGCCGGGGTGGGTGGTCGGGCAGCGCTGGACGTCGGCGCCCGTCTGGCCGCGCTCGCCCGGACCAGCCAGGTCATCGTCGTGACCCACCTGGCACAGGTGGCCGCACACGCAGACCGGCACCTCGTGGTGCACAAGACCCACGGTGACCAGATCACCTCCAGCGGGGTCCGGGCCGTCGACGGTGACGAGCGTCTCGCCGAGCTCTCCCGGATGATGGGTGGGGACGACACGAGCGTGGGTCTCGAGCACGCCCACGAGCTGCTTCAGCAGTGTCGTCGCTGAATCCGCACGGCTTCATGGGACGATGCACCGGATGGCCATTCGACTGACCCGCGACACGTCCCGTGAGCCGGCCCTGCCGGGCCTCAACGGTCCCGTGCGGGTCGACCGACGGACCAAGGACCTCACCAAGCGCCTGCGGCCGGGTGACATCGCGGTCATCGACCACACCGACATCGACCGCGTGAGCGGTGAGGCCCTGGTTGACCGCCGGCCCGCGGCCGTGGTCAACGCCGGTCGGTCCGTCAGCGGCCGATACCCCAATGTGGGTCCTCAGATCCTGCTGGACGCCGGCATCCCGCTCATCGATGTGGACGACGACACGCTGATGGACCGCCTCAAGGACGGTGCCAGGGCGAGCGTCGACGGCGCCGTGCTCCATCTCGCCTCCGGCGAGACGGTCGCGGGGCAGCTGTGGGACACGGCGATGCTCGCGGAGACGATGGATGAGGCACGGGCTGGTCTGAGTCAGCAGCTCGAGGCCTTCGCCGCCAACACGATGGCCTACATCAACGAGGAGCGCGACCTCCTCTTCGACGGTGTCGGGGTCCCCGAGATCTCCACCAACATGCTCGACCGGCACGTCCTCATCGTCGTCCGCGGGTACCACTACAAGGAGGACCTCGCCGCCCTTCGCCACTACATCCGCGAGTACAAGCCCGTCCTCATCGGGGTGGACGGCGGCGCGGATGCACTCGTCGAGGCCGGGCACCGGCCGGACATCATCGTCGGCGACATGGACTCCGTCTCCGACTCGGTGCTCACCATGGGGGCCGAGGTCGTCGTGCACGCCTACCGGGACGGGCGCGCCCCAGGGGTCGCGCGAGTCGAGGCTCTCGGAGGCACCCCGGTGGTCTTCCCCGCGATGGGCACGAGCGAGGACATCGCGATGCTCCTCGCCGACGACAAGGGCGCAACCCTGATCGTGGCGGTCGGTACGCATGCGACGCTCGTCGAGTTCCTCGACAAGGGCCGGGCCGGGATGTCGAGCACCTTCCTCACCCGGCTACGGGTCGGCAGCAAGCTCATCGACGCGAAGGGCGTCAGCCGGCTCTACCGGACGCGGATATCGTCGTGGTCGCTCGTCGGTCTGGCCATCGTCTGCATGCTCTCGCTCTTCGTCGCGCTCTGGGCGACGCCGACCGGACAGGCCACCCTCCAACTGCTCGGTGCCCGCTGGGACGACCTGTGGGCACTCGTCGAAGGACTCCTCACGTGATCGACTTCAGGTACCACCTCGTCTCCCTCGCAGCGGTGCTCATCGCACTGTCGATCGGGATCGTGCTCGGTGCGGGGCCCCTCAACGACAACATCGGCAACACGCTGTCGGGTGAGGTCACCAAGCTCCGCCAGGAAAAGGACGCCTTGCGGGCGCAGGGCAATGACCAGCGTCGCCAGATCGAGGGACGCGATGCCTATGACAAGGCCACCCTGGCCACCGTCGTCGCGGGTCGGCTCACGGACCGGCGCGTCAGCGTCGTGTCGCTGCCACAGGCATCCGACGAGGACGTCGAGGCGATCCGCGACACTCTCGAGCAGGCAGGAGCGAGCGTGAGCGACACCGTCGAGGTGACGCCGGCCTGGGCCAGCACCGACCCGAAGATCACGGCAACGCGCAGCACCGCCGGCCAGGCGGCGCTGCACGACCTCGGGGTGGGTCCGGCCGTCCCCGACGGCGCGCAGCGCGTCGACCAGGCGCTCGCCGTCATCCTCACCGGGCAGGCCAAGGCGGACGGCAGCGCCGCGGCATCGATGTCGGAGCGGGAGGCCGCGTGGAGCGAGCTGCGTGACGCCGGTCTGGTCAAGGGGTCGAAGACCCCTCCGGAGATTGCCGAGCTGGTCGTCGTCGTGGGAGGCCCCGTGCCCGCGAAGGCGCCTGACTCGACCAACTCCGTCGACCGCGAGGCGGAACGCATCGCCGGTTCCTGGGTGGCTCTGACCCACCTCGTCCAGACCCACGCCGACGGCACGGTGCTGGCCGCCGCGGAGGCAGTCACGGGCACCGGGGACGCCTCCCCGCTGACGATGGCCCGGACCCCCGGCAGCCTCGCGGACGATGTCTCGACCGTCGACGTGCCGTCGACCCCGATGGGTCGCGCGGCCATCGTGCTGGCACTCGTCGAGCAGTCCGACGGCGGGTCCGGCGACTACGGGCTGGGCCAGAGCGCCGACGGCCCGGTGCCGACCCTGAAGTGAGCGACGTGGCCCGGACACTCGTCATCGCACTGGTCACGGCGCGGGGTCTCACCGAGCTGACACGGGTGCTGCCGCAGGCGCTGCGCCGCCCCTGGGAGCGCACCAACCATGCCGGCCGCACCGTCACCCTCCTGGAGGGTCCTACGGCCGTGGGCGCGACCCTCGCGGGGGTGCTGGCCGGCCCTGCGCCGCGCGGTGCCGCGGTCCTCGCGGTCCTCGTGCCCGGTGTCCTGGGCGGTCTCGACGATCTCGTCGGGGACCCGACGACCAAGGGACTGCGCGGACACCTGGGCGCGCTGCGCTCGGGGCGCGTCACGACGGGGGTGCTCAAGATCGGCGGACTCGGCGGTGTCGCTGTCGTGACGGCACTGATGGAGATGGCATCGGTGGCGACGGCACCCGAGACGAAGGGAGCGGGGACCCCCTCCCTTCGTCATGCTGCGGTGGACTCCGTCGTCATCGCGGGGACCGCCAACCTCGTCAACCTCCTCGACCTTCGGCCCGGGCGGGCGCTGAAGGTGACGACGGCGGCGGGCTTCGCCCTGCTCCTGCCGGCCCACTCGCGGCCGGTGGCGGGGGCGCTCGTGGGTGTCGCCGCAGTCCTGCCCGAGGACCTCGCGGGGGAGTCGATGCTCGGTGACTGCGGCGCCAATGCGCTGGGAGCGCTGCTCGGCCTGGCCCTGGTCCGCGGCCTGACTCCCGGTGGGCGACTCACGGCCGCCGCGATCGTCACCGGGCTGACCCTGGTGTCGGAGCGGGTCAGCTTCACCCGGGTCATCGAGTCCACCCCCGTGCTGCGCGAGATCGACGCCTGGGGCCGAGACCGGTGAACCGGGTCGCCCGTGACGCAGGGACGGTCGCGGCCATCACGCTCGCGGCTCGCCTCATCGGGTTCCTGCGCTGGGTCGTCTTCGCCTGGGCCGTCGGCGCCCAAGGGGTCGGCACGGTCTACCAGAGCGTCAACACCGTGCCCAACATCGTCTACGAGATCGCGGCCGGGGGGATCCTCGCGGCGGTCGTGATCCCGCTCGTCGCGAGTCGGATCTCCACGACCGGTGCGCAGGGAGCCGGCGAGGGAGCCGACGAGGGAGCCGACGAGGTCGCCTCGGCGCTGCTGACCCGGGCCCTCGCCGTCCTCGTCCCCTTGGCCCTCGTGCTCGTCCTGGCCGCACCGATCATCAGCAGGGCGCTCCTCGGCGACCTCGAGGGCCGGGTCGAGGGCGCCGTGGCCCTGGGCACCCGGCTGCTGATCCTCTTCAGCCCACAGGTGGTGCTCTACGGCGTCGGCATCGTCGTCTCGGGTGTCCTGCAGGCCCACCGGCGATTCGTGGCAGCCGCGCTCGCTCCGCTGCTGTCCAGCCTTGTGGTCATCGCCACCTACGTGACGTGGGCGCTCACGGTGCCAGCCGGCACCGGTCCCGACGAGGTGCACACCCGGGAGTGGCTGCTCCTGGGTGGTGGCACGACCCTCGGGGTCCTCGCCATGTCGGTGCCGCTCGTCGTCGTCGCCTCCGCAGCCGGCATCCGCCTGCGACCACGCTGGCGCCTGTCGCAGGAGATCGGGACACGGGCGCGCTCGCTCGCGGGAGCCGGGGTGCTCGCCCTCCTGGCCCAGCAGGTCACCGTGCTCGTCACCCTCGCCGTCGCCAACCGCTCGGGCGGTGACGGCGCACTGGTCGTCCAGAACTACGTGCAGGCGCTCTACCTGCTGCCCTACGCCGTGCTCGCCGTGCCCATCGCCACGGCGGTCTTCCCGCTCCTGGCCAGCAGCGCGACCGGCAGCGACGAGGTGCAGGCCTCGGCCGCATCGACCCTCGCCGCCGCCCTGCGGGCGGTGGTCGTCCTCGGCGCCGCGGCCGTCGCCGGACTGATCGCCGCAGCGAGCCCCATCGGTGAGGTCTTCGCCGAGATCGACCGGGGGAGCGAGGGCGCCCACGCTCTCGAGGCCATGCCGTCGGCACTCATCGCCATGGCACCGGGACTCGTGGCCTTCGGCGCGACCGCCGTCGCGCTGCGTGCGCTCTACGCCCGAGGCCGTCCCCTCCTGGCCGGAGCGCACATGGCGGCGGGGTGGCTGGTCGCAGCAGCGATCCCGCTCCTCGCCCTGGGGGACGACTCGGGGGCGCGCCGCACGCTCGTCACCCTCGGGCTGGCCTCCACGATCGGCATGACGCTCGCCGCACTCGGCCTGCTCGCCCGGGTCCGCGCCGACTGGGGGCGCGGTGCGCTGGCCGGGGTGCCCCGCGCCGCGGTCCTGGCCGGCGCTGCGGTGGCGCTGGGCCTGGTCGTCCACGTCCTCGGCCGGGGGCACTGGCCGGCCTCGGCCGTGGCTGCCACGCTCCTCGGGGCCGTCGTGGCACTCGCCGTGGCTGCCCTCGTGCTGCTCGTCGGGCTCCGGCTCGACCCAGCGCTGCGGGGCAGGGTCCCCGGGCTGCGCCGCTTCGGGAGAGCGAGAGGATGACCGCATGAGGATCCTGCTCTGCCTGGCCAGCGCCGCCGGAGGGATCGGCACCCACGTCGCCGACCTGGCCACCTCGCTCTCGCGAGCCGGGCACGACGTGCACGTGGTCACGGACGACACCACCCGGGCCCGCTTCGACCTGCCCGGCGACGCCCCGCTCACGGTCTCGTCCGTGAGGAGGCTCTCCCGGGACGCCGACGTCGTCCACGCCCACGGCTTCCGCGCGGGTCTCGTCGCCGCCGTCGGGGCGGGGGCGACCCCCTTCGTCATCAGCCTGCACAACCCGATCCGGGGCGCAGGAGTCTCACCCAGACGACTCGTGGGTGAGCTGGCCGCGCGCGCGGTCATCCGCCGTGCGGACCTCGTCACGGGGGCCAGCAGCGACCTCGTCGACGACGCCCTCGCGCTGGGCGCCCGTCGTGCCGAGCTGGCGCCGGTCCCCTCGCCGCGCGTCCCCGAGCTCCTCGCGACGGACCGCACCGTCTGGCGGCGCGCCGAGCGGACGGCGCTGCTGTCCGCGCACGGCCTCGACTCGCGCGAGTCGCTCGTGCTGACGATCGCCCGCGTCGCACCGCAGAAGGGGATCGACGTCCTCGCGGACGCTGCCGGACAGGCACCCGGCCAGTGGGTCCTCGTGGGTCCCGGGCAGGACGACCTGCCGAAGGGGGGAGCGCTGCACCTCGTCGGGGAGAGCCACGACGTGCGGCCGTGGCTCCTGGCCGCAGACGTCCTCGTCGTCCCCAGCGAGTGGGAGGCCAGAGCGCTGGTCGTCCAGGAGGCGATGGCCGCCGGGACCCCCGTCGTCGCCCGCCGTGTGGGAGGGCTGCCGGACCTGATCGACGGGGTCGGTCTCCTCGTGGACGGTCCGCAGGCGGGCGCGGCCGGCCCGATCGCTCGTGCGGTGAGCGCGACTCTCGAGCACCCGGACCGCTCGTCACAGGCCGCAGACCGGGCCCGACAGCGGGCTCGGGGCTGGGACGGGCTCGACCAAAGTGCGACTCGATGGACCCTGCGGTACTCAGCCGTGCAAACGTGACGTAGATTGGAATCCCGTGGTGGCACTGACGAAACACATCTTCGTGACCGGAGGAGTTGTCTCCTCACTCGGCAAGGGACTGACGGCTTCGAGCCTCGGGCACCTGCTTCGAGCGCGTGGCCTTGCGGTCACGATGCAGAAGCTGGACCCCTACCTCAACGTGGATCCGGGGACGATGAACCCCTTCCAGCACGGTGAGGTCTTCGTGACCGAGGACGGCGCCGAGACCGACCTCGACATCGGTCACTACGAACGCTTCCTCGACACCAATCACAACGGCTCCGCCAATGTGACGACCGGTCAGGTCTACAGCCGGGTCATCGCCCGCGAGCGCAAGGGCGAGTACCTCGGCGACACCGTCCAGGTGATCCCGCACATCACCAACGAGATCACCTCTCGGATGCGCGCCCCCGCCGCCGGCAGCCCCGGGATCAAGGATTCCGAGGCACCTGACGTCATCATCACCGAGATCGGTGGGACCGTCGGTGACATCGAGTCCCTGCCTTTCCTCGAGGCCGCACGTCAGGTGCGCCACGAGCTCGGCCGCGACAGCTGCTTCTTCCTGCACGTGTCGCTCGTGCCCTACATCGCCCCGAGCGGTGAGATGAAGACCAAGCCGACCCAGCACTCCGTCGCCGCGCTGCGCCAGGTGGGCATCCAGCCCGATGCGCTCGTGCTGCGCGCCGACCGCGAGATCAGCGACGACATCAAGCGCAAGATCTCGATGTCCTGCGATGTCGAGCAGGACGGCGTCGCCGCCTGCGTCGACGCCCCGAGCATCTACGACATCCCCAAGGTGCTGCACCGCGAGCACCTGGACACCTTCGTCATCCGGCGCCTCGGTCTGAACTTCACCGATGTCGACTGGGGCAGCTGGGACACCTTGCTGCGCCGGGTCCACCAGCCGCGCCACGAGGTCGAGGTCGCCCTCGTCGGCAAGTACGTCGACCTGCCCGACGCCTACCTGTCGGTGACCGAGGCCCTGCGCGCCGGTGGCTTCCACAACGACGCCAAGGTGCGCATCCGCTGGGTGCCCTCCGACGACTGCGCGACCGAGGCAGGGGCCGGCAAGGCCCTCGGCGGGGTCGACGCCGTGCTCGTCCCCGGAGGCTTCGGGGTCCGCGGCATCGAGGGCAAGCTGGGCGCTCTGCGCTGGGCGCGAGAGCGCCAGGTCCCGACCCTGGGCATCTGCCTGGGTCTGCAGTGCATGGTCATCGAGTACGCCCGCAATGTCGCCGGCATCGAGGGGGCGAGCTCCACGGAGTTCGACCCCAGCTCGTCCGCCCCCGTCATCGCCACGATGGAGGAGCAGAAGTCCTTCGTCGACGGCTCTGGCGACCTCGGCGGCACGATGCGTCTGGGGTCCTACCCGGCCGACCTGCGCGAGGGGTCCGTCACCGCGCAGTCCTACGGAGCCACCAAGGTCACCGAGCGCCACCGTCACCGCTACGAGGTCAACAACGCCTACCGCGAGCAGCTCGAGCAGGCCGGCCTCGTCGTGAGCGGCACCCACCCCCAGCTCGGGCTCGTCGAGTTCGTCGAGCTGCCCCGCGAGGTGCACCCGTTCTACGTCTCGACGCAGGCCCACCCGGAGTTCAAGTCCCGCCCGGACAAGGCCCACCCGCTCTTCGCCGGGCTCATCGGTGCGGCAGTGCAGGCACAGATCGACTCCCGCCTGGTCGAGGTGGAGCCGACCGAGGCTGCCCTGACCGAGGCTGAGCCCACGGAGGTCGCGGCGGACTCGACACCCTGACCGGTGTCGACGGGGCTCACTGGTAGGACACGAACCAGGGCACCGGCGAGACATCCCGCACCGTCGCCTCGGGCGTGAGGGTGGGGGTGTCCTCGTCGATGAAGTTCTTCCAACCGAGCCGCATGCCGTCGGGCAGGTCCTCGCGGATCGCTGCCCAGGTCTCCTGCTTCAGCCCGGGGGTGCCGTGGCCGTCGACGTGCACGACCACGGCCAGCTCCGGCAGGTCGGTGCGGATCCGGTCACGGTCGCGCAGCATCTGCAGCTGGAACTGGTGGAGGGTGAAGACCTTCTGCGGCAGGTCGTGGTCGCGGGTGAGCTCGGCCAGCCAGGCCGCGACCTCGTTGACCTCGTCGGCCTCGACATGCCCGATCCGCTGCAGCGGCCTCTCGTGCGGACCGATGCGCCACTCGGGGTCGAGCGCGAGGCCGACGTGCGGCTCGGTGAGCAGGCTCGTGTAACGCTTGGCCTGGGAGAGGAAGTCGGCTCGCCCGGGCTGGAGGTCGAGGACGACGTAGACGCCGGCCTTGCCGGCCGCGTCGACCCAGGGTCGTAGGACCTCCGGGTCGGACTCTCGGGAGTAGTCACCGTCGGCGCCCGCGCTGGAGTCGGCAACCGTCACGATGATCTCGAAGGCGGGCACGACGCGCTCCTCGACGAGCTCCGCGTACTCCTTCGCGAGGTCCTGGGCGCGCTCGATGGCGGCGTCGACGTCCTGCTCGCCGAGCAGGCCGAGGCCGGGGACGCCGGGGAACCCGTACAGGGCGATCATCCGCCGACCGGGGAAGGGCAGGACACCGCCGCCCGGCAGCTCGGGCGCTGTCGTCGCCATCCGGGCAGCACCCGCCAGAGCAGTGGTCGGCAGGCCCGGGGAGTCGCCGACGATCACCAGAGGACGCGGCGGGTCCGCGCGGAGGGTTGCGACGACGTGGTCGGCCCGCGGGTCGGCGGAGCGCAGCACGTGGACCGCCTCGCTCGAACCCAGCGCGGAGTGCACCGTCGCGATCGCCGCAGCGTGTGCGTCGGGGTCCGGGGTGACCACGACCACGGGATGCGGCGTGCGGGTGAGCGCCGGGAGCGTCTCGACCTCGTCGCGGTCGGTGACCGCGTCGCTCCACTGCGGAGCGTCCCCGACGGGCCCTCTGCGGATCAGCCGCTCGCACCCGAGCCGGTCGAGCTCCTCGGCCAGGCCGTCGCCGTCGACGAGGCAGGGCACGCCCGCCTGCGTCGCGAGGAGGGTCGCTGACTCGAGGTCCTCGCCCGCGGTGCCCGGCGCCACGACCACGGCGGCATGGGCCGAGACGAAGAGCGCCTTCGAGGCGGCGAGCGCGCTGGCCGACGGGTCACCCCCCGCGATGACGGGTCCGGTCGGAGCGGAAACCTTGACGCCGTCGGAGCCACGGACACCGGCCTCTCCGGCCAGCCACCGCGCTCCCGCAGCCACGCCGAGGACGGCAACGCCGCCGACGAGGACGGCGCGGCGACCGGGTGTGCCTCCCGTGACCCCTGCAACCCCGGACTCCCCTGATCCAGCCATGCTCCCGACCATAGATCTCCCTCCGGTGCCCGCTCGGCAGGCCCGACCCATGGCCTTCGGCGTGTCCGCCCGTACGATCTGAGGATGACTTCGGCACCCCGTGCGCTGCGCGACGAGCTCGTGACCCCGTCGGTGACCTCGAGCGAGGTGGTCTTCGACGGCGCCGTCTGGGACGTGCGACGCGACACCTTCGACCTCGAGGGCCAGACCCTGGTCCGTGAGGTCGTCGACCACCCCGGCGCCGTGGCCGTGCTGGCGCTCGACGAGCACGGCGACGCGCTGCTCATCCGCCAGTACCGGCACCCCGTCGCGGCACACGAGTGGGAGATCCCGGCAGGCCTGCTCGACATCGCGGGGGAGGACCCGCTCGTGGCCGCGCAGCGCGAGCTCCTCGAGGAGGCCGACGTCACCGCGGACCACTGGGCGGTGCTCGTCGACTACTTCACCTCGCCGGGTGGCCTGGACGAAGCCATCCGGGTCTACGTGGCCCGTGGCCTGCACCCGGTCGCGGAGTCGCAGCGGCACGAGCGTGACGGCGAGGAGGCCCTCATCGTGCACCGGACGGTCCCCCTCGACGAGATCGCCGAGGCGGCCCTGTCCGGGGACCTGCACAACTCCACCTTGATCATCGCTGCCCTTGCGGCCCGATCGGCACGCGATGGTGAGTGGTCCTCCCTTCGTCCGGCGGACAGTCCGTGGCCGGCGCACCCGGGACGTCGGTCCACGGGCTGACCCCGGCGCAGAGGGCCGGCGGCGCCAGCGACCTCGCCCTGCTGCCGTGCATTGCCCTATGGGAATGCAGACGAACGGTGCGCCCGCGCGACGAGAGCCATCCGCCCGCCACAACCCGTTCGCGGGAGACCGCCGGGTCTTCGTAGGATGGGGGCGCCCGCGCGACCCGCCGGGCGCTGTCGAAGGACAAGGAAGATCACCCCGTGCTCCGCACCCACGAAGCCGGCACCCTGCGTGCCGAGCATTCCGGCCAGACCGTCACCCTCACCGGCTGGGTGGGACGCCGACGTGATCACGGCGGCGTGGCCTTCCTCGACCTGCGAGATGCCTCGGGCGTGGCCCAGGTCGTCGCGCGCGACGAGGTCCTGACCGGTGCGGCGCACGACCTGCGCAACGAGTACGTCGTCAAGGTCATCGGTGAGGTCACACCGCGCAACCCCAAGGACATCAACCCCGAGCTGCCGACCGGTGAGATCGACGTCGTCGCGTCCGCCATCGAGGTGCTCAGCACGGCCGACCCGCTGCCCTTCCAGATCGACGAGCGCGTCAGCGTCGGCGAGGAGGCACGCCTGAAGCACCGCTACCTCGACCTGCGTCGCCCGGGCGCCACCAGCGCCGGCGCCGGCCTGCGGCTGCGCAGCAAGGTCAACGCCGCCGCCCGTACCGTGCTCGCGGACCGCGACTTCGTCGAGATCGAGACGCCCACCCTCACCCGTTCCACCCCCGAGGGGGCGCGTGACTTCCTCGTGCCCGCGCGCCTGGCCCCCGGCGAGTGGTACGCACTGCCGCAGAGCCCGCAGCTCTTCAAGCAGCTGCTCATGGTCGCCGGCATGGAGCGCTACTACCAGATCGCTCGCTGCTACCGCGACGAGGACTTCCGTGCCGACCGGCAGCCGGAGTTCACCCAGCTCGACATCGAGATGTCCTTCGTCGAGCAGGACGACGTCATCGAGCTCGGCGAGGCGATCGCCAAGGCCGTCTGGGGCACCATCGGGGTCGAGCTGGATGCGCCCTTCCCGCGGATGACCTACGCGGACGCGATGGAGCGCTTCGGCTCCGACAAGCCCGACCTGCGCTTCGGCGTGGAGCTGGTCGACTGCACCGACTACTTCGCCGACACCCCCTTCCGCGTCTTCAAGAACGACTACGTCGGTGCCGTCGTCATGCCGGGTGGCGCCAGTCAGCCGCGCCGCCAGTTCGACGCCTGGCAGGAGTGGGCCAAGCAGCGTGGGGCCAAGGGCCTGGCCTATGTCACGGTCGGCGAGGACGGCGAGCTCGGCGGCCCCGTCGCCAAGAACATCTCCGACGAGGAGAAGGCCGGACTCGCCGCGCACGTCGACGCCGCACCGGGCGACTGCATCTTCTTCGCCGCCGACAAGCCCAAGGCCGCGCGTGCGCTCCTGGGCGCCGCCCGTCAGGAGATCGCCAAGAAGTGCGACCTCATCGACGAGAGCGCCTGGTCCTTCCTGTGGGTCGTCGACGCCCCGCTCTTCGAGCCGACCGGTGATGCCGTCGCCGCGGGCGACGTCGCGGTCGGTGGCGGTGCGTGGACCGCGGTCCACCACGCCTTCACCAGCCCCAAGCCGGAGTTCATCGACACCTTCGACACCGACCCGGGGCCTGCCCTGGCCTACGCCTACGACCTCGTCTGCAATGGCAACGAGATCGGCGGCGGGTCGATCCGTATCCACCGCAAGGACGTGCAGGAGCGCGTCTTCGCGGTCATGGGGCTCGACGAGGCGTCCGCCCAGGAGAAGTTCGGCTTCCTCCTCGAGGCCTTCAAGTTCGGTGCCCCGCCGCACGGAGGCATCGCCTTCGGCTGGGACCGGATCTGCATGCTGCTCCTGGGTGCCGACTCGATCCGCGATGTCATCGCCTTCCCCAAGTCCGGCGGCGGGTACGACCCGCTGACCGACGCGCCCGCCCCGATCACCCCGGAGCAGCGCAAGGAGGCCGGTATCGACTCGAAGCCGCGCAAGGACGAGGACGACGCCGCCGGCGCGGAGCAGACAGGAGCTTGAGCCGATGAGCACGCCGGTCGAGGTGCTGCTGTGGGACTGCGACGGTGTCCTGCAGCACGGACGATTCGACTGGCGTGCCCGTCTCGACGGTGCGGTCCGGCCGGGTTTTGCGCGGCGCGTCTTCGAGGCCGAGCTGCCCGCCCTGCGTGGTGAGCGGCCACTGCGCACGGTGCTCGAGGAGCTGCTGCACGTGGAGGGGGAGCACGGTGGCCACGTGCCCGTGACCGTCGAGGACCTGCTCGACGTCTGGGAGCAGTTCGACCTCGACCCGGAGGCGGTGGCCGTGCTCACGGCGGTGCGCGAGCTCGGGGTTCGCTGCATGCTGGCGACCAACCAGCAGGACCACCGGGTGCAGCACATGCGTGGGGTGCGTGGCTACGACGACCTCGTCGACGGTTCCTACTACTCCAGCGAGATGGGGGCGATGAAGCCCGACCCGGCCTTCTTCGAGCACATCCTCGACGACCTCGATCTCCCTGCCGAGCGCATCGGGTTCGTCGACGACCTGGCGAGCAATGTCGCCGCCGCACGGTCCGTGGGCATCCGGGCGGTGCACCACGACCCGCAGGCCGGCGCCTCGGGCCTGGTCGAGGTCCTGACCCCGCTCGTGCCGCGGCTCGCCTCCCTTCGCGGCACCTGATGGCCGTCGGCCGCCGCCGGGGAGAACCTGCATTGCCCTAGGGCAATGCACCAGGACCCTGCATTGCCATAGGGGAATGCAGGGTGGTCGGGGTCAGAGGGCGAGCGCCTCTGCGACCCGGTCGAGGAAGGTCGTCTGGGCGGCCACCACGAGGTCACGGGCCGCGTCGAGGTCGTACCACTGCGCCAGGTCCAGCTCGGGGAAGGACTGCCGGCGCCCGGACCGGGGTGGCCACTCCATCTCGAAGCTGCCGGTGCGCACGAGACGGACGCTGTCAGGGTCGCTCACCCGTACCGCCCAGGCGTGCACGACCTTGCCGCCGGACTGCCGGATCTCTCCCAGCGGGATCCGGGGACCGGGCGGTGCCGCCGCGCCCGTCTCCTCGGTGAACTCCCGCTCGGCAGCCGCGAGGAGCTCCTCCTCGGGCTCGACCTCACCCTTGATCACCGTCCAGCCGCGTGGGCGGCGGGTCCACAGGGGCCCACCCATGTGGCCGAGGAAGACCTGCGTGCTCCCGTCGAGCACGACGAAGGGGAGGAGACCAGCACTCGTGCGCGCCACGGCTTCAGGCTTCGGTGAGGATCGCGCGGACCCGTCGCAGGTCGTCGATGATGTCCTCGGCGGCGCGACGCCGGGTGACCGGGTGGTCGGCCAGTGCCCCGAGTGCCTCGCGTGCCTGCGCCATGAGCTCGCTCTGCCCGCGCACCCTGGGGTTCCACGTCGCACCGAGCACGAGATAGCCGACCGCGGCGAGCAGCTCCTCCATGCGTCGGTATGGGCCCACGGCCTCCGGTGCATCGGCGAGGGCCCGACGGGCCACCTGGTCGGAGGCAAGGAGCTCGACGTACAGCTGCCGGCAGTGCTCCAGGTGAGCCGCCATCCCTTCGTCGGTCCGGGTGCGCCGCTCGGCGAGGTCGGCCAGAACGTCGTCGAGGGCAAGGACCACCCGGCGCGCGTGGGCCCGCAGGAGCAGCTCGGGCCGGCCCAGGTGGCTGGAGGCGACGAGGACGAGCACTGCCGCGCCGACACCGATGACGGTGTCGATGCCCCGGTCCAGCAGGATCATCGTCGTGTCCATGCCCGTGACCGCCTCGGAGATGACGAGTGCCAGGGGGGTGAGGAAGACGACGGCGAGCGCGTAGTTGCGGGTGATGAGCATCTCGACGACGAACTGCAGGGCGATGACGACCGCGACGGTCCACCAGTGCGAGAGGTCCAGACGCAGCAGCAGCGCGAAGGCGATCAGCCCGAGGGCGGTGCCGACGGTCCGCTGGAAGGCCCGGTGCAGCTGAGAGCTGCGCGTGCCGCCGACGTGGACGATGAGCACTGCGAAGGCAGCGGCCCAGTAGGCATGGGCGTTGTCGAGGAGCAGGGCCACCGACCCGGCGATGATCGCGGCGGCCGCGACCCGGATGCCGACGAGCAGGTCTTCGCTGGGCCATCTCAGGGCCTGTCGCAGCGACCACCCGGGGCGGGGACGGCCGAGGGAGACCTGGCGGACCCGCGCGGCCTCGTGCAGGGCGAGCTCTGCGGTGACCTCCTCGTCCGGGCCGCCGATCGAGCGCGAGACGGCGCCGGCGTAGCGGCTGTGGACCCGCTGGAGACGACCGTCGAAGCGGTCGGAGCCGCCGTCGGTCACTGCGGTCCAGGCCGTGTTGAGCGCCTGCGCGGCGGCTCGTCGCAGGGCGGGCACCATGTCCCGGTCGCTCTCGGACAGGTAGCGTTCCACGGCTTCTTCGGCGTGGCCGACGGCCGCGTCCTCGATGCCGTGCCCACCGAACCAGACGTCGGAGGTACCGACGACGACGGCCGAGAGGACACCGACGGCGGCGAAGCCGAGGATCGTCAGCGGATCGGCCCCGTGGCTGGCCGCGATGTTGGCGATGCCCGTGACGAGGGCGAAGAAGAAGGCTCCGGGAGGTCCGACCTGCAGCGCATAGGAGAGCACGGCCGCGATGGTCGCGGCCGCAGCCATGCCGAGGACCGCGAGGAAGGGGTGACCGGCGAGGAGGATGCCCAGAGTCATCGAGGCGAGCAGCCCGACACCCGCGAGCGGGGTGACGACGAACCGTCGTCGGACGGGGGCCGCGGCCCCGTAGAGCACGGCGAAGACGCCCATGCCGGCGAGGAAACCCTGCTGCCCGTGGCCGGCCAGCGTGAAGCCGACGAGCGGTAGCGCGACGGCCGCGGCAGCACGCAGGGCGATCCAGCGCCGCATGGGTCCGGGATTCCAGCGCGCGAGCGGGCGGAGGTAGTCGACGAGACCAGCCATCAACCCAACCTCCCGCTGCTCCACTCTGCCTGGACGACGTATCCCAGTGACCGGTAGATCCCGCGGGCCCGGTCGTTGTGGGAGTACATGCCGAGTGTGCACCACCCGTGGTCCGCGACGGCTCGGCGTGTCAGCTCGGCGGTGATCCCGCGTCCGAGCCCCAGCCCACGCGCCGCAGCGACCACCGTGATGCCGGCGAGCACGGGAGCACCGGAGGTCTCGAGCTCGCAGCAGCCCACCCCGAGGAGCGTCCCTGACCCGTCACGCACTCCCACCCACCGCTGTCCCGGTCGGGCGAAGGGCTGCCCATCGGTGTCGGGGTTGTTCTGGTCGAGCAGCGCCTGGATCTCCTCGCCTCGGCCCGCGTCGAGCTCGACCGTGCCGACCGGGGCGACGACGTCGGGAGCATGCGTGGTCGACAGGAACTCCCAACGACCGCGAACCTCGGGGAGCAGCCAGCGCAGGCCCTCGGCGGTGCGGGGGAGGGTGACGCCGTCCGCCCCCTTCGTCCGTGCCTGCGTCAACCACGTGGCGAAGGGGGGAGCCGTCACCAGCTCGTGGAGGAGCGCGTCGTCGCCTCGCAGCATGAGCGAGATGCCGTGCACGTGAGTTGGTCGGAGGAAGACGAAGGCCACGTCCGGGCCGCGGCGCAGGCCGAGCGCAGGCAGCGGCGTCGTGGGGGAGGCCTCGGCCCGCACGACCGGGTCATCGCCGCTCCAGCCCAGCAGCGCGCCCATCGGGATCTGCTCGATGCTCATTCGGTGATCCCGAAGCGCGCGTGCAGGCGCTTCATCCACCTCGGCGCCCACCAGTTCCACTCGCCGAGGACCGACATCGTCGCCGGGACGAGCAGCATCCGCACGAGCGTCGCGTCGATCGCGATGGCGAGCACGAGGGCGACCCCGGTCTCCTTGACCGCGAGGACCCTGGCCAGGACGAAGCCCATGAAGACGATGATCATCAGCAGGGCCGCGCTGGTGATGATCTTGCCGGAGCGCTGCAGACCGAGCCGGACGGCGTCGTTGGTGGTGTGGCCGCGCTCGTGCAGCTCGACGATCCGCGAGAGCAGGAAGACCTCGTAGTCCATCGACAGGCCGAAGCCGAAGGCGACCACGAGAACCGGGATCGAGACCTCGACGGCGCCGACGGAGGAGTAGCCGAGCAGCCCCTGGAGGTGCCCGTCCTGGAAGACCCAGACGAGGACTCCGAGCGAGGCCCCGAGGGAGACGACATTCATCAGCAGGGCCTTGATCGGCACGATGACCGAGCCCGTCATGAGGAAGAGGAGCACGAAGGTGGCGAGGATGACGGTGCCGACCGCCAGGGCCGCGTTGTCGGCGATGGACTGGGTGAAGTCCTCGAGGTCCGCGGCCTGGCCACCGATCTTGGCGTCGAAGGGGGGACGGTCGGTCCGTAGCTGCGAGACGAGGTCCTTGGTCTGGCGCCCGAGCGGTCCGTCGGACGTGCGCAGGTCGACGCTGCGGACCGTCCTGCCCTCGAGGGGGCCGACCGTCGTGACCTCGGCCGACTCGACGCCGGGCAGGCGCGTGGCTCCCTTCGCCCAGTCGCGGACCTCGGCCGGGCCGGCGCTCGTCACGACCCGCACGTCGGGCGCGGAGAGCAGGGGGTAGTCCGTGCCGAGGTCCTCGAAGAACTGTCGTTGCACGCTGTCGGTGGGCAGCAGCTCGACGCCCGAGGAGGTGACCTGCATCCGGGTCGCCGGGAGCGCCATCACCACGAGCGCGGTGAGGACCAGGGCCATGACCGCCCAGGGCGCCCGCTGCACCGTGGCGGCCAACGCCGCGAAGACACCGGTGTCGGGGGTGCGCTCGGTGCGGCCGCGCAGCAGTCGCCGTGCGGACAGGGCGCACAGGGCGGGGATGAGCGTCGTGGCCACCACGAGGCACAGGACGACGACGGATACCCCGGCGGCGCCCGCGGCCCGCATGAAGACGGAGGGGAAGAAGAGCAGACCGGACAGGGCGATGGCCACCGTCACCGCGGAGAAGACGACGGTGCGACCGGCCCGGTCCACGGTGCGACCAGTGGCCTCGATGACCAGGGCCCGGGAGTCCTCGCCCAGGGGTGCGCCGTCGAGGATGTCGCGCATCTCCTCCCGGAACCGGGAGACGACGAGCAGCCCGTAGTCGATGCACAACCCGAGGCCGAGCACGCTGACGATGTTGACGACCGTGGCGTCGAGGTCGATGACGTGGGAGAAGCCCCACAACGAGGCGAGCGCGCCGCCGATCGCTGCGACGGCTCCCGCGATCGGGATGCCCGCCGCGAGGAATCCCCCGAAGACGAGCACCATGACGATGAAGGAGATCGGCAGGGCCAGGCCCTCGCCCACCTTCATGTCGCTGGCCACCTGACCGACGACCTCGTCGATGAGCATCTTCAGGCTCCCGCGCTGGCTGTCGGTGGCGCGGGAGGAGGTGACGATCTGGTCGAACTGGATGCCGACGTCACGGCGGACGTCCTCCAGCTGGGCGTCGCTCAGGCCGTGCTTGAACTCGACGACGGTGAGGAAGCCATAGCGGTCCGTGCCCTGGTCGAGGACGAGCGGGGCCCCCTTCGGGTCCTTGACCCCGCCCTCCAGGACGAGGGGGTTGGCGACGCTCTCGACGGCGGGCATCTCGTGGATGCGCTTGACGGCCTCGGCGACGCCCTGACGGACGAAGGGGTCGGTCGCCGGGGACCCCGAGACCATGAGGGTGTCCGAGTCGAGGTCGCCGCCACCCGCGTCGATCAGGAGCTGTCGAGCGTCCTGGGCCTCGCCCGGGGTGGTCATGTCACCGCTGCTCAGCTGGTCGAAGAGACCGCTGCCGGTGACCCCGCCGAGGGCGAGGGCGAAGAAGGCCACGACGAGAGCGAGCCAGGTGGCCACGACGGTGCGAGGACGGCGACCCATCAGAGAGCCGAGACGGTGCAGCAGCGGCAACCTCGGGGCGCGGTGTCTGCTCACCGGGATAGCGTGCCACTTGTGGAATCGGACGACCTCTTCGCCTCTGCCGCCGGTGACGCAGCCCACGCCGGGGCAGACCTCAACGCGCCCCTCGCGGTGCGGATGCGACCGCGCACACTCGACGAGGTCCGTGGACAGCGCGAAGTGCTGCGGACCGGCTCGCCGCTTCGCAGGCTCGTGGAGGGCAGCGCCAACGCGGTCGCCGGTCCCATGTCAGCGATCCTCTGGGGGCCGCCGGGCACCGGCAAGACGACCCTCGCGCACCTCGTGGCGACCGCCGCCGAGCGTGAGTTCGTGCAGCTCTCGGCGGTGACCGCGGGCGTCAAGGACGTGCGGGCCGTCCTGGAGCGAGCCGCGACGAGCCGCTCGATGTACGGCCGTCAGACGGTGCTCTTCCTCGACGAGATCCACCGCTTCAGCAAGGCGCAGCAGGATGCCCTGCTGCCCGGGGTCGAAAATCGTGAGGTCGTGCTCGTCGCCGCGACCACCGAGAACCCGTCCTTCTCGGTCATCTCGCCGCTGCTGTCGCGCTCGATCCTGGTCACTCTCGAGTCACTCACCCGGGAGGAGGTGGGCGAGGTCATCGACGCGGCGCTGACCGACGATCGCGGGCTCGCCGGCGGCTATGACCTGGCGCCCGAGGCGCGCGAGCACCTCGTCGACATCGCCGGGGGTGACGCGCGACGGGCCCTGACCTCGCTCGAGGCCGCCGCGGGAGTCGCGGAGGAGGACCACCCCTTCGGTCGTGAGGTCCCAGAGGCCGGGGTGCCGCTCACCCTGGCCCACGTCGAGCTGACGGTCGCGCGGGCGGCGGTGCGCTACGACCGCACCGGCGACCAGCACTACGACGTGGCCTCCGCCTTCATCAAGTCGATGCGTGGATCCGACGTCGATGCCGCGCTGCACTACCTGGCGCGACAGCTCGAGGCGGGGGAGGACCCCCGCTTCATCGCCCGCCGCATCGTCATCTCCGCGTCGGAGGATGTCGGGTTGGGGGACCCGACGGCCCTGCAGACCGCGGTCGCCGCCATGCATGCCGTCGCCCAGATCGGTATGCCCGAGGCGCGGATCATCCTCGCGCAGGCCGTGGTGCACAACACGCTGGCGCCCAAGTCCAATGCCGCCTACACGGGGATCAACGAGGCGATCGCCGATGTGCGTGCCGGCAAGGTGCAGGCGGTGCCGCCGCACCTGCGCGGCAGCGGCTACACACAGGCATCCGAGCGAGCCGCCGGTGCGAGCGGGGGAGCCAAGGTCGAGGGCTATGTCTATGCCCACGACCAGCCTGACGCCGTCGCCGCGCAGCAGTACCTGCCTGATGATCTGCACGCCGAGCTGGCGGACCGGTCCTACTACCGACCGACCGATCGTGGCTTCGAGGCCCGCCTGCAGGAGCGGTGGACCTGGCTGCGCGGGCGGCTGCGCGGCAAGGGCTGATCGTCGGGCCGATGGCGAGACCTCGGCCCGCATCGAAGACGCAGGTCCTCAGGACACCGGCATTCCACCGGCGGGACCGGGCTCGTCCCCGATCCTCGAGGTCACCTCCAACCCGGTGGGTAGGGTGGGGGGCATGACTGTGCTTCTCGGACGACCGCGCCGGATCACCGCGCGGCGAGCTATCTCGGGGTCGGCTCGCGCCTGACGCGCCGGTCGCCCCCTTCGCTCCTGCCCGAGTCATCCCCGCACCTGCCCGTGCACACGCACCGATTGGACACGAGACACCCATGGAAACTGCCGAGATCCGGCGCCGCTGGCTCACCTTCTTCGAGGCCAAGGGACACACCGTCGTCCCCTCGGCCCCGCTGATCCACGAGGACCCCACCCTCCTGTTCGTCAACGCCGGCATGGTGCCTTTCAAGCCCTACTTCTCCGGGCAGGAGACCGCACCCTACGACCGCGCCACGAGCGTGCAGAAGTGCGTGCGCACCGGTGACATCGACGAGGTCGGCAAGACCTCGCGGCACGGCACCTTCTTCCAGATGAACGGCAACTTCTCCTTCGGGGACTACTTCAAGCGCGAGGCGATCACCTTCGCCTGGCAGCTGCTCACGACCTCACAGCCCGAAGGGGGCTACGGCCTGGACCCCGAGCGCCTCTGGGCCACGGTCTACGAGGACGACGACGAGGCCGAGCAGCTGTGGCTGGAGATCACCTCGATCCCGGCCGAGCGGATCGTGCGCCGCGACAAGGCCGACAACTACTGGCACATGGGCGTCCCCGGACCCGGTGGCCCCTGCAGCGAGATCTTCTACGACCGCGGCGAGGAGTACGGCGTCGACGGTGGCCCGGCGGTCGACGAGGACCGCTTCATGGAGATCTGGAACCTCGTCTTCATGCAGTTCGACCTGTCCGCGGTCCGGTCCAAGACCGACTTCGACATCGCCGGGCCCCTGCCGGCGCAGAGCGTGGACACCGGCATGGGCCTGGAGCGCATGGCCAGCATCCTGCAGGGCGTCGACAACATGTACGAGATCGACGAGGTCTACCCCGTGCTGGAGAAGGCC
Organism: Janibacter sp. Soil728; assembly: GCF_001428305.1. GTDB lineage: Bacteria > Actinomycetota > Actinomycetes > Actinomycetales > Dermatophilaceae > Janibacter. The sequence goes on along the minus strand of NZ_LMRZ01000005.1, from coordinate 501,685 downwards.
GCGGAGATGACCGGCCGCGACTACGGCACGCGGTCGGGCCAGACGGCGGGCGACTCCCACCCCGACGACGTCCACCTGCGGGTCGTCGCGGACCACATCCGCTCCTCCCTGATGCTCATCGGTGACGGCGTCACCCCGGGCAACGAGGGGCGTGGCTACGTCCTGCGACGGATGCTGCGCCGTGCGGTGCGCGCGATGCGGCTGCTCGGGTACGACGAGCCGGCCCTGCCGCACCTCATGCCCGTGTCGATGGAGCGGATGAGCGCCTCCTACCCCGAGCTGCGCACCGGTTTCGACCGGATCGCGCAGATCGCCTACGCGGAGGAGCAGGCCTTCCGTCGCACGCTCGCATCGGGCACCACCATCCTCGACACGGCGGTGACCAAGACCAAGCAGGGCGGCGGCGACACCCTCGCGGGCGCGCAGGCCTTCGCCCTGCACGACACCTACGGGTTCCCGATCGACCTCACCCTCGAGATGGCGGCCGAGCACGGGCTCAAGGTCGACCGCGACGGCTTCGTGCGGCTCATGGACGAGCAGCGTCAGCGGGCCAAGGCCGATGCCAAGGCCAAGAAGGGCGGCCACGCCAACACCGAGGTGTGGAAGGACCTGCGCTCGCTCGGGGCCACCGACTGGCGCGCCTACGAGGAGCTCACGACGACCGGCTCGATCGTCGGTCTGGTCCGCGACGGCGCACGCGTGGAGGAGCTCGAGCCCGGGCAGACCGGTGAGGTCGTCCTCGACCGGACGAGCTTCTACGCCGAGTCGGGCGGTCAGGTCGCCGACGGCGGCACCATCGTCGTCGACGGAGCACGCCTGCTCGTGCGCGATGTCCAGCGTCCCGTCAAGGGCCTGGTGGTCCACTCCGTCGAGGTGCTCGACGGTCCGGTCCGGGTCGGCGCCGAGGCCTCTGCCGAGGTCGACCCGCAGTGGCGTATCGACGCCTGCCAGGCGCACTCCGGCACCCACGTGGTCCATGCGGCCCTGCGCCAGGTGCTCGGTCCGTCCGCGCTGCAGTCGGGCTCGTACAACAAGCCCGGCTACCTGCGACTCGACTTCGCGTGGAACCAGGGCCTGTCCGCCGACACGCGTGCCGAGATCGAGCACGTCGCCAACCTCGCTGTCCGTGATGACCTGCCGGTCGCCGCGGACTGGATGACCCTGCCCGAGGCCCGCGACCGTGGCGCCCTCGCGCTCTTCGGCGAGACCTACGGCGAGCAGGTCCGAGTCGTCGAGATCGGCGGCGAGTGGTCGCGCGAGCTGTGCGGCGGTACCCACGTGCGCCACTCCAGCCAGATCGGGGCACTCACCCTCACGGGCGAGTCCTCGGTCGGCTCCGGCGTGCGCCGGCTCGAGGCCTTCGTCGGGATGAACGCGCTGTCCCACCTGGCGACCGAGCGCGCGCTGGTCGCCGAGCTGTCCGCCATCGTCAAGGCCCCGGCGGCCGACCTGCCCGAGCGGGTGGGCGAGCTCGTCGCGCGCCTGCGCGAGGTGGAGAAGGAGCTGGACAAGGTGCGCCGGGAGCAGGTCGCGGCGTCTGCCGGATCGCTCACCGACACAGCCCGTGAGGTCGCTGGTGTGACCTTCATCGGCCGACACATCGCCGGCGGCGCACCCGAGGACCTGCGTCAGATGGTCACCGACGCACGAGCCCGTCTGGGCGAGGAGCGCCCCACTGTGGTGGCCCTCACCGGCGATGGTCCCGGCAAGCCGGTGATCGTGATCGCCACCAACGAAGCCGCCAGGACGAAGGGGGTCAGGGCCGGCGCCCTCGTGCGGGTCGCGGCCCAGGTCCTCGGTGGCGGTGGGGGCGGCAAGGACGACCTGGCTCAGGGCGGCGGCCAGGACGCCTCCAAGGTCGAGGACGCCCTGTCGGCCGTCGAGCGGGAGCTCGGTGCCTGACGCAGCCGGTACCGCGCGCCGCGGCGTGCGGATCGGCATCGACGTGGGGGAGGCCCGGGTCGGGGTCGCCTCGAGCGACCCCTCGGGCCTCCTCGCGACACCTGTCGAGACCGTGCCGCGTGATCTCGAGCACGACAGCGATGTCGACCGGGTGGTGCAGATCGCCACGGACATGGACGCCATGGAGTTCGTCGTCGGCCTGCCTCGCTCCCTCGACGGGAGCGAGGGACCGGCGGCCGACAAGGCCAGGTCCTGGGCCAGACGCCTGCGAGCGGTGCTCGCTGAAGCACCGATCGGCAACACGCCGATCCGCCTGGTGGACGAAAGGCTCACCACGGTGGATGCTCATCGTGGCCTGCGAGAGAGCGGACTGGACGGGCGCCGTCATCGCGATGTCGTTGACCAGGTGGCCGCCGTCCTCATCCTGCAGACTGCGCTGGACACGGAACGCGCAACCGGTAGACCCCCCGGGGAACGGGTCGGTCGGCCGCGCCGACGCACACCGCTGAAGGGCAAGGACGCATGAGCGAGCTGCACGAGGACATCTTCGACGAGGGGCCGGCCGAGGTGGCCGGCACCCGACGTCAGCAGCGATCGACGCAGGCGCGTTCTTCGCGTCGTGGTGGAGCCGGTTGCCTGGCGATGATCCTGGCCGCGGCCGTCGTCCTGGTGGCGATCTTCTTCGCCTTCGGCTCGTTGCGCTCGCTCATCCCGGGCAGCTCCGAGGCCAAGGACTACGCAGGACCGGGGCACGGGTCGGTCGAGGTGGACATCTCGTCCGGGATGGCCGGCTCCGAGATCGGCGAGACATTGGTCGAGGCCGGGGTCGTGAAGTCCACGAGCGGTTTCACCCAGGTCGCGACGGCGCAGCCGGACAAGGCCGCCTCGATCCAGCCCGGCACGTACGCGATGCTCAAGGAGATGCCGGCCGCCGACGCCTTCGACCGCCTCCTCGACCCGGCCAACCGCGTGGCCAAGGGCATCACGATCCCCGAGGGCCTGTGGCGCTCCGAGATCTACGCGAAGCTCGCCAAGGGCACCGGCACCCCCGTCTCCGCGTACGAGAAGGCGGAGAAGTCCGCCAAGCTCAAGCTGCCCGAGCAGGCCGGCGGCGATGTCGAGGGATGGCTCTTTCCGTCGACCTACGAGTTCGAGAAGGGCACCAGCGCCGTCGCGCAGCTGAACACGATGATCACGCTGACGACCGACCACCTCACCAAGGCCGGCGTCGCCAAGGACGACTGGGAGCGCACGCTCATCGTGGCCTCCATCGTCGAGGGCGAGTCCGGAGCCGCAGACCGCAGCAAGGTGGCCCGCGTCATCGAGAACCGCCTCAAGGACGTCGACGGGCCGACCGTCGGCATGCTCAACATGGACAGCACGGTCCACTACATCTTCCAGGGGCGCGGCAAGGCCGGTACGACGGACGAGATGCGCGCCAGTCCGAGCCCGTACAACACCTACATGCACAAGGGTCTGCCGCCGGGCCCGATCAACAACCCGGGCGGCGCAGCCATCGAGGCGGCGGGCAACCCGGAGCCCGGTGACTGGCTCTTCTTCGTCACGGTCGACCCGGACACGGGCGAGACGAAGTTCGCCACCACCCAGCGCGAGCACGACAACAACGCCAAGGAGTTCGACCAGTGGTGCGCGGACAACCAGGACCGGTGCTGAGCCCGACCCACCACGCGGGGGTCCTCGGGAGCCCGATCCGGCACTCCCTGTCGCCGACCTTGCACCGGGCGGGATATGTGGCAGCTGGCCTCTCGGGCTGGGACTACACCCCTCATGACGTGGACGAAGGGGGGTTGGCCCCCTTCGTCGCCGGGCTGGACGGCTCGTGGCGCGGGCTCAGCCTGACGATGCCGCTCAAGGTCTCGGCCTTCGAGGTGGCTGACGAGGTGAGCGAGCTCGCGCACCGTGCGGGAGCGATCAACACGCTCGTGCGCACCGATGCCGGCTGGCGCGGGGACAACACCGACGTGCACGGGGTGACCCGCGCGCTGGCGGACGCGGGCGCCACGGGCATCACCTCGGCGACGATCGTCGGGTCCGGCGCGACGGCACGCTCCGCCCTCCTCGGCCTCGTGGGGCTCGGGGCCACCCGCATCACGGTCGCTGCTCGCACGCCGCAGCGAGCCGAGGAGCTGCGCGACGTCGCTGATGTCGACGTGCTCATCGTGCCCCTGGACGAGTGGTCACTCACCGGCGACGCGGCGATCGTCTCCACCGTGCCGGGAGGACCGGCCAACGCAGCGGCCGCCGGGCACCTGACCGGAGTCCTCGACGGGGTGACCCTCCTCGACGTCGTCTACGCGGACTGGCCGACGCCGCTGGCGAGGGCCGCACGCGAGCACGGTGCGACGATCGTCTCCGGGCTCGAGATGCTCGTCCATCAAGCCGCGCGGCAGTTCGAGCTGTTCACCGGGACACCCGCGCCGGTCGAGGCGATGCAGTCGGCAGGACGAGCGGCGCTGGGCCACACCCCGGACGCCTGACGGCGCCCCGCGATCGAAGTGCGAGGATTGCGCCCATGTTGCGTTGGTTGACCGCTGGTGAGTCGCACGGCCAAGCCCTCGTGGCGACCCTCGAAGGGCTGCCCGCCGGGGTCGAGGTGAGGACCTCGGACGTGGCTGCTGCTCTCGCCCGACGCCGCCTCGGGTACGGCCGGGGCGCCCGGATGAAGTTCGAGCAGGACCAGGTGACCTTCCTCGGCGGGGTACGTCACGGGAGCACCCTCGGCTCGCCGCTGGCCGTCATGATCGGCAACACCGAGTGGCCCAAGTGGGAGACGGTCATGGGTGCCGACCCCGTCGAGAGCGCGGCCCTGGCCGCCGCCGACGACATCGGCGCCGACAAGGAGATCGCCCGCAACCGTCCGCTGACCCGCCCGCGTCCGGGGCACGCCGACCTCGTGGGCATGCAGAAGTACGGCTTCGACGAGGCCCGCCCGATCCTCGAGCGCGCCTCCGCGCGCGAGACCGCGGCGCGCGTCGCCCTCGGCGAGATCGCCGAGCGCTTCCTCGAGCAGGCCTACGGCATCCGCCTCGTCGCGCACACCGTCGCCATCGGTGAGGGTGAGGCGCCCGCCGACGGGCCGCTGCCCACACCCGACGATGTCGACGCACTCGATGCCAACCCCGTGCGCGCGATGACCCGCGAGGGCACCGACGCGATGGTGGCCGAGATCGAGGCGGCCAAGAAGGACGGCGACACCCTCGGCGGCGTCGTCGAGGTGCTGGCCTACGACCTGCCGCCCGGGCTGGGCAGTCACGTCCACTGGGACCGGCGGCTCGATGCGCGTCTGGCCGGCGCGCTCATGGGCATCCAGGCGATCAAGGGGGTCGAGGTCGGTGACGGCTTCACCACCGCCCGCCGTCGCGGGTCCGCGGCCCACGACGAGATGGAGCGTGACTCCGCCGGCGTCATCCACCGGCGCACGGGTCGTGCCGGGGGGACCGAAGGGGGGATGAGTACCGGTGACGTGCTGCGCGTGCGCGCCGCGATGAAGCCGATCAGCACCGTCCCGCGCGCCCTGGAGACCGTCGACGTGGCCGGCACCGACCCCGCGACCGCCATCCACCAGCGTTCCGACGTCTGTGCCGTCCCGGCCGCCGGGGTCGTCGCCCAGGCGATGGTCGCCCTCGTCCTCGCGGAGGCCTGCGTCGAGAAGTTCGGCGGTGACTCGGTCGCGGAGACCGCCCGCAACCACCGGTCCTACCTCGAGTCGATCCCCGAGCTCATGCGGACGTGGGAGGCGTGAGCGGGGCTCCCTTCGTCGTCGTCATCGGTCCTCCCGGCGTCGGCAAGTCGACGGTCGCCCGAGGGCTGGCCGAGCGCCTCGGCCGACGCCTCGTCGACACCGACGCCCTCGTCGAGGAGCGGGAGGGGCGCAGCATCTCCGACCTCTTCGTCGAGTCGGGCGAGGACTACTTCCGGGCGGCGGAGCAGCGCGCAGTGCTCGATGCACTCCGTGAGGACGGCACCGTCCTCGCGCTCGGTGGTGGCGCGCCGATGATCCCTGCAGTGACCGAGGCGCTGGAGGGACACACCGTGCTCTTCCTCGACGTCGGCATCGCTGACGCCGCCAAGCGGATCGGCTTCGACAAGAGCCGGCCGCTGCTGTCGGTCAACCCCCGGCAGAGCTGGATCAAGACCATGGAGAGCCGTCGCCCGACCTACGAGTCGCTGGCCACCCACCGGGTGGACACCGCCGGGCGCGGGGTCGACGACGTCGTCGCCGAGGCACTGTCCCGGTTGGAGGATGCATGAGCGGCGTGACCGACGATGTGACGGCCATCCCTGTCGGGGAGGACTACGACGTGCTCGTCGGCCACGGGGTCTCCGCCCGGGTGGCCGAGGTGCTCCCACAGGGCGTGGCCCGGGTCCTCGTCGTCCACGGTGCGCCCCTGGCGCGACTCGCGGCGCCCGTGGTGACGGCCCTGCGTGACGCCGGGCTCGAGGTTCATGTCGCCGCGGTCCCGGACGCAGAGGCAGCCAAGACCGTCACCGTCGCCGCCGACCTGTGGGCGACCATGGGGCAGGCCGGCTTCACCCGCAGCGACGCGGTCGTCGCTGTCGGTGGCGGCAGCGTCACCGACCTCGGTGGCTGGACCGCAGCGGCGTGGCTGCGCGGCGTGGCCGTCGTCCACGTGCCGACGACCGTGCTCGGCATGGTCGACGCCGCGGTGGGAGGCAAGACGGGGATCAACACCGCAGAGGGCAAGAACCTCGTCGGGGCCTTCCACACCCCGGCCGCGGTCCTGTGCGACCTGGACCACTTGAGCACCCTGCCGCCGGCGGACCTGTCGGCCGGGCTGGCCGAGGTCGTCAAGGGCGGGTTCATCGCCGATCCGCGCATCCTCGAGATCGTCGAGGTGGACGAGTCGGCCGTGCAGGACCCCGGGTCGGCCGCGCTGCGCGAGGTCATCGAGCGCAAGATCGCCATCAAGGCCACGGTCGTGGCCGCTGACCTGCGCGAGTCGCACCTGCGCGAGATCCTCAACTACGGCCACACCCTCGGGCACGCCATCGAGCACCACGAGGGCTATCGGATGCGGCACGGCGAGGCCGTGGCGATCGGCATGGTCTACGCCGCCGAGATCGCCCACCGGACCGGGCGGATCGACGCCGCCCTCCTCGAGCGTCACCGGTACGTCCTGGGACTCCTCGGCCTGCCGACGACCTACTCGCGGGCGACCTTCGACGAGCTGCTGGTCGCGCTGCGCCGGGACAAGAAGACCCGCGGGGCGACCCTGCGCTTCGTCGTCCTCGACGGCCTCGCCGAGCCCGGCCGCCTCGAGGGTCCCGACGAGTCGCTGCTGCGCGAGGCCTACGCCGCCCTGGCCTGACCCGGCCACCACGACCTGACCGTGCATTGCCCTATGGCAATGCACGGTCAGGGGGCGTCGAGCTCGGCCTCGTGCACGGCGATGGCCACCTGCACCCGGTTGTCCGCGTCCAGCTTGTCGAGGATGCGGCCGACATGCGCCTTGACCGTCGCCACGCTGAGGTAGAGCTGGCCGGAGATCTGCGCATTGGACAGGCCCGAGCCGACGGCTCTGGCGACCTCCAGCTCGCGATCGGTGAGTGCAGCCAGTCTGGCCCGGGCCTCGTCACGAGATGCACCTGACCCGGAGCCGCCGCTCGCCCGCACGGAGCTGAGCACTGACGCCGTGACGCTGGGGGAGAGGATCGACTGCCCCGCGGCCACGAGACGGACCGCCTCGACCAGCCGGTCCGGAGGAGTGTCCTTGAGCAGGAAGCCGTCCGCGCCGTGCTGCAGGGCCCGCATCACGTCGTCGTCGGCGTCGAAGGTCGTGAGGATGATGACCTTGCTCGACGACCCGCTGCGGACCAGCGCGTCGGTGGCGGCCAACCCGTCCATCCGCGGCATCCGGATGTCCATGAGGACGACATCGGGGGAGTGCTCGGCGATGACCGACAGGCCCTGCCGACCATCCGGCGCCTGGGCGACGACCGTGATCTCCGGCGCGCCCCCGAGGATCATCGACAGCGCGGTGCGCACCATCGGGTCGTCATCGACGAGGACGACCGAGATCGGGTCGTTGCTCGGGGTGCTCACGGGGCCCACGGTAGCCACACCTTCAGCCGGTGCTGGTCGTCACGCCAGCCGTGCTCCATCCGTCCACCCGCCAGGCTCACGCGTTCGGACAGGCCGAGCAGCCCGACCCCCGCACCGGGGACGGGGCGCGCATCGCGGCTCAGGGAGCTCGGGTTGGTGACCGTCACCTCGAGCCCGCCACCGGACCGGCCGGCGAGGTGGATGACCACCGTGGCGCCGGGTGCATGCTTGCGGGCATTGGTCAGGCCCTCCTGGATGACGCGATAGGCCGTCCGGCTCGTCGTCTCCGGGAGGGTCGTCAGATCCGGCCCACCCTCGGTGAGGTTGACCCTGGTGCCCGCGGACCGCGCGTCGTCGAGCAGCTCCGGTAGGTCGGCGAGAGTGCGCTGCGGGCGAAGGGGGGAGCCCCCCGCGTCCTCTCGCAGCACGCCAAGCACCTCACGCAGGTCCGTCAACGCGGCTCGTGCGTTGGTGTCGATGGCCGTGATGGCGGCCCGGCGCTCGTCCTCGGGGAGGTCGGGTCGATAGCTGAGGAGACCGGAGTGCATCGTCACCAGCGAGATGCGGTGCGCGAGCACGTCGTGCATCTCCCGGGCGATCCGGCTGCGTTCGGCCGTCTGTGCCTGGGCCACCCGGGCGCGCTGCTCGGACTCCGCCGTCTGGGCCCGCTGCACCCAGGAGCGCACGAGGGCGCGCCGTGAGCCGATGGAGTACCCGACGGCGACGATGATGCCCACGACGAGCACGTTGACCAGGCCCTCGATCCACAGCGGCAGGGAGCCGGGTCCGGGTTCGGGGTAGATGATGCGCGCGGAGAAGAGGCCGGCGGCCACGGTGAGCGCGCCCATCGGGAGGATCTCGCGCCAGCGCTGACGCGTGGCCAGTGACGTCAGGGCGATGGTCTGCGCGCCGGCGGCCACGGTCGAGGCAGCCGTCAGCACCGTCGTCACGGCCGTGATGGTGACGGGCCAGCGCCGGCGGAGCAGCAGGCACCCTGCGGCGATCAGCCCCAGGAGCGGGTCGACGAGGATGAGCCAGAGTCCACGCCAGGTCTCCGGCTCCTGGTCGGGGTCGGGGAAGAGGAGCGCCGCGGTGAAGACCCAGAACACCAGGCCGAGCAGGAGGGCCACGCCCACCCGCCACGTGGTGTCCCACCACGTCAGCCGGTCCGGGAGCCGCTCGTCGAGAGCTGGGGTGGAGGTCACGCCCCAACCGTAGGTGGCAGGCGACCGAACCGGCATCCGCCACAGGTCGGGCTCTCGGGGAGCAGCCCCCTCCCAAAGTCGTAGGTGGGTTCACGACCTGCGGCCGATGCCCACGTCGCCTCCCACGACGCATCGTTGGGGCATGATCACGGCCACCGACCTCACCAAGCGGTACGGCGACTTCACCGCCGTCCACGACATCTCCTTCACGGCCCGCCCGGGCAGCGTCACCGGGTTCCTCGGCCCCAACGGCGCCGGCAAGTCCACCGCGATGCGGATGATGACCGGGCTCACGCCGCCGACCTCCGGTGAGACGCTCGTCCTCGGCCGCCGGTACCGGGAGCTGCCCAACCCCGGGCGCCATGTCGGCGTCATGCTGGACGCCTCCGCCCAGCACCCGGGACGCACCGGCAAGGAGGTCCTGTCCCTCGCCGCCAGGACCATCGGTGTCGGACCGAGCGCAGTCACCCAGGGGCTGGCCACCGTCGGCCTCACCGACAAGGAGGCCGGTCGGCGAGTGCGCAACTACTCGCTCGGCATGCGTCAGCGTCTCGGCCTGGCCGCTGCACTCATCGGTGATCCCGAGGTGCTGATCCTCGACGAGCCGGCCAACGGTCTGGACCCGCAGGGCATCCACTGGATGCGCGGGCTGCTGCGTGGCTTCGCCGACCGCGGCGGCACGGTCCTGCTGTCCTCGCACCTGCTGTCCGAGGTGCAGATCGTCGCCGACGAGCTGGTCATCATCGGGGGCGGCCGCATCGTCGCCGAGGGCACCGTCGAGGAGCTGCTCCAGCAGCAGGGCACCCGCGTGCGGTCCACCGATGACGCGGCGCTCGCCGATGCACTGACCCGAGCAGGCATCGAGGTCACCTCGAGTCCCGCCGGGCTGCTCGCCCAGACGAGCAGCGAGGCCGTCGGCCGCATCGCGCTCGATGCCCGCGTCGTCCTCACCGACCTCGCCTCCGGCTCCGCCGGCGGCCTCGAGGAGCTCTTCCTCACCCTGACCGCCGCCGAGTCCCGAGAGGGGATTGCCGCATGAGCACCGCCACCGCACCCACCGAGTCCGCATCGCAGGCCACGTCGTCGAGCGCCGCGCGACCACCCGTCGACGTGTCCGGTGACCGGGTGCCCTTCGTGCGACTCGTCACCATCGAGGTGCGCAAGATGGTCGACACCCGCGCCGGACTGTGGATGCTCATCACCATGGCCGGAGTCGGTTTCCTCGTCGCCGGCGGTCTGGTCATCTGGGGGCAGGAGCAGGATCACCGGTACCCGACCTTCCTCGGCTTCATCACGATGCCGCTGATGATGCTGCTGCCGATCATGGGCATCATGTCCGCGACCCAGGAGTGGAGCCAGCGGACCGGTCTGGCGACCTTCACCCTCGTGCCCCGACGAGGGCGGATCATCGCCGCCAAGGTCGCGGCCGCGCTCGTCCTGTGCCTCGTCCTGCTGGCTGCAGGCGGGACTGCTGCCGCGTTGGCGACCTTGGTCTCCGCAGGAGAGTTCACCCTGACCGGGATCTCGCTCGCCGGCGTGGTCCTCACCGCGCTGATCTTCACCCTGCAGGGTGTCGCCTTCGGTGCGGCCTTCCTCAACACCCCGATCGCCATCGTGGCGAGCCTCGCGCTGCCGACGGTGTGGACGATCCTCACCGCGATGATCGAGCGGATGTCGGATGTCGCGAGCTGGCTCGACCTCAACCTCGTCACCGGGCCGCTCACGGAGGGGACCATGACCGGGGAGAGCTGGGCGCAGCTGGCCACGAGCTTCGCGATGTGGGTCGGTCTGCCGCTCGTGATCGGCAGCTACCGGATCCTCACCCGCGAGATCAAGTAGCCGGGACCACCTCGTCCTCGCCCGAGGGCGCGGTCCGCCTCATCAGCTCGATGATGGCGGCCGCGTCCTCCTCACCGAGCCGGCCCCAACCGGGCTCGTAGTCGTAGACCTCGCCCAGCGCTGTCGCCTTGCGGTTGCCCAGCAGCAGGTCCACGTCACCGACCGTCAGCAGACCCGGGTGCCAGACACCACAGGCCTCCGACACCTTGAGCAGGTCGCGGCGCAGGGTGCGGATGTAGTTGTTGACGCGCTGCGCCTTGAGGGTCGGGTCGAGACCGCGCGCGAGCCACTGGTTCTGCGTGGCGACCCCGGTGGGGCAGTGGTCGGTGTGGCACTGCTGCGCCTGGATGCAGCCGACGGCGAGCATCGCCTCACGGGCCACGTGCACCATGTCGACGCCGAGCGCGAAGGCGACGAGCGCATTCTCCGGCAGGCCGAGCTTGCCGGAGCCGACCCATACGACCCGGTCGGTGAGACCGGCCTTCGCGAAGATCGCGTAGACGCGGGTGAAGGCCAGGCGGAAGGGCAGGGCCACCGCATCGGTGAAGACGAGGGGAGCCGCGCCGGTCCCCCCTTCGCCGCCGTCGATGGCGATGAAGTCGACGCCACGAGACCCGTCGGCCATGGCCTCGGCGAGGTCTTCCCAGAAGGTCAGGTCCCCGACGGCCGACTTGATGCCCACGGGCAGCCCGGTCTCCGCCGCCAGGAGCTCGACGAAGTCCAGCATGGAGTCGATGTCGTCGAACTCCGTGTGGCGGGAGGGGCTCGCGCAGTCCTCGCCCTGCGGGATGCCACGGGTCTCGGCGATCTCGCGCGAGATCTTGGCAGCGGGCAGCATGCCACCGAGGCCGGGCTTGGCACCCTGACTGAGCTTGATCTCGATCGCCTTCACCGGTGCGGACTCGACGACGGCCTGGAGCTTGGCCAGGTCGAAGCGACCCTCGTCGTCGCGGCAGCCGAAGTAGGCCGTACCGATCTGGAAGATCAGGTCGCCACCCTGCCGGTGGTACGGGGAGAGGGAGCCCTCGCCCGTCAGCTGCATGCACCCGGCGAGGCGGGCGCCCTCGTTGAGGGCGTGGACCGCGTTGCCCGAGAGCGAGCCGAAGCTCATCGAGGAGATGTTGACGACCGACTCCGGCCGGAAGGCATGACGTCGCCCACGAGCCGCGCCCAGCACCTTGGCGCAGGGGAGCGGGGTCTCCTCCCCGTGGTGGGTCGGGGTCGAGGCCGAGACGTCGGAGAAGGTGCGGTGCTTGAAGATCGGGTAGCCCTCGACCCGCTCGACGTCGTTGTCCGTGCCGAAGCCGACGTAGTTGTTCTCCATCTTCGACGACGCGTACACCCACGAGCGCTGGTCCCGGCTGAAGGGACGCTCCTCGTCATTGCTCGTGACGATGTACTGCCTCAGCTCGGGCCCGATCTTCTCGAGGAGGTAGCGGGCATTGGCGAGGACCGGGAAGTTGCGCTTGAGCGAGTGCTGCTTCTGCAGGAGGTCCCGGGCGGCGAGGCCGGCGGTCCCGGCGGCGAGCAGAGCGAGGGCGGACGTCGACTTCATGCCCGCCATACTGCCTCCAACACGAGGGCTTTGCGAGGATGGGTGGTGTGCTGACCTCGATGAGCTCACGTCCCCGCCGGAGGATCCTCGTGGCCGTGGTCCTGGTGATCGCGGTGGTCGCGGCGTTGCTCGTGTGGAGCGCGAACCGAGGCGAGGAGGGCGCCGGCACGCCGAGCGGTCCCCCCGGAGCTGCCTTCTACGAGGTCACGGCGCAGCAGCTGTCGGCCGACCGCCACGGGAGCCTCATCTGGTCTCGTCGGGTGGTCGACGGTCCGACGATCGGTGGCACCACCCATGTGGTCATGTACCGCTCCACCAGCGCGAAGGGGGAGCCCGTCGCCGTGTCCGGGGTGGTCTCGGTGCCCACGGGGGACCCACCGGAGGGTGGCTGGCCGGTCATCAGCTGGGGGCACGGCACGACCGGGATGGCCGACGACTGCGCGCCCTCACGCTCGCTCGTCGACCAGCAGACGGGCGTCTACACCGCCTCGATGGATCAGACCACCGCCGACCTCGTCGACGACGGGTACGCCGTGGTGCGGACCGACTACGAGGGCCTGGGCACTCCGGGGCCACATCCCTACCTGATGGGCCAGTCGGCCGGGGCGGCCATGACGGACATCGTCCTGGCCGCCCATGAGCTCTCCTCGAACCTGTCGGCCCGGTGGGTGGCCATGGGCCACTCCCAGGGTGGGCAGGCGGCGCTCTTCACCAGCAGGTTCACCGATGCCTACTCGCCAGGGCTGGAGCTGAGGGGCATCGTGGCGCTCGCGCCTCCGAGTCAGCTCGGCGCCGTGGTCGAGATGACCGGGAGCTCCACGGTGCTCGGTGCCAGCGAGAAGGAGAAGGCAGCTGCCGCCGAGGCGGGTTCCGGCGCGGCATTCCTCGGACCGCTCATCGTCTCCGCCGCTCGCACGTCCGAGGTGCCGGTCGAGGACCTCGTCAGCCCGGCTGGGCTGAAGCTGCTGCCACAGCTGGAGACGAGGTGCATCGCCGAGCTCTTCGCGCAGGACTCCTTCGGTGGGATGACCCTGGACGACTTCGTGCGCGACGGCGCCGACCTGTCCCGGATCCGGCGCACGGTCGGGACCAATGACGCCGCCGAGGTGCACCCGCACGTCCCCGTGCTCATCGTCCAGGGGACGCAGGACACCACCGTGCCGATGATGCTGAGCGATCGTCTCGTCGAGCAGTACACGAAGCAGGGCGCCGACGTCGAGTACGCGCGGGTGCCGGGGGCAGACCACATCTCCATGCTCCGTGAGAGCGCGCCGACAGTGAATGCGTGGGTGTCCGGGGCGCTCGCCGGTTAGGATGCATGGCGGCCCGCGCGCGCCCACGGCGCAGCAGCAGTAACGGACCGACCAGACGACATGACAATGCGAAGGCGAGCACACACGTGGCAACGACGAATGACCTCAAGAACGGCATGGTCCTCAACATCGATGGCCAGCTCTGGAGCGTCGTGGAGTTCCAGCACGTCAAGCCGGGCAAGGGCCCGGCCTTCGTCCGCACCAAGCTGAAGAATGTCACCAGCGGCAAGACGATCGACAAGACCTTCAACGCCGGCACCAAGGTCGAGACCTCGAATGTCGACAAGCGCAACATGCAGTACCTGTACCACGACGGCACGGACTACGTCTTCATGGACGGCGACACCTATGACCAGATCCCGGTCCCGCCCGAGGTCGTCGGTGATGCCGCCAAGTACATGCTCGAGAACCAGGAAGCGGTCATCGCCCGTCACGACGGCACCGTCCTCTACGTCGAGCTGCCGGCTTCCGTGGTCCTGGAGATCACCTACACCGAGCCCGGCCTGCAGGGCGACCGCTCGACCGGCGGTACCAAGCCCGCCACGCTCGAGACCGGCGCCGAGATCGCTGTGCCGCTCTTCCTCGAGCAGGGCACCAAGGTCAAGGTCGACACCCGCGACGGCTCCTACCTCGGTCGAGTGAGCTGAGTGGGAGCACGCACCAAGGCACGTCGACGGGCCGTCGACCTGCTCTTCGAGGCGGAGTCGCGCGGGCTCAACGCCGGTGACCTCGCGCGCGATCGCGCGGTCACCCCGGTGACCCCGGCTCCGCTCAACGAGTACACCGTGACCGCGGTGACGGGCGTGGTCGCGAACTGGAATGACATCAACGACGCCCTGACCACCTACAGCCAGGGCTGGACGCTGGACCGGATGCCCGACGTCGACCGCGCGATCCTGCGCCTTGGCACCTGGGAGATCCTCTTCAGCGACGACGTCCCCGACGAGGTCGCCGTCAGCGAGGCCGTGGTCCTGGCCACCGAGCTGAGCACCGACGAGTCCCCGAAGTTCGTCAACGGCCTCCTGGGCCGCATCGTCGAGGTCAAGCCCACTCTTGTCTGAGGAGTTGCCCGTGAGCACGACGCCCGATGCACGACCCACCCCGCACACCCCCGACCGTGGCGCTGTCATCGGCGACGGAATCGCCTGGCTGGCGCGATGGTCGATGCGGCTGCTGCTCGTCGCGGCAGGTGCCTTCATCATCTGGTGGCTGCTGGCCAAGCTCTGGGTCGGGGTCTTCCCCGTCCTGCTGGCGCTGATCGTCGCGACCGTCCTGTGGCCCCCGACCCGGTGGCTGCGCAGCAAGGGCGTGCCCGCCGCGCTCGCCGCGGCCCTGGTGATCATCGGTGCTCTGGTGGTCTTCTTCGGTGTGCTCGGTGCGATCGCTCCGTCCCTCGTCAGCCAGTCGGGTGATCTGGCCAGCCAGGCGAGCAAGGGGCTGACCGACCTGCAGGACCGCGCTGCCCAGGCGCCCTTCAACCTCGACAGCGCGACGATCAACGACGCGGTCAAGTCCGCCACGACGTGGCTGCAGGACCAGAGCGGCCAGATCGCCTCCGGTGCGCTCGCCGGTGCCTCTGCGGTCGGCTCGGGCATCGTGACCCTCGTGCTCGTGCTGGTGCTCGTCTTCTTCTTCATCAAGGACGGGCCGCAGTTCCTCCCCTTCGTCCGCCGGGTCTCGGGCGAGCGGACCGGTCAGCACCTCACCGAGGTGGCCACTCGGTCATGGAACACGCTCGGCGGGTTCATCCGCACCCAGGCCCTGGTGTCCGCGGTCGACGCGGTGCTCATCGGCACCGGTCTGGCCCTGCTCGGTGTGCCGCTGGCCTTCGCGCTGGCCATCCTCACCTTCTTCGGTGGGTTCATCCCGATCGTCGGTGCCTTCGCGGTCGGCTTCCTGTCCGTCCTCGTGGCCCTGGTCGCGCAGGGCCCGATGACCGCGCTCTTCGTCCTCATCCTGATCATCGCGGTGCAGCAGCTCGAGGGCAATGTCCTCTCGCCCATGCTGCAGGGGCGGTCGATGCAGCTGCACGCCGGGATCATCCTGCTGTCCGTCGCGGTCGGCAGCACGATCTTCGGCATCGTGGGCGCCTTCCTCGCGGTGCCCGTCGCGGCCGTCGCGGCGGTGATCCTGCGCTATCTCAGCGAGCAGGCCAACCTCAAGGCGGGCATCATCACCGCCGACGACGTCGAGGCGGAGTCCGACGAGGGCGAGGACGTGGCCGAGTCGCTCGACGACGAGGCCGCGGTCGCCGAGTGACTCCGGTTCCGGCGAGGCCCGCCGTAAGCGTCATCCCCCTTCGTGACGCAGGGGAGGGGCTGGAGGTCTTCGTCCAGCACCGCCAGCTGACCATGGACTTCGCTGCCGGCGTCGTGGTCTTCCCCGGCGGACGGTGCGACCCTGCCGACGAGGCACTGGGAGCGCAGCTGCCCCTGCCCGAGGAGGTCGTGGCCGACCACGTGCGTCGTTGGTCCGACCTCGACGGACCGAGTGACGACGCGCAGCTGCGCGCGCGCACCCGCCTGGCCACCGGCGTGCGGGAGCTCGCCGAGGAGACCGGGTACATCGCGAACCCGGCCGACCTGCATCCGTGGGACTCCTGGGTGACGCCCGAGAGGGCACCCAAGCGCTTCGACGTGGCCTTCTTCGTCCTGCCGGTCGAGCGCGCGGGGCCGCAGCCGGTCCACCAGACGAGCGAGGCGGTGGACTCGCGCTGGGAGTCCGTCGCCTCGCTGCTGGCCGATCACGCTGCCGGTGACCTCCGCCTGATGACGCCGACCAGGGTCCTCCTGGAGGAGCTGCGGGACCTCGGCACGCTGGCGAAGGTCATGGCGCTGCAGCCGGTCATCACCGGGGTGCGCGACGACCGAGCCGAAGGGCGCCCCCGCCGTCGTCAGTGAGCCCCTCGCCCAGTGGGATCAGAAGGCGGGCAGGACCTCGCCGCCCGGCCAGGTCTTCTCGATGTAGGCCTTGACCTCGGGGGAGTGGAGCAGCTCGTCGAGCTTCTTCAGGCCGGGGTTGTTCTCGTTGGCCTTCTGCACGGCGAGGAAGTTGGCGTACGGGCTGTCCTTGCCGTCCTCGACGATGAGCGCGTCCTTGGTCGACAGGTCCGCCTCGATGGCGTAGTTGCCGTTGATGACGGCGGCGTCGAGGTCCTGCAGGGAGCGAGCCAGCTGGGCCGGGTCGGTCTCCTTGAACGTCAGCTTCTTCGGGTTGTCCTTGACGTCGAAGATCGTCGCGTTGGTCGCGTCCTTGCCGTCCTTGAGGGTGATGACGCCGTTGTCCGCCAGCAGCTGCAGGGCCCGACCCTGGTTGGACGGGTCGTTGTTGACACCGATCTGGGCGCCGGACTTCAGGTCCTTGACGTCCTTGACCTTGTCCGAGTAGAGCGCGAAGGGCTCGATGTGGATGCCCGTGAAGTGCGCGAAGTCGTACCCACGGTCGGTGACCTGCTCCTCGTAGTAGGGGAGGTGCTGGTAGTAGTTCGCGTCGAGCGTGCCCTCGGAGAGCTGGACATTGGGCTGGATGTAGTCGTCGAAGGTCTTGATGTCGAGGTCGAGCTCGGCCGCGGGAGCCAGCTCCTTGTCGACGTACTCGAGGATCTTGGCGTGCGGTGTCGGGGAGGCGCCGACGGTGATCGTGGTGATGCCCTTGTCGTCGGCCGCGGGGCCCTCGGAGTCACCCTTCGCCAGTCCGCAGGCCGAGAGGCCGAGCGAGGTGACGATGATGACCGCGGCGGCGCGGGTCGTGGAGCGGAAGGTGGACATGGGTGTCCTTTCGAGTGGTGGTGCGGTGGCTGGTGGTGCGGTGGCGTCGTGCGGGTCAGCGGCGGTCGAGGCGGCGGGCGACGAGGTCGCCGATCACCTGGACGATCGTCACGATGACGACGAGGAGCACGACGCAGACGATCATCACGTCGGACTCGAAGCGGTTGTAGCCGTAGCTCATGGCGACCGCGCCGAGCCCGCCGCCCCCGACGGCGCCAGCCATGGCGGTGTAGCCGATGAGGGCGATGACTGTGGTGGTGAGCCCGGCGACGAGGCCAGAACGGGCCTCGGGGAGCAGCACCTTGCGGGTGATCTCGCCGCGACTGGCGCCCATCATCGTCACGGCCTCGACCTTGCCGGCCGACACCTCCCGGAGCGAGGTCTCGACGAGCCGGGCGTAGAAGGGGATGGCCCCGACGGTCAGCGGCACGACCGCCGCCTGCCAGCCGATGGAGGTCCCGACGACCAGGCGGGTGAAGGGGATGATCGAGATCATCAGGATGAGGAAGGGCAGCGACCGCCCGATGTTGACGACGGCCCCGACCGCGCGGTTGAGGAAGGCGCTGGGTGCGGTCCCGCCGGGGGAGGTGGTGAAGAGCAGCACGCCGAGGGGGATCCCCAGGAGCGCGGTGAGGATGCCGGCGACGACCGTCATCGCGAGGGTCTCCCAGATGGCGGTCGGCACGGCCTGCTGGATGATCGGGTTGTCGAACCAGCGGCCCTCGGCCGCCAGGGTGGTGAGGGCGATCATGCGGCGACCTCCGGGGAGAGGTGGGCGGCCTGCAGGAGCCGGACCGCCTCCTGGGTGCGCGTCGGGTCCACCTCGAGCTGGATGCGTCCGACCCGGCGTCCGCCGATGGTCTCGAGGGTGGCCGCGGCGACCTCGGCGGGCACACCCCCTTCGCGCAGGAGGGCCAGGACCGCGTCAACGCTCGTGGTGCCCGAGCGCGCGTCTCCCAGGGCGACCTCGACGTAGCCGCCGTCGTGCTCCAGCGGCAGGGGCGGAAGGGGGACGAGGTCCCGGTGGAGCTGTCCGGTCGCATCGGCGACCACGTCGCTGATGGCGCCGGTCTCCACGACGGTGCCGTCGGCCAGCAGGGTGACGGTGTCGCACACCTCGCGGACGACCGAGGGCTCGTGGGTGATGATCACGACGGTGATGCCGAGTCGCTCGCGCAGGTCACGCAGCAGACCGAGGATCTGGCGGGTCGTCGCCGCGTCCAGTGCCGAGGTCGGCTCGTCGCACAGCAGGATGTCGGGGCGGGTCGCCAGGGCGCGGGCGATGCCGACGCGCTGCTGCTGTCCACCGGAGAGCTGGCCCGGGTGGTTGTCCGCGCGGTCGGTGAGGCCGACGAGGTCGAGCAGCTCGGCGACGCGGGCGCGTCGCTCGCCGGCCGACCAGCCCGCGATCTCCAGCGGGAGAGCGATGTTGTCCGCGGCGGATCGCGAGTCGAGCAGGTTGGCATGCTGGAAGACCATGCCGAAGCGGCGGCGGACCGCGCGCAGCTCGTCGCCGGTGAGCGCCGGGATGTCGGTGCCGTCGAGGTCCACGGTTCCGGCGGTCGGCCGCTCGAGGCCGGTGAGGCAGCGGATGAGGGTGGACTTGCCGGCGCCGGAGCGACCGACGATGCCGTGGATCGAGCCGCGGGCGATGGACAGGGTGATGTCCTCGAGGGCGACGACGGGGCCGCGCGAGGAGGGGAACTCCTTGCGCAGGCCGCTCAGGCGGAGAAGTGGTGGTGTCTCGGTCACGAGTTAGATAATAAGAAGTTATACCTGCCATAAGCAAAACGTTCATATGTCTATTGCGTCTCCTTCGGGTGAGATGAGTTCGAGCTGCTCGGGGGTCGAGCGGTACAGTCGTCGCGACCGACATCCTTTAACCGCTGTCCTGTGAGGCAGAGAAGGAGGTCTTGAGACACCCATGTGTCCGGAGACATCCGCTGAGGGGACACCCCAGCCACCCGCCCGCGAGGTCATGAGCACCTCTGACGTCGCGCGAGGCCTGCGCCGCATCGCCCACGAGATCGTCGAGCGCAACAAGGGAGCCCAGGACGTCGTCCTGCTCGGCATCCCCAGCCGCGGCGTCGAGCTCGCCCAACGCCTCGCCGTCCTGATCACCGAGATCGAGGGCGCCTCGGTGCCCGTCGGGTCCCTCGACGTGACCATGTACCGCGACGACCTGCGCGACCGCCCCATGCGGGCGCCCCAGCAGACCCACTTCCCGCCCTCCGGGGTCGACGACCGGGTCGTCGTCCTCGTCGACGACGTCCTCTACTCCGGGCGCACCGTGCGGGCGGCGCTCGATGCGCTGGCCGACTACGGCCGGCCGCGGGCCGTGCGGTTGGCGGTCCTCGTCGACCGTGGCCACCGCGAGCTGCCGATCCGCGCCGACCACGTGGGCAAGAACCTTCCGACCTCCCAGGCGGAACGGGTCACCGTGCGCCTCACGGGTCACGACGACGTCGACGACTCCGTGACGATCTCCGGCGGTGACCCCCGATGAACCGCCACCTGCTGTCCATCGCGGACCTCGGCGACGCCGACCTGCGCGCCGTCCTCGACACTGCTGCCGAGATGCACGACGTGCAGTACCGCGAGGTCAAGAAGCTGCCGACCCTGCGTGGCCGCACGATCATCAACCTCTTCTTCGAGGACTCGACCCGCACCCGCAGCTCCTTCGAGATCGCCGGCAAGTGGATGAGCGCCGACACGATCAACATCACCGGCAAGGGGTCCTCGACGTCGAAGGGGGAGTCCCTCCGCGACACCGTGCGCACCATCGCGGCCATGGGTGTGGACGCCATCGTCATGCGTCACCAGGCCTCCGGCGCTGCCCACCAGGTCGCCCGCTGGTTCGACGAGTCGGGCGTGCGCGCCGGCGTGATCAACGCCGGTGACGGCACGCACGAGCACCCCACGCAGGCCCTCCTGGACGCCTACACGCTGCAACGCCGGCTCGGCACCCTCGAGGGCAAGCGCATCGCCATCGTCGGTGACGTCACGCACAGCCGGGTCTTCCGCTCCAATGTCCTGTCGCTGCCGCGCCTGGGCGCCGAGGTCACGGTCGTGGCCCCGCCGACCCTGATGCCGAGCGGCGCAGCGCGCTGGGCGGAGTCGGACGGCTTCACCCTGAGCAACGACCTCGACGAGGTCATCGACTCCGGGGTCGACGCACTGATGATGCTGCGGGTGCAGCGCGAGCGGATGGCCGGCGGGTTCTTCCCCACGGCTCGCGAGTACACGGTCGGGTACGGGTTGACCCGCGACCGCTTGGCCGCGCTCACCGCAGTCAACCCCGAGGCGGTCATCTGCCACCCCGGCCCGATGAACCGGGGCCTGGAGATCGCCGCGGACGCGGCCGACGCCGCCGGCAGCCTGGTCCTGGACCAGGTGAGCGCCGGTGTCGCCGTGCGGATGAGCGTCCTCTACCACCTGCTGGCCTCCGGCCTGACCGACGAAGGGGGCGCCGCATGAGCGACCTGCTGATCACCGGCGCCTCACCGCTGGGTGGCCGGGCAACCGACCTGCTGGTCCGGGACGGCGTCATCGCCGCGCTCGGCGCCGACGCAGCCACCGACGCCCCTGCGGACGTCGAGCGTCTCGAGGCCGACGGGCTCGCCCTGCTCCCTGGCCTGGTCGACCTGCACACGCACCTGCGCGAGCCGGGCCGTGAGGACGCGGAGACGGTGCGCACCGGCTCCGCCGCCGCTGCGGCCGGTGGCTTCACCGCCGTCCTGGCCATGGCCAACACCAACCCCGTCACCGACACCGCAGAGTCCGCCGAGCGCGTCCTCGACCTCGGGGTCGCTGCGGGTCACTGCGATGTGCAGCCGATCGGTTCGGTGACCAAGGGGCTCGAGGGCGCCGAGCTCGCCGAGCTCGGGCTGATGCACCGCTCGCGGGCCCGGGTGCGGGTCTTCTCCGACGACGGACGCTGCGTCCACGACGCCCGTGTCATGCGCCGGGCGCTGGAGTACGTGCGGGCCTTCGACGGGGTCATCTCCCAGCACAGCCAGGACCCGGCGCTCGCCGGCCCGGCCGCCTGCTGCCACGAGGGTGAGGTGAGCGGCCGGCTCGGGCTGACCGGCTGGCCGGCCGTCGCCGAGTCGAGCATCATCGCCCGCGACGCCGAGCTGGCGCTGCACACCGGCTCCCGGGTGCACGTCGCCCACGTCTCGACCGCCGAGGGCGTGGAGGCCGTGCGCTGGGCCAAGCGACGCGGGGCCCGGATCACCGCAGAGGTCACCCCGCACCACCTCGTCCTGACGACCGACCTGCTCACCGGCTACGACCCCGTCTACAAGGTCAACCCGCCGCTGCGGCCCGCAGAGGACGTCGAGGCGCTGCGCGCGGCCCTGGCCGACGGGACGATCGATGCCGTCGCGACCGACCACGCTCCGCACGCCCGGCACGACAAGGAGCACGCCTTCCCCGATGCGGCCTTCGGCATGCTCGGGCTGGAGACCGCCTTCTCCGTCGTCCATGACGTCATGGTCACGTCGGGGCGGACCGATCTGGTCACGCTCGCCGAGCGGATGTCCCACGCACCTGCTCGCATCGCCGGGCTCACCGACCACGGACGGGCGATCGAGGTGGGCGCTCCTGCCAACCTCGTGCTCGTCGACACCAGCGCCCGGGTCACCGTCGACCCGTCCGCCTCGCAGTCACTGTCCCGCAACACCCCCTTCGCCGGGCACACCCTCACCGGGGCTGTCCGTACGACGATCCTGCGCGGCCGCGTCACGGCCACCGATGGAGAGGTCATCAATTGAGTCAGCACAGCACCACCCCAGCGGTCCTCGTCCTCGAGGACGGGCGGACCTTCTCCGGAACCGCCTACGGCGCCGTCGGCGAGACCGTCGGTGAAGCGGTCTTCTCCACCGGCATGACCGGTTACCAGGAGACGCTCACCGACCCCAGCTACCGCGGGCAGGTCGTCGTCATGACCTCGCCCCACGTCGGCAACACCGGGTGGAACGACGAGGACGACGAGTCCTCCCGCATCCACGTCGCCGGGTACGTCCTGCGCGACCCCGCGATCCGACCGAGCAACTGGCGATCGCGTCGCTCGCTCGAGGAGGAGCTGACCGGGCAGGGCATCGTGAGCATCGCCGGCATCGACACCCGCGCCCTCACCCGCCACCTGCGTGAGCGCGGCGCCATGCGCGTGGGCATCTTCTCCGGGGACGCCCTCGCGGACGAGGCCACCCTGCTGCAGCGGGTGCAGGCCGCACCCGAGATGGCCGGCTCCGCCCTGGCGGCCCAGGTGAGCACCACCGAGGCCTATGTCGTCGAGGCGAAGGGGGACAAGCGGTTCACCGTCGCGGCGATCGACCTCGGGATCAAGACGATGACCCCGACGCGGCTGGCCGAGCGCGGCATCGAGGTGCACGTCCTGCCTGCCACCGCGACCCTGGAGGAGGTGCTGGCCGTCGGTCCGGACGGGCTCTTCTTCTCCAACGGCCCGGGTGACCCGGCCACGGCCGGTGACCAGATCGCCCTCCTGCAGGAGGCCCTGCGGGCCGGTCTGCCCTACTTCGGCATCTGCTTCGGCAACCAGCTCTTCGGGCGGGCGCTCGGCTTCGGCACCTACAAGCTGAAGTACGGCCACCGCGGGATCAACCAGCCGGTCTTCGACCGGACGACCAACAAGGTCGAGGTGACCGCGCACAACCACGGCTTCGCCGTGGACGCCCCGCTCGACGAGGTGACGCAGACCCCCTTCGGCAGCGCGAGCGTGAGTCACGTGTGCCTCAACGACGACGTCGTCGAGGGGCTGGAGCTCCATGACGACGGCGGACGCCTGCTCGCCTTCTCCGTCCAGTACCACCCGGAGGCGGCGGCCGGCCCGCACGACGCCGCCTACCTCTTCGACCGCTTCACCGATCTGCTGGCTGCCAGCACCAAGGAGACCCAGGCCTGATGCCCAAGCGCGACGACATCACCAGCGTTCTCGTCATCGGCTCCGGGCCGATCGTCATCGGACAGGCCTGCGAGTTCGACTACTCGGGCACCCAGGCCTGCCGCGTGCTGCGCGAGGAGGGGATCCGGGTCATCCTGGTCAACTCCAACCCCGCGACGATCATGACCGACCCCGAGTTCGCGGACGCGACCTACATCGAGCCGATCACCCCTGAGGTGATCGAGAAGATCATCGAGCGTGAGCGCCCCGACGCGGTGCTGGCCACCCTCGGTGGGCAGACCGCGCTCAACGCGGCCATCGCGCTGCACGAGGCCGGGATCCTCGAGAAGTACAACTGCCCGCTCATCGGCGCCAGCGTCGAGGCGATCGAGCTCGGTGAGGACCGCGAGCGCTTCAAGGGCGTCGTCGAGCGCTGTGGCGCCGAGTCGGCCAGGTCGCTCATCTGCCACACGATGGAGGAGTGTGTCGCGGCCGCCGAGGAGCTGAGCTACCCGGTCGTCGTGCGCCCCTCCTTCACCATGGGCGGTCTCGGCTCCGGCTTCGCCTACGACGAGAAGGACCTGCGCCGCATCGCCGGTCAGGGCCTGCAGTACAGCCCGACGACGGAGGTGCTCCTCGAGGAGTCGATCCTGGGCTGGAAGGAGTACGAGCTCGAGGTCATGCGTGACACGGCCGACAACGTCGTGGTCGTCTGCTCGATCGAGAACTTCGACCCCGTCGGTGTCCACACCGGCGACTCCATCACCGTCGCGCCCGCGCTCACCCTCACCGACCGCGAGTACCAGCGGATGCGTGACGTCGGCATCGCCGTCATCCGCGAGGTCGGTGTCGAGACCGGTGGCTGCAACATCCAGTTCGCCATCGACCCGAGCGACGGCCGGATGATCGTCATCGAGATGAACCCGCGCGTCTCGCGCTCCTCGGCGCTGGCGTCGAAGGCCACCGGCTTCCCGATCGCCAAGATCGCCGCCAAGATGGCCATCGGCTACACCCTCGACGAGGTCCCCAACGACATCACCCAGGAGACCCCGGCCGCCTTCGAGCCGAGCCTGGACTACGTCGTCGTCAAGGTGCCGCGCTTCGCCTTCGAGAAGTTCCCGGCCGCCGACCCGACCCTCACGACGACGATGAAGTCCGTCGGCGAGGCGATGGCCATCGGCCGCAACTTCACCGAGGCGCTGCAGAAGGCGCTGCGCTCCGCCGAGCGCAAGGACGCGACCTTCCACTGGGACGGCGACCAGCCCACGATCGAGGAGGGCCGCGCGCTCATCGAGGCCGCGCGGACGCCCACCGACGGGCGCATCGTGCAGGTGCAGCAGGCCATGCGTGCCGGAGTGTCGGTCGAGGAGGCCTTCGAGGCCACCAAGATCGACCCCTGGTACCTCGACCAGCTGGCGCTGATCAACTCCATCGCCCAAGAGGTGCACGACGCCGACGAGCTCAACCCGCAGGTGCTGCGCCTGGCCAAGCGGCACGGCTTCTCCGATGCCCAGATCGCCCGGCTGCGCCGGATGGACGAGGCCGTGGTGCGCGGTGTGCGCCACGCCCTCGGGGTGCGCCCGGTCTACAAGACGGTCGACACCTGCGCTGCGGAGTTCGCCGCTCGCACGCCCTACCACTACAGCTCCTACGACGAGGAGACCGAGGTCGAGCCGCGTGAGCGTCCGGCCGTGATCATCCTCGGCTCCGGGCCCAACCGCATCGGCCAGGGCGTCGAGTTCGACTACTCATGCGTCCACGCCAGCTTCGCCCTGCGCGATGCCGGCTACGACACCGTGATGGTCAACTGCAATCCCGAGACCGTCTCGACGGACTACGACACGAGCAGTCGGCTGTACTTCGAGCCGCTGACCCTCGAGGACGCCCTGGAGGTCATCCACGCGGAGACCAAGGCCGGTCCGATCGCGGGCGTCATCGTCCAGCTCGGCGGGCAGACCCCGCTCGGCCTGGCGGCTGCGCTCAAGGCCGCCGGTGTGCCGATCGTCGGCACCTCGCCCGAGGCGATCGATCTCGCCGAGGACCGCGGCCACTTCGGCCGGGTGCTCCACGAGGCGGGCCTGAACGCCCCCAAGCACGGCACCGCCTTCAGCGCGGAGGAGGCCGTCGAGATCGCCCGCGAGATCGGCTACCCGGTCCTCGTCCGCCCGTCCTATGTCCTCGGTGGGCGGGGCATGGAGATCGTCTACGACGACGCCACCCTCTCGGAGTACGTCACCCGGGCGGCCATCGCCAGCCCGGAGCACCCGATCCTCGTCGACCGCTTCCTCGACGACGCCATCGAGATCGACGTGGACGCCCTCTACGACGGCAAGGAGATGTACCTCGGCGGGATCATGGAGCACATCGAGGAGGCCGGCATCCACTCCGGCGACTCGAGCTGCACCCTGCCGCCGGCGACCCTCGGCACCTCGGAGCTGCAGCGGGTGCGCGAGGCGACTCTCGCCCTTGCCGAGGGCATCGGTGTCCGCGGCCTGATGAATGTCCAGTTCGCCCTCGCCCAGGACGTCCTCTACGTGCTGGAGGCCAACCCGCGCGCCTCGCGCACCGTCCCCTTCGTCGCGAAGGCCACGGGCGTGCCCCTGGCCAAGGCCGCGGCTCGCGTCATGCTCGGCACGAGCATCGCCGAGCTCAAGGACGAAGGGATGCTGCCGCGCCACGCTGACGGCGGCTCGATGCCCGCGCACGCGCCGATGTCGGTCAAGGAGGCCGTGCTGCCCTTCAAGCGCTTCCGGACCAAGGAGGGCGACGTCGTCGACTCGCTGCTCGGTCCCGAGATGCGCTCCACGGGTGAGGTCATGGGCATCGACGCCGACTTCGGCGCCGCCTTCGCCAAGAGCCAGCTCGGGTCCCTCTCGAGCGGTCTGCCGACGACCGGGCGGGTCTTCGTCTCGGTGGCCAACCGGGACAAGCGGGCGATGATCTTCCCGATCAAGCGCCTGGCTGACCTCGGCTTCACGATCCTGGCCACGCAGGGCACCGCAGACGTCTTGCGCCGCAACGCGATCGAGTGCGAGGTCGTCACCAAGCACTCGGAGCGGGCCGAGGGCGAGGAGAGCGTCGTCGACAGGATCCTCGCGGGCGAGATCGATGTCGTCTTCAACACTCCCTCCGGGCAGAACGCCCGGGCCGACGGCTACGCGATCCGGGCCGCGACGACGGCCATGGACAAGCCGATCGTCACCACGGTCCAGCAGCTCGGTGCAGCGGTGCAGTCGATCGAGGCACGCATCAACGGCGAGCTGCGGGTCAAGCCCCTGCAGGAGCACGCACGCGACCTCGACCTGTACGGGGTGGGCCGGTGACCGCACGCACCATCGCGGCTCGCGAGGGATCCGGGGTCGTCCAGGTCGACGCCGAGGTGCTCGGCAACACGGCGGTGGGTGCCTACCGGCACCTGACGCTCGTGACGCCCGGCCTGCCCGAGATCGCCCGACCGGGGCAGTTCGTGGCCCTGTCGGTCGGTGACGGTACGAGCTCGATGCTGCTGCGCCGCAGCTTCTCGATCCACCGGGTCAGCCCTGCCGGGACCTACGGCGCCACGACCGAGATCGTCGTGGCAGCCGCCGGGCCCGGCACCCAGGAGCTGACCCGCCTCGAGGCCGGCGAGAGCGTCAGCGTCATCGGGCCGCTGGGCAAGGGCTTCCCCCTCCCGTCGCAGCCGGTCCCGTGCATCCTCGTCGGCGGTGGCTACGGCTCCGCCCCGCTCTTCTGGCTCGCCGAGCAGCTGCGTGAGCGCGACTGCCCCGTCGAGATCGTCCTCGGTGCGGCCTCGGCCGACCGGCTCTTCGGTGTCGTCGAGGCCCGCCGGGTCGCCGACGGGGTCACCGTGACCACCGATGACGGGTCCGCGGGGACCAAGGGATGGGTCTCCGACGTCCTGCCGGACCTCATCGCGCGCACCGGCGCAGGCGTGCTCTACGGGTGCGGACCGATGGGCATGCTGCGCTCGATGAGCGCGATCGCCTCCGACCACGGCATCGTCGCGCAGGTCGCGGTCGAGGAGGCCATGGCCTGCGGTGTCGGGATCTGCATGACCTGCGTCATGCCCGTGGCCGATCAGCACGGCACCACCAAGATGGTCCGCAGCTGCCTGGAGGGCCCTGTCTTCCGGGGCGACCGGGTGCGCTGGGAGGCCTTCGACGACGGACTGTGCCGGGTGCCGGCCGATGCCGTCGGTGCACCCAAGGAGGTGCGCTGATGACTGCGCTGTCACCCCCTTCGGCCGTGGACATGTCCGTCGACCTGGCTGGAGTCCGCCTGCCCAACCCGATGATGACGGCGAGCGGGTGCGCCGCCAACGGCCGTGAGATGCACCGCTTCATCGACATCGCGCAGCTCGGTGCCTTCGTCACCAAGTCGGTCAAGGCCCAGCCGGTGTCCGGCCGGGGCACGCCCCGCATGGCCGAGACGCCGTCCGGGATGCTCAACTCCATCGGTCTGCAGGGACCGGGAGTGCAGGCCTTCGTCGAGGAGGACCTGGCCTGGCTGCACTCGATCGGCGCCCGGGTCGTGGTGTCCATCGCCGGGAGCACTGCGTCGGAGTTCGCCACCGTGGCCAGGACGATCGTGCGCAGCAGGTACGCCAGCGCCGTGGCGGCCATCGAGGTCAACATCTCCTGCCCCAATGTCGCCAACCGCGGGCTCGTCTTCGCCTGCGACCCGGCGAGCTCGCACAAGGTCATGACATTGGTGCGTGAGGAGGTCCCGCGAGGCCTGCCGATGCTCGCCAAGCTCAGCCCCGATGTCACCGACATCGTCGGGATCGCCGACACCGTCCTCAAGGCCGGAGCCCACGGGCTGACGATGATCAACACCACGCTGGGCGTGGCCATCGACGTCGACCGGTTGCGTCCGCACCTCGTCGCCGCCACCGGCGGACTGTCCGGCCCGGCCATCCGGCCGATGGCCGTGCGAGCGGTGTGGCAGGTCGCCGGCGCGATGCGTGCCGGGCGGATCAAGACCGCGCCGATCGTGGGCGTCGGGGGAGTGCGGCACGGTCGTGATGCCCTCGAGCTCATCGCCGCCGGTGCCAGCGCGATCCAGGTGGGGACGGCTGCCTTCAACGACCCGACGGCACCCGAGCGGGTGGGACGCGAGCTCGAGACGTTGATCGCCGAGCGCGGCTTCACCCGTCTGTCCGAAGTCACCGGTATCGCCCACGAGAGGTTCGTCCCATGAGCATCGACACCGTGCCCTTCGGCGCGCGACTGCAGGCGGCGATGGGGCAGCACGGTCCGCTCTGCGCGGGCATCGACCCGCACCGCGGGCTCGTCGAGTCGTGGGGACTGACCTATGACCTCGCCGGCGTCGAGCGGTTCACCATGACCTGTGTCGAGGCCTTCGGCGGGGCCGTGGCCGCGGTCAAGCCACAGTCGGCCTTCTTCGAGGTCTTCGGGGCGAAGGGGGTGGCCCTCCTCGAGCGGGCCCTGACCGATCTGCGTGACGCGGGCACCCTCACTGTCCTCGACGTCAAGCGCGGCGACATCGGCACGACCGTCGACGCCTATGGCGAGGCCTTCCTGGGCAAGGATGCGCCGGCTGCGGCCGACGCGATCACGCTCAGCCCCTATCTCGGCTACGGCTCGCTGCGCCCGGCCATCGACCTGGCGCACGCGACCGGTCGTGGGGTCTTCGTCCTGGCCCTGACCTCCAACCCCGAGGGCGCTCAGGTCCAGCACGCCCGGCTGGCCGACGGGCGCTCCGTGGCCGGAGCTATCGCCGATGACGCCGGCGTCGACAACGCCGAGGCCCGCGGACGCGGTGAGCTCGGGAGCGTCGGTCTCGTCGTGGGCGCGACCGTGGGCTCGGCAGTACGGGACCTCGGTGTGGACCTGCCCGGCATGGCCGGCCCGGTCCTTGCGCCCGGTCTGGGCGCACAGGGCGCGACCGCTGCCGATGTGCGCTCGGTCTTCGCCGGGGCGCTGCCCCAGGTGCTGGCCAGCAGCAGCCGCGATGTCCTGCGGGCCGGTCCTGGTGTCGCTGCCCTGCGCGACCGTGCGCGGGTGGTGGCGACGGAGGTCGCTGCCATCACCGCCTCGTGAGATGGTGAGCCGATACCCACCACCCGCTCCTTCGGAGGTCCCGTGCCAGTGCCCGTGCCGACGCTCAGCCCGCAGCAGCGGGCCGCAGCGCTGACCCGGGCGTCGCAGGCACGAGCGGCCCGGGCGGACCTTCGGCAGCGCCTGAAGAGTCGAGCCGTCGGACTGCCGGAGGTCCTGGACGCCGGCCGCACGGATCCCGTCGTCGCGCGGATGCGCGTGGTGACGGTGCTCGAGTCGATGCCGGGTGTGGGCCCTGCGACTGCAGTACGCATCATGCAAGAGTTGGGGATCGCGGCCTCCCGCCGCGTCCGCGGGCTGGGCCCGCACCAACGCACCGCACTCCTCGAGAGGTTCACCCGGGTATGAGCTCACCCCGTCTGACCGTGCTGGCCGGTCCCACCGCCGTGGGCAAGGGCACCGTCGCCGCATGGATCCGTCAGAACCACCCGGACGTCTGGCTCTCCGTCTCTGCGACGACGCGGCCGCCGCGCCCCGGCGAGGAGGACGGCGTGCACTACCACTTCATGTCCGGCGACGAGTTCGCCGACAAGGTGGCCACGGGGGAGATGCTCGAGTGGGCGGTCGTCCACGGCCGTGCCTCCTACGGCACTCCGCGGCGCCCGGTCGAGGAGGCCCTGGCCGCCGGCAAGCTGCCCCTCCTCGAGATCGACCTGCAGGGGGCCCGCCAGGTGCGCGCCTCGATGCCGCAGGCCTGCTTCGTCTTCCTGGCCCCGCCGTCGTGGGACGAGCTGGTCGACCGGCTGGTGGGGCGCGGCACCGAGACGGCGGAGGAGCGGGCCGTGCGGCTCGAGACCGCCAAGGTCGAGCTGGCCGCCCAAAACGAGTTCGACCGCGTGGTCGTCAACGACGACATTCGTCGTGCGGCCGAAGAACTCGTATCATTGATGAAATCCCACTGACCTCGACGACAAGGACCACCTCGACGTGTCCGGCACCAAGGCAAACCCCATCGGCATCACCAACCCGCCGATCGACGACCTCCTGACCAAGGCCGACAGCAAGTACGCACTGGTCATCTACGGCGCCAAGCGCGCTCGTCAGATCAACGCGTACTACT
Organism: Janibacter sp. Soil728; assembly: GCF_001428305.1. Taxonomy (GTDB): domain Bacteria; phylum Actinomycetota; class Actinomycetes; order Actinomycetales; family Dermatophilaceae; genus Janibacter. The sequence continues at coordinate 470,974 of NZ_LMRZ01000005.1, read as the reverse complement.
CGCAGCTCCAGGAGGGCCTGCTCGAGTACATCGGCCCGCTGGTCGACGCACAGGTCCACGACAAGCCGCTGTCGATCGCCCTGCGTGAGATCAACGAGGGCCTGCTGACCAAGGAGGCCAGCGCCTCCGACGAGGGTACGGCTGCCCCCAAGGCGCCGGCCGCCGCTGCCGACGAGGCCTGACGGAGCCCCCTTCGTGCGCATCGTCCTCGGTGTCGGCGGCGGTATCGCCGCCTACAAGGCGGTTCTCCTGCTGCGCCTGTTCACCGAGAGTGGGCACCAGGTCACGGTCGTCCCGACCGAGGCCGCGCTGAGGTTCGTCGGTGCCCCGACGTGGGAGGCCCTGTCCGGTCACCCCGTCCAGACCGATGTCTGGAGCAACATCACCGATGTGCCGCACGTGCGCATCGGGCAGGAGGCGGACCTCGTCGTCGTCGCACCGACGACCGCTGACCTGCTGGCCAAGGCGGCCCACGGGCTCGCCGGCGACCTGCTGACCAATGTGCTGCTGACCGCGCGCTGCCCGGTCGTCCTGGCGCCGGCGATGCACACCGAGATGTGGGAGCACCCGGCGACGCGAGCCAATGTGGCGACCTTGCGCCACCGCGGCGTGAGCGTCGTGGAGCCCGCCTCGGGGCGCCTCACCGGCGCCGACACCGGGCCCGGTCGGCTGCCGGAGCCCGAAGCGATCCATGCCGCGGCCCTCGCCGTGCTCGAGGCGAGCACGGGTGGAGCACAGATCCCCGCTGACCTTGCCGGACGCAGAGTGCTGATCAGCACCGGTGGCACCCGCGAGCCGCTCGACCCGGTGCGCTACCTCGGCAACCGGTCCTCGGGCAAGCAGGGGCTGGCCCTGGCCGAGAGCGCCGTCGCGCGCGGTGCGTCCGTCACGCTCGTCGCGGCCAACGTGGACCTTCCGGTCCCTGCAGGTGTCGATGTCGTCCGGGTGGAGACCGCGCAGGAGCTGCAGCAGGAGATCACCGCCCGGGTGGCCCACCACGATGTCGTCGTCATGGTCGCGGCGGTGGCCGACTTCCGCCCCGCAGAGTACAACGACAGCAAGATCAAGAAGACGCACGACCCGGCCGACCCCGACGCCGCACCCACCATCACGCTGGTCCGCAACCCGGACATCCTCGCCGGCATCGTCGCCGATCGGGGCCCGGCCACGACCCCCCTGATCGTCGGGTTCGCGGCAGAGACCGGTGACGCCACGGGATCGGTCCTCGACCTGGGCCGGGCCAAGCTGGCACGCAAGGGCTGCGACCTGCTCGTGGTCAACGAGGTGGGCGTCGACAAGACCTTCGGTCAGGACGAGACGAGCGTGCACGTCCTCACCCGCGGCAGCGAGGCGGTGACCGCGCTCGGCCCGGCCAGCAAGTCCGAGGTGTCGCACGGCATCTGGGACGTCGTCGCGAGATCGCTCACCGTCGACTGACCACGGGTGCTTAGACTGGGCCCGCCCTACCGGACGGTCACGTCGGCCGTCCATCCACGATCTTGGGAGTTCTGCGTGTCCGGACGTCTCTTCACCTCCGAGTCGGTGACCGAGGGTCACCCCGACAAGATCTGCGACCAGATCTCCGACTCGATCCTCGACGCCATGCTCGAGCAGGACCCGCACAGCCGGGTGGCCGTCGAGACGATGGTGACCACTGGTCTCGTGCACGTCGCCGGCGAGGTCACCACCGAGTCCTATGTCGAGATACCCAAGCTCGTGCGCAAGGTCATCGCCGACGGCGTCGGCTACGACTCCTCGGAGAAGGGCTTCGACGGCCGCACCTGCGGCGTCTCGATCTCCATCGGCCAGCAGAGCCCCGACATCGCCCAAGGCGTCGACACCGCCTACGAGAACCGCACGGGTGGCGTCGATCCCAAGGACAAGCAGGGCGCCGGCGACCAGGGCCTGATGTTCGGCTACGCCTGCGAGGACACCCCCGAGCTCATGCCGCTGCCGATCTTCCTCGCGCACCGGCTCTCCCAGCGGCTGACCGAGGTGCGCAAGTCCGGCGAGCTGGACTACCTGCGGCCCGACGGCAAGACGCAGGTGACGATCGACTACGACGGGGACCGGGCCGTGCGCCTGGACACCGTCGTCCTGTCCACCCAGCACTCCGCCGAGATCGACCACGAGCGTCAGCTCCCGCAGGACATCCAGAAGCATGTCTTCGAGCCGGTCATGTCCGCGCTGAAGGACTCCGGCGTCGAGCTCGACACGTCGGACTACCGCAGCCTGATCAACCCCACCGGCAAGTTCGTCATCGGTGGCCCCATGGGCGACGCCGGCCTCACGGGCCGCAAGATCATCGTCGACACCTACGGCGGCATGGCCCGCCACGGTGGCGGTGCCTTCTCCGGCAAGGACCCCTCCAAGGTGGACCGCTCCGCTGCCTACGCCATGCGCTGGGTCGCCAAGAATGTCGTCGCCGCCGGACTCGCCGGTCGGTGCGAGGTCCAGGTCGCGTACGCGATCGGCGCCGCGCAGCCGGTGGGCCTGTACATCGAGACCTTCGGCACGGAGAAGGTCGCGGTCGACAAGATCCAGGCCGCCGTCGACAGCGTCTTCGACCTGCGGCCGCTGGCCATCGTCGAAGAGCTGGACCTGCTCCGCCCGATCTACGCCCCGACTGCCGCCTACGGCCACTTCGGTCGTACCGAGGCGGCCGGGTACGACAACGCCTTCCCGTGGGAGCGGACCAACAAGGTCGAGGCTCTCCGGGCCGCCGTCGGCGTCTGATCCTCCACAACGCAACCGGGCGGGATGTCGTTGACACCCCGCCCGGTTACGTTTGTCCCCGTGCGCGTCGCCCAGGTACTCATCGACTCGGGGCTGGTCCATCTGGACCGGCCCTTCGAGTACCTCGTGCCCGAGGAGCTGGACGAGGCCGCACAGCCCGGCGTGCGGATCAAGGCGCGCTTCGCCGGCCGAGACCTGGCCGGCTACGTGGTCGAGCGCAGTGATGTCGCCGAGCACACGGGCCGCCTGGCCCCCGTGCGCACCGTCGTCTCGCCCGAGCAGGTCCTCACCCCGCACATCCTCGAGGTGGCCCGCCGTCTGGCCCGTCACCAGGCGGGCACAGTCATGGACGTGCTCAGGCTGGCCATCCCACCCCGCCACGCGCGCGCCGAGAAGGCCTTGTCGCTCGAGCCGCCACAGCCCGCCCCGCCTCAGGACGACCAGCCACAGGACGACCCGGCTCAGGACGACCCGGCGACGGTGGCGGTGACCGAAGCGGGCGAAGGGGGCGACCCCCCTTCGTCCCTGACGCCGCCGGAGGTGTGGTCCGGCTACCGGGCAGGCTCCGCTTGGTGGTCCCGCGTCGCGGGTGGCGAGTCGCCGAGGGCGGCGTGGATCGCCGGCCCGTCACGACCGCCCGAGACCGACTGGCCGCAGGCCCTCGCCGCGGCCGCCCGGGGCGCCCTGCTCTCTGGCCGGGGGAGCGTCATCGTCGTCCCGGACCAGCGCGATCTCGCGCGGGTGGATGCGGCGCTGACCGAGGTGCTCGGCCCGGGGCAGCACGTGCGCCTGTCCGCGGACCAGGGCCCGCAGGCCCGCTACACGGCGTGGCTGAAGGTGCTGCGCGGGCACGTGCGGGTCGTCGTCGGGACCCGCGCTGCCGCCTATGCGCCCGTGCACGACCTCGGGCTCGTCGCATGGTGGGACGACGGCGACGACCTGCACCAGGAGCCCCGCGCTCCCTACACGCACGTGCGCGATGTCCTGACCACCCGGGCCGATGTCGAGGACGCTGCCCTGCTCGTCGGGGGCCTCGCCATGTCGATCGATGTCGCCGCGCTCGTCGAGGCCGGTGTCGTCCACCTCGTCGGGGGATCGACCCCTCGCCGGGAGGCGCCGCGGGTCGTCGTCGCGGGCGAGGGCGTCGACGAGGAGCGTGATGGTCCCGGTGCCCGTGCGCACATCCCGTCGTCGGCGCACCGCGCCGCGGCCGCGGCACTCACGTGTGGTCCCGTGCTCATCCAGGTGCCTCGACGGGGCTACCTCCCCGCGATGTCCTGCGCGACCTGTCGCGCGCCGGCCCGCTGTCCCGAGTGCCAGGGGCCGCTGGCCCTGCCCTCGCCCGATCGGGCTCCCGAGTGCGGCTGGTGCGGCCGCTCGCCACGCGGATTCCTCTGCCCCCACTGCGACGGCGACCGACTCCGCGCCGGGATCATCGGCGCCCGCCGCACCGCCGAGGAGATCGGTCGGTCCTTCCCCGGGACCCGGGTCATCACCTCAGGAGCGGGGGACGTGCAGGAGAGCGTCGGGGCCGAGCCCGCGATCGTGGTCTCCACCCCGGGGGCCGAGCCCGTGGCCGAGGGTGGCTACGCCGCGGTCCTGCTGCTCGATGCCTGGGCGAGCCTCGACCGGCCCGACCTGAGGGCCGCGGAGGAAGCAGTACGCCGATGGTTCGCCGCATCCGGGCTGGCTCGGCCCTGGACCGATGGGGGACTGGTCGTGCTCTGCGGTGCGCCTTCTCACGTGACGATCCCTGCGGTGGAGGCGCTCGTGCGCTGGGACCCGCAGTGGTTCGCGGCGCGAGAGCTCACCGAGCGCGCGGAGCTGTCGCTGCCCCCGACGACGTGGAGCGCGGAGATCCAGACGGACCGCAAGCGGATCGAGGCGATCGAGCACGCCGTGCGGGCAGCGGCCCCCGCCGCACAGCTCCTCGGGCCGCTGCCCGTGCCCGGGTCCGACCAGCGTCGCCGACTGGTCGTCACCGCTCCCTTCGCCGACGGGCCGCTCGTCGCCGCCGCGCTCAAGGACGTGCGGGCGGGCGAGAGTGCGCGCAAGGCCCCGGACCTGACCTCGGTCAAGGTCGGTCACCTCACCACGGGATGACGCCGTCGGCTTGGGGGCAGTACTCCGCATTGCCCCATGGCAATGCAAGCCTGACTCCCTGACCAGAGCCGCTGCGAGCGACCGGCGGGCGCCCGGGGGCGCTGAGGGCACCTAGACTCGCCCCGTGCGACTGATCTTTGCCGGGACCCCACAGGTCGCCGTCCCCTCCCTGCGTGCCCTGCTCGACTCCGACCACGAGGTCATCGGGGTGATCACCCGTCCGGACGCCAAGGTCGGGCGTGGCCGACGTCTCGAGCCGTCACCGGTCAAGGTCGTCGCCCAGGAGGCCGGACTCGAGGTCCTCGCACCGAGCAGCCCCAAGGACCCACAGTTCCTGGGGCGCCTTCGCGAACTGGCCCCGGACTGCTGCCCCGTCGTCGCCTACGGAGCCCTGCTGCCCGCCGAGGCACTGGACATCCCCGCGCACGGCTGGGTCAACCTGCACTTCTCGCTGCTGCCGGCCTGGCGGGGGGCAGCGCCCGCGCAGCGAGCCCTGATGTCCGGCGACGAGTTCACCGGCGCGAGCACCTTCCTCATCGAGACCGGGCTCGACACCGGACCGGTCCTCGGCACGATGACGGAGCGGATCCGCCCCGATGACACCTCCGGCACGCTGCTCACCCGGCTCGCGGATGCTGGCGCGCCCTTGCTGGTGGCGACCATGGACGGCATCGCCACCGGCGACCTCGAGCCTCGGCCCCAACCTGGCGAAGGCGTCAGCCATGCCGCCAAGATCACCGTCGAGGACGCCCACGTCGATCTCGCGCACCCCGCGCTGGCGGTCGACCGACTCATCCGGGGCTGCTCGCCGGCACCGGGCGCCTGGACGACCTTCCGCGGCGAGCGGCTCAAGCTCGGACCGGTGACGATCACCGACGAGCGGCTGCCCGCTGGGAAGATCGACGCCCGCAAGCGAGAGGTGCTCGTCGGGACCGCCGACCGAGCCGTGCGCCTGGGTGAGGTGACGCCGCTGGGCAAGAAGCCCATGCCGGCTGCCGACTGGGCCCGCGGGGTGCGCATCGATTCCGGGGACCGCCTCGGAGAGGAGACGGCATGACGTCAGAGAACCACCACAAGGGACCGCGCCAGAAGTCGCGGACTGCACCTTCGGCGCGAGCACGCCGGGCAGACGTGCCCCGCGCGACCGCTCAGCAGGTCCTGCGCGCCGTCTCCGAGGACGGCGCCTATGCCAACCTCGAGCTGCCCAAGGCGCTGCGCCGGGCCCATCTGAGCGGGCGGGACGCCGCCTTCGCCACCGAGCTGACCTACGGCACCCTGCGCATGCAGGGGCTCTACGACGCCGTCATCACCCACGCCTCACAACGACCCGTCGCGAAGCTGGACGGGGGAGTGCTCGACGTCCTGCGCATGGGTGCCCACCAGGTCCTGGGCATGCGCGTCCCCGTGCACGCGGCCGCCGACCAGTCCGTCGCCCTCGCCCGCTCCGCAGCCGGACAGGGAGCCGCTGGCCTGGTCAACGCCGTCATGCGGCGCGTCGGTGAGCGCAGCCGCGAGGAGTGGCTCGAGCTGGTCACTCCGACCGAGCCGGTGACCGAGCGACTGTCCGTCTCGCTCTCGCACCCCGTGTGGATCGTCAAGGCGCTGCGTCAGGCCCTGATCGGTCACGGCGTCGCGACCACGGACGACGCGGACGACGTCCTCGAGCAGCTGCTCGAGGCGCACAACATCCCTGCCGAGGTCTCGCTCATCGCTCGTCCCGGCCTGTGCGAGGTCGACGAGCTGCTCGCTGCCGGTGCGCAGCCCGGGCGGTGGTCCCCCTTCGCCGCAGAGCTCGACAGCGGTGACCCGGGCAGCATCGACGCGATCCGCGAGGGCCGCGCCGCCGTCCAGGACGAAGGGAGCCAGCTGCTGGCTCTCGCGCTGGCGGGCGTGCCGGTGCACGAGCGCGCCGACGGTGCACCCGAGCGCTGGTTGGACCTGTGTGCTGGGCCCGGGGGGAAGGCGGGCCTGCTCGCCGCCCTCGCCCTGCGTCAGCGCGCCGACCTCGTCGCCAACGAGCTGAGCGAGCACCGCACCGAGCTGGTCCGGCAGAGCCTGCGTCCCGCGATGGCCAAGGCCAAGGACCACGGTCGCGAGCTCGTCGTCCGCACGGGGGACGGCCGTGAGGTGGGCCGGGACGAACCGCAGACCTACGACCGCGTGCTCGTCGACGCGCCCTGCACCGGGCTCGGCGCGCTGCGCCGCCGCCCCGAGGCGCGCTGGCGCCGGCAGCCGAGCGACCTCGTCGGTCTCGGCCCCCTGCAGCGCGAGCTGCTCGCGGCCGGTATCGATGCCACGCGTCCCGGCGGCGTCATCGCCTACGCGACGTGCAGCCCGCACCTGTCGGAGACGACCTTCGTCGTGCGTGACGTGCTCAAGAAGCGTGACGACGTCGAGGTGCTCGACGCCCGCGAGCACCTGTCTGCCGCAGCGGTGGCCACGCTCACCGGTCTCGGTGACGGACCGCACGCCCAGCTGTGGCCGCACCTGCACGGCACCGACGGGATGTTCCTCGCGCTGCTGCGCAAGACGTCCTGACACCAACTCCATGTCCGCTGTCTGAACCCGTCTCTCCAGCAAGGAAACCCGTGCAGATCTCCCCGAGCATCCTCTCCGCCGACTTCGCCAACCTGCAGTCCGAGCTGGACGCGATCAGCAACGCCGACTGGGCGCACGTCGACGTCATGGACGCGCACTTCGTGCCCAACCTCACCCTCGGCCTGCCCATCGTCGAGTCGCTGCTGCGGGTCAGCCCGATCCCGATCGACTGCCACCTGATGATCGAGGACCCCGACCGCTGGGCACCGCCCTACGCCGAGGCCGGGGCGAAGTCGGTCACCTTCCACATCGAGGCCGCGAAGAACCCCGTCACCCTGGCCCGGGACATCCGGGCCCAGGGCGCGCGAGCGTCGATGGCCCTCAAGCCGGGAACTCCCTTCGCCCCCTACGAGGAGCTGCTGCCCGAGCTCGACATGGTCCTCGTCATGACGGTCGAGCCCGGATTCGGTGGGCAGTCCTTCATGGCCGACCAGATGCCCAAGGTCGCGCAGGTGCGCGAGGCCGTGAAGAAGCACGGCGGCGAGATCTGGATCCAGGTCGACGGCGGTGTCTCCGCGAAGACCATCGAGCAGTGCGCCGAGGCGGGCGCCGATGTCTTCGTCGCCGGGTCGGCCGTCTACGGAGCCGAGTCGGCTGCTGGGGCGATCGACGAGCTGCGGGAGCTGGCGCAGGGCCACGGCCACTGAACGAGCCACGACCGACATCTCGTCTCCTGAGGAGGCGTGGCCAGCCCGTCGCACCACCGCCCCTGGGATGTGCGCCCAGCGCCGTCTGGTCACCGTTCCCTGAGGAGGCGCGCCAGCGCCGTCTTCTTACCCGTTCCCTGAGGAGGCGCGCCAGCGCCGTCTGCTCACCGTTCCCTGAGGAGGCGCGCCAGCGCCGTCTGCTCACCGTTCCCTGAGGAGGCGCGCCAGCGCCGTCTCGAAGGGTTCGTGCGTTGCCCCCTTCACAGGGGGCGAACGGTCTTGGTCCCCGTGGGCGGGGACGAACTGTCTTGCCTGAACGGTCTTGCCCCCTTCAGAGGGGGCGAACGGTCTTGCCCCCCGTGGAGGGGGCGAACGGTCTTGCCCCCCGTGGAGGGGGCGAACTCGTCTTGGTCCCCGTGGGTGGGGACGAACTGTTTGGCCTGAACGGTCTTGCCCCCTTCAGAGGGGGCGAACGGTCTTGCCCCCCGTGGAGGGGGCGAACTCGTCTTGGTCCCCGTGGGTGGGGACGAACTGTCTTGCCTGAACGGTCTTGCCCCCTTCAGAGGGGGCGAACGGTCTTGCCCCCCGTGAGGGGGCGAACTCGTCTTGGTCCCCGTGGGTGGGGACGAACTGTCTTGCCTGAACGGTCTTGCCCCCTTCAGAGGGGGCAAACGGTCTTGCCCCCCGTGGAGGGGGCGAACTCGTCTTGGTCCCCGTGGGTGGGGACGAATGGTCTTGCCCCCTTCAGAGGGGGCGAACGGTCTTGCCCCCCGTGGAGGGGGCGAACTTGTCTTGGTCCCCGTGGGTGGGGACGAACCGTCTTGCCCCCTTCACAGGGGGCGAACTTGCCTTGGTCCCCGTGGGTGGGGACGAACCGTCTTGCCCCCTTCACAGGGGGCGAACTCGTCTTGGTCCCGTGGGTGGGGACGAACCGTCTTACCCCCTTCAGAGGGGGCGAACCCTCTCGGATCAGGTCCCGGGTCTTGCATCTCACGGAGCCAACCCAATGGCCGAGCGGGCTCTCCCTTCGCGCACAATGTCCCTGCACGTGCCACGTGACGCGGTGAGATTCCGCACCGGCGGTGAGAGCCCGCGACCCGGCTGCCTCGGCAGACGGTGAACTCCGGTCCAGAACTCCGGGGCCGACGGTCAAAGTCCGGATGAGAGCGGCGCGCGCGGACTAGGACGACGCATGTCCATCATCGAATGGATCTACTCGGCCGGCGTCGACATCGCTGGCTACCGCCTCTCGCTCATGGAGGTCATCGGGATCTCCTTCGGTCTCGCCTCGGCCGTCGGCGGGATGCTGCGCAAGGTGTGGGCCTGGCCCATCGGGATCGTGGGCAACGCGATCCTCTTCTTCGTCTACATCGGAGTGACGATGGGCGTCGATGACAAGGCGCCCCTCTTCGGGCAGTCCGCCCGGCAGATCTTCTTCATCATCACCTCGCTCTACGGCTGGTGGCGTTGGCGGCAGGTCAAGCAGGCCAACCACTCGGGTCAGGCGCACGCGATCACCCCTCGCTGGGCGACCGTGGCCGAGCGCGTCGGCCTTGCGGTGACGATGGTCATCGGGGTCGTGGTCGTGCAGCAGGTCTTCTCGATGCTGGGCGCTGGCTGGCCGGCCCCGAGGTGGTACCACGTCGCTGACGCCTGGATCTTCATGGGATCGCTGCTCGCGACCTACGCCATGGCCCGGGGGTGGAACGAGTTCTGGCTCATCTGGATCGGGGTCGACCTCGTCGGCGTGCCCCTGCTGTGGCACAGCGACTACCTGCCGACCGCGGTCCTGTACGCCGTCTATGCCGGCTTCGTCCTCTACGGCTTCTTCGTCTGGCTGCGCGCCTCGCGCACCGAGAGTCCGGACCGTGAACCCGTGGACAGCGCACCGGCCCCGGCAAACTAGGCTGAACTCCCGTGAAGACCTTCGAGACCCTCTTCGACGAACTCTCCCGCAAGGCCGCCGAGCGGCCCGAGGGGTCGGGCACCGTGGCGCAGTTGGACGCCGGGACCCATGCCATCGGCAAGAAGATCGTGGAGGAGGCCGCCGAGGTCTGGATGGCGGCGGAGTACGAGAGCAAGGAGGAGCTGGCCGAGGAGATCAGCCAGCTGCTCTACCACCTGCAGGTGCTGATGATCGACGGTGGACTCACCGTCGAGGACGTCTACACCCACCTCTGAGAGGACCGCCGTGCGCATTGCCGTTCCCAACAAGGGCTCGCTGTCCGAGCCCGCCGTCGAGATGCTCCGCGAGTCGGGCTACCGGGTCCGCCGCGACAGCAAGGAGCTGATCGTCGCCGACCCCGACAACGACGTCGAGTTCTTCTACCTGCGTCCCCGTGACGTCGCGCTGTACGTCGGCAAGGGCCAGGTCGACGCCGGCATCACCGGCCGCGACCTGCTGCTGGACTCCGGGTCCACCGCCACCGAGGTCATGGGGCTGGGCTTCGGTGGATCGACCTTCCGCTTCGCCGGCCGTCCCGGTGAGGCGACCAGCGCAGCCGACCTCGACGGGCGACGGGTGGCGACCTCCTACTCCGGCCTCGTGCGTGACCACCTGGCGGCGAAGGGGGTCACCGCGGAGGTCGTGCGTCTGGACGGAGCTGTCGAGACCGCCATCACGCTCGGCGTCGCGGACGCCATCGCGGATGTCGTCGAGACGGGCACCACCTTGCGGCAGCAGGGCCTGGAGGTCTTCGGCGAGCCGATCCTGCGCAGCGAGGCAGTGCTCATCCGCCGCAGCGACGCCAGCGAGAGCGGCATCGACGTGCTCCACCGCCGCATCAAGGGCGTCGTCACCGCCCGCGAGTACGTGCTCCTCGACTACGACTGCCCCGCCGAGCTCGTGGAGCAGGCCGTGCAGCTCACGCCGGGACTCGAGTCACCGACGGTGAGCACCCTGCACGACGAGCGCTGGTGCGCTGTGCGCTCGATGGTCCCGCGCGGACGGACCAACCGGATCATGGACGAGCTCTACGACCTCGGCGCCCGGGCCATCCTCGTCACCGAGATCTCGGCCTGCCGACTATGACCCTGCCCGACAGGGCGGGCGCCGCCACCTTCCGGCCCGTCCGAGGGCGAGTCGTCTCGACCGTCCTCGGGGTGGCGATCCTCGTGGGCTCGGTCGGACTGGCCATCGCGCTGCCCGAGCGCTTCGGCGTCATGGATCGCGTCACGTCCGTCCTGATCGGTGCTGGCGTCGCCGCCTTCATGACCCGCTACGCCACGATCCACGCGCGGCCCACGGCCGAGGGGCTGTGGGTGCGCAACCTCGGACCGGGCGAGCTCGTCCCCTGGGAGGAGATCACGGCTGTGCGCTTCTCCGAGGGCATGCCCTGGCCCCGGCTCGACCTGGCGGACGGCATGGACATCGCCGTCATGGCGATCCAACGATCCGATGGTCCGGGGTCCGTCGACGAGGCGCAGCGCCTCGCCGATCTCATCGGCCGCTAGGACCTGTGTCCGAAGACATCTCGATGGCGAGGTGGGCCCGCTCGCGAGTGCGGTCGGCGGCGAAGAGCGCGGCCTCCTGCTGCGCCCACATCTCCCAGTGCTCCTCGAAGAGCGGGCCGTCGCGGTCGATGGCGCGTTGACGACGCAGCTCGGCGGGTCCGTCGAGCCATATCCTCGTGCCCTCCAGCGCTGACGCTTCGCCGACGCTCGAGCCGCACCCCTCGACGACGAGCCGCTCACCGACCGTGATGGACAGGAGTGGGCCCGGGCGGTCCGCGAGCCAGTCCCACGTGGGGACCACCGGCTGCTCGCCGCGGGCGAGCGGATGCAGGACGTGTGTGACGAGCAGGGGAGGTGCTGCAGCCAGACCCGACCAGCCCGGGTAGATCGAGTCCATCGACACCACGGGGGCGTCCCATGCCCGGGCGACGGCACCGGCCAGCGAGGTCTTGCCGGAGCCGCTGCGCCCGTCGAGCGCGATGATGCGCACCGCTCCGCACGACGGGGGGACGGAGTCGGCGTGGGCCAGGACCTGCTCGAGGGACGACATCGCGCCGAAGCGTATCCGTCCGGCTCGGTAGGCTGCCCTCGTGTCTCTCGCCGTGCGTGTCATCCCCTGCCTCGACGTCGACGCCGGACGGGTCGTCAAGGGCGTCAACTTCGAGAACCTGCGCGACGCCGGTGACCCGGTCGAGCTTGCCCGACGGTACGGCCGGGAGGGTGCCGACGAGCTGACCTTCCTCGACGTCACCGCGAGCAGCTCCGACCGAGCGACCACCTATGACGTCGTGACCCGCACTGCCGAGGAGGTCTTCATCCCCCTCACGGTGGGTGGGGGCGTGCGCACCGTCGAGGACGTCGATCGACTGCTGCGCTGCGGCGCGGACAAGGTCGGGGTCAACACGGCCGCGATCAACCGGCCGGAGCTGATCAGCGAGGTGGCCGACCGCTTCGGCGCCCAGGTCCTCGTGCTCTCGGCCGATGTGCGGCGTCGCACCACCGACGACGGCTCGCTCTCAGGTGGGTTCGAGGTCACCACGCACGGGGGTCGCACCCGCACCGGCATCGATGCGATCGAGTGGTGCGCGCGGGCGGCGCAGCTGGGGGCCGGGGAGATCCTGCTCAACTCCATGGACGCCGACGGGACCAAGGCCGGCTTCGACCTCGAGCTCATCCGTGCGGTGCGCGCCGAGGTGAGCATCCCGGTCATCGCGAGCGGCGGGGCCGGCTCTGCGGCGCACATGCCGCCGGCCGTCGAGGCAGGTGCGGACGCGGTCCTCGCCGCGAGCATCTTCCACTTCGGCGAGGTCTCGATCGGTGCGGTCAAGGACGCGCTGGCCGCCACGGGTCACCCCGTGCGCCGCGGCCGCGCCACCTGACGCTCCCCCTTCGTCCCTCCACGCAGATCTGCATTGCCATAGGGCAATGCAGATCAGGCACCCAGGAGGTTGCATTGCCATAGGGCAATGCAGATCTTGGGTGGCGCCGGTGCGGCTCGCCGGCGGGTCAGATGCCGTAGGGGGTGGTGCGCACGATCTCGACGGTCTCAGGGGGCCCGAGGAGCTCGACCTCGGCCACGGCCTGGCGACCGAAGCCGAAGAGGATGATCTCGCCCGGCCGACCGTGGATCTCCACGACGGGTCCCTTGCCCGAGCCGATCCGCGTGCGCCGCTTGGCCGTGACGATCTCGAGGTCGGCGCCCGCGGTCTTGCGGAAGAGCATCTTGGCCATGACCGCGAGCCGGTCGCCGAGCGCCGAGATCATCGCAGGGTCCAGCGCACGACGCGGCGCACCGAGGCCGGCCCTCAGGATGTCCTCGTGGTGGACGAACATCTCGACGAGGTTGGCCTGCTCGTCGACCGGGGGGAGGCTCATCGGGTGCCAGCGCGGCGGGCCCTTGCGAAGCCGCTCCACGAGCGTCTCGAAGTCGTTGTCCCGCAGCAGCGCGGCCATCGCGGCCTCGGTCCGTCCCGCGAGCGGCGCGGCGAGGATCCCAGCGGCCTGGTCCGGGCGGCCCTCCCGCACGATGAGGTGCGCCAGGAGGTCCCCGGTGGTCCAGTCCCCACACAGGGTGGGTGCGTCGGGCCCCACCTGCAGCAGGGTGTCGCACAGGGCAGCGCGCTCGGCGCGGGCGTGGCGGATCATCGGGCCTCCGGGAGGAGAGAAGTTGCTGACTGACTGTGCAGCGTAACCCCGCACGGACGCGAAGGGCGATGACCTGACGGGTGATCGCGTGGGCGGTTCGTGGTCGTCACAGGTGGAAGTGCCAGAATGCGAAGGGTGTCCACCCCTTCGTCCTCGCCCCTGCCCGAGCAGCTCGCGACCCGGCTGCGCCGCGACGCCGCGGGCCTCGTCGCCGCAATCGTCCAGCAGCACGACACCGGCGAGGTGCTCATGCTCGGCTGGATGGACGACGAGGCCGTGCACCGCACGCTGACCAGCGGGCGGGTGACCTTCTGGTCCCGCAGCCGTGAGGAGTACTGGCGCAAGGGGGACACGTCCGGACACGTCCAGCACGTGCGCTCCGTCGCGGTCGACTGCGACGGTGACGCCCTGCTCGTGCGGGTCGACCAGGTGGGTGCTGCCTGCCACACCGGGGAGCGCACCTGCTTCGACGCCGGGGGTGACCTCGGCGCTGTCGTGGGGGAGCCGCGATGACCGAGGCGCAGACCGCAGTGCCCGACCTGACCCCCGGCCGCACCTGGCCCGACCTCGACACCTTCCAGGTGCTCGCGCGCGATCGCCGGGTGGTGCCCGTGGTGCGCCGTCTCGTGGCCGACGGCGAGACGCCCGTCGGGGTGTACCGCAAGCTCGCTGGCGACGCACCGGGAACCTTCCTGCTGGAGTCTGCCGAGCACGGCGGGGTCTGGTCGCGGTGGTCGATCATCGGTGCGCAGAGCCGCGCGACGCTCACCGAGCTCGACGGGCAGGCCCACTGGATCGGTGAGCCGCCGGTCGGGGTGCCCACCGACGGCGACCCGACCGCCGCCCTTCGCGCCACCATCGAGGCCTTGTCCACCGACCCGATCGATGGGTTGCCGCCGCTGACCGGTGGGATGGTGGGCGCCATCTCCTACGACGCCGTCCGCCGCTGGGAGAAGGTGCCGTCCGTGCTCCCGGACGTCCTGGGTGTGCCCGAGCTGGGCATGGTGCTGGCCACCGACGTCGCGGTCCTCGACCACAGCGACGGCTCGCTCCTGCTCGTGGCCAATGTCGTCAACTACGACGACACCGACGAGCGGGTCGAGGAGGCATGGCAGGACGCGGTCGAGCGTCTTGACGCGATGACCGAGCGGCTCGCCGCCCCGGCGCCCAGCACCGTGGCGACCATCGATCCCGACCTGGCCGCTGCCGCACGCACCGAGGTGACCAGCGATGTGAGCGTCGAGCGCTTCGAGGAGATCGTCGAGCAGGCAAAGGAGGACATCCGCGCGGGCGAGGTCTTCCAGGTCGTGCTGTCCCAGCGCTTCTCCACGCCCTGCCCGGTCGATGCCCTGGAGGTCTACCGCGCCCTGCGCCGCAGCAACCCCAGCCCCTACATGTACTTCGTCCGCCTGCCGCACCCCGACGGCTCGGTCTACGAGGTCGTCGGCTCCTCACCCGAGGCGCTCGTCAAGGTCACCGGCCGGCGGGCCATCACCCACCCGATCGCCGGTAC
Source organism: Janibacter sp. Soil728 (assembly GCF_001428305.1). Classification (GTDB taxonomy): domain Bacteria; phylum Actinomycetota; class Actinomycetes; order Actinomycetales; family Dermatophilaceae; genus Janibacter. Next base: position 455,779 of record NZ_LMRZ01000005.1, on the reverse strand, counting down.
TCGTCCGCGCGGCAAGTCCCCGGAGCACGACCTGCAGCTCGAGGAGGACCTCATCGGGGACCCCAAGGAGCGCTCCGAGCACGTCATGCTCGTCGACCTCGGTCGCAACGACCTCCAGCGGGTCTGCACGGCCGGCACGGTCGACTGCGTCGAGTTCATGAACCTGCGTCGCTACAGTCATGTCATCCACCTCGAGTCGACCGTCGTCGGGGAGATGGCGAAGGGGGTCGACGCCTTCGACGTCCTCGTGGCCACCTTCCCGGCGGGCACCCTCTCGGGAGCACCGAAGCCACGGGCCCTGCAGCTCATCGAGCAGTACGAGCGCAGTCGTCGCGGCATCTACGGGGGAGTCGTGGGCTACCTCGACTTCCACGGCGACATGGACATGGCCATCGCCATCCGCACGGCCCTGATCAAGGACGGCGTCGCGCACGTGCAGGCCGGGGCCGGCATCGTTGCCGACTCCGTGCCGAGCCTCGAGCAGGAGGAGACCGTGCACAAGGCCGGTAGCGCCCTGGCCGCCGTCGCGTCCGCCCGAGCGATCCGCCCGGTCGGAGGCGTCCGGTGAGGCTGCTGGGCCGCAAGGCCGTCGTCGTTCTGCTGGCGATCGCTGGCGGCATCATCCTGCTCGCCGCGGGCCGTGCCGAGTGGATCACGGGCACCGTCGACGGGGTGGCCGGACCGGTGCGCGACTCTGCACTCGGCACCGAGGCCGCTCCGGGTCTGGCCGGCCTCGCGCTCGTGGCGATGGCTGCGGCGATCGCGGCGACCACCTCCGGTCGCGTGGCGCGCTGGATCTCCCTGACGATCCTGGGGCTCGTCGCCGTCGGGGTGGCCGCCCTGTCGATCCGCACCATCGTCGACGCGCCGCACGTGCTCGGCACGGCGGCGGCGACCCACTCCGGCGGGACGGCGACGCTCGAGGCCACCGGGTCGGCGACGACCTGGCCGTGGATCGCGATCATCGCCGCACTCATCCTGCTGCTCGCCCTCGTCGGGGGCCTCGTGGGTGGTCGCCGGTGGGGTGGTCTGGGCCGCAAGTACGAGCGCCCGGTCACGGATCCTGACGCAGGTTCGGTGAGCGGGCAGCGCGGCGAACGCGTGGACTCCGACTGGGACCGGGTCACTCTCGGGGACGACCCGAGCGTCGACTAGCCTGTCGGCATGCCCAGCGTCCTCGACCAGATCATCGAAGGGGTCCGTGAAGACCTCGCCGGACGCGAGGCTCACACCTCGCTCGAGCGCCTGCAGCGGCTGTGCGACGGGATGCCCGCCCCGCGGGACGCCGAGGCGCTGCTGCGCCGGCCCGGACTCTCCGTCATCGCCGAGGTCAAGCGCGCCAGCCCGAGCAAGGGCGCCCTTGCCGACATCGCCGACCCTGCCGCGCTCGCCGGCGCCTACGAGGCCGGGGGAGCCAGTGCCATCTCCGTCCTCACCGAGAAGCGACGCTTCGGCGGCAGCCTCGAGGACCTTGACGCGGTCCGTGCCGCGGTCGACGTGCCGGTCCTGCGCAAGGACTTCATGGTCAGCGAGTACCAGGTGTGGGAGGCCCGTGCCCACGGCGCGGACATCATCCTGCTCATCGTCGCGGCACTGGACGACCGTCGGCTGGCCGACCTCATGGCGCTCGCCGGTTCGCTCGGGATGACCTGCCTCGTCGAGGTCCACGACGAGGCCGAGGCCGCCCGCGCCGTCGACCTGGGCGCCACCGTCATCGGGGTCAACAACCGCAACCTCAAGACACTGACGGTCGATACCGACACCTTCGCCCGGCTGGCTCCGCTGGTGCCCGCATCGTGCGTTCGCGTCGCCGAGTCCGGCGTTCGTGGGCCGGAGGAGGCAGCGCTCTTCGCCCGGGCCGGCGCCGATGCGATCCTCGTCGGCGAGGCTCTCGTGATCGGCGGCGACCCAGCCACCGCAGTCCGGTCCATGATCGAAGCGGCCACCCACGCATGAGTGAGGACGAGATGACCACCGAGCAGCCAGGGACCGAGCAGGCAGGGACCGAGCAGGCAGGGACCGAGCAGGCAGAGTCCGTCCCGGCACAGGTCCACGTGCCGGGACGCTTCGGCGCCTTCGGCGGACGGTACGTCCCCGAGGCCCTCATCCCGGCGCTCGAGGAGCTCGACGAGGCGCGGCAGAAGGCGCTGGTCGACCCCGAGTTCATCGACGAGCTGGCCACCCTCCACCGCACCTACACCGGCCGCCCGAGCATCATCACCGAGGTCCCGCGGTTCGCCGAGCACGCCGGGGGCGCCCGGATCATCCTCAAGCGTGAGGACCTCAACCACACGGGCAGCCACAAGATCAACAACGTCCTCGCCCAGACGCTGCTCACCAAGCGCATGGGCAAGCGGCGAGTCATCGCCGAGACCGGGGCCGGTCAGCACGGCGTGGCCACCGCCACGGCAGCCGCCCTGATGGGGCTGGAGTGCACGATCTACATGGGCAAGGTCGACACCGAGCGGCAGGCCCTCAATGTCGCGAGGATGAAGATCCTCGGCGCCACCGTCGTCGCCGTCGAGCACGGCAGCGCGACGCTCAAGGACGCCATCAACGAGGCCATGCGCGACTGGGTGACCAATGTCGACCACACGCACTACGTCCTCGGTACGGTCACCGGGCCCCACCCCTTCCCAGAGATGGTCCGCGACTTCCACAAGATCATCGGCGAGGAGGCTCGTGGTCAGGTCCTCGAGCTGACCGGCCGCCTGCCCGACGCGGTGATCGCCTGTGTCGGTGGCGGTTCCAACGCCATGGGGATCTTCCACCGCTTCGTCACTGATCAAGGTGTGCGCCTGATCGGTGTCGAGGCCGGCGGCGACGGCATCGACACCGGCCGGCACGCGGCTCGCTTCGCGACCGCGGAGCCCGGGGTGCTGCACGGGGCGATGAGCTATCTCATGCAGGACGACCAGGGGCAGACGCTGGAGACGCACTCCATCTCGGCGGGGCTGGACTACCCCAGCGTCGGGCCCGAGCACTCGTTCCTGCGCGACAGCGGGAGAGCCGAGTACCGCTATGCGACAGACGATCAGGTGATGCACGCCTTCCAGCTGCTGTGCCGCACCGAGGGCATCATCCCGGCGCTCGAGTCCGCACACGCACTCGCTGCGACGCTCGACGTGGGCAAGGAGCTCGGCCCGGACGCTCTGCTCCTGGTCAACCTCTCGGGGCGCGGTGACAAGGACATGCACACCGCGGCCGAGTGGTTCGGCCTCGTCGACAAGGACGGCCAGGCATGAGTGCGCTCAGCGAGGTCTTCGCCCGTTGCAAGGCCGAGGGCCGCGCCGCCCTCATCGGCTACCTGCCCGTCGGCTACCCCGACGTCGAGGGCTCGCTCGCCGCGATGACCGCGCTGGCCGAGGCCGGCGCCGACATCGTCGAGGTCGGCATGCCCTACAGCGACCCCGTCATGGACGGTCCCGTCATCCAGCGGGCCGCGACCGAGGCGCTGGCGAAGGGGGTGCACGTCGACGATGTCTTCCGCGCGACCGCCGCGGTCCGAGACGCCGGTGCCGTCCCCGTGGTCATGTCCTACTGGAACCTCGTCCTGCGACGCGGCGTCGATCGCTATGCGGCTGATCTGGCCGCGTCGGGTGGGGTCGGCATGATCACGCCGGACCTGATCCCGGAGGAAGCAGGGGAGTGGCACGAGGCCAGCGAACGCCATGGCCTGGATCGGATCTTCCTCGTCGCACCCAGCTCCACGGCCGAGCGCATATCGGTGGTCACCGGCGCATCCAGCGGCTTCGTCTACACCGCCTCCACGATGGGCATCACCGGCACCCGCGGCAGCGTCGGCAGCGGCGCTTCCGAGCTCGTGGCGCGGCTGCGTGAGGCGACCGACCTGCCGCTGTGCGTGGGGCTGGGCGTGAGCAACGGCGCGCAGGCGGCCGAGGTAGCCTCCTTCGCCGACGGCGTCATCGTCGGATCCGCCCTCGTGAGCACGCTGCTCGACCGCGGTCGGGACGAAGGTCTGGCCGCTCTGCGCGAGCTGACCGCAGAGCTCGCCGAGGGTGTCCGGGGACGCGCGTGAGCGCTGGCCGTCTGCGTGACCACGTCGGACTCGTCGCCCGGCTGGTCCTCGGTGGCGTCCTCGTCGTGGCCGGCGTGCTCAAGGTGGGCAACCCTCTGGGTGCCGCCCGGGCGGTCCAGGCCTACGACGTGATGCCCTTCGAGCTGGCCCGCTGGATCGGTTATGCCCTGCCGTGGGTCGAGATCGTCGTCGGGGTGCTGCTCGTCATCGGCCTCTTCACCCGCGTCTCGGCGGTCGTCGGGGCCGTGCTGATGGCCGCCTTCGTCGTGGGTATCGCCCAGGCGTGGGCGCGCGGTCTGAGCATCGACTGCGGCTGCTTCGGCGGCGGCGGGCAGGTCGCGTCCGACCAGACCGAGTACGGCCGTGAGATCGCCCGTGACCTCGGGCTCGCCCTGTGCGGCGCGTGGCTCGTCGTCCGTCCCGCCTCCACCCTGAGCCTCGACCGGGCCCTCTTCGGCGCCCACAAGGAGTCAGCATGACCACCAACGACCGCAAGGCCAAGGCACGGGCTGCCGGCCAGGCGGCAGCGAGCGGTGGCGCCAATGTCATCGTCGTCGCCGGCATCGTCGTCGTCCTGGCGATGGCGCTGATCATCGGCGGCGTCGTGTGGGCCAGCCAGGACACCGGGAGCAGCGCCGGTGGCGCGAGCCAGCTGCCCGACGGCGTGACCAAGGGCCAGCCGATCGAGCCCTTCGCCTCCGCGAAGCCGGCCGAGGACGCGCCCGTCGTGGACGTCTACGAGGACTTCCGCTGCCCCATCTGCCAGGTCTTCGAGCAGTCGATGGGCAGCACGATCAACGAGCTGGCCAAGGACGGCACGATCCGGCTGCGGGTCCACCTCAAGACCGTGATCGACAGCAACACCGGTGGCGACTCCTCCGCCGTGGCCGGGGCGAGCGCGGTCTGTGCGGCCGACCAGGGCGTCTGGGAGAAGTACCACACGGCACTCTTCGCGCTCCAGCCCGCGCAGGAGACGAGCGCCGGTTTCCCCTCGTCCGACTACACCAAGGCGGCCAAGGGCGCCGGGCTGTCCGGTGAGCGCCTCGCCGCCTGGCAGAAGTGCACCGACCAGGGCACCTACGTCGACTACGTCAAGAGCGTCGACGACGAGACGGTCAAGCAGGGCATCACCGGCACCCCCGTCATCGAGGTCGCCGGCACCAAGCTGAGCTGGGGCGCCCTGATCGACCAGAACACACGGCGGGCCGACACCGCCACGCTGACCGAGGTCCTCACCTCCGGCTCGGTCCCCGCTGACCTGGTGCAGAAGCCGTGATGCCGACAGCGCTCCCTTCGCCCACCGTCGGGGTCATCGACCTCGGTCCGTTGACCATCCACGGCTACGCCCTGTGCATCCTCGCGGGGATCTTCATCGCCGTCTGGATGGGCGACCGGCGCCTGCAAGACCGCGGGGGAGAGCCGGGCGTGGTCCTGGACATCGCCATGTGGGCGGTGCCCTTCGGGATCATCGGCGGTCGGCTCTACCACGTCATCACCACGCCCCAGCCGTACTTCGGCGACGGTGGACACCCCATCGACGCGCTGAAGATCTGGCAAGGGGGCCTTGGCATCTGGGGCGCCGTCGCCCTGGGTGCCGTGGGTGCCTGGATCGGCTGCCGCAAGGAGGGGGTGCGATTCCTCACCTTCGCCGACGCCGCCGTGCCGGGCATCCTCGTCGCCCAGGCCGTCGGCCGCTGGGGCAACTGGTTCAACAACGAGATCTACGGTCCCCGCACCGACCTGCCGTGGGCTCTGGAGATCCACCGGTGGGACAGCAGCACGGGCCGGGCTGTGGTCGACGGCGCCGGCCAACCCGTGGTGCTCGGGACCTTCCACCCGACCTTCCTCTACGAGTCGCTCTTCCTTCTCGGGCTCGCCGTGCTCCTGCTCGTCCTCGACCGGCGCGTCCGCTTCGCGCCCGGGCAGGTGATGGCCCTCTACATCGGTGGCTACCCCGTCGGGCGGCTCTTCATCGAGATGATCCGCACGGACGCGGCCAACACGATCCTCGGTCTGCGGGTCAACATCTGGACGAGCATCCTCGTCTTCGTCCTCGGTGTGGTTCTCTACACCCTCCTCGGTCGCAGGGCCGAGGAGCCCGATGAGTCGAGTATCTCACCTAGTGAGACATCAACTCTCACTAGGTAAGACAAAAAAGCTGTACACTCAGCGCACCGCGGCCGTCGACGTCCGCGCCCATCCCTGACGAAGCGCGCCCGTCGTTCGCCACTCGAACGCCGGGCGTCTTCTCGATCCCACACACCGAGGACGGTGACCGACGTGACCCCAAAGTCCTTCTCCCCATATGAGCGCTGGTCGGCACTTCCCCCTGACACCGGTCTGTACCGGCGTGACGCGGAGAAGGACGCCTGCGGTGTGGCCATGGTCGCCACCATGCGTGGGCACGCGGGGCACGACATCGTCGAGCACGCGCTGCTGGCACTGACCAACCTCGAGCACCGTGGTGCCACCGGCGCCGACCCGCTCGTCGGTGATGGCGCGGGCATCTTGTCGCAGGTTCCTGACCGGTTCTTCCGCGAGGTCGTCGACTTCGCGTTGCCCGAGGCCGGTCACTACGCCGTCGGGACGGCCTATGTGCCGACCGATGCCGCCGAGCGCGAGGCGATGACCCAGCGCATCGAGGCGATCGCCAAGGAGGAGGGCCTACGGGTCCTCGGTTGGCGACAGGTCCCCGTCCAGCGCGACATCGTCGGTCAGATGGCCCGCGACTGCATGCCTGACTTCTGGCAGCTCTTCGTCGCAGCACCCGGTGGCGAGGTGTCCGGCCTGACCCTGGAGCGGTTGGCCTTCGTCACCCGCAAGCGCGCCGAGCGTGAGACCGGGGTCTACCTCGCCTCGTTGTCCGCTCGCACCATCGTCTACAAGGGCATGCTCACGACGGCGCAGCTCGAGCCCTTCTACCCCGACCTGTCCGACGAGCGCTTCGAGAGCGAGCTGGCCCTGGTCCACTCGCGCTTCTCGACCAACACCTTCCCGAGCTGGCCGCTCAGCCACCCCTTCCGGTTCATCGCCCACAACGGCGAGATCAACACGGTCAAGGGCAACCGCAACTGGATGCGGGCGCGGGAGTCGCTGCTCTCCAGCGACATCATCCCGGGCGACCTGCAGCGGATCATGCCGATCTGCGCACCCGAGGCCTCCGACTCCGCGTCCTTCGACGAGGTCCTGGAGCTGCTCCACCTGGGCGGTCGCTCCCTTCCTCACTCGGTGCTGATGATGATCCCCGAGGCGTGGGAGAACCACGCGACGATGCCCCAGGAGCTCAAGGACTTCTACGAGTTCCACTCGATGTTCATGGAGCCGTGGGACGGGCCCGCGTGCGTCACCTTCACCGACGGCCGCTACGCCGGTGCAGTCCTGGACCGCAACGGCCTGCGACCGGGTCGCTACTGGGTCACCGATGACGGACTCGTCGTGCTCGCCTCCGAGTCAGGGGTCCTGGACCTCGATCCCGAGCACGTGGTCCAGAAGGGTCGGCTCATGCCGGGCCGGATGTTCCTCGTCGACACCGCAGAGGGCCGGATCGTCGAGGACGACGAGATCAAGGGCCAGCTGGCGGGGGAGCACCCCTACGGGGAGTGGCTCGACGACGGTCGCATCATGCTCGGTGACCTCCCGCCGCGCGAGCACATCCTGCACACCCCGGCCTCCGTCGCCCGACGCCAGCAGACCTTCGGCTACACGCAGGAGGAGCTGAAGATCCTGCTGACGCCGATGGCGAGCACGGGCATGGAGGCCCTCGGGTCGATGGGCACCGACACCCCGGTGGCCGTCCTGTCGCAGAAGCCGCGGCTGGTCTTCGACTACTTCACCCAGGTCTTCGCCCAGGTCACCAACCCGCCGCTGGACTCCATCCGCGAGGAGCTGGTCACCGCCCTGGGCACCGCCATCGGTCCTGAGGGCAACATGCTCACGGCCGATCCGCAGCACGCCCGCCAGGTCGTCCTGCCCTTCCCGGTCATCGACAACGACGAGCTGGCCAAGATCGTCCACATCGACGCCGACCGCGACCACGCGGGACGCGCCAGCCACGTCGTGCGCGGTCTCTTCGACGTCTTGGCCGGTGAGGAGGGGCTGCGCGCAGAGCTCACCCGGATCTGCTCCGAGGTCTCCGAGGCGATCGCGCGTGGAGCGCGCTACATCGTGCTGTCCGACCGCGACTCCGGACGGGACCTGGCGCCGATCCCGTCGCTCCTGCTCACCTCCGCCGTGCACCACCACCTCATCCGCGAGAAGACCCGCACCCAGGTCGGCCTGATCGTCGAGGCCGGTGACGTCCGCGAGGTCCACCACATCGCGCTGCTCATCGGCTACGGCGCGGCGGCGGTCAACCCGTACCTCGCGATGGAGTCCGTCGAGGACATGGTCCGACGTGAGGTCATCACCACGGTCGACGAGGAGACCGCGGTCCGCAACCTGATCAAGGCCCTCGGCAAGGGGGTGCTGAAGGTGATGTCGAAGATGGGCATCTCGACCGTCGCCTCATACCGTGGCGCCCAGGTCTTCGAGGCGCTCGGCCTGTCCCAGGAGCTCGTCGACGAGTACTTCACCGGCACCGTGAGCCAGCTCGGTGGGGTCGGTCTCGACGTCATCGCCGCCGAGGCAACGGCCCGTCACGCCACGGCCTACCCGCCCGAGGGGATGCGCCCGCCGCACCGCAAGCTCGAGGTCGGCGGCGAGTACAAGTGGCGTCGAGAGGGCGAGCCGCACCTCTTCGACCCCGATACCGTCTTCCGGCTCCAGCACTCCACGCGGGCGCGCCGGTACGACATCTTCAAGCAGTACACGGCCCGGGTCAACGAGCAGTCGGAGCGCCTGATGACCCTCCGCGGCCTCTTCGCCCTCGCCGACGGCGAGGAGCGGCCGTCGATCCCCGTCGACGAGGTGGAGCCGATCGGCGCCATCATCAAGCGCTTCTCCACCGGCGCCATGAGCTACGGCTCGATCAGCCAGGAGGCGCACGAGACCCTCGCTGTGGCGATGAACCGACTCGGGGCCCGCTCCAACACCGGTGAGGGCGGCGAGGACCTCGACCGCCTCATGGACCCGGTGCGTCGCAGCTCGATCAAGCAGGTCGCCTCCGGTCGCTTCGGCGTCACCTCGGCCTACCTCACCAACAGCGATGACATCCAGATCAAGATGGCCCAGGGTGCCAAGCCCGGCGAAGGGGGGCAGCTGCCCGGCCCCAAGGTCTACCCGTGGGTGGCGCGCACCCGGCACTCCACGCCCGGCGTGGGCCTGATCAGCCCCCCGCCCCACCACGACATCTACTCGATCGAGGACCTGGCCCAGCTGATCCACGACCTCAAGAACGCCAACCCGCAGGCGCGCGTGCACGTCAAGCTCGTCAGCGAGGTCGGTGTGGGTACGGTCGCGGCCGGCGTCAGCAAGGCGCACGCCGACGTGGTGCTCATCTCCGGTCACGACGGCGGGACCGGCGCCTCGCCGCTCACCTCGCTCAAGCACGCGGGCGGCCCCTGGGAGCTCGGTCTGGCCTCCACGCAGCAGACCTTGGTCCTCAACGGCCTGCGCGACCGGATCGTCGTGCAGGTGGACGGTCAGATCAAGACCGGGCGTGACGTGATCATCGGCGCCCTGCTCGGCGCGGAGGAGTTCGGCTTCGCGACCGCCCCGCTCGTCGTCAGCGGCTGCATCCTCATGCGGGTCTGTCATCTCGACACCTGCCCCGTCGGCATCGCGACGCAGAACCCCGAGCTGCGCGCGCGCTACTCCGGCCAGCCGGAGTTCGTCGAGACCTTCTTCGAGTACATCGCCGAGGAGGTGCGCGAGCTGCTCGCCGAGCTGGGCTTCCGCACGCTCGAGGAGGCCATCGGGCGGGTCGACCTGCTCGACACGCGCAAGGCCATCGACCACTGGAAGGCCTCGGGCCTCGACCTCGGCCCGATCTTCGCCAAGGTCGCGTCCGTGGACGGCTCCGGGGTGCGGCACACCAAGGCCCAGGAGCACGGGCTGGAAGGCGCGCTCGACCATCAGCTGATCGAGCTCGCTGCACCCGCGCTCGAGGACGGCACCGCTGTCAGCGGCGAGTTCCCGGTCCGCAATGTCAACCGGACCCTCGGCACGATGCTCGGTCACGAGGTGACCAAGCGCCACCCCGAGGGACTGCCGGACGGCACCATCGAGCTGACCTTCACCGGGTCGGCCGGGCAGAGCCTGGGGGCCTTCCTGCCTCGGGGCATCACCCTGACGATGGTCGGTGACGCCAACGACTACGTCGGCAAGGGCCTCTCCGGAGGTCGCGTCATCGTGCGTCCGCCAGAGGGCGCGCGATACGTCGCCGAGAGCAATGTCATCGCCGGCAATGTCATCGGCTACGGCGCGACCTCGGGTCAGCTCTTCCTGCGCGGGGTCGTCGGCGAGCGCTTCTGCGTGCGCAACTCCGGCGCCTCCGCGGTCGTCGAAGGCGTCGGTGACCACGGGTGCGAGTACATGACCGGTGGCACGGTCCTCGTCCTCGGCCCCACCGGACGCAACTTCGCTGCCGGGATGTCCGGTGGCAATGCCTTCGTCCTCGACCTCGACGAGTCCTTGGTCAACCCCGAGCTCGTCGACATCACCCCCCTTCGCACCGGCGACCGCGAGGTCGTGCGCGAGCTGCTCACCCAGCACCTCGAGCACACCGGCTCCGCCGTCGCCCAGCGGCTGCTCGACGAGGGCGAGGCGGCCTACGACCGCTTCTCGCTCGTCCTGCCCCGCGACTACCAGCGCGTCCTCGACGTGCGAGCCGCTGCCGAGGCCGAGGGCCTCGACCTTGATGGCACGCAGGTCTGGGACCGGATCATGGAGGCTTCCCGTGGCTGACCCGACCGGCTTTCTCACCACTCGCGAGCGCGAGCTGCCCGCCCGTCGACCCGTCGACGTGCGCATCAAGGACTGGAAGGAGGTCTACGAGGAGCAGCAGTCAGGACAGCTGCAGCGCCAGGCCGGCCGCTGCATGGACTGCGGCATCCCCTTCTGCCACTCCGGCTGCCCGCTGGGAAACCTCATCCCCGAGTGGAACGACCTCGCGTGGCGTGGCGACTGGCACGACGCCATCGAGCGGCTGCACGCGACCAACAACTTCCCCGAGTTCACCGGCCGGCTCTGCCCGGCCCCCTGCGAGACCGCGTGCGTGCTCGGCATCAACCAGCCGGCCGTGACCATCAAGCAGATCGAGGTGACGACGATCGAGGAGGCCTTCGGTCGTGGTGACGTGCCGCCGCAGATCCCCGACCGCCTCACGGGCAAGACCGTGGCCGTCGTGGGCTCCGGGCCAGCCGGTCTGGCTGCCGCGCAGCAGCTGACCCGCGCCGGTCACACCGTCGCGGTCTACGAGCGTGCCGACAAGCCGGGCGGCCTGCTGCGGTACGGCATCCCTGAGTTCAAGATGGAGAAGCGGATCGTCGACCGCCGCATCCAGCAGATGAAGGCCGAGGGCACCCGCTTCCGCTCCGGCGTCGACATCGGCACCGAGATCACCGGCCAGCAGCTGCGTGACCGGTACGACGCGGTCGTCCTGGCCGTCGGCTCGACCGTCCCGCGCGACCTGCCGGTCCCGGGCCGTGAGCTCGACGGCGTGCTCCAGGCGATGGACTTCCTGCCTCCGGCCAACCGGGTGGCGCTCGGCGAGGAGGTCGAGGGACAGGTCACCGCAGAGGGCAAGGACGTCATCATCATCGGTGGTGGCGACACCGGTGCCGACTGCCTCGGTACCTCGATCCGGCAGGGCGCGCGCTCGGTGACGAGCCTCGAGATCATGCCGCAGCCGGGCGAGGACCGTCCGGGCAACCAGCCCTGGCCCACCTATCCGATGCTCTTCCGGGTCGCCTCCGCCCACGAGGAGGGCGGCGACCGGGTCTACGCGGTCTCCACCACCGAGATCATCGGCGACGAGGACGGCGCCGTCTCCGGCCTGCGTCTCACCGAGGTCGAGCGCACCGACTCCGGCTTCGGGCCGGTCGAGGGCACCGAGCGGGTCCTGCCGGCCCAGCTCGTGCTCCTGGCGATGGGCTTCCTCGGTCCGGAGCCGGAGGGCGTCGTCGCCCAGCTGGGCGTGGAGACCGACGAGCGCTCCAATGTCGTGCGTGGCACCGACTACCAGACCGGCGTCCCCGGCGTCTTCGTCGCCGGCGACGCGGGCCGTGGGCAGTCGCTCATCGTCTGGGCCATCGCGGAGGGTCGCGCTGCCGCTCACGGGGTCGACAGCTACCTCATGGGTTCCTCGCAGCTGCCGCGCCCGATCAACCCGAACGACCGGCCGCTGATCGCCTGAGGGGCAGGATGACGACGGCGAAGGGGAGGGGGACCGCTTCAGGTGGTCACCCTCCCTTCGTCATGGTCATAGGCTGGCAGCATGCGTCGCGCCAAGATCGTCTCCACTCTCGGCCCTTCCACCTCCACCCCTGAGCGCATCCGCGAGCTCGTCGCCGCCGGCATGGATGTCGCCCGGCTCAACCTCTCGCACGGTGAGTACTCGGTCCACGAGGCCAACTACCGCAGCGTCCGGGAGGCGAGCGACGCGACCGGCCACGCGGTGGGCGTCCTCGTCGACCTGCAGGGCCCCAAGATCCGCACCGGGCGCTTCGCCGACGGGCCGATCGTCCTGGCCGCAGGCGACCACTTCACCATCACGACCCGTGACGTCCCGGGTGACGAGCAGGTCGTCGGGACGACCTACCCGGGCCTTGCCGGTGACGTCAGCGCGGGGGACACGATCCTCGTCGACGACGGCAAGATCACCCTGGCCGTGCATGACGTCGACGAGACCGACGTGCGGTGCGTCGTCGTCTACGGCGGACCGCTCTCGAACAACAAGGGCATCAACCTGCCCGGCGCGGCCGTGAGCGCACCGGCACTGTCGGACAAGGACGAGCAGGACCTGCGATGGGCGCTCGGTCTACGTGCCGACTACATCGCGTTGAGCTTTGTCCGGTCGGCGCAGGACATCACCCGGGTGCACGAGATCATGGACGAGATCGGGGTGCGTCTGCCCGTCATCGCCAAGATCGAGAAGCCCCAGGCGGTCGAGGCGCTCGAGGAGATCATCGACGCCTTCGACGGCATCATGGTCGCCCGCGGCGACCTCGGGGTGGAGCTCCCCCTCGAGCAGGTCCCGATCGTGCAGAAGCGTGCCGTCGAGATGTGCCGGCAGAAGGCCAAGCCGGTCATCGTCGCCACCCAGGTGCTCGAGTCGATGATCGACAACTCGCGACCGACCCGGGCAGAGGCCAGCGACGCCGCCAATGCCGTGCTCGACGGCGCGGACGCGCTCATGCTCTCGGGGGAGACCGCGATCGGGAAGTTCCCCATCGAGGTGGTCAAGACGATGTCCAAGATCATCGAGACCACCGAGGAGGAGGGCCTGAGCCGGATGCGCGACCTCATGGGTCCGCCCACCACCCAGGGTGGGGTCGTCACGGCGGCCGCCGCGGAGGCGGGGGAGGCCCTAGGCGTGAAGTACCTCATCGCCTTCACCCAGACCGGTGGCTCCGCGCGTCGTCTCGCCCAGGTCCGCTCCGGCTTGCCCATGCTCGCGTTCTCCCCGGTGCAGGACACCCGTTCCCAGCTGTCGCTGGTGTGGGGGATGCAGACCTTCCTGACGCCGGCCGTGACGCACACCGACCAGTACGCCCTGATGGTCGACGAGCAGCTCCTCGAGCTGGGCTGGGTCGAGGAGGGAGACCGCGTGGTCATCGTCGCCGGTTCGCCCCCCGGGGTGCCCGGCTCGACCAATGCGATGCGGGTGCACCGGATCGGTGACGCGAAGAACAAGACGACCGTCGCCTACCGGGACGGTGCCTCCGATGTCCCGGACGGCACCACCGGCGCGCTACCCGGCGGGATGGGCTGAGTCGGAAGCACCCCCCTTCGGTCGGTATGCTTGCGGCGCACTCCGGCCGGGGTGGTGGAATGGCAGACACGGAGCACTCAAAATGCTCTGCCCGCAAGGGCGTGCGGGTTCAAGTCCCGCCCTCGGCACCAGACAGTCACCAACGACGGAGGACAAGACCATGACGGCGGAGACCGAGAGCCACCAGGGCCTGCGGGTACTGCTCGCCGAGGACGAGGCACTGATCCGCCTCGACCTGGCCGAGATGCTCACCGACGCCGGCTACGACGTCGTCGGGCAGGCCAGCAACGGTGAGGAGGCCGTCTCCCTCGCCGACTCGCTGCGACCGGACCTGATCATCATGGACGTCAAGATGCCGGTCATGGACGGGCTGACGGCCGCCGAGACCATCGGGAGCAAGCGCATCTGCCCCGTGATCATGCTCACGGCCTTCTCGCAGAAGGAGCTCGTCGAGCGGGCTCGTGACGCAGGCGTCATGGCCTACATCGTCAAGCCCTTCACCGTCTCCGACGTCACGCCCGCGATCGAGGTCGCGACCTCCCGCTGGGCGGAGCTGAAGGCCCTGGAGTCAGAGGTCGCCGACCTCGGCGAGCGTCTGGAGACGCGCAAGGCCGTCGAGAAGGCCAAGGGCGTGCTGATGAAGAAGCTGAAGATCACCGAGGCGGAGGCCTTCCGCTGGATTCAGAAGACGGCGATGGATCGCCGTCTGGGGATGCGCGAGGTCGCCGATGCCGTCGTCGCCGGGATGGACAAGGCCTGACCGGCGCCAGCCGGGTCCGGCGTGGTTCGGACCGGGTCAGCCCAGCCAGACGACGAGCTGGGTGAGCAGGGGAGCGATGATCAACGCGGGGAGCATGTCCCCGACCGGGATCTGACGGATCCTCAGCAGCCGCAACGCGATCCCCACGAGGATCAGACCACCGGTGGCCGTGAGCGCGGCGATGTGCGCATCGGGCAGGAGCGCGCCGAGGCCCACTCCGAGGATCGTCAGCGAGCCCTGGACGACGGCGACGCTCACCGCTGAGAGCAGCACTCCCACCCCGAAGGTCGAGGCGAAGGCCAGGGCGGCGAAGCCGTCGAGGACGGACTTCAGGGCGAGCTTGTCGATGCCGCGTCCCAGACCGTCGTCCAGGGAGCCCAGGATCGTCAGCGGTCCGACGCAGAAGAGCAGGCTCGCGGTCAGCCAGCCCTCGATGAAGCGCTCACGTCCTTCGGAGTCGTCGTTGCCCCGGCCGACGAGCGACTGCACGCGACCTGCGAGGGTGCCGAGCCACCTCTCGATGCCGAGCAACGAGCCCACGACGCTGCCGACCAGCAGCGAGCCAAGGACGATGAGCACCGGTGCGCCGGAGCCGACGGCGTCCCCCAGGGCCGGCGAGGTGACGTCCATGACCGACAGGCCGGCCATGAGCAGGGTGACGAGCCCGAGGCAGTCCGTGACGACGTCACGGGTGTGCTCGGGCAGGCGACCGCCGATGGCCATGCCGAGCAGCGCTCCGGCGATGACCGTGAGCACGTTGAGCACCGTCCCGGCACCGATGAAGTCCACGGGTCTCCTTGTCGTCAGCTGCCGGGGTCACGATAGACGCCGAGCTCACCCTCCCGGTGTCCACATCTCGACCGCCGAAGGAGAGGGGAGCCGCGTCCCACTCAGGCGCCGGGCGGCAGATCGCGCAGGATGCAGGTGATGCGCGAGGTGCAAACGCGACGGCCCTCGTCGTCGCTGATCGTCACCTCGTAGCAGGCCACGCTGCCGCCGAGCGTCACGGGCACGGCGGTCGCGGTGACCCACCCGGTGCGCACCGCGCGGTGGTGGGTGGCGTTGATGTCGAGCCCGACCGCGATCTTGCCGAGGGTGTGCGCGTGCAGCGCCGAGCCGATGGAGCCGACGGTCTCGGCCAGGACGACGCTCGCGCCGCCGTGCAGGATCCCGTACGGCTGGGTGTTGCCCTCGACGGGCATGCGCGCGACGATGCGGTCGGCCGTGGCCTCGAGGACCTCGACGCCCATCCGTTCCGGAAGGGTGCCCCGGACCGCGTTGAGCTCGTCCACGGTCGGGGGTTGGCTCCGCGTGGGAAGGGTGGCGTCGGTCATCGTGACTCCTACATCTGTTGATCCGGACGCGGGTCAGCCTGCCATGGGCGCCGGTCGTCGTTCCACTCCCTACCAGGGGGACGGCACCTGGACGTAGACGGCGACGGAGTCCTGCGAGGAGACCTCGACGGTGCCGAGCGAGCGGAATCCCGCCGGGGGAGTGCGATTGGCCGTGTCGCTCCCGATGAGGTGGACGCGCACCGTGTCCGCCGGCGCCCTGACCGTGGCGAACCGCTCGGCGTCCTCGGACGTCGGCCACGCGTAGAGGTAGTGGGTGGTGAACCCGGCTCGTTCCAGCTGCAGCGCGACCGCGGGGGTGGTGGACAGGCCCGCCAGGTAACCGCGTCCGCTCACCGCGACAGAGGATCCCGGAGAGAACTCGCTGCTCGCCTCGAGCACGAGCGCGCTGGCGCCGCGCCCCAGGTCGGAGCCGACGGTGCCCACCGGGTGGGCCAGTACGGCCAGGAGCAGTGAGACAGCGGCGGCAGGCGGGACGAGCCTCATGACGACCAGCCGGTCGAATGCCCGCGGCAGCTGGCGCACGTGCATGGCGGCCCGCCACGCGACGGCTGCCCAGGCGAAGACCACGACGGGGATCACGCTGGCCAGGTAGTGGCTGGCAAACCCGTCGACAGGAAGGCGGGCCACCGTCACGAGGAGCAGAGCCGCTCCGAGCAGCGCCACCCGGGCGGGCACGGGTGCGACGCGCCGGCGGCGGGCGGCTCCCCACGGCACGGCGGAGCCGGCCAGGAGACCCAGGACCAGCGCCCCCAGCACCTGGATGGTCCACGACGGCTCGTAGACGAGGTCCAGACCGAGGGGCCGGAATCCGCCGGGCACCGGGGCGAAGAGTCCCACGCGCCCCAGGGCGCCCTCGAGCCCCTGGGCGGCGACACCGGAGCGGGCGGCCCTGGCCAGCTGCACGAGATTGCCCGGGTCGTGGCGCAGGGGCTCGAGGAGGACCGGTGCCCAGACCAGCCCGGCACAGACCAGGGCCCACGTGACTGCGGGCGACGGGCGGATCTGGGCCAAGGAGCGACCAGGGGTGCGGCGTGGTGGACGACGCTCCCGGAGGGCTCGCCACCCGGCCACCGCGAGCGCGGCCGCCGCGATGCCCAGCCCGATCGGCGCGTAGGCGAGATTTGCCTGCGCGACGACGGCTGTCGTGACGACGAGCGGCCAGCCGGTCCCCGGCAGGCCGGCCACGCAGGCCGTCAGGAGGACGAGCGCCAGGTAGATGGGCAGGAGACCGAAGTAGGGGTTGAAGGGACGAAAGAGTGCCTCGGGACCCAGCGCCGCCTGCACCACCAGCAAGCCGGCGCCGAAGACCACGACGGCAGGGTCGCCACCGATGCGGTGGGCCCAGTGGATGGKGGCCACCGAGCACACCGCCGCCACCACGACGCAGGTGAGGGCGATGGCCCAGCCGCTCCCCACGAAGCCGGCCGGCATGAGGATGTGCAGCTCCAGGGGGCCCAGATGGTGGTTCGCCAGCGCCGCTTCGCCGCCACCGGCGGTCGAGCGCATCCCTTGCAGCGGAAGTTCGCCGTTCAGGAGCTCACGGGAGCGCAGCACGATGGTGGCGTCGTCACCTTCTGGTGTCCACGAGGTCAGCACGGCCCGGATGAAGGCGCCCAGGGGCGCCAGGACCACGAGTGCCATCCACAGGTGACGATGTGTCAGGTGTCTGCCGACGGGTGGGGCGATGGCAGACCTCCGGGAGCAGATGTGTGGACTGGTTGTCCCTGAGGGCTCGTGGGCCATGAGCGACAGGTCCGTAGAGTAGCGGGCCCTCGACGGTGGAAGGCCTCGGAGACCGGCATCCAACGCCTGCGGGGAGTGTCGGCGCGAGCGCCTAGGCTGTCTCGCGTGAGTCGACTACTGCTGTTGGATGGACACTCCTTGGCCTATCGGGCCTTCTTCGCGCTCCCCGCGGAAAATTTCTCGACGAGCACAGGTCAGCACACCAACGGTGTCTACGGCTTCGTCGCCATGCTGATCAATGTGCTGCGGGACGAGGAACCGACGCACGTTGCGGTGGCCTTCGACGTCTCCCGGGCCAACTTCCGCAGCGCGGAGTACCCCGAGTACAAGGCAGGCCGCAGCGCCACGCCGGACGCCTTCTCCGGGCAGATCCCGCTGCTCCAGGAGGTCCTGGACGCGCTCAACATCACCCATGTCGAGCTCGAGGGCTACGAGGCGGACGATGTCATCGCCACCCTGGCCGCCCACGGGCGTGCCGCGGGGATGGACGTCCTGATCTGCTCCGGCGACCGGGACACCTTGCAGCTCGTCGACGAGCACTCGACGGTCCTCTACCCCAAGAAGGGCGTGTCGGACCTGGCCCGCATGACCCCCGACGCCGTCACCGACAAGTACGGCGTGGGCCCGCAGCTCTACAGCGACCTCGCTGCACTCGTCGGGGAGGCGAGCGACAACCTCCCGGGTGTGCCCGGTGTGGGCCCCAAGACGGCGGCCAAGTGGCTCAACGCCCACGGTGACCTCCAGGGCATCGTGGCCGCCATCGACCAGATCGGCGGCAAGGCCGGTCAGTCGCTGCGCGACAACATCGACCAGGTCCTGCGCAACCGTCGACTCAACGGCCTGCTGCGCGACGTCCCGGTGCCGGTCGGCATCGACGACACGGAGCGAAGGGAGTGGGACCGCGAGCGGGTGCACACCCTCTTCGACAGCCTGGAGTTCAGGGTCCTGCGTGAGCGCCTCTTCGCCACCTTCGACACCGCGGAGTCCGAGGTCACCGGTGGGGTGGAGATCGATGGCCGCGTCCTGGGTGCGGGCGAGGTCGCGCCCTGGCTGGCCGAGAACGGCGTTGCTCGTCTGGGTGTCGACGTCGTCGGTGAGTGGGGCAGAGGACGAGGTGAGGTGACCGGGCTGGGTCTGGCCACCGTCGAGGGGAAGGCCGCCTTCGTCGACGTGCTGCAGCTCGCAGCCGAGGACGAGAGCGCACTGCGCTCCTGGCTCGTCGATGCGGAGCGACTCAAGGTCCTGCACGATGCCAAGGGCCCGATGCTCGCACTCGCGTCCTCAGGTCTGCCGTTGGCCGGGCTCGTCGTCGACACCGCCATCGCCGCCTATCTCGTGCGTCCCGACCAGCGTTCCTACGACCTCGGCGACCTGGCCGTGCGCCACCTCGGAAGGGACCTCTCCGGCGGCGAGGACGAGTCCGACCAGGGCATGCTCGACTTCTCGGCCGACGACTCCGAGATGGGCCGGACCTCGATGATCCGTGCGGCCGCGGCCGTCGAGCTCGCCCCCGTGCTCGAGGAGCAGGTCGAGGAGACCGGCGGCGCAGAGCTGATGCGGGCGGTGGAGCTGCCGGTGGTGGGCGTGCTCGCCCAGATGGAGACCGCGGGGATCGCGGTGGACGCAGATGCGCTCACCGCTCTCGAGTCGGACTTCGCCGCCAAGGTCGCCGCCGCGCAGGCCGATGCGTGGGCCGCGATCGGCGACGAGCAGATCAACCTCGGGTCGCCCAAGCAGCTGCAGACGGTTCTCTTCGACACCCTCGGGCTGCCCAAGACCCGCAAGACCAAGACGGGGTACACGACCGACGCCGACGCGCTCGCGGACCTCCACGCCAAGACCGAGCACCCCTTCCTCGAAGCCCTCCTGCGGCACCGGGACGCCACGCGCCTGCGGGTGACGGTCGAGGGCCTGATCAAGTCGGTCGCCGACGACGGACGCATCCACACGACCTACCAGCAGACGATCGCTGCGACCGGGCGCCTGTCGTCGACCGACCCCAACCTGCAGAACATCCCGATCCGCACCGAGGAGGGACGGCGCATCCGCGAGGTCTTCGTCGTGGGATCGGGCTACGAGTCACTGATGTCCGCCGACTACAGCCAGGTCGAGATGCGCGTCATGGCCCATCTGTCCGGGGACGAGGGGCTCATCGAGGCCTTCCGCACGGGGGAGGACCTGCACCGCTTCGTCGGGGCGCGGGTCTTCGGCGTCGAGCCGGAGGGGGTCACTCCCGAGATGCGCAGCAAGGTCAAGGCGATGTCCTACGGCCTCGCCTACGGCCTGAGCGCCTTCGGTCTGTCCAAGCAGCTGAACATCTCCACGGGTGAGGCCACGGACCTCATGGACGAGTACTTCCAACGCTTCGGCGGGGTGCGTGACTACCTCGAGGAGATCGTCGACCGCGCCCGCGCGACCGGCTACACCGAGACGATGCTGGGCCGGCGCCGCTACCTGCCGGACCTGACGAGCGACAACCGTCAGCGACGTCAGATGGCCGAGCGGATGGCACTCAACGCCCCGATCCAGGGGTCGGCGGCCGACATCATGAAGCTGGCCATGCTCCGCGTCGACCGGGCCATCGCGCAGGAGGGGCTGACCTCACGTGTGCTGCTCCAGGTCCACGACGAGCTCGTCCTCGAGGTCGGGGCGGGGGAGGACGATCAGGTCGAGGCACTGGTGCACCGAGAGATGGGCAGCGCCGTCGAGATGGATGTCCCCCTCGACGTGTCGGTCGGACGCGGTCACAGCTGGCACGAAGCCGCGCACTGAGCGAGTCAGCCGGCGACGGCGGTGCGGGCCTCTTCCGTGCCCAGGGCATCGTCGGTGACCACGACGTCCGCGCCCACGTGCGCGCGGCGGCCGATGACCGAGCGCAGGACCTGACAGTGTGCGTCGAGGTGGGCCCCGGCCAGGACGAGCGCTGACTCCAGGCGCGCCCCGGCGCCGATCACGGCTCCCGGGTGGACCACCGTCCCGCCGGTGAGGACCGCACTCGGGTCGACAGCGGCGCCGGGCAGCACGAGGGAGGGCCCCCGAGGTGCGGGAGCGGCGCCCGGCCACGGTGCGAGCAGGAGGTCACGGTTGGCGGTCACGAGGGCAGCGGGGGAGCCCACATCGAGGAAGTAGGCGCTCTCGCGATAGGCCCGCAGGGCTCCTCGCTCGACGAGCGCGGGGAAGACCTCCTTCTCGAGAGAGACCTCGCCGTCGCGGGCGATGTCGTCCACGAGCTCGGGTCGCACCACGTAGGTGCCCGCGTTGACGGTGAGCGAAGGGGGAGACGCGGACTTCTCGACGAAGGCCGTGATCCGCCCGTCGTCGTCGGCGACGACGCTGCCGTAGGCGCGAGCGTCCTCGACCTCACGCACGTGCACGATCCCGGTGGTCTCCCCGGACGCCGCCCGGAGCATGGCCACCTGCGCCGCGAGGTCGTGCCCTGACAGCAGGTCACCGTTGAGGACCACGACCGCGGCTGCGTCGGGTAGTGCCTTCAGCGCCTCCCGCAGGCCGCCGCCCGTCCCGAGAGGGGTCTCCTCCACGACGGTGACGAGCTCCATGCCGGTGGCGCGCAGCCGCTGGACGAGGACGTCGAAGTCCTCGTGCCGATAACCGGTCGACAGCACGACCCGGTCGACGCCGAGCGCACGCAGTGCCGTGATCTGGTGCTCGACCAATGTCCACGGGCCCACCGGCAGCAGAGGTTTGGGGCTGTCAGCCGTCAGGGGGAGCATCCTGCGGCCCCGACCTCCCGCCAGGATGACGGCGGCCAGCCCGGTCAGGAGGGGTCCTGTCCGTGCGCGATCCGCTGCAGCCGCGGCGCGAGCCACTTCCAGAAGATCGGACCGGACTGATCGGTGAAGTGGATCCCGTCCTTGTAGAGCGGGACCTTGTTGATCGTGGAGTGGACCTTGTCGTCGGGGCAGAGCAGGGAGTACTGGTCGACGACGGGGACGCCGTTCTTGTCGGCCCAGTCCGCGACGGTGGCATTGAGGTCACGGACGTACTGCGTGTCGTTGACCCGCTCGATCTCCTCGCTGCCGAAGGTGGGCATCGAGTGGCAGGAGAGGTTGAGCACCGCGAAGTGGCTGTCACCGGCCGCAACCTTGGCCTTGTCCAGGTTGTCGTCGATGAGCTGCGTCCAGGCATCGGACCCGAAGGTGACCACACGGCCGTCGACCTTGCGGTCGGTCACCATCGTCTGCGCGACGAAGTAGAGCACCACGTCCGGAGTCTCTGCGGACAAGGTCGTGGCCCAGCTCTTGCGCCAGTCGGCAC
This sequence comes from Janibacter sp. Soil728, assembly GCF_001428305.1. Taxonomy (GTDB): domain Bacteria; phylum Actinomycetota; class Actinomycetes; order Actinomycetales; family Dermatophilaceae; genus Janibacter. Next base: position 433,736 of record NZ_LMRZ01000005.1, on the reverse strand, counting down.
AGCCCGGCTGCTCCGGCAGGGTGGCCCCGTCGGCATACCGGGGGGAGTCGAGAGGGTCGCACCCGACATTGGTCAGTCCTTGGATCTCCAGGTCCGGATGGTTGGCGGATCGAAAGCTGGCGATGAGGCTGTCCGGAACCGAGTTGCCGATGAAGGTGACCGAGGTCATCTGGCCCCCCGGCCGATAGGGCACCTGCGGGACGGCGACGTCGGACGAGTCGGTCAGCTGGGTCGACACCGTCCGTGCGGCGGCCGGCATCGCGAGGGCCCCGAGGACGAGAAGCGGAACCGTGCCCCAGCAGACGGCGGCGCTCACTCGTGGAACCTTGGGGATCAGCGCGCGGACGCCGTCGCGGCGGACCGGGCGCTCGATGAAGCGGAAGGACAGCCAGGAGAGCAGCGCCGTGAGTGCCACCTGCAGCGTCACCCGGGCGGCTGTGGGCCAGGGCAACACCTGGTCGTTGAGGAAGACGATGATCGGCCAGTGCCAGAGGTAGAGCCCGTACGACACCATCCCGATGCGGCGAAGAGGCTCCCACGACAGGGCACGCTGGACCACGGAGGTGGCGGGGCTGGTCGCGGCGACGAGCACGATGGTGATGAGGACCGACAGGGGTACGGCGAGTCCCTCGAAGAGGACGGACTGGGCCTGCCCGGCCCACCAGAAGGCGGACACGACCACGAGCAGGGCCGGCAGCGCCAACCGCCGGCACCAGAGGTCCGCGACCCGGACACGTCCACGGTCCACAGACCCGGGGCCACCACTGACGAGCGCTGCCACGGCCGCCCCGACGAGCAGCTGGTGGGCCCGAGTGTCAGTGCCGTAGTACACGCGACTGGGGTCGAGCCCCGGGTGGTGAAGGAGCGCCATGAGCAGCGCGGAGGCAGCGCTGAGCACGATGAGCACCCCTGCGAGGTGCACGCGTCGGCGGATCATGGCCAGCAGCCCGACGAGAAGGAGCGGGTAGATGATGTAGAACTGCTCCTCCACCGCCAAGGACCAGGCGTGCCGCAGCGGCGAAGGAGCCGCCACCTGACCGAAGTACGCCTCGTCCCCGAGCACGAACCGCCAGTTGGCCACATATCCGAGGGTGGCCAGGACATCGCCGGAGACATTGCTCGTGCGGCCGGAGACGGTGAGGAAGGTCGCGCAGACGAGGACCGCTGCGAGCACGATGAAGAGAGCGGGAAGCAGTCTGCGCGCGCGTGCCTTCCAGAATCCGACGAGGTCGATGCGGCCCCGGTTGCGTCGGTACTCGGACAGGAGGAGCGAGGTGATGAGGAACCCGGAGATGACGAAGAAGACATCGACACCGAACCAACCACCCGGCAACCACGTCGGCAGCAGGTGGTAGATGATCACCGATATGACGGCAAATGCCCGAAGCCCGTCGATGGCTGGGCGGTAGGGCAGGGATGTGTGCGTGGCTGCTGGCGTCGTCATGTCCTGATTCCGAAGGGGGTCACCATTATGACCCGACTGGTGGGTAATATGCGCTGCATGAATGAGCATCCCGTGGCGCCCTCGCCCACACGGCAGTTCGCCCCACTGGCCGTCATCCTGGGCATCCCGCTGTTGTTTGCGGCCATCTTCTTCTACACCACGCCGATCATGATTCCGTCGGGTGGCGCCCAAGGGATCTTCAAGTGCGGCTCACCGAGCTCGCCCAACGTCGAGGCCAAGAATGTCTGCCTGGAGCCGGAGTCCGTGGGCAAGAACAAGGCGGTGTACTCGGGACTCTCCGGGGTGGCACTGATCGGCCTGGGCGCGGTCTGGATGCTGCGTGGGCAGCGTGACGAGGACGACGAGTGGGAGGGCGACGCACGGCGTTCGCGCCGCGACGACGACATCGACCTGCGTTCTGACGATCGCGGCCGGGACACCGCGCGTGGCACCGACCGTGACGCCGGACGAGGCTCCCTTCGAGGAGGCCCCCGATCGGGGGAGGACAGCGAGTGGCAGCGTTCTCGCCCGGCCGACGACTCCGAAGCACACACCGACGAGGGTGACGACACGGACGAGACCCGCGTGTCGCGACGCTCCTCCGGCAAGCGGCGCTCCGTGCTGCGCGACGACGACTTCGCCGACCCGCCGGCACGGCGGCGTTCGGACGACGACTGGGAATCGGACGGCTGGCGCTGATGCGGGTGGATGACTTCCTCGCCGAGGTCGACAAGGCCTTCGACGGGGACCCTCGCACGAGCGCGCCCATCGACCCCACCTTCGAGCGCATCGCCGCGACGGTCAACGGCTACACCTCGGCCAACGAGCTGGCCGTGCTCAACGCCGCTGCGCGGGTCATGCCCGCCGACGAGTGCTACCTCGAGGTCGGCAGCTACAAGGGCCGCTCGATGTGCGCGGCCGTCCAGGGGGTCGCCGACAAGGCCTTCTACGTGGTCGAGAACTACCTCGAGTTCGGGATGCAGGGGCAGGAGGCCCGGGCGGAGCTCCAGGACAACCTGCGCACCCACGCGGCACACGCCGACGTACGCCTGATCGAGGGCAACTGCTTCTCGCTCCTGCGCCGACCCGGCCTGATCGACCGACCGGTCGGGGTCTACTTCTACGACGGCGAGCACACCGGCCTGTCGCACTACCTGGCGCTGGGGATCATCGAGCCGTGGCTGGCCGACGAGGCGATCATCCTCGTCGACGACGCCACCTACCCGATGGTGAGCGACGCGCACGAGGACTTCATCGCACGGCACCCGCAGTGGCGGGTCGAGCGCCGCTGGGACGCCGAGACCAACGGCGACCCGCGCTGGGCCAACGGCCTGCACGCCCTGAGCTTCCGGCGTGACGCGGCCACGGCGCGCGGCAGCGACGAGCCGTGGGACGTGCGGTGGCGTCGGCTGGCCTACCTGTCCTCTCTCGGTCCGGGGCAGAAGGCGGCCTGGAAGGCCATCCACCGCTTCCCCGAGCTCATCCCGCTCGCGAAGAAGCTCTACCCGTCCAAGAAGGCCAGCTCGATCGACTGAGCGGCACCGGGCTCGCCGGCGGGTGTCATCCGCCGGCGGGTGTCATCACTCGCGGGTGAGGCCCAACGCCTCCGTGGTCTCGAGAGAGTCCGGGCCGGGGGTGACCTCCCCGCGCGGGACCCGCAGCAGCCCGACGAGGGCGACGACGGCTGCCGTGCCGCCGACGGTCGCGAAGATCTGGTAGGGCGAGTCGTTGAACCAGAGGAGGACCAGGACACTCTGGACCGCGGCTGCCGCCCAGACGGCGACGGTCATCACGTGGTCCCCCCGGCTCATGCCGGCGAAGAGCCAGACCTGGACGACGGCCCACAGGGTTCCGATGACGGCGGCCCAGACGAGCAACGGCTCGGCGTCCACGTAGGCGGCCCCTCCGGAGAGCGCGACGAGTGGGCCGGGAAGCAGCGCGCACCCCAGCGCCACGCCCGTGCCGATCGCCAGAACCGCCAGCGCCGAGCGGTGGAGCGTCAGCCGCACCTGGCCGCCGCCACCCGCGTCGGCGACGGCGGGAACGACGGCCAGCGCGACGAACTGGGTGCCCCAGAAGACGACCTTGCCGAAGAGTGCCGCCAGGGCGTACGAGCCGCTGTCATGGTCGGAGAGCACGGTCCGGGCCAGCACGACGTCGAGGCTCGACAGGGCCATCAGGCCGGCGAGCGCGACATTGCTGCGGACGAGGTCGCTGATCACCTCGAGGGCACGAGGAGCCCGGCCCCCGGGGGCGAGCTCTCGTCGAGAGAGCACGAGGGCGACCACCAGCGTCACCGCCGACGCGGCGAAGGTCGCGGCGAAGACCTCGGCCACCGAGAACTCCCACCCGACGGCGCACACGGCGGCGAGCACCCGGGTGCCGGCCGTGACGAGATAGATGACGGACAGCCGCCCGAAGGCCTCGCGCCCGAGGAGGACTCCTTGGATGGCGCCGGTGGCCGTCATCGGGGGAAGCATGAGTGCCATCCACACGACTGACCACGGGGTGTCCAGGCGCAGCAGATCACTCAGCAGGGGAGCGGTCACGATCGCCGCGACGGCCAGCACGATGCCGACCGTGGCCGATGTCCTCAGCCCGGTGACCTGACGGTCAGCCGCCCGGTGAGCGCGCGTCTGACGGCGGGCGATGACCACCTGGAAGGCGCCCGCGGGCATCGCGAGGAGCACTCCGTAGGTGTTGAGGGCGGAGAATCCGCCGAAGTCCGCCGGGCCGAGGCTCGAGGAGACCAGGGCGACGAAGACGTAGCCCATGACATTGGCCAGGCCCATCGCCAGACCGAGCCCCAGCCCCGCCATCGGCAGGGCGCGACGCATGTGCGCGGACATGGCGGTCCTCCGGCGGGGTTCGAGGCGATGGGATGGGTCGAGCCAGATGTTACGCCCCGGTAGCGCGGTCGGGGTCGTCGGTTAGGATCGATCGTCCGGCGTGCTGCAGGCGCGTCATCCTTCAAACCCGGACGAGAGGAGACGACAGCGTGCGCAGCCGGCTACGGCTTCCCCGTGTGGTCTCCGGGCGGCCGGTGACCCTGGTGCTCATCCTCGTCCTGGGCGCCATCGTCTTCGCCAACAGCTGGGGCGTCTTCCAGACCGACATCAAGCCGGAGGTCTACCTCGCGCCCGGGGAGATGCTCCCCAGGTACCTCGCCGCCTGGACCTCCTCGCCGTATCTCGGCTCGCCGAACTTCAACGTCGGGCTGGTGCCCGTGCTGCTCGTCACCGCGGCACTGCGGGCGGTCGGGCTGGACCCGGAGATGGCCTTCAAGGTCTACCACCTGATCCTCTGGGTCCTGGCCGCGTGGGGGACCAACCGTCTCCTGCGCACCCTCGTCCCGGCCGCCAGCGTGTGGGCAGGGTTGCTCGCCGGAGTCGCCTACATCGCCAACCCGTACGCGGTGGCCGGTGGGAGCACTCTGGCCATCGCCCTGCCGATGGCCCTGCTGCCGTGGTTGCTCGTGGCGATGACCAAGGCGCTGCGCGACCCCTCGAGCTGGGCCTGGCCCGCCGGGGTGGCACTCGTGTTCTTCGGCATGAGTGGCATGAATGTCGGTGTCGTGCCCGTCTACCAGCTGCTGCTGGTCATCCCGCTCGCCCTGTACGTGCGTTCTGACAGTGACCTCACGTGGCGGCAGGTCGCCCGGACCCTGGCCAAGTGCGCCCTCCTCGTCGTGCTCGTCTCGCTCTACTGGCTCGTCCCGGGAGCTGCCGCATCGGCCACCGGTAGCCAGATCGCGGAGGGCTCGGAGACGCTCGACGGCATCGCTCGCACGAGCTCCTTCGTCGAGGTCCTGCGCGGACTGGGGCTGTGGTCCTACTACGGGTCGTCGGACGCAGGTCCCTGGCTCCCGCAGTACGCCCTCTACTTCACCAGCTCCGTGATCATCCTCTTGACGATGGTCTGGCCGTCGGCGGCGCTCCTGTCCCTCAAGGTCGTCCCGGCCCGTCTGGCGCGGTTCTGCGCGATCGCCGCCGGCATGGTGGCCGTCGTGATGGTCGGTCTCTACCCGGGTGGGAACGGCAGCTCGCCCTTCGCCGTCGTGCTCCGGCTGGTCTTCGAGCACGTCGGACCGCTGATCGCCTTCCGGACGACCAACAAGATCGGCGCCGGTCTCGCGCTGGCCTTCGCCCTGCTCCTCGGGCTCGCCCTCGTGAGGGTCCTCCCTCGGCTCCTGCGCGGGCACGGCCGTGCACCGCTCGCGGCCGGTGCTGGCACGGCGGTCGTCCTCGCGCTCATCGCGCCCGCGGTGACTGGCAATCTCTACGTGTCGCCCCTGGACGTCCCGGACTACTGGCGTGAGGCCTCCGCCGCCATCGACCGAGGCAACCCGGACCAGCGGGTCCTGGTGCTGCCTGGCCAGACCCGTTCGAGCTATCGCTGGAGTCTGGACCGTCCCGATGACCTGCCCAACTCGCTCTTCACCAGGGACGCGGTCATCCCGGAGACCATCCCCAACACCTCGCAGAGCGGGGGCAACTTCTTGGCCGCTCTGGACAGCACGCTGCAGTCGGGGACGGCCGGGACACACGACATCTCTCCCTTCGCCCGCTACCTCGGGGCCGACCAGGTCCTCCTGCGTCACGACGTCGTGTGGGAGGACACCGGCGGGGCCCGACCGGCCAGCACCGCGCGTGCCCTCGCCGAGGACTCGGGTCTGCAGGGGCTGCGCAACTTCGGCGCCCCGGGTCAGAACATGTTCACGCGGGCCAACCCTCCGCTCTCGCAGGAGGAAGCGGTCCTGACACCGCTGCAGCTCTACGGGGTCCACAACTCGCAGGGCATGGTGCGCGCGACGAGCGCCAGCGACAGCCTGGTCGTCGCCGGTGACGCCTGGGCGATCCCTCCGCTGCAGCAGGAGGGGCTCCTCGACGGGTCGCCGGCGATCCGCTACGCCCACGGCATGACGAGCGACCAGCTGCGCACCCTGCTGTCCGATGACGGTCGGATGGTGGTCACCGACACCAACCAGCGACGCGCGGCCATCACCAACCGGCTGACCTCCAACCAGGGCGCCATCCTGCCGGCCGACGAGACGCCCAAGGTCACGCGCACGCTCGGCGACGACCCGCGGGACCAGAGCACGCTCGTGCCCGAGGGCATCCGGGTCAAGGCCACCTCGGCGGGTGGCGCCTTCTTCGACCTGCCGCACGGCGTCGCCGAGAACGCGATCGACGGCGACCCCACGACGTCCTGGCTCTTCGGGGACTTCCGACGAGCAAAGGGGCAGTCGCTCACCCTCACGCTGCCGAAGGAGCAGCGACTCGGCAAGGTCGAGGTGGACACGACCTCCTTGGGGGACGTGCGCATCGACAGCCTCGACGTGCAGGCGGGTGACGCCCACGAGAAGGTCAAGGTGCGCAAGGACGGCACCGCAGTGCTCAACCTCGGGGGGGTCACCACCGATGAGGTGAAGCTGACCGTGGGCGGCATCCGCGGCAAGGGCTTCAGCCTCGTGGGCGTCTCCGAGATCACCATCGGTGGGGTGTCCGCGACCGCGGCCCGGACCACGCGGGTGCCCGACACCCTCACCCGGCTCTACGGCGAGCTCAGCCCCGCGGAACGGCAGGACTTCGCCGACCGCCCCCTCGACGTCTTCTTCAGCAGGGTCAAGAACACCGACGCCACCAACGACGACACCGAGCAGGGACTGCGTCGGGACTTCACGATCCCCGATGACCGGACCTACCGCGTCGAGGCCCAGATCCGCTCGCTCGGCCCTCGTGAGGTCCTTGCGGACGAGCTGGCCGGGCTCGACACGACCTACCGGGCCCGCTCCAACCGCACCTACTTCGACTCCCTGACCCGCCGGGCCTCCAAGGCCGTCGACAGCTCGTCCTCCACAGGCTGGGTCCCCGGCGGCGACATCACCGACGGGTGGTGGGAGATCGTCGGGCCCGAGCGCACGCTGCCTCGGGTCACCATCACCCAGGCGCCCGGCCCCGGCGACGAGGGTGACACGGCCTGGGCCACCCGAGCCTCCGTGATCGTCGACGGCACCAAGGTCGCGTCCGGACGGATCGGCCAGGGCACCTCGAGCATCGACCTGCCGTCGGGCACGCGCGGCAAGAAGGTCCGGATCACGCTGGACGAGGTCGACGACTCGAAGGGGAGCCGACCGGCCCGCTTCACGACCATCGACACCGGAGCCACGATCACGAAGGGGGCTGGCGGGGACCGGTGCATCACCGTCGCCACCCTGGACGGCAAGCCGGTCATGATGCGACCCGAGGACCCCGAGGCAATCGCTGGGCCCGGGGATCCCGCCACGGCGTGGACGGGCTGCGGCAAGGAGTCCATCGTCTGGGGTGAGCACCAGCTGCGCCCGGTGGACGACGTGCAGCTCGACCGGGTCTCCCTGCACGACGTGGTGGGTACCACGGCTCCCGAGCGCGTGCCCTCACCGGTCGTCGAGGTGCGGCGGAGCAAGGTCTCGTCGTCGATGAAGGTCGAGGTCGGGGCTGCCAGCACGCCCTACTTCCTGTCGATCGGGCAGGGCCACGACCCTCGGTGGAAGGCCACCCTCGAGGACGGGACCGACCTGGGAGCGCCGGTCGTCGTCAACGGGTATGCGGCTGGTTGGTACGTCGACGACCTCAGCGCGCACACCGTCACCATCGGCTACGGCCCCCAGCGCTCCGCCAACGTGGCCCTTGCACTCTCCGTGCTCGGACTGCTCCTGTGCGGGCTCCTCTTCTTCGTCCCGGTCATCCGGCGTCGCGTCGCCGCGATCCGTGCGCAGCGCGAGAGCGAGTGGGGGGACCAGGCAGCAGACCCGGCAGAGCCGACAGCGCCTGTGGCCGACGACGGGGCGCTCGAGCCCGCCGGGGCGACGATCACGGCGGCCCCGGAGCAGGACGGCGAGGACGGCGAGGATCCGGTACGTCCGGTGCGCCGACCGGTGACCCACGCGTTGGGAGACCTCCTCATGGGTCTCGACGGACGGCATCGTCTGGCTCTCGAAGCCGGGATCGTCGTGGGTGCGGCGGTGCTGACCGGGGTCGGCGGGGGCCTCGCGGCACTGGCCGCGATGCTCCTCGTCCGGCGATTCGGTCCCCGGGCCGGGCTGTTGATCTCTGTCGGTGCCGGGCTCGTCCTGGTGTCCGCTCTGGCCTTCGTCCTCCAGAGTGCCATCGGCGGAACCCTGGGCACGGTCAGCGCCGACGCCGTCAAGGCGGCCCTGGTGCCCCACCACATCGCAGGCGCCGGGCTCGTGCTCGCCGTCCTCGGAACCTTCATGCGCCACGACCCACCTGAGGAGCAGGACACGTGACCGGACCAGACCAGGACGCCGAGCGGGCGACCGTCACCGTGGTGGTCCCCACCCGCAACAACATCCGCACGATCGAGGCCTGCCTGCGTTCGGTGGTCGAGCAGACCCACCGCGGGGTCGAGCTCGTCGTCGTCGACAACCACAGCACGGACGGCACGCCGCAGGTCGCCGAGCGCTTCGCCGACCGGGTGATCACTGCCGGGCCGGAGCGCTCCGTCCAGCGCAACACCGGCATCGAGGCCGCCGGATCGGAGTGGGTGCTCTGGCTGGACAGCGACATGATCCTCCCGCCCCGCACGATCGCCCTGGCGCTGGACACGGCCCGGGCAACGGGGGCCACGGGGATCGCGCTGCCCGAGCGGACCATCGGTGACGGGTTCTGGACCGCCTGCCGCGCTCTCGAGCGGGAGTGCTACCTGGACGACCCGTGGCTGCACAACCCCCGCCTGGTACGTCGCGACTACCTGCTCGGCGACGGTGCCTTCCATCCCGACATGTCAGGTCCCGAGGACGCGGACCTGCGGATGAAGATGCGCAGCTCCGGAGCCGGGATCGAGCTCGCGCCGATCATCATCGATCACGACGAGGGTCGCCTGACCGTGCGTGACGTCATGAGCAAGCGCTACTACTACGGACGCAGCATCCCTGCCTTCGCCGAGCAGCACGAGGGAGCGGTGGGCGCCCAGGGCAAGGCGGTGCTGAGGTCCTACCTGCGCAACCACCGCCGACTGCTCGGGGACCCGGCACACGCCATCGGCATGGTCGCGCTGCGGGCGATGGAGGCCGGCGGCTACGCGATGGGCGCGCGTCGCGGACGCAAGGACCGGACGACGCCATGAGTGACGACCTGCGTCGCCTGCTCTGGGTCTCTCTCCCGGACCAGCGCGCCCGACGCGAGCTGTACTGGATGTCGCGGATGCCGAGGACCCTCGTGCGGGCGATGTCCCAGCAGGAGCCCGTCGGGGAGATCGACTGGATCCCGAGCACGTACAACCGACCGATCAAGCGCTTCGTCGAGGCGGGAGCCCTGGCCTGGGTGCGTGGGCTCACCGACCAGGACCCGGGGGAGTACGACTGGGTGACCTCGCTCGAGCTGTGCTCCCTGGTGACGGGACAGGCCTCTCGCTGGCGACGGGCCGCTCGATCCGCCGGCGCGGGCCGTCCGCTCCAGGCCGTCATCACCTGGGAGAACCTGCCGAACCAGCCGCTCTACAAGGTGCCGCCCTACCGTCAGGCCCTGAACTCCTGCCGCGATGCGGATCTGCTCTTGTGCATGGTCGACGCCGCGCGCGACCACCTCCTGGCCAACGACTTCGACGACGAGCTCATCCGCGTGGTCAAGCCCGGCGTCGACACCGAGCTCTTCCACCCGGCCACCGAGCCGGTGACGGAGCCGATCGTCGTCTTCGCCTCGCCCCTGGCCGACAACAAGGGCATCGACCGGGTGCTCGAGGCGATGGCGATCGTCCGACGTGAGATCCCCGAGGCCCGGCTCAAGGTGGCCGGTCGTGGCCCGCTCGAGCACCTCGTGCAGGCAGCGGCGCAGGACCCGCACTCGGGCATCGAGCTCATGGGCTCTCTCGACACCGCAGGGGTCGCTGACCTGATGCGGTCCGCGGCCGTCTTCACCACGGCGCCGCGTCCGACGTGGAAGTGGACCGAGCAGCTCGGTCTGGCCTACCTCGAGGCGCTGGCCTGCGGGCTGCCGATCGTGACCACCCGCTGTGGCACCAACGACGAAGCCGTCCAGCCCCCGAACCGTCTGGTGGAGGACGACGCCGAAGCACTCGCGGACTCGCTCCTGCACTTCCTGCGGGACCCGCGTGTGCGGGCGGAGGTCGCCGTGGCCAACCGCGCCCATGCGCTCACCCACCACGACCTGCCCACCCAGTGCGCGGCCATAGGTTCCGCCTTCGCCGAGATCGAAGCCCTGCACCGGTCCTGACGTGTCGATGACGAAGGGGGAGCGGCACCTCACCGCCGTCGGCGCGGCCATCGGGGTGGTGCTCGGGCTGCTGGCCCTGGGGCCGGCGCTGGCCCCGGGCTACACCCTCCACTACGACCTCGTCTTCGTCCCTGACCTGTCCCTGTCGGCACGCACCCTCGGGATCGACGGCAGTGTCCCCAGGGCGGTTCCCAATGACCTCGTCGTCGCGCTCCTCGGCCTGGTGCTGCCCGGTTGGCTCGTGCAGAAGATCCTGCTTCTCGGTGCCTTCGTCGTGGGAGGAGCCGGTGCGGGACGTCTCGCGCGGACGGTGCCCGGTGCTGCGGCGGCCGCGGTCTTGTGGTCCTGGAACCCGTGGGTCGGCGAGCGTCTGGGCATCGGCCACTGGGGTTACCTGCTCGGCTTCGCGATGCTGCCCTGGGTCCTGTCGGCTGCCACCCGGGTGAGGCACCGGCGCGGCCGGGCGCTGCTGGTGGTCGCGCTCACGGCCGCGGCACTCGGCGGGTCCACCCCGGGTGTGCTGGCCACCGTGCTGGCCACCGTCACCGTCGTGTGCATCGGCGGACCTCTTCGCGCGGTGCTGCGCGACCTCGCGATCGTCATCGGGACCTCGTTGCTGGCCAACGCGGCGTGGTGGTGGCCCTTCCTCCGCTCGGCGCCCAAGGCGGCCGATGCCCAGGGGGCCGATGCCTTCGCGGCGGGCGCGGACACCCCCTTCGGTGTCGTGGGATCTCTCGTCCTCGGCGGCGGGCTGTGGAACGACCGCACCTGGTTCGTCGAACGGACGACCTGGCCGGTCGCTCTGGCTGCCCTTGTCGCGGTCCTCCTGGTGCTCGCACTCGCCGTGGGTCGACGCAGCTGGTGGAGCGAACCCAGGGAGCGGGCCGCGACGGCTGCCGGCGTGATCGGACTGCTCGTGGCCGCCCTGGCGGCGGTGCCCGGAGGCCCCGGCCTGCTCGAGGCGGTCGTGACACACGTCCCGGGCGGCGGGCTCCTGCGGGACGCTCAGAAGTTCACTGCACTGTGGGTCCTGCTGCTCGCGGTGGCCACCGCGGTCGTCGTGGACCGGCTGGTCGAGCGCAAGGCCCCCGTGGTGCCGATGCTCCTCGCCGTGGCGTGGCCGGTGGCCACCCTCCCTTCGCTCGCCTGGGGCCACGCCGGAGCGTGGGGAAGCGTCGACTACCCGCAGGACGTGCGCACGGTGACCCAGCAGCTCGCGGACTCGGGCGACCCTGTCGCCGTCTTCCCCTGGTCCACATATCGGCGCTACGCGTGGAATGACGACCGGGTGGTCCTCGACCCGTGGAACCGGCTCCTGCCGCAGCCCGTGGTCTCCGACGACCGACTCCCGCTGAGGGACGGCACGGTGGCGGGCGAGGACCCGGCGGCAGCACGGGTCACCCGTTCCCTGGACGAAGGGGGTGACACCGTCGCGGTGCTGCGCTCGCTCGGCGTCCGGTGGGTCGTCGTGCAGCGGGACCAACCCGCTCCGGCCGGCTCCGTGCCGGACCTGTCGGGCACCCCGACCACCACGGTGGGCGACCTCGAGGTGCACGACCTGGGCCCGAGCACCCAGAGCGCACCTCCACCGGACCGGCTGCGCGCACTGGGACTGCTGGGCACGGCCGGCGCCGTCCTGCTCAGCGCTGTGGTGCTCCTTCGTCACCGTCGTGAGTGAGACGAGGGCGACACCCCGGACGGGGTCGCGGCAAGTGACCGGCCGGTATACAGTGGGCACGATTCGTATCCGCACCATGGAGGACCACCAGTGAACAACGACGCCTCGAAGAAGATCGCCTACAACGTGGGCGGCACCGTCGTCGGCGCGCTCTTGGCCGCCCTCGCGATCTTCGGCATCGTCCAGGTGCAGAGCAGTGCCTCGATGCCGCAGACCAACGACCAGGTCATCAACTACAACAGCTGACCTGCCCCACACCCCACGCGAAGGGGGCGTCCGCTCAGCTGAGCGGACGCCCCCTTCGGCGTGGTGCGGTGTGGTGACCGGTCAGGAGGCCACGGCCGCCAGCTCGTCGACGGGCGACTCCTCGACCGTGCGGTGGGCGATGAGCGCGTCGAGGTCGATGACGTCGTCGCGGTAGCGATCGCTGAGGCCGAGGACGGAACGGATCACCGACTCCAGGCGGTGGCCGGCGCGGACCCAGTCGAAGGAGCTCGCGTACAGCCGGGCGGTGCGGCCGAGGTCGCGGCGCAGGGCGGCCTCGTCGACGAGGGTGATGACGTGCTCCTCGAACTCGCTGACGGAGTCGGCGAGCAGGCCGGTGCGTCCATGGACGATCGACTCGCTGGGGCCGCCGGCGAAGCTGTAGGCGACCGCGGGGGTGGCGTGCAGGCCGGCCTCGACGATGGTCAGCCCCCAGCCCTCCTTGTGCGAGGGCATGACGACGACCCACGCCCGAGCGAGCAGCTCGTGCTTGTGCGACTCCTCGACGAAGCCGTGCAGGTGCACGCGGTCGGAGACCCCGAGGGCGCGCGCGTGGTCGGCGATCGCTGCCTCCCAGTAGCCGCCACCGACGACGTGCAGCTCCAGATCAGGGTGGGTCTGAGCGCGGGAGGCCAGGATGTCGACGGCCTGCTCGACGTGCTTGTGGGGGACGAGCCGCCCCAGGAAGAGCATGGTCGGGGTCTCGGTGCGCTCCAGACGGGCATAACGATCGAGATCGGCGGGACGGTCATTGCCCGAGTAGACGAGGTCGACGCGCTGGGGGTCGACTCCCAGCTCCTCGAGCTCGGCGCGCGTGGACTTCGAGACGGTGACGTACCGGCTGCCGCGGTAGACCCGCGGTGCGACCTTGGACTCCAGGAGCCAGCCCAGGCGGGCGATCTTGGGGCCGAAGACGGCACCCCACTGGTCGCGGTGGACGTGGTGGACGATGTTGATGACCGGCACCCTGGCCACGAGGGGCGCCCAGAAGGGCACGCCGTTCTGCACGTCGAGGATGACGTCGTAGCTGCGGCCGTGCCGCAGGACGTGCCACATGCCGTGGAGGTAGACGCTGAACTTCGAGCCGCGGCGCACGACGGACACGTCTCCGTGCTGGGTGCGCGGGCTGGCGCCGGGGAAGGACGCGGTGAAGATCGTCACCTCGTGCCCGGCCTGCGTCAGGACCTCGGAGGTCCGCTCGGTGAAGGTCTCTGCCCCTCCGGCCTCGGGATTCTCCCGGTCGCGCCACGAGAGGTAGAGGACCCGAAGTCGTTCCTTCGGGGCTGCCGTGGTCGGCGTCATCGTCACTCCTTGTCGGCGTCACGGCTGTCGCGGCACCGACGGATAGGCTAACGCTGTGAGTTACCCAACGGTAGGTGAGAGTGGCCACGTCGGCTGTGAGGTGTGCGATGCCGTCGTGCGCGGGTACGCGATCCGCGGGGGGTGCGTGGTGGAGCAGTGCGAGCGCTGCGGGCACCTGCGGCGTGACCTGGAGCGGTGCCCCGCCGACCACCGTGACCTGGCCTATGGCGGCGAGCCGACCCTGGACCGCATCCGGCTCGACCTGACCTATCGGGAGCTGGTGCGTGATGGTGTGCCGTCGCGGGTCTTCGAGGTCGGCTACGGGTCCGGGTCGATGCTGCGGCGCTTCCTCGACGACGGTGCCGAGGTCGCCGGCGTCGATCCCGACCAGCTCGGTGTCGGTGTCGACGAGGTCGTGCGGGCCCGCGGCGACCTGCGGGTCGGGGGGATCGAGGACGCCTCGAGACTTCCGGGCGAGCAGGATCTCGTCTACGGCATCCACGTCCTCGAGCACGTCACCGACCCGCACATCGCGCTGCGCTCGTCCTGGGAGCTGCTGCGCCCCGGGGGCCGGGCCAGCTTCATCACGCCGGCCGGCGACAGCTCCGGGGTCGAGCGCTACGGGGCCGCCTGGTGGATGCTCGAGGACCCGACCCACATCCGATTCTTCTCGGCCGACTCGCTGGCCCGCGCCGCCGCGAAGGCCGGCTTCGTCGACATCCGGGTCCGCCGGCTGCTCCTCGACAGCCTGAGCGTCGATGCGGCCAGCCTCGCGAGGGCGGTGCGTCCCGGCCCGCGACCTCGCGGTGTCCTCGGTTCCCGGTCGGTCCTCGCGGCCGCGGTCGCCAGCGTTCCCCTCGTCGTCGGGCAGCGTCTGGTCTCGCCGCGCAGCCGCCCGACCATCCAGCTGATCGCGCGTCGTCCATGATGGAGGCGTGCCGATGACCTCCAGTGAGCCGATGCCTCGCGGCGTGCGCCGCTCGGTGCGCCTCTTCCGCTCCTTCCTGGTGGAGCAGAGCGACCCGCACCGCTTCTACTCCGAGCTGGCCGGGGACTCGATCGCCCTCCTGCGGGAGCACACCTCCCTCGAGGGGCGCACCGTCCTCGATGTGGGGGCGGGACCCAGCGAGTTCGCTCGGGCCTTCCGCGCCGCAGGCGCCCACTACGTCCCCGTCGACCACGACGCCAGCGTCGCGTCCGTCCGCGACGGGGGAGTGGTGGGCGATGCCCTCCGCCTACCGGTCGCCGACGGCAGCGTGGACATCGTCTTCTCCAGCAACATGTGGGAGCACGTCCCCGACCCGGAGGCCGTGGCCGACGAGCTCTTGCGGGTGACGCGACCCGGCGGGTTGGTCTTCCTGTCCTACACCAACTGGCTCTCGCCCTGGGGTGGTCACGAGACCTCACCGTGGCACTGGCTGGGCGGTCAGCGAGCGATCGCGCGCTACGAGCGCAAGCACGGTCACCCGCCCAAGAACCGGGTCGGAGAGACCTTGCACCGGGTGAGCGTGCGGCAGGGGCTGGACTGGGCGCACGGGGCGGATGCCGACGTGCTCGCCGCCCGCCCGCGCTATCTGCCGGACGTGGCGGCACACGTCCTGCGGCTGCCCGGCGTGCGTGAGGTCATCACCTGGAACCTGCTGCTCATCCTGCGTCGCCGATGACCGAAGGGAGCGACCCGAGCGTCGTCGACGTCGCCAGGGCGCGCCTGCAGCGGATCGTCGCGGTCCTGCTCGTCGCGGTGATCCCCTGGCTGGTGGCCCCGGGCATGCTCGAACCCGACACCAAGAGCGACCTCGTCATCTCCCCGGGCCGTTACCTGGGACGGGCCCTGTGGGCGTGGAACGACCACACCGGCATCGGAGAGCTGCAGAACCAGGCCTACGGGTACCTCTGGCCGATGGGCCCGGTCTTCCTGGCGGGAGATGCTGTCGGAGCCCCCGGCTGGGTGACCCAGCGGGTGTGGTGGACGCTCATCCTCGTCGTCTCCTTCGTGGGTGCGGAGCTGTTGGCTCGACGCGTGGGCGGACTGCCCACGATCCCGGCACTGGTCGTCGGCGCGGCCTTCGCGTTGTCGCCTCGGGTGCTCACCGTGCTGTCCGAGATCTCGGTGGAGGTGTGGCCCCAGGCGCTCGCCCCGTGGTTGGTCCTGCTCGCCGCGAAGGGGGTGGCCCCCGGTGCCCTGCCCGCGACCCGTCGGCGCATGGCGGTGGGGACCGGTCTGCTGACCGCGTGCCTCGGCGGTGTCAACGCCACCGTCTCGCTGGTGGCCCTGGTCCCTGCGGCCGCGTGGATCGTGCTGGCGCCGGGCGGGCGACGCCGCTGGCGCGCACTGCTCTGGTGGTGCGGGGGAGCAGCCCTCGGCTCCGCGTGGTGGCTCGGTCCGCTCGTGGTCCTCGGCCGCTACTCGTACCCCTTCCTCGACCACATCGAGCTCGCCTCGACGACGACCGCGGTCGCGTCCGTCACCAATGTGCTGCGGGGCGCCAACCACTGGATCGCCTACATCCTCACGGGGGGCGATCACCCGACCTGGCAGAGCGGCTGGCTGCTGGCCCAGTCGGTGACCGGGATCATCGCGACGACGACGGTGGCGGGCCTCGGGCTCGCCGGTCTCGTCCGTCGCCGCTCGGGTCACGACGACGCCGGGGGGGAGGCTGCGTCCGTGGCCGGTCGCCACCTCACCCGGTGGGCGCTCACGCTCGTCCTCGTCGGGGTCGTCGTCATGGCGGTGGGCCGCTCCGGGTCGGCTTCCGGCCCCCTGTCGACGACGGTCCAGGGCTGGCTCGACGGGTCCCTCGCTCCCTTCCGCAATGTCCACAAGGCGGATGTGCTGATCCGGCTGCCCGTGGCGATCGGCGTCGGACTGCTCGCGCACTGGGCCACCCGGGTCGAGCGTGGTGCCGGGGCACTCGTGCGTCAGGTGGTCGTCGTCGGGACGGTGCTGGCCCTCGTCGGCTCGCTGGCTCCGTTGTGGGCATCACGGGTGGGCGATGCCTGGGCCGCGGACGGGGTGCCGACCGCGTGGCAGGACATCGCCGCCGACATCGACTCGATGGCCGCGACCGACGGGGGGACCACGCTCGTCCTGCCGGGCGCGCGCAGTGCGGACTTCACGTGGGGTCGGCTCACCGACGAGCCCCTGACGGCGCTCGCCAGCTCGCCGGTGCTCGTCCGGGCGGCCGCGCCCTTGGGACACCCCGGCGCGACCCGCATCCTCGACCGGGTGGACGATCTCACCGCGACCGGACGCAGCCAGCCCACGCTCGCCCAGGGCCTGCGGCGGTTGGGCGTCTCACGGGTCGTCGTCCGAGGAGGCCTCGACCCGGATGTCGGTGCCGTGGACTCGCGGCAGGTGGCAGCGACCTTCTCCGCGAGTCCCGGGGTGAGCCTCGCCGGATCGGTGGGGGAGGGCACCGAGCGGATCAGCGTGTGGCGGCTGGACGAGCCGGCAACCCCGGCGTCCCTCGTGCCGAGCGCGAGCACGGTCTCCGTGGCGGGTGCGCCCGAGGCCTGGTTCGCGCTCGTCGCGGCGGGGCTGCTCGACCCCGACGCACTGACCACGGCGTCCGACGGCGCACACGCTGACGTCCGGTCCGACACCTTGCGGTGGCAGGCACTGAACTCCGGTCGCCCCCCGGCACGCGGCCACGGGCCGACACTGCCTGCTGACGACGTGCGACCAGGAGTCGTGGGGACCCGCGATCTGGCCCCGGGAGGCACCGCGGTGGGGCGGACGACGCGGTTCTACGAGGGGCTCGACGCGCTGCACGTCAGCTCCAGCGCTGCTGACCCCTTCGCCGCCGACTGGCGCGGGGCGGGCCACGGACCGGCCGCGATGGTCGACGGTGACTCACGCACTGCCTGGCTGAGTGGCGACGAGGCACCCACCCAGACCGTCACCGTGGACCTGCCGGACGGCAGCCGACCGGACGCGCTCCTGCTCCACGAGGCCTGGGGTGCGGACATCGCCAGGATCGCCGGGGTCGAGGTCGACGGGAGCGAGGGCCACCGCCTGCGGGGGACGACGACCTGGCGGGTGCCGCTCGACGGCCGGGAACGCCGGACACTGACCATCTCGTTGACGGCTGACGCAGGCCTCGCCGGCACCGCACAGCAACCCCTGGGGGTGCGTGAGCTCGAGCTGGAGGACGGACCACGGCTGTCGACGGGCCTGAGCGTCCCGGAGGGACCCGGACCGGTCCTCCTCACGAGGGACCCCCGAGGCGCGGCGGACCCCGAGCTGGGGGAGGACCCGCCAGACCTCGTGCGGCGCGTGGGGCCGCTGCCGCAGACCACGGTGTCCGCGACGGTCCGAGCCCGCGCGGACGAGTCCGGTCAGGCGGTGGTCGCCGCGCCGTGGAGTCTTGGCGGCAGCACCCTGCCCGACGACGCCCGGCCCGCCGACGGGCTGACGGCGTGGCCGATCGCCGCGATCGACAAGGATCCCGCGACCCGCTGGCGTCCGTCCGCACGCACCGCCGAACCCACCCTCGCGCTCGACTTCGGCGCCGAGAAGCAGGTCAGCACCCTCACGCTCGATCGTCCTGCCGGGTCGGTGACCGTGGCGACGGACTCCGGGCGCTACGTGCTCCCGACCGGGACGAGCCTGCGGATCCCCGAGCAACGCACGCGGACCCTCTCCCTGACCTTCACCCGGCCTGCGGGGCGGGCCTCGTGGTCAGCGCCCGAGGTGAGCCTCGACGGCCTCTCCGGGCCGACAGGTCCGCTCACCCTGCCCTGCAGCGAGGCTGGCGCGGTCGGTCGGGACGACGGGCGGATCGGGCTGTCCCTCACCGCCTCACGTCGCGCCCTCATCGCCGGTGAGCCGGTCCCGGCGACGGCATGCGGTGATCTCCCGGCGGGAGACGGTGAGGTCAGCGCGCGCGCCGTCCCCGGGTTGCTGCCGGAGACGGTCTCGCTCGTCCCGACCGGGTGGACCCGCACGCAGGTCGCGCCGGAGCGCACGGTGACCAGCCGCCGTGAGCACGTCGGCCGGTGGGTCTTCGACGTCGGCCCCGGCGGGCGGTCCGTGCTGGCCCTGAGCCAGGGAGCCAATGCCGGGTGGCGCGCCACGGACGATCAGGGGCGCCAGCTCGAGCCCGTGACCGTGGACGGGTGGCGGCAGGCCTTCGTCGTCCCGGAGGGCAGTACGTCCCGGGTCGTGGTCGACTTCGCGCCCAACGAGCAGCACCGACTCGCGCTGGCCGGTGGAGCAGCGCTCGTCGTGCTCCTGTGCCTGTGGGCGCTGCTCGAGATCGTGGTGCGGCGCCGCGCCGCAGCGCGTGGCCCTGACGCGACGGACGCAGTGGACGGCGAGAGCCGTGCTGAGGATGACCATGCCGATGACAGCGTGGACGGCAGTGCGGCGTCGGCCGAGGGGGCAGGGCCCGGCGCACCCGCCGTTCTGGTCGTGCTCACCCCAGCCCTTGCCGCCGCGGTCGTCGGCCTCCTGGTGGCCGGCCCGCTGGGGATGCTGGCCTCCGTCGTCGGGGCCCTGGTGCCGCTGCGCCGCCGCGCCCTGGCCGTCGCCCTGGTCCTGACCGGAGCCGGTGTCGCGCTCGCCGTGCTCGGAGTGGCCGAGCGTCAGTCAGCCGGCTCGCTCGTCTCGCAGCTGCTCGGGGCACTCACCCTCGGGGTGCTGGTTGCGGCTCTGGTGCGACCGAGGCGCGGTGTGCGCGGTCCAGGATCGGACGCTCGACCAGCGTCCACGACAGGTGCCCCAGGCCAACGCTGACGACCGTCACGAGGAGCAGTGTCGGGGCGAAGGGCGCCGCGAAGAGTCGTAGGTCCAGCATGGCGAAGACCACCTGCAGGACGAGGACGTGCCAGAGGAAGACGGCGTACGAGATGTTGCCGAGCCAGCGCAGCAGACCCGCCCAGGGTGAGGACGTGAGGGACTCGGTGAGGCCGCGCGAGGTCCCGGCGAGCAGCAGGCAGGCGGCGACGACCCCGTAGAGCAGCTCGGCGGCCAATGCCTCAGCAGGTGTCGGGGCCTCGATGCCTCGTGGACCGGCAACGGGGGTCGAGGCGATGATCCACACGACGAGGGCCAGCAGCAGGAGTGTCCCGGGGCTCGAGCGCAGGACCGACAGCATCGGTCGCGGGCTCACCTCGATGTCGGCCCGCTCGGCCTCGACCAGCACCGCCGTCGCCGTGCCGATCGCGAACCACGCCGCGTGCCCGGCAGCACTCGTGGCCAGCACGCCGGCCCACTGGGGGTCGGGCACGAGGACCGAGGCTGCCTGCACGCACAGTCCACCGACGGCGATCACGGCACACAGCACGAGCATCCGCCGCGCCCGGGCGGCGGGGGAGTCGGCGCGCACGAGGGGGGCGACGACGAGCGCGATGAGAGGCAGGAGGAGGTAGAAGGTGATCTCTGTGGTCAGGCTCCAGGTCTGGGTGAAGGACTGGAAGGTGCGACCGCTGAACCCCTGGCCGACCACGAGGTGCACGAGCACCGTGGGCAGGTCGAGCACGCTGCCCGCCGCGCCACCCAGGGCGGCGGCGACGGCGACGACCGCGACGAGCGTCACCAGGTACGCGGGGAGGATGCGCGCCGCGCGCCGCACGAGATATCGGCCCGTGGACCACAGCGCGTGCCCGCCCAGCCCACGACGGACGAAGGGGGTGGACAGCAGGAAGGCGGAGAGCGCGAAGAAGACCGCCACACCCAGCTCTCCCCGAACGGCCAGACCACCGAGCGTGCCGTGCGCCCCGGCCCCGGTCCAGAAGGCGACGTGCGAGAGCAGGACGAGCCATGCCGCGACGGCCCGGAGCAGGTCGAGTCCCAGGATGCGTCCCGGACGATGCCTCGCGGTGCTGATCTCGTCGCCTACCATTCGGTAATAATCGCTGATTTCCACTCTGGGGAGGACATCCATGACCGTGCGTCCCGTGCTGCGCGCCCGCGCACCCCTTCGGGTCAGTTTCGCCGGTGGGGGCACCGATGTCGCCCCCTTCCCCCAGCGCGAAGGGGGAGCCGTCCTCAGTGCGACGATCGGCAGCTATGCCTACGCGACCCTTCGGCCGCGCTCCGACGGGCACATCACGGTCGAGTCGCACGACTACGGGACCTCGATCGGGTACGAGGTGGGGACCCCCCTCGTGCTCGACGGGACCCTCGACCTGCCCAAGGCCGCGATCGCTCGGATCATGACCCTCGAGGGCGCCATCCGCTCCGACGGGTTCGACCTCTTCCTGCACACCAATGCGCCTCCCGGCTCCGGCCTGGGCAGCTCGAGCGCCGTCATGGTCGCGGTCATCGACCTCGTCGCCAGGCACTGCGGTCTGGACCTGGGGCCGCACGAGATCGCCGAGCTGGCCTACCGGCTCGAGCGTGAGGACCTGCAGATCCCCGGCGGGTACCAGGACCAGTACGCGGCCGCCTTCGGCGGGTTCAACTTCATGGAGTTCCGTCAGGACGGCCAGGTCGTCGTCAACCCGCTGCGGATCCGTCCCGACACCGTCCACGAGCTCGAGCACAACATGCTGCTGGCCTACACCGGCCGCACGCGGGTGAGCGACCACATCATCGAGGACCAGGTCACCCGGTACGAGACGGGCAACGAGGACGCCGTGGCGGGCCTGCGGGCCCAACGCGACCTCGCCGACGCCATGCGCGTGGCCCTCCTGCGCGGCAAGGTCGACGAGATCGGCCACCTCCTCGGCCAGGCCTGGCAGCAGAAGCAGAAGATGTCCTCGCGCATCACCACGCCCCTCATCGCCGAGGCCGTGGAGACGGCACTCGGCTGCGGGGCCTTCGGTGGCAAGGTCACGGGTGCCGGCGGTGGCGGGCACATGATCTTCATCTGCGAGTTCGAGAAGCGGCACGTCGTCGCCGACGAGCTCATCCGCCTGGGGCTGTCGGTCTCGGAGTTCACCTTCACCAAGCACGGCGTCACGACCTGGAAGGGGCAGCAATGACATCCACCGAGACCGGGACCGGCCTCGTGGCCCAGCAGCTCGGTGCCGGGATCGCCGCCTGGGTAGCGCTCGCGGAGCAGATCGGCGCGCCCGCGAAGCGTCAGGCCGTCGAGGCCGCGGGACAGGTCGTGCTCGATGCGCTGCGTGCGGGTGGGACCCTGCTCGTCGCGGGCAACGGCGGCTCGGCGGCCATCGCCAGCCATGTGGCCGCGGAGTTCCTCGGCAAGTGCATCCACGACCGCCACCCCCTTCCCGCCATCAGCCTTGCCGAGTCGCACTCGTCGCTCACCGCGATCGGCAACGACTACGGCTTCGACCAGGTCTTCCTGCGCGGCGTGCAGGCCTTCGGGCGACCGGGAGACGTCCTGCTGGCGATGTCGACCTCGGGCACGAGCCCCAATGTCGTCGCGGCGCTGGCCGAGGCTCGACGACGTGGCGTGGCGACCATCCTCATGACCGGCGCGAAGGGGGCCGGTCAGGGCGCTCTGGCCGATCACCTCCTCGTCGTGCCGTCCAGCGAGACCCCCCGGATCCAGGAGGTCCACATGTTGTGGGCGCATGCCTGGTGCGAGGCGGTCGACCTGGCCATGCAGGACCCGTCCTGATACCGAGCCCGTGGTGGTTCGGCCCGCCGGCGCTTCCCGCGCCCGTGGACGGTGCTCCCTTCGATCTCGCCCTCCTCGATCGCGACGGGACGCTCAATGTCCGCGTCCCGGACGGCTATGTCACCCGCCCTGACGATCTCGAGCTGCTCCCCGGGGCGGCCGAGGCGGTCGGTCGGCTCACGCGTGCCGGGTGTCGCACGGTGCTCGTCACCAACCAGCGGGCGATCGCGCGCGGCCTGATGAGCCGCGCCGACCTCGTGGCGGTGCACGCACGACTCGCCGGCCTTCTCGCGGGGGAGGGCGGCCGGCTGGACGCGATCGTGGTGTGCCCGCACGGTCGTGACGAGTGCGGCTGTCGCAAGCCCCTCGACGGCCTCTTCCGCGAGGCCCTGCGTCGGGCGCCGTGGGCGGACGCGCGTCGGTGCGTCATGGTGGGCGACATGCCGTCCGACCTGGCGCCCGCTGACCATCTCGGGATGCGGACCGAGCGGGTCGGGGTGGACCGTCCGGTCGACCTCGTCGTCTCCCGGCTCTTCGGGGCCGCGGGCCGGTGACACGGCGCTCGCGTTCATCCGACGTGGTGAAGGCCACGTCGCCTAGTCTGTCCTCGGACGGAGGCGGCGCTCACGAGGTGCTACTGTCCGGTAAGTTATTTAGGGCCAAGGAGGGTTCTCTCGTGCGCAAGTACCTGCTGCCGATGATCATCATGTGTGTCGGCGCGTTCATCCTCACCATGGGACTGCTCTTCAAGTTCTATGCATATCCGCGTCTGGCGGTCGTTCCGACCGACCAGAACACGACCCAGGTCGTGCAGGACTCGAATGCCAAGTTCTTCGACGCCGACAATGTCGAGCCCGGCCAGGGTGAGCTGACGACGACGGCGCGCATCATCGGTGACCCGGAGGCGTCCAAGCAGGCCTCGGAGGAGACCGGCAAGGACGTCGCGATCTGGAACAGCGGTCAGGTCAGCGACAACAACGGTGACAACATCCCGATGGACGGCAGCACCGAGGTGCTCGTCTTCGACCGGCACACCGGCGAAGCCATCAACTGCTGCGGCGAGTCGAAGAACGGCGAGGCCGTCGAGCGCTCTGGCCTGCTCGTGAAGTTCCCCTTCGACACCCAGCCGGTCGACACCTACACGTGGTGGGACAGCACGGTCGGCGACGCCTTCCCCGTCAAGTTCACCGGTGAGGAGGACCTGCAGGGGATGAACACCTACGTGTTCACCCAGGAGGTCCCGGAGACCAAGTACGCGACGCGTGAGCTTCCGGGCAACCTCTTCGGCGGGTCCGCCAGTTCCGGCGCTGTCGAGGCCGACCGCTACTACTCCAACAAGCGCACCTTCTGGGTCGACCCGGTCACCGGCGTCGTCCTCGACCGCGTCGAGGAGCAGAAGCAGGAGTTCCGGTACAACGGCAAGACGCTCAACGCGCTCGAGACGACCTCCCGGTTCACGCCGGACACGGTCGCCGGCAATGTCGAGGACTACAAGTCCAAGTCGGCGCAGCTGCACATGGTCCAGTCGACCCTGCCCCTGATCTTCACGATCCTCGGGATCGTGCTGCTCCTCGGCGGGCTGGTGCTCTCGCTCGTCATCGGGCGCCGCCGCACCCCCGAGACGGAGCGCAACGACGACCCGCGCGAGGACCCGGTCTTCGGGCGCTGAGACACCCGCACCACACAAGGGCCGGGCCGACGTCATCCATGACGCCGACCCGGCCCTTGGTGTCTCGGCTCCGGGGTCGGGGCCCGGCTCAGCTGGGCCGGGTGGCGACGAAGATCGCCGTCCCCGGGAGGTGCTGGCCCCGCAAGGGTGACCAGCCGCCCCACACCTCGGTGTTGTCCTGAGGCCATTCCGGCTCGTGCACGGCGCGCAGGATCAGCCCGGCGTCGAGGATCTCTGCGATCCGGTGTCCCATGGTGCGGTGGTGCTCCACATAGCTGGCCTCGTCCCACTCGGCCTCGACATAGGGCCGCTCGTCGAAGTAGGACATGGTGGCGGTCAGGCCCTCCGGACCCGGCACGTCGGGGAAGGCCCATCGGATCGGGTGGGTCGTCGAGAAGGCGAGCCGGCCCCCGGGTCGCAGCACCCGGGCCAGCTCCGCCATGAGCCCCGCGGAATCGGCGACGAAGGGGGTGGCCCCGTATGCGGAGAAGACGATGTCGAAGCTCGCGTCGGCGAAGGGCAGCCGCGTGGCGTCCGCCTGAGTGAGCAGTGGGGCCGTTCCCTCGGTGCGGGCATCGATCGTCCGGGCCGAGCGCAGCATCCCGGCGGACAGGTCGGTCGAGACGACCCGGGCGCCACGAGCGGCGCACCACCGCCCACCTTGAGCACCACCGCCGCCGAACTCGAGGACGGTGCGGCCCTCGAGGCTGCCCGGGTCCCCGAGCACGTGCAGGTCGGCCTCCGACCATCCCTCAGGGCCCCAGACGAGGTCGGCGTCACCGAGGAAGGGCCCGTGCTCGACGAGGTAGGCAGAGGCCTCCTGGTCCCACCAGCCACGGTTGGCCGTGACCGTCTCGGCCTGGCTGCTCGCCCGGCGGCTGACCGCTTCTGTGTACTCGACGTGCTGCTCGTCCATGGGGCGGACGCTAGTCGACGACCCTGCTTTGCTCCCTTCGCCCCGGACCCACTACGATGAGCAAGCGTATTTGTGTGCCCACCCGGGCACGCGGGTGCGATGCACCCGTCCCGCACAATCATCTGTCCACAATCGGAGTTCCTACTACATGACTGCCAGCACGGTCGACACGACCGCCGCCCCTCAGGTTGCCATCAACGACATCGGCTCTGAGGAAGATCTTCTCGCCGCCATCGACGCCACGATCAAGGACTTCAACGATGGCGACATCGTCGAGGGCCACATCGTCAAGGTCGACCGCGACGAGGTGCTTCTCGACATCGGCTACAAGACCGAGGGCGTCATTCCCTCGCGTGAGCTGTCCATCAAGCACGATGTCGACCCCTCGGAGATCGTCGCCGTCGGCGACCTCGTCGAGGCCCTCGTCCTCCAGAAGGAGGACAAGGAAGGCCGGCTCATCCTGTCCAAGAAGCGCGCGCAGTACGAGCGCGCCTGGGGCACCATCGAGAAGATCAAGGAAGAGGACGGCGTCGTCACCGGCACCGTCATCGAGGTCGTCAAGGGTGGACTCATCCTCGACATCGGCCTGCGTGGCTTCCTCCCCGCCTCCCTCGTGGAGATGCGTCGCGTCCGCGACCTCCAGCCGTACGTCGGCAAGGAGATCGAGGCCAAGATCATCGAGCTCGACAAGAACCGCAACAACGTGGTCCTGTCGCGTCGTGCCTGGCTCGAGCAGACCCAGTCCGAGGTCCGCACGACCTTCCTCAAGGAGCTCCAGAAGGGGCAGGTCCGCACGGGCGTCGTCTCCTCGATCGTCAACTTCGGTGCCTTCGTGGACCTGGGTGGCGTCGACGGTCTCGTCCACGTCTCCGAGCTGTCCTGGAAGCACATCGACCACCCGTCCGAGGTCGTCGAGGTCGGCGACGACGTCACGGTCGAGGTCCTGGACGTCGACATGGACCGCGAGCGCGTCTCCCTGTCGCTCAAGGCGACGCAGGAGGACCCGTGGCAGCACTTCGCCCGGACCCACGCGATCGGTCAGGTCGTCCCGGGCAAGGTCACCAAGCTGGTTCCCTTCGGTGCGTTCGTGCGCGTCGAGGACGGCATCGAGGGTCTGGTCCACATCTCCGAGCTGGCCGAGCGCCACGTGGAGCTGCCCGAGCAGGTCGTCAACGTCGGCCAGGAGATCTTCGTCAAGGTCATCGACATCGACCTCGAGCGTCGCCGCATCTCGCTGAGCCTCAAGCAGGCCAACGAGGACGGCTCCAACGTCACGGAGTTCGACCCCACGCTCTACGGCATGGCTGCCGAGTACGACGAGCAGGGCAACTACAAGTACCCCGAGGGCTTCGACTCCGAGACCAACGAGTGGCTCGAGGGCTACGACACGCAGCGTGAGGCCTGGGAGAAGCAGTACGCCGACGCCCACTCGCGCTGGGAGGCGCACCGCGCCCAGGTCGAGAAGGCTGCTGCGGACGACGCAGCCGCCGCCGAGGGTGGCAACGACACCGTCGCCGCCACCTCGTACAGCTCGGACAGCAGTGGCAGCAGCAGCAGCAGCAGCTCGTCCACCCCGAGCGCCGGTGCCCAGGCACCGACCAACGAGGGCACGCTGGCTTCCGACGAGGCGCTCGCCGCGCTCCGCGAGAAGCTCACGGGCAACTGACCCGAGCAGCACCTCTGACAAGGGGGCGTCGCACCGATCCGGTGCGGCGCCCCCTTCTCGTGACGCGGGCAGAGCACGTCTCCCCAAGACGGCGCCTTCGTCGTCGGTGGACGTGCATAGGATCGGGCCCATGCTGCGCATCGGACTCACAGGTGGAATCGGGTCGGGCAAGTCGACGGTCTCCCGCCGGCTGGCCGAGCTCGGGGCCGTCGTCGTCGACGCCGACCTCATCGCGCGGGAGGTGGTCGAGCCGGGGGAGCCTGCGCTGGACCAGATCCGGGAGCGGTTCGGCGACGGCGTCTTCACGACCGACGGCGCCCTGGACCGGCCCGCTCTGGGACGCGTGGTTTTCGGCGACCCGCAGGCGCTGACTGCCCTGGAGGGCATCACCCACCCGGCGATCTGGGGGCGGACGGCGCAGCGTCTCGCCGCGGCGCAGGAGGCCGGCACCGCGATCGCCGTGCACGACATGCCATTGCTCGTCGAGAAGGGCATGGCGGGGGAGTACCACCTCGTCCTCGTCGTCGACACCGACGAGGAGGAGCGGGTGCATCGCCTCGTGGAGCTGCGGGGGATGCCGCAGGACGAGGCCCGCTCACGCATCGCGGCGCAGGCCACGGACGAGGAGCGTCGCGCCGTCGCCGACGTGCTGCTCGACAACAACGGCAGCCCCGAGGACCTCGTCGTGGCCGTCGACCGGCTGCGGCAGGAGCGGCTGGCCCCCTTCGCCGACAACCTGGCGACGTCCACCGCGGTGCGGGCGCCGCACGAGGTGGTCCTGCACGAGGTTGATCCCGACTGGGCCGGTCAGGCCGCGCGAGAGATTGCCCGCCTGCGCCACCGACTCGGTGATCTTGCCGTCACGGTGGACCACATCGGCTCGACGGCGGTGCCGATGTACGCCAAGCCGATCATCGACCTGCAGATCGGGGTCACCGATCTCGCCGTGGCGGACTCCTCGGCCTTCCGCCAGGCCATGGTCGAAGGGGGGTGGCCCCGGATCGAGGGGATCGACCAGGACTCGTCGAAGGACGGAGCGCCCTGGCCCAAGCGCTACCACCTCGGCTGCGATCCCGCGGTGCTCCTTCACCTGCACGTGCGCGAGGTGGGTTCACCCGGCTGGCGGTGGGCGGTGCTCTTCCGCGACTGGTTGCGTTCCGAGGAGTCGGCGCGGGTGGACTACCGCGCCGAGAAGGAGCGACTCGCCGCCTCCGGCCTTCGGCGGGGTGAGTACGCAGAGGCCAAGGAGCCGTGGTTCGACGCAGCGCACGAGCGGATCGAGGCCTGGGCGCGCGAGACCGGGTGGTCCCCCGAGGGTCAGGGGGCCTGAGTGCCGTCCTACCGCGTCGCGGTCGACGTCCACGGGGTCTCGCCGGGCATCCCACCCGAGAGCCTGCTGCCCCGGGCCGAGGAGCTGCTCACCCTCGGGCACCGCGTCGAGGACCGGTCGGTCGAGATCGTGAGAGGGCAGCCGCAGATCCACCTGCGCTTCCTCGTGACCGGCGCCAACGACGCCGCCGAGGATGAGGAGGCCGAGGACGCCGTGCGTGGCCTGGTGATGGCGCTTGCGCCCATCGCGCGGCTGGGTCGATGGACCCTGCGCCGCGGTCCCGGCGGCCACTGGAGGGTCATTCGCAGCGGCGACTCCCGCGAGCGGCTGACGGAGTACCCGGTCGACTTCTGAGGGCCCTTCGAGGCGGCGCTGGCGCGCCTCGGGTCCTGAGGGGGAGTCCGCGCAGCGGGCGAGCGTCTCGAAGGGCAGGAACCGCTGTCGGTGGAGTGACATACGGTTGACGTCATGCGCCCGGTGACTGATCTGCAACGCACGGTGGCTCCCTTCGAGGTCGTCTCGGACTTCGAGCCGGCCGGTGACCAGCCCAAGGCGATCGCCGAGCTGACGCAGCGGGTCCGGGCGGGAGAGCAGGACGTCGTCCTCCTCGGCGCCACGGGCACCGGCAAGTCCGCGACGACCGCATGGCTCATCGAGCAGGTCCAGCGACCCACCCTGGTGATGGCGCCCAACAAGACGCTGGCCGCACAGCTGGCCAACGAGTTCCGCGAGCTGCTGCCCAACAATGCCGTCGAGTACTTCGTCAGCTACTACGACTACTTCCAGCCCGAGGCCTATGTGCCCCAGTCGGACACCTACATCGAGAAGGACTCCTCGGTCAACGAGGAGGTCGAGCGGCTGCGTCACAGCGCCACCAACAACCTGCTCACCCGACGCGATGTCGTCGTCGTCGCCTCGGTCTCCTGCATCTACGGCCTCGGCACCCCCCAGGAGTACGTCGACCGGATGGTCACGCTCGAGGTCGGGGCCGAGATCGACCGTGACGAGCTGCTGCGCAAGTTCGTCACGATGCAGTACACGCGCAACGACCTGGCCTTCACCCGCGGCACCTTCCGGGTGCGCGGCGACACGGTGGAGATCATCCCGGTCTACGAGGAGCTCGCCGTGCGGATCGAGTTCTTCGGCGACGAGATCGAGCGCATCCACACCCTCAACCCGCTCACCGGCGAGATCGTGCGTGAGGAGGAGCAGATGCACATCTTCCCGGCGACCCACTACGTCGCCGGGCCGGAGCGCATGGAGCGCGCCATCGCGGGCATCGAGACCGAGCTCGAGGAGACGCTGGCGAGCATGGAGCGCCAGGGCAAGATGCTGGAGGCCCAGCGGCTGCGCATGCGCACCACCTATGACATCGAGATGATGCGCCAGGTCGGCAGCTGTGCAGGCATCGAGAACTACTCGATGCACATCGACGGACGCCTGCCCGGCACCGCCCCCAACTGCCTGCTCGACTACTTCCCCGAGGACTTCCTCCTCGTCATCGACGAGTCGCACCAGACCGTGCCGCAGATCGGTGCCATGTACGAGGGCGACGCCTCCCGCAAGCGCACCCTCGTCGAGCACGGCTTCCGGCTGCCCAGCGCGATGGACAACCGCCCGTTGACGTGGGAGGAGTTCCTCGAGCGCACCGGGCAGACGGTCTACCTCTCGGCGACGCCCGGCGACTACGAGATGGCCAAGTCCGACGGGTACGTCGAGCAGGTCATCCGGCCGACCGGCCTCATCGACCCCGAGGTCGTCCTCAAGCCGACCAAGGGCCAGATCGACGACCTGCTGCACGAGATCCGCCAGCGGGCCGATCGTGACGAGCGGGTGCTGGTGACGACCCTGACCAAGAAGATGGCCGAGGACCTGACCGACTACCTCCTCGACAAGGGGGTGCGGGTGCGCTACCTCCACTCAGACATCGACACACTCCGGCGCGTGGAGCTGCTGCGCGAGCTGCGGCTGGGCGAGTACGACGTCCTCGTGGGGATCAACCTGCTGCGCGAGGGGCTCGACCTGCCCGAGGTCTCGCTCGTGAGCATCCTCGATGCCGACAAGGAGGGCTTCCTGCGCAGTGCGCGTTCGCTCATCCAGACCATCGGTCGCGCCGCGCGCAATGTGTCGGGTCAGGTGCACATGTACGCCGACAAGGTCACTCCGTCGATGCAGCAGGCGCTCGACGAGACCCAGCGTCGCCGGGTCAAGCAGATCGCCTACAACCGCGAGCGCGGGCTCGACCCCCAGCCGCTTCGCAAGAAGATCGCGGACATCACCGACATGCTCCGACGAGAGGACGCCGACACCGCCGAGCTGCTCGGGTCCGGGCGGAGCCAGTCCCGAGGCAAGAGCCGGGGCGGCACGGCGGGCGCGGAGCCGGCCGAGCGCGGACGGGACCTGCCGGCGACCGAGCTGGCTCGCCTCATCCAGGAGCTCACCGACCAGATGCACCAGGCGGCCACCGACCTGCACTTCGAGCTGGCAGCCCGGCTGCGCGACGAGATCGGTGACCTGAAGAAGGAGCTGCGGCAGATGACGGCCGCGACCCGCTGACGCAGGCCCTCGCCTCGGGGTTCGGCACATCAGCTCCCATGGCGTGAGAGACTCGAGGCAACGGAGGGGAGTATCCCCGGAGCTCTGTCTCGTCAGCACGGTCGGTCCGTCCGGCCCGGGGCAGGGGCCTGACCCAGGTGGGAGAGACCTCCGGACGTGTGTTCCTCTGTCCGGAAGGCTTCTCTTGTCCACCATTTCCTCGCTCCAGCCGGCGATCATCAGCGGCGGCACCATGGAGGTGCCGACGTGGGTGTGGCTGCTCACGCTCGCCGTGGCCGCAGCGGTGCTGACCTTCGACGTGATCATGGTGGCCCGCCGGCCACACGTGCCCTCGACGAAGGAGGTCTCGGTCACCCTCGGGATCTACGTCACGGCAGCCATCGCCTTCGGCATCGGGCTGTGGCTGGCCGAAGGCGGTGACCGCGGCACCGAGTTCTTCGCCGGCTGGTTGACCGAGTACTCGCTCTCGGTCGACAACCTCTTCATCTTCATCATCATCATGGCGAAGTTCGGCGTCCCGCAGCGCTTCCAGCAGACCGCCTTGCTGTGGGGCATCATCATCGCGATCGTGCTGCGGACGATCTTCATCTTCGTCGGCGCTGCCGCGATCAACCAGTTCGCCTGGGTCTTCTACATCTTCGGCGCCTTCCTCATCTACACCGCGATCAAGCTCGCGACCAGCGGCGACGACGAGGAGGAGGACTGGGAGCCCAACGGGGTCGTCAAGTGGTTCCAGCGCACCGTGCCGAGCACGAGCGAGTGGTCGGCCAAGCTCTTCACCAAGGAGAACGGCAAGCGGGTCGCGACCCCGATCTTCATCGTGGTCGTCGCACTCGGCATGACGGACCTGCTCTTCGCGCTCGACTCGATCCCGGCGATCTACGGCCTGACCAAGGAGCCGTACATCGTCCTCACGGCCAACCTCTTCGCCCTCATGGGTCTGCGGCAGCTGTACTTCCTCATCGGTGGTCTGCTGAAGAAGCTGGTCTACATGAGTCTGGGTCTGTCGGTCCTGCTGGCCTTCATCGGTGTCAAGCTCATCCTCCATGCGCTGCACGAGAACACGCTGCCCTTCATCAACGGTGGAGAGCACGTGGCCGTCCCAGAGATCTCGACGGTCTTCTCGCTCGGCGCCATCGTCGTCATCCTCGGTGTGACGACGATCGCCAGCCTGTGGAAGTCCAACAAGGACGCCAAGGCGGACATCGGCTCGCGGAGCTGATCACAGGTCCTCCCGTCCTCCGACGAAGGGGGCCGCTCACCATCACGGTGAGCGGCCCCCTTCGTCATGTCTGCCGAGCAGGACGGGCCGTCAGACGGGGAGTTCGGCCTTCGGCCGACGGGCCGCGCCCAGGCCCAGGACAAGGACGCTGGCGAGGACGACGAGGGCCATCCCGAAGAGCTGCACCCCGGAGAGCCTCTGACCGAGGACGATGAGGCCCGCAAGAGCGGCGACCGCGGGCTCGAGGCTGAGCAGGATGCCGAAGACGGCCGGAGCCAGACGCCGCAGGGCGAAGAGCTCGAGCGAGTACGGCAGGACCGAGGAGAGCACGGCGATGCCCAGGCCCTTGAGCAGGACCTCCCCGTCCCAGGCAGCGGTGCCGTGCCGAGCGACATCCCACAGCCCGAAGGGCAGGACGACCACCGTCGCGACGACCATGGCCAGGGCCAGGCCCTCGAGCTGGGGGAAGGCTGCGCCGGTGCGGCCGGAGAAGACGATGTACGCGGCCCAGCAGGCTCCGGCCGCGAGGGCCAGCAGGATGCCGGTGGTCTCGAGCTGGTCGAAGGGCAGGCTCAGGGCACGTGAGATCAGCACGACGCCGATCGCGGCGGTGGCGACGGCGAGCAGGTCGCGCGGGCGGCGGGAGAGGACGGCCGCGAGCGTCAACGGTCCGACGAACTCGATGGTCACGGCCACCCCGATCGGCAGGTGGCCGAGCGAGGCGTAGAACGCGAAGTTCATCAGGCCCATCGCGATTCCGAAGCAGATGATGGTCCCGAGGTCACGACGGCTGTGCCCACGCCACCGGGGCCGGGCGATCGCGAGGAGCACGAGGGTGGCGATGCCCAGCCGGAGGATGACCGATCCGGCCGCGCCGATCTGGGGGACGAGTGTCGCAGCCAGAGCTCCACCGAACTGGACGGAGAGCACGCCACCCAGCACGAGGACGGGTGCTGGGATGGCATCGACACGACTCACGGCCTCACCCTAGTGTTCGCTCTCATGACGACCTACCTCTCCTTCCTCGCGCTGGTGCTCGTCATCACGATTGCGCCGGGGCCGGACACCGCGCTCACCCTGCGGGCGTCACTCGTGCGTGGCCGCTCCGAGGGGCTGCTCACCATGGCAGGGGTCAGTGCTGCGGGGGCCGTCCAGGGACTGCTGGCGGCCGGGGGTCTCGGGGCGATCATCGTCGCGAGCGAACCGCTCTTCCTGACCGTCAAGTGGGTGGGCGCGGCATACCTGCTCCTCCTCGGCGCGCAGGCACTGCGAGCTGCGTGGAAGGGCGACTTCAGCGGCACTCCCGAGGAGGAGTCGACGGCTCGATCCGGGGCGCGCGGTGACCGTCGCCGAACCCTCGCTCAGGGCTTCTTGTGCAACATCACCAACCCCAAGGTGCTGGCCTTCAACCTGGCCGTCCTCCCGCAATTTGTCGGGGGTGGGGCCGGACTGCCGGTCCTGGCGGTCTACGCGCTCAGTCTCGTGGCCATCGGCGCGGTGTGGCTCACCGGCATCGTCCTGCTCGCCGACCGGGCCCGGGGTGCGCTGACCGCCCCGCGTGCCCGGCGCCGGATCGAGGCGACCATGGGCGTGGTGATGATCGGCTTCGGTGCAACCGTCGCCGCCACCCACTGACGACCGCTGGAGCCGGTCAGTCCACCCGTTGCGCTGCCGGGCTGCTCGCCGCGGCACGGGTGCCGCGGCTGATGGCGAAGCCAAAGGCGGGCGCGAAGATGTACATGAAGATGGAGTAGATGGCGGCCGCGATCGCGACCTCGGTGCTGCCCAGCACGCTGAGGGCGATGGTCAGGGCGATCGTCGTGTTGTGGATGCCGACCTCCATCGCGGTGGCGATGGCTTGGGGGGCGTCCAGTCGCATGACGCGGGCGCCGACGTAGCCGAGCGTCAGGCTCGCGAGGCAGAAGAGCGCCGTCACCACTCCGACCTGCTCGAGGTACGTGCCCAGGTTGGCCCGCTCGCCGACCAGGGCCCCGACGGCCACGATGACGAGCACGGTGATGGAGAAGATGCGCACGGGCTTGTCGGCGCGCACGGCGAAGGCGGGTGAGCGCCGACGGACGGCCATGCCCAGCGCCACGGGGACGAGGACGATGGCGACGACCTGAAGGACCTTGCCGAACTGCAGTCCGAGCTCGCCGTCCGCGGCGAAGTAGTTGATCGCGAGATTGGTGATCACCGGGATGCTCACCGCTGCCAACACCGAGTTGATGGCCGTGAGCGTGATGTTGAGGGCCACGTCGCCCCGGAAGAGATGGCTGAAGAGGTTGGCAGTGGTCCCGCCGGGGGAGGCTGCCAGCAGCATCACACCGACCGCCAGCAACGGATCGACGTCGAAGGCGATGACCAGGCCGAAGGCGACGAGCGGCAGCACGAGGATCTGCAGGACGAGCGCCACGACGACGGCCTTGGGCGAACGAGCGATCCGGCGGAAGTCGCCGACCGTGAGGCTCAGCCCGAGGCCGAACATGATGATCGCGAGCGCAATCGGCAGCCCGATGGAGATGAGTGCGGAGTCGTTCATGACGGGTGTCCTCGAGTCTGGTCAGGCCTCTGTGGCCAGAGGGACACCGCCGAAACGTTACTGGCGGGTAGCGATGTCGTGAAGTGATGATTGTGATGGCTCGGTCATGGGCCGTCAACCTCGCACGTCACGACGTCGCGCCCGGGAACCTCACCAGCCGCGCTCGCGCCACTCGTCGAGGTGCGGCCGCTCCGTGCCCAAGGTCGTGTCCGACCCGTGGCCCGGGTAGACCCAGGTGTCGTCGTCGTACACGTCGAAGACCCGCTGGGTGACGTCGGCGAACAGGGCCTGGAAGCTCTGGCCCGCCATCTTGGTGTTGCCGACACCGCCGGGGAAGAGGCTGTCACCGCTGAAGAGGTGGACATGTCCGTCAGGGTCGTCGTAGGCCAGCGCCACCGACCCGGGAGTGTGCCCCCGCAGGTGGACGACGTCGAGCACCGCGTCACCGAAGGCGATCCGGTCGCCATGACGCAGCCGGTGGTCCGGCAGCTGGGGAAGCGAGGAGGCGTCGTCCTCACCGGCGTGGGTCTCGGGGGACAGGTCCTTGGTCACCTCGACGAGTGCCCGCACGTGGTCCCAGTGCTGGTGGGTCGTCACGAGGTGGTCCAGACCGGAGCCACCGACCGCGACGAGGTCCCGGATCCGCTCGGCCTCGTCGGCCGCGTCGATGAGCAGCTGGGCGCCGCTCGTGCGACAGGTGAGCAGGTAGACGTTGTTGTGCATCTCGGACACGGACATCTTGCGGATGATCAACCCGGTCAGCTCGCGGGTGGACCAGGGCCCACCGGGCGTGACGTCGGGGTCGTAGGTCTGGCTCATGCTGGTGCTCCTTCGACGGGGTGGATGGGAGTGGCGGTGTCGTCGGTCTCGGGCTCCTGCCCGTGCTCCTCGGCGGCCTCCGCGTCGCGCAGCGCGTACGCAGCGCCGATGAGGGTGAGGTGGCTGAAGGCCTGGGGGAAGTTGCCGGCCTGGCGCTGTCCGCCGACGTCGTACTCCTCGGCGACGAGACCGACGTCGTTGAGCAGACCGCACAGGCGTCGCATGAGCGCATGGCCCTTGTCGAGCTGGCCGGTGAGGGCATAGGCGCTGACGAGCCACCACGAGCAGGCGAGGAAGGGGTGCTCGTCGCCTTCGAGACCGTCGACGCCGCTCTGGGTGCGGTACCGCAGGAGGAGGCCGTCGCGCATGAGGTCGCGCTCGATGGCCGCCACGGTGCTCAGTACCCGAGGGTCGTCGGGGGGCAGGAAGCCGACCATGGGGATCAGGAGCAGGGAGGCGTCGACCTCGTCGGTCTCGAAGTGCTGCGTGAAGGACTGCTTCTCCTCGTTCCATCCCTTCGCGAGGACGTCCGCGCGCACCCGCTCGCGCAGGTCCCGCCACCGCTCCACGTCCCCTTCGTACCCGTGCAGCTCCACGGCCCGGATCGCTCGGTCGAAGGCGGCCCACACCATCACCCGGGAGTGGGTGAAGTGGCGCAAGGGCCCGCGGATCTCCCACAACCCGTTGTCGGCCTGGTCCCAGTGCTCCGCGAGGTTGCCCACGAGGGCTCGCTGAACGGCCCAGGACTGGGGCGACTCCTTCAGGCCCTGGGCGCGCGCGTCCTCGAGGGCGATCATGACCTCGCCGAGGACGTCGGTCTGCTTCTGGTTCACGGCGCCGTTGCCGATGCGCACCGGGAGGCTGTCGGCATAGCCGGGCAGGTGGTCCAGCTCGCGCTCGGGCAGCTCGCGGCCACCATCGACCGCGTACATGATCTGCATGTCCTCGGGATCGCCGGCGATCGCGCGCACCAGCCAGTCGCGCCACAGCTTGGTCGCGCCGACGTAGCCCGACTTCAGGAGCGACTCGAGGGTGAGAGAGGCGTCTCGGAGCCAGCAGTAGCGGTAGTCCCAGTTGCGGCTGCCGCCGAAGTCCTCCGGGAGGCTCGTCGTGGCTGCGGCGACGATGCCGCCCCTCCGGGTGTCGGTCAGCAGTCGCAGGGTGAGCAGCGAACGAACCACCTCGGCCCGGTACGGGCCCTCATAGGTGCAGCGTGCGGCCCACCGCGAGGAACGGTCGTGGGTGGCCTCGATGCGCGAGTGGATGTCCAGCGGCGGGGGGATGGGCTTGTACGACGCCACCCAGGTCGTCGAGAAGTTGTAGTGCTCGCCGGCCCGGACCGTCCACCGGTCGCGGTGGTGTGCGCCGTCGGGTCGGGGAAGTCGAGAACCGCGGAAGACCAGCATGTCGTTGCCGGCGATGGCGGTGATGACCTCGGTGTCCTGCTCGTGACCGGGGGAGTGCGCCACCCAGGGACGGATGCGGCCGTAGCCGAAGCGCACGACCCACTCCTGCTGCATCTCCACCTCGCCCTCGAGGCCCTCGACGACGCGCACGAGGTCGGCTCGGCCATCGCCGAGCGGCATGAGGTCGATGACCTTGACCGCGCCCGTGGCCGTCCGGTGAACGGTCTCGAGGATGAAGGAATCACCGCGGTAGGCGCGCGTGGTCTCGGCATCGGCGACCGGCCCGATGAGCCACCGGCCGTGCTCGGGGGTACCCAGCAGTGCGGTGAAGCTCGACGATGAGTCGAAGCGCGGCAGGCACAACCAGTCCACCGACCCCTTCATCGACACCAGGGCCGCGGTCTCGGTGTCGCCGATGGCTGCGTAGTCCTCGATCGGGGTGCTCATCGTCACAGGCTAGGCCGTGAGGACCAGCCCTGCGCAGAGGGTGGAGTGGGCTGTCGGTGGCGGCACCTAAGGTGGAGGCGTGACTGTTGCCAAGGCCTCCGGCTCCCGCCTGCACGACCGGATCGTCGTCCAGGGTGCCCGCGAGCACAATCTCAAGAACATCCACATCGACATCCCCCGAGACTCGCTCGTGGTCTTCACCGGCCTGTCGGGCTCGGGCAAGTCCTCGCTCGCCTTCGACACCATCTTCGCCGAGGGCCAGCGCCGCTACGTCGAGTCGTTGTCGGCATACGCGCGTCAGTTCCTCGGCCAGATGGACAAGCCGGACGTCGACTTCATCGAGGGTCTGTCCCCGGCCGTCTCCATCGACCAGAAGTCGACCAACCGCAACCCGCGCTCCACCGTCGGCACGATCACCGAGGTGCACGACTACCTGCGTCTGCTCTTCGCGCGGGTCGGCCGACCGCACTGCCCGGTCTGCGGTGAGCCCATCACCCGGCAGAGCCCCCAGCAGATCGTCGACCGGCTGCTCGAGCTGCCCGAGCGCACCCGCTTCCAGGTCCTGGCACCCGTGGTCCGCGCGCGCAAGGGGGAGTTCGTCGACCTCTTCTCCGAGCTTCGGGCGAAGGGGTACAGCCGGGCCCTCGTCGACGGCGAGGTCGTCGCGCTCTCGGAGCCGCCGACGCTGGAGAAGCAGGTCAAGCACACGATCGACGTGGTCGTCGACCGCCTCGTGGCGAAGGGGGAGGAGGACCGCGCGGCCAAGCAGCGCCTCACCGACTCCGTCGAGACCGCCCTCGGGCTCGCCGGTGGGGTCCTGACGATCGACTTCGTCGATCTCGAGGAGGACGACCCCGATCGGCAGCGCCGTTACTCCGAGACGATGGCCTGCCCCAACAACCACGCCCTCAACATCGACGAGATCGAGCCGCGCTCCTTCTCCTTCAACTCGCCCTTCGGCGCGTGCCCGGTCTGCACCGGTCTGGGGACCGAGCTCGAGGTCGACGCCGACCTCGTCATCCCGGACGACGACCTGACCCTCGGTGAGGGCGCGATCGCACCGTGGGCGCAGGGCACGCAGTCCGCCCAGTACTTCCAGCGCACCATGGCTGCGCTCGGCGACGACCTCGGCTTCGACATGGACACGCCGTGGCGGGCCCTGCCGAGCCGTGCCCGCGAGGCGCTGCTCGAGGGACGCAACCACAAGGTCCACGTCAAGTACCGCAACCGCTTCGGTCGGGAGCGCTCCTACAGCACGGGCTTCGAGGGTGTCATCCCCTTCATCAAGCGGCGGCACACCGAGACCGAGTCGGAGTGGAGTCGTGAGAAGTACGAGGGGTACATGCGGGAGATCCCGTGCCCCACGTGCTCGGGCACCCGACTGAAGCCGGAGTCCCTCGCCGTCCTCGTCGGCGGTCACAGCATCGCCGATGTCTCCTCGCTGTCCATCCGCGAGGCCGCCGGCTTCCTCGACACCGTGGACTTCAGCGAGCGTGAGCAGCAGATCGCCGAGCAGGTCATCAAGGAGATCAACGCCCGGCTGGGCTTCCTCCTCGACGTGGGCCTGGAGTACCTCTCGCTCTCGCGAGCGGCGGGCACCCTGTCCGGCGGCGAGGCGCAGCGCATCCGGCTGGCCACCCAGATCGGCTCGGGCCTCGTGGGTGTCCTCTACGTCCTCGACGAGCCGAGCATCGGCCTGCACCAGCGTGACAACCACCGGCTCATCGAGACCCTGACCCGGCTGCGCGACCTCGGCAACACCCTCATCGTCGTCGAGCACGACGAGGACACCATCGCGGCATCCGACTGGGTCGTCGACATCGGTCCGGGAGCCGGCGAGCACGGTGGTCACGTCGTGCACTCCGGACCGATGGCAGACCTGCTGACCAACGACCGGTCGGTCACCGGGCGCTACCTCTCGGGCGAGCTGGAGATCCCGCTGCCGGCCGTGCGTCGTCCCCAGGATCCCGGGCGTGAGCTGACCGTCAAGGGAGCCAAGGAAAACAACCTGACCGACATCGAGGTGTCCTTCCCCCTGGGCAACTTCGTCGCCATCACCGGGGTCTCGGGCTCGGGCAAGTCGACCCTCGTCAACGACATCCTCTACAACGTCCTGGCCAACAAGCTCAACGGAGCCCGCAGGGTCCCGGGCCGACACAAGACGGTCACCGGTCTGGACAACCTCGACAAGGTCGTCCACGTCGACCAGAGCCCCATCGGGCGGACCCCGCGGTCCAACCCGGCGACGTACACGGGCGTCTTCGACCACGTGCGCAAGCTCTTCGCCCAGACGAGCGAGGCCAAGGTCCGTGGCTACCAGCCGGGCCGGTTCTCCTTCAACGTCAAGGGCGGCCGCTGCGATGCGTGCTCGGGCGACGGCACGCTGAAGATCGAGATGAACTTCCTGCCGGACGTCTACGTCCCGTGCGAGGTGTGCCACGGCGCGCGGTACAACCGCGAGACCCTCGAGGTGCACTTCAAGGGCAAGAGCATCTCCGAGGTCCTCGACATGCCCATCGAAGAAGCCGAGGACTTCTTCGCCGCGGTACCGGCGATCGCCCGTCACATGAAGACCCTCAACGCCGTGGGGCTGGGCTATGTGCGACTCGGCCAGCCGGCCACCACCTTGTCCGGCGGCGAGGCCCAGCGCGTCAAGCTCGCGGCCGAGCTGCAGAAGCGCTCCAACGGGCGCACCATCTACGTGCTCGACGAGCCCACGACGGGTCTGCACTTCGAGGACATCCGCAAGCTCTTGATCGTCCTGCAGGGCTTGGTCGACAAGGGCAACAGCGTGCTGGTCATCGAGCACAACCTCGACGTCATCAAGTGCGCCGACTGGGTCATCGACATGGGCCCCGAAGGGGGATCCGGCGGCGGCCAGGTCGTCGCGAGCGGGACACCCGAGCAGGTGGCCGCGGTGCCGCGGTCCTTCACCGGCCAGTTCCTGAAGCCCGTCCTCACCTCGGCCGTGACCAAGCCGATCGTGGGCGAGCTGGTCATCGAGGACGACGTGGCCCCCGTGACCAAGGCGGCGAAGAAGACCGCCAGGAAGACCACCACGAAGAAGGCCGTGGCCGCGAAGAATGCCCCGGCCAAGAAGGCAGCAGCCAAGAAGAAGGCCGTCTCCAGCCAGGCGAGCGCAGCAGCCCGCCGCGCGAAGAAGGCAGGCTGACGGGAAGGCGGGGAGTGGGGGTGGCGCGCATCAAACCGAAGTTCGCCTGACAGGTCCAGGTGACGTGCACGATCACTTGGCGAACTTCGGCGTGCGCCACCCCCACTCCTCGCCGACCGACAGACCAACAGGCGGCGAGGAGCGAGCGTCAGTCCTCGCCGAGATATGCCTTGCGGACCTCGTCGCTGTGCAGCAGGTCGTGGCCGGTGCCCTCGGTGACGATCTTGCCGACCTCGAGCACATAGCCCTTGGTCGCCAGACGCAGGGCGGCGCGCGCATTCTGCTCCACGAGCAGGATGGTCGTGCCCTGGGCTTGCAAGGTCTTCACCGTGGACATGATCTTCTTCATCATGATCGGGGAGAGACCCATCGAGGGCTCGTCGAGCATGAGCAGCTTCGGCCGCGAGAGCATGGCCCGACCCATGGCGAGCATCTGCTGCTCGCCACCGGAGAAGGTGCCGGCCGGCTGGTTGTTGCGCTCACCCAGGATCGGGAAGAGCTCGTACGCGGCATGGATGTCCTTGGTGATCTCCTTGTCGCGACGCCCGAAGGCGCCCAGACGAAGGTTTTCCTCCACGGTCATCTTCGGGAAGATGCGTCGACCCTCGGGGGAGTGGGCCAAGCCCATGGTGACGATCTCGTGCGCCGGCATGCTGTCGATCCGCTTGCCCTGGAAGGTGATCTCGCCACCACTGGGCCGGAGCAGACCGGAGATCGTGCGCAGGGTGGTCGTCTTGCCGGCACCGTTGGTCCCGATGAGGGTGACGACCTCCCCTTCGTCGACGGAGAAGGAGATGCCCTTGACCGCGACGATCTTGCCGTAGGAGACCTCCAGGTCCTTCACCTCGAGCATCGCGCTCATCGGCCCTCCTCCTCGTGGTCGGGTTCGCTGAAGGCCGTCGTGACCTCGAGCGGCTCCACCTCTTCGTCCTCGTCATCAGCCGCACCGATGTAGGCCTCGATGACCCGGTGGTCCGACTGCACCTCGCCGGGGGTGCCCTCGACGAGCACCTCGCCCCGCACGAGGCAGAGGACACGATCACAGAGGTTGAAGATGAAGCGCATGTCGTGCTCGATGACGACGACGGCCAGACCGGAGTCGCGGATCTTGAAGATCAGCGCCATGGCCTGCTCGGTCTCCTTGGGGTTCATCCCCGCGGTCGGCTCGTCGAGCAGCAGCACCTTGGGATCGGTCGCGAGGGCGCGCGCGATCTCGAGGCGACGCTGGTCACCGTAGGGCATGTTGCGAGCCAGCAGGTGGGCACTGGCCTCGAGCCCCACGTACTTGAGCAGCTCGTGCGCCCGCGCGGTCGTCTCGGCCTCCTCCCGGCGGAACTTCGGACCTCGGATGATCGAGGTGAAGGCTCCGGAGGAGGTGCGGCAGAAGCGGCCGACCATGACGTTCTCGAGCGCGGTCATGTTGCTGAAGAGGCGGATGTTCTGGAAGGTGCGAGCCATCCCCGCCTTGACCACGGCCCGAGGCTTCGGCGGGATCGTGGTGCCGAAGAGCGAGACCTGTCCCTCCGTCGGTTTGTACATCCCGGTGAGGCAGTTGAAGAAGGTCGTCTTGCCGGCGCCGTTGGGTCCGATGAGGCCGACGATCTCGCCTTCTCTCACCTCCATCGACACATCGCCGACGGCGACGAGGCCGCCGAAGCGCATCGTGACGTTGCGGGCATCGAGGATGACCTTGCCCTCGCCCGAGGCCTCGGCGTCGGACGGTGTGACGGTCGCGGTGCTCACTTGGCTGCCTCCAGCTCGTCGATGACCACTGTCTCGGCCAACTCCTCGTCGTCGTCGTGGAACTCCAGCTGACGCCGCTTGCTCGCGATGAGTCCCTCGGGGCGCACCCGCATCATGACGACGAGCACGAGGCCGAACATCAGGAGCCGGTAGTCGTCGAGGAAGCGCAGCTTCTCGGGAAGGAACTTCAAGATGGCGGCCCCGATGAGGACACCACCGACCGTGCCCATACCGCCGAGGACGACGGCAGCGAGCAGGAAGGCCGACTCGAGGAAGATGTAGCTGTCGGGAGAGACGGCCTGGTCCATGTGGGCCTTGACCGTCCCCGCCATACCGGCGAGCGAGGCGCCGCCGGCGAAGGCCAGGATCTTCAGTCCGAAGACGTTGACACCCATCGCCTCGGCCGCCCGCTCGTCCTCGCGGATCGCCACCCAGCCACGCCCGATGCGTGAGTTGTTCAGGTGGGTGAAGACGATGATGACGAAGACGATGAGGGCGATGAGGACGAAGTAGTAGTTGCCTGCTCGGGGGATGTCGATGCCCAGGATGTTGTGGGTCTGCCCGAAGTTGAACCCGAAGAAGTTCAGGTCCGGGATGGCGTTGATGCCGTTGGACCCACGGGTGATCATCGGGCCTGACTGGCCGTCGAGGTTGAACATCGCCAGTCGGAAGATCTCACCGAAGGCGAGGGTCACGATCGCGAGGTAGTCACCGGACACCCGCAGGGTGGGGGAGCCGATGATCAGGCCGAGGATGCTGGAGACGAGGCCGCCGATGAGCATCACGACGAGGAAGGGCGGCTTCCACCCGATCGTCGCGAAGGCCGAGTACGACATCGTCGCGCCGACATAGGCGCCGGCACCGAGGAAGGCGATGTAGCCCAGGTCGAGCAGGCCGGCCAGCCCGACGACGATGTTGAGCCCGAGCGCGGTGGCCGCGAAGATCAGGACATTGCCCGCGATGTTGAGGTTGGCCTCCGACCCACCCTGGGTGAAGGGGAAGGCGAGGACGACGACGAAGGTCGCGAGCAGGAAGACCCGCTGGTGTCGCATCGTGACGCCACCCACCCACGAGGCCATGTTGGAGCGGGTCGCCGTCAGGGTCACGCCGATGAGCATGCCGACGAGCAGCACGAGCACCCACGGGTCTGTCTGCTTCAGGGCGTACTGCGCCGTGTAGAGACCGAGCCCGACGAGCAGGGCGATGACGATGATCTCCAGCCAGGCCGGCAGTGCGATCTCAGCCGGGTCGAGGACCTTGGTCTCCGGCCGCAGGTAGCCGGCGGCCGCGATGAGCAGGCCCCCGACGAGAGCAATC
Source organism: Janibacter sp. Soil728 (assembly GCF_001428305.1). Lineage (GTDB taxonomy): Bacteria > Actinomycetota > Actinomycetes > Actinomycetales > Dermatophilaceae > Janibacter. The sequence goes on along the minus strand of NZ_LMRZ01000005.1, from coordinate 390,476 downwards.
CAGACGCCCTCGTTGGCGTTGATGAGGCCACCGGTCTGGTGCGTGATGGCCACGAGTGTCGTGACGGCGAAGATCGCAGCCGTGACACCCATGGTGCGCAGCCCGCGGGCTGGGTCGATGTGCTGTGACCAGCGGCCCAGCGGCCCGGCGGCGACGAGCGCGAGGAGCAGTGCGATCACGCCCATGACGATGGCGTAGACCTGCAGGGTGACCGGCCAGAAGCGGACCGAGATGTCGCCCAGGATCGGCTCGTAGCTCCAGGACAGCAGGCCGGAGACGATGAGGAGGACGGAGCCGGCCAGCGCGAGCGGGCCCGCGAGACGGGGATTGTGGGACAGCTTGCTCATGCGCGGTCCACCACCTTTGCGCCCATGATTCCTTGGGGTCTGAAGACGAGGACGAGGATGAGGATCGAGAAGGCCCAGATGTCCTTCCACGGCGAGCCGCCGGGGAAGTACTGGATGGCGATCGACTCGAGGATCCCGAGGACCAGGCCACCGACGACGGCGCCCTGGATGTTGCCGATCCCTCCGAGGACGGCGGCGGTGAAGGCCTTGAGCCCGTAGATGAAGCCCATCTTGAAGTTGATGTTGGTCGTCTGCAGGCCGTAGGCGACACCGGCGACGGCCGCGAGCGCCGCGCCGATCGCGAAGGCGGTGACGATGATCCGGTCGACATTGATCCCCATGAGACGGGCGGTGTCCGGATCCTGCGAGACGGCCTGCATGGCACGGCCGCTGCGGGTGCGGTTGATGTAGTACCAGAGCCAGATCGCGCTGATGGCCAGACAGGCCACGGTGAAGATCGCCGGTCGCTGCAGGATGATCCCGCCGAGGTCGAAGGACTCTCCGGAGATGCCGTCGACCCGGGGGAAGACGACCTTCTGCTTGGCGGAGGGGAAGTCGAAGGGGTTGGCGTCCGAGATGAAGAGCGTCGGGTCGTTGTAGCCCACCCGGACGAGCTCCTGCAGGAAGACCGAGATGCCGATGGCCGTGATGAGTGGAGCCAGGCGCGGCGCGTTGCGCAGCGGGCGGTAGGCGATCCGCTCCATGACGACGGCAACCGCGACGGCCGCAGCGACGGCACCGATGAGGATGAGGGGGAGGGTCCACAGGGCGGTCTGGCCCGGGAAGAGGATCAGTGAGGTCGAGAGCGCACCGAACGCGCCGATCATGAAGATCTCACCGTGCGCGAAGTTGATCAGCTGGATGATGCCGTAGACGACGGTGTAGCCGACGGCGATGAGCGCGTACAGGGACCCGATGGTCAGACCGTTGACGATCTGCTGGGCGACTAGTTCCACGTGTCCTCCTGGGGCGTGAGCGCAGGTCGTGCGGTCACCACGTGTCGAGGGAAGTGTCGAGAGGTGTGTCGACTGGCGTCGAGAGGTCGTGCTCAACGCTGGGGTGGAGAGGCGTGACGCCTCCCCACCCCAGCGGTTGGTCCGACGTGGGAGTCAGACCAGGTCGATCACTTGAACTCTTCGGTGTTGACGTCCTTCCAAGCGCCGCCCTTGACCTCGTAGACCGTCAGGATGCGGGTCTTGGTGTCGCCGTACTCGTCGAAGGCGACCTTGCCGGTGACGCCGTCGAAGGAGACATCCTTCATCGCGTCGATGGTGGCCTGACGGGCGTCCTCGACCGTCTCGGCGTCCTTGAGGGAGACCTTCATCGCGTTGATGATGGCGGTGGCGGCGTCGTAGGCGTAGGCGCCGTAGGCCTCCGCGGGGTCGCTGTAGCCAGCCGCCTTGTAGTCGTCGAGGAACTTCTTGCCGGCCTCGAGGCTCTCGGTGGGCGCGCCGACCGAGGTGGCCAGATCGCCGGCGGAGCCCTTGCCGGCGAGCTTGATGTACTCACCCGAGAAGATGCCGTCTCCGCCCATGAGGGGGACGTCGAGACCGCCGGCCTTCATCTGCTGGCTCAGCGGTGCGGCCTGCGGGTACTCGCCACCGTAGTAGACCGCCTTCGGCTTCTTGGCCTTGAGCGAGGAGACGACGGCCGAGAACTTGTCCTCGTCCGGGTTGATGGTCTCGGCCGCGACGATCTTGCCGCCGAGCTTCTTGTACTCGGCGGAGAAGGCGTCGACGAGGCCCTGACCGTAGGTCTTCTTGTCGTGGACGGTGGCCAGCTCCTTGATGCCGGCCTTCTCGTAGAGGTAACGCGCGGCGAAGGGGCCCTGCACGTCGTCCGTGGTGCAGGTGCGGAAGTAGTTGTCGTAGGTGCGCGCGGGCGCATCGACCGGCTTGGCCCCACGGGTCAGGGTCGGGTTGGTGTTGGCCGGCGAGACCATGGTGATCTTCGCCTTGTCGAGGATCGGCTGCACCGGTCCTGCGACGGAGGAGTTCAGGGTGCCGACGACGCCGATGACGTCCTTGTCGGAGGCGAGCTTGGAGGCAGCGTTCTTGCCGACCTCGGGCTTGCCCTCGTCGTCCTCGGGAGCGACCTCGATCTTCCAGTCGCCGAGGTCGCCTGACTCGTTCGCCTGCTTGGCTGCCAGCTCCACGGAGTGCTGGATGCCGAGGCCGAGGGCGGAGAGGTCGCCGGACAGCGGCGAGATGACACCGATCTTGACGACCTTGTCGCCGCTGCCGCCTGCATCGCCGGAGCCGCCGCTGTCGCCGCCGCGGGTTCCGCATGCGGTCAGGGCCATGGATGCGACGAGGAGCGTCGCACCGGTAGAGATGACGGAACGCCTGTTCACGAGTCCTCCTGGTTAGGGGTCTGGCCGTGGGGCCGCGGCCGGCAACGTCGGTGTCGCAGGCTGTGGAGGGGAATCTAGGCCCCCGAAGGGCGAGATCGGTCTCACGTGGCAAGACCGTGTCCGGCTCGTTACCAAGTCCTGACGATCAGCCGTTGAGCGGCGGTGGTGGGACGATGGCAACCTTCCAACCATCACACGCCCGGAGGCCACCGTGACGACCACTCGCCGAACAGCCATCTGCCTCACGGCCGCATCCGTGGGCGGGGTCGGCGCACTGAGCGCCTGCGCTTCCACGCAGGACTCCGAGAAGAAGAGCGCAGGCGCTCGGGTCGCGACGAGTGACGTGCCCGAGGGCGGGGGGCTGGTCCGCGACGGGGTCGTCGTCACCCAGCCTCGACCAGGCGAGTTCAAGGCCTTTGACGTGCGCTGCCCCCACCAGGGGTGCGCGGTCGACCAGGTGACGGCCGAGGCGATCGTCTGCCCCTGCCACGGCAGCCAGTTCGCCCTCGCAGACGGCGCCGTGACCCAGGGCCCGGCCACCGAGGGCCTGACACCGAGGACCGCGACCGTCGACGGGGCTGACGTGGTCGTCTCGTAGGCTCGAGGGGTGGCAGATCCGGCAACCTATCGTCCCGCTCCGGGGGCTATCCCGACCGACCCCGGGGTCTATCGCTTCCGGGACGAGCACGGCCGAGTCATCTATGTGGGCAAGGCCAAGTCGCTGCGCTCTCGCCTCTCGTCCTACTTTCAGGACATCGGTGCGCTTCACCCCCGCACCTCCCGCATGGTGCGCACCGGCGCGAGCGTCGAGTGGACGGTCGTCTCCACCGAGGTCGAGGCCCTGCAGCTCGAGTACTCGTGGATCAAGGAGTACGACCCGCGGTTCAACGTCAAGTACCGCGATGACAAGTCCTATCCCTACCTCGCGGTGACCCTGGGCGAGGAGTACCCCCGAGCCCAGGTCCTGCGCGGGGCCAAGCGCAAGGGGACGCGGTACTTCGGTCCCTACACGCACGCGTGGGCGATCCGCGAGACGCTCGACCTGCTCCTGAGGGTCTTCCCGGTGCGTACCTGCAGCGCAGGCGTCTTCAAGCGCGCCGAGCAGTCGGGGCGCCCGTGTCTCCTGGGCTACATCGACAAGTGCTCGGCACCCTGTGTGGGCCGCGTCAGCGAGCAGGAGCACCGCGCCCTCGCCCAAGAGCTGTGCGACTTCCTGGCCGGGGACACGGCGCGTTTCGTCCGACGTCTGGAGCGCCGGATGAAGTCCGCCGCAGCCGACCTCGACTTCGAGCAGGCAGCACGTCTGCGCGACGACGTCGCAGCCCTGACCAAGGCCCTCGAGAAGTCCGCGGTCGTTCTGCCGGACGGAACCGACGCCGATGTCTTCGCCCTCGCCGACGACGAGCTCGAGGTGGCCATCCAGGTCTTCCACGTGCGCGGGGGACGTATCCGGGGCCAGCGGGGCTGGGTCGCGGAGAAGGACGCCGAGGACCTGCCCGGACTCGTCGAGCACCTCCTCCAGCAGGTGTACGGCGGCGAAGGGGGCGAGAACGTCCCGAAGGAGGTCCTCGTCCCGGTGCTGCCGCCCGACCCCACGCAGGTCGCCGCGTGGCTCAGTGAGAGACGGGGGAGCAGCGCCGACCTGCGCGTACCCCGACGTGGTGACAAGCGCTCCCTGATGGAGACCGTCGCCCGCAATGCCCACCAGTCGCTGGCTCGCCACAAGGTCGCCCGAGCGGGCGACCTGACCGCACGCAGCCAGGCACTGCAGGACCTGCAGGAGATCCTCGGTCTGGACGACGCCCCCCTACGTATCGAGGGTTACGACATCAGCCACATCCAGGGCAGCGACGTCGTCGGGTCGATGGTCGTCTTCGAGGACGGGCTGGTCCGCAAGGCCGAGTACCGCCGATTCATCGTCCGAGGCGACATCGACGGCCGCACCGACGACACCGCGGCCATGCACGAGGTCCTCACCCGGCGCTTCCAGCGGCACCTGAAGGACCGTGAGCGCGAGGCGACCGACCCTGACACGGGGGAGACGCGCCGCTTCGCCTACCCACCCAACCTCGTGGTCGTGGACGGTGGGGCCCCCCAGGTCGCCGCTGCCCAGCAGGTGCTCGACGAGCTGGGTGTCGACGACGTGGCCATCGTGGGTCTGGCCAAACGGCTGGAGGAGGTCTGGGTGCCGGGGGACGAGCACCCCGTGATCCTCCCGCGGACCAGCGAGGCGCTCTACCTGCTGCAACGTCTGCGCGACGAGTCGCACCGCTTTGCCAACACCTTCCACCGGGAGCGTCGCAGCAAGTCGATGACCCGGAGTGCACTCGACGGGATCCCCGGTCTCGGCGAGGCCAGACGTGGGGCACTTCTGGCTCGTTTCGGCTCCGTCAAGCAGATCCGAGCCGCCAGCCCGGAGGAGATCGCGACCACCGCGGGGATCGGACCTGCACTGGCGCAGCGGATTGCGGCAGAGTTGGCCGGGGAGACCCCGACACCCGCCGTGAACCTCACCACCGGTGAGGTCCTCGACGAAGGAGAGCAGCCGTGAGTGAAGTCGACACCGTGATGCGTGAAGCAGGTGGCCCCGGGCCCGAGATCGTCGTCGTCACCGGCATGAGCGGTGCCGGCCGGTCGACGGTCGGCAAGGTCATGGAGGACCAGGGCTGGTATGTCATCGACAACCTGCCCATCAGCCTGCTGCCGGACCTCCTGCAGGTCTCGGCCGAGCGCGAGGGCAAGCTCGTCGGTGACAGCCCCATCCAGCGCATCGGCATCGTGCTCAACGTGCGAGCGCAGGGCTTCGAGACTCTCGCCGAGTCGATCCGGCTGCTGAAGGAGCGTGGCTGGCGTACCCACCTGATCTTCCTCGACGCCACCAACGAGGCACTCGTGCGTCGCTTCGAGAGCGTGCGGCGCCCGCACCCGCTCCAGGGCACGGGACGGCTGCTGGACGCCATCGTGCGTGAGCGGGAGGTCCTGGCCGACCTGCGGGCCACGGCTGAGAGTGTCGTCGACACCTCGGGACTCAACGTCCACCAGCTCGGTCGCAAGGTCAGCCCCCTCTTCATGACGGGTAGCGCCGAGCGGCTGCGGCTGGCGGTGCTGTCCTTCGGCTTCAAGTACGGGGTCCCCCTGGACGCCGACTTCGTCTTCGACATGCGCTTCCTGCCCAACCCCTTCTGGGTACCTGAGCTGCGTCCGCACACCGGTCGCGAGACCCAGGTCGCCGACTTCGTGCTCTCCCAGCCGGGCGCCCAGGAGTTCATCGATGGCGTGGACACCCTGATGGACCCGGTCATCGCCGGTTACCAGCGCGAGAACCGCCGCTACGTCACGCTCGCCGTCGGCTGCACCGGAGGCAAGCACCGATCCGTCGCCATCGCGGAGGCCGTCGCCGCGCGACTGGCCTCGGACGAGGTCACGACCTTCGTGGTCCATCGCGACCTGGGGCAGGAGTAGTGATGGTGGACGCCCTGAGGTCGGCCAAGGTGGTCGCCCTCGGTGGTGGCCACGGGCTGGCGGCGAGCCTGTCCGCCCTTCGTCTCGTCTGCGACCAGGTCACCGCGATCGTGACGGTCGCGGACAATGGTGGGTCCTCTGGCCGGCTGCGCACCGATTACGGGGTCCTGCCCCCCGGGGATCTGCGGATGGCCCTCACCGCGCTGTGCGACGACAGCGAGTGGGGCCAGACGTGGAGCGACGTCCTCCAGCACCGGTTCACGGGCGAGGGTGAGATGTCTGGCCACGCGCTGGGCAACCTGCTCATCGTCGCCCTCTGGCAGCTGCACGAGGACCCGGTGAGCGGGTTGGACCTCGTGGGCCGGCTGCTCAGCACGCGCGGACGAGTGCTGCCCATGGCTGCGGTCCCCCTCGATCTCGTCGCCGAGGTCAGCGGTCTGGACCCTGCGGACCCAGCGGCGATCACCACGGTCCGCGGTCAGGTGGAGGTGGCCGGCACGACGGGCCTCGTCGAGTCGATCTCCCTCGTCCCCGCCAATCCTCCGGTCCGGCCCGAGGCGGTCGAGGCGGTCGAGGAGGCGGATCACATCATCCTGGGGCCCGGGTCCTGGTACACCTCGGTCCTCACGCACCTGCTGGTCCCAGAGCTTCGCGACGCCCTGACCCGGGCGAGCGCCCGCAAGGTGCTGACGCTCAACCTGGAGATGCACACCGCGGAGACGCGCGGGTTCTCCGCCACCCAGCACCTGGAGACCCTGCACGCGATGGCACCGGAGCTGCGCTTCGACACCGTGCTGGCAGATCCCTCCACCATCGAGGAGCACGACCGGCTCGAGCGCGCCTGCATCACGCTCGGCGCAGAACTGGCCGTCGCCCCGCTCGCGCGGCTGGACCGGGCGGGGGAGCATGACGCACTGCGACTCGCGGCGGCCTATCGTGACATCCTCTCGTGAACCCGGCGACGCAGCAGCGATGACGGGAACAGCAGACGACGTGGAAGGAACCCACCGATGGCGATGACCGACAAGGTCAAGGACGAGCTGAGCCGAGTAGAGGTGACCAAGACCTGCTGCCGCAAGGCGGAGGTTGCCAGCCTGCTCCGTTTCGCCAACGGTCTGCACCTGGTCAACCGCCAGATCGTCATCGAGGTCGAGCTCGACAGTGCGCAGACGGCCCGCCGGCTGCGCAAGAACATCAAGGAGCTCTACGGCTACGACTGCGACCCGATCGAGCAGCTGGCCGCTGGTGGCCTGCGCCGCGGGAGTCGCTACCTGGTCCGGGTGAGCAAGGACGGGCAGGCGCTGGCTCGCCAGACGGGGATCATCGATGCCGACGGGCGACCTGTCCGCGGGCTGCCCCCACGGGTCGTCGGCGGGTCCCAGTGTGATGCCGAGGCTGCGTGGCGGGGGGCCTTCCTCGCGCACGGGTCGCTGACCGAGCCGGGCCGCAGCTCCTCCCTCGAGATCACCTGCCCGGGTCAGGAGGCCGCGCTCGCCCTCGTCGGAGCGGCGCGACGTCTGGACATCCCGTCCAAGGCCCGTGAGGTCCGGGGGATCGACCGGGTCGTCATCCGTGACGGCGACGCGATCGGCGCCATGCTCACGCGTCTGGGCGCTCACGAGGCCGTGCTGGCCTGGGAGGAGCGCCGCATGCGCCGTGAGGTGCGCGCCACGGCCAACCGCCTGGCCAACTTCGACGACGCCAACCTGCGTCGCTCGGCCCGTGCTGCCGTCGCTGCCGGCGCTCGGGTGCACCGCGCTCTGGAGATCCTCGGTGACGACATCCCCGACCACCTGCGCGAGGCCGGTCAGCTCCGGCTGGAGCACAAGGAGGCCTCTCTCGAGGAGTTGGGTCAGCGCGCCGACCCGCCGATGACCAAGGACGCGGTCGCCGGTCGTATCCGGCGCCTGCTGGCCATGGCGGACAAGCGTGCCGAGGACGATGGCATCCCCGGGACCGAGTCCACGCTCACCTCGGACATGCTCGACGGCTGATCGCGCCCGGGCGGCCTCCCGTGCACGTGACGCAGGCCATAGGGTGAAGGAGAGCGGAGCCGCGCTCGCGGCGATCGTGGAATCTCCCAGGGAGGCACCCACAGTGACTGTTCGTGTAGGTATCAACGGTTTCGGCCGGATCGGCCGTAACTTCTTCCGCGCCATCGCGGCGTCCGGAGCTGACGTGGAGGTGGTGGCCTTCAACGATCTGGGTGATGACGCCACCCAGGCGCACCTGCTCAGGTATGACTCGATCCTCGGACGCTTCGACGGCACGGTCGAGGTCGTCGAGGGCGGGATCAGCGTCGACGGACGCCTCATCACCTCGCTGGCCGAGCGCGACCCCGCGCAGCTGCCGTGGGACGACCTCGGCGTCGACGTCGTCATCGAGTCGACCGGTCTGTTCACCGACGCTGACGCGGCCCGCGCCCACATCGACGGTGGCGCCAAGAAGGTCATCATCTCCGCGCCCGCCAAGAATGCCGACATCACGATCGTCATGGGCGTCAACCACGACCGATACGACGCCGTCGAGCACACGATCATCTCCAATGCCTCGTGCACGACCAACTGCCTGGCCCCCATGGCCAAGGTCCTCAACGACGGGCTCGGGATCACCAAGGGCCTGATGACGACCATCCACGCCTACACGGCCGACCAAAACCTGCAGGACGGGCCGCACAAGGACCTGCGGCGGGCGCGGGCCGCCGGTCTCAACATCGTCCCGACGTCCACGGGTGCGGCCAAGGCCGTGGCGCTCGTGCTGCCCGAGCTGGAGGGCAAGCTCGACGGCTACGCCCTTCGGGTCCCGGTTCCGACCGGATCGGTCACGGACCTCACCTTCGAGGCGGGACGCGAGACCACGGTCGAGGAGGTCAACGAGATCATGCGGGCAGCGGCCACCGAGGGCCCTCTCGTGGGCAAGCTCGTGTACACGCAGGACCCGATCGTGTCCAAGGACATCGAGACCGACCCCGCGAGCTGTATCTTCGACTCCGGCCTCACCAAGGTCATCGGCAACCAGGTCAAGGTGGTCGGCTGGTACGACAACGAGTGGGGCTACTCCAACCGCCTCGTCGATCTCGTCGTCCACATCGGCGCAACACTGTGAACCACCGCACGCACCACCCGAAAGGCACCTCACCTCGTGAAGACCCTCGCTGAGCTCGGCGACCTGCGCGGCAAGCGCGTCCTCGTCCGCTCCGACCTCAACGTCCCGCTGGACGGCCAGAGCATCACTGACGACGGCCGGATCCGGGCTTCGCTGCCCACGATCACGCAGCTGTCCGGAGCGGGTGCGCGGGTGGTCGTGTGCGCCCACCTCGGGCGACCCAAGGGGGCGCCGGACCCGCAGTTCTCCCTGGCGCCGGTCGCGGTCCGTCTCGGCGAGCTGATCGGCGCCGACGTGGCCTTCGCCGACGACACGGTCGGTGACTCGGCACGGTCCACTGTCGAGGGACTGCAGGACGGCCAGGTGGCCCTGCTGGAGAACCTTCGCTTCAACCCGGGCGAGACGAGCAAGGACGCGGCCGAGCGGGGCGCGTTCGCCGACCAGCTGGCACAGCTCGCGGACGCCTACGTGTCCGACGGCTTCGGCGTCGTGCATCGTGCGCAGGCATCCGTCTACGACATCGCCACCCGGCTGCCTGCCGCGATGGGCGGGCTGGTGCAGACCGAGGTCGATGTCCTGCAGCGTCTGACCAACGACCCGGAGCGTCCCTACGCCGTCGTCCTCGGTGGCGCCAAGGTCAGCGACAAGCTCGGTGTCATCGACAACCTGCTCGGCACGGCCGACCGGCTCCTCATCGGTGGGGGGATGGTCTTCACCTTCCTCAAGGCCCAGGGGCACGAGGTCGGCAGGAGCCTCCTCGAGGAGGACCAGCTCGGCGTCGTGACCGAGTACCTCGAGCGAGCCGAGCGCGACGGCGTCGAGATCGTCCTCCCGACTGACGTCGTGGCCGCCACGGACTTCTCCGCGGACGCCGACCACGAGGTCGTCGCCGCCGATGCGATCCCGGCCGACCGGATGGGCCTGGACATCGGCCCCGACTCGGCCAAGCACTTCGCCGACAAGCTCGCCGACTGCCGGACCGTCTTCTGGAACGGACCGATGGGGGCCTTCGAGATGGCTCCGTACGCGGCCGGCACCGAGACCGTGGCCCGCGCGCTCGTCGAGGTGACGAAGGGGGGAGCCCTCACCGTGGTCGGTGGTGGTGACTCGGCTGCCGCCGTGCGCCAGCTCGGCTTCGCCGACAGCGACTTCGGCCACATCAGCACCGGTGGAGGCGCCAGCCTCGAGTACCTCGAGGGCAAGGAACTGCCGGGACTGTCCGTCTTCGATGGTGAGGAGGGCTGACATGGCCCGGGCACGCACCCCGCTCATGGCGGGCAACTGGAAGATGAACCTCGACCACCGCCAGGGCACCCACCTGGTACAAAAGCTCGACTGGACGCTGCGCGACGCCAAGCACGACGTGGCCAGCGTCGAGGTCGTCGTGATCCCTCCCTTCACCGACCTGCGCTCGGTCCAGACGCTCGTCGAGGGCGACCGGCTCGCGCTGCGTTATGGCGCCCAGGACCTCAGTCCCCACGACGAGGGCGCCTACACCGGCGACATCTCGGGAGCCTTCCTCGCCAAGCTCGGCTGCAGCTACGTCGTGGTCGGTCACAGCGAGCGTCGTGACGGGCACGGCGAGGACGACGAGCTCGTCGCAGGCAAGGCCGTCGCGGCCTTCCGTCACGGGCTCGTGCCGATCGTCTGCGTGGGCGAGGGCCTCGAGGTGCGACAGGCGGGCGAGCACGTCGCGCACGTCCTGGCGCAGGTCGAGGGGAGCCTCGCGGGCGTCACCCCGGAGCAGGCACAGACCGTCGTCGTCGCCTACGAACCCGTGTGGGCCATCGGCACCGGCGAGGTCGCGACACCCGAGGACGCGCAGGAGGTGTGTGCGGCGATCCGCGGCAAGCTGGCACAGCTGTACTCGTCAGAGACTGCTGACGCGGTGCGGGTCCTCTACGGCGGCTCGGTGAAGTCGGGCAATGTCGCCTCGATCATGGCCGGTGCCGATGTCGACGGGGCGCTGGTCGGTGGAGCCTCGCTGCAGCCCGAGGAGTTCGCCGCGATCTGCCGATATCAGCAGCACCTGACCACCTGAGGTCCATGTGCCGGCCCGCGAGGTATCCTGACGCGGGCGCCATCATCACGATGGCACCACACCCGAATGTTCCGACCGACAAGGACCTGATCGCGTGAACGCCGTCCGCATCGGACTGCAGGTGATCCTCGTGATCACCGGCTTGATCCTCACTCTGCTCGTTCTCATGCACAAGGGGAAGGGCGGTGGCATGTCCGACATGTTCGGTGGCGGCATGTCCGCGTCCCTGGGCAGTTCCTCCGTCGCCGAGCGCAACCTCTCGAGGTTCACCGTGGTCATTGGGCTGATCTGGTTCACGGCCATCGTCGGCATCGGCCTCGTCGACCGCTTCGACGCCTGACGCGTCACTCACACACCAGGAGCTCGTATGGCAGGTGGCAGCGCGATCCGCGGTAGCCGAATCGGCGCCGGACCCATGGGCGAGGCCGAGCGTGGCGACGCAGCCCCGCGAGCCTTCGTGACGTACTGGTGCGCCAACGGCCACGAGGTCACGCCGTCCTTCTCGGTTGACGACAGCGTCGAGATCCCCGAGCAGTGGCGCTGCCAGCGCTGCGGCCTGCCCGCAGGGCAGGACAAGGACAACCCGCCGGCCGCTCCGACCGCAGAGGTCTACAAGACCCACCTCGCCTACGTCAAGGAGCGTCGCTCCGACACCGAGGGTGAAGCCATCCTCGAGGAGCGTCTGGGCGAGCTGCGTGACCGTGGCCTGATCCAGTGATCGACTGACCACAGCACGGCCGAAGGGCGGCACCTCCGCGAGGAGGTGCCGCCCTTCGGCCGTGCTCAGGCCAGGCGGGACGCGGCGGCCTCGTCGACCAGCCAGAGGGTGCGCTCGAGTCCACGGACCTGCGCTGCGCTGCTCTGCGCGGCAGCGGCCCCGCCGACCCCTGCGGCCACAGCCTCGGCCTTGTCCTGGCCGGCCACGACGAACCACACCTCGCGAGAGTTGGACAGGCACTCGATCGTGATCGTGACCCGCACGGGCGGAGGCTTGGGGGCGTCGTGCACCGCCACTGCGAGGACGTCGGCGGTCAACTGTGCAGGGTGCCCGGGGAAGAGCGAGGCGACGTGACCGTCGGGACCCACGCCGAGCAGGACGATGTCCCACAGCCCGGCCCCGTGCTCGCGCAGTGCCTGCTCGTAGGCAGCGGCTGATTCCTCCGCCGACGCCGAGGTGTCCGGGCCGGCGACCCGGTGCACGTGCTCCGGCAGCAGACCCAGCGACGACAGGCCGGCACGGTCGTTCTGGGTGTCATTGCGGTCGCCGTCACCAGCCGGCAGGTAGCGCTCGTCGCCCCACCAGACGTGCACGCGGGACCAGTCCACGATCTGTCGCTGAGGGTGCTGGGCCAAGGCGGAGACCAGGGCCGACCCCATCGACCCACCGGTCAGGGCCACGTGGGCGATGCCCCGCTCCACGACCGCGTCCTGGACGGCAGCCAGCAGCCGCCCACCCGCCATGGCGGCCACGCTCGTCGTGTCCGGGTGGCGCAGCACGAGCGGTGCCGCACCGCTCATGCCGGGTCCGCCGAGTCGAGGCGGTCGAGGACAGCGGACTTGACCGCCTCGGTGTCAGAGTGTGCCTGCTCTGGCGCGGCCTCGACCATGGCGCTGCGCAGAGCCTTCTTGGAGCTGTCCGCGAGCTCCTCCGTCACCCGTCGGGCGTCGCTCGGGGAGGGGACGAGCCCGTCCTCGACCGCATCGGTCATCGTCATCCGTCGCCGGGTGACCTTGGGCAGACCGCGGGTGAGGGCGTCCTCGTAGACCTCGTCGGGGTCCAGACGGCGCAGCTCGTCGGCCAGGCACTCGGCATCGGAGCGCGGTGCCAAGGCGATGGCTCGACGCGGCTGGCCGGCCTGGTCGAGGGTTGCGGTGTCGTCAGAGAGCGGGCGCACGAGGTCGATCGGACCGGAGGCTCGCTCGAGTCGCACGCTGACCAGCCCGGACCCGGTGCGTGAGCGCACGAGGGAGACCGGGCAACGCAGACGGTGCTGGAGCCACCCGGCCAGCAGGTCGGCCGAGGGGGAGTCCTCGCCGCCGACGACAGTCGCAGCGGTGACCTGGTCGAAGGGAGCCTGGTCCAGCGTCGTCGCGAGCAGCCCGCGCCACAGCGTGATCCGGCTCCACGCGAGATCGGTGTCGCCCGGTGCGTAGGTGCGTGCCAACCGCTTGAGGGTCGACGAGATGCCCTCGGCCGCAGCGCAGTCGGTGATCCGTCGCTGCGCCATGGCCCCCACGGGGTCGGCTGCAGGGTCCTTGGGTGCGTCGGTGGGCCACCAGGCGACGACCGGTGAGTCCGGCAGCACGAGTGGCGTGACGACGCTGCGGGCATGCCGGGTCAGCTCACCGTAGAGACGCAGGACGACCACCTCGGAGGCCCCGGCATCGCCCCCGACCCGGATCTGGGCATCGAGGCGAGCCTTGCCGCGCGGGTTGGCGATGATCACGCAGATGATCCGCGCCGGGTGCTGGTGGCTTGCCGAGTTGGCGACGGCCAGCGCGTCCTCGGCGTCGTCCTCGGGCACCACGACCACGAGGGTGAGCACGCGGCTGAGGGCCATGGCCCCGACGTCCCCGCGGATCTCGATCAGCCGCTGGCTGACGGCGGAGGTGCTGGCGTTGGGCAGATCGACGATCACGGCATCCTCCAGGTTCGTCCGTCACGCTGCATCATCGTGTCGGCCGAGGGCGGGCCCCACGTGCCGGCGCCGTACTGCTCGACGCGACCCTTCTGCTTGCTCCAGTGCCGCTCGATCGGGTCGAGGATCTTCCAGGAGAGCTCGACCTCCTCGTGGCGCGGGAAGAGCGGTGGGTCACCGAGCAGCACGTCGAGGATGAGTCGCTCGTAGGCCTCGGGGCTGGACTCGGTGAAGGCGCGCCCGTAGCCGAAGTCCATCGTCACGTCCCGCACCTCCATCTGGTTGCCCGGGACCTTCGCGCCGAACCGCATGGTCACCCCTTCGTCCGGCTGGACCCGGATGACGACGGCGTTCTGGCCCAGCTCCTCGGTCTCGGTGTCGGCGAAGGGCAGGTGCGGCGCCCTCTTGAAGACGACCGCGATCTCGGTCACCCGCCGACCCAGCCGTTTGCCGGTGCGCAGGTAGAAGGGCACTCCGGCCCAGCGGCGATTCTCGATGTCGAGACGCACGGCGGCATAGGTCTCGGTCGTCGAGTCAGCGGCCACGCCGTCCTCGTCGAGGTAGCCGATGACCTTGTCGCCGCCCTGCCAGCCCGCGGCGTACTGACCGCGGACGGTGCCGCGACCGAGGTCCTCGGGGACCCGGACGGCCTCCAGCACTTTTTCCTTCTCGGCGCGCAGGGAGCCGGCCGCGAAGCTCGTCGGCTCCTCCATGGCGGTGAGGGCGAGCAGCTGGAGGAGGTGGTTCTGGATGACATCTCGTGCTGCCCCGATGCCGTCGTAGTACCCCGCCCGGCCACCGATGCCGATGTCCTCGGCCATGGTGATCTGGACGTGGTCCACGTAGTGGCTGTTCCACACCGGCTCGAACATCTGGTTGGCGAACCGCAGCGCGAGGAGGTTCTGGACCGTCTCCTTGCCGAGGTAGTGGTCGATGCGGAAGATCGCGTCCGGGGGGAAGACCTCCTCGACGATGGCGTTGAGCTCCTGTGCGCTGCCCAGGTCGTGCCCGAAGGGCTTCTCGATGACCACCCGTCGCCAGGAGTCCTCGGTGCCGGTGGCCAGGCCGGACCGCTGCAGCTGCTGGCAGACGGTCGAGAAGTACCCCGGAGGGATCGACAGGTAGAAGGCGTGGTTGCCTCCGGTACCGCGCTGCTCGTCGAGCTCCCGGACGGTCTGCGCGAGCAGGTCGAAGGCGTCGTCGTCGTCGAAGGTGCCCGGGACGAATCGGAAGCCCTCGGACAGGCTGCGCCAGACCTCCTCGCGGAAGGGGGTGCGGGAGTGCGCTCGGACCGCGTCGTAGACGACCTTGCCGAAGTCCTGGTCGGCCCAGTCACGGCGGGCGAATCCCACGAGCGAGAAGCCGGGGGGCAGCAGGCCGCGGTTGGCCAGGTCGTAGATGGCCGGCATGAGCTTCTTGCGGGCGAGGTCACCCGTCACACCGAAGAGCACGAGGCTGCACGGGCCGGCGATGCGCGGCAGACGCTTGTCGCGGGGGTCGCGCAGCGGGTTGGACTCGGCCGTGACGCGAGCCGGGCTCATGCCTGCCCACCGCGCAGGGCCTCGGTGACGCGGGCGAGACCGGCATCGTGGTCGCTCAGGCGCAGGACCAGCACCGGTCGACCGTGGTCGGCGAGCACCTGGGCGTCGCCGGCCGACTGCGCAGTGATGAACTCGCCGAGGGTGAAGTCACGCCCGGGGACCGGCAGGTCCTGCTGAGGCACGTCGGTGACCTGGATGTAGACGCCGGTGGCCGGACCACCCTTGTGGTACTGCCCCGTGGAGTGCAGGAACCGAGGCCCCCAGCCGAAGGTCACGGGGCGCTGCACGCGCTCCGCGAGCGCGTCGGCGACCTGGGCGAAGGGGGCGTCCGCCTCCCGATCGAGGTAGGCCATCACGGCCACGTACCCGTGCTCGGGGTCGAGCTGACCCAGGAGCGCCTCGACGGCGCCCTCGAGCGTGCTCGCTCCACCCAACCAGTCGTCTCCGTAGTGGGCGATCGTCACCGGTCCGTCGCTCGCGTCGGCGGTGGTGGTGGTCTCGCCGTCGCCGGACATCAGGTCACGTGCGGCCTGCTTGGCGCTCTCGACATCGGGCTGGTCGAAGGGGTTGATCCCCAGGAGCCGGCCGGCAACTGCCGTCGCCGTCTCCCACAGGAGGAACTGCGCTCCGAGGGAGCCACCGACATCGACGGTCGAGGCGGCCTCCGGGGCAGCCTCGTCGCCGTCCTCGGGCACGAGCCGCACGATCGTCGCGTCGTCCGGGGGAGTGCTGTGACCCGGTGCGAGCAGGACCACGGGCAGCAGCCCCTTGCCCTGCTTGCCCGTGGACTCGGCGATGAGCTGCTCGGCCCAGTCACCGAGGCCGTGAGCGGCGCTCCCGTGGTCGACGAGGTAGATCTTGTCTCGTAGGGGATCGGTCCCGCCCATGGCCGCACCCAGACGCAGGGCAGGGTTGGCCTCGTCATCCTCGGCGAGGAGGTCGGCGACCGACTCGGCGTCGTCGAGAAGGTCCTCGATGTCCACGCCGGCCAGACCGGAGGGGACGAGGCCGAAGGCGGTGAGGGCCGAGTACCTGCCACCCACGTCCGGGTCGGCATTGACGACCCGTTGGCCCTTGGACCGAGCGTCCTCCTCGAGGGGGCTGCCGGGGTCGGTGACCACGACGATGCGCTGCGAGGGGTCGATGTCCGCGTCCGTGAAGGCCTGCTCGAAGATCCGCCGCTGGCTGTCGGTCTCGACGGTGGAGCCCGACTTGCTGGAGACGACGACGACGGTGCGCTCCAGGTCCACCGCGGCCGCGCGTACCTGGTCAGGGTGGCTCGAGTCGAGGACGACGAGGGGGACGCCTGCCGTGGCACAGATGACCTCGGGGGCGAGTGAGGATCCACCCATGCCGCACAGCACGACTCGGTCGACACCCTGCTCGCGCAGCTGCTCGCGCAGGGCCGCGACCTCACCGACGAGGTGGCGGGAGGTGCGTGGCAGACCGACCCACGACAGGCGCTTGGTGGCCTCTTCCTGCGCGTCAGGACCCCACAGGGTGGCGTCCTGCGCGAAGATCCGGCTCGCGACGGCGTCAGCGACGAGCGAGGGCACGTGGCCGGCGACGGCGTCCGCGGCGGCTCCTGCAGCGGCGACCGTCAGGCTGGTCACTTCGAGGCCGCCTTGGACAGCTCGGCCTCGACCCCGCCGAGCAGCTCGGCCCAGGCCTTCTCGAACTTCTCCACGCCCTCCTTCTCGAGCTTGGCGGTGACCTCGGTGTAGCTGATGCCCAGGCCCTCCAGGGCGTCGAGGACCTGCTGCGACTCCACGTAGGTGCCGGTCACGGCGTCCCCGGTGATCTCACCGTGGTCGATGGTCGCGTCGAGCGTCTTCTCGGGCATGGTGTTGACCGTGTTGTCGACGGCCAGCTCGGTGACATAGAGGGTGTCCGGGTAGGCCGGGTCCTTGACGCCGGTGGAGGCCCACAACGGACGCTGGCGGCGTCCCCCTTCGGTCTCGAGGCGCTGCCACCGTGGCGTGGCGAAGACCTCTTCGTAGGCCTGGTAGGCGAGCCGGGCGTTGGCCAGGCCGGCCTTGCCGCGCAGTGCCTTGGCGGCCTCCGTGCCGATCTCGCCGAGCCGGCCGTCGACCTCGCTGTCGACGCGGGAGACGAAGAAGGACGCGACCGAGTGGATCGTGGAGATGTCCTTGCCGGCGGCCAGGGCCTGCTCGATGCCCTCGACGAAGGCGTTCATCACTGCGCGGTAGCGCTCGAGGCTGAAGATCAGCGTGACGTTGACGCTGATGCCCTCGGCGAGCGTCGCGGTGATGGCGGGCAGACCCGCCTGCGTCGCGGGGATCTTGATGTAGACCTGCGGGCGGTCGACCGTCTCGGAGAGCTGCTTGGCGACGACAGCGGTCTGGTCGGCGTCCTGCGCCAGGCGCGGATCGACCTCGATGGAGACGCGGCCGTCGACCCCGTCGGTGGCCTCGTAGATCGGGGCGAAGAGGTCGCACGCCTCGCGCACGTCGTCAGTGGTCAGGGCGAAGACGACCTCGTCGACGCCCTTGCCCTCGCCGGCCAGCTGGGTCAGCTGCTCGGTGTAGGCGTCGCCGTCGGCCAGTGCGGCCTGGAAGATCGACGGGTTGGTCGTCACGCCGACGATCCCGCTCGTGTCGATGAGCTCCTGCAGGTTGCCGGAGCGCAGGCGCTCACGGCTGAGGTCGTCGAGCCAGACCGAGACTCCGGCCTCGCGCAGCGCGGCGATGGGTGGGGGTGCGGTGGGCAGCTGTGCCATGTCGATCATCCCTTCGCATTCTTGATGGAGGCCTTGGCCGCCTTGACGACGGCGGCCGGCGTGATGCCGAACTTCTCGTAGAGGGTCCCGGCGTCGGCCGAGGCGCCGAAGTGGTCGATGGCGACGCTCTCTCCGGCGTCACCGATGATGTCGCGCCAGCCGAAGGGGGTGGCCGCCTCGACGGACACGCGGGCCCGCACGCCAGCCGGGAGGACCTTGTCCTTGTAGGCCTTGCTCTGCTGGTCGAACCACTCGCGGCAGGGCATCGAGACCACACGGGTGCCGATCTTGGCCTTCTCGAGGGTGATCCGTGCCTCCATGGCGACGGCCACCTCGGTGCCGGTGGCGACGAGGATGACGTCGGGGACGTCGGTCGACGACTCGGCGAGGACGTACGCGCCCTTGGCCGCTCCCTTCGCGGGGGCGAACTCGGACCGGTCGATCGTCGGGGTGCCCTGACGGGAGAGCGCGAGAGCCGCGGTCGAGGTGTTCTTCAGGATCTGACCCCAGCAGACACTGACCTCGTTGGCGTCGGCCGGACGCACGACGTCGAGCCCGGGCATCGCACGCAGCGCGGCGAGGTGCTCGATCGGCTGGTGGGTCGGACCGTCCTCCCCGAGACCGATCGAGTCATGGGTCCACACATAGGTGACGGGCAGCTGCTGCAGCGCCGCGAGGCGGACTGCGGGGCGCATGTAGTCGGAGAAGACGAGGAAGGTGCCTCCGTACACGCGGGTCAGTCCCTCGAGGGCGATGCCGTTCATGGCCATGCCCATGCCGTTCTCGCGGATCCCGAAGTGGAGGGTGCGGCCGTACTCGTTGCCCTTCCACGTGTTGGTCTGCTTGCCCTTCGGGATGAAGGAGGGTTGGCCGTCCATCGTCGTGTTGTTGGAGCCGGCGAGGTCTGCGGACCCGCCCCACAGCTCGGGCATGACGTCGGCGAGGGCGGTGAGGACCTTGCCCGACGCGGCGCGCGTGGCCAGGCCCTTGTCCGAGGTCTCGAAGGTCGGGAGCGCCTTGTCGAGGCCGGCGGGGAGCTTGCCCGCGACGATCCGGTCGAGCATCTCTGCACGCTCCGGGTTGGCCTTGCGCCAGGTCGTGAACTTCTTGTCCCAGTCCTTGTGGGCGGCCTTGCCGCGCTTCTTGACCTCGCGGGTGTGGTCGAGGACGGCCTTCTCGACCGCGAAGTCCTTCTTCGGGTCGAAGCCGAGCAGCTCCTTGGTCGCCGCGACCTCGTCCACGCCGAGCGCTGAGCCGTGCGAGGCGCCGGTGTCCTGCTTGGTGGGGGCCGGCCACGCGATGATCGTGTGCAGGACGATCAGGGTGGGCGCCTTGGTGTTCTTCTTCGCCTGCTGGGTCGCCGCGTAGAGCGCGTCGACGTCCTCGACATAGGCGTTGCCGTCACCGGTCTTGCGCCAGTCGACGTCGATGACCTCCCAGCCGTAGGCCCGGTAGCGCGCACCCACGTCCTCGGTGAAGGCGATATCGGTGTCGTCCTCGATGGAGATCTGGTTGGCGTCGTAGATGACGTTGAGGTTGCCGAGCTCCTGGTGGCCGGCGAGCGAGCTGCCCTCCGCGGACACGCCCTCCTGCAGGTCACCGTCGGAGGCGAGGCACCAGATCGTGTGGTCGAAGGGGGAGGCCCCCGCCTTGGCCTCGGGGTCGAAGAGCCCACGCTGGCGACGCTGGGCCATCGCCATGCCGACGGCGGAGGCGATGCCGGACCCGAGGGGACCGGTGGTGATCTCGACGCCGGGCGTGTGGTGGACCTCCGGGTGGCCAGGAGTCAACGAGCCCCAGGTGCGCAGCGCCTTGAGGTCGCTCAGCTCGAGGCCGTAGCCGGAGAGGAAGAGCTGGATGTACTGCGTGAGCGAGGAGTGCCCGATCGACAGCACGAAACGGTCTCGACCCAGCCAGGTGGGGTCGGAGGGGTCGTGCGTCATGACCTGCTGGTAGAGCAGGTACGCGGCGGGCGCGAGGCTCATCGCCGTCCCCGGGTGGCCGCTGCCGCACTCCTGCACCGCATCCGCGGCGAGCAGGCGGACCGTGTCGACCGCGCGGACGTCCAGGTCCTTCCAGCCGGTCTTCTTGGCGACCGGCATCGGCAGGTCCGCTGACCGGGAGGAGGTTCCTGCCTTGCCGCCGGGGTTCGCCGAGGCGACGGTGCGGGTGGTGCCCTTGGGGGCAGCGCTGCTGGCTGCCTTCTTCGCGGGAGCCTTGGGGGAGGTGCCGGTGTCCGTGCTCACGGAGGACCTTTCTGCTGCGGAGGCGTGCGTGCTCGCCTCCACACTAGTGCGCACGTGATGTGCGCGACGCTCCGTGGGGCGGGGCCGGATCGACTCCGGGGCACGGGTAGAGTGGGCCTCAGGCCAGCGTCCGGCGCGGCCCGACCAACCCCCTTCGGCAAAGGCAGTCCGTGACCACTCTCGAGTCGACGCGCGAGCTGTCGCCGGCGACCCGCCCGTGGCGTCGCACCGTGCGTGCGTACGTCGCCCTCACGAAGCCTCGGATCATCGAGCTGCTCCTCGTGACGACGGTCCCGGTGATGTTCCTCGCCCAGCGCGGCGTCCCGTCCCTCTCGCTCATCCTGCTCACGCTCGTCGGTGGCAGCCTGAGCGCTGGGGCGGCCAACACCTTCAACATGGTCTACGACCGTGACATCGACGCGCAGATGGGCCGCACGCAGAACCGTCCGCTCGTCACCGGCGAGGCCTCGGCCCGCGGTGCGCTGATCTTCGCCTTCGTGCTGACGGCTCTCGCGACTGCGTGGCTATGGTTGCTCGTCAACCCGCTGTCGGCCATGCTCTCGCTCGCTGCGATCGTCCTCTACGCCGTCCTCTACACGATGATCCTCAAGCGGCGCACCTCGCAGAACATCGTCTGGGGCGGCATCGCCGGGTGCATGCCGACACTCATCGGCTGGTCCGCCGTGACCAACTCCGTCGAGTGGCCCGCGATCATCCTCTTCCTCGTGATCTTCTTCTGGACGCCGCCGCACTACTGGCCGCTGTCCATCGGCTTCGCCGACGACTACGCCGCAGCCGGTGTGCCGATGCTCCCCGTCGTCAGGCAGATGACGACCGTGGCCCGCCAGATCGTCGCCTACTCGTGGGTGATGGTCCTGACCTCCCTCGTGCTCATCCCGGTGGCCGACATGGGGTGGATCTACGTCGTGGCCGCAGTCGCCTCGGGGGCGCTCTTCGTCGCCGAGGCGCACCGCCTGCTGGCCGTGGCCAAGACGGGCGAGACCAAGCAGTCGGTCCTCAAGCCGATGCGGCTCTTCCACTTCTCGATCACCTACGTCACCCTGCTCTTCCTCGGTGTCGCGATCGACCCGCTGCTGCACCTGCCGCTGCCCGGCCTCGCCTGACGCATTCGAGCCTGCACGACCCGCGTGGTCGGGTGTCGTGGATGCCATCGCTCCCGAAGGGGGCAGGTCGACGCGCTGTCCCGCTTGCGCGTCGCTCCCGGCGAGGAGGGTCGGCGCGCTGCCGAAGTCCGGTTCCTGAGGAGATTGCGCAGCAAGCGTCTCGAAGGGTCGTCGTCGTGTGGCCGGCGGTTGTCGTGCCGGACTTCGGCTTGATGCTGCGCCGCCCCCCCTCGCCGTCCGCTGTGCGCCTCATGGCCGGCTCGGGGGTCAACGACACCTCGCGTGCTCGGGGACGCGGGGTGTCGTTGACTCGCTGGTTCGAAGAAGGACCGCGACCCCGAGGTCGCGGTCCTTCTTCGAACCAGCTGTGTGGTGGGGCTCAGTCGGTTGAGGGGAGGGGCTCAGGGCTTCTCGACAGGACGACTGCGCGGACGATGACGACGACGAGGGCGCTGGCACCGAACATGTGGGCCAGGACGAGGACCTCGGGCAGATCGGTCAGGTACTGGACATATCCGATCAGGCCCTGGGCGAGAGTGACCATCAGGACCAACCACCAGGCGCGGGCCGGGCCGGCTGCCTTCTCGGTGAGCCTGGCTCCAAGCCAGACGGCCACACAGATCCCGATGAAGAGCATCACGGCGTCGGCGTGCAGCCACGAGATGGTGCGCGGGTCGAAGCCGGTGCGGGCGGGGGCGTCGGCGTCGCCGGAGTGGGGTCCGGAGCCGGTGACGACGGTGCCGAGCACGAGGACGACGACGGCGACGGCCGAGAGCACCCACTCCAGACGGGTGACGAGCGGGTGGAGCAGCGAGCGGGTCGCACCGCCCGGCTGCGTGTATCGCCAGTACAGCCATGCAGAGACGGCGACGAGCCCCATCGAGCACAGGAAGTGGAAGGCCACGATCCAGGGGTTGAGGCCGGTGCGCACCGTGATGCCGCCGACGATCGCCTGGGCGCCCACGCCGGCCAGCACGACCCACGCGGCCCGGATCAGCTCGGGACGCTCACGAGCCCAGCGGTAGAGGCCCCACAGCACGAGCAGGGCGAGGATGCCCACGACACCCGTGAGTGTGCGGTTGCCGAACTCGATGAACTTGTGGAGGCCCTCCTCCTGCTCCACCGTCGGCACGTACGAACCGGGCACGCACTCGGGCCACGTCGGGCAGCCGAGCCCGGACCCGGTGAGGCGGACGAGCCCGCCGGTGACGACGATGCCGACCTCGGCGATCAGGTTGAGCAGCAGCAGGCGGGGCAGCCACGCGCGGGCTGCCGAGGAGAGGGTCTGTGACACGCCACTACGGTATGTCGTAGCCAGAGCGTGCTCGACCACGGGGGCGAAGGGGTCAGTCCCGCCAGCGGAAGGTGCGCACCACCGCGAGGCTGAGCACGGCGCCCCACAGCGCGAGCACCGCCCAGGGCAGCAGGGGCACTCCGGCACCGGTCAGGCCGTCGCGGAAGGCGTCGCCCAGGGCTCCGGAGGGCAGCCAGCGCACGATCGCGTCGAGGCCGCCCACGGTGTCGCCGGGCAGGAGCAGACCCCCGACACCGGCGAGCAGGACCCAGACGAGGTTGGCCAGTGCCAGGACGGCCTCCGCCCGCAGCGCTCCGGCCAGGAGGAGCGCGAGAGAGACGAAGACCCAGACGCCCAGCGCCGCAGAGAGCGGTGCGAGGAGCAGGCCGAGCAGGTCCGGCCGCCAGCCGAGGGCGACACCGAGTGCGCCGAGGACGACGAGCTGGACGATGGCGATCACGGCCACGGCCACCGCCTTGCCGGCGAGCAGCCCGTCACTGCCGACGGGCGAGGTGGCCAGGAGGCGCAGCACGCCGTAGCGCCGGTCGAAGGCGGTCTGGATCGCCTGGCCGGTGAAGGCCGTCGACACGACGGCCAGGGCGAGCACGCCAGGGACGACGAGAGCCACTCGTGGCTCGGGCAGATCCGGGTAGGGCGAGGCGATGAGGGCCACCATCGCCAGGGCGGGCAGCACGAGCGAGACGAGCAGCTGCTCGCCGTTGCGGGCGAGGATCTCTGCCTCGAAGCGTGCCTGCGCGAGGATGCGGCGCCCCTGCGGCTCGGCGGGGGAGAGTGTGGTCTCAGCCACGGGTTCCTCCGGTCAGGGCGAAGTAGGCGTCCTCGAGCCGGCCCCCCGCGGCGATGGCAGCGGGGGTGCCGTCCGCGACGACCGTGCCGCCGTCGAGGATGACGATGCGGTCTGCCAGGCGCTCGGCCTCGTCGAAGCCGTGGGTGGTGACGACGAGCGCGACGCCTTCGTCCCGCCGCTCACGGAGCAGGTCCCAGACGGCCAGCCGGGCGTGCGGGTCCAGCCCCGCGGTCGGCTCGTCGAGGAAGGCGACCTGCGGGTCACCGAGCAGCGCGGCGGCCAGGGCGACGCGCTGGCGTTGCCCACCGCTCAGGCGGCGCACCGGCGTCCGGGCGAAGGGGGCGATGTCCAGACGCTCGATCAGCTCGTCCACGCGGTGGCTCCGGTAGAGCCGCTGCAGGTGCCCGAGGAGGCGCGCGGCCGAGACGCTCTGGGGGAGCCCGCCGTCCTGGAGCATGACGCCGACGCGGGCCCGGTGGTCGGCGCCTGCCTGCCACGGGTCGGTGCCGAGGACCCGGCAGGTCCCGGAGTCGGGACGCTGGAGGCCTTCGAGGCACTCGATGGTGGTCGTCTTGCCGGCGCCGTTGGGGCCGAGGACGCAGGTGATCTCGCCCGTCTCGGCAGCCCACGTGGCCCCGTCGACGGCGCGGGTGTCGCCGAAGACGCGGCGCAGGTCCTCCACGACGACGGCACGTGTCACGAGAGGCGAGTCTAGGCAGCATGGTCGACGGCCTCGGGTTAGGGATGCCTTTGTTGCCTTGTGCCGCTAATTACGTAACATGGATGTGTGGTTAATTCTCCGCACCTCACGAAGACGCCGTCGGTCCCCGACGACGTGACTCGTGATGCGCGCACGCGAGACCGCGTCCTGGCTGTCATCAGCGAGCAGGGACCGATCACCGCGGCCGTGCTGGCCGCCCAGCTGGGTCTGACCGCCACCGGCGTGCGCCGACACCTCGACCAGCTGGCCGAGACCGGTGCCGTGACCAGTCGGGCGCCCCACACGGGCAAGCGCGGCCGCGGCCGCCCTGCCCGCGAGTGGGTCGTCGGTGACACCGGGCACGAGCACCTGACCGCGGACTACGACGAGCTGGCCGCCGATGCCATGCGCTTCCTGCGCGAGACCAGCGGCGAGGACGCCGTGCGCGCCTTCGCCGACCAGCGCATCCGCTCCCTCGAGGAGCGGTGCGAGAGCCAGATCGCGGCCGCGGGCGACGACCCGCGCGCCCGCACCGAGGCACTCGTCGACGCCCTTCGCGTCGAGGGCTACGCTGCCAGCGCCCGCACGGTCGGCGACGACGTCGTCGTCGGCCTGCAGCTGTGCCAGGGCCACTGCCCGGTCCAGCACGTCGCTGCGGAGTTCCCCGAGCTGTGCGAGGCGGAGACCGACGCCTTCTCCCGCCTCCTCGGCGTCCATGTCCAACGCCTGGCCACCCTGGCCCAAGGCGATCACGTCTGCACCACCTTCGTCCCCACCCCGGGGGCGCGTCCCCACACAGAGAGGTCCACCCGATGAGCACCAACATCGAAGAGCTCAACCCTGGGCTCAAGGACATCGGCCGTTACGAGTTCGGCTGGTCCGACAGCGACGCGGCAGGCCAGAACGCCAAGCGTGGCCTCAACGAGGATGTCGTCCTCGACATCAGCGACCGCAAGAGCGAGCCGCAGTGGATGCGCGACCTGCGTCTGAAGTCCCTGCGCCTCTTCGGCAAGAAGCCCATGCCGAGCTGGGGGAGCGACCTCACCGGGATCGACTTCCAGAACATCAAGTACTTCGTGAAGTCCACCGAGAACCAGGCCGCCTCGTGGGACGAGCTGCCCGACGACATCAAGAACACCTACGACCGACTCGGCATCCCCGAGGCGGAGAAGCAGCGCCTCGTCGCCGGCGTCGCCGCCCAGTACGAGTCCGAGGTCGTCTACCACCAGATCCGCGAGGACCTGGAGCAGCAGGGCGTCATCTTCGTCGACACCGACACCGGGCTGCGCGAGCACGAGGACCTCTTCCGCGAGTACTTCGGCACCGTCATCCCCGCCGGTGACAACAAGTTCGCGGCGCTCAACACGGCCGTGTGGTCGGGTGGCTCCTTCATCTACGTCCCGCCGGGCGTCCACGTCGACATCCCGCTGCAGGCCTACTTCCGGATCAACACCGAGAACATGGGCCAGTTCGAGCGGACGCTGATCATCGCGGACGAGGGCTCCTCCGTGCACTACGTCGAGGGGTGCACCGCGCCCATCTACACGACCGCGTCGCTGCACAGCGCCGTCGTCGAGATCGTCGTGAAGAAGAACGCCCGCGTGCGCTACACGACCATCCAGAACTGGTCCAACAACGTCTACAACCTCGTCACCAAGCGCACCACGGTCGCCGAGGGCGGGACGATGGAGTGGGTCGACGGCAACATCGGCTCCAAGGTGACGATGAAGTACCCCGCGTGCTTCCTCATGGGCGAGTACGCGAAGGGGGAGACCCTCTCGATCGCCTTCGCCGGCGAGGGGCAGCACCAGGACGCGGGCGCCAAGATGGTGCACGCCGCCCCCAACACCTCGAGCTCGATCATCTCCAAGTCCGTGGCACGTGGTGGCGGTCGCACCTCCTACCGAGGCCTCGTGCAGGTCCTCGAGGGAGCGACCAACAGCAAGTCCAATGTCGTGTGTGATGCCTTGCTCGTCGACACGATCAGCCGGTCCGACACCTACCCCTACGTCGACGTCCGCGAGGACGAGGTGCAGATGGGTCACGAGGCCACGGTCTCGAAGGTGTCCGCGGACCAGCTCTTCTACCTCATGTCCCGCGGGCTCAACGAGGAGGAGGCCATGGCGACGATCGTGCGTGGCTTCGTCGAGCCCATCGCGCGCGAGCTGCCGATGGAGTACGCCCTCGAGCTCAACCGTCTCATCGAACTCCAGATGGAAGGAGCCGTCGGCTGATGAGCCTGCTGGCTGACTCGGGCCCCAAGGCCCATACCCATTCCGCGGACACACTCGTCCCGGACCAGTCCCGCGCGGAGCGCATCCGCTCCTGGCAGGTCTCCGACTTCGAGGTGCCCACCGGGCGCGAGGAGGACTGGCGCTTCACGCCGGTCGGCGAGCTGACCGATCTCTTCAGCGACGCCGGTGACAGCTCCTCCCTCGCCGTCACGCACGAGCTGCCCGAAGGTGTGACCCGCTCGACGGTGTCCGCCGACGAGGTGCGCGCTGCTGGCGTCCCGTTGCCGTCCGACCGCGCTGCTGCTGTGGCGGCGAGCGGTGACTCGGTCGTCGTCATCGACGTCCCGGCCGAGGCGGAGCTCACCGAGCCGGTGCGCATCCGGCTCGACGGTGCGACCCGCGAGACCGTGCGTTCGCACCACGTCGTGCGCGTCGGCGCCTTCGCCAAGGCGACGGTCGTGGTCGAGCACTCGGGTACGACCGACTACACCGAGCTGCTCTCCGTCATCTCCGGTGACAGCTCGCAGCTGACCATCGTCTCGCTGCAGGACTGGGCCGATGACGCCCACCACCTCGGCCAGCACGACGTCGTCGTCGGTCGTGACGCGAGCGTGCGACACATCGCCATCACCATCGGTGGCGGCATCGTGCGACTGAACACCAACGCGACCTACGCCGGTCCCGGTGGCTCCTTCGAGGGCCTGGGCGTGTACTTCGCCGACGCCGGGCAGCACCTCGAGCACCGGCTCTTCGTCGACCACGAGGCGCCGCACTGCACGAGCAATGTCGAGTACAAGGGCGCGCTCCAGGGCGAGACCGCGCACACCGTGTGGGTCGGCGATGTCCTCATCCGCGCGGCGGCCGAGGGCACCGAGACCTACGAGCTCAACCGCAACCTCGTCCTCACCGACGGCGCGCGTGCCGACTCCGTCCCCAACCTCGAGATCGAGACGGGCGAGATCATCGGTGCCGGCCACGCGTCGACGACGGGTCGCTTCGACGACCAGCAGCTGTTCTACCTGCAGTCGCGTGGTGTGCCCGAGGACGAGGCTCGTCGACTGGTCGTGCGCGGCTTCTTCAACAGCATCGTCCAGCGGGTAGGTGACCCCGAGATCAGCGAGCGCATCATGGCCGCGATCGACGTCGAGCTCGAAGGGGGCGCTGCATGAGCGCTGTCGCCGAGCCCGGCTTCATCCGGGTCTGCCACCTCGACGAGCTGACGACCGGGGAGGCCGCCAAGGCCGAGGTCTCCGGTCGCGTCATCGCCGTGGTGCGCACCGAGGACGGCACCGTCCACGCGATCGACGACGAGTGCACCCACGGCAAGGTCTCGCTCTCCGAGGGCGAGGTCGACGGCTGCACCATCGAGTGCTGGCTGCACGGCTCCCGCTTCGACCTGCTCTCCGGTCGGCCCACCAGCCTCCCGGCGACCGTCCCCGTCGCCGTGCACACCGTCCAGGTGAGCGCCGACGGTGACGTCCTCGTCGCGCTGGCCGACTGACCACACACTTCACGAAGGAAAGACGACGAACATGGCAACGCTAGAGATCACCGACCTGCACGTCAGCGTCTCCACCGAGGACGGCCCCAAGGAGATCCTCAAGGGCGTCACGCTCACCATCAACTCCGGTGAGACGCACGCGATCATGGGCCCCAACGGGTCCGGCAAGTCCACGCTGGCCTACTCCATCGCCGGCCACCCCAAGTACACCGTCACCTCCGGCACGGTGACCCTCGACGGCGAGGACGTGCTGGCCATGTCCGTCGACGAGCGGGCTCGCGCCGGGCTCTTCCTCGCGATGCAGTACCCCGTCGAGGTTCCCGGTGTCACGGTGAGCAACTTCCTGCGGACCGCCAAGACGGCGATCGACGGCGAGGCTCCCAAGCTGCGGCACTGGGTCAAGGACGTCCGCAATGCGATGGACGAACTGCGGATGGACCCCGCCTTCGCCGAGCGCAATGTCAACGAAGGCTTCTCCGGTGGCGAGAAGAAGCGCCACGAGATCCTCCAGATGGAGCTGCTCAAGCCGAAGTTCGCGATCCTCGACGAGACCGACTCGGGTCTGGACGTCGATGCCCTGCGGGTCGTCTCCGAGGGTGTCAACCGCGCCAAGGCGGGCACCGATGCCGGCGTCCTGCTCATCACGCACTACACGCGGATCCTGCGCTACATCACCCCCGACCAGGTGCACGTCTTCGTCGACGGACGCATCGCCGAGCAGGGTGGGGCCGAGCTGGCCGACCGGCTCGAGGCCGAGGGCTATGACCGCTTCCTGACGACGGGGGAGCCCGCCACGACCGCTGGGGCCTGAGCATGACGCCGCAGCTGATCCCCGAGGGCGAGCTGGCCGCGATCCGCGGCCAGTTCCCCATCCTCGAGCGCACGGTGCGCGGCGGGACGCCTCTCGTCTACCTCGACTCCGGTGCGACCTCGCAGAAGCCGCTCGCCGTCCTGGACGCCGAGCGGGACTTCCTGCTCACCGCCAACTCGGCGCCCCACCGCGGGGCGCACGCGCTGTCCGAGGAGGCCACCGAGGCCTACGAGGGTGCCCGGGCCGCCATCGCCGACCTCATCGGTGCGCAGGAGCGTGAGGTGGTCTTCACCAAGAACGCCACCGAGGCGCTCAACCTCGCTGCCTACGCCTTCTCCAACGCGGAGGTGGGATCCCCCCTTCGTGTCGGTGAAGGGGACGAGATCCTGATCACCGAGGCCGAGCACCACGCCAACCTCATCCCCTGGCAGGAGCTGTGCCGTCGTACCGGTGCCACCCTGCGCTGGATCGGCGTGACGGACGAGGGGCGTCTCGACCTCGACCAGCTCGACGAGATGGTCACCGATCGCACCAAGGTCCTGGCCTTCACCCACGCGTCCAACGTGCTGGGCGCCGTCAGTGATGTCCCACGTATAGTCGCCGCTGCCAAGGCTGTCGGGGCCATCACGGTCCTCGACGCCTGCCAGTCGGTGCCGCATCTGCCGGTGGACGTCACCGAGCTCGGCGTGGACCTGCTCGCCTTCTCCGGCCACAAGATGTACGGCCCGAGTGGCATCGGCGTGCTGTGGGGCCGCTACGACCTCCTCGAGCAGATGCCCGCCTTCCTCACCGGCGGGTCGATGATCGAGATCGTGCGGATGGAGGGCAGCACCTATGCGCCGCCGCCCACCCGCTTCGAGGCCGGCGTGCCGATGACCAGCCAGGCCATCGGCCTGGGCGCCGCAGTGCGCTGGATGCAGGACATCGGTGTCGAGCGCATCGCCGCGCACGAGCAGGCCCTCACGGCGCAGCTGCTCGAGGCAATCGCCCAGCGCCCGTGGGTCCGGCTCATCGGTCCGGCCGACGTGGTGCACCGCGGAGCAGCAGTGTCCTTCGTCGTCGAGGGTGTCCACGCGCACGACGTGGGCCAGGTCCTCGACGACCAGGGCGTCGCCGTCCGCGTGGGTCACCACTGCGCGTGGCCGCTGCACCGCGCCTTCGGCGTCGCAGCGACCACCCGCGCCTCGCTGGCCGTCTACAACACCCCGGCCGAGATCGACACGCTCGTCGCGGCACTCGACCGCGTGCCCGCGATCTTCGGCGTCGAGACAGGAGCCGCCTGATGGACCTGTACCAAGAGCTCATCCTCGACCACTCCAAGCGTCAGGTCGGTCACGGCCTGCGCGAGGGTCAGCTGGCCGAGGTGCACCACGTCAACCCGACCTGCGGTGACGAGGTGACATTGCGCGTCCACCTCGACGGCACCGGGCGCGACGCAAAGATCACCGACATCTCCTACGAGGCGATGGGCTGCTCGATCTCCATGGCGAGCACCTCGATCCTCGCCGAGGAGATCACCGGGGTGGACGTCGACGACGCCATGGTCGTGCACGAGGCCATGCGCCAGATGCTGACCAGCCGCGGCCAGGACCCGGGTGACGAAGACGTCATCGGCGACGGCGTCGCCCTGGCCGGCGTCGCCCAGTACCCAGCGCGCGTGAAGTGTGCTCTGCTGG
Source organism: Janibacter sp. Soil728 (assembly GCF_001428305.1). Taxonomy (GTDB): domain Bacteria; phylum Actinomycetota; class Actinomycetes; order Actinomycetales; family Dermatophilaceae; genus Janibacter. The sequence continues at coordinate 359,854 of NZ_LMRZ01000005.1, read as the reverse complement.
GCTGGATGGCCCTCACCGACGCGCTGGCCCAGGCCGGCGTCGACATCGCGACCGCATCCCAAGGAGAGACCGCATGACTGCCCAGGCACCGACCCCGAGCAATGTCGCTGATGTCGAGGAGGCGCTGCGCGACGTCGTCGACCCCGAGCTGGGGATCAACGTCGTCGACCTCGGCCTCGTCTACGGCATCACCGTCGACCCGCAGAACCACGCGGTCATCGACATGACCCTCACCTCCGCGGCCTGCCCGCTCACCGATGTCATCGAGGACCAGGTCTCCCAGGCCCTCACCGACCTCGTGACCGACTCCCGGATCAACTGGGTCTGGATGCCGCCGTGGGGTCCCGACAAGATCACCGATGACGGGCGCGAGCAGCTGCGCGCTCTCGGCTTCAACATCTGAGTCCCCAGAACACCTGAGAGGACATCCCATGTCCCGCACCGTCGAGGTGGCCCCGGCTCSCCTCGACCGGTGGGTCGAGGGATTTGCAGCCCGGCACGACGGCGCCACCCGCGCCGACGTGCCGGGCTCCTTCGTGCTCACCGGCGGTGATGGCGCCACGGCGACGGGGGAGTGCTTCGAGCACTCCCGGATCGGGCTGGTCCTCGTGCGGCGCGGCGGCCACGCGGTCGGCCGTGACGAAGGGGGCGAGCTCGTCGCCCACACGTGTGGCACCGCCTACGTGCAGGGACGCACCAAGAAGGGCGGCTGGAGCCAGCAGCGCTACGCGCGCCGTCGTGGCAACCAGGCCGACGGGGTGATCGACAAGGTGGGCGAGCTCGCCCTTCGTCATCTCCCGGCGGGCGGCAGTGACGCGCTCGTCCTCGGAGGTGATCGACGGATGGCCGAGCAGGTGCTCGACGACGATCGGCTCGCGTACCTGCGCGACCTGCCGCGCCGGGTCCTGTGGGACCTGCCCGACCCGCGCTACTCGGTGCTCGCGGACGCGGCTCGACGGGCGCGCGTCGTGCGGATCACCCTCGAGGACGCCGGCGACGGGCGGACCAGTCACCCTGTCGAAGCCTGACCCGCGAACCCCGACGGGTGAAAGACGCTGCGCGTCCCCCAGCACGCGCTGCGTCTTTGACTGCCGGGTGGACCACTCAGGCGCCGCCATTCGAAGAAGGACCGCGCCCCAGAGTCCGCGGTCCTTCTTCGAACCAGCCACCCTGTCGAAGCCTGACCCGCGAACCCCGACGAGTGAAAAACACTGCGCGTCCCCCAGCACGCGCTGCGTCTTGACTGCCGGCCCTGGGCGCCTCAGCGGAGGGCGATGAGGGTCGGCGCAGCAGCAAGCCGAAGTCCGACACGACAACCGCCGCACGCACGACGACGACCCTTCGAGACGCTTGCTGCTCAAGTTCCTCAGGAACCGGACTTCGGCAGCTCGCGGACCGGGTCAGATGTTGTTGGGGTCGCTGACCTCGAAGGTGTCGCACTGGTTGACCGAGTCGGCCTTCATCCCGCGCAGCAGCCAGGCCTGACGGGCCTTGGCCGAGCCGTGGGTCCACGACTCGGGCTGGACGCCGCCACCGGACTTCTTCTGGATCTCGTCATCACCGACGGACTTGGCAGCGCCCATGGCGTTGGTGACGTCCGAGTCGCTGACATCGGTGAGCAGCGCCTCACCCTGGGCGTCCTTGGTCTCGGTCGCGTGCTGGATCCACATGCCGGCGAAGCAGTCGGCCATCAGCTCCACCCGCACGGCGCCCGAGTCGGCGCCCTGGGGGTCCTTCTGCGCCTCGCCGAGCACCCCGTAGACATTCTGGATGTGGTGGCCGTACTCGTGGGCCAGGACGTAGAGCTCGGCCATCACGCCGTCCTCGGCACCCAGCTGCTGCTCCATGATGTCGAAGAAGTCGGTGTCGATGAAGATCTGCTCGTCGACGGGGCAGTAGAAGGGGCCGACCTGGTTGCTCGCCGTGCCGCACTGCGACTGCGTCTGTCCGGTGTAGACCACGACCTTGTTGGGTCCGCGGAAGTCCTGGTTGGCGTCCTGCAGCGCCTTGGCCAGGTCGGGCTGGCCGCTCCAGAAGTCGTAGAGGCTGTTCTCGCCGAGCACCATGAGGCAGTCGCGATCCTTCTTGGCGTCCGCGCCGCTCTTGCACTTCGCGGAGAGGCTGTCGCCAGAGCCGGTGTCCTGCGACGTGCTGTCGCCGCCGGTGATGTCCCCGCCGAGGAGGTAGACGACGAGAGCGATGATGATGCCGACGACGCCACCACCTCCAGCGAGCACCGGACCGCGGCCCCTGCCTCCGCCACCGCCGCCGCCCATGCGTGAGGTGTCGAGCGAGGCGTTGTCGTTGATGCTCATGGGCGGTTCCTCCATGGGACTCGGTCCGGTGGACCGGGACGGATGCGGTGACCGGCGGGTCTGCGACTTACACTAACCGGCGACCCACCATTCGTACGTGCAGGAGAACCACCCGTGATCACAGCAAGCAGCATCGAGCTGCGGGCAGGCTCGCGGATCCTGCTGGACGGCGCCTCCTTCCGCATGGCAGCAGGCGATCGCGTCGGCCTCGTGGGCCGCAACGGAGCCGGCAAGACGACCCTGACCAAGGTGCTCGCCGGCCAGGCCCAGGCCGCCTCGGGGAATGTCTCCTCGACCGGCGGGATCGGCTACCTGCCCCAGGACCCGCGCACCGGTGACCTGACCGTCACTGGTCGCCAGCGGATCCTCTCGGCCCGTGGGCTCGACCGGATCGTCACCGACCTGCGCGCCACCGAGAAGAAGATGACGAGCGCCGACCCGCAGACGCTGGAGAAGGCCATCGGGCGCTTCGGGCGGCTGCAGGAGGAGTTCGAGGCGGCTGGCGGGTATGCCGCAGAGTCCGAGGCCGCGAGCCTCGCCTCGGCCCTCGGGATCGACGAGGACCGGCTCGACCAGAGCCTCGAGACGCTCTCGGGTGGTCAGCGACGAAGGGTGGAGCTGGCCCGGATCCTCTTCTCCGGCAATGAGACGCTCCTGCTCGACGAGCCGACCAACCACCTCGACGCCGACTCGATCGGGTGGCTGCGCGAGCACCTGCGCAACTACAAGGGCGGGCTGATCATCATCAGCCACGACGTCGAGCTGCTCGAGGTCGTCGTCAACCGGGTCTTCCACCTCGACGCCAACCGGTGCGAGCTGGACATCTACAACATGGGCTGGAAGAACTACCTCCAGCAGCGCGAGACCGATGAGCGCCGTCGCAAGCGCGAGGTGCAGAACGCCACCAAGAAGGCGACCGTCCTGCTCGAGCAGGCCGACAAGATGCGCGCCAAGGCCACCAAGGCCACCGCTGCCCAGCAGATGATCAAGCGCGCCGAGCGGATGCTCGCCGGCGTCGAGGGCGAGCGGACCGAGGACCGGGTGGCCAAGCTGCGCTTCCCGGACCCGGCGCCCTGTGGCCGGACCCCCCTTCGTGCCACAGGCCTGTCGCGGTCCTACGGCAGCCTCGAGATCTTCACCGACGTCGACCTGGCCATCGACCGGGGGACCAAGGTGGTCGTCCTGGGGTTCAACGGTGCCGGCAAGACGACCCTGCTGCGGATGCTCGCCGGGGTCGACGCGCCGGACACCGGGCAGGTCGAGCCGGGGCACGGCCTCAAGCTCGGGTACTACGCCCAGGAGCACGAGAACCTCGACGTCGACCGGTCGGTGCTGGCCAACATGAAGTCGGCCGCTCCTGACCTGGGTGAGACCGAGGTCCGCAAGGTGCTCGGCTCCTTCCTCTTCAGCGGGGATGACGTCAACAAGCCCGCCGGCGTCCTGTCGGGTGGGGAGAAGACCCGACTGTCGCTCGCGCTGCTCGTCGTCTCCAGCGCCAACGTCCTGCTCCTCGACGAGCCGACCAACAACCTCGACCCGGCCAGCCGTGAGGAGATCCTCGGCGCGCTGTCGACCTTCAAGGGTGCCGTCGTCCTCGTGACGCACGACGAGGGCGCCGTCGACGCCTTGAAGCCCGAGCGGATCCTGCTGCTGCCCGACGGCGTCGAGGACTACTACAGCCCGGACTACCGGGATCTCGTCACCCTCGCCTGAGGATCTCGCTCCAGCACGTGAGACACATAACGACGGGTTATGAGTTCCATAAGTAGGCCCCTACTATGGGCGTGTGACTGTGACGACCCGACCCACCCGTACGAAGTCCACCGGCGCCTGGGCTGACGGCGACCGGACCCCGCTGAACCCCAATGAGGCGTTCAAGCAGGAGGACGACGCGCTCAACGTGCGCGCGCGGATCATCGACGAGTACTCGAAGCAGGGCTTCGACTCCATCGCCGAGGACGACCTGACGGGGCGCTTCCGCTGGATGGGTCTGTACACCCAGCGCAAGCAGGGACTGGACGGGACGCACACCGGTGAGGACGACATCTCGGACTCCCGCTTCATGATGCGCGTGCGCAGCGACGGGGGACAGCTGACGACCGAGCAGCTGCGCGCCATCGCCACGATCAGCACCGACTTCGCGCAGGACACGGCCGACATCTCCGACCGGCAGAACATCCAGCTGCACTACATCAACATCGAGGACGTCCCCGAGATCTGGCGTCGGCTGGAGGCGGTCGGGCTGTCGACGACCGAGGCCTGCGGTGACTGCCCCCGCACGATGATCGCCTCGCCCGTCGCCGGGATCGAGAAGAACGAGATCGTCGACGGCACCGATGCGCTGCTGGAGATCAAGCGGAAGTTCATCGGCAACCCCGAGTTCTCCAACCTGCCGCGCAAGTACAAGACCGCGATCTCCGGCTCGCCCACCCACGACATCGCGCACGAGATCAACGACATCTCCTTCGTCGGGGTCGTCCACCCCGAGCACGGCCCGGGATTCGACGTCTGGGTCGGTGGCGGACTGTCGGTCAAGCCGATCTTCGCCCAGCGCCTGGGCGTGTGGGTCTCGGCTGCCGAGGTCCCCGACGTCTGGGAGGCCGTGACGGGGATCTTCCGCGACCACGGCTACCGGCGGCTGCGCAACAAGGCCCGGCTGAAGTTCCTCATGGCTGACTGGGGACCGGAGAAGTTCCGCGAGATCCTCGAGCAGGACTACCTCGGGCGTCGTCTCGCTGATGGGCCGGAGGCCACGGTCGCACCCGGCACCCGCCGTGACCACGTGGGGATCCACGAGCAGAAGGACGGCAACGTCTGGGTCGGCGCAGCGCCGATCGCCGGGCGCATGACCGGGACCAAGCTGACCCGGCTGGCCGAGCTCGCCGAGGCCGTGGGCAGCCACCGCATCCGCTTCACGCCGCACCAGAAGGTCCTCGTCCTCGACGTGCCGCCGGCCGATGCGGACCAGCTCGCCCTCGACCTCAAGGAGCTCGACCTCGAGGTCCACCCGAGCGAATGGCGCCGCAATGTCCTCGCGTGCACCGGCCTGGAGTTCTGCAAGCTGGCCCTGACCGACACCAAGAACCGCGCCCGTTGGACGGTCGAGGAGCTCGAGAAGCGCCTGCCGGACATGGACGTCCCCTTCAGCATCCACCTCAACGGTTGCCCCAACGCCTGCGCCCGCAGCCAGGTCGCCGACGTCGGCCTCAAGGGCATGCTCGAGCAGAAGGAGGACGGCAGCTACATCGAGGTCTTCCAGGTGCTGCTCGGCGGCTCGCTCGCCGAGGACACCTCGCTGGCCCGCAAGACCCGCGCACTCAAGGTCGCCGGCGATGACCTGCCCGACTACATCGAGCGCCTCGCCCGCACCTACCTGGCCCAGCGCGAGGACGCCGAGTCCTTCGCCCACTGGGTGCGCCAGGCCGACGAGGACGACATCCGATGAGCACGGCGATCTCCACCGACCGCCTGCGGGAGCTCGCGAGCGAGGGCGAGTCGCTCTTCGCCGAGCTCGAGGAGCAGCTGGGCGGGGACCACGAAGGTCGGATCGAGCTCGGCCGTCGGGCACTGCTGTGGGCGCACGAGACCTTCGGCGACGACCTCACCGTGGCCAGCTCGATGGGTGACGAGGTGCTCGTCCACCTCGTCGGCACGACCCTCGACACGGCCGACGTGTTCTTCCTGGACACCGGGTACCACTTCGCGGAGACCCTCGGCACCCGTGACGCCTACGAGGCGATGCTGCCGATCACCATCCGCACCATCTACCCGAAGCTGACCGTCCCCGAGCAGGACGCCGAGCACGGGCCGAAGCTGCACGACCGCGACCCGAACCTGTGCTGCGCCATGCGCAAGGTCGAGCCGCTGAACCGCGCCCTCGAGGAGCACGGAGCCTGGGTCACCGGCATGCGCCGCGAGGACGCGCCGACCCGCACCGACATCACGATCGTCGGCTGGGACGAGCGCCGCGGCATGGTCAAGCTCAACCCGATCGCTGGCTGGACCCAGGACGACGTCGACCAGTACGCGGCCGAGAAATCGGTCTTCCTCAACCCCCTTCGTCAGAGCGGGTACGCCTCCATCGGGTGTGCCCCCTGCACCCGGCCCGTCGCCGAGGGCGAGGATGCCCGCGCCGGACGTTGGTCGGGAACCGACAAGGTGGAGTGCGGACTCCACACGTGACGAGCCCGGCATGACCACCGTCCTGCTGGCGCACGGGTCCCCGGACCAACGGCACTCGCACACGTTGGAGCGGTTGTGCGAGCGCGTCGCTGGCCCACTGCGGGAGGCCGGTCACGGCGAGACCCAGCTGGCCTACATCGAGCACGACCACCCGCGCCCGCAGGACCTCGGGCCGACCCTGACCGACGAGGTCACCGTCGTCCCCATGCTCATCACCCCTGCCTTCCACGCCCGCGTCGATGTCCCTGCGGCGGTGCGGGCCCTCGGTGCAGCAGGGGCGCCCGTTCGAGTGGCTCCCGCGCTCGGGGGAGACCCGCTGCTGCTCGACGCCGTCGACGAGCGGCTGCGCGCCGCCGGGCACGCTGTCGACCGACCGGTCCTGCTCGTCGCCGGGGGATCACGCTCCGGGCAGGCTGGGCAGAGCATCCGCACACTGCTCGATGCGCATCCACGACCGGGCTGGCTGACGATGACCCTCGCAGCTCCCAGAGCCGGCGCCACGACCGGTCGCGTCGTCGTCCCGGCGACCCTCGCCGAAGGGGTCCTCCACGACAAGGTGGCCGCCATCGCGCAGGCCGCAGGGTCCCCCTTCGTCCCCGGGGGACTGGCGGACACCACCGCCGTCGCCTCGCTCGTCCTGCGCCGCGCCCTGGGCTGACACACCCGTAGGGAATCCTGAGGGGACCGGCGGGGTTGTCGCCTCCGGACGACGAGGAGCAGACACGGATGACGATGAACAACGCCTGGGGCCTCATGCGCTCGATGAGCAGCAACGAGACGACGCGAGCGCCCCTGCCCCCCGGGACCGCCCGGCGGGTTCTGGGCTATGCCCGACCCTTCAGCCGGGTCATCGCCGGGTTCCTCGTGCTGGTCGCCGTCGGATCAGTCACGGTCGTCGCAGTGCCCCTGCTGCTGCAGCGCCTCATCGACGACGGAGTGATCCCCCAGGAGCGTGGCGTCGTCGTCACGATCTCGCTCCTCGTGGCGCTCATCGCGCTCGTCGAGGGCGTGACCACACTCGTGCAGCGCTGGCTGTCCGCGCGCATCGGCGAGGGGCTCATCCATCACCTGCGCACCGAGGTCTTCGCACACGTGCTGCGCCAGCCGATCGCCTTCTTCACCCGGGCACAGACCGGTGCGCTGGTCAGCCGGCTCAACAACGACGTCATCGGCGCCCAGCAGGCCTTCACGACCGTGCTGTCCTCCGTCGTCAGCAATGTCATCTCGCTCGTGCTCATCCTCGGCGCGATGTTCGCCCTGTCGTGGCAGCTGACGCTCGCCGCCCTGGTGCTCGTGCCCTTCTTCATCCTCCCGGCCAAGTGGATGGGCCGGCGCCTGGCCTCACTCTCGTCGGAGCAGATGAACCTCAACGCCGACCTGGGCAACCAGATGACCGAGCGCTTCAACGTCGCCGGCGCGCTGCTCGTGAAGATCTTCGGGCAGCCCTCACTCGAGGTGACCCAGTACGACCAGCGCGCTGCCAGGGTGCGCGACATCGGCGTGCGGATCGCGGTCAACCGCGCGGTCTTCTTCGTCATGCTCACGCTCCTGGCCTCGCTCGCCACCGCGATGGTCTACGGTTTCGGCGGCATCATGGCCGTCGAGGGAACCCTGACGGTCGGCACGCTCCTGGCCCTCGCGGCACTGCTGGCCCGCCTCTACGGTCCGCTCACCGCCATCTCCAATGTCCACATCGACATCCTCACGGCGCTCGTCTCCTTCGCCAGGCTCTTCGAGCTGCTCGACATGCCCTCGAGCATCCAGGAGAAGCCCGATGCGCAGCCGCTGCCCACGGGGGAGGCGCTGTCGGTCGAGATGGACGACGTGCACTTCACCTACCCGGGAGCCGACTCGATCTCCCTGCGCTCCCTCGAGGGCACGACCACGGGCGATCGCGAAGAGGGGGGCCCTGTCCTGCAGGGAGTGAGCCTGCGGGCCGAGCCCGGTCAGCTCATCGCCCTCGTCGGGCCGAGCGGCGCCGGCAAGAGCACGATCACCTCGCTCGTCACGCGCTTCTACGACCCGACGGGTGGGGCGGTGCGCATCGGCGGGCGCGACCTGCGCGACGCGACCCTCGAGTCGGTCAGCGCCACCGTGGGGATGGTGACCCAGGAGGCGCACCTCTTCCACGACACCCTGCGGGCCAACCTCGCCTACGCGCGGCCCGAGGCGACCGAGGCGGAGATGTGGGAGGCGCTCGAGTCCGCCCGGATCGGCCACCTCGTCCACACGCTGCCGGCAGGGCTGGACACCGTTGTCGGGGATCGCGGGCACCGGCTCTCCGGCGGTGAGAAGCAGCGCTTCGCCATCGCCCGCCTGCTGCTGAAGTCGCCCGCCGTGCTCATCCTCGACGAGGCCACCGCCCACCTGGACAGCGAGTCGGAGGTGGCCGTGCAGCGCGCGCTCGACGCCGCACTCGAAGGGCGTACCGCGATCGTCATCGCCCACCGCCTGTCGACGATCCGGGCAGCCGACCAGATCCTCGTGGTGGACGACGGCCGGGTCGTCGAGCGCGGCACCCACGAGGAGCTGCTCGCGGCCGCTGGCCTCTACGCCACCCTCTACGCCACGCAGTACGACGGGGGCGTGTCGCAGGACGCAGCCGAGGTCACCGGCTGAGGATCACCCGTCCTCCTCGTCCCAGATGCGCACCTTCTTGGTGCGCGGCGTGCGCTCAGAGCCGTCCTGCGCCTCGCGCCGCAGCGCCATGACGAGGAAGACCCAGAAGGCGGGGATGGCCAACCACCACTGGATGGCATAGGCCATGTGCGGCCCGGTGCCGGTGTCGGGGACCTCGAGCGGGTCCGGTCGCGGGACCTTCGGGTCCTCGGACTGGAGCGACAGGTAGCCACCGAGCAGCGTGCCGTCGACCTCTGCGTCAGCCTCCGGCAGGTTGATGCTGGCGAGCTGACCCGGCTGCATGTCGCGACCCAGACTCTTCTCGCCCAGTCGGATCCAGCCGGTTGCAGTGACCTCACCCGAGGGTGCCGGCGGGACCTCGGGGTCGACGTCGGCCCCCTTCGGGCTGTTGTCCACCCACCCGCGGTCGACGAGGAGAACCTCCCCACTCCTGAGGCGAAGGGGGACGAGCACCTCATAGCCGTAGGTGCCGTCGAGCGGTCGGTTGCGCACGAGGAGCTGCTCGTCGGCCAGGTACTCACCTGTGGCGGTGACGCGTATCCACTCGTCCTCCAGGGACGCCGGTGTGTCCGTGAGGACATCGGTCACCGGGACGGGAGTGGCCGCGTAGTGGTTCTCGATGCGGTCGGCGCCAGCGGCCTTGTCCTCGTACTTGCCCCACTGCCACTGGCCCAGCCAGACGAAGACGATGGACATCAGGACCGCGAGGGCGAACCACCCGAGCCATCTCGGGGTGAGGGCACGACGCAGCATCAGCCGGCGTCGGCAGGGATCTCGTCGACCGCGCAGGTGGCCACGGGGAAGCCGCGAACCGCGAGGTGGTCACGCAGGACATCTTCGTGCTCGCCGCACGCCAGCCACACCTTGCGGCGGGACTCGTCGTGGATGCGCGGGTTGCGCCACAGGACCGCTCGGGTCGCCTGCTGGCGGCACGCCTTGCGGCTGCAGACCAGGTCCTCGGTGCTCACCGGTGGCCCACCTGTCGTCGCGGGTCGTCCACCGCGGTCATCGTCGTGTCCTCGGGGCGGGGCCGCACGGCGTTGACGAGGACGACCGCGATGTAGGGCAGGACCACAGCCAGGGCGACACAGACCCAGCGCAGCCACCCTTCGAAGAAGTAGGCGCCGATGAAGCAGGCCGTCCGCAGGGCCATCGTCGCCAGGTACTGACGCATGCGTCCGATCTGCTCGTCGTGGAGCGAGATCGGGGCGGTCGTGACCGACGGGATGGACGTGTGTGGCACGTCTTCAGACTACGCCGCACGCCGCCAGGGCGTTCCACGGGGCGGGCTCGGTGCCACATACCCGGCGGTAGTGCTCTAGCGTCGTGCCCAGACGTGATCTGACGCACTTGAACCACGACGAAGGAGCAGGATGACACCGCGCCGAGTGCTCGTCACCGGAGGTAATCGAGGCATCGGCGAGGCCATCGCCCGACGCCTGCAGCAGGACGGCCACACGGTCGTCGTGACCTCGCGGTCGGGCGACCCCGTCGACGGGCTCGACGTCGTCGCCTGCGAGATCACCGACAGTGACTCCGTGGACGCCGCCTTCGTCCAGGCCAAGGAACGCCTGGGAGGTGACGTGGAGGTGCTCGTCGCCAACGCGGGGATCACCAAGGACACCCTGCTCATGCGGATGACCGATGACGAGTTCTCCTCGGTCGTCGACACCAACCTGCACGGCACCTTCCGCTGCGTGCGCCGCTCGGCGACCCCGATGGTCAAGGCCCGCTTCGGTCGGGTCGTCCTCATCTCCAGCGTCGTCGGTCTCTACGGCTCGCCCGGCCAGGCCAACTACGCCGCCTCCAAGGCAGGGCTCGTCGGCCTCGTCCGGTCGATGACGCGTGAGCTCGGAGCGCGGGGCATCACTGCCAATGTCGTCGCACCCGGATTCATCGAGACCGACATGACGGCGGAGCTGCCCGACAAGACCAAGGCCGAGTACCAGGCCGCCATCCCGGCACGTCGATACGGCGGGGCGCACGAGGTGGCCGCGGCCGTCTCCTTCCTCGCCTCCGACGACGCGTCCTACATCTCCGGCGCGGTCATCCCCGTCGACGGCGGCCTCGGCATGGGCCACTGACACACCTTCCTTCCCGCAGAACGAAAGGCAGCAGATGCTCACCGGCAAGACCTTCCTCATCACGGGCGTCCTCATGGAGTCCTCGATCGCCTTCCATGTCGCCAAGCTCGCTCAGGAGCAGGGCGCCAAGGTGATCCTCACCAGCTTCGGCCGGACCATGAAGATCACCAGGACGATCGCCAAGCGGCTGCCCCAGGAGGCGCCGGTCATCGAGCTCGACGTGACGAGCGAGGAAGACCTCGCCGCGCTGGCTGACCGCATCGGCGAGCACACCGAGCGACTCGACGGGGTCCTGCACTCGATCGGCTTCGCCCCCGAGGGAGCCTTCAACTTCCTCGAGGCGAAGTGGGAGGACGTCGCCACCGCGGTGCACGTGTCGGCCTACTCGCTCAAGGCGCTCGGCGTCGCCGCACTGCCACGCATGACCGAAGGCGGCTCGATCGTCGGCCTGACCTTCGACGCGTCCTTCGCCTGGCCGGTCTACGACTGGATGGGAGTCGCCAAGGCGGCCTTCGAGTCCACCAACCGCTACCTCGCACGTGACCTCGGTCCGAAGGGGGTCCGCTGCAACCTCGTCGCCGCCGGCCCGATCCGCACGACCGCAGCCAAGTCGATCCCCGGCTTCGAGCAGTTCGAGGAGTCCTGGGACGACCGCTCGCCCATCGGCTGGGATGTCAACGACCCGGTACCGACGGCCAAGGCCTGCACGATGCTGCTGTCGGACTGGTTCCCCGCGACGACCGGCGAGATCATCCACGTCGACGGTGGCGTGCACGCGATGGGAATCTGAGCCCCGCTCGCTGAGAGGCCGTCCGCGGCCGTCCGAAGGGTCGCGCTCCCGGTGAGGACGGCCGGCGCGCTGCCGAAGTCCCTCGTCGGTGGGTGGGTGCGTTGTCGTTCTCGACTTCGGCTTGAGGCTGCGCCGACCCTCCTCACCGTCCGCTCGGCTTGAGGCTGCGCCGACCCTCCCTTCGGCCCGTGGCGGTCGACCTGGCGTCGTTGTGCCCACCTGGTCGACGTAGGACTGCCAGCCGGGCGCACGTATCGACACCGGGCGCTGGTATCGACGCCGGGCGCAGGGCTCAGGCGAGGGGGTGACCGCCCTCGTCGTCGGGCTGGGCGAGCGGGGTGATGCCCAGGATGTCCAGGACTCGCCGCAGGTCGGGCTCGTCGATCGAGACGTCCGCCTGCTCGCGCACGGCGGGCTTGGCGCAGAAGGCGATGCCGAGCTGGGCCGCGGCCATCATGTCGAGGTCGTTGGCTCCGTCACCCACAGCGACCGTCCGGTCCATCTCGATGCCGGAGGCGGCGGCGAGCCGGGTGATGAACTCGGCCTTTGCCGCACGGTCGACCACATCGCCGAGCACCTTGCCGGTGAGGCGACCGTCGACGATCTCGAGGTGGTTGGCCCGGGCGTGGGCGATCCCGAGCTCGCTCGCCAGATCGTCGACGACCTCGGTGAAGCCACCGCTCACGAGCCCGACGGTGTGGCCGGCCTCGACGAGCGTCGTGACGAGGGTACGGGCGCCTGGCGTCAGCCGGACCGCGGCGCGAACCCGATCGAGCACCTCGACGGGCAGCGCCGCGAGAGTGGCCACCCTCGCGTGCAGACTCTGCGCGAAGTCCAGCTCACCTCGCATTGCTGCCTCGGTGACCGCAGCGACCTCCTCGCGGGTCCCGGCGTGCTCGGCGATGAGCTCGATCACCTCGTCGCGGATGAGGGTGCTGTCGACGTCCATGACGAGGACGAGCGGTCCTTCGCCGGGGAGGGCGGGTGCCGGTGCCTGCTCGGTCGTGCCCGGGGTGCGTGCCATGGCAGGAGTCTAGGTCTGGTCGAAGACGTATCCCTTGCCCACCACGGTGATCCCCGACTCGGTGACGTGCAGGCCACGCGCCCGGTCCTCGTCGTGGTCGTGCCCGAGGCGGATTCCCTCCGGAAGGTGCACCCCCTTGTCGACGATGACCCTGTTCAGATGTGCGTACCGGCCCACGTCCACACCGTCGAGCAGCACGCTGTCCAGCACGTCGCTGTAGCTGTGGACAAAGACGCCGGGGGACAAGACGCTGTTGTGCACGTGCCCGCCGGAGACGACCACGCCGGGGGAGACGATCGAGTTGTTGGCCCCGCCGGCCCGCTCGCCGTCGGCGTGGACGAACTTCGCCGGCGGGTAGGGGCCGTGGTTGGTGTTGATCGGCCAGCTGTAGTTGTAGAGGTTGAAGACGGGGTGGATCGACGTCAGGTCCATGTGTGCGTCGAAGTAGCTGTCGAGCGTCCCGACGTCGCGCCAGTAGCCGCGGTCGCGGTCGCTCGACCCCGGCACGGTGTTGTCCGCGAAGTCGTAGGCGTATGCCGACCCCCGCGAGACGAGGTCAGGGACGATGTCCCCACCCATGTCGTGCTTGCTCTCCAGCTCGGCATCGCGCTTGACCGCGTCCATGAGCGCCTGCGCGCTGAAGACGTAGTTGCCCATCGACGCGTAGATCTCGTGGGGTGCATCGGGCAGCCCGGCCGGGTCGCTCGGCTTCTCCCGGAAGGCGGTGATCCGTCGCCCGTCGTCAGCCACCTCCATGACGCCGAACTGGTCGGCCATGGCGATCGGTTGCCGGATGGCCGCGACCGTGCAGTCGGCGCCGGTCTCGATGTGCTGGGCGACCATGTCGGAGAAGTCCATCCGGTACACGTGGTCGGCACCGACGACCACGACGATGTCGGGCCGCTCGTCGACGATCGCGTTGAGGGACTGGTAGATCGCGTCCGCGCTGCCCGTGTACCAGCTCTTGCCGCGCCGCTGCTGGGCCGGGATGGGTGCCACGTAGTGGCCCAGGGGCGAGGCCAGCCGCCAGGCCTGGCTGACGTGCCGGTCGAGGCTGTGCGACTTGTACTGGGTGAGCACGATGATCTTGGCGTAGCCCGAGTTGACGACATTGCTCAGGGCGAAGTCGACGAGGCGATAGATCCCGCCGAAGGGGACGGCTGGCTTGGCGCGGTCAGCGGTCAGCGGCATGAGGCGTTTGCCCTCGCCGCCGGCGAGCACGATGGTCAGGACCTTGGGTTGGCTGCGCACGATCAGGCTCCCTCTCGTCGCTCACTGACGTCCGGCCGGGGCCGGCGCCTTCGTCCTGCCCAAACCTAGTCGCAAGAGCAGGCCGGCCATAGGGTGACGCCATGCGCGTCGACATCCTCAGCAAGGAGTACCCACCCGCGGTGTACGGCGGGGCGGGGGTCCACGTCGCGGAGCTGACCCGGGCCTTGCGCGAGCGTGGTGACACCGACGTGCGCGTGCGCTGCTTCGGCGACCCGCGGGGCGAAGGGGGGACCACCGGCTACGCGGACCCGCCCGGCCTCGCAGGGGCCAACCCCGCCCTCACGACGATGGGCGTCGACCTGGCGATGGCGGCCGACTGCGGGGGGACGGACCTGGTCCACAGCCACACCTGGTACGCCAACTTCGCCGGTCACACCGCCTCGCTCCTGCACGGGGTCCCGCACGTCGTCTCCGCGCACAGCCTCGAGCCGCTGCGCCCGTGGAAGGCCGAGCAGCTCGGCGGCGGTTACGCCCTGAGCTCGTGGGTGGAGCGCACCGCCTACGAGGCCGCCGCCGGTGTCATCGCCGTCAGCCATGGCATGCGGGCCGACATCCTGCGCAGCTACCCGGCGATCGATCCCGATCGCGTCCACGTCGTGCACAACGGCATCGACTCGCAGCTGTGGCAGCCAGCAGAGGACCTGACGGTCCTGCGCCGCCACGGCGTCGACCCTGACCGTCCCTCGGTGCTCTTCGTCGGGCGCATCACCCGACAGAAGGGCCTGCCCCACCTCCTGCGGGCCGCCCGTGCACTGCCGCCGGAGGTGCAGCTCGTGCTCTGCGCCGGCGCCCCGGACACCCCGGAGATCCTCGCCGAGGTCGAACAGCTGATCACGCAGCTGCGGTCCGTGCGTGACGGCGTCGTCTGGATCCCCGAGATGCTCCCGCGGGCCGAGGTCATCGCGCTGCTGACGTCCGCGACCGTCTTCGCCTGCCCCTCGGTCTACGAGCCCCTGGGCATCGTCAACCTCGAGGCGATGGCGTGCGGGCTGCCGGTCGTCGCCACCGCCACGGGCGGGATCCCCGAGGTCGTGGTCGACGGGGAGACCGGGTGGCTCGTCCCGATCGAGCAGGTTCAGGACGGCACGGGTGCCCCGGTGGACACCGACGGGTTCGAGGCCGATCTCGCGGGTGCCCTCACCGACGCGCTGTCCGATCCTGCGCGGGCACGCGAACGGGGAGCCGCTGGGCGTGAGCGCGCCGTCTCGCAGTTTTCGTGGACGAGCATCGGCGACCAGACCATGGCCGTCTACGAGAGCGTGCGGCACCAGTCCTGACGGGTGATCTCGCTGATCACCTCGCCGAGCTCCGCGCCCGGGAGCGGCTCGCCCCACTCACGAACCTCCGTGCGCAGCTCACGCATACCGAGCCGGCGCATCACGCCGCGCGACCCGGTGTTGACGACCATCGTCTCGGCTCGCACGACGTCGAGCTGCGGGTCGGCGAAGGCTTCGGTCACTACGGCACTGGCACCCTCGACGGCCAGGCCCTGCCGCCACCAGCGACGAGCGAGCCGGTAGCCGAGCTCGGCCACGCCCCCTTCGCGCGGCCACACGGCCCACCAACCCACCGGTTGGTCGTCGACGTGCCCGATCCACATCGGCCCGGGCAGCTGCGGTGCCCAGTGGTCGCGCCTCCTGCGCGGTCCGGCCACGGCCGAGGATGTGGCGCAGCACCTCCGGGTCGGAGTCGAGCTCGACGAGGAAGGGGAGGTCCTGCGGCTGCGCAGGGAGCAGCCGGAGTCGCTCCGTGTGCAGCGGCCGGACGCACGTCACCGGATGGGGACCCAGCCGGCCATCTGGGCGCACGCGGCATTGGTGGCATCGGCGAGGCTCTGCTCGCAGGTCCGAGCGAGCCGGCGCAGCGCGGCGGACCGGGTCGCGTCGTGAGCGGCGGTGACCGCTCCCGAGGAGCTGAGGCCGATCTCGGCGGCCACGGCGACGGTTCCTGCCAGGCCGATCACCTTGCGGGCGCGCTCTGGCAGGGCGTCGGGCAAGGACCAGTCGGCCCCGAGGCGGTCGTCGACGAGATCACGCGACAGGTCATCCGCCCAGGGCGCACCGCCGATGCGGTCCAGCTCCTCGACGGAGGCGAGCAGCTCGCGGCGCAGGTGCCGCTCGAGCTGCGAGGGCTCCAGCGCCTCGATGCGGTGGGGTGGCACCGGGTCGGCATCGTGCTCGACCCAGTCGATGCGCAGACCCTGGGCCCCCTCCGAGCCGAAGGTCGAGATCGATGGCACGAGCATCCCGCCGAGACCGGCCACGAAGACGGCCTCGCCGGCGTGGACTGCGGCGTCGGTCGCGATGGGGCCACAGCGTGGCAGTCCGCCGAGGTCTCCGGGACCGGGGAGCGCGACGAGGAGGGCTGCTTCGCCCATGTCCCGCCACACGCGGACCTGCTCGACGAGGCCCTCGGTGTGGTCGACATCGGGCAGTGCGCGCTCGATCGCGTGGGTGAGTGTCGTGCCGCCGGACCAGGCATGCGTGACCCACAGGGCGACACGGACGGAGGCAGGCAGCTCGGGCATCGCAACGATGGTAGTTCGCGGTCGATAGGGTCGGGTCCATGAGTGATGTCCTCGCACTGGCCGGTGCCACCGTCGTCCGTGGTGAGTCGACGCTCGTCTCCGAGATCGACTGGGAGGTCGAGGAGGGCCAGCGGTGGGTCGTCCTCGGGCCCAACGGTGCTGGCAAGACCACGCTTCTGCAGCTCGCTTCGGCTCGCATGCACCCCACCCGAGGGGTCGTCGGCATCCTCGGCGAGGTCCTCGGCGCCGTCGACGTCTTCGACCTGAGGCCGCGCATCGGGCTGGCCTCGGCCTCTCTCGCCGACCGCATCCCCGGCAGCGAGAGAGTCTCCGATGTCGTCGTCACGGCGTCGTGGGGCGTCGTCGGTCGCTGGCGCGAGGGCTACGACGATCTCGACCACGCGCGTGCTCGCGAGCTCCTCGAGGCGCTCGGAGCGGGCCACCTGAGCGACCGCACCTACGGGACCTTGTCGGAGGGGGAGCGCAAGCGCGTCCAGATCGCCCGGGCGCTCATGACCGACCCGGAGCTGATGCTCCTCGACGAGCCTGCCGCCGGTCTCGACCTCGGCGGCCGCGAGGACCTCGTCCAGCGCCTCGGTGCCATCGCCGGCGACCTGGAGGCTCCTGCCCTCGTGATGGTCACCCACCACGTCGAGGAGATCCCGCCCAACTTCACCGATGTGCTCCTCCTGCGCGAGGGCCGGGTCGTCGCGCAGGGGCCGATCGAGATCACGCTCACCGAGGCCAACCTGTCGGACACCTTCGGTCTCGACCTGGTGCTGGAGCAGCACGGGGACCGCTGGTCGGCACGAGCGCGCGGCTGACCCCCTTCGACACTGGGTGGTCGCACCCGGTGCGCCGGTGATCACTCTCACAGCACCGTTGGGCATGATGGACACACGCGAGCACAAGGGGGATGAGCATGGACTGGTTGGGTGACAACCTGTGGCTGGCCTGGATGGGGCTGGCACTCGTGCTCATCGCCATCGAGGCGATGACCGTGGACTTCGTCTTCGTCATGCTCTTCGGCGGCGCCCTCATGGGTGCCCTTGCGGCAGCGCTGGGCGCGCCGGTCGTCCTCCAGGTCGTGGTGGCCGTCATCGTTGCGCTGCTGCTCATCGCCGTCGTGCGGCCGATCATCAAGCGCCAGTTCACCAACCCGGCAGCCTCCGCCGACATCGGGTCGGGCGCACTGTCCGGGAGGAGCGCGCGGGTGCTCGAGACGGTGACGGAGACCGACGGCCGAGTCCGTCTGGCCGGCGAGACGTGGAGCGCGCGGGTCCCCGACGGCAGCCCCGCGTGCGAACCGGGTACCGAGGTCCGAGTGCTCTCCATCGACGGCGCCACGGCGATCGTCACCCACCAGAACCTGACCTGACGGCCCGGTCCGTCACGCACGAGGGACGTCCATCGGGCGTCTCCCCAAGGAGGACCGGGGCACAGCGACCGGTCCGACACCCGAAAGGACACCCATGGGCATCCTGATCTTCCTCGCAGTACTGCTCGTCTTCGCGCTCGTCATGCTCTTCAAGACGGTGCGGATCGTTCCGCAGCAGACCGCGCTGATCATCGAGCGACTCGGCCGCTACTCCCGCACCCTCGAGGGCGGGATCCACATCCTCATCCCCTTCGTCGACAGGGTGCGCGCCAGCGTCGACCTGCGTGAGCAGGTTGTGAGCTTCCCGCCGCAGCCGGTCATCACGTCCGACAACCTGGTCGTCAACATCGACACGGTCATCTACTACACGGTCACCGACGCCAAGCGGGCCGTGTACGAGATCGCCAACTTCATCCAGGGCATCGAGCAGCTGACGGTCACGACCCTGCGCAATGTCATCGGCTCCCTCGACCTGGAGCAGGCCCTGACCAGTCGCGACCAGATCAATGGCCGGCTGCGAGGGGCGCTCGACGAGGCGACCGGACGCTGGGGCATCCGCGTCAACCGCGTCGAGCTCAAGGCGATCGACCCGCCGTTGTCGATCCAGGAGTCGATGGAGAAGCAGATGAAGGCCGAGCGCGACCGCCGTGCGGCGATCCTCAACGCCGAGGGCGTCAAGCAGTCCTCCATCCTCACCGCAGAGGGCGAGAAGCAGTCGGCCATCCTGCGTGCCGAGGGCTCGGCCCAGGCGGCTGTCCTGGAGGCCCAGGGCCAGTCCCGCGCCATCAAGCAGGTCTTCGACGCGATCCACCGCGGCAAGCCGACGCAGAAGCTGCTCGCCTACCAGTACCTGCAGGTGCTGCCCCAGATCGCGACGGGTGATGCCAACAAGATGTGGATCATCCCGAGCGAGCTCACTGACGCCCTGCGCGGCATCGGTGGGGCACTTGGCGGCAATGGCACTGACGGACACGGCGTCGACGCCGAGGAATTTGTCGACCCGGGTCCCGAGGACGACTCCAATGTCTTCGCCGAGACCGCGCTGGAGGACCCGGGCCAGGCGCTGGCCGAGGCACGCGGTCAGGCCGGCCAGGCCTCGCGCGAGGCCAGTGAGCACGCGACCCCCGCATCACGGGTGCAGCCCTCGCAGGCAGCGCCTGGGCGTCCGCAGGTACCGACCGAGGAGACGCAGCCGCAGGGGAGTGGCCCGGAGGGTCCCGAGGCACCCGAGCAGCCGCCGGCCCCGCCGGTGCAGGGCGACCCGGACGCCTCGCACTGACGCGTTCCGCGTGGCATCCCGATGACCTGACACCCGGTCCGCCCCGTCTAGGGTGGGCCGGGTGTCGTGGCTCGAGATGGGTGCAGTGGTCCTCGCAGGCGTATGGGCCGGAGGGATCAACACCCTCGTCGGGTCAGGCACGCTCGTGACCTTCCCCGTCCTGCTCGCGCTGGGTGTCCCTGCCGTCACGGCCAATGTCTCCAACTCCATCGGCCTGGTCCCCGGGGGTGTGAGCGGCAGCCTGGGCTACCTGCCCGAGATGAAGGGGATGGGCCGCCGGCTCGCGCAGCTGGCCCCGATGTCGATCCTCGGCGCGATCACGGGAGCCCTGCTCCTGCTGTGGCTGCCGGCGGAAGCCTTCGAGGCGATCGTCCCGGTCCTCATCGGCATCGGCATCCTGCTGGTGATCTTCGGCCCCCGACTCCAGGCCTGGACCAAGGGGCACCACGAGGACGGCGGGCCGATGCCCACCGGTCACCTCGTCGCGCTCATGGCAGGGGTGCTCGTCGCGGGTGTCTACGGCGGATACTTCGGTGCCGCCCAGGGCGTCATCCTCATCGGCCTGCTCTCGGCCCTGTCCACCGAGCCGCTCCAGGCGCTCAACGGGCTGAAGAACGTCCTGGGTCTCGTGGTCAACGCGGTCGGGTCGCTGGTCTTCATCATCACCGCTCCCGAGCTGATCGACTGGCGGATCGCCGGACTCGTCGGCATCGGTGCCGTAGTCGGGGGCATCCTCGGGGCTCGCTACGGACGCCGTCTGCCGCCGAACGCCTTGCGCGCCGTCATCGTCGTCGTGGGCGTGGTGGGCATCGTGAAGTTCGTGTTCTTCCCGTGATCGAGTGGATCGACCCGGTCCTCCTCTGCCTGGGGCTCGTCGTCGCCGTCGGCGCCTTCGTCCAGTCCTCGATCGGCTTCGGGATCGCGGTGGTCTCCGCTCCCTTCGTCGTCGTGCTGCGACCCGACCTCATGCCGACGTCCATGCTCGTGTGCGCCTTCGTCCTGCCCATCCTGCAGCTGGCCTCCGGCCCCCGTGAGATCTCGTGGCGTCCCCTCGGGTGGGCCGTCGGCGCACGCCTGGTCGCAACACCGCTCGGCGTGTGGCTCGTCGCGTCGACGTCCACCGACGTGATCGCCCTCTCAGTGGGAATCCTCATCCTCGTCACGGTCATCGCCTCGGTCGTGGCGGTCGACATCCGACTCACGCGCAGCAACGCGATGGCGGCGGGTGCCATCAGCGGGGTCTCCGGCACAGCAGCCTCCATCGGCGGGCCCTTCTTCGCGCTCGTCCTGCGCCACGAGCCGCCCGACCGGTTGCGGGCCACGCTGGCCGTCTTCTTCATCGCCGGCGCCGTGATGGCCGTCGCCGGTCTCGCCCTGGCGGGCGCCGCGACGTGGGAGCAGGTCCGCGCGGGAGCGATGTGGACCCCCTTCGTCCTGCTCGGTCACCTCGTGGCCGGTCCGGTGAGGCGGCGGTTGCCCGCCGCCGCGGTGCGTCGGGGCGTCCTCGTCTTCTGTGTCGTCGCGAGCGTGAGTGTCATCGCCCGCACGCTCATCTAGCCTCACACCTGTGCCGATCCCCATCACCGACCCCACTGACGAGCGCCTGCGCGACTTCGTCGGGCTGACCGATGTCAAGATGCGCCGCGTCCTCGAGCCGGAGGGTGGGCTCTATCTCGCCGAGAGCGAGAAGGTCATCCGACGGGCACTGGCCGCCGGGCATCGACCACGCGCGATGCTCATGGGCGAGCGGTGGCTGACGGATCTGGCCGACGTGGTCGCGGACGCCGAGGCTGGCGGCGTGCCGGTCTACACCGGCACGGCCGAGATCATCGAGGACATCACGGGGTTCAACCTGCATCGCGGGGCGCTGGCGTCGATGCACCGGCCGGCCGTCAGGCCGCTCGCCGAGGTCCTCGACGGGGCGAGGCGGGTCCTCGTCATCGAGGACGTGGTCGACCACACCAACGTCGGAGCGATCTTCCGGTCGGCGGCTGCGCTCGGGACAGATGCCGTGCTCGTGACACCCCGATGCGCAGACCCGTTGTACCGCAGGGCCATCCGGGTCTCGATGGGGACGGTCTTCCAGGTCCCGTGGACGCGGATCGAGCCGTGGCCGGCGGGGATCGAGGACCTGCGTGCCGCGGGGTTCACCGTCGCCGCCCTGGCCCTCACGGACGACGCGATCAGTCTCGACGAGCTCGCGGCGGACCCGCCAGAGCGGCTCGCGCTCGTCCTCGGGACCGAGGGCGACGGGCTCGCCCACCGCACCCTCGGCCGCGTCGACGTCACGGTGACGATCCCCATGGCCGGGGGAGTGGACTCCCTCAACGTGGCCGCCGCCGGGGCAGTCGCCGCCTGGGAGCTCCGGGTGCGCTGAGCGTGCCGGCTGGTCGCAGCGGACCCGACAGGAGAGAATCGTGCGATGAGCAGCACAGGAGCCTCTCGCCCCACGTTCACCACGACCCGGTTCCGCGAGGGCTATGCCGTCGGTGACGTCGATGCCTTCCTCGACTCGGTCTTCACCGCCATCTCGACCGGGCAGCCTGTGCCTCGCATCGCCACCGCGGTCTTCCGTCCGGTCCGCATGGGGAGCGGCTACGACATGGCGGAGGTCGACGCCTTCCTGGACGAGCTCGAGGCGGGTCTGACGCGCTGACCCTCAGCGCGCGGACACGTCCGTCATACCCCTCAGGCCCGGTAGGTGCCGGTGATGACGGCCCGCCCGATCGTGTGCTGGAGGTAGGTGAAGGCAGCGACGGTGCAGGTCACCGAGTCGTCGATGCCCAGGTCGTCGGTGTCGAGGGCGTGCACGGCGAAGACGTAGCGGTGGGCGACATCGCCCTGCGGCGGAGCGGCCCCACCGAAGGCCTTGGAGCCGAAGTCGGTTGCCGTCATGAAGGCACCCTCGGGCAGCTGCGCGCCACCCTCGGCGCCCCCGCCCTCCGGCAGGGAGGTCGTGCTGGCGGGCAGCCCCACGACGGTCCAGTGCCAGAAGCCGGCGGGGGTGGGCGCGTCGGGGTCGAAGCACGAGACGGCGAAGCTGCGGGTGCCCTCGGGGGCCCCGGTCCAGGCGAGCTGAGGGCTGCGGTTGCCACCGCTGAAGCCCCAGTCGTCGAAGACCTGGGCATCGGCGAGCGGGCCGCCGTCGGTGAAGCTCTCGCTCGTCACCTCGAAGGGGGCCGTGGCGGGCAGCAGGTCGTAGGGAGCCGGTGCGGTCGGTCGCGTGAGATCCATGGATCCGACCCTAGGACGTGAGGATCGTGCGTCAAGCGCTCGTCCAGTGGGCCGGTCGGCGCACGAGTCGGTCGAGGAGACGCTGGACCTCGGCGGCATGGTCGTCGGTGAGCCCGCTGTGCACGCACCCGGACGCACGACGGTGGACCGCGAACCGGGTCGCGGTGACGGTCTCGAGCACGGGGCCAGAGCGGGTCCGGTTGGCGTGGAGGGCCGCTTTCACGCAAGGTGGACGTCATGCTCCATGGACGACGACCGCCCCACGACTACCTCGGCACCGTGATCGGCACGCCTGACCCGAGGGGGTTGGCGCGCTTCTACGCGGAGGTCCTCGGGTGGCGGATCCAGAACGACGAGGAGGACTGGGCGACCATCGCGCCGGAACGCGCCCACGTCTACCTGGGCTTCCAGCTCGAGCGGGAGCACGTCATGCCGGCCTGGCCCGCCCTGCCGGGCGACCAGCAGATGCAGATGCACCTGGACATCGAGGTCAGCGATCTCGACGTGGCCGTCGAGTCCGCGCTACGCCTCGGTGGGCGACTGTCGGAGCACCAGCCGCAGGAGGAGGTCCGGGTCCTGATCGACCCGTCGGGGCACCCCTTCTGCCTCTATGTCGGCGCTGCTGAGGTGGCTGCGGAGACCCCGTGACGGGCGGATTTCTCACTCTCGACATCCGCGTGTAAAGTTTCACGTCGTTGCCCCGGTGGTCCCAAAAGACTGCCGGATGCACCACTCGTCCGGGTGGCGGAATTGGCAGACGCGCTAGCTTGAGGTGCTAGTGCCCGTATTAGGGCATGGGGGTTCAAGTCCCCCCTCGGACACAGAGAGTCGCTCACGAAACTGTGAGCGTGGGTTCACGAAACCTCGGTCAGATCTTCGATCTGGCCGAGGTTTCGTGCTGTTCAGGGCCTTTTGGTGCTGAGTAGCTGTTTGGGAACGACGAAGGCCCCGCCGGGTGGACGGGGCCTTCGGCATGAGTGCCTCGCCCGTGTGGGTGCGTGCCTCGGTCCAGCGGCGCAGGCACGCGGCAGACGCAGGCTCTGTGGCGGTCGGTGGCCCGCGACCTGCGGGAGCGGTTCGGGTGGAGCCTGTCCGCGCAGTCCCTGTACAGGCGCAGTGGGGTGGTGCCGCCTCCCGATGGCAGGGAGGGCCCGAGGCGCTGGTGGTGGGCGGCGACGATCGACGACTGGGCAGCACAGGTAGAACTGCACTGGTGCGAGGTATGTCGGCACGCCTTCATCACGTCGGGAGGGTTGAAGGAGCACTGGACGCGCGTGCACGAGGGCTGAGCCTCTCGTCACAGACGAGGCTCTCGTCCTGCAGGTCGCCTCTTCTTGTGGTCGTATGGTCGCGAAAGTGGCTCGATCTGAATCCGCTGGCGAGGGGGTCGCCGGAAGTGCTGCCCCTTCGTGAGTGGATCACGGTGTGAGTTCAAGACGTGAGTCAGGGGGGCGTGCATCTGCCCCTTGGGTTTGAGGAGCAG
The DNA here is from genome assembly GCF_001428305.1 of Janibacter sp. Soil728. Classification (GTDB taxonomy): domain Bacteria; phylum Actinomycetota; class Actinomycetes; order Actinomycetales; family Dermatophilaceae; genus Janibacter. The sequence continues at coordinate 335,646 of NZ_LMRZ01000005.1, read as the reverse complement.
ATGATGAACACGCGACGAGCAATGAGCACGGCGTTGGCCTTGGTCGCCAGTGGGGTGCTGCTGACCGGGTGCGGTTCCGACCCCGATCAGCCGACCGACACGGCCGCGACGTCTTCGAGCAGCTCGAGCACGTCATCGACCTCAAGCTCGGCTACCACACCAGCGGACCCGAACGCCGCTCGAGCGATCCAGGCGGTCAAGGGCCTTGAAGCGACCTCGGACAAGCTCTATACGACCCCGTCGATGAGCAACGGTGAGTTCGGAGCGTATGCGACGGGGGATGTGTTCAAGCAGCGGTCGTACTCGCTGTCCCAAGCCCGCTCTGCGGGGGAAGAATGGGAGGGGAAGACAAAGGTAGAGGTGCTGACCGTGACCGAGCGTTCAGACACCAGGCAGATGGTCGTCGCTTGCCTCGACCTAACGCGCGTGTCTGCGACCGACTCGTCGGGTCAGCCGATGGACCTGGGTAAGCGCTACAGGCAGGAATACACGGTCGACAAGAGCGATGGTCCAGGACAGGACGGCAAGTGGCGAGTGTCTGCGGAGAAAGCCACCACGGAATGCTGATGCTTCGGACGGCTGCGACGCTGTCTGTATCAGTTGTCTTGTTGTCGGGTGCGGCGATTGGATACGCATCCACGTCCGAGAGACCTGCTGATTGCACAGCAAACGAGGTGTACGACAAAGGCACGTGTCGTCTTGTTATCCCACTGGAGGAGGAACGGACTGAGGACCGGCCGGGCGAGACGGAGAAGGCGCAGGACGGTTCGACTCGACCGGCGAGTCAGTCTAGGAATGCTTCGACCGCCAAGCCGGTGTGTCGTGACGACGGGAAGGTCATCCCCTGTGTGCAGAAGGGGACTGGCGCGTGGTGGTCTGCCTCGGCTGGGTGTTATGTCAGCGCGATGGCCTCGCCGCCACCGAAGTCGGCCGGGGTGTGGCAGGGGAATACGAACGGTGCGATCTACTCGTGTCTGGTCGACAGTGCTGGGGGGATGACCGTTGGTGGTCCAGGCGACGGTGCTATGCGCAACCGGATCTTCTGGTCGGCCACGCCTCCGGATGGGTCTGAGGCGGTGACTCGTCTGCCGAATGCGCGCACCTTGGCCGACCAGGCGATCGCGCTGATGAAGTTGCGCGCTCCGAAGCTCGGGATCGCGCCCAAGGACGCGCCGGGCAGTGTCGGCCTTGTGGGGTTGCCGGTGTGGATGTGGGTGGAGGACGCTGGCAAGCACACCATGGGCCCGGTCACCGCGTCGGCGTCCTCGGGTGGCCACACGGTCACTGCGAACGCGAAGGTCACGAAGCTGACGTGGGACATGGATGACGGCACGACGGTCACCTGCACCGGCAAGGGCACGAAGTACGACACGTCGTTCGGGGTGACCGAGTCCCCGGACTGTGGGCACATGTACGACGCGATGGGCGAGTACGACGTGTCGGTGACTGCCACCTGGAGCATCGCGTGGTCCGGGTTGGGGCAGTCGGGCACCATCCCGATGGAGCTTGAGCGGTCGACGACCATCCGCATCGGTGAAGCGCAGGCCGTCGTGACCTCGACGGGCTGAGCAAGGGAGGGCAGGGGATGAGCACGGGGGTTTCGCACGGCGCGGACACGGATCGTCTGCGGTCGGTGGCGCAGGGCCTGTCGGGGTCTGCGCGGACTGTGCTGCAGGTGCAGCATTCGGGGACGTCGTCGATGGGTGCGCTGGTCGAGTCGTGGGCGGGTCCGGACACGGAGGTCTTCGCGGCTGACTGGCAGCAGTCAGTGGAGGTGTTGGCGGCTGCGGCGGAGCGGTTGTCGACGCTGGCGATGCTGTTGGTCGAGCAGGCCGAGCAGCAGGATCAAGGTTCACGCGGGTCGGGTCGCGGCGGTCCCGGGACGGTGGAGAGGCCCTTGGATGTGCGAGACGTCCTGGGTGATCTCGCAGCCCCGCTGAGCCCACCGCGGCTGCCGTGGGTGAACGCCAGCACGGCGTTGCCGCCGTCGATGCCGTTCGCGGACAACCCGGTCAGCCGATGGTTGACGGATGTCCGGAAGAAGTTCGGTCGGTTCGGTATCCCGATGCCGCCTGCGCCTGGGGAGGTGCTCGACGGAGCGAACGACTGGTGGCGCCGCGAGGTGATCTTCACCGACCAGGGCGCTGATGTCCTCGACGGGATCGACGGTGCTGCTGACTGGGTGGAGCGCGTTCCTGAGCTGGGGTACTCCATCCCGGTCCCCGGGTCCTTCTTCGCGATCCCCGTCGACAATCCGTTGAGTCGTAAGGGCGCGCAGTACGCGGCTGACGAGATCAGGTCCTACGGCGACATGGCTGAGGACCCCTTGGGGTATGTGAAGAACGAGCTGAGCACGAACGCTGGCCGGGCCGGGCTGGCGGCCGGTGTCTTGCTGGGGCCGTTGGGTCACAGCCTGCGTCACCCCATCGGGGATGCGGTGGAAGGGGTCGCGAAGCATCTTCCGGGCATACACACACCGGTCAGGCGCATCGGTTCCTACGAGATCCCAGATCATGCCGTGCGAGTGGACAGCGGGAAGAAGTTCGCGTGGAACAAGGACTTGAACAACCCGGAGCCGAACAGCACCTATGTCGTGGACAACCGGTTCGTGTACGTCACCGACGAGCAGGGTCGGATCGCGGAAGCCCATGGTGTCCTGACGGATGAGAAGGGGCACCGCAATGGGTACCAGCAACGCACGGCCGGCGGGAGTGACCGGTTGCCGGGCGACCAGGGTGGACATATCTTCGGCAGGGGCGTGGGAGGGCCGGGGGAGGGCATCAACCAGTGGGCGATGTCGAGGCAGGCCAACCAGTCCGACTACGCGCGTCTGGAGCGCCAGTGGATGACGTTGCTGAAGGAGAACCCGCCCCCGACCATCGAGTCCAAAGTCGTCCCGGTCTACTCAGGAGACTCCAAACGCCCCGACAATTTCATGGTCGAATGGACCAAGAACGGCCAACGGCAAGAACGAGTGATGATCCGAAACAAGTGAGGAGGCGCGATGGACATTGTGCAGGTGGGGCAGATGCAGGAGGCGATCGTGCGTGACCTCGCGGAGCAAGCTCCGCCGGGATGGACTCAGGTGAGGGTGGCGGCCACATCGATCGATGGCTTCATGCAGTTCTCAGCCCTGGGGTATGTGCCTGGTGAAGAACCTGACGTCATGTGGCCGGACACGGCAACCATCGTCACGTCGGATCTGAGCGAGGCAATGTACGAGCCGGGCAAGGGCACGTGGTTCTCGATGGAATGCACGGTCGAGCCCGCTGGGGAGTATCACTTCACGTTCAACTACGACCAGCCCGCCTCGTTCGGGGATCGTGAGCCCGCAGAGGAGTCGTGGATCAATGATCTGCGTCGTTACCCGCGTGACTGGGACAACATCCCGGACTGGCACTTGGTGAAGCAGCGCTACACCGAGGACGAGTGGCTCGCCAGCGTCCAACGGTACAAGGAGTGGCTCGACAGCGACGACGAGAAGCCGTTCCAAGGCTGACCGAGTGGGGTGTGCTTTCAGCCGCCTCGGGCACCGGTGGGTCCTATCAGTGCGCGGGGCGTGGTCAGGGCACGAAGCCGTTCCCCTCGCACCAAGCAGCGAGCAACTCGTTCAGTCGCTGGGCGCCCACCGCGGTCCCGCGAGGTTCGAGAGACTCGAAGCCGTCCCTTGCCGGATGGCACTCCGGTGAGGGTCAGGGCCACGGACTACGACCAGAAGGTGCTCGAGGTGTTCGTGCGGAAGGATTCCATGGGGGACGATGATTGGGCTGCCGTCGATCGCGCGCGGGCCAGTGCCAAGACGAAGGGAATCTTCGGGGAGGTCAAGGAGTGGCCGTGAAGCAGCGGGTCAGCATCTACAAGCATGGTGAGGACGTCCTCATCGGTGTCAACACCTTCTTCGCATCTCATCCGGGTTCGACAGACACCACCATCTGCGAGTTGCTGCACGCCCCGGACGACGAGACCTTGGGTGGCACGGTGCTGCGCTTGTTGGACCAGTCGGGGATCCTCGACCTGGCGTTGATCGCGAAGGGCTCTCCGGGGCGTTCGTATGCAGCTGCCACGTTGGGGCTGCCGTCGGACACGGTCCTGACCACGGAGGCAGTCTGCGTAGACGTCACTCGTCGCGGCCAGCGGTTGATCCTCGAGCCGTCGATTTCCGACGGTGCCGGAGGAGGATTTGAAGGGGGTCTAGAGCCGGTCGTGGTCGACGAACCCGCGGAAGCTGGGGTCGTGGGGCACGTAGTTCGAGAGTGCGCCACCCGCGCTCAGGAGGCCAGTGCCGGTGTCCTGCGTCCGGCCGGGTCGTGGCGGGGGCAGCAGGCAGGTGCTGGGTCGATCCCTTCCGAGGGTGTGGTCACGGCCCGTCGTGCCCACAGTGGATGGTCGGTGACAGCTCGTATTGATGCTCGCGGGGGTGGACAGTCCGGTGTGGCGTCGTCGAGTGTTGGCTACGTCGCCAGAGAGGGCTCGCTGACGCGTCTGGGTCAGGTGGTTGTCGAGGTGCTGGATCAGGCCCACGGGCGCGACCTGCAGCCAGGCGATGAGGACCCGGCCGGTGGCGAGCGTCAGGTGCTTGTCGAGGCAGACGAGTCCGGCTTGACGATCTACCCGCAGGCGATCAGTGTCGACACGGGGGTGTGGGATTTTCCCGCTCACCAGGATGTGCGGACCCTTCCGCGGCAGGCGTCGTTAGCAGACATCGGCCAGGCGGTTTCTTTGGCGGCGGAAGAGGCGGCTGACTGGTGACGCCTGCAGTCGAGGTGTAGCAGCCGGCTTGTCGAGCGTGATGGTTGAGGTGACGTGCCCGCTTTGGAGGAGTCATCCACCCGCCAGCAGGCCGGGGCGTGTGTCGACCTCTCCCTCGATGGAATGCACGGTCGAGCCCGCTGGGGAGTATCATTTCACGTTCAACTACGACCAGCCCGCCTCGTTCGGTGACCGTGAGCCCGCAGAGGAGTCGTGGATCAATGATCTGCGTCGTTACCCGCGGGACTGGGACAACATCCCCGGACCGGACTGGCACTTGGTGAAGCAGCGCTACACCGAGGACGAGTGGCTCGCCAGCGTCCAGCGGTACAAGGAGTGGCGCGAGAGCGACGACAAGAGGCCGTTCCAGGGCTGACCGAATTGAGTGCTTGCAGGCCGCCAAGCGGCAGGCCGGTGGCCCTGTCACAGTGACGACCCAGTGTTCGCTGCGGGATCTCACACACCATCAGGACGCCTGCTTGCTGGCGCCCTGCGTCGCCCGTGAGTGGACCGCCATACGCTCCGGCATTCATCGTCGTCGCACCGCGAGTTTGGCTGCCACGCCCACGGTGGCGTTGGCGCTTCGGCGCGACCGCGCGACTAGGCGACGTGCTCCTCGTACTCGCGGTCCCCGCGGAAGGGCATCAGCGTCTGGGCGACGAGTCCGCGGGGCACGGTCTCGAGCTTGAGCACGCCGTACTCCTGCGGCCAGCTGCCGTCACGCGGGAGCTTGAAGCTGCCCATGAGCATGTCCACGATCGGCAGGTGAATGGCGTAGTTGCGGTCCCAGTAGTCGACGTGACGGGCGTGGTGCCAGTGGTGGTAGCGGGGGAGCACCACGAGGTACTCGAGCCAGCCGAAGCGCACCCCGATGTTGGCGTGCGCTACGACCGCCTGCAGCCCGACGAGGATGACGTAGGCGTTGATGGCAGCGGTGGAGAAGCCCAGCACCATCAGCGGCAGGAGCACGATGCTGCGAGTGAGCACCGTCTCGACGAGGTGGACGCGCGACCCGGCCAGCCAGTCCAGGTCGCGGCTGGAGTGGTGCACCGCGTGGAAGCGCCACAGCGTCTTGATCCGGTGGTAGGCCCGGTGCAGCGTGGCCTGCGCGAGGTCGGCGGCGAAGACCGCGAGGAGGAACTGCGCCCACAGGGGGAAGCCGATGACGACCTCCTTGACCGGGTCGATCGCGATGGCCGCCGCGACCGTGGTCGTCGTGGTCGTCACGACGATGAGGATGAACTGAACGAGGACGTGGCTGAGGAAGAAGTAGCAGACGTCCGTGCGCCAGCCGGCCCGCAGGATGGCGTGCGGTCGGTGGGCCAGGTAGTGCTCGAGGGGGATGAAGACCACGGCCGAGAAGAACAGCGACAGGATGAACCAGTCGACGCCCAGCGAGTAGGGGGTCGCTGCCACCTTGTCCATGGGGACGGCGGCACCGCCGAGGAAGACGGCGAGTGACGCCGCGACAAGACCGATGAGAGCGATCCGCCGGCGCTGACCGGCCAGGATGGCCACGGTGCCCACGAGGAAGGTCGCGACGAACCCGAAGAGCAGCAGACCGCGGGCGAAGTCGGAGGTGTAGACGCTCCGGAACTCCTGACTGGTCAGCACCTCGGGGTAGTGGAAGCACAGCACGGCCAGCAGACACAGGACGCCGAACCAGGCAGCGGCGTGCGGCAGGAGGCGACGGTCGGTGGAGAGCATGGCCCGAGCGTACGAATCCCACGGAGCCCACCGCCTGAGGTGCCGTACTCAAACCGGGGCCTCGAGACGCCCGCTGCGCGGGCTCCTCGGCCAGCGTTGATGGACGTGCTGGGCGGGCTCCTCGGCCAGCGTTGGTGCACCCCCTTCGCGGGGATAGAGTTCGACGGTGCCCGACCGGGCACCTCGCACCGTCCCACAGGAGTTCCCCGTGTCTGCCCAGATCACCATCAACGTCGCCGGAGATGAGCGATCGGTGGACCAGGGCACTACCGCCGCGGACCTCTTCGAGGGTGACCGCGCGGTGCTCGTCGCTCGCGTCAACGGCGAGCTGCGCGACCTGGCCCACGAAGTTGCCGTCGGCGACGTCGTCGAGGCCGTCACGGCCGCGGAGCAGGACGGACTCGACGTGCTGCGCCACTCCACCGCCCACGTGCTCGCCCAGGCCGTCCAGCAGATCAACCCGTCCGCCAAGCTCGGGATCGGCCCGCCGATCCGTGACGGTTTCTACTACGACTTCGACGTCGAGGAGCCTTTCACCCCCGAGGACCTCAAGGCCCTCGACAAGGCGATGCAGCGGATCATCAACGAGGGCCAGACCTTCGTGCGCCGCGAGATCAGCGACGACGATGCTCTCGTCGAGCTGAGCGACGAGCCGTACAAGTGCGAGCTCATCGGCCTCAAGGGCGGTGCATCCGAGGACGCCGCCGAGGGCGCGTCCGTCGAGGTCGGTGGTGCCCAGCTGACGATCTACGACAACGTGCGTCGCGACGGCACCCGCGCCTGGGGCGACCTGTGCCGGGGGCCCCACGTGCCGAGCACCAAGGTCATCGGCAACGCCTACAAGGTGATGCGCAGCGCCGCCGCCTACTGGCGCGGCAGCGAGAAGAACAAGCAGCTGCAGCGCGTCTACGGCACGGCGTGGCCCACCAAGGACGAGCTGAAGGCCTACCTCGACCGCCTCGCCGAGGCCGAGAAGCGTGACCACCGCAGGCTCGGCCGCGAGCTGGACCTCTACTCCTTCCCCGACGAGATCGGCTCCGGCCTGCCCGTCTTCCACCCCAAGGGCGGTGTCATCAAGCGCGAGATGGAGGACTACGTCCGCGCCCGGCACATCGAGGAGGGCTTCGAGTACGTCGGGACCCCCCACATCGCCAAGGAGCAGCTCTTCCACACCTCGGGCCACCTGCCCTACTACGGCGAAGGGATGTTCCCTGCCCTCGACGTCGACGGCATGGACTATCGCCTCAAGGCGATGAACTGCCCGATGCACAACCTCATCTACCGCAGCAAGCAGCGCTCCTACCGTGAGCTGCCGTTGCGGCTCTTCGAGTTCGGCCACGTCTACCGCCACGAGAAGTCGGGTGTCATCCACGGACTGACCCGTGTGCGCGGCTTTGCCCAGGACGACAGCCACTCCTATGTCACCAAGGAGCAGGCACCGGACGAGATCCGCCACCTCCTGGACTTCGTGCTGTCACTGCTGCGCGACTTCGGCCTCGATGACTTCTACCTCGAGCTGTCCACGCGTGACGAGGACGGCGACAAGAGCGACAAGTTCATCGGCTCCGACGCGGACTGGGCCGAGGCGACCCAGGTCCTCGAGGACGTCTGCCGTGAGACCGGGCTCGAGCTCGTCCCGGACCCGGGTGGCGCCGCCTACTACGGCCCCAAGGTCTCGGTGCAGGCGCGCGACGCCATCGGTCGCACCTGGCAGATGAGCACGATCCAGTACGACTTCAACCAGCCCTCGCCGGAGCGCTTCGCCCTCGAGTACCAGGCTGCCGACGGATCCCGTCAGCAGCCGGTGATGATCCACTCGGCGAAGTTCGGCTCGATCGAGCGCTTCGTCGGCGTGCTCGTGGAGCACTACGCGGGCGCCTTCCCCGTCTGGCTCAGCCCCGTCCAGGTCCTCGGGGTCCCGGTCGCCGAGGAGTACAACGACTACCTCTGGGACGTGCTGAAGCAGATGAAGGCCCAGGGGATCCGCGTTGAGCTCGACGACAGCGACGACCGCTTCCCCAAGAAGATCCGCAATGCCAGCAAGTCCAAGGTGCCCTACACGCTCATCGCCGGTGAGGAGGACCGCAGCAACAACGCGGTCTCCTTCCGCTACCGCGACGGCTCCCAGGAGAACGGCGTGCCGATCCAGATCGCGATCGAGCGGGTGCTCGCCGCGATCGGGTCCAAGGACCAGGTCATGTCGGCGCCCAGCCTGACCAACCCGGGCCCGGATGCCCGTCCCGCCGGGACGATCTGACGACCCGAGCCGCTAGGTTGCCGTCATGGACGTGAACCAGCGCCCCGTGCACCTGCGCCCCGTCGAGCGCGAGGACGCCTTCTCGCTGGCAGCCCTGCGCCTGCAGCAGGACAAGGAGCTCGACCGAGCGACGCGCGAGGGGTTCGTCGGTGAGTACGCCGACGCCTTCCTCGAGGACTTCACCACCTATCGCGGGTGGCTGGCGGAGCAGGGCGACGGCCGCCCCGTCGGATGTCTGCTCGCGCTGCGCGTGCGCAAGCTGCCGACGCTCGCCCGCACGGGGCGGCCGGAGTGGTGGTACGTCCAGCAGGTCTTCGTCTCGACCGACCGTCGCCGTGAGGGCATCGGCCGTCGCCTCGTCCACGCTGCCCAGGAGGCCGCGGGCGCGGAGCGGGTGCGGTGGCTGCGGCTCAACGCCAGCGACGCCGGCGCGCCGCTCTTCGACGCGATGGGCTTCGGTGACCCGATGGACCGCCTGCGCGAGTGGGTGCCGGGCCACGCCCCCTGAGGGAGCCCCGAGGCCGTGGCGTCAGGCGCCGTGGAGCGACATCTTGGCTCCGGTGATGCGGCGCTGCTCGTCGAAGGTGAAGTCGACCGTTCCCGTCTCGTCCGACAGCAGGACGTGCTCGCCGTCCTCGGTGACGGTGAATCCGGGGCGGTGCTCCGCCAGTCCCAGGACCGACGAGCGGTGATCGGTGATGTTGCCGGCACTGAGGACGTACTCCAGGCGGGCGGCGACCTGCATCAGCTCGGGCTCGGGGACGTCGAGGCCCTCGAGGACGAAGACCAGCCGGGTTCCCTGACCGGCGTTGACCGTGTAATAGGGGGAGAGGCGAGTTGCCTCGACGGCCACGTAGCCGACGAGGTGCGCCAGCTGGATGACGGCCTCGGCGATGTCTTCACCCGGCTCGAAGGGCAGCTCGGGTGTCGTGAGATCGGTGATGCCGTAGCGCTCACCGAGGGCCTTGACCCGGGCCGCCACCTCGCCGCCGCCCAGAGGGTGGGCCCAGCCCCACAGCATCGAGCGGGGTCCGGGGGCGACCGAGGCGATGAGATGGGCGGTGGCGTCGAGCGAGCGCTCTGCGCCGACGAAGCGGAGCGTGCCCTCCTCGAGGTCTCCCTCGAAGCGGTGCTCGCCGAGCTGCTCCTCGAGGTACTCGCCGAAGAGGGTCTGCTTGAGGTTGGCATAGAAGGCGGCGCGGTTGGCGACATCCTGAAGTCCCGGGTGCATGTCCACCATGCTGCCGGACCGCACAGCGTCCGTCGTGACGAAGGGGGGAGGACCCTCCCTTCGTCATCGGCCGTGACAGGATCGGCCCCATGACCGAGCCGCACGACCCCCAGCTCGAGGACGAGCGATCCTTCGCCGGTGTCCCGGACGGCTTCGACCGGCTGTGGACTCCTCACCGGATGGCCTACGTGACGGGGGAGCGGCCCAGCGACGAGGCCGGGGACGGGTGCCCCTTCTGCGCCGCACCGGGCAAGGAGGACGCCGAGGGACTGGTCGTCCACCGAGGCGAGACCTGCTTCGTCGTCATGAACCTCTTCCCCTACAACGCCGGTCACGTGCTCATCTGCCCCTACCGGCACGTCTCCCTCTACATCGACCTCACGGACGAGGAGACGGCAGAGTTCACGGCGCTGACCAAGACCGCGATCCGGGTGCTGCAGAAGACGTCCAACCCGCACGGCTTCAACCTCGGGATGAACCAGGGGGCCGTGGCCGGCGCGGGAGTGGCCGCACACCTGCACCAGCACGTCATCCCTCGCTGGGGTGGCGACATGAACTTCCTGCCGATCATCGCCCAGACCAAGGCCCTGCCGATCCTCCTCGAGGACGCCCGGGCGGCGCTCGTGGCTGCTTGGCCGACGGATGGTGACTGAGCGGGACATCACCGCGAGCCGTTCGGGAGGAGCGGCGCGTCGCAGTTACTCTTGACGCGAGATGCTCAATCGATACGCACGCGCCGCGGCCACCCGGATCCTGACTCCCGTGGCGAAGTTCCTCATTCGTCTCGGCCTCAGTCCCGACGCGGTGACGATCCTCGGCACGCTCGGTGTGTGCCTTGGCGCGTTGGTCTTCTTCCCGCGGGGTGAGCTGCTGATCGGCGTGCTCGTCATCACCGCCTTTGTCTTCTCCGACACCCTCGACGGTGTCATGGCGCGACTGCTCGGCCGTACGAGCAAGTGGGGCGCCTTCCTCGACTCGACGCTCGACCGCGTCGGGGACGCGGCGATCTTCTCCGGGCTGGCCATCTGGTTCTTCCAGGGTGGCGACGATCGGGTGATGGCGTGGCTCGCGTTGGGCTGTCTCATCCTTGGCAGCGTCGTCTCCTACGCCCGCGCCCGTGCCGAGGGGCTGGGGATGACCGCGAGCGTCGGTATCGCCGAACGTGCGGACCGCCTCGTCGTGGCCCTCGTGACGACCGGTCTGGTCGGTCTGGGTCTGCCCGAGGTCGTCCTCAAGGTCGTCCTCGCCCTGCTCTTCGTCGCCAGCGCCGTCACGATCATGCAGCGCGTGTTGTTCGTGCGTCAGCAGTGCCTCGACGCCGAGGCCGACGCGGCGACCCCCACGCCGTGACCCGGGTACGTCGTCTGGCCACGGTCTGGGGCTTCCTGCTGGCCTGGCGGGTGTTGCGGCTGCTGCCGGCCGGCCTGACCTACCGCCTCTTCGACCTGGCCGCTGACCGGACCCACGCCGGCAACGGTTCGTCGGTCCAGCGGCTGCGGGCCAACTACGCCCGGATCCGCCCCGAGCTGAGCCCTGCCGAGCTCGAGGACCTCACGGCGAAGGGGGTGCGTGCCGCCCTTCGCTACTACGTCGAGGCCTTCCGTCTGCCGGCCATCGCCGGTGACCACGTCGACTCCGTCGTCCGCTACGAGGGGGCCATGCCCCAGATGAAGGCGGACCTGCTGGCAGGACGACCGGTGCTGGCGTTCTTGGGGCACACCGGCAACTGGGACCTCGCGGGCGTCTGGTGCGCCCGCCACCTGGGAACCGTGGTCACCGTCGCCGAGCGGCTGGAACCCGAGGAGATGTTTCAAGCCTTCCTCGACTACCGCGAGGGTCTGGGCATGGTGATCCACCCGGCCGAGCACGGGACCTTCGCCAGGCTGCGCGCACAGCTCGCGACCGGCGAGCCTGTCGTCATGCCGCTGCTGGCAGACCGGGACCTGTCCGCCAGTGGGGTCGAGGTCGACCTGTGCGGGCACCGAGCCCGTATGGCCGCCGGCCCCGCTGCCCTCGCCGTCGAGAGCGGTGCGCCGCTCTATCCCGTCACCCTGCGCCACGAGCGGGTCGGTCGCACGTGGGGCATGGTCATCACCATCCACGACGCGGTGGACGTTGCGCCGCAAGGCAGCCCGGACGCTGTCGCTCGCACCACCCAGGCGTGCGCCGACGCCTTCGGCTCGGCGCTCGTCGCACACACGCAGGACTGGCACATGATGCAGCGGGTCTTCGTCGACGACCTCGATCCCGCGCGGGATGCTGCCAGGACGGAGGCAGCATGAAGATCGGTCTGGTCAGTCCTTACTCCTTCGACGTGCCCGGCGGCGTCCAGTTCCACATCCGGGACCTGGCCGAGTACCTCATCAGGAACGGCCACGAGGCATCGGTGCTCGCCCCCGCGGACGAGGGGACGGACCTGCCGCCCTATGTCGTGCCGGCGGGCCGAGCGGTCCCGATCCGCTACAACGGCTCGACCGCGCGACTGCTCTTCGGGCCGGTGGCGGCGGCCAAGGTCGGGCGGTGGTTGGACGAGGGTGACTTCGACGTCATCCACATCCACGAGCCGCTCGCGCCCAGCCTGTCGTTGCTCGCGCTGTGGGCCGCGACCAGCCCGGTGGTGACGACCTTCCACACCTCCAACGTCCGTTCCCGGGTCATGCAGGCCACCTACCCGCTGCTGCGACCCTCCCTGGAGAAGATCCGCGGGCGCATCGCCGTCTCCGAGGACGCGCGCCGCACCGTCACGACCCACATCGGCGGCGACGCGGTCGTCATCCCCAACGGCGTCGACACCGCAGCCTTCGCCCGGGCCACCGGGGACCCCCGGTGGGTCGGCGGTCCCGGCAGTCCCACCATCGTCTTCCTCGGACGCATCGACGAGCCCCGCAAGGGCCTGCCGGTACTGGCCGCTGCCATGCCGGCCATCCTCGATGCCGTGCCGGGAGCCCGACTGCTCGTCGTGGGCCCGGGCGGCACGGAGGCGGCCAGAGCCAAGCTCCCCGAGCGGGTCCGGGCCGCCACCGAGTTCCTCGGGGCGCTCTCCGACGAGGACAAGGCCTCGGCGCTGGCGTCCGCGGACCTCTACATCGCGCCGCACACCGGCGGAGAGAGCTTCGGCATCGTGCTCGTCGAGGCGATGGCTGCCGGTGCGCCGGTCCTGGCCAGCGACCTGGCTGCCTTCCAGCGGGTGCTCGACGGTGGCCGCGCCGGGATGTCCGGTGCGCTCTTCGCCAACGGCCGCTCCGAGGACCTCTCCGCTCGTGCGGTGGAGCTGCTGCGGGACCCGGCCCGGTTGCAGGTGCTCAGCGACCTCGGACGTCAACGAGCCCAGACCTTCGACTGGCAGGTCGTGGCCAAGGAGATCCTTGCGGTCTACGACACCGTCGCCGATGCCGGGTCCCACCACCGCGAGGTCACCCGCCTGCGACCCGGACTCGAGCGCCGCACCGGGGGAGGGCCCGCATGACCGTCATCAGCTGGATCGTCGTCGTCATCTGTCTGCTCGTGATCATGGCCTGGTACCTCTCCTACAGCGCAGCGCGGCTCGACCGGCTGCACGCCAAGGTCGAAGGCGCGCTGTCTGCCCTCGACGCCCACGTCGTGCGGCGGGCCGAGGCCGGCCTCGAGCTGGCCAACTCCGGTGCCATCGACCCCGCGAGCGGCTTCCTGCTCGCAGCGGCCGCGAGCGAGTCCCTCGAGCGGGTCAACGAGCGGACCTTCGAGTCCGATCTCCTCGAGGGCCAGCACTTCGCCGGACGGGAGACCGTCGAGAGCGAGCTGACCGAGGTGCTCCATGCGGCGCTGCCACCGGAGGTCTCCGGCGACATCGAGGCGAAGGGGGGAGTCGGCGCGGCTGCGCTGGAGCGGGTCCGCGAGGCCGGCCTGCGCGTGCAGCTCGCCCGGCGCTTCCACAATGAGGCCGTCAAGGAGGTCCAGCGGGTGCGGGCCAAGCGCGTGGTGCGGCTCTTCCGCCTGGCCGGCTACGCGGACCTGCCGCAGACCGTCGAGTTCGACGACGCCCAGATCGGCAGCTGAACCGGACCACTCGTCAGCCGGCCGGGTGACGACGTCGCGGTGCGGGTGGCGAGGCCCTCGCCAGAAGCCGTCCGGGCAGGCATGATCTGGGCATGAGCCTGACAGACCTGACCCTCGTGACACCGCTCAACGAGCTGCTCACCCTGACCGGCCTGCCCCGGGTCGGTCTGGAGCAGCTCGCCGTGGCCCAGCTGGCCCTCGTGGGTGGTGACCGCGCGCTGGCGGCGCTCCCGATGCGACGTCGTCGCCGACGCCGGGGTGGCGGCATCGGGTTCCTCGGTCTCTGCTGCTGCCTCCTGCCCTTGGCGGTCGTCGGGCTCATCGTCTATCTGCTGTGGGCGCGGCAGAAGGGCAAGGACCCTCGCGCAGCCCTCGGCGACATCCGCTCCAATGTCATGGGCAACTCCTCGCAGCCGACCCAGCAGGCACCCCCGCCGCCCGGCACCGGACACCAGGCGCCACAGCCCCCTTCGTCCCACGGCGAGACGCCACCGCCTCCCGCGTCCGATCGCACCGCACCGCCGCCCCCTCCGGGAGAGGGCCCGGTCGACCCTCCACCGCCGAGCGGTCCGGACCGCCTCTGACCCGGGGGCCCTGGGCCCACGGGCTCACCGTCCGCTGAGGTGAGTCGTGCGGGAGGTGTCTCTCAACCGACCTCGTGGACAGCGTCCACGAGATCTCCGGCAAGGGTGGCCGCGTCATCGTCACCGAGGTCGTGCACGGTCAACCTCAGGTGGTGCGAGGGCTCGTCGCTCTCCTCGAGCCGGAAGTCGTCGCCAGTGCGCACGAGCCATCCCCGACGGGTCAGCCGCTCTGCGACGTCACGCGCGGGCACGGGCAGGCCGACCCACAGGCTCATCCCGTCGCCGGCGACGGTGGGCAGGCCGCGCTCGGTGAGACGCTCGGCGAAGGAGTCATTGCGCTGCGCATAGTGCGCACTCGCCTGCTCGATGAGGGTCAGTGCGGCCTCGTCCGTCATCACGGAGTGCGTGATCCGTTGCAGCAGGTGGCTCACCCACGTCGTGCCGGGGCTGAGGCGCATCTCGAGCCTCGCGGCCGTGTCGGCATCGCAGGCCGTCACCGCGAGGCACATGTCGGGCCCCGCGAACTTCGAGACCGACCGCACGAGCGCCCAGCGCTGGTGCTCAGGTCCGACGATCGAGTGGAAGGGCTGCCGGGACAGGTAGGAGTAGTAGTCGTCCTGCACGACGAGGACGTACGGGTGCTTCGACATCACCTCGCGGAGGGCCTCGGCCCGGCGGGCGCTCAGTGACGCGCCCGTGGGGTTCTGCGCGCGGGGCGTGCTCACGACGGCTCGTACTCCCTGGTCGAGGGCCTGGCGCAGGCCGTCGACGGTCATCCCCTCGGCGTCGACGGGGACCGGCACGGCGCGGTAGCCCCCGAGCTGGGCGAGATGGATGCTCGCGAGGAAGCAGGGATCCTCGAGGGCCACGGTGTCGTCACGCAGCAGTGCCTGTGCCAAGAGTCGCTCGACGGCGTCGACGGCGCCACTGGTGAGTGTGAGGTGCAGCTCCGCGGTGGCCGCCGGCACGTCGGGAGCCATCCACCCGCGCGCCCAGGACAGGAGGTCGCGATCGATCGTGGGTTCGCCGTAGAGCACGTGCCGGCCCGCGGCGGCAGCGAGAGCCGGTCCCAGGTCCGGGATGAGTCGGGGGTCGGGATTGCCGGTGCCGACGTCGCGGAGCGAGCCCGCGGCGGCGAAGCCCTCCTGCGGGACTCGTGAGCGCCGCGCGACCCGGGTGCCGGCCCGGCCCTGCGAGACGACGACACCGGAGCGGGCCAGCACGCGGTAGGCGGCGACTGCCGTGTTGCGATTGACCCCGAGCTGCTCGGCCAGCGCCCGCACCGGCGGAAGGACGTCACCGGGGGAGAGGTGGCCGCGCTCGACGAGTCCGCGCACGCTGTCGGCGATCTCGGCGGCCGTCCCCCCGGTGATGGGGGCTGCTTCGGTAGTCACGTCCCGGAGTCTAGATGGGGTTCTCGTCACGCGAGCGGCAGGGAGGACTTTGATCTGTGCCGTGCTAGTTTCTGGCCTAGATCAAACATTGGCCCGGGTGCGCCGGGACCACGGACGAGGGAGAAGACCATGGGTAGCGACACGACGACCGGGACCGCGCGCGTCAAGCGTGGCATGGCGGAGATGCTCAAGGGTGGCGTCATCATGGACGTCGTCACGCCTGACCAGGCCAAGATCGCCGAGGACGCCGGCGCCGTCGCCGTCATGGCGCTCGAACGCGTCCCCGCCGACATCCGCGCCCAGGGTGGCGTCTCGCGGATGAGCGACCCCGACATGATCGACGGCATCATCGAGGCCGTCTCGATCCCCGTCATGGCCAAGGCGCGCATCGGACACTTCGTCGAGGCGCAGATCCTGGAGTCCCTCGGCGTCGACTACATCGACGAGTCCGAGGTCCTCACCCCGGCCGACTACGCCAACCACATCGACAAGTGGAACTACACCGTCCCCTTCGTCTGTGGTGCGACCAACCTGGGTGAGGCACTGCGTCGCATCACCGAGGGCGCGGCGATGATCCGTAGCAAGGGCGAGGCCGGTACCGGTGACGTCTCCAACGCGACCACGCACATGCGTCAGATCCGCCAGCAGCTCGCTCGTCTGAGCACGATGGCCGACGACGAGCTGTATGTCGCAGCCAAGGAGCTGCAGGCCCCCTACGAGCTCGTCAAGGAGGTCGCTGCCAACGGCAAGCTGCCCGTCGTGCTCTTCACCGCCGGCGGCATCGCCACTCCCGCGGACGCCGCGATGATGATGCAGCTGGGCGCCGAGGGTGTCTTCGTCGGCTCCGGCATCTTCAAGTCCGGCAACCCCGTCGAGCGCGCCGAGGCGATCGTCAAGGCGACCACCTTCTTCGACGACCCGGACGCCCTGGCCAAGATCTCCCGCGGACTGGGGGAGGCCATGGTCGGCATCAACGTCGACGAGATCCCCGAGCCGCACCGGCTGTCCGAGCGCGGCTGGTGACGGCCAGCTGATCCAGTCAGAAGGGCGCCCCGACCGACGGCCGGGGCGCCCTTCTGCCAGTACGTGGGTCAAGGAGCCGTGGGGATGATCCGGCCGATCAGTCCGGGTCCCGGTGGGAGTGGTTGCGCAGCCGACGTCCCTCCCGCACATCGGCCTCGTGCTTCTCCCGCTTCTTGTCGATGCCCCTGGAGTCCCGGGCCGGCAGCTGGATCTCCTCCTCCGCGGGCATGCCGGCCTGCAGCTCCCGGCCACGCTCGAGCTCGGTGTCGAGCTCGGCCCCGAAGAGCAGGGCGACATTGGTCAGCCACAGCCACAGGAGGAAGACGATGATGCCGGCCATCGAGCCGTACGTCTTGTTGTACGACCCGAAGCTGGCGACGTACACCCCGAAGACGACCGAGGCGAGCACCCAGACGAGGATCGCCAGCAGTGCGCCCGGGCTCATCCACCGCATCCTGGGCTGGCGAACGTTGGGCGTGGCGTAGTAGAGGATCGCGACGATGAGGACCACCACAGCCAGGAGTACCGGCCACTTGGCGATCTGCCAGATCGTCACCGCGGCCGATCCGAGGCCCAGTGCCGAGCCGATCGACGTCGCCACGGGACCCGAGACCACGAGCCCCACGAGCACGAGGGCGACGAGCACGAGCAGCACCAGGGTGACGAGCAAGGTGATGGGACGCAGCTTCCAGAAGGGGCGCCCCTCCCTGAAGCCGTAGATGCGGTTCATCGCCCGGGAGAACGCGTTGACGTACCCGGACGCTGACCAGAGGGCGCCGACGAGACCCAGGACGAGGGCGAGGCCCGCCCCCGGAGTCTGCGACAACGAGGTCATGACCGGCTCGATGGCGTCGGCCACGGAGGCGCCGGCGGTGTCCCGCACGACTCCCAGGATGGTCTCGACCGTCTGGGGTCCCTGCCCGACGAGGCCCACGAGGGACATCAGCGCGATGAAGGCGGGGAAGAGCGCCAGGACCGCGTAGTACGTCAATGCTGCGGCGAGGTCGGTGCACTCGTCCGCGGAGAACTCCCGCGCCGTCTTGCGCAGCACGTAGCGCAAGGTGGGCCTGGTGATGTCCGTCGGCGCGTCGGGCTTGCGGGATTCCTCCGGGTGCGGCGCCGTGCCGTCGCCGCGACGTGCTCGTGCGGCCATCAGCGCGCGGACCGCACGGAGCGGGCCCACCGGGTGCGTGAGCGGAGGGCCCGCACGACGAGCGGCCCGCCCACGACCACGGCGAGCGCGAGCCCTCCCGCCAGCCATGCCAGGGGCAGCGGCCTGCCGTCGCGGTCGGTCGCGGTGCGCCGGACGTCGGCCACGGCGTGCTGCGCCCTGGCCAGCTGGGCGTCGGCGCCGTGCTTGGCCCTGCTCCTGACGTCGAGCTTGGCGGTGAGTGCGTCGACCGTGTCCGCCAGGTCGGCCCTGGCTGCGGCCGCATCGCGCTCGAGCCGCTCGACGTCCGCGTCCTGGCCCGTAGACCCGTTGCCGTCGAGCCCGCGCTCGTGCTCGTCGAATGTGCTCATGTGTGCTGTCCTCCCTTGACGGTGTCGATGTCCGCCCTGACGTTGTGGACGGTGCGCTCGACCGGCGGCGTCGCCTGCGTCACCTGCTTCTTGCCGACGAGGGCGAGCACCCCCGCGACGGCGAGCAGGACGATCCCCACGACGAGGGCGGCCAGCCAGAGCGGCATGACGAGGTCCAACGCGATGACGGCGGTCGCGATGAGCACCGCGACGCCGTAGAGCGCGACGAGACCTGCTCCGCCGAAGAGGCCGGCGCCGGTGCCCGCCTTCTTGGCGCTCTGGGTCAGCTCCGCCCTGGCGAGCGCCATCTCCTGCCGGACGAGCTGGCCGATCTGCTCGGTCGCGTCTGCGATGAGCTGTCCGGTCGTCTCGTGCTGCGCCCCGATGTCGGTGCGTCCTGCGGCGTGAGCGCCTTCGTGGTGCTGATCAGCCATGCGGCCCCCCGCCGTGCGTCGTGCCGCCACCTGTCGGAGGCATACCGAGGTCCGGCGTCGTGCCCGAGGTGGAACTGCTCCGCGAGTCGGTGGACGAGTCACCGCCGGTGTGCTCCTTGACCTTCGACGTGACCTTGTCCCCGGCCTTCTGCCCGAGGTCGCCGGCCGCCTGCTGCGCCTGACCGGCCTTGCGTTGCACCTTGGGGTCACGCCAGATCTTGCGGGCCGTCGTCGCCATCGTGTCGTACTGCTCTCGTCCTGCTCGGGTACCGAGCACGTAGCCGGCAACGCCGGCCACGATCATCGAGATCTTGTTCATGACAACCTCCAGGGTCTCTTCGTGTTGCTGGGTCAACGGGCTTACCCCGGTTCCGGCCATCAAAACCGAGGCCACGCCGGCACGTGGTGCGGCGGTCGCGGACTGTGTCCCGGGGCGCGTGCGGGTGCCCCACTCGATGCGGACTACATTCCGTGACATGAGCGATCCCTCCCGGCCCGTCATCGGCGTCCTCGCAGTCCAGGGCGATGTCCGTGAGCACCGTGCTGCGCTCGAGGAGTCCGGGGCGAGCACCGTCGCCGTGCGCCGCCCCGAGGAGCTGGCTGCGGTGGATGCCCTGGTCCTTCCCGGCGGGGAGTCGACGACCATCGACAAGCTGACGCGCATCTTCGGGCTGCGGGACCCCCTTCGCTCCCGCATCGCCGACGGCATGCCGGTCTACGGCAGCTGCGCCGGGATGATCCTGCTCGCCGACCGGATCCTCGACGGGCATCGCGACCAGCAGACCCTCGGTGGTCTCGACGTCACGGTGCGCCGCAATGCCTTCGGGCGACAGGTCGACTCCTACGAGGTCGACCTCGACGTGGCGGGCGTGGCCGGGGGACCGCTGCGGGCCGTCTTCATCCGCGCGCCCTGGGTGGAGGCCTGCGGCCCGGACGTCGAGGTCCTCGCGAGCGTCGAGACCGAGGGTGAGT
The DNA here is from genome assembly GCF_001428305.1 of Janibacter sp. Soil728. Taxonomy (GTDB): domain Bacteria; phylum Actinomycetota; class Actinomycetes; order Actinomycetales; family Dermatophilaceae; genus Janibacter. The sequence goes on along the minus strand of NZ_LMRZ01000005.1, from coordinate 315,739 downwards.
CCCATCCTGTCGTCGTCCGTCAGGGCCATCTGCTCGCGACGAGCTTCCACCCCGAGGTGACCGGTGACCACCGCATCCACCGGCTCTTCGTCGACATGGTGCAAAAGACGAGCGCGTAAGATCCTTTTTCGGACCACCTGCCAGCCACACCGAGGAGACCTACGTGTCCGGCCACTCCAAATGGGCAACCACGAAGCACAAGAAGGCGGCGATCGACGCCAAGCGCGGCAAGCTCTTCGCCAAGCTGATCAAGTACATCGAGGTCGCGGCCCGCACGGGCGGTGCTGACCTCACGGGCAACCCCACCCTCTACGACGCCGTGCAGAAGGCGAAGAAGAACTCGGTCCCCATCGACAACATCGAGCGCGCGATCAAGCGCGGGTCCGGTGCTGAGACCGGCGGCGCCGACTGGGAGAACATCACCTACGAGGGCTACGCGCCCGGCGGTGTCGCGATCCTCATCGAGTGCCTCACCGACAACAAGAACCGCGCGGCCACCGAGGTGCGAACTGCCCTGAGCCGCAACGGCGGCAACCTGGCCGACCCCAACTCGGTCGCGTACCTCTTCAACCGCAAGGGCGTCGTCATGGTGCCCAAGTCGGAGCAGAGCGAGGACCAGCTGCTCGAGGTCGTGCTCGAGGCCGGTGCCGAGGAGATCAACGACTTCGGCGAGTCCTGGCAGATCGTGTCCGAGGCGACCGACTTCGTCGCCGTGCGCACCGCTCTGCAGGAGGCGGGCGTCGACTACGACTCCGCCGAGGCCTCCTTCCTGCCGAGCATGCAGGTGCCCCTCGACGCCGACGGCGCGAAGAAGCTGATGCGGGTCGTCGAGGCGCTCGAGGACAGCGACGACGTCCAGGACGTCTTCTCCAACGGAGACATCTCCGACGAGGTCATGGCCCAGCTCGAGGCCGAGGACGAGTGATCCGGCGTGTCGGCGGCGCCGCGCGCGTCGCCGACACGTAGCCTCGACCAGAACAGGTGTTCGAGTCGAGGGTCGGAGGATGCACGTGCGAGTGCTGGGCGTGGACCCCGGGCTGACCCGGTGCGGACTCGGGGTCGTCGAAGGGGAGGCCCGCGCGCTGCGGATGGTCGCGGTGGGCGTCGTGCGCACCTCGGCGGGGCGTGACACCGGTGATCGTCTCGCCTACGTGCAGGACGAGCTCGACGCGTGGCTCGACCGCTTCACGCCCGACGTCATCGCCCTGGAGCGGGTCTATGCCGCCGAGCACGTCCCCACCGTCATGACGACCGCCCAGGTCAGCGGACTGGTGCTCCTGGCCGGCGCCCGGCGCGGCCTGCCCGTCACCCTGCACACCCCCACCGAGGTCAAGGCAGCCGTCTCCGGCTCCGGCCGAGCAGACAAGGCCCAGATCACGACCATGGTCACCCGTATCCTCTCCCTCTCCGAGCCGCCCAAGCCGGCTGACGCCGCCGACGCCCTGGCCCTGGCGATCTGCCACCAGTGGCGAGGTGCGGGCAACACCCGCCGTGAGCTCGCCGCGGCCAGTGAGCGGGCCCGTCTGCGATCGGTGGCGGGGGCATGATCGCGTCCGTCACGGGTACCGCCCAGCACGTCGGCCTCGACCGGGTCGTCGTCGACGTGCACGGCGTCGGTCTGCTCGTCCACACGCCGCCGTCGGTCGCTGCCGGATGCCGCACCGGCTCGTCCGTGGCGCTGGCCACGAGCATGGTCGTGCGCGAGGACTCGATGACGCTCTACGGCTTCGCGACAGCGGGGGAGCGCGACACCTTCGAGCTCGCCCAGACCGTCAGTGGGGTCGGCCCCAGGGTGGCGTTGGCCATCCTGTCGGTCCTCAGCCCTGACGAGCTGTCCGCAGCCGTCGCCGCCGAGGACATCGCCACCCTGACCAAGGTCCCCGGCATCGGCAAGAAGGGCGCGGAGCGGATCGCTCTCGAGCTGCGGGACAAGTTGCCGCAGGCCCCCGGTGCAGGGGCAGCGAATGGTGCTGCGGTGCCCGCAAGGGCCTGGCAGGAGCACGTCGCCGACGCCCTCGTCGGTCTGGGCTACTCGACCAAGCAGTCCAGCGATGCGGTGGCCACGGTCGCCGACGAGCACGGCAGTGAGGACGTCTCCAGCGCCCTGCGGGCCGCCCTGCAGGTGCTGGCCAGATGAGCGGCTTCAGCTCAGAGATCCGGGTGGCCGACGAGGACCCCCGGGAGGGAGATGGCTCCTTCGACGCGACGGCGCGCATCGTCGACGCGGGCGGGAGCGATGACGAGGGGGCCGTCGAGGCGGCGCTGCGACCGCGGCGCCTCTCGGAGTTCCCCGGCCAGACCAAGGTGCGCAACCAGCTGGGTCTCGTCCTCGAGGCGGCCCGCCGCCGTGGCTCCCCACCCGACCACGTCCTGCTCTCGGGTCCTCCCGGGCTCGGCAAGACGACGCTGGCCATGATCGTCGCGGCCGAGCTCGAGCAACCCATCCGCGTGACCTCCGGACCGGCCATCCAGCACGCCGGTGACCTGGCCTCGGTCCTGTCCTCCCTCGTCGAGGGCGAGGTCCTCTTCCTCGACGAGATCCACCGCATGTCCCGGCCCGCAGAGGAGATGCTCTATCTCGCGATGGAGGACTTCCGTGTCGACGTCATCGTGGGCAAGGGCCCGGGTGCGACCGCCATCCCGCTGGAGCTGCCCCCCTTCACCGTCGTCGGCGCGACGACCCGAGCGGGACTGCTGCCGGCGCCCCTGCGCGACCGCTTCGGCTTCACCGGGCACCTCGACTTCTACGAGGTCGCCGACCTCGAGCGAATCCTGCAACGCAGCGCCCGCCTGCTGTCCGTCCCCGCTGATGCCGACGCCCTGGCGGAGATCGCCCTGCGCTCACGCGGCACACCACGCATCGCCAACCGGTTGCTCCGACGTGTGCGCGACTGGGCCCAGGTGCACGGCACGGGGGAGGTCGACCTGACGGCCGCCCGGTCGGCACTGACCCTCTTCGATGTCGACGAGGCGGGGTTGGACCGCCTGGACCGTGCTGTGCTCGAGGCGATGTGTCGACGATTCGCCGGTGGACCGGTGGGGCTGTCGACCCTGGCCGTGGCCGTGGGGGAGGAGACCGACACCGTCGAGACGGTGGCCGAGCCGTACCTGGTGCGGCAGGGTTACATCGTGCGCAGCCCCCGTGGCCGACTCGCCACGCCTCAGGCGTGGGAGCACCTCGGACTCACCCCGCCACCGGGGGTACAGCCTCCCCTGCAGCTGCCTGAGGCGTCGGATGGTGGCCGTTTCGGCTGATGCAGACACGAAACCTTCTGGCCGTCGTGTCCGTTGGTGACGTCGGAGATGTCTGACCTAGACTCGACCCTTGGCTCGGGTCCACCCGAGCCTCTGCGACGTCCCCCGACCGACCAGCCCCGACTCAGGAAGTCCCCCTCATGAATCAAGGCTCGCAGACCGCCAGCCTGCTCCTGCTGCTCCTCCCGCTCGTGCTCATCGGCTTCATGCTCTGGTCTGCGCGACGACGGCAGCGCACGATGGCGCAGTTCGCGGCCTCGCTGCAGGTAGGAGACGAGGTCTTCACGACCTCCGGCATCCTCGGACGGATCATCGAGCTCGACGATGAGCGCGCGCGGCTGGAGGTGGCTCCGGGCACCGTGCTGACCTTTGACCGTCGGGCCATCGGCATGAAGGTCGAGGCCCCGACTGCGGGGCCCACCACGGAGCAGGGCGGACAGGACTGAGATGGCTGAGCGTCGACGCAGCAAGGACACCGCGCGCAAGGACCACGCCAAGCGCACCCTCGTCTGGCTCTTCGCCGGGATCATCGTGCTCACCGGCGCGCTGGGCTTCGGTGTGGTCAAGAAGGACGCGACCTGGGCCCCGCGGCTCGGTCTGGACCTGGCCGGCGGCACCCAGATCGTGCTCGAGCCCCGGGTCACCGGTGGCGGCAGCGTCTCCCAGGAACAGCTGGCCGAGGCGCGCGACATCATCGTGCAGCGCATCGACTCGCAGGGCACCACCGGCGCCGAGGTGACCACGCAGGGCAACTCCAACATCGTGGTCGCGATGCCGGGCACACCGACCAAGGAGCAGGAGGACGCCATCGCGGCGTCCTCGCAGATGCAGTTCCGTCCCGTGCTGGCAACGGCCGTCGGCGATCCTGCGCTGCTCCAGCCGCAGCCCTCGGACACCAGCACGTCCGGATCCTCCAGCCCCTCCTCGAGCGGAGAGAAGTCCGACGGTGCCTCGTCCAGCGGCGGGTCCAAGACGACCCAGCCGAGCGCCAGTCGCAGCGAGACCCCGGCGTCCCGCGACCAGGCCCGTACCGCCGAGCCGAGCCCGTCGAAGACCACGTCGCCCAAGAGCGCGAAGACCTCCCCGTCGAAGGACGCGTCGGCCAAGCCCTCGGCGACGGCCCCCGCTGACCCGGCCCAGCAGAGCTGGAAGCCCTCCGGCAAGCCGACCGGTCCGATGGACCCCAACAACATCAGCACCAAGGTCTGGCAGAAGTTCCAGGACCTCGACTGCTCCAAGCCTCCCGAGCCGACGCCTTCCGGGCAGGAGGGTGAGGCGATCGTCGCCTGCAAGCAGGACGGCTCGATCAAGTACGTCCTCGGCCCGGTCGTCGTTGCCGGTACCGAGATCGCCAACGCCGAGGCCGGGTATCGCGTCGGCCCGCAGGGCCAGCAGACCAACGAGCCGGAGATCTCGCTCACGCTGACGAGCAAGGGTCGCGGTGAGTACGGAGACATCTCCAAGAAGATGGTCCAGATGCCCAGCCTGCAGCCGCCGGTCAACCCCCCGGGTTCCTACAACGCGCTGGCTGCGGTCCTCGACTCGCAGGTCCTCATCGACCCCGGTTTCAACGAGGCCATCCCCAGCGGCCAGGCGAGCATCTCCGGCTTCACCATCGACGAGGCCCGCAACCTCGCGAAGTCGCTGAAGTTCGGCGCGCTTCCGCTGTCCTTCGACGTGCAGACGCGTCAGGAGATCAGCCCGACCCTGGGCTCGGAACAGCTGCGCTACGGCATCATCGCCGGCATCATCGGCCTGCTCATCGTCTTCGGCTACGCCATGGTCCAGTACCGCGCGCTGTCGATCGTCGTCGTGGGCTCGATGCTCATCGCCTTCGCCATCACGTATCTGGCGATCGCCTTGTTGGCGTGGGGATACAACTATCGCCTCGACATGGCGGGGGTGACAGGTCTGATCATCGCCATCGGTGTCACCGCCGACAGCTTCATCGTGTACTTCGAGAGAGTCAGGGACGAGCTACGCGAAGGGAGGAACCTGCGCGCAGCAGTCGAGGCAGGTTGGGCCCGGGCCAAGGGCACGATCCTCGTCGCCGACGGCGTCAACTTCCTGGCGGCGGTCGTCCTCTACGTCCTGGCCAGCTCCGGTGTGCGGGGCTTTGCCTTCACTCTCGGCCTGACCACGCTCATCGACCTCGCGATCTTCTGGCTCTTCACCCACCCGATGCTCACCATCTTGGCGCGCGGCAAGTTCTTCGCCTCCGGACACCCGTGGTCCGGCTTCGACGTCAACACGCTGCGTCAGGCCAAGGTGCGCTACAAGGGCCGGGGCAACTTCGACATCGACGGCCCGGCCGATCGTGACAACCCGGCACAGGTGCCGGTAGAGGGAGGCGCACGATGAGCCGCATGGCGGACTGGGGCAATGACCTCTACACCGGACGGCGATCGTTCGACTTCGTCGGCCAGTCGAAGAAGTGGTACGTCTGGTCGGCGGTCATCATGGCGATCGCCGCTCTGGGCTTCGTCGTGCGACCGATCAACCTCAGCCTCGAGTTCACCGGCGGGTCCGAGTTCCGGGTCGCCACGCAGTCGGCGCCGGCCAACTACGAGGAGCGGGCCACTGCGGCCGTCCGGGACATCGCCGGAGCAGGCTCCTCGGCCAATGTCTCCACGCTCGGTGGCAGCACCGTGCGGGTGCAGACCGAGGAGCTGAGCGCCGACGAGGGCCGCGAGGTCTCCGACGCACTGGCCAAGACCTTCGAGGTGCAGGACAACAAGGTCAGCTCCAACTTCATCGGCCCCTCATGGGGTAAGTCGGTCAGCCAGCAGGCACTGCGTGCACTCGTCGTCTTCATCGTGCTGACCACGGCGATGATGGCTTTGTACTACCGCAACCTCAAGATGGCTCTGGCGTCGATGATCGCCTTGGCGCACGACATGCTCATCACCGTCGGCATCTACAGCTGGACCGGCTTCGAGGTGTCGCCGGCAACGATGATCGGGTTCCTGACCGTCTTGGGCTACTCGCTCTACGACACCGTCGTGGTCTTCGACCACGTCAAGGAGAACACTCGAGCCTCCTTCGCCAACCGTCGGATGAGCTTCGACCGGGCGGCCAACCTGGCCGTCAACCAGACCCTGGTCCGCTCGATCAACACCACGGTGATCGCCAACCTGCCCGTTGTGGCAGTCCTGATCATCGGCTTCGCCGTCCTCGGCCCGGGCACCCTGCTCGACCTGTCACTCGCCCTCTTCGTCGGCACGACCGTGGGTGCCTTCTCGTCCGTCTTCATCGCCACGCCTCTGCTGGTGGACCTGCGGCGCAAGGACCCCGAGGTCGTCAAGCTGGCCAAGGATGCGGAGAAGTACCAAGCCCGCCAGTCGCGTGAACCGGCTCTGGCCACTGCGGGAGCCCAGGCCTCCGCCAGCAGCAGCACGGTGACGTCGGCACAGCCCCGGGATGCCAGATCGGAAACCTCCTCTGTCGACGCGGCGAGTGACGTGTCGGGGGAGGCGCAGGGGCAGACCCTCACCGGACGCAAGGTCCACAAGTACGCGCAGTCCGGTGGCCCGCGCAATCAGCCGAAGAAGACCCCGCGCAACCGTCGGGGCAAGGAGTGACCACGAGTTCCCTCGCGCAGCGCATCCTCGATGCGCTGCGCGATGTGCCCGACTTCCCCGAGCCCGGTGTCAGCTTCAAGGACATCACGCCGCTGATCGCGGATGCGGAGCTCTTTGCCGAGGTCGTACGTGCGCACGCGCAGCCGTGGCAGGGCAAGGTCGATGCCATCGCTGGGCTCGAGGCGCGAGGCTTCATCTTCGGTGCAGCCATCGCCCTGCACATGGGACTGGGCTTCATCCCTGTCCGCAAGGCTGGCAAGCTGCCGGGCCCGACCGTGGGTGTCGACTACGCGCTGGAGTACGGCACGGCACGCATCGAGATCCACGAGGATGCGGTGTCCGACGGCACCCGGGTCCTCGTCGTGGACGACGTCCTGGCGACCGGCGGGACCGCGGCTGCGGCCTGCATCTTGCTCGAGACCTGTGGTGCGGTGGTGCCCGGCGTCGAGATCCTCGTGGAGATCGAGGCACTGCCCGGTCGAGACGCTCTGGCAGGTCGTGCCGTGCGGAGCCTGGTCACGGTCTAGGCTCCCTTCATGAGCGAGCGCAACACCGGTAGTGGCAGCGGGTTCTCCCCCCGCTCGCTCGCCCGTGCGTCCTTGGCCCGGCTGGGCAGTGGTCGCGCGGCAACCCCAGGTGTCCTCGACCCCCTGCTCCAGATCGTGCGACAGAGCCATCCCAAGTCCGACCTGTCGATCATCGAGCGCGCCTACGACGTCGCCGAGCGGGCTCACGAAGGTCAACGGCGCAAGAGCGGTGACCCGTACATCACGCACCCGCTGGCGGTCACCACGATCCTCGCCGAGCTCGGCATGACCCCGGTGACTCTCGCGGCAGCGCTGCTCCACGACACCGTGGAGGACACCGACTACTCGCTCGATGAGCTCGAGGAGGAGTTCGGCGCCGAGGTCGCCAAGCTCGTCGATGGCGTCACCAAGCTCGACAAGGTCACCTACGGCGACAACGCCCAGGCCGAGACCGTGCGCAAGATGATCGTGGCGATGGCTCGCGACATCCGCGTGCTCGTCATCAAGCTGGCCGACCGGCTGCACAACGCGCGGACCTGGCGCTATGTCTCGGCGGCGTCCGCGCAGCGCAAGGCCCAGGAGACCCTGGAGATCTACGCGCCCTTGGCCCACCGCCTCGGGATGAACACCATCAAGTGGGAGCTGGAGGACCTCTCCTTCGCCACGCTCTACCCCAAGGTCTACGAGGAGATCGTCCGGCTCGTCGCCGAGCGTGCCCCCGCTCGCGAGGAGTACCTGACGACGGTCAAGAGCCAGGTGGTGACGGATCTGCGTGAGGCGCGGATCAAGGCCACGGTCACCGGGCGACCCAAGCACTACTACTCCGTGTACCAGAAGATGATCGTCGGCGGCCGGGAGTTCGGCGAGATCTATGACCTCGTCGCCGTGCGAGTCCTCGTCGACACCGTGCGGGACTGCTACGCGGCGCTGGGTGCTCTGCATGCCCGGTGGAACCCCCTTCCGGGGCGGTTCAAGGACTACATCTCGCTGCCGAAGTTCAACATGTACCAGTCGCTGCACACGACGGTCATCGGTCCGCAGGGCAAGCCCGTCGAGATCCAGATCCGTACCCACCAGATGCACCGCCGGGCCGAGTACGGCGTCGCGGCCCACTGGAAGTACAAGGACCGCGGCAACCCGGACGGTGGCCGGGTCGACGACGGTCAGGCGGGGGAGATGGCGTGGCTGCGCCAGTTGCTCGACTGGCAGAAGGAGACCGCGGACCCCAGTGAGTTCCTGGACTCCTTGCGCTACGAGATCAACACCCGTGAGGTCTATGCCTTCACGCCCAAGGGGCAGGTCATCGCCCTTCCTGCCGGGGCGACCACCGTCGACTTCGCCTACGCGGTGCACACGGAGGTCGGGCACCGATGCATCGGCGCCCGGGTCAACGGCCGGCTCGTGCCACTGGACTCACCGCTGGAGAACGGCGATGCCGTCGAGGTCCTGACCTCCAAGGCCGAGGGGGCGGGCCCCTCACGCGACTGGCTCAACTTCGTCCGCTCGGCCCGCGCGCGCAACAAGATCAAGCAGTGGTTCACCAAGGAACGTCGTGAGGAGATGGTCGACTCCGGCAAGGAGGCCATCGCCAAGGTCGTGCGCAAGCAGAACCTGCCGCTGCACCGCCTGGTCACCGTGGAGTCACTCACGTCCGTCGCGAGTGAGCTACGACGTCAGGACGTCGACGGTCTCTACGCCGCGGTCGGTGAGGGGCACGTGTCGGCGCAGCATGTCGTCTCGCGGCTCATCGCGGCTGCCGGGGGACAGGACGGCGCGACCGAGGACCTCGCTGAGGCAACGGTGCCCGGTCCGATCGGCCGCAGCCGCAGCACCAATGACCCCGGTGTGGTGGTCAAGGGCATGGACGACCTGTGGGTCAAGCTCGCCAAGTGCTGCACCCCGGTCCCGGGCGACGAGATCATGGGCTTCATCACCCGCGGCAACGGCGTCTCCGTCCACCGGGTCAAGTGTCCCAACGCCACCTCGCTGAAGAAGGAGTCCGAGCGGCTCATCGAGGTGGAGTGGGCACCGAGCAGCACGAGCGTCTTCCTCGTGCAGGTCCAGGTCGAAGCACTCGATCGGGCCGGCCTGCTCTCCGATGTCACTCGCGTGCTCTCCGAGTCGGGGGTCAACATCCTCTCGGCCGCAGTGCAGACCTCCCGCGATCGGGTGGCGATCCTGCGCTTCTCCTTCGAGATGGGCGAGGTTGCCCACCTCAGTCACGTCATCCAGCAGGTCAAGCGCATCGAGTCGGTCTTCGACTGCTTCCGCATCAACGGCGGGAACGGCAAGAAGCGCTGATCACACCCCCTTCGAGCAGAAGCGGGAGGGAGTCGGCGAGGACCGCTCATCCGGCCCCTGCCCAAGCGCCAGGAACGTCGCTAGGCTGCCCGCCATGGGAGTGCCGCGGGGGGTCGTGCTGGGCGTGATCGCTGCACAATTCTGTGTGCCGCTCATCGCGCTGGTCGCCAGCGAGCCGCCCACGCGGCTGGGGTTCCAGATGTACTCAGGGCTCGGCAGTCTCGACGTGACCGTCGAGGACGAGCACGGGCAGGACGTGGAGTACGACCCGGCGGAGGTCTTCGCCGTCTCACCGCGGGTCGAGATCGACTGGACCCGGCGACTGCCAGAACGTCTGTGCGCCATACCGGGAGCCGCGCAGGTGACGGTCGAGCGACCTGATGGGTTGAGGACCGTGAGGTGCTGAGGCTTGCGCTGCACGTCGATCCACGTCCGGTCGCGGTCGCCCGCATCGGGCTGGCACTAGCCGCACTCATCAACACCTTGGAGATGTACGCCCTCCTCAGCGGTCTGGCCGCGGGCAAGCTGGCGATGCCGCTCACCGACTGGGTGCCGTCGGTCTCCCATGTGGCAGTGCAGGTGGTTCTGGCCGTGGGCGTCACCGCGTCGGTGTCGATCCTCCTGGGGGTTGGCACCGCGGCAGCCGCCATTGCCTACTCCCTGACCATGGGGACCGTGCTCCTGTGGGACCAGCAGACGTACAGCAGCCATCAGGTCATCGTCGTGCTTCTGATCGCCTATCTGGCCTTCGCTCGCTCTGACCGGGCCTACAGTCTGGTGAGCCGTGGCCGACCGCGACGTGAGGTCCCCTGGTGGCCGCAGCTGCTGATGATGACCCAGCTGAGTGCGCTCTACCTGTTCGCTGGCCTGTCCAAGATCAACCACATGTTCCTGCCCGGTGACGCACTCGCAGGCTGGATGCGCTATCCGTTGCCAGAGTGGGTCTACCAGCCCATGGCCGTGGCGACGATCGTGACCGAGATGGGGCTTCTGGCCGTGGGCCTGTGGGTGCCCCGATTGCGGATGGTCGCCGTGGTTGCCGGCATGGGCCTGCACCTGAGCATCCTCACGCTGCTGGCGGACAGCACTATCCAGCTGGTGGCCTTCGCCCTCGCGTGTGTGCCCCTCTACCCGCTGTTCCTGGCTCGTCCGAGTCTGCGTCGATACGGGCAGGACGATCCCGGACCACTCATGACGGGAGCCCCGGGACCGACGCTGTCGTGATCTCGGGGCTCCCGTGCGTGGTTGGCCGAAGCGTCAGCCGCCGAACTCGTCGAGGCCCTTGCGTGCCTGGTCGAGCCAGGCCTGCTGAGCCTCCAGCTGCTCGCGCAGCTTGGCCGCCCGGGAGGTGTCGCCCTTGGCCTCCGCGGCCTCGACGTCCTCGCGCAGCTCAGCCACCTTGGACTCCAGCTGGGTGGCCATCGACGAGGCGCGAGCCGACAGCTCGGGGTTGGTGTTGGACCACTTCTTGTCCTCGAGGTCGCGGACGGACTGCTCGACCTTCTGCATGCCCTTCTCCATCCGAGCGATGTCCGCACGCGGCACCTTGCCCGCGGCCTCCCACCGGTCCTGGATGTCGCGCAGCGCAGCCTTGGTCTTCTCGAGGTCCTTGATCGGCAGCAGCGCCTGTGCCTCCGCGAGGATGGTCTCCTTGGCCTCGAGGTTGCCTCTGTGGGCCTCGTCCTCGGCCGCCGCATCGGCGTCCTTGGCGTTGAAGAAGGCATCCTGGGCGGTACGGAAGCGCTCCCACAGCTTGTCGTCGTCGTTGCGTCCGGCGCGGCCGGCACTGCGCCAGTCGTCCATGAGGCGCTTGAAGGCTCCGGCCGTGGAGTTCCAGTCGGTGGACGTCGACAGACGCTCGGCCTGCACGACCAGGTCCTCCTTGACGGCCTTGATCTCGCCGCGGCTGACCTCGAGGTGCGCGAAGTGGGAACGACGCGCCTTGTCGAAGCCATTGCGGGCCTTGGAGAAGCGCTGCCACAGCGAGCTCTCGACATCCTTGTCCAACCGGACCTTGCCGCGCTGGTGGGTCTTCCACTCGTCGAGCAGGGCGCGCATGCGGGCCGTGGACTGCTTCCACTGGACCTTCTCGATGGGCTGCGCGGCAATGGTCTCGGCCTCGGCCACGATGGCCTCACGCTCGGCGCTGGCCACCTTCTTGGCCTCGGCGCGCTGAGCGGACTCGGTCTGGCGCTTGGTGGCCAGCCCCTCCTCGAGCTCGGTGATCAGGGTGGCCAGGGCCGGCAGGTCACCGACGACATTGGGTTCCTGGGCGTGCTCACGCAGGCTCTTCAGGCCGTCGCCGATCTCCTTCGCGGAGACATCCGGGACGTCGAGGCGCTGGCGCAGCAGGGTCGCGGAGGCGAAGAGCTCGTCGTACTTGCGGGCGAAGTACTGCAGGGCTTCCTCGGGCGTGGCGTCGGGGTAGGACCCGACCTCGCGTTCGTCTTCGCCCTCACGGACGAAGACCTTGCCCTCCTCGTCCACTCGACCAAAAGCGGCCGATGCCGAGTGGTCCGTCGTGATCGCCGGCACCTCGGGGGCGGGGGTGGCAGGCGGTCGGGGGGCCATGCGGGCCAGGGCCGCAGGCGAGGGCGCCGAAGGGCGCGGGGCGTTGGTCTCGTCACTCACATGCCCGAGGTTACCCAAGGGCGCGGCGCGAGGGGGCCCGCACGTAGGCTTGAGCCGTGCTGACCCTCTCCTTCCCGGCGCAGGCCTTCGGGACAAACTGCTATGTCATCGCCGATGCCCCCGGCGAGGAGTGCATCATCGTCGACCCGGGCATCGGGATCGAGGAGACCTTGCGGGAGGTGCTGACGACCCACCGGCTCAAGCCGGCCGCGGTGCTCCTCACGCACGGTCACATCGACCACATCTTCTCCGTGACCCCTGTCTGCGGAGGGGATCTGGCCGCCTACATCCACACTGACGACCGCTACCGCCTCGTCGACCCGCTGGGGTCCTCGTCCCTGGGACCGCAGCTGAGCGGGATGCTCGAGCAGCAGTTCGGCAAGAAGGTCACCTGGCGTGAGCCCGACACGATCGTCGAGGTCACCGACAGCCAGGTGGTCACGGTGGCTGGGATCGACCTCGAGGTCATCCACGCGCCGGGGCACACCGAGGGCTCCGTGATGTTCGCGATGGGGCAGGTGCCCGAGGGCGTCCCCGCCGGGGCCGAGGTGGACCGCACCCTCATCACGGGTGACGTGCTCTTCGCCGGGTCCATCGGGCGGACCGATCTGCCGGGCGGGTCGCACGAGGCCATGCAGGACTCCCTTCGTCGGGCTGTCCATCCGCGCCCTGACTCCAGTCTCGTCCTGCCCGGTCACGGCCCCGCGACGACGCTGGGCCGCGAGAAGGCGACCAACCCGTATCTGCAAGGACTGTCATGAGCACCCCCCGCGCCACCAAGATCACGCCGCTGTCCGGCTTCCCGGAGTACCTGCCTGAGCAGCGGGTCGTCGAGCAGCACTTCATCGATGTCATCCGCTCGACCTTCGAGCTGCACGGCTTCCCGTCGATCGAGACCAGGTCGGTCGAGCCGGTCGAGAGGCTCCTCGGCAAGGGTGGCGATGCGGACAAGGAGATCTACGGGATCCACCGCCTGGCTGATGCCGAAGGCGGCAGCACCGGCGCAGGTCGTGAGAGCGAGCTCGGTCTGCACTTCGACCTCACGGTGCCCTTTGCCCGGTATGTCGTGGAGAACGCCGGACGGTTGAGCTTCCCCTTCCGCCGCCACCAGATCCAGAAGGTCTGGCGCGGTGAGCGGCCCCAGGAGGGGCGCTACCGCGAGTTCACCCAGTGCGACATCGATGTCGTCGACACCGGGGAGCTGGCGCCGCACTTCGAGGCCGAGATGCCGCTCGTCATGGCCGAGATCTTCGCCAAGCTGCCGATCCCGCCGATGGTCATCCAGGTCAACAACCGGATGATCCCGGAGGGCTTCTACCGGGGGCTGGGGATCGAGGACGTCGCCGGCACCCTGCGCATCGTCGACAAGCTGGACAAGATCGGCCCGGACAAGGTCGCGGCGCTGCTCGTCGAGGCCGGACGGACCGCGGAGCAGGCGCAGGCCTGCCTCGACCTGGCGGCGATCCGGACTCAGGACACCTCCTTCGTCGAGCGGGTCCGGGCGCTTGGCGTCGAGCACACCGTGCTCGACGAGGGCCTCGCAGCGCTCTCTGCCGTCATCGAGACCGGTGCCGCGGCGGCGCCGGGCGCGATGGTCGCGGACCTGAAGATCGCCCGCGGTCTGGACTACTACACGGGCACTGTCTACGAGACGCAGCTCATCGGCTACGAGTCGTGGGGCTCCTTCTGCTCCGGTGGTCGCTATGACGAGCTGGCCAGCGATGGCAAGAACACCTACCCCGGTGTCGGCATCTCGATCGGCCTCTCTCGGCTCCTCGGCCTGCTCCTGGGCAAGGGACTGGTCGGTGCGAGCCGCAAGTCGCCCTCCGCTGTCCTCGTGGCCGTCACGGACGAAGGGAGCCGCCCCGCCTCCGTGGCGGTGGCGACGGCACTGCGTGCGCGGGGGATCCCGTGTGAAGTCGCGCCTGCTGCTGCCAAGTTCGGCAAGCAGATCCGCTTCGCCGAACGTCGTGGGCTCCCGTACGTCTGGTTCCCCGACTCCGGGGAGTCCGGTGGGGACCAGGTCAAGGACATCCGCTCCGGTGAACAGGTCGACGCCGACGCGGCGACATGGGAGTGCCCCGTGGAGGACCTGCGTCCGCAGGTCGTCGCGCTGGGGGAGTAGGCAGAGAGGTATCAGCGGTATCAGCTTGCGGGCCGCTGCCAGGTCCACTCACGACCCCGCAGGGACGAGTCCTGGCGGAGGTCCTCGGGCGGGTGCCACGTGACCGACCCCAGCGGGCTGGGCCTGCGCCCGGCCTGATCCCGGGCGATGAGGTCTGCGGCCTCCCACAGGTCGTCAGACGCTTCGGTGGGCGTGGCAGCGTCTTTGGCAACGATGGCGAACCGGTAGCCCGCGCGTTGGAGCAGGGCCTCGATCTTGCCCAGAGGCATCGTGGCTGCGTCCTTCTCCATCCGACCCACCGACGTATGGCTCCATCCGAGCTCAGCAGCGAGCTCGCGCTGGCTGAGGCGGGCCAGACGACGGAATCTGCGCGAGACCAGGCCCACGCGTCGGCTTGTCACGATCCGGCTGCGCGCGTCCTCCATCTGCGCGGTCTTGGTCGGCAGGGAGCGGCCGCGGGGCGCGGGTGGGTGCCACAGGTCGTCCTCCACCACATTGGGCCAGTACAGGCAGTCGAGACAGTCCTCGCAGTCACCCGGCTCCTTGCACACCGCGCAGTCCATGGGGCAGGTGAGTGAAGACTGCTCCGCAGGGTCGACGTCGACGGGTTCCATGACCCAAGTCTGCGACGCGGGGCATGACCACCGACGGGCTTGTGCCGACCTGTGGATGACGGAGGGGCGTGGCGTCGCCGTGTTGATCGAGCGGGTCGATCGTGTCGCTCTGCTGTTGCTCCGTACTTTGTGCCAGGACACCTGTCGCAGGAGACCTGTCGCCAGGAGACCTGTGTGTCACGAGACCTGTGTGCCAGGACACCCCTGGCACAAAGTACGGGCCAACGGCATAGGCGGTGGCACACCCTTCGGCCTGAGCCGGTGTCGCCAGCTCAGTCAGTCAGTCAACTCAGTCAACTCAGTCAACTCAGTCAGCGGAGATCGTGGGCTCGGGAGGCCGCAGGCCGCAGTCGCTCAGCTCGAGCAGGGCGAGCTCACGGATCACCTCGGAGTCACCACGCCGCCAGGCGCCCGTCGGGTCGTCGCTGATCCGGGCCAGCCGCTGCAGGGGCTGGTTGGCCATGGCGCGAAGGGCGAAGAGGTCCAGGTCGTCGACCGAGCCCACCAAGGCCTGGGCGGCGGTGGCTCGCCGCACAAAGCGCCATCTCGACGCCAACCAGAAGGCACCGACGATGAGGATCGGGGTCAGCGCGGTGACCCACCCCAAGGTCGTCGCCAGCGTGTCGACCGCAGACACCAGGTCACGACCGGCGTCCTCGATCGACGATCCGGCACCCGCTGCATCGCGGAAGGGCTTGGCCACCTTGTCGTCGAGGAGCGGCAAGTCGTCGACATTGTCACCGGCTGTCGTCAGCTTGTCCCGGAAGCCTTGGCCCGCACTCTCCAGTCGATGGCCCGGCTCGCCCAGCTTGAGCGTCGTCGCGTGCACGACTGTCCCGACCCATGCCCAGAGCAGAATCCAACCGAGCATGAGCAGGTCCGCGACGATCTGACCGGTCCGACGGGCGGGTAGATCCGCATACAGCTTCATGTGCCCATTAGACTCCCCGGCGTGGTCGCGACCACCCGTGGGCACAATGGAGTGCCCACGGTTCGACCACCCTCACGGTTCAGCCACGCAGAACGGTTCAGCCACGCAGATCTCAGGAGTGAGCCGGTGACCACGACGCCCCTGGAGCGCGCGGTGCGGACCTGGCTCACCCAGCTGGACGTCGAGCGCGGAGTCTCCGCCCACACCCTCTCCGCGTACACGCGGGACTCCGGCCGCTACGTCGAGCACCTCGCCGCCGATGGCATCAGCGACCCGCTGGACGTCACCGAGGCCCACGTCGCCGGTTTTCTCGCCGCTCTGCGCACGGGGGACGACTCCCACCCGCCCCTGGCCGCCAGCTCCGCGGCACGCACGCTCGTCGCGGTCCGTGGACTGCACAAGTTCCTTGCTCTCGAGGGAGTCACCCAGCACAACCCCGCCGAGGACGTCGCCCCGCCGACCCCCCCTTCGCGCCTGCCCAAGGCCATCAGCCTCGACGAGGTCACCCGACTCATCGACGCCGCGGGGGTGGGGGACGGGCCCGTCCCGATGCGGGACCGCGCTCTCCTGGAGCTGCTCTACGCGACCGGAGCACGCATCTCGGAGGCCGTCGGCCTCGACATCGACGACCTCGACCTGGAGATCGGAGCGGTCCGGCTCCTGGGCAAGGGCAACAAGGAGCGGGTCGTCCCCGTCGGCTCCTACGCGACGCAGGCCGTGCAGTCGTGGCTGGTCCGCGGACGACCCGAGCTGTCGACGAAGGGCAAGGCGGGACCAGCACTCTTCCTGAACAGGCGAGGAGCCCGGCTGTCGCGGCAGAGCGCCTGGGCGGCCATCACGGCCGCCGCGGACCGAGCCGGCCTGACGGGGCACGTCTCCCCGCACACGATGCGCCACTCCTTCGCCACCCACCTGCTGGAGGGCGGCGCCGACGTGCGGGTCGTCCAGGAGCTCCTCGGCCACGCCTCCGTGACGACCACTCAGATCTACACGATGGTCACGGTGCAGCAGCTGCGCGAGGTCTATGCGCAAAGCCACCCCCGCGCCCGCTGATAGTCTCATCGCTGATCAGCGAGAGGCTGACCGACCGCCAGACCCGATGGAGTGATCCGACTGTGGCATCCGAGGTGACGCCGCCGCTCGAATTCGAGCACGACCTGACCCAGTACGGTCCGACCGGCAGGCCCCTGCCCACCTTCCCAGAGCCAGCACCGCTGGACTCGCACGGGCCGGCCCGCATCATCGCCATGTGCAACCAGAAGGGCGGGGTCGGCAAGACGACCACGACCATCAACCTGGGCGCTGCACTGGCCGAGGCCGGCCGCCGTGTCCTGCTCGTGGACTTCGACCCGCAGGGCGCCCTGTCCGTGGGACTCGGTGTCCCGACCCACATGCTGGACATCACGATCTACGACCTGCTCGTCTCCCGCGGGCACGAGATCAGCGAGATCATCCAGCACACCTCGGTCGAGGGCCTGGACGTCGCCCCGGCCAACATCGACCTGTCGGCTGCCGAGGTGCAGCTCGTCGGTGAGGTCGCGCGCGAGCAGATCCTCTCCCGCGTCCTGCGCCCCGTCCTGGACGACTACGACGTCATCCTGATCGACTGCCAACCCTCGCTGGGGCTGCTGACGGTCAACGCGCTGACGGCCGCTCACGGGGTCGTCATCCCGCTGGAGACCGAGTACTTCGCCATGCGTGGTGTCGCGCTGCTCGTCGAGACGATCGACAAGATCACCGACCGGCTCAACCCCGGCCTGACCGTCGACGGCATCCTCGCCACGATGTACGACGGGCGCACCCTGCACAGTCGTGAGGTCGTCGGGTCCGTCGTCGAGCACTTCGGCGACCGGGTCTTCCACACCGTCATCTCGCGCACGGTGAAGTTCCCCGACGCAACTCTTGCCGCCGAGCCGATCACCACCTACGCCACCGGGCACTCCGGGGCCAATGCCTACCGGCAGCTGGCCCGTGAGCTGATCTCGCGCGGCGGCGCTCCCTGACGACAGTGGAGGCCCCCGCGGCCACTGCGCCCACCCCCTCGCCCCTCACGACCCCGCCAGAGGCCACCGTCCCCGGTGGTGTCATCACCAAGCGGGGCGCCGAGCAGGCCTTCACCGTGCATCTCGACAACTTCGAGGGGCCCTTCGACCTCCTGCTCGGTCTGATCAGCAAGCACCAGCTGGACATCACCGAGATCGCTCTGGCCAAGGTCACCGACGAGTTCATGGTGCACCTGCGGGCCCTCCAGGCCAGCGAGCCGGCATGGGACCTGGGCCAGACGAGCGAGTTCCTCCTCGTCGCCGCGACATTGCTCGACATCAAGGCCTCGCGGCTGCTGCCCAACACCGGCGACGGGGATGAGGAGGACCTCGAGCTCATCGAGGCCCGCGACCTCCTCTTCGCGCGGCTCATGCAGTACCGCGCCTTCAAGGATGTCGCGGCCCAGTTCGGCGAGACCATGGCGGGCACCGGTCGGATGACACCGCGTCAGGCGGGCCTGGAGCCGCACCTGGCAGCGCTGCTGCCCGAGCTCGTCATGAGCATCACGCCCGAGCAGCTGGCCATGATCGCTGCCCGCGCCCTCACCCCTAAGGAGCCCGAGACCATCGGGCTGACTCATCTGCACGCACCCGCCGTCAGCGTGCGCGAGCAGGCCGTCATCGTCGTCGACCGGCTGCGCGCCGAGGGCGCGCTGTCCTTCCGGTCGCTCGTGCGCGATGCGGACACGACCCTCGTGGTCGTCGCCCGCTTCCTCGCCCTGCTCGAGCTCTTCCGCGACAAGCAGGTCACCTTCGACCAGCCGGAGGCACTCGGAGACCTCGAGGTCAGCTGGACCGGCAGCCAGGAGAGCACCGTGGACGTCGGTGCCGAGTTCGACGAAGGGGAGCCACCGCCCCCTTCGCTCGCGGAGGAGGAGCCCAATGAGTGAACCCACCCAGGCCGACCCACTGACCCAGGCCGAACCACTGGCCGAGGGCGACGACGTCCAGGTGGCCTTCGACGTCGGTGAGCTGCCCGGAGGTGCCCGAGCGGCCATCGCGGCGGTCCTGATGATCGTCGAGGAACCGGTCACCGACCATGCCCTCGCGTCGGCACTCGAGCTGCCCGTCGAGGAGATCCGCGAGCACCTCGGTGCGCTCGAGAGCACCTACGCCGACGGCCAGCACGGCTTCACCGTGCGCAATGTCGGCGGGGGATGGCGCTTCTACAGCCACCACGCCTACGCGCCGGTCGTCGAGCGCTTCGTCATCGACGGCCAGCAGTCCAAGCTGACGACCGCCTCCTTGGAGACGCTCGCCGTGATCGCCTACCGGCAGCCGATCGCCAGGGGTCGCATCAGCGCGATCCGAGGAGTCACCGTCGACGGCGTCGTGCGCACGCTGCTGACCCGCGGACTGATCGTCGAGGTCACCAAGGACGAAGAGTCCAACGCGACGCTCTACGGGACCACCCCCTACTTCCTGGAGCGGATGGGTCTGAACTCTCTGGACGACCTGCCGCCCATCGCCCCTTACCTACCCGACGCAACAGTGCTCGACGAACTCATGAATGAGGCCCGCCCATGACCCCGCCCCAGAACCGCCGTCCCGGAGGCCCCCAAGGCGCAGGCCGTGGCAAGGGACCCAAGAAGCCGCCGCGTCCCGGCCGCCGCAACCAGCCCGACCGGGGGACCACCGGCCGCAGCCGCAGCGGCCAGGCCGAGCTGGCGCCGCAGCCCCCGCAGGCCGCTCCGATCGACATCCACGACCCCGAGGGGACCCGCCTGCAGAAGGTTCTGGCCGCGGCCGGGATCGGCTCCCGACGTGCCTGCGAGCTCCTCATCAGCGAGGGCCGGGTCGAGGTCGACGGTCAGGTCGTGCGCGAGCTCGGCGTGCGCGTGGACCCCATCCGCCAGACCGTGCACGTCGACGGCGAGCGCGTCCACCTCGACGAGTCGCGCGTCTACCTCGCCTTCAACAAGCCGACGGGTGTCGTCACGACGATGTCCGACGAGCTGGGTCGGTTGAGCATCGGTGACTACGTCGCCGGTCGCCCGGAGCGCCTCTTCCACGTCGGTCGACTCGACGCCGACACCGAGGGTCTGCTCATCCTCACCAACGACGGCGACCTCGCCCACCGGCTGCAGCACCCGGCCCACGGTGTGCTGAAGACCTACATCGCCGAGATCCCGGGCCCGGTGCCCAGGGACCTGGGCAAGCAGCTGCGCGAGGGCGTCATGCTCGAGGACGGCCCGGTGAAGGTCGACTCCTTCAAGATCGTCGACTCGCGTCCGGGCAAGGCGCTCGTCGAGGTGATCCTCCACGAGGGCCGCAAGCACATCGTGCGCCGCATGCTCGAGCACGTCGGTCACCCCGTCCTCTCGCTGGTGCGCGTGCAGGTCGGGCCGATCACCCTCGGCACGACCAAGTCGGGCCGCTGGCGCAACCTGAGCCGTCAGGAGATCAGCGAGCTGTACAAGGCCGCGGGTCTGTGACCGCTTCGGTCGAGGCGAAGGGAGCGGCCGCCTCGCTTCCTCCCGTGCACGTGATCGGGACCGGGCTCATCGGGGCGAGCATCGGACTGGCCCTCACGGGTGCCGGCGCCGACGTGACGCTGGAGGACCAGTCGGAGACCTCCGTCGCCCTCGCCCGTGATCTGGGTGCAGGTCGGATCACCGGCCCGGTGGATCCCGGAATCGTCGTCGTCGCAGCGCCACCCGACGTCGCCCCACGGCTCGTCCTCACCGCCCTCGAGAGGTGGCCCGAGGCCGTCGTCACGGATGTCGCCTCCGTCAAGCAGGTCGTGCTCGCCGACCTCCTGCGCGCCGGCGCGCCGATCGAGCGCTATGTGGGCAGCCACCCGATGGCCGGGCGGGAGCGCTCCGGTGCCATCAGCGCCCGGGCCGACCTCTTCGAGGGGCGGGCGTGGGTGCTCTGCCCGCACGAAGGGAGCGACCCCGGGGCCACTCGACTCGTCTCGACCCTGGCGCGGGCCACCGGAGCAGCGGTCACGACGCTGACCGCCGAGGACCACGACGCGGCCGTCGCGGCCGTCTCGCACGTCCCGCAGCTCGCGGCCTCCCTCGTGGCAGCGCGCCTGGAGCACCTGAGCGAGCAGGCCATCGGTCTGGCCGGTCAGGGCGTGCGTGATGTCACGCGGATCGCTGCGAGCGACCCCGGCCTGTGGACCCAGATCCTCTCCGGCAACGCCGGCGCGGTCGCCGAGGTGCTGCGTGCCATGTCCGTGGACCTCGTCGGGGTCGTCGACGCCCTCGAGGCGCTCGCGCAGGACGCCCACGTCGCCGATGCGCCCGGAGCACGGGCGGTCCTGGCCCGCAGGATCGCCGACGGCAACGCCGGGCACGCCCGGATCCCGGGCAAGCACGGCGCCCCGCCGGCCGCCTACGCCATCGTCCGGGTCGTCGTCGACGACCGCCCCGGAGAGCTGGCACGACTGCTCGTGGAGATCGGCGAAGAAGGGGTCAACCTCGAGGAGCTGCGCCTCGACCACGGTCTCGGCCTGCCCTTCGGCCTCGCCGAGGTCTCCGTCCTTCCGGCCGCCGCCGGACCGCTGAGCGAGGCCCTGGGGGCCCGTGGTTGGCAGATCCACTCCTGAGCGGCGACTAGGCTGACCCATCATGACCAGCCAGCCCACCCCCTTCGTCATCGGTATCGACGGACCCTCAGGGTCCGGCAAGTCGAGCGTCTCGCGCGCTGTGGCCACCCGCCTCGGCGCGGGCTACCTCGACACCGGGGCGATGTACCGGGCGCTCACGTGGTGGTGCCGCCACACCGAGGTCGATCTCGGTGACGCAGCGGCGATCACCCGAGCCGCTCTCGGGCTGCCGCTGACCATCGGCGACGACCCCGCGGCTCCGACGGTCCTGGTCGACGGCACGGATGTCGCCGAGGCGATCCGCACGAGCGAGATCTCCTCACTCGTGTCGACCATCGCAACCGTCCCCGAGGTGCGGGTGGAGATGCAGCGGCGC
The DNA here is from genome assembly GCF_001428305.1 of Janibacter sp. Soil728. Taxonomy (GTDB): domain Bacteria; phylum Actinomycetota; class Actinomycetes; order Actinomycetales; family Dermatophilaceae; genus Janibacter. The sequence goes on along the minus strand of NZ_LMRZ01000005.1, from coordinate 293,800 downwards.
CAGCGCGAGCTCATCGAGGACATCGCCGAGCGGCACGGGGCGTGCGTTGCCGAGGGCCGTGACGTCACGACCGTCATCGCGCCGGACGCACCCGTGCGCATCCTCCTCACGGCCAGCGAGGAGGCCCGCCTGCGGCGCCGCTCGCTCGAGGTCCACGGTGCCAGCGACCGGGCCGCGATCGAGGCCACCCGCGACCAGGTCGTGCGTCGGGACCGCGACGACTCCACCGTCTCGCAGTTCACCGAGGCTGCCGAGGGCGTGAGGGTCGTCGACACATCCGACCTCGACTTCGAGGGGTCCGTCGCGGCCGTCATGGCGCTCGTGGACGCCGCCCGCACGCGCTGACCGACGCCCCCTTCCGTCTCACTGCGGCTGATGCCGCCCATGGCTGCGACAATGGCCATGACCACCGACTTTCCAGGAGCACCGTTGAACACCACCCCAGAACCCACCGACCCCACCGGGACCGATGACCCGGCGCTGGCCGAGGGCGTCGAGCGGGTGCTGCGTGCCGGGCTCGAGGACTTCGACCTGACCCCCGAGGACCGGGCGCTCATCGACGGCTTCCAGCCGGACGAGGTCGAGACCGTCACCGGACCGCTCCCCATCGTGGCGATCGTCGGTCGGCCCAATGTCGGCAAGTCGACCTTCGTCAACCGCGTGCTGCGCCGCCGTGAGGCCGTCGTCGAGGACACCCCGGGTGTCACCCGTGACCGCGTCGCCTATGACGCGGAGTGGTCCGGGCGACGCTTCACGCTGCTCGACACCGGCGGCTGGGAGATCGGCGCCGAGGGCATCCACCTGCGCGTTGCCGAGCAGGCCGAGGTCGCCATCGAGATGGCCGATGTCGTGGTCTTCGTCGTCGACGCGATCGTCGGCGCCACCGATACCGACGAAGCCGTCGTCAAGCTGCTGCGTCGCTCGGGCAAGCCCGTCATCCTGGTGGCCAACAAGGTCGACGACCAGCGCTTCGAGCCCGACGCCGCTGCACTGTGGAACCTCGGTCTCGGGATGCCTTACCCGGTCTCGTCACTGCACGGCCGGGGGAGCGGCGACGTCCTGGACGCCGTCCTCGACGTCATGCCCGCGGTCTCGGCCAGCGGCGGCACGGTCGCCGAAGGGGGACCCCGTCGGGTCGCGCTCATCGGACGTCCCAACGTCGGCAAGTCCAGCATGCTCAACCAGCTCGCCGGGGAGGAGCGGGTCGTCGTCGACAATGTCGCCGGTACCACCCGTGACCCGGTCGACGAGATCATCGAGCTCGGTGGCCGACAGTGGCGCTTCGTCGACACGGCTGGTATCCGTCGGCGTGTGCACCAGACCAAGGGTGCGGACTTCTACGCGTCGCTGCGCACCCAGGCCGCACTGGAGAAGGCCGAGGTCGCCGTCGTCCTCATCGACACCCACGAGCCGATCGCCGAGCAGGACCTGCGGATCATCACCCAGGTCGTCGAGAGCGGCCGCGCGCTGGTCATCGCCTACAACAAGTGGGACCTGCTCGACGAGGAGCGTCGCTTCTACCTCGAGCGCGAGATCGGACGCGACCTCGTGCAGGTCACCTGGGCGCCGCGGGTCAACCTCTCGGCCCTGACCGGACGGCACGTCGACCGGCTCACCCCGGCCCTGGACACGGCCCTGAACTCCTGGGACAGCCGAGTACCGACCTCGAAGCTCAACTCGGTGCTGGGCGAGATCGCGTCGTCGCACCCGCACCCCCTGCGTGGGGGCAAGCAGCCCCGCATCCTCTTCGCGACCCAGGCCTCGACGCGCCCGCCGCGCTTCGTCATCTTCGCCTCCGGCTTCATCGAGGCCGGTTACCGCCGGTTCCTGGAGCGTCGTCTGCGCGAGGAGTTCGGCTTCGAAGGGACCCCGATCGAGATCAGCGTGCGAGTGCGGGAGAAGCGCGGACGTCGCTGAGCCCGCGCCTCAGTAGTGGCTGCCGTCCATCGCGGCGGACAGCCACACCGTCGTCGCGATCAGCGCGCTCACCTCGAGGAGCACGACGACCACCCAGGTGAGGGCGCCGACGAAGCAGGCCGTCGCGAGGAGACGCAATGACTCCCTCGACCTGCTGAAGGCACCCACCAGCAGCATGAGCAGGGGGCCGAGCAGGGCAGCGGTCGCCGTGACGAGCACGACCGGGACGAAGTTGGCCAGGTGCCCCTCACCCGCGTACCGCTCCATGGCCACGGTGCTCAGGACTGCGCCGACCAGTGGCGTGACGAGCCCGACGCCCACGCCGACGAGCACGGCAGCCGCCCTCGAGGACGGCTCCGGCGTGGGCGCGTGAGGAGTCACATGCCCTCGAAGATGGCGGTCAGCCCGCCGATCAGGAAGAGGATGCCGACGGCGACGGTCGAGACGAGCCAGGTCCCCGACGCGACGAAGGCCCCCAGGCCCCACCCCGGGAGCTGGTCCGACGCCACCAGTGAGAAGCCCAGGATGATCAGGGCAAGAGGAAGGGTCACGACGGCGATGACCACGAGGAGCGCGACGAGCACGGCGGCGTCGCTGTCGGAGGTGACGGCGAAGGCCCCCCACACCAGCAGACCGAGGAGCACGGGGCCCAGCAGGCCCGCGAGGGCGCCGATCGCGGACCCGAGTCCCACCCCCGGATCGCGCGTGGGTGCAGACTCCTTCGGCAGTTGATACGTGCTCATGCTCGGCTCTCGGGTGTCGACATCGGTTCGCGATGACGCTACGCCAGATGGCAGGCCAAGGCCGTCCGTGGGCAGTGCGCACAGGGGAGATGCCCACGTCGTGGGGCCGATTCGGTGAGTGCCGCTGACGTGGGTTAAGGTGACGTTCGCTCCTTCGGGAGCAGCCACGGGCTGTGGCGCAGCTTGGTAGCGCACTTGACTGGGGGTCAAGGGGTCGCAGGTTCAAATCCTGTCAGCCCGACGTTGTCCTGAGTCGCGACATCGTTGACACGGTGTCGCGACTCAGGACTTTTTTTGTAGGTTCGCGCGGGTTGTCGTGGATGTCGCGACTCATCGGTCAACGATCATGACGGGGGTCGGGTCGGGGGTTGGTAGTCGCGGTCAGGGTCGATGTGGTGCTCGGTCAGGACTTCTCCGGTGGCGGCGTGGCTGGTGATGACGTGGTTGTCGTGGATGAGCATCAGGACGGGTTGGCCGGCGTGGGCGCGGCCGATGCCCAGGTGGCGTAGCTTGCCGGCGTAGCGCAGTGACACGGTGCCGGAGGTGGCGATCTTGTCGGTGCGGGAGCGCCATTCGGGCTCGGTCGCTGGGGTCACGGCCGTGGCTTTGGGCAGTGCCGTGTACGCGGTCGCGGGGGTTCGCCGGGCCACGGATCGGTGGGGTCGCTGGTGGTTGTACCAGCGCTCGAACTCGTCGAGGAGTTGTTGTAGGTCGGCGATCGTTTCCGGGCGGGGGTGGGCGCGGAGCCACCGTTTGAGGGTTTGGTGGAAGCGCTCGATCTTGCCTTGGGTCTGGGGGTGGCCGGGGTGGCCGTTCTTCTGCTGGATGTGGTGGGCCTCCAGGAGCTTTTCGAAGCCGTTGCGTCCACCTTTGCGGCCGGCCAGCCGGGCGGTGAAGACCAGTCCGTTGTCGGTCAGCGTGGAGGCTGGCACGCCGTGCTGGTCGATCAGGGACTGCAGTGCGTCCACGACCATGGGTCCGCTGTAGGCCGATGCGGCGCGGATGTGCAGCAGGTAGCGGGAGTGGTCGTCCAGGAAGTCCAAGACCTCGACACGGGTGCCGTCGGCCAGGTGCCAGTGGGTGGGGGCACCTCCCTGCACGAAGTGCTTGGGGGAATGTCGGCCTGCCAGCAGCCGTTGGGCAGGTCGGCCTCGAAGCGGATGTAGGAGGACTTCGGGCGCTTCTTCGGTTCGGGAATGACCAAGCCTTGCGAGTGCAGGATCCGGCGGATGGTCGAGGTCGAGGGCGCCGGCATCCCTTCGTGCTGCAGGTGCCAGGCGATGGTTTCTGGGCCGGCGTCGGCGCCCGTGGTGCTCAGCTGTCGCCGTAGCTCGATGATCCGTTCGCGTACCGCCGCGCTCGTGGTCTTTGGGCGTGACTTCGGGGCGCGGCTTCGCGGGGCCAGACCGTCGGGGCCTTCGGCCTCGTAACGGCGGATGAGGGTATGGACCCACTGGCGGGTGACGCCGAAACGCTGCGCTGCTTGGGTCGCGGTCAGACCCTGGTCAAGCACGGACCGCACGATCACCAGATTCTTGTCACGAGAGCTCATGACCGATCGTCGACGAATTTGGAGTGTCAACGATGTCGCGACTCACCGGTCAACGATCACCACCACGAGTTCGTCAACGATGTCGCGACTCACCAGTCAACGATCACTCGCGGATCTAGCGCCCCGACCTGTAGACGATGTCGTGAACTCGGACACTGTCAGCCCGACGTTGTGATGTCTCAGGACATCGGAAGAGCCGGACCTACAGAAATGTAGGTCCGGCTCTTGCGTTCTGCGGGCCAGAGCCGCTCGTTCGAAGAACAAGCGCGACTCCTGGGTCGCGGTTCTTCTTCGAACCACACCCCCGGGTGGACCCGCTGCCATCACGGCTGACCCGACGCCTCAGCGTGGAGAGGCCGCCGTCACCGTCGGCGGCCCGATCGACTCGTCCGCGGCGATGGCGTCGATCTCGGTGACCAGACGGGCGAACTCCTCGTCGTCCACCGTGACGCCGGCGGCGTCGAGCCCTTCGCGCAACTTGTCCGCGATCTTGGTCTCCCCGGCGCTGTAGTCCCACGAGGTGGCGGTGTCGACCGCCTTCTGCGCGGCCTCGCGAGCCGCGTCCATCTCCTCGGTCGAGTACTCGGTCATCTGCGGTCCTCTCGTCGTGGGGCGGACATGTCCATGCGGCCCTACCCGGGGCAGGCGCTGCCATGCACGAGGGTTCTGCCCAGAGCAGAATCTCCGTCGGGCCGGACCCCGCCGGATCTACGCTGAGGCATGAGCGACGCAGCGCTGACCCGAGGCCGTGAGGCGACCCCCTTCGAGCAGGCACTCCTGGCCCGGCGACGGCGCCGCGAGCCCTTGTGGCGAGAGGCGCTGGGCACCGAGCTGCGCCGACTGCGGCACGAGCGGGGCCACACCCTGGGGGAGACCGCAGACCGGGCGGGCATCTCGCCCCAATATCTCTCCGAGATCGAGCGCGGCCGCAAGGAACCCTCGAGCGAGATGATCGCCGCGGTGGGTGGTGCCCTCGACGTCACCATCCTCGACCTCACCCTGGCCGTCGCCGAGGCGGTCCGGACGCCGCAGCACTCCCGCACCACGGCGTCCGTCCTCGCCCTCGCTGCCTGACCCTCAGCGCGTGGCCATCACCTCGTCGATGAGCCCGTAGTCCCTGGCGGCCGTCGCGGTGAAGACCCGGTCCCGGTCTGTGTCCGTGCGCAGCTCCGCGACAGGCCGCCCGGTGGCCGACGCCAGGACCTCCTCGATGTCCGAGCGCACCCGAACGAGCTCGTCGGCCTGGAGGATCAGGTCGGGGATGGGACCGCGACCCTGCGCTGACGGCTGGTGCAGCACGACCCGGGCGTGGGAGAGCGCAGCACGCTTGCCGGGTGCCCCCGCGGCGAGCAGCACCGCCCCGACGGACACGGCCTGACCGACGCAGGTCGTCGCGACATCGGGTCGGATGTAGCGCATGGTGTCCAGGACGGCGAGCATCGCGCTGGGGTCACCCCCTTCGCAGTTGATGTAGAGCTGGACGTCCCGGTCCGGCGCGACCGACTCGAGGTGGATCAGCTGGGCGATGAGCGCATTGGCGACACCCGCGTCGATGCCGGTCCCCAGGTAGATGATGCGTTCGGTGAGCAGGTGCGAGTAGACGTCCATGATCCGCTCGCCGCGCGGGTGCTGGGCGATGACACTGGGGATCGGGTAGGTGCTCATCGGGTGCTCCCCACGAGAGCGCCGGCGAACCCCGTGCGTTCCCGCGCTTGCGGGGAGACCTCGTCGAAGGTCGCGACGATCGCGTCGACGAAGCCGTAGTCGACCGCCTCCTGCGCCGAGTACCACCGGTCCCGCAGCGAGTCCCCGAAGACCCGCTCCAGCGGCTGCCCGGTGTCCCGCGCGATCAGGCCGAGGACCGTGTCGCGGGTGTGCCGCAGGTCGTCGGCCTGCAGCTCGACATCCACCGCGGTCCCGCCGATCCCGGCTGAACCCTGGTGCATGAGGACCCGGGAGTGCGGCAGAGCGCGACGCTTCCCCTTCGTCCCTGAGGAGAGCAGGAACTGCCCTGCGCTGCAGGCGATCCCGAGCGCCAGCGTGCTCACGTCGTTGGGCACCAGTCGCATGACGTCACGGATCGCGAGCATCGCCGACACGGAGCCGCCTGGGGAATGGATCCACAGCGCGATGTCCGCGACCGGGTCAGAGGCGGCCAGAGTCATCACCTGGGCCGCGAGGAGGGTGCCGTTGTCGTCGTCCAGCACGCCGTCCAGGACGAGCACGCGCTGGTCGAGCAGCTCGCGCCTGGTCCGGTCGTCGAAGAGTCGTGGGGTCGGTGTGTCAGCCATGCCTCCACCCTGCTCCGACGAAGGGGGAGGACCGTCACCCTTCTGCTCCGGGCAGATCCGCTGTCAGCAGAGGGGTCTAGCCTCATGCAGGTGAGCACCTCGACTGCCGCCCCGACCGCCTCGACCGTCGGCGAGCTGCGTGCCGCCGGACACGTCGCCAAGCCCCTGCGTGTGGAGATCCGCGACAACCTGCTCGATCGTCTGCGGGCAGGTGAGGACCCGTGGCCGGGACTGCACGGCTACGAGGAGACGGTCATCCCGCAGGTGGAGCGAGCGCTGCTCGCGGGCCACGACATCGTCCTCCTCGGCGAGCGCGGTCAGGGCAAGACGAGACTCTTGCGCACCATCGTCGGACTCCTCGACGAGTGGACCCCCGTCATCGCCGGCTCCGACCTGGCAGAGCATCCCTTCGAGCCGATCACGCACGAGTCCCAGCGGCGTGCACAAGAGCTGGGCGACTCCCTTCCCATCCTCTGGCGGCACCGCGACGAGCGCTATGTCGAAAAGCTGGCGACACCCGACACCTCCGTCGCTGATCTCATCGGTGACGTCGACCCGATGAAGGTCGCCGAGGGGCGTGCCCTGGGCGACCCCGAGACGATCCACTTCGGGCTCATCCCGCGCAGCCACCGCGGCATCGTGACGATCAACGAGCTGCCGGACCTCGCCGAGCGGATCCAGGTGGCGATGCTCAATGTCATGGAGGAGCGCGACATCCAGGTCCGCGGTCATGTCCTGCGTCTGCCCCTCGACGTCCTCGTGCTCGCGAGCGCCAACCCCGAGGACTACACCAACCGCGGTCGGATCATCACCCCGCTCAAGGACCGCTTCGGCGCAGAGATCCGCACCCACTACCCCCGCGAGCTCGAGGCGGAGATCGCCGTGACGCGGCAGGAGGCACAGCTCGTCGCCGAGGTCCCCGACCACCTGATCGAGGTCCTTGCCCGCTTCACCCGCAATCTGCGCGAGTCCTCCGCGGTGGACCAACGCAGCGGCGTCAGTGCCCGCTTCGCCATCGCCGGTGCCGAGACCATCGCCGCCTCGGCGCTGCACCGCGCGGCCACCCAGGGCGAGGACGAGCCGGTGGCCAGGGTCGTCGACCTCGAGACCGCCGTCGAGGTCCTCGGCGGCAAGATCGAGTTCGAGAGCGGGGAGGAGGGGCGTGAGCTCGAGGTCCTCACCCACCTGCTCCGCACCGCGGTCGCCGACACCGTCCGACACCTCGTGCACGGGATCGACTTCGGACCGCTCGTGCGGGCGGTCGAGGAGGGCGCCGAGATCTCGACCGGCGAGCAGGTCACCGCGCGTGACTTCCTCGACGGGCTCCCCGCGTTGGGCGAGTCGACCGTCTACGACGAGATCTTCGAGCGCTTCACCGCCGACTCCGACGGCGAGCGGGCCGCCGCCCTCGAGCTGGTCCTCGAGGGCCTGTACCTGGCCCGCAAGATCGGCAAGGACTCGTCGGGAGGCGCGACCGTGTATGGCCACTAGCCGCAGCCGCAGCCGCAGCCGCAGCCGCTTCCGTCGTTACGACGGCGGAGACCCGCTCGCGCCACCCGTCGACATCGCCGAGGCCCTCGACGCCATCGGCGAGGACGTCATGGGCGGTTCCTCGCCGGAGCGTGCACTGCGGGAGTTCCTCCGGCGGGGCGGTCGGCAGCAGACCGGGCTGGACGACCTCGCCCGCCAGGTCAACGAACGCCGCCGTGAGCTGCTCCAGCAGCATGGTCTCGACGGCACCCTCCGCGAGGTCCGCGAGCTGCTGGACCGTGCTGTCCTCGAGGAGCGCAAGCAGCTCGCACGCGATGTCCACCTCGACGACCTCGAGCGCGACTTCGCCGAGATGAGGCTGGACAACCTCTCCGCGTCGACCGCGGCCGCGGTGAGCGAGCTGCAGGACTACCCCTGGCAGTCCACCCGGGCCCGGGCGGACTACGAGCAGATCAAGGACCTGCTCGGACGCGAGGTGCTCGATCAGCGCTTCGCCGGCATGAAGCAGGCCATGGAGGGCGCCACGGATGCCGACCGGGCCGCCATCGACGCGATGCTGCGCGATCTCAACGAGCTCCTCGAGAAGCACCAGCGGGACGAGGACACCCCGCAGGACTTCGCCGAGTTCATGGACAAGCACGGGGACTTCTTCCCTGAGGGCCCGCAGGACGTCGATGAGCTCATCGATGCCATGGCCCAGCGTGCCGCAGCGGCGCAGCGGCTGCTCAACTCCATGACACCGGAGCAGCGCGAGGAGCTGATGCAGCTGTCCTCGCAGGCCTTCGGCTCACCTGCGCTCATGGAGTCGCTGGATCGGCTCGACGGCAACCTGCAAGCGCTGCGTCCCGGTGAGGACTGGAACGGGGCCGAGCAGTTCGGGGGAGAGCAGGGGCTCGGCCTCGGCGACGGCACCGGCATGCTGCAGGACATCGCCCGGCTCGATGCGCTCGGTGACCAGCTCTCCCAGTCACATGCCGGGGCGGGCCTGGACGACATCGACCTCGACGAGCTGGCTCGAGCACTCGGCGACGAGGCGGCGATCGACGCGCGCGCCCTGCGTGATCTCGAGCAGGCGTTGCGCAGCAGCGGCTCGGTGCGACGCGACTCCGAGGGGCAGCTGCGGCTCACCCCCAAGGCCATGCGTCAGCTGGGCAAGGCGCTGCTGCGCGACATCGCGCAACGGATGTCAGGACGGCAGGGCCAGCGCGACCTGCGCCAGGCCGGCGCGGCCGGCGAGCGGTCCGGAGCCTCACGCGCATGGGAGTTCGGCGACACCGAACCCTGGGACATCCCGCGCACCGTGCTCAACGGCGTCCTGCGTCGGGCCGCCGATGGCAGCCGCCGCAGCATCACGACCGACGACATCGAGGTCTCCGAGACAGAGGCGCGCACCCAGGCGGCAGTCGCGCTGCTCGTGGACACCTCCTTCTCCATGGCGATGGACGGGCGCTGGGTTCCCATGAAGAGGACCGCGCTGGCCCTGCACACCCTCATCCGCACGCGATTTCGCGGAGACCATCTCCAGCTCATCGGCTTCGGTCGGCACGCCAGCGTCATGGAGATCGAGGAGCTGACCGGCCTCGACGCGTACTGGGACAAGGGGACCAACCTCCACCACGCGCTCCTCCTGGCCAACCGTCACTTCCGGCGGCACCCCAATGCCCAGCCCGTGCTGCTGATCGTCACGGACGGCGAACCGACGGCCCACCTCGAGTCCGGCGGCGAGGCCTTCTTCGACTACCCACCGCACCCGCTCACCATTGCCATCACGGTCCGCGAGCTCGACCACGCGGCGCGGCTCGGGGCGCAGACGACCTTCTTCCGCCTCGGGGAGGACCCCGGGCTCGCGCGCTTCGTCGAGACGCTGGCCCGACGCGCCGGGGGCAGGGTCGTGGCTCCAGAGCTGGACGACCTCGGCGCCGCGGTCGTGGGGTCCTACCTGGGATCGCGCCAGCCCGGTGGGGGAGCGCCCGGCGAGTACGGCGACTGGTTCGGCGGGCGCGGGTTCTGGTTCGGGACCTGAGCCGGCCCTACGGCACGAGGTAGTCGCTGTCCCGAGCGTCGGTGATCGCCATCATCCCGGGCGCGTGACCGATGGCGAAGGGGGGCCGAGACTGCATCACCGCGGCCTGAGGAGTCACCCCGCACGCCCAGAAGACGGGGATCTCCCCATCAGCGATCGGCACCGACTCACCGAAGTCGGGCGATGCGAGATCCGTGATCCCGAGTGCCTCGGGATCACCGATGTGCACAGGCGCACCGTGCACGGCCGGGTATCGCGAGGTGACCCGGACGGCGGTCGCGACCTTGTCCGCCGACATCGGCCGCATCGACACCACGAGAGGGCCGCCGATCGACCCGGCGGACCGGCACGGCCGGTTGGTGCGGTACATCGGGACATTGCTGCCGACCTCGACATGGCGCACCGGTACTCCTGCCTCGAGCAGGGCTGCCTCGAAGGTGAAGCTGCACCCGATGAGGAAGGCCACGAGGTCCGTGCGCCACAGCTCGCGCACATCCGACACCTCGGCCACGAGCTCCCCGTGCTCGTAGACGCGATAGCCGGGCAGGTCGGTCCGCAGGTCGCCGTCGAAGATCCCGCAGCCCACCTCCCCGGGCTCGGTGACATCGAGGACGGGGCAGGACTTCGGGTTGCGCTGCGCGAAGAGCAGGACGTCGTAGGCCTGCTCCCGGGGGACGGCGATGAGGTTGGCCTGGGTCCAGCCTGCGCTCCAGCCGGAGGTGGGGACGCGCAGCCCGTCGCGGAAGCGTGCCCGCGCCGCCGTGGGGTCGAGCGCTGCCTTCGAGGTGGTGATCATCGAGTCACCCACGCCGAGCACCACCGATCAGGACGAAGCGCAGTCGTTGCCCCGGCTGGGCCTGTGCAGCCAGACCGACGTCGTCCGAGAGGACGACCCCGATCACGGGGTAGCCACCGGTCACGGGATGGTCGGCGAGGAAGAGGGTGGGCTGCCCGGTGGGCGGCACCTGCAGCGCGCCGGGGACCATCCCTTCGCTCTTGAGCTCGTCGTCCCGGGCGCGCGCGAGCACTGGTCCGGACAGGCGCATCCCGACGCGATTGCTCTCGGCCGTGACCTCGTAGGTGCCGCCCGTGAGCGCATCGAGGGCAGCAGGCACGAACCAGTCCGTCCGGGGGCCGGGGGCCACCCGCAGACGGACCTCGCCCGTGGTGGGTGTGGCCACTGGGGCGACGTCGACCAGGGGAGGAGCACCCGGGGTCGGGCCGATCGGCAGCAGGTCGCCCGGGGCGGGTACCGCAGGTCCGAGCACGGCCATCGTGTCGGTCGAGCGCGACTGCAGGACCGGCGCCACGTCGATCCCACCACGCACGGCCAGATAGCTGCGCAGACCGGCCGTCGCCGGCCCCAGACGAAGGGAGGCTCCGTCCGGCAGCCAGGTCACGGCGGCGTGCCCGACGGGCCGTCCGTCGATGGTCGCGGGCGTCATCGCACCCGTCACGGTCACCCACATGCCACCGCGGGCCCGGACCTCGAGCCCTCCGAAGGTCACCTCGAGCGCAGCGGCTCCCTCACGATTGCCGAGCAGGCGGTTGGCCAGCCGGAGCGAGCCGAGGTCTGCTGCACCGGAGCGACCGACGCCCAGGCCCGCGAGGCCCTCACGGCCGAGGTCCTGGACCGTCGACTGGGGCCCGGTCGCGACGATCTCGAGCGCGCGGAAGGTGCTCATGCCGCCGACTCCACGTAGCGCACCACGGTCCCCGGCACGAGCAGCGCTGGCGGCTCGCGGTGGATGTCCCAGACCTCCAGCGCGGTCCGGCCGATGAGCTGCCAGCCACCGGGCGACTCCCGGGGGTAGACGCTCGCGAACTCACCGGCGAGCGCGACGGACCCCGGCGGCACCTTGGTCCGTGGGTTGTCACGGCGAGGTACCTGCAGGCGCTCGTCGCCACCCACCATGTAGCCGAAGCCGGGTGCGAACCCGCAGAAGGCGACCGTCCACGGGGTCCCGGTGTGCGCCTCGATGACTCCGCGCTCGTCGAGTCCCGTGAGTCGGGCGACCTCTGACAGGTCCTCACCGTCGTAGACCACGGGGATCTCCACCTCGCCGGTCTTCGCCCGGTGGTGGGTCCCCACGGAGATGCTCGAGACCTGTCGGGCCAGTCGCTCCACGTCCGTCACCGTGCGGTCGATGGTGATCAGGAGCGTCGTCGCGGCCGGCACCATGTCGATGACGCCGTCCGGCAGGTCCTCGTCGAGGTGGGCGTAGAGCGCGAGCACCTCGTCCATGTCGGACATCTCCACGAGCAGCCCGGAGTCGGCGCATGGCATGAGCTTCATCCGACCTCCCCGACGAAGGGAGTGAGTGGCACCCCGGCCTGCTCCAGGCCGGCACGCACCTGCCGCGCGATCTCCACCGCTCCGGGGCTGTCGCCGTGCACGCACAGCGACCCTGCTGGTGCGGCGACGATGCTGCCGTCCGTGGCGACGACCTCTCCCTTCGTCGCGATGCGGATGCACCGCTCGGCGATCTCGGCGGGGTCGTGCAGCACGGCGCCGGGCTCGCGACGGGAGACGAGGGTGCCCTCCGGTGTGTAGGCACGGTCGGCGAAGGCCTCGCCCACCGTGGTCAGGCCGGCCTCCTCCGCGAGTCGTAGCCACGCCGACCCCGGCAGCCCGAGGACGGGCAGGGTGCGGTCGTAGGAGACGACGGCCTCGACGACCGCTGCTGCCTGCGCCTCGTGGTGGACGATCGCGTTGTACAGCGCGCCATGGGGCTTGACGTAGCGCACCCGCGTGCCCGCCACCTTGGCGAAGGCCTCGAGCGCACCGATCTGGTAGAGCACGTCATCGGTGAGCTCGGCCGGCACCATGTCGATGAAGCGCCGGCCGAAGCCCGCCAGGTCGCGGTAGCCGACCTGGGCGCCGATGGCGACCCCTCGGTCAGCAGCACGGTCACAGCTGTGCCGCAGGACCGAGGGGTCGCCGGCGTGGAAGCCGCAGGCGACATTGGCGCTGGTCACCACCTCGAGCATCGCGTCGTCGTCACCCAGGGTCCAGCTGCCGAAGCTCTCGCCGAGGTCTGCATTGAGGTCGATCTGCATCTTGCTGCTCCTGTCAGTCACACGGGCTGCTGGTCAAGGCGGAAGTGGGTCACTGGCTCCAGAGGTCGACGATCCCGCTGAAGGACTGGTAGCCCAGGTAGATCGTGAGCAGCCAGATCACGAGACCCAGGTAGGCGAGCCACTTGGGGTAGACGTACCCGCCCAGCAGGTCCTGGCGGCGCAGGGCGACCCAGACGAGGATCCCGAAGCCGAAGGGCAGGATCAGGCCGTTGAGGGCGCCGGCGAGGATGAGCAGTGTGGCAGGGGACTGCCCGAGGGAGAGGTAGATCGAGGCCGAGATGACGATGAAGCCGACGACGACCCACTGGCTGTGCTTCTTGATCCTCTCGTTGAAGGTCGTGAGGAAGCTGACCGAGGTGTACGAGGCGCCGATGACACTCGTGATGCTCGCGGCCCACAGGATGACGCCGAAGATGCGCAGGCCCACCGTCCCCAGTGCGGCCTCGAAGGCGACAGCCGGCGGGTTGTCGACACCGATGAGGTTCACCCCACCGACGACGACGCCGAGGATGGCCAGGAAGAGCAGCCCGCGCATGACGCCGGTGACGAGGATGCCGGTGATCGAGCCCCTGCTGATCTCGGCGACGCGCTCAGGACCGGTGATGCCGGAGTCCACGATGCGGTGGGCGCCGGCATAGGTGATGTAGCCGCCCACGGTTCCGCCGATGAGGGTGGTGATGATGAGGAAGTTGACCTTGTCGGGAAGCACGGTCTGCTTGAGCGCATCGCCGTAGGGGGGCTGAGTGGCGATGGCCGCGTAGGCGACCATGGCGATCATCAGCACGCCGAGGACCACGACGATACGGTCCATCGCGACACCAGCCTTCTTGCTGACGAAGATCGCGATGGCGATGAGAGCGGACACCGCACCACCGACCTTGGCGTCGAGGCCGAACATCGCATTGGCCCCGAGACCGGTGCCGCCGATGTTGCCGATGTTGAAGACGAGCCCGCCGAAGACGACGAGGGCGGCCAAGACGTAGCCGAAGCCGGGGATCACCTTGTTGGCGAGGTCCTGGGCGCGCATGCCGGAGACGCCGATGACGCGCCAGACATTCAGCTGGACGGCGATGTCGACGATGATCGAGATGAGGATCGCGAAGGCGAATGCCGCGCCGAGCTGTGCGGTGAAGACCGTGGTCTGGGTGATGAAGCCGGGTCCGATCGCGCTGGTCGCCATGAGGAACATGGCTCCGAGGAGTGCTCCCTTGGTCGCCGTCCCTGCAGTGCCGGGCGGTGGCATCTTCGAGGGCTTCGGTGTCGCGTCTGGGACTGGAGCCTGCGTCATGGTGGTTCTCCTCAATGCTCACGGGACCACCTCATTGTGCTCCCGATCACGTAAACTAGCGATTGTTGAACAATCCCGCAATACCCCCTTCGGCTAGTGTCGGACTCACAGCGGCGACGAAGGGGTGTGCAGCATGGTGGACGACTGGATCTCGGCACTCGAGTCCGAGCGCGCGTCGATGGGACGTGCGAGCGCGAGCGAGAAGGTCGCTGATGCCTTGCGCACCCGGATCATCGAGGGGGATCTGCGGCCTCGTACCCGGCTGTCCGAGGAGCGCATCGGCGCGGCCCTGGGCGTCTCGCGCAACACGCTGCGCGAGGCCTTCCACCTCCTGGGCCACGAGCGTCTGGTGGTGCGCGAGTTCAACCGCGGGGTCTTCGTCCGGGCGCTCGACCACGACGATGTGCGCGACCTCTACCGCTTCCGTCGGATCCTCGAGGTGTCCTCGATCCGGCAGGCGGCGCTCGATGGCTCCGACCTCACCCGCCTGCACGCGGCCGTGGACGAAGGGGGTGCTGCCGCCGCTGTCGAGGACTGGCGGGGCCTGGGGTCGGCCAACATGCACTTCCACGAGGCCCTGGCTGCGCTGGCCGGCAGTCGCCGGGTCGACGAGGCGATGCGACAGGTCCTCGCCGAGATGCGGCTGGTCTTCAGCACGATGTCCGACCCGCGCACCTTCCACGAGCCCTATCTCGAGGGCAACCGACAGCTGGCCGCACTGCTGTCGGCCGGGAACCACGACGAGGCCGAGCGTGCGCTGCTCACCTACCTCGATCGGGCTGAGGCCCAGCTGCTCGCCGCGATGTCCGCGTAGGTCGGTTTCCCCCGCCATCCGCTCGGGTAGTGCAGCCACGTCCCCATGACGAAGGAGTGCACATGATCGAGTCAGAGCTCAGCCGGCGGGCTGCCGACATGGCCACCGGACCCGATGGAGGGTTCCCCGCACAGCAGCAGTCGCTCCCCGGCTCCACGGCCGCCATGGATCCCGTCCCTGACCACGGTGAAGAGAGCTGGGTGGGGTCGGGGCGTCTGGAGGGCCTGCGCGCCCTGATCACCGGCGGCGACTCCGGTATCGGCCGTGCCGTCGCGATCGCCTATGCCCGCGAGGATGCAGACGTGGCGATCTCCTTCCTGCCCGAGGAGCAGGAGGACGCCGAGACGACCGCCGGATGGATCAGGGACGCCGGCCGTACCGCAGTGCTCTGCCCCGGCGACATCAGTGAGCGCAGCACCTGCGACGAGGTCGTCGCGACCGCGGTCGATGGTCTGGGCGGCCTGGACGTCCTCGTCAACAACGCCGGCGTCCAGATGGCCCGTGACAAGGGCCTGGAGGCCATGAGCGACGAGCGCATCGAGCGGGTGCTGCGCACCAACCTGCACGCCCTCTTCTGGCTGACCCGCGCTGCGCTGCCGCACCTGGGCCGCGGCGCCAGCATCATCAACGTCAGCTCGATCCAGGCGTACGAGCCGTCGACCTCGCTGCTCGACTACGCGTCGACCAAGGCGGCGATCAACAACTTCACGGTCAACCTGGCCGCGGAGGTCGGGTCACGAGGAATCCGGGTCAATGCCGTCGCGCCGGGGCCCATCTGGACGCCGCTGCAGCCGGCGACCCAGGAGGAGAAGAAGATCGAGGCGTTCGGGGCCGACACCCCGCTAGGACGTGCCGGACAACCGGGTGAGCTCGCGGGGGCCTTCGTCTTCCTCGCTGCTCCCAAGGAGGCCAGCTATGTTTCGGGCACCGTGGTCGGGGTGACGGGCGGCAAGCCCGTCTTCTGACCGGGTCAGGCCGCTTGGGCTCCAGCACGTCTGGCGGCTCGGCTGCGCATGGCGAGGAAGCCGCCACCCACCAGTGCCGAGATGAGTGACCCGAGCAGGACGCCGATCTTGACGTGCTCGTCCGCGACGCTTGCCGCACCGTAGGCGAGCTCACCGACGAGCAGGGAGACCGTGAATCCGACGCCTGCCACGAAACCCATCCCGATGATGTCCGGCCAGCGCAGGTCGTCGTCGAGCTGGAAGGCGGGCAGGCGACTGAGCAGGAAGGTCGTCAGGGTGATGCCGATCGGCTTGCCGAGGAAGAGGCCGGCGATGATGCCGATGGTGATGGGGTCCTGCATCGCCGTGCGGAGACCGTCGAGGCCTCCCACCGCCACACCAGCGGAAAAGAAGGCGAAGACGGGCACGGCGACGAGCGTGGTGAAGACGCCCCACTGATCGGCCAGGTAGGCGGCGACACCGTCATGGACGGGCGCACCGTCGGAGTCGGTCGACGTCTGCACTCTCGCCCGCTGGGTGGCGATGACCGGGACGGTGAAGCCGAGGAGGACCCCTGCGACGGTCGCATGGATGCCGGAGGCGTGGACAAGTCCCCACGTGAGGACACCCAGTGGCACGAGCAGCCACCACGAGATGATCCCGCGCTGGGTCGCGAGGGCGAAGAGTGCCAGCGGGACGACCGCCAGGAGCAGCCACTGCAGCTGCAGTCCCTCGGTGTAGACGATGGCGATGATCGTGATCGCGATGAAGTCGTCGACGATCGCGAGGGTCAGCAGGAAGACACGCAGTGCCGGCGGCAGGAAGCGACCCACGACGGCGAGCACCGCCACGGCGAAGGCGATGTCGGTGGCCGTGGGGATGGCCCAACCGCGCATGGCCCCCTCGGAGTCGGACGAGAGCGCGATCGCAGCGAAGATCAGGGCCGGCAGCGCGACGCCGCCGAAGGCGGCCGCGATGGGCAGCGCGGCCTCCCTCGGGTTGCGCAGCTTGCCGGCGACGAACTCCTCCTTCAGCTCCAGGCCGACGACGAAGAAGAAGATGGCGAGCAGCCCGTCAGCCGCCCACGCCCCGACGCTCAGGTTGAGATGGAGGAACTCCGGACCGAAGGTGGTGTCACGCAGGCTCGTGTATGCATCGACACCGCCCGAGTTGGCGAGGACGAGGGCGAAGAGGGTGGCGCCCAGGAGCAGAGCTCCGCCGAAGGCATCGCTCTGAGCCGTGGCATGGGCGCCGCGCCACAGCTGGTGCGGCGCCAGACGGCTGGGGGGCGTGGGGGAGGAGTTGGACACAGGACGGCCTTGTCGTCGACGCGGGTGGTGGGCGTGGGTGGATCACCGTGAAGGGTGATTCCTCAGCCGGATGGTGGCGGGCAGCCCGCGATCTCCCCGTGGGCATTGGTGCCCCAGGTGCTGGTCCAGCCATTGGTCCCCGGGTGACGCACGGTCCTCAGGAGCCGCCGCATGCGGGCGGCCTGAGCCGCCAGACGGGGTGGCGCAGCGTCGCGCGATGTGGGACCGGTCACGCACAGAGTCTATGGAACGCCTCGACGGGAGGTGCCCGCGGGGCCGTGGGCACCTCCCGTCGAGGTTGTCGAGCAGGTCAGCGGCCAGCCGCGTCCATCGCGTCGGACTCCTCGGCAATGGCCTCGCTCCCGTAGTCCTGCGGCTCGGACTCGGGGATGTGCGTCCCGTGCAGCGATGCGCCGGCCGTCTCCTTGACGAAGAACATCGCGATCATCCCGATGACACAGGCGCCCATCATGTAAGCGGCGGGGAACTCCAGGAACCCGGTGCCCTCGACCGCGGCCTCGTTGACCGATGCGGCCGTCCCGCCGAAGGCTGCGGTGAAGACGTTGTACGTCACGGCGAAGCCGGCGAAGCGCACGTGGGCCGGGAACATCGCGGGGAAGGTCGCCGAGATCGTCGACAGCTGCGGGATGTACAGCAGGCCCAGCACCGCGAAGCCGACCATGGCGCCCACGAACCCGGTGCCCATGAGGTAGTACATCGGCAGCGCGAAGACGAAGAGTCCGATGAGCGAGAACCACCACATCGGGCGACGCCCGACGAGATCGGAGTAGTGCCCGGCGAAGGGCAGCAGGGCCATCATGATCAGCTCACCGACGATGATGACGATGAGGGACTGGTTTTCACCGATGCCGATCTTGGTCTGCAGATAGGTCGGCATGTAGGTCAGCAGCGTGTAGTTGACGACATTGAGCGGGACGACCAGGCCGGCCATCGTGAGCATCGGCTTCCAGTACTCGACCATGAGGTCGCGCAGGCCGTGGCTTGCCGACTCCTCGCTCTCGCCGGCGTCCTCGAGGTCGGCGTAGACGGGCGTCTCGTCGAGCTTGGAGCGCAGGTAGAGGCCGATGCCACCCAGCGGTCCGGCGACGAAGAAGGGCAGACGCCAGCCCCAGTCGCTCATCGCCTCGTCACCGAGGACGATCTGCAGGACCAGGACGATGCCGGCACCGAGGGCGAATCCACCCAGGGTGCCGAACTCCAGGAAGCTGCCGTAGAGACCGCGACGCTTGTCCGGCGCGTACTCGGCCATGAAGGTCGCTGCGCCGCCGTACTCACCGCCGGTCGAGAAGCCCTGGACCAGGCGCAGGATGATCAGCAGGATCGGGGCGGCGATCCCGATGGTCTCCGCGGTCGGCAGCAGGCCGATGCAGAAGGTTGCTGCTGACATCATGATGATCGTCATCGCCAGGACGCCCTTGCGGCCCAGCCGGTCGCCGAGAGGGCCCCAGAAGAAGCCGCCGAAGGGGCGCGCGATGAAGGAGACCGCGAGGGTCGCCAGCGTCAGCAGCGTTGCGTGCTCACCGGGGAAGAAGTGTTGTCCGATGTACGTCGCGACGACGGCGTAGGCGCCGTAGTCGTACCACTCGGTCGCGTTACCCATCGCGGAGGCGGCGACGGCCTTGCGGATGGTCTTGCGGGGCGGCAGGTCCTCGAAGGCCGTGCCGCCCGACCCCGCTTCGGGGATGGGTTCACCAGAGGTGCCAAGGGTGCTCATGGATCTCCTTGTCGTTGATCATTTGTCCGCGCCGAGGCGGCTTTGCACCCGACCCAACGTACGGAGAAGGCCACCTCGTTGCATGCCGAAACGCCACATTCCAAGAATCAGCGGTGTGAGGAGACTCGCCTTCCCACGAGCCACGGCACCACGACGGTGGCGCCGATCACGGCGACCGCCATGCAGGCGCAGACCGCCGCCGCGGCGGTGCGACCGACGACGACGTCCACGACGAAGGACGCCAGACCCACGATCAGCAGACTGACGGCGACGAGCACGTAGCGGGCGACGAGGTGTCCCACCCGGACCAGCTGGTCCTTGCGCTGCAGCCGGAACAGGCGGCGGTGCACGGCGATCGGCGTGACGAGCAAGGTGGTCGTCAGGAAGGCCAGCAGGACCAGGACGAGGTAGAGGCCTCGCTGGGCACTGTCGAGGTCGGCGAAGGCGGACTGGAAGGGCAGCGTGAGCAGGAACCCCGCAAGGATCTGGACGCCGGTCTGCAGCACGCGGAACTCCTGCAGCAGGTCGTTCCAGTTGCGGTCCGCACGCTCGTCCGCCGTCTCCCGCCGGCCCGGCGTGCCCTCGTCCGCCTCTTCGTGCCCGCTCATGGGTCCATCCTGCCGGGATGTGGTGCTCGCGCATGTCGAGCGGCCCGCCGGGTAGGCCGGGTCCTGACAACACCTCGACGAAGGGAGCACAGCATGAGCAGCCAGGACCAGACGGACAGCCGCCGCGTCGCCGTCCTCGTGGCGATGGAGGGCATCGAGCAGGTCGAGCTCACCGGCCCGTGGAAGGCCTTGGAGGAGGCCGGTTGGGAGCCGGTGCTCGTGGCGCCCGAGACGGGCGAGGTGCAGGCCTTCGAGCACCTCGAGCCGGCAGACACCTTCCCCGTCGACACCACGGTCGCCGATGCCTCGATGGACGACTTCGCGGGTCTGGTGCTGCCGGGTGGCGTGGCCAACCCCGACGCGCTCCGGCTCGACGAGGCCGCGGTCCGGCTCGTACGTGACGCGGTCACGGGTGGCAGACCGGTCGCTGCCATCTGCCACGCCATCTGGATGCTCGTCGAGGCCGATGTCCTGCGCGATCGTCGGGTCACCTCGTGGCCCAGCCTGCAGACCGATGTACGCAACGCCGGCGGCACCTGGGTGGACGAGGAGGTCGTGCGTGACGGTCGGCTCGTGACCAGCCGCAAGCCGGACGACCTGCCGGCCTTCAACGCCGCACTCCTGGACCTGCTCTCGACCTGAGCCGAGGGCACGGCTCGTGCCTGTGGGGGCCTCATGCGGGTGCCCTGTCCTCGGACGCCGTGACGCGGCACAGCGCATCGGGGCTCAGGACGGGGAATCGGTACTCGTCCCTGAGGGTGTCGAGGGTCAGCTCGTGCAGCTCGGGCCGGTGCGAGGCGATGGCGTCGCGCACCAGCACGACCTCGATGTCGTTGGCGAAGGCATGCGCTGCGGTGAGCAGGACGCAGGTGTGCGTGGAGACGCCGATGACGACCACTGCCTCGATGTCGAGGTCGAGCAGGGTCGATCCCAGATCGGTCCCCACGAAGGCATCGTCGCGCGTCTTGGTGACCTCGATCGCCGCTGAGAGGTCGAGCTCGGAGAGGTTCTCGGTGTGGTCGTCCCCCTCGAAGAGGTATCCCTGGTCGTCCTCGAGCATCGTGATCGTCCAGGTCGAACGGTCGCGCTGGTGCATCGTGCGCACGTTGACGATCGGGAGGTGCTCCCGCTCGGCCCACCGGATGACCTGTCGGGCACGGGTCACGATCTCCTCGCGGTGGGCCGCGAGAGCCTGGTCCTCGAAGAAGGCCTCCTGCAGGTCGACGACGAGCAGGGCGGTGCGGTCCAACGGCGCACGCCATGGTGCGCGCGTCCTGAGCGACGGGGAGGTCATGCCCCCTTCGTACCCCGCTGCGCCGCAGTCATGCCGAGCACAAGCATGTCGGTGTGAGTTGCGGGTAGGGCGAAGAGCACACGACAGAGAGAGGACGTGGATCGAGATGCCCGAGGACAAGCCCGGACCCAGCATCAAGGACCCTGAGCTCTACGAGGAGCTGCGCGACGACGGCGCCAGCAAGGAGAAGTCGGCGCGTATCGCCAACGCTGCGGCAAACACCTCACGGGAGGAGGTCGGTCGTCGTGGCGGCGAGTCCGGATCCTACGACGACTGGAGCGTCGACGAGCTGCACGACCGGGCCCGCGAGCTCGAGATCGAGGGGCGCTCCTCGATGGACAAGGACGAGCTCATCGAAGCACTGCGCAACCACTGACGACATGTCGAAGGGGACGGACCCGGATGGTCCGTCCCCTTCGTCGGGTCGTGGCTCAGTCCTCGGTGAGGACCGGGTAGACGCCGTTCTCGTCGTGGACCTCACGGCCGGTGACCGGGGGGTTGAAGACACACGCGCAGTGGATGTCCTCCTCGACGGTCACGGTGTGCTTGTCCGCGTCGTCGAGCATGTACATCACGCCGGGCTCGAGGGGGTAGGTCTCCCCGGTGTCGCGGTCGAGGAGCGTGCCCCTGCCCTGGTAGACGTAGACCGCCTCGACGTGGTTGGCGTACCAGAACTCCGAGGACGTGCCGGCCTTGAGGATCGTGATGTGGAAGCTGAAGCCGACCTTGTCCTTGGCGAGGACCATGCGCCGGCTCTGCCAGTTGCCGTGCGTGACGTCGTACTCGGTGCCATCGAGGTCGTTGACGTTCAGAACCTTCATGTGGATCTCCTTGTCGTGGTCTGTCGGGGTGGGGAAGGGGGATCAGGCCGTCGTGCGGGCGGGCGCGCCGAGGACCTCGCGAGCAGCGTCCTCGAGCTGGTCCAGACCCCCGGCCAGCTCCTCCTGCGTGATGGTCAGCGGCGGCATGATCTTGACGACCTCGCTGGACGGGCCGGAGGTCTCGACGAGCAGCTTGCGGGCAAAGGCCGCCTTGGCGATCTTCTCCGCCACCTCGACGTCCTTGAAGGCGACGCCGGACAGCAGTCCACGGCCCCGCAGCTCGCTGCCCTCGGCGAGGCCGGCGAGGACCTCCAGGCGCTCGGTGAGCTGCTGGGCGCGCGCCGCGATGTTCTTCTCGAGGGTGTCGTCGGCCCAGTAGGTGCGCAGTGCCTTGGCCCCGGTGACGAAGGCGGGGTTGTGGCCGCGGAAGGTGCCGTTGTGCTCGCCGGGCTCCCAGTCGTCGATCTCGGGCTTCATCAGGGTCAGCGCCATCGGCAGACCGTAGCCGGAGATGGACTTGCTGAGGGTGATGATGTCCGGGTCCAGGCCGAAGTCCTCGAAGGAGAAGAACGTGCCGGTACGGCCGCACCCTGCCTGCACGTCGTCGACGATCATCAGCACGCCGTACTCGCGGCACAGGTCCTGCAGCTCCTTGAGCCACTGGCCACGAGCCGCCTTGAGGCCACCCTCGCCCTGGACCGTCTCGACGATCACCGCGGCGGGCAGGCTCGTGCCCGAGCCGCTGTCGGCCCAGATGCGCTTGAGCCAGGCGAAGTCCGAGGTCTCGCCGACGATGTAGTCGTCGTAGGGGGCCGCGGTCGCGTGGTAGAGCGGGGTCCCGGCGCCGGCGCGCTTGAAGGCGTTGCCGGTGACGGCGAGCGAGCCGAGGGTCATGCCGTGGAAGGCATTGGTGAAGTGCACGACGTCCTCGCGACCGGTCGCCTTGCGGGCGGTCTTGAGTGCGGTCTCGACGGCGTTGGTCCCGGTCGGGCCGGGGAACTGGATCTTGTGGGTCATCCCGCGCGGCTCGAGGATCAGCTCGGTGAAGGCCTCGAGGAACTCACGCTTGGCCTTGGTGTGCATGTCCATCGAGTGGGTGACGCCATCGCGGGAGATGTACTCGACGAGCGCCTCCTTGAGGATGTCGTTGTTGTGCCCGTAGTTGAGGGCGCCGGCGCCGGAGAAGAAGTCCGTGTAGCGCTCGCCGTCCTCGGTCGTCTGGTACGCGCCCTTGGAGGTGTCGAAGACGACGGGCCAGTTGCGGCAGTAGCTGCGCACCTCGGACTCGCGCTCGGTGAAGATGGCTGTGGCGGGGTTGCTCATGGGGTGGTCCTTCCGTGGAGGGATCGGCAGGTGTGGGTCGGTCGGTGCGGCAGGGATCAGAACGGTCCGATGCGGTGCAGCACCTCCGGGTCATGGCCTTCGTCTGGGAAGTGGGCCTTCACGAAGAGGTCGATCTCCTCGTGCTGTGCGCCGTGGGTGCGCGCGAAACCGGCGAAGAGGGCTCGCGAGGCGGCGTTGTCGTCGGTGATGGTCGTCTCCAGGACGTTCACCCCGGGGACGTGCGCTGCGAGGTGGTCGAGCATGCGCCCGGCCAGACCGTGCCCCCGCTGGTCCGCGTCGACGGCGACCTGCCAGACCATGAGGGTCTGGGGCGCGTCCGGACGGACATAGCCGCTGACGAAACCGACGACCCTGCCCTCGCGCTGCGCGACGACGCTCGTCGCGGCGAAGTCCCGTGCCCACAGCAGGTAGGCATAGGAGGAATTGAGGTCGAGTGTCTGCGAGTCCCTGGCCACGCGCCACATCTCGCCGCCGTCCTCGATGGACGGTTGGCGCAGGATGAACGGGGCCGACGGGGAGCTCTGGCGGGGTGTCTCTTCGTCGTTGGTCACCTGTTTCAACCTAACGTGACCAGCGCAGAGATCAAATCCGCACCGCTCGACATCGACGAAATCGGTTGTGCGACAACAAATCTGGCGCCTTCGTGATCCGAGACACCTTGCGGTCGTGGCTGACGGAAGAGGCGCAGGTCACTCCCTTCGAGCCTGCAACGACGCTGCCATCCGCTCGATCGCCTCGGTGAGGATGGCGGGGGAGGTGGCGAAGTTGAGCCGGGCATACCCCTCTCCGTCTCCGAAGGGGGGTCCGGGCGTGAGGGCCACCCGTGCGACGTCGCGGAAGTGGGCGGCAGGGTCCGTCCCGAGATCCAGCCGGGCGCAGTCGAGCCACGCGAGATAGGTGGCCTCCACGGGGAGCCAACTGACGTCGGGGAGGTGCTCGGCCAGCAGCTGTGCGAGCAGCGTCCGGTTGGCGTCCAGGTCGTGCACGAGGTCTGCGAGCCAGTCGCGTCCTGCGAGCAGGGCGGCCGTGTGCAGCCGCACCCCCACGTGGCTCGTCGTGTACTCGAGTCCCGGTGGCAGGGCCCGCACGGCGTCGGCCGCCTGCGACCCACCGAAGATGACGGCGGCCTTGGCCCCGGCGAGGTTCCACCCCTTCGCGGGGGAGAAGACCGTCATGCCCGACTGGGCCTCCGGCAGGGAGAGAAGGGGGGTGAAGCTCGCCCCGGGCAGGACGAGCGGGGCGTGGATCTCGTCGCTGACGATCCTGACGCCACGACGCTCGGCCGCGAGGGCGACCTGCGTGAGCTCTTCGCGCGTCGGCACGGTCCCGGTCGGGTTGTGCGGGTTGGACAGCAGCAGCGCTCCCCGGCCGTGCTCGGCGAAGGCGGCGTCGAGCGCTGCGCAGTCGAGGCGACCTGCGGGCGAGAGGGGGACCGGCACCAGACGGCGGCCCAGCTCGTGCACGACCGCATGGAAGGGCGGGTACACGGGGACGGTGATGTACACCGGGTCGTCCGGGCCGGTGAGCGCGGCGAGCCCGGCGCGGACCCCAGCCATGACGTCGGCCACCGGGCGGGCGAGGGAGATCTCGACCTGAGTGCCCCACTCGGCGTAGAGCGCGGCGCCGGCCTCGGTGTACGGGCGGGTTACGGGGTACCCCAGGTCGCCGTCCCGGGCGATGCGGGCCAGCTCGTCCGTCACGGCTGGCGCTGGGACGGCGTCCATCTCCGCGACCCACAGGGGGAGCACGTCGGGGCCGTGGAGCCGCCACTTGATGCTGGTACGGCGGCGCAGAGCCGCCTCGTCGAGGGTGAGGACGCGTCTTTCCATGCCTCCACTCTCGCAGGCCGTGGACCACCTAGGGTGGTGCGTGTGGCCATGAGGTCACGGTGATCCCGACCCTGAAGGAGCGGCGCGTGAGGTCCGAGCTGCCCGAAGACGCCACGCCTTCGGACGCCCGCTCGGCCAACGACCTCGGCGAGGGCGAGGAGGACTACGCGGACGCCCGCGGTGTGGCTCATCCCGCTCCTCGCCCGGACGCCTCCATGACGCTGCTGACCTCGATGCTCGAGCGCCCGCTCGATCCCGGCTACCAGGCCGCGGCCGAGGCCCGCATGGCCCAGGGGAAGCCGCCCAGCACGGGCACCCGACGACTGCGGCTGCTCGTGTGGCTGCTCCTCATCGGCCTGATGATCGGGGTCTGCACCGCCCAGCTCCGCGATCGTGACGGGTCG
Source organism: Janibacter sp. Soil728 (assembly GCF_001428305.1). Classification (GTDB taxonomy): domain Bacteria; phylum Actinomycetota; class Actinomycetes; order Actinomycetales; family Dermatophilaceae; genus Janibacter. The sequence goes on along the minus strand of NZ_LMRZ01000005.1, from coordinate 268,311 downwards.
CGAGCGGCCGTACGCGCGGACCTCATCCGCCAGATCGGTGAGCGGCAGGCCGTCGTCGACGAGCGAGGCGTCACGATCCGTGGGCTGCAGACAGAGATCGATGTCGCCACGGCCCATCTGGACCCTGACCTCGTCGGAACCCAGCGCAAGGTCCTCGAGGACCAGCGCGTGGCCAGTGGACTCGCAGCAGTGAAGGGACCCGGGGTGCGGCTGACGCTGGACGACTCCCCGGGGACGTCGAACAGCGCTGATGGTGACCCGCGCACGGGCCTGTCCGATGAGGGCCGGGTCAAGTCCAGTGACATGCAGGTCGTCACCAACGCCCTGTGGCAGGCCGGCGCCGAAGCCATCACGATCAACGGCCAGCGGCTCACCTCGCGCACCGCGATCCGGTTCGCCGGTGAGGCGATCCTGGTCAACTTCCGTCCCCTCACCCGGCCGTACACCATCGAGGCGATCGGCGATCCCAACGCCATGCAGACGAACTTCGCCGAGGGCCAGGGCGGCTCGTACCTCACCAGCCTGCGCCTGAACTACGGCATCCAGACCTCGTTGACCGCGCAGGACGAGCTCACGCTCCCCAGCGCCGTCAATGTCAGCACGCGGGAGGCCAAGGTCGTCCCGGACGGCCAAGAGCCACCTCGTGTGAAGCCACTGAAGAAGGAGACCTCGTGATCCCCGCCCTGGGACTCGTGGCCGGCATCGTGCTCGGTCTCGTGGTGCAGCCGGACGTACCGGTGTGGCTCCAGCCGTACCTGCCGATCGCGGTGATCGCCGCCCTCGACGCCGTCTTCGGCGCCGTGCGAGCCACTCTCGACGGCATCTTCGACGACAAGGTCTTCGTCGTCAGCTTCCTGTCCAATGTGGTCGTGGCCGCGTTCATCGTCTTCCTGGGCGACCAGCTCGGGGTCGGCTCGCAGCTCTCGACAGGCGTCGTGGTCGTCCTCGGCGTCCGCATCTTCTCCAACGTCGCCTCGATCCGTCGACACCTCTTCAAGGCATGACGGACGCACGCGACCCGGCCCGGCCCGAGGACCTGGAGCCGGAGGACCTGGAGCCCGAGGACCTCGGAGCCGACACGAGCCACACGAGCACGCCGGACGAGGCGCCCGCTCCGGATGCGGCGGAGACGCCTGCCGCTGCGGCCAAGCAGCCGGGACCGAGCCCGTGGCGACGCGTCTACCTCATGGCCCGCCCACGGTTGACGCGGGCCAACGCCTTCGCGCTGCTGCTGGCCGCCCTCCTCGGCTTCGCCATCGCGACCCAGGTGCGCCAGACCCAGTCGCAGGGCCTGGAGGACCTGCGGCAGGACGAGCTGGTGCGCATCCTCGACGACGTGACCCAGAACGGCGTGAGGCTCGACGACGAGATCACCGACCTGCAGTCCACCAAGGACGGCCTGGCCAACAGCGATGCCAGCTCGCCCGAGGCCATCGCGGCAGCCCAGGAGCGGGCCGACACCCTCGGCATCCTGGCGGGCACCGAGCGGGCGACCGGTCCCGGGATCCGGCTACGGATCACCGACACCGACGGCCAGGTCGGCGCGCCCGCCCTGCTCGACGCCGTGCAGGAGCTGCGCGACGCAGGAGCAGAGGCGATGCAGATCGGCGATGTACGAGTCGTGGCCAGCACCTGGTTCCGTGACGCCGATGGCGGCATCGAGGTCGACGGGGTCCAGCTGAAGGCGCCGTACGAGCTCATCGTCATCGGAGACCCCCAGACCATGAGCTCCGCGATGGAGATTCCCGGGGGCGTCTCGGAGTCGGTTCGGAGCAAGGGCGGCAAGGTCGAGATCACCGAGTTCGCGTCGATCAACGTGGAGGCGTTGCATACCGAATCATCGCCTCGTTACGCTCGGCCCGTCCCGGAGCCGACTGACGGCTCGCAGTGAATGGATCGTTGAGGAGACAGATGAGCGACGCCACCTATCCCGAGAACCTTCGGTACACGAGCGATCACGAGTGGGTCAGCGAGGCGGGCGAGGGCATTGTCCGCGTCGGCATCACCCACTACGCCCAGGAGGCTCTCGGCGACGTCGTCTACGTGAGCCTGCCCGCCGTGGGCGACGCCATCGAGCCGGGGGACTCCTGCGGCGAGGTCGAGTCCACCAAGTCGGTCAGTGACCTCTACGCACCGCTCGGAGGCACCATCACCGCTGTCAACGACGCGCTCGAGGCGACTCCCGAGCTGGTCAACTCCGACCCGTACGAGCAGGGCTGGATGTACGAGCTGGAGCTGGCCGACGGGGCTGACACGTCGGCATTGCTCGATGCCACGGCGTACCAGACCGAGATCGGCTGAGACCAGATCACCCCCAGGGCCGGCCCGTTGTCGGGCCGGTCACGTAGGCTTGACCACGGACACCAAGGAGGGAGCGCTGGATGAGCGGCAACGAGACCAACCGACCTGCACGACAGGACCCGGCGACGCAGCAGTTCACGGGGATCGAGAGCAGCCAGCCTGCCGATCTGCCGGACTCGGACTATCACCTGACCCGCGAGGAGCAGGCGACTGTCGATGCCCTGCAGCCGTCGACGGCACTGCTCATCGTGCTGAGGGGCCCCAACACGGGTGCCCGCTTCCTCCTCGATGACGCCGAGGTGACCACTGGGCGCGGGCCCGACAGCGACATCTTCCTCGACGACGTCACCGTCTCCCGCAAGCATGCGGTCTTCTCACGTGAGGACCAGGGCTTCGGCGTGCGCGACGTGGGGTCGCTCAACGGCACCTACGTCAACAAGGAGCGCATCGACCAGTCGACACTGCGCACCGGCGACGAGGTCCAGATCGGCAAGTTCCGGCTCGTCTACTACGCCAGCTCCTCTGCCAGCTGACCTTGGCTGACGATCGCGTCGGCATCGGCGCCCTCATCCGGCAGCTCGAGGGCGACTTCCCGGACGTCACCATCAGCAAGATCCGCTTCCTCGAGAGCGAGGGGCTGGTCGAGCCGGCACGTACGCCGTCGGGGTACCGCAAGTACTCCGACGGCGACGTCGAGCGTCTGCGCTTCGTGCTGACCGCTCAGCGTGACCGCTTCTGGCCGCTCAAGGTGATCCGTGAGCGGCTCGACGCGATGGACCGCGGCCTTGCCGTGGCAGACGATGGCGTGGTCGCCCCACCAGCAGGCCCCGCCGACGAACCCAGTCGACTGTCGCCACGTGCGGCCCGGCCGCTGCGCCTGACCGCGATCGAGCTGCAGCACGCAGCAGACATCGACACGGGCACCTTCCGTGAGCTGATCTCCTACGGCCTGCTGCCCAAGAACCGTGAGCACTTCGATGCCGAAGACCTCGACGTCGCACGGATCTGCGGCTCTCTCGTCACGGCCGGCATCGACGTGCGCCACCTTCGCCCCTTCAAGAGTGCCGCCGAGCGTGAGCTGTCCTTGGCAGATCACGTCCTGGGTCAGCAGACCCTGCGCGGACGAGGTGCGGCCACCGCAGCAGTTGATGACGAGTCGGTTCGACGTGAGGTCCTCGAGGACTGCCTCGACCTTCACATCGCTCTCGTGCGCCGTGTGCTGGGTCCGACGGAGTGAACGCGGGATACGGTAGGAGCGTGAAGTCGCTCGACGTCCTTGGTGTCCGCGTGGAGATGCCCACCTCCCAGCCGATCGTTCTCCTGCGGGAGCGCGACGGAGGTCGGCATGTCCCGATCTGGATCGGCGCGGCGGAGGCGACTGCCATCGCCTACGCGCAGGAGGGGGTCGTACCGCCCCGACCACTGACCCACGACCTGCTCGTGGACGTCATCGCCGCGGTGGGCCGTGAGCTCGTGACCGTGCGGATCGATGCCGTGCTCGAAGGCGTCTTCCACTCCACGCTCGTGCTCGACGACGCGACCGAGATCTCGGCCCGCACCTCCGACGGCGTCGCCCTGGCGCTGCGCACCGGTGCGCAGATCGTCGCCACGGACGAGGTGCTCGACGAGGTCGGCATCGAGTCGTCCGACGAGGAGGAGGACGAGGTCGCCAAGTTCAAGGAGTTCCTCGACGATGTCTCGCCCGAAGATTTCGATGCCCCGGACGAAGGTCCGCCGGCCAGCTGATCGGTTCACCGCGACCTGATCGTTACCGACATGTGCGCGACCGCTCGGCGAGGATGTTTGACGACCCCCTCGGTGCGCCGTAGCGTCGAAGACACACCCGTACGACAATGGTGTGATTCCCATCCGAACCGGCTGGGACCGACGGTGAAGTGGGGAGGGCGCAGTGGACGCCACGAACGACGAGGGTAGGACTCAGTTCCGCACCCAGGGCGTGCTGTTCGACGACGACCTGCCCGAGCTCTCCGAGGACATCGGCTACCGGGGACCTGCTGCCTGCAGCGCGGCCGGCATCACCTATCGACAGCTCGACTACTGGGCCCGCACCGGGCTCGTCCAACCGTCCGTGCGCGGCGCTGCGGGCTCCGGCAGCCAGCGCCTCTACGGGTTCCGCGACATCCTCGTGCTCAAGGTCGTCAAGCGGCTGCTCGACACAGGAGTCTCCCTGCAGCAGATCCGAGTCGCGATCAACCACTTGCGCGAGCGTGGTGTCGAGGACCTGGCCCAGATCACCCTCATGAGTGATGGCGCCAGCGTCTACGAGTGCACCTCCGCCGATGAGGTCATCGACCTCGTCCAGGGCGGGCAGGGTGTCTTCGGCATCGCCGTCGGACGCGTCTGGCGCGAGGTCGAGGGGTCCCTCCTCGAGATCCCCAGCGAGCGGATGGCCCCTGAGGACTCAGCTCCCACGGAGCTGCCGGGCGATGAGCTGTCGGCTCGCCGCCGCGCCAAGCTCGCCTGACGCGCTGACTCGCGTCGGGCGCTGATAGCCTTGAGCCCGCTGCTCACCCCGCGGGGGAGAGTCCTCGCGCATTGCGCGGGGCGCCGAAGGGGCAAATCTCCCCGGAACCTCTCAGGCGCCAGGACCTCGTGGATCAGGCACTTCTGAAGCGTTGATCGTGACAGAAGGGGAGGCTGACTGTGTGTCCACCCACGCCCAAGGGAGCCTCATGAGCGTCTCGTCCCCCCTGTCCGAATTCGTCGGTCGTCACATCGGTCCCCGTGAGGACGATGTCGAGCAGATGCTGACCGCGATCGGGCAACCCGGCCTCGACGCACTGTGCGACGCTGCCGTTCCCGGCGCCATCCGCCAGACCCAGGCCCTCGACATCGAGGCCTCGCCGAGCGAGCTCGCCGTCCTGGAGGAGATGCGGGGCCTGGCGGACAAGAACACTGTCCTGACCTCGATGATCGGACTGGGCTACTACGGCACGATCACCCCGTCGGTCATCCAGCGCAATGTCCTGGAGAACCCGGCCTGGTACACGGCATACACGCCCTACCAGCCGGAGATCAGCCAGGGCCGGCTCGAGGCACTGCTGAACTTCCAGACGATGGTCGCCGACCTCACCGGTCTGCAGACCTCCGGTTCATCACTCCTCGATGAGGGCACGGCCGCCGCCGAGGCGATGACGGTCATGCGCCGCTCGAGCAAGGTGGCCAAGGATGCCGTCCTGCTCCTCGACGCCAATGTCTTCCCGCAGACCCGCGCCGTGGTGCAGACCCGATCGGTGCCCCTCGGACTCGATGTGGTGGTCGCCGACCTCACTGCCGTCACCACGGCAGACGCGCTGCGGTCCGTGGCGGGCGATCGTGAGGTCTTCGGAGTCCTGGTCCAGTACCCCGGCGCGGACGGCGCCATCACGAACTGGCACGCGCTGACCGACGCGGCTCACGAGGCGGGCGCCCTCGTCACTGCTGCCGCTGACCTGCTGGCGCTCACCCTGCTCACCCCGCCGGGGGAGTGGGGCGCCGACGTCGCCATCGGAACCACCCAGCGCTTCGGTGTGCCGATGGCCTTCGGTGGTCCACACGCCGGTTACATGTCGGTGCGCGCGGGTCTCGAGCGGACCCTGCCGGGCCGACTGGTCGGCGTGTCGGTCGATGCGGCCGGTCGTCCGGCCTACCGTCTGGCGCTGCAGACCCGAGAGCAGCACATCCGTCGGGACAAGGCGACGTCCAACATCTGCACGGCTCAGGTTCTCCTGGCCGTCATGGCCTCGATGTACGCGGTGTACCACGGCCCCCAGGGTCTGAAGGCCATCGCCGAGCGCGTGCACGGCACCGCGGTCACCCTCGCCGAGCGTCTCCGTGGCGCTGGCGTCGAGGTCGCCGACGCCCCGTGGTTCGACACGCTGCGCATCACCCTCCCCGGTGGCGCCGACGCGGCCGTGTCCGCTGCGGTGAGCGCGGGGGTCAACATCTGGAAGGCCGACGAGGACACCGTCCTGGTGTCGGTGGACGAGACGACTGACGCGAGTGAGGTCGCTGCCGTCGCGCGGGCCCTCGGCGCCAGCAGCCCTGACTCTGCCGAGCACGAGGCCGGCACGTCTCCCGCGCCGCGCGTCACCCCGGCCTGGCCGGGTGAGCTGCTGCGCACCAGCGAGTACCTCACGCACCCTGTCTTCCACTCCCACCGCAGCGAGACCGCGATGCTGCGGTACCTGCGTCGCCTGTCCGACCGTGACTTCGCGCTCGACCGAGGCATGATCCCGCTGGGCTCCTGCACGATGAAGCTCAACGCCACGACCGAGATGGCGGCGATCACGTGGCCGGAGTTCGCCGGCCTGCACCCCTTCGCCCCCGACGACCAGACGGTCGGTATCCGCGAGCTCGTGGGTCAGCTGAGCACCTGGCTGAGTGAGATCACCGGGTACCACTCCGTCTCCCTGCAGCCCAACGCCGGCTCCCAGGGTGAGCTCGCCGGGCTGCTCGCGATCCGCGCCCACCACGCAGCCCAGGGCCAGGTGCAGCGGCGCGTCTGCCTCATCCCCGCCAGTGCCCACGGCACCAATGCTGCGTCTGCGGTGATGGCAGGGATGAAGGTCGTCGTCGTCAAGACCGCAGAGGGCGGTGACATCGACATGGACGACCTGCGCGCCAAGGTCGAGCAGCACAAGGACGACCTCGCCGCGATCATGGTCACCTACCCCAGCACGCACGGGGTCTTCGAGGACACGATCAGCGACCTGTGCGCCCTCGTGCACGACGCCGGTGGTCAGGTCTACGTCGACGGTGCCAACCTCAACGCGCTGGTCGGTCTCGCCCAGCCGGGCAAGTTCGGCGCCGACGTCAGCCACCTCAACCTGCACAAGACCTTCTGCATCCCGCACGGTGGCGGCGGCCCGGGCGTCGGGCCGGTCGCCGTGCGCGAGCACCTGGCTCCCTATCTGCCGAACCACCCTCTGGCAGCGGCCGCCGGCCCGGCGACGGGAGTCGGGCCGATCAGCGCCGCACCCTACGGATCGGCGGGGATCCTGCCGATCTCCTGGGCCTATGTCCGCCTCATGGGCGGTGCGGGTCTCTCCCGTGCGACGCAGATCGCGGTGCTCAACGCCAACTACATCGCGCACCGGCTGGGCGATCACTACCCGGTCCTCTACGCCGGCCCCGGCGGCATCGTCGCGCACGAGTGCATCATCGACCTGCGCGGCCTCACGAGGGACTCGGGCGTGACCGTCGACGATGTCGCCAAGCGCCTCATCGACTACGGCTTCCACGCCCCGACGATGAGCTTCCCCGTGGCGGGGACGTTCATGGTCGAGCCGACCGAGTCCGAGGACAAGGGCGAGATCGACCGCTTCTGCGATGCGATGATCGCCATCCGTCAGGAGATCGACGAGGTGACGGCCAGCGGCGACGTCGACTCCTCCGTCCTGCGTCATGCCCCGCACACCGCCGCCGAGCTCGCGGGGGAGTGGGCGCACTCCTACGACCGCGCCACGGCCGTCTTCCCGGTCGGCGTGGCGCCAGCCGACAAGTACTGGCCCCCGGTCGCCCGCATCGACGGAGCCTACGGAGACCGCAACCTCGTGTGCTCCTGCCCCTCGCCGGAGGCCTTCGAGGACTGATCATCCAGTCTCAGGGCCTCCCGATTTCGGGGTGACCCGATGAACCGCCCCTTCGCACGAGTTCGAAACTCATGCGAAGGGGCGGTTCTTCTTGCTGAGCGAAGGGGGGCGGGCTCAGGCTGCGTCGGTGGCGGAGTCCGAGGTGCCTTCGACGTGGACCGTCGACCCGTGCTGGCTCTTGTCCACCCGCACTCGCGTGGTGATGCGGGTACGCATCTCTGCCACATGGCTGACGACGCCGACCGTCCTGCCGCCGTCACGCAACCGGTCGAGGACGTCGAGCACCTGCTCGAGGCTGTCCTGGTCAAGGCTGCCGAAGCCCTCGTCGACGAAGAGGGTCCCGAACTCCTGGCCCCCGGACTCCTCACGGATCGCGTCCGCCAGACCGAGGGCCAGTGCGAGCGACGTGGTGAAGGACTCACCGCCCGAGAGGGTGCTCGTGGGGCGCTCTCGCCCGGTCCACAGGTCGCGGACCAGCAGCCCGAGCCCGCCTCGGCGCTGCCCACGCGCCGAGGAGTCGTCATGGGCCAACTCATAGCGCCCGTCGGCCATGACGGTCAGGCGCTCGTTGGCCAGCTCGACGATCCGCTCGAGGCGGGCCGCGAGGACATAGGTCGACAACCGCATCCGCTTGTCGTTGTCGCTGCTCGTGCCGTTGACCAGATCGGCCATCCTGCGGACCACGGCAGCCTCGTCGGCCGCTGGGCCGAGAGTGACGCACTCGCCCCGGATGTGACCGGCGATGCGAGAGAGCTGTCGCTGGGTGGCGGCAGCCGTGGCCTGACGCTGCTTCGCCTCGTCGGCCCGGCTCCGCGCCGACTGGGCCGCTGACGTCAAGGCCTCGACGTCAGGCAGGTCCGTGGCAAGGGCCGTCACGACATCGTCCTCCTCGAGGACGGCCATGGCTGCGCGCAGCCGGCTCTGGTGGTCCTCGACCTGCGTCTGCAGGTCAGCGACATCGCGCGTGGTCCGGGCGGCGGCCAGGACGGAGTCGACGTCGTCGAAGTCGTGGGCACCAAGCGTCGCGCCGAGCAACGCGGACGCCTCATCACGTGTCGCGCTCGCCCGGGTCGCCGCACGGGTGGCACCGGCGAGTCGCTCGACGAGCGCGACGACCTCACGGTGATGACGCATGGCAGCCTTCACGGCTCGGGGCGCCGTGTCGACGGCGTCGTCAGCATCTGGATCGGTCAGCTCGTGCTGGGACGGAGCCTGGTCGTTGGGGTCGACCAGATCGACGCAGGGGCAACCGGCTGCGTGCTCGCCCAGCAGCTCACGGAGACGCTCGAGGGCGCCGACCCGGTGGTCGGCGATCTGCTCGTGGCGGGCGCGCAGGGCGGTGAGTCGCGCCTCGATGCTGCGGACGGCGTCCTGGGCCTGCTCGACGGCAGTGGTCCGTGCGGTCACGAGCCCGGCGACCTCATCGGCTCGCGCCGTCACCCGGGTCAGGTCAGCGTGCTCCTGGGTGAGGGCCGCGCGCTGCACCTCCTCGCGCGCTGCCACTGTCTCGTCGACGTCAGGCGCCGAACCGTCTGGCGCTGCTCCCTCAGGGTCCGTGGCCGTGCGCTGCTCGAGCAGCTGTGCGATCTCAGCACGCACGACATCGAGTCGGGAGGTGGCCTCTGCGCGCACCTGTGCGGCCCGGTCGTGCTGGTGCGCCTGCGCCGTCGCCGCGTGCTCTGCCGCCGTGATCTCCTCTGGTGTGACCACGCGGGCAGCCTGTGCCGGCAGCGGGTGCTCCGTGGAACCGCACACCGCGCAGGCGTCACCGTCGTGCAGCTGGGTGGCGAGCTCACCGGCCATGTTGTCCAGACGGGCAGTGACGAGCTCCTGCACGGCAGCACGCAGGTCCTGGACGTGCTCTCGCAGCGACTGCGCGGCGTCGGTCGCCTCGTGCACCTCGGTGACCGCACGACGCTGCCGGGCGCGTGCCTCGATGATCTGGGTCAGCGTGCGCAGCCGGGGCACCAGCTCGTCCATCCGGGCTCGGGCGCGGTCGATCTCGGACTGCTGCACAGCTGCGGCCCTCACCTGGGCATCCACAGCGATCACGGCCTCCTGAGCGCCCTCGAGGAGCTCGGCCTGCTCGGTGATCTGCTGCGCCACACCAGGGGACTCGGACCTCAGTCGAGTCAGGGCCTCTGCGTCGTGCTGGGCACGGGTGAGCAACACCTCGTGCTCGCGAGCCGTCGCCACCCACTCATCCGTCTCGACCTCACGCAGGGGCTCAGGGAGCGCGTCGAGGATGCGCGCTCGCTCGGCGACGGCAGCAGCTTGGGCTGCCGCCGACCGGGTGTGTGCCTCGATCAGGGGAAGGACCTCGGCCGCGGCACGGGCGCGGTGCAATGTCGCACGTCGCGCCGCGTGCTGGGGCGCCAGCTCGTCGAGTACACCCAGCGCTCGGCGCGCCGCCAGCCCGCGGGTGCGCAGGTCGATGACACGGCGGGCCCGAACCAGCGCCGAGGCGGCCCGGCCATCGGCCTGCTGGGCCTCGTCGACCTCGGTCATCACCTCGGCCGCGTGGGTGTCGAAGACTGCGGTGACGGACTCCAGGGAGAGCACGAGGGGCGCGGGGGAGAGCTCTGACCACTGGAGGTCCGGCTCCGGCAGGTCGACGTCCACCGAGGAGAGCAGCTCGACCAGGTGAGCGACGTGACTGCCCAACCGGGTCCGAGACTCCTTCAGCGAGCTCTCGACCTGCTGCCGACGCTCGACCAGATGACTCTCGACACCGGTGTACTCCGTGATGTCGAAGAGCCGTTCGAGGACCTCACGCCGCTCCTCGTCGGTGGCTCGCAGGAAGGCCGAGAAGTCACCCTGGGGGAGCATCACGACCCGCCGGAACTGGTCCAGCCCCATGCCGAGCAGGTCGTCGAGCAGCTGTGCGCTCTCGTCGATGCGGGTGCTCAGGGTGATCCAGGAGTGCCCGGTGAGCTCCTCGAGCTGGACTCCCGCAGGCTCTGTCGTGGTGCCGGTTCCGCGCTTCTTCGGGCGCTCGTGGGCGGGGCGGCGGCGGATGCGCAGTCGACGTCCGGCCAGGGTCAGCTCGAGCTCGACGATGGTCGGTGCCGACTCCTCGGCATGCTGGCTGCGCAGACTGGTCGACAGGCGGTCCCCGGGGACATTGGCGTACAACGCGAAGCAGATCGCGTCGAGCAGGCTCGTCTTGCCCGCGCCCGTGGCACCGTGGATGAGGAAGAGACCGGAGGAGCTGATCTCCTCGAGGTCGAGGTCGATCGTCCCGGCGAAGGGCCCGAAGGCGGTGGCCGTGAGGCGGTGCAGCCTCATGCCGCACCCCGACGCCTGGTGCGTCCCGCGTCCTCGGAGCGGTCCTGCCGCCGCCGCCCGGCCTCGAGTGCGCTCTGCAGCAGGTCGCGCTCGGCCTCGTCGGCCGCAGCACCGTGCCGCACATCGGTGACGAAGTCGCAGCAGACCTCGAGCGGCTCGCGCCGATCGACACGTGAGGCATAGCTGCGCACCGACTGCACCCGGCCGCTGGGCTCGAATCGCAGCTGGAGCAGGTGCGGGAACCGCTGGCGCAGCCGCCCGAGCGCGCCGATCGGCCGGACGGGGTCGGTCAGGGTGATCTGGACCCAGCTCGCCTCGGCGCCGGCGTGCTCACGGCCGCCGAGGATGTCGTCGAGGTCGCCTCGCAGGACGGCCAGCTCGCGGTGGACCGGAGCGGCGACCTGCTCGGTGTGAGCGCTGCCGTCCACGTCGAGGGTGAACAGCACGGAGCCCTTGGTGTGGCCCGCCTCGCTGAAGGACATCGCCACGGGGGAGCCGCTGTAGCGCACGCTCTCGCTCACCTGCTGAGGGCCGTGCAGGTGACCCAACGCCCCGTAGGCGACTCCGTCGAAGGTGCTCGCCGGGACCATGGCCACGCCACCGGTCGTGATGTCGCGCTCGGAGTCGCTGGTGGCGCCTCCGCTGGCGAAGCAGTGAGCCATCGCCACCGTGCGCGGACCCCGTCCTGCCGCGTCCGTGCGGACGCGGTCCATGGCCGCGGCGAGGACAGCCGTGTGGGAGCGCTCGGTGACGCCCAGGGCATCGGTGACCGAGCTCGCAGCCGGCTCGAGGTAGGGGATGGGATAGATCGCGGTGTCGTCGACGAGCACCGGCTGACCGATGCTCCGGGCGTCCGACCGAATGTGCAGCCCCGCCCGCGAGAGCAGGTCCGAGGCGAAACCCAGTCGGATCGCTGAGTCGTGGTTGCCGCTGGAGAGGATGACCTGCGCTCCGGCGTCGATGAGTCGGGTTGCGGCCTCGGAGAGCAGCCGTACCGCGTCGGGCGCCGGCAGCGCACGGTCGTAGACGTCACCGGAGACGAGGACGGCGTCGACCCCCTCGCTGCGGACGGTCTCGACGAGATGATCCACGTACTGCGCCTGCGCACCGAGCAGCCCCACCCCGTGGAAGGAGCGGCCCAGGTGCCAGTCGGAGGTGTGGATCAACTTCATGAGCCCCACGCTATGAGTGAGCACCGACAACCCGCCGGTGCGACACCCCCTTCGCCCGACGAAGGGGGTGGGACGGCCCCCTGCGCCGCCCCACCCCCGGTCCGGGCCCGCCTACTCCACGGCGAGGGCCTGCGCCGGCGAGACCCTGGCGGCCCTGCGCGCAGGCAGCACGGACGCGAGGAGCCCGGCGATGATCGCGACGAGCGCCACGGCCGTCAGCTGTCCCCACGGCAGCGTCGGTGAGACCGTCATGTGCTCCCCGAAGAGGCTGCGTACCCCAGCCAGGCCGTAGGCGACACCGAGCGCTGTACCGAGGACGACGCCGACGAGGGACAGCAGCACCGCTTCGATGGCGAGCATCGCGCGCAGCTGGCCCCGGGTGAGGCCCAGCGCGCGCAGGAGCGCCGACTCCCGGGTGCGCTCGATGACGCTCAGCGAGAGCGTGTTGGCGATCCCCACGACGGCGATGACCACCGAGATCGCGAGCAGTGCGAGGACGACCGCGAGGGCGATGTCGAGGGCTTGCATGTTGGCTGCCCTCACGGGAGCTGCTCCACCCACCTGCCCTTCGTCGATCCCGGCAGCCAGCTCGGTCACGCCGTCGAGCGTTGCGGTGGCGTCGGCACCGTCGGCGACCCTCGCGAAGAGTGCCGTCGTCGCCGGCTGACGGTCGACCTCCGCGAGGGTCGCGGCAGTCACGAGCCAGCCCGTGTCGAAGCCGCCCTCGACCTGCGCTCGGACCCGGGTGCGACCGTCTGGCCCCTGCAGGATGACCTCGTCACCGGTGTGGATCCCGGCGGAGCCGGCAGCCTCGTCAGAGACGACCACCGTCCCGTCAGGGACCGTGGGCATCGCGGCGGGGTCGCGGACGACGTCGCGCAGCCCGTCGCTCACCGCGGTGAGCATCGGCCGGGCCGACGAGGCGCCCCAGCTCGCGCTCACGCTCGACCCGGTCAGCGTGGTGGTGGCGGCGACTCCTTCGGTGGAGCGGATGGCCGCGGCCGTGGCATCGGGGATGCTCGTGCCCGCGACCACGACATCGACCGGGTACTGCGCGTTGATGAAGTCGGTGAGGGCCGTGCGCGTCGTCGCGGCACCGACCGCCGTCATCGTCACGAGCGTGACTCCGACGAGCAGGGCCGAGGCGGTGGCCGCGGCCCGCGCCGGGTTGCGCACCGCGTTGTCGATCGCCAACCGGCCCGCCGGACCGAAGGGTCGTGCGGCGAAGAGCCCGACGGCACGGGCGGCCCAGGGCACGAGGACGCTGCCGGCCATGATCACCCCGGTGAAGGAGACGAGTCCGCCGACGACGCCGACCGCAACCGAGGGAAGGGAGCCGGAGAGCACGAGCGCGGCTGCACCGGCGGCGATGAGGACGAGACCGAGAGCGATCCGCAGGCGACCGCCGCGACTACGGCCCGTGATCGCGGCATCCGGTCGCAGTGCGGCGAGCGGCGCCACCCGTGAGGACCTGACCACCGGACGCAGCGCGGCGACGAGCACGACGACCACCCCGACGACGAGGGGCACGATGACGGCGCGGACAGGCACGGTGAAGACGAGGTCGGGCAGGGCGTCCCCGGCCAGCGAGGCGCCAGCCCTCGTGAGTCCCCAGGCCATGGCGATGCCGACCAGCACCCCCATCACGGAGAAGACGACACCCACCACGAGCGACTCTGCGAGAGCAGAGCGGATGACCTGCCCGCGGGTCGCGCCCACGGCTCGCAGCATGGCTGTCTCCCTGGCGCGGCGGGCCAGCAGGATCGCGAAGGTGTTGGCGATGACGATGGCGGAGACGAAGAGCGCGATGACCGCGAAGGCGAGGAAGAAGACCGCGAGGAAGTCGGTGCCGCCGGTGAACTCGGTGACCGTGTTGTCCGCGTGCTCAGTAGCGGTCAGGACGGTGACGTCCGCTCCCTTCGTCTCGAGGGCGGAGCGGATGGCGGCGGTGGTGGCCGCCTCATCAGTGGCGGCCACGACGGCGATCTCTTCCCACCCCTTCGCGCCGGTGAACCCCGTGACGCCCTCCGGTGTGGCGAAGACCGCGGGTGTGCCGCCGCCGTAGCGCGGGTCGTCGGCGACGTCGACGATCCCGACGACCGTGGCCCGGACGGGTTCAGCGGACTCACCAGAAGCGGCGGTCACAGGAACGGTGTCGCCCACCTCGAGCTGACTGCCCGCGGCCACGGTCCTGGACAGGGCGATCTCGGTCGGTGCACGCGGTGCGCGGCCCTCGAGCACGGGGTGCGAAGTGATGGCCGACTCGGTCGTGATCATCGCGTAGGACTCGCCCGTGGCGGTGCGCAGGAGCCCGGCGCCAGTGCGGACAGGGTCCACTGCGGTGACTCCCTTGACCGCAGCGACCTGGTCGGCCACCCCCGACGGGATCTCCGTGTCCGTTGCCTCAGCGACGACGACGGACTGGTAGGGCTCGTACTGCCCGGCCACGGCCTGCCGGATCGAGGAGCTCATCGTGCCGGTGAGCACGAGTGTGGCGGCGATGAAGGCGATGCCGAGCACGACCGCGAGGCCGGGTGCGAGGTACTGCCGCGACTGGTGGCGCAGCGATGCGAGAGAGAGGGAGAGCACCGTTAGTCACCCAGACCCTTCATGGCTGCCAGGACGGAGTCCTCGGTCGGGTCGAGCAGCTCGCCGGCGAGCCGGCCGTCAGCCAGCAGCAGGACCCGATCGGCGTAGGACGCGGCCCGCGGGTCGTGGGTGACCATGACGATCGTCTGGCCGAGCTCGCGAACGCTGCTGCGCAGGAAGGCCAGCATCTGCGTCGAGGAGCGGGAGTCCAGCGCTCCGGTCGGTTCGTCGGCGAAGAGCACGTCCGGGGCGGTGATCAGCGCGCGGGCGACGGCGACCCGTTGCTGCTGGCCGCCGGAGAGCTCGCTCGGGCGGTGACTCAGCCGGTCGTCGATCCCCAGGATCCCGGTGATGTGGGCGAGTCGCTCGGCATCGACCGAGCGCCCGGCGAGGGTGAGCGGGAGGACGATGTTCTGCCGCGCAGTGAGCATCGGCAGCAGGTTGAAGGACTGGAAGACGAAGCCGATCCGCTCCCGTCTCAGGAGCGTGAGCGCCTTGTCTGACAACCGGGTCAGGTCGGTGTCACCGACGAGGACCTGGCCGCTCGTGGGTGTCTCGAGACCGGCGAGGCAGTGCATGAGGGTCGACTTGCCGGACCCGGAGGGACCCATGATCGCGGTGAAGCGCCCTGACTCGATGCTCACGTCGACCGCGTCGAGGGCGGTGACGCCGGCTCCCTTCGCACCAAACGTCTTGGTCAGGCCCGATGTCCGTGCGGCGATGGCACCGGGTGGCGTGGTCGCCGGGTGTGTGTGCTGGGTCGTTGTCGTCATACCCACCACCTTCGTCGCGAAGGGGGGTGCCGCACATCGGTCCCCGGTCTGGTTGTGCAGGCCTGGGAGAGAGGCGACTACGACCGTGGTCGTACGTCCACGAGACCGCTCTCGTAGGCGAGCAGCACCATCTGGACGCGGTCGCGCAGCTGGGCCTTGGACAGGATCCGACCGATGTGGGTCTTGACCGTCGCCTCGGCGAGGAAGAGCTCGGCAGCGATCTCGCCGTTGGTCAGGCCCTGGGCGACTGCGACGAGGACCTCGATCTCGCGCGCCGTGAGGTCGGCGAGGCGAGGGTCCGTGGCCGGGTCGAGAGCGGGCGAAGGGGGAGTCCCCAGCCGGTCGGAGAAGTGCTCGATGAGCCGTCGGGTCGTGCTCGGGGCGATCACCGAGTCCCCACCGTGCACCGCCCGGATCGCGCTGAGCAGCTCCTCGGGCCCCGCGTCCTTGAGCATGAAGCCGGACGCGCCGGCCCGCAGTGCCGCGTGCGCGTACTCGTCGAGGTCGAAGGTCGTGAGCACGATGACCCGCGGGGGGTCGGGCTGCGCGCACAGTCGCTCTGTGGCGGCGACACCGTCCATGCGCGGCATCCGGATGTCCATGAGCACGACATCGGCAGGGGTCCTCGAGAGCAGGTCCAGGGCAGCGACCCCGTCGCCCGCCTCGCCGACCACCTCCATGTCGGCCTGTGCGTCCAGGACCATCCGGAACCCCGCGCGCACCAAGGCCTGGTCGTCGACGAGTGCCAGACGGATCGGGTCGCTCATCGGGTGTCCTCAGGGTCGAAGGGGAGGTGGGCAGCAACGACGTAGCCACCACCGGTCGCCGGGCCGGCCGTCATCGTCCCACCCACGCTGACAGCTCGTTCGCGCATCCCGATCAGGCCGTGTCCGTTGCCGTCGTCGCTCGCTGCCGCACCCCGGCCGTCGTCGCGGACCTCCACCCGCAGGCCGCGGGCGGACTCGACGAGGACACGCACCCGGGCACCGGGACCAGCGTGTTTGATGACATTGGTCAGCGACTCCTGGACGATCCGGTACGCAGCCAGCCCGGTTTCCCGGGGCACCGTCGCCAGGTCGACATCCTGCTCCAGGACGACGTCGATCCCTGATGCCGCAACGCGGTCCACCAGCTCGGCCAGATCACCCAGGCTCTCGGTGGGGGTGTACACGAGGCCGGTGGGGTCACCCCCTTCGTCCTCCGCGGTACGCAGCACCCCGACCAGCCGACGTGTCTCCGACAGCGCCTCACGCGCGGTGGTCCCGATCGTCGTGAGCGCCCGGCGAGCCTGCTCCCGGTCGAAGTCCGCCGAGTGCGCTGCGGCGTAGGCGGCCCCGTCGGCCTGCACGACGACGACGCTCAGCGAGTGGGCGACGATGTCGTGCATCTCCCGGGCGATGCGGGTCCGCTCGTCCTGCGCTGCCAGTCGTGCACGCTGGTCACGGTCGCGACGCAGGGCATCGTTCTGCTCGCGCAGGCGAGAGACCAGCTCCCGACGCTTGCGCGTGAGGTCGCCCCACAGCCAGCACACGAGGGCCAGCCCGCTGTAGAAGGTGGCGAGCAGCACGTGGCCCGACACGCTGGTCTGGCCGTAGCTGACCCAGTCCCAGCTCGCGAGGGCACCGCCCAGAGCCGCGGCCAGGAGAGCCACCTGCCGCACCGGGCGGCGCCGCGAGTACGCGGCGACCGCGTAGGCGGACAGCAGCACCGAGATGTTGGAGGGCATCGGGGCATCCGTCAGCACCAGTTGGGCGACGTGCGCCACGGCGATGATGCCGAAGGAGACGTCGGGCCGGGTGCGTCGCCAGGTGAGCGGCAGGGTGTGCGCCGAGGCGATGACGAGGAGGGTGAGCAGCCCCGGATCACTGTCCGGCAGCCCGGAGTAGGAGACGCCGAAGAGCGCACCCGTCATGAGCCAGATGACTCCGGCGAGGAGCAGGTCGACGAGGGCCCGGTGCGCACGGAACCACGCCGGGACCGCGTCGCGCGGACCCCGACGCGCCTCGCTGGCCTCGGGTGTCACCCGGCGAGCGTAGGCATGACGGAGGGGACCGCGCATCCGACCATGGTCTGATCCTCGCCACAGGGGCGACCCGTGGGTAGATTCATCACAGTCGCTCGGCGGAGAGGTGGAGTCATGGGTAAGGAAGTCACTGCGCAGAGCTACTCGCGTGAGGAGCGCCAGCGCTACCGCGAGAAGGTACGGCAGAACCTCGACGTCTTCGAACGGATGCTCGCCGAGCGTGCCTTCGACGACGAGGTGCCGCTCACCGGCATCGAGATCGAGCTCAACCTCGTCGACGAGGACCAGCAGCCCGCCTTCGTCAACGACGAGGTGCTCGAGGCCATCGCCGACCCCGATTACCAGACCGAGCTCGCGCAGTTCAACATCGAGCTCAACGTGGCACCGCGTCCGTTGCCGGGTGACTCCGCACTCGAGCTCGAGGAGAGCCTGCGCACCTCCCTCAACCGAGCTGAGGGCAAGGCGCGGGAGGCCGGCGCGAGCATCCTGCAGGTCGGGATCCTGCCGACGATCCGGCCCGAGCACTTCCAGGGCGAGTGGATCAGTGCCAACAACCGGTACACCGCGCTCAACGACTCGATCTTCGTCGCCCGCGGCGAGGACATCGTCATCGACATCGAGGGGCCGACGGGGGAGCGGCTGCACACCTTCGCCGACTCGATCGCGCCCGAGTCGGCCTGCACCTCCGTCCAGCTCCACCTCCAGGTCGGGCCCGGTCAGTTCGCCGACCACTGGAACGCCGCCCAGGTGATCTCGGCACCCCAGATCGCGCTCGCCGCCAACTCACCCTTCTTCTTCGGACGGCGCCTGCATGCCGAGACCAGGATCGCGCTCTTCAGCCAGGCCACGGACACCCGCCCGATCGAGCTGAAGAACCAGGGGGTCAGGCCGCGGGTCTTCTTCGGCGAGCGGTGGATCACCTCCATCTTCGACCTCTTCGAGGAAAATGTGCGCTACTTCCCCGCACTCCTGGCGGAGGCCACCGAAGAGGACCCCGTCGCGGTGCTCGACGCCGGTGGGACCCCGGAGCTGGGGGAGCTCAACCTGCACAACGGCACGGTCTACCGGTGGAACCGACCGATCTACGACCCGGGCGACGGCCGCCCTCACGTCCGCGTCGAGAATCGCGTGCTGCCGGCCGGCCCGACAATCATCGACACCCTCGCCAATGCGGCCTTCTACTACGGCACGGTGCGCATGCTCGCCAGCGAGGACCGGCCCATCTGGACGCAGATGTCCTTCCCCGCTGCGCAGGCCAACTTCGAGGCGGCGGCCCGCGACGGGATCAACGCCCGCCTGTACTGGCCGGGCCTGGGTGAGCTGGGCGCCGACGAGCTGGTGGTCAGGCACCTGCTGCCGATGGCCAGGCGTGGCCTCGAGGACTGGGGCGTGTCCGACACCGTGATCACGCGCTACCTCGACGTCATCGAGGGCCGCTGCACCACCGGCGTCAACGGAGCCGTGTGGCAGACGGAGTGCGTGCGACGGCTCGAGGACGGGGGCCTCGAACGGGCCGGTGCCCTGGCCGAGATGACCAGGCTCTACTCCGAGCACATGCACAGCAACGACCCGGTGCACACGTGGCCGCTGCCCTGAGGTGGGTCAGCAGTTCCAGCTGACGATGCACGGGTCCTCGCGGTGGTGGCCCAGCACCGACAACCGAGCCGGGTCGAGGGTGAGCTGCGCCGCCAGTCGCGGTGAGGTGCGCAACCACACCGTCGCCAGGATGCGAGAGGTGTGCCCGTGCCCGACGAGCACGACGTCCCCGCGCTCCAGGTGAGGCCGTGCGCGCACCAGCACGCGAGATGCCCTCGCGGCGACCTCCTCCACGGTCTCGCCGGGAGTGGCCCCCGGCACGACACCGTCGCGGAAGACATCCCAGTCGGTGCCGCTCTCCTGACGGATCTCGGCGGTGGAGCGGCCTTCGTACCCGCCGTAGTCCCACTCGCGCAGGTCAGGGTCGACCTGTGCGGCAAGTCCGGCGATCTCGGCGGTGACCCGGGCGCGCTGCAGGTCCGAGGAGAGCACCAGCACGGGGTCTGTCGTCAGCTCGGTCAACCGCTGCCCGCTGGCCCGTGCCTGGGAGCGACCGATCTCGGTGAGCGGTACGTCCGTGGTGCCGGTGTGACGCCCCTCCCGGCTCCACTGCGTCTCCCCGTGGCGTAGGAGGATGAGGCGGCCGGGTGAGGTGTCGGACATGCGCTCAGGCTAGTCGGCCGAGTCTGCGAGGATCGGACCGACAGATCGGGACGCGGACCGGACCCAGCAGGTGGAGGCAGACATGACGAGTGACGAGACGACGGGCGGATCGGGCCCGGGGCACCGCAGCGTGGAGCTGACGCGGTTGGCCCTCGGACGCTACGAGCTGCACAACGCCCGTGGTGGCACGATCACCATCGGCGACGGCTCGACCGACGACTTCACCCCGGTGGAGCTCCTCCTCGCCGCCCTCGCAGGGTGCAGCTCCGTCGACGTGGACCACATCACCTCACGTCGGGCCGAGCCGGACTCCTTCGTCGTCGTCGCCCAGGGGGACAAGGCCTCGACGCCGCAGGACGGCAACCACATGACCGATCTCGAGCTGACCTTCCGGATCGGTTTCCCCGAGGGCGAAGGGGGTGACGCCGCCCGCGCGGCCTTCCCCCGGTCGGTGGCCCAGTCCCGCGACCGCCTGTGCACCGTCTCTCGGACGGTCCAGATCGGCACGCCCGTCGAGATGTCGGCAGAGGACGCCTGAGCCTGCATGCGCGATGACGTCGATGTCGCGATCGTCGGAGGTGGTCAGGCGGGGCTCGTGACCGCCTACCACCTGCGGCGGGTCGGCATCGAGCACGTCGTCCTCGACGAGCAGCGCGAGCCGGGTGGTGCCTGGCAGGCGACCTGGCCCTCCCTTCGCCTGTTCTCGCCAGCGACCTACTCCTCCCTCCACGGTCGTCCGATGCCACCTCACCCCGACACCTTCCCGCCGGTCGACCACGTGATCGCCTACCTGCGCTCCTACGAGGAGCGCTACGGCCTGGCCGTGGAGCGTCCGGTCACCGTCCACGACGTGCGCTCGGCACCGGACGCGCTCACCGTCGTCACCGACCGCGGCGACCTGCGCGCGAGACATGTCGTCAACGCGACCGGCACGTGGTCGGCTCCCTTCGTGCCCCTCGTGGAGGGCCAGGCCAGCTTCGCCGGTCGCCAGCTGCACAGCGCCCACTACCGCGGCCCCGCGGACTTCGCCGGCCAGCGCGTGGCAGTCGTGGGCGGCGGCAACTCCGGGGTCCAGATCACCGCTGATCTCATCGGGACCGCAGAGCATGTCTCCCTCGTGTCGGCCCGGCGGCTGCGCTTCCTCCCGGACGACGTCGACGGCAGACACCTCTTCGACCGGGCCACGGCCCAGCAGCGCACGTCGGATCCCGGGGAGATGGAGGCGGAGTTCGTCGGCAACATCGTCGCGCTGCCGCAGGTCCGCGAGGCCCGTGCTCAGGGGGCCCTTCGGGTGCGGGCGATGTTCGACCGGATGGTCCCGGAGGGGGCCGTCATCGGCCGTGACCGGCTCGATCTCGACGCAATCATCTGGTGCACCGGGTACCGCCCGGCGCTGCGGCACCTGCGATCGCTGCGGCTGCGCACGTCTGACGGCCACCCGGAGGTCGTGGACAACCGGTCGGTGAAGGATCCTCGGGTCTCCTTCGTGGGGTACGGCGACTGGACGGGTCCTGCGTCCGCGACCCTCATCGGCGTGGGCCGCACCGCCAGAGCGCTGGCAGCACACCTGGCGCAGGATCTGGGCACGTCGACCTGACGGACCTAGGGTGGGCACATGGCCATCTTCGTCGAAGTCCACCCCGACAACCCCCAGCCCCGCACCGTCGGACAGGTCGTCGAGCGGGTGCGTGACGGCGCGCTCGTCGCCTTCCCGACCGACTCCGGCTATGCCCTCGGGGGGCGGCTGGACGACCAGCTGATCAAGGACCGCATCCGCGACATCCGCCAGCTGGACGACAAGCACCACTACACCCTGCTGTGCGCCGACTTCGCCCAGCTCGGACAGCTCGTCATGATCGACAACTCGATCTTCCGCGCGATCAAGTCCGCGACCCCCGGTCCGTACACCTTCATCCTCCCGGCGACCAAGGAGGTGCCCAAGCGCCTGCTGCACGCCAAGAAGAAGACGGTGGGTGTGCGCATCCCGAGCCATCCGCTCTCCCGGGCGCTGCTCGACGGGCTCGGTGACCCGATGCTCATCTCGACCTTGCTCCTGCCGGGCGAGGAAGCGACCCCGACCTTCGGGTGGGACGTCAAGGAGGCGCTGGACCACCAGGTCGACATCGTCATCGACGCCGGCGAGGTGAGCACCGAGCCGACGACCGTCGTCGACCTGTCGTCGGGCGAGGCCGTCATCGCCCGTCACGGCGCGGGCGACCCGACCCCCTTCGAGTGAGGGTCGGTCCACCACAGCCGTGAGCGAAGGGCGTCAGCGCTCGCCGAGCACCTCGGTCCGGGCCGCCACGAAGGCGGCCACGCAGGTGCGCACGTCCTGCTCGCTGTGCGCCGCGGACAGCTGCACCCGGATCCGCGCCTGCCCCCGCGGGACGACGGGGTGGCTGAAGGCGATGACGTAGACGCCGTGCTCGAGCATGACGTCGGCGATCTGGGCTGCCTGCCGCGCTCCGTCATCCCCGGGGAACATGACGGGGGTGATGGGGTGGGTACCGGGCAGCAGGTCGAAACCTGCCTCGGTCATGAGCTCGCGGAACATCAGGGTGTTGCGCCGCAAGGTTGCTCGTCCGTCATCCGCTGCGCGCGCGATCTCGATCGCCTTGAGCGACCCGGCGGCCACGACCGGCGCGACGGCATTGGAGAACAGGTACGGGCGCGAGCGCTGCCGCAGCAGGGCCACCACCTCGGCGGGGCCGCTGACGTAGCCACCGCTGGCGCCGCCGAGGGCCTTGCCGAGCGTGCCCGTGACGAGGTCGACCCGGTCCATCACCCCGCAGGCCTCGGGAGTGCCCCGGCCGCCGTCGCCGACGAAGCCCACCGCGTGCGAGTCGTCCACGAGCACCATGGCGCCGTACTCCTCGGCGAGATCGCAGATCTGCTCCAACGGCGCCAGGTAGCCGTCCATGGAGAAGACGCCGTCGGTGACGACCACCGTGCGGCGGGCCCCCTTCGCCGCCTCGAGCTGGGCCCGCAGGTCGGCCATGTCGGCGTTGGCGTAGCGGTACCGCGCCGCCTTGGACAGACGGATGCCGTCGATGAGCGAGGCATGGTTGAGCGCATCGGAGATGATCGCGTCCCCCTCGCCGAAGAGCACCTCGAAGACACCGCCGTTGGCGTCGAAGCAGCTCGAGTAGAGGATCGTCTCCTCCATCTGCAGGAAGTCGGAGATGCTCGCCTCGAGACGGGTGTGCAGCTCCTGGGTGCCGCAGATGAAGCGCACGCTGGCCATGCCGAAGCCCCACTCCTGCAAGGCCGTCGACGCGGCGGCCAGGACGTCGGGGTGATCGGCGAGGCCGAGGTAGTTGTTGGCGCAGAAGTTGATGGCCTGCGCCTTGGTGGTCGTGATGTGGGCCTGCTGCGGGCTGGTGAGCTCGCGCTCGGCCTTCCACAGACCCGCGTCGCGGATCTCCTGCAGGGTGGTCGAGAGGTCGTCCTTGATCGTGTACATGCGTCAGCTCCAGTCCATGATGACCTTGCCGCACTCTCCCGAGGCGGCGGTGGCGAAGGCGTCCTGCCACTGCTCCGCGGGGAAGCGGTGGGTGATGACCGATGAGATCGCCTCGCGCAGCACGGGCGAGGTCGAGAGCATCGCGCTCATCGTGTACCAGGTGTCATACATCTCCCGGCCATAGATCCCCTTGATGGTGATCATGTGGGTGATCACCTTGCCCCAGTCGACGGGGTAGGCGTCCTTGGGCAGACCGAGCATCGCGATCCGGCCACCGTGGTTGAGGTGGTCGATCATGTCGGCCACCGCCGGGGGAGCGCCCGACATCTCGAGCCCGACGTCGAAGCCCTCCTTCATCCCCAGCTCACGCATCGCCTCGCCGAGGTTGGACCGGCCGGCGTTGACGAGCAGGTCGGCGCCGGCCCCCTTCGCCAGCTCGAGGCGGGTGTCCGACAGGTCGGTGACGGCGATGTAGCGGGCGCCGACGTGGCGGGCGATGGCCGCGGCCATGACGCCGATCGGTCCGGCACCGGTGATGACGACGTCCTCGCCCGCCAGGGGGAAGGACAGCGTCGTGTGCACCGCATTGCCCAGCGGGTCGAAGACCGCTCCGAGGTCAGGATCGATGTCGTCACGGTGCACCCAGGCGTTGTCCGCGGGGATGACGACATGGTCGGCGAAGGCGCCGTCGCGGTTGACCCCCACACCGACGGTGTTGATGCACAGGTGGCGGCGCCCGGCCCGACAGTTGCGACAGGTACCGCACACGAGGTGGCCCTCGCCGGAGACCCGGTCGCCGACCTCGATGCCGGTGACACCGCGACCGACCTCGTCGATCTCGCCGTAGAACTCGTGGCCGATGATCTGGGGCGTGCGGGGAACCGCCGCGGCTGCCCACTCGTCCCACCCTTGCAGGTGCAGGTCGGTGCCGCAGAGCCCGGCACGCAGCACCCTGATCCTCACCTCACCGTCGCCGGCGTGGGGCTCGGGGACGTCGACCAGCTCGAGGCCGGGTCCCGGTCGGGGTTTGACCAGTGCGCGCATCATTTCTCCTGTCGAGGGTGCGGGGGTGACCGCGGTCACGACAGTAGCGCGAAGGGGGGAGTGCTCCCCGTGGTGTGCGTGGCGTGGCGCCCATTACGGTGGTCGCATCATGACGACCCCTCAGCTGCCGCCGCCGTCGCCCTTCCCGGCCCAGATCAGCCATGGCGGTGCGACCGCTGCACTGGTCATCGGGATCGTGGGGCTGACCCTCGTCCCGGGCCTGGGCATTGTGGCGTGGGTCCTCGGGGTCAAGGCGCTCCAGGAGATCGACGCCCAACCACAGGCCGGCTACACCAACCGTGAGTACGCCAAGGTCGGCAAGATCCTGGGCATCGTGGGCACGGTCTACTTCGTCGGGTTGATCCTCTTCATCTGCTGCTATGTCGGCGCCATCCTCCTGACGTTCGGCGCCACTGCCTCGTCGACCTACTGAGCCCGGTCAGCCTCGCTCCAGCAGCACGATGACCTCGTGGTGGCGCGTCTGGGGAAACATGTCGAAGAGCCGGGACCGCGTCACGCGGTAGCCCGGCAGCGCATCGAGGTCGCGGGCGAGGCTGGCCGCGTTGCAGCTGGAGTAGATGACGTGGTCCGGCGCGGCCGACTCGATCGCCGCGCACAGGCCTGCTCCGATCCCACGTCGCGGCGGGTTGACGACCACCAGCTGGTGGTCGACGTCGGTCAGCGCCCTCGCGTCACCGACCTCGAAGCCCACGTCCACGCCGAGCTCGAGCGCTGAGCGGCGCGCGCTGGCGACGGCGTCCGGGGCGACCTCGACCCCGTCGACCCGTCGCGCCCGACCCGGAGCGAGGGCCGCGTTGAGGGCGAACCCGCCCACGCCGCAGTAGAGGTCGAGGACGCTGCGTGGATCGATGTGGCTGACCCACTCACGCGCCTGCCGGTACAGACCCGCAGCGACGACGGTGTTGGTCTGGAAAAAGCTGCGTGGGCGCAGGTGGAAGGTGATGTCGTCCAGGCGCATGGGCAGCGTCTCGTGCTCGCCGAGCACGATCTCTTCCTCGCCCTCGAGGACCGCCTTGTGCTCGGGCTGGATGTTGGCCGAGACCACTCGCAGTCCGGGGGCGGCGGACCGCAGGTCGCCGAGCCCCCTTCGGATCCGGGGGAGCTGTCCGGGGGAGCGCAGGACGAAGCGGGTCATCAGCTCGCCGTCGGGTGATCCCGTGACGATGAGGTGCTTGAGCTCGCCCTGGCGCGTCGGGACGTCGTAGGGGACCAGTCCCAGATCGGCGACCGCCGGCAGGAGCCGGTCCAGTGCCTCGGCGAGCTGCGGCTCGTACAGCCCGCACTCGGGGAGGGCGACGCCGCGCAGGTTGGCGTCGAGGATGCCGAAGGTGGGCGCTGCCTTCGTCCCGCCGACCACGAGCTTGGCCTTGTTGCGGAAGCCGGACTCAGCCCCGACGAAGGGGGGCGACCACTGGTCGTCCGCCACGTGCCCCTGGAGCAGGTCTGCGACCACGCTCTCCAGCTCGGTGACCTGGGTGGGGTAGGGGACCTCCATGAGGGTGCACGAGCGGCATTCCCCAGCGTCGAAGTGGGGGCATCTCACCGCTCAGCCACCCCATCCGCCAGCGTCCCAGTGCATGTGATCACCCTAACCATCAGGAATCGGTGGACTGCTCACCCGGCGTGAGGCGCCGAAGGTCGTTACGGTCAATGGGTAAGAAGTACCTCACAACGTCCACCGGGAGGACATCATGCAAGCGCAGAACTTCCTCAACGACATCGACTGGGCAGGATTGCTGGGCAAGGCACTTTCGGCCCTGGCCATCCTCGTCGTCACCTGGCTGGTGGCGATGATCGTCAAGTCGCTGATCGCCAAGCTCTCCACCAAGGTCCCCGCCCTCCAGCGTGCCGGATCGGACGGATCCAGCGTCGGGACCACGCTGGGCTCGATCGCGTCCCTCATCATCTGGATGCTCGGACTCGTCGCGATCCTCCAGGTCCTGGGCCTCAACCAGGTCCTCGCGCCCATCCAGGGCATGGTCGACGGGGTCCTGGGCTTCCTGCCCAACCTCATCGGTGCGGGCATCGTCTTCTTCGTCGGCGCACTGCTGGCCAAGGTCGTGCGTCAGCTCGTCCAGACGGCCCTGTCCGCGCTGCCCTTCGACAAGTGGCTCAAGAGCGCTGGGTCCAAGGCCGGTTCCCTCCCCGGGGCACCGGCGACGGCCTCTGCCGGACCGCCCCCGCCGCCCCCCGGCCAGCCCTCCGCGCCCCAGGCGCAGCACCCGGACCAGCCGCAGCCGCCCGCCGGGTACGGCTCCGCTCCCGCCGGTGGCCAGAGTGCCGGCACGTCGATCCCCAAGACGATCGCCACGGTCATCTACGCGCTCATCATGATCGTCGTGACGATCGCCGCCCTGCAGATCCTGGGCATCGAGTCGATCTCCCGTCCGGCGGAGCAGATGCTCCAGTCGATCTTCGACGCGATCCCGCTGATCATCGCGGCCGGTGTGATGCTCGCGCTGGGCATCTTCATCGCCAAGTTCGCCGGTGACATCATCGAGCAGGTCCTCGACGGTGTCGGTGTCGACCGTCAGCTCGCTGAGCTCGACGTGCTGCCTGCCGGTACCAAGGTCGTCCCGGTCATCGCCAAGGTGGCGCAGATCGCGATCGTGCTCTTCTTCGCGGTCATGGCCGCTCAGCTGCTGAACTTCCCGCAGATCACGAAGTTCCTCAGCGAGGTCCTGAGCCTCGGTGGCAAGGTGCTCTTCGGGGCCGCGATCATCGCTGCCGGCTTCTTCGTCGCCAACCTCCTGGCGAAGATGCTCTCCGGTGTCGGCGCGACGATCGTCAAGTACGCGACGATCGTGCTCTTCGTGGCCATGGGCCTGAAGTACATGGGCATCGCGGACTCGATCATCGAGCTCGGCTTCGGTGCGCTCGTCGTCGGTGGCGCCGCTGCAGCGGCCCTGGCCTTCGGCCTCGGTGGTCGCGACGCGGCCGCCCGTCAGCTGGACCGCCTCTCGGCCAAGGCCGAGGCGCAGCCCACGCAGGCTCCGCACCAGGGTGACACCCAGCAGCTCTGACCAGCTGCTGACCACATGACGAAGGGTGGTACCCCCGGTCGGGGGTGCCACCCTTCGTCATGCCCTCCACGGAGAGGTTGATGCCCGTGTCAGCCCGTCACGGAACACCGGTCTCCGCGATGAGCGCGCCGATGAGGACGAGCAGCACCGGCAGCGGCGAGACCGCCAGGCCGACAAACCAGATCGTCCGGCCCGTGAACCAGCGTCGCAGGAGCCAACCACCCGCCAGCGCGAGCGGCACCAGCTGACCGATCGTCGCGATGACGACTCCGAGCATGATCACGCCTTCGCGGCACTGGTCCTGCCGGCCGACGCAGCCATCGGAGGCCATGCCCACGAAGGCACCGAAGGAGCCGACCACGAGACACTCGAGCAGCAGGAGGCCGAGGAGCAGCACGCCGACGCACCGGTCGAGGACCGATGGGGGAGTGATGGGGTCAGCGACGATCGACGCGTCAGCCACGTCCGAGAATCTCGTCGGCGCGCTCTCGCATCTCGATCTTGCGCACCTTGCCGGTGACGGTCATGGGGAAGGCCTCGGTGACGTGGACGTAGCGGGGGATCTTGTAGTGGGCGAGCTTGCCGCTCGCGAACTCGCGCACGCCCTCGGCGGTGAGCGTCGCAGCACCCTCTCGCAGCACGACCCAGGCCATGAGCTCCTCGCCGTACTTGTCGTCCGGGACGCCGATCACCTGGACGTCCGCGATGTCGGGGTGAGTGTAGAGGAACTCCTCGACCTCCCGCGGGTAGATGTTCTCACCACCGCGGATGACGAGGTCCTTGATCCGACCGACGATGTTGACGTAGCCGTCCTCGTCCATCGTGGCGAGGTCACCGGTGTGCATCCAGCGCGCCGCGTCGATCGCCTCGGCGGTCTTGTCCGGGTCCTTCCAGTAGCCGAGCATGACGCTGTAGCCGCGGGTGCACAGCTCGCCGGTCTCGCCGCGGGGGAGCGGGACCCCCGAGAGCGGATCGACGACCTTGCTCTCGATGTGCGGCATGGAGCGACCGACGCTCTCGGTGCGCCGGACCAGGTCGTCATCGGTGCGGGTCATCGTCGACACCGGTGAGGTCTCCGTCATGCCGTAGCTGATGGCGACCTCGGACATGTTCATCTGCGCCACCACGCGCTTCATCACCTCGACCGGGCAGATGGAGCCGGCCATGATGCCGGTCCGCAGCGTGCTCAGGTCATGGTCGGCGAAGTCGGGCAGGTCGAGCTCGGCGATGAACATCGTCGGCACCCCGTAGAGGGAGGTGCAGCGCTCCTGCGCGATCGCTCGCAGCGTGGCGCCCGGGTCGAAGGAGGGCGCCGGGATGACCATGCAGGCCCCGTGCGAGGTGGCCGCGAGATTGCCCATGACCATGCCGAAGCAGTGGTAGAAGGGGACCGGGATGCAGATCCGGTCGGCCTCGGTGTAGTCGATCATCTCGCCGACGAAGTACCCGTTGTTGAGGATGTTGTGGTGGCTGAGGGTCGCGCCCTTGGGGAACCCGGTCGTGCCGGACGTGTACTGGATGTTGATCGGGTCGTCGGGCGTGAGAGAGGCTCCGCGCTCGGCCAGCTGCTCGTCGGTGATGGAGGAGCCACCCGTGGCGAGCTCGTCCCAGGACGCGTCACCGATGTAGACGACATCGCTCAGCTCCGGTGTCTCCGGACGGGCCTCGTCGACCATCGCGCGGTAGTCGGAGCTCTTGTGCGACATCGCGCTCACCAGCATCCGCATCCCCGACTGGTTGACCACATAGGTCAGCTCGTGGGTGCGGTAGGCCGGGTTGACGTTGACGAGGATCGCCCCCATCCGCGCGGTCGCGTACTGCAGGATCGTCCACTCGGGGCAGTTGGGCGCCCAGATGCCGATCCGGTCGCCGGCGGCCACTCCCTTCGCAATCAGCGCCTTGGCCACGGCGTCCACGTCGGCGAGCAGCTCGGCGTAGGTCCACCGGCGCCCGCTCGGGACGTCGACGAGTGCCTCGCGGGCGCCGTGCACGGCCACGGTGCGCTCGAGGTTGGCGCCGATCGTGTCGCCGAGGAGCGGGGTGTCCGAGGTGCCCGAGGAGTAGCTGGGCAGGGCGGTCTGGGTCATGCGGGTCTACCTCCAGTGGTCGCTTCGTTGCGATACCCAGAAGACTGCCACGGTGACGACTGCAATGCTGCACCCCATGCACGACGACCTGACGATCCGGCCGGCCACCGACGACGACTGGTCGGCGATCTTCCCCTTCTACGCGCGCATCGTGGCCGAGGGCAGGACCTACGCCTTCCCCCTCGAGCAGACCTCTGACGAGGCTCGGCCGTGGTGGATGGAGCCAGGCCCCGGACGCACGGTCGTCGCCGTCGTGGGTGGACGGGTCGTCGGCTCGGCCAAGATGGGACCGAACAGACCCGGCCGTGGGGCGCACATCGCCACCGCCAGCTTCATGGTCGACCCGGCATGCGGGGTGCGCGGCGTCGGTCGGGCACTCGGCGAGGAGATGATCACCTGGGCCCGGTCCGAGGGGTATGCCGGTATCCAGTTCAACGCCGTCGTCGAGACCAACACCCGTGCAGTGCACCTGTGGCGGTCGCTCGGCTTCGAGGTGATCGGCACGGTGCCCGGGGCCTTCGACCACGCGGAGCACGGCCCGGTGGGGCTGCACGTGATGTTCCTGAGGCTCTGATGCCTGCTCGGGCTGGGGGCCCGCTCAGCTGATCGGCCGCCACACGCTCACGTGCGTCTCGCTGTCCGGGCCGAAGGGGGTGCCCACCCAGTCCTCGTGGCGGCTCTCGAGCTCCATGCCCGCCAGCCGGGCCATCAGGTCGAGCTCACTCGGCCAGACGTAGCGATAGTTGTGCGTCCCGCGGCGGTAGGTCTCATCCGGCTGCCGGTTGAGATGGTGCGAGGTCGCCTGCTGCGTGACGAGGTCGAAGGTGTCGAACCCCAGGTGCTCGTCGGTGACGTCGAAGGGAACTGCCACCTGACCCGGCACCAACCGACGAAGGGGAGGGAGGCCGACCTCGATGACGAAGCGCCCTCTCGGGGCCAGATGGCGCGCAGCATTGCGGAAGCACTCGACCTGCTCCTCCTGGGTCCGTAGGTTGCCGATGGTGTTGAAGACGAGGAACACGAGGGTGAACTCGCCAGGCACCCGCGTGGTGGCCATGTCACCGACGACCACGGGCAGCTCGTCGGCGCTGACCTTGGTGCGCAGCTGGTCGACCATCGGAGCGGACAGCTCGATCCCGGTCACGGGTACACCCTTCGCCAGGAGCGGGACGCCAATGCGGCCGGTGCCGATCGCGAGCTCGAGGGCGCGGCCCCCTTCGGCCAGGTCTGCGAGGAGGTCGACCGTCGGCCCCACGACCTCAGGGCTGAAGGTCCCGTCGATGCTGTCGTATCGCGCTGCCTGCTCGGCCGTCCACACGTCGCTGCTCGTCATGCCTCCATCAGACCAGCATCGCCTGCGCGATGACCAGCGAGTTGTTGGTCGCGAGATCTCCACGGGCCCGGCGTCGTTGAGGGTGCCCGGCGTCGTTGGGGGAGCCCGGTTGACCGTAGAGCGTCGGCCAAGTGCCCACAACGACGCCGGGCTCAGTGCTCACCCGGTCCACCCGTATCTGCTTGGATCGTCTGGTCCCTCCCGACCACCCCGCAGGAGCGCCGATGCCACACGATGCCGACAGCCACGACCTCATCCGCGTGCAGGGAGCGAGGGAGAACAACCTCAAGGACATCAGCGTCGACCTGCCCAAGCGGCGCCTGACGGTCTTCACCGGGGTCTCCGGGTCGGGCAAGAGCTCGCTCGTCTTCGGCACGATCGCCGCGGAGTCACGCAGGCTCATCGACGAGACCTACAGCGCCTTCCTGCAGGGCTTCATGCCCTCGCTCGCCCGGCCGGAGGTCGACCATCTGGAGGGCCTGACCACGGCGATCATCGTCGACCAGGAGCGCATGGGAGCCAACCCGCGCTCGACGGTCGGCACCGCGACCGACGCCAACGCGATGCTGCGCATCCTCTTCTCCCGCCTCGGCCAGCCGCACGTCGGACCGCCGACCGCCTACTCCTTCAACGTCCCCACGCGTAAGGCCAGCGGGTCGATGACGACCGACAAGGGCACCCACACCGAGCGCAAGACGGTCAAGCAGCAGGTCTACCTCGGCGGCATGTGCCCGCGCTGCGAAGGCATGGGGCAGGTCAGCGACATCGACCTCACCGCTCTCTACGACGACAGCCTGACACTGCTCGAGGGCGCACTCACCGTGCCCGGCTACTCGATGGACGGCTGGTACGGACGCCTCTTCGAGGGCATGGGCCTGCCGATGGACAAGCCGATCGCGAAGTTCACGCAGAAGCAGCTCGAGACGATGCTGTACGCCGAGCCGACCAGGATCAAGGTCGAGGGCGTCAACCTCACCTTCGAGGGGATCATCCCCAAGATCCAGAAGTCGATGCTCTCCAAGGACCCCGAGGCGATGCAGCCGCACGTGCGCCGGTTCGTCGAGCGGGCCGTGACCTTCCAGACCTGCCCCGAGTGCGAGGGGACGCGACTGACGCCCGAGGCCCGCTCGTCGAAGATCCGGGGCAAGAGCATCGCGGACCTGTGCGGCATGCAGATCAACGACCTCGCCGGGTGGGTGCGCGAGCTCGACGAGCCGGGCTTCGAGCCGCTCCTGAAGGGGCTGCAGCACCTGCTCGACTCCTTCACCGAGATCGGTCTGGGCTACCTCTCGCTGGACCGACCGGCAGGGACCCTGTCCGGGGGAGAGGCACAGCGGGCCAAGATGATCCGTCACCTCGGGTCCTCGCTCACCGATGTCACCTATGTCTTCGACGAGCCGACGATCGGGCTGCACCCGCACGACATCGCCCGGATGAACGACCTGCTGCTGCGGCTGCGCGACAAGGGCAACACCGTCCTCGTGGTCGAGCACAAGCCGGAGACCATCGCGATCGCCGACCATGCCGTCGATCTCGGTCCGCTGGCCGGGTCGAAGGGGGGCGAGGTCGTCTTCGAGGGCACCGTCGCGGAGCTGCGTGCGAGCGACACGCTCACCGGCCGGCACCTCGACCACCGGGCCGCGCTCAAGGACGAGGTCCGCTCTGCGACAGGTGCGCTGGAGATCCGCGGCGCCGACACCCACAACCTCAAGGACGTCGACGTCGACATCCCGCTCGGCGTGCTCGCGGTCGTGACGGGTGTGGCCGGCTCCGGCAAGAGCTCGCTCGTCCACGGTGGTCTCGACCACCGCGACGAGGTCGTCGTCGTCGACCAGGCAGCGATCAAGGGCTCCCGTCGCAGCAACCCCGCGACCTACACCGGTCTGCTCGAGCCGGTCCGCAAGGCCTTCGCCAAGGCCAACGGCGTCAAGCCCGCCCTCTTCAGCTCCAACTCCGAGGGTGCCTGCCCGACGTGCAACGGCGCGGGCGTGATCTTCACCGAGCTCGGCGTCATGGCGACGGTCGAATCGCCCTGCGAGGACTGCGAGGGACGCCGCTTCCAGGACGCGGTCCTCGTGTACGAGCTCGCCGGCAAGAACATCGCTGACGTCCTCGAGATGTCGATGAGCGACGCGCTCGACTTCTTCGCCAAGGACGGCCCGGCGGGCCTACCGGCTGCCCACAAGATCCTCACCCGCCTCGTCGATGTCGGCCTGGGCTATCTCACCCTCGGCCAACCGCTCACGGCACTGTCCGGCGGCGAGCGTCAGCGCCTCAAGCTCGCCGTGCACATGGGGGACAAGGGAGAGGTCTACGTCCTCGACGAACCCACGACCGGTCTGCACCTCGCCGATGTCGACAACCTGCTCGGCCTCCTCGACCGTCTCGTCGACTCCGGCAAGTCGGTCATCGTCATCGAGCACCACCAGGCCGTCATGGCCCACGCCGACTGGATCATCGACCTCGGGCCCGGGGCGGGCTACGAGGGCGGCGAGGTGGTCTTCGAGGGCACACCCGCCGACCTCGTGGCGAAGGGAGCCACCCTCACCGCCCAGCACCTCGCCAACTACGTCGGGGGCTGACAGCTCGCTTCTTGAGCATCTTCTTCTGCGTCCTGCGGCCCTGGGCGATCACGAGGGGGAGCGCGGCCATGCCCAGGGAGGGGAAGACGTCACCCAGTCGGCAGACCGCGCCACGCCAGCCGGGGACGGTGGTGACCAGGCGCGGGTTGTCGAGCACCTTGGCGACGGCCGCCACGACGTCCTCCGGCTGCAGCAACCCGGAGAAGGACAGGGCCGCCCCGGGATCGTCGAGCTTGTCGTGCAGCATCGGCGTCCAGATCCCGTCGGGGCAGATGCAGGAGATGTCGATGTCCTTGATCTTGGCCGCCCGCAGGTCGGCGATGGCGCTCAGGCTGAACCCCATGACCGCGTGCTTGGAGGCCGCGTACACGCTCTCGCCGGGTACCGCGGAGATGCCGGCGAGCGAGGCGATGTTGACGATGTGGCCGCCACCGGAGGAGCGCATGGCGGCCACGGCCGCGAGGGTGCCGTTCATGGTGCCGAGCGCGTTGACCTCGAGCATCAGTCGTCGCTGCTGCTCGTCGTGCTCCCAGACGGGTCCGGTGAAGAGGACTCCGGCGTTGTTGACCCAGACGTCGAGGCGACCGGCCCACTCCACGACGCGGTCCCGGGCGGCGAGCACGGCTGCCTCGTCGCGGACGTCGACCACCATGGCCTGTGCACGCTCGCCGAGCTCGGCGGCAGCCGCCTGCGCGGCGTCCCCGTCCACGTCGGTGATCAGGACCTGGTACTCACGCTTCACGAGCAGCTCGGCGATCTGCCGTCCAAGGCCACGACCAGCCCCGGTCACGACCGCGCCTGCAGGCCAACGGTGCTCCGGCGCGCTCATCGACGGCCAGCCGTGATCGTGCCGTAGTCGATACCGCCATGGGTGTAGGTAGGTACGACGGGCCAGAAGCGCTTCCAGGGAGCAAGCTCGCTGGAGGGAAGGATCTGCAGCCAGCGCGGGTCGTCCTTGCACGGGTCGGCCAATGTCTTCTCCTTGATCATCGAGTCGTACTGGTCGAGCGAGTCCTCGAGGGTGTTGCCGTTGGGGCAGATCTCGCGACCATACTGCTGGTGGTAGATCTTCACACCGGGGATCTTGGACTGCTCCGGCTGCCAGTTGTCCAGGGCGATGCCGTTCTCGGAGGAGACCCACACGCCATCGGGGGTGTTGACCACGAGGGAGTGGTTGCCGTCGGTGTGCCCCGGGGTCCACAGCAAAGCGATACCGGGGCCCAGCTCGATGTCGCCCTCGAAGGTCGCGAACTTCGACATGTCGACGCCCTCGAGGCTGCCCTCGACGTACCAGGCCCACTGCATCGGGTGCAGGGACTGCAGGGTCGCGAGCTCACGGGAGTTCACGAGCATCCTCGCGTCGCCGAAGATCGGCTGGCGGGGAGCGCGCTCGCCGGGGATGGTCGCTGACGAGCCCAGGATCATCCGCGGGTCCTGCACGTGCAGGTGGTCGAAGGCGCAGTAGTCGATGTCGTGGGCCGTCAGTCCGAGCTGGCGCAGGACGTCGTCGGGCTCGTTGTAGTAGTTGACGATGAACTTCTCGGCCCGGTTGGCATAGGGGATCTTGTTGGTCAGCTTCTGCAGCTTGGCGAAGAAGGGCGCCTGCGCCGAGCCCTCGGGCACGGTCGGCTCGAAGACGAGGGTGCGGGGGTTGCCGTCCCAGTCGTCGTACTGGACGACGACCATGCGGTTGATGATCGGGATGAGGGGGCTGTGGGGCCCGATGACGGCGGTGTTGAAGCCGTACTTGACCGGATAGGGGGCCGAGGCGATGTCGACCGACTTCACGGCCTTGACCCGGCCCTCGGCCTTGAAGCGCGTCTTGTAGGCCAGCGCGGCCTCACGCACAGCAGCGAGCCGGTCCCCGCGCGGCCAGACCTCGTGGACGCCGTCGAACTCGGGGATGGTGCGGGCGCCGATCGTCTCGACGGGGGTGGTGCTCGGGCTGGTCGTTGTCACGTTGAGCCTCCTTGATCGCGGTGAGTGGCTGGGCTGGCTCCAGCATCCCCTGCCTTCCACTCCGGTGACTTGACTCAGCGCGACATCGTGGCGTGGATCTCGTCGCTGTCGCGCAGCTCGCGAGGGGCCCGGCCGGTCCAGCGCCGCACCGCGCGACTCAGGGTGCTCTGGGCGGAGAAGCCGACCATGGTCGCGATCTGCGTCAGTCGCAGGTCGGTCGTGGTGATGAGGCGAAGGGCGGCGACGCGCCGGACGTCGTCCAGAACGAGCTCGTAGGTGGTGCCTTCGACAGCGAGCGCGCGCTGCAGGGTCCGCGGATGGGTGTCCAAGAGACGGGCGACGTCGTCCAGGACGAGGCCGGCGGTCCCGAGGGTCTCGGCGAGCAGCCGACGCACTCTCGCCGAGACCAGCTCGGTCGGGTTGGAGTGGTCTCGCGCCAGGTGGGCGATCGCCAGAGCGCGGATCACGGCGTCGGCGCCTTCGAATCGCAGGTCGAGCGTCTGTCGGTCGACCCTGAGCGCGGCGACGCTGCTGTTGAAGCGCACCGTCGTACCGAAGAGGGCGGTGTAGCGGGCGACGGGGGAGATGGGGGCGTGCGGCAGGTCGATCGACCGGAGCCCGACGTCGGTCCCGACCAGGGCCGTGGCGATGCGGACGAGCAGACCGATCCCGAGCTCCATGGCCTGCGGGGAGTAGGGCGACTCGTGCAGGTCCTTGCGATAGGTGATCGCCACGACGCCACGGGCTCCGCTCGGATCATCCTCGACGGCGATGCGTAGTGCGGGACTGTGCACGAAGAGGAATCGGGTGACGCACTCGAGCGCCTCGGCGACCGTCGGCGACGCCTCGACGGCGAGCGCCAGCGGGCCGAGGATGCTCAGGTCCTGTGCCTGGGAGAGCCGCAGCCCGAAGTCGGAGCAGCCCAGCTCCCTTCCCGCTGCGTCGAGCATGAGGTCGTGCGCCGTGATGGGGATGAACCCGTCATCGTCCTGCAGGACCCTCGGGTCGAGTCCGAACCGCCTCAGCAGCGCGTCAGGGTCGCCACCCAGGTCGTGCACGAGCGGGGAGAACCCGCGCAGGCTGGCCGCGCGGATGACGGAGACATCACTGAGGCCCGACCGCTGCATCCGGTCAGTCTGGTGCACGGCGTCCTCACAGGAGGATCGAGTCCGGGTCGTAGCGAAGACGGGCTGCCGCGAGCTGGGGGTAGTTGCCGGCGAAGTACGCGTCCATGGGCCTGCCCGACTCGACGTATCCGAAGTAGCCACCCCTGCTGTGCGCGCTGAGGAGGTCATGCGCGTGAGCGATCCAGTCCTGTGCCGGGGCGTACCCGCTCGAGGACCCGACGCCCACGTACCACTGGATGCTCGCCACGTGGTTTCGCCAGGGGAAGGCCGTGGCGGCCATCGCCGGTGTCGCCATGGCCCCGTCGAGGGGATCGAGGATGGCCGAGGCGCTCAGCCCTCGGGAGGCAGCCGAGCGCATGGCCGCAACCACGGCTTCTGCGCCGTCCGAGGTCATCGTGCGCAGGATGTCCGACCCGGCGGCGAAACGGGTGCGGGGCGTGGTCGACCCGCCCCCCAGGTACCTGATGCCGGCCAGGTGCGTGCGCGTCGTCGTGCTCGTGCTCAGCGGGGTGATGCCGACGGCTCGACGCAGGGAGGCCGCACGCGTCGCCTCCAGTCCGACGGGGGTGACGCCGAAGACGCGCACCGAGATCGACGACCCCGCGGTGTCGACGTGCGCGTTGGCCCAGGTGTCCCTCGGCTGGTCGGCCATCCAGACGGCCCACTGACGCAGGACCGTCGCGGTGGAGCTGGCCGGGAAGGAGACGTTGAAGAAGCCCATCGACGTGGCGGGGATCGTGCGGTAGGTGAGGTCGGCGACCATCGCAGCTCCGGACCCGCCGCCACGCAATGCCCAGAAGAGGTCGGGGTCACGGTTGGCGTCGACCTTGCGGATGACACCGCGCCCGTCGATGACGGTGGCGGACACCAGTCGGTCGATGGTCAGGCCGTACCGGCGGCTGTCGACGCCCAGTCCTCCGACGAGGGTGAGTCCGGCCGAGCCGACGGTCGGGCAGGTCCCGGTCGGGATGGACCGCCCGTACCTCGAGATCTGGGCGTGCACGGAGTAGAGGTTCGCCCCGGCCTGCACCGTGGTCTCGGCGCGGTCGGTGGGGAAGTGGACCTTCGTGTAGGAACGGGTGTCGATGACCAGGGAGCCTGCTGCCCTGGACGCTCCGATGTAGGAGTGTCCGCCGGAGCGTCCGGTGATCGTGAGGCCGTGGTCGCGGGCGAAGGTGATGCAGGTGGAGATGTCCTGCCGGGAGAGGATCCGGGCCAGCGCTGCGGGCCGGCGGTAGTCCCATCTCGGGTCGAAGAGTGGGACCCGGCTCTCGTACCGGTAGGACCCCGGTAGTGAGGCACTTCCGGCGAGCGTGCGGTCGAGATCGGCCCAGTCCCCGGGGCTGGGGCCGGTGACCG
This sequence comes from Janibacter sp. Soil728, assembly GCF_001428305.1. Taxonomy (GTDB): domain Bacteria; phylum Actinomycetota; class Actinomycetes; order Actinomycetales; family Dermatophilaceae; genus Janibacter. The sequence continues at coordinate 230,374 of NZ_LMRZ01000005.1, read as the reverse complement.
TGGGTGCGGCGAAGGCACTGCTGGCGGCGGTCAGGGGCAGCGCTGCCCCGGCGCCGATGACGGTTCGGCGGGAGATGTCCATGCAGAAGCAGACGTCTGCAGGCTGCACATGGTTGGGACCGTGATCCAGTCGTGACTCCCTTCGTGTCCACACCCTCGGGAGGCTGCCGGCAGCCGCCCACAGTCAGGAGCCGCACCCCGCGCGGCCTCCGTGTCGCGCGCAGTCTGGGACCACGACGACGAAGGGGGACGACGTGGCTGACACGACCACGGACGAGCGGGTCCAGGAGACCAACCAGGTCGAGATCACCGGGCGGGTGAGCGGCGACCCGACCGTGCGGGAGATGCCCAGCGGCGACGAGCTGGTGACGCTGCGCGTGGTGGTGAGCAGGGGAGAGGGGCAGCCGGTCGACACGATCGACTGCGCCTGCTGGAGCGCTGGTGCCAGGCGGGCGGCGCTGCGCCTGGTCGACGGCACGCGCGTGAGGGTCGAAGGGAGTCTGCGTCGCCGCTTCTTCCGCACCCCCGGCGGGGCCGCCAGCCGCTACGAGGTCGAAGTCGCGCGGCTCGTCCGAGACCGTCGCTGATCAGCGACTCGCTGATCGCCGCCGGGCGGGCGTGGGAGGCTGGACTGGTGACCGGAGATCGGCAGTGGGGCCGTGCCGTGCGGCTCGTCGAGCACCTCGAGTCCCTTGACGGCGTCAAGCGCAAGGGGACGAGCGCCGTGCCTGCCTGGTACGTGCACAACCGTCTCGTGGCGCGCGCGGAGTCGGCGGAGCGATGGATCGTCCGCTGCCCCTTCGACCTGAGGGAGACCCTGCTGCGGGAGCACCCCGAGACCTTCGGCGTGCGGCCCCGTCTCGAGGCCCACACCAAGGTCGAGGCCTATCCGCAGGAGGGAGACCTCGACGCGATCTGCAGGGCCATCGATGCGGCGTGGGAGATGCAGCAGCCGCGGTGATCCGCCCTCGACCTCACATCTCCGCGCTCCCGGCCAAGATCGCATCCGGTGTGGTCGTGGTCCCGCAACCGACGACGCGAGGTCCTCGAGGCGTCCCGGGAGCCGCTCCCACTGCTGCCTCACGGTCTCCGCGAGCATCGCCATCGCTTCATGATGCCGGGTCCGACCGTAGTGTTGACGTCATGATCCTGTCGACGGTCCGGGACCCACGGCTCATCACCATCCGGCGCGGCGGGACGCTCACCGACACCGACCACCAGCTGCTGGCACGCTGGGCCGCCGACTGCGCCGAGCACGTGCTCGCGCTCTTCGAGCACGACCGACCAGGCGATGCTCGCCCCCGGGAGGCCATTGCCGCCACGCGAGCCTGGGCCGCAGGTGGGCTGCCGATGATGCAGGCTCGGGCCGTTGGTGGGCACGCGATGGGAGCTGCCCGGGACCTCGTCGGGCCGGCACGCTTCGCTGCCTACGCAGCCGGTCAGGCGGCCTGCGTCGGCCACGTCGCCGAGCACGATCTCGGCGCTGCCGCGTATGCCATCAAGGCCGCCGTTGCCGCCGCACCGCACGGCGAAGGGGAGTCCGCCCGCCTCGGCGAAAATGCCTGGCAGCGGGCCCGGCTGCCCGAGGCCGTGCGAGAGCTGGTCCTCGAGGACCAACGCCGACGCAACGACATCTGCTGGTCCGTCTTCGACGTCACCTGACGGACGATCAAAAATTGGGTGGCGCCGAGCACTCGCCACTGATGGACTCGCTGCATGGTCATCTCCTTGCGTACCCCCTCGGCCGACGAGCTCGGTGCGATCACGCGAGAGGTGGGGGAGTGGCACACCGACTCGACCCCCTTCCAGCTGCACCCCGGCGACATCGGGTGGTTCGGTTGGCGCGGGGACGAGGTCACTGCTGCGGCGCTGCGGACCTGGTGGCGTGATGGTCGGCTCGTCGCGGCAGGGCTGCTCGACGGACCGGGGTTGCTCAGACTGGCCGTGACGCCGTCTGCCATGACGGACCGGGACCTGGCCGATGCCATGGCGGGTGACATCGCCCATGAAGACGGCCGTGCACTACCCGCTGGCGAGGCCGACGTGGAGGCCCCTGCAGGTGCCACCGTCAGGGATGCTCTCGTCACCCGTGGCTGGACATCGGGTGACGAGTGGACCCACCTTCGTCGGGACCTCTCGAGGCCGATCACCGTGCCGGCCAGCTTGCGTGTCGAGGTCGTCGACCAGCGAAATGCCCACGCACGCACGGACGTCCACCGCGCGGCCTTCGGCAGCGAGGCCTTCACGGACGACCGGTGGCGTTCGGTCGCCGCCACACCCGCCTACCGGAGTGCCCGGTGTCTCGTCGGACTCGACGGGGACTCGCCAGCGGCCGCCATCACGGTGTGGTCGGCAGGGGAGGGGCGACCGGGGATCATCGAGCCGATGGGCGTGCACCCGGACCATCGTGGGCACGGCCACGGAGTGGCCATCACCCTGGCCGGCGCTGCAGCTCTGCACGACATGGGTTGCTCGAGCGCGCGGGTCGGGACTCCGTCGAGCAACCCTGCGGCGGTGGCCACCTACATCGCTGCCGGCTTCGAGCCGTGGGCCGTCGTCGACGACCTCCGTCGCGCGTAGAGACACCGTCGACGGGCTCGAGTATCTTGAGTCGAGAAGGGGTGTGATCCAGATGACATTCACCATCAGCAACCTCGACACAGGCGTCGAGACCCGACTGACGGAGCTCGCGACCAGCCATGGCCGCACGATGGAGGCCGAGGCCGCCGAGATCCTCACGGCCGCGACCCGAGGTGATGCCCAGGACAGCGACGCAGTCATGGGGTTGTACGTCTCGGCCCGCCGCATTGTCTCCAAGGAGGCCTTGGCCCCGCCGACGCAGGTCGACTTCTGCCCCGACGGGTTCTGAGCGCACATCCTGAGCACGCATGTCGTGAGCACGTGGAGACCGTCGCAGACTCTTGCGCCCACTGTGCCTGAGCGCGATGCTTGACCCACCAGTCGTCGCCGGCGTCCGCTTGCCAGATCCCCCGGGCACCACGGACCCGACCTGGTGCTCACGGAGGTCGCCATGCCGTTCCCTGCCCTGACCCACGTCGCCATCACCGTCACGGACCTGGAGGCCAGCACCCGCTGGTACAGCCAGCTCTTCGGCGCCGATCCCGTCCTCGACGAGGACGAGGAGTCGGGCGCCTTCCACCACGCGGTCTTCGCTCTCGGGGGCGGCACCCTCTTCGGGGTCCACACCCACACGGGTTCGTCCGCCACGGGCTCGTTCGACGAGAAGCAGACCGGGCTGGACCACATCGCCTTCGCGATCGAGCGCAGCGAGCTCGAGACCTGGGTGTCCACCCTCGACGGTCTGGGCATCAGCCACAGCGGGGTCAAGGACGCGTCCTACGGGTCGGGCATCTCCTTCCGGGACCCGGACAACATCGCCCTGGAGTTCTTCGCGCCGCCGGCCTGAGCGAAGGACCATGATGGTCGGATGACTCGACAGGGGAGCGTTCTGCGGACGGCGCTCGTCGTGGAGGTGCCCGAGGTCGAGCCTGCCGTGGGCGACATCCGACGCGATCTGGACCCGATGGCGGGCAGGGGAGTGCCGCCCCACGTGACGGTGCTCTTCCCCTTCGTCCCGCTCGACCAGCTCGATGCCACGATCGTGGCCCGACTCGAATCGATATTCCGGCAGGCTGCTCCCTTCGAGCACTGCCTTGTCGGGACCCAGTGGTTCGGTGACAAGGTCCTGTGGCTCGCCTCCGATGCGGACGTGCAGCTGCGAGGTCTCATCGATCTCGTCGTTGTCGAGTTCCCCGCGTATCAGCCCTACGGTGGTGAGCACGCAGAGGTCGTCCCGCACCTGACGATCGCCGACCACGCACCACTCGACGCCATGCGCTCCGCAGCAACCGAGGTGGACGCCCGGCTGCCGATCTGCGTGGTCACGACTTCGGTTGCACTGCTGACCGAGCAGCCGTCGGGTGACTGGATTCTGGAGCGACGCTTCGGTCTGGGACAGGGTGTGCGCACAGCCCGCCGACCGCTCGTCGACTGAAGCCGGTCAGGCCAGTAGTCGGCCTTGATGACGAAACAGGTGCCGCGAATGGTGCCAGCCAGCTTCGACTTCTGCCGGGCCCACTTGAAGGCCGCGAGATCCTCGGGCGCGTTCATGCCCTCCTAGGGCTTGGAGCCGTCAGCACGTTTGCCACCCTCGGCGAGCGTGTAGAGGACGTTGACTGCCAGGCCGGACTCGTAGAAGACGTGCGCCCACCGGATCCCGTCGACCTCGGCGAGGCTGGCTTCGAGTGCGGGGGAGGAGATGACGATGTCCCGCTCCTCTCGCAGGATCCGGGTCACCCAGTCGACGATCTGCTCGGCCTTCGCTGTCGGCTCGACCGTGAAGACGTGGTGGTACGCGTTCTTGAAGTAGCGAGCCTCGTTGGCACGCGTTGGCCACGAGGTCAATGCTCAGCCGGGCGCATCTGGGCAACTGCGCTCGTACGTTATGTCAGATTACTTCTCGGGTCGTCTACTGAAAGCACAAGAGACCTCGACAGATGGCCCCGCGAAAGGGGCCGGACGCCAAGGGGCGAGGCACCAGCGAGCCCACCGCTGCACGCCCGTGAGGTCCGTCGTCGAGGGGGTCCGTCATCGAGGGCCCCAGGGTCGTCTTGCGGCACTGGCAGGCCTAGCGTTGGCCAGCGCGGAGGCCGGACGCTGGACGCGCTGCTGCAGGAGGACCTGGCGTCAGGACCGACGTAGCGGCAGACCTCCACCACAGTGGATTCCGGCAGAGCATCGCGCGCGTCGAGGGCAGTCGTCGGCAGTGGCTTCTCAACAGCATCCGTGGACGAGGCCCTAGCCCCAGAAGCGATCCTGACCCGCCTGTCCCCAGAACGCCGATAATCCACATTATGTCAGTCTGTAGGCTGCGTATTGCATCAGATGAATCAACTTCACAGGCTCCCCCCACCCCCCCCACCACCCCCGCTGCCGGCGATGAAAGTGGCCGTTGACCTGCATAAATACTGGAGTGGCAGGGGCGCTCATAGGGGCAGACGGCCGCGGTTGACCGGCGATTGGCGTGGATGGCGGCCTCAGGGACACGCCGCTGACCTGCACAAACACCCTTGACGTCTCATCAGATGCATCATTGAATCACTGGATGTAACGGGAATTTCGGGAGTTTCGATGCAGATTGACGGCTCAGGACGAGTCCACCTGGTGCAGTCGGTACCGGTCCTCCGGCCCGACGAACAGGTCCTCCAGAAGATGTTTGACGGCTGGCGTAACCAGCAGCTGTCACGCAACCTCCAGTTCGCCACCATCGAGCAGCGGCTGCGCTGCGTGCAACGGTTCATCGCCCACGTCAACGAGGACCCATGGAACTGGACGCCAGCCATGGTCGAGGAGTTCTCCGCAGACCTGCGCACCGTCAACCACGTCTCCCACTCGACGCTCCGCGGCTACCACTCCGCGCTCCGCGCGTTCACCAGCTACATCAGCAACCCCGACTACGGGTGGGACCGGATCTGCGAGAACTACTTCGGCACCCACCCCGCCCAGGTCTTCTTCGACTGGAACACCGCTTCCCACGTTCAGGAGTACGACGGCCGCCCGACCAAGCGCCCGTACACCCGCGAAGAGATCAGCGGGGTCTTCGACCACGCCGACGACGAGGTCGAGCGGATCGGCAAGTCGGGACGCAAGGGCTGGCAACCCGCGTACCGCGACGCGGTCATGATGAAGATCGCCTACGCCTACGGCCTGCGGTTTAACGAACTGCGGCACCTCCAGACCGTCGACTTCGCACGCAACCCACACGCCCGTGAGTTCGGTGCCTTCGGCGTCTGCAAGGTCCGCTACGGCAAGGCACGACGAGGCTCCCCACACAAGCCCCGCAGTGTGCTCGCGGTGTGGCGCTGGACCCCCGGCATCCTCGAGGACTGGCTCGCCAACGGCCGCGGCGAACCCGGCACCCTCGACCTCTTCCCCAGCGAACGCGGCGGCCTGGTCGTCGAGTCAACCCTGATCCGGCGGGTGCGCCGCTACTGCCAAGAACTGGGCTTCTCCGACGGCCTCGATCTGCACTCCTTCCGCCGCTCGTACGCCACCCACCTGCTCGAAGCGGGCTGGGATCCAAGGTTCGTCCAGGACCAGATGGGCCACGAGCACGCCTCGACCACGGGGATCTACCAGTTCGTCTCCGACGAGTTCCGACGCTCCACTCTCAGGAGCGCGCTGGACCGTACGGTGAAGGAAGCCATGCAACGTAGGACCGAGGACGGCACATCATGAAGCGCAAGGTCGACTACACGTGGCGCCTGGCCGAGCTGATGGCGGCCCGGGGCCTGCACAACACCACAGACCTGATTCCCCTGCTGGCCGAACGCGACATCGTCCTGTCGCGGCCGCAGGTCTACCGCCTGGTGAACCAGCGCCCGGAGCGGATGTCGCTGCAGGTGGTCGCTGCACTCTGCGACATCTTCGAATGCACTCCTGCGGACCTCCTCACCACCACCGCTGCCGACCTACGTGTCCGCAAGACCGGTACGGCTTCCCCGCCGAACGTCGTCTCTCTCGACCGCACCGTGCGGCCGCGTCGTGCGAACATCCTCGACGAGTAGAGCCAAGGAGCAGCGATGGATCCGAAACCGATCGGCCTCTCCCCTCGCTCCACCGTTCGCGGTCGACCGCGAACTACGAACACCCGCGAAGACCCGTGCGCGCGCTGCGGCCGGAACATTCCCCGACTCGCAGCCAGGTGGCCAGAAGGCAGGCTCTGCAACATCTGCTACTTCGACGCCATCCACACCCGGGGCATCTGCCCTGAGTGCCTCCAACACCGGCTGTTGCCGGGCCCGCCCAACGCCGACGGTCAACCGATCTGCGCAACCTGCGCCGAGCTCTCCTACGACTTCCACTGCGATCGATGCGACGCCGAAGCCGGACACCACCGCGGCCGGCTCTGCGCCCGCTGCGCCCTGCGCGACGACCTCCAGGGGCTGCTCGGCGGTGAGCCGAGCGCCCCTGCGCTGGTCGCGCTCGTCGACTCACTGTGCGCCTCGGATCGCCCAGAATCGATCATCGTCTGGAAACGCTCGTCGAAGGTCCAGGCACTGCTTCGCGGGCTGGGCGACGGCAGCATCCCGGTATCCCACGAAGGTCTCGACGCCGCGTCCAGCAAGCAGGCTGAGCATCTGCGTGCACTGCTGCAGCATCACGGCCTGCTCCCCCAGCGCGACCCCTACCTCCCCCGCTTCGAGCTATGGATCGACGCCAAGCTCGACGGGCTCCCGGACGAGGTGCGTCAACCCGTTCAGCACTTCGCCACCTGGCACCACCTCCGGCGCATCCGGGCCAAGGCAGCCTCAGGCGCGTCCACACGAGGCCCGGTCCACTCGGCCAAGCAGGAGATCACCGAAACAGTGAAGTTCCTCGTGTGGCTTCACGAGACATACCAACGCACCGCCGCCACCTGCACACAGCTAGATGTCGGCGAGTGGTTGGCCTCCGGACCGACGACACGCACCGCGATCAGGACCTTCTTCGTAGTCGCGAAGAAGGCGCGCCTCAACACCGCGGTCACGATCCAGCACCGGTCTGCCAAGACCAGTCCGTCGCTGAGTCAGGACCAGCGGCTCGCCTGGATTCACGAGCTCCTCACCGGCACCAGCGAGTCGCTCCCCTACCGAGTTGCCGGGATGCTCCTGCTGCTCTACGCCCAGCCGCTCGTCAAGGTCGTCAGCGTCCCGACCACCTTCGTCGACGACGGTGTCACGGGCATGAGTATCACTCTCGGCGCGCACCCGACCGACGTTCCCGAACCGTTCGCCTCACTCGTTCGCGAGCACCTCGCCGCGCGGCCAAACCTCCGAACCGGCGCCGGGCCCGAGAGCCCCTGGCTCTTCCCCAGCACACTGGCCGGCCGTCACCTGCACCCGAACACGGTTATGAACCGGCTCCGGGACCTCGGAATGAACCTCCTCGGCGCCCGCAACCGTGCCATCGGCGAACTCGTACTCGAATGCCCACCGTCACTCGTCGCTGAGGCCCTCGGCTACAGCACCCAGGTCGCGTTCCTGCATGCCGACAAGACCGCTGAGCCATGGGCCCGCTACGCCGGACGTTCGATCAGGCAGCCTTGAAGATCCACGCGCACATGCCGATGAGCGCCCGGTTCGCTTCGACGCGCTTGCGCTGCGTACCTGGCTCGTTTCGAGGGCCAATCGCGAGTGCACACCGAGTCTGACCTGCGCTCGTTCGTCACGTGGTGCGAGGAACGCAGCTTGCACCACGTGGCAGCGGAACGTGCCCATGTCGAGCTGTACGTGCGGTGGATGCAGGATGCGCCGGTACAAGGCGTCCAGAATCAGTCGACGCGTGGCAGCGGTGTCCGACTTCTACCGGACCTGCGTCATCGACGGAGTGCTGGCGCAGTCCCCGGCCGAGTATGTCCGCGGGCCCAATGTCCCGCCCGAGTCGCCGACGTTGGGGCTGTGGCCTGGTGGAGTTCGGTCGCTACGCCAGGGTGTAGTGGTCAAGTCCGTCGTGGTTGGTCGCAAGTTGGAATCCGCGGCGGGTGAGAAGCTTCGCGGAGGCTGGCCGGGTCCACGCGGGCCACCAACTGCTTGGTTCCGTAGACGTCGGGAATGGTGGCCAGGGCGCCATCGACCATGGCCCCGGCGATGCCGCGGCCCCAATGGTCCGGTGACACCCAATAGCCGATCTCAATGCCCTCGTCCTTGCGCGAGGAAACCACGATGCCAACAGGTCCGTTTGCCTCTGTGGCCAGGAACCAGCGGGATGCTCCAACGATGTCGAGCGGGTCCTGATGGAGTGCTGCGTCGATGCGGTCTTGGATGGTTTGCTGGTCCCATGGCTGTCCGTCTCCAATGAAGCGGGTCACCCGTTCGTCAGAGGCCATGCCAGCGAAGAATGCCGTGTCAGATGCGTGAAATGGGCGCAGGTCGATCGAGGGAGGGCGCAGCATTAGAGAAGCCTTCGCGGTTCGTGGTGTTATCGCCAACTTACAAGGGCCTCGCATTGTTCTGAATCTGCAAGTCCTCGCACACACTCGTGCGGCGTGGAGGTGCTCGACGAGCAGCGGCACGACGCACGAGCACGTTTTGGATTTATGAGTCCAGAACGAGTCTATGACTTGGTGGCAATTTCCGAAGCCGTCTGACGGCTGGATGGGCGGGCCCTCCTCAGGGCACCTCTCAGACCGTTCATTGGGAGTCGTTGGCGTAGATGTCACGGTAGAGGCGCATCGCGCGCTCGTCGAGAACGTCGGAGCTGGTTCCCTCGAACCTGGAGACGCGCAGCTCGCCAGGCAGCTCAGACCCCTCGAACATGGCTTCGGTCAGCATCACGGCAGCTCCTGCGGCGTGAGTCACCCAGATGGCCTGCGCCATCCACACGCTCTCCGACTCGGTCAGACGGCCAAGGAACGGTAAATTGTCCGGCGTCATCGCGAAGACGCCGTTGACCCGGGACTCTGGGGCGAATCGGACCTCAGGACGCAGAAGTCGCTGGGCGGACTCGATGACAGGACCGAAGTCCGTTGACCATTGGAGCCCTGCGCCAGAAGCGAGTTCGCCCTGCTCTACCGGAACGGGTCGGTGATCGTAGCTGCCGATCCCCAGCCGATCGCCGTGAATCCGCGAGTACACATGGTGCTCGGGCCAGCGCACGAAAGGCCCGTCATCCCACACCGTCGCAGCCGAGTCGTAGACGTAGGGGTGCGCAACAGGAAACAACGGCAGATCCAGACCGACCAGCGAGGCAAGAGTCGGCCCCCAGATCCCGCCGGCGAGCACGATGTCGTCTGCGGCGAAGCGATCTCCGGACTCTGTGGTCACGACTGCGCCTGTGCCGTGCGGGTTGATGCCCGTGACTCTCTGGCTTGGCAGGAACCGTGCGCCCCGTTCGATCGCCTGCGTTTTGAGGCCGAGTGTCAGAACCTGCACGTCGGCTGAGCCGTCATCGGGGAAGTGACCTGCCGCGAGCACGTTCGAGGTGTCGACGAACGCGGTCACCGAGGCTGGCAGGTCTGCCGGGCCCAGCAGCTCCGCACGGAGCCCCTTCGCCCGGGCTGACTCGACGCGGCTCTCGATCTCGGCAACTCCCGCATCCGATGTGGCGACCTCCAGCCCGCCGGAGCGTCGGAACCCGACGCCGGCTGCGTCGTAGACGGCGGCCGAATCTCGCGCCAACCGCGTCAAGACCGGAACGTCGTTGTAGACCCCGACGAATCCCGGCGCAAAGGCGGTCGACCCGAGAGGCTCCTGCACGCACTGATCGAGGACGGTGACAGTGACGCCGTCACGCTCGGACAACGTATGAGCGAGCGCCACACCGACGACCCCAGCACCAACAACGACTACTTCGCGCTTCACAACTTCTCCTTCGATTGCCGACTACGAAAAGTACCCATCGCGAAGGCGACAGTTAGCACCGCTGCCCATGTTGCGCGCAGGTCTCGAACGTCCCAAGCGTCTGCGCCAGGCCAACTACTAGCAGTGAGGGCCAAGAACCGCGGGAGCAAGAGCTGAAACTCGAGAGACGAGACACACACCCCGCTACTCGAGGACCGATTCCATGAGAACACCGCGCCGCCACACACGACCGTAAGGACTACGGCCACGACGAGGCTGGCCAACGGTCCGAGTTTCGGCTTCACGCGTGGGACGTACCAGCGAGCGCGCATGCTCTCCGGGGAAAGTCGCCTCAGTGGGGCCTCCTTCGACGTCCGGATTTGCCGCGATCCGCGCTGGGTGTACGTGGGTCAGGCGGAGCGGGAAAGCTCGTGCTCGACGGCCCGGCGGATCCAGGCCGAGACTGAGCGGTCATCTGCTTCTGCGGCGCGCTTGACGTTTTCGAGCAGGTCAGCCGGGAAGCGCACCGGTACAGGCGTGCTCAGCGGACTCTTGCGACGCCGCGCGGGCCCTTGGGGCTCCTGGTTGCGCGGCTCGGCGTAGAACTCGTACTCCTGCTCGGGCGTCATCTGCTTGGAGCTGTTGTCAGCACTCATCACGGTCCCTTCGGTAGGTGGCGGTGAGGCCCGAAGTTGCCTCGTAGCAGCCGATCGGTCGGCACTTGCCCGGATCACCCGAGCGCGATGGGGCCAGTGGGACGATGAGAACTCGCCCGCCGACCTCGGCGAGCATCAGCCAGTGGGCCGGCGGTTTGGCCGGGTAGAACAGTGGGTCGCTGTTCCATACGTCCATCACGTCCTCCAGCCCTAGGTGCGGATGCTTGAACAGGTGAGCCGCTTGCTTGTCGACGTCGAAGGGCTCTGCGTCATCGAGCACATCGAGGTCGAACGGTTCACTCACTCACGAATTGTATAACAAACGACTACGTCCGACCATGCCGCTGACGTGTCGATCTGTCGTACAGCCCGGCTCGACATCGTTAATGTGGTGCTCCCGCTGGCAGCAACAGGGAGAAGCGATCTCATGGCACACCCCCAAGGTCAGGGACCCCCGATTTCCTACGCTGGCTGGCGGGAGCTGGCTGCTCAAGGTCTGATGGGCGTCGTTGCAGTCTTTTTCCTCATCAGGTACGCCAAGGGTGGAACTGATACCTACTGGTGGATCTGTCTGGTTCTGTTCGTCGTGGGGCTCGCTGCGTGGATCCGTGCTCTCCGGCGAGCGTGGATCCAGCGCGGGCATTAGGTCTTCACTCCAGATCGCGCATTGGAGGCCCTCGGACTCACATCCGGAAATGCCGCGTTGAGTGCGGATCGGGGTGCTTTACGCCCGGAGTTGATACGCAGGGTGTCCGGTAGCAGTCTGCACATGCACCGCCACTGCCCGCCCCGCCACGAACCTGCGGCACTGAGGAGAAGCGACATGATCAGGATGGCCCAAGCCCGGGGCGCCTTCCGCAGCCGGAGCACCGCACAAGAACTGGTCGCGGCGGGATACGTCCTCACCGTGGCTGTCGTCGCCACCGTGGGGTTCGTCACCGAATCGACCGCTGGGATTCTCCTGGCGGCGCTGCTGTCGCTGCCGGCCAGCGTGATTGCCCTCCCCAGCTACTACGTGGCGTACGGACTGTTGGCGCTCATCCCCGGCGCAAACCCATCCGAGAGCTCAGGGAGCGGTGCATGCAACACCGACGGCGTCGACTGTCAGTGGTCCTCGACCGGCGACCTGGCCGGGTGGTTCCACGTCACAACAGAGGTCATCGGCATCCTCGCGTTGACCTGCGCCGCGGTACTCAACGTGCTTGCCATCTGCATCGTGACCGCTCTTGCCCGCGGGCGGGAGTCAACGAAGCCGTGAACGGTTGGGCAACCTGGCTAGGGCCTCTTGAAGACGTCGTGGTCGCCGACGCGACGCCATCGACACCGCACCTCGCCGTCGACGGTGATCAATTCAAAGGTCGCTCGCCCGTCTGGACTGGCGAATGACCACGTCATCTCCAGGACGCCCGAGGCCGATCTCACGGACTTCACTCGCAACGATGCGGGCCATGGAGTTGCTGGATCCGTAGCCCACGCCTGACAGGCCGGAGAAAACTTGTCTCGGACGACCCTCTTGAAGGCGTCCGCGTGCTCACGCTTCAATCCTTGAAAGTCGTTGTCGAATGCCGGCGTGGTCTCGAACTTCACTCGCGTCCGAGGTCGTCGAGGTGACTCAGGAAGGCATCTGTGGACTCGTGAGACGTCACTCGACCGGCTGCGAGGTGCTCGTCCACCTCCCGCTCGCGCTCTTGCCAACGCTCGGTCCAGAACCACTTCTGGTCTGCCGGAACCGGAAGCGCAGCACGCAGCTCGACCACGCCATCGGCGCGTTCAGTCATCTCGACCTGTGCGCCCGGCTCGTCCAAGTGCAGCCGACGCCGAACGTCTGCGGGCAGAGTGATCGTGCCTCGACGTTGGACACCGAGGTACTGGTGGCTGGCTGACGCGCTCATGCCCTCTAGAGTAGGCCGTATTGCCGCATTGCGGTAATACGGCAGGTCGGTGCGCTCCTCAACGGCCAGCCGACGAGGTGTCGGCGCAGACGATGTCTCGGTGACCGTCCTGGTCGGCGACCACGGTCAGGCCCGGAGACTGGCTGTCGTCGACGATCGTGCCACCAGCAGCGACCGCCGCGGCGATGCGTTGCTCGACGATCTCTGGTGCCACGTAGACCTCGACGTGGAAGGTCTGTCGAGCCTCTCCCCCTTCGTCGGGCTCACCGAACCACAGGTTGGGCACGCGGCCTGCCGGGTCCCTGATCTCGTCGCTCGGTGACCCGTGTCCCTGCGCCTGCGCGATCCCGGTCAGCAACGCCGCCCACACCGGGGCGATCCTCGAGGAGTCGGCAGCGTCCAGACCGAGCTCGACATGGCTGACCGACGCCGGGTCGGCCGTGAGTCCACGCTCGGCCGCGACGCTCGAGATACGACGCGCCAGGTCGACGTCCTGCTGGGTCACCCACTCGAAGACCAGCTCGGTGCCGTCATCGTCGTCGCGGTACACGGCGTCGGGGGTGATCAGCTTCAGGTCCACGAACCCGGGCCCCATCGACACCCGAGGGTGGTAACCGATCGAGTCGCCCTCCTCCCCCACTGCCACGACGAATCTCGCGCTCGTTGTGAAGTCGTCCACCAGATATCGGGCGTGCAGGCCCTGCGCCAGCTTGCGCCAGTCGGCCAGGCCTGCCCGGGCGATCTGCTCCCCCATGAGTGCGTCCATGACACTCGAGGTTAGCGCCGAGCCACGCCCTCAGGTGCTCTGTGCCCCGAGCTCGTGCCGGATCCGACGCAGGTCCTCCATGAGGGACCCGATGAGGATCCACCGCATTCCGTGGGGTGCGCTGACGTCCAGGGGCGCGGTGAGGGCCGGGGCCGTGTCGTCGAGGCGCTCGGCTCGACGCGCAGGCATCGCCAGTCGCAGGTGCAACCGGGTGTCGTGGGCTGCGCGCAGCAGCTCCTCCGCGATGCCTGCCACGACGGGCTCCTCGCGCACCTGGTCGTCGTAGTGGTCGACGTAGGCACGGGTCATCCCCCGCACCTGCGTGCCCATCTTGGTCAGGAGGTCAAGGCTCTCTCGCATTGCGGTGAGCTCGCCGCGATACCGACGGGCGCGGGGGTTGAGGTGCAGCGAGTCCTCCGCGCCGTCCAGGGCCTCCAGCGCCTCGTCGCGCAGCGGGTGCAACCGACGGGCGTCGTGGAGCAGCAGTAGCCTCCCCGGCCGCGTCTTGCGCGCCACGAGCGCGTCGGCCAGCCGCTCGAGCGACTGGGCGGTCTCCTCCCCCAGCTCGTCGAGCGCCGTGCGCGCCGGTTCGAGCGCCACGGGAGGGACGAGCGCCAGGTGGATCACGATGCCGATGACCGCCCCGATGACGGTCTCGATGACCCGGACATAGGCGTAGTCCGGGGTTGACGCTCCGATGGCGAGGACGAGCAACGCGCTGATGGCGATCTGGTTGGCCGACCCCGGCGTCAGACGCAGCGCCCACGACAGGGCCAACGCGGCCGACACGGCGACGAGGACGACCCACGACGCGTCGCCGAAGGCCATCCCGAGACCCGTGGCGAGCACGACCCCGGCGACCACACCGGCGCTGCGCTCCACCCCCTTCGTCAACGACTGGTTGAGACTCGGCTGGACGACGAGCATCGCGGCGATCGCGGCGAAGACCGGCGGTGGACCATCAGGGATGATCAGATCGGACACGACCCAGGCAAGGATCGTGGCGAGGGCGGTCTTGACCATCTGGAGAAGGGGGTCGCGTTTGGTGGCGCGCACGGCTCCAGTCAGAGGCATGGCCCCACCGTAAGGTGCGCGCGTCAGGGTGCACCGTCCGGGAGCAGGTGCGCAGCGCCCCGCAACGCAGAACTCATCGGCGCGTGAGTCCGCCGGGGTCCACCTCGAGGTCGTGCAGCACCATCCTCGAGCGGATGGCGACGACACCGTGGTCCTGCCGCAGGCGATCGACGACGGCTTCGAACTCCTGCGCATCCCGGCAGGCGATCCGCAGCTCGTAGTCGTAGTCCCCGGTGAGCCGTGAGCCGGCAACGACCTGCGGGACGGCCCGCAGGCTCTCGGCGAACTCACGCCGCACGGTCCTCTCCCCCAGCCGGATCTCACTCACCATCGTGAGGGTCCGCCCCAACGCGGCGGCATCGAGCTCTGCCCGGTACCCGCGGATGACTCCCGACGCCCGCAGCCGCCGGACGCGCTCGGCCACCGAGTTCGCCGAGAGTCGCACCTCCCGGGAGAGCTCCTGGTAGGTGGCGCGACCGTCGGCGACGAGCAGGCGCAAGATGTGTCGATCGAGGTCGTCCCAGGTGTTCACAGTGACATTCTCCCTCAGAAGCGCTGCTCGCAGTGATTCTCTCTGCAGATGGCCTCTCGGGGCGCGCAACTCCGCGACAATCGCGCCCGGATGTCGACCACAGTCGAGGGCGTGGAAGCCATCGCCCTTCGTCTCGTCCTCCCGCCCCTGTGCATCGCCCTCGCGACTCTGGCCCAGCACCGCCTGGGTGACCGCCTCGGTGGCGTCGTCGTGGGACTGCCCCTCACCTCGGGGACCTTCCTCGGGATCGTCCTGCTCACCCATGGCCGCGCCGCAGTGACCGAGGCAGCCGCCGGCATGCTCGCCGGTCAGATCAGCGTCATCGCCATGACGGTCGCCTATGCGTGGCTGGCCGGCCGTGCCGGCGTCCTCACCGCGCTGCTCGGCACCGTCGCCGCATGGGCCGGGTCAGTGGCGCTCGTCCAGCTCGTCGACGGTCCACTGGCTGCCGGCCTCGTGTACGTCGTGGTTGCCGCAGCCACCCTCGGCCTGTGGCCGCGCTGCGCTGCACCGGCAAAAGGTTCGCCCCTCCGCCCGCGCAGGTACCTGACCGCCGGCCGCATCGCGCTCGGGTCCGGCCTCGTCATCACCCTCACGGCCGGGATGAGCCTGCTCGGCCCAGCACTTGCCGGCACCCTGGCCGCGGCGCCCCTCGTCGCACTCGTCATCACCCCGTCGACCCATCGCACCCGGGGTGTCGACTCCACCCGGGTGCTCCTCGGAGGGGTCGCTCGCGGCTCTGTCGGTGCGGCCGTCTTCGCCGTCGTGCTCTTCGCCACGGCATCGGTCCTCGGGGGTCCTTCACTCCTGGTCGCCACGACCGCCTGCCTGTCGGTGGTCGCGCTCGTCGGTCGCGGCGGCCGCGGGCCGCAGCGCGAGGAACGCCCGTCGGCGGGCTCCCCGCCGTGACATACCTTGGGCGGTGTGAGCACGAGAGAGATCCAGTCAGTGGCCGTCGTCGGAGCCGGCGCCATGGGAGCCATGTATGCGGCGCACCTGGTCGAAGGGGGTCTGCGTACCGTCCTCGTCGCCTCGGGTCAGCGGGCGGAGCGGTTGCGCACCGAGGGACTGACGGTCAACGGCACCCCCCTGGCGGCCGACGTCGCCGGCCCTGCCGGTGACGAGCTGTCGCCGGTCGACCTGGCCATCGTGGCCGTCAAGCACCACGACCTGGCGGCTGCACTCGACGACCTCGCCCCCTTCGTCGGGCCGAGCACGACCTGTGTCTCCGTGCTCAACGGGCTGGACAGCGAGGAGACCATCGCCGAGCGGTTCGGGGCCGACAAGGTGCTGCTGTGCATCGCGCTCGGCATGGCTGCGGGCCGCCAGGGCAACGAGGTCACCTTCCTCTCCCCCGGCCGACTCGTCATCGGGACTGCTGACGGACTGGCCGATCCCTCTCGCGTTGCTGCCGTCGGCGCGGCGCTCGACCGGGCCGGCCTGGAGTGGGAGGCGCCAGAGGACATGCAGCACGAGATGTGGTGGAAGTTCATGGTCAACACCTGCATCAACCAGTCCTCGGCCGTCCTGCGCGCGCCCTACGCGGACTTCACCGAGGACGGCCCCGCGCGCTCCTTGATGCTCGCCCTGCGCGACGAGGTCATCGCCGTCTCCTCCCCCGCCGGCGTCCCGCTCGACGCGTCCGACGCCGAGCGCTGGGACGAGGTGCTGCGTGGCCTGCCCGGTGCCGGGCAGACCTCGATGCTGCAGGACGTCCTGGCCGGGCGACCGACGGAGGTCGGCCTCTTCGCGGGACGGGTCGTCGCGCTGGGTGAGGAGCACGGGATCCCGACGCCGTACAACCAGACGATGGCCTGGGTCCTGAGCCGGTGACCGGCATGCGCGTCCCACCGGGGCCCGGTGTCCCCCAGGGGCTCGTGGTCCCGGAGGCGGAGCTCATGGAGCAGTTCAGCCGCTCCAGCGGCCCGGGCGGGCAAGGCGTCAACACGACGGACTCCCGCGTCCAGCTCTCGCTCGACCTCGCGACGACCACGGCGCTCACCGACCGGCAGCGCGAGCGAGTCCTGGAGCGTCTCGCCGGGCGCCTCGTCGGCACGGTCCTGACCGTCGATGCCTCCGAGTTCCGCTCCCAGAGACGCAACCGCAGCGCTGCCCGCGAGCGGGTCGCCTCCCTTCTGCGCGAAGCCCTCTCGCCCCCTCCCCCGCCACGCCGGCCCACCAAGCGCACCCGGGGGTCACAACGCCGCCGGCTCGAGGCCAAGTCGCAACGCGGTCAGGTCAAGCGCGGCCGGGCACGCCCCTCGGACGACGGATAGCACTCGCGAGAACCCCTGGCGACACTCCGCAGGACCCCTTCCAGTTGACAGGACCCACCATCCGTTGTGGTCTGGATCACGGGACCCACGGCGCCACATGGGTGGCGCCCCCGGGAGGAAGGTCCGCTCATGTCGGTCGACACAGCGAGCCCAGGGGGCTCACCCCGGGTCAACGAGGACTCGGAGCTCAAGCAGGGCGTCACCGGACGACTGCTCTACTTCTACGTCCTGGGCGATGTCCTGGGGTCCGGGATCTACGTCCTCATCGGGTTGGTGGCCGGAGCCGTCGGAGGCGCCTTCTGGGCGGCCTTCGCCGTCGGTGTCACGGTCGCGACGATCACCGGTCTGGCCTACGCCGAGCTCGTCACCAAGTACCCGCAGGCCGCTGGTGCGGCGCTCTACGTCAACAAGGCGTTCAAGAACAAGACGCTGACCTTCTTCATCACCTTCTGCATGCTTTCCGCGAGTTACGCCGCAGCCGGGTCGCTCGCCACGGGCTTCGCGCAGTACTTCGGTGAGGTGTGGGCAGCCGCCCCGGCTCTCGTCGTGGCCCTGGCCTTCATCATCGGCCTGGCGATCATCAACTTCGTCGGCATCACCGAGTCGGTCGTGGCCAACATGATCATGACCTTCATCGAGATCGCCGGCCTGATCATCGTGCTCATCATCGGCATCGTGGCCACCGTCCAGGGCAAGGTCGACTTCTCGCGCATCACCGAGTTCTCCACCGAGAGCAATCCTGCGCTCGGGCTGCTCGCGGGTGTCGCCCTGGCCTTCTTCGCGATGACCGGCTTCGAGAACGCCGCCAACGTGGCCGAGGAGACGCAGAACCCTCGCCGTGACTTCCCGCGTGCCCTCATCGGGGGCATGGCGACCGCCGGTGTCCTCTACGTCCTCATCGCGGTCACCGCCGCGATCACCGTCCCGATCGAGCAGCTGGCCCAGTCCGACGCCGCGCTCCTCGAGGTCGTCAAGGCGGGAGTCCTTCCCTTCTCCGTGGCCGTCCTGACGATCGTCTTCGCGATCATCGCCATGGTCGCCATCACCAACACCTGTCTTGTCTGCCTCGTGACCGAGTCGCGCATCCTGTACGGAATGGCCCGCGAGGACGTCGTCCCCGCTCCCTTCGCCAAGGTCAGCAGCCGTCGGGTGCCGTGGCTGGCCATCCTCTTCTCCGTGCTCGTGATCGCTGGTCTGCTGTTCTCGGGGGCCGACCTGGCCCAGCTGGCCAATGTCACGGTGGTCTTCACGCTGCTGATCTACGCGCTGGTCATCATCTCCGCGGTCAAGCTCGACAAGCTCGACCGCACCGAGGAGGCCTTCCGTGCTCCCCGGTTCCTGCTGGCCATCGGAGTTGTCGCCAACTTCCTCATCCTCGGTTACGTGATCTACGACGACCCCGGGTCGCTCGTCTACTGCGCCGCCCTGCTGGCCGTCGGCGTCGTCCTCTTCATCGCCGAACGCCTTCTCGGCGGTGGCCGTCCCACGACCAACCTGGAGAGCTGAGACATGCACGTACTCATCGCCACAGACGGTTCCCGACAGTCCCTGCGCGCGGCCCGTCACTTCAAGTCCTTCGCCGACCCGTCCAAGGTCACCGAGATCATCGTGCTCGCCGTGACCCGCCCGCTGGCCAGCGTCTCCTTCGTCGACGAGATCTCCGCCGACGCCAAGGCCCCCAAGCCGCTGCTCAGCAGCTCCTTCAAGGCTGAGGCCGAGTCCGCCGTCGCCGTCATCGCCGCGGAGTTCGACGACTGGTCGGACACCAAGGTCCGGACCCGGGTACGCAGCGGCACCCCGTCCGCCGAGATCAACCGGGCGGCCAAGATGTCGAACATCGAGCTGATCGTCCTCGCGAGCGGCAGCCGCGGTCTGACCGACACGGTCCTCATCGGGAGCACCGCGCAGCGCGTGCAGGCAACCGCCCCGTGCCCGGTCCTCGTCGTGCGTCCGGTACCCCGCGTCAAGCGCACCAAGAAGAAGCCCTGACATGCGTCTGGCCATCGCCGGTGGCACCGGGGTCGTGGGTCGACCCGTGGTCGCCGCCGCAGAGCGGCGCGGGCACGAGGTCGTCGTCCTCGCCCGGGCGAAGGGGGTGGACCTCACCTCCTCGTCCGGTCTGGCGCGCCATCTCGCCGGAGTCGACTCGGTCATCGATGTCACGTCCGTACTCACGATGTCGGGGTCGCGGTCGATCGAGTTCTTCGAGCGGGTGACGGACAACCTCCTGACCGTTGGCCGAGCGGCAGGTGTGCTCCACCACGTCGCCCTGTCGATCCTCGGCGCCCGTGAGATCGACTCCGGGTACTACGCCGGCAAGCGGGCCCAGGAGGTGGCGGTCCTCGCCGACCCGACAGGGACCATCGTGCGCGCTGCCCAGTTCCACGAGTTCGGCCTGCAGACCCTCGAGCGCACCCGCTTCGGTCCGCTCGCCCTGGTCCCGAGGATCCGCTCGCAGCCCGTCGCCACGAGCGAGGTCGCCGACCTGCTCGTCGACGTGGCCGAGGGGCGACCACTCGCAGATGGCCCGTCGATCGCCGGGCCCGACGTGCTCTCGGTCGCCGAGATGTCACGCCGGGTGCTGTCGGCGCAGGGTGAGCGCGTGCGCGTCGTCGAGTTCCCGATGCCCGGCGCCTTCGGTCGCGGGCTGCGAGGAGACCTCCTCCTCGCCCGGCCGGACAGCAGGATCGGGACGATCAGCTACGCACAGTGGTTGGAGACGCGGCGGGCCTGAGCAGGTCGTCGAGCGGTAGGTTCCGGACCATGGACGCAGACACCAGCACCTCCACCCGCATCGCCGTGCTCATCGACTGCGACAACGTCTCGGCCAAGCACACGGCCGCCGTCCTGGAGGAGCTGGCGAAGTACGGCACCCCGACGGTCAAGCGTGCCTACGGCGACTGGACGACCACCCAGCTGGGCGGCTGGAAGCCCGAGCTGCACCGCAACGCCATCCAGCCCGTGCAGCAGTTCGCCTACACGGTCGGCAAGAACTCCACCGACTCGGCGCTGATCATCGACGCGATGGACCTGCTGTGGCAGGGCAATGTCGAGGCCTTCGCCCTCGTCTCCTCTGACTCGGACTTCACCCGGCTGGCCACGCGGCTGCGAGAGTCGGGCAAGCGCGTCTACGGCCTGGGTCTGCGCAAGACGCCGGAGTCCCTGCGTCGCGCCGTCGACCAGTTCATCTTCCTCGAGCTGCTGCAGGAGCAGGCTCGTGACGAGGACGACGCCAAGGACGAAGGGGGTCGCCCCGGTGAGCCCACCGACTCCCCCGAGACGACGATCAACCTGCAGTCCGCCCTGACCAAGGCGATCAACGCCACCTCCGGAGACGATGGCTGGAGCGCACTCGGCACCGTCGGCCAGCACCTGAGTCGGGCCCAGGCAGACTTCGACCCGAGGGCCTTCGGTCACCAGAAGCTGTCCACTCTCCTCGAGGAGCAGCCCTATCTGGAGACCCGCGCGGAGGGCTCGCAGCGTCAGGTGCGGCTGCGGACCAAGGCTCGCAAGAGCCCTGCCAAGGCAGCCTCCTCCCCCACCGTCAAGGCCACGAAGACGGCCAAGAAGGCGGCCAGCACCAAGAAGGCGACGAACGACACACGAGGCAGCTGACCCCCTTCGTCATCACGAGGGAGGAGTGGCCCTGTGCACACGGCCATGTACTCGGGGACCGCACGGGCCTAAGATGTCCCCGGTCTGCTTCCAGGAGAAAATTGATGCTTCGTGGTACCCGCCGTCCCAACGGCACCGTTCGGGCTGTGCTCGCCCTCTGTCTCGTCGGCGGAGTCGCTCTGGCACCCTCTGCCACCGCGGAGCCCACCGACCCTCCGGCCTCGGCCACCACACAGCCGACAGACCAGACCCCCACGGGTGACCCGACGCAGGACAGCCCCAGCCTGGCGTGGACGCCCGACGGCACCTCACCCGTCGGCGACACGAGCGACACCCCCCTCAGCGGTACGGACCTCGACTCCCAGGTCGCCGAGGCCGACCGACTGACCGCAGACCTCGTCAAGGACAACAAGGACATCGCCGCCGCGGTGAAGTCGCTGAAGTCCTACTCCAAGAAGGCCAACAAGCTCCTTCAGAAGAAGGCGACCGCGCGCGACGAGTACAACACCGCCAAGACCGAGGCGGACGACGCGCAGAAGGCGCTCGACACCTACAAGAGCCGTCTGTCCGAAGGACGGCAGGACCTGCGCAGCTGGGCCTTCAACACCTACACCCAGGGCGGGTACTCCGACACGGTCACGATGCTCGGGACCATCACCAGCGGTTCGCAGACCTCGGGCAACTCCGCCGGTGACCTGTCCTACCTCACCGACGCGCGCATCCGCACCGTCGACGTCGTGCGGCAGGACACCGTCACCCAGGCCTCGCTGACCAAGAAGAAGAACTCGGCCCTCGCCAAGGCGAAGAAGGCCAAGAAGCGGGCGGACAGCGCGAAGGCGAAGGCGGACACAGTCCTCAAGGACCGCAAGACCGCGCTGGAGGACCTGCGTCGCAAGCACTCTGAGGAGCTGGCCAAGGCCGGGCCGGTGATCAACGCGCTCATCGGTCTTCCGGACGACAAGGCCCAGGGGGCCGGCGATCGCCTGACCAAGGCGCTGAAGGACCTCGGTCAGGACGTCACCCAGTTCGAGGACGCCAAGCCGTGCTCCACCGAGACCGGGACCTACCCCAACGGTCAGATCCCGCCCGGAAGCCTGTGCCCACTCCTGGGTGCCCCCGGCGAGTCACTTCGGCCCGGGGCCGCGGCCGCCTTCAACTCGATGAGCAAGGCCTACCAGCGCGACACCGGCAACCTGCTGTGCGTGACCGACAGCTATCGCTCCTACGCCGAGCAGGTCGTCACCAAGCAGAACAGAGGTGGCTGGGCGGCAGCGCCGGGGTCGAGCACCCACGGCCTGGGCAAGGCGCTCGACCTGTGCGGTGGCGTCAACAACTTCGGTCACCCGGCACACGCGTGGATGCAGCAGAACGCACCCCTGTACGGCTGGTTCCACCCCTCGTGGGCGGCGGCCGGTGGATCCCTCCCCGAGCCGTGGCACTGGGAGTACTCGGGCTGAGTCGGGCGTCCTCGGGCCGGGTCAGCCAGCCTGACTGCCCACCTGCTCCTGCGGAGTCTTGACGGGGATGAGGACGACCAGCCCTGCGACGAGGACGAGGGCGATCCCGAGGATCCCCCAGTACTGGGTGTTGGCGTCGTCGGTCACCAGCGAACCGATCCAGATGAAGAGCCCGAAGGCTGCGGGTGCCAGGAAGGAGACGACCCGGCCGGTGGTCGCGTAGAGCCCGAAGATCTCGCCGCCCTGCCCCTCCGGGATGACCCGGGCGAGGAAGCTGCGCGACGACGCCTGGGCCGGACCGACGAAGGCGGTCATCGCCAGTCCCAGGGTCCAGAAGACCGTCTTGCCGCCGTCGTGGAGGACGAAGATCCCCAGTCCGAGCACGGTCAGGGCGACGAGCGAGATGAGGATGACCCGCTTGGGCCCCAGCACGTCGTCGAGGAGGCCGAAGACCATCGTCGCGATGCCGGCCACGATGTTGGCGACGGCACCGAAGATGATGACCTCGCCGGCCGACAGGCCGAAGGTGCCGGCAGCCAGGATCGCGCCGAAGGCGAAGACGCCCGCCAGCCCGTCGCGGAAGAGTGCCGAGGCACCGAGGAAGTAGACGGTGTGACGCGACTGGCCCCACAGGCGACGCAGCGAGTCCCACACGAGCTTGTAGGAGTCGACGACGCCGATCCGCGCCACCTTGTCCTTGGGGGTGTCCTTGAGGACGAAGAAGGCCGGCAGGGTGAACAACAGGATCCACACCCCGCACACGATCATCGACACGCGAATGTCGAGACCCTCGGCTCCGGTGACTCCGAAGAGGCCCACCTCGGGCTGGATGAAGGTGAAGTAGATGAGCAGCAGCACGAGGATGCCGCCGAGGTAGCCCATGCCCCAGCCGAAACCGGAGACACGGCCCACGTTGCGGGGTGAGGCGACCTGCTCGATCGAAGCGTTGTAGTTGACGCTGGCGATCTCGGAGATGATCGAGCCGGCGCCGAGCAGCACGAGGCCCAGGACGAGGAAGGCCGGCTCTGGCTTGATGAAGAAGAGCCCGGCGGAGAGCACAGCCAGGATCCATGTCTGGATGCGCAGGTTGCGCACACCGCGACCCGAGCGGTCCGAGTTCTGCCCCAGCACCGGCGCCAGCAGCGCCACGAGGAGCCCGGAGATCGCGGTCGAGATCGCCAGTGCCGTCGAGGTCGTGTTGGTGGAGCCGAAGCTCTCGCTCGTCAGGTAGACGGCGAAGACGAAGGTGGTGATGACCGTGTTGAAGGGCTGCGCGCCCCAGTCCCACATGGCCCAGCCGATGATCCGACCCAAGCCTCCTGGGGCTTCGGCACGCAGGGCGGTGGTCGGCTCCGCAGGCCTCGTCGCGTCGGTCACGAGGTGAGGCTATCGCCCCGCACATGGCTCGAGGTGCGCGACACGGCCTCGACGCGCTATCCTGTGGGGTCGCCCCAGTCGTTGACCCGTGAGGATCGCGGTTCGAGCCGCTCACGCGGAGGTCTGCCGGGGCCGCTGCACCGCAACGATGCGAGCAGCAGGAACATCCAACGCACCTACGGCGTTATGGCACATGAGACGTTTTGCGCGCGCAGGGGCGCAGACATCGCGAGAAACCAGGAGATACGCAACATGGCAGAGCGCACGCTGCGCGGGACGCGCATGGTCAGTTTCAGCATGGAGACGACGGACAACGTCGTGCCCAGCGACCGTCAGATCACGGGCTATGCCTGTGAGGACGGCCACAAGACCGAGCTGCCCTTCTCCGTCGAGGCAGACATCCCCAGCACCTGGGAGTGCCGTTGCGGCAAGCTCGGCAAGCTCATCGACGGCCCGGAGCCGGAGCTCAAGCCGGTCAAGCACGTCCGTACCCACTGGGACATGCTGCTCGAGCGTCGCTCCATCCCCGAGCTCGAGGAGCTCCTCGAGGAGCGGCTTGCGCTCCTGCGGGCCAAGCGCGGCGAGAAGCCGAAGGCGCGCAAGCGCAGCGCCTGAGACACGGCCGACGCACGAAGGGGGCGCCCCCACCGATCACCGGTGGGGGCGCCCCCTTCGTCATGTGGTTGCTGCCTGAGGGCCTTGCCCCGCTGCCTGAGGAACTTGCGCAGGGCCCTACCCCGCTGCCTGAGGAACTTGCGCAGGGCCCTACCCCGCTGCCTGAGGAACTTGCGCAGCAAGCGTCTCGAAGGCCGCCTCACTCGTCGACGATCTCTCCCTCGACGACCTCTCCGTCGCGGTTGTCGTCCCCACGGTCGCGGGTGCGACGTACGCGCGCCTCCCCCGGCGCCACGGACATGCCGGCGGCGAGCAGCCGCCGGGCCACGAGCGTCTCGAGGCCGATCCGCGCCACCGGCCGGGTGAAGGGCAGCACGAAGACGAGGCCGACGACGGCCGAGACGAAGCCGGGCAGGGTGAGCAGCACACCGCCGACGAAGACGACCACGGCGTCCGCGATCTCCCGGCTGGGCATCTGACCGCTGCGCAGCGCGGTGCGCAGCGCTTGCCAGGTCCGTCGGCCTTCGCGCCGCAGGAGCCACGCGCCGAGCGCGGACAGCGCGATGATGAGCAGCAGCGTCGGCCAGAAGCCGATCCAGCGGCCGACCGCGATGAGGACGGCCACCTCGAGGACCACCCAGAGCACCAGGGCGAGGGGCAGCAGCGCCAGCCTGCGGCGGCGCCGTCGTGGGGCAGGTCCGTGGATCACAGGCGGTGCCAGGTCGGCTCTCGGTCGAGCAGTCCGCGCACCTGTCGCCTGCGGTGGGTCAGGCCCCATCGCGTGATGCGAGCCATCGACTCACGCACGACGTCGCCGTCCATCTTGGAGACGCCGATCTCTCGCTCGATGAAGGTGATCGGCACCTCGACGACCGTGAGACCGGCGCGCACGGTCCGCACGGTCAGGTCGGTCTGGAAGACATAGCCCGCGCTCTCGACCTGGTCGAGCCCGATGATGCGCAGGGTCTCGGCGCGGTAGACGCGGTAGCCGGCGGTCGCGTCGTTGACCGGCATCCCGAGGATGACCTTGATGTAGAGGTTGCCCGCCATGCTGATCGCCTTGCGGTCGATCGGCCAGTTGACGATCTTGCCGCCGCGCACGTAGCGCGACCCGATGACCAGGTCGGCGTCTGCGGCGACCTCGAGCATCGTGGGCAGGTGCTCGGGGCGGTGCGACCCATCGGCATCCATCTCGACGACGGCGTCGTACCCGCGCTCGAGGGCCCAGGCGAAGCCGGCGAGGTATGCGGCGCCGAGTCCCTCCTTGCCCTCGCGGTGCATGACCTTGACGTGGTCGTCAGCGGCGGCGAGCTCGTCCGCGATGTCACCGGTGCCGTCGGGCGAGTTGTCGTCGAGCACCACGACGTCGGCGGTGGGCACCGAGGCACGTACCCGCTCGACGACCAGCGGCAGGTTCTCGCGCTCGTTGTAGGTGGGGATGAGCACGGCGACCCGCTCGATCGGCGGTCGCGGCTGGGTGGAGTCAGGCACCGGTGGAGGCTTCCTCGCTCTGGACGGGGGGACGACGGTCGTCGGTCGACCGGTTGTCGAGACTACCCGGCCGGGCCCGACGCAGCCGCCACGCCACGGCGATCAGCAGCAGGAGCGCGCTGCCCCACTCGACCCACGGTCCGAGGCGGTCCGAGAGGGTCAGGCCGCTGCGCAGCACGACGTCGTCGACTGGTTGGGCAGCGGTGAAGAGCTCGGTGGTCGGGGTGCTCGTCCCGTCGGGGTTGACGAAGCCGGAGACCCCGACCGTCGACACGTGCGCGACGCTGCGCCCGTGCTCGATGGCCCGGATGCGCGAGATGGCGTACTGCTGCGTCGACTCGGCGGAGTAGCCGAAGGTCGCGTTGTTGGTCTGCACGACGAGGAGGCTGGGCTCCCCCTTCGCCTCTGCGTCCCGGACCGCCGAGCGCATCAGTCCGTCGTACGCCACCTCGAAGCAGATGGTCGGCACCGCGGTGAAGCTGCCGTCGCGGCCCTCCACCCGGAAGGCGGCATTGCGGTCGCCCTTGGCGAAACCGACCCGCACCAGGTCGACCTTGGAGCTGAAGAGCCGGTAGAAGTCGCGGTGGGGGATGTACTCGGCGAAGGGGACGGGGTGCTGCTTGACGTAGCGCTGCGGCGCTCCCCCACCGGGCTGGTAGAAGAGCGAGGCATTGGAGACGGCCGGAGCCGGCTCGTCGAGGATGGCACCGACGATGATGGGAGTGTCGACCGCGTCCAGGGCACGCTGCACCTGTGCCTTGGCATCAGGGTTGCGCAGCGGGTCGATGTCGGAGGAGTTCTCCGGCCAGATGACCAGGTCGAGGTCGTGGTGGCGCTCGGCCAGCGCCTCCGTGCCGGCCACGTGGTTGTCGAGGACCTTGCGGCGCTCGGCGTTGAAGTTCAGCCCCGGTCGCGGCACGTTGCCCTGCACGAGGCCGACCTTGGCCGTGGACTCACCGCTGGTCGGCACGGGCACGGCGAAGGCACCCAGACCCGCCACGAGGGCCACCACCATGGCGACGACGGGAAGACGTCGGGTCACCACGAGCAGCACGAGCGGTACGGCGATCAGGGCCACGACGAAGGTGATGAGCGGCGCTCCCCCGATCGCGGCCCATCGGGCGAAGGGGGTGTCCGCCTGGGAGAAGGCGATCCGCGCCCACGGGAAGCCCCCGTAGGGCAGGCTCCCCCGGGTCCACTCCTGCAGCACCCACAGCACGGGGACGAGCAGTGCGGCCGGCAGCAACCGGCCAGCTCGCAGGAGGGGACGCTGGACCGCCGCCAGCACGGCGCCCATCGCGGCGACGTAGAGACCCTCGGTGATGGCCAGGGCGAACCACGGGAACTTGCCGACGAAGATGCCCGACCAGCTGAGGGTCGGCAGGAAGCAGGCAACGCCCGCGACCAGTCCGAGCAGGGCGCCCGTGCGCGGCGACACGTCCCACATCGAGATGCCCACGAGGGCGACGCCGACGATCGCGAGGTACGCGAGGTCGTGGTCGGGGAAGGACAGCCACAGGCACAGGCCACCGGCCAGAGCCAGCAGCAGCCGTGCGGGCAGCCGCTCGATCACTCCCACGAGGTGCTGAGCACGACGGTGGTGCGGGTCGAGACCCCGCCGCGGTTGCGGACCCGGCCCAGCAGCTCCTCGAGGGCCTGGGGGGTGCTCACCCGCACGCGGAGCAGGTAGTTGGCGTCACCGGCGACGGAGTAGCAGGCGTCGATCTCCTCGATGCCCTGCAGGCGGTCCGGCACGTCGTCGGGTGCGCTGGGATCGAGCGGCGCGACCGAGATGAAGGCAGTCAGGGGGGTGCCCATCGAGGCGGGATCCACGACCGCGGTGTAGCTCGTGATCGCTCCGCGCTCCTCCAGGCGCCGCACCCGCTGGTGCACGGCAGAGGTGGACAGCCCGATCGCCTTGCCCAGGTCGGTGTAGCTCATCCGCCCGTCGGCGCGCAGGAGGTCGATGATGCGTCGATCTGCCGCTTCCATGGGTGAACCATAGGCGAGGGACCCGTAAGGTCGGGCCCATGTCCGACTCGGCGCGTGACCGCCTGCTCCTGCTCGACTCCGCCTCGCTGTACTTCCGTGCCTTCTACGGGGTGCCCTCGCGGGCGCCGGTGCCCTCCGGTCTTCCGACCAATGCCGTTGCCGGCTTCCTCGACATGCTCGCCACACTGATCACGCGATACCGGCCCACGCACGTCGTGGCCTGCTGGGACGACGACTGGCGGCCGCAGTGGCGCGTCGACGCCATCCCCACCTACAAGGCCCACCGGGTCGCCGAGGACACCGCCGACGGCGAGGAGGTCCCCGACGAGCTGTCGCCGCAGGTCCCGCTCATCATCGCCGCGCTCGAGGCCATCGGTGTCGCCCGCGTCGGAGCCGCCCACTACGAGGCCGACGACGTCATCGGCACCTACGCGATGCGCTACCGCGATGTGATGCCGGTCGACATCGTCACCGGCGACCGTGACCTCTTCCAGCTCGTCGACGACGCCTCGTCCACCCGGGTGCTCTACACCGCCCGCGGTGGGGTACGCGATCCCGACGTCGTCACGCAGGCCTTCCTCGAGGACAAGTACGGGGTGACGACGGGCGATGCCTACGCCGACATGGCGGCGCTGCGCGGCGACACCAGCGACGGGCTACCTGGCGTCAAGGGGATCGGCGACAAGACGGCCGCGACCCTCATCCGGGACTTCGGCTCCCTGGCCGGTGTGCGTGCGGCCCTCGCGGCCGGTGACCCGACGATCAAGGGTGCGCGACGACTGCGCCTCGAGGAGGCCAGCGACTACCTCGACGTCGCTCCGCTCGTCGTGGGCGTCGCGCACGACGTCCCGGTCGGAGACGGCGACATCCGACTCCCTTCGGACATCGTCGACCCGGCCGCGATGAGCCGGCTGGCCGTGGAGCACGGACTGACCTCCGCCTTCGACCGCGTCGCCACCGCCCTCCACTCGCTCCCCTCCTGACCTTGCATTGCCCTATGGCAATGCGTGTCCTTCCTACCGTTCGTCTGCATTGCCATAGGGCAATGCAGGGTCAGTCCAGCCGGTCGGCGGCGACGACCCCGCGCATCACCTTGTCGACGGCCGTGCGGGCCACCCCGCGCAGGTGCGGCTCGGGGGCCGCGTCGCCGACCTGGTCGAGCAGGTCGACGACCTGCTTGCAGCGGCGCACGAAGTCGCCGGCGGTGAGGTCCGACCCGGACAGCACCTCGTCCAGGCGCCGGCCGCTGGCCCACCGGTGGACCGCCCAGGCCAGTCCCCCGTCGGGCTCACCGGTCTGCTTCAGGGCGTGCACGCCCTCCAGGTCCTCCAGCTCGCTCCAGCGCCGCACCATGTCCAGCCAGGCGTCGGAGACCCCTTCGGTGGGCATCCGGGGGAAGGCCTCGTGCTCATCACGCCGCGGCTCGTGGACGAGCATCGACACGACGGCCGCCAGCTCGGCCGGGTCGAGCCGCTTCCAGGCTCCTCCGCGCAGGCACTCGGCCGCGAGCAGGTCCTTCTCCGTGTAGAGGCGGCGCAGCCGACCCCCGAGCTCGGTGACGCTCTCGCCGTCCTCGCCGAGATAGCCCATCTGGACGAGGACGGTGCAGATCCGGTCGAAGGTCTGGGCCACCGAGTTGGTCCGCATCTCCACCTTGCGCTGCAGGGCTGAGTTGTCCCGCTTGAGCTTCCACCAGCGAGCTGCCCACCGCGCGTGGTCCTCCCGCTCCGGGCACTGGTGGCAGGGGTGCGACTTCAGCTCCCGCCGCAGCTGCTCGAGGCGCTCGTCATCCCCCTTCGCGCTCTCCTTGGCGTGCCGCCGCACGCTGGGGGCGTCCTCGTGGGGCGCCTTGATCCTCAAGGTCGCGGCGAGGTCGGAGCGCTGCTTGACCGACTTGGGGTTGAAGCCCTTGGGCACCGCCAACCGGCCGAAGGGTGTGAGTGGACCATCGAGGTCCGTGACCGTCAGGCGGCGGACCTGCTTGTCCTCGGTGAGGACCGTGGGAGCAGACTGCTCGCCCTTGTAGGAGCGCGGCGGCGCGATGACGAGAGCGACTCCGGCACGTCGACCACCCAGGCGCACGATGTCACCGACGCGCAGCGACTCGAGCGACATGGCGATCTCGGCGCGACGGTTGGAATTGCGCTTGCGAGAGCCCTCTTTTTCCAGATCAGTGATCCGGCGGCGCAGGGCCGCGTACTCGCGGAAGTCGCCGACGTGGCAGTGCATGGCGTCCGCGTAGGCCTGCAGGGACTCCTGCTGGTCGCGCACCTGGGTCGCGATGCCCACGACGGACCGGTCGGCCTGGAACTGGGCGAAGGAGGTCTCCAGCACCTCCTTGGCCGTCTGCCGACCCACCTGGGCGACGAGGTTGACGGCCATGTTGTAGGTCGGCTTGAAGCTGGAGCGAAGGGGGTAGGTCCGCGTCTGCGCAAGACCGGCCACCGCCATCGGGTCCATCCCTCGCGACCACACGACCAGGGCGTGCCCCTCGACGTCGATGCCGCGGCGGCCGGCGCGGCCGGTGAGCTGGGTGTACTCCGCCGGCGTGATCTCGACGTGGGACTCACCGTTGAACTTCACCAGCTTCTCGAGCACCACGGTGCGGGCGGGCATGTTGATGCCCAGGGCGAGCGTCTCGGTCGCGAAGACCGCCCGGATGCGTCCGGCGGTGAAGAGCTCCTCGACGACCTCGCGGAAGAGCGGGAGCATCCCGGCGTGATGGGCAGCGAAACCGCGCGAGATGCCCTCGACGAACTGGTGGTAGCCCAGGACGTCCAGGTCCTCGCCCTCGAGGGACGCGGTGCGCTCCTCCACGGTGCGCCGGTTGCGTTCGCCGTCGCGCTCGGAGACCAGCCGCATGTCGTTGCCCAGGAGCTGGCCCACGGCACCGTCGCAGCCAGCACGGCTGAAGATGAAGGTGATCGCCGGCAGCAGCCCGTCGCGATCGAGCTCACGAATGACCTCTGTGCGCGACGCGGCGCCGCCGAAGCGGCCCCCTCCTCCGCGCGGGCCCGGAGCGTTGTGCCCGCCGCGGCCTCGCGAGTCCCTGTCGCCGCGACCGCTGTGGCGGTCGCGCCCTCCACGGCCGCCCCGCCCCGCGTGCCCGCCTCGACCCGAGGGTCCGCCACGGCCCCCGTGCGAGGGTCCGTCGCCGCCACCGGAGCGCACCCGATCGCGAATGGCATCGAGCAGCTCGGGGTTGACCTTGGCCGGTGACCCATCGGCTGCACCCAGCTCGTCGACGAAGAGGTCGTGCACGTCGCGTCCCACCTGCATGTGCTGCCACAGCGGCACCGGGCGCACCTCGGAGACGATGACCTCGGTGCCACCGCGGACCTCCGCGAGCCAGTCCCCGAACTCCTCGGCATTGCTGACCGTCGCGGACAGCGAGATCACCTGCACCGACCTGGGCAGGTGGATGATCACCTCTTCCCAGACGGCCCCACGGAAGCGGTCGGCGAGATAGTGGACCTCGTCCATGACGACGAAGGCGAGCGTGTCGAGCGTCGTCGACCCCGCATAGATCATGTTGCGCAGGACCTCGGTCGTCATGACGACGACCGGCGCCTCGCCGTTGACCGAGGTGTCGCCGGTCAGCAGGCCGACGTTGTCGTGACCGTACCGAGCGGCGAGCTCGTGGTACTTCTGGTTGCTCAGCGCCTTGATCGGCGTCGTGTAGAAGGCCTTCTGCCCGCGGACGAGGGCAAGGTGAACGGCGAACTCACCGACGATCGTCTTGCCCGCCCCGGTCGGAGCCGCCACGAGGACCCCGTGACCCGCCTCGACTGCCTCGCAGCCCTCGATCTGGAAGGGATCGAGCTCGAAGCCGACGGATGTGGCGAAGGTGGTCAGCTCCGCACCGCTGCGTCGGCGGGAGGCAGCGTATCGGTCAGCCGGAGAGGACATGCCCCCACGCTATGCCAGCGAGAGCGCGCCCTCGTGCAGCGACTAGGTGAGCGGCGAGGCCTCGTCGTCGGACAGGTCCGACCAGTCGGGCTCCGCGCCCGACTCGACGCGGCGCCTGTCGATGACGAGGCAGATCGCCAACGCGATGAAGTAGAGCGCACACAGCGGGCCGGCCAGCAGGAACATCGTGAAGGGGTCCGGTGTGGGTGTGATGACCGCGGAGGCGATGAAGATCAGCAGGATCGCCATCCGCCAGGACTTCTTGAGCGTCTTGCCCGAGAGGATCCCGAGGGCGTTCAGGCCGACGAGGAAGACCGGCAGGAGCCAGGCCAGGCCGAAGGCCAGGATGAAGCGGGTGATGAAGGTGAAGTAGTCGCTCGCCTGCTGGATGTTGCTCGACTTGTCGTCGTCGGGGGTGAAGCCGAAGAGGATGAGCAGCGCCTTGGGCAGGGTCTGGTAGGCGAAGAAGCACCCGGCGAGGAAGAGCGGCAGAGCCGTGCCGAAGACGCCCAGCGACATCCGCTTCTCGCGCTTGGTCAGGCCCGGCAGGATGAAGGCCCAGATCTGCCACAGCCAGATCGGGCTGGAGATGATCACGCCGGTGAAGATCGACAGGCCGAGCTGCGTGGTGAAGGCCGAGGTCGCGTTGCCGAAGTTCAGCGTGACGACACTGTTCGGGTTGGTGGCCTTGTACTCGTCGAAGGGGTAGGTCAGCTGGTCGTACACCCCGGCATAGCTCCACGACCCGATGTGCACCGGGTTGTAGACGATCCACCCGATGATCGCGCCGACCACGATCGCCAGAGCGGCCTTGATCAACCGGTTGCGGAACTCGAGCAGGTGCGCCTTGAGCGGCATCCGCCCTTCGGGGTCCCGGAGGGTGCGCTCTCGTCTGGTCATGCGTGCGACGGCGAAGGGAGCGGGCTCAGGCAACCGGGCCGGACTGGTCGTCCGTGCGGGGCCTGGCCTCGTCGATGGCGTTGCCATCGGTGGTCGGCGTGGTGCTCGTGGGCGCCGTGCCGGTCTCGCGAGACTTCTTGGCCTCCTCGCGCTGGCGGTCCTCTTCCTTCATCTCGTTGACCTCGGACTTGAAGACGCGAGCGGACTTGCCGACGCTGCGCGCGGCATCCGGGAGCTTCTTGAAGCCGAAGAGGAGCAGGATGACGACGAGGATGAGGATGATTTCCATGGGGCCCAGATTGGGCATGGCAGAACCTTTCGGATGGCGACCAACGAATTCAGTGTATGCCTCGTCCCTGAGCGTCAGGGACAACGCTCAGGGCGTGCCGTATGCCGACAGTGCCTCCGTCGCGTGGGTGGCCATGGCGTCGCGCAGGGACGCGGGGCCGGTGACCTCGACGGATCCCCCCAACCGCAGCACCAGGCGGCGCAGGAAGCCCTCGTTGCTCGTGGGCAGGGTGACGACAAGGTCTTCGCCGGATGTTTCCCGAGATGTCACCGGGTAGTACTCCGCGACCCAGTGGGCAGCCGGGCTGAGCCGCAGCGTGACGGGCACGTCGGCCGCGCCCTGCTGGTAGGCGCCGGCGCTGAGGTCACGGCGGGCCACGCCCTCGGGGGGCGTCGACGCCTCGTCGAGGACCTCGACCTGCTCGATCCGGTCCACGCGGAAGAGGCGCACGTCCTGCGCCCGGTGGCACCAGCCCTCGAGGTACCAGTGGCCCTCGACGTGGGCCAGCCGCATCGGGTCGACATCGCGCTCGGTGCGCTCGTCCCGGCTCGGGACGACATAGCTCAGGTGCACGCGACGGGCGGCCGCCAAGGCGTCACGCAGCATCGCGGTCGTCTGCCCCACCCGGGTGTCGTCCTCGACGACGACCACGCGGTCCATCCCCGGGATGGACCCGGTGGCCTCCCCGAGCTTGGTCAGAGCCCGCTCGACGGCGCTGCTCTCCCCCGCCCCGCTCGCGGCGAGCGAGCGCAGCCCGACGATCAGCGAGATCGCCTCGTCGACGCTCAGGCGCAGCGGCCGAGCGATCGCGTCGGCGTTGGTCACGAAGATGCGTCCGCCCTCGTAGCTGGCCTCGATCATCTCGTCGGGCAGCTGCCCGTAGCCGCACATGAAGAGCAGGTCGAGGTCCGCGACGAGCTGCGCCTCGGTGATGCCCAGGCCGGCTGCGGCCTCCTCGATCTCGATGCCCTGACGGCTGACGAGCCACGGGACCATCGTGAGCAGACGCTGGACGCGGCTCGTGGCGGACTCCACGCTCGTACGACTCATCGGACGCTCCCTTCGTGCTCCTCGACGACGGCCCGCAGCCGGTCGATGACCGCGTCCCGAAGCTCGGCGGGTTCCTCCACGACCACGTCGGGGCCGTGGCTGGCGATCTCGCTGGCGAAGGCGTGCAGACCGGAGTGCTGCAGGTGCACCCGGTCCCACTGCTCGTCGACCGGCTCGACCAGGTCGGCGCGCCGGCGCAGCCAGTGACCGGCGTCGGTGCGCACGCGCAGCACGGCCGGAGTCCGTGTGGGCTCCCGGCCGTCGATCGCGGCGATCATCCGCACGGGGTCGATGTCGTCGGGGATCGCCGCCGTGATCGGGTCACGTGTCACCGTCACGGCCGTGGTGATGCGCGAGAGCCGGAAGACGCGGGTGGCCTCGCGGTCGAGATCGTGCCCGACGAGGTACCAGCGACCGTGCCAGGCGGTGAGGTACCAGGGCTCGACCCGGCGGGGCGCGGCGCCGTCGGTCCCGGGGCGGGCGTAGTCGAAGCGCACCGACGTCCCCGACAGGACAGCGTCCTTGAGCGGCTCGAAGGCTGGCTCCGCGCCACCCAGCTGCGGCTCGAGACCGACGAAGGGGTCCTCCCCCACCTCGTCGTTCGCAGCCACCTTGCGCCAGGCGGTCGCCGCGGTGCCGGCCATCGTCGCGTGCGCCCAGGCGCGGCTGGCGAGGCCGACGACGGCCCGCTCGTCCGCGGCGAGCTCGACGGGCGGCAGCGCGTACTCGCGCTGGTCGATGCGATAGCCCTGCTCGTCCTCGAAGACCCCGATGTCCTCGGTGACGAGCGGGATGCCCATCGCGCGCAGGTCCTCCTTGTCGCGCTCGAACATCCGGTCGAAGGCCTCGTCCGACTCGACGAGCTGGTAGGCCTCGACCATGCGTCGGATCCGCTGCTTGGGTACCGGGATCCGCGACGAGAGCAGGCTCATCGTCAGGTTGAGCAGGCGCTCGGTCTTCGCGGCGGGCGTGTTGGGTGCAGCCACATCGCTCCCTTCGTCACGCTGAGGCTAACCTGCCGGACATGATCCACTGGCGCAGCGGCACGGTCCGCGAGATCACCGGCTCGCGTCCGGGGGCCCTGCGCCTGCGCGTCGAGGTCGAAGGGAGCGACACCCCCGCCCTTGCCCTCACCGGTCTCGTGGGCTCGCCCCGGGTCGGCGACACCGTCCTGCTCAACATCTCGGCCCTGCGCCGGCGGCTCGGCACCGGTGGCCACGCGCTCGTCGTGGGCAACACCTCACAGCTGCCGGCGGACCCGCCCGAGTCCCCCGGCCACATCGTCAAGGCGCGCTACACGCCGCTGCAGGAGATGGTCCTGGCCCTCGAGGAGCAGGAGTCCCCGCACCACGAGGCGATGCGTGACCACCCCGACATCGCCGCTGGCGACCTGCACGGGATGCCGGTCGTCGTCGCGGAGCTGCACTCCTCCCTTCCCGCAGTGCTCGCCGGGATCCGCTCCGTCGCACCCGAGGCCCGCGTGGCGTACGTGATGACGGACTCGGCGGCCCTCCCCTTCGCCCTGTCGGACAGCGCCGCCCAGCTCGTCGCCGCAGGGTGGCTGGCCACGACGATCACGGCCGGGCAGGCCTTCGGCGGGGAGCACGAGGCGATCACCGTCCACTCGGCCCTGCTCGCCGCGCGGCATGTCCTGGGGTGCGATCTCGCGGTCGTCGCCCAGGGTCCCGGCAATGCCGGGTCGTCGACGACGTGGGGGTGGTCGGGGCTGTCCACCGGCGACGCGCTCAACGCCGTCCACGTGCTGCGGGGGCACGGCATCGCGGTCCCGCGCGTGTCGAGCAGCGACCCCCGCCCGCGGCACCTCGGGCTGTCCCACCACACCGCCACGGTGCTCTCGCGCACGCTCCTCGGAGCCGCGGACGTCGTCGTGCCGGACGGCGATCAGCAGCCGTGGCCGCGCGTGCGTGACGAGGTCGCGGCCGCGGTGCAGGGAGCTGCGGGCTCCCCCCGGCTGGTGACCCTGCCCGCCGACGAGGTCGCCGAGGCACTGTCGAGCAGCCCGGTCCCCCTCGCGAGCATGGGCAGGGCCGCGGCGGAGGACATGACGCCCTTCCTCACCGCGGCCCTGGCCGGCCGCCACGCGGCCTCCCTGCTCGCATTGCCCTAGGGCAATGTCAGTTCTGCTTGCATTGCCCTAGGGCAATGCAAATCTTGCGTGCATTGCCATAGGGCAATGCAGGTCTCGAGGGTCAGCCGACCTGCACGAGGTCGACGACGAAGATCAGCGTCTCGCCGCCCTTGATGGCTGCGCCCGCGCCAGCGTCGCCGTAGCCCAGGTGCGGCGGGATGGTGATCTTGCGACGACCACCCTCCTTCATGCCGAGCAGGCCGTCGTCCCAGCCCTTGATGACCTGACCGATGCCGGCGGTGAAGCCGAGCGGGGCGCCGCGGTTCCACGAGGCGTCGAACTCCTCGCCGGTCGAGTGAGCGACACCGACGTAGTGGGCCTGGATGGGCGACCCGGGGGTCACCTCGGCGCCGTCACCGACGGTGATGTCCTCGACGACGAGCTCGGTGGGAGCATCGCCCTCGGGGAAGTCGATCTCGGGCTTGGTGGTGCTGGGGTCAAAAGGCATGCGTCTCTCCTGTGGTTGGGATGGCCCTTCGAGACGCTTGCTGCGCAAGCTCCTCGGGGACCGTCGAGGATGTCAGTTGGCGGCGAGGATGTCGATGACGAAGACCAGGTCCGTGTTGGGCTTGATGCTCCCGTCGGGCGAACCCTTCTTGCCGTAACCGACCTTGGAGGGTGCGACGAGGACCAGCCGGTCACCGACGTGGGCGCCCTTGACGGCCTTCTGCCAGGCCTCGATGGTGCCCGGCTGACCGACGACGAAGGGGAAGGGTTGGCCGTCCTTCTTGAAGGACGTGTCGAACATCGTGCCGTCCTTCAGGCGCACGCCGGTGTAGCTGGCGTAGACCTGATCGCCGGTCTTGATCTCCTTGCCCTTGCCCGCGATGAGCTTCTCGGTCACGAGCTTCTTGGGCTTCGCGACGCCCTCGGTGCTGATGTCCGCCGGGGCGTCGTCGTGGAACTTCACCTTCGGCATGCCCTTCTTGGGCGGCACGGGGGTGCCCTCGGCCTTGTCGGGGAGGACCCCGCGCACGTCGTAGACGAGCACGAGGTTGTCCTTGCCGTCGACGCCGTACTGAGGCGCGCCCTGCTCGCCGAAGAGGTCCTCGGGAGGCATCACGGCGACGCCGTGCGCGCCGATCTTCTGGCCCTTGAGCGACTTCACCAGACCGGGCAGCGAGCCCTCGTTGCCCAGGGTGAGGACGATCGGTGAGGACGAGTAGGTCTCCGAGCCCTGGATCAGCTTGCCGTCCTTGCCGGAGAACATCGCCAGATCAACCTCGACGAAGGCATCGTCGGGCAGTGTCTTGCCCTGGCCCTTGTCCAGGACCGTGCGGGTCGTCTGCGACACCGACAGCGGCTTGTCCTTGAGCTTGATCGAGGGGGCCTTCTTGCCCTTGCCCTCCACGATCTTGATGCTGTCGACCTGCTTGGCGTCCGCCGGCTTCGGGTCGGCCAGAGTCATGGGCGACGCGGACGGGGACGCCGACGCCTTGCTCTTCGCGTCACTCGTGGGGTCGGACCCGGAATCGCCGCCGCACGCGCTCAGCGCGAGCATCGCGGCAACGGACGCCGCGGCGGCAGCGGTCAGACGGGTGGCCTTCTTCGGCACGATCTACCTCGATGGTTCGGGGACACGATTGCCGGATCACCCTAACCACGGAGTCTGGGCGTCACCTGACTCAGGGTCCGGTGGGGGTGCGTCGGGCCGAGAGGATCTCCATCAGCCGGTCGACCCGCTCGTCCACGGCAGCGAAGGGGTCCTTGCACAGGACGGTGCGCTGCGCCTCGTCGTTGATCTTCAGGTGCACCCAGTCGACCGTGACGTCCCGCCCGTACTCGCGGGCCGTGCGGACGAACTCGCCACGCAGCCGGGCGCGGGTCGTCTGCGGTGGGGTGTCGACGGCCGCAGCGATGTCGTCGTCGGTCACGACCCGCGCGATCCGGCCCGCCCGCTGGAGCACGTGGTGGACGCCGCGACGGCGGTCGATGTCGTGGTAGGCAAGATCGAGCTGAGCCAGGCGCGGGTCGGCGATGTCGAGACCGTGCTTGGCGGCGTAGGCGTCGAGCAGGCGGTACTTGATGACCCAGTCGATCTCGGTGCCGACCGCCGCCAGGTCGTCGGTGGCTATCGCGTCGAGGGTGCGCTCCCACAGGTCGAGCACCTGCACGCTCACGGGGTCGTCGATGCCCTCGCGGGCCGCGTAGTCCTTGGCCCGACTCAGGTACTCCCCCTGGATCTCCAGGGCGCTCATCCGGCGTCCGTCGGCGAGCTTGACCGTGGTGCGACCGGTCCGGTCGAGGCTGATGTCGCGGATCGCCCGGATCGGGTTGTCCAGGGCCATGTCCGGCAGGGCCACGCCGTCCTCGAGCATGCGCAGCACGAGGTGGGCCGAGCCCACCTTGAGCAGCGTGGTGGTCTCGGTCATCGTCGAGTCGCCGACGATGACGTGCATGCGGCGGTAGTGCTCGGCGTCGGCGTGCGGCTCGTCGCGCGTGTTGATGATGGGCCGCGAGCGGGTCGTCGCCGAGGAGACGCCCTCCCAGATGTGGTCGGCCCGCTGGCTGACCGAGAACTGCTTTCCGCGCCCGCTCGCCATGAGCTTGCCCGTGCCCGCGATCAGCTGCCGGGTGATGAGGAAGGGCAGGAGTCGCTCGGTCACCTGACCGAAGTCGGACGTGCGCGCGACGAGGAAGTTCTCGTGGCAGCCGTAGGAGTTGCCCGCTGAGTCGACGTTGTTCTTGAAGACATAGATCTCGCCCGCGACCCCGTCCTCCGTCAGGCGGGCCTGCGCATCGTCGACGAGGTCCTGGACGATCAGCTCGCCCGCCCGGTCGTGCGCGATGAGGGTCACGAGGTCGTCGCACTCTGCGGTCGCGTACTCGGGGTGGCTCCCGACGTCGAGGTACAGACGAGAGCCGTTGGGCAGGAAGACATTGCTCGAGCGGCCCCACGTCACGACCTTGCGGAAGAGATAGCGCGCCACCTCGTCCGGCGTCAGCCGTCGTTGGCCGTCGGAGACAGCGGTGATGCCGAACTCGGTCTCGATCCCGAAGATGCGTCGTTCCACGTCTGCAGGCTATCCGTCGTCGCGAAGGGGGGTGGTGATCCGACGAAAGCAGCGTCGGGTGCGGCGTCGCTCCAGCACAGCCATCTCGAGGGACTCGTCGGCGATGCGCTCGGCCGGGTCGCCCCCTTCGGCCGGGAGGGAGAGTACGTCCACCGCCAGCGCGAAGGCGTCCTGCAGGTCCATCCCCGGACGCCAGCGCTCACCGAGCGCCTCGTTGAGTCTCGCGCTGTCGCCACCGACCGCCACCCAGCCGTGCTCGTCGGCGACCGACCCGTCGTAGGTGAGCCGGTAGATGCGGTCGTCCGCGATGACCGCGCCCACCTCGGCGACGACGATCTCGACCTCGTAGGGCTTCTGGTCCTGGGTGAAGACCGTGCCGAGGGTCTGCGCGTAGGCATTGGCCAACCCGCGGGCTGTCACGTCGGAGCGGTCGTAGGAGTAGCCGCGCAGGTCGGCGTAGCGGATCCCGGCGACGCGCAGGTTCTCGAACTCGTTGTACTTGCCGACCCCCGCGAAGGCGATCCGGTCGTAGATCTCGCCGATCTTGTTCAGCGACCGGCTGCTCGGGTTGTCGGCGACGAGCAGGATGCCCTCGTCGTAGCCGAGGACGACGACGGAGCGACCGCGGGCGATGCCGGCGCGGGCGAAGTCGGCCCGATCGGCCATGACCTGCTCGGGTGAGACGTAGAAGGGGGGTTGGGTCACCGCGTGCTCCTGCCGTCGCGCCGGTCGGCGAGGATCGTGGCGACGATGCTCTCGCACTCGGCCTCGTCGACGAAGGTCACGCCGGACGCGTCGACGACGCCCACCATCGGCCAGATACGGCGGTGCACGTCGGGGCCACCGGTGGCCGAGTCGTCGTCGGCGGCGTCGTAGAGGGCCTCCAGTGCGACCCGGATCGCGCTGGAGCGGTCGACGTCGGGCTGCCAGAGCTTCTTGAGCGCGCCGCGGGCGAAGAGGGAGCCCGACCCGATGCTGTGGTGCTCCTGCTCCTCGTAGCAGCCACCGGTCACGTCATAGGAAAAGATGCGACCCGAGGCCCGGCTGGCGTCGTACCCACCGAGGACGGGCAGGACCGAGAGGCCTTGCATGGCCAGCCCGAGGTTGCCGCGCAGCATCGCGGCGAGGCGGTTGGACTTGCCCTCGAGGGACATCAGGGTGCCCTCGACCTTGTCGTAGTGCTCGAGCTCGACCTGGAAGAGGCGGACCATCTCGATGGCCGGGCCGGCCGCGCCGGCGATGCCGACGAGGCTGTGATCGTCCGCGGCGAAGACCTTGCGCATGTCGCGGTTGGCGATGAGGCTGCCCATCGTCGCCCGTCGATCCCCCGCCATGACGAGCCCGCCGGAGCAGACCAGGGTGACGATCGTCGTGCCGTGCGGGGCGTCGAGCATCGGCGTCGCCGGCACTGCGCGCCCACCGGGCAGCAGGTGCGGGTCGTGCTGGCTCACGAACTCCGTGAAGGACGAGCCGCCGGTGGCGAGGAAGGCCGCCGGCAGTCGTCCCTGCTCGGGGTCACGGCTCACTGACCACCCTTTTGCACGAAGCCCTTGACGAACTCCTCGGCGTTGGACTCCAGGACTCCGTCGATCTCGTCGAGCACCGAGTCGATGTCCTCGTCACGGGCGGCGTTGCTCGCGCCCACCTGCCCGAAGCCGTCCTCGGGCTGGGCGTCGTCGCCACCACCGCTGGACTGGGGTCGGATCTGCTCCTGCGCCATCGCTGCTCCTATCGGTAGGGGTCTGCCCCGAGCCTATGCCCCGAGGGCCGCCACGAGGTCGTCGATGTCGCCCGCAGACACGAGTGCCTCGGTCGCCTCGCGGCCGAAGGCCAGCGGGTCGAGCATGGACAGTCGGGCGACGCGACCGGCTCGCGGCAGACGCAGCACGACCGAGTCCCACGAGGCGGAGATGACCTGGGGTCCGAAGGCCTCGACGATGCGGCCACGCAGCCAGGCGCGGGTGTCTGCGGGCGGGGTGGCCACGGCGGCCATCACGTCCTCGTCGGAGGTGAGTCGCGTGATCCGTCCGCCCGCCTCGAGCTTGTGGAAGATGCCCTTGGCCGGGCGGACGTCCGACCACTGGATGTCGATCGCGCGCAGCCGGTTGTCGTCCCACGCAAGATCGTCGCGGTCCCGGTAGCGCTGCAGGAGAGCGAGCTTGGCGACCCAGTCGATGTCGGCCGCCGCATCCATCGGGTCGCCGGCGAGCAGTCCGACAAGCCGCTCCCAGTGGTGCAGGACCTCGTCGGTGGCGGGGTCGCTCCCTTCGCGCTCGACGAAGGCGGTCGCCATCTCGAGGTACTCGGTGAGGATCTGGACTGCGGTGAGATCGCGGCCGTCGCGCAGCCGCACGCTCGCCCGGCAGGTGGGGTCGTGGGAGATGACCTTGAGCGACTCGACGGGGTACAGGAGCGACAGGTCCCGGTCGATCGCGCCGGCCTCGATCAGGCGCAGGACGAGCGAGGTCGAGCCGAGCTTGACGAGGTTGGCGACATCCGCCTGGTTGGCGTCGCCGATGATCACGTGCAGCCGCCGCCACCTGTCGGGGTCGGCGTGCGGCTCGTCGCGGGTGTTGATGATCGGCCGCTTGAAGGTCGTCTCCAACCCGACCTCGGCCTCGAAGAAGTCACTACGAGAGGCGATCTGGTAGCCGTCCCGCTCGCTCTCCTGCCCGATGCCGACGCGCCCGGCACCACACATCACCTGGCGCGCGACGAAGAAGGGAGTGAGGCCCGAGACGATGCGGTCGAAGGGGGTCGCCCGGCTCACGAGGTAGTTCTCGTGGGTCCCGTACGACGCACCCTTGCCGTCGGTGTTGTTCTTGTAGAGGTTGATCCCCGGCTCGCGCTGCGCCAGCCGCGCGACGATCTCGCGCATGACGAGCTCGCCGGCGCGGTCCCACACGATCGCGTCGCGCGGAGAGGTCACCTCCGGCGACGAGTACTCCGGGTGCGCGTGGTCGACGTAGAGGCGGGCGCCGTTGGCGAGGACGACATTGGCCAAGGACGGGTCCTCGGCATCGGTCAGCTGGGAGATGTGGGCCCGCGCCCGCGGCATCTCGAACCCTCGCGCGTCGACCAGCGGGTGCTCGTCGCTGTAGTCCCAGGCGCCGTGGCCCGCCCGCAGCCCGTGCGCGCGGGCGTAGGCCGTCACGACCTCCCCCGACGCCGCCATCGGGTTGGCCCAGGGCTGCCCCGGCACCGCGATCCCGTACTCCGTCTCGATGCCCATGACCCGACGCACGCTCATGCCCTCAGCCTAGGTCGCGCGGTGGAGGGGGACGCGCGGGCCATTCATCGGCGCGTACACCTCCACCCGGAGGTGGGTGCGACATGCTGGAATGGGGCCGTGACGAGACCTTGGATGCCATGGCGCACGCGCCTGCTCGACCGACTCACCCGGTCGGCGGCAATCGCGGAGGAGATGACGCCCGCTGAGCTGTCCCGGATGCGCGGCAACATGCCGATGCGACGGCCGTACACGTGGGTCCTGGGCACGCCCACCCCTGGTGTCACGTCGACCTCACGACGGATCACCGCGCGCGACGGGTACGAGCTCAAGGTCCGGGTGCACCGGCCGGAGGGCGCGAGCGGCCCCATACCGCTGCTCGTGCACTTCCACGGTGGCGGCTTCGTCATCGGCAACATCGGCATCTACGACCCGTGGTGCACAGCGGTCGCGGCACGGGCGCAGGTCGTCGTCGTCACCGTCGCCTACCGGATGGCCCCCGAGCACCGTGCTCCCCTGGCCGTCAACGACTGCCTCGACGCGACCCACTGGGCCATCGAGCACGCCACCGAGCTGGGCGCCCGCGCCGACTCCGTCGGGGTCAC
The DNA here is from genome assembly GCF_001428305.1 of Janibacter sp. Soil728. Lineage (GTDB taxonomy): Bacteria > Actinomycetota > Actinomycetes > Actinomycetales > Dermatophilaceae > Janibacter. Next base: position 187,146 of record NZ_LMRZ01000005.1, on the reverse strand, counting down.
CGGTGACTCGGCTGGCGGCAACCTGGCAGCCGCGGTGGCCCAGCAGCTGCGCGACGCCGGTTTCGCCGGACTGCGACACCAGGCCCTGATCTACCCGGCGCCCGACCTCACCGAGCGCGAGGTCGAGGCGCTCCAGGAGGCCGACCGACGTTTCGTCCTGCTGACGCCGGACATGATGCGTTCCTTCCGCAGCCTCTACCTCGGCGACGAGGGCGACGACCGCGACCCGCTCCTCTCCCCTGCCCTCGGCGAGCTCGCCGGTCTCCCACCGGCGCTCGTCCAGACCGCCGAGCACGACCCCCTTCGTCCTGACGGGTTGGCCTATGCCGCGGCCCTGCAGGACGCCGGCGTCGAGGTGCGCGCGACGACCTATCGCGGCGCGCCGCACGGCTTCATCTCCTTCCCGGGGTTCGCCCCGGCCGCCCACGCGGCACTCGACGAGCTCGTCGCCGAAGTCACCCACCACCTGCACCAGGAGTCCTGATGAAGCGCCCCTACCCCGGTCTGTCGCCGCTCCTCGGCGTGCTCACCACCTACCTCGACAACGGCGGTCGTGGGTCGATCCTCGACGCGACGCACGAGGACATCCTCGAGGCGCGGGCCAAGGTCTTCCCGACCTCGCCCCCCTTCTCCTGGATCACCGGCCGCGTCTCGCCGCGGGTGACGATCGACGAAGGGAGCGCGCCGGCACGTGATGGGGCGAGCATCCCCCTTCGCTGGTACACACCGGTGACGCGAAGGGCGGGACGTCCGGTCGTCGTCTACCTCCACGGCGGTGGGTGGGTGCAGGGCAACACCCCGATGTACGACCCGCTGTGCACCCACCTGGCGGCCGAGCTCGACGCACTCGTCGTGAGCGTGGACTACCGGATGGCACCGGAGCACCGGGCGCCCGTCGCGGCCCACGACGCCGTCGACGTGACCCGGTGGCTGCACGAGGAGCCTCAGCGCGGCGCCGACGCCACCCGGATCGCGCTCTGCGGCGACTCGGCCGGTGGCAACCTGTCGGCGGTCGTCGCGCAACAGCTGCGGGACCTGCGAACGGTCGACGGCGAGCCGGTCATCCGCCACCAGGCGCTGATCTACCCCGCGACCGACCTCACGCTGGCCTCGCCCTCGATCGACGAGCACGCCGAGGGCGCGATCCTCTCCAAGGCGAAGGTCCTCGCCTTCCGCGCCCACTACCTCGGCGAGCAGCCGGACGCGGTCCGGGCCGACGACCCGATCGTCTCCCCGCTCTTCGGCGACGCCACCGGCGTGGCCCCGGCCCTCGTCCAGACCGCCGACCTCGACCCGATCCGCGACGACGGGCTGCGCTACGCCGAGGTGCTGCGGGCAGCGGGCGTCGAGGTGCGTGCCACCAACTACGTCGGGCTGCCGCACGGGTTCGCCAGCTTCCCCGGGGTGGCGCGCTCCGGTGCCCAGAGCCGCCACGAGCTCGTCACCGAGATCCGTCGACACCTGCTCGGGAGCACCCCCGGTGCGTGAGCGGGACGAGCGCCTGGGCTCGCCGGGCCGGCGCACGGCCCTGGCCGCAGGTCTCGACGTGCTCGTCGTGGCCGTCTTCACCCTCATCGGGCGACGCACCCACGCGGAGCCGCTGGACCCCGCCGGCTGGTGGGACACGGCCTGGCCCTTCATGGCCGGCCTGGCCATCGGGTGGACCGTCGTCGCCTTGTCGAGCCGCGCCTGGCCGACGCGGCTGTGGCACGGGGTGACCGTGTGGATCGCCACGGTCTTCGGCGGGATGGCGCTGCGCGACATGGTCGGCCAGGGGACGGCGCTCCCCTTCGTCATCGTCGCGACGATCTTCCTCGGCGCGACGCTCGTCGGGTGGCGGCTCCTGGTGTGGGCCGTCGACCGTCGTCGTCCGGAGCCGGCCCGCCCGAACGGGACCGGACGCGGACGTGTGCACCCACCGATGGAGCACACCGAGGTGGGTGACCCCTTGGGGCTGGAGGAGCTCACCGGACCTCGCGAGGCCGCCCCCGGACGGGGCGTGGTGCCGCCCGCAGACCGGGAGAGGATCGCCGGCGAGCTGGGTGTCCGGCAGCCGCGCACCCCCGAGGACGAGTCCTAGAGGTACTGGCCGGTCCGTGATCCGGTGTCGATCGAGCGGCCGGGCTCGGTGCCCCCGGTCTTGCCGCCGATGAGCGTGCGGATGTAGACGATCCGCTCGCCCTTCTTGCCCGAGATCCTCGCCCAGTCGTCGGGGTTGGTCGTGTTGGGCAGGTCCTCGTTCTCCTTGAACTCCGCGATGCACGCGTCGAGGACGTGGCCGACGCGGACACCTTCGATGCCCGTGGTGAGGAAGTCCTTGATCGCAGCCTTCTTGGAGCGGTCGACGATGTTCTGGATCATCGCGCCGGAGTTGAAGTCCTTGAAGTACAGGACCTCCTTGTCGCCACCCTGGTAGGTGACCTCGAGGAACTGGTTGGCATCCGACTCCGCGTACATGTGCTCCACCGCGGCGTCGATCATGCCCTGGACCGTGGCCTGACGATCGCCGTCGTGCTCCTCGAGGTCCTCGGGGTGCAGCGGCAGGTCGGCGGTGAGGTACTTGCTGAAGATGTCGCGCGCACCCTCGGCGTCCGGCCGCTCGATCTTGATCTTCACGTCGAGCCGGCCGGGGCGCAGGATCGCGGGGTCGATCATGTCCTCGCGATTGGTCGCGCCGATGACGATGACATTGTCCAGGCCCTCGACGCCGTCGATCTCGGCGAGCAGCTGCGGCACGATCGTCGTCTCGACGTCGGACGAGACGCCGGACCCACGGGTGCGGAAGAGGCTGTCCATCTCGTCGAAGAAGACGACCACGGGGGTGCCGTCGCTCGACTTCTCGCGGGCACGGTGGAAGATCAGCCGGATGTGCCGCTCGGTCTCGCCGACGTACTTGTTGAGCAGCTCCGGGCCCTTGATGTTGAGGAAGTACGCCGTCGCGCTCTCCTGTCCCGTGCGCTCGGCGACCTTGCGCGCCAGCGATGCCGCGACGGCCTTGGCGATCATCGTCTTGCCGTTGCCGGGAGGACCGTAGAGCAGGACCCCCTTCGGCGCCTTGAGCTGGTGACGCTCGTAGAGGTCTGCGTGCAGGTAGGGCAGCTCGACACTGTCGCGGATCGCCTCGATCTGCGCGCTGAGCCCACCGATGTCGTCGTAGTCGAGGTCAGGGACCTCCTCGAGGACGAGGTCGGCGACCTCTGCCCGAGGGATCCGCTCGACCGCGATGTTGCTGCGCTGGTCGACGAGCACGGCATCGCCGACACGGACCTGCTTGCCGGTGACGCGGCTGCCGCGGCGCACGACCCGCTCCTCGTCCTGGCGCATGATCACGAGCAGGCGGTCCTCGTCGAGGACCTCCTTGACGACCACGACCTCGCCGGCGACGTCCTCGGCGTGGACGGAGACAACATTCATCGCCTCGTTGAGTCGCACCTCGCGACCGACGCCGAGCTCGCCCGGCTCGACTGCCGGGGAGACGGCCACGTGCATCTTGCGTCCGCCGGAGAGCACGTCGACCGTGTTGTCGCTCTCGTGGACGTCGACGATCACCGCATACGACGAAGGGGGCTGGGCCAGACGCTCGATCTCCTCACGAAGGGAGACGATCTGCTGCCGGGCGTCCTTGAGCGTGCGCACGAGGCGCTCGTTCTGGGAGGCCACGGTCGACATCTGCGACTGCTGGTGCGTCAGCTTGTCCTGCAGTGCCCGCACGTCCTGGGGGGTGGGGTCGGTGGTCATGGACGTGTGCTCCCTTCCCGCCGTGGTGACGGCGCTCCCTGCAAGTCTCTCGCGTCTGCTCAGCGTGGGCTCGGTGGGACCACTCCGCGAGTCAGCTTGCGCATCTTCTTCTCCGACGCGGTCCGCTCGCCCAGCGCCTCGGGAGTCCACTCTGCGTCGTCGGCCCCCGGTGCCGGCTCGACCTGGGGGGCCTCGGTCTCGCTGCCCTCCTCCTGCGCCGCGTACCCCTTGCCCGGGCGACGCTTGCGCACCGGCGGGGTGGTGTCGGGTGCCAGGCGGCGGGTGGTGATGAGGAACCCGGTGTGGCCGTGCATCCGGTGCTGCGGACGGACGGCCAGGCCCTCGAGGTGCCAGCCGCGCAGGAGGGTCTCGAAGGCCTCGGGCTCGGTGAAGGTCCCGAAGTCGCGCATCGCCTCGGCGACCTTGCTCAGCTGGGTCGCCGTGGCGACGTAGCAGATGAGGACCCCGCCGGGCACGAGCGCATCAGCGACGACCTCGAGGCACTCCCAGGGGGCGAGCATGTCGAGGACGACGCGGTCGACCGTGCCGGGCTCGACAGCGCTGGGCAAGGACTCGACGAGATCCCCCACGGTGACGGTCCACGCCGGGTGGTGCTCACCGAAGAAGGCCTGCGCATTGGCCTTGGCGATCTCTGCGAAGTCGGCGCGCCGCTCGAAGGAGTGCACCGAGCCGGTGTCCCCCACGGCCCGCAGCAGCGACATCGACAGGGCCCCGGAGCCCACGCCGGCCTCGACGACGCTCGCGCCGGGGAAGACATCGGCCATGGTGACGATCTGGCCGGCGTCCTTGGGGTAGACGACCGCCGCCCCGCGCGGCATCGACATGACGTAGTCGGACAGCAGCGGACGCAGCGCGAGGTACTCGCTCCCCGACGTGTGGGTGATCGTGGATCCGTCGGGCGCACCGATGAGGTCGTCGTGCTTGATGTGGCCCCGGTGGGTGTGGAACTCCTTGCCCGGAGTCAGGGAGATGGTGTGCAGCCGCCCCTTGGGGTCGGTCAGCTGGACGCGGTCCCCTTCACGGAAGGGGCCGCGACGGTAGGCAGATCCGGTGGCGCTCATGGGGGCCAAGTCTAGGTGCGCGCGAGTGCCGCGTTGACCCGCTCGACCCGCACGATGCCCCGCAGCACTCCCCCTTCGCTCACGGCGACGATCCGCGAGCGTGACTGCTGGAAGGCGTTGACCAGCTCGATGGCCTCGCGCCCCGGGGTGAGGTCGACGGCCCAGCCGTCGGGTGCACCGGCCACGACGGCCGAGACCGGGGTGGACTCGATCGCGTGGACGGGGACGCTGCGCAGGGCGTCGTTGTCGATGAGACCGAGCGGCGTCCCGGCTGCGTCGACGACGACGGGCAGGGCGCGAAGGGAGGTCAGCTCGCTGACGGGACGATCGTGGGCGATGCCCGCGGCCGGCTCGAGCAACGACTGCACGTCCAGACCCGAGAGGGTCCCGAGGGTCTTGCCGTGCCGGATGGCCTGGGTGGCCCCCGACCAGAGGAAGGACGCGACGAGCACGGTCCACAGCACGGTGGACATGTTGGGTGACTTGCCCTGCAGGAGTGGGACCCCGACGACGGCCATGACGATGACGATGACCATGCCCCGGCCCAGGTACCCGGCGATGACCCGGGCTCGCCCCTGGTCCTTGGTGATCCCCCACACAACCGACTCGACGATCTGGCCGCCGTCCAGCGGGAGTCCGGGGAGCATGTTGAGCACGGCCAGGGCGCCGTTGACGAAGGCGATGCCGCCCAGGACCATCGCCGGGACTCCGACACCGAGCACCGTGGAGATCACGAGGCAGACGATGGCGATCACGGCATTGGTGAGCGGGCCGACGACCGCGATCGCGGCGGAGGTCATCGGGGTGGCTCGCGAGGCCTCGAAGGCCGTGTGCCCGCCCCACAGGTCAGCAACGACGCGGTGGACGGTGTGACCGAAGGACTTGGCGGTCACTGCGTGAGCCGCCTCATGGGCCAGGACACTCACCAGGAGTGCGAGGGCGTAGATCACCGCGACCGAGTAGCCGATGGTCGTGCCGTGGACCTGCGCGGTGGACGGCCCGACGAGGAAGACGATCAGGCCACCCATGAGCAACCAGGACCAGCCGAGGTAGACCGGCACGGAGCCGATCGTGGCCAGACGGATGCCGCGAGGGGGGTGGTCGTCCGGAGGGGCTGCCATGGACCTGACCTTAGGCGAGAGACCTTGGTGGGGATAATGAAGGCGCACTCCGCCCCCTTCGACAGGATCTTCACGGTGACTGACACCGATCTGCGCCCCGACGCCACCGACCAGCTGAGGGAGACGCTGAGCCAGCGCATCCTCCTCATGGACGGCGGCATGGGGACCATGATCCAGCGTCAGGGGTTGTCGGAGCCCGACTTCCGCGGGGAGCGCTTCGCCGACTGGCCCAGTGACCTGCAGGGCAACAACGACCTGCTCTGCCTCACCCAGCCCGAGATCATCACGGACCTGCACCGGCAGTACCTCGAGGCCGGCGCCGAGCTGATCGAGACCAACACCTTCAACGCGCAACGCGTCTCCATGGCCGACTACGGCATGCAGGACCTGGCGCGGGAGATCAACGTCGCCGCCGCCCGTCTGGCCCGCCAGGCCGCTGACGAGTTCACCGCTCGTGACCCGCAGCGCCCCCGCTGGGTCATGGGGGCGTTGGGCCCGACGGTGCGCACCGCGTCGATCTCCCCCGACGTCAACGACCCGGCGATCCGCAACATCACCTTCGACCAGCTCGTCGAGGCCTACCTCGAGCAGGCCAGCGGCCTCGTCGAGGGTGGCGTCGACATCCTGCTCGTCGAGACGATCTTCGACACGCTCAACGCCAAGGCGGCGATCTTCGCCCTCGAGACGCTCTTCGAGCAGCACGGCCGGCGCTGGCCCGTCATCATCTCGGGCACGATCACGGATGCCTCCGGGCGCACGCTGACCGGGCAGACCACCGAGGCCTTCTGGAACTCCATCCGTCATGCCCAGCCCCTGGCCGTGGGCCTGAACTGCGCTCTCGGCGCCGAGGAGCTGCGCCAGTACATCGTCGAGCTCGGCCGTGTCGCCGACACCTACATCTCGGCCTACCCCAACGCCGGCCTGCCCAATGCCTTCGGCGAGTACGACCAGGACCCGGCCTACATGGCCACTCTCGTGGCCGAGTTCGCCACCTCCGGACTGGTCAACCTCGTCGGCGGCTGCTGTGGCACCACGCCCGAGCACATCGCCGAGATCGCGAAGGGGGTGGGCTCGGCCGCCCCGCACGTCCCGGTCGAGGTCGCTCCCGCACTGCGACTGTCGGGTCTGGAGCCCTTCAACGTCACGCCCGACTCGCTCTTCGTCAACGTCGGCGAGCGGACCAATGTCACCGGTTCGGCGAAGTTCCGCAAGCTCATCGAGGCCAACGACTACCCCGCCGCCCTCGCCGTCGCCGCCCAGCAGGTCGAGAGCGGCGCGCAGATCATCGACATCAACATGGACGAGGGCATGCTCGACGGCGTCGCCGCCATGGGCACCTTCGTCAACCTCGTCGGCTCCGAGCCGGACATCTCCCGCGTGCCGCTGATGATCGACTCCTCCAAGTGGGAGGTCATCGAGACCGGGCTCAAGCGCACCCAGGGCAAGGCGATCGTCAACTCGATCTCCATGAAGGAGGGCGTCGAGCCCTTCATCGAGCAGGCCCGCCTGTGCCGCAAGTACGGCGCAGCGATCGTCGTCATGGGCTTCGACGAGGACGGCCAGGCCGACAACCTGCAGCGGCGCAAGGAGATCGCCCAGCGGGCGTACACGATCCTCACCGAGGAGGTCGGGTTCCCCGCCGAGGACATCGTCTTCGACCCCAACATCTTCGCGCTGGCCACCGGTATCGAGGAGCACGCCGAGTACGGCACGGACTACATCGAGGGTGTGCGCTGGATCAAGGACAACCTGCCGGGCGTGCTCGTCTCCGGCGGCGTCTCCAATGTCTCCTTCAGCTTCCGCGGCAACAACCCGGTGCGGGAGGCGATCCACGCCGTCTTCCTCTACCACGCGATCAGCGCGGGGATGGACATGGGGATCGTCAACGCCGGCGCCCTCGTCCCCTACGACACGATCGATGCCGACCTGCGTGAGCGCATCGAGGACGTCGTCCTCAACCGGCGGGAGGACTCCACCGAACGGCTCCTCGAGATCGCGGAGGACCACCGCGGTAACGGTGCCAAGGCAGAGGTCGCCACCGAGGAGTGGCGCGAGCTCCCCCTTCGCGAGCGGATCACGCACTCCTTGGTCAAGGGCATCGACACGTGGGTCGTCGAGGACACCGAGTCGCTGCGCGTCGAGATCGAGCAGGCCGGAGGCCAGCCGATCGAGGTGATCGAGGGCCCGCTGATGGACGGCATGGGCGTCGTCGGCGATCTCTTCGGTGCCGGCAAGATGTTCCTCCCGCAGGTCGTGAAGTCCGCCCGAGTGATGAAGAAGGCTGTCGCGCACCTCATCCCGTACATCGAGGCCGCCAAGAAGCCGGGCGATGTCTCCACCTCCAACGGCCTGATCGTCATGGCGACGGTCAAGGGGGATGTGCACGACATCGGCAAGAACATCGTCGGCGTGGTCCTCCAGTGCAACAACTACGACGTCATCGACCTGGGCGTCATGGTCCCGACACAAAAGATCCTCGAGACGGCCCGCGAGCACGACGCCGACGTCATCGGCCTGTCCGGGCTCATCACCCCCTCGCTCGACGAGATGGTCGGCGTGGCCTCCGAGATGCAGCGTCAGGGCTTCGACATCCCGCTGCTCATCGGCGGCGCGACGACCTCACGCGCCCACACCGCGGTCAAGGTCGACCAGCAGTACGACGGGCCGGTGGTCTGGGTCAAGGACGCCTCGCGCTCCGTCCCGGTCGTCAGCCAGCTGCTCAGCGAGACGGGCAAGACCAAGCTGCTCGACGAGGTGGCGGCCGACTACGAGGCCCTGCGCACGCGGCACGCCTCCAAGAACAACGACCGCCCGATGCTCACCTACGAGCAGGCGCAGGAGGCGCGCACCCCGATCGACTGGGGCGCGCAGCAGCCGCACCTGGCCGGCGTGACGCCGACGCGTGAGGTGTTCGAGGACTACGACCTGGCCGTGCTGCGCGAGTACTTCGACTGGCAGCCCTTCTTCAACGCGTGGGAGCTCAAGGGCTCCTTCCCGGACATCCTCAACAACCCGGCCACGGGTGAGGTCGCCCGCAAGCTCTACGACGAGGCCCAGGAGATGCTCGACCAGATCATCGAGCACAAGTGGCTGACGGCGAAGGGGGTCATCGGCCTCTTCCCCGCAAACGCCGTGGGCGACGACATCGAGATCTACACCGATGAGTCACGGTCCGAGGTGGCGCACACGCTGCACATGCTGCGTCAGCAGGGCAAGCACCGCGCGGGTGTGCCCAACCGCAGCCTCGCGGACTTCGTCGCGCCCAAGGACACCGGCGTCAAGGACTGGATCGGCGCCTTCGCAGTCACCGGTGGCATCGGCGCCGCTGACAAGATCATGGAGTTCAAGGCCGACAACGACGACTACAACGCGATCCTTCTCGAGGCACTGGCCGATCGCTTCGCCGAGGCCTTCGCCGAGCATCTCCACGAGCGCGTCCGCACGGAGTTCTGGGGTTATGCGCCCGACGAGTCGCTCGGCAACAAGGAGCTGATCAAGGAGGCCTACGACGGCATCCGCCCGGCGCCCGGCTACCCGGCCTGCCCCGACCACACGGAGAAGAAGACCCTGTGGTCGCTGCTCGACGTCGACGAGATCGGCATCGAGCTCACCGACGGGATGGCGATGTGGCCGGGAGCGGCCGTCTCCGGCTGGTACCTCGGGCACCCGGACAGCCAGTACTTCGTCGTGGGTCGCCTGGCCAAGGACCAGGTCGAGGACTACGCCGCCCGCAAGGGGTGGACGATGCGAGAGGCCGAGCGCTGGCTCGGACCCAATCTCGGTTACGCCCCCGAGTGAGGGCCGCGCTCTCCCCCTCACGGGCTGCTGACTTCAAGCAGTGCCCGCTGAAGTTTCGCTTCCGCACGATCGACCGCCTCGAGGAGGCACCGTCACCGGCGGCAGCTCGCGGGACGCTCGTGCACGCCGTGCTCGAGGAGATCTTCGAGCTGCCCGCGGCCGAGCGCACGCCCGAGGCAGCGCGGGCACTCGTGCCGGGTCAGTGGGCCGCACTGGTCGCCGAGCGGCCCGAGCTGGCGGAGATGCTGGCCGACGATGCCTCGCTCAGCGAGGAGTCGTGGTTTGCCGCTGCCGAGAAGCTCGTCGACCGATGGTTCACCCTCGAGGATCCGTCGAGACTCGAGCCCTCTCAACGTGAGGTCAAGGTAGAGACCGAGGTCGACGGGCTGGTCCTGCGCGGCATCATCGACCGGCTGGACGTCGCCCCCACCGGGGAGGTGCGCGTCGTCGACTACAAGACGGGGCGCACGCCGGCTGCCGGCTTCGAGGGCAAGGCGCTCTTCCAGATGAAGTTCTACGGCCTCGTCATCTGGCGCCGCACCGGCCGGGTCCCGGATCTGCTGCAGCTGGTCTACCTCAAGGACGGAACGGTCATCCGCTATGTCCCTGACGAGGCCGACCTGCTGGCGCTGGAGCGCAATGTCCGCGCGGTGTGGGCAGCGATCGAGCAGGCGGTGGCGGCACGCGACTTCCGTCCCAACCCGACGAAGCTGTGCGGGTGGTGCGACTTCAAGGCGCTCTGCCCCGCCTTCGGCGGGACTCCCCCGGAGCTGCCCGAGACGATCGAGATCATCACCCCCGAGGCCCGGGTGACCGCCGAAGCCGGCACTCCCCCTTCCTCTGCATTGCCCTAGGGCAATGCACGGCCCTCCCACGTACCGTTCGTCTGCATTGCCCTAGGGCAATGCAGACGTGGGTTCGTGCGCGCCGGTGGCGAGTGGGACGAGGTCGAAGGGGGTGACCCCCACCAGCGTGGTCAGCGGCACCGCGCCGTCGATGGCCGGGACCTCGACGACGTGCGGGACGGCCAGGGTCGGCACGCCTGCGGCGACGGCCGAGCGGACACCCGTCGGCGAGTCCTCGATGGCGACGCAGGCGGCGGGCTCGACGCCCAGCTGGGCAGCAGCCGTCAGGTACGGCTCAGGGTGCGGCTTGCCGTGGGTGACGAGGTCACCCGAGACCACGAGACCGAAGGAGCCGGGGTCGGTCGCGTCGACGACGGCCTGCGCCAGGTCCGTCCACGACATCGTCACCAGCGCCGAGGGGATGTCCGCCTCGCGGCAGGCGGCCAGCAGCTCGCGGGCCCCGGGTCGCCACGGCACCTCGTCGGCGATCTGCTCGATGACCCGCGACTGGAGCCGGTGGACGACCTCCTCAGGAGTGAGGTCGACCGGTGAGTGATCGAGGATGAACTGTGCCGAGACGAGCAACGGGTTGCCGACGAGCTGGATGGCCAGGTCGTGGGTCCAAGTCCCCCCGAACTCCTCGACGAGCTCGTGCTCGGCACGCATCCAGTAGGGCTCCGTGTCGACGAGGGTGCCGTCCATGTCCCACAGGACGGCTGCCGGCAGATCGCGCGACTTCGGCGCGGGGCTCACAGTGCTCACAAGGCCACACGGTAGCCCGACGTAGGCTGGTGGGTGTGATCGAGATCGAGGACCTGCCCGAGCTGCACGACCCCGTGATGATCTGTGCCTTCGAGGGCTGGAACGACGCCGGCGAGGCCGCCTCACGGGTCATCGAGCACCTGGGCGACCTCTGGGACGCCGAGACCGTGGCTGCAGTCGATCCCGAGGACTACTACGACTTCCAGGTCACCCGACCCCGGGTCATCAACCAGGGCCAGGGGCGTGGCCTCCACTGGAACACCACCCGCATCCTGCTCGCCTCGCCCGACAGCCTGGGTCGGGACGTGCTCCTCGTGACGGGGATCGAGCCCTCCTTCCGCTGGCGGGCCTTCACGGCCGAGATCCTCGACCTCGCGGCCTCCCACGGCGTGACGACGGTGATCACTCTGGGGGCCCTGCTGGCCGATGTCGCCCACACGCGGCCGATCCCCGTCACCTGCTCCAGCGAGGACGAGGCCACCGCCTACCGTCACGAGCTCGAGCCGGCGCGCTACGAGGGCCCCACCGGCATCACCGGCGTGGTCGCGGACGGGGCGGTGCAGGCCGAGATGATCTCGATCTCCGCCTGGGCGGCCGTTCCGCACTATGCCTCGCAGGTCCCCTGCCCCAAGGCATCGCTCGCCCTGCTCGTCCAGCTCGAGGACCTCCTCGACACGGTCATCGAGCACGGCGAGCTCGAGGACGAGACCCGTGCCTGGGAGCGCGGAGTCGATGAGCTCGCCAGCACCGACGAGGACGTCGCCGAGTACGTCTCCGCGCTCGAGAGCGCGCAGGACACCTCTGAGCTGCCCGAGGCCAGTGGCGACGCGATCGCCAAGGAGTTCGAGCGCTACCTGCGCCGCCGAGGCGGCGACACCGCTGGCCCCACCTGACCCGCCGACGAGTGCCGGGCCGGGTCAGCGCCTCAGAGGCGGATGCCCAGCAGCGCGTCGATCGCCCGGGCGAGCTCGCCGGGTGCTGAGCGCACGTCGCCACCAGAGCTGAGCGACCGCTCCGCCCACGCATCGACGGCCGCCAGCGCCGTCGGGGTGTCGAGGTCATCGGCCAGCGCAGCGCGCACTGCGGCGACAGCCTCACTCGCGTCAGGGCCGCCGTCGGTCGACAGCCCAGAGCGCCAGCGCGCGAGTCGCTCCTGCGCCGTCGTCAGGTCGGCGTCGGTCCACTCCCACTCACCGCGGTAGTGGTGCGCCAGCAGCACGAGCCGGATCGCCATCGGGTCCACGCCCTGGCCGCGCAGCGTCGAGACGCGCACGAGGTTGCCCTTGGACTTGCTCATCTTCTCGCCGTCGTAGGCGACCATCGCCTGGTGCGTCGTGTGCGCCGCGAAGGGCCGTTCCCCCGTGAGCGCCTCGGCCTGCACGACCGACATCTCGTGATGGGGGAAGACGAGGTCGGTGCCGCCGCCCTGCACGTCGATGCGGTCACCGAGGTGCTCCATCGCGATCGCCGTGCACTCGATGTGCCAACCGGGTCGGCCACGGCCGAGCGCGCCTGCGTCCCAAGCGGGCTCGCCGTCACGCTCACCGCGCCACAGCATCGGGTCGAGAGGGTCGCGCTTGCCGGTGCGCTGCGGGTCTCCGCCTCGCTCGGCAGAGAACTCGAGCATGGTCTCGCGGCTGAGGTGGCTCAGCTCCCCGAGGCCTCCTGCTGCGGCCAGGTCGAGATAGGTGTCACGGATCCCGTCCTCGACGACCTCGTAGGTGACACCACGGTCGACGAGCCCCTGCACGGCGTCGATGATCACGGGCATCGACTCCATGACACCCATGAAGTGCTCCGGCGGGATCACGCCGAGCGCGGTCATGTCCTCGAGGAAGAGGGCGATCTGGTCCTGGCCCAGGTCCCGCCAGTCGACGCCGTCGCGAGCGGCGCGCTCGAAGAGCGGGTCGTCGACATCGGTGACATTTTGCACGTAGGTGACCGCTCGGCCGCCGTCCCGCAGCGCGCGGCCCACGAGGTCGAAGGTCACATAGGTCGCAGCATGGCCCATGTGGGTGGTGTCGTAGGGCGTCACGCCACAGACGTAGAGGCGGGCGGGGTCGGCAGCCTCGACCGGTGCCACCTCACCGCGCGCCACATCATGCAGGCGAAGGGAGATGGGCTCTCCGGGGATGACGGGAAGGTTGGGGGTCGGCCAGGCTCTCACGCGGACAGCCTACGAGGTCCCGGTCACAGCGGTGGCCACGGGATGGCTGGCCACTCCCCGGAGGGCTCAGGGTGCGTGCCTGCCGTCAGCAGGGACTCCGCCCGCGCGCCCAGGGCATCCACCTCGAGGGAGGTGAGCAGGACACCGAGCTCGGCGACCACGTCTTCGCGCTCCAGCGCTCCTGCCAGACGGGTGAGCCGGGCCAGATCCTCCTGCGGGATCGGCTCACCGGCCCACCCCCACAGCACCGTGCGCAGCTTGGGCTCGGCGCTCAGCCCCACCCCGTGGTCGATCCCCCAGAGGCGGCCGTCGTGGAGCAGGAGGTGACCACCCTTGCGGTCAGAGTTGTTGAGGACCGCATCCAGGACGGCCATCGATCGCAGGCGAGGGTCGTCGGGGTGCGAGAGGTGGAGGGGGGCGCCCCCTTCGTCCTCGCCCTCCAGGACCACGAGGTTGCCGGCGGGGACGGCGTGGGGCGGGGTCACGGCGACCGGCGTAGGGCACAGGCTGGTCACCTCGCCGATCCATCGCTGCACCGCTCCGGGACCGGCCGGACCGTCGCGCCAGACCGTCTCGGGCACGAGGTCGAAGCCCCCGAGATCACTGATCCGCGCCGCCGCGACCTCGCGGGCAGCCAGGGTGCCGTCGGGGAAGTCCCAGAGCGGGCGCTCCCCGTCCACGGGCTTGTAGGCGACCGTCACCGCGGGCGCGCCGGCACGACGCACCTCACCGACGAGCACGACATTGCTCGCGAGCGGGTGACGGCCGAGGATGACGAGCTCACCGGCGGCGAGGGAAGGGGGCGTACCCACGGGTCAGCGCTTGTAGCCGTTGGCTCGGGGACAGATGTGCCCGCTCTCGTCGACCGGACCGCCGCAGAAGGGGCAGGGCGGTCGTCCGGCGCGCACGACGGTCTCGCAGCGGCGGGCGAAGGCGCGGGCCTGGGCGGGCGGGAGCCAGGCACGCAAGGTGCTGTGCTCCTGCGTCGGGTCGAGCTCGTCGATCTCATCGGGGTCGTGGTCGTGCGCCTCGATGAGCACGACGTGCCGGTCGTCGTCCCAGGACAGCGCGAGTGCGCTGACCCGGAAGTCCTCGGAGATGGGCGTGTCCAGCGGGGCGTTGTCCGCCGCTGCGGCCGCGGCAGCGATCGTGGCCTCCCGCCCGGCGACCTGGTCGAGCAGCTCACCAATCCGCTCCGCTAGCACCTGCGCGTGCAACTTCTCGAGGGCGACCTGCACGCGGCGCGTGCCGTCGCTGGCCTGGAGGAAGAAGGTGCGCTGTCCGGCGGGGCCCACCGTGCCCAGCACGAAGCGCTCCGGAGGGTCGAACTCGACGACGGTCATGACCCCGACCCTAGCCCCGCGCCCCCGCCGACCGCGGCGTCCCCGCCCGTCGTGGACTCTGCCGTCGGCACCGGCGGACGAAGGGAGGAGCTCCCGGTGTCGTTGCTGCGCAAGAGCATCGGGCGCGACTGCGTGTAGTGCACGACGGAGATCGAAGCCGGGTCGACGTGCACGCGCTGGAAGTCGTCGAGCGGCGTACCCACCGCGTCGGCGATGATCGACTTGATGACGTCACCGTGGCTGACCGCCGCCCAGACGGCGTGCGCGCCGTGCTCCTTGCTGACCGCCGCGTCGATCTCACGGATCGCCGCGACGGCTCGCTCGGCCATCGCGGCGATCGACTCCCCCGGGAAGGTCTCGCCATCGGGGAAGACGGCCTTGCTCGGGGTGTCCTGGACGGTGCGCCACAGCGGCTCCTTGACGAGCTCCTTCAGCGAGCGGCCGGTCCACGCCCCGTAGCGGCACTCCCCCAGGCCTTCGTGGACCTGGGCCCCGAGGCCGTGGGCACCGAGCAGAGGCTCGGCCGTCTCGCGGCACCGTTGGAGCGGTGAGGTCGCGAGGTGCACGAGGGGCGTGCCGTCGAGCCGGTCGACGAGCGCTGCGGCCTGCTCGATCCCGGTCTCGTCGAGGGCGACACCCTCCGTCCAGCCCGCGAGGACACCTTGGGTGTTGGCGGTCGACCGCCCGTGCCGGATGAGGATGCAGTACGCCACGCCAACCACCTTAGGCGCCCGACCCGAGTGGGCCTGAGACGATGCCGGGATGATCGTCGACCAGGCCCGCTACAGCGCAGGACACCGCCAGCCCTGCGAGGACATCGGGCAAACCCTCGAGGAGATCCGCGCGAGCGACTCGCAGGACTTCCTGTGGATCGGCATGCGCGATCCCTCCGCGGAGTCGTTCGACCAGGTCTCAGGGGCGCTCGGCCTGCACCGGCTCGCCGTCGAGGACTCGGTCAAGGGCGACCAACGACCCAAGATCGAGCGCTACGGCGATGTGCACTTCGTCGTCCTGCGGCCGCTGCGCTACGTCGAGGCCACCTCTGACGTGGAGTCCGGGGAGCTCATGGTCTTCGTCGGTCCCGACTACATCGTGACCGTCCGGCGTGGCGAGGCCGGCCCCCTCGCAGGACTGCGCAGCCGGCTCGAGGAGCACGGCCACGGCGCGCTGCGACACGGGCCGTGGGGCGTCTTCCACGCCATCATCGACTTCGTCGTCGACCAGTACCTCGAGATCGAGGACGAGCTGCAGATCGACCTCGACGAGATCGAGTCGAGTGTCTTCTCCTCCGGCCGTACCGTCGACACCAGTGACATCTACGCGCTCAAGCGTGAGGTCCTGGAGTTCAAGCGAGCCGCGCAGCCGCTCGCCCGACCGCTGTCACAGCTCGTCGGACCCACGACCCCCGTACCCGGCGAGGAGCTCCGGCTGCTCTTCCGCGACGTGTTCGACCACCTGTCGCTCGTCAACGACAACACCGAGTCGCAGGACCGGCTGCTGTCCGACGTCCTGAGCGCCCACCTCGCCCAGGTCGGGGTCCAGCAGAACCAGGACATGCGCAAGATCTCGGCGTGGGCCGCGATGGCTGCGCTCGCGACGATGATCGCCGGTGTCTACGGGATGAACTTCGAGGGCATGCCCGAGCTGTCCCTGAGCGTGCACGTCGGTGATGGCGAGTTCTACTACGGCTACCCGCTCGCCCTGCTGGCGATGGCTCTGCTGTGCCTCGTGCTCTACCGGCTCTTCAAGCGGTCCGGCTGGCTGTGAGTCGGACCGTGGCCGGTGGGGCTCAGCGCTTGGACTCGTCCGAGTCGTAGTCCTCGCCGTCCAGACCGGAGTAGGTCTGGTCGTCCTCCGAGTCGTCGTCGTAGTCGTCATCCGAGTCGTCGTCAGAGTCATCATCGTCGTCGTCATCGACCATGAACTGCTCGTCGACGACGACAAGGGGCGTCATCTCACCGGTCGCGTCGTGGAGGGCGTCGTCGTAGGCCTCGAAGGCATCGGCCAGGTCCTCGTAGGCGGCGACAACCGTCGGGTCGTCCTCGCCACGACGCTGGGAGGAGGCTTCGAGGTGGCGCTCGAAGGCGGCGATCAGCTGGTTGAGTGCGGGGCGCGGGTCGCTCATGGGCCTGACGCTACAGCCCTTGGGCCACAATGGCACTGATGCCCGAGTACGAGTTCCGCACCATCCAGTTCCCCAGGGGCGCTGGACGCGCTGCCATCCGCCAAGAGCTGACCGACCACGCCGAGTACGGCCACTGGGAGCTGCACCGCACAGTCGTCTATCTCAGCGGGATCGAGAGGGCCTGGTTGCGACGAAAGATCATTCGGGTCCCGCGCCCGCCGACCCTCCCGTCGCGCTGAGTCCGCCCGTCTGCCGACCCGCCCTCAGCAGTCCTCGACGAGACGCCACAGCACCTTGGCGCCGAACTCCAGCGACTCCAGGGGCACTCGTTCGTCGATGCCGTGGAACATGGGGGCGAAGTCGAGATCGGCGGGCAGGCGCAGCGGCGCGAACCCGTAACCGGTGACGCCGATCGTCGACAGCGCCTTGTTGTCCGTCCCACCGGAGAGGCAGTACGGCAAGATCGACGCCTCCGGGTCCTCCGCCAGAAGCGCGGCCTGCATCCGGTCGACCAGGTCCCCCTCGAAGGGGGAGTCCAGCGAGATGTCCCTGTGGTCCACGACGACCTCGACGTGCTCGCCGGCCAGCTCGCGGATGGTCGACATGAGGTCCTCCTCGTGGCCGGGGAGGAAACGGCAGTCCAGTGCCGCCGAAGCGGTCTGCGGGATGACATTGTGCTTGTACCCGGCGTCGAGCATCGTCACATTGGCCGTGTCCTGCAGCGCCCCTCGCACGAAGCCGGCAGCCGGGCCGATGCGCTCGAGGAGTGCCTCTGCATCCTCGTCGCTGTAGCCGACACCGGTGATCTCGGAGAGCCCGTCGAGCAGACCGCGCACGGAGACGATGAACTCGCGGGGCCACTTGTGGGCGTCGATCCGCGAGATCGCCTCGGCCAGATGGACGATCGGGTTGTCGGACGTCGGGACGGACCCGTGGCCCGCGGTGCCCTTGGCCTCGAGGTGCAGCCAGGCAATCCCCTTCTCCGCGGTCTGCAGCAGGTAGGCCCGGTGCGGCAGGCCCTGCGCGTCCTCGACGGTGACGCTGTAGCCGCCGACCTCGCTGATCGCCTCGGTGACCCCCTCGAAGACCTCGGGGTGCTCCTTGATCATGAACTGGCTGCCGAGGACTCCCCCGGCCTCCTCGTCGGCGAAGAAGACGAAGAGCAGGTCCCGCGGCGGCACGGTCTCGGTGCGGGCGAGCTGCCGTACGCACGCGAGCATCATGGCGACCATGTCCTTCATGTCGACCGCGCCCCGTCCCCAGAGGCAGCCGTCGCGTTCCACCCCGTCGAAGGGGGGAACGCTCCAGTCCTCGGCATTGGCCGGCACGACGTCGAGGTGGCCGTGGATGCACAGCGCGCCCCGCTCTCGGTCGGCGCCGGGGACGCGGACGGAGACGGTCGTGCGGCCGGGCTCGGACTCGAAGACCTGCGGTTCGAGGCCGACCTCGCGCAGCTGGGCGACGACGTAGTCGGCAGCCTCGCGCTCCCCCGGACCGTCCTGGCCGGGGCCGTAGTTGCTCGTGTCGATGCGCAGCAGGTCGCGGCAGATGCGCACGACCTCCTGCTCGGGCGCGGTGATCTCGCTCATGACCGCAGCCTACGTCCGCGCCGTCGGTGGCCGCGGGCGACGTGGACCGCGAAGACCGCGAGGCACCCCGCGACCGCGGCGAGCCCCATGACGAGCCCGGTGCGGTCGCTGCCGCCCAGGTCGGAGCTCGCCGGGTCCTGCGGGTCGTAACGGACGGTGACCTCGTCCCCGGCCCGGTCGTCGCCGCTGCACTCGGACGCACCGGTGCGGTTGGTGCCGGCGACGACGTACGCGTAGGTGCAGACGTGGCGACGGCCTCCCTTCGACCATCCGCCTCGCTGCTCGAGGACCACACCCGTCGTCGAGGCCACCCGAGCAGTCGCGTCGCGGTAGTCGTCGGCGAGGAGCAGTGGGATCCCGACGACGAAGAAGAGCGCCGCCGGCGCCACGACCAGGACGAGGAGGACCGCGCGGAGCCGGCGCCACTCCCGCGTCGGCCCGGCGGGAGGGCTCGAGGTGCGGCCGAGGAGGTGGTCGAGCCGCTCGGGCCAGCGCTCGTCGGCCAGCCCGGCGTCCATCAGGAGGTCCCGGACATCCAGACGGGCCAGCTCGAAGGCCGCCTCCAAGCGCCCTTCGTCACCGTCGGCGACGAGCAGGAGAGCAGCCTGCTCCCGCTCCGTGCGACCGACCACGCAGATCTCGACCGCGAGCCGTTCGGCCTCCGAGCCGAAGTCTCGACGCAGCCGTCTGGCGATGCGGGTGGGGAGTCGATCGATCGACATCGTCGGCTCAGTCGATCTCCGGCGTGAAACCCGGTAGGTAGGGGTCGGCCCAGGCGGCGATCAGCTGGGCGGCCCGCGCGGCGTCCCGGGCACCGGTGAGCAGGTGGTCGGCCCCGTCGAGGCTGATGAAGGACTTCGGGTGCTTCGCTGCGCGGTAGAGCCCCTCGGCGTTGGCGAGCTCGACGACCTCGTCCTGCGGCGAGTGGAGGATGAGGAGGGGCCTCCCGAGCCGGGCGGCCTGCTCGTCGACGTCGACCGACCGGATGTCCTCGAGGAACTCGCGACCCACGACGACCCGCTGGCCACCGAGCAGCACCTCCGCGCGCCCCTCCCGCTCGACCTCGGGGACGACCGACGCGAAGAGGTGCGCGACGTGCGCGGGGTCGTCCGGCGCACCGATGGTGGCCAGTGCCGCCACCTCAGGGATGCGCCCGGCCGCCGCGATGACCGCGGCGCCACCGAGCGAGTGACCCACCAGGAGAGAGGGCGCCCCGTGGTGAGCTCGCAGCCAGTCGGCCGCGAGGACGATGTCCGCGACATTGGACGAGAATGTCGACTCCGCGAACTCCCCGCCCGAGTCGCCGAAACCGGTGAAGTCGAAGCGCAGGACGGCCAGGCCCCGCTCGCACAGCGCCCTGGAGACCCTCCTCGTCGCCGGGTGCCGGCGACCACCGGTGAAGCAGTGCGCCATCAGGGCGTACCCCTCGGGCTCCTTGGGTGGCATGTCGAGGGTCCCCACGAGGGTCTCGCCGCCCGTTCCGCTGAAGGTGATCTCTGTCGGCTCCATGGTGCGAGCATGCCAAACCGAGCGGGCCGGCACCGACTGGTTGACTGAGGCATGCACGTCACCCGGATCGGCCTCACCCCGCTCAAGGGCGCCCGCCACGCCCAGCTCGATCAGGTGGCGCTCGAACGCCAAGGACCGGTGGGCGACCGCGTCTTCTGCCTGGTCGAGGCCGACCGGCCCCACGTCCTGCGCACGGTCGACAACCCGCGGATGCTCCTCGTCGACGCAGCGTGGGACGGGTCGACCCTCACGGTCGGCGCCCCCGGGCAGGGTGTCGTCTCCGAGGTCCCCGGCACCACCGGCGAGGAGCTCGTGAGCGACTACTGGGGGCGTGACGCCCGGCTCGAGATCATGGCCTCACGCCATGCGCAGCTCCTGGGGCGCCATCTGGGACGCGAGGTGCGCCTGGCGCGCACGCGCCGTCCCGGTGAGGTCGTCTACGGCGCGCCCGTCTCGATCGTCACGACGAGCGCCCTCGCGTCCTTGTCCGAGCCGGAGTCCGAACGCTTCCGCGCCACCTTCACCATCGACGCCGAGCGCGACCCCGCCCCGGGCACGGTGCTGGCGATGGGTGGAGCCGTGGTGCGCGTGCGCGCGGCCATCCCCCGGTGCCGGGTCATCGACCTCGACCCGACGACCGGACGACTCGACCGGACGCATCTGGCCACCCTGGCGGGCCGGCCGCGCCCGGTCGGGCTGCTCCCGTTCGGTGTGGACGCGGACGTGCTCGTGCCGGGCACGGTCCGGACCGGCGACCCGGTCACTGCCGAGCACGGCGAGGAGGGCGAGGGTCAGCCCGCGTCGGTGGTGCCCTCGTAGAGCCCGATGTGGTTGCCATCGGGGTCGGCGAGGACGGCGAACCAGCTGGTCTCGGAGATCGGCGACTTGTCCATGACGACCGAGCCCCCGGACGCCGTGGCCTTGGCCAGCGTGTCGTCGATCGAGTCGACCTCGACATAGGAGCGTGGGTGCTCGAAGCCGTCGCCTCGCGGTGCCAGCCCGCCGCCGCTGATCTTGTTGGGCGCCTGCCACATGGGATAGCCCTCGTAGCCGGGGATCTCCGCGATCTGCCAGCCGAAGAGCCCGCTGTAGAAGGTCGTGGCCGTCTGCATGTCGGCGACCGGGATGTCGATGTGGGTGATGTCTCCGTGTGCCATGCCGTCAAGCATGGCAGCCACATGTGACACGCGCCACACACCGATGCGGCAGGGGCACGCCGAAGGCCCGTGTCTCCTTGCGGGACACGGGCCTTCGACACAGCCGAGATCAGCTCAGGCTGAGCACCAGGTGCTCTGTCTCGGGCTTGCGCGAGCTGCGCAGACCCGCAACGACCTGGTCACCGCTCTTGTCGATGACGAAGTCGACCTTGCCCGGGAGCAGGACCGGCTTCTTGAACCACACGTGGCTCGTGCACGGACCGCTGGTCACGGGACCGATCGCACCGAGGACTCGGGCATAGGTCCACATGCCGTGCGCGATGGCCTTGGGGAAGCCCATCGCCTTGGCCGTGACGGCGCTCATGTGGATCGGGTTGATGTCGCCGGAGGCGAGTCCGTAGGTGCGACCGAGGCCGCCCGGCAGGCTCCACCTCGCCGCTGCCTGCCCGGTCGGGATCGTCGGCGGCTGCTCACCG
Source organism: Janibacter sp. Soil728 (assembly GCF_001428305.1). Taxonomy (GTDB): domain Bacteria; phylum Actinomycetota; class Actinomycetes; order Actinomycetales; family Dermatophilaceae; genus Janibacter. The sequence continues at coordinate 165,434 of NZ_LMRZ01000005.1, read as the reverse complement.
CGCTCGGCCCCGGCGTCGCCGCGACCGCGTGCGAGATAGGTCGAGCGACCCTCCCAGACCCGCTCCCCGTCGACGTCCACCTCGGTGACGAGGTCGACGACCTTGCCCTTGGGGTGGGCACGCAGGTTGTCCGCCGACACGGTGATGTCCAGCGCCTCGTCGAAGCGGATCTCACGGTGGACCGTGATGACGTTCTCGACGTGGACCAGACCCATGAGGGGCAGGGGGAACCCCTTGCCCGCCATGAGCTGCATCTGCAGCGGGAAGCCCACGACGTGCGGGTAGGTGTGCGGCAGCACGTCACTGTTGTTGAAGCCGCAGATCCGCTGGTACGCGAGCAGGTCGCTCCGGTCGACCGCGTGGCCGGCCAGCCGCAGCTGCGTGTCCGGCAGGTCCTTGCCCGGGCTCTTGCCGGGCAGGGCGGCCTTGGCATAGATCGGGCCGAGCGCCGGGATGCTCTTGACGGTCTTGACGGCCATCAGGCGCCCAGGATCATCTGACCGCACACGCGCACGGTGTCACCCGTGACGGCGCGGTTGCTGTCCCAGGCGAACCAGCCGATCGTCTCGGCGACGTCGACCGGCTGACCACCCTGCGAGAGGGAGTTGGTCAGGCGACCGATCTCGCGGGTCGCGAGCGGGATCTTGGCCGTCATCTCGGTCTCGATGAAGCCCGGGGCGACCGCGTTGACGGTGATGCCCTTGGCGAGCACCTGCGGGTCCTTGGCCAGGCTCGAGGTCATGCCGATGACGCCGGCCTTGCTCGCACCGTAGTTGGCCTGACCGCGGTTGCCCGCGATGCCCGCGATGGACGAGACGTTGACGATGTGCCCACCCTCGTTGATCGCCGGGACGAGCGCCTCGTTCATCTTCAGGATCGACAGCAGGTTGACGTTGAGGACCGAGCCCCAGCGGTCGGCGTCGGTGTTGACCAGGAGCTTGTCCCGGGTGATGCCGGCGTTGTGCACGACGATGTCGAAGCCACCGTGCAGCTGCGCGGCGTGCTCGACGATCTTGGTGCCCGCGTCCTCGGCCGTGACGTCGACCTGCAATGCGGTGCCACCGATCTTGTTGGCCACCGCGGCCAGTGGACCGCCGGCGGCAGGGATGTCGACGCAGACGACGGTCGCGCCGTCGCGGGCGAGGACCTCGGCGATGGCCGCGCCGATGCCGCGAGCGGCACCGGTGACGACGGCGACCTTGCCCTCGAGCGGGGCGTCCCAGCTCTGCGGCAGCTCGATGTCGGCGACCGCGTCACCGACGTGCACGACCTGCGCGGAGACGTAGGCGGAGCGCCCGGAGAGGAAGAAACGGACCGTGGCCTCGGCGTTGGCGTCCGCGCCTTCGGCGACGTAGACCATGTTGGCCGTGCCACCGGCACGCATCTCCTTGCCGACGGAGCGGACGATGCCCTCGAGGGCGCGGCGGGCCGCGGCCTGGGCGACGTCGTCGGTGTCCGCGACCGGACGGCCGATGACGATGACCCGGCCCGTGGGGGCGAGGGTCTTCAGGGCCGGGGCGAGGATCCCGCGGAGGGTCTCCAGGTCGGCCGGCGTCCTGGCCTGGGTCATGTCGACGATGACACCGGCGACCGAGGTCGACGGCGACGTGGCGATCTGCACCCCGTCGGCGGACAGGACCTCGGTCAGCACAGCAGCGACGGGAGCGTCACCGTGGCCGGCCAGGAGCACCGCACCGTTGATGAGCGGGGCACCTGCCTTGTGGCGACGCAGGGTGGTCGGCCGCGGGAGACCGAGGGTGTTGGCGATCTGCTTGCCCAGACCGGAGCTGACGAACTTGCCGTACTCGAATCCCATGTGGGTTCTCCTTGAAAAAAGGTCGGGGAAGGCTCAGGCGCCTTCGAGGATGGCCACGACGCCCTGTCCACCTGCGGCGCAGATGGAGATCAGGCCGCGGCTGCCCGCGCCCTTGGCGTGGAGCATCTTCGACAGGGAGGCCACGATCCGGCCGCCGGTGGCGGCGAAGGGGTGACCGGCAGCCAGCGAGGAGCCGTTGACGTTGAGCTTGTCGCGGTCGATGGAGCCGAGCGCGCCGTCACTGCCCAGCTTCTCGCGGCACCACTCGTCGTTCTCCCACGCCTTGAGCGTGGACAGCACGGTAGCGGCGAATGCCTCGTGGATCTCGTAGTAGTCGAAGTCCTGGAGGGTGAGGCCCTGACGCTCGAGCATGCGCGGGATGGCGTAGGCGGGGGCCATGAGCAGACCCTCGGCGCCGTGGACGTAGTCCACCGCGGCGGCCTGACCGTCGACGAAGTAGGCGAGCGGGGTCAGACCCTGCTCGGCCGCCCACTCGTCGGAGCCCAGCAGCACGACGGACGCACCGTCGGTCAGCGGGGTGGAGTTGCCGGCGGTCATCGTCGCGTCGTCGCCCTTGCCGAAGGCCGGCTTGAGCTTGGCGAGCTTCTCCATCGAGGAGTCGGCACGCAGGTTCTGGTCCCGGGAGACACCCATGAAGCTGGTCATGAGGTCGTCCTGGAAGCCCTCGTCGTAGGCACGCGCGAGGTTGTGATGGCTCTTCATGGCCAGCTCGTCCTGCGCCTCGCGCGTGATGCCCCACTTCTTGGCCGTGATGGCCATGTGGTCGCCCATCGACAGACCGGTGCGCGGCTCGACATTGGCCGGCGTGGAGATGCCGATGTCGGTCGGGCGGATCCTGGCCAGGGCGAGGACCTGGGCCTTGCCGCCCTTCGCGCGGTTGACCTTGAGCAGCTTCTTGCGCAGCGACTCGGTCACCATGATCGGTGCGTCGGACGCAGTGTCGACGCCGCCGGCGACGCCCGCCTCGATCTGGCCGAGCTTGATCTTGTTGGAGACGAGGATGGCGGCCTCGAGGCCGGTGCCACACGCCTGCTGGAGGTCGTAGGCGCTGGTGGTCGGTGCGAGGGCGGAGCCGAGGACCGCCTCACGGGTGAGGTTGAAGTCGCGGGAGTGCTTGATGACCGCACCGCCGACGACCTCGTCGAGGTGCTTGCCACCGAGGTTGTACCGGGCGACGAGGCCGTCCAGGGCAGCAGTGAACATGTCCTGGTTGGACGCCTCGGCGTACGGGCCGAACTGGCGGGCGAAGGGGATGCGGTTGCCACCGAGAACGGCAGCACGACGCGGCAGGTTGTTAGCCACCACAGGTCTCCTGGTCGTGAGTTGGAGTCGATTCGGGACCAGGGCGTGTGGCCCTGGTCCCATCCGTGCACTTATACGATACGGACGGTAGCAGGTACCGTCAGTACCTGCTACCGTCGAGCATTGTGAGCACCACCACCGACGGCCGCAGCGCCCGCTGGGAGGCGCATCGTCAAGAGCGACGCAAGACGCTCGTCGAATCGGCGATCCGCACCATCCGCACGCGGGGCGCTTCTGTGGGCATGGACGAGATCGCCTCCGAGGCAGGGACCTCCAAGACGGTCTTCTACCGTCACTTCACCGACCGGCACGGCCTCTACCAGGCGGTTGCTGATCGCGTCGACGAGCTGATCCTGCGCGACATCGGCACGGTCCTCGGGCAGAACACCAAGGGTGCGGGCCTGAGCGCCCTCGACCTCGACCCACAGGCGGTCATCCGTGCGGCGATCGACGCCTATCTCCAGCTCGTCGAGCGCGACCCCGAGCTCTACCGCTTCATCGTCTCCGCCCCCATCGTCGGCGGCACCACGTCCGGCAACGCCGCCGAGGCAGTCGCCAACGCGACCGGCAGGATGGCTGGTCAGATCAGCGACCTCATCGCGGCCGCCTTCGTCGACCGGGGCAATGACCCGGCACCTGCCCGCCTGTGGGGCCATTCCCTCGTCGGCCTGGTCCGTGCCGGCGCCGATGCCTGGCTCGTCGGCCTCGCCGGGGACTTCTCCCGTGAGGAGCTCACCGACCAGCTGACCAACCTCGCGTGGTCCGGCATCAAGATCGCCTGGAAGCGCCCCTCCGACTGACCTGCATTGCCCTAGGGCAATGCAGGTTTCGTTGCCGTTCGTCTGCATTGCCCTAGGGCAATGCAGCAGTGGATCGACACCACCGTCGCGTAGGTGTCCGGCGGCCGAGTCAGTCGCCCTGGGGCCGCTTGGCCGGGTCGCACTGCACGAGGTCGAGAGCGAAGTCGACATAGGAGGCAGCGACCTGCTCCGGCGATGAGTCCCCACCGTGCCGGTACCACTGCGGGATGGCGGTGCACATCGTCACCACGGCCCGAGCCGCCTCTCGAGGACGGGGCGTGCCGAAGGCCCCGTTCAGGCAGCCGGCCAGGACCTCGGAGTCGATCCGAGCCTGCTCCTCTCGGCGCGCGTGAGCGATCCGCTCGCGTGCCGGCCCCGCCAGGCTGCGCATCTCGGTCGCGCCGATGAAGCCCAGCTCGCGCCGGTGGCTGTGGAAGAGCGCCTGGCACTCGACGAGGACAGCGAAGCGGGTCCACGGGTCGTCCGTCGTCGCGACGGCCGCAGTGGTGCGCAGCTGCAGCTCTTCCATCGTCGTGTCGAGGATCGTCACGAGGAGCTGCTGCTTGCTCGAGTAGTGGTGATAGAGACCGGCGACCGAGAGGCCGGCGCGCTCGGCCACGCCGCGCATCGTCGACCCGTGGTAGCCCAGCTCGAGAAAGCTCGCCAGCGCACCTCTCAGCGCAGGGTGCAGCTCGAGTGGCTCGTAGTGACGCCAGTCCCCCACACCCGCCTGCGCGGAGTCCCCCGCGGCGACACCCCAGCGCTCGTCACGGATCGGTTCCGCGATGCCGACGAGCAGGCGATCAGCACGCACACCGAGCGCGTCGGCCAGGGTCACGACACGCTCGGACGAGATGCCGACGCGGCCGTTCTCGATCGCACTGACGGTGCCGATGCTCACGCCGATCTGGTGCGCCAGCTGCCGCACCGTCAGGCCCCGCCGATGCCTCAGCTCGCGCACGGCGCGGCCCATCGACGTCCGGTGGAGTGACACCGCCGCACCCTCCAGCACCCGGACCACCTCCCTTCCTCCCGTGTTCAGATCCGCTGAACAGAGTCATCGTTGACAACGGTAGACCCTGATAGCACGGTAGTCATGTCTGCACCTGAACCTAGTGATTGTTCGATATTTCCATCGCTCAAGGAGACGTCATGACCAACCCTGCACCCGACCTGACCGACCTGCTCAAGGACTCCCCGTCGAACTGGGGCAAGTGGGGGCCGGACGACGAGGTGGGCAGCCTGAACTACCTCGGGCCCGAGCAGGTCATCGCCGCCGCCGGACTCATCCGCAGCGGCAAGGTCTTCCCCATCCAGCGACTCATCGGCGACCCCAAGGGTGACCCGGTCTGGCCCAGCCGCAAGCCAGCCGTTCGCACCCAGCTCCTCGACGAGTCCACCTGGGACTCCGACGACGCACCGGCCTTCCCCGGGGGTCTGCACTACGCCGACGACAAGATCGAGGCCTTCCTCCAGGGGTCGACGCAGTACGACGCTCTCGGTCACGTCTGGTACGGCGGCAAGCTGTGGAACGGCTACGACGCACGGACCACGGTCGGTGGCATGGACAAGGCAAGCGTCCGGCCGATCGCCGACCGTGGGGTCGTGGGCCGGGCCGTCCTGCTGGACATGGCTCGCTTCCTCGGCAAGGACTACCTGGAGTCGGCCGAGACCTACACCCACGACGACCTCCTCGCCTGCGCGGCGAAGCAGGGTGTCGAGCTGCGCAAGCGCGACATCATCATCATCCGCACCAACTACCTCGCCCTCTTCCACAAGCTCGGTGACGCGTTCTACGAGGACTTCTGCGAGCCGGGCCTGCAGTACAGCCCGGAGCTGGTCCAGTGGTTCGCCGACATGGAGATCCCCAACCTCGTCACGGACACCATCGCCAACGAGGTCACCACGGATCCCGACACCGGAGTTGCCCTCACGCTCCACAACGCCCTCATGCGCAACCTCGGGATCGCCTTCACGGAGATCGTCGACCTCGAAGCCCTCGCGGCGGACTGCGCCGAGGACGGCGTCTACGAGGTCTTCTACGCGGCTGCGCCCCTCAAGGTCGACCGGGGCAGCGGCTCGCCCGTGAACCCCATCGTCATCAAGTGAGGCGGCGATGACGTCGTACGACGACAAGCCGTGGCTGGGCCTGTACGGAGACCAGACCGCCACGATGGAGCTTGAGCACCCCTCCGCGCTGGACATGTTCAGGGCGGGCGTCGGGTCCGATCCCGACGGGGATGCCGTCAAGTACTTCGATGGCGTCCTCAGTCGGGGTGAGCTGGACGAGCTGAGCGATGCCCTGGCCTGCGGTCTGCTGACCGAAGGGTTCGCACCTGGTGACCGGTTGGCCGTCTACCTGCAGAACATCCCGCAGTTCGTCATCGCGATGATCGCCGCGTGGAAGGCCGGCGGGATGCTCGTGTCGATCAACCCGATGAGTCGCGAACGAGAGCTGACATACCTCCTCAAGGACTCCGGGGCCACCGTCCTGCTGTCCCAGGAGGGGCTCTACGACGAGGTCGCCCGCCACGTCGTCCCGGAGTCCACCGTGCGTCTGGTCCTGACGACGAGCGAGCTCGAGTACCAGAGCGAGGCGGACGAGCGGCTCTTCGTCGGCAGCACCCGCGCCCGTCACGACGGTACGACCGATCTGGCAGACCTCATGGACCGTCACCGCGGTCAGACACCTCCGCCGGTCAGTCCGACGGCGCAGGACATCGCCTTCCTCACCTACACCTCGGGGACCACCGGACAACCGAAGGGAGCGATGAACACCCATGGCAATGTCGTCTTCACCGCCATGGTCTATCGCGACTGTGCGAAGTTCGCCCCCGGCGGCTCGGTGCTGGCCATCGCACCGCTCTTCCACATCACCGGTCTCATCGGGCACATCGCCGTCAGCCTCCTGGCGCCGATGCCCCTTGTGCTGGCCTACCGCTTCGAGCCCGGGGTCATCCTCGACACCCTGACGCGGCACCGTCCGACGTGCACGATCGGGGCGATCACTGCCTTCAACGCGCTGCTCGATCACCCCGATGTCACCGAGGACCACTTCGCGTCGCTGCAGACGGTCTACTCGGGCGGGGCGGCGATCTCACCCACGGCCGAGCGTCGGTTCCGGGAGGCGACGGGACGCCAGGTGCACAACGCCTATGGGCTCACCGAGACGACCAGCCCCATGACGCTCACCCCCTTCGGGTCGGCCTCACCGGTCGACCCCGCGTCAGGCGCGCTCTCGGTCGGCGCGCCAGTGCCCTCGACGATCGTGCGCATCCAGGACGACGACGGCAATGACGTCCCCCTCGGCGAGATCGGCGAGATCGTCGCCGAGGGTCCGCAGGTCGTCGCGGGCTACTGGAACAAGCCCGAGGAGACCGCGGCGTCCCTGCCCGGCGGAGCACTGCACAGCGGGGACGTCGGGTTCATGAACGAGGACGGCTGGATCTTCATCGTCGACCGCAAGAAGGACATGATCAACGCGTCGGGCTACAAGGTCTGGCCGCGCGAGGTCGAGGACGTGCTCGCCGAGCATCCGGCAGTCCGCGAAGCGGCCGTCATCGGCGTCCCCGACGACAAGCGGGGCGAGACCGTCAAGGCCTTCATCAGCCTCCGCCAGGGCCAGCACGTGGAGCCGGAGGAGATCATCGCCTTCTGCAAGGAGCGGATGGCGGCCTACAAGTACCCTCGCCAGCTCGAGATCATCGAGGAGCTCCCCAAGACGGTGACGGGCAAGATCCTGCGCAGGCAGCTTCGTGGCTGAGCCGACGACAACGCCGACGGTCGGCGATCTGCCGGGACTCCCCCTTCGCCGGCTCGGTCCGTACCTCCGCGAGCAGGTGAGCGAGATCAGCGATGCCCCACTGCAGGCATCGCTGATCTCGGGCGGCCGCTCCAACCTCACCTACCTGCTCACCGACGGTGAGCGTCGCTGGGTCCTGCGGCGACCACCGCTGGGCTTGGTCCTCGAGAGCGCCCATGACATGGGGCGCGAGTTCCGCATGATCGACGCGCTCCACGCCTCCGCGGTCCCCGTCCCGCGACCGGTGCACCTGGCCGGCCCCGCGGGCGAGGCCATCGTGGGGGCGCCCTTCTTCGTCATGGGCTTCGCCGAAGGGGAGGTCCTGAGGGATCACGAACAGCTCGCCTCCGTGGCGCACCCGCAGAGCCTGACGCGACACCTGATGCAGACGCTTGCCGAGCTGCACGCCGTCGTTCCCGACGACGTGGGCCTGGGTGAGCTCGGGCGCGCTGACGGGTATCTCGAGCGACAGCTCGACCGGTGGCTGCGACAGGTGGCCTCCATCGACGCACCCCTGCAGGCCCGCTTCGAGGAGGTTGCGGCCTCCCTTCGCCACCGCCTGCCGACGACGCAGCGCACGCGACTCGTCCACGGCGACTACCGACTGGACAATGTCGTCGTCGGCGATCAGGAGGAGATCGTCGCGGTCCTGGACTGGGAGATGGCCACCCGCGGGGACCCGCTGGCCGACATCGCCTCCACGCTTGTGTGGTGGGACGGCATGCGGGGCCTCGACTCTCCGGTCGCCGCGCACCCCGGCGACGTTCGCGGCTACCCGGGACGCGAGGCGCTGGTGGACGCCTACGCGGAGGCGTCCGACCTTGATCTGAGCGAGCTCGACTGGTACCTCGGTTTCGCCTTCTACAAGATCGCGGCGATCTTCGAGGGGATCCGCCACCGCCACGACGAGGGACTGACCATGGGTGACGGGTTCGACCGACTCGGTCCGCTCGTCCCTCACCTCCTCGACTCCGCCGCAGCCGCCTTCGCCAGCCACCACCCCTGAGGACGACGATGACCAACAGCGCACCCCTACCACTGCCCCAGCCCTCCGAGCGTGCCGAGCAGCTGCGCATCACGATGCAGCGCGCTTCATGCGCGACGAGGTCCTTCCCGCGGAGGCGACCTACGCGAGCCAGCGAGCCCAGGGTGACCTGCACGACCCACCGCCCGTGCTGGAGGAGCTGAAGTCGCGAGCCAAGCAGCTCGGCCTGTGGAACACCTTCTTGCCCGCAGAATCGGGACTGACCCAGCTCGAGTACGCACCCATCGCCGAGCTCGCGGGGTGGAGCCTGGAGCTGGGACCGGAGGCCATCAACGGTGCCGCCCCGGACACCGGCAACATGGAGCTGCTCCACCTCGTGGGTACCCCGCAGCAGCAGCGGGACTGGCTCGAGCCGCTGCTGGACGGCCGTGTCCGCTCGGCCTTCGCGATGACCGAGCCGGATGTCGCGAGCAGCGACGCCACCAACATCCGCACGAGCATCGAGCGCGACGGCGACACCTATGTCATCAACGGTCGCAAGTGGTGGACCAGCGGCGCCATGGACCCGAGGTGCCAGGTCCTCGTCGTCATGGGACGCACCCACCCCGACGCCGAGACCCACCGACAGCAGTCCATGGTGCTCGTCCCCACCGACACCCCAGGGGTGCGGATCGTGCGTGACCTGCCCGTCTTCGGCCACCACGACCAGCACGGCCACGCCCTCGTCGAGTTCACCGATGTGCGCGTCCCGGTCACCAACCTCCTCGGTGACGAGGGCGGCGGCTTCGCCGCGGCCCAGATGCGACTCGGCCCGGGCCGCATCCACCACTGCATGCGGGCACTCGGCGCTGCCGAGCGCGCCCTGGCGCTGCTGGTGGCCCGTGCCACGAGTCGCGTCGCCTTCGGCGGGCCGCTGAGCGATCAGGGCGTCGTCCAGCAGCAGATCGCCGAGTCGCGGCTGGAGATCACCCAGGCGCGCCTGATCTGCCACCAGGCCTGCCAGGTCATCGACACCGAGGGCAACCGCGCGGCCCGGCACCTCGTCGCCATGGCCAAGGTGGCCGTACCCCGCGCTGCCACCCGGGTCATCGACCGCGCGATCCAGGTCCACGGTGGAGCGGGCATGACCGACGTGACGCCGCTGTCGGCGATGTACGCCTGGCACCGCGCCATGCGCCTCTTCGACGGCCCCGACGAGGTCCACCTGCGATCCCTGGCGCGCACCGAGCTCGGCAGCACGCCCGAGCTGCCGCCGGGAGTGATCCGCATCCCGCAGTGACGCCGCGAGGACGCCTCCGGCGCCCACGTGCTGGCCTGATCTGCGACGATGCGAGACATGAGCGCCGAGCAGATCAAGGACCCAGTCGCCGAGCAGATCCGGACCGTCCTCGACGGGCGGTGGGAGGCCATCAGGCAGGAGCTGCGTGCCGATGAGCGCTTCCCCGTCGCGCAGCCCGACCTGCGACTGGATCTGGACGAGCACCGTCAGCGCACCCTGGACCTCGTCGCTGCGCTGAGCACGACGGAGCTGGTGCACGCCACCCTCCCGGAGTCCGTCGGGGGCACCGGCGACGTCGGCGCATCGGTCACCGGTCTGGAGATGATCGGGCACGGTGACCTGTCGGTCTTCGTCAAGGCTGGCGTGCAGTTCGGCCTCTTCGGCGGGGCCATCGTCAACCTCGGGACCGAGCGACACCACGAGCGCTACCTCCCGAGCATGGCGGACCTGTCCATCCCGGGGTGCTTCGCGATGACCGAGACGGGTCACGGCTCCGACGTGCAGTCGATCCTCACGACCGCCACGCACGACCCCGAGACGGACGAGCTGGTGATCCACTCCCCTTCGCCTGCTGCTCGCAAGGACTACATCGGGGGCGCCGCCCGGGACGGCCGGTTGGCCGCCGTCTTCGCCCAGCTGGTCGTCGGCGGCGCGAGCCAGGGTGTCCACTGCGTCCTCGTGCCGATCCGTGACGATGCCGGCCGCCCGATGCAGGGGGTGACGATCAGTGACTGCGGGGCCAAGATGGGACTGCTGGGCGTCGACAACGGCCGGCTGATGTTCGACCAGGTCCGGGTTCCACGCGCCAACCTGCTGGGCAAGTACGGCGACATCGACGACGAGGGCCGCTACTCCTCCCCCATCGAGAGCATCAACCGCCGCTTCTTCACCATGCTCGGCACTCTCGTCCGCGGACGGGTCACGGTTGCTGCCGGCGCGGGGGCAGCCGCCCGTAGCGCGCTGACGATCGCCGTCCGCTACGGCCTGCAGCGCACGCAGTTCCACTACCCCGACGGCGAGCACGAGGTCGTCGTGCTCGACTACCGCGCCCACCAGCGCAAGCTCCTCCCGCGTCTGGCGAAGTCCTACGCGCTGGCCTTGGCGCAGAACGCCCTGGTGGAGAAGCTGGCGGCCATCAACTCAGGTGACATCACCGACGACGGCGAGCAGCGCGAGCTCGAGGCACGCGCGGCCGGGCTCAAGGCGATCACCACCGAGCATGCGACCGACACGATCCAGGTCTGCCGCGAGGCCTGCGGCGGCGCCGGCTACATGGCGCTCAACCGGTTCGCCGACCTCAAGGCGGACACCGACGTCTTCACGACCTTCGAGGGCGACAACACCGTCCTGCTCCAGCTCGTGGCCAAGGGCATGCTCACCGAGTACAAGAGCGACTTCCAGGAGCTCGACACCCGACGCGCGATCCTCTTCGGCGCTCGCCAGGTGACCACCTCGGTCATCGAGCGCACCATCGGTGGCTCGCTCATCCAGCGCCTGATCTCGGGTGCCCCGGGCAAGGACGGCGACGACGCCCTGCTCGACCGGGGCGGCCAGCTCGCCTTCTTCGAGGACCGCGAGTCGCACCTCACCGAGACGCTGGCGATGCGCCTGCGCAGGGCCGGTGATGACGACGCCGACGCCTTCAAGGTGTTCAACGAGGCACAGGACCACCTCCTCGACGCAGCCCGTGCCCACGTCGACCGGATCATGCTCGAGGCCTTCGTCACCGCCATCAACGAGGCGCCCGACGGGCCCGGTCGCGACCTGCTCGACCTGGTCTGCGACCTCTTCGTCTTCAGCACCGTCGAGGCCGACCGGGCGTGGTTCATCGAGCACGGCCGTCTCAGCTCCAGCCAGTCGAAGGGAGTCGTGGCGCGAGTCAACCAGCTGTGCGGCGAGCTGCGTCCGCATGCTGCCACCCTCGTCGGTGGATTCGGCATCCCCGACGCCTGGCTGACCACCGAGATGATGGCCGACCTCGCCGAGTTCTGAGGGTGGGGTGCACCTCAGCGTGCGCGGGCGACCCGCCCTTCGTCCCAGACGGGGCCGTCGGTCTCCCGCACCCGACCGTCCGCCCCGTAGACGAGGTAACGGTCGAAGTCCCGGGCGAACCAGCGGTCGTGAGTGACGGCGAGGACCGTCCCCTCGAAGGCATCCAAGCCCTCTTCGAGCGCCTCGGCGGACTCGACGTCGAGGTTGTCGGTGGGCTCGTCGAGCAGCAGCAGGGTGGCGCCGGACAGCTCGAGCAGCAGGATCTGGAAGCGCGCCTGCTGACCACCCGACAGTGACTCGAAGACCTGCTCGCCCTGGTGGGCCAGCTCGTAGCGGTCGAGCACCCGGCTGGCGGCCTCGCGCCCCAGACCGGAGCGGTGGTCATCACCGCGGTGCAGGATCGCCAGCAGGGTGCGACCGATCAGCTCCGGGTGCTCGTGGGTCTGCACGAACCAGCCAGGGCGCACTCGCGCGCCGAGCCGGGCCAGACCGGTGTGGGCGACGGGCGCGATGACGGCTTCACCGACCGGCAGGTTGTCCATCTCCGGGTCGGTGCCACCGGCGGCGAGCAGCCGCAGGAAGTGTGACTTGCCGGATCCGTTGGACCCGAGAACGGCCACCCGCTCGCCGTACCAGACCTCCAGGTCGAAGGGCTGCATGAGACCCGTCAGCTCGAGCCGCTCGCAGACGACGGCGCGCTTGCCGGTGCGGCCGCCGTGAAGGCGCATCGTGACCTTCTGCTCGCGAGGCTGCTCGCTCGGCGGCCCCTCGGACTCGAAGCGCGCCAACCGGGTCTGTGCCGACTGGTAGCGCGTGGCCATGTCGGAGTTGTACTTGGCCTTCTGCCTGTACATGAGCACGAGCGCCTTGAGCTTGGCGCGCTCCTCGTCCCAGCGCTTGCGCAGCTCCTCGAAACGGGCGAAGCGCTCCTGCCGGGCATCGTGGTAGCTGCCGAAGCCGCCCGGGTGCGTCCACACCCGGTTGCCGGCGCTGCCGAGCTCGACGGTGACGACGCGGGTCGCGGTGTTGGCGAGCAGCTCACGGTCGTGGCTGATGTAGAGGATCGTCTTGTCCGAGGCACGGATCTGCTCCTCCATCCAGATCTTGCCCGGGACGTCGAGGTAGTTGTCGGGCTCGTCGAGCAGGAGCACCTCGTCGGGCCCGCGCAGCAGGTACTCGAGGACGAGCCGCTTTTGCTCGCCACCGGAGAGGGTCGACAGCTCGCGGTACTTGCACCGCTCGAAGGGGACACCGAGACCGGCGATCGTGCACACGTCCCAGACGACCTCTTGGTCGTAGCCGCCCGCGTCGCCGTAGTCGGACAGCGCCGTCGCGTACTGCATCTGGGTGCGCTCGTCCTCGGTCTCCATCAGGCGCAGCTCGAGTCGGTCGACCTCGGCAGCGGCGGCTCGGACGGCCTTGGGAGAGACCGACATCAGCAGATCGGCGACGGTGGGCGTCTCCCCCAGCCCGGCCCCGACGTGCTGGCGCATGATGCCGAGCCCACCGGTGCGGGCGACCGCGCCGGCGTGCGGTGTCAGCTCGCCGGTGATGATGCGCATGAGGGTGGTCTTGCCCGCGCCGTTGGCCCCCACGAGCGCGACCTTGGCTCCCTCGCCGACGCGGAAGGAGACCTCGTCGAGCAGCACCCGCCCGTCAGAGAGCTCGTATCGGACTCCGGTCACATCAACATGTCCCACGAAGGGGGATCCTTCCCCATCGCGGCGTCCTCACCAACCGGGTTGACCGCGCGACCTCAAGGAGATGCGGGTCAGCGCACCTGCAGGATGCGGTGCTCCTTGATCGACATGACCAGGGCGACGACCCAACCGACGACGGTCCAGCCCAGGAGCAGGTTGACCCAGAACACCGACCACGCGTTGTGCGTGCCGCGCACGGCGGCGATCGCCCACGGCAGCATGTAGCCGGCGGAGAGGATGGCGACGATGATCGCCACGGGAGCGCTGACGACGCGCGTCTTCTGGTCGGTCACGATGCGAGGCATACCGCCAGCCTACGGTCACAGGCTGATGGTGCCCCGGACCAGGGTGGTGGTCGCCCCGCCGACCCAGACCGTCCCGTCGTCGTCGCCATCGATGGTGACGAGACCCTCGCGACCGACCTTGCTCCCCTGGGTCGCGGTATATCGCTGCGGCGCTTCCCCGGTGCCGATCAGCCACTGGGCGATGCTCGCGTTGAGGCTGCCCGTGACCGGGTCCTCGACGGCCAGGTCGCCGACCAGTGCGCGGGTCTCGTAGAGCACTTCGCTCCCAGAGGGGTGGAACCCGACCAACCCCAGCTTGCACCCCCGCAGCCGTGACCAGTCCGGCTCGAGAGCCAGGACGTCATCGGCGGACGCGAGCCGGATCGCCACCCAGCCGGGTCCGTTGTCGACCCATTGGTGGGACACGACGGCTTCACGTCCGATGCCCAGCCCCGTGCAGATGCTCCGGAGGTCTGCGTCGTCGACGAGTCCCCCACGCACGATCGGTGGCGCAGCGAAGGCCAGGCCGGTCTTCCCCCTTCGCACCTCGATGAGGCCCGCAGCGCACTCCTGCACCACGCCGCCCTCCGCACGAGGGACACCACCGTGCTCGAGCCAAGCATGCGCCGTGCCGAGCGTCGGATGCCCGGCGAAGGGAAGCTCCCGGGATGGGGTGAAGATGCGCACCCGGTAGTCCGCGGCGCTGGTCGTGGGCGGCAGGACGAAGGAGGTCTCGGAGAGGTTGCTCCACAGTGCGACGCGTTGCATCTGCTCGTCGGTCAGATCCTCGGCGTCGACGATGACCGCGAGCGGGTTGCCGCGGTAGGGCTGTGAACCGAAGACGTCGACCTGGGCGAAGGGGCGGGTGCGGGGCATGACGTCATCATCGCGCAGGCAGGATGGAGGTATGAGCGACCACGCTGCCGCGTACCTCGACCACAACGCCACGACCCCGATCGCGAGAGAGGTCGCGGACGCGATGTGGCCCTACCTCACGCAGCACTTCGGCAACCCGTCGAGCGCGTCACCCCAGGGCCGCACGGCGCGCGTTGCCGTCGACCGGGCCCGTGAGCAAGTCGCTGCCGTGATCGGCGCCCACGCCGACGAGGTCGTCTTCACCTCCGGAGGCACCGAGTCCAACAACCTGGCCATCCGGGGCAGCGCTGCCGTCGCCACGACCCATGTGGCAGTGACCTCTGCGATCGAGCACCCAGCGACCATGGAGCCGTTGGCCCACCTCGCCGCCCAGCACGGGTGGGTCGTCCTGGAGCAGCCGGTCGACGTCGAGTGCCGGGTCCGCAGCGACGAGCTGCCCTCAGGCCGCGTCGGGTTGGGCACGCTGATCCTGGCGCACAACGAGACCGGCGCGCTCCAGCCGATGGCCGAGTTCGCCGAGCGCATCCACGCGGCCGGAGGCGTCGTGCATGCCGACGCCGCCCAGTCCGTCGGCAAGGTCCCGGTCGCGGTCGACGACCTCGACGTGGACCTGCTGTCCATCGCAGGGCACAAGCTCTACGGGCCGAAGGGGGTCGGTGCCCTGTACGTGCGTCGTGGCACCCGGCTGGCTCCGGTACTGCGCGGCGGCGGCCAGGAAGGGGGCATCCGCCCCGGGACCGAGGACGTGGCCAGCATCGTCGGGCTCGGCACGGCCGCCGAGCTCGCCGGTCGCCTGCTGCAGACCGAGGCGGCCCGGCAGCGTGCCCTGCGCGACCTGCTGTGGGACCGGCTGGTCGCCGCCGTCCCGGACCTCGTCCGGGTCTCACCCGTGGAGCACTGCCTCCCCAACACCCTCATGGTGGCCGTTCCGGGTCACGTCAGCGCGCAGCTGCTCGAGTCGATGAGCGGCCTGTCGGCCTCCACCGGCAGCGCGTGTCATGCCAGTACCCACACCCCGTCAGCGGCCCTGCTGGCGATGGGGATCGACCACGACACGGCTCTCGGTGCCCTGCGGCTGAGCCTGGGCAGGGGGACGACGCAGACCGAGATCGAGCACGCGGCCACCTCGATCATCGAGGCGGTCAGGACCGCCTGAGACGCCACAGCGAGGTGATCTCACCTCGACGGGCCTCGTGGAGCGCGTCCTTGGCGTCGCTTGCCCGTCCATGCCTGGGCACCGTCTCGAGCCGGTCGACGACGCCCAGCCCGGCATCGGTGATCCAACCGAGCAGTTCCTCGTGGGTGCGCATCCCGAGCCGCTCGGCGAGGTCTGACAGGACCAGCCACCCTTCGCCCCCCGGCTCGAGGTGATCGGCGAGTCCGCTGAGGAACCGGCGAAGCATGTCGGAGCCGGGGTCGTAGATGCCGGCCTCGAGGGCGGAGGTCGGCTCGCCCGGCAGCCACGGGGGGTTGCACACGATGAGATCGGCGCGACCCCGCGGGTACAGGTCCGCCTCGACGACGCTCACCCACTCCTCGACCCCGAGGCGCGCTGCATTGTCAGCGGCGCTGGCCACGGCACGCGGGTTGATGTCGGTGGCCACGACGCGACCGATACCCCTGCGAGCCAGGACGGCTGCCAGGACACCGGTGCCGGTGCCGAGGTCGAAGGCGGTCCGCGGAAAGGGGTCACTCAAGGGTGCGTTGACGACCAGGTCGACGTACTCGCCCCGCACGGGCGAGAAGACGCCGTAGCCGGGATGGACGCTCTCCCCCAGCCCCGGGACGTGCACGCCCTTCGTCTGCCACTGGTGGGCACCGATGACCCCGAGGAGCTCGGTGAGGGCGATGACCTTGCTGCTCGGCCCGCCATAGGCAGCGGTGCATGCCTCACGGACGTCGGGGGCGCGTCGCAGGTCGAGCGAGTGATCGGCGTCGAGCTCGACGACCAGTCGGCCCAGGAGGGTGGCGCGCTCGGTGCGCACGGTCCGGTGCCCGGCGAAGGTCACGCCGCCGCGCTCACGCTGGGCAGTGCGTCGCTGCACGCGACGATCCAGAGCCTTCAGCAGCTGTCGCGCGTTGTGGTAGTCGCCGCGCCAGAGGATCACGCTCCCGGAGCGCACCATCCGCATCGCGGTGTCCGCAGTCAGTGCGTCATCGGCCACGACGACCTTGGTCGGGGCAGGGGCACCGCTCTCGGAGTGCCACTCGGTCAACCGATCGGCGCCGTCCTCGACCCAGCTGATGTTGTCCATGGTCCGGCGAGTCTAGGTGGGTCCTGACGTCGGTTGTGGATGGGGCCGCTTCTGTGGTCAAGCTTTCGATGGCAGTGACCTATGCAGCCCCGAGGAGTCCCTCGAAGTGCACCTCGATCGGTGACCTCGTGGTGTCGAATGGACGCCGGCGCTCCCGGGCGGGTGCGGGTGGACGTCCATGCCCCAGCAAGGGTGGTGCGGTGCAGGTGTACTCGCTGCCGGTCGGTGTCGTGAGAGTGGCCTCGTGGGGGCCGCCGCCGGGATCCAGGCCGGTCGAGGTGACCTCGGCCCGCCAACCGGGAGCCTCCTTGACCAGGTTGTGTCCCTGACACCCACCCAACGCGTTCGCCGCGGAGGTTTCACCCCCTCGCGCGTGCGGGCTGACGTGGTCGATGTCGCGGATCGGTGCGTCGCAGAACGGGACCCGGCAGGTCGCGTCCCGCAGCTGCACCAGCTGGCGTAGCACCCCGCTGAACAGCCGCCGCTTCGAGTCCATCGCCACCAGGTCGCTCCCACCAGGCGCGGTCCACAACCGCCGCAACCACGTCGCGGTCCCGGCGTCACACAGACGCAGCAGGTGCTCACGAGCCATCTCCCCGGGCATCGCACCCCACCCCGGGACCTCAACCTCATCCCGGTCACCAGCGCCGGTAGCGCCGCGGCGGAAGAACACCGAGCCAGCATCAGCGCCAGAGCTTTCGCCGGTGCGCACGATCGCTTCCTCACGCATCACCAGAGCCACCTCGACCGGCTGCACCTGCCCCTCAGCCCGCCCCGACAACAGCTCCAACGCGGTGTCCGCCATCCACGCCCCACGCCCCCGCTCGTCCGCCGCACGCGCCGCATCAACCTGAGGGTCGCCGGTGGCGACGTAGCGGGACTGCTCGGCCTTCTTCAACGCCGCAAACGCACCGACCACATCCTGCAACGGGCCCAGCACGCTCAACCACGCCATCCCATCCGGCCTTCTTCAACGCCGCAAACGCACCGACCACATCCTGCAACGGGCCCAGCACGCTCAACCACGCCATCCCATCCGCCGCCGGCCGCACACTCACACTCCTCGACGCCACCGCCCTACGACGCCGACGCACCAACGCCTCCGCATCCAGATCCGCACTCGCCCGATGCGCCGCAGCCGCCAGCTCCCGATCCCCCACCGACGTCAAGCACCCCGCCAACCTGCGGTCGGCCTCCACACGATCATCGTGCGACAAGCACGCAGTCTCCCGAGCCACGATCGTCGCTCGCCACTCACTCAACTCACCACTGGTCAACGCTGCCATCGTATGCGGCAAGTCGTGCACCAGCGCCTTCGCCAACCCCACATGCCGATCCGCCTGACCCGGCGCGCACCGCCGCGCCAACGCCAGCTCCGCCCGCGCACCCCGACGACGACACGACGCCTCACGCCACATGCCGATCCGCCTGACCCGGCGCGCACCGCCGCGCCAACGCCAGCTCCGCCCGCGCACCCCGACGACGACACGACGCCTCACGCGCCGAGACCACACCATCCGCACGGTCCTGCGCCACCCTCGCGTCGCGGTCCTCGACAAACCGAGCGGTCGCGCGAGCCTGCAACGCGGCAGCCGCCCCCTTCGTCGCCTCGCACACCGTCACGACCTGCAACAGCTCCGCCTCCGACAACCCCTCCGCACGAGCCCCGCTCAACACCCCCAGAGCAGCAGCAAGACGATCAGGCAGCGCGCCACCGACCACAGACTCACCCGCCGTGCTGGTCGTCCCCTGATCGGTCATCGCGCCCCCCCTTCGCTACTTCAAAATTAGTACATGTGTTCGAATGATTCAAGAGGGGTGGGGACAACTTCTCCGCCGCCCCACCACCCCTGCTGTCGCCTCAAGACCACACTGCCACCGACCCCCGACAACCGAGCCGCGCACGACGAAAGCCCCAGACTCTGCGTCTTCTGCAGAGTCTGGGGCTTTCGTGTCGGTGGACGTAAAGGGACTCGAACCCCTGACCTTTCGCGTGTGAAGCGAACGCTCTAACCAACTGAGCTATACGTCCATGGTGCTCCCCGGGCCAGCGTCCCGGCCGGGCAACCTGAGCAGAGTACCCGGCTGCCCCTCGTTGGTGCCAATCGCCTCCACCCCTTCGAGACGGTTGCTGCGCAACCTCAGGGAGCGTCCTTGCTGTCGGCTGGGCGACCCCCTCAGGGAGCGTCCTTGCTCTCGGCTGGGCGCCCCCCTCAGGGAGCGTCCTTGCTGTCGGCTGGGCGCCCCCCTTCAGGCGGCCCTCAACCCGGGCACCTGCAGCAGCAGCTCCTCCACCTGGTCCGGCGCCCATCCGGGCACCCCGGTGACGAGCAGCGCGAGATAGAAGCAGAACCAGCCGAAGGCCGCCGACAGCAGGAGCATCGGGATCTTCGCCTTCCACGGCAGCGCCCGCACATACTGGTCGAAGGCCTTGACCTCCGCCTTGACGAACTGCGTCACGCGTCGCGCCCAGAGGAACTCGGTGCTCCACAGGAAGAGCCCGATGAAGATGACTGCCCACCCGGGACCGATGAGCGGGATCATCGGGATGCCCGCGATGATCAGGGCCAGGCCGAGAATCGCGATGACGATCCGGTACACCGGTCCGGTCACCGGATGGGTGCGAATCGCCCGGCGCCAGGCGACCGGGTCCTCGTGCGGGTCGATCCTGCCGTCGTTGCCGAAGCGGTCGAGCAGCTCCTGGCGCACGATCGCGTGCTGCTCCCGACGGATGTCCCGGTAGGAGCGGCGCCGCCCCTGCCCGTCCTTGCCCTGCCCGGCGTGCTCGGCAGCTGTGTCCACGTCCACGTCCCCCACGGTGGTCGCCACGGGGCTCAGGGGTTGAGGTCCGACGCTGAGGCCTTGGCGAAGGCCTCACGCACCCGGGTCGTGATCGGGCCCGGCGCACCCAGCTGGCGACCGTCGATGGCGTGGACCGGCTGGACGTCACGCGTGCTGCTGGTGAGGAAGGCCTCCTCGGCGGACTCGAGCACGGTGAAGGGCATCGTCTCCTCGACGATGTCGATGCCCACCTCACGGGCGTACTCGATCGTCAGCTCGCGGGTGATGCCGGCCAGGCAGGCACTCTCGAGCGGCGGGGTCCGCAGCACACCGTCGACGACGACGAAGATGTTGCTCCCGGTGCCCTCGCACAGCTCGTCACGGTCGTTGGCGAAGAGTGCCTCGCTCCCGCCCTTGGACTTGGCGTGCGCCAAGGCGATGACGTTCTCCGCGTAGGACGTGGTCTTCAGGCCGGCGGTCGCAGCGCGCGAGTTGCGGGTCCACGGGACCGTGGCCACTGCGGTGCTGTCGGCGAAGGGGGTGACCTCCGTGGCCGTGACGATGTAGGTCTGTCCCTGGTCGCCTCGGTCAGAACCGAGGGGGCCCGGCCCGCCGGTGATCGTGTAGCGCAGCCGCCCGAAGGGGATCTGCTCCCCGGCAGCCAGCACGGCGCCGATGCCTTGCTGCAACCGCGCGCGGTCCACGGACGGCAGCCCGAGGCCGGCGAGAGTGCGGTCCATGCGCGCCAGGTGACGGTCGGCCGCGAAGACCTCGCCGTCGACGATCTTGCACGTCTCGAAGGCACCGTCACCCACGGTGATGCCGTGGTCGAGTGCCGCCAGTGCCGGCTGATCCTCCCCCACGAGCGATCCGTTGACCCAGATCCTGACCTCGTTGCTCATGTCCCCACTCTTCCAGATGCCAGCCCGATGAGGGTCTGTGCCTTGAGCTCGCACTCAGCCCACTCCCCTTCGGGGTCGGATGCCCAGGTGATGCCCGCCCCGGTGCCGAAGCGCAGCCGGCGCACCCCGTCGGGATCCACCGTCGCGTAGAACGTGCGAATACCCACCGCGAGTTCCCCGCGCGGACCAGCGGGATGCTCGGCGTCGATCCACCCGACGGCCCCGCAGTACGGACCGCGGGGCACCGGCTCGAGGTCGGCGATGGTGGTGAGGGCGCTGGACTTGGGTGCACCACTGACCGACCCGGGAGGGAAGCTCGCGGCAAGCACGTCCGACCACGTCGTCCCGGCACGCAGGTTGCCCGCGACATCGCTGACCAGGTGGACCAGGCCGGGGTGCTCCTCGGGCGCGCAGAGCCGTTGCACCACAACGCTCCCCGGCTCGCAGACGTGCTGCAGGTCGTTGCGCACGAGGTCGACGATCATGACATTCTCCGCGAAGTCCTTGGCGAGCATCTGCTCGGCGGTCGGCGCGGTCCCCTTGATCGGGCTGGACTGCAATCGGTCACCGACCCGGGTCAGGTAGCGCTCGGGTGACGCGGTGACGAGGTCCACCCCGGCCGAGGGGACGTGCACGACCCCGGCGAAGGGGGCGGGGTTGCCTCGAGCGAGCACCGCCGCCAGATCTGGCAGCCGGGCATCCTCGGGCAACGGCGCCTGCAGCATCGTCGTGAGGTTGACCTGGTAGACGCTCCCGGACGCGATCCGCGAGCGGATCTCCTGCACTCCTGCGACATAGGCCGAGCGCCCGAGTGACGAGCTCCAGCCAGTGACCGCCGGCCAGCGCGTGTGATCGCCGGGAGGGTCTCCCCCTTCGTCCCGACGCGCGAAACGGATGGCCGTGAGGGCACCCTCGAAGTCGAGTACGACGGCCCAGCACCCGGACTCGAGATCGGCCGGGTCGTGGCTGACCTCGACGGGGTCGCACCACGTCGTCGTGCCGAATCTCGCGAACTCCACGCGCTGAGGATAGGCGGACTCCGCCGACCTTCTGCTGCCCAGCGGCAAGTTGACGGCAAGTTCACCTCACCCTCTGGCACGCGCGTGGCTCTGCGAAATACCTTGACCCGCGAGAGCTCCGGGGATCGAGGGAATGAGGGGCCGTCCTCATCGAGGACGGTCCCTCCGCGACTGTGGGGCAGGGCAAGTGACGACGGGGCCCGCGGGTTTCAGGCAAGGTGTTGGCATGAGACAGTCCCCTGGCGGCACGTGGCTCCACCGGCTCCGACGCGAGAGCGGACACACGCAGAGCGGCTTGAGCCGCCTGTCCGGGGTCAGCGTGCGCACGATCCGAGGACTCGAGCGCGGCGAGATCCTCACCCCGCAGATCGCCACCCTGCAGCAGCTCGTCCTCACCTTGGGCCTGTCGCCCGAGACCCAGGCAGAGTTCATGCATGCCTGGGCCACGCCGCCGCAGGCAGGCTTCGACCAGCTGCTCGTCGACCCGCACCTGAGCGAGATCGAGCACATCGATGCGCTCACCCGCGCCACGCTCGGCAGCTATCGCGTCATCAGCCAGGTGTGGCGCACCCGGGTGTCGGCTGATCGACGCCTGGTCCACACCTGGTGCCACTCGTCCATCGTCGCCGTCGAGGACGGGCTGGACCGGGTCTTCAACGTGCAGAGCGGGGACGAGGGGACCATGGCCGCGGACCTGGACTTCACTCCGCTGCTCGGTTGTCGCCTGCGCAGTCGACGCGACTTCCCCGAGAGCAATGTCGCCGTCTTCGAGGTGGCACTCCCCCGCTCCTTGGCCAAGGGCCAGACGCACGCCTACGCCTACCAGGTCGACGACAACAGCGATCCCACAGCGCACCTGGCCGACTCCGACGGTTTCGTCTGGGGACCACCGCACACGGCCCGCTCGCTCGTCGTCTCGGTGGAGTTCGAGACGGCGCCCGCACAGGTGACCCGCATCGAGCGGCCCCCGGGCCAGGACTTCCACTTCCACGACGTCGTGCAGCTCGACGAGGCGAATCGCGCCTCCCTCGTCATGGAGGATGCTGGGCCCGGCGCCTTCGGCTTCGCCTGGACCTGGTGACCGCGGGGCCCGACCTCCCGCCGTCAGGCCTCGATCCGGGTGCGCAGGCGCGTGCAGATGCTCGTGAGGATCCTCGAGACCTGCATCTGGCTGACGCCGACGCGCTCACCGATCTCCTTCTGGGTGAGATCGGCGCCGAACCTCAGACTGATGATCCGCCGCTCCCTCGCGTCGAGATCCTTCATCGCCGCCCGGAGCGAGATCAGGGTCACCGACCTGGTGTAGGGATCCTCGTCCGAGGAGAGCGTGTCGGCCAAGGGCATGGACGACTCCGCACCTACGGGTACGTCGAGCGATGAGGACCGGTAGCGCTCCCCGGCCGCGCGTGCGTCGCGCACCGCCTGCACGTCGACACCGAGCTCTTCGGCCACCTCGGCATCGCCGACCTCGCGTTGCTTCTCCTGCCGCAGCAGGGCGATGGCGTCACGCACGTCGTGGTGCAGCTCCTGCAGACCTCGCGGCGGGCGCACGGCCCAGCCATGGTCCCGGAAGTATCGCTTCAGCTCTCCGTTGATGGTCGGTGCCGCGAAGGCGGTGAAGCCGTGGCCGCGGTCGGGCCGGTAGCGCCGGGCGGCGAGGACGAGACCGAGCATGGCTACCTGTTCCAGGTCCTCGCCCTCGATCCCTCGGCCCTCGAAGCGCCGGGCCAACGCGATGGCGAGGCCGCGGTTGCGGACGACGACCTGCTCTCGCAGACGACTGGCCTCAGCGGGGTCAACCTGCTCACACGCCCTGGCGAGCAACTCGCTCGCCTCGTGGTCACGGCTCTCGAAGACGGGTTGCGACATCGTTGACATGGGGGGCCTTCCAAAAAAGGAGCCACACCCAGCCACGGTCTCGAGCCGGTCGTTGTGCTCACAGCAAAGCACATGTCATCGGTGCGGGCAACGGATACGTGCCCAGATGCGGTCTCGGTGCATGCATGTCCTGTCATCCGGGTAGCCACCGTGCGTTGAACCGCATCCTCGGTCAGGAAGTCATGTCGTGCCCGATCCACTCGCCACCGCGCGCAGGTACCTGGGTCGGCCGGTGCGCACACGCAGGGGCGTCCTCCTCGGGCGGGTCAGCGACGTCCTCTCCGACGCGGAGTCGAGGGATCCCCAGTGGCTGGTCGTGCGTCTGCGAGGAGTCGTCCCTCGCCACCGACCGTTGCCGCTCCAGCTCGTGCTCGAAGAGGAGCACGCTCTCGTCGCCCCGATCAGCGCCGACGTGCTGCGCTCCGCACCGGTGGCCACCGTGGCCACCGACCTGAGGTCGAGCCAGGAGATGAGCTGGCGCCGCTACTGGTCCCTGGCCTGGTGAGCCCTGGGCGGGACCCGGGCGTGACCTTTGGCCTCCCATCGGCCATGCTCTGATCAGCACGACGCGTCGACCCATCGATAGGTGACTCATGCACAACGATCAGCTGGCCCGCATCGTCGAAGCCCTGTCGCAGGAGCCCGAGGAGGACTACACCCTGCAGCAGGTCGTGACCGAGGCGGTGAAGAACATCCCCGGCTGCACCATGTGCAGCGTCTTCCTCCGTCAGGGCTCCACCGTCGAGATCGCTGCGAGCACCGACCCCACGGCCAAGCACGTCGACGAGCTGCAGTTCGAGATGGACCAGGGTCCGTGCCTGTCCGTCCTGAGCGAGCACGAGATCGCCCTCGTGCGCGACACCGAGCACGAGGCGCGCTGGCCCCTGTGGGCCGTGTCGGCGCATGAGCTCGGTGTGCGCTCCTCCCTGAGCGTGCGCTTGGACTACTCCGCCCCCCGGCTCGCCAGCCTGAACATGTACTCGGACTCCGTCGACGGTTTCGACCAGGACGCCATCGACCGCGCCATGGTCTACGCGCGCCTGGCATCGGTGGCCCTGGGCCTCGCACGGGAGATCACCGGGCTGCGCAGCGCCCTGCAGAACCGTCTGGTGATCGGTGCCGCGCAGGGCATCCTCATGGAGCGGTACGGCCTCAGCCTCAACCGCGCCTTCGAGGTCCTGCGCCGACGCTCCAACGAGACCAACACCAAGCTCCACGAGGTGGCGCAGACCGTCCTCGAGGGCGGAGACGTCCTGGCCGCCAGCTGAGGGTGCCGGGCGTGGGTGAGGGGTGCAGTGCGCCCGCCCCTGCGCTCACCCCTTCGAGGGCGGCGCGGGGATGGGGTGGTGCTGCAGGGCGGTGGCCACGGCCACGAGATTGGCCGCCATCGTGCGACCCGTCGACCGTGACCACTCGTGCCCGTGGTCGGTCTCCGTGTAGGACGGTCCGGGGCCCGGGCCCATGTTCCAGTACGTCCAGGCCTGGCCGGGGATGGTGAAGCCGATGTCGGCCAGGCCTCCGCTCACCTCGGCGATGACGTGGTGGGCACCGTCCTCGTTGCCCGTGACGATGACGCCGGCGACCTTGTTGTAGGCCAGCGGGACGCCGGCGTCGTCGGTCTCGCTGATCATCGCGTCCAGACGCTCCAGGACGACCTTGGCCACGCTCGCCGGCTGGCCCAGCCACGTGGGCGTCGCGATGACGAGGATGTCGCTCGCCACGATCTGGGCGCGGACCGCCGGCCACTCGTCGCCCGCCCCCATGTCGCTCTGGACGCCGAAGGGGATGTGCAGGTCGACGACGCGCTGGACATCGACATCGACGCCGTGGTCGGTGAGCGCTTGGATGACCTCCTCGGCCAGCGCCCGGGTGTTGGACGGCTCGGGCGACGGCTTGAGCGTGCAGTTCAGGATGAGTGCCTTCATGCTCGCGTCCTACCCTCCTCTCCCGCCGACAAACGACACGCCGCTGCGGCCCGGGCGCATGCGATCCGGCTCTCCGGGGTACCCGGTGAGGGAACCCAGACGTGGAGGTGGCATGAGAACGCCCCGACAGGGACCCGCGCATGACACCCCCGGCGCAGGCTCTTGGCGCGCGCCGCACAGGCAAGATCGAGTGTGGGCGCGCGCCAGCGCCGTGATGCCGCCGCTGCGCTCGCCCGCGACCCGTGGCGAGCTCATGCAGATCGTCAAAGCGGTCGTGGCCGGCGTCCTTGCCTGGCTCGTCGCCGACGACCTGCTGGGACTCGGATCAGCCTTCCTGGCTCCCTGGACGGCGCTGCTCACGGTCCACGCCACGGTGTACCGCTCACTGACCCGCGGCGCCCAGGTCGTTGGCGCCACGGTGCTCGGGGTCCTCGTCTCCTATCTCGTCGTCGAGATGGCCGGCTACAACGCGATCGCCCTCGGCGCAGCCATGCTCGTAGGGATGCTCGCCGGCCTGCTCCGGCCGATCCGCAACGAGGGCAGCACCGTGGCGACCACGGCGCTCTTCGTCATCACCGCCGGGCAGGCGGAGCAGGCGCCCATGCTGGTCGACCGGCTCTCCGCGACGGGTATCGGCGTGGCAGCCGGTCTGGTGGTCAACGCACTGCTCGTCGCGCCCTTGGACGACCTCAGCGCCCGCCAGCAGATCGACTCGGTGTGCCGCCGCCTGGGCACGCTCATCGGGAACATGGCCGACGAGGTGGGTTCCCGCAAGGATGTGGATGCGCAGAGCTGGATCGAGCAGTCGCGCCAGACGGATGCCGCTCTCGGCCGGGCCTGGGAGCTCGTACGCCACACCCGCGAGGCCAGGTTCGCCAATCCTCGCAGGCTGCCCCAAGACCTCGGTCCCTCCGACTACGCCGCCCTGCTCCTGCGTCTCGAGGAGGGGATCGCGCAGACCCGCGCCATCGCCCGGACGATCGATCAGGCCAAGGGAGGGCACACCGGATGGAGTGAGCAGTTCTGCCCACGGTGGCTGCATGCCCTCGCGGTCCTCGGCGACCAGCTCGAGCATCCTGAAGAGGAGGCGCGGAGCCAACGTCCAGAGCTCGAGTCGCTGGTGGCCGAGCTGTCCTCCACGGACCTGTCCCAGGACCACTGGCTCGCGTACGGGTCTCTCATCGACTCCACCATCCACATCAGCGACGTCGTCGACGACATCACGGCCTCACGTCGCGTGTCCGTCTGAGTCGCGTGTCCGTCTGAGTCGCGTGTCGGTCTGAGTCGCGTATCACCGTCGACGACGTGCTGGCCGCCGTGACCACGCTGACCGGTCGGGCGGCCGGCACTCATGCGGGCGCGAACCGCTCCCACACCCGGTGGCCGGCCAGCAGCGTCAGCAGCTGGGCGCAGACGTCGGTGACGTCCTCCCCGGCGACCACGCCGGGAGCCCCTCCCGGGGTCAGCGCCGTAACGGCATCGGTGCCCGGGCCCCAGGCCCCGATGGCCTTGCCGTGACGGAAGGCCTCCGCCACGAGCAGCTGCAGCCGCGGGTCTATCGCCGTGCTCCCCGCCGCACCCGATGGATCGAAGGCCCGGGCATCGGTGCCCGACTGAGGATCCGCCTGGGCGCCCGGCGCCCCGACGAGCAGCAGCGCGTCGAGCTCGACGGACCGCGCGGTGAGGAGTGTGCGCTGCACGGGCACGGCCTTCTTCCCGCTCCCGAGCATCCCACCGACGGGGGCGATGACCAGTGGGACCAGTCCGGCGTCGTGGATCGCGGCGCGCACCTCGAACAGCTCTGCGAGATCGGCATCGACATCGACATCGACATCGACCACGATGCCGACCGTGCGTCCGTCGATCGGCCACTCCTTGCCCAGCTGCGAGAGCGCTGGGCTGGGCTCGACCTCTGCGAGGTCCTGCGCCCCGGGCGACGGGAGGCCGAGCCCCTGGGCCACCCTCTCGGCCAGCTCGCCGTCGACCTGGGCCAGCGCAGCGACCTGACGCTCACGGATGGCCTGCTCGTAGCACCGGCCCAGCTCGAAGGTGTACGCCGAGACGACGTGGTCCTGCTCGGTCTCCGTCAGGCTGAGCCAGAAGAGACGGACCTGGCTGAAGTGGTCGTCGAAGGAGGCAGCGGCCGTGCGGGACTTCTCCCCCACGACCACCTGCGGCACCTCGATGAGGGGCGCGTCCTGCGTGCCCGCGTGGAAGGGGCAGCCACCGTCCAGCGAGTTGGGGCGGTAGGGCGCGACGCCACCGTGGTCGGCGGTCTGGTGCATGCCGTCGCGGAGCATGTCGTTGACAGGGGCGTGCGGCCGGTTGATCGGGATCTGGCCGAAGTTCGGTCCGCCGAGCCGGCTGATCTGGGTGTCGAGGTAGGAGAAGAGCCGCCCCTGCAGCAGCGGGTCGTCGGTGACGTCGATCCCGGGCACGAGGTGACCGGGGTGGAAGGCGACCTGCTCGGTCTCGGCGAAGTAGTTGGTGGGGTTCGCATTCAGCTGCAGCTTGCCGATCGTCTGGACGGGCACGAGCTCCTCAGGCACCAGCTTCGTCGGGTCGAGCAGGTCGATGCCCTTGTAGGTCTGGTCCTCGCTGTCCGGCATGACCTGGATGCCGAGCTCCCACTCGGGGAAGGCGCCGGCCTCGATCGCGTCCGCGAGGTCGCGGCGGTGGAAGTCCGGGTCGGCGCCGTTGACCAGCTGGGCCTCGTCCCACACGAGGGAGTGGACCCCGAGCTTGGGCTTCCAGTGGAACTTCACCAAGCTCGTCTCCCCCGACTCGTTGACGAGGCGGAAGGTGTGGATCCCGAAGCCCTCCATCATCCGGTAGGACCGCGGGATCGCCCGGTCCGACATCTGCCAGATCGCGTGGTGCTGGGCCTCGGTGTGCAAGGAGACGAAGTCCCAGAAGGTGTCGTGGGCGCTCTGTGCCTGCGGGATCTCGCGGTCCGGGTGCGGCTTGGCAGCGTGCACGATGTCGGGGAACTTGATCGCGTCCTGGATGAAGAAGACCGGCATGTTGTTGCCGACGAGGTCGAAGGTGCCCTCGGAGGTGTAGAACTTCGTCGCGAACCCCCGGGTGTCACGGACCGCGTCAGCCGATCCACGCGATCCGACGACGGTGGAGAAGCGCGTGAAGACCGGCGTCTCCACCCCGTCACCGAGGAAGGCCGCGCGGCAGACCCCGACTCCGGTGCCGTACCCGGTGAAGGTGCCGTGGGCGGCCGCACCACGGGCGTGCACCACTCGCTCGGGGATGCGCTCGTGGTCGAAGTGCGTGATCTTCTCCCGCAGGTGATGGTCCTGCAGGAGCGTCGGACCGCGCTCTCCGGCCTTGAGCGAGTGGTCGGTGTCGCGCAGGCGAGCGCCCTGTGCGGTGGTGAGGTACGCGCCCGCCTGCGCGCGGTCGCCCTCGGCCCCGCTCGGTCGTCCCGTCGGTGAGATCGGCGCCACGGGCTGCTGGTCGTCGGCCGGGGGAAGCGGCTCGCGCGGCTCGGTCGGCTCCTCCACCGTGGGCGTGCCCGATCCCGGCGAGCCGGGGACGGGGATGTCGTCGTGAGGCTTGTTGGCGGCGCTCATGGATCTCTCCTGTGGGTCGAAGGGGGCTGACGCACTACCCCTGCTCACCGTCCTGCATTCGCCGCTCGGGCAGCGGTCGCGACGCCGGTCCTTCGAGCACCTCGCCCGTGGCCGCGAACCGCGATCCGTGCAGGGGGCAGTCCCAGCTCTGCTCGGCGTCATTCCACTCGACCACCCCACCGAGGTGGGTGCACAGCGCGGAGACCGCACAGCTGCGTCCATCGACCGTGGAGCGCGCGACGGGGACGACCCCTCGCCGGCCGACCTCCCCTTCGCCCTCCGCCGGTGCTCCGGGACGCAGTGGGTGCAGCGCCACGCCGGCAGCCCGCGTGACGAGGCTCAGTCCGACACTGGCGTTCATGCCCACGAGGTGGGCCATCGCCGCGGGCCGGCTGATCCGTCGGTGGATGGGACGTGACCACGGCATCTGCCCACCCAGGATGCTTGCGCTGAGGTCGAGCGCCGCCGCGACACCGTTGGTCATCCCCCACTTGTCGAAGCCGGTGGCGACGTGCACGTGGCCCATGCCGCGCGGCATCTTGCCGACGAAGGGGAAGCCGTCGTGCGAGCGGTAGTCCTGTGCCGACCAGGCATGGGTCTCCACGGCGTCGGGGAAGTGGGTGGCGGTCCACTCGCGCAGACGGTCGACGTGCTCCCGCTCGGACCGGGCGCGTCCGACGGGATGACCCTCGCCACCCACGAGCAGCATCGGCCCGGGGGCGTCACGTACGGAGCGGGTCGGCCCGCCGGCCGAGATGAGCATCAGCTCCGGCGGGCTGGGGTGCTCGAAGGACAGGGAGTAGGAGCGCGAGGCGCTGACCTTGGCGAAGTAGCCCCCACGGTCGAGCACCGGTGTGCCCGTGGCGAGTACGACCTGGTCGCATCGGGTGCTGCCCCGGGTGTGCCGCACGACCGGACGCATGGACTGGCCCATCCCGGTGACCCTGGCCCCCGTGACCAGTCGTCCTCCGTGGGCGCGCAGGTCCTCGACGAGGGCTTCGACGAGGTCCATCGGGTCGATCTGCGCCTGACCGTCCAGGACCACCCCGCCCGCGTGCTCGAAGGGCACGTCCAGCTCGCTCGCCCAGCGCACGGGCAGGCCCATGCGCGAGGCGGCGTCGAGCTCTGCCCGCGCCCGGTCGAGCTCCCGCCCGGCGTCCGCCGCATAGGTCACCGCGGGGCGGGTCTGGTACGGCACGTCCTGCTCGTCGCAGTACCGCAGCAGCCAGTCACGCCCCTCACGGTTGCCCTCGACATAGCCGGCCACGACCTCCTCGGACTGGTGCCGCAGCAGCTGCGAGTAGCGGGTGCCCTGCAGCAGCGAGATCTTGGCGGTGCTGTGCCCGGTCGTCACCGCCCCAGCGTCGCGTGCCTCGAGCACGACGACGTCGCGGCCCGCTCGTGCGAGCAGGAGGGCGGTGACGAGACCGGTGATGCCCGCGCCGACGACGACGTCGTCGCACCGCTCCACCGGTTCGTCGGAGCTGGCAGGTCCACGGGGTGCGCGCCACAGCGAGGTCATGTTGGCTCCTTGGGTCAGACGAGGTCCCGGGCGATGACCCGGTCCCAGCTCTCGGAGTGGACGCGGCGGTGGCCCCGCTCGTCGTCCAGCTCGTAGGCATCGAGGTCGGCGCGGATGATGAAGTCGTCCTCGGTGCACGTGAGGACCGTGCGCGTGACGACCTCGGTGCGCCAGTCATCACGCTCGATCCGCCGGACGGTGCGCGTCTCCCCCCGCACGGACGTGACGTCGTCCCAGCGGAAGGAGTACCACTCGGTCGTCGAGCGACGGATGACCGTCCCCGTCTCCTCGATGCGGAAGGCACCTTGGTCGTTGACGATCTCCAATGTCGAGACATCGCTGGCGAGGTCTCGCGTGACCCGCCAGTCGTGCTCGCTCGGCTCGAGGATCGTCGTCTCCACCTCCGGCGCCATGGCCGGCTCGTGGAAGGGGGACTCCGTCGCGTCGTCGTCCTGCCGCGGCCGGACCGGGACCTTCAGGACGCTCTCCGCGGGGTGGATGGTCAGCTCGGCCGCTCGCGGCGCGGGCCACACCAGGGGCCAGTAGGACGTCGACACCGACAGGCGCAGCCGGTGCCCCGCGGGGAGCGAGTGGGCCACGCCGTTGAGCGGCACCTGGACGTCGTAGCGCTGCCCCGGCACGAGCGGCTCGGGCTGGGTGCTGGAGGTGCGATGGGTGAGGTTGAGCACGCCGTAGGTGATGCGCGTCGCCTCCCCGGACGGTGCGACATCGGACAGACGGACGGCCACCTGTGCCACTGGCTGGTCCGCCGACAGCGTGACCTCCAGACGCGGCAGACCGAAGACCTCGGTCTGCTCGGTGAGCGGCCTGCTCTCCCAGACGAGCGCCCCGCCGTCCTCCTCGCGCTGGTCGTACGGCAGGTCGGGCACGGCCGCGTAGGAGGCCCACTTGCCGGCGAACATGCCCACGCTGAGCGGTGACCTCAGGGTGAGGGGCGCGTCGTCCTCGTCACTCTGGCCACCCTCGGCCAGGCTTGCCCGGGTCAGGCGGAACTCCCGCTCGTGGATGCGCGGTGAGGGCCACTGGTCCTCGGCTACCCATCGTCCGGGCCGTTCCTCGTAGGAGGCTCGCGGGGGGACGCTGTCCTGCATCCAGGCCCTCAGCGCCGGGTCCTCGTCGATCCCGGTGTCCTCGTCCTTGAGCCAGTGGTCCCACCAGCGAACGAGCTCCTGCAGGAAGCCGATGGCCGGGCCGGGCACCCCGAGGTGGGGGTACTTGTGTCCCCAGGGACCGATGAGGCCGTGGCACGGCACCTCGAGATGCTCGAGCAGGCGGAAGATGGCATTGGTGTACCCGTCGGCCCAGCCGCCGACCGCCATGACGGGGCACTGGATCGCGGAGTAGTCCTCGCTGACCGAGGCGGGCCGCCAGTACTCGTCACGCCACTGGTGGCTGAGCCAGGTGTCGAGCCACAGGCCGCTGCCCCGTAGCCGCTCCAGCCACATGTCACGCCACCCCTCACCGACGATGGCGGGGTCGGGCGGGAGGCTGTTGAAGGCGAGCATCACCGTCGCCTCGGAGAGGTTGTCCCCCAGCAGGCAACCGCCCATGTAGTGCATGTTGTCGACGTAGAGGTCCTCGGTCGCGGACGCGCTCACGATCGCCTTGAGCGCGGGCGGCTGGCGGGCCGCCACCTGGAGGCTGTTGAAGCCGCCCCAGGAGATGCCCATCATGCCGACCTTGCCGTCGCACCAGTCCTGCTCGGCCAGCCAGGCGATGACGTCCTCGGCGTCCTCCAGCTCCTGCTCGCGGTACTCGTCGACGAGCACGCCGTCGGAGTCGCCGCTCCCGCGCAGGTCCACCCGGGCACACACGTACCCGTGCGCCGCGATGTAGGGGTGGTTGACGGCGTCCCGCCCCCGGGTCAGGTCGCGCTTGCGGTAGGGGATGTACTCCAGGACCGCCGGGAGCGGACCTACCTCCCCGGCCGGTCGCCACAGGCGTGCTGCCACGCGTTGACCGTCGCGAAGGGGGATGAAGACATTTTCCTCGGTCTCCACCTCGTGCGTGATCTCGGTGTCGATGGTGGTGGCCGTCATACGCTCATGCACTCCCTTCGCTGCAGTCCTCCAGGTCGAACTGCAGCACCTGCTCGATGTCGTGGATCCGCTCCTGCAGTGCCTCACGGTCGGGCGCACCGACGTAGACGATGGCCAGCAGGTAGCGGTAGGAGTCCTGGTGCGGGAGCTCGGACAGGCGATCTCCCACTGCGACGGGAAAGGTGATCCTGGTCCCGGGGTACCGCTCGGCGATCTGCTCCAGCACGGAGTCGCCGGGGATCCCCCGGACGATCGCGTCGCCCTCGTGAGCCACCACGTACTGGGCGGCGACGGTGAGGTCCCCGTCCCCCTTCGGCATACAGGGTGCATGCCCCAGCGCGACGTCCACGGCGACCTGGTGGTTGGACCGGCCGTCGACGAGGGCGAACATCTCGCTGTGCGACTGCGAGATGCGGGTGTTGACCTCGATGATGCGCAACTCCTGGCGCTCCTCGTCCCACATGAACTCGGAGTTGAAGCAACCGTCGTCGAACCCGATGTGCTCGAGCAGGCGGGCCGTGACGTCGCGAGCCTGCTGCTGGACGTGCTCCGGCACGGTGGCCGCCGGGTAGTCGATCCGCTCGATGCTCAGCCCGCTCTCGGCCTTGAGCATGTCCACGACGCCGTGGACGGCGAACTGGCCCCCGGACACACTCCCCTCGGGCGCGAACTGCGTGCCGGTGATGATCTCCTCCGCGAGACACGCCGATCCACCGAGACCGTGCAGCTCCTCGGGCAGGTCGACGCGCGCCAGCACCTGGTCGAAGGCGTCTCCGACATCGGTGATCTCGGCACGGATCTCCTCCAGTGCCGCCAAGAGGTCGGCATCGTCCCTGATCTCGAAGCCGAGGTTGGACGAGTGGCCCTTGATCGGCTTGACCCAGTAGGGGAAGTCGAGATCGATCTGCTCGGCGACGTCATCGGCGAAGGGGTCGAAGGCCACGAAGCCGGGCACGACCTCGGGCACGGCCTGACGTTGCTCGAGCCGGCTCCAGTACTTGTGCTCCAGCTTGAGCAGGCTCGTCAGCGACGGCGCGGGCAGCCCACGCTCAGCGGCCAGCACGGGCCCGAGCACCGAGGTCGGGAAGTCCCAGTGACTGACGATGGCGTCGACGCTCCCGTCGAAGGCGTCGAGCTGGGCGCGCGCCCGGTCGAGCAGTGCGTCGAAGTCGATCTCCTCGGTCTCGACGAGGGTCTCGTGGTCGAGCAGGTCGTGGAACTGCAGGTCACCGCTCTCGTGGACGGTGGCGAGCTCCTCTCGTTGCAGGGGGGTCAGGCCCAGGACGAAGACATTTCGTGTCATGAGGCCCCCGTACCCACTCTCCCTCCTTCCACACACCGCACGTCGAGACGATGCGGGGCGCGCGCATGTGCTGAGAGGGCCGGGGTAGTGCCTCGAGGCACACTTGGACCAACACCAAGAGAGGACTCCATGTCGAACTACCGCACCGAGAACCCGACCACCGGTGAGATCGAGCGCACCTTCGACGAGGTCGACCGGGCCGGTGCCCTCGCGGCAGTCGAGCGAGCGCACCGCGCCTACGAGCAGTGGCGCGAGCGGCCGCTGGACGAACGGGCCCAGGTCCTGCGCCGCGCCGCTGACCTGTACGACGAGCGCGCCGACGAGCTGGCCCGCGCGATCGCCATCGAGATGGGCAAGCCGCTGAAGGAGGCGAAGGGGGAGGCCCGGCTCGCCGGGTCGATCTACCGGTGGTACGCCGACCACGGCCCCGAGCTGCTCGCCGAGGAAGAGCTCGAGGCCCAGGGCGCCCTGCGCAGCGTCGTCCGCAAGGAGCCGGTCGGCGTCCTGCTCGGCGTCATGCCGTGGAACTACCCCTACTACCAGGTGGCTCGCTTCGCTGCCCCGAACCTCATGCTCGGCAACACGATCCTGCTCAAGCACGCGGGGATCTGCGCCGGGTCCAATGCCCTCATGGAGGAGATCCTGCTGCAGGCAGGTCTGCCAGAGGGTGGCTTCATCAATCTGCTCGCGTCGAGCAAGATCATCCCTGACGTCATCGCCGACCCACGGGTGCAGGGCGTCTCACTCACCGGCAGCGAGCAGGCCGGCGCTGCGGTCGGCAGGTCGGCCGGTGAGAATCTCACCAAGTCGGTGCTCGAGCTGGGCGGGTCCGACGCGATGATCGTGCTCGACGCCGCTGACATCGACGCGATGGCCAAGACGGCTGCCCGGGCGCGCCTGTCCAACTGCGGTCAGGCGTGCAACTCCCCCAAACGGATGTTCGTGGCGGACGCGATCCACGACGACTTCGTCGCGGCACTGACCCGTCACGTCGAGGCGACCGTGGTCGGGGACCCGCTGGACGAGGACACCCGGATGGGACCGATGTCCACCACGCAGGCACGCGACGACCTCGACGAGCAGGTCCAGGACGCCGTCGGCAAGGGAGCCACGGTCCACACCGGCGGACAACCAGTTGATCGGGCCGGAGCCTTCTACGCACCGACGGTGCTCACCGGCATCACCCCGGACATGCGCGCGTGGACCGAGGAGCTCTTCGGGCCCGTGGTGATGGTCTACCGGATGACCGACGTCGACGCGGCGCTGGAGCAGGCCAACGACTCCCCCTTCGGCCTGTCGGGGTCCGTGTGGAGCGATCACCCGGAGCAGGCCGCGAAGGTCGCGGCCCGACTCGACGTCGGCATGGCCTACGTCAACGAGCACGGCACGACCATGCCGGGTCTGCCCTTCGGAGGGGTCAAGCGCTCCGGCTACGGACGCGAGCTCGCCGCCGACGGGATGAACGAGTTCGTCAACCGCAAGCTCGTGCGCGTGGCCGCCCGGTAGAAGCCACCCAGAGTGCACGAAGGCCCCGGTCCGCGTCTCCGCGGGCCGGGGCCTCGTCGTGCTGGTGGGCGATACTGGGATCGAACCAGTGACCTCTTCCGTGTCAGGGAAGCGCGCTACCGCTGCGCCAATCGCCCAGGTCATGCACACGATCTGCATGGTCGAGGTGGAGACGGGATTTGAACCCGTGTAGACGGCTTTGCAGGCCGTTGCCTCGCCTCTCGGCCACTCCACCACCGAAGGTGGTCTCACCTTGCGAGCGGATGACCGGGTTCGAACCGGCGACCTCAACCTTGGCAAGGTTGCGCTCTACCAACTGAGCTACATCCGCGTGTCCCCAGGTCGCTTTGCGCAACCGGGGCACGAGGAGAAACATTAACCCATCGAGAGGCGTCTCTCCCAACCGGGCCCACTCGGCGTGGCGTCGGCTGCGCGGGTCAGGCCCCGAGGGCCCGCGCCCGTGGACGACAAAGGCCCCGGGTCGCTGTCGCGAGCTCGGAGCCGTGATCGTGCTGGTGGGCGATACTGGGATCGAACCAGTGACCTCTTCCGTGTCAGGGAAGCGCGCTACCGCTGCGCCAATCGCCCGGGGTGTACCCGGCACCTCCTGCGAGAGGAAGGTTCCGTCCGAGCGGATGACCGGGTTCGAACCGGCGACCTCAACCTTGGCAAGGTTGCGCTCTACCAACTGAGCTACATCCGCACTCGAGGCCCACATCACTGCGTGCCTGCGCTGGGTGAGATTAGCCCAGAGCATCCTCAGATTCCAAACCCGGGCACGACGACCACCTCCCGGGTGCCCTGGCCCGGCCCGTATCGTGCGGTCATGTCCACGCATGAGGTCACCAACCAGGTCCCGCCGTACGGCGGTCACGACGTCTTCGGCAGCGATCCGGTCCTGAGTGAAGGGGTGACCCGCTGGGTCCCGATGCCGCAGCGCAACGAGGCGATCACCGAGCTGACCGCTCTCGGCGAGCTGGCCGGTTCGTCGCGCGCCGAGCAGTGGGCCGATCTCGCCCAGCGCAACACCCCGCGGTTGGTCACCCACGACAGGTGGGGCCACCGCGTCGACGAGGTGGAGTTCGACCCGGCGTGGCACGAGCTGATGAGCGTCGCCGCCGGCGCCGGTCTGACCGCCGTGCCGTGGACCCAGCCGCCGGCCAGTGGCGCACACGTGCGGCGAGCCGCAGGATTCGTCACCTGGAGCCAGGTCGAGCCGGGGCACATCTGCCCCATCACCATGACCAACGCGGCGGTCCCCGCCCTTCGTCACTCCCCCGAGCTCGCCGTCCGCTGGGAGGGCAAGCTCGCCTCCCGGGAGTACGACTTCGGGTTGCGGGAGGTGCAGACCAAGGCGGGTGCCATCGCCGGCATGGGGATGACCGAGAAGCAGGGCGGGTCGGACGTGCGCGCCAACTCGACGCTCGCCGTGCGCACCCCCGGCGGACCGCTCACCGGTGACACCTACCGGCTCACCGGCCACAAGTGGTTCTGCTCCGCGCCGATGAGCGATGTCTTCCTCGTCCTGGCCAAGACCTCACCCGAGGCGGCCCCGAGCTGCTTCCTCGTCCCGCGCGTCCTCGAGGACGGGAGCCGCAACCCCTTCGCCCTGCAGCGCCTGAAGGACAAGCTCGGCGACCGCTCCAACGCCTCCTCCGAGATCGAGCTCGACGGCACCTGGGGTGCGCTCGTCGGAGAGGAGGGAAGGGGGGTCCGCACGATCATCGAGATGGTCTCCGCCACCAGGTTGGACTGCGTGCTCGGCTCCGCCGCGACGATGCGCGCCGCACTGACGCGCGCGGTGCACCACACGAGCCACCGACGAGCCTTCGGGGCGACCTTGGTCGACCAACCGCTCATGCGCAATGTGCTCACCGATCTCGCGCTGGAGTCGGAGGCGGCCACGCTGCTCGGGCTGCGCCTGGCGCACGCCCTCGACGAGGGCGACACCGAGCTGACCCGCCTGGGGGTGGCGGTGGGCAAGTACTGGGTGTGCAAGCGCACCTCCCCCTTCGTCGCGGAGGCGATGGAGTGCCTCGGCGGCAACGGCTACGTCGAGGAGCACGGCATGGCCCGGCTCTACCGCCAGGCGCCGCTCAACTCGATCTGGGAGGGCTCGGGCAATGTCAACGCGCTCGACGTCCTGCGGGCGATCTCCCGCGAGCCGGCGTCGCTCATGGCGCTGCTCAAGGAGGCCTCGACGGCCCGTGGCCATCTGTCGGTGCTCGACGCGGCGCTGGACGATCTCGAACGCGACTGCGCAGGCCTGGCGGCCCTGGACGGCGCCGACATCGCGATGGGTGCGCGACGGCTCGTCGAGCGACTGGCCCTGACCCTCCAGGCGAGCCTGATGGTGCTGCACTCCCCCGCCGAGATGGCCGAGGCCTTCGTCGCCTCGCGCCTGGGCGGGGCCACGGGCGCGAGCTTCGGCACCCTCGACGCCGGCTTGGTGACCCTCTCCGGCGCCACCGCGATCACCCGCTCAAATCCTGCATTGCCCTAGGGCAATGCAGGTCGTCAGCTCTTCTCGAGCCGCCCCTTCTGCTCCTCGACATCGAAGTCGGCCTTCGGCCACTGCGGGTCGAGGGCAGCGAGGTGCTCGTGGAGCAGGTTCATCACCGCGAGCCGGGCAAACCACTTGCGGTCGGCGGGAACGACGTACCAGGGCGCGACATCGGTCGAGCACTTGTCGATGACGGCCTGGTAGGCCTCCTGGTAGTCCTCCCAACGCTCGCGCTCGTCGATGTCGCCGGGGTTGAACTTCCAGTGCTTGTCCGGCCGGTCCAGGCGCTCGGTCAGGCGCGCCTTCTGCTCGTCCTTGCTGATGTGGAGCATCACCTTGATGATCGTCGTGTCGTCGTCGACGACGCTCTGCTCGAAGGTGTTGATCTGCCCGTAGCGGCGGGCCCACTGGGCCCTGGGCACGAGGTCGTGGACGCGCACGATGAGCACGTCCTCGTAGTGGCTGCGGTCGAAGACGCCGATCATCCCCGGATCCGGCAGGGCATTGCGGATGCGCCATAGGAAGGGGTGCTTCTGCTCCTGCGCGCTCGGCGCCTTGAAACTCGTGATGGCCACCCCCTGCGGGTCGACGGCACCGACGGCGTGGCGCATGATCCCGCCCTTGCCCGAGGTGTCCATGCCCTGCACGACGAGCAGGATGCTGCGCGTGCCACCGGCGCGGGACTCCGCGAAGAGCCGCTCCTGCAGCTCGGAGACGGGTTCGGTGAGCGCCTCCAGCGCCTCCTTGCCGGCGTCCTTGTCCCCCTCGAAGCCCGGGGTGCTGCGCGGGTCGATCGCCGCGAGGTCCGTGCCGGGGTCTACGCGCAGCGCGTCGCTGAAGGGGGTGGGAGCGGACGTCGACGTCTTCTTGGCTGCCTTCTTTTGCTTGGCCATGTCTCGCATCATGTCAGCCGGACGGCCGGTTGGGGCAGACTCGACGTCATGCGGATCCTCATGGCCGACGACGCTCCCTTCGACGTCCAGCCCGGCGCCACCGTCGGTGAGGCCGAGATCGACGCCCTCTATGCGAGCACCGATGCGCTCCTGCGCCTGAACTTCGTCGCGACGCTCGATGGTGCGGCCAACGGCCCCGACGGGGTGTCCGGGTCGATCAACTCGGGGGCCGACCACCAGGGCTTCGCCGCCATGAGGCGAGCCGCGGACGTGCTGCTCGTCGGTGCGGGCACGGTGCGGGCGGAGGAGTACGGGCCGGCACGCACGCCGATGGTCGTCGTCTCACGCCGCGCCCAACGACCCGAGTCGGTCCGGGACAAGGACGGCATCGTGCTGGCGACGACCCGCGCCTCGGGAGCGCAGGAGGACGAGCGCATCTGGGTGTGCGGCGAGGACACCGTGGACCTGGCGGCGGTCATCGAGAGGGCGCGGGCAAGCTTCGGTCCCCACGTGCTGTGCGAAGGGGGTCCCACTCTCGCGGCCGAGCTGGTCGCCACGGGGCTCGTCGACGAGCTGGGCCTGTCGTGGACGCCTCACCTGGTCGGGGGGAGCCGGGCCGCGCACCCGCGCATCCTCGACGGCACGGACGTCCAGGTCGACCTGACCTGCCGGCACCTGCTCGAGGAGGACGGCACGCTGCTCGGGCTCTGGCGGGTCGCGTCGCTCACCGAGCAGGCTCGGCGGTCTCCACGGTGAAGGCGATGAAGTCGTCGCCGCAGACCTCGGTGCCGTCCGTGCGCAGTGCGTGTCTCTCCGGCGCGTCGGGGTCCACGCACGCGCTCAGCGGCTCACCGGGCATCCAGCCCGTGTTGGTGATCCACGTCTGGTTGACGAACCGCTGCGCCCCGATGCGATAGGCGTAGTCGACCGTGTGACCGCTGCTGCTCCTGCGCTTCTCCTCGGACGTGGTGACGGTGACGTCGACCTCCGTGCTCAGACCACTCTGGTCCTCGGTGTCGGAGATGACGAAGAAGGTCAGGCCAAGCAGGAGGACGAAGGCCAGGGCGACCACCGCCAAGCAGCCCACTGCGGCCTTCATCGCGGCACGTCCCCAGACTGGACGACGAACCTCGTCGTACGCGTCACCGTCGCGCGACGGCCAAGGGCAGCCACTAGCGCACGAACCCGGTCACGACGGACTCCCAGCGCCTGGGGTCGACATTCCACTCCTTGCAGTGACGGGCGAGCGACCACGGCTCGAAGGTGATCAGGTCCGGCCGGGCGGAGGCGAGCGCCTCGCTGGGTCCGACGGGCACGAACTCGTCATCGCGCGAGTGGATGAGCAGGATCCGGTGCGAGAGCTCCTCGGCGCGCTTGACCCAGTTGGTCCGTGCGACGTCGACGCTCTCGGAGACCCCGACGAGACGCTTGGCCCAGTGCTGGCCCATCAGGGCACTGCCGAGGTGGCCGACCGCAGCCGGGACCCGGTGCATCGCCGCGTGGTGCTTCAGGACATCGCCCCAGTCGACGACAGGACCGTCGAGCACCGCCCGGGAGACGACCGAGGACAGCGGCGAACGGTCGAGGAACTGGAGCACGATGGCGCCGCCCATCGACCAACCCACGAGGACGATCTCGTGGGCCCCACGGGCGAGAGCGAGCTTGATGGCGTCCTCGATGTCGCGCCACTCCGACAGACCCAGGTTGTAGCGGCCGTCAGGACCCACCGGCGCGTCGCCGTCGTTGCGGTAGCTCGGGACGAGGCTGGTCAACCCGGCAGCGTGCATCGCCGGGAGCGCGCGCAGGGTCTCGTGCCGACGCGCGCCACGACCATGGACGAGCACCGCCCAGCGTGACCCGTCCCCGTGCTCGCTCGGCACCACCCATGCCGGCATGGGGCCCAGCTCGGTCGGGACGGCAATGTCCTCGTAGGCGAGCCCGAGGTCGGATCCGGGGGTGCCGCCGTAGTAGTAGCCGTTGAAGCGGGCCGAGCCCGGTTGCAGCACACCGCAGTCGACACCCAGCAGCTCCCGCCGCACGGTCTGGCGACGGTGGTCCACCTCGAGCATCGCCCCGATCCGGGCATGGCCTCGACCGCCGTCCAGCCAGAGTCCGTAGCGTCCGGGGACGAGCAGGTCGGGCGAACCCGAGAGGGTGAGGCTGTCGGAGTGGATGACGTGGATCTGGGTGTCGTCGGGGCGCACGAGGTCGGGCGTGAGCACCCTGCGGGCGAAGTAGGTCGCTCCGCCCATCCACACCGAGCCTGCGCCGACGAGCGCCGAGCCCACGGCCACCGAGCCGTACGTCAGCGCCTTCTGGGCCCCCGTCGTCTTTGCCACGCCCACATCGTCTCAAAAGTCTTGCCGGACGGGCAGAATGTGACGAGTGACACCGCTGCCTGCTGACCTCGTGCTCGACCCCATGCTCGCCAAGGCCGTCAAGGAGGTGCCGGCGGCCGACGCCGTCGAGGGCGGCTACTCCTACGAGCCCAAGTGGGACGGGTTTCGCTGCATCGTGCGCAAGGACGGCGACGATGTCGAGCTGATCAGCCGCGGCAAGAAGCCGCTCACCAGGTACTTCCCGGAGCTCGTCGAGGCCATCCGTACGCACCTACCCGGCAGCGCTGTCGTCGACGGCGAGATCGTCGTGCGCAGCGGTGAGCCCGGCGCGCAGCGCCTGGACTGGGAGGCCCTCGGGCAGCGCATCCACCCTGCCGAGTCACGCATCGCCAAGCTGTCGGCGGAGACGCCGGCCGAGCTCATTGCCTTCGACCTGCTGGCGATCGGCGACGAGGACGTGACGGGCTCCCCCTTCGCCCAGCGTCGGGAGCGGCTCGAGGCGCTCTTCGCGACCATCACGAAGGGAGCGTCCCTGCACCTGACGAGGGTGACCCGGGACGCGGACGAGGCGAGCGACTGGTTCGCCCGCTTCGAGGGAGCCGGGCTCGACGGCGTGGTCGCCAAGGCGCTGAGCTCGCCCTACTCCCCCGGCAAGCGCACGATGCTCAAGATCAAGCACAAGCGCACGGCGGAGGCCGTCGTCACCGGCTACCGGGTGCACAAGTCCGGTCAGGGTGTCGGGTCGCTGCTGCTCGGGCTCTTCCACGAGGGGCAGCTCGTGGGCGTCGGCGGGATCGCGGCCTTCACCGCCGCGCGCCGGCTGGAGCTGATCGAGGAGCTGGAGCCGCTCGTGCGACGTGACGCCGACGGGGAGGTCGAGCACGCCGAGACCGACCGGTCGCGCTTCTCGTCGGCCAAGGACGTCAGCTTCGTGCCGCTGCGGCCCGAGCGCGTCGTCGAGGTGGCCTTCGACCAGCTCGAGGGCTGGCGCTTCCGGCACACCGTGCAGTTCCTGCGGTGGCGCCCCGACCGGGACCCCGAGTCGTGCACGCTCGACCAGATCGACCGAGCGGCGGCCTACGACCTCGGGCAGGTCCTCGACGACTGACCCGGATCGGCCTACTCCTCCACCCGGTTGCCGTCCTCGTCCCAGTGCTCGGCCACCTTCTTGCTCGGCTGCACGCGCGGGGGTTCGCCGGGCATCTTCGGGTAGTCGGGCGGGAAGTTCAGCTCACCGCCGGGGAGGTTCTCCCAGAGCTCGAGCAGCGGGTCGAGCGACGCTGCAGCAGAGTCGATCTCGGCCCAGGGGTCACCCTCGGCCAGGTGGTCGAGGACGGTGGTGAGGTTGTACTCGGCGGGGT
Source organism: Janibacter sp. Soil728 (assembly GCF_001428305.1). Taxonomy (GTDB): domain Bacteria; phylum Actinomycetota; class Actinomycetes; order Actinomycetales; family Dermatophilaceae; genus Janibacter. The sequence goes on along the minus strand of NZ_LMRZ01000005.1, from coordinate 122,746 downwards.
CGGTGACGGCCGCGACCTGCTCCCACGTCATCGGGGTGCTGACCGGGGCGCCGGGGCGAGCGCGCAGGCTCCACGCGCCGGCGATCGTGCGGTCGCGGTTGTTCTGGTTGAAGTCGACGAAGATCCGCTCCCCCCGTTGCTCCTTCCACCAGGCGGTCGTCACGCCGTCGTCACGTCGCTCCAGCTCGCGGCCGAAGCCGATCGCCGCGTGCCGCAGCTCCTCGAAGGACCAGCGTGGTTCGATGCGGACATAGATGTGGATGCCACGGTTGCCGCTCGTCTTGGCGAACCCGCGCATCCCGAGCTCCTCGAGGAGCTCCCGGCCCACGTCGGCCACCCGCTGGACGTCGGCGAAGGTCGTGCCCGGCTGCGGGTCGAGGTCGATGCGCAGCTCGTCGGGGTGGTCGACGTCTGGCCGACGCACCGGCCACGGGTGGAAGGTCAGCGTCCCCATGTGTGCCGCCCAGACGAGCGCCGCCGGCTCGCTCGGGCACAGCTCGTCAGCGGTGCGCCCGCTCGGGAAGGTGATCTCGACGGTCTCGATGTAGTCGGGCGCGCCCCGCGGCAGCCGCTTCTGGTAGAACCCGTCCGCGTCCTTGTCGCGCGGGCCGACCGCCAGCCGCATGCCCTCGCGCCATCCGTCGGGCCAGCGCTCCATGGCCGTCGGCCGGTCCCCGATGGTGCGCATCATCGTCTCGCCGACGTCGGCCACGTACTGGCAGACCTCGAGCTTGCTGATCGCCGGGGTCCGCGCGGTCGCCTCGTAGATCACCCGGTCGGGGCTGGAGACGCGCACCTCCCGCTCACCGACGGTCACCATCGCAGCGGGGGTCTTGGCCATGCGATCAGCGTATGGGCTGCGCCGGACGAAGGGGGGCCGCCGCGCCCCCTTCGTCCTACCGACGCACGAGCCCCAGGTACCGGTCGGCGATCGACCCGGCGACCGAGGCGCCCCCGGAGCCGTCCTCCACGAAGACCGCGACCGCGAGGTCGTCCTGGGCGACGATCATCCAGGCGTGCGTGCGCGGGGGCGAGGCGGAGCCGTACTCGGCCGTCCCGGTCTTGGCGATGACGGGGCCACCCGGGTTGTCGCCCAGGAAGGTGGCCGAGCCGTCGGTGACGACCGCCCGCAGCATCTCGCGCAGCTGGCCGGCCTCACCGGCGGTGATCGGCGCGCCGCCCTTCGCCGGTGCCGTGGTGGCGCCCGGGAGCAGGACCGGCGTGACCCGGTCCTCCGCGACGATGCTCGCCATGACGGTCGCCATCGACAGGGGCGTCGCGACGACCTCGCCCTGACCGATGCTCGTAGCGGCCAGGTCAGTGCCCGTCGGCCTTGCCGGCACCTGGCCCATCGCCGCGGGGACGCCGAGCGTGGGAGTCTGGGTCATGCCGAGCGCCGCTGCGGCAGAGCTGATCCCGTCAGCAGGGAGCCGGTCGCGGGCGCCGATGAGCGCGGTGTTGCACGAGGTGGCGATCGCGTCCTTCAGGGTCATGGCGCCGTTGCGGCCGGACGGGTAGTCGTCGTAGTTCTTGAACTCGCGCCCGTCGACGGTGATCGTGGGCGGGCACTGCAGCTGGGTCCCGGGCGTGGCCCCCGCGCGCAGCTGGGCGAGCGCCGTGACGGGCTTGAAGGTCGACCCGGGGGCGTACTGCCCCAGGGTCGCCGTCGGCTGGCCGGATCCTCCCTTCGCGCTGGCGAGTGCGAGCACGTGACCGTCGGAGGGGCGGATGGCGACGACCGCACCGGCCTTGGGCACGTCGGCGAGGGCGTCCTCCGCGGCGGTCTGGTGATTGATGCTCAAGGTGGTGCGCAGCGGCGTGCCGTCGACCGCGTCGAGGCGGTGCAGGTCCCGTGCGGTGCCGTCCTCGGCCACCGCTTCGACGACGAAGCCGGAGGTGCCACGCAGCTCCTTGTCGTGCGTCGCCTGCAGGCCGCTCAGGCCGACCACGTCCCCTGCGCGCACCTGCGGGTCCGCGGAGATGATCTCGGCCGTCGCCGGGCCCACCCGTCCCAGGACGGCCGAGGCGAACCCGGAGGACGGTGGCAGGTCCATGCTCCCGTCGACGAGGCGAGCGCCCGCGATGCCGGGGACGGCCCGGCGCACCCGCTCCAGCTCCTTCGCATCGGCCCGCAGGACGATCGCCTCGACGAAGGCCTTGTCCCCCGCCGACTCCACCGCAGTGACGAAGGGAGCGACCGTCACGTCCGCCGCCTCGGCCAGCTGACGGGCCGAGCTGCCCGCTTGCGCGGCGGGCACCTGGCCACGGTCGATGCCGACGCGCACCACCGGACGTCGGGTCACGATGGTCTCGCCGCCGTCACCCAGCACCTCGCCCCGCTCCGGGGTGACCCGGGTGGCGCGCAGGACCTCGCCCTCGCCCAGCTCGGGTGCGAGCACTGTCGCAGCCCAGTCGCCGGTCCACGAATCACCGCTCCTGCGGACCGGGACGGTCGACGAGTAGCGCCAGGGCGCCTTGCCCTCGTGGACGGTCCACGTCAGGTCGAGGTGCACCGTGCCCGTGTCGCCGCCGTCGGGGACCTCGACCGCACCGACAGTCACTGACGGGCGCAGGCGGCCCATGCCGGCCAGCACCGCGTCGAGGTGCTCCTGCGCGGCGTCACGGTCGTCCACCCGCAGCCCGTCGGGCACCGTACCGGCCCTCAGGTCCATGGCGATCTGCTGCCCCAACCTGCGCACGGCGTCGGTGTCGTCATCGCGGTGGATCCACCACCAACCGCCCAGGGCGAGCAGGAGTGCCAGGGCCACTGCGGCGGCGACCAGGGAGCGGGAGCGTCGACGGCTGCGTCGGGGAAGGTCGGTCACGGACATGCAGTCTCCTCGTGTGGGGACCTCATCGCAGCGCATGCAGTCCTCATAGCGCAAAGTGCGCAACGGACTGGCCGACATATCGCCTGCATATGACGTGGTCACTACGCTCGCCCCGTGGACCTCATCAAGCACCTGCGGTACTTCGTCACGGTGGCCGAGGAGCAGCACATCGGTCATGCGGCCGACGAGCTCAGCATGACGCAGCCGCCCCTCTCGCAGGGCATCCAGCGGCTCGAGCGCCGGTGGGGCCTGCGCCTGTTCGACCGACGCCCCCGCGGCGTCCAGCTGACCGAGGCCGGCGCAGCGCTGCTCGCCTCGGCCCAGCACGTGCTCGACGCGGCCGACGACCTCGACCGGGAGGCCGGCGAGAAGTCCGACGACGGACGGCCCCGGCGCCTGGGGCTCCCCGGCGACCTCGGGTCCGTCGCCATGGACTGCGCGGCCCTGGCCGCAGAGGCGCTGACGCCGACGGGCACCACCCTCCAACCGGTCATCGCTGCGACGACCTCCCTCGTCGACCAGCTGGGCCGTGGCGAGATCGACCTCGCGGTCGTCCAGCACCCGGCGGTCGTCGACGGGCTCGACCTGGGTCCGGTGCACTCCCTGCCCCGCACCCTCGCCGTGGCCACCAGTCACGCCGCGGCCGCTGCCCACGAGGTCCACCTGCCGGTGGCCCTGCCGCCGAGATCGCACAACCCGCCCGCCCACGACCAGCTCGTCGACGCGCTGCGACGCGCTGGGTACACGGGCGCCGTTCGCAGTGTCGCAACGCCTGCCGAGGCGGCGGCCCTCACCGCGTCCGGACTCACCTGCACGGTCCACACGCTCGCGGACCTGCCCGCCCGCCTGCGTCCGCTGGCCGGGCCCGCGGTGGACCTGCGGGTCCGGGTCGCCACGGCCCGGCTCGCGCCTGCGGACGAGCAACGAGACCTCGTCGCGCATGCCCTGGAGACCCGCCTTGCGTCCGGCTGAACGAGCGGGCGCGATCCTGCGGGACGCGGGCTGCCGCGGCTGGGTGCACGCCCGACGAGTCGACGATCCCGACGACGACATCGGCCTCGACCCCGACGACATCGTCCCGATCGCCTCGGTCTACAAGGCGGCACTGGCGCTCGTCTGGGCCCTCGACGCCGACGCTGGTGCCCTCGACCCACGCGAGCGACTCTCCCTTCGCCCCTCGGGCCGGACACCGGGACCGACGGGGCTGTCGATCCTGTCCGACGACGTCGAGATGAGCTCCCGCGATCTCGTGCGACTGGCACTGACGCTCTCCGACAACGCAGCGGCCGACCACCTCCTCGACCTCCTCGGCGGACCGGCGCGGGTGAGCGCGGTCCTCGCCGGTCTCGGGCACGAGATCACCGTCAGAGGTGGCACCCGACACTCCCTCGCGATGGGGCTGCAGGAGACCGGGACACCGGACGAGGCCTCGTACATGCGCGCGCTCGCGGACATCCACCGGGACGTCGTCACGAGCCAGTACGACCCCGCGCTGGCCACATCGGCCTCGGCCCGCACCCTCACCGGGCTCCTCGCGGACCTGTGGGGCGACCGGCTCGTCCCCGGGGAGCACGGCGACGTCGTCCGCGGGGCGATGACACGGCAGGTCTCGTCGCACCGGCTGCGCTCCGGTCTGCCCCACGACGACGTGGACATTGCCGGCAAGACCGGAACGCTCGGCACCCTGCGCCACGAGGTCGGAGTCGTCACCTTCCCCGACGAGGTCCCGATCGCCGTCGCCGTGCTCACCCGCTCCGCTCGGCCCGAGCGACACCTCCCGGTCGTCGACGCGGCCATCGGTGCCGCGGCCGCAGCCGTCGTCCACCCCCTGCGCGCCCCCCTCTGACCCGAAGGCCACCCATGTCCTCGAGCTCCTCCCTCCTGCGCGGCACCGCCGTCGTCCTCGTCGCCGGGTCCCTCGGCTGGCTCGCCGCTGCCCTGCCGTGGCTGCTCGAAGGGGGCCGCCTCCCGATCTCGTCGGCGTGGCCCTCCGTGGTGCCGGATGCGGGACCGTGGGTGGCGCTACCCGCCGGCGAGCACCGGCTGAGCGCGCTGCTCGTGACCTGCGGACTCGTCGGGGTGGTCCCCGTCGTGGTCGGGCACCTCCTCAGGAGGTCGCTGTGGCCCGGCGTGGCCGGCGCCCTCGTGGCCGCGACGCTGTCGATCGGCGATACCTGGCGCACCATCGACTCCCTGTCCGGTGGCAGCCGTGGCGCCGAGCTGCTCGTCGCAGCGCACCTCGGGCTCGCCCTGCTCGGACTCCTCGTGGGGCTGGTCGTCGCGATCGCGTCCTGCCGCGGTCCGCGGTGGTTGCGGACGACGGCCCGGGGTGCCGTCGCCACGGTCCTGGTCTCGTGGGTCCTCGACCTCGTGGTCACCGACCCGATCTCGATCAGCGGCTGGCAGACCTGGGTGATCGCTCACCAGCAGCACCTGCTCGCCGCCGTCCTGGCCGTCGTCCTCGCCGTCGCCGGGTGGCGCCCGCTGACCACGCTCCTCGGCTGGCTCGGTGCGCTCGCCGTCGTCTGGGTCATCCCGGCCGGGCTGACGGCACTGACCTATCTGGGCAGCTACGCCGGAGGATGGGCGAGCACGAGCGCCGGGCAGTCCGAGCTCGTCGACGGCGCCCTCGACGTGCTGCGCGCCGCGCTGGACCCGACGAACCGCCCCGTCTGGCCACTGGCCGCCGCGCTCGTCGCCGGTGCCGGTGGTGCCGCCGTGCTGGCCCTGGTGCGCTCCCGCCGGGCCGGCACCGCGGCGCTGTGAGATGGACTCCCGGCGTTCACCTGCTCGCACTGCAGGACGCCCCCAGCGGTCCTAGTGTGCGGGAGGCCACACCCTCGCCCTCTTTCAGGAGCCATCCCATGCTCGCTCGACGTCGCCGCGCCCTCGCGGCACTCACCCTTGCACCGATCACCCTGGCCGGTCTGGCCGTCACCGCCCCGAGTGCCACCGCGGCCTCGCCGGATGTCGTCATCTCGGAGGCCTACGGGGGTGGCGGCAACTCCAAGGCCACCCTGCGCAGCGACTTCGTCGAGCTGGCCAACCGCGCCACGTCCGAGGTCGACCTCACCGGATGGACCCTGCGCTACTACTCCAAGAGCGGCACGACCCCGCAGACGACCGCGCTGAGCGGGAGCGTCAAGGCGGGCGGCCGCTACCTCGTCCAGCAGGCCGACGGCGCCAACACGGCCGCCGACCCTCTGCCCACCCCTGATGCCACCGGCACGGTGCCGATGTCCGGGTCGGGTGCCCGCGTCGACGTCGTCAACCCCGACGGCGCCGTCGTCGACCGGCTCGGCTGGGGCGGCGCCGCACCCGCCGAGGGTGTCGCCGCCGATGGCACGGACAACACCACCTCGGTGGCCCGCCGCGACATCTGCACCGACACCGACAACAACGCCGCCGATTTCGTCGTCGGGGCCCCCACCCCGCAGAACTCCGCCACCGAGACGGTCACCTGTGAGCCGGGCACCGGTGAGCCTCCGGTCGTGCCGACCCGGACGATCCCGCAGATCCAGGGAGCCGCGCACCTCTCCCCCTTCGACGGGACCAAGGTCGCCGAGGTCGAGGGTGTCGTGACCGCGGTGTCGCGCAACGGGTTCTGGATCCAGAGCGCCACTCCCGACGGCGACGCCGCCACGTCCGAAGGCCTCTACGTTTACACGCGCACGGCACCAAGCACCTCGGTCGGGGACACGGTGAGCGTGGACGGGTACGTCGAGGAGTACCGCCCGGGCGGTTCGGGCGGCTGGGACAACCTCACGACGACCGAGCTCACCTCCCCCGTCGTGCGAGTGACCGGCACCGCCGAGGTGCCCGCACCGATCGTGCTCGGTGAGGACCGAGCCGCTCCCCAGCAGACGATCGACGCCGACGACCCCAAGAGCGTCGAGTACGCCGACGCCGACTTCCTCCCCGAGCGTGACGCCATCGACTTCTACGAGTCCCTCGAGGGCATGCAGGTCGGCGTACGTGACGCCCAGGTGGTCGGCCCGACCGGCTACGAGATCCCGGTCGTCCCCGGGAGCGGCGTCGATGCCACCCGCTCCTCCGTCGGTGGCGTCGTGTACTCGGGCTACGACCGTCCCAACGCGATGCGCGTGCTCGTCGACGACGCCCTGCTCCCGAGCGGCTCGCTGCCCGACGCCGACGTCAAGGACACGCTGCCTGGCCTTGTCGCCGGTCCGCTCGACTACTCCTTCAGCAACTTCAAGCTGCTGGCGACGCAGGTGCCGACCGTGCAGGACGGCCGCCTCGAGCGCGAGGTGACCCAGCCGCAGCACGACCGTGAGCTGTCCGTCGCGTCCTTCAACGTCGAAAACCTCGCGCCGAGCAATGACCAGGGCAAGTTCGACCGCCTCGCCGGCCAGATCGTCACCAACCTGCGCAGCCCCGACATCCTCGCCGTCGAGGAGATCCAGGACGCGAGCGGCCCGACCGACGACGGGACCGTCGACTCGACGGCGACGACCGACAAGCTCATCGCCGCCATCGAGGCACAGGGCGGCCCGACCTACGAGGCCAACTGGGTCAACCCGCAGGACAAGGCCGACGGTGGTCAGCCGGGCGGCAACATCCGCAATGTCCTGCTGCACCGCACGGACCGCGACATCGACTTCACCAAGCGCAGCTCCGGCGCTGCCGACCACGCCACGAGCGTCGTCAAGGACAGCAAGGGTCCGCTGCTCACCGAGTCCCCCGGCCGCATCGCGCCCTCGTCACCGGCCTTCGACAACTCGCGCAAGCCGCTCATCGGCGAGTACCGCTACCGCGGCGAGCGCGTCTTCGTCGCGGCCGTGCACTTCAGCTCCAAGGGAGGCGACGACCCGCTCTTCGGCCGCTGGCAGCAGCCGGTCCGCTCGAGCGAGGACGACCGCCACGCACAGGCCCGTGAGGTGCGCTCCATCGCCGACGACCTGCTCGCAGCCGACCCTGGGGCGAAGTTCGTCGTCGCGGGTGACGTCAACGACTTCGAGTTCAGCCAGACCACCGACATCCTCACGGACATCGTCGAGGGCTCCGGCAGCACCGCGATGACCGACCTGCCGCGCACGCTGCCGGAGTCGGAGCGCTGGACCTATGTCTACGAGGGCAACAGCCAGGTGCTCGACCACATCCTCGTCTCGCCGTCGCTCGCGACGCTCGACGGCACGGTCAACGGCCCCTGGCGACCGGGCAAGGGTCAGCGCCCTGCCTTCACCTACGACATCGTCCACACCAACTCTCCCTTCGCCGACCAGGACAGCGACCACGACCCGCAGGTCGTGCACCTGGACCTGAAGAAGTGAGCTGACCCCACGCCCACAGCGCGCGCCCGCGGCCCCCGGATGAAAGTCCGGGGGTCTCGGCGTTGCATGATGGTCAGACCAAGTGCGAGGAGCAGATCATGATGGAATCCACCGGCCGCGACTACGCCGTCACCAAGAGCGAAGAAGAGTGGCGCGCTGAGCTCTCGCCCGAGGAGTACTCCGTGCTCCGTGCCGCGGGGACCGAGCGTCCCTTCGTCGGGGAGTACACCGACACCGCCACCGAGGGTGTCTACGCCTGCCGCGCCTGCGGTACCGAGCTCTTCACCTCGGGCACGAAGTTCGAGAGCCACTGCGGCTGGCCGAGCTTCTACAGCCCGCTCGCCGAGGACCGGGTCGAGTACATCAAGGACGACTCGCTGCCGGGCCGTCCCCGTGTCGAGGTGCGCTGCGGCAACTGCGGCAGCCACATGGGTCACGTCTTCGAGGGCGAGGGCTACGAGACCCCGACCGACCAGCGCTACTGCATCAACTCGATCTCGATGACGCTGCGGCCCGCCCAGGGCTGAGCTCAGTCGAAGACCCGCCGCTCCTGGGTGGTCTCGCTGGCGAGCACGAACCCGACGAGACCACCCAGGACCAGCAGCAGCGCCCCTCGCCAGAGGTGGTAGCCCGCGACGAAGGCCGCAGGGTCGGACCCCTCGCCGGGCAGCTGGACGCCGCTCCTGACGACGAGGAAGAGGGCCACGACGACGGCGGCGGTCGCCGCGAGCGGCCAGCGCGCGCCCGTGGTGGCCACGAGGTGGCAGAGCAGCGCCAGCACCACGGTGCCGATGACCACGGTGAACGCCACCGTCGCGCTCGCGGGCGCGTACGTGTCCCAGATCTGCTGGGCCAGCCACACCCCGTGCGCGTCGTGCGGCAGACGGAAGCTCGCGGGGTGGAGCTCACCGGCCACCCACGGCAGCGGCAACGAGACCAGGGACAGCCAGGCGCCGACCAGGACGGCCATCCGGCTCACGGTCTCGCCGGACAGTCGCGTGCTCGAGGCGGTCATCAACGCAGCCCCGCCACCAGCCCCTCGACGCTCACCCGCGGGCCGGTGAAGAAGGGGACCTCTTCGCGCACGTGCAGCCGGGCCTTGGAGGCACGCAGCTCGCGCATGAGGTCGACGATGCGGTGCAGCTCGTCGGCCTCGAAGGCGAGGATCCACTCGTAGTCACCCAGCGCGAAGGCGGGGATGGTGTTGGCCCGCACGTCCGGGAAGTCGCGCGCCATGCCACCGTGCTCCGCGAGCATGCCGCGACGGTCCTTGTCGTCCAGGACGTACCAGTCGTAGGACCGCACGAAGGGGTAGACGCACACGTAGTCGCGCGGCTCGTCACCAGCGAGGAAGGCCGGGATGTGGCTGCGGTTGAACTCCGCCTGGCGGTGCACGGCCGCGTTGGACCACACCGGGTCGAGGTGACCGCCGAGCTCGGTGCGCAGCAGCCGCTTGTAGGCGTCCTGGAGCATCTCGATCTCGTCCGCGTGCCACCAGATCAGGACATCCGCGTCGGCGCGCAGACCGGCGACGTCGTAGACACCGCGGATGCGCACGCCGGCCTCGGTGAGCTCGGCGAAGAGCGCCTCGACCTCCTCGGTGATCGCGCCTCGGTCGTCGTCACCGATCGGGTTGACGAGCGCAAAGGCGGAGAACATCGCGTAGTGCACGCTGCTGTTGATCGCCTCGAGCTGCTCGCGGGTGGGCTTGGCGGGGCTGGGCCTCGTGGTCATCTGGGCTCCTGTCGGATGGTGGACGAAGGGGGAAGAGCATCGAGGATCGTCGTGGCGGTCTCGGCGGCACCGGTCAGGACCGCGCCGATGCCCACTCCGTCGTAGGCGGCACCGGTCACCTCGAGACCGGGCAGGCCGGCCACCGCGGAGCGCACCGCGGCGACCCGTCCAGTGTGCCCGAGGTCGTACTGCGGCAGACCGCCGCCCCAGCGCTGCACGTGGGCATCGACGGGCCGCGGCAGGTCGGTGCGGAGGGCGCTGCCGATCTCGGCGAGCGCGTCGGCGACGAGGTCGGCGTCGTCGCGCTGGAGGGTGGCGACCTCGCCGGCTCGACCGGCTGAGGCGCGCAGGAGCACCACGTCATCGGCGGCCTCACGCACCCAGGCCCACTTGGAGGCGGAGAAGGTGCTCGCCTTGATCGGCCGTCCGTCGACCGCGGGGACGAGGAAGCCGCTGCCGGGCAGCGCGCCCACCCCGTTGCCGGAGGACGTCGCGAAGCGACCGTCTCGAAGGGCGGGCAGGGCGATCGTCATGACCGCCATCGATGCGTACTCGATGCCTCCGAGTGCGCTCGCTGCTGCCGGTGCGTGGTCGGCCAGGAGACGAGAGGTCGCTGCAGCAGGGGTCGAGACGACGACGAGGTCCGCATCCCGAGCGACCTCCGCGTTGGTCGCGCCGGAGACCACTCGCCACCCCGACTGCGTGCGCTCGATCCGGCGCACGAGGGTGGCACCCTCCACGTGGCCCCCGGCGTCGAGCACGCTGCGCCACAAGGCCCCGACGAGCGTGCCGACCCCGCCGGCCAGGCCCATCACCCGGGGGCGCGGCGTCGACGTCGGCGGTGGGAGCAGCGACTCGACGGCCGCCGGCATGGACCGCCCGCCGACCATCGCCGCCCACAGCGCAGGCATCGTCGAGCGCAACGACAGGTGGTCGACGCGACCGGCGTAGACCCCACCGAGGAGGGGCTCGACGACCCGGTCGACGACCGCCCTCCCGTAGACGGCGCCCACCGCGTCGGCGATCGTCACGTCATCGCTCTCGAGGACGAAGGGGGCCGGCTGCGCGGCGCGAGCGACCTCCCCTTCGTCGAGGAGACCCGTGAGGTCGGTCTGCGGACCGGGGACACCCATGAAGGTGCGGCCGGGGATGGCATGACGCGCACCTCGGGACCAGAAGGACGCCGGGACGGGCTCGGGGTGCACGACCTGCTCGGCCAGCCCGAGCTCGGCGAAGAGCTCCCGTGCCGCGACGCTGCTCGCGACGATCGACTCGGCACCGACGTCGACTCTCACGCCGCCGACGGTCTGCTGGCGGACCTTGCCGCCGAGCCGGTCGGCGCCGTCCAGGAGGGTCAGGTCGAGGTCCGGGCGGGCGTGCAGCAGATGGTGGGCGGTGGCCAGGCCGGCCAGTCCCCCACCGATGACGACAACGCGCTGACCCATGCCCCCAACTCTCCCACCACGTCGATGGAACCGATCCACCACCTCACCCCGTCACAGCACCATCAGACGGCCGGGATCACCCGGCCACCGAGCAGGGGGTTCAAAAATGACCAGGACGACACACGGGCGATGGGCAGCACTGGTCGCGGCCGGCGGGCTGGCGCTCACCGGGTGCGCCGTCGGCAGCGACTCGGGCGCCAGCTCCGAGGGCGGCGACTCGGTCCCCCACCAGTCGCAGGCGAGAGGCGGCGACTCGGACGCGCGGCCGGAGTCGGCCGCGAGCTCCGCCTCCGGCGGTCAGGGCAAGGGCTCAGGCGACAGTGGCTCAGGCAGCAGCGCCGCGAGCGGCTACAAGGCCCCCGCCGACGCACGCATCGCGCGCACGGCCAGCCTGTCGCTCACCGTCGAGGACCTCGAGCAGGCGGCCGCCAAGGTGCGCTCCACGGCCCGCACGGCCGGCGGCTACGTGTCCGACGAGGACTCTCGCGCCGCCACGTACGAAGGGGGCCGCTCCTGGGCAGAGATCACCATCACCGTCCCCGTCGACAAGCTCGACTCCACGACCACGGACCTCTCTGAGCTCGGCAAGGTCACCAAGCGCGCGAGCAGCGCCGAGGACCTCACGTCGCAGTACACCGACACCACGGCGCGGGTGCGCACCAAGACGAAGTCGGTCGAGCGCCTGCGCACGCTCATCGACTCCACCGACGACCTCGACCAGATCGTCACGCTCGAGCGCGAGCTGTCCACCCGCGAGGCGGATCTGGAGTCGATGACGAGTCAGCAGAAGTCGCTGGAGCAGCGCACCGCCACCGCACCGATCACCGTCAGCCTGTCCACCGACGCGACCGGGACCGATGCCTCCGAGGAGGAGGCGAGCGGGTTCGTCGCCGGGCTCAGCGAGGGCTGGGGTGCCTTCACCTCCGCGCTGACGGTCGGGCTGACCGCGCTCGGGGCGATCACCCCCTTCGCCCTCACCGGACTGGTGCTGCTGGCCCCCGGGCTCTGGTGGCTGCGCCGTCGCACCACTCGCCCGGCACCGGTGGTCGCGACCACCGACGAGTGAGCGTCAGCGCGCGCTGACCTCGTGGACCAGCTCGACGACGCGGGTGAGGACCACGGGGTCGGTGTCCGGGAGGACCCCATGACCGAGGTTGAAGATGTGGCCGGGCGCCGCACGCCCCTCCTCGAGGATGCGGCGGACCTCGCGCTCGACGACCTCCCAGGGGGCGAAGAGCAGCGCGGGGTCGAGGTTGCCCTGGACCGGCTGGTTGCCGCCGACCCGCTCGATGGCGTCCGCGAGGTTGACGCGGTAGTCCACACCGATGACCTCGGTCCCGGCGTCGGCCATGTCCGGGAGCAGCTCGCCGGTGCCGACACCGAAGTGGATGCGCGGGACACCGGAGTCGGCGAGCGCGGCCAGCGTCGCCCGGCTGTGCGGGAGGACGTACTTGCGGTAGTCGGCGCGGGAGAGGAACCCGGCCCACGAGTCGAAGAGCTGGACCGCGCTGGCGCCCGCCTCGACCTGGACCTTGAGGAAGGCCGCAGAGATCTGCGTCAGACGCTCGCACAGGTCGTTCCACAGCTGGGGGTCACCGTGCATGAGCGACTTGGTCAGCTCGTGGTTCTTGCTCGGCCCGCCCTCGATCAGGTAAGACGCGAGGGTGAAGGGGGCGCCGGCGAACCCGATGAGCGGCGTCGAGCCCAGCTCGAGGACCGTACGGCGGACCGACTCGGCGATGTCGGGGATCATCTCGGGAGTCAGCTCGGGGATCCGGTCGAGGTCGGCGCGGGACTCGAAGGGGTCGTCCAGGACCGGACCGACGCCGGGCTCGATGTCGATCTCGATACCGGTGGCCTCGAGCGGCACGACGATGTCGGAGAAGAAGATCGCCGCGTCGACCCGGTGGCGGCGCACCGGCTGCAGGGTGATCTCGGTGACGAGGTCCGGGGTGCGGCAGGCCTGCAGCATGTCGGTCCCGCGACGCAGCTCGCGGTACTCGGGCAGCGAGCGCCCGGCCTGACGCATGAACCACACCGGCGTGTGCGGGACGGACTCCCCTCGGGCCGCGCGGACCAGGGGGCTGTCGGAAGGATCGGCTGAGTTCGTCACGGCCGCATCATCCCATGCAGGCCCCAGGGAGCTCCCCCGGTGTCTCCCCGCTCCACGGCGTGCCTTCCCGCGTCTGCCGCTCCCCGAGACCTAGTCTCACGGGGTGGCAACCCGACAGATCTCCGATGTGCAGTCCCCGGACTTCGCGCACGCGCTGCGCACTCTGCACGCGGCCCGACTGCGACCTGAGGTCCGACTCACCGAGGTCCCCGCGCCGACGCGCTTGGCCCCCCATGCCGTGGCGATGACCGCCGACATCGTCGACCCCGCCGACAACGAGGACATCGCGACCGGTCGCTTCGTCCTGCTGCACGACCCGGACGAGCCCGAGCCGTGGGGCAGCGCATGGCGCGTCGTCACCTTCTCCCGGGCCGAGCTCGAGGCCGAGGTCGCGGGTGACCCGATGCTCGGCGCCGTCGGCTGGTCCTGGCTGACCGATGCGCTCGAGTCCCATGACATCGACCCGGTCAACCTCGCCGGCACCGTCACCCACGTCGTCTCGGAGTCCTTCGCCGACCTCGAGGCGCGCGAGCCTGAGGTCGAGATGGAGATCCGCGCCTCGTGGAGCCCCACCGACTCGTCGGTCGGTCGCCACCTCGAGGCGTGGGTCGACATGCTGGGCACGGTCGGCGGTCTGCCGCCACTGCCCTCAGGAGTCGTGGCCCTCCCGGGACGGCGCCGGTGAGCGAGGACCATGAGAGCGAAGGGAGCGAGGCCGCGCCTCTCCCCGTCCTCACCGAACCTGCCGAGGGCGTCCCGCCCGTCATCACGCGCGAGTCCGAGCTCGACGACTGCGCCTCCGCGATCGCCGCTGGCTACGGCCCGGTCGCGCTGGACGCCGAGCGCGCCTCCGGGTACCGCTACGGGCAGGCCGCCTACCTGGTGCAGGTGCGGCGCGAGGGCTCCGGCACCTGGCTCATCGACCCCGTCTACCTACCGGACCTGGCCCCGCTGGACCGGGCCATCGGCACCGGCGAGTGGATCCTGCACGCCGCGACGCAGGACCTGACCTGTCTGGCCGAGGTCGGTCTGCGGCCCCGTCAGATCTTCGACACCGAGCTCGCCGCGCGGCTGATCGGGCTCCCCCGCGTCGGGCTCGCCGCCGTCATCGAGCACTACCTCGGGATCAGTCTGGCCAAGGAGCACTCGGCCGTCGACTGGTCCACCCGGCCGCTTCCCGAGCCGTGGCTGCGCTACGCCGCGCTCGACGTCGAGGTGCTCACCGAGGTGCGCAACCTCATGGGCATCGACCTGGCCGAGCAGGGCAAGAGCGAGTGGGCCCGGCAGGAGTTCGAGTCCCTCCTCACCTGGCGTCCTGCGGTCAAGGAGGACCCGTGGCGGCGCACCTCCGGCCTGCACAAGATCCGCCAGCCACGCGTCCTCGCGACCGTCCGTGAGCTCTGGTACGAGCGCGACCGCATCGCCCGCGACCGCGACACCTCGCCGGGACGGGTCATCCCCGACACCGCACTCGTCGACATCGCGCTCGCCAACCCCGACTCCCCCGGCGACCTGCCGCGCGGGCACCGAGCCATCCAGCGCAGCCAGCGGGCCTGGCTCGAGGCCGTCTCCCGCGCTCGGGCCATGGCCGAGGACGAGCTGCCCCCCGCATCCGTGAAGTCCGACGGCCCACCCCCGCAGCGCTCGTGGGTGAGCCGTGACCCGGTCGCCGCCGAGCGGTTGTCGGACACCCGTGAGCGGCTGAGCGTCTTTGCCCAGGAGCACACGATCCCGATCGAGAATGTCTGCTCGCCCGACCCCCTTCGTCGGGTCATCTGGACACCGCCGGCGCAGCTCTCCCCCGAGGCCTTCGCCGACTCCTTGGCGGCGCTCGGAGTGCGTCCCTGGCAGCGTGAGATCGTCGCGCCACTGATCGCTGACGCGTTCGCCGCCCATCCCGACGTCTGAGCAGGCAGCATGTCCCTCGACACGCAGACACCACACAACCTGCATCTATCTCATATATGGGTTACCTTGGGAGGTATGTCTGATGACTATCTCGCCCGGATCGGCACCACGATCAAGGAAGCGCGTCACCGCGCTGGCCTGTCCCAGTCCGATCTCGCCACCAAGCTCGAGACCAGCCAGAGCGCGGTCGCACGGATCGAGGCCGGAGGCCAGAACTTGACCCTCGACAACCTCGCCCGGATCAGCGAAGCCCTGGACACCGAGCTCGTGGCGCTCACCCGCACCCCCAGCAGTGGCGCCGTCCACCTGAAGATCGAGGGTGGCCGGCAGCTGTCCGGTGCCATCGACGTCAAGACGAGCAAGAACGCTGCCGTCGCCCTGCTCTGCGCCTCCCTGCTCAACAAGGGCACGACGACCCTGCGCAACCTCGCTCGCATCGAGGAGGTCAACCGCATCCTCGAGGTGCTCAACTCCATCGGCGTGCAGACCCGGTGGCTGCCCGACAGCTCCGACCTGGAGATCACGCCCCCGGCGCGTCTGAGCCTGGACACGATGGACGAGCAGGCGGCGCGCCGCACCCGCACGGTCATCATGTTCCTCGGCCCGCTGCTGCACGAGTTCGAGCACTTCAGCCTGCCCTACGCCGGCGGATGCGACCTCGGCACGCGCACGGTCGAGCCCCACATGACCTCGCTGACCCACTTCGGCCTCGACGTCGAGGCCACCCAGGGCTCGTACGAGGCCACCGCCTCCGGCAAGGTCGACTCGGACAAGGCGATCATCCTCACCGAGCGCGGCGACACCGTCACCGAGAACGCGCTGATGGCCGCCGCCCGTCACCCGGGCCGCACGACCATCCGCAACGCCTCGCCCAACTACATGGTCCAGGACCTGTGCTTCTTCCTCGAGAAGCTCGGCGTGGTCGTCGAGGGCATCGGCACGACCACGCTCGTCATCACGGGAAAGAAGGACATCGACGTCGACGTCGAGTACTCCCCCAGCGAGGACCCGATCGAGGCGATGAGCCTCATCGCCGCCGCGGTGGTCACCAAGTCCGAGATCACGATCCGGCGTTCGCCCATCGAGTTCCTCGAGATCGAGCTCGCCACCTTGTCGGGGATGGGCATGAAGTACTCGCTGTCCCAGGAGTACCTCGCCGACAACGGCCGGACCCGGCTCGTCGACATCACGACGCACCCCGGTCCGCTCAAGGCACCGATCGACAAGATCCACCCGATGCCCTTCCCGGGTCTCAACATCGACAACCTGCCCTTCTTCGCACTCATCGCAGCCTGCGCGGAGGGCACCACGACGATCCACGACTGGGTCTACGACAACCGCGCCATCTACCTCACCGAGCTCAACAAGATCGGCGGCAAGGTGACGCTCATGGACCCGCACCGCGTCCTGGTCGAGGGCCCCAACCGCTGGCGCGCCAACGAGGTCACCTGCCCGCCGGCGCTGCGCCCCGGCGTGGTCGTTCTGCTGGCGATGCTCGCCGCGCCGGGCACGTCGTACCTGCGCAATGTCTACGTCATCCACCGCGGCTACGAGGACCTGGCCGAGCGCCTCAACGCGCTGGGGGCCAGCGTGCAGCCCTTCCGCGACATCGGCTGAGCACCACCACCACGCACGACGAAGGCGCCGCCCTGAGGAGCTTGCTCAGCAAGCGTCACGAAGGGGAGGCCCCCACCGGATCACCGGTGGGGGCCTCCCTTCGTCATGGGCGACACGTGCGCGTGGGCGCTCGATCAGAAGCTGCCGAAGATCGTGCCGAGCACGATGATGACGATGAGCGCGAGCACCGGGACGAGGATCGCGACGACCGCGATGTCCTTGTAGGACTGCCGGTGGCTCAGGCCGCAGATGGCGAGCAGGGTGATGACGGCGCCGTTGTGCGGCAGTGCGTCGAAGCCACCGGACGAGATCGCCGTGACCCGGTGGACCAGCTCCAGGGAGATGCCCTGGGAGATGGCCATCTCCTTGAACTGGGTACCGAGCGCCTCGAGCGCGATGCTCATGCCGCCGGACGCCGAGCCGGTGATCCCGGCCAGGACGTTGACCGACAACGCGAGCGAGACGAGCGGGTTGCCCGAGACGCCCAGGACCGCGTCCTTGATCGTCGTGAAGGCCGCCAGGGAGGCGATGACCGCCCCATAGCCGACCTCGGAGGCAGTGTTGAAGATCGGCAGGAGCGAGCCCATCGTGCCCTCGTTGACGGCGCCCTTGACGTCGCCGATACGGGTCCAGTTGGCCGCCAGGACGATGGCGATCGAGGCCACCAGCGCGACGATGATGCCCCAGATGCCAGCGACGTCGTCGATGCCGACCGAGCCGTAGGCGTCCTGCTTGAGGTAGTCGAAGTCCATGCCGGGGAAGATCCAGTTGACCAGCGCGTAGTTGAGCGCGATGACGACGACGATCGGGAGGAAGGCCAGGGCCCACGGGACCGTAGGGCGCTCCATGATGTGCTCGTCGGCCTCGGAGGACTCGGTGGTCGCCGCAACCGGCGCCTCGTCCCCGGTCTCCACGTCCTTGTTCTTGCCGCGTCCGAAGAAGCCGCCGCCCTTCATCACCGGCGGCTCGTAGATCTCCCCGGCCGCGACGAGCTTGCTCGAGCGGTGGTTGAGGTAGGCGACGCCACCGCCGAACATGATCAGGCCGGCGATCAGGCCCAGGCCGGGGGCGGCGAAGGCGTTGGTGCCGAAGTACGGCGAGGGGATCGCGTTCTGGATCGCGGGCGTGCCGGGCAGCGCCGTCATGGTGAAGGTGAAGGAGCCCAGGGCGATCGTTGCCGGGATGAGCCGCTTGGGGATGCCCGACTCCTTGAAGAGCGCCGCCGCGATCGGGAAGACCGCGAAGGCCACGACGAAGAGCGAGACACCGCCGTAGGTGAGGATGCCGCAGGCGAGGACGATCGCGAGGATCGCCCGCTGGGCACCGATCTTGTCGACGATGAAGTCGGCGATCGCCTTGGCCGAGCCGCTGACGTCCATCACCTTGCCGAAGATGGCGCCCAGGAGGAAGAGGGGGAAGTAGGTCATGGCGTACTTGCCCAGGGCCGGCATGAAGACCTGGGTGTAGGTGGCCAGCATCGGGCCGCCTGCCATGAGGGTCGCCAGGAGGGCGAGCAGTGGGGCGAGGATCAGCACGTTGATGCCGCGGTAGGCCAGGTACATGAGCAGGCCAAGCGACAGGATGATGCCGATGAGTCCGAGGGACATCGGTGTCTCCTACAGTCGAGTTCAGGACGCGACGTCGAGCGGGCGACGTCACTGTGGCTTGACCGATGGTGGCACCCTCGATCCGAGAACAACGCGTGTGCCGCCACACCATCTGCGGCAAATCATGTGGTGATGGCCCATGCGCACGTCGAAGGTCGACTCATACGTTGCTCGTCATGACCCACTCCCACATCACCCTCGCTCCGGACCTGACCGGCCGTCATGTGATGGTCACGGGCGCCGCGAGCGGCATCGGGGCGGCCTGCGTGGCGGCCTTCGCGTCCGCCGGGGCCCGCGTCACCGCCGTCGACCTCGACCAGGGTGGCCTCGATCGTCTCGCCGACGAGCTGTCGGGGCTGACCGTGACCCCCTGCCCCGCTGACCTGGCTGACCTCGACGGGCTGGCCGACCTCCCCGGTGAGGTCGATGTCCTCGTCAACAACGCCGGCATCCAGCACGTGAGCCCGGTGCACGAGTTTCCGGTCGAGAAGTTCGACCTCATCCAGAGGTTGATGCTCCAGTCACCCTTCAGGCTCATCCGGGCCAACCTCCCCCACATGTACGAGCAGCGCTGGGGCCGCATCGTCAACATCTCGAGCGTCCACGGGCTGCGGGCCAGCGCCTTCAAGTCCGCGTACGTCTCGGCGAAGCACGGGCTCGAGGGCCTGAGCAAGGTCGTGGCGCTGGAGGGAGCCGAGCACGGGGTGACGAGCAACTGCCTCAACCCCGCCTACGTGCGCACTCCCCTCGTGGAGAAGCAGATCGCCGACCAGGCCCGTACGCACGACATCCCCGAGGAGGAGGTGCTCGAGCAGATCATGCTCGCCCCGGTCGCCCTGAAGCGTCTGGTCGAGGTGGACGAGGTCGCTGCGCTGGCACTCTTCCTCTGCTCCACGGCGGCGACGAGCATCACCGGATCATCGCTACCGCTGGACGGCGGCTGGACTGCCCACTGATTCCCTCATGCCTAGGATGCAGAGCATGCCCAGCGACGAGCCCCTGACGCAGGTCACCCACCTGCTCGAGCTCTTGGTGTCCGATGTGCCGATCGCCCAGCTGGCCGATGCCCCCGCGCCGGAGGCGGCCAAGGACCTCGCCCTGCGCATCGGGGGGCTGCGCGAGACCCACCGGCGAAGGGAGTCGGCCCAGTCCGCACTCCTCGACACCGCACGGGAGCTCGCCTCCGAGTCGAGCCCGTCCATCGTCCTCGAGGCGATCGTGCGTCGGGCTCGGACCCTCCTGGGCACGGACCTGGCCTACCTGACCCTCTACGACGCCGACGCCGGCGACACCTTCATGCGGGTGACAGACGGGTCGGTGTCCGCGGACTTCCAGTCGCTGCGGCTGTCGCTCGGTGACGGTCTCGGTGGTCTCGTGGCCTCGACCCACAAGCCGTACTGGACGGCGGACTACTCGTCGGACCAACGCTTCAGCCACACCTCCACGATCGACCACGGTGTGGGCGACGAGGGCATCATCGCCATCTGCGGCACGCCGCTGATCGTGGAGTCCACCTTCGTCGGAGTGCTCTTCGCTGCCAACCGCACGCCGCGACCCTTCTCCCACGCCGAGATCGGCCTGCTGGGCAACCTGGCGGCCCTCGCTGCGATCGCCATCGTGCAGACGCGGGCACTCGCCGACGCCGAGCACGCGCTCGCGGCGCTGTCCGAGGCCCACGACATCGTGCGGCAGCAGGCCGTCGGCGTGGAGCGGGCAGCGGCCGCCCACGACCGGTTTGCCTCCGTCGTCCTCGAAGGTGGGGGTGTCGGTGACGTCACGCAGGCCCTGGTCGACCTGCTCGGAGGGTGGGCCGTCCTCTTCGACGGTGCCGGCGAGCGCCGCAGCGTCGCCGGAGTCGCCCCGGAGGCCGAGAAGGATCCCCTCCTCGCCCATCCGGTCGTGGACCGGGCCCGTCACGAGGTCGGTCGACTCGTCGAGGACGACGGCATCCACGCCATCGGCGTCATCGCCGCACACGAGCAGCTGGGGACCCTCGTCGTCGGTGCACCGGATGCCCTCGAGGACGCCGACCAGCGCACGGTCGAGCGCGCTGCCGTCGTCACGGCCCTCGTCCTGCTCTTCGAGCGTCAGGCCGACGATGCACGGCAGAGCGAGCGCGACCGCGTCCTCGCCGACCTCCTCACCGCGCGCGGCGGCCGCGACGACCGCACCGGGTACCTGCGCTCGGCGTCGGTCGAGCCGCGGGACCCGTGGTGCCTGCTCGTCGTGCGAGGCGGTGACCCCACGCAGCAGCGGGCGCTGGCCCTGACCGTGAGCACGATCCTCGGAGACGGCACGCTCGTGGGGACGCACGAGGACAGCATCGTCGCGATCGTCCCCGGTGAGAATCCCGACGCCCTGGCCCGAACATTGGCCGAGCGGGTCACCAGGGGCCCGCAGATCACCGTCGGTGGGTGCGGGCCCGTCGGCGACGTCGACGACCTGCCGGGTGCGCTCGAGGAAGGGTCCCGCACGGTGCGCGCGCTCGTGGCGCTCGGCCGGGCGGGGACGGGCGCCGCGGCCACCGAGCTCGGTTTTGCCGGGCTCATCGTCGGGGCCGATCCTGATGTCCACGACTACGTCCGCTCGGTCCTCGGCCCAGTCCTCGACTACGACGACGAGCGCGGCAGCGACCTCGCGGGCACGCTCGTCGCCTACTTCGCGGCCGGATCCAGCCCGAGGCACGCCGCCGGTTCTCTCCACGTGCACGTCAACACGGTCGCCCAGCGCCTCGGCCGTATCGCGGCCCTGCTCGGCGACGACTGGCAGCACCCCGACCGCGCCCTGGAGATCCAGCTGGCCCTGCGCATGCGCCGCCTCCTCGAGTCCCCCTGAGCCCGCCACCTGCGCGCCGCCCGACCGGACCGCACGCCACTGCCCCGCAGTCAGTCCAGGGCGCGATCGACGGCATCGGCGACTGCGGTCAGCCCCTCCCCCTTCAGGATGACGTCGTAGTGGTTGGCGTCGGTCTCGTGCGTCACGAGACCGACGGGCAGGTCGAGGGCGGCGAGCCGCCCTTCGTCGTACAGACCCTGGGGCTCGTCCTGCAGGCCGCGTCGGGCCCACACCAGCTCGACGCTGATCCCCTGCTCCACCGCCCGACCGGCGGCCGCGTGGGCGGCGGGGTCGGCGAGGACATCGGCGCCGTCTGCCCGCACGGCATCGAGGACGCACGAGCTCATGGACCGCCCATCCCCCTCGGGCGCAGCCATCAGGTCGTGGTCGAGGTAGCGCCGCACGATCCCGCCGACCGGACCCTCGAGCAAGGGCCCGACGGCCGGGTGCTTCGCCCAGAAGGCGAGATGGTCTGCCTCGTCGTCGAAGCGCATGGACAGTCTGTCCATGGCCGGGCCGATGACCGCTTGGAGGGCCGCATCGACATCCAGGTCCGGGGGCGGAGGGAAGGCCAGCCCCCCGTCGACGAGCACGACCGACGGGAAGAGGTCGGGTCGCTCCGCAGCCGTGAGAGCGACGACGAAACCGCCCATCGAGTGGCCCACGAGGATCGGGTGCGTGCCGAAGACACCGGCGACGGTGGCCAGGTCCACGGCGTGCGCGGCGAGACCGTAGGGCCCCGGCGCCTCGCGGCTGGCCGCCCGACCACGCAGGTCGGGCGCCAGCACTCGCACGGCTCCCGGTCCGTGCCGACGGTGCATCTCCTCGGCCAGGCCCGCCCAGGACAACCCGTTGGCCGTGATGCCGTGGACGGCCAGGACGACGGGAGCGTCGGGTGCGGCTGCTCCCACCGTGAGGTCGTGGATGGCCAGGCTGCCCACCGGCAGCTCGATGACGAAGTCCGGGTCGTTGGTCATGCCCTCTCCTTGCGCAACAACCGCGCGCCGAGCCCGGTCAGGCCCTGCGGCGCGAAGTACACGACGATGATGAAGAGCACGCCGAGGATGAGCAGCGGCTGCCCGAGGAGGCGCTGCACGATGTCCGGCATCGCTCCCAGCGCCGAGGAGCTGCTGAACTCGACGAGCCGGGAGTCCAGGTAGTGGTAGACGAAACCACCGATGACCGCTCCCCACAGGCGGCCCGCGCCGCCGAGGACGACCATGACGAGCAGCGCGAGGGTGAACTCCGTGGTCGTCAGGTGTGGGGTCGAGCCACCGAGGACGATGGCGTGGACGATGCCACCGAGCCCACCGATCAGGGCGCCGACGACGATCGCGAGCAGCTTGACCTTGTAGACGTCGTAGCCGAGCACCGCCGCACGGGCCTCGTTCTCCCGGACCGCGGCCATCGCATGCCCGGCCCGCGAGCGCACCAGGAGTGCCACGAGTGCCCAGGCGATGACGACGAAGCCCAGCGCCAGCCAGTACCGGTACGGAGCGTTGTGCACCCCGACGAGCAGCTGAGGGATCGCCGAGCGGTCCAGGACCAGCCCTTCCTCACCACCGGTGAGGTCGCCCGGGTTGCGCAGGACGATGATCGACGCCGCCTGGGCGAAGGCCAGGGTCACCATCGCGAAGGCGATGCCTCCGACCCGTAGTGCGATCCCTCCGACGACGAGCGCCAGGACGAGCGTGCTGGTCAGCGCCACGACGATCGCCAGCGGCAGCGGCAGGTCCCACGAGGAGAGCGATATCGTCAGCAGGTAGCTGCCGGCAGCGACGAAGAGCGCGTGCCCGAAGCTCAGCAGGCCGGTCCGTCCGAAGATCACGTCGTAGCTGAGGGCGAAGCCCGCGAAGATGAAGCAGGTGGCCAGCAGCGTCAGCGACCCGGGGCCGTTGACCCGACCGGGCAGGATGCCCGGGATCGTCACCGTCACGTACGGGAGCACGACGAGGGCGACCAGGACGACCAGACCCGGCAGGGCCTTGATCAGGGATGTGGCTCTCATGCGTGACCACCCTTCATGGATGCGGGCCGAACGAGCAGGACGACGGCCAGGAGCAGGACGACCGACAGGTCGCCCACCCCGCTGGCGGCGTAGTAGTTCGCCATCTGCTGCACGAGCCCGACGGCGACGGCTGCCACCGCGGTGCCGGGGAGCGACCCCATACCGCCGATGACGACGACGATGAAGGCGTAGATGAGCAGTGACCCGCCCTGGGCCGGCGAGACCGACCCGGCGTACTGCGAGTACAGGACTCCCGCGAGCGCCGCTGCGGCGCCACCCATGGCGAAGACGATGGTGAAGGTGCCCTGCACGTTGATGCCGAGCGCCTCGACCATCGTGCGGTTCTCCACCCCGGCCCGGATGATCAGACCCAGGCGCGTGTAGCGCAGCAGGGCCATCAGTCCGGCGAAGACGAGGAGCGCGACGACGACGAAGAGCAGTCGGTCGTTGGGCAGGTGGGCTCCACCGATGTCGGTCGTCGACGCCATCCAGGTCGGCTTCTGCACCGGCTTGGGGTCGGCGGACCACACCGCTTGGGCCACGGCGACCGCCGCGAGCGAGAGGCCGACGGTCACCAGCACCTGCTGGATGTGGTGCTTGTAGAGCGGCCGGATGAGGCAGACCTCGACGACCGCCCCGATGAGGGCCCCGACGACGAGTGCCACGACGACCGCGAGGACGAGCCGGACGCCGACGGACATCCCATCCGGCAGCCGTTGCATCGTCTCCCAGCCGGCATAGGCACCGAGCATCATGAAGGCGCTGTGGGCGAAGTTCAGCACGCCCATGAGTCCGTAGATGAGGCTCAGGCCGCTCGCGGCGAGGAAGTAGAGCGCACCGAGGCCGAGCCCGGTGGCGAGGATCAGGATGAGCTCGCTCATGCGGCACCGTCCCGTCGCATCGCGACGCCGAGGAGCTCACGGGTCAGCTCCTGGTCCGCGATCAGGTCGGCTGCCGAGCCTGCGTGCACGACCTGTCCGGCATCGAGGACGATGACGGTGTCGGCGATGCGGCGCACGAGGGGCAGGTTCTGCTCGACGAGCAGGATCGGGGTCGCCTCGGCCACCTCGGCGAGAACATCCGCCACCTCGGTCACGAGCTTGGGCGCCAGGCCCTTGGTCGGCTCGTCGATGAGGAGCAGACGGTTGTCCCGCAGCAGCACCCGCGCGAGCGCGACCATCTGCTGCTGACCCCCGGAGAGGGTGCCGGCGCGCTGCGCCCGACGGGTCACGAGGTCCGGGAAGAGCTTCTGGACGATGGGCGCGTCGGTCCCGGTGCTCGGGTCGACGAGGCGCAGGTTCTCCTCGACGGTCAACCCCCCGAAGACCTCACGGTCCTCGGGGACGTAGCCGATGCCCTCCCGCACGATGCGGGTCGTGGTCCGGGTCTGGATCTCCTCACCGTCGAGCACGATGCGCCCGGTGCGGGGGGCCAGACCGATGAGTGACTTGAGCGTCGTCGTCTTGCCGACGCCGTTGCGCCCGAGCAGTGCGGTGACGCCGGTCGCTGGTACCTCGAAGGAGACCCCCTGGAGGATGTGCGAGCCGCCGTAGCGCACGTGCAGGTCGTCGACCGTGAGCACGGGTGCGGGGCTCCGTGTGGTCTCCACCGGCGGTGCGCTGGTCTCGTCGTTCACAGCGCTTCTCCCAGATAGGCCTGTTGCACGCGTTCGTCAGAGGTGACCTCGGTCGGGCTCCCGATCGCCAGGAGCTGCCCGTGGTGGAGGACTGCGACCCGGTCGGCCAGGCCGAGCACCACGTGCATGTGGTGCTCGACCATGGCGACGGACACCCCTTCGTCCCTGACCTCGCCGATGATCTCGGTGAGCCCGTCGACGTCCTCGGCCGAGACTCCGGCCATCGGCTCGTCGAGCAGGAGGACCGTGGGGTCCGAGGCGAGTGACATCGCCAGCTCCAGCTTGCGCCGGTCGCCGTGCGAGAGGTCCCGCGCGAGGGTCTCCCCCTTGCCCGGCATCCGCACCCGTTCCAGGAGTGGGTCGATGCTCTCGGTACCCGTGGCGCTCGCGGGGTGGAAGGGCGAGAAGGGGGCCGAGCCGGTGGCCTGGATGGCCAGCCGGACGTTTTCCCTGGCGGTGAGCCCGTCGAAGAGGGCCGAGGTCTGGAAGGACCGGGCCAGGCCGCGGTGGGCGCGGCGGGTCGAGCTCATCCTCGTCACGTCCGCCTCCCCCAGGGTGACCCGGCCGGTGGTCGGCCGGGTCACCCCGGAGAGGATGTTGACGAGTGAGGACTTGCCCGCACCGTTGGGTCCGATGATGCCGAGCAGCTCACCGGTCCCGACCTCGAGCGAGATGTCCTCGAGGATGCGTGCTCCACCGATGCGCCACCCGATCCCGGTGGCGGCGATCACTTGGACTCGGCGAGGGGCGGGGCCACCTCGGCGGCGTCGATGGTCTTGCCCAGGACCGGCACGTAGTTCGTGCCGTCCTTCTTCAGCGAGACGGTGAACATCGGCTGGAGCATGGCGTGGTCCTCGGCGCGGATCTCCATGTCGCCCTTGGGGCCTTCGAATGTCCAACCCTCGAGGGCGCTGACCATCTTGTCGGGGTCGTTGCCACCCTCCTTGACGGCCCGGACGACCATCTGCGCGGCGACGAAGCCGTCGTTGCTGAAGAGGTCGACCTCGTCACCCTTCTTCTTCAGGCCGTCCTCGAGCGCCGTGTACGCAGGGTTGTCAGCCGCGCCGGCGAAGAAGTGCGACAGGAAGTCGATCTTGGTGCTGGCCTCACCGAAGAGCTTGTGCGTGGGCTTGATGTCCAGGCCGGTGACGACCTTGGTCTCGTCGAAGACACCCTGCTGGGAGAGCGTGCTCCACATCGAGGTCGCGTTGTCCCCCGCCCAGGCGACGAAGAGCAGGTCCGGGGAGCCGCTCTTGATCTTGGTGGCGAAGGGGGTGAAGTCCTTCGCTGCCGCCGGAGCCTCGATCGCGGTGACCGTGGCGCCCTTGTCACCCAGCACCGCCTTGACCGCGTCGACATTGGCCTTGCCGAAGGCGCTGTCCTGCGCGAGGACGGTGACCTTCTTGCCCTTGACGTCGCCGAGCATGGTGCCCGCGGTCGCGACGTCCTGGTAGGTCTGTCGACCCGAGCGGAAGGTGTAGTCGTTGGCGCCGGTGATGCCGTCGACGGCGGCCGGGCCGGAGATGAAGAGCACCTTGTTGTCCTGCGCGAGCGGGGCGACCTGCAGGGCGACGCCCGACGCGGTCGATCCGGCGAGGATCTTGGTGTCCTGTCCGATGAGGTCGGTCGCGGCGGCGACGGCCTTGGCCGGGTCTCCCGCGTCGTCCTTCTCGGTGATCTCGATCGTGCGACCGTCGACCTCGCCCGTTCCGTCGGTCGCGTAGTCCAGACCGACGTCGAAGGCGGCCTTGTACTGGGCGCCGTACGTGGCGAGCGGACCGGACTTGCTGTAGACGAGACCGACCTTGACCGGGCCCTCGCCCGCGTCACCCGAGGCGCCGGAGTCGCCGGCCCCGCCCGGGGTGCCGCACGCGGCGACGGTTGCAGTGACAGCGATGCTCGCCAGGGCGAGCTTCCACGAGTTGGACATGAGCGTTCCTCCACCTGCGGTGAGCGCTCGCGCCTTTGCTGCAACGAGAACCGTTGACGCTCAACCGATGGGCAGAGTCAATCGGGGCAAGGCTCCCGCCGGTGTGGATGGTCGAGACACATTCGCCCGGCCCTCATGTCCTGCGACGACACGCGGAGAAGGGGGTGGCAGCGCGCCTCAGAGGTGGGTGCGCAACCGCTCCACGATCGGGTCGGGAGTCAGGCCCACAGTCTCGAGCACCTGGGCTCGGGAGGCGTGGTCGAGGAACTCCTTGGGCAGGCCGAAGCGGTGCACGGGCACGGCCAGACCGGCCTCGTCGAGGGCGCGCGCGACCTCGGCACCCACCCCGCCGGCGACATTGTTGTCCTCGATGACGGCGACCCGACCGGCGCGGCGGGCGAGGTCGACGAGCGCGGTCGGCACGGGCAGGACCCACCGGGGATCCACGACCAGGGTCGAGTGGCCCTCTGCAGCAAGCTTCTCCGCGACGGTCGCCGCGGTCCCGGCCATGGAACCGATGGCGACGAGGAGGACCTCGGGGTCGACGGCAGGGTCCCCGGAGAGCACGTCGAGACCGTCGATGGTCGCCGTGGCCTCGATGGGGTCACCGACGCTCCCCTTCGGGAAACGGATGACGGTCGGTGCGTCGTCGACGTCGGCCGCCTCACGCACGGCGAGACGGATCTGCTGCCCGTCGCGGGGTGCGGCCAGCCGCAGGCCCGGGACCAAGGAGACGAGGGACATGTCCCACATGCCGTGGTGACTGGCGCCATCAGGACCGGTGACGCCGGAGCGGTCGAGGACGAAGGTCACGCCCGCCTTGTGCATCGCGCAGTCCATGAGCAGCTGGTCGAAGGCACGGTTCAAGAAGGTCGCGTAGATCGCGACGACCGGGTGCATGCCGGCGAAGGCCAGACCGGCGGCCATCGTCGTCGCGTGCTGCTCGGCGATACCGACGTCGAAGATCCGGTCGGGGTACGCCTCGGCGAAGGGCTGCAGGCCCACCGGCATCATCATCGCCGCGGTGATCGCGACGATGTCGGGCCGCTGCGCGCCCAGACGGAGCATCTCGTCACCGAACTCGTCGGTCCACGAGCGTCCGGAGATCTCCAGGGGCAGACCGGTCTCCGGGTTGATCTTGCCGACGGCGTGGAACTGGTCGGCCACGTTGTTGTAGGCGTGCTCGTAACCACGCCCCTTCTGCGTGATGACATGCACGAGGACCGGCCCACCGAAGGCCCGCGCGCGGCGCAGGGCCTGCTCGACGCTCGCCTCGTCGTGCCCGTCGACCGGACCCAGGTACTTGATGCCCAGGTCCTCGAACATCCCCTGCGGCGCCCAGAAGTCCTTGGCGCCCTTCTTCATCGAGTGGAAGGCCTGGTAGGCCGCCCGCCCGACGACGGGCGTGCGGTGGAGCTTGTCCTTGCCCCAGTCGAGGACCTGCTCGTACTGGCGGTTGGTGCGCAGCATCGCGAGGTGGTCGGCGAGCCCGCCGATCGTCGGGGCGTAGGAACGCTCGTTGTCGTTGACCACCACGACGAGCGGGAGGTCCTTGCGGGCGGCGATGTTGTTCAGCGCCTCCCAGGCCATGCCGCCGGTCAGCGCGCCGTCACCGATGACCGCGACCGCGTGGCGCTCCTCGCCACGCAGGCGATAACCGGTGGCGATGCCCTCTGCCCACGACAGGGAGGTCGAGGCGTGGCTGTTCTCGACCACGTCGTGCGGGGACTCGGCGCGGCTCGGGTACCCGGACAGCCCGCCGCGGGTGCGCAGCCCGCTGAAGTCCTGGCGTCCCGTGAGCAGCTTGTGCACGTAGGACTGGTGGCCGGTGTCGAAGACGACGGTGTCGCTCGGCGAGTCGAAGACCCGGTGGATCGCGATGGTCAGCTCGACGACCCCGAGGTTGGGTCCGAGGTGTCCCCCACTGCGCGAGACCTCCGCGACGAGAAAGGTTCGGATCTCCTGCGCCAAGGTCTCGAGCTGCTCCGCGGGGAGTCGCTTGAGGTCGGCGGGAGAGGTGATCGTCTCGAGGACTGCCACGCTGGCGTTCCTTCCGGGGGTCGGGGACCGCACGAGTCTACGTCTCACGTACTGGGAAGTGGCTGTGACCCTGCCCGCACTCACCGCGCGTCACAACCGCTCGACGAAGATGCTCCCGTCCATCGCCTCACGGATGAGCACGATGGCGCGCTGAGCGGCCCGCAACCGCAGCCCTTCGTGCTCGAGGCAGACGAGCAGCGCGTCGAGCGTCCCGTCGGGCAGGGACTCGGCCAGGTCGACCCGCACCGTGCGATAGGCCTGCCGCATCGCCTCGACCTGCGCGGCGACGTGCTGCTCGGTCAGCCAGGCCAGCGCTGCCGGGTGGCGGCGCAGCACGGCGTGCCCGCGGTAGTCGGGTGGACACAGGTCGAGCAGCCACGAGACAGCCGCTGCCTGCCAGTTGCGCACGCTGGGCGGTGGGACGCGGTCCGGCCACCCCGGAGGTCCTCCTGCCGCCCTCCCGGCAGCGGTACGCGCCCCGGGCGACCCTGGCAGCGCCGTCCGTACCGGAGGAGCCGCCGTGTGATCGAACATGTGTTCGAGTGTACGCCGTTCCGGCGACATGACGAAGGGGGCCGCCCAACCGGGCGACCCCCTTCCTCACGTTCCCTGAGGACCCCTCACGTTCCCTGAGGATCGATCACGTTCCCCGAGGGTCCCTCACGTTCCCTGAGGAGCTTGCGCAGCAAGCGTCTCGAAGGGTCGGACGTCAGCTGACCAGCGACCGCAGCACGTACTGCAGGATGCCGCCGTTGCGGTAGTAGTCCGCCTCGCCGGGGGTGTCGATGCGCACGACCGCGTCGAAGGTGACGGGCTCGCCACCCTCCTTGGTGGCGGTGACCTTGACCGTCTTCGGGATCGAGCCCTCGTTGAGGGCTGCGATGCCGGCGAAGTCGAAGGTCTCCGTCCCGTCCAGGCCGAGCGACTCCGCGCTCTCACCTGAAGGGAACTGGAGCGGGATGACGCCCATGCCGATGAGGTTGGAGCGGTGGATGCGCTCGTAGGACTGCGCGATGACCGCCTTGACACCGAGCAGGACCGTGCCCTTGGCCGCCCAGTCACGCGAGGAGCCGGAGCCGTACTCCTTGCCCGCGAGGACGACGAGCGGGATGCCCGCCTCGATGTACTTCTCCGAGGCCTCGAAGATCGTGGTCTGCTCGCCACCGTTCTGGAAGTCGCGGGTGAAGCCACCCTCGACGCCGTCGAGCAGCAGGTTCTTCAGCCGGATGTTGGCGAAGGTGCCACGGATCATGACCTCGTGGTTGCCACGACGCGAGCCGTAGGAGTTGAAGTCCTTGCGGTCCACACCGTGCTCGGCGAGGTAGACGCCCGCCGGGCTGTCGGCCTTGATCGCACCGGCCGGGCTGATGTGGTCGGTGGTGACCGAGTCACCGAGCAGTGCGAGCACCCGTGCGCCAGAGATGTCCTCGACCTGGTCGAGCTCCATCTTCATGCCGTCGAAGTATGGGGGCTTGCGCACGTAGGTGGAGTCTTCTGCCCACTCGAAGGTGTTGCCCTCCGGCGTCTCCAGCGAGGTCCAGCGCTCGTCACCGGCGAAGACGTCGGCGTACTTCTCGACGAACATCTCCTGGTTGACAGCGTGGTCGATGACGTCCTGCACGTCGGCCGGCGCGGGCCAGATGTCGGTGAGGAAGACGTCCTTGCCCTCGGAGTCCTGACCCAGCGGCTCGGACTCGAAGTCGAAGTCCATCGTCCCGGCCAGGGCGTAGGCGATGACGAGCGGCGGCGACGCGAGGTAGTTCATCTTCACGTCGGGGTTGATGCGCCCCTCGAAGTTGCGGTTGCCCGACAGGACCGAGGTCACCGCGAGGTCGCTGGCGTTGACCGCCTCGGAGACCTCCTCGATGATCGGGCCGGAGTTACCGATGCAGGTCGTGCAGCCGTAGCCGACGAGGTGGTAGCCCAGCTTCTCGAGGTAGGGCCACATGCCGGCCTTCTCGTAGTACGAGGTGACGACCTTGGACCCGGGGGCCATCGAGGTCTTGACCCAGGGCTTGACCTGCAGACCGCGCTCGACGGCGTTCTTCGCGAGCATCGCGGCCGCCATCATCACCGACGGGTTGGAGGTGTTGGTGCAGCTGGTGATCGAGGCGATGACGACGTGACCGTGGTCGATCTCGACCTCGGTGCCGTCGATGACCACCTTGGTGGGCTTGGAGGCCCGGTCACCGTTGGTCCGCTGGGCGGAGTGCTCCGGACGGCCAGCCGACTCGGAGGCCTCGAGCGCGTCGTGGCTCGGCGAGTCGGACGCCGGGAAGCTGTCCTTCAGCTCCTCGTCGACCGAGGACTTGACGATGCCGTTGCCGTCGACGACGTAGTTCTTCAGGTCGCCACGGAACTGGTGCTTGGACTCGCTGACCGAGATGCGGTCCTGCGGACGCTTCGGCCCGGCGATCGACGGGACGACCGTCGACAGGTCGAGCTCGAGGTACTCGGAGAAGCGCGGCTCGACGGCTGGGTCCAGCCACATGCCCTGCGTCTTGGCGTAGGCCTCGACGAGCGCGACCTGCTGCTCGGAGCGGCCGGTGAGGCGCAGGTAGTCCAGCGTGACGTCGTCGATGGGGAACATCGCGGCGGTGGAGCCGAACTCGGGGCTCATGTTGCCGATGGTGGCGCGGTTGGCCAGCGGCACGGCCGCGACACCCTCGCCGTAGAACTCGACGAACTTGCCGACGACACCGTGGTCGCGCAGCATCTCGGTGATCGTCAGCACGACATCGGTCGCGGTGGCGCCGGCCGGGATGTTGCCGGAGAGCTTGAAGCCCACGACGCGCGGGATGAGCATCGACACGGGCTGACCGAGCATCGCAGCCTCGGCCTCGATGCCGCCGACGCCCCAGCCCAGGACACCCAGGCCGTTTTCCATCGTCGTGTGCGAGTCGGTGCCGACGCAGGTGTCGGGGTAGGCCACGCCGTCGCGCGTCATGGTGACGCGGGCCAGGTGCTCGATGTTGACCTGGTGGACGATGCCGGTACCCGGGGGGACGACCTTGAAGTCGTCGAAGGCCGTCTGGCCCCAGCGCAGGAACTGGTAGCGCTCGTTGTTGCGCTCGTACTCGAAGTCGACATTGCGCTCGAAGGCGTCGGCCGAGCCGAAGACGTCGATCTGCACGGAGTGGTCGATGACCAGCTCGGCGGGCGCGAGCGGGTTGATCTTGGTCGGGTCGCCACCGAGCTCGGCGACGGCCTCGCGCATGGTGGCCAGGTCGACGACGCAGGGCACGCCGGTGAAGTCCTGCATGATCACGCGGGCGGGCGTGAACTGGACCTCGATGCTCGGCTGGGCGTCCTTGTCCCAGGACCCGAGCGCGTTGATGTGATCCGCGGTGACATTGCTGCCGTCCTCGGTCCGCAGCTGGTTCTCCAGCAGGACCTTGAGGCTGTAGGGCAGGTCCGCAGAGCCCTCCACCGCGTCGAGGCGGTAGAACTCATAGGACTCGTCACCGACGGTGAGCTGGTCCTTGGCGTTGAAGGTGTTCGCACTGGCCACAGTCGACTCCTCTGTCGTAGTTATCTTGACGTCAAGATAAAACTATCACAGGGCCGTGGACACCGATCCGTCGGCCCGCTCGCTCCCACTCTTCCCCAAAACCGCCCAACCGTCACGGGGTGAGGGTCTCCCCCTTCGCCTCGAAGGTCGCCACGCACTCGACGTGATGGGTCATGGGGAAGGCGTCGAAGGCCCGCAGGCCGGTCATCGCGAACCCGAGGTCGGCCAGGTAGGCGGTGTCTCGGGCCAGCGCTGCCGGGTCGCAGGCGACGTACACGAGACGACGAGGACGAAGGGAGGCGAGCGCCCCGACGATCTCGCGGCCAGCCCCGGTGCGGGGCGGGTCCAGGACGACGACATCGGCGCTGGGCGGCAGCAGGTCGGAGCGTGCCGTCCGCCCGCGGGTACGGCCGCGACCGTTGCGACCCCCCTTCGAGCCCTTGGGTCCCTTGCGGGCGATGCCGAAGAGGTCGTCGACACGACCGGGGACGACGAGCGCCTGCGGCGTCGCGGCGAGGTTGTCGCGCAGGTGGTCGACCGCCCGACGGTCGGACTCGATGGCCACGAGCTGACCGTCCGACCCGGCCGCCTCGGCGAGCGGGACGGAGAAGAGGCCGACGCCGCAGTACAGGTCGAGCACGCGCTCGCCCTCCTGCACGTCGGCAGCCGTGAGGACCGCCTCGACGAAGGCACGGGGGGCATCGCGGTGCACCTGCCAGAAGCCGCGGGCGTCCACGCCCATGACCCGCTCCCCCGCAGGGGTGGCGACGCGCTCGGTGACGGTGATGGGTGGCGTGGGCCCGTCCGCCGGGACCTCCACGACGACCGTGTCGTCCTCGGCCGACGGGACGACCACGTCCAGGGCAGAGATGCCCGTGAGCGCTCCCTTCGCCTGCGCGGTCTCCTCGAGCGTCTCGGCCAGTGCCTCGTCGATGCCGGGGACCGAGATGGGGCAACCGGTCAGCGGGACGATGTCGTGGCTGCGGTGGCGACGCAGCCCGACCTTGCCGTCGCCGACGGCGAACTCGACCCGGGTGCGGTAGCGCAGCCCGTCGGCGTCGTCGAGCGGCTCGACGACGACCTGACGCTCGAGGCCGGCCAGCCGCTGCAGCTGCTCGGCGACGACGCGCGCCTTGAGGTCACGCTGGTGACCCGTGGCCACGTGCTGGAAGTCGCAACCGCCGCACCCACCGGGGCCGGCGACCGGGCAGCGCGAGTCCACGCGGTGCTCCGAGGCCTCGGTGACGGCGACCGCGTCCGCGCGCAGGAATCTGTCACCGGGGCCCCCTTCGGTGATCCTGGCCCGCACCCGCTCCCCCGGCAGCGAGTGCCGGACGAAGAGGACTCTGCCCTCGTAACGAGCCACGCAGTGGCCACCGTGCGCCACGGGTCCCACCTCGACGTCGATCTCGTCGCCCACGGTCAGGTCATCTGCTGCTGGTCCGCTCATGCTCCACCTCGTCGTACGTCGCCCGCTACGGGGCCGTCCATGCGTTCCTCGGCTCCAGCCGAGCTCGCGAGCTGCCAGGGCACCGAGGACACCATGACACCCGGCGTGAAGAGCAGTCGACTGCGCAGGCGCAGCGCCGACTGGTTGTGCAGGGCCTGTTCCCACCAGTGCCCGAGCACATACTGCGGGATGTAGACCACGACGAGGTCGCGCGGGTTGCCCGAGCGGATCGACTTGACGTAGTCGACGACCGGACGAGTGATCTCCCGGTAGGGCGAGTCGAGGGCCTTCAGCGCCACCGGGATGCCCCTGCGGTCCCACTCGTCCTGCAACTCCCTGGTCGCCTCCGCGTCGACATCGACCGTGACCGCTTCCAGCCGCGAGGGCCGGGTCGCCGAGGCATAGGCCAGCGCTCGCAGGGCCGGACGGTGGATGGTGCTCACGAGGACGATGGCGTGCACGCGCGAAGGGAGGAGCTGGTGCTGGGTGTCCCCCTCCGGCACGGAGAGCTCCTCGCTCACGTGGCGATAGTGCCTGCGGATCGATCCCATGAGCAGGAAGATGACGGCCATCGCGGCCATCGCGAAGCCGGCTCCGTGGGTGAACTTCGTGACGACGACAACGACCAGGACGGTGCCGGACATCGCGGCCCCGACGGCGTTGATGGCACGCCGGCGCTTCATGGACCGTTGCTCGGAGCGGTCGCTCTCGACGGCCAGGTGACGGTTCCAGTGCCGCACCATGCCGGTCTGGCTGAGGGTGAAGGAGACGAAGACCCCGACGATGTAGAGCTGGATCAGTCGGGTCACGCTGGCGTCGAAGATGATCACGAGCAACCCCGCCGCACCAGCGAGCAGGATGATGCCGTTGGAGAAGGCGAGCCGGTCACCGCGCGTGTGCAGCTGACGCGGCAGGAAGCCGTCGCGGGCCAGGATCGACCCGAGCACGGGGAAGCCGTTGAAGGCGGTGTTGGCCGCGAGGACAAGGATGAGCCCGGTCACGACCGAGACGAAGACGACGCCCGCCGGGAAGCCGTCGAAGACCGCCGTCGCGACCTGCGCCATGACCGTGTGCTGCACATAGCCGTCACCGACGGGGACACCGTTGTTCAGCAGCTGGTGCGCCGGGTCGTCGGCCATCTTGACCCCGGTCCACGTGGCCAGGGCGATCATCGACAGCAGCATCGTCACCGAGACGGTGCCCATGAGGAGCAGTGTCGTCGCGGCGTTCTTGCTCTTGGGCTTGCGGAAGGCGGGCACCCCGTTGCTGATCGCCTCGACACCGGTGAGTGCCGCAGCGCCGGAGCTGAAGGCGCGCAGCAGGAGGAAGGCCATCGCCAGGGTGCCGAGCTGCTCCATCCCGGGCTCGGGAGCCAGGGTGAAGCCGGCGCTCTCGGCCGAGGGGAGGGTGCCGGACGTCCGGCGGACGACGCCCACGAGCGCCATGGCCAGGATGGCGAACATGAAGAGATAGGTCGGGATGGCGAAGGCCTTGCCGGACTCACGCACCCCACGAAGGTTCATGGCGGTCAGTGCCGCGATGAGCAGGACCGCGGCCAGCACCTCGTGACCACGCAGCCAGGGGAAGGCTGCAGCGGCGTTCTGCACACCCGAGGAGATCGACACGGCGACGGTCAGGACGTAGTCGACGAGCAACGCGCTCGCGACCGTCAGCCCGGCCTTGGGACCGAGGTTGGTGCTGGCGATCTCGTAGTCCCCGCCGCCTGAGGGATAGGCGTGCACGTTCTGTCGGTAGCTCGCGACGACGACCACCATCACCGCAACGACCGCGAGGGCGACGGGCCACGAGTGGGTCATCGCGAGGGCACCGCCAGCCAGCCCGAGGGTCAGCAGGATCTCGTCCGGCGCATAGGCGACCGAGCTGAGGGCGTCGCTGGCGAAGACGGGAAGGGCGAGGCGTTTTGGAAGGAGGGTCTCGCCGAGGTGATCGCTGCGCATGGCGCGGCCGACGAGGACGCGCTTGATCAGTCGTCCGGAAGACACCGTGTGAGTGTAGGCCCGTCCGAGGAGGGGTACCGTCAACCCGTGCACTTCGTCATCATGGGTTGCGGCCGCGTCGGCGCCTCGCTCGCTCGCTCACTCGAACGCCTCGGCCACGACGTGGCGGTCGTCGACCAGGATCCCATTGCCTTCCGCCGCCTCGGCAGCGAGTTCAACGGCCGCCGCATCGCCGGGGTCGGCTTCGACCGCGACACCCTCGAGCAGGCCGGCATCACCCAGGCATATGCCTTCGCCGCTGTCTCCAGCGGTGACAACTCCAACATCCTCGCCGCCCGGGTGGCACGCGAGACCTTCGGCGTCGAGCACGTCGTCGCGCGGATCTACGACCCCGACCGGGCGCAGGTCTACCAGCGCCTGGGCATCCCCACCGTGGCCACGGTCCGCTGGACCGCTGACCAGGTGCTGCGCCGGATGCTCCCCCAGGGCCAGGCCTCCGAGATGACCGACGCGTCGGGCCGGCTCGTCGTCGCCGAGATCCAGATCTCGTCCGCGTGGGTCGGCCGTCGTCTGACCGCCATCGAGGAGGCGACCGGGGCGCGGGTCGCATACATCACCCGTCTGGGCGAAGGCGTGCTGCCGGGCCCGGACACGGTCCACCAGGAGGACGACCTCGTGCATCTGGTCATCCGCAAGGAGTACGTCCACGACGTCGAGCGCATCCTCGACGGCCAGCCCCCGCAGGAGGACTGAGGCATGCGCGTCGCCATCGTCGGAGCCGGCTCAGTCGGCCGGTCCATCGCCCAAGAGCTCCTGCAGAACGACCACACCGTCCTGCTCATCGACAAGGACGCCAACGAGGTCCGGGTGGCCAAGCTGGCCGAGGCCAACTGGCTCTCCGGCGACGCCTGCGAGCTGTCCACGCTGCAGGAGGCCGAGATCCAGTCCTGCGATGTCGTCGTCTGCGCGACCGGTGACGACAAGGTCAACCTCGTCGTGTCGCTGCTGGCCAAGACCGAGTTCGGCGTCCCCCGCACCGTTGCCCGGGTCAACAACCCGAAGAACGAATGGATGTTCGACGAGTCCTGGGGCGTGGACGTCGCCGTGTCGACCCCGCGCCTGATGACCGCACTCGTCGAGGAGGCCGTCAGCGTCGGCGATCTCGTGCGCATCTTCGACTTCCAGCAGGGCAATGCGGCGATGGCCGAGATCACCCTGCCCGCGGACAACCCCAACGTGGGTCGCCGGGTCGGCGACATCACCTTCCCGATCGACACGTTGCTCGTCGGCATCATCCGCGACGGCCGTCCCATCGGACCGACCCCGGACGACTCCCTCGAGGCGCACGACGAGCTGCTCCTGCTCACCACCACCGAGGCCGAGCCGGAGCTCGAGGCGATGATGCGTCCTGGCAGCAAGAGCCGCCGGCGCCCCACCCCTTCGTCCTGACCCACCCCGACGCCGCCTCCTCGAGGTCATACCGAGAAACCGCACGACCTCAAGGTCGTGCGGTTTCTTGTGGGCCGTGGGCGACTCGGGAGGTGCCGCGGACGAAGGGGGTCAGCGCGACCAGACGTCGACCGGCTGGACGAGATCGTCGTCCGGGTCGATCGGGGTGTTGCCCTTGAGGAGCATCGCGCCCATGATCGCCACGGCGCCCGCCCACAGGGGCCAGCCGAGGACGACCTTGGAGATCGTGAGCCCGGCAACATTGTCAGCGAGGTAGAGCGGCCCCATGATGCCGACCCGGATGGCGTAGACCGCGACGAGGACGAGGGTCAGTCGGCTGCACACCTTGACCGCGGCCGCATTACGGCGCCAGCGGAAGGGGTCGCCCGCGGCGACGGCCGCCTGATCGGCGAGGCCCACCATGAGCCCGACGGCGGGCCAGCGCAGCACGACGGACAGCACCGTCCCGACGAGATAGGCGCAGGACGTGAGGATCCCCGGGAGGAAGGCGTCCTGGGCGTCGCCCGAGCGCAGCGCGAAGAAGGCCGCCAGCCCGGTCGCGATGATCGACCCAAGGACGAACTGGAGGGTCTGCCTCTGGACCAGGCGGACGAGGCCGAGCACCACCGTCAGTGCGGCGGCGGCCCCCAGGGAGATGGTGCGGTCCTTGGTGGTCGACCACGCGATGACGAAGACGAGCATCGGCATCGCCGCCTCCAGCGAACCGCGCAGCCCACCGAATGCCTCACCCAGACGATGGCGGATGAGGGCCTCGACCGTCGGGTGCATGGGCTCGGCGATGCCGTCGGGCTGCTCAGCCATGGTGCGGGAGGAGCTCGTACGCCGGGTTGAAGATCACGGCTGAGCCGTGCGGCCGGCACAGGAGTCCGGTGGCCTTGAGATAGGCCCCGGGCTCGATGCCGTGGATGCTGCGTCGCCCCAGCCAGACGAGCTGCACCGTGGCGGACCCGTCAAAGACCTCGGCCACGAGCGCAGGGACCGTCGCCCGCGGGCGCAGGGTCACAGCCGTGAGGGTGCCCGCGATCGTCACGAACTGCCGGTCGACCTCGTCCGTGATCGGCGCACACCCGTGGGCGGTCGCCGCCTCGCGCAGCTCCCCTGCCGCGACATCGTCATCGGTGCGAGCGAGGTCGACGAGCCGACGCAGCAGGGTGGGCATCAGCGCACCTCGGTGATCTCGGGTCCGCGTTGGAAGGGCTTGAGGTCGTCGACCTGAGCGTCGCCGTCCTCCTCCACCGGGTCCTGCCCGCTGGGAGCAGTGGGCATCTGGAGCGGGAGCATCTCACGCGGGGCGCGGGGCTCCTCGCCGCGCGAGACCACGATCGAGCGCATGACCTCGTCGAAGCGTGCGCGCGTGCTCTCGTCGACGGCAGCCGCACCGGAGTACACCGCGCGCAGGAACCACCGCGGGCCCTCGGCCCCGGCGAAGATCGCGGGAGCGAAGACGGTGCGACCCTGGGGTCCCGGCTGGGCCAGCCGGGTGAGCAGCTCGGCGCCGAAGGGACCCTTGGCCTGCTCGACGGTGCCGCCGTTGCCGGTGATCTGGGCGGCGATCTCGTCGCGGATGTCGTCCCAGATGCCCGAGGACCGGGGCGCCGCGAAGACCTGCACCTGCACGGCGCCGTCATCGTCGGCAATCTGCACGGCCGTGACGTCATTGGTGCCCTGGTCCACCTCGAGCCGCAGCTCGGTACCGCTGGAAGGTGCGAGCAGGATCGACCCGAGATCGACGAGGGAGCTGGTGTCAGTGACGTCAGAGATGTCCCGGGGGCCCTGTGCCGGCGCGTCCTCGCTCGGTGCCAGGTCAGCACCGTCGGACGCGGTCGTCGTGTCGGGCTCGGTCGCCTCGTCAGCTGCGTTCTTCTTCTTGCGCCCGAACATCATTCACGTCCTGTCGTCGACTGTGGGCCGAAGCCCCCGCTGGATCCATGTCCAGTCTCGCCCCGCTTGCTGGGTGGAAGCGAATCGACGGGGAGGAACTCCCCTTCGCCCACTTCCTGGAGCACGAGCTGGGCGATCCGGTCCCCCACCCGCACCGTGAAGGACTCGGCCCGATCGAGGTTGACGAGGTTGACGAGGATCTCACCCCGATACCCCGAGTCGATCGTCCCGGGCGCGTTGACGACCGAGATGCCATGGCGGGCCGCGAGGCCCGAGCGCGGGTGGACGAGTCCGACCCAGCCATGAGGTAGGGCGATCGCCACCCCCGTGGGTACGAGAGCACGCTCGCCCGGAGCGAGGGTCAGCTCGGCGACGGACGTGAGGTCCGCGCCCGCGTCGCCGTGCTTGGCGTATGAGGGCAGGACTGCGTCCCGGTGCAGCAGCTGCACCGGGAGCGCGATCTGACGGGGGCCGTCAGTCACGTGTCACGCAGCGCACTCGGTGCAGACCGGGCCGTTCTTGCCGTCGCTGGCCAGCTGGCTGCGGTGGTGGACGAGGAAGCAGCTCGTGCAGGTGAATTCATCCGCCTGGCGGGGAACAACCCGCACCGACATCTCCTCACCGGAGAGGTCAGCGCCGGGCAGCTCGAAGCCTTCGGCCATCTCGGTCTCATCGACGTCGACGTTGGAGGAGGTCGCGTCGCCGCGACGGGACTTGAGCTCCTCGATGGAGTCCTCGGACAGATCGTCGTCGGTCTTGCGAGGAGCGTCGTAATCGGTCGCCATCTCTCCTGTTTCCTTGGGGGCTAGAAGGGCTTGAAAAGCTCTGTTGCCGACATCAACGCAGCAGGTGCTGGATTTGTGCCCGGCGCGCCGGATTGTGCCCCATCCGGCGCCATCACGCCACCCGGTTCCTGATCAGCGAACGTTCTCGGGCCCGACCTGCTCGATGGCGCGCTCCAGCGCCGTCCCCAGACTCGTGTGGAGCACCGGTGCGCCAGCAAGCGTGAGCTCCGCCCGGGGGGCCTGTCCGTGCAGGTCGGAGACCACCGCGCCGGCCTCGGTGGCCACGAGCCACCCGGCCGCCACGTCCCACGGGTTGAGACCTCGCTCGTAGTACACGTCGAGGCTGCCCTCGGCCACCCGGCAGAGGTCCAGAGCGGCGCTGCCGAGCCGTCGGATGTCTCGCACCCGAGGCAGGACGTGGGTCAGCACGGCTGCCTGCCACGCCCTGCGATCCGCGTCGTACCCGAAACCGGTCCCGCACAGGGCCTGCCCCAACGAGGTCTCGGTGACGTGCAGCCGGCGAGGCTCCTCGTCGCCGACCGACCGCCAGGACCCGCCGCCGAGCCACGCCGTGTACCGCTCCCCCGTCACCGGGTTGACGACCGCGCCGGCCACCGGCTGCCATGCGCCGTCGACGCCCGGGTCACCCACCACCGCGGCCACCGAGACCGCGTAGGCGGGGATCTCGTAGAGGTAGTTGACGGTGCCGTCGATCGGGTCGACGACCCAGGTGATGCCCGACTCGCTCGCGCGAGCGCCGCGCTCCTCCCCGGCGAAGCCGTCCTGCGGCCGCAGCTCCCCCAGTCGCGCGAGCAGGTGGTCCTGACTGCGCTGGTCCATGACGGTGACGATGTCGGTCGCCGAGCTCTTGGTCTCGGCGACGCCGAGGCCGGCGGGCCGCTCGTCGACGACGAGGCGGCCGGCCTCGACCGCCACCGTCAGCGCGATCCGGGCCAGCTCGGCGGGGTCGACCCCCGGGGGCAGTGCGTGCATGTCAGTCCGATCCGCAGAGCGCGGGGCGGGCCTCGCGCAGGTTGGGGCAGCAACCCATGGGGCAGACCGCCGGGTGGGAGTCCAGGTCACGCCAGGTGGCCCGCACCGGCTGCTCGCCACGCGCCTGGGCGGCGCGCTCGAGCATGAGGTCGACGAGCCCTGCCACGAAGGCGTGGTCGCCACCGGGCGTCGGTACGCGAGTCATCGCCAGACCGACCTCGGCGGCCGTCGCGGCGGCCTCGACGTCCAGGTCGTAGAAGACCTCCATGTGGTCGGAGATGAAGCCGATCGGCACCACGACCACGTGCTCGACCCCGTCGACGGCCAGCTCACGCAGTCGATCGTTGACATCGGGCTCGAGCCACGGGGTGCGCGGGGAACCGGACCTCGAGCAGAAGGCCAGCCCGGCGGGCAGATCGGTGCCGAGCACCGTGTCCACCTCCGCCGTGATCGCCGCGGCCACCTCGGCCTGGTCCGCGGAGTAGGCGCGCCCCTCGCCGTCGCCCGGTCCGGAGGTCTCGTCCATCGCGTCGGGGATGGAGTGGGTGACGTAGACGATGGCGACCTTGTCGGCGCCGACCGCGTCCACGGCCGCTCGGGCAGCCGCCAGCGTGTCCCGGGCCAGCGTGGCCGCGAAGCCGGGGTGCTCGCCGAAGGGCCGCACCTTGTCCAGGACGAGCCCTCCCCTCCCTTCGGCCGCGTCTGCCAGACCCTCCCGGTACTGCCGGCAGGAGGAGTAGCTGCGCCAGGCGCTCGTCGGGACGACGAGGATCCGCTGGGCGCCGTCGGCGGTGAGCTCGTCGAGCGCCTCCGGGACGAAGGGGGCGGAGTTGCGGTTGCCGAGCACGACCGGGAGGGGGCACTCGCGGGCCGCGAGCTCCGCAACGAGGTCCGCGACGAGGCGACGGTTGAGCGCAGGCAGTGGGCTGACCCCGTCGACGCGCTCGTAGTGGGACCCGACCTCGGCCAGCCTGTCGTCGGGTACTCCGCGGCCGGCCGTGACCCGTCGCAGGAAGGGCAGCACCTCGTCAGGCCCCTCGGGCCCACCGAAGGACTGGACCATCACGGCGTCGTAGGGACGAAGGGGGTGCTCTGGGGCCTGATCCGACATGAAGACAAGGTATCGCCGCGGCGTGTACGTCCCCGGATCGGGCCGAGCAGATGGCAGAGTCTGACTGGAGCCATGCTGGACGAGAGGGATAGTTGATGCGCGACCTGCGACTCATCGGTGTGCACGACGACGGCGAGCACCTCGTTGTCACCGACGACGCCGGCGAGGAGTACCGCCTGCGGATCGACGAACCATTGCGCGCTGCAGCCCGGCGCGACCGCCCCCGGCTCGGGCAGCTGCAGATCGCCATCGACAACGATGTGCGACCGCGTGAGGTGCAGGCCATGATCCGTGCCGGTGCCAGCGCGGAAGAGGTCGCTGCCCGCACCGGGTGGGACCTGGACAAGATCGCTCGCTTCGAGGGACCGGTGATCGCCGAGCGCGAGCACATCGCCAGCCGGGCCCAGACCGTGCGCATGCGCGGCACCAACCAGGCCGGCTCTCCCGAGACCTTGGCGCAACGCGCCGCGACCCGGCTCACCGGCCGCGGCGTCGAGCCCTCCTCCGTCGCGTGGGACGCCTACCGCGACCCTGAGGGTCAGTGGAGCGTCTCGGCGATCTTCGCTGCCGGTGGCCGCGAGCGCACGGCCACCTGGTGGTTCGACATGGCCGGCATGAGCGTCGTCGCCAAGAACGACGAGGCCAAGTGGCTCTCCGAGGCAGACACCCCGGCCGGGCCGGTGCCCGTCGGCGTGCACCGCCCCACGGCCGTCTTCGACGTCGAGGTCGAGGAGACCAAGGTCGAGCGCGCCACGCGCGCCAACACCGACGACCTCATCAACTCCATGCGCGAGCACTCCGGCGCCAAGAACCGCCGGCGCGGCGGGCGACGCAAGGGCCGTGGCTCCGACCCGACGCCTCCCGTGACCGAGGACGAGCTGCCGCTGGACGAGCTGCCGCCGCCGGCAAGCGGGACGCACCCGCAGGACGAGAAGCCTCGCGACAAATCGTCCGCCACGCCCAAGGCTGCTGCAGCGACCGCTGCACCCACGTCCGAGCCCGCCACGCCCAAGCCCGCCACGTCCAAGCCCGAGCTGATGTCTGATGACGCCGCCACGAGCGAAACCGGCACGGGTGGGACTCAGCAGAGCACCACGGCCGCTCCGGCCGCGGAGATGAAGGCCGAGCACGAGCCCGACGCGGACCCGGTCGACACGCAGGAGGAGTCCGCCGACATGACCGACGCTGCCGACCGGCCCGACCCGACTCAGGTGCCGGAGCCGACGAAGGCCGTCGAGTCCGGCCAGGGCAAGGACGAGTCCGAGACGGCGAAGCCT
The DNA here is from genome assembly GCF_001428305.1 of Janibacter sp. Soil728. GTDB lineage: Bacteria > Actinomycetota > Actinomycetes > Actinomycetales > Dermatophilaceae > Janibacter. Next base: position 79,315 of record NZ_LMRZ01000005.1, on the reverse strand, counting down.
GACGGCGACCGCGCCGGCACGCAGACCGCCGACGCGGCAGAAGCAAGCACGGAGACCGCCGACACCGAGGCTGGCGCCAAGGGGCGCGGTGGCCGCAAGGGCCGGGCCAAGGTGCCCAGCTGGGACGACGTGATGTTCGGGACCACTCGGGACTGACCCCCTTCGTCCTCCGCGACGGGTGGCCGCACGTGTGGGTCAGGCCGGTGGCGGAACCGGGCAGGCGTCGAGGTCGAAGGGCAGGACGTCGGCCGACAACGCCGCTGCCTGGGCGGCGCGTGAGTTCATCCGCCGCATGTGGTGGCGGCGGCAGAGCACCTCGTACTCGACCTCGCTCTCGTGCGTGGGGTCGGCCGTGTCCCCGACGACGACCTGCTCGCCCTCGACGACCATGACGCCGTCGACCACGCGGGCGTTGTGCGTGGCTCGACGACCGCACCAGCACAGCGCGGAGACCTGCAGGACCTGGGTGCGATCGGCGAGCTCGATGAGGCGCCGGCTCCCCGGGAAGAGCTCGGTGCGGAAGTCGCTCGTGATCCCGAAGGCGAAGACCTCGATGTCCAGCTCGTCGACGATGCGCGCGAGCTGCTCGACCTGCTCGGGCGTGTAGAACTGCGCCTCGTCGCAGATGAGGTAGTCCACCCGACCGCCGGCGGTCAGCTGGGCGACGACGGTGTCCCACAGGTCTCGGTCCTGTGCGACCTCGACCGCGGGTGTCTCGAGCCCCAGGCGTGAGGACAGCACCGCCTCGCCGGAGCGGTCGAGGCGGGTGAAGATGATGCCGACCTGCCCACGCGCCCGGTGGTTGTGGTCCATCTGCAGGGCGAGCGTGGACTTGCCGCAGTCCATCGTCCCGGCGAAGAAGCTCAGCTCGGCCACGTCACTGCTCCCGCGCGGACAAGGTCAGCCACGGGATCGCCACCTCGTCGGCGGTGATCGAGCCGTGCACCCCGATGAGGGCCCGCAGCTCGGGCCGGTGACGGCGCGAGTCCTGGACGGCGATCGGTCCGGTCATCGCGGCGATGACGTCGCCGATGCGGGGCCGCACCGTCTCGCTGACCGTCCCGAACCAGCCCGCCGAGATGGCTTCCTCCCGCGTGACGATCAGGGCCTCCTCCCCGAGCCGGCCCCGCCAGGTCGCCAGGACGTCGTCGAGCGCACCCGGCTGCACGTGCAGCTGGACGCACCGAGGTTCGCCCGAGACGTGGCGGATCCCGGTGTCGAGCTCGGCGTCCTCGGCGATGTCCGGCCGAGCAGCGATCGGGACGTCGACCATGCCGTGGTCGGCCGTGATGTGCAGGGAGGTGTCGGCAGGCAGCAGGTCGGCCAACCTGGCCAGCTGCGCGTCCACCTCCTCGAGCTCGGCCACCCACTCGTGGGAGTCACAGCCGTGGACGTGCCCGATCTTGTCGACATCACCCCAGTAGAGGTAGACCAGCGAGCGCGGCTGCGCGCGCACGGCGGTGATCGTCGCGTCTACCCTCGCCGCCAGGCTCTTGGCCGCGATGAAGCGGCCGCCGCGCAGAGCCGCCTCGGTCAGGCCTGAACCGTCGAAGAAGCCGGGGCCGATCCGGGTGACCGTCACCCCGTGGTCCGCTGCCGCCTCGAAGACGGTCGGGGCCGGCTGCCACTGGTGCGGCGCCGGACCGTCCTCCCAGGACAGCTCGTTGAAGACGGTGTCCGTGTCGGGGTCGTAGGCCTCGTACCCGACGAGACCGTGAGCGCCGGCGAGCGACCCGGTGCCGAAGCTGCCCATCGAGGTCGCGGTGGTCGAGGGGAACCCACAGTCGATCGTCACCGCGGCCTCGGGGTCCTGCAGCAGACGCCGCAGGAAGGGGGCATGCCCGCCGCGGCGCGCCAGCAGCTGGGCTCCCAGGCCGTCCACGAGGACGACGACGGTGCGGCGCGCCGGACGAAGGTCGCGGTCCGTACCGCGAGTCAGCCCGGGGACGCCCAGGCTGGTGGCCACAGCTGGCAGCAGACGGTCCAGCCGAGGGGTCGCCGGCAGGAGGGTGGCGGGCTGGTTGCCGTGGTGCGCCATCAGCGGGTCAGTGCCCGATGCTCGCCGAGAGGTCCCGGGCGAACTCGATGGCTCGGTCGAGCGCGGTCCGTCCCTCGGCCTCGGCGCTGATGCGCAGGGCGATGTCGTCACTGGTGACCGTGCCCTCGTAGCCGTGGTCGCCGCCGTCGCACTCGGGGTCGTTGCACTGGGCGGGCAGGAGGTCGACCCGGCTGACCGCGCCCCAGCCGACCGTGAGCGTCAGCTCGCGGCCCAGGGACCCGGGCACGTACGACGAGGGGTCGCCGACGACGTGGGTGAGCATGACGCCGCGAACGTTGGACAGCGGGATGCACTCGGTCGTGGCCGTGGCGATCTCCTGCGCACCCGAGAAGTGGTCCGGGTAGTCGTCGGCGTGCGCCACGACCAGGCGCGTGGTCGTACGGGCGAAGACGGTGATGTGTCGACGAACGGTGTCCTGGTCGAAGGTCGTCTCCTGGTGCACGAGATGCCCGTGCACGTCCTCGGCGCCGACCGCCGCCTTGATGACATCGGCCACGAGCGCCGGGTAGTAGCCGGCCCTCTCGATGTCGGCGGTGAGGGCCGGCGGCAGGGTGATCGCCGTGAGGTCAGCAGGTGCGGGCATCCCGCCATTGTGCCCCAGCCTCAGGTCAGGCTCCGCGCGTCGGTGTCGATGCGCCGGGTCGCGGGAGTGATCATGACGTCGGCCCCGAGGACCGTCACCCCGCTCACGTGAGCGATCACCGGGTTGAGCTCCACGGAGGACAGCTCGAGGAAGTCGTCGGACATGATCGACAGCCGCCCGAGCACATCCTCGATCGCGGCCCGGTCGACCGGCGCCGCGCCATCGTGCCCGGTGAGCAGCGGCGACAGCTTGATCCCTTCGACGAGCTCACGCACGTCGACATCGGTGAGTGGCGGGATCCGGTAGGCGATGTCGTCGAGCAGCTTGGTCGGTGCACCGGCGATGCTGAAGGAGACCACCGGGCCGAAGAGCGGGTCCTCGATCGTGGAGAGCACCGTGGAGACGCCGGGCCCCGCCATCCGCTGGACGACGAAGTAGTTGGCGTCCATCGGGGCCAGCCTCCGGTCGAGAGCCTCGAAGGCTGCCCGCACCGACGGGGCATCGTGCAGGTCCACCCGGATGCCCTCGAGCATCGCCTGGCCCCGCACGAGCGGCGAGAGGGACTTGACGACGACGGGGTAGCCGACCGCGTCGGCTGCCGCGACCGCCTCGTCTGCCGTGGCGGCCTCGTGGCGCGGCCAGACGTCGATCCCGTAGGCAGCGAGCAGCTCGCGGGCCTCATCGGTGGTGAGCGCACGCCCCTCCGGGTCCTCCTCGAGCACCCGGTCGAGGAGGGCACGGACCGCCCAACGGTCGATCCCCTCGCGCACGACGGTCTCGCCCTTGTCCTTGTCACGCCACTGCCCGTAGTCCGTCGCGGCAGCGAGCGCTCGGATGGCCTCCTCGGGCATGGAGTAGAGGGGCACGGCCTGCCGGGGAACGTCGTCGGCGAAGTCGCCGGTCTCGTGGAGGAAGGCGGCGTCACCACCGTCGTCGACGCCCCGCATCCCCAGCAGTGTGGCGACACAGGGCTTGTCCGAGCGCGAGGCTGCGTGCCGCAGTGCCTCGACGACCTCCTGGTCGAGCGCTCCGACGGGAGGGATGAAGCAGACGATGACCGAGTCGACCTCGTCGTCGGCGAAAGCGGCATCCACGGCGGTCTGGAACTCGATGGCGCTGGCCTCGGTGGGCACCGCCACCGGACCGTGGACCACCTCGAGCCCGCGCTCGTTGGCGTTGTCGGCGCACAGTGCCGCGAGCTGGCTGGAGTTGCCGACGATCGCGACCCGGCGGCCGGCTGGGAGTGGCTGGTGGACGAGCAGCTGGGCGACGTCGAACATCTGGTGGACGTTTTCGCAGTGGATGACCCCGGCCTGCTCCAGCATCGCGCTGAAGGCGTGCGGCTTGACCTTGGGCTTGCGCACCTTGTGCCCAGGGGGCGCCCCGTAGCTCGCCGAGGCGGGCTTGACGACGATGACGGGCTTGTTGGAGGCGAGGTGGCGAGCCACTCTGGAGAACTTGCGCGGGTTGCCCATGGACTCCAGATAGAGCCCGACCGCCCGGGTGCGCTCGTCCTCGACCCAGTACTGCATGAGGTCGTTGCCGGAGACGTCGACCCGGTTGCCGGCGGAGGCGAAGACCGAGATCCCGAGGTTGCGGCGGGCCGCGGAGTCGAGGTTGGCGATCGCCAGCGCACCGCTCTGGGAGAAGAGGCCGAGGAACCCCGGCTTGGGGATGCCCGACGTCAGGGTCGCGTTGAGGCTGACTGCCGGATCGGTGTTGATCAGGCCGAAGGAGTTGGGCCCCAGGATCCGCATCCCGTGGTCGCGGGCCAGGCGCAGGACCTCCTGCTGCCGTCGGGCGCCCTCCTCGTCCACCTCCGCGAAGCCGGAGGAGATGATGAGCAGCGTCCGCACCCCGGCCGCGGCGCACTCGGCGACGATCTGGGTGACCAGGTCGGCGGGCACCGCGATCACGGCCAGCTCCACGCCCCCTTCGATCTCGCCGATGGACCCGACCGCAGGCACCCCGAGGATCTCGTCCGTACCGGGGTTGACCGCGTGCACCCTCCCGGTGAAACCGCCATCGACGATGTGCTTGAGCACCTGATGGCCGATGGCGCGCTCGCGCCGACTGGCGCCGACCACGGCGACCGAGCTCGGGTGCAGCAGCGCTCGCAGGCTCTGCGACTCGGCACGGTGCTCCCGGGCGAAGCGGACCGAGAGCGACTCCGCGGTCGGCTCGATCGCGAAGTGCAATGTCACGACGCCGTCCTCGAGACGACGGCTGACCTGGTACCCGGCGTCGGCGAAGACCGACAGCATCTTGCGGTTGTGCGGCAGGACCTCGGCCTCGAACTCGGCGAGATCGTGCGACTTGGCAATGGCCGCGAGGTGCTCCAGCAGGACCGAACCGATGCCCTTGCCGTGGTAATGATCGGAGATGTTGAAGGCGACCTCGGCGCTGCGCTCGCTCACCCGGTCATAGCGGCCGATCCCGATGATGTCGTCACCGATGGTGGCCACGAGGGCCATCCGGTCGTGGTAGTCGACCTCGGTGAAGCGCTTGATGTCACGGTCGCTGAGCGTGCGCATCGGAGCGAAGAAGCGGAGGTAGATCGACTCGTCCGACTGGCCTGCGTGGAATCTGCGAATCCCTTCAGCGTCCGAGGGCTTGATCGGCCGCAGTCTGCAGACCGACCCGTCCCGCAGGACGACGTCGGCCTCTGCCAGCACCGGGTACCCCGGTGGGAGGTCCGTCATGTCCTCAATCCTGCCACGCCAACTCGCACCTGCACGCCGAGGGATGACACGTGTGTCGGTACCGGCGTCGACGGGGCGCAGGGGTGAGGATGGGTGGGCTCAGAGCATCACCCCCACGAGGAGTCCACAGCCAGCATGGCCCGCCGCACCGCAGCCTCTCCCCCTCCCGACGCCCCGGAGCGGATCGTCGACATCGATGTCGCGGACGAGATGCGCAATGCCTTCCTCGAGTACAGCTACTCGGTGATCCACGCGCGGGCCCTGCCCGACGCCCGCGACGGCCTGAAGCCGGTCCACCGGCGGATCCTCTACTCGATGAGCGAGATGGGCCTGCGACCGGAGCGCGGCCACGTGAAGTCCTCCCGCGTCGTCGGTGAGGTCATGGGCAAGTACCACCCGCACGGTGACACGGCCATCTACGACGCCCTCGTGCGTCTGGCCCAGCCCTTCTCGATGCGACTGCCCCTGGTCGACGGGCACGGCAACTTCGGCTCGCTCGACGACGGGCCTGCCGCGAGCCGCTACACCGAGGCGCGCATGGCCCCGGCCGCGCTGCTCATGGTGACCGGCCTCGACGAGGACACTGTCCCCTTCGTCCCCAACTACGACGACCAACTGCTCCAGCCGGAGGTCCTCCCTTCGGCCTATCCCAACCTCCTGGTCAACGGAACGACGGGTATCGCCGTCGGCATGGCGACCAACATGCCGCCGCACAACCTCGTCGAGGTCGTCGGCGCCGCCCGTCACCTGCTGACCCACCCAGACGCCAGCCTGGACGACCTGATGAAGTTCGTACCCGGCCCCGATCTGCCCGGTGGCGGTCGGATCGTCGGCCTCGACGGGATCCGCGATGCCTACCTCACCGGTCGCGGCAGCTTCCGCACCCGGGCGACCACGCGGATCGAGAAGGTCTCTCCCCGGCGCCAGGGCATCATCGTCACCGAGCTGCCCTACCTCGTCGGCCCGGAGAAGGTCATCGAGAAGATCAAGGACGCGGTGCAGTCCAAGAAGCTGCAGGGCATCGCCGACGTCAAGGACCTCACCGACCGCCAGTCCGGCATGCAGCTGGTCATCGAGATCAAGAACGGCTTCAACCCCGAGGCGGTTCTCGACAAGCTCTACAAGCTCACCCCGATGGAGGACTCCTTCTCCATCAACAATGTCGCGCTCGTCGAGGGGCAGCCGCGCACGATGGGGCTCAAGGAGCTGCTCACCGTCTACGTCGACTTCCGACGTGACGTCGTGCGCCGGCGCACCGAGTACCGCCTGGCCAAACGTCGTGAGCGCCTGCACCTCGTCGAGGGCCTGCTCATCGCCATCGTCGACATCGACGAGGTCATCCAGGTCATCCGCACCAGTGACGACGCCAACATCGCGCGCGAGCGTCTGCGGGAGGTCTTCGACCTCTCCGAGCCACAGGCGACCTACATCCTCGACCTGCAGCTGCGGCGCCTGACCAAGTTCTCCCGGATCGAGCTCGAGAAGGAACAGAGCGACCTGCTCGAGCAGATCGCCGCGCTCGAGGAGATCCTCGGCGACGACAAGGTCCTCACCCGGCTCATCTCGACCGAGCTGGCCGACGTGGCCAAGCGGCACGGCGATCCTCGTCGCACGGTCCTGCTCGAGTCGGCCGGGCAGCCTGCTGCCTCGAGCACGCCGCTCGAGGTCGCCGACGACCCCTGCTGGGTGCTCCTGTCGAGCACCGGCCTGCTGGCCCGCACCAGCGACGCAGAGCCGCTGAGCACCGAAGGGGGCCGGGCCAAGCACGACGCGATCGTCGCCGCCACCCGCACGACCGCCCGCGGCGAGGTCGCGGTCGTCACCTCGGCCGGTCGTGTGGTGCGGGTGAGCGCCCTCGATCTGCCCACCCTGCCGCCGTCCAACGGCGCGCCCAACCTCTCAGGTGGGGCACCCCTGGCTGCCTATGTGGACCTGCCGGGCGGCGAGTCCCCGCTCACCCTGATGAGCCTGTCGACCGGCTCCCCCGGCCTCGCTCTCGGCACCGCCAACGGGATCGTCAAGCGCGTGAGCACCGACTACCCCAAGGGGAGCGCCTGGGAGGCGATCTCGCTCAAGGACGGCGACCGCGTCGTTGGTGCGGTCGAGCTGATCACGGGCGAGGAGGAGCTGGTCTTCGTCACCGACCACGCCAGCCTGCTGCACTTCTCCGCCGGCGACGTCCGGCCACAGGGCCGCTCCGGTGGTGGCATCGCCGGCATTCGTCTGACCGACGGGGCCAAGGTGATCTTCTTCGGCGCCGCCAACCTCAACTTCGACAACATCGTCGTGACCGTGTCGGGTTCCTCCGACGCGCTGCCCGGGACCGACACCGGCGCATGGAAGGTCACGTCCTTCGACGAGTACCCGAGCAAGGGCCGCGCGACCTCTGGCATGCGGGCCCACCGCTTCCTCAAGGGCGAGGACGGGCTGGTCCTGGCCTGGGTGGGTCGCGCTGGTGCTCGGGCCTCCCAGCCCAACGGCGTCGCGGTCAACCTGCCCGAGGCCGACGGCCGCCGCGATGGCTCCGGCACCCCCGCCAGCGCCGTCATCGGGGGCATCGGCTCCCTCTGACCCTCCCCGCATCTCCTCAAGGTCGTGCGCCCGAGGTTCGCATCTCCTCAAGGTCGTGCGCATCAGCGGACATGACGAAGGGGGCGGAGCCGGTTGATCGCCGGCTCCGCCCCCTTCGTCATGCCGGCTCACTCGTGGTCGATGTGCTCCGGGTCGCGCATGTAGGTCTTCTTGGCGTAGAGCGCCCGGTTGAGGAACCAGGTGATGGCCCACAGGACGATGCCCAGGACCAGCAACCCGCCAGCGATGACGTACTGCTCCTGCTGCTCCTCGCTGCGGGCCCACGGACCGACGAGGAAGGCGCAGGTCAGCGCACCGAGGATCGGCATGAATGTCGGGGTGCGGAAGTGCTTGCGTCCGACATCGTCGCGACGCAGCACCAGGACCGCGATGTTGACGACCGTGAAGACGGCCAGGAGCAGCAGAGCGGTCGTGCCACCGAGCAACTTCACGATCGGGCTGCCGCTGCCGAGCACCACGTAGCTGATCAGTGCGTAGGAGACGAGGGTGGTGAAGATGATGGCCGCCCACGGGGTCCGACGGGTGCGGTGCACCAGGCCCATCCCCGGGGGGAGGACCTCCTGGCGCGCCATGCCGTAGACGAGACGCGAGGCCATCAGCATGTTGATCAGGGCCGAGTTGGCCACGGCGAACATCCCGATGAAGGGGAAGATCTTGTCGAAGGGCAGACCGGGCGCACCGGTCGCCACCACCTGGGTGAGCGCGGACCTCTCCCCGCCGACGAGCTGGTCGACCGGGACGAGCGCAACCGCGGTGATCGAGACGAGCACGTAGATGACACCGGTGATCGCCAGGCCCGAGAGCATGACCTTGGGGAAGATCTTCGACGGCTCGTGGGTCTCCTCGGCCATGTTGACCGAGTCCTCGAAGCCGACCATCGCGAAGAAGGCCAGCGCGGTGGCCATGGAGATGGAGATGAAGACGCTCTTGTCACTCGCACTCTCGAAGACGATGACGCGGGAGAAGTCGGCCTTGTCCTGGGTCACGGCGTAGATGCCGACGAAGATGATGAGCAGCAGACCCGAGAGCTCGACGCAGGTCAGGACGATGTTGGCCTTGACGCTCTCGCCGACGCCGCGGAAGTTGATGAGCGCGATGAGCGTCATGAAGCCGAGCGCGATGAGCAGCAGCGGCGTCGAGCCCGCCTCCCAGTCCGCACCGAGACCGTCGCGCAGGAACCCCGCGAAGGCACTGGACGCGGTGGAGGCCGAGGTGATGCCGGAGCACATGACGGCGAAGGCGACGATGAAGGTCACGAAGTGGATGCCGAAGGCCTTGTGCACGAACGTGGCCGCACCGCCGGCCAGCGGGTACTTGGTCACGAGCTCCAGGTAGGACAACGCCGTGATCGTCGCGACGAGGAAGGCCGCGATGAAGGGCGCCCACGCGGCGCCACCCACCTCGGCGGCGACATCGCCGGTGAGCGCGTAGACGCCGGTGCCGAGGATGTCCCCGACGATGAAGAGGAGGAGGAGCTTGGGTCCCATGACCCGCTTGAGCTCAGTGGGTTCCTCGCCCGCGGCACGGTCCGAGGTGGCGACGTCGGACATGGGTCCTCCTGGGTCTGCGGCGCACCCGATGCGCACCGATCCTCCTACCGTGACCCACGCCACGGTCAGGCGCAACTGCATCGGCCACGACGCGCCGACAACCGCTCGATTTGTGACAGTCGACGAGGTCGATCAGGCGTCGATGCGCTCGCGGTCGAGCTGGTCGGCGGAGGAGACGATGAACTCGCGCCGAGGGTCGACGTCCTTGCCCATGAGCAGCTCGAAGACCTCCTCGGCGGCCTCGAGGTCGGCGGTGGTCACGCGGCGCAGCATGCGGTGACGCGGGTCCATCGTCGTCTCGGCGAGCTGGTCGGCGTCCATCTCACCCAGACCCTTGTAGCGCTGGATCGGCTGCTTGATGTTCTTGCCGCGAGAGCTCAACGAGCTGAGCTTCTTGCGCATCTCGGCCTCGGAGTAGGTGTAGATCAGCTCGTTCTTCTTCGACCCGGGGTTGATGACCTCGATCCGGTGCAGCGGCGGGACCGCTGCGTAGACCTTGCCGGCCTCGACGAGCGGGCGCATGTAGCGGAAGAAGAGGGTGAGCAGCAGCGTGCGGATGTGGGCGCCGTCGACATCGGCGTCGGTCATGATGATGATCTTGCCGTAGCGAGCGACGTCGACGTCGAAGCTGCGCCCGGACCCGGCGCCGATGACCTGGATGATCGAGGCGCACTCGGCATTCTTGAGCATGTCGCCGACCGCGGCCTTCTGCACGTTGAGGATCTTGCCGCGGATGGGCAGCAGTGCCTGGAACTCGCTGTTGCGTGCCTCCTTGGCCGTGCCCATGGCGGAGTCACCCTCGACGATGAAGAGCTCGGTCGCCTCGACGTCGGTGCTGCGGCAGTCGCGCAGCTTGGGCGGGAGGGACGAGGTCTCCAGTGCGTTCTTGCGGCGCTGGGTCTCCTTGTGCTGCCGCGCGGAGATGCGCGACTTCATCTCGGCGACGACCTTCTCCAGCAGCTGGGCGGCCATCTGCTTGTCGCCACGCCTGGTCGAGGTGAGCAGCGAGGTCAGCTCGGTCTCGACGACCTTGCTGACGATGGAGCGGACGGCGTTGGTGCCGAGCACCTCCTTGGTCTGCCCCTCGAACTGCGGCTCGGCCAGCCTGACGGTGACGACAGCGGTCATGCCCGCGAGGACGTCGTCCTTCTCCACCTTGTCGTTGCCCACCTTGAGCTTGCGGGCATTGGTCTCGAGCTGCTTGCGGAAGACCTTGAGCAGCGACTGCTCGAAGCCGGCCACATGGGTACCGCCCTTGGGGGTGGCGATGATGTTGACGAAGGAGGCGAGCTTGGCGTCGTAGCCGGTCCCCCACCGCAGGGCGATGTCCACGCCGCACTCACGCTCGACCTCGGTCGGGGTCATGTGCCCCTTGGCGTCGAGGACGGGCACGGTCTCGGTGAAGGTCCCGGTGCCCTCGAGCCGCCACACATCGGTGACCGCAGCATCCGGCGAGAGGTAGTCGACGAACTCGCTGATGCCGCCGTCGTGGTGGAAGGTCTCCTCCACGGTCTCCTCGCCACGCTGGTCGCGTACGACGAGGGTCAGGCCGGGCACGAGGAAGGATGTCTGACGAGCGCGAGAGGCCAGGGCCTCACGGTCGAGCTCGGCCCCCTTCAAGAAGATCTGCGAGTCGGCCCAGTACCGCACCCGGGTGCCCGTCACGCCGCGCTTGGCCTTGCCGACGACAGCCAGCTCGCTGCCCTTTTCGTAGGGGCTGAACTCGTTGTCGGGGGACTTCGCCCCCTTCGCCCCGGCCACGTCGGAGAAGGTGCCGGGCTCGCCACGGCGGAAGCTCATCGCGTAGGTCTTGCCGCCGCGGTCGACCTCGACGTCCAGCCGTGAGGAGAGGGCGTTGACGACCGAGGCACCGACACCGTGCAGACCACCAGAGGCCGTGTAGGAACCGCCGCCGAACTTCCCGCCGGCGTGCAGCTTGGTGTAGACGACCTCGACGCCCGTCAGGCCCGTGCGCGGCTCGATGTCGACCGGGATGCCACGACCGTTGTCATGCACCTCGACCGAACCGTCGGCGTGCAGGACGATGGCGATGTGGTCGCCGTGCCCGCCCAGCGCCTCGTCGACCGCGTTGTCGATGATCTCCCACATGCAGTGCATGAGGCCGCGCTGGTCGGTGGACCCGATGTACATGCCCGGGCGCTTGCGAACGGCCTCGAGCCCCTCGAGCACCTGCAGGTGGTGCGCGGTGTAGTCCTGCGCGGTCTTGCTGCTGGCGGTCTTCTGGGCGGTGCTGGCTGCCGGAGGCACGAAGGTGGCCTGTCCTGTCGTCGGTCATGGATGGACTTCTCGCAGGGTAGTCCGCGGCACCGACGACGCCGTGGAGGTCGCCCGTCGTGGTGTCGCACGCACCCCGCCGAGCTGTGCCGTGCATCACGCCACGAAGAACAGGTGCTACTCGGGAAGCCTTTCGCATGTTTGACTGTTGACTCGGACGTCCACGAAATACGCAGGAAATGAGGCAACACGTGAACGCGACCCTGGTAAGCCCCTTGACCGCAGCCGATCGCTGCGACCGCTGCGGAGCCAAGGCCTACGTGCGTGCCCGCCTCCACGCGGGCGGGGAACTGCTCTTCTGCGCCCACCACGGGCGTGAGCACCTCCCGGCACTGAAGGATCTCGCCGAGATCGACGACGACTCGGCACGGCTCGACGAGAGCACCACCCCCTCGGCGCCGGTCGACGAGCGCTGACCGGCCCCCGGTCGTGCTGAGCCAGGCCGCTGAGGTCATCCACGATCCGACCACGGCCGTGCTGTGGTTCGCCGTCGCGATCTATGTCGTCGGCGTGCTCGGCATCGTCATCCCGGTGCTGCCGGGACTGCTGCTGTGCGTCGCCGCTGTACTGCTGTGGGCCGCCGAGACCGGCGGCGCCATCGCGTGGGTGACCCTCGGCATCGTCGTGGCGATCTATGCGATCTGCCTGACGCTGCAGTTCCTGCTGCCCGGGCGACGGATGAAGCGGGAGGGCGTCGGTGGCCTGACCCTGGCGCTGGGTGTGGTCGGAGCCGTCGTCGGCTTCTTCGTCATCCCCGTCGTCGGTCTGCCGATCGGCTTCGTGCTCGGAGTCTTCGCCGCGGAGTACGTCCGCTTCCACGAGCTCGACCGGGCGTGGCAGGCGACGAAGTCAGCGCTGCGCGGGGTCCTGCACAGCATGGGCATCGAGCTCAGCGGTGCACTGCTCATCGCGATCACCTGGACCGTGGGCATCGTCGTCCACTGAGCGCTTTCGCTCCCTGAGGAGGCGCGCCAGCGCCGTCTCGAAGGTCCGCTACCAGCCCTGACCCTGCTGGCGACGCTCTTCCCAACGCTGCTCCATGCGTTGCATGAAGGTGCCCTGCTTGGCGGCCTTGCCGGCCTTCTTTGCCCGGGTCCGCTTGTGTCCCGTACGCGGCTGACGGACCGAGCCGTCGTCACCGACGAGACCGAGTCCCTGGCCTCTGGAGCGGCCACTGCCACCGGGCGTGATCGCCAGGGCGATGGACGCGACGATGAGGGCGAAGCCTGCGACGCCGACCCACAGATTGGTGTTGATACCCAGCAGGACGAGCCCCAGCCCGGCGACCGCGCCGATGACTCCGAGGATGACTCGGCGGCGATCGGTGCGCTGGGCGTCCGATCCGTTCATCTGCGAGGCAAAGCGAGGGTCTTCGGCCCGGATGGCCTCTTCCATCTCCTCGAGCATCTGCCGCTCACGCTCTGACAGCGCCACGGTGACCTCCCTACCAGCCTGATCTCGTGCGGGGTGAGCCCGCGGGTCCCCACGCCGGGTGGACCGCCGTGGTCCTCTCAGTCTAGGTCGCGTCCGCGGCCTGCGGTAGGTGGGCTCGCCTTGGGACTGCGGTCGGCGAAGAGGCTCGCCGGCCGCACGCTGCCGGCGCCGAAGCGTGCGCTCGCCCTGTCGATGGCCCGGTCGGCCTCGCGCCAGCCGTGCTCGGGCTCGTCGAGGGCCACCTGGACAGGGGTCGACGAAGCCTCGGACAGCTGCTCGACCCGCACCCCGACGAGCCGGACGCGGGCGCGCTGCAGGCCGAGGGCGTCGTAGAGCTCACGGGCCAGCGCCGAGATGTCCCGGGAGACATCGGTGGCGTCACGAAGGGAGCGGGAGCGGCTGATCGTCGTGAAGTCGGCGAAGCGCACCTTGATGCTCACGGTCCGTCCGACGAGACCCGCGGCCCGCAGGCGAGAGGCGGTCTTGTCGCTCAGGCCCAGCAGGGTGCGGTGGACGATGTCGGGGTCGTCGACGTCGTGGTCGAAGGTGCGCTCGTTGCCGATGCTGCGCTCGCGACGGACGGGTTGGACGGATCGCGGGTCGCGGCCCCAGGACAGGTCGTGCAGGTGGTTGCCGGTGGCCTCACCGAGCCCTCGCACGAGCGTGGCCCGGGGGGTGTGGGCGATGTCGGCCACGGTCTTCAGACCGAGACGGGCGAGGGCCTCCTCGGTCTTGTCCCCCACGCCCCACAGCGCGCCGACGGGCAGCTGCTGGACGAAGGGGACGACCTCGTCGGCCGGGATGACGAGGAGCCCGTCGGGTTTGGCCAGGCCGGAGGCCATCTTGGCGACGAACTTGCTGCTCGCGACACCCACGGAGCAGGTGATGCCCTGCTCGTCGGCGACCGTGTCGCGGATCCGCTGGGCGATCCTCGCGGGTGAGCCCATGAGTCGCACTGCGCCGGCGACGTCCAGGAAGGCCTCGTCGCTGCTCAGCGGCTCGACGTAGGGGGTGATGTCGGCGAAGGTCGCCATGATGGCCGAGGAGATGCGCGAGTAGAGCTCGTGCTCGGGCGGCAGGATCGTCGCCTGCGGGCACAGCCGTCGAGCGCGCCCCATCGGCATGGCGGAGGCGACGCCGAAGGCACGCGCTTCGTAGGTCGCGGACAGGACGACCCCGCGGTTGCCACCGCCGACGATGACGGGTGTCCCGACGAGCTCTGGGTGGGCGATGAGGGACGCCGAGGCGAAGAAGGCGTCCATGTCGACGTGCAGGATCGTGCACCCGGTGTCATCCGGGGGCCCTTGGCCGGCCCGCGGTGGGGGCCGGTACTGACGCCGGCTCATCGTCGATCAGTCGCGGCGGGCGATGAGGTGGACGGCGCCACCCAGCGCGGACAACCCGATGCGGCCGGCGTCGGCGGAAGCCAGCTCCTCGAGCTCGAGGAGGGCCTGACGGTCGGCCTCGGTGTCGACGAAGGTGCTGGGCACGACATCGCTGAAGATCCGCACTCCCTTGGTCTCGAGGGTGGTGAAGCCGGCGCGGGTGAGCATCTCGGCGAGCGTCGCCCGGTCGAAGCGGCGCGGCACCGGGTCGTCCTCACCCCACCGTCCGTCGGGGGCGGTCAGTGCTGTCGTGGCCTGGTCGAAGCGGCCGGCGAGGGCACGGGCGATGACGGCGGCCACACGCTGCGCGGTGACGAGGGACAGGTGCCCGCCCGGGGCGAGGACCTCGGCGATGCGGGCCAGGGTGGCCCCGGGGTCCTCGACGTACTCGAGGGTGCCGTGGCAGCACAGCAGGTCGATGCTGCCGGGCGCGACGATGCCGGCGAGGGTGTCGGCGTCGCCCTGGACCGCGCTGATCCGGTCTGCGGCGTCGGACTCGGCGACGCGACGGCTCATCGAGGCGAGCGCGTCGGGGCTCGGGTCGACGACGGTGACGGTGTGGCCCTGCTCGGCGAGGGCGACGGCCAGTCCGCCGGTGCCGCCACCGAGGTCGAGGACGCGCAACGGCCGGGAGAGCTCGCTCTGGCGGGACTCGCTGAGCTCACGCACCTGCGACCAGATCGCTGCGGTCCGGACATTGCCCTCGACACCGCTGCCGCCACGGCGCCATGCTCGCTCGTCAGTCATGGCTGCAACCCTAGTCGCCGCGGGTGACACCCCTTCGCCCCATGCCCGCCATTCAAAGACACATCGCGTGTCAGGGCACGCGGGTTGTCTTTGTCCCGGTCTCCGCGGGCTCCCGACGATCCGCTGCGGCGCGAAGGGAGGTTCGCCCCCTCTGGAGGGGGCGAAGGTTCAGTGCCCCGAGCTGCCGGGCGAGGAGTGCCACAGCTTGCGCGGGGGCTCGACACCCGTGCCCGCGGGACGGGTGTCGGCCCACGGTGACTGGCGGAAACCCGAGGCGTGGACGAGCACGCGGTGACCCTCGGGCTGATGGTGCGCGGCGTCGCGGGCCCGGGCGAGATCGTCGGCCTCGTCGAGCGCGGCGTGCACGGCCTCGATCCCGCCACGTTCCCAGGCCTCCCACAGCGTCGACAGCTCCCAGGCGCCAGAGGCGAGCACCGAGACCCCGCGCGGCCCGGCCCGACGGATCGTGCCGCGCACGAGCAACAACCAGGAGTGGAAGATCGTCGCCGCGTAGGGCCCCTGCACGTCCTCGAAGAAGGTCGCGTCGACCGGGCCGGTCGAGTCGTCGACGGTGAGGAAGACGACCCGGCGACCAGAGCGGATCGGTGGGGTCTGGGTCGCGACCTTGACTCCTGCGGCGAGGATCCGCGCACCGTTGCGCACCGAGAGCAGGTCGGTACTGCGGGTCACCCCGAGCGCCTGGAGCATCGGCGCGTAGAAGTCCATGACATGCCGTGAGGCATCGAGCCCGAGGATCTCCAGCTCGGCGCTCACCTGGTCGGGGACGGTCATCTCGGGCAGGCCGACGCCGTCACCGAGCTCCGGGGAGTCGCCGAGGTCGAGGGTCAGCTGACTGGCGACCGGGGTGACGGTGCTCGTGCGCACCTGCTGCGCCCCCGGCTTCCCTGCTGCCCAGGTCGGGACATCGGCCCGCCGTGCCCGCCCTCGGGAGCGACCTGATGCGGCCCGTGACCAGCGGTCGAGCTCGGCGACGTGCAGCAGCAGGTCACGGCGGGTCAGTCGCCCGCGGCTGCCGAGTCCCGGCCCCGCGCGCCCCGCCCCGGTGCCGTGCACGGAGTCGAAGGCCCCGACGAGGATCAACCGCTCGACGACCGGCCGGCTCACCGCAGCCCGCTGCCAGAAGTCGGCGAGCGAGTCGTAGGGCGCTCCGGCGACGACGCGAGCGATCTCGCCGTCGCTCATGCCCTTGACGTCGGCGAGCGAGAGGCGGATCCCCCAGCCGGACCCGTCGGGCAGGTCCGGGTCGTCCGGAGGCTGCCCCGGCACGGGCGCGCGCTCGATGCGGTACTCCCCCGTGCTCGCGTTGACGTCGACGCCGAGGACCGTGACGCCGAGCGAGCGGGCCTCCTCGAGGAGCAGTCGCTTGGGGTACATGCCCGGGTCGTGGGTGAGGACACCGGCGAGGAAGGCTGCCGGGTGGTGGGTCTTGAGCCACGCGGACTGATAGGTCGGCATGGCGAAGGCGGCAGCGTGCGCCTTGCAGAAACCGAAGGAGGCGAAGGCTGCCAGCACCGTCCAGATCCGGTCGACGTCGGCCTGCGGGTAACCACGGGCGGCCGCAGCGGGCCGCCACCACGCCTCGATGCGCGCCTGCCCGTCGGGACTGCCCATGGTGCGCCGCACCTCGTCGGCCTGCGCCAGGGTCGCGCCGCTCGTCTCGGAGATGATCCGCAGCATCTGCTCGTGGAAGACGACGACCCCCTCGGTCTCGGCGAGCGCCGGGACGAGCCGGTCGTGGAGGAACTGCGGCCGCGACCAGCCGTGCCGGGCCTCGAGGAAGGGTCGGATCATGTCCGACTTCACCGGGCCGGGGCGGAAGAGCGAGATGTCGATGATCAGGTCGTCGAAGACGGTGGGTGCGAGCTTGCCGATGAGCTCGCGCTGTCCCGGGCTCTCGATCTGGAAGCACCCGAGCGTGCGGGTCGTACGGATCATCGCGAAGGTCGCCGGGTCGTCGAGCGGGACATCGGCCCGGTCGTCGAGGTCGATCCGCCCCCCGTCGGCCCGCTCGACCTCGCCGACCGCGTGCGCCATCGCCGACTGCATCCGGATGCCGAGGATGTCGAGCTTGAGCAGCCCGAGCGCCTCGACGTCGTCCTTGTCGAACTGGCTCATCGGGAAGCCCAGCCAGCTCGACTCGACCGGGGTGCGGTCGAGCAGACCACCGTCGGACAGGACGACACCGCAGGGGTGCAGGGCGATGTGTCGTGGCAGTCCGTCGAGCCGCTCCACCAGGTCGAAGAGCACTCCGAGACGTGGTCCGTCGAGGCTGCGGGTGCGCAGCTCGGGCAGCTCGGCCATCGCCGAGCGCACATCCTTGGCGCGGATGTGCGGGAAGGCCTTGGCGATCTCGTCGACCTCCGAAGGGGGGACCCCCAGCGCCGCGCCGACGTCACGGATGGCGTGCCGCGCCTTGTAGGTGTCCATCATCGACACGCACGTCACCCGGTCGCGGCCGAAGCGCTCCAGGACCAGCCCGTACATCTCGGTCCGGCGCGCGGACTCCACGTCGATGTCGATGTCGGGCAGCTCGGCCCTCAGCGGCGAGCAGAAGCGCTCCATGAGCAGGTCGTGCCGGATCGGGTCGATGGCGCTGATGCCGAGCAGGTGGTTGACGAGGCTGCCCGCCCCGGAGCCGCGGGCGGCGACGCGCACCCCGGCGCCGGTGATGAGGTCGACGACCTCGGCGACGGTCAGGAAGTAGGTCGGGTACCCCAAGGCATCGACGACGTCGAGCTCGTCGGCCAGCCGCTCCTCGACCTGTCGCAGCATCGACGGCAGCGCGTCGGGGTAGCGCGCGCCGATCGCTGCCCGGCACCGCTGCGCGAGCACCGCCTGCGGGTCCTGGTCCGGTCGTAGCCCCAGCACGTGCGCCTCCGGCAGGTGCACCCGGCCGATGCCCAGGTCCAGGCGGTCATCCAGAGCGCACCCCATCGCCGTGCGCACCGTCTCGTCGAGGAGCACCCGGGCTCGCTCGGCCGGACTCGCGCAGGACCAGCCGCCGGCGCCGCCGCCGAGTGCGGTCGTCACCCGGTGGGCGCTCGCAGCCATCGTGGCGTCGTCGGCGAGGTGCCCGGCGGTCGTCACCCGGTCGAGGTGACGGGCGTCGAGGGCGACGAGTCGACGGGTCGCGTCGAGGACGTCTGCGGTCGCCGCGTCCTCCGGCCGCAGATGGCGCACGGCCGCGGTGAGCACGGCGGGGACACCGCAGGAGTCGGCGAGGCCGAGCAGGTGCGCGGCGTGGCCGGTCGAGGCCGGCGTGCCGGGCGGACCGCCGTGGTCGACGACCTCGATCGCGAGCGCACCGGCGGGCAGGACCTGCTGCCAGGCCTGCAGCCGTTGACGCGCGAGGTCCGGCCGACGGGCGAGCAGCGCGGCGCCGACGTCGGAGGTCGGGCCGAGCAGGACGAGCAGCGGTCCCGGCTCGTCGGGTCCTGGCGCCGCTGCATGCCGGGCGACCATCGCCGCCGTCGCCACGGCTTCGCCGCGCTCGCCCGTCAGGTGCACCTCGCTGACGAGTCGGCACAGCCTGGCCCAGCCGACCCCGTGCGGGACCCCGGCTCCGGTGCCGCGGGCCAGGACGGTGACCCGTGGGTGACGAGGGTCGACCTCGGCGCCACCTCGTACGGGCGTGCGTCGGCGCGAGGGAGTCCGGGACCCGTCGTCGACGGCCAGGTCCACCCCGAGGATCGGCACGATCCCGGCCGCGGTCGCCGCGCGGACGAAGCGCACCGCCCCGTAGAGCCCGTCGCGGTCGGTCAGGGCGAGAGCCGGCTGCCCGAGCTCCGCGGCCCGGGCCACGAGGTCCTCCGGAGTCGTCGTGCCATGACGAAGGGAGAACCCCGACGCCACGTGCAGATGGGCGAAGCTCACCCGGCACCACCGCCGTACCGCATCTCCTTGAGGTCAGGCGCGCCCGTGATCGCGACGAGGTCACCGGGCACCGGCACCGGTGACAGGCCGAGGAGACCGGCGACGATCCGCACGAAGTCCTCTCCCTGGCGCAGCAGGTCGTCGACCTCGCGCACGCTCATCGGTCCGGCCGCTCCATGACCGGGGCGGGTCCCCCCTTCGGGCAGGACCACCTCGAAGAAGTCCGCCCACTCGGTCAGCTCGGGCGCCACCTGGGGCAGCAGCTGCCACACGTCGACGGGACCGGAGCGCATGGGACGACCACGCACGCACAGCACGGCGGCAGCAGCCCGGAGCACGGCAAGCCGGGTCCCGGCACTGCGATCAGGCACGCTGCGAGCCATGTGCGCGGCCGCGAGGCTCTCTCCCGCGCTGAAGAGCAGGTCCATCGCCCCGTCGAGGCGATCGGGGTGGAGGACGGCAACGGCAACCATCACCGCCCCCTCAGTCCTGGGTCCGCAGGAGCAGCCAGTCGGACGCGCCCGACGAGCCACCGTCCACGCCCAGGTCGTAGACCCCTGGCGTGCCGCTGCGGCCCCGGCTCGCGGACACCCGCCACACGTCCCGGGCGAGCGGGACCTGCGAGAGCGACTGCCCGTCTGTCGCGCGCCACCAGGCACGCCTCTCCTGCCAGTGATCGACCACCTCGGTGACCCGGTAGAGCCGCCCTCTCCAGAGGAACTGCTCCGGTCGTGTCTCCGCCACTCGTACCTCTATGGCCTCCTCGACGAGCCTGACCATGACCACTCCTTTGCTCGAACATCTGTTCGAACAACAGTAGACCGGGGGGCTGACAGCCAGTCAACCCCGCTCGACGTAGGCTGGTCGCGACCCAAGGATCCGACCACGGACCACCGACACCTCTCGCCACTGGAGCCCACGTGCCGCACCCGCTGGACCTGGCCGACCTGCGTTCGCGGGTCCAGGACCGCATCGACACCGAGCTGGACCGCTGGGAGGTCGAGCTCGCCGAGATCGGACCTGATGTGGCCGACCTCACCGGCCCCGTGCGCACCCTCCTGCAGGGCGGCAAGCGGCTGCGGGCCGGGTTCGCCTACTGGGGCTGGCGCGCTGCCGGGCGCGACGACGACGAGGGCGCAATCTCCCTCGCCGCCTCGATGGAGCTCTTCCAGGCCGCTGCGCTCATCCACGACGACGTCATGGACGACAGCGAGACCCGCCGCGGTCAGCCGGCGATGCACCGGGCCCTCGCACGGACCCACGCAGAGCGCGTCTGGCACGGCGATCCGGACCGCTTCGGCGTGGCTGGCGCGATCCTCGCCGGCAACCTCTGCCTCGGCTGGTGCGACGACCTCTACGCCGACTCGGGTCTGCCCACGGAGGCGCTCGCTGCAGCCCGCCCGGCCTTCGAGCGGATGCGCGGACAGCTCATGGCCGGCCAGTTCCTCGACATCGTCACCTCGATGCGCCCATGGCACCGGCTGGACGACGCCGAGCGGATCGAACGCTCGCGGCACGTCATCCGCTACAAGAGCGCCAAGTACTCGATCGAGCACCCGCTGCTCATCGGGGCGACCGCTGGCGGCGCGTCCGAGAGCGACCTCGCGGCCCTGTCCCGCTACGGGCTGGCGCTGGGTGAGGCCTTCCAGCTGCGCGACGACGTGCTCGGCGTCTTCGGCGACCCAGAGGTCACCGGCAAGCCCGCGGGCGACGACCTGCGCGAGGGCAAGCGCACCGTGCTCATCGCCCGCACCCTCGCGGGTGCGGACGACGTCGCGACGACCAAGGTCGACCAGTGGCTCGGGGCACCCGACCTGGGCGCCGAAGAGGTCGAGTCCTTCCGCGAGCTGATCGTCGACACGGGCGCCCTCGACGGGGTCGAGCGCGACATCACCGTCGGCGCCGAGGCGGCCCGCGCTGCTCTCGCTGAGGCGACCGGGGTCGCCGACCCCGCGCGGTCGGTCCTCGCCGATCTCGTCGACGTCACCACCGCGCGCACCACCTGAGACCAGCCCGGCCACTGCGTGTCGGACTGCAGTTGGCGTCCGCCACACCCCAGGACCCGCGACTCCTCGTCGGTTGCTGCGCGAACTGCAGTACGACACTCCCCGTCTGACGCTCGTCTCGGCGCCTGTGGACGGTCAAGATGCGAGTTGGCCGGAAGTCGCTAGCGTTGACGGCGTTCTCGGGGGTGGCCACACGGTTCGCGCCCGTCGTCGACGAAAGCGAAGATCGTGCAGTTCACGCGTGGAGCAGCAGTCCTGACCGCAGCCGCCCTCCTGACCGGAGGCCTGGCCGCGTGCAGTGGTGACGAGCCTGTCGAGCCGACGTCTTCGACGACCGTCTCTCCCCTGCCCGGGGACTCGACGTCGCCGCCCTCCTCGAGCGCATCCGGCTCGAGCTCTTCGTCGAGCAGCCCCTCCAGCAGCAGCGCTACCAGCGAGGGGCCCGAGATGCCCAGCGATCTGCCTGCGGCCGCTCGGGAAGAGACGAAGGAAGGAGCTGCGGCCTTCGGGAAGTACTACTACGAGGCCCTGGGCGAGGCAGGTCACAGTGGAGAGACGATTGCTCTCGAACAGATGGACACCAGCGACTGCCAGGTGTGCAGCACCGCGATCAAGCACATCAACGAGGAGCACGCCAAGGGCTGGTCGCGGGACAAGAATCCCTATTCAGTGTCTAACGTCAAAGCAGTCAAACGTCCAGACGCCGGCTACAAAGTGTCGATGAATGTCAAGGTGGCCGCCCACAAACGCGTCGATTCGAACGGCGAGCCAAACGGCACGGTGAAAGCTGCCCAATACACACTCACTGAGCACCTGATTTGGCAGAACGGGCGATGGCAGATGGCAGATTGGGTTGCCACATGACCAGCCGCATCTCCCCGATCGCGATACTCGCCGCATTCTGCTTCACGGTTCTTTCGATCCAATCGGCCCACGCAGACCCCATCGGAGTGATCTCCGACATTGGCGCTGGAGCATCGGTGGAAGAACATCGCATCATCCCACCCGGCCTCGCCAAAGGCGCAGACGCAGGCGGAGCACCAACCCTCCCCTCCGGCCGGGCCCTGTCGGCCAACATCGTCTCGACAGACATCAAGGGCGCGAAGCCCAAGGACGAGGTGAAGGTCAGGTACGAGACCTGCGAGAACCGCAACACGGATTGCGCCGGCACCCGCGCCGGGTGCATCACCGAGTCAGGCGACCCCAACTACTTCCAACCGCCCACCATCACCTACGTCTCCGTCAACGACGGCCCATGGCAGAACTCCCGCACCACGTGCGGAGTCGCCGACTCCGTGACCATCGACCAAGGCCCTGGCCGACCGCCTCTGGTCGTTCCCATCCAGGCCCCACCCGTCCCGACCTTCGCCCAGATCCAGACCGCCTTCAAAGAGCTCCCCTTCAGCAAGCCGACCGTCAGCGTCGAGCCCAAGGGCATGAAGACCCTGACCAACTTCACGACCTACTACGCCGCGACATGGCCCGAGGACACCGGCCTGGAGCCGGGCGAGACCAGCAAGCCCGTCAAGCTCTTGTCCTGGACCATCGACTTCAAGGTCGATGCACAGGACTACCGCTACGACTTCGGTGACGGCACCCACTCCGAGTGGACCACCAGCCCGGGCGGCACCCACCTCGACGGCGACATCACGCACAAGTACACGAAGACCGGCGACGTCGACATCAAGGTCGACGCCCGACTGACCGGCCGATACCGCGTCAACGGCGGCCAATGGCAAGACATCGCCACCACCGCCGACCTGCAGGACGAGCCCGTCGACACCCTCGCCGTGGTCGGCACAAAGACTCGGCTCACTGCCGACGAAGGCTGACCCGCCGCTCTACGCCTCTTCCATCGCCCGGCGGCGCACCTCGGTCTTGAATCCCGCGAGCATCGCCTCGATCGCGGTCGACCCTGCGGGCCACGTCTCGTCACGAGCAAACATCCACTCGAGGATCTCCTCGTCGGAGAAGGCAGCATCGCTCAGCACCGTGAAGGTCCCGGCAAGCTCGGGCAACGGACCGTCCTCGCCGAGGAAGACCTCCGGCACGCAGAGCGTGTTGCGCTCCCCGCGGCGCGAGGCGAGGAGCTCGCGATCGTCGAGCATCCGTCGCACGTCGGACAGGCGGACGCCGAGCCGCTCGGCCACGTCGGGGAGAGGCAGCCAGACATCAAGATCAGGGGTGTCATTCACGCCCGCCAGTGTGTCAGAGCGCGGGTCCGGCCCAGCACATCGAAGCGCGCCACGTGTCGGACAACGCGCGAAACAGGCTCATCTTCGGTACCGTCGTCGCAGAAACCACATACGCCACATCAGTAACAGGTCCCACACGCGCCACATCTCCCACCCCCGGGCGTTCCCCTGCGTCCCCGACATCGGAGTCCCCACATGGTCCTTCCGCTTCTCGTCACTGCCCCCGCCATGCCCGTGGTCGCAGAGATCGACCAGACCGCCGAGACCACGGCCCACGCGTCCCAAGGCACGCCCAGCCACACCGTCCGCGCCGGCGAGACGATCTACGACATCGCCGCCCGCTACCACGTGAGCCCGGCGGCCCTGCTGTCGCGCAACCACCTCTCCGCCGACTCCTTCATCCACCCGGGACAGAAGCTGCGAGTCCCCGGACGCTCGGCATCCACCGCCCCTGAGCGTTCCGCGTCGAAGCCCGCCCGCTCTGGTTCCACCCGCTCGTACGTCGTGCGCAGCGGTGACACCTTGACCGGCATCGCCGCCCGCCACCACATGAGCGTCGAGCGACTGCGCTCGCTCAACGACCTCAGCGGCAAGTTCATCCACCCCGGTGAAAAGCTCCGTGTCACGGGCGCCGCGACCAAGCCTGCCAAGCGCGCCAGCCGCCCGGCGACCACGTCGCGCCACACGGTGCGCGACGGGGAGACCCTCACGGGCATCGCCGCCCGCCACCACATGAGCGTCGCGCGCCTGGCCAAGCTCAACCGAATCTCCAGCAACGAGTTCATCCACCCCGGCACCAGCCTCAAGGTCACCGGCGCGTCCAAGAGCTCCTCGAACGCCACCCACGCCAAGAAGAAGCCGACCGCGACGAAGAACAACACCTTCGCCGGTCGCACCTACTCGGACAAGATCGTCGACGCCGCGGACCGCAACCGCAGCATCCTCGCCGGGCGGGCGGTCCCGAGCCGCGCTGAGACCAAGGCCAAGATCACCCGCATCTCCCGCCAGCACGGGGTCGACCCGTCGATCGCCCTGGCCATCTCCTACCAGGAGTCCGGCTGGAACCAACGCCAGGTGTCCGTCGCCAACGCCGTCGGCACCATGCAGGTCATCCCGAGCACCGGCGAGTGGACCTCGCAGCTCGCCGGTCGCCAGCTCGACCTGCTCGACACCGACGACAACATCACGGCCGGTGTCCTGCTGCTCAAGGTCCTCACCGAGCAGGCAGACAGCACCTCCGACGCCATCGCCGGCTACTACCAGGGCCTGGCGTCCGTGGAGTCCAACGGCATGTACACCGACACCAAGCAGTACGTGAAGAACGTCAAGGCGCTCCGAACCCGGATGTGACGGATGGACGAAGGGGGCGAACCTAGACTTTGAGCGTGACCACCGCATCCACGCACCCGCTCGTCGGCGACCTCGTCGACGGTCGGTACAAGGTGCTGCGCCACCTCGCTGACGGCGGGATGGCCACGGTCCTGCTCGCCACCGACACCCGGCTGGACCGGGAGGTGGCCCTGAAGGTCATGCGCCCCGACCTCGCGGCGGACGAGACCTTCGTGTCGCGCTTCCGTCGCGAGGCCCGATCGGCCGCTCGCTTGAGCCACCCCAATGTCGTGCCCGTCTTCGACCAGGGCGAGGACAACGGTCAGGTCTTCCTCGCGATGGAGTACATCGAAGGGCGCACCGCACGGGCCGTCATGGACGCCGAGGGCGCCCTCACCCCCCGCGCTGCGCTCGACATCCTCGAGCCGGTCCTCACCGGTCTGGCCGCCGCGCACGAGGCCGGTTACATCCACCGCGACGTCAAGCCCGAGAACGTGCTCATCGCCGACCGCGGCCAGATCAAGGTCGCGGACTTCGGGCTGGCCCGAGCCGTCACCTCCCAGACCACCACCGCCGATGACGGCGTGCTCTTCGGCACGGTGGCCTACCTCTCCCCCGAGCAGGTCGAGCGCGGCATCGCGGACGCTCGCAGCGATGTCTACGCGGCCGGTCTCATCCTCTTCGAGCTGCTCACCGGGCAGCGAGCCGTCGAGGGCGAGTCCCCGATCCATGTCGCCTTCCAGCACGTCCACGGGTCCTTGGCCGCGCCCTCTGATGTGGTGGAGGGGCTGCCGGTACAGCTCGACGACCTGTTCGCGCTGGCGACCCACCGCGATCCCGACGGACGCCCACGCGACGCGGGTGCCTACCTCGCCGAGCTGCAGCGGGTCCGGGCCGACCTGACCACCGACGAGCTGGACCGCCGCCCCGGCGCCAGCCGGCGCACGACCTCCGTCGGGACGGCGACGATCGCCCACCCGCGCCCCCGTCCGACCACCGCCATCGCCACGTCTGCTCCGGCTCCCCCTTCGCGCCGCCGTCGCCGTGCTCGAGGTGTCCTCGTGGCACTCCTGCTCGCCGCCCTCCTCGCCGCCGGCGGTGGCTGGTGGTGGACCCAGGAGGGTCCCGGCAGCATGGTCCTCGTACCCGACACCGCTGGTCAGACCCAGCAGGACGTCGAGTCCACTCTCACCCAGAACGATCTGTCGCTCACCGAGCAGAGCGCCTTCGACGAGAAGGTGCCCAAGGGGCAGGCGATCACCTCCAACCCACCCACCGGCACCGAGCTGTCGAAGGGCAGCGAGGTCACCATCGTCTTCTCCAAGGGACCGGAGCGGTACAAGGTCCCCGACCTCGACGGCAAGACCACCGCACAGGCGACGGCCGCCCTCAAGTCCACCCACCTGGTCGTCGACACGACGACGCAGGCGTGGGACGACACCGTGCCCAAGGGCGAGGTCGTCTCCACCACGCCCAAGACCGGTACCAGCCTCAAGCGCGACGCCCCGGTCGACCTCGTGATCTCCAAGGGCCCCGAGCCGATCGACGTCCCGGGCGTCACGGGCAAGACCTCCGCCGACGCCACGACTGCCCTCGAGGGCGCCGGGCTGGATGTCGCCACGTCCGACGAGGTCTACTCCTCGTCGGTCACCAAGGGTTCGGTCGTCAGCCAGAGCCCCTCGAGCGGAACCCTCCTGCCCGGGGAGACGGTGACGATCACCGTGTCCAAGGGCCCGGAGATGATCGCGGTCCCCGACGTCGACGGCCTCAGCCGCGCCGCGGCGACCACGAAGCTGCAGGACGCCGGCTTCAAGGTCTCGGTGCAGACCTTCCTCGGCGGGGTCCTCGACGAGGTCCGCGCCTCACGCCCCGGCGGCGGCAGCGCACCCAAGGGCTCCACAGTCACGATCCTCGTCGTCTGATGGCAGTCCGCGATCACGACCAGGCCGGACCGGTCCGCCGCTGGGTGCTGCCCGCCCTCGTCGCCGCACTCGTCCTCGGTCTGCTCGATGCCGTGTGGATCGGTCTGGTCGCCGGGCCGCTGTACGACGCCGAGCTCGGTGGGGGGCTCGCCGACCCGCCGGTCGCCTGGGCAGCCGCCGTCTTCTACGTCGTGTACGTCCTCGGCACGACCGTCCTCGTCGTCCGCCCTGCGCTCGACGCGGGATCCGTGCGCATCGCGCTGGTCCGGGGACTCGCGCTCGGCCTCACCGCCTACGCGACCTTCGGGTTCACCAACCTTGCCGTCCTCGACGGCTGGCCCTTGGCCATCTCCGCGCTCGACACCCTCTGGGGTGGGGTCCTCACGGCCACGACGTCCGTCGTCACCGTGCTCGTGTGCCGGCGCCGACACACGTCGTGATCCCGTAGCCGGGGGTAGCAGCGCGACGCGTCACCGACTCACGGGACAGCGGGTCGTGCGATGGCCCGTCAGCGCTCGCTGAGCATCTCCGCGGTGAGGAAGGCCAGCTCGAGGCTCTGCTGGTGGTTCAGGCGCGGGTCGCAGACGCTCTCGTAACGCTTGTTGAGGTCCGCGTCGAGGATCCGCTCGGCGCCACCGAGGCACTCGGTGACGTCGTTGCCGGTGAGCTCGATGTGCAGGCCACCCGGGACGGTACCGAGCGAGCGGTGCACCTCGAAGAAGCCACGCACCTCGTCGACGACGTCGTCGAAGTCGCGGGTCTTGAAGCCCGACGCCGACTCGAAGGTGTTGCCGTGCATCGGGTCGCAGATCCACGTGACGATGGCGCCGGAGTCACGCACCTTCTCCACGATGGAGGGCATGGCGTCGCGGATCTTGCCCGAGCCCATGCGGGTGATGAAGGTCAGGCGGCCCGGCTCGCGGTGCGGGTCGAGCAGGTCGATGATCCGCAGCAGCTCGTCGGGGTCGGCCTTGTCCGAGACCTTCATCCCGATCGGGTTGCGGATGCGGCTGACGAAGTCGAGGTGCGCGTGGTCGATCTGGCGGGTGCGCTCGCCGATCCACAGGAAGTGGCCGGAGGTGTCGTAGAGGTCGCCGGTGCGTGAGTCGACACGGGTCATCGGCCGCTCGTAGTCCAGCAGCAGCGCCTCGTGAGCGGACCAGAACTCGGTCGCGCGCATCGCCTCGAAGTCGACCCCGCAGGCGGCCATGAAGCGCATCGCCTTGTCGATCTCGTGGGCCAGGCCCTCGTAGCGACGGTTGGCGGAGTTGGAGACGAAGCCGACATTCCAGTCGTGCACCCGACGCAGGTCGGCGAAGCCACCCTGGGTGAAGGCACGCACGAGGTTCAGCGTCGACGCGCTCGTGTGGTACCCGCGCAGCAGGCGGCCCGGGTCGGGGTTGCGCGACTCGGGGGTGAAGGCGAAGTCGTTGACCATGTCGCCGCGGTAGGCGGGCAGGGTGACGCCGTCTCGCGTCTCGGTGTCCTTGCTGCGGGGCTTGGCGAACTGGCCCGCCATCCGACCCATCTTGATCACGGGCATGCCCGCGCCGTAGGTGAGCACGGCTGCCATCTGCAGCACGGTCTTGATCCGGTCGCGGATGT
The DNA here is from genome assembly GCF_001428305.1 of Janibacter sp. Soil728. GTDB lineage: Bacteria > Actinomycetota > Actinomycetes > Actinomycetales > Dermatophilaceae > Janibacter. The sequence goes on along the minus strand of NZ_LMRZ01000005.1, from coordinate 51,017 downwards.
TGTCGGCGGTGGCGTGGACGAAGGTCTCGGCGCAGTCGCCTCCCTGGAGCACGAAGGCCTCACCGACGGCGGCCGCAGCCATCCGGTCGCGCAGGTTGTCGCACTCCCCCGCGAAGACGAGCGGCGGATAGGTCGCCAGCTGCGCGATGGCGTCGTCGAGGACAGCACGGTCGGGCCAGTTGGGCTGCTGCGCTGCAGGCAGGTCGCTGGAGATCGTGGCTGGGGACATGGAGGAGGGCACTGCGGTGGTCACCTGCCAAGGATAGGCCGCGTCACCCGACGCGCTTGCACCCGTCCAACCACAGGACGAAGGGAGGTCACTCCGGCTGGTCGAGTCCCCGGCTGATGGCGAAGCGGGTCAGCTCCACACGGTTGTGCAGGTGGAGCTTGCCGAGGATGTTCTGCACGTGGTTCTGCACGGTCCGGTGCGAGATGACCAGATCGGCGGCGATCTCCTTGGCGGTCATCCCCATCGCCACGTAACGCAGGATCTCCGTCTCGCGCTCGGTGAGCTCGGGCACCCGCGAGGTCTCTTCGGCCGGCTCGGGCTCGGTCCGCGCGCGGCTGCTCATCTCGCGGAACTCCCCGAGCACCAGGCCGGCCAGACCGGGGGTGAAGACGGCTTCCCCGGCCCCGGTCGCGCTCACGGCGTCCCGGATCTCGGCCGGCGAGGCCGACTTCACGAGGTAGCCGCTCGCCCCGGCCTTGACCGCGGCGAGCACGTCGTGCTCTTCGCCGCTGGCGGAGAGGATGAGCACCTTGGTCGACAGGTCGCTGATCGCGGTGCACACCTCGTCTCCGCGCAGGTGCGGCAGGTTGAGGTCGAGGACGAGGACGTCCGGCACCGTCGCCTTGGTACGGCGCACGGTCGACGGGCCGTCGGCCGCGGTGCCGACGATGTCGAACCCGGCTTCCTCGAGGTCGCGCACCAGGGCGTCTCGCCAGAGCGGGTGGTCGTCGGCGACGAGGACCGTCAGGGGCGTCGTGGGCTCGCTCATGGGGTGGAGCCTGCCACGTCCGATGACGGGAGGCTGAGGGTGACCGTCGTGCCTCCGGCCGACGGTGAGCGCCAGCTCGCGTCACCACCGAGGTCGAGCATCCGTCCACGGATCGAGCTGCTCGCCCCGAGACGGCCCTCCTCGACCGCACGGACGAGTCGGTCGGACTCGATGCCCACGCCGTTGTCCCGGATGACGATCTCGATCCCACGGTCGTCGGCATCGAGGAGCACCCACGCCCTGGCACCCGGCCCGGCGTGCTGGGCGACGTTGTCGAGGGCCGCCGCGACGGCTGCCTCCACCTCCTGCGCGGCGTGGGCCGGCAACCTCACCGGGCCGGCCGGCAGGACCACCTCGACCGAGGACGAGCGAAGGGAGGCCAGCCCGGCCGTGAGGTCACGGACCTCCTCGCTGCCGGGCGCGGAGGACTCTGCCGCAGCCGGCTCGAAGCGCGTGATGAGGGTGCGCAGGGAGCGCTCCTGGTCGGCGGCGAGGTCGGCCAGGACCCTCCCTTCGCTCCCGAGCTCGCGACCGCGGCGGTTGATCATCGCCAGCGCCTGGAGGACGCCGTCGTGCACCTCGCGGCCGATGCGCTCGCGCTCGGCGAGACGTGCGCTGACCGCGAGGGCCCGCTCGAGGTTCTTCTGGCTCTCCCGGGCCAGCTGGACCGCGAGACCGACGAGGATGCCGAGGAGGAAGAGCAGGAAGATGTTGTGCCAGGTCAGCTGGCTGTCGTCCTCGGCCTGGATGATGTTGGCCGCGGCGACGACGGTGGCCGCGACGACCCCGCCGGGGATCTCGCAGAGCAGTGCTGCGGCCATGACCGGCGCCGCGGACCAGACACCCGGCAGGGTCGAGATGCCGTCGCTGACCGCGGCGGCCGAGTAGACCACGCTGGTGAGGAGGATGCCGGTACAGGCGATGACCAGCTCGACCGCGATGGCCGTCTTGGTCGGGCGCGGCAGCAGCGGCGCGGCGATCGACCAGGCGAGGACCACGACCCCGAAGAGGATGATGGGCCACCAGAGGATGACGTGCTCACGGTGGAGGCCGACGAGGATCGCGGCATAGCCGAGGGACAGGAACCGGTAGAGGGCCAGCCCACGGCCGCCGGCACTGTCGATGAGCGGTGAGGGGTTGTAGTGCCGCCGCAGCGAGCTCTCCCCCGGGTCCACCTGCATGGGACTAGAGCCCGTCCTTCTCCTCGGACCACGGGCTGTCCCCGGGTCGGTCACCCTGCTCGGGTCGGTCACCCTGCTCGATGATGTGCTCGAGCTCGGCGACCGCACGGCCCGGACGTGCCGCTTCCTGCAGCTCGCGAGCGCGGCGCTTGGCCTTGGTGAGCAGCTTTTCCTTCATCGACGTGGCGTACATGTCGACGTACTCCTGGTCGGACAGCTGCATGAGCTCGTACATGATCTCGTCGGTGATCGAGCGCAGGACGAAGCGGTCGCCCTCCATGCCCTCGTACCGGGAGAAGTCCAGCGGCTTGCCGATCTTGATGCCGATGCGGCGGATGTTGGGGATCAGCTGCCCGGTCGGTTGGGCCTTGTCGGTGTCGATCATCGCGACGGGGATGACGGGGACACCGGCAGTGAGCGCCATCCGGGCGACGCCGGTGCGGCCTCGGTAGAGACGCGAGTCGGGCGAGCGGGTGCCCTCGGGATAGAGACCGAGCAGCTCACCACGCTCGAGCACGCTGAGCCCGGCGCGCAGTGCGGCCTCGCTCGCCCTGCCTCCGCTGCGGTCGATCGGCAGCTGGCCCATGCTGCGGAAGAAGGCTGCGGTGAGCCGTCCCTTGATCCCCGGTCCGGTGAAGTAGTCGGACTTCGCCAAGAAGGTGAGCCGACGCTCCATCTCGAGCGGCAGGAAGATCGAGTCCGAGAAGGACAAGTGGTTGCTGGCAAGGATCGCCGCACCGTCCGCAGGGATGTGCTCGAGACCCTCCACCTTGGGTCGAAAGAGCAGCTTGAGCAGTGGTCCGAGGACCACTCGCTTGACAAACCAGTACAGCACCTTTGCCTCACCTCCAGATCGCAGCGAACTCTACGGTAAGGACTACGCCTACGGTACGTGCGAGGATGTCCACCAGGCGATGACGGCGTCAGATGGGCGGACAGCAGATGACCGAGCGGCAGCAGCCCGACGACCGCGATGTCGACACGGCCTTCGAGGCGATGGTCGCGCGCTGGGACGAGCCGACGTCCGACGAGGACCAGCCCGCCCACGACCGTCTGCCCTCCCCTCTCGACACCCCGCCGCGTCGCCCACGACAGACCACGGCCGGGGTGCACGGCACCTTCCCTCCCCCGCGGCCGGTCGACCCGCAGCGCAACGACGTCCCGTGGCGGGTGGACCCGACCAACTCGGTTGCCGACGCCCTGATGGGTTCCGACGACGACCCCGGCTCTGCGGACGACGACGAGGGCTTCCGACCGCCTCCCCCTGCTCCCCTGCCGCCCGCGACGGACCGGCTCTTCTGGGGCGCGCTCCTGGGCCTGGGTCTGGGCATCCTCGGACTGCTCTGGCTGGCCATCGCCCGCCCCTACGTCGGCAGCTGGGTGACCTTCCTCGTCGCCGGGGCGATCATCGGTGGCTTCGTCTGTCTGGTCATCCGCCAGCCGCACGACCGGGACGACGACCCCTCGAACGGCGCGAGGGTCTGACCCCGTCGCTCACTCCCCCGAGCGCGGCACCGTCGGGTCGGCCAGGGGCGAGGTCTCGATGTCGACCCACACCGGTCGGTGATCGGTGGCGGCCTTGAGGTCCTCCCACACCCACGGCACCTCCCGGTGCGGCAGCACCGTCACGTCGGGCGTGGCGAAGACGACGTCGAGCACGCGGTCGGGCGACGCGGACGGATAGGTCGGGACCAGTGGGCTGATCGGCTGCATCGACGAGCCGAAGAGCTGCCAGGCCGCGCCGTCGGACTGCTCGTTGAGGTCACCGGCGAGCAGCGCCGGCCCCGGCACCGCGGAGAGCCGCTCCATGATCTGCCGGGCGTGGGTGAGCCGCTCGTCGGCGTCGAGACCGAGGTGGACGCTCGCGACCGAGACGGACGTGCGGCCGAAGGGGGCCACCCGGGTCACCGCGAACCCTCGCCGATCGCGCCACGAACGGGTGGGCAGGCGGTGATGGGTCACCGCCAGGACGTTGGTGCGCTGGTTGGTCAGGACGCTGGTCTGGCCGGCCCGCTGGCTACGACCGGACCACACGAGACCGCAGCGCTGGGCGAAGTCGGCGATGCGGTGGTTGGTCGGCCCGAGCCAGGGCACCTCCTGCAGGCACAGCACGTCGGGATCGATGACGCGGACCGTCCGGGCCAGTGCCGCGATGTCGTCCTGCAGCGCGCGCAGGTTGTACGAGGCGACGCGCAGGCTCACATCTGCTCCTCGGCCCCCAGCGCGGCCGCTCCGATGAGCCCGGCGTCCGGACCGAAGCGGGCCGCGACGATCGTGGCGGCCGGCCGGTACCCACGACCGGGCAGCTGACGGGCGAAGGTGTCACGGGCCGGGCCGAGGAGCAGGTCCCCGGCCGCGCTCACGCCACCACCGATGACGAAGACCTCGGGGTCGAGAGCGGCCGCGAGGTTGGCGATGCCCACGCCGAGCCAGTGACCGATCTCGGCCAGCAGCTCGGTGGCCGTGGCGTCACCGTGGCGCGCGGCCTCGGTGATCATCGGGCCGGTGAGCGAGGCCGGGTCGCCGCCGACGTGCGCGAGCAGGTCGGTGGCCATCGGCGAGTTGGCCATGGCCAGGCCACGCGCCTCGCGCACGAGGGCATTGCCCGAGGAGTACTGCTCCCAGCAGCCGCGGTTGCCGCACTCGCAGCGCTGGCCGCCGGGGACGACCTGCATGTGCCCGAACTCCCCCGCGATGCCGTAGCGGCCGCGCACCAGCTGGCCGCCGACGAGGATCGCTCCCCCGATGCCGGTCCCGAGCGTGATCATCACGGCGTGGCTGGCTCCGCGCGCTGCACCGAAGCGGTGCTCGGCCCACAGGGCGGCATTGGCGTCGTTGTCGATGGAGATCGGCAGGTCGAGCCGCTTGCCGAGAGCCTCACGCAGCGGCTCGTTGCGCCAGGAGAGGTGCGGCGCGAAGACGACGGTCGAGCGGTCCGCGGCGACGAAGCCGGCCGCGCCGACACCCACCGTGACGGGGCGCTCGACACCCTCGGCGTCGGCCTGGACGAGCAGCTCCTCGATGACCTCGACGATGGTGTCCTCGACGACCCGGGGAGCGTTGGACCGGTCCGGGGTGTCGCGCCGCGTGCGGACGAGGATGCGACCGTCCTCGTCGAGGACGCCGCCGGAGACCTTGGTCCCGCCGATGTCGATACCGATGCTCGTGCTCATGCGCGGCCCTCCCGGGCGATCGTGGCGGCACCGACGATGCCTGCGTCGTTGCCGAGCGTGGCCACGACGATCTCGGGCGAAGGGCGGTGCCCCCGGCCGATGAGGTGCTTGGCGAAGGCGGTGCGGGTCGGGCCGACGAGCAGGTCGCCGGCGTCGGCGACACCGCCGCCGATGGCCACACGGCCCGGGTCCAGCACGGCGCAGATCGAGGCGATCCCTTGTCCGAGGCGGGTGCCCAGCTCGTCGAGCAGCTCGACCGAGGCACCGTCGCCCTCGCGGGCGAGCTCGGTGATGTCGTGACCCGTCAGGGCATCGGGGTCACCGCCGCAGCGGGCGCGCAGGGCCTCCCCGAGGGGTGAGGGCGAGGTGACGAGCTCGCGGGCATTGCGCACCAGTGCCGTCCCCGAGGCGAAGACCTCGAGACAGCCGAGATTGCCGCACCCGCAGCGGGGGCCGCTCGGGTCGAGGACCACGTGGCCGATCTCGCCGCCGATCCCGAAGGCGCCGCGGATGAGGCGGTCGTCGTTGATGCAGCCGCCGCCGACGCCGGTCCCGACGGTCACCAGGAGCATGTCGTCGCAGTCGCTGCCCGCGCCGAAGCGGTACTCGCCCCAGGCCGCGGCATTGGCGTCGTTCTCGACGACGACCTCACGGCCCACTCGGGAGGAGACCTCGGCCGCGAGGTCGAGATCGCGCCACGGCAGGTTGGGCGCGAACCAGACATGGCCGGCGCGGGCATCGACGAAGGCGGCGCACGCGATGCCCACGCCCTGGATCTCGCCCTCGGCCGCCGCCGTCAGGGTCGTGATGAGCTGCGCCGTGGCTTCGATGATGGCGGTCGTGTCGTCCGCGGGTGTCGCCACCTGCTCGCGGTGGGTGATCCGACCGGCACCGTCGACCAGGGCGCCGGCGATCTTGGTGCCACCGATGTCGATGCCGATGGCCGTGCGGTGGTCGTCGTGCTGGTCCATCAGGCCTCGCTCGCGTGATCGGTCGTCGCAGTCGCGACCTCGTCGTCGTGGATCGTGATCCGCTGGCCCCGCTCGCGATGGGGCACGTGGCTCGCCGGCCCACCGAACTCGGTCCCGAGCGCGTCGGCCACGGTCTCCGAGCCCAGGGTGGCCCGGGTCAGTGCCTCCGCAAGGAGGCTGGCACCGGTCATGGCGCGCTGGGCCGTGGCCGTGTCCAGTCCGCGCAGGTCGTCACCGAGGGCCTCGAGGTCGACCTCGGAGAGCACCCGCAGCAGCTGGACGACGATCTCCTCGGGCCCCCCGAGCGGCTCGTTCTGGTCAACCACGGGGCCACACCGCCGGGTCGGGCGCCATCGACAGGGTGAGCACGCCGCCGGCGACCCCTGCGCGCTCGATCTCGCACCGTCGCAGGACCGAAGGGAGCAGCACCCGCCGCGTGCGGCCGGCGCAGCCCAGGACGATCTCGTCGTCGTGACGCACGAGCTCGAGGTCTGCGGCCCGCACACCGGGGACGTCGATCTGCAGGACCCAGCGGTCGTCGTCACGCTGCACGCGGGGGCCGGAGTCGGCTGAGGGGGCGGGCAGGTACTCGACCCCGGCACCGCTCACGGGGTGGACCGCGGTGAGCGTGCGCCCCATGAGGGCCAGCAGGACCTCGGCGTCGGCGCGACGGGCTGCGCCGACCGGTCCGTCGGGGGCGGCCAGGTGCAGGCTCGTCACCATCGGGTCGGCGAGCGCACGGTCGAGGCCATCGAGCATCTCGGCCCCCTCACGCAGGGCGGCCAGGACCGGCGGGTCGGGCATCGGCAGTGCCCCGATGCCTTCCGGTGCGACGAGGACCTCCCACCGGCCGACGACGGGGACGAAGGCGGCGAAGGCACGCGCGACGCGCTGCGGGACGTCGAGGAGTCGAGCGACCTCGATGTCGACGTCCACGACCAGGTCGTGGCCGGCCGTCTGCGCCTGAGCGATCTCGCGCGCCAGGCGCAGCAGCTGTGGCAGGTCCCTCGGCAAGATCGTGGCGATCAGATCGGCCACGACAGGCGCGGGCAGGTCGAGAGCCGCGAGGACCCGGTCCAGGTGGGTGTCGATCGCCAGGACGACCGGGTCGACGGGGGTCTCGAGGTTCGAGGGCCGCGCACCCGGCTGACGGTTCCTCAGCGCGGCCACGACTTCGGCGGTGACGGCGCTGCTGTGGTCGCCTCCTCCGACGACGAGGTGGGCTCGCACGGTCCTCTCAGGCCTCGGCGTGCTTCTTGAGGTCGCGCAGCGCCGTGTCGACGATGACCTTCTCGGCCTTGCGCTTGAGCATGCCGAGCATCGGGACCTTGACGTCCACCGTGAGCTCATAGGTCACCTCGGTACCGTCCCCCTTCGCCACCAGGGTGTACGAGCCGTCCATCGCCTTGAGCATCGTGGCGGAGACGAGGGTCCACGACGCGACGCCGACCCCGTCCTCCTCGACGTCCCACGCGTAGTCGAGCGTGTAGGTGTCCTTGATCGCCCCGGCGTCGAGGGTGAAGACCGCCTGGTCGGGCCATCCGTCACCGTCCTCGGAGAGGATCTCGACCTTCTTGATCTCCTTGGCCCAGTCCGGGTAGGCCTCGAGGTCGGCGATGATGTCGAGGACCTCGCCGGGCGAGGCGTCGACGAGGATGCTGGAGCGGGTGCTGTCGGCCATGCGGGCGACACTATCGCGAACGACCCTCGAGTCGATCCTTGATCTGGTTGAGTCCCTGCTTCCACCGCCGACGGTGGACCTTCGACCACCGGGCAGGAGAACCCTGACTCCGGCCGTGGACGAAATGGTGGACGATCGTCCCGCCACCCGACGCCTCCAACCAGATCTCCAGACGTCCCTCGACCTCGCCCGCGCAGAGCCAGCGCACCCCCTTCGCCCCTCGGTCCTGCACGGTCTGGCGTTGGAGCCCCGGCCACAGCCCGTCGAGCACGCCGGGCACGTCGAGCTCAGCGCGCACGGCCTGCGGCTCGGCTCGCACATAGCTCTCGTCGACGATGTCGATCATGGGGCGGCGATGACGAAGGAGCACGAGGACCTCTCGACGGGGGTGGACGTCAGCGAAGAATATGGTCACCGTCACGGGTTCGTCAGGATGGGGCACGCGTGCCCACAGGTAGTCTCGTGCGCGGGCCAGCCTTCGGTTGAGGCTGGCTGGGACGGCGAACGAAGGAGATCCCGTGAACGACAGCGTGATGCCCCGACTCATCGAGGGCGACCCCAACGACTCCCTGGCGGACCTGCCGGGGCGTAACGCGGGTAAGAACCCTCAGCGGGTGGCCTTCACCGTGAAGGAGCAGGACGCCTGGCGCGACATCACCACCGCTCAGTTCAACACCGACGTCCGCACCCTCGCCAAGGGCCTGATCGCCCAGGGTCTGGGAGTCGGCGACCGGCTGGCGATCATGGCTCGCACTCGCTACGAGTGGACCGTGCTCGACTTCGCCACGTGGACTGCCGGCGGTGTGCCGGTGCCGATCTACGAGACGAGCTCCGCCGAGCAGGTCGAGTGGATCGTCAAGGACTCCGGGACCAAGTTCCTCGTCGTGGAGACCGTCAAGCACGCCTCCGTCGCCGAGGAGGCCGACGCCAACGTCAGCAGTCTCGAGCGGGTCTTCGTCATCGACAACGGTGACCTCGAGACGATCAACGCCTCCGGTGCCGACGTCACCGAGGAGCAGCTGCAGGAGCGCATCGACGCCCAGGGTCGTGACTCGATCGCCACGATCATCTACACCTCGGGCACCACGGGTCGTCCCAAGGGCTGCGAGCTGACGCACGAGAACTTCCTCGGTCTGGCCGAGAACGCCATCGCCAAGCTCGGCGACGTGCTCAACAAGGAGGAGGCCTCGACCCTGCTCTTCCTGCCGCTGGCGCACGTCTTCGCCCGCTTCATCCAGGTGCTGGCCATCACTGCCGACCGACGCATGGGCCACAGCGCCGACATCGCCAACATCCTCGACGACTTCCAGGCCTTCCAGCCGACCTTCATCCTCGCGGTGCCCCGGGTCTTCGAGAAGATCTACAACAAGGCCAACGAGACCGCGACCGCCGGCGGCAAGGGCAAGATCTTCGCTCGCGCCTCCGACGTCGCCATCGCCTGGTCCGAGGCCCAGGACACCGGCAAGCTCCCGCTGAAGCTCAAGGTCCAGCACGCCGTCTTCGACAAGCTCGTCTACAGCACTCTGCGGGCCAAGATGGGCAACAAGGTCGAGTACGCCGTCTCCGGCGGCGCCCCGCTCGGCACGCGCCTGGGCCACTTCTTCCGCGGGATCGGCGTCACCATCCTCGAGGGCTACGGCCTCACCGAGACCACGGCGCCGGCCACCGTCAACATCCCGGAGAAGGTCAAGATCGGCACCGTCGGTCCCCCGCTGCCCGGCGTCTCCATCCGGATCGCCGACGACGGCGAGATCCTCATCCAGGGCGTCAACGTCCTCAAGGGCTACCACGACAACGAGCAGGCCACCCTCGATGCGCTGCAGGACGGCTGGTTCCGCACCGGCGACCTCGGCGAGCTCGACCGGGACGGGTACCTGAAGATCACCGGCCGCAAGAAGGAGATCCTCGTGACCGCGGGCGGCAAGAACGTCGCCCCCGGTGTCCTCGAGGACCGGCTGCGCGCCCACCCGATCATCAGCCAGTGCCTCGTCGTCGGTGACGGCAAGCCCTTCATCGCGGCGCTCGTCACGCTCGACGAGGAGATGCTGCCGGGCTGGGCCGCCAACATCGGCCTCGGCAGCCTGACCGTCGAGCAGGCGCGCACCCACGAGACCGTCCTCGCGGCGGTCCAGGGCGCTGTCGACGACGCCAACAAGGCCGTGTCCAAGGCGGAGTCGATCCGCAAGTTCTCGATCCTGGGTGAGGACTTCACCGAGGACAACGGGACGCTCACGCCCTCGCTGAAGCTCAAGCGCAACATCATCATGCGCGACTTCGAGGACGAGGTCGAAGCCCTCTACGGCAGCTGATCCGGTGCGGGCTCAGCCCGCGAACCTCCGCAGCTCGTCGTACCCCGAACGAGGCTCGTGCACTGCACGGGCCTCGTTCGCCGTCTCGGCGCTCACCAGCCCGGCGGCGACCAGGCGCGAGACGACCTCGCGCTCGCGACGGTCCAGCGGCAGCTGCGTCGCCAGCCCGGGGTCGGCGAGAGCGGTCGGCGACCCCAACGCGGTCACCATGCAGTCGGCGCAGCCGACGTGCTGGACCGGGCAGGTTCCGCAGTCGATCATCAGTGGTGCTCCGGGTCGACGGGCCATGTCCGTCACCTCCTCGTCGTCACCGGGTCCATCCCGGCACCGACAACGCTAGGAGTCACCCCCGACAGCCCTCCCGTCAGCACCAGGTGAGGTGCCTCCCGTGCGCGTGGCTCCACCCCAGCGCACGAGCGTCCAGAGCGAGGCAGAAGTCGGGCCCGGTCTGCGCGCACCCGGCCGTGGCGCTCACGCTCGGCAGCACCCGGGCGCCCTCGTTGCTGATCCAGTGGGCGCGGCCCCCGTCGTCGCGGACCTGCTGCACCACGGCGCCGACGATGCCGGGCCAGCGGTCGCGGCCCCCTTCGTCCAGGTAGGCGATGACGGCCGAGTGGAAGATGACGACCGTCGCCTCGGGTGCTGCCTCACGGGCTCGCGCCACGGCCTCGTCGAGGCCGGTGAGCAGGTCTCCACGGATGATGTCCACCGGGTGGCCGGCGACGACGCGGCACGCAGCGGCCAACCGTGCGCGGCGGTCCTCGTGCTCCGGCCACACCAGCGTCTGCAACCAGTCCGCCGTGTCACCGGACGCCAGGTCGAGCGGGTTGAGGTCCACCCCGCCGCGGTGGACGATCTCGGGGATCGCGGCGGGCAACGGGAGCGGTCCTCGCACGGTGCAGTCGAGCACGACCGGGGAGGCCCCGCCGGCCGGGTCCAGTCGGGCGACCTGCGCACCCGTGGCATCGACATAGCGGTAGGACCAGCGGTCGGGGTGCAGGCACAGCCCGGCGCTGGCGCCGACCTCGACGAGGGCGAGCGGCCCCTCGAGGCCGGCCAGCACGGGGAGCAGCGTCGCACACCGTCCGACCTCGTTGGTCTGGGTGGAGCGCGCGAGGATCGTCTCGCGGACGGCCGGCCAGTCCTCGAGCAGGACGGTGCGCAGGTCCGCGTAGTCGGGGTCCGCCGACGTCACCGCGCCGTGCCACCGCGCCGCCGCGAAGACGAGGTTGGGCTGGCGCTTGGGCACCGGGAGGCCGGAGAGCAGCTCAAGGACCTCAGGGTCCTGCGCCACACCGGCCGCCCACCTCTGGAAGGTGAGGGACTCCCCCTTCGCCTCACGGTCGGCGAAGTCACGGTAGAAGTCGCGGACATCGGCCAGGTCGTCCATCGATCGCATGGCCTCAGGCTGCCACGCCGCGCCTCCCGGTCGTTGTCGGTGGCCCCGCCTAACGTCAGCGACATGGAGATCGTCCAGGACAGACTCGGGGATCTCGGCACACCACTGGCCGAGGTCACCTTCGTCGTGGTCGACCTCGAGACCACGGGTGGCTCCGCTCGCGACTGCGGCATCACCGAGATCGGCGCCGTCAAGGTGCGCGGGGGTGTCGAGCTCGGCGAGCTGCAGACCTTCGTCAACCCGGGCGAGCCGATCCCCGCCTTCATCCAGTCGCTCACCGGCATCACCAACTCGATGGTCGCCGACGCACCCCGCACCGCCGAGGCCGTGGCCAGCTTCCTCGAGTTCGCGAAGGGAGCGGTCCTCGTCGCGCACAACGCAGGCTTCGACATCGGCTTCCTCAAGGCGGCCTGCTCGGCCCACGACCTGCGCTGGCCCGGGCCGGCCGTCCTCGACACCGTGCGGCTGGCCCGTCAGGTCGTCTCGCGCGACGAGGTCGCCAACCACAAGCTGGGCACCCTCGCCCGATACTTCGGTGCGGCGACCACACCCGACCACCGGGCCCTGCACGACGCCCGGGCGACCGTCGACGTCCTGCACGGCCTGATCGGGCGGCTCGGGTCCGTCGGCGTCGACACCCTCGAGGAGCTCAGCTCCTACAGCTCGCGGGTCAGCGACGACCTTCGCCGCAAGCGGCACCTGGCCGATGGACTGCCCTCTGCCCCCGGGGTCTACGTCTTCAAGGACGATCGCGGCGAGGCGCTCTACGTGGGCACCTCGGTCGACATCCGCGCGCGGGCGCGCAACTACTTCACGGCCTCCGAGCAGCGCCGACGGATGGGCGAGATGGTCCATCTGGCCACCGAGATCACCCCCATCGTCTGCGCGACGACCCTCGAGGCCCAGGTGCGTGAGCTGCGGCTGATCGCCCAGCACCAGCCGCGCTACAACCGTCGCTCGCGTCGCCCCGACAAGGTGTGGTGGCTCAAGCTCACCGACGAGGCCTTCCCCCGGTTGTCGATCGTCCGCTCCGTCGGCCCTGACGACCTGGCCTACGCGGGTCCCTTCGGCACCCGTCGTTCGGCCGAGGACGCCGCGGCCGCGTTGTACGACGCGGTCCCGCTGCGGCAGTGCCTGACCCGCCTGTCCCCCACTCGTGCGACCTCGGCGTGCGCCCTGGCCGACATGGGCCGCTGCGCGGCGCCGTGCACCGGTGCCGCGACGGTCGAGGACTACGCCGTGACGGTGGCCGACGCCGTCCGGGTGCTCGTCGGCGACTCACGTCCGGCCGTCGCCATGGTGCGCGAGCGCCTGCACACCCTCTCCGAGGACGAGCGCTACGAGGAGGCCGCTGCCCTGCGCGATCGGCTCGGCGCGCTCGTCCGGGCGACCTCGCGCAGTCAGCGGGCGACCCCGGTGCGCGAGGCGAGCGAGATCATCGCCGCCCGCCGGACGCCACGAGGAGGCTGGGACCTGGTCTGCGTGCGCCACGGGCGTCTGGCCGCCAGCTCCAACTCCCCCGCCGGCGCCGACCCGATGCCCTACGTGGCGGCCCTGCGCGCCTGCGCCGAGGTCGTCGCACCGCCGACCGGTCCGGGCACCAGCGCCCTGCCCGAGGAGACCGAGCTCGTCCTGCGCTGGCTCGAGGCCGAGGGGACCCGGCTGGTCGACATCGAGGGCGAGTGGACCTGCCCTGTCGGAGGCGCTGCAGCCGCCCACAAGGAGCTGGCACCTGCTCTAGGGTGGGCCTCGTGATCACTGCCATCGTCCTCATCCACGCCGAGACCGCACGCATCCCCGAGGTGGCCGAGACCGTCGCCGGCATCGACGGCGTCAGCGAGGTCTACTCCGTCGCCGGGGACGCCGACCTGATCGCGATGGTGCGCGTGCACCAGCACGAGGACCTCGACGACGTCATCGCCGGCCGACTCAACAAGGTCGACGGCATCGTCGACACCTCGACCCAGATCGCCTTCCGCGCCTACAGCAAGCACGACCTCGACGCAGCCTTCAGCATCGGCCTGGAGTAACCCCCGGGCCAGAGCGGCAGACCCAGGGATGGTCGACCATCCCCTGTGCTGCCCCTTCAGGCAGGGCTGGCGTCGCGTGTCGCCGCGACCCACCGGTCGAGCTGCTCGGCGGCACGGCCCGAGTCCAGGACCGCCTCGACCGTGTCCATCCCCCCACGGATCGCGGCGATCGGGTCGGCCGGCAGCTGCGCACCCGACTGCGACAGGGCGACCGCCGCGCCTGCATTGAGGACCACGGCGTCCCGCACGGGGCCGGTCCGGCCCGCGAAGAGCCGTCGAGCGACCTCGGCGTTGAAGTCCGCGTCCCCACCCCGGAGGGAGTCGAGCGGGCTGCGCTGCAGGCCCACGTCCTCCGGCGTCAGGGTGAGCTCGCTGATCTGACCGCCCGCGACCCACCACACGTGCGAGGAGTCGGCGACCGTCAGCTCGTCGAGCCCGTCGTCACCGCGGAAGACCAGGGCGTCCGTGCCGCGATCGGCGAAGACACCGGCCATGAGGGGCGCCACACGCTCGTCGGCGACCCCCACGACCGAGTAGGTCGGACGGCTCGGGTTGGTCATCGGTCCCAGCACGTTGAGTGCCGTACCGACCCCCAGGTCCCGCCGCGGGGCCGCCGTGTGCCGGAAGGAGGGGTGGAAGGTCTGCGCGAAGCAGAAGGTGATGCCCGCGACGTCCACGACGCTCGTGACCGCCTCGGGAGGAAGGGAGAGGTTGACACCCAGCGACTCGAGGACGTCGGCGGAGCCGGACTTGGACGACGAGGCCCGGTTGCCGTGCTTGACCACCCGGACGCCGGTCGCGGCGATGCAGATGGAGGACATCGTCGAGATGTTCACGGTGCCGGCCATGTCCCCGCCGGTCCCCACGATGTCCAGGGTCGGCCCGGCCACGTCGATCGGCAGCGCGTGCTCGAGCATGACATCAGCCAGCGCCCGCAGCTCGGTGACGGTCTCCCCCTTCGCCCGCAGCGCCACGAGGAACCCGGCGATCTGCGCCGGGGCCGCGTCGCCGGACATCATCTCGCGCATGGCCCATGACGTCTCGTCCGACGAGAGGTCGTGCCCTGAGAGAAGCGTGGTGAGGACGGCGGGCCAGGTGTGCGTGCCCGTCGCGGTCATCGGTGGGACACGCCTCGGGCGAGGTCGGCCACCGCGTCAGCCAGGGTGATCGGGTCGAGAGGGTGCGGCACGGACGCGTCGGCCATCGACCAGGTCGCCAGCCACCCGTCCTGCGGCCGGCCGGTGAGCACGAGCACCGGGGGGCACTGGTGGATCTCGGACTTCAGCTGACGGCACAGACCCATGCCGCCGAGCCTGGCCGCCTCGCCGTCGAGCACCAGGAGGTCGATGCCGCCGGCCTCGACGGCCTCGATCACGGCGTCCGCTGTCGCACACTCACGCCACCCTGCGATCTCGACATCCTTGGCGGGGCGACGGCCGATGGCCGCACGCACGGCGTCCCGCGTGGTGATGTTGTCGCTGTGCAGGAGGACCTGCACCGAAACGACGTCGCGTGCCCCGGCCCCGACGTGCGCGTCGGACGCGGAGGCGGAAGGGGTCTGCTGGGGGGTACCGGTCATGCGCAAGATCGTAGCGGTGAGGGGGGTCACGAGACTCGCGGAGGGGGGTGGCGCACAACCGCCCGGACTTATAGACATAATGGGCCCGTGGCCACTGCAACCTCTATGCCTTCAACCGTGTCCGGGCACTCCGTCGCCGACCCCTCCATGGGTCCGGTCAGCCGACCCAACATGGTGTCTGTCGGCACCATCGTCTGGCTGTCCAGCGAGCTGATGTTCTTCGCCGGGCTCTTCGCGATCTTCTTCACGGTCCGGTCGATGCGACCCGACTTGTGGGAGCACAACATCGCGCTGCTCAACGTGCCCTTCGCGGCTGCCAACACCCTGATCCTCGTGGTCTCGTCGGTGTGGTGCCAGCTGGGTGTCCTCAGGGCCGAGCACGGTCAGAAGTCGCGTACCGGCTCCCTGCTGAACGTCGCCGGCTGGGGCATGCGTGAGTGGTACATCCTCACCTACATCTTCGGCGCGATCTTCGTCTCGGGTCAGATCCTCGAGTACGCCACGCTCGTCAGCGAGGGCGTGACGATCTCGACGGACTCCTGGTCCTCGATCTTCTACCTCACCACGGGCCTGCACGGCATCCACGTCACGGGTGGCCTCATCGCCTTCCTGCTGATCATCGGCCGCACGTACACCACCCGTGACTACAGCCACGCCCAGCAGACCGGTGCCGTCGTCACCTCGTACTACTGGCACTTCGTCGACGTCGTGTGGATCGCGCTCTTCGCCGCGATCTACCTCCTCGGAGCATGATCTCGATGCGTCGCCCTTCGCCCCGATCCCCCCGACCCAAGAGGACAGGACTTTCCATGCCCACCCTCTCTCGCCGTCACCCTGCGGCGATTGCCCTGCTGCTCATGCTCGGGCTCCTCGTGACCGGCACCGCCTACGCCGCCGTGGCCCCCAAGCAGGCGCAGGCCTCGGTCACCGCCGCGGACAGCGTGGCCAGCGGCAAGAAGCTCTTCATCGCCAACTGCGCGACCTGCCACGGCGCCAACGGCCTGGGCATCAACGAGGTCGGGCCCAGCCTGGCCGGCGTGGGTGCCGCCTCGGTCGACTTCCAGATGGGCACCGGCCGCATGCCGATGACCGAGCCCGGGGTCCAGGCCAAGTCCGGCGGCATGGTCAAGTTCTCCGACGAGGAGATCTCCGACATCGCCGCCTACGTCGCCTCGCTCGGCCCCGGCCCGGCAGTTCCCGACTCGGAGTACACCGACGCCTCCAAGGGTGACCCGGGCAAGGGTGGCCAGATCTTCCGCGTCAACTGCGCCATGTGCCACAACAGCGCCGGCGCCGGTGGCGCCCTGACCCGCGGCAAGGACGCCCCGCCCGTCACCGGCGTCACGGGCAAGCACATCTACGAGGCGATGGAGACGGGCCCGCAGAGCATGCCGGTCTTCAACGACGCCAACATCGACCCCGAGTCCAAGCGCGACGTGATCGCCTACCTCGACGCCCAGCAGGAAGCCGGCAACCCCGGCGGCAACCCCCTCGGCGGTCTCGGCCCGGTGCCCGAGGGACTCTTCATTTGGACGATCGGTCTGGGCCTCCTCGTGGGCATCGCCGTCTGGCTCGGCCAGAAGTCCGCCTGATCCACACTGACCATCGCCACACAGACAGGACCGACGACAGATGAGTGAGCACACCCCGACGGGGGCACAGCCGGAGGAGCCCATCGGCTCTGAGCCGGTACGCCTCGACCAGGGCCACGTGCAGGGCTCCGGTGGTATCCCGGAGCGGTTCGCCAACCCCGGGCTGCCCCCCCACGTGCTGCGCAATGCCGACCTCGACGACAAGGCGGCCAAGCGCGCCGAGGGTCAGGTGGCGATCCTCTTCATCCTGTCCATCCTCGGCACGGTGCTCTTCCTCGTGGCCTACTTCATGGTCGACGTGCGCACCCAGGTCTGGGTGCCCTTCACCAACGAGATGAGCCTGTCCAACCTGCTCCTCGGACTGGGTCTGGCCTTCAGCCTGCTGGGCATCGGCCTGGGTGCCGTGCACTGGGCCAAGACGCTCATGCCCGACACCGAGGTCGTCGAGATGCGTCACCCGATGCGCTCGAGCGACGAGGACCGTCAGGGTTTCGTCGACACGATGCTCGAGGGTGGCGAGAGCTCGCAGCTGACGCGACGCCCCCTGCTCAAGGCGACCTTCGGTGCCGCGATGGGTCTCTTCGCCCTGCCGCTGCTCATCCAGCTGGGTGGCTCGATGGGCCCGCTCCCGCGCAATGACCTCTCCGTGACCTTCTGGAACGGCGAGAAGGGCAAGGACGGCAAGTACGTCCCGAAGAAGCTGCGCCTGCACCGTGACCCCGAGGACACGCCGATCAAGCCCAGCGACGTCACCATCGGCTCGGTGTTCCACATCCAGCCCGAGGGGCTCCTCGAGCTGCACGACGACATCCTCAACGAGATGAGCAAGGCCTCCGTCCTGCTCATGCGCCTGAACCCCACGGACTTCCAGGAGACCGACAAGGGCCGCAAGGCCCGCGAGTGGGGCTACGAGGGCATCGTCGCCTACTCCAAGGTCTGCACCCACGTCGGCTGCCCCGTCGGTCTCTACGAGCAGACCACGCACCACCTGCTCTGCCCCTGCCACCAGTCCACCTTCGACGTGACCAACGACTGCGAGGTCATCTTCGGTCCTGCTGGGCACCCCCTGCCGCAGCTGAAGATCGGCGTTGACAGCGAGGGTTACCTCATCGCCGAGCAGCCCTTCCAGGAACCTGTCGGCCCGAGCTTCTGGGAGCGTGGTTGATCGTGACCGCCAACACCCGTCCCGCTGACGCGCTGCGTGCAGATGACGCACCTGCCGTGGCGCCCGCCTCCCCCGGCCTGAAGAAGGTCGGCGGCGTCGCTGGCTGGATCGATGACCGGACCGGCGCCGCCAAGGGCGTCGGGTACCTCATGAAGAAGGTCTTCCCCGACCACTGGTCCTTCATGCTCGGTGAGATCGCGATGTACTCGATGATCGTGTGCATGCTCACCGGGGTCTTCCTGACCTTCTGGTTCGACCCGTCGATGGCCCACACCACCTACGAGGGCAGCTACGCGCCCCTGCAGGGTGTCGAGATGTCCCGGGCCTACGCCTCGACGCTCGACATCTCCTTCGACGTCAAGGGCGGTCTGCTCATCCGGCAGATCCACCACTGGTCGGCGCTGCTCTTCATCGTCGCCCTGTCGGTGCACATGCTCCGCGTCTTCTTCACCGGCGCCTTCCGCAAGCCGCGTGAGCTCAACTGGATCATCGGCTGCGTCCTGTCGCTCCTGGCGCTCGTCGAGGGCTTCGCTGGCTACTCCCTCCCGGACGACCTGCTGTCCGGTACGGGTCTGCGCGCTGCGCAGGGCTTCATGGTCGCTGCGCCGGTCATCGGCAGCTACCTCAGCTACGGCCTCTTCGGTGGCACCTTCCCGGGCGATGACATCATCCCGCGCCTGTACTCCGTCCACATCCTGCTGCTGCCGGCGCTGCTCATCGCGCTCTTCACGGTGCACATCGTCCTCGTCGCGCTGCAGAAGCACACGCAGTACCCGGGCCCGGGCAAGACCAACGACAATGTCGTCGGCTTCCCCGTGATGCCCGTGTACGCGGCCAAGGCCGGTGGCTTCTTCTTCATCGTCTTCGGTGGCATCGCCCTGATCTCCGCACTGGTGCAGATCAACGCGGTCTGGGTGCACGGTCCCTACGAGCCCAACGCCACCACGGCCGGCGCACAGCCTGACTGGTACATGGGTTTCCCGGACGGGGCGCTGCGTCTGCTCCCGGGCTTCATGGAGTTCGAGACCTTCGGCTTCACCTGGGCGTTCCCGGTCATCATCGGTGCTCTGCTGGTGATCCCCGCGTTCTACGGCGGCATGATGGCCTATCCCTTCATCGAGGCCTGGGTCACCGGTGACAAGCGCGAGCACCACCTGCTCGACCGCCCGCGCAATGTCCCGACGCGCACTGCCCTCGGTATGGCTGCACTGACGCTCTACGGCGTGCTCATGTTCGCTGCGAGCAACGACATCATCGCGATCAAGTTCGGGATGTCGATCAACGACATCACGTGGATCCTGCGCGTGCTGACCTTCGTCGGGCCCGTGATCGCCTTCTGGGCGACCAAGCGGATCTGCCTGAGCCTGCAGCGTCACGACCGCGACCTCGTGCTCCACGGTCGTGAGACCGGACGCCTCGAGCGCGGTGCCGCCGGTGACTTCCACGAGGTCCACGAGCCCGTCGACGAGCAGACGCGTTGGACCCTCGTCCAGCACGAGGAGACTCCCCCGCTGGAGCTCACCTCGACCGTGGACGCCAATGGTGTCGCGAACAAGAAGGGTGCGCGCAAGAACAAGCTGCGCGCGAAGCTGCACTCCTTCTACTTCGACGGCGCGGTCGAGCCGGTCTCGCCGGCCGAGCTCGAGGCGGCCCACCACGAGCACGGTCACGAGGCCATCGAGTCCGGAGACAAGATCTCCACTCACTGACCTCGGTCGGACACCACGACGCAGGCCCCGGAGGACATCCTCCGGGGCCTGCGTCATACCCCGACACCCGCGGTGCGAGGATGTCTCGAGATGCCCAGCCCTCGCTCTTCTCCCCTCGTCACGACAACGCCCTTGGCCGTCACCACGGTCCTGCTGGCGCTGCTCGGCATGTTCGGCCCGTTCTCCATCGACGCGGCCTTCCCTGCCTTCCAGGCAATGGGTGAGGACTTCGCCGCCTCGGACGCATCGATGCAGCTGGTGGTGAGTGCCTACCTGGGCGCGTTCGCGGTGATGAGCCTCTTCCACGGGCCCCTCAGCGACGCGGTCGGCCGCAAACCGGTCATGGTCACCGGCGCCGCCGTCTACGCGTTGGCCTCGATCGGGTGCGCGCTCTCCCCTTCGCTGCCCGTGCTCCTGGCCTTCCGCGTGCTGCAGGGGATGTCGGCCGGTGCCGGGACGATCGTCTCGCGCACGGTCGTGCGTGATCTCTTCGAGGGAGCCCGGGCCCAACGCCTGATGGCCACCATCGCGATGATCTTCGGCATCGCGCCCGCGCTCGCGCCCATCATCGGGGGCTGGTTGCTCCTCTCGGGGCCGTGGCCACTGGTCTTCTGGTTCCTCAGCGGCTTCGGCGCCTTCATCGCCATAGCCGTCCTCGCGCTGCTCCCCGAGAGCCACCCTCCGGAGCGACGAACGCCCATGGACCTGCGCTCCATCATCGGCGGGGTCATGGCGGTCGTACGGATGCGACGCTTTCAGGTGCTGTCGGCCGCCTCGGCATTTTCCTTCGCCGGGCAGTTCCTCTACATCGGCGCAGCGCCGATCTTCGTCGTCTCCCTGCTGGGCAAGGGAGCCCAGGACTTCTGGGTCTTCTTCGTCCCCATGGTCACCGGGATGATCCTGGGGTCCTTCACCAACAGCCGTCTGGCCGGGAGGGTCAGCGGGGACCGCCTGATCATCAGCGGTCAGGCCGTCGCCCTGACCGGCGCGGTCCTGGGGCTCGGACTTGCCCTCCTGCCGGGCACCGCATCACTCCCCTGGGCGGTGGTGGGTCCCACTGCCATCGCCTTCGGGACGGGGATCTCCCTGCCGGTCTACCAGCTGGCCCTGCTCGACGCAGTGCCGCACGCCCGGGGCACTGCGGCCTCCGTCTCGACCTTCTTGATGCTGCTGCTCAATGCCACGCTCACCGCCGTCGTCGTACCCATCGCGGCGACGACGCTCGCCGGGCTCGCCGCGACGAGCCTCGGGCTGCTGGCCCTCGGCATCGCCTTGTTCCACCTGTACCGCCGGACCGCCCGCCCCCCACGGTCGGTACCGGTGCAGCAACTCACACCGGAGGTGACCTGAGATGGTCGAGATCAGCCAAGAGGACTTCGAGCTGGCGGTGAGCGACGCCCTCGACCAGGTCCCTCAAGAGCTCCTCGCGATGCTCGACAACGTCGCCTTCTTCGTCGAGGACGAGCCAGGGCTCGAGCACGCCGACCCGCAGCTGTCTGCTGAGGACAACGGCGAGCTGCTCGGGATCTACCTCGGCGTCCCGTTGACCGAGCGCGACGGGATGTGGGCTGGTGCGCTCCCCGACCGCATCGTGCTCTTCCGAGGGCCGTTGACGCGGATGTGTCAGGACCTCGAGGAGCTGCGGGAGGAGATCACCATCACCATCGTGCACGAGGCCGGTCACCACGTCGGGATCGACGAGGAGCGCCTCCACGAGCTCGGCTGGGGCTAGGCGCCCGAGCCGGAGCGTGAACTCGGTCAGACCAGTGCGCTCTGCTGCTGCCAGTGTGCATAGTCGAACTGCCACACGCCGATGCCCTCGGTCGGCTTGAACTGACGTGCGGATCCTTCGAAGTCCACCGGGTCACCCGGCAAGGAGTTGTCGTAGAACCACTTCGCCGCCGAGGGCGCCATGTTGACACAGCCGTGCGAGACATTGGTGCTGCCCTGCGCGCCCACCGACCACGGCGCTGAGTGCACGAACTCCCCCGTCCAGGTCACGCGGACGTTGAAGTTGGTGTCGACCTTGTAGTACCCGGGCTCGCCCTTGTCGATGCCGATGGTCGCGGAGTCCATGGTCATCTCGCGCTGCTTGCCGATGACGACCTTCATCCCCGAGCGAGTCTCGGTCTCCTTGCCGGGCTTGCCGCTGCTCACCGGGAAGGTCTTGATCGTCGCGCCATCTCGGGAGACGGTCATCTGGTGCTTGTCGATGTCGACGCGACTCATCTGCTGACGACCGATGGTCATCGAACCGGAGAGGTCCTCGGCCACCCACTTGTCCTCACCGGTCTGGAAGCCGGTGAGAGGGGCGTTGATCGTGACGGTCGTGCCGGGGGCCCAGAAGTCCTTGGGGCGCCACATCAGCTGCCGGTTGTCGAGCCATCCCCACGACCCCTCGGTCTTGGGGGTGGTCGTCACCGAGACGGCCTGCTCGATCTTCTTGCGGTAGGCGGCGTCGGTCACCACCGAGTCGAACTGGATGCTGGCCGGCATGGCCACGCCCACGGTCTGCTGGTTGTACACGATGCCGTAGGTCGCCGTGATCGCCGGCTTGTGCGTGGTGAAGGTCGAGGTCTGGGTGCTCTCCCCGCCCTCGGGACCGGCTGCGGTGACAGCGACGGTGTAGCTCGTGTCCGGCTTCAGCCTGGCGGTCGAGGACCACGCCTGGCCGGACACCTTGCCTGCGAGCTCGTCGCCTGCATCAGTGGTCACCGACACCTTGCCCAGGTCGCCGCGCATCACCTGCACGTGCACGACAGCGTCGGGCATGACCTCGGTGGTGTCCGCGGCCGGGCTGACCTTGATCTCTGCAGGGGGCTTGTCCGGCGTCGTCGAGGACTCGCTCGCCGAGCCCTGGCCCCGCGAACCCGTCGGGGACCCGTCGTCGCCACTGCCGCACGCGGCCACCAGGAGCGCGAGCACGACCGCCAGCCCGAGGATCCGCAGCCGGCGCAGCACGACAATCACGAGAACATTCCCCCAGAAGGACGAGACGAGGCTCCACGCGGGATCGCCGCCGTGGACGCACTGAAGGGGCCCGGACCGTGGTCCGTGGCCCCTTCAGGCGAGTGTACGCGCCAGATCAGTGCGCGTGCTCACCCGAGTAGTACTCGAAGACCCACCCGCAGAGGGCCCAGACACCAAGGATCGCACCGAAGGCGGAGATCCACAGGCCCGCGGCCACACCGAGGAAGACCAGCGCGCCCGACAGGGCGAGCCACAGCGGCCACCACGAGAAGGGCGAGAAGGCGCCGTACGCGCCAGCGATCTGGTCGATCTCGCCGTCCTCGTCGTCGTCCGGGCGCAGCGGCAGCTTGCGTCCGGTGTGCCACAGGAAGAAGGTGATCATGAAGCAGAGGCCGGCACTCAGGCCGAGCGCGACCCAGCCCACGGGCTCGACCCAGTCGGTCCAGAAACCGTAGAGCGCGCAGACGAAGGCGAAGAACACGCCGATGAAGCCAAAGAACTGAACCTCGGTCTTCATCGGGTGCCCTCACCATCGGTCGTGGCCGTGACGGCGGCCGTGTCGTGCGCGAAGCGCGAACGGATCGCGGCCGGTGCGTACTCAGGGTGGTTCATGTCGAAGACCGGGCGCTCGGAGCGGATCGGCGGGATCGACGTGAAGTTGTGCCGCGGCGGCGGGCAGGAGGTCGCCCACTCGAGGCTGCCTCCGTAGCCCCACGGGTCGTCGACCTCGACCTTGGGCGCGCTCACGTGAGTCTTCCACACGTTGTAGAAGAAGGGCAGGAAGCTGACCGCCAGGATGAGCGAGCCGACCGTGGAGATCTGGTTGGCGAGCTGGAAGTTGTCCTCCGGCATGTAGTCCGCGTATCGGCGCGGCATGCCCTCGACTCCCAGCCAGTGCTGGATGAGGAAGGTCATGTGGAAGCCGACGAACAGCAGCCAGAAGTGCAGCTTGCCCAGACCTTCGTCGAGCATCTTTCCGGTGAGCTTGGGCCACCAGAAGTACAGCCCGCCGAAGAAGGAGAAGACGATCGTGCCGAAGAGCACGTAGTGGAAGTGCGCGACGATGAAGTACGTGTCGGTGATGTGGAAGTCCAGCGCGGGGCTGGCCATGATGACACCGGTCAGACCGCCGAAGAGGAAGGTGACGAGGAAGCCGATCGCCCAGACCAGCGGGGTGGCGAAGACGAGCTTGCCGCCCCACATCGTGCCGATCCAGTTGAAGAACTTCACCCCGGTCGGTACCGAGATCGCCATCGTCATGATCGCGAAGAAGGGTAGGAAGACCTGGCCGGTGCCGTACATGTGGTGCGCCCACACGGAGACGGACAGGGCCGCGATGGCGATCGTCGCGAAGACCAGCGTCTTGTAGCCGAAGATCGGCTTGCGGGAGAAGACCGGCAGGATCTCGGAGATCACTCCGAAGAACGGCAGGGCGAGGATGTAGACCTCTGGGTGCCCGAAGAACCAGAAGAGGTGCTGCCAGAGCAGTGCTCCACCGCTGGCCGCGTCAAAGATCTGCCCGCCGAACCTTCGATCGACGCCGAGGCCGATCAGGGCCGCCGCGAGGACCGGGAAGGCCATGAGGACCAGGACGGACGTGATCAGGATGCCCCAGGTGAAGATCGGCATCCGGAACATCGTCATGCCGGGCGCGCGCATGCAGATGATCGTGGTGATGAAGTTGACGGCACCGAGGATCGTGCCGAATCCGCTGAGCGCCAGGCCCCAGACCCACAGGTCGCCACCGATGCCGGGGCTGTAGGTCGGGTCGGACAGCGGGGTGTAGGCGGTCCAGCCGAAGGAGGCCGCGCCACCGGGGGTGAGCAGACCACCAGCAGCGATGATGCCGCCGAAGAGGTAGAGCCAGTAGGCGAACATGTTCAGCCGCGGGAAGGCGACATCGGGGGCGCCGATCTGCAGCGGCATCAGCGCGTTGGCGAAGGCCGCGAAGGCCGGCGTCGCGAAGAGCAGCAGCATGATCGTGCCGTGCATCGTGAACATCTCGTTGAACTGCTCGGGGTTGTCCACCACCTGCAGGCCGGGAGCCCACAGCTCGAGCCGGATGACCAGCGCCATGAGTCCTCCGAGGAGGAACCACACGAAGCTGGTGACCATGTAGAGGTTGCCGATGACCTTGTGGTCGGTCGTCGTGATGTAGCGGAAGAACTGCGAGCCCGCCTTCTCACGCCTCGCGATCGTGCGTTCCGAGACCTCGGCCTCGGTCGTGCTCCTGGCGAGTGCGCCGGATACGGTCGACATCAGTTCTCCTCGGAGGTTCGCGCGGAGTCGTCCTTGCCCAGGAGGTCTTGATCGCGCGGGTTGATCTTCTCGCGGTTGAGGCCGTTGTCGAGCAGACCGGTCTGGCCCTTGGCCTTGAGGTCGGCCATGTGCTTGTCGAACTCAGCAGGCTCCACGACCTTGACGTTGAACAGCATCTGCGAGTGGTAGGCGCCGCACAGCTCTGCGCACTTGCCCTGGAAGGTGCCGGTCTGGGTCGGCGTCACCTGGAAACGGTTGACGATGCCCGGGTTGACGTCCATCTTCTCGAGGAAGGCAGGCACCCAGAAGGAGTGGATGACGTCGCGGGAGGTCAGGACGAACTCGACGCGCTCGCCCTTGGGCACGTAGAGGGTCGGCAGGTCCTTCTCCGCGCCCACCTTGCCGTCGAGCACGGCCATCTGGCCAGCCTCGTGGACATCCTCGTCGATGTAGTTGAAGTCCCAGCTCCACTGCTTGCCGACGATGTTGATCGTCTGGTCGGGCTCCTGGGAGACGTCGTTCAGCTTGGTCGTGGCGTCCTGGGTGTAGTAGAAGAGCGCACCCACCATGAGCATGGGAACCACGGTGTAGAGGATCTCCAGCGGCACGTTGTACTGCAGCTGGATCGGCAGCGAGCCGTCGTCGTCCTTGCGCCGGCGGTAGGCCGTCATGCACCAGAGGATCAGCCCCCAGACGAGCACGCCGACGGCCAGCGCCGCGACCCAGGCCCAGATCCAGAGGTTCTCCACGATCTGGGCCTCCTCCGTGACCCCCTCTGGGAGGTACCCGTTTTTGGGGTCGGTGTGGACACCGACCGCACTGCAGGCCGAGAGAGCCACGACGGCGATGGTTAGTCCGATGGCACCGACTCCACGGCGCGTACGCCGAGAGGATGGGCTCAAAGACACAGGCAAGGGGCACCTACTACTGGTCCGAAGGTTTCTTGAAGACGTGGGTCACGTTACCGCAGCACGAGCGCACTTCCGACGAAGGGGGGCATTAGCCTCGACACGTGGCGCGACAGTGCGATTCGTCTTCCGAGGACATGACCGACCCAACCCCTGTGCGGGCCGACGTGGGCGGCCCTCCCGGTCTCCTCGACGCCTCTCCCGGGCCGGTCCTTCCCAGGGCCCTCGACACCCTCCTCGGAGCCCACGAGATCGCCTGGGCCGACCCCTCCGCGCGCCACGCAGCGGGGCGTCGTAGCCGGGCTCTGCTCGACCAGGCTCGAGAGGTCCTCGCGCAGGGGCTGGGTGTGCGAGCGGACGAGGTCAGCTTCCACGCCAGCGGTGACCAGGCGGCCCGCTCCGCGATGGCGTTGCTCTCGCGTGGGCGACGCCGCCTGCCGGGTCCGGTGGTCGCATCGGCCGTCGAGCACTCCGCGCTGCTGCGCTGGCTGCGGGCCGGGGAGGTCCCCCCGTCGCAGGTGGCGGTCTCCCCCACGGGCGCGATCGACCTCCCGGCCTGGCGGGACGCGATCACTTCGGCAACCCCCTTCGCTGCGCTGCAGTCGGCCAACCAAGAGGTCGGGACCCGCCAGCCGTTGGCCGCCGCGCGAGAGGTGACGCGGGAGCACGGAGTCCCGCTGCTCGTCGATGCCCGCGCGGGTCTGGGCCGCGACGCCACCCCGACGGACTTCGACGTGCTGGTGGGCGATGCGACCTCCTGGGGTGGACCACGTCTGGGCGTGCTGGTCGTGCGCACCGGCACGCGGGTCTCCCCCCACCACCCACCGAGCCCGCACGAGGGCGGCTACGCCCTCGACCCCGTCGACGTGCCGACCGCACTCGCCGCGGCCGAGGCATGGCAGCAGTGTGCTGCGCACCAGGAGGACGAAGGGAGGGACGCGAGAGCGCTCATCGACCGCATCCGGGCAGTGGCCGGAGCCATCGAGGAGGTCGACGTCGTCGGCGACCCGCAGGACCGCCTCCCGCACGTGTGCACCTTCTCCGTGCTGTACGTCGACGGCGAGACGATCGTCGACGAGCTGGCCCGACGCGGCCTGGCGGTGGCCTCCGGCTCTGCCTGCACGGCCGACACCCTCGAGCCGAGCCACGTGCTGGCCGCGATGGGCGCGCTCACGCAGGGCAATGTGCGCATCACGCTGCCACTGCGGGCGGTCGCACCCGGTCGTGACGACGCGGTCGAGCGCCTGTGCAGGCAGCTCGACGACGTGGTCAGGCAGTGCCGCGCCCGGCTCCTCGCAGATCCGTGAGCCCGACCCCGAAGTCGAGAGCGGGGGCCTGCAGCGCCCCGGCCAGCCGCGCGTGGTACTCCCGCCGGTGGATCTCCTCGATCCCGAGCGTCTCGAGGTGCGGGGTGCGCCACTGGACGTCGATGATCCGGCGCGGATCGCCGTCTGCGCAGACGAGGCGGTCGAGGGCGACCAGCGCCACCTTCGACGCGTCGGTGGCGTGGTGGAACATCGACTCCCCGGCGAAGAGGCCGCCCACGGCGATGCCGTAGAGGCCACCGACGAGGGTGCCCGCGTCATCGCGCACCTCGATGCTGTGCGCCCAGCCCAGCTCGTGCAGCCGCCCGTAGGCGTCCGCGACGTCGTCGGTGATCCAGTAGCCCTCACGGCTGGGGTCGGCGCACGCGGTGACGACCGCCGCGAAGTCCTGGTCGACGGTCACGGTGAAGCTGGACAGGGAACGTCGTAGGGACCGGCTGATGTGCACGTGGCCCGGCCGCAGCACCCCACGCCAGGTCGGGCTCCACCACCCCATCGGTGGGGACCCCCCTTCGCCCAGTCCCATGGGGAAGACGCCGAGGCGGTAGGCGGTGAGGATCGACGCCGGGTCGAGCCGTCCGCCCACACCCACCACCTCACCGGTCTCGCGAGGCGCCAGCTGCGCCGACTGCAGACCGGCACGCAGGTAGCCCGCCCAGAGCTGCGAGGCGCCCGTGGGCTCGACCGGCGGGAAGGGAGAGGGGCTCACGTCGGCCGGTGGGTGGGGCTCAGGGGCGCGGGCAGGTGACGTGCCCGGCGATCAGGTCGGCGCTCTCCTGGCCGTATGCCTCGGCGAGACGCTCGAAGAAGCGAGCGGTGCCCAGCTCGTACTCCTGGGTGCCGACCGTCTCGATGACATAGGTCGCGAGCATCGAGCCGAGCTCGGCCGACTCGCGCAGCGGGAGCCCCTCGGTGATCCCGGTGAGGAAGCCGGCACGGAAGGCATCACCGACCCCCGTGGGGTCGGCCTTGGTGACCTCGCGCGCGATGCCAACGACGATCGGCTCGTCGAGACCCTTGCCGGTGATCCGCACTCCGTCCTTGCCGAGGGTGGTCACGCGGTAGGTGACGCGCGCGTTGATCTCGTCCTGGGTCCAGCCGGTCTTCTGCTCGGTCAGGTGCGACTCGTACTCGTTGGTGATGAGGTACTCGGCGCCGTCGACGAGGTCGCGGATCAGCTCGCCGTCGCCGAAGGCCAGCTGCTGGCTGGGGTCGGCGACGAAGGGGATGCCCCGGGTGCGGCACTCGCGGGTGTGACGGCGCATGGCGTCCGGGTCGTCGGGGCCGACCAGCACGAGGTCGAGGCCACCGACGCGGGCGGCGATGGGGGTCAGCTCGATCTCGCGGGCCTCGCTCATGGCACCGGCGTAGAAGGTCGCGATCTGGGCCATGTCGTCGTCGGTCGTGCAGACGAAACGGGCGGTGTGCTGGGTCTCGGAGACCCGGACCGACTCGCAGTCGACGCCGTGGCGCTCGAGCCAGCTGCGGTAGTCGGCGAAGTCCTCACCGACCGAGCCGACGAGGACCGGCCGCTGGCCGAGGTTGGCCATGCCGAAGCAGATGTTGGCGGCCACTCCCCCTCGGCGGATCTCCAGCTTGTGGGCCAGGAAGCTCACGGAGATCTTGTCGAGCTGCTCGACCACGAGCGAGTCGGCAAAGCGACCCGCGAAGGTCATCAGGTGGTCAGTGGCAATGGATCCGGCAATCGCGATGGGCACCGGGCCACCTTACAGAGACGCCACGACACCGCCGCCACAACGACGAAGGGGGCGTCCTCACCGTGGTGAGAACGCCCCCTTCGGGCTCGATGCCTCGGTCGATCAGCTGAAGCTGTCGCCGCAGGCGCACGAGCTGCCCGCATTGGGGTTGTCGATGGTGAAGCCCTGCTTCTCGATGGTGTCGGCGAAGTCGATCGTCGCGTCCGAGAGGTACGGGGCGCTCATGCGGTCGACGACGACCTGAACTCCACCGAAGTCACGCACGAGATCACCGTCGAGCGAGCGCTCGTCGAAGTACAGCTGGTAGATCAGGCCGGAGCAGCCGCCCGGCTGGACGCCGATGCGCAGGCGCAGGTCGTCGCGACCCTCCTGCTCGAGCAGCGACTTGACCTTGCCCGCGGCAACGTCGGTGAGGACGATGCCGTGGGTCTCGGTGGCCGCCTCGGCAGCGCCGTCGGGGGTGGTGGCCTGGGTGTCCTGGACGCTCATGCGATGTCCTCACGACTCGGGGTTGAAGTCCGTGACGGAGCCCGCCACGACGGGGTCAACATGCGCGGTGCGCGGGTTGTTCCCGTCCATCCACCATACGGCAGACATCCACGGGTCACCGCCGGGGTGACCACGTCACGGCCACCCTCTCGGCGCGGGCCCTCAGGGTCCCCACCGGGTCGGCCATCGCAGCCTCGACGTCCTCCTCGCGGTCAGCGACCGCGTAGGCACCGCTCAGCCCGAGCGCCATCGACTCGCGGCGGCCGATGAGGACCCGGCCGGCCAGCGCGACCGCAGGGGTCGCGTGGGCGGCAGCGACCTGCGCGACCCCCGCCACGACCTTGCCCTGCAGGCTCTGCCAGTCCAGCGAACCCTCTCCGGTGATGACGAGGTCCGCGGCGGCGACGAGACCGGACAACCCGACGGCCTCGAGCACGATCTCGACGCCGCTCGCCCGACGGGCCCCGAGCAGCATCAGGCCGAAGCCGACCCCTCCGGCGGCGCCCGCACCGGGCTCCCTGTCGAGACGGCGCTCGCGGCCGCTCAGCAGGTCCGTCCCGGGCGGCAGGACGCGTCGCACCTGGTCGGCGAAGTGCCCGAGCGCCCCCTCGAGGACCTGCGACTGCTCGGGGGTCGCCCCCTTCTGCTCGGAGAAGATGGCGCTGGCTCCCTGCATGCCGAGCAGCGGGGAGGCGACATCGGTGGCGGCCACCAGCTCGATGCCGGCGAAGCGCTCTCGCGCGGCGGTCAGGCCCACGAGGTCGCCCTCGCGGGTGGCGATGAGGCCCGCGCCCCCGCCGGCCAGCACGTCACGCGGACCGGCGCCGAGGGCAGCGAGCATCCCCGCGCCGGCGTCATTGGTGGAGGAACCTCCCAGGCCCACGACGATGCGGTCCACGCCCAGGGTCAGCGCGGCCTCGAGCAGCTCGCCCAGGCCCCACGTGCTCGTCAGGCCGGGGTCGCGCTCGGGGACCTCGAGCAGGTGCAGACCGATGGCCTGGGCCGACTCCACCCAGGCGGTGCGTCGGCCCCCTTCGTCGGTGGTGATGTGCAGAGCCGCCGGGACGGGGGCGCCACGTGGGCCGGAGACGGTGACGATCGAGGAGTCGCCGGGAACGCTCGTGGTGAGGACGTCGAGGAACCCGGGCCCACCGTCGGAGAGCGGGACGACGGTCAGCAGGTCGTCGGGGGCCTTGCGGCGCCACCCTTCGGCGATCGCCTCAGCCGCCTGGGTCGCGGTGAGGGTGCCGGTGAAGCAGTCCGGAGCAATGATCACGTGCACGCATGGACTCTACCGAGCCGCTCCGGGTCCCTGTGGGAGCATGCCTCCCGTGAGCGCCACGACGCAGTCAACGCCGAAGCCCCTCTCCCTGCTCGTCCTCGGACAGGGCAACGACCCGCACTCCGAACGCGGGGTGGAGTGTCCGGGTGACCTGCCGGCCCCGTCCGACCCGGGCCTCGTCGCCCGGGCCCGCGCGGCCAAGGAGACGCTCGGCGACACGGTCTTCGTCCTCGGGCACCACTACCAGCGCGACGAGGTCATCGAGTTCGCCGATGTCACCGGCGACTCCTTCAAGCTGGCCAAGGAGGCCGCGGCGCGTCCCGATGCGCCGTACATCGTCTTTTGCGGTGTGCACTTCATGGCCGAGTCGGCCGACATCCTGACCAACGACGAGCAGACCGTCGTCCTGCCCGACCTCGCGGCCGGCTGCTCGATGGCCGACATGGCCGCGCTGCACCAGGTCGAGGACTGCTGGGACGACCTCGTCGAGGCGGGGGTCGCCGACGTGACGGTCCCCGTGACGTACATGAACTCCTCCGCCGCGATCAAGGCCTTCACCGGTCGCCACGGCGGGACGATCTGCACCTCCTCGAATGCCAGGACGGCGCTGACCTGGGCCTTCGACGAGCGGGGTGGGGTGGAGTCCGAGGGCAAGGTCCTCTTCCTCCCCGACCAGCACCTCGGCCGCAACACCTGGGCGCGCGACCTCGGTCGTGACCTCGAGGACTGCGTCGTCTGGGACCCGCACCAGCCGATGGGCGGGCTGACGGTCCAGCAGATCCGCGACGCCCGGATGATCCTGTGGCGCGGGCACTGCTCGGTGCACGGGCGCTTCTCGGTCGACGCGGTGGAGACGGCGCGGAGGGAGATCCCCGGCGTGCGCGTCATCGTGCACCCGGAGTGCCGCAACGAGGTCGTCTCGATCGCCGACGAGGTCGGCTCGACCGAGAAGATCATCAAGACCGTGGCCGCGGCTCCCCCGGGCACCAAGTGGGTCGTCGGCACCGAGCTCAACCTCGTGCAGCGGCTGGGCCAGATGTTCCCCGAGCAGGAGATCAGCTTCCTCGAGAAGAACGTCTGCTACTGCTCGACGATGAACCGGATCGACCTGCCCCACCTCGTCTGGGCCCTCGAGTCGATCGTCGAGGGCCGCGTGGTCAACCCGATCGTCGTCGACCCCGAGGTCGCGCACTGGGCCAAGGTCGCGCTCGACCAGATGCTCGCGCTGCCGGGTGAGACCTCGAAGGACTGAGTTCTCCGGTCGCCCGATTCCCCGGTGGCCAGTTCGCCTGAGTCCCGGGTGGAGGTAAACACGCGGACGAATCGTCGGCGAGTTGGCATCCACTCCCGATGACCGAGTCCCCGGTAGAGGTGAACGCGCGGACGAATCGTCCGCGAGTCGACATCCACCCAAGGCGAAGGGGGGATCCCCGCGCCTCCTCCCCCTGGCGCCCAAATCCCCGGTGGAGGTAAACGCGCGGACGAATCATCCGCAAGTCGACATCCACCCAAGGCGAAGGGGGTATCCCCGGACTGTCAGCGGTGTCCCTTCACATACCTGTCAGACATGTCCCTTCACATCACGCGGACGAATCGTCGGCGAGTTGGCATCCACTCCCGATGACCAAGTCCCGGTGGAGGTAAACACGCGGACGAATCGTCGGCGAGTCGACATCCACCCAAGGCGAAGGGGGGATCCCCGCGCCTCCTCCCCCGGTCGCCAGGGACGATTCGTCCCCACCCACGGCACGTCCGGCCGGTTCATCCACAGCCAGCAAGCGCCCCTCGCTCCCGGCGCTCCGTCCCCTTGGGATGGGGTCATGGACGCACGCATCCTCGGGATCCACGACACAGCGACGGCGGCCGCTGCCCCATACGGCGGCGTCATCAGCCGCACACATCTGCGCGCCCTGGGGATCGACCGTGACGAGGTGCGCCTCCAGCTGCGTCATCGCAGGTGGGTCGCGCACGGGCGGTGGACCATCGCGACCCACACCGGTGACCTGGGCGATCTGGCCCGTCGATGGCGCGCGGTCTGGGAGGTCGGCTCGGGCATCGCGGCACTGGATGGCCCCACTGCGCTGCAGCATGCCGGTCTCGAGCGGTGGAACGACGACTTGGTGCACGTCTCCGTCCCCCACACCGCCAGCATCACCCCGGTCGACGGCGTCGTCGTGCACAAGGTGCGCTCCCGCCCGCCGTCGCTCCTCGCTCCCGGTGAGCTCCCGGTCGTCAGGCCGGCACCGGCTGCCGTGCGCGCCGCTCACTGGGCCGTGTCCGACCGACAAGCGGCGCTCGTCCTCATCATGCCGGTGCAGCAGCGGCTGTGCACCGGCGCGCAGCTCCTCGAGGCCACGAGCCTCGTACGGGGCCGGACACGCCGAGCACTGATCGCAGGTGTGGCCCCGGACGTCGCCCTCGGCGTCCAGGCATTGGGCGAGCTGGACTTCGCGGCGCTGTGCCGTCGGTACCGACTCCCGGAGCCGGCCCGTCAGGTCGTGCGCAACGGACAGAGAGGCCGTGTCTACCTCGACGTGAGGTGGGAGTGCGGGCTGGTCGTCGAGATCGACGGCGCCGGCCACCGGTGGGGACTCGCCGTCACCGATGACAACCTCCGGCAGAACTCCGTGACCCTCCACGGCGACACCGTCCTGCGCATCGACGTGCTCGGGCTGCGCATCGCCGAGGAGCAGTTCATGGGCCAGGTCGTGGCCGCCCACGCCCGACTGTCCGGTCTTCGCCTCGCCGGGTGATCCTGCGCGCGGACGGCCGCGGGTGGATGCCGACTCGCGGACGACTCGTCAGCGCATTCACCTCCAACGGGAGGTGGTGGCTCACTCCAGCCGAGCTCGAAGCACCGCGAGGCCCTCCCCACGGATGCGGTCGAGGTAGCCGGATCGTCCCGACATGACCATGGCGAGGGCTTCGGCGCTGCCGGTGACGGCGCTCCCTTCGCCATGGACCCACGCCACGTCCGTGGCCGCCCAGCGCAGGCCGTCGAGCAGGCCCTCTACAGGGAGGAAGGACGCACGGCCACGCGGCGACACGATGATCTCAAGGGCCGTCCGCCAGTCCTCGATCGGCACAGTGACGTCCAGGCCCTGCGGTTCGGCGAGGTCACGCAGGTGGATGCACGAGTCCGTGAAGGGCCCGGCACGGCCGATGAACCAGGGTCTCGACCCATCAGTCGCGCGCTCCCGCAGCTCCGCTGCGATCTCGGCCAGCGGCCGGTCCCCCAGCCGGACCGCATGCACATCACACGCGCGAGCCATCGATCGCTGCCGGGCAGCAGTGAGCAGGAAGCGCCACGACGGCACGTGTACCGGCTGCAGCTGGTGACCGGCGAGGGTGCGCACGTCCCAGCCCGCGCACAGGGTGGCGTCGTGGGCGTGGGCCTCACCGAGCTCGTCGAGGACATCGGCGAAGAGTCGTCGGTTGGCAGCCGTCCGGGAGATGAGCCGTGCATCGTCCATGGCCCCAGCCTGCCAAGCCGACGCCGCCGGGTGGATGCCAACCCGCCGACGAATCGTCAGCGTGTCCACCTCCACCCGGCGGCGGGAGGGTCTGGCGCCGCACTCACTCCTCGGTGAGGAACTCCTGCAGCCCGTCGAGGTCGTCGGTGTTGATGTGGTCGACGCCGGCGTCACGCAGCTCGCGCCAGAGGTCCTCACGGGCGGGACCAGCGATGTCGTTGGTCGCCCAGAACCTCACTCGGTACCCGTCCGCGTGGGCCTGCTCGACGTAGGAGTGGAGCTTGTCCCGCTCAGCCGCAGGCATCTCGCCGATGCCCTGCCAGGTGAAGAGCTTCGTCCAGTTCTCGCTGACGAGGGGCATGAGGTCAGCGTCGGTCCCGGAGCCGAGGTCGCTCGAGCGTCCGTCGTAGAAGGAGTAGCGGGTCGTCGCCGCCTCCATCTGCGCGCGAGGACGGTTGCCGCTGATGACAGCCTCGACCGCGCGGTCCTTGACCTTGCCCTTGTGGACGCGCGTGAAGACCTGCTCGTGCTCCTCGAGCTCCTCCTCGATGGCCTTCCACGTGGTCGGCCCGTCGCTCTTGATGTCGATGAGCAGCTGGAAGTCACCGGTGTACCCGGGGTAGATCTGCTGCCCACCGCGCGTGGCGATCTCGGAGAGCGGGTCGAGGTAGGCCTCCTCGAGGGTGGGCGCGTCGGCGACCTCCCACTCGTCATGGGCGACGCGCAGCTCGCCGTCGACGAGCCACACGTCTGCCTCGACCGACGTGAAGCCGTGCTCCAGCGCGTCGAGCAGCGGCCGGTCGTGCTCGTAGTCGTTGTGGGCGTGGGCCGCCGGCAACGGCGTGCCCAGCTCGACGGGTGCGGCGCTGGCCGCGCCGACGGGCAGGGTCAGCGCCAGGGCAGCGACAGCAGCGGTGGCGAGGGGACGGTGACGGACATGACGGGCCATGGTGGCGATCTCCTGGGTCGGGTGAGCGCCACGGTGCCGCGGCCCGGTGTCGATCCCGGCCCGCGCCGGTGAACACCCACCCAACACCGGCGGAATGACTCGCCCTCCCGAGGCCGGTGGACCAACCCACCCAGCCAGCCTGGCGGGCCGACGCCGCCGGGTGGATGCCAACCCGCCGACGAATCGTCAGCGTGTTTACCTCCACCCGGCGGGTCGAGCAACGAGACGAGGAGCGCCCTCAGGCGATGCGGACCATCCCGGTCTCGTCGAGCAACGGGTTGTGCGCCGTGGGGACCCGCTCGGCCTCGCTCGGGGCGCCGGGGGCGGTCCCACTGCCGAAGGGGGATCCCCCGAGCGACTCGCGGCCGTGCGGCTCCAGCCAGTTGGAGTAGTCCGGACCGGCGGGGACGATGCCGGTCGGGTTGATGTCCGTGTGCACCTCGTAGTAGTGGCTCTTGATGTGCACGAAGTCCGTCGTGTCACCGAAGCCCGGCGTGGTGAAGAGGTCGCGCGCGTAGGCCCACAGCACCGGCATCTCGGAGAGCTTGGACCGGTTGGCCTTGAAGTGCCCGTGGTAGACGGGGTCGAAGCGCGCCAGCGTGGTGAAGAGGCGCACGTCGGCCTCGGTGATGTGGTCGCCCATGAGGTAGCGACG
Source organism: Janibacter sp. Soil728 (assembly GCF_001428305.1). GTDB lineage: Bacteria > Actinomycetota > Actinomycetes > Actinomycetales > Dermatophilaceae > Janibacter. The sequence goes on along the minus strand of NZ_LMRZ01000005.1, from coordinate 15,202 downwards.
GGTGGCGAGGCGCTCCTCGAGCCAGTCCATCGCGGTCCACAGCCGGTCGTAGGCAGCCTCGTAGGCGGCCTGGTCGCCGGAGAAGCCGCAGCGGTAGACGCCGTTGTTGATCTCGGTGTAGATGCGCTTGTTGACGACCGCCATCTCCTCGAGGAGGTCCTCGGGCCACAGGTCCGGAGCGCCCTCGCGGTGGAACTCGCGCCACTGCGTGGAGAAGTCCTGCGTGATCTGCGGGAAGTCGTTGGTCACGACCTGACCCGTCGGGATGTCGACCATTGCGGGGACGGTGATGCCCTTGGGGTAGTCGGGGAAGCGCGCCAGGTAGGCGTCCTTGATCCGCGGGATCTGCAGCACGGGGTCGAGGTGGCCCTCGTCGAGGTCGAAGGTCCACGAGTCCGCGTCGTGCGTCGGTCCGGTGACGCCCATGGAGATGACGTCCTCGAGGCCGAGCAGTCGGCGCACGATGATCGTGCGGTTGGCCCACGGGCAGGCGCGGGAGACGACGAGGCGGTATCGCCCCGGCTCGACCGGCCACGCGCTCGACCCGTCCGAGGTGATGCGGTCCTCGATGTAGGTCGTGTCGCGGGTGAATTCCTTCTCGACGTAGCTGCCCTGTGTCATGCCGCCCACTTTAGTTGAAGATTGAACTATTGTCCACCGACGCCTGCCTCGGCTGCGCACGCGATCTGCTCGCGCACCTGCTCGAAGGTCGCCTCGTCGAAGGCGACGATCCGCACCTGCTCGACCCGCGTCGCCGCGCCCGCGATCGTCTCGACCGCGGCCGCGATCGCGTCGTCCTTGGGCCAGCCGTAGATCCCAGCGCTGATGAGCGGGAAGGCGACGCTACGGGCGCCGACCTCGTCGGCGACCTCGAGCGAGCGCCGGTAGCAGGAGGTGAGCAAGGAGCGGTCGCGTTGTCCCGCAGCGTGGTTGGGCCCGACCGTGTGGATGACCCAGCGCGAAGGGAGGTCCCCTCCCGTCGTCCACCCGGCGTCCCCGGTGGCCAGTCCGTCGGGGAAACGCACGATGCAGTCCTCGAGGACCGCCGGCCCACCGACCCGGTGGATGGCCCCGTCCACTCCCCCGCCGCCGCGCATCGCGTTGTTGGCGGCGTTGACGATCGCGTCGACCTGCTGGGTCGTGATGTCTCCATGCACCGCGGTCAGCGTGACCATGGCTCAGACCGCGTCGCCCGTGGCCATGACGACTGCCACCTCGTCGACCTCGCGCTGCCAGACATCCTCGGGTACGGGCGGCAGGAGGTCGTCCCACTCGACGGCGAAGGAGCCGATGACCTGGGGCAGACGCGCCGGCCGCACCATCGCCAGGACGTGCAGGTGCGCGCTGCCGTCGCCCCACTTGCCCAGGTGCACCCGACCTGCGTTGGGCAGGGCGAGCATCGCGTTGTGCAGCCGCAGGGTCAGCCGACCGAACTCCGCGGCCAGGTCCTCGCCCATGTCACCGAAGTCCATGTGCTCACGGGTCTGCAGCCACAGCGTCAGCAGTCCGCCCCGTCCCTCGCGGTCCGTCGAGAGGATCCACCGCTCGTTGCGCCACACCACGCCCTCGTCGGGGTGCTCGCACCGCCAGCAGTCGACACCCCCTTCGCCATCGCGGACGCGGTCGTGGTCGGCGGGCGGATCGAGCTCCTTGGCCACGATCCGACCACCGTCGACAGCCCACGGGAAGGCCGGCCACTCGACGAAACCCAGGTCAGGGGCGTCCGTCCGGGACCGCGCCAGCTGGTGGATCTCCTCCGCACTCTGCGGCATCCCTCAAGCCCCTCTCAGGACCGCATCGCGCCGAGCCGGGCAAGGAGCAGCGCCTCGGCGACACAGACCTTCTCGAACTCGCCCAGGTGCAGTGACTCGTTGGCACCGTGCGCGCGGGTGTCGGGGTCCTCGACGCCGGTGACGAGGATCGCCGCGTCCGGGAACTTCTCGGCGAAGGCCTGGACGAAGGGGATCGACCCACCGATCCCGACGTCGACCGGGTCGTTGCCCCAGGCATCGGCGAAGGCGGCGCGCGCCTGGTCGTAAACCGGACCCTGCGCGTCGGCGGCGAAGCCCCAGCCCTGCTCGTCGAGCTCGACCTCGACGCTCGCGCCCCACGGGGCGTACTCCTGCAGGTGCTTCTGCAGGGCCTTCCACGCGTCCTGCGGGTCCTGTGTCGGGTTCAGCCGCAGGTTGATCTTGGCGCTCGCGGACGCGTTGAGGACGTTGCCTGCCTCGTCGACGCTCGGGGCATCGATGCCGATGACGATCGCAGCAGGCTTGGTCCACAGCCGCGACGGGATCGAGCCGGTACCGATGAGCTGGGTGCCGTCGAGCAGCCCGGACTCCTCACGCAGCCGCGCCTCGTCGTAGTCGATCTCGGGGGCGTCTGCGTGCAGCAGACCCTCGATCGCGACATCGCCCTGGTCGTCGTGGAGCGTGGCGAGCAGCCGGCACATGGTCGTGATCGCGTCGGGGCAGGCGCCGCCGAACATGCCGGAGTGCACGCCGTGGTCGAGTGTGCGCACGGTGACGACGGCGCGGATCGAACCGCGCAGCGTCGTCGTCAGCGCGGGGGTCCCGATGGCCCAGTTGAGCGAGTCAGCGAGGACGATCGCGTCGGACGTCAGGCGGTCACCGTGACGCTCCAGCAGGCGCGGCAGCGACTCGCTGGCGATCTCCTCCTCGCCCTCGACGAAGATCGTCACGCCGACCGGCAGGTTGCCGGAGTGGGCGCGCAGGGCGGCGACGTGTGCCATGACTCCCGCCTTGTCGTCGGCCGCGCCTCGACCGTAGAGACGGCCGTCGACCTCGGTCGGCTCGAAGGGGTCGGTGTCCCAGTCCTCGACGTTGCCCGGGGGCTGCACGTCGTGGTGCGCGTAGAGCAGGACGGTGGGCGCACCCTCGGGGCCGTCGATGTGCCCGATGACGGCCGGTCGCCCCCCTTCCTCCACGATCTCCACGTCGAGGCCCTCCGCGCGCAACAGCTCGGCGGTGCGCTCGGCGGAGGCCTGCACGTGGGCCTGGTCGAAGGAGTCGAGGCTGACGCTCGGGATCCGGGTGAGGTCCTCGAGGTCGGTGCGCACCTGCGGCATCAGCTCGCGCACGCGGGCGCGCAGGGTCTCGATCTGGTCTGCGGTGAGAGTGGTGTCGGTCACGGGCCCGACGCTATCGCGACCGGCCGACGGTTGGTGCCCACGGCGCTACGCCTAGAGTGCACCTCGTGTTCGGACGCAAGAAGGATGACCAAGCTGCTGCCCAGGACTCTGCCGTCCGGGAGCGGTCCCCGCGCGATGGCGCCAAGAACCGGCCGACGCCCAAGCGGCGCGAGCAGGAGGCGGCCCGTCGGCGTCCCCTGGTGCAGACCGACCGCAAGTCGGCCAAGTCCGCGGACCGCGCCGCCCGCCGCGAGAATGCGCAGAAGATGCGCGCCGCGATGGTCACCGGCGACGAGAAGCACCTGCCCGCCCGTGACAAGGGTCCGGTCCGGCGCTACGTCCGCGACACGGTCGACGCCCGCTTCAACCTCGGCGAGTGGCTGCTGCCGCTCATGCTCGCCGTGCTGGTGCTGAGCCTCTTCGCCGGTCAGTGGGCGACCTACGTCTTCCTCGGCGTCTACGTCCTGATCATCATCGCGATCCTCGACGCCTACCTGCTGTGGCGCCGGACCAAGGTCAAGATCCTCGATCGCTTCGGCGCCGACACCGAGACCCGTGGCCTGGGGATGTACCTCGTCATGCGGGCCTTCCAGATCCGCCGCAGCCGGATGCCCAAGCCGATGGTGGGGCGCGGCGACACCCCGCGCTGACCCACACCGCACGCACGAAGGGGGCGCCTCCACCGATCGGTGGAGGCGCCCCCTTCGTGCGTGGTCGCGGTCAGCCGGCCGACAACGACATCGGCCCGTAGACGACCTCGGCCTCGCGCAGCAGGCTCACCTGGGCGACGCCCGCGCCGGCGAGGTCCTCCCACGACTCGGCAAACCACGCCTCGGCCTCGGCCTGGGTCGGGAAGGGCACCGAGTGCCCGCTCGGCAGCGGTGCGCCCGAGGAGTCCTCGAGCCGCCAGCGGTAGGACTCACTCATGACTGACGCACCTGCACCTGGACGAAGGGGGGCTTGGTCACCGTGGCGGCGACCTCACGGCCGCGGACGTCGATGACGACCTCGTCGCCCTCGGCGACGGACCGGTCGAGCAACGCCAGGGCGATGCCCTGCTTGAGCGAGGGGCTGAAGGTGCCGGAGGTGACCTCTCCGACCTCGGCCCCGTCGACCGTGACCGCGCAGTGGCTGCGCGGGATGCCGCGGCCGGTGACGAGCAGGCCGCGCAGCAGGCGGGAGGACTTGGCGACACGCTGGGCGACGAGCGCGTCCTTGCCCCAGAAGGTCTCCTTGTCCCAGCCGACCGCCCACGCGGAGCGCGCCATGACGGGGGTGATCTCCGGGGAGAGATCGTTGCCGTGCAACGGGTAGCCCATCTCGGTGCGCAGCGTGTCGCGGGCACCGAGGCCACAGGGCAGTCCGTCGAAGGGGGCCATCGCCTCGACGATCGCGTCCCACAGCTCCAGGCCGGCAGCGGCCGGGGCGACGAGCTCGTAGCCGCGCTCCCCCGTGTAGCCGGTGCGGCAGACGGTGAGGTCGTGGCCCTGCCACTGCGCCTCGTCGAAGGACATGTAGTCGTGGTCGACCGGCAGGCCGAGCGCGGTGAGGACCTCGTCGCTCTTGGGGCCCTGGACGGCGAGCACGACGTAGTCCTCGTGCAGGTTGCGCACCTCGACGCCCTCGGGAGCGGCCTCCTGCAGCATCCGCACGACCGTCGCGGTGTTGGCGGCGTTGGGGATGAGGAAGACATCTTCCTCGCTGCGCAGGTAGGCGATGAGGTCGTCGACCACGCCACCGGACTCGTTGCAGCACAACGTGTACTGCGCCTGGCCGGTACCGATCCGACCGAGGTCGTTGGTCAGTGTGGAGTTGATCAGGTCGATGGCGCCGGGGCCGGTGACACTGGCCTTGCCCAGGTGGCTCACGTCGAACAGGCCCACCCGTTCACGCACGGCGGTGTGCTCGGCGACGACGCCGCCGCCGGGGTACTCGATGGGCATCTCCCAGCCACCGAAGTCGGCCATCTTGGCGTTGAGCGCGACATGGCGGTCATGGATCGAAGAGGTGCGCAGGACGTCACTGTCGGTCATGCGGCAGACGCTACCGTCTCGCCATCCGGGATAGCCTGCCGGAGGTACACCCACCATCTCCCCGATCGAAAGGCGCCACGCACGTGCCCTCGTTGATCCTCGGTTCCCACCCCCTCGCCGCCTGGTCCGGCCGCACCCTCGTCATCGGGGTCACCGGCTCCGACCCGGCCACCGCCACCGCGAGCGAAGAGCTGCCCAAGCCCACCGCCAAGCACCTCGACCAGGTCCTGCCCCTCCTCGAGGTGAGCACCAAGGTCGGCGCGACCACCACCCTTCCCGCAGTGCCGGGTCTGAAGGCGGACAAGGTCGTGCTCGTCGGTCTGGGCACGGACGAAGGGGGGAGCGACGTCCTGCGCCGGGCCGCCGGCGCCGCAGTGCGCGCCGCGGGCAAGGGCTCGGTCGCGCTCGCCCTGCCGCACGCCGACGCCACCGAGCTCGCGGCGATCGCCGAGGGCGCCGTGGCGGGTGGCTACGCCTTCACCGAGCACAAGTCCGCCCCGGCCACGGCCGATGACCGCGAGATCACGGTCTTCTCATCGCTCGACCGCAAGGACGCCCCCAAGGACGTGCTCGCCACCGCCGAGACCGTCGCGCGCAATGTCGCGTGGGCCCGCGACCTGGTCAACACCGCGCCCAACCTGCTCTTCCCGCAGTCCTTCGCCGAGCAGGTGCAGCAGGTGGCCAAGGCCTCCTCGGGCAAGCTGACGGTCAAGGTGCTCGACGACAAGGCGCTCGTCGAGGGCGGCTTCGGCGGCATCGTCGGCGTGGGCCAGGGCAGCAGCCGCCCCCCGCGCATCGTCACCCTCTCCTACACGCCGCGCAGCAAGAAGGTCCCGCACATCGCGCTCGTCGGCAAGGGCATCACCTTCGACTCCGGCGGTGTGTGCATCAAGCCGTCTGCGGGCATGCTGACCATGAAGTCCGACATGGCCGGCGCTGCCGCCGTGGCCGCGACCGTCGTCGCCGCCGCCGAGCTCGGTCTGCCCGTCGCGGTCACCGGCTACCTCTGCCTCGCGGAGAACATGCCCGGCGACAACGCCCAGCGCCCCGGTGACGTCGTCACCATGCGCAACGGCACGACCGTCGAGATCATCGACACCGACGCCGAGGGCCGGATGGTCCTCGCCGACGGCATGGCCCTGGCCGCCGAGTCGGGTCCCGACCAGATCCTCGACGTCGCCACCCTGACCGGCGCGTGCGTCGTCGCGCTCGGCCCGAAGATCTTCGGCGTCATGGGCAACGACGACGACCTGCGCACCGCGATCACCGAGGCGTCCGACCGCGCCGACGAGCCGAGCTGGCCGCTGCCGCTGCCGGTCGACCTCCGGTCAGGTCTCGACTCCTTCGTCGCGGACCTCGCCCACAAGGGTGACCGCTGGGGTGGCGCGCTGACCGCGGGCCTCTTCCTGCAGGAGTTCGCCAAGGACGCCGAGGGCGAGCCCATCCCGTGGGCGCACCTCGACATCGCCGGCCCCTCCTTCAACGAGGGCAGCCCCTGGGGTCACGTCCCCAAGGGCGGCACCGGCGTCGCCGTCGGCACCATGCTGGAGCACATCGCGTCGCTGGGCTGATCCTCTTCGCTCCGACGCACGAGACCCCCTGCCCGTCGTGACGGGCAGGGGGTCTCGTGCATCCGGCGGGTGCTCAGGCGGGGAAGGGTCCCGTGTCCGCCCGGTTGTTGCTGTCGTCCCGGTCCCGCTGGGACATGAACTGCGTCCAGGCCCCGCTGTAGACGAACTCGCGGGTCGAGGTGGCGATGTCGACGTCGACGTCGACGACCAGCTGCTGGCCGGCCGGGATCGCGACCCCGATCCGCCACTCGACGCGGTCGTCGCCACCGCTGCTCGGCTGCTTCACGAACGTGTCCGCGACGTCCTGCCCGTCGAGCGTGGCGCTGACGATCCGCACGTCCTCGAAGACATCCACGTAGCCCGTGCCGTCGTGCACGGTCGGGCCGCCGATGATCAGGGAGCTGTCCGTCGGGATGTCACCCGGGGTGTTCGCCGTGACGGTGAGGGTGTCCTGCACGTTGATCGGCAGCGGGTCGCCGGCGGCCGTCACCAGGTTGTGCTCCCTCCAGGTAGCGGTCAGCGCTGCATCGTTCGTGTCGTAGTACCGCGCCGTCGTCGACACGCTGTTGTTGTCGGGCACCGAGTCGGTGGTACCCGTCGCGGGCGTGATCGTCACCGTGTACGGCTCGATGTCCGTGGCCCATGCCGCCTCTGGTCCCCCTACCCGAACCAGTGACGGCCGCAGGGACACCAGGCCCCCGACGGGGATCGGGTTGTCCAGGCGGAAGGGGATCGTGGTCAGGTTCCCGCTCGTCCGGGGCGTGCCCGCCGTCACTGCGACGTCGTCGGCCGTCAGCGTCACTCCGCTGAAGAGCCGGGAGTCGAAGGACAGGTTCACCGTGCTGCCAGCAGGCGCAGCAGCCGTCCCCATGTTGGTGGCGTCGAACCCACCGATGAGAGTCAGCTCGTACATCCGGGATCGATCCTCGCTGTACCCCGCGACCCCGTCACCGAAGGGCTGGCCCTGGAGCATCAGGTCGACCGTCGCCGCCGTGCTCGCGGCCAGCGTGGGCGCTGCGGCAGCGACCGTGACGGCGGGCACCGACCACGCGGCAGTCTTCGCCACCGTCCTGCGCGAGACACCTGCGGACGTGTGGGCAGCAAAACGTGAAGTCATGAAATTTTCCCCTGAAGTGATGGCTGGTGACACGCACTTTAGCCATCCCTCACCTCGCCGCCTTCGCGGCACCGGCTCCTCTGCCTCTACGCTGGGGCCCGGTCCGTGACCCCGGACACATCACCCGCGCAAAGGAGCAACCCGTGGCCGACCCCACGAACTCGACCTCGTCCCCCTTCGACCTCGTCATCCTCGGAGCCGGCAGCGGCGGGTACGCCTGCGCCCTGCGCGCCTCGCAGCTGGGCCTCACGGTCGCGCTCGTCGAGGAGGACAAGATCGGCGGGACCTGCCTGCACCGCGGGTGCATCCCGACCAAGGCCCTGCTGCACGCGGCCGAGCTCGCCGACGGTGCCCGCGCAGGGGCGTCCCACGGGATCCTCACGACCTTCGAGGGGATCGACACCACGGCCCTCCACGCACGCAAGGACAAGGTCGTCTCGCAGCTCTACAAGGGGCTGACCGGGCTCGTCGGGCAGGCCGGCATCGAGGTCGTCACCGGCCGTGGTCGGCTCGTCGACGCGAGCACCGTGGAGGTCGAGGGCGAAGGGGGGACCACTCGCCTGAGCGCGAAGACCGTTGTCCTGGCGACCGGTTCGTACGCCCGCACCATCCCGGGCGTGGAGCTCGGCCCGCGGGTCATGACGAGCGACCAGGCGATGAACCTCACCGAGATCCCCCAGCGTGTCGCCGTGCTCGGCGGCGGCGTGATCGGTGTCGAGTTCGCCTCGATGCTGCGCAGCTTCGGCGCCGAGGTGACGATCGTCGAGGCTCTCGACCGGATCGTCGCGGCCGAGGAGCCGTCGATCTCCAAGCACCTCACCCGCGAGTTCAAGAAGCGCAAGATCACCGCTCTCACGTCCACCCGGGTCGCGTCGGTCGAGGCCGACGACCAGCGTGCCGTCGTGCACCTCGAGAGCGGCGACCCACTGGAGGTCGACCTCGTCCTCGTCGCCGTGGGCCGAGGTCCGCGCAGCGAGGGACTGGGCTTCGAGGAGGCCGGTGTCAGCGTCGACCGCGGGTTCGTCCCGACCGACGAGCGCCTGCGCACCAATGTCGACGGCGTGCGCGCGGTCGGCGACCTGGTGCCCGGACTGCAGCTGGCTCATCGCGGCTTCGCCCACGGGATCTTCGTCGCGGAGGACATCGCCGGCCTCGACCCCACGCCGATCGACGACATCATCATCCCCAAGGTGACCTACTGCGACCCCGAGATCGCCTCCGTCGGACTGACGAGCAAGGCGGCGAAGGGAGCCGGCAAGGACGTCGAGACCGTCGTCTACCCCTTGGGCGGCAACGGCCGCAGCATCATCCGTGGCACCACCGGCTCGGTGACCCTCATCCGCGAGAAGGACGGTCCGGTCCTCGGCGTGCACATGGTCGGACTGGGCGTCAGCGAGATGATCAGCGAGGCACAGCTGGCCGTCGGCTGGGAGGCACACCCCGAGGACATCGCGCCTCTGGTGCACGCGCACCCGAGTCAGGGAGAGGCCTTCGGCGAGGCAGCCATGCTTGCCGCCGGACGGCCGTTGCACGCACACGCATGATGACCACACCATGGGGTCGAACCTGTTGCCGATACGTGTCCGACGCGGACGTGGGCCCCATGGACATGACCACACCGACTCGTGAGAGTCTGTGACGTAAACCATCTTTATTGAAGGAGCAGAGGCGCATGTCTGAGCGGGTGACAATGCCGGCCCTGGGCGAGTCGGTGACCGAGGGCACCGTGACGCGATGGCTGAAGAATGTTGGCGACACTGTCGAGATCGACGAGCCGCTGCTCGAGGTCTCGACCGACAAGGTCGACACCGAGATCCCTTCGCCGGTCGCAGGCACCATCCAGGAGATCCTCGTCGAAGAGGACGAGACCGTCGAGGTCGGAGCCGACCTCGCTGTGATCGGTGACGGAGACGCCCCGGCGTCCTCGGACTCCGGTGACGACGAGCAGGCTGCTCCTGCCGCCGAGGAGGCCCCCGCTGAGGAGGCTGCTCCTGCCGCTGAGGAGGCCCCCGCTGAGGAGGCCCCCGCTGAGGAGGCTCCTGCTGAGGAGCCCAAGGCTGAAGAGGCACCCGCTGCGGAGGCCAAGCCGGCCTCCGGTGACGGCGAGGGCACCAAGGTGGCCATGCCGGCTCTGGGTGAGTCCGTCACCGAGGGCACCGTCTCCCGTTGGCTCAAGGCCGAGGGCGACACCGTCGAGGTCGACGAGCCCCTCCTGGAGGTCTCCACCGACAAGGTCGACACCGAGATCCCCTCCCCCGTCGCGGGCACGCTGACCAAGATCCTCGTCCAGGAGGACGAGACCGTCGAGGTCGGCGCTGACCTGGCCATCGTCGGTGGCTCGGGTGGCGGCGAGTCCTCCTCCGAGGACGCCGAGGAGTCCCCTGTCCCGCAGGCCGACGAGTCGGACCCCAAGACCGCAGGCAATGACGCCCAAGAGGCCGCTGCGCAGGAGCCCGAGGCCGCTCAGGAGGAGCCGGCAGAGGCTCCCGCCCCCAAGCAGGAGGCTCCGAAGGCCGAGGCCCCCAAGCAGGAGGCCCCGAAGGCCGAGGCACCGAAGCAGGAGGCCCCGAAGGCCGAGGCTCCGAAGGCGGAAGCACCCAAGACGGAGGCTCCCGCTGCCTCCGGTGGCGACGCCGCCGCCTACGTGACTCCGCTCGTGCGCAAGCTCGCCTCGGACAACGGCATCGACCTCTCGCAGATCACGGGCACCGGCATCGGTGGCCGCATCCGCAAGCAGGACGTGCTCGAGGCTGCCAAGGCCAAGAACCAGCCGCAGGAGTCCGCCCCGGCGGCCGCTCCCGCTGCTGCCCCGGCTGCCGCTGCTGCGCCGTCGGCCGTCCCCGCAGGCTTCGAGTCCAATGTCCCGAAGTCCAAGCGCGGCACCCGCGAGAAGATGTCCCGTCTGCGCAAGGTCATCGCCGAGCGCATGGTCGAGTCGCTGCAGGTCAGCGCCCAGCTGACCACGGTCGTCGAGGTCGACATGACCAAGGTGTCGCGGGTGCGTGACGCGGCCAAGGCCGAGTTCGTCAGCCGCGAGGGCACCAAGCTCTCCTTCCTCCCCTTCATCGCCCTGGCCACGGCCGAGGCGCTCAAGGAGCACCCGGGCGTCAACGCCAGCGTCGAGGGTGAGGAGATCGTCTACCACGGTCAGGAAAACCTCTCCATCGCCGTGGACACGCCGAAGGGCCTCTTCACCCCGGTCGTCAAGAACGCCGGTGACCTCAACGTCGCCGGCCTCGCCCGCGCCATCGCGGACGTCGCCGACCGCACCCGCAACAACAAGATCACGCCGGACGACCTGTCCGGTGGGACCTTCACCATCACCAACACCGGCAGCCGGGGTGCGCTCTTCGACACCCCGATCCTCAACCAGCCGCAGGTCGCGATGCTCGGGACGGGTGCCATCGTGCGCCGCCCCGTGGTCATCGTGACCGACGACGGTGGGGAGACCCTGGCGATCCGGTCGATGATGTACCTGGCCCTCAGCTACGACCACCGTGTCGTGGACGGGGCGGACGCCGCGAGGTTCCTCGGGACCATCAAGGCTCGCCTCGAAGAAGGCCGTTTCGAGGCCTGACATGACCGCACGCCGACAGCGCGTCGCCATCACCGGAGCTTCCGGACTGATTGGTGGCGCGCTGTCGTCGTCCCTGCGCGAAGGGGGTCACGACGTCGTCCACCTCGTGCGCCGTGAGCCCTCGGCCGGCCACGAGCGGCAGTGGGACCCGGCGGCCGGGCAGCTGACGCGCGATGTCCTCGCGGACGTCGACACCGTGGTGCACCTCGCGGGCGCCGGCGTCGGTGATCGGCGCTGGACCCCCGAGTACAAGTCGCTGATCCACTCCTCGCGGGTCGACGGCACCGATCTCGTCGCGCGCGCGATCGCCGACGGGGCGGGTCCCACGCGGCTGGTCAGCGCGTCCGCCATCGGGATCTACGGCGACCGCGGCGACGAGGTGCTCACCGAGGCCTCCGCGGAGGCCGTCACCTTCCTCGCCAATGTCGTGCGCGACTGGGAGGCGGCGACCATCCCCGCCAAGGACGCGGGTGTCCCTGTGGCTCATGCCCGCACGGGGATCGTGCTGTCGACGAAGGGCGGCGCCCTCACCCCGATGCTGCGGCTGGGACGACTCGGTCTCGGCGGACCACTCGGGTCCGGACGGCAGTGGATGCCCTGGATCACGCTCGCCGACACCGTCGCCGCCTACACCCGGCTCATCGAGGACCCCTCGATCACCGGACCGGTCAACCTCACCGCTCCTCACCCGGTACGCCAGCGCGAGCTGGCCCGCGGGCTCGGCCGGGCGTTGCACCGTCCCGCCGTCCTCCCCGCACCGCGGGCAGCCATGCGACTCGTGCTCGGCGAGTTCGCCGACGAAGCGCTCGCCTCGGTCAGGGTGCTCCCCCAGCGGTTGCTCGACGAAGGCTTCGAGCATGCCCACCCCCGCCTCGACGACGCGCTCGCCCACCTCCTCGCACGACCCTGAGCAGCCGCGAACGACCCTGATCCCCGCATTGCCATAGGGCAATGCACGGTCCCCCTGGCGTGGAAGGGTGCATTGCCATAGGGGAATGCACGGTCCATGGCTTGGAAGGGTGCATTGCCATAGGGGAATGCACGGTCCCCCTGGCGTGGAAGGGTGCACTGCCATAGGTGAATGCAGGGTTCAGGGGGTGGCGGAGTCAGCGGGCGCGGTGACGTCGCGGACCCGCCACGCGCCGTCGTGCCAGGCAAGGACGAGGTCGAGCGGCTGACCCCGCCGAGCCGGTCGGGCGCTGCGTCCGCCGTCTGCCGCGACGACGTCATAGGCGCCTTCGTCGACAATCGTGCGCAACACCGCCGTGGACCCGTGGGTGCGCTCCAGCCGGGCCGAGCGCACGGTCATCGTGACCCCGCGGAAGCGCTCACCACTCTGCGTCAGCCGGTCGACGAGTTCTCGGTCCTTCGTCGCGGCCAGCGATCCGGGAAGGTCGAGACGGGCGAGCGCGTCGACGTCCAGGTCGACGACCACCTGCTGGCGAAGGGAGGTCAGCTCCTGTGCGAGCAGTCGCGGGGACTGCCGTGGCGAGGAACGGTCGTGCAGCACGCCTGATGACTCCACCTGCGTCGCGGCCATCGCGCTCCGGTCCGTCCTGACCGGCGCGCTCTCCTCCTCCTCGGCCCCACCCGCGCTCGCCAGCTGCTGCCACGGCACGAGGACCGCGAGAAGCAGCGCGAGCCCCACGGTGACAAGCACCCCGACGCGACGGGCACCGTCAGCAGGCGCCAGCGCCGAGCGGGCGATCGCGCGCGGGACGCTCACCTCGACCAGGTCCGGGTCGACATCACGCGTGAGGTCGATGGGCTCGTCGCGCTCGCGCTCGCGGCGCGGGGCGGCGTGGCGACCCCCCTTCGCCATGGGCGGACGCTCCCGTCTCACGCGAGGTCCACGACGTCGCCACCATCGGTGATCGGCCTCGTCCGGCAGGACGCGGGCCAGCTCCTCCTGCCACTCGGGTACGCGGATGCCCTCCTCGCTGGCGGCCTCACGGATCCGTCGCGTCAGGCTGCTCCCGACATCGCCGGACGCGGTCATGCGCAGCGGCTGGGCACTCACGGCGTCGAAGACCGCGCGCGCCACCTCGTCGGCCTCCGGTCGGTCGTCCGGGTGCGGTGAGAGGCAGGCCTCCACGACATCGGTCAGCGCCGGCTCGTCCGGCACGAGGTCGCGCAGGTCAGGTCGTTCGGCGATGTGGGCGGGAGCCGCACCCACCAGGCACAGCCACGCGAGCGCGCCGAGGGCGTGCACATCACTCTCCCGAGTCGGGTCGCTGCCCTCGAGCACCTCCGGGGCGACGTGCCCCTCGGTCCCGTAGACGTCCCCGGGAGACTCGCCGGTCAAACGCGAGTACCCGAGGTCGGCGAGCACCGGTCGCCCGGTCGAGTCGAGCAGGACATTGCCCGGGCTGAGGTCCCCGTGGACGATCCCGAGATCGTGCAGCCCGGCCACCGCCTGCGCGATGGGAGCGATCACCGTGACGCTCTCCCCCGGGGTGAGGTGTCCCCGCTCCGCGACGACCCGCTCCAGACTGCCTCCCGCGAGGTACTCGAGGACCAGCGCCAGGCCCGGTCCGTCATCCGTGTCGATCTCGAGCGTCTCGTGCAGGGTGACGACGTGCTCAGCAGCAGCGATCTGGAGCATCGCGTACTCGCGCACCGCCTCGTCATCGGCCTGCGCGGCAACGAGCTTGACCGCGACGAGCTCGTCGTCGGCGTCCCGGCGGGCTCGCCACACCGTCGCCGTCGACCCGGTGCCGAGCAGTCGGGTGAGCCGATACCCGGGTACTGACGGAGGGATCTCGTCCATGGCTCCACGATGGCGGATCTGCGGGCGAGGGTCGTCGAGTTTTCCACAGCGCCCCCCTTCGGCCGACGCTGGATAGCCTGCGGTCATGACCGCTGACCGGCCCACGATCCTCGCCACCTCCGGTGGCTACATCCGTCCCGAGCGGGGCGACCTCGCCTTCGCCGGCCTCGTGCACCACGCAGTCGACCTGTCGGGGACGACCTCGCGCCCCAGGATCTGCCAGCTCGGCACGGCCAGCGGCGACCCGCGGCCCTTCAACGCCGCCTTCTCCGAGGCCGGCGCGGTCGCGGGCTACGAGGTCACTCACCTCAACCTCTTCCCGATGCCCAATGTCGAGGACATCGAGGCTCACCTGCTCGCCCAGGACGTCGTGTGGGTCAACGGCGGTTCCGTCGCCAACCTGCTCGCGGTGTGGCGGGTGCACGGTCTGGACGCGATCTTCCGCCGCGTGTGGGAGGCGGGCGTCGTCCTCGCCGGCGTGAGCGCGGGCTCGATCTGCTGGTACCGCGGAGGGACGACCGACTCCTTCGGTCCGCAGCTGCAGTCCGTGGACAACGGTCTGGCGCTGCTGCCCTACGACAGCGGCGTGCACTACGACAGCGAGGCCCGTCGCCGACCGACCGTGCACCGCATGGTCGCCGACGGCACGCTCGGCGAGACGCACTGCACCGACGACGGAGTCGGTCTGGTCTACCACGGCACCGAGCTCGTCGAGGCGGTCACCGAGGTCGACGGCAAGGGTGCCTACATCGTGACGAAGGGGGCTGACGGCCAGGTCGTCGAGACCCCCGTCGAGACCCGCCGGCTCCCCCGCTGAGCGACTCCCCCTTCGCCCACTCACCTCCCATCGCCCGATTGGAGGTAAACGCGCCGACGATTCACCGGTGTCCTGTGAAGGGACATGTCGGACAGTCGTGAAGGGACATGTCGGACAGTCAGGGGTGTGTGTCTATTCGGACATGGTCGCGTTGTCCGGCTGGTTT
>NZ_LMRZ01000004.1 GCF_001428305.1 Janibacter sp. Soil728 | reverse complement strand
TTGGTGCAACCCAGCAAGGGCTGCCACTTGGTGTCCGTTCCTCCCTCTCGGGCTGACATCGAGAACATTAGGTCACCGCCACCCCATGCGCCAAATCGGGGGCGAATCCCCCGGATTTTCGGGGGGTCCGCCCCCGATGGGAGGTCTGGTGCCTGGTCAGGACTGGCGTGCTGCGGCCAAGTTCTTGCGGCCGCGACGCAACACGGCCACCCGTCCGTGGAGGTACTCCCCGGGGCTCAGCACGTGCGCCTCGTCGGAGATCTTGTCCCCGTTGATCGAGACCGCGCCGTCGCCGATGGCGCGGCGAGCGGCCTTCTTCGAGTCCACGAGGCCCGTGGCCACGAGCGCGTCGAGCACTCCCGTGCCGGCGGGGACATCAGCGCCCGGCAGCTCCGCAGTGGCGTCGACGAGGGTCCCGAGGTCGAGCGCACCGAGGTCCCCCTTGCCGAAGAGTGCCTCGGACGCCGCCTGGACCGAGGCGGTGGCTTCCTCCCCGTGCACGAGAGTCGTCATGTCGACAGCCAGAGCCTTCTGGGCGGCACGTCGGAAGGGCTCGTCGGCCACGAGCCGCTCGAGCTCGGCGATCTCCTCCAGGCTGCGGTCGGTGAAGACCTTGAGCAGCGTGACCACGGACGCGTCCTCGACGTTGAGCCAGTACTGGTAGAAGGCGTACGGGCTGGTCATCTCTGCGTCGAGCCAGACGGCATTGCCCTCCGACTTGCCGAACTTGTTGCCGTTGGCGTCGGTGATCAGGGGCGTCGTCAGCAGGTGGACCGACTTCCCCTCGGCGCGATGGATGAGGTCCGACCCGGCCGTGAGGTTGCCCCACTGGTCCTGGCCGCCGGTCTGCAACGTGCAGCCGTACTCGCGGAAGAGCTGGAGGAAGTCGAGGCCTTGGAGGATCTGGTAGCTGAACTCCGTGTAGGAGATCCCCTCGTCACTCTTCAGACGTGCAGCGACCGCGTCCTTGCGGACCATCTGGTTGACCCGGAAGTGCTTGCCGATGTCGCGCAGGAAGTCCAGCGCGGACATCGGCGCGGTCCAGTCGAGGTTGTTGACGGTGATCGCCGGGTTGTCCCCCTCGAAGTCGAGGAAGGGCCGCACCTGTTCCTGGATGCGTCCGACCCACTCGGCGGTCTGCTCCTTGGTCTTCAGCACACGCTCAGCGCTCGGACGCGGGTCTCCGATGAGTCCGGTCGACCCACCGACGAGACAGATCACGCGGTGACCGGCCCGCTGCAGGTGACGCAGGACGATCAGCTGTACGAGGTTGCCGAAGTGCAGCGAGGGAGCCGTGGGGTCGAATCCGCAATAGAGCGTGATCGGTCCGTCGGCGAAGGCCTGTCGCAGGGCGGTCTCGTCGGTGGTCTGGGCCACCAGTCCACGCCACTGCAGCTCGTCGAGGATGTCGGTCACGGTCTTCATCGGTCCTTCCGGGATGTGCCGGCGCGCGGCCGCGAGCCGCTCCCCAGCCTGCCATGGCAGGGACGAGCGACCGTGAGGCGCACCGGTCCGCCATGTGGAACACCCGGTGACAGGCACTCCCTTCGTCCCGCTAAGGTGTGCCTCACCTCAGTAAACGTGATGGGAGAGAACCTCGTGATCGTGTGCCACTGCGCCGTCGTCAGCGATCGGGAGATCGCCGCTGCCGCGATGGCCGGCGCGAGGACCCTCTCCCAGGCATGCACGAGCACCGGCGCGGGCCGTGATTGCGGGGCCTGTGTCTTCTCAGTGCGCCGCATTCTCTGCGAGAGTGTGGAGAGTGAGGCCGATCACGGGCTCGCCACCACTCCCGCGGAGGTAGATCGTGAAGCCAGCTGACCCTCGAGTCGTCACACTCCTCAACGAGGCCCTCACCCTCGAGCTGACCGTCGTCAATGCCTACTTCCTCCACGCGAGGATGCTCGACAACTGGGGCCTCCCCCGACTGGGCAAGGTCTTCTACGACCTGTCGATCGGCGAGATGAAGGACGCGGACGAGCTGATCGAGCGCATCCTCATGTTCGACGGGCACCCCAACGTGCAGAAGCTCAACAACATCCAGATCGGCGAGAACGCCGTGGAGATGCTCGAGCTCGCGCTCGCCAGCGAGATCGTCGCGGTCAAGCAGTTCAACGCTGCTGCAGCCGAGTGCCACGAGCTCGGGGACCACGCCACGGCGTCCGTCTTCGAGGAGATGGCGCGTGACGAGGAGCGTCACGCCGACTGGTTCGAGGCCCAGCTCGACGCGTGCGCGCGCGTCGGGATGGAGAACTACCTGGCCCAGCAGGTCGACGTGGGCGTCAACCCCGCCTGA
Organism: Janibacter sp. Soil728; assembly: GCF_001428305.1. Lineage (GTDB taxonomy): Bacteria > Actinomycetota > Actinomycetes > Actinomycetales > Dermatophilaceae > Janibacter. The sequence continues at coordinate 810,484 of NZ_LMRZ01000004.1, read as the reverse complement.
CCTTGCCCGGGCGATAGACCGACACGCTCGGCTCGCCGTCGATCCACATGCGCCAGGGATAGGTCTCGCCGTCACCCCCGGGGCCGGAGACCCCCACCCGGGGACCGGTCCTCACGATCGTGTCCGGGACGGGCTCCGGCGGCCCGTACAGGGCGAAGGGGGCACCCCGCCCGACCAGCGAGGCTCCGTCGTCCTCCCCCACGAGCCCAAGGGTCTTCGTCAGCCGCCCGGGGCCGCGCGCCAGGTCCCGCACGGGCACACCGGGACGGCGCTCGGCCACGACGTCGTGCCCGGCGACGACCTCGCCGGCCCGCAGCAGGACGGCAGCACACTCCCCCGCGGTGCCGCACACGATGTTCGCGCACCAGTGGATGCCGTAGGAGCGATAGACGTAGAGGTGCCCGGGCGGACCGAACATCACCTCGGTGCGCGGCGTCATCCCTCGATAGCCGTGAGAGCCCGGATCCTTGCTCCCCCAGTAGGCCTCCACCTCGGTCAGACGCAGCGTCACGGGTCCGGCGACGACGTACGCCCCGAGCAGTGCCCTGGCGACGAGGAGGGGGTCACCGGTCAGGTCGGCCCTGCCCCACCGGCGTCCCCGCGCACGCACTGTCAGCGAGCCTCGATCCGGCTCGCAGCGAAGGCACTCAGCTCGCCCAGGAGGGCCGCAGCGTCCGCCAGCTGCTCGGTGACCCGGGCAGGTGCCGTACCGCCCTTCGCGTCGCGTGAACCGAGGGAGCCCTCGACCGAGAGCACCTCCCGGACGCCGGGGGTCAGGTGCTCGCTGATGCCCGCGAGGTCCGCGTCGCTCAGGTCCCACAGCTCGATGTCGCGCTCCTCGCAGACTCGCACGCAGGCACCGGCGACCTCGTGGGCGATGCGGAAGGGGACGCCCTCACGCACGAGCCACTCAGCGATGTCCGTGGCGAGCGAGAAACCCTGGGGCGCAAGGGATGCCATGCGCTCACCGTGGTAGGTCATCGTCGCCATCATCCCGGAGAACGCCGGCAGCAGGACCTCGAGGGTGTCGACCGCGTCGAAGACCGGCTCCTTGTCCTCCTGCAGGTCGCGGTTGTAGGCCAGCGGCAGAGCCTTGAGGGTCGTCATCAGGCCGGCCAGGTCGCCGACCAGACGACCGGCCTTGCCGCGTGCGAGCTCGGCGACATCGGGGTTCTTCTTCTGCGGCATGATGCTGGACCCGGTCGAGAAGGCGTCGTCGAGCGTGACGAAGGAGAACTCCTTGGTCGCCCAGAGGATGACCTCCTCCGCCAGACGAGAGATGTCGACCGCGGTCATCGCCGCGACGAAGCAGAACTCCGCCACGAAGTCGCGCGAGGCCGTGCCGTCGATCGAGTTGTCGATCGAGCCGGCGAACCCGAGGTCCGCAGCCACGGCCTCGGGGTCCAGCCCCAAGGAGGAACCCGCCAGCGCACCCGAGCCGTACGGGCTCAAGGAGGTGCGGGCGTCCCAGTCGACCAACCTCTGGACATCGCGCAGCAGCGGCCACGCGTGAGCAAGCAGGTGGTGGCTCAGCAGGACCGGCTGGGCGTGCTGCAGGTGGGTACGTCCGGGCATCGCCACGTCGATGTGGGCCCGGGCCTGGTCGACGAGCGCCTGCACGACGTCGAGGATGAGCCCCGAGACGATGCGCGCGTGGTCGCGCAGGTACATGCGAAAGAGCGTGGCCACCTGGTCGTTGCGCGAGCGTCCCGCGCGCAAGCGGCCGCCCACGTCGGCTCCGGCACGCTCGATGAGGCCGCGCTCGAGGGCCGTGTGCACGTCCTCGTCGTCCTCGGCCGGGGCGAAGGCCCCTGACTCGACATCGGTCGCCAGGACGGCCAAGGCGTCGAGCATCGCCTCGAGGGTCGGGTCGTCGAGCAGACCCGCGCCGTGGAGCACGCGTGCGTGAGCCCGCGAGCCAGCGATGTCGTAGGGGGCCAGACGCCAGTCGAAGTGCGTCGACTTGCTGAGCGCCGCGAGAGCCTCGCTCGGGCCGCCGGCGAAGCGACCGCCCCACAGGCTCACCCGCTCGGACGTCGCGTTCTGGTCCTGGCTCACGGTGTCTCCTGGCTGTCGATGGTCTGGGCGAGGCCCAGCAGTCGTGTGGTGAGGGCGGCACCCTGGTCGGGGCCGCCGGTGATGATCATGATCGTGTCATCCCCTGCGATCGTTCCGAGCACCTCGGGCAGGCGCGCGTGGTCGATCGCCGAGGCGAGGTAGTTGGCCGCACCGGGGGGCGTGCGTACGACGACGAGCTGGGCGCTCGCCCGTGCCGTGACGAGCAACTCCTCGCACAGCCGGCGCAGCCGACCGTCCAGCTCTGCGGGGTCGACGGCCGCACGAGGGGTGCGGTCACCCCCTTCGCCGGGGATGGCATAGACGAGGTCGCGGCCGACCCGCACCTTTTCCGCGCGCAGCTCGAGCAGGTCCCGGGAGAGGGTCGCCTGGGTGACCTCGATCCCGTCGTCGGCGAGGAGCGCGAGCAGCTCGGGCTGGCTGCGCACGGCGTGCTCACGCAGCAGCTCGGTGATCCGGGCCTGCCGGCCCGGCCGGGTCGCGGCGATCACGACGAGGCGCGCAGCAGGAAGGTGAGGAGGGCCTTCTGGGCGTGCAGCCGGTTTTCGGCCTCGTCCCAGACGACCGACTGCTCGCCGTCGATGACCTCGGCCGCGATCTCGAGACCGCGGTAGGCGGGCAGGCAGTGCAAGACGATGGCGTCATCGGCGGCCTGCACCATGAGCTCGCGCGTGACGGCGAAGGGAGCGAAGGGCGAGGACTGGCCGGTGCGGTCCCCCTTCTCCCCCTCCATGCCCATCGAGACCCAGGTGTCGGTGGCGACGACATCCGCATCGATCACCGCAGCGACCGGGTCGTCGGTGACGAGCACGGAGCCGCCCTGCTCTGCGGCGATGCGTTCGGCACGGGCGAGGACGTCCGCGGACGGCTGGTGCGTGCTCGGCGTCCCGATCCGCACGTGCATCCCGGCGAGGGCGCACGCGAGCAGGTAGGAGTGCGACATGTTGTTGGCCCCGTCACCGACGTAGGCGATGGTGCGCCCGGCCGTGGCGCCCTTGTGCTCCCGGATCGTCAGCAGGTCGGCCAGCAGCTGGCAGGGGTGGTAGTCGTCGGTCAGGGCATTGACGACCGGCACGTCGACATGAGCGGCCATCTCCTCCAACCGGTCCTGACCGTGCGTGCGCCACACGATCGCGCTGACCTGGCGCCCGACGACACGGGCGACGTCGGCGATCGACTCACGGGTACCGATCTGGGCCAGGTTGCCGTCGACCGCCATCGGGTACCCGCCGAGCTCGGCGACCCCCGTCGCGAAGGAGAGCTGGGTGCGCAGCGTCGGCTTGTCGAAGATGATCGCGACGGCGCGCGGGCCGGCGAGCGGCTGCTCGGCGTGCCGGTCCGCCTTGAGGGCAGCAGCCAGGTCGAGGACCTCGCTCTGCTCCTGCGCGGTCAGGTCGTCGTCGGCGAGCAGGTGGCGGGCGGTCATGCGGACTCCTTGACGGCCTCGTCGAGGATCGCCGGGAGGGCGTCGACGAAGGTGGCGAGCTGGTCGGTGGTGATGACGAGCGGCGGTGCGAGGCGCAGCGCACCGGCGGCCACCGGGTTGACGATGAAGCCGTGGCTGCGGGCGAGTCGGGCGACGGCGGGTGCGATCGGCTGGGCGAGGGTGATGGCGCGCAGCAGCCCGGCGCCGCGCACCCCGGTGACGAGCGGGTGCGCCAGGGCCTCGACGCGGTCGACGAGGAAGTCGCCGGCGGCGACAGCGTGCTCGAGGAGGCTCTCGGACTCGATGGTCGCCAGGACGGCCAGTGCGGCGCTGCAGGCCAGCGGGTTGCCGCCGAAGGTCGAGCCGTGCTGACCCGCCGTGAGCAGACCGGTCACCTCGGGGCCGAAGGTGACGAGCCCCCCGATGGGCACTCCCCCGCCGAGCCCCTTGGCGATGGTGATCGCGTCGGGGACGACGCCCTCGAGCTGGTGGGCGAACCAGGCCCCCGTGCGGCCGATACCGGTCTGGATCTCGTCCAGCACGAGCAGAGCGCCGGCGTCACGGGTGATCTCACGTGCGGCAGCGAGGTACCCCACCGGCGGTGCCACGACACCGGCCTCACCCTGGATCGGCTCGAGCAGGACCATCGCCGTGTCGGGACCGACAGCCGCTCGCAGTGCCTCGACATCGCCGGGCGCGACGTGCGACACCCCGGGCAGCAAGGGCTCGAAGGGGGCCCGGTAGGCCTCCTTGTGGGTCAGGCTCACGGCTCCGGTGGTCCGGCCGTGGAAGGCGCCGCCGACCGCGACGATGCCGGTGCGCCCGGTGCGCCGCGACAGCTTGATGGCCGTCTCGACGGCCTCGGACCCGCTGTTGCAGAAGAAGACTCCCGAACCCTGTGGTGCCTGCGCGATGCGCAGCACGGCCTCGGCGGCCTCGATCTGGGCAGGCGTGGTGAAGAAGTTGCTGACGTGCACCAGCTCGGCGGCCTGCTTGGAGATGGCCCCCACGAGCTCGGGGTGCCCGTGGCCGAGGGCATTGACGGCGATGCCGCCGAGCAGGTCGAGGTATCGGTTGCCGTCGACGTCCCAGACGTAGGCGCCGTCGCCTCGCGCGAGGACGAGCCCGGGCAGCCCGAAGACGCCGATGTGGCTGGCGCGGTAACGCTCCAGCAGCGCCTGGTGCGAGGCGGAGATCTCAGTCATGACGGGCTCCCTTCGCCCTGGTCGTCGTCGTCCTGCGGGTCGGGAAGGATCATCGTGCCGAAGCCCTCGGAGGTGAACAGCTCCAGAAGCATCGAGTGGGGTTGGCGTCCGTCGACGACGTGCGCCTGCGGGACACCTTCGGTGACGGCGCGGATGCATGCTTCGAGCTTGGGGATCATGCCCGAGTCGACGCGCGTCAGCAGATCGCGGGCACCCGAGGCGGTCAGGTGCGACAGGAGTGAGTCGCGGTCGGGCCAGTCGGCGTAGACACCGTCGACATCGGTGAGGACGACCAGCTTGTGAGCGCGCAGTGCGACCGCGAGTGCTGCGGCGGCGGTGTCTGCGTTGACGTTGAGCACCTGGCCCTCGCCGTCGAGGTCGGGCGCGATGGTCGAGACGACGGGGATGCGGCCGGCGTCGAGGATGTCCAGGACCGCTGCCGGGTTCACCGTCTCGACGTCACCGACGAGGCCGATGTCGACGAGCTCGCCGTCGATGGTCACGCTCTTGCGGCGACCGCCGAAGAGACCGGCGTCCTCGCCGGAGAGACCCACGGCCACGGGTCCGTGCTGGTTGAGCAGGCCGACGAGCTCGCGACCGACCTGCCCGGTCAGGACCATCCGCACGACGTCCATGACCTCGGGGGTCGTGACGCGCAGGCCGCCCTTGAACTCGCTCTCGAGACCGAGCCGGTCGAGCATCGCCTGGATCTGCGGGCCGCCACCGTGGACGACGACGGGACGCAGCCCGGCCAACCGCAGGAAGACGATGTCCTCGGCAAAGGCCGCCTTGAGGGCGTCGTCGGTCATCGCGTTGCCGCCGTACTTGATGACGACGAGCGCCCCGCGGAAGCGCTCGAGCCACGGCAGTGCCTCGACGAGGGTCATCGCCTTGGACTGGGCGACCCGCAGGGCCGCGGCGTCGATGGCGCCGCGCAGGGTGGAGTTGTCAGGCATCGCTAGTCCTCAGGTGGAGTAGGCGGAGTTTTCGTGGACGTAGTCGTGCGTGAGGTCGTTGGTCCAGACCGTCACCTCGTGAGAGCCGGCGTGCAGATCCACCTCGACCCGAACCTCCCGCTGCTCGAGGTCGACAAGGGCACGGTCCTCGCCGACGCCGCATGCGCGACACACCTGGATGCCGTTCATCGTCACGTCCAGCTGCGCAGGCTCGAAGGCCGCCGTGGTCGTCCCGACCGCCGCGAGGACGCGACCCCAGTTGGGGTCCTTGCCGAAGATGGCGCACTTGAAGAGGTTGTTGCGGGCGATGCTCCGGGCGACCTCGAGCCCGTCCTCCTCGCTGGCCGCGTTGCGCACGACGATCTCGATGTCGTGGGCCGCGCCCTCGGCATCGCCGATGAGCTGGCGGGCCAGATCTGCACTGACCTCACGGATGGCCTCGGTGAGGTCAGCCCGGTCGACCGGTCGACCCGAGGCTCCGGACGCCATGACGACGACCGTGTCGTTGGTCGACATGCACCCGTCGGAGTCGATCCGGTCGAAGGTGGTCCGAGTCGCCTCGCGCAGCGCGGCGTCGAGGTCCTCGGCGCTCGTCACGGCATCGGTCGTGATGACGACGAGCATCGTGGCCAGCGCCGGGGCGAGCATGCCCGCCCCCTTGGCCATGCCGCCGACGCTCCACCCGTCACGGGCAGCGGCAGCCGTCTTGGACACCGTGTCCGTGGTCATGATCGCCTCGGCGGCGGCAGCTCCCCCCTCGGCGTCGAGGCAGGTGGCGGCAGCGGTCACGCCGGCGCTCAGCTTGTCCATCGGGAGCAGCTCGCCGATGAGGCCGGTGCTGCACACGACGACATCGCCGGCGGCGACGCCCAGGGTGTGCGCCGTGTGCTCGGCGGTGGTGTGAGTGTCCTGGAAGCCCTGGCCACCGGTGATCGCGTTGGCACCTCCGGAGTTGAGGATGACCGCGTCCGCGCGGCCGTCGGCCACGACCTGCCGTGACCACGTGACCGGTGCGGCCTCGACCCGGTTGGTCGTGAAGACCGCAGCGACGTGGTGGTCAGGACCGTCGTTGACGACCAGGGCCACGTCGGAGCGACCGCTCGCCTTGAGGCCGGCGGTCACCCCGCTGGCGCGGAATCCTGCGGGAGTCGTCGTGCTCACGGTGCCACTCCTGTCATCGGCAGCCCGGTGGTCTCGGGCAGACCGAGGGCGAGGTTCATGGACTGCACGGCGGCGCCGGCGGTCCCCTTCGTCAGGTTGTCCTCGGCGGCGATCGCGATGACGCGCCCGCTGCGCTCGTCGAGGGTGACCTGGATGTGGACGAGGTTGGAGCCGAGCACACTGCCGGTGTGGGGCCACTGGCCCTCCGGCAGCAGGTGGACGCACGGCTCGTCGGCGTAGGCGCTCTCCCAGGCAGCGCGCACGGTCGCGGCGTCCGTGCCGGGGACGACCCGAGCGGTCGTCGTGGCGAGGATGCCACGGGGCATCGGCGCCAGGGTCGGGGTGAAGGAAACGCTCGCGTCCGCACCGGCAGCCACGCTGAGGTTGCGCCGGATCTCCGGAGTGTGGCGGTGGCCGCCACCCACGCCGTAGGGGCTCATCGCGCCCATGACCTCGGCCCCGATGAGGTGCGGCTTGGCGGAGCGGCCGGCGCCCGAGGTGCCCGACGCGGCGACGACGACGATGTCCTGCGGCTCGATGACGCCGGCGGCCAGCCCCGGCGCGAGGGCCAGGCTGACGGCCGTCGGGTAGCAGCCGGGGACGGAGACGTGCCGGGCGCCGACGAGGTCGTCGCGGTGCTTGCCGCCCCCGGCCTTGACCAGCTCTGGCAGGCCGTAGGGCCACGTGCCGGCGAAGGGGGTGTCGTAGTAGTCGGTCCAGTCCTGCTCGTCATCGAGGCGGAAGTCCGCGCCGCAGTCGATGATCGTCACGTCGTCCGGCAGCTGCTGCGCGATGGCCGCAGAGTGGCCGTGCGGCAGCGCGAGGAAGACGACGTCGTGACCGGCGAGGGTCTGCGCGTCGGTCGGCTGCAGGATGCGGTCGGCCAGGGGTTGCAGGTGGGGGGCGAGATCGCCCATGCGCACTCCCGCGTTGCCCGACGCGGTCAGGGCCCCGATCTCGACCTCTGGGTGGGCCAGGAGGAGCCGAGCGATCTCGGCTCCTGCGTAGCCGCTGGCTCCGGCGATGGCTGCTGTGATCACAGTGCATGACCATACGCAGTTGCGTAGTTCCATGCAAGAAGGCCGCACCCCGGTCTCGGGATGCGGCCTCCGTCCGGTGGCTCAGCGCTGCTGGGCGCCCGTGGCGCTCGTCGCCGCAGCGACCGCCGTGTCGCGCAGCTTGCTGACCTCGTCGGTCTTGAGCGTCCGATTGGCGCGGAAGGTCAGTCGGTAGGCCAAGGACTTGCGCCCCTCACCGACCTGGTCACCTCGGTAGACGTCGAAGAGGGTGAGTGACTCCAGATCCTTCCCCGCTCCCGAGCGCAGCGCCGCGGCGACGGCGGCCGCCGGGACGCCCTCGTCGACGACGAGCGCGACATCGGTGTTGGCCACCGGCTGGGTCGACAGCTGGGCGGGCCGCACCGGCTCACCCGAGGCGGCGACGATCGCGTCGAGGTCGAGCTCGGCAGCGACCGTCCGCTCCGGCAGCTCCAGCCGCGCGCACACCTTGGGGTGCAGCTCGCCGGCGTGGCCGACGACCGTGCCATCGGGCAGCGACACCGCGACGCACCGACCGGGGTGGAAGGGCGTGCGCTGCGCCGCCTCGACGCTCAGCTCCACGCCGATGGCCGCTCCGAGCGCGCGCGCCCAGCCGACGACATCCGTCGGGTCGGCGGCTCGAGCGGCGCCGTGCGGGCCCGCGGGCAGTGCGGCACCGGTGGCCGCGATGGCGACGTGGCGCGGCTGCGCCGGGACACCGTCGAGGATCCGCGTGAGGGTCTCGGCATCGGGCTCGACCCCACCCGGCGGCAGCGGAAGGGGGGTGATCCCGCCTGCCGTGACCAGCCCGATCTCGTAGAGGCCTACGTCGCGCTGACCGCGGGAGACATTGCGGCGCAAGGTGTCCAGCAGCGTGTCGAGGATCGAGGTGCGCATCAGCGGCGCCTCGTCCTGCAACGGGTTGGCCAGCCGGACGCTCTCGCGGCGCACATCGTCCGCGGCGTGACCGAGGTCGTCATGGCGCTGCGACGAGGTGAAGGGGTAGGACAGGACCTCGACGAGACCGGTCGCCGCGAGGGTGCGGGCGACGACTCGACGGGCGCGCTGCTCATGGGTCAGACCGCGGCCTGCCGAGGCCCTCGGCACGACCGAGGGGATCTGGTCGTAGCCGCGCACCCGCGCGACCTCCTCGACCAGGTCGGGCCCGTTGGTCAGGTCCGGACGCCAGGTGGGCGGGGTGACGCGGAGGGACTCCCCTTCGTCGCTCACGGCGCAGCCGATCGCGGTGAGGCTGGCGACGACCTCGTCGCGCGGGTACTCCAACCCGATGTACCGCGTGGGCAGCTGCGGGTCGAAGGTGATCGTCGACGGTGCCGCGGGCGTGCCCACGTCGGTGGCGCTCGGGTCAGCCGTGCCGCCGCCGTGCTCGACGAGCAGGTCGACAGCCAGCTGCGCCGCGGCCGCAGTGACGGCAGGATCGACTCCACGCTCGAAGCGCTTGGAGGCCTCGGTCGCCAGCCGGTGGCGGCGGGCGGAACGCGCGACGGACACCGGGTCGAAGTGCGCGGCCTCGACGAGGACGTCGACCGTCGAGGCGGTGACCTCGCTCGTCTCTCCGCCCATGACACCGGCGATGGCCAGCGGGGTCGTACCCCCGTCAGTGATGAGCAGGTCGGTCGGGTCGAGGGTCCGCTCGACGTCGTCGAGGGTCTTGAGGGTCTCGCCAGCGCGTGCACGACGCACCTCGATCGCACCCGACAGGGTGTCGAGGTCGAAGGCGTGCAGGGGCTGACCGAGCAGCATCATCACGTAGTTGGTGACGTCGACGGCGAGCGAGATCGGGCGCATGCCGACCTCGGTGAGCCGGCGCTGCATCCACTCCGGTGATGGCGCCGTGGCGTCGATCCCGCGGACGATGCGCGCGACATAGCGGTCACATCCGGGCACGCCGTCGACGGGAGCGTCGTCGGCGAGGCGAACCTCGTAGCCGGACCCGGTCGCCTCGGCGACAACCAGGTCCGCCGGGTCGACGAAGGCAGTGCCCTCCGACAGCGCGTACTCGCGCGCGATCCCGCGCATGGAGAAGCAGTAGCCGCGGTCCGGCGTGACGTTGACCTCGACGGTCTCGGCGTCCAGGCCGAAGACGGGGATGAGGTCATCACCCGGGGTGAGGCCCGTCAGCGTCTCGGAGCGGTCGGCGAAGTACTCGGTGAGCACGATGATGCCGTCGTGGTCCTCGCCCAGGCCGAGCTCCATCGCGGAGCAGATCATCCCGGCGCTCACGTGGCCGTAGGTCTTGCGCGCCGCGATCTCGAAGTTCCCCGGGAGCACTCCGCCGGGCAGGATCACCGCGACGAGGTCGCCGACGTCGAAGTTGTGCGCGCCGCACACGATGCCCACCCCTTCGGCAGCGGAGCCGTTGACTGCGTTCAACGAGGTACCCACGTCCACCCGGCACCAGTTGATCGTCTTGCCGTTCTTCTGCTCCTCGGGCGTGCGCTCGAGGACCTTGCCGACGACGAGAGGACCGGTGCTCTCGCCACCGAAGATGTCCTCTTCCTCCAGACCCACCCGCACGAGGGAGGCGGCGACATCCGCTCCCTTCGCCTCGGGGACGACCTCGGTCAGCTCACGCAGCCATTCGATGGGGGCCCGCATCAGATCTCCATCCCGAACGCGGCCGAGAAGCGCACGTCTCCCTCGATGATGTCGCGCATGTCGGCAACTCCGTGGCGGAGCATGAGCGAGCGCTCGATGCCCAGGCCGAAGGCGAAGCCGGTGTACTCGTCCGGGTCGATCCCGCTGGCCGCGAGGACCTTGCGGTTGACCATGCCGGAACCGCCGAGCTCGATCCAGCCGGTGCCACCGCAGGTCCGGCACGCGGAGTCCTCACCTCGGCAGACCCAGCACTGGCAGTCGATCTCGGCGCTCGGCTCGGTGAAGGGGAAGTAGTTGGGCCGCAGTCGCGTGACGATGCCCTCGCCGAAGAGGCCTTGGACGAAGGCGTCGAGCGCCCCGCGCAGGTGGGCCATCGTGATGCCCTTGTCGACGACGAGACCCTCGAACTGGTGGAAGACGGGGGTGTGCGTCGCGTCGAGGTCATCCGTGCGGAAGACCTTGCCGGGGCACAGGACGTAGATGGGCGGCTCGCGGTCGAGCATGGTGCGGATCTGCACCGGCGAGGTGTGCGTGCGCAGCACGACCCCGGCATCCACCGGCTCGACGAAGAAGGTGTCCTGCTCACCGCGCGCCGGGTGGTCCGGCCCGATGTTGAGGGCGTCGAAGGTCAGCCACTCGGACTCGATCTCGGGGCCCTCGGCGATCTCCCAGCCCATGCCGACGAAGATGTCCTCGACGCGCTCGGTGACGAGGCTGATCGGGTGCCGGGCGCCGAGGCGCTGGTACGGGCTCGGGACGGTCAGGTCGAGGGTCTCCTCGACGAGGATCCGCTCGTCACGCTCGGTCTCGAGCTCGGCCTGCCGGGCCTTGAAGGCCTGCCCCACCTGCCCGCGGGCCTGGCCGACGCGCTTGCCGGCCTCGGCCTTGGCGCTCGGCGGGAGCGCACCGATCTCGCGGTTGGCGAGCGCGAGGGGGCTCTTGTCCCCCTGGTGCGCCCCGCGGATCCGCTTGAGCTCGTCGAGGGTCGTGGCGCCCGCAGCGGCGTCGAGGGCCGCTTGGACGGCGTCATCGATCAGCTGTGGGTCGAGCGCGGCGACCTCGACCGGGTCGTAGTTGGTGTTGGGTCCTGACACGAGGCCAGAGTCTACGTGGGACGAAGGGGGCTACTTCCGCAGGTCGTGGACGGTGAGCCGGTCGCGGGGGTCGGTGAAGAGCGGGGTGTCGTACTTGTCGGCGCCCGACTCGTACAGCTGATGCAGCTGTCCATCCTTGATGAATGAGCCTTCGGACATCTTCGGCACGCTGATCTTCGTCGCGTCGTCGTCGCTCCAGTCGTCGAGCTTGTCCGCTGGAACCATGTACAGGTCCGAGGTCGAGCCCGGCCACCGTCCATAGCTGGAGGTGAAGTAGGCGTTGCCCGCCTCGTCAAAGCTCACCCCTTGAGTCTTCGGTGGCACCTCGTACGTGCCGACCTGGTCGCCGATGCTGCCGTCGTCGTTGAGCTCGTACTTGTACATGGAACCGCGTGCGGGCCACGTCCGTGACGGTTCCATGCGCTGCCCACCTTCGGAATGCGTCTCGTCCAGGAACTGGCTGACATACAGGTGACCGTCGTGCACCGTGACCGACGAGTGAGCGTCGGTGGGGATCGTGTCGATGGGGGTGACATCGGCGCACACCCCCGCCTTTCGCAGCTCCTGGGTGTCGTAGATCTGCACCTGCCCGTCGCCCGAGACATAGGTGCGGTCGCCGTTGACGTAGACGCCTCCGTAGTGGTCGATGCCCGCGAGCGACACGTCGGAGACGATGTTGCCGTCCTCGTCCGCGAAGACCATCTTGCCGGCCGTGTCCTGGTCCTCGTGGTAGTAGGTGTAGACGTAGAGCCCGGTCCTCTCGTCGAACGACACTCCTTGCGGCACCCACTCCGTCCCCACCAGGGGGATCTTCGCGCCGTCCGTGTAGTCGTCCGTCAGCTCGAAGTCCTCCGGCTGAGGCTGTCGGCTGCCCCCGCCCGAGTCGGGTGGGGTGTCGTACTTGATGGGGGCCACCGGGGCTGGAGTGCCTTTGCCGCCACCCCCTTCGCCACTGCCCTCACGCTGCTGCTGCGCCTGCTCCTTGGCCCGCTCCCCCACAGCCCGCAACAACTGCGCCGCAGCATCCAGCCGCTGCCGCGCCCCACGCCAGTCCGCGTCGAAGGCCTCCAGGTCGGGCCCGGCCCATGACTCCACGAGCACTGCCATCCCGGAGGTCCCCGTCCCCGCGATCCCCTCCACCCGGTCGGCCTCGACGTGCAGGGCATCACCGATGCCGTCGAGGATCTCCGGGTCGTTGCCATGGGTGAGTGTCATGACGATCGACCGTAATGGCAGTCCTGGTCATCCGCGATGGGGACGACTCCCCGACACCGACCACTCAAAAGCCGATCCCTCTCCACACGTCAGCCGCGGTGTTCGTCTGGGTCAGGTTCTTCGTCTGGAGGTGGTCCTCCGGTTCGACCGGTTTCTCGATCAAGTTCGGCTTCCACGGCGAGTCGGAGTCGATGACGTCCTGCCGGTAGGGGTCAGCACCCGACTCGGAGGTGATGACCAACTCGTCGTCGCGGATCACCACCCCTTGGGACAGCGGGCTCAGGCTGCCGGCGTGCTCGAAGTTCTGCGTCCCCCGGTCGACCCTGATCAGGGTCGACGGGTCGTCGGGTCCGTGGCTCTGGGTCACGTAGAAGTGCTCACCATCGGTCACGAGCCCCTGCATGTTGCCCGGGGCCCGCCAGTGGTTGCTGGACTCCCACGACGTGCCCTCCGATGGCAAGCGGCCATCATCACCGAGCTCGTACTCGTAGATGTCCCCCTCCTCTCCATTGCGGTACTTGCCCACGTAGAGCTTCCCGTCGTGGGAGGCGATGGTCGACCCCGTCGTGACCTCGTGACGGGAGATCGGGTCCACGGTCTCGTCCGGCGACGCGGCTTGGAGATCAGAGAGCGAGTAGTGCTCGACATACGAGCCACCCTCGAGCTGCGGCTTGCCGTCCTCATCGGTACCGACGCGCTCGCCGTTGCCCGTCACATAGACGTTGTCCCCGTCGACGGTGACACCGCCGTAGTGGTCGTTGCCCTCGATGCGCACGTACTTGACGGGACCTCCATCCGCCGGCTGAATCGCGAGCAGGCCCTCCTGCGGGTTGTCCTTGTTGTACATCGAGTGGACATAGGCATCGAGCTCGTCGCTGTAGCCCAGGCCCTGGGGCGTCCACGGCGTGCCGTCGTCAGGGATCGGGATCTCGAGATCCTCCTGATCCTTGTCGCTGTGCGGCACCCGATCACTTCCTCCGGAATCGGGCGGGGTGTCGTACTCGATCGGCACCACCAGCGCCGGGTCACCCGGAGAGGGCAGGGTGTTGTCGGCACCTGAAGTGCGTGGGAGCCACGGCACGCCCCGGCCGCCACCCCCTTCGCCACTACCCTCACGCTGCTGCTGAGCCTGCCCCTTGGCCCGACTGCCAACCACCCGCAGCAGCTGCGCTACCGCGGCCAGCTGCTGCTGGGCCCCACGCCAGTCCGCGTCGAAGCCCTCCAGATCAGGCCCGGCCCACGACTCCACGAGCACAGCCATCCCGCAGGCCCCCGTCCCCGCGATGCCCTCCACCCGGTCGGCCTCGACGTGCAGTGCATCACCGATGCCGTCGAGGATCTCCGGGTCATTGCCGTGGCTCACGCTCATGACGCTCCACGATAGGGAGACCGGTGCTCCTCCGCGATGGGGACGACTCCCCACCCTTCTCTTGACTGATTCAAGTTCTGGTGGGACTCTGGGTAACGATGAGCACCATGATCGAGACCGAGACTGCCGCGGACCTGCTCCGCAGCCACTCCCTGCGCGTCACCGCCCCTCGCGTGGCCGTGCTGCGGGAGCTCTCGGCGATCCCGCACGCTGATGTCGACACGATCGCCCGGGCGACCCGCGAGCGCCTGGGTTCGGTGAGCACCCAAGCCATCTACGACATCCTCGCCGTGCTGTCCGGCAACGGCCTCGTGCGCAAGTTCGAGCCGGCCGGCCACCCGGCCCGCTTCGAGCTCGAACTCGGGGACAACCACCACCACCTCGTGTGCCGCACGTGCGGCACGATGATCGATGTGGAATGTGCCCCCGGCAAGGCGCCCTGCCTCGACGCCGCCGACGACCACGGCTTCGCCATCGACGAGGCCGAGGTCATCTACTGGGGCGTCTGCCCGACCTGCGCCGCCGCGGCGGTCGCCACCCCCTGACCAGAACTGCACCCCACCCCGAAGAGAAAGAGGAGCAGCAGATGTCAACAACCCCCTCCACCCCCGAGCCCCGAGCCGACGCCAGAGGGACGCTCGACGTCTCCGGACCCTCCACCCAGGTCAACGGCGCACCGACCGTCAGCGACCGCAACTCGCTCTCCGTGGGCAGCAATGGTCCGCTGCTCCTGCACGACACGCACCTCGTCGACATGTTGGCTCACTTCAACCGGGAGAACATCCCCGAGCGCAAGCCCCACGCCAAGGGCTCCGGCGCCTTCGGTCACTTCGAGACGACGGCGGATGTCTCGCAGTACACCAAGGCTGCGGTGTTCCAGCAGGGCGCGACCACCCGCATGCTGACCCGCTTCTCCACCGTCGCCGGCGAGCTCGGCTCCCCCGACACCTGGCGCGACGTGCGCGGCTTCGCCATGCGCTTCTACACCTCCGAGGGCAACTTCGACCTCGTCGGCAACAACACGCCGGTCTTCTTCCTGCGCGATCCGCTGAAGTTCCCCAACTTCATCCGCAGCCAGAAGCGCCTGCCCGACAACGGCCTGCGTGACAACACGATGCAGTGGGACTTCTGGACCAACAACCCCGAGTCCGCCCACCAGGTCACCTATCTCATGGGCGACCGCGGCCTGCCGCGCTCCTGGCGCAACATGAACGGCTACGGCAGCCACACGTACATGTGGGTCAACGCCTCCGGCGACAAGTTCTGGGTCAAGTACCACTTCCACACCCAGCAGGGCGTCGAGGGCATCACCAACGAGGCCGCTGACCGTATCGCCGGGGAGGACGCCGAGTTCCACCGTCGCGACCTCTTCGAAGCCATCGAGCGCGGCGACCACCCGAAGTGGACGTTGTCCGTCCAGGTCATGCCCTACGAGGACGCGAAGACGTACCGCTTCAACCCCTTCGACCTGACGAAGACCTGGCCGCACAAGGACTACCCGCTCATCGAGGTCGGCACGATGACCCTCGACGAGAACCCGGTGAACTTCTTCGCGCAGATCGACCAGGCCGCCTTCGCACCGAGCAACACGGTGCCGGGCATCGGGTTCTCTCCCGACAAGATGCTGCTGGGGCGCGTCTTCGCCTACGCGGACGCCCACCGTGCACGCATCGGCACCAACTTCCACCAGCTACCGGTCAACCGCCCCGCGGTCGAGCAGGAGAACCACTACTCCTTCGACGGCCCGATGAGGGTCGAGCACTCCGGTGCGGCGCCGACCTATCACCCCAACAGCTTCGGTCGCCCGGTCGCGGACTACGAGGGACCGGTCGACGACGGGTGGGAGGCCGACGGCACCATCGTGCGCTCCGCCTACGAGCTGCACGCCGAGGACGACGACTTCGGCCAGCCAGGGACTCTCGTGCGCGAGGTCTTCGACGACGCCCAACGTGACCGTCTCGTCGACACGGTCATCGGCTCGCTCGGGGGTGTGCAGGACCCGATCCTGTCGCAGGTCTTCGACTACTGGACCAATGTCGACGCGACGATCGGTCAGCGCATCCGGGAGGGCCAGGCCGCGGCCACGGCCACCCCCGTCGACCCCGGCGAGATCCTCGGTGGGCAGAAGACCCACGCCGCGAGCTGACATCACGTCAGAGCACGCGAAGGGGGTGAGACCGGTTGGTCTCACCCCCTTCGTCGTGCGTCGGCTCAGGCGCGTTGCTGCCGGGCCGAGGCGTAGAGGCAGATCGTGGTCGCCATCGCGAGGTTGAGGGACTCGGCCTGGCCGTGGATCGGCACGCGGACGACCTCGTCGCACGCTTCCCGGGTCTGCGGCTCGAGACCCCAGGCCTCGTTGCCCATCACCCAGACGTGTGGACCGCTCAGGTCGCTCTCGTCGAGGGTCAGCTCCCCCGCACCGTCTGCCGCCAGACGCCGAATGCCGGCTGCCCCGAGGACCGCGAGGGTCTCGTCGATGTCGAGCCCGGTGACGACCGGCAGGTGGAAGAGCGAGCCGGCGGTGGAGCGCACGACCTTGGGCGAGGTCACGTCGACGGAGGCATCACTGATGAGCACGGCGTCAGCCCCGGCAGCGTCCGCGCCACGGATGACCGTGCCGAGGTTGCCGGGGTCGCGCACGTTGGTCAGCAGGACGAGCAGGCGAGGCTCGGCGTCGAGCACCGAGGTCAGCTCTGCCGCAGCCCAGTCGACGACGGCAGCCATGCCTTGCGGGGTGTCCGCATCACACATGGCCGCGAGCACCTCGGCGCTCGCCTCGTGGACGAAGACACCGGCCTCGCGGGCCGGCTCGACGAATTCCGCGTAGCGGTGCGCCGCCTCAGCGGTGACATAGAGGTCGGCGATGCGCTCGGGCGTGAACCGCACGGCCTCGCGCACTCCCTGGGGGCCCTCGACGAGGACCTGCCCGGTGCGCCGACGCACAGAACGCCGGGAGAGCCCGCGCACCGACTTCACCCGCTCCGAGGAGGGGTTGATCAGTGGTGGGCGCTCCCGGCGTCCGAAGTGGTCGCTCAGGCCTCGACCTTGGCATTGACCTGCGCAGGCACATTGGCCTTGGCGATCTCGACGAGGGCCACGAAGGCGGCCTCGTCGTTGACGGCGAGCTCGGCGAGCATGCGGCGGTCGACCTCGATCTCCGCGGCGCGCAGCCCCTGGATGAAGCGGTTGTAGGTCATGCCGTTGGCGCGGGCGCCAGCGTTGATGCGCTGGATCCACAGGCGACGGAAGTCGCCCTTGCGGGCCCGACGGTCACGGTAGCTGTACCCGAGACTGTGAGTGACCTGCTCCTTGGCCTTGCGGTAGAGGCGGGACCGCTGGCCCCGGTAACCGCTGGCGCGCTCGAGAACAACCCGGCGCTTCTTGTGGGCGTTGACCGCCCGCTTCACGCGTGCCACGTGAGTACTCCTTTAAGTTCGAGGGACAAGAGGCTCAGGTCAGCGACCGAGCAGCTTCTTGATCTTCTTGGTGTCGGCCTTGGAGACCAGGACGTCGTTCGCGAGACGACGCGCGTGCTGCGGGCTCTTCTCGTGGAACTTGTGGACGTGATTGGCGCGCTCGCGCATGATCTTGCCCGTACCGGTGACCCGGAATCGCTTCTTCGCACCGGAGTGCGTCTTGTTCTTCGGCATGGCGCCGATCTCCTTGTCGTTGCTGTGCTGGTCTGGGTCGGCTCAGGACTCTGCCGGAGCCTCGGCGGTCTCCTCCGCCGGGGCCTGCGCCTCGGTGGACTCGGCCACCGGGGCCTGCGCCTCGGTGGGCTCCTCCACCGGGGCCTGCGCCTCGGTGGACTCGGTCGCCGTGGCGTCAGCCTCGGTCGCTGCCTTCTGCTCGTCCTTCTTGCGGCGGGCCTCGGCGCGAGCCTCGGACTTCCGCTTGGTCGGGCCGAGCACCATGATCATGTTGCGCCCGTCCTGCTTGGGCGCGGACTCGACCGTGCCGAGCTCCACGACGTCCTCGGCCAGACGCTGCAGCAGTCGGAAGCCCAGCTCGGGGCGGGACTGCTCGCGGCCGCGGAACATGATCGTCACCTTGACCTTGTCGCCGGCGCTCAGGAAGCGCTCGACGTGGCCCTTCTTGGTGCCGTAGTCGTGGCTGTCGATCTTCGGTCGGAGCTTGATCTCCTTGATGACCGTGTTGACCTGGTTCTTGCGTGCCTCACGGGCCTTCATGGCGGCTTCGTACTTGTACTTGCCGAAGTCCATGAGCTTGGCGACGGGAGGCTTTGCCATCGGCGCGACCTCGACGAGGTCGAGGTCAGCCTCTGCGGCGAGACGGAGGGCATCCTCCACGCGCACGATGCCGACCTGCTCCCCGTTGGGGCCGACCAACCGCACCTCAGGGACGCGGATTCGGTCATTGATGCGAGGCTCGCTGATGTGTGGCTCCTTAGCTCGGTGTGTCACTCCTGGCGACCAACGAAGAAAGGCTCCTCGCCGATCGCGAGAAGCCTCCACCAGAGCACGACGTCAACAGGAGATCAAAGGATGTCGAGGACATCCCGCGATCCGTGTCGCGTCGAGACCTGTGACCCGGCAACCTGTGTCCGAAGACGATGGTCGACGCGGGTGGAAGCGAGGCTCCTCTTGCGTCATCGCCACGAGGACGATGACCGGTCAGTGAGAGACACTACCAGCGACTGGCCATCTGCCGAAATCGGTCAGGCGATGGCGAAGGAGAGGCCGTCCACCCGGGCGCGCAGCTCGCCATCGGTCGCCAGCTTTTCGGCCACGTCGGTGACGAGGGCGCGCACGGCCGGCCCATCCAGCCCCGGCACGAGGGTCAGCTGGATCTGCAGGATCCCTTGGCCGTCGGGGACGCCCTCCGCCAGGACATGATCGGTGATCTCCTCGTGCCCCGCGGTGACCCGCTCCACGGACTGAGCGACGAAGGGGTCCTCGTGGGCGGGCAGCCACGGGCGCTGCTGAGCCAACGCCCACACCATCGACGAGCGAACCTCGAAGGCCTGCTCGCTCGCACAGTCGAGGACCATCAGGTCGGCCTTCTCGCTCACCGCCGCCTGGGCGGCCCGAGCAGCCTCGACCGGTACGGGACGAACAGACGCGTCGAAGGCTGCCAGGGCCGCCATCGAGGAGAAGATCGGCAGGGCGGTCCGACCGTCAGGGTGCTCGAGGAGGACGACCGCCATGTCGGCCTCCTTGTCAGCGACGTGGCCGTGCTCGCTCTCGACCGTCTCGGCGGCCACCGCCTTGACGGGCACGAGCAACCGCGCAGTGGCGAGTCGGGCAAGAACGTCCTGCTCGCCCCCTGTGGTCAGCGCCTGCATCAGTGCCTGGTCGGCCTCGCCGGTGTCCCCCGCGAAGCCACCGGCCGGGACCTCCCGCCCGCCCCAGGGAACGCCCGCGGAGTCTGCCGGGCCCGTCACGGGCGACCTGCCGCGTCGAGCGCCTCGGCGAGCGTGACGGTGCCCTTGTAGAGGGCCGATCCGATGATGGCCCCCTCCACGCCGACCGGCACGAGCTCACGCAGTGCGACCACGTCCTCGCGGGTGGTCACTCCCCCGCTTGCGACGACCTTGGCCTCCGTGGCAGCGGCAACATCCTTGAGCAGCTGGAGGTTGGGTCCGGCGAGCATCCCGTCCTTGGCCACATCGGTGACGACAAAACGGGTGCAGCCCTCGGAGTTGAGTCGCGCCAGGGTCTCCCAGAGGTCGCCCCCTTCCTTGGTCCACCCTCGGGCGGCGAGCGTGGTGCCCCGCACGTCCAGACCAACGGCGATCCGGTCGCCGTACTCGGCGATCGCGGCTGCCGTCCACTCGGGGTTCTCCAGGGCTGCGGTGCCGAGGTTGACCCGCGCGCAGCCGGAGTCGAGGGCCGCGACGAGGGACTCCTGGTCCCGGATCCCGCCGCTCAGCTCCACCTTGACGTCGAGCTGGCCGACGATACCGGCGAGCAGGTCCCGGTTGCTCCCTTCGCCGAAGGCCGCGTCGAGGTCCACGAGGTGGATCCACTCGGCACCCTGGTCCTGCCAGGCGCGTGCCGCCTGCAGCGGGTCGCCGAAGTCCCACCCGGAGTCGGCCACACCCTGCTGCAGCTGGACGGCGCGTCCCCCTCGCACGTCGACGGCGGGCAGGAGCTCCAGTCGGGGGCTCTCGTTCGTGGTCACAGTGACATCACCCAGTTCTTCAGCAGGTGCAGCCCAGCGTCCCCGGACTTCTCGGGGTGGAACTGCGTGGCGGACAACGGACCGTTCTCGACGGCCGCGACAAAGGGGGACCCGTGCTCGCTCCACGTGACCCGGGGGCTGGCTGCGGCCAGCGCGCCGGGGGCGGTCGGCAGGTCCCAGGAACCGACACCGTAGGAGTGGACGAAGTAGAAGCGCTCGGTCTCGACGCCGGCGAAGAGGGCGGTGCCCTCGGGTGCGGAGACCTCGGACCACCCCATGTGCGGCACGACGGGGGCGGTCAACCGCTCGGCCGTACCCGGCCACTGGGCCAGACCCTCCTGCTCGGGCTGGGTGCCGTGGGGTTCGTGCGACCCGTCGAACATCACCTGCATCCCGACGCACACGCCGAGCACGGGCCGGCCACCCGCGAGGCGGGTGTCGATCAGCGCTGGGCCGTCCGCTGCGCGCAGCCCTGCCATGCAGGCGTGGAAGTTGCCGACGCCCGGCACGAAGAGGCCGTCCGCGGCGAGGGCAGCGCTGCGGTCTGCGGTGAGCTCGACCTGCGCCCCGACGTACGAGAGGGCGCGGACGGCGGAGTGGACATTGCCGGAGCCGTAGTCGAGGACGACGACGCGAGGGCTGGTCATTGGTGCACATCCTTGACGGCGGACTCGAAGTCCTGGACGGATCGGGGGTTGGGGGCGATGACCGACCCCAGGGCGGTGTCGGACCCCTCGAGCACCCGTCCGCCGGGCAGACCGAGCACGGCGGTGGCCTCGACGAGCCACTCGAGATGGGTCAGGTCGACCCGGGTCCACAGGGCACGGATCTCGCGGATCGGCACCTCTCGGGTCCCGGAGCCGGCCGCCAGGGTGCGATGCAGGCTCTCGGGCGTGAGCGGCGGCAGCTGAGGTCCGCGCACGACGTCACGGTCCGCACCGCGCAGGGCCCACCTGATCGGGGAGCGACCCGGCGCCCGGGCGGTGATGACGGCCGCGTCGCCGATCTCGAAGAGGCCGATGGACGGCGCGATCGCCGTCGGGACATGACGTGCGGCCAGGACGGTCAACGCATCGTCGTAGGGGGCCGCCGCAGCGCTCGCCGAGGTGGCCGGGACGATGATCGACCACGTGCTGTGCTCGAGCACGTGGCACGGTACGACGCCACGCCGCACCCACTCCACGGCCCTCGCGGACGACGCGGAGAGCAGCACCACTCCCCTGCCCTGCTGGGTCATCGCATGCTCTACAGGGCGCCCTTGGCGCTGGGGATGCCGGTGACCCGCGGGTCCACGGCCACGGCCGCACGCAACGCGCGGGCCAGTGCCTTGAACTGCGCCTCGACGATGTGGTGCGGGTCGCGACCAGCGAGCACCCGCACGTGCAGGGCGATCCCGGCGTTGTAGGCGAAGGACTCCATGACGTGACGGGTCAGCGAACCGACGAAGTTGCCGCCGATGATGACGTACTCCTGCCCCTCCGGCTCACCGGCGTGCACCACGTAGGGGCGTCCGGCGACGTCGACGACCGCGTGGACCAGTGCCTCGTCGAGCGGGACGGTGGCATCGCCGAAGCGGCTGATGCCGCTCTTGTCCCCGAGCGCCTCGCGCACTGCCTGACCCAGGACGATCGCGACGTCCTCGACCGTGTGGTGCGCATCGACGTCCACATCGCCCTCGGCCCGGATCGTCAGGTCGATGAGGCTGTGCTTGGCCAGCGACAGGAGCATGTGGTCGTAGAAGCGCACGCCCGTGGCCACCTCGCCTGCGCCCGTGCCGTCGAGGTTGACGCTCACCTCGACGCGGCTCTCCGAGGTCCCTCGGCTCACCGTCGCGGTGCGGGGGGCGGTGCTGTTCACGGGTTCTCCTTGGTCAGTGCGTGCGTGGGGACGAGCGTGGCCATCGCCTCGAGGAAACGGCCGGTCTCCTCCGGTGTGCCGGCGGTGACCCTCAGGTGGTGGGCGATACCGACGTCGCGGACGAGCACGCCCTCGTCGAGCAGAGCCTGCCATGTGGCAGGCGCGTCGGCGAGCCCTCCGAAGAGGACGAAGTTGGCATCGCTCGGCACCGGCACCAGGCCCATGGCCGCAAGCTCGGTGACCAGACGGTCGCGCTGCTCCTTGATCGCGTCGACCGTCTCCAGCAGCCGGTCGGCGTGCTCGAGGGAGACTCGCGCGATGGTCTGGGTGGGTGCGGACAGGTGGTACGGCAGGCGGACCAGTCGTAGCGCGTCGATGACCTCGGGACTCGCGGCGAGGTAGCCGAGCCGGCCGCCGGCGAGGGCGAAGGCCTTGCTCATCGTGCGGGTGACCACCAGTCGCGGGTGCCGCTGCAGCAACGACAGGGCCGTCGGTGTGCCGGGGCGGGCGAACTCGGCGTACGCCTCGTCGACGACGACGAGTGCCCGCGGCGCTGCCTCGAGCATCGCCTCGATGACGTCGAAGGGCAGGGCCGAACCCGTGGGGTTGTTGGGCGAGCAGAGGAAGACCAGGTGCGGGTCGGCCGCCCTTGCCTGCTCGACCGCGGACTCGAGCGTCAGGTCGAAGGTGCCGGCGTCGCGCTGCCCGTCCACCCAGGTCGTGCCGAGCGTCTCGTTGATGATCGGGTGCATCGAGTAGGCCGGGGTGAAGCCGAGCGCCGTGCGACCGGGACCGCCGAAGGCCTGGACCACGTGCGAGAGGACCTCGTTGGAGCCGTTGCCGGCCCAGATCTGCTCGGGGCGAAGGGAGACCCCGCTGCGGTCCTCGAGGTAGCTGACGAGGGCCTTGCGCAGGTCGGTGAACTCGCGGTCCGGATACCGGTTGAGCCCGCCCAGGCTCTCGCGGAGCTCACCGAGGATGGCCTCGACGACCTCCGGCGGGACGGAGTACGAGGACTCGTTGGTGTTGAGCTGGACGGCCACGTCCAGCTGGGGCGCACCGTAGGCGGTGCGGCCACGCAGCTCGGGGCGCAGCAGTGCCTCGACCTCGCTCATCGGCTGACCTCGCCGGTACGTGCCGTGACGGCCTCGCCGTGGGCGGGCAGGTCCTCTGCGCGGGCCAGTGCGACCACGTGGGGGGCGACCTCGGCCAGTGCCTGCGCCGAGTACTCGACGACGTGGATGCCCCGGAGGAAGGACTGGACCGACAAGCCGCTGCTGTGCGCAGCACTCCCGCCCGTGGGCAGCACGTGGTTGGAGCCGGCGACGTAGTCACCCAGGCTCACCGGCGAGTGGGTGCCGACGAAGATCGCCCCCGCATTGCGCACCCGAGCCGCGACCGTCGGCGCATCGGCAGTGATGACCTCGAGGTGCTCGGCGGCGTACGCATCGGCGACCCGGAGCCCGGCCTCGAGGTCGTCGACGAGGACGATCGCCGACTGACGTCCACGGAGGGCCTCGGTGACCCGCTCGCGGTGCTTGGTGACAGCAGCCCGACGCTCCACGGCCACACTGACCGCGTCGGCGAGCTGGGTGGAGTCGGTGATGAGGACCGAGCCGGCGAGGGGATCGTGCTCGGCCTGGCTGATGAGGTCGGCGGCGACGTGGTCAGGGTCGGCCGTCGCGTCCGCCAGGACGGCGATCTCCGTCGGTCCGGCTTCGGCGTCGATGCCGACGAGGCCCTTGAGGAGCCTCTTGGCCGCGGCGACGTAGATGTTGCCGGGCCCGGTCACGAGGCTCACGGGGACGCACTCGCCGCCGTCGGCGGATGCCTCGTCGACGAATCCGTGCGCGAAGCCGGCCACGGCCTGGGCTCCGCCCATGGCCCACACCTCGTCGACACCGAGCAGGGCACAGGCAGCGAGGATCGTCGGGTGCGGGTAGCCGGCGAAGACGCCGACGTTGTCCTTCTGCGGGGGGCTGGCGACGGCGAGCGAGCCGACACCGGCGAGCTGGGCGGGGACGACATTCATCACCACGGAGCTCGGGTAGACGGCGCGCCCACCCGGGACGTAGAGACCGACGCGGTCCACCGGGACCCACCGCTCCGTGACCGTGCCGCTCTCGTGGAGGTGCGTCGTCGTGTCGGTGCGCCGCTGGTCGGCGTGCACCGCTCGAGCGCGCTCGATCGAGACCTCGAGCGCGGCCCGCACGTCGGCGTCGAGGACGTCGACGGCAGCGTCGAGGACCTCGGCGGGAACGCGAAGGGTGGAGGGACGCACCCCGTCGAAGCGCTCGCCGAACTCGTAGAGCGCCTCGGCTCCGCGGTCATGGACGTCATCGCAGATCGGTCGGACCGCCGAGAGGGCAGCCTCGACGTCATACTCCGCACGGGGCAGTACCGCGCGCAGCTGCCGGGCCCCGAGGGGCTGGGAACGCAGATCGATCGTGGCGAGCATGGTGCCAGTCTAGGTTCGTCGCCACGCGCGTCAGACCGGTGTCTCACCGGTGCTCGTCGCTCACGGCTCCCCGTAGAAGATCCTGTCGACGACGTGGCGTGCCCGCCGCGCCGTTCGCCGGTAGGACTCCGCCAGGGCGAGCCCGGACAGCGGCTCCATCCCGACGATCCGACCGACGCCGTCGGCCTCGCGCAGGTTGGAAGGCACCGAGTCCACCGGTCGCCCCCGAAAGAGCATGCCGGCGTTGCGCAGCAGCGAGGCCATCGACCACGCCTCGCGCAGCACGGTCGCGTCCTCGACGTCCACGAGACCGATCTCCACGGCTGCCGCGAGCGCTGGCAGCGTCCGGGTCGTGCGCAGCCCCGCGTGCTCGTGGGCGTGCTCCATCTGCAACAGCTGGATGGTCCACTCCACGTCCGAGAGGCCACCCACGCCGAGCTTGAAGTGGGCCCGGCGGTCGGCGCCGCGCGGGAGCCGCTCGGCCTCCATCCGTGCCTTGAGCCGCCGGACCTCGCGCACCTGCTGCGTGTCCAGCCCTTCGGCGGACCACCTGATCGGGTCGATGAGGGCGGTGAAGCGCCTCGCGAGGTCGGGGTCCCCGGCCACCGGTCGCGCCCGCAGCAACGCCTGGGCCTCCCAGGTCTGCGACCAGCGGGCGTAGTAGGTCGCATAGCTCGCGAGCGAACGCACCATCGGCCCGCTCTTGCCCTCCGGGCGCAGGTCGGCGTCCAGCCCCAGCGGCGGGTCCGAGCCGGCAGCACCGATGAGTCGGCGCAGCTCGCCGACGACGACGAGGGCCACCTCCTGGGCCTCCTGGTCGTCGGTCCCCTCGTGCGGGTCGTGGACGTAGAGCACGTCGGCGTCCGAGGAGTAGCCGACCTCGCGGCCCCCCAGGCGGCCCATGCCGACGATGAGCATGGCGGTGCCGAGCGGAGCCCCGCGCTCGGTCTCGACCTTGCGGATCACGACCTCGAGCGCCGCCTCGATCGTCGCGTCGCTCACCTCGGTGAGGGCCTCACCGACCTCGTCGAGCGTGAGCTTGTCCTCGAGGTCGGCGACGGCCACACGGAAGATCTCGGCCCGTCGAATCGCCCGGATGGCCGCGACGGCCGCCTCGGGGTCGTCCCGTCGTCCGGCGGCCGAGCGCATCCGACGCAGCAGCTCTTCATGGGTACGGGGACGCAGACCGTCCCCCTCCCCGAGCATCTGCACCGCTTCGGGGCTGGCGAGGAGCAGCTGTCCGGCGAATCGGCTGGCGCCGAGGGTGTGCGCCAGGGTCTGGGCAGCCTCGCCCTCGTCGCGCAGCAGGCGCAGGTACCAGTGCGTCGTGCCCAGCGCCTCGCTCACCTTGCGGAAGGCCAGCAGCCCGGCATCGGGGTCGGCCATCTCGGCAAACCACTCGAGCATGACCGGGAGGAGCTGTTTCTGGATCGCCGCGGCTCGGCTCACGCCGCCCATGAGGACCTCGAGGTGCCGCAGGGCGCCGGCCGGGTCGCGATAGCCGAGCGCACTCAACCGCTCGCGCGCCGCGTCCGGTGTCAACGACGCCTCGTCCGGGCTCAGCCGGGCAACGGCGGACAGGAGCGGGCGGTAGAAGAGTCGCTGGTGCAGTCGTCGTACCTCGCGCGAGTGCCCCGTGCGCAGCGCGACGACCTGCTTGTCGGGCTGGTCCCACAGGCGCATCGACCGGCCCAGCCGCCGCAGGTCGTCCTCGGTGATCGGCATGAGGTGGGTGCGGCGCAGCCGGTGCAGCTGGATCCGGTGCTCAAGGGTGCGCAGGATGCGGTAGGCCTCTTCCAGGACTGCGGCGTCGGCGCGACCGATGTAGCCACCCTTGGACAGCGCCGCCAGTGCGTCCAGCGTGGTCCCCGAGCGGAGCGTCTCGTCGGTGCGCCCGTGCACCAGCTGGAGCAGCTGGACGGAGAACTCGACATCGCGCAGGCCCCCGGGACCGAGCTTGAGCTGTCGCGCCGCCTCGGCAGAGGGGATGTGCTCCTCGACCCGACGGCGCATGGCCTGGACGTCGTCGACGAAGTCGTCGCGGGAGGCGGCCTCCCAGACCAACGGCTGCACGGCACCGAGGTATTCGGCACCGAGGCCCGCGTCCCCGGCGAGGTGGCGCCCCTTGAGGAGCGCTTGGAACTCCCAGGTCTTGGCCCAGCGGTCGTAGTAGGCACGATGGCTGGCCACCGTGCGCACGAGCGGCCCCTGCTTGCCCTCAGGACGCAGGGCGGCATCCACGGGCCACAGGCTGCCGTGGGCGGTGACGTCGGAGCAGGCGTGCATCGTGCGGGTGGCGATCTTGGTCGCGACCTCCAGCGCGGCCGCCTCGTCGGCACCGTCCGCCGGCTCGGCCACGAAGATCACGTCGACGTCCGAGATGTAGTTGAGCTCGCGCCCCCCGGCCTTGCCCATGCCGATCACGGCGAAGCGGCAGCTCTGGCCTGCCTCGCCGAGCTCGTCGATGGCGATCCGGACGGCCCCCTCGAGGGCGGAACCGGCCAGATCGGCCAGTGCTCTGGCGATCTCGGGGAGCACGACGACGGGGTCCTGCGACGTGACGTCGCGGGCGGCGATGCCCAGCAGCTGACGGCGGTAGGCCACCCGCAGCGCGTCCTGCGGCTCGAGGTCGCCGTGGTCGGCGATCTCGGCGAGGAGGACGTCAGTGCGCTCCTCGGGCGTCATCTCCCGTGCCCGGACCGCGTCTCGCCAATGCTCGGGGTGGGCGACGAGGTGGTCGACGAGCGCAGAGGAGACCCCCAGGGCGCCGATGACCCGACCTCGGGCGAGCTCGTCGGTACGCAGCGCGGTCACGAGGTCGTCGCTGCCTCCGGCCTCCATGAGGCGCACCAGCCCCAGCAGTGCCTGATCGGGGTCGGCTGACCGGCTCAGGGCGGCCAGCAGCCCGTCGGTGTCCCCGTGGAACGGCTCCAGGGCCGGGTCGGCCAGCAGGGACTGTGCTCGCCGGGTGTCGCTGAAGCCGCGTCGCGCAAGGGTGGGCAGGTGGCGGTCGGGTGGGGTCACGAGGTCCTCACAGGCGGGGCAGCAGGCGTTCCAGCTCGAAGGGGGTGACCTGGTTGCGGTAGTCCGCCCACTCCTGGCGCTTGTTGCGCAGGAAGAAGTCGAAGACGTGCTCGCCGAGCGTCTCGGCGACCAGCTCGCTCTCCTCCATCGCCTCGATGGCCTCGGCGAGGCTCGAGGGCAGCGGCTTGATCCCCATGGCGCGTCGCTCGCGATCCGTCAGGCCCCACACGTCGTCCTCGGTCTCGGGGGGCAGCTCGTAGCCCTCCTCGATCCCCTTCAGCCCTGCGGTGAGCATGACCGCGAAGGCGAGGTAGGGGTTGCAGGAGGCGTCGAGGCTGCGCAGCTCGACGCGGCTCGAGTTGCCCTTGTTGGGCTTGTACATGGGGACCCGGACCATCGCGGAGCGGTTGTTGTGCCCCCACGTGAGGTGAGCCGGAGCCTCTCCTCCGCCCCAGAGCCGCTTGTAGCTGTTGACCCACTGATTGGTCACGGCGGCGTACTCGCGTCCGTGGTGGAGCAGGCCTGCGATGAACTGCCGGCCGACCTTGCTCAGCTGGTAGGGCGCGCCCGGCTCGTGGAAGGCATTGGTGTCGCCCTCGAAGAGCGACATGTGGGTGTGCATGCCGCTGCCCGGGTACTCGGCGAAGACCTTGGGCATGAAGGTGGCGTAGACCCCCTGCTCGAGGGCCACCTCCTTGATGACCGTCCGGAAGGTCATGATGTTGTCCGCGGTCGAGAGCGCGTCGGCGTAGCGCAGGTCGATCTCGTTCTGCCCCGGCGCACCCTCGTGGTGACTGAACTCCACGGAGATGCCCACGGACTCGAGCATCGTGATGGCGGCCCGACGGAAGTCGTGGGTCTCCCCCTTCGGCACGTGGTCGAAGTAGCCCCCGTCGTCGACCGGGACCGGGCGTTCACCGGGCGGAGTGCCCTGCTTCAGCAGGAAGAACTCGATCTCGGGGTGGGTGTAGAAGCTGAAGCCCATGTCGGCGGCCTTGTCGAGCGCCCGCCGCAGGACGTATCGGGCATCGGCGAGGGCCGGGCTGCCGTCGGGGAGCTGGATGTCGCAGAACATCCGCGCGGTGCCGGGGTGCTCACCGCGCCAGGGCAGCACCTGGAAGGTCGAGGGGTCAGGCCGGGCGAGCATGTCCGCCTCGTAGACCCGGGTGAAGCCCTCGATCGCGGAGCCGTCGAAGCCGATGCCCTCGGTGAAGGCGCCCTCGAGCTCGGCCGGGGCGATGGCCACCGACTTCAAGGTCCCGAGGACATCGGTGAACCACAACCGGACGAACCGGATGTCCCGCTCCTCGATGGTGCGGAGGACGAACTCCTGCTGACGATCCATGTCGACCATCCTGCCCTAGGCGGGCCGCGAAGATGAGCGGGCCCGCCCCGTCCGATGGACGAGGCGGGCCCGATGTCGCCGTGCTCAGCAGGTGGACGCGATCAGCGTGCCGCCTGGACGCGCAGCTTCATGCCGTCCTTCTTCTCGTCGAGGACCTTGATCGAGGTGCCGGAACCGGCCACCTTGGTCGAGCTCCACGGGTTCTCGGCGGACCAGTAACGGTCCGGGTCGGAGTCGTCGAAGGTCGTGATGCCCTTGCTCGACGGCACCGTCTGCGGGATCCCGGCGTTGTGGAAGGTCACCGTGTCGGTGCGCTGCTTGCCGAAGGTGGCGTCGAACGGCTGACGGCGGTTGCCGAGCAGCTTGCCGTTGGAGAACTTCACCGGTGCCGGACGAGCGTCCACGGGCAGCACCATGCCGTAGCCGGGGTGCGCGCTCGTGTTG
Organism: Janibacter sp. Soil728; assembly: GCF_001428305.1. Lineage (GTDB taxonomy): Bacteria > Actinomycetota > Actinomycetes > Actinomycetales > Dermatophilaceae > Janibacter. The sequence goes on along the minus strand of NZ_LMRZ01000004.1, from coordinate 781,054 downwards.
TTGTCGGCGTAGCCGTTGTTGACGTACCAGACGAGCAGGCCGTCCTGGTACGGGAAGCGCTCCACCCAGTCCGGACGGTCCGGGAAGCCGAAGTTGTACGGACCGGTCTTGAGGTTCTTGTCGTACCCCGAGTAGACACGGTTCTCGGCGAGGTAGTAGCTCTGCACGTCGACCGAGGTCGAACCGGTCATGCGGGTGAACCCGTCAGCCGTCCACCCGTTGTCACCGGACTCGACGTCGTCGGCGAGGACCGTGGTCCCGTCGACGGTGATGTTGACGTCGTCGACGAAGACGCCGGGCTCGGAGACCCCGCCGTCCGACTGGTAGCGCCAGCGGAACTGGACCGTCTTGCCGGCGTACGCGCTCAGGTCGTGGGTCACCTGGTTCCAGGAGAGGTCGCCGCCGTCGGCTGCCGCAAGCTCGGTCCAGGTCGAGCCACCGTCGGTGCTGACCTCCGTGTACAGGAAGTCGTAGCCCTCCTCGGTGTCCGTCGCCAGCTGAGCCGACACCGATGCCGAGGTGGCACTGGTGAGGTCGATCTCACGGGTGAGCGTGTTGTTGAGGTTGTCGGCCGAGCCGGACCACCACTCGTAGCTGCCCGAGTGGGGCGTGTTGTAGTCGGTCGTCACCGTCTCCGGGGGGAGCATGACGGCGGCGGCCTGCGGCTTCTTGGCGTCATCGCGGTCGGCCGGGCCGAGGTCGACATTGGTCGTCTCGCCCTGCTTGACGGTCTGCACGTCCAGCCAGCCCAGCTGCAGCTTCTCCCAAGCACCCATGTAGCCCGGGCTGGAGCCGATGTCGTCGGTCCCGTCGTTGAGCCAGGAGCCGCCGGACATCAGGGTCCAGAAGCCGGTGCCGTTGTCGCCACCAGCGGTGTCGTAGAGGTCCGGCAGACCGAGGTCGTGGCCGAACTCGTGGGTGAAGACACCCAGACCACCGTTCTCGGGCTCGGTGGTGTAGTCACCGATCCACATGCCGGAGTCACCCAGCGGCACACCGCCGAGCTTGTTCTGCTCCGGCCCGGCCTTGCCCATGTTGTTGGAGAAGGCGTACCAGCGGTGGCTCCAGATGGCGTCCTCGCCCTCGGCGCCGCCGCCGGCCTCCTCGCCCTCACCAGCGTGGATCGCCTGGAAGTGGTCGATGTAGCCGTCGGACTCGTCGAAGTTGCCGTCACCGTCGAAGTCGTAGCGGTCCCACACGTCGAACTGCGCCAGGTACTGCTTGATCTCGGCGTCGCTCTTGCCCTGGGCCTTCTGGTCCTCGTACCAGGCGGCGGCCGTGTCCTTGATGTAGTTCCAGTAGCCGTCGGCCTCGCTGGTCCCATCACCCTTGACCGGGTTGTGGCCGTAACGAGCCTCGTTGTAGGGCACCGTGACCCAGTCGCTGACGTCACCCTTGGTGAGGAAGCGACCGTTGGACTGCTTGAGGTAGAAGTCCTTGAAGGACTCCTGGCCCTCGGCGAACATCAGCTCTTCGTAGTGCTCACGGCTGAAGTCGGAGTTCCAGATGGTCGAGTTGTTCTGCGCGCGATCCGGCTCGGGGATCTCGTTGTGGGCCGGTCCGGCCTCACCGCCCGTGGCGGGCAGCGTCTGGTCGCCGAAGTCGGTGAGGATCGTGAAGATCGATGCCTCGCGGTTGACGTCGTACTGGACGTACTTGGTGCGCGGCGGCTTCTTGGCCTTGCCCTTGGCGTGACGCTCGGCAGGGTCCTCGCTCTTGATCTCGATGACCTGCTTGCCGTTCTTGGTCACGAGCTTGGCCTCGCCCCGCATCAGCTGGTCGACGGCGTCCTTGCGCAGCTCGCGCTGGGCATCACCCAGGGGGTTGGGCAGGTCGTCGTGCCGGGCCGTCGAGGCGGCCGAGTCATCGGGGGCCACGGCCGTCGTCCCAGCGGTCGCCGACAACGGCGCCAGAGTGAGAACGAGGGCGGACGCGGCGAGACCGGACACGACATAGGTGTGGCGTCTCTTCACAGATCCTCCAATTGATGGTGTGGCTCTCGCCACAGGGGGTGAGCGCACTCAACCAAGATTTGACGGCTCTCGGGAGGCCTGACGAAATTTCCTGAAGCAATCCTTACTCTTCTGGGTGGCACCGTCCGGGTTTTCCCTCTATCCCCTACCCCAGAGCCCCCGATGTGCGCGTCGCCATAGGCTGGGTCCATGAGCACGCCCTCGACGCCCACCGCCCCCATCCCCGCTGAGGGCCCCGCACCTGAGAACACCGCGCCGTACGGCAGCGGAGCGGCGCCGACGTCGGCGCCGCCCAAGCGGGTACGGATCCACCACCTGCAGGCGATGAAGGAGCGCGGCGAGCGGTGGGCGATGCTCACCGCGTACGACATGTACGCCGCCCAGGTCTTCGACGGTGCCGGCATCCCCGTCCTCCTCGTCGGAGACTCGGCCGGCAACAACGTCTACGGCCACGAGACGACGGTGCCGGTCACGCTCGAGGAGATGATCCCGCTGACGCGTGCGGTGGCCGGGGCCGCTGCCAGCGCGCTCGTCGTGGCGGACCTCCCCTTCGGCACCTACCAGGCCTCTCCCGAGCAGGCCTATCTCTCCGGGGCTCGCCTGATGAAGGAGGGGCTGGCCCACGCGGTCAAGCTCGAGGGCGGGGTCGAGATGGCACCGGCCATCCAGCGTCTGACCCAGGGCGGCATCCCCGTCATGGCACACATCGGCTTCACCCCCCAGAGCGAGCACACCCTCGGCGGATACCGCGTCCAGGGACGCGGCGAGGCCCAGAGCAAGCTCCTCGAGGACGCTCGCGCCGTCCAGGAGGCAGGGGCCTTCGCCGTCGTCATGGAGATGGTCCCCGCCCCCGCGGCCGCGGCCGTGACCCGCGAGCTGCGCATCCCCACGGTCGGCATCGGTGCCGGGTCGGACTGCGACGCGCAGGTCCTGGTCTGGCAGGACATGGCCGGTCTGCGCACCGGCAAGGCACCCCGCTTCGTCAAGCAGTACGCGGACCTGAGCACTGTCCTGGGTGACGCGGCTCGTGCGTACGCCGCTGATGTGGCCTCGGGCAGCTTCCCCGCTGCCGAGCACTCCTTCGAGAGCTGACGACGGTGCCCGACGACCTACCGCAGATCCGCACCCGGTGGTCAGAGGTGTCCGGCGGCATCGATGCCGCCCACGCCTACCAGCGTCGGTTCGACGAGCTCGCCCGCCAGGGCACTGACCTGGACGGAGAGGCCCGTTTCCTGCACGGACTGCGGGAGGCGCCCGCGCGGATCCTCGATGCGGGGTGCGGCACCGGCCGGGTGGCCACGACCCTCACGCGGCTGGGTCATGACGTCGTCGGTGTGGACGCGGACGCCGCGATGATCGATGTCGCCAGGGAACGCGATGACGTCACCCGCTTCGTGCACGCCGACCTGGCCACGCTCTCGCTCACCGCGCAGACCTTCGACATCGTGGCCCTGGCGGGCAATGTCGTGCCCTTCCTCGCCGACGGCACCCTCGTGCACGTCCTGCGTCGCATGCGGGCACACCTGAGCGCCGACGGGCTCCTCGTGTGCGGCTGGGCCCTGCCCGGGCACCAGCCGCAGGGCGCGGCCGCCGTGAGCCCGGAGGACTTCGAGCGGGCGGCCTTCGCCGCCCGCCTGTCCCTCGTGACCCGTCACTCCTCGTGGGACGGGGCGCGCTGGCCGGGCGACGGGAGCTGGGCGCTCACGCTGCACCGGCCCCGCTGAGCCGGCTCAGGCCCCGGCGTCGCCGCTCTCCCACTCCTGGTCCTTGCGGTCCTGCTCGTCCCAGGCCTCGGTCTTGGCACGAGCGCTGGCGAGCGCTCCGGCGGCCTCTGCCTCGGTGTCGTAGGGACCCATGACGTCCGCGTTCTGCGAACGGTTGTCGTCGCTCTCGACCTGGTTGGTCTCGATGTTGAACCAGTACGCCATCGTCGTGCCGTCCTTCCTCGCGGAACCCTCGTCCGCTGACCGGGGCGCATCGGTAGCGCCCGCGTTGCCTAGACTCCACAGCATGCTCGCCTCCGCCGCAACCGTGACGCCCGCAGTGGTCTCGCCGAGACGTGAGGTCCCCGGTCGGATCGCTCGACCCGAGTACGTCGACAAGCCGGCTCCCACCCCCTTCGTCGGCTCGGAGGTCAAGGACGCCGAGACGATCGAGCGGATGCGCCATGCCTCCCGGATCGCCGCGGGCGCGCTCGCCGCGGCCGGGGCAGCCATCGCACCCGGGGTGACCACCGACGAGATCGACCGTGTCGGTCACGAGTACCTGCTCGATCACGAGGCGTACCCCTCGACACTGGGCTACCGGGGGTTCCCCAAGTCGCTGTGCACATCGGTCAACGAGGTCGTCTGCCACGGCATCCCGGACAGCCGGCAACTCGAGGACGGGGACCTGGTCAACATCGACATCACCGCCTTCGTCGGTGGGGTGCACGGCGACACCAACGCGACCTTCTTCGCCGGCGAGCCGGACGAGGAGTCGCGCCTGCTCGTCGAGCGCACGCACGAGGCGATGATGCGGGGCATCAAGGCCGCCGTGCCCGGCCGACAGGTCAACATCATCGGTCGGGTGATCGAGAAGTACGCGGCGCGCTTCGGGTACGGCGTCGTGCGGGACTACACCGGTCACGGCATCGGCACGAGCTTCCACTCCGGCCTCGTCATCCCCCACTACGACGCCGCCCCCGGGTACGACACCGTCATCGAGCCCGGTATGACCTTCACCATCGAGCCGATGCTCAACCTCGGCACACCGGAGTGGGGCCTGTGGGATGACGGCTGGACCGTCGTCACCAAGGACCTGCGTCGCTCGGCCCAGTTCGAACACACGATCCTCATCACCCATGAGGGCAACGAGATCCTCACCCTCAGCTGACAGGTGACCACGATGAGCAAGAAGCACGATGCCCTCGGGATCGACATCGGAGGGTCCGGCATCAAGGGCGCGCCGGTCGACCTCGGCAAGGGGGCTCTCGCCGAGGACCGGTTGCGCATCGCGACCCCTGAGCTGTCCACGCCCGACGCGGTCTGCGACGTGGTCGAGCAGGTCGTCGACCACTTCTCGGTCACGAAGGACGTGCCGGTCGGGATCACCCTCCCCGCCGTCGTCACGCACGGGGTGGTGCGCACCGCAGCCAACATCGACAGGTCCTGGATCGGTGTGGACGCCGCAGCGCTCTTCGCTGACCGGTTGCAGCGCGAGGTGCACGTGGTCAACGACGCCGACGCCGCAGGAGTCGCGGAGCGTCACTACGGAGCGGCCAAGGGCCACGACGGCGTCGTGGTCCTCACCACCCTCGGCACCGGCATCGGGTCGGCGCTGATCATCGACGGCCACCTGGTGCCCAACACCGAGCTCGGCCATCTCGAGATCGACGGACAGGTGGCGGAGAGCCGGGCCGCCGAGTCGGCCCGGAAGCGCGAGAACCTGACCATCGAGCAGTGGGCCGAGCGCCTCCAGACCTACTACACCCGCGTCGAGGACCTGCTGTGGCCGGATCTCTTCGTCGTCGGTGGCGGGATCAGCAAGCAGGCCGACACCTTCCTTCCCCTGCTCGACCTGCGCACCGAGATCGTCCCCGCCCGACTGAAGAACAAAGCAGGCATCATCGGAGCCGCACGTCTGGCGGCCAAGGGCAGCTGACCGCGGACGGCGCGCTCCCTGCGAGGGACGGGCAGATACGGCAGGGTGTTGCCATGGCGACAGCGTCCGAGCAGCGTGCCGACGGAAAGGACCGTCGACTGACGTTGCCCGACGCCGTGGGCACCGGCCTGGCAGCGACGATCGGCGCCGGCCTCTTCATCGTGCTCGCACCGGCTGCCGCCTCGGCCGGTGACCACCTCATCTGGGCCGTCCTCCTCGGCGGTGCCATTGCCGTCGCCAACGCCACCTCGTCGATCCGGTTGGTGGCCACCGGCCGCTCCCAGCTCGGGGCGCATGCCCGGGTACGCGATCGGCTGGGCGTGCCCTGGGGCCATCTGGCTGGCTGGGCCCATGTCATGGGATCGATCGCGGCCTGCGCCGCGCTGGCCCAGACCATGGGCCTGCACGTCCTGCCGGACTGGTCCAAGATCATCGCCGCCGTCGCCGTGGTGGCCGTGCTCGGCCTGCATCTGCAGGGCATCGAGCGTTCCCCGCGTGGCGAGCAGCTCATCGCCCTGCTCGTCGTGCTGATCATCATCGTCTTCGTCACGATCCTGCTCACCACTCCCCCGGTGCTGGCGGACGCACCCCGCGATCCTGAGGGGGCTGGCGGGCCGATCGGCGTGGTGTCGGCCGCTGGCTTCGTCATCTTCGCCTTCACCGGCCACCTGCGTCTGATCAACCTGCGCGACCGGATCAAGGACCCCGCACACACCCTCCCGCGGGCGATCGCGCTCTCTCTCGGCATCGTCATCGCCCTGCACCTGCTGGTGACCATGGCCCTGACCCACACCCTGGGCACGGGATGGGTCGCTGCCCGCCAGGCGCCGCTCGCGGAGGCTGCAGAGATCTCTGCGTGGCCTTGGTTCGGGCCCGTCCTGCGGATCACCGCGGTGCTCGCAGCAGGCGGGGTCCTGCTGGCCCTCGTCCTCAGCGCGGCCGGTGACGTCGCCTTGATGGCTCGCGACCGGCACCTCCCGACCTGGCTGGCCGAGCGGGTGGGGTCGAGCCTGGTGCCGCGTCGCGCCCTCGCAGTCGTCGCTGCCCTGACCATCGTCACGGTGGTGCTCGTCGACGTGCGGCAGGCCATCGCCTTCGCGGCGTCCTGCGTCCTCGTCCACTTCGCGCTGGTCCACGCCAGCGCGTGGACCCTCGACCACCGGTGGAGCCGTCGCATCGTCCCCGCCCTGGGCCTCATCGGGTGCCTCGTGGTGGCCGTGCTCCTGCCCTGGCCATCCGTCGTCGCCGCCGCACTCGTGCTGCTGCTCGGGGCGGTCATCGGCTGGGTGCGACACACCACGCGCGAGTAGGCACAGCCGGGCCGCTGGGCCCCTCGTGGCGAAGGGGGTGGGATGAGTCGGCCTGTAAGCCGGGTTCTGTCGTCCGACACCGTCACCGGTGCCGGCGAGACGGCCATCCATCTCGGGTCGCCGTTGCCGACGACCTCCAGCGTCCTACCCGTGCACTCGGGCGAGCAGCCCTCGAGCGCGCACTGTCTGGACTTGCTCCTGGTGGGGTTTACCGAGCCGATCCGGTCGCCCGGATCGCTGGTGGTCTCTTACACCACCGTTTCACCCTGACCTCGTCCGCAAGCGGTCGAGGCGGTCTGTTTTCTGTGGCACTGTCCCGCGGGTCGCCCCGGGTGGCTGTTGGCCACCACCATGCTCTGTGGAGCCCGGACTTTCCTCGACACCGCCGAGGCGGTGACGCAGCCGTCCGGCCGACTCATCCGTGGAGCAGTCTACGGGAGCCAGACCCCCAGCGTGGGCAGGCTCAGCCGATCCAGCCCAGGCCCTGGGCGATGAGGACCAGACCGAAGATCGCGAAGGCCGCGGCGGCGCCGTACTTGATGATCTTCTCCGGGAGGTTGCGTCCGAGGACCGCGCCGACGGCGATGGCCAGCGCGTCCGCAGCGACCATGCCGATCGTCGAGCCGATCCACGTGCCGAACCAGTCCTCACGGACGGCGAGCGTGATGGTGGCCAGCATCGTCTTGTCACCGAGCTCGGCGAGGAAGAAGGCCAGACCCACTGCCAGGAGCGCGGAGCCCTTGGCCTTGCGCGCCTTCTGCGCCTCCTCGTCGGTCAGCTCGTCGCCGCGCAAGGTCCAGGCCGCGAAGGCCAGGAAGGCGAGACCGGCGACGATGGCGATGGGTCCCTGGTACTTCTCGAAGCTCGCGCCGATGAAGTAGCCGATGCCCACGGACGCCAGGTGCACCACGGCAGTGGCGATGGTGATCCCGATGATGACATCGCGCGCCCGGTACCGGGTCGCGAAGGTCATCGCCATGAGCTGGCTCTTGTCGCCGAGCTCGGCGACGAAGATGACCACGGTGCTGAGCACCAGTGCTGAGAACATGAAAAAGACTCCTCGTCCGCCCGGACGAGGAGTCGTGATGACGAGCCTCGACCGGGAATGTGGCAACAACAAACCGGTCGAAAGTCTCGTCCGCCAGCAGTGCTGGCCCGATGTGCCGGAGTCGAGACCCGAGGGTCGCGGCTCAGTATGTCGACACACCTGTTGGGGACTACTCCCTTTCGCTGCCGCAGACTCTAGACCATCGCCCGCCCCCGGTTCACACCACCTCGAAGGTGACCCTGCCCTGCGTCAGATCGACATCGGTCAGCCGCACGGTGACCTCGACGCCGAGCTCGGCCACTCCCTTCGCCTTGGCCATGACCGGGGGGTCGACCAGCTGGATCTCGAGGTCGCCCTTGTCGTCCTTGCCGTCGGGTGCGTCGACGACGACTGCGGGGAACTCCTGCCCCACCCGGTCGGCGAGCGTGGCCGCCTCGACCGCGTCTGTGGTCGCCCGCTCCACGGCGCCGGCCCTGCGGTCGGAGGCCTCCATGAGATCGGGCAGCAGCGGCAGGGCCTCCCGCACCCACTGGGGCACCTCGTCGCCGGCGCTCACCGCGGCACACAGTGCCAGGCCGAATCGGTCGACGAGCCGGCGCAGGGGCGCCGTGACGTGCGCATAGGGAGCCCCGATCGCCGACTGCTCGACGACCTCCGGCGGCGCTCCGTCGAAGGCCGTGTACCCGGCCCCGCGGAAGAGCACCGTCGACTCGTGGATGAGGGCCAGGTGCTTGGGGTCGGTCCCGTCGAGCGAGCGCAGCAAGGTCCCGTGGTCGGTGCCCTCGGCCCACTCGACGCCCAGGGCGCGGGCGATGCGCCGCAGCTGGTCGACCGCGGACTTCTCCGGGTCGGGCATGGTCCGCAGGACACCGACCTTGGCCTTCAGCATCATCCCTGCCGCGACGATGCCGGTGAGCAGTGAGATCTGCGCATTCCAGTCCTCGGCCGGCACGAGCGGTCGCAGGTGCAGCCGGAACCCTCCGTCGACCTCCTCGACCTCTTGGTCGGGCATCGGCAGGGAAGCGCCTCCACGCTCCTGCTCGAGAGCGATCCGCTTCTCACCGATCTCCTTGAGCAGCACGAGGCGCTCGTCGTCGGTGCCGGCGTCCACGGCCTCCTGCACGACCGTGTACTCGAGGCGGTCGACGCTGCGGACGAGTGCGGGGTAGACCTCTGCGGATGTGTGCTCGCCACGGGCATCGAGCCGGATGTCCCAGAGGTATGCGGGACGCACCTCGTCGGGCAACAGGCTGGCGGCCCCCTCGCTGAGCGTCGGTGGGTGAAGGGGGGTCCGCTCGTCCGGCGCGTAGATCGTCTGGCCCCGGCGCCGCGCCTCGGCATCGATCGCGCCGCCGGGTGCGACGAAGGACTCCAGGTGCGCGATGGCATAGCGCACCCGGTAACCGTCACCGTCACGGCTCAGGTGCATGGCCTGGTCGAGATCCATCGACCCGGGCGGATCGATGGTGAGGAAGGGGATCTCGCTCTCGTCGCGCTCCGGTCGTGAGAGCGGCTGCGCCGCAACCTTGTCGGCCTCTGCGAGGACGTCTGCGGGGAACTGCGCGGGGACCTCCTGCTCGGTGCGGATGGCATCGAAGCGAGGCTTGATCCCCGCGGCGGCCACCACCTCTCCCGCCTCGGGATCGGTGGAGCGGAGGGTGACGGTGCGCTTCGAAGCCATGCTCGCCACCCTAGAGGGCTGACGTATCGTCCGGGGGGTGCTCGTGCTGCTCCCTCCCTCAGAGTCCAAGGCCGGTCGTTCGCGCGGCAAGCCGCTCGATCTGGACACGCTGTCCTTCGCCGCCCTGCGTCCGCAGCGAGAGGCCGCGATCGCTGCCGTCGCCGCAGTGAGTGCCCGCGAGGACGCACATGCGCTGCTCGGAGTAAGCCCCAACCTCGTCGAGGAGGTCGCCCGCAACACGCGCCTGACGACCGCACCCGCTCCCCCGGCCGCCGATGTCTACACCGGCGTCCTCTACGACGCGCTCGACCTCGGCGACCTCGCGCCGGGCGAACGTCGGCGCGCCAACCGGTGGATCGTCGTCGTGTCTGCCCTCTTCGGTGCGGTGCGGCCGAGCGACCGGATCCCCCCCTACCGCCTGTCGATGGCGGTCAACCTGCCCGGAGTCGGCCCACTCGCCAGCCACTGGCGCGAAGCCCTCGACCAGGAGCTCACCGCGGCAGCCGGCAGCGGCCTGGTGGTCGACTGCCGCTCGAGCACCTACACGGCCGCGTGGACGCCATCTGGCCCGGTGGCCGAGCAATGGGTCCAGGTCCGCGTCCCCGGCGCCACCCACATGGCCAAGCACACGCGCGGACTGGTCACCCGGCACCTGCTCGGCGTCGATCGTGAGCCGCGGACGCCGAGCGCCCTCGCCCGGGCGCTCGAGCATGCCTTCGACGTCGGCCTGACCGAGCCGGAGCGCCCCGGCCGGCCCTGGGTGCTCGACGCGACCGCTCGGTGACCCCGGCGTCGGGGGCGGGACTCAGCCCAGGGCCTGACGCAGGTCCGCGACGAGGTCCTCGACGGCCTCGAGGCCGATCGAGATGCGCAGCGTGGTGTCCGTGATGCCGATGGCCGCACGCGCGTCCTCGCCCATGCGCCGGTGCGTCGTCGTCGCGGGGTGCGTGATGAGCGACTTGGAGTCGCCCAGGTTGTTGGAGATGTCCACGATGCGCAGGGCATTCAGCAGCGCGAAGGCCTCCGTCTTGCCCCCGACGACGTCGAAGGTGACGACGGTGCCACCACCGGTCATCTGCCGCTGCGCGAGCTCGTGCTGCGGGTGCTCGGGCAGCCACGGGTGGATGACCCGCGAGACCTTGGGGTGCTCCTGCAGGACCCGAGCGATCGTCAGCGACGACTCGGCCATGCGACGCACCCGAAGGTCCATCGTCTCCAGCCCCTTGAGCAGCACCCAGGCGTTGAAGGGCGACAGGGACGGGCCGGTGTGCCGGACGAGGTTCTTGACCGGGCCGTCGATGTAGTCCTGCGGGCCGAGGATCGCGCCGCCGAGGACCCGCCCCTGCCCGTCGATGTGCTTGGTCGCCGAGTAGACGACGATGTCGGCGCCGTGGTCGAGCGGCCTGGAGAACACGGGGGTGCCGAAGACGTTGTCGACGACGACCTGGGCCCCCGCCTCGTGCGCCAGCTCGCTGACGGCGGCGATGTCGACGAGCTCCTGCATCGGGTTGCTCGGCGTCTCGAAGAAGACGGCGGTCGTGGGCTCCGACAGCGCCTCGCGCCACTGGTCGAGGTCGGGGCCGTCGACGAAGACGGTCTCCACGCCCCAGCGCGGCAGGATCTCGTCGAGGATCACGAAGCAGCTGCCGAAGAGGCCACGCGAGGAGACGACCCGGTCCCCCGTCGCCAGGAGTGCCGCGAGTGCGGTGAAGACCGCGGACATCCCCGAGGCGGTGGCGTAGGCGGCCTCGGCGCCCTCGAGCAGCCGCAGCCGCTCCTCGAACATCGCGACCGTCGGGTTGCCATAGCGGGAGTAGACGAACTTGTCGACGCCGTCGGTGAAGGCGGCCTCGGCCTCCTCAGCGCTGCCGTAGACGAACCCGGAGGTCAGGTACAGGCCCTCGGACGTCTCGTCGAAGGTCGAGCGCGCCTGCCCACCGCGCACGGCCAGGGTCTGGGCCGACAGGCCCTCGGGGTCCAGGTGGGGGCGCGGGTTGCCGGGACCGAAGGGAGTCCCGCTCACCCCTGCCTCCACGGCAGACCGGCGTGCTTCCAACCGCTCACGGCACGGTGGCCGTGCTCGTCGAGATCGCCCTCGAAGCCCTCGCTGATGTTGGTGGCACCCGAGTACCCGGCAGCAACGGCCGTGGCTGTCGCCGCGGCGGAGCGGGCCCCCGAGCGGCAGAGGAAGAGAACGGGGGCATCCTCGGACGGAAGGGCGGCGCGCAGCTGCTCGAGGAACCTCGGGTTGGGCGCGCCATCAGGGAAGGTCGTCCACTCGATGGCGACCACCTGCTTGCCGAGTGCGGTCACGTCGGGGAGCCCGACGAAGGACCACTCGGCCTGCGTGCGCACGTCGACGAGGACCGCGGCCGGCTCGCTCTCGAGGCGATCCCAGGCCTGCTGGGGGGTGAGGTCTGCGTGCTGGCTCATGGGGTCAGGGTAATTCCGCCGGCGACCTGCTCGTGAACCGGTCACGACGCGAGACAGGACGCGGGACGGGAGCTCAGTGGCCGGGAGCTCAGTGGCCGGGAGCTCAGTGGCCGGGAGCTCAGTGGCCGAGCGACATGCCTCGGGTGACCAGCCACGCCGTCACGACGAACCTCGCGAGGCACCCGACCGAGGTCACGACGAAGAAGAGCGCCATGTTGACCCGCTTGATGCCCGCCGCCACGGTGACCACGGCCAGCGGCGGAAAGCCGACCGCCGAGGACGCCAGCATGACGAGCGGCCCGAGCCGGGGCCGGTCCAGCACGTCGATCATCGCCTTGCTCCACCGGGTCAGTCGTCCCCGGATGGGCCCCGACTGTCGCCGGGGCTCCGCCGCCTCGCGTGCCTCCTTGGCCTCGCGACGACGGCCGTAGGCCTCGGCGCCCTTCTCCGCGACGACGAAGTGCGACATCTTGCCGACGACCAGACCACCCGTCATCGCGCACACGTGCAGGACCCAGGCGTCGGGGAAGATCACGGGTGCGGCCACGGCATAGATCTCGGCGTTGAGCGGGGGGAAGAAGGCCGAGAGCAGACCGAAGAGGACCGCCCCGATGAGACCGGTGGCGATGAGCCAGTCAGGCACGTTGGTGATGTCAGGTCCCCTCAGGTGCAGGTGGTGAGGGCGACGTCAGCCCCGACGCCCAGCCAGCTCGACATCAGTCATCGGAGTGGGTCCGCACCAGGATGCGCGTGCACTCCTCGCAGCGCACGACCTCGTTGCTGGCAGCCCGCTCGATGACGGCGCGGTCCGTCGGGTTGAGCTCGAGACGGCAGCCACCGCACCGGCCGTGCTTGAACTCCGCGGCCGCCAGCCCCCCGGAGTGCTCGCGGACCCGCTCGTACAGCGCCAAGAGGTCATCATCGATGCTGCCGGCGATCCCGTCACGAGGACCGGCGACCTCGATGCGCTCGGCGTCGAGCTCGGCGAGGGCAGCGTCGCGCTCGGCAGTGAGCTGATCGACCTCGGCCTGGACGTCGGCCTGCTGGGTGCTCAGGTCCCTCAGCCGCGTCTCGACGCTCTCCTGACGCTCCATGACCTCGATCTCGACGTCCTCGAGCTCGGACTGCCGACGGGCCAGCGACTCCAGCTCGTGCTGCAGCGCCTGCAGGTCCTTGGCGCTGCCCTGGCCGGAGTCCAGCCGTGACTGGTTGCGCGCGGTCCGGTCGCGCACCTGCTGCACGTCGGACTCGGCCCGGTCGACCTCGCGACGGATGTCGGACAGTCCGGTCTCGACACGCACGACATCGTCAGCCACCTGCTGCAGGCGACCGAGGGCCTCCTGCGCGGCGGCGATCTGCGGTACGCGCGTACGGGCGTGGTCGATCTGCTGGAGGCGCGTGTCCAGCGCCTGCAGCTCGAGCAGTCGTGCCTGGACGAAGGGGTCTGCCTTCACTGCGGGTCTCCTTGGTCGGTTCGTGCGCCCACGGTGAAACTCCACGGGTCGGTGCAGATGGTGCTCACGTGTGTCTCCCAGCCAACCACGTCGTGTCCGGCGGCAGCGAGAGACTCCCCGAGACGCTCGAGCATCCCGCCCAGCCAGAGCGACTCGGTGGCCCAGTGACCGGCATCGACGAGGAAGGGGGTGCCCCCGGCGATCGCGGCCTCCTCACGGGCCTCGAGGACCGGGTGGTGGCGCAGGTCGGACGTCACGTACACATCGGCCCCCGCGGCAGCGGCGGCAGCGATGAGCCCGTCGCCGGCACCCCCGAGGAGCGCGACCCGTCGCACGACGCCGTCGGCCGGTCCGGCCACGCGGATCCCCGACGGGGCCGAAGGGAGGTTGCCCGCCAGTCGGGTGGCGAAGTCCGCCAGCGAGACCGGCTCGTCGAGGTCACCGACGCGCCCCATCGACCGACCCTCCTCGATCGTGAGGGGCTCGGTCGAGGTCAGACCACAGGCCGCGGCGAGCGCGGTGTTGACCCCCGGCTCGGCGACATCGGCGTTGGTGTGGGCGACGTACAACGCCACGTCGCCGACGACGAGGGAGGTGACGGTCGCTCCCTTCGCGCTGGTCGTGGCGACCGAGTGGACGCCGCGCAGCAGCAGGGGGTGGTGCGTGATGATCAGGTCGGCACCGGCGTCGCGAGCCTCCTGGACGACCTCGAGGGTCGGGTCGACGGCCGCGTGGACGCGTCGGATCGGCTGCTCCGGGTCGCCGGAGACGAGCCCGACACGGTCCCAGGACTGAGCCGACCCGGACGGGAAGAAGTCCTCGAGGACGCTCAGCACGTCCCGCAGCGGGATGGAAGTCATGTGGGCCCGGCCGGTCTCGAACCGACGACACCCGCGGTGTAAACGCGGTGCTCTACCACCTGAGCTACAGGCCCCGGCGCGCACGGCGCCGCGGTCATTGTGTCAGCCCGCGGCCCGTGCTCGGCGCCTCGGCCTCAGACCCGCCGCGCGTCCTCGATGAGGTTGATCTCGTAGAGCACCAGGTCGAGGGCGTCGGCCGCGCTGATCGGCGAGAAGCGCTGCGGCGTCTCCTCGGTGACGGTGGCGACGAGCGGGCTGAGGACCGTCCACGGTGTGGGGTGGGCGAACTGGACCACCGAGTAGCGATCACCTTCTTGCCCGGGAGCCGCGACGACCCGGTGGATACCGGGCGTGATGACCCCGTTGGTGACGACCTCGAGCATGAGGCCGGTGTTGATGATCGCGCCACCCTGGGGGGCGACGGCATCGATCCACTCGCCGCTGTCCTTCAGTCGCACCTGCAGGCCGGCAGCCGTGGCCCGGGGCAGCGCGGTGATGAGGTTGATGTCGGCGTGCTCGGCCGCCCAGACGTGCGGCGCGTCGGGCGCGGACTCCATCGCCGGGTAGTGGATGGCCCGAGAGAGGGTCGGACCGTCGACGAGCATCTTGTCGAAGTAGTCGGGGTGGGCGCCGACGCCGGTGGCGATGATCCGCAGGACACGGCGCTGCAGGTCCGCGACCGCCCTGTGGAAGGTCGTGAGCGTCTCGGTGATGCCCGGGACGGCCGACTCCGGGAGCACCGGGTCGTGGTACCGGTGCGGGTAGCGCGTGCGCAGCGGGTGCCCGGCCGGGATCGAGGGACCCCAGTTGAGCATCTCCTTCCAGTCCGCGACGTCGGCGGTGGCCGCGGTCTCGACGAGCAGGCCGGTGTAGCCGGTCTGACCGTGGGTGCCGGGAGCGACGAACTGCTCCTTGACCCCGCGCGCTGCGCCGAAGAACTCCTCGAGCATGCCGTAGGCGCTGTCGATGAGGTCCTCGGACAGGTCGTGCTCGACGTAGACGAAGCCCGTGTCCAGCGAGGTCATCAGACCGTCGACGACGGCCCGTGCCCGCTCACCGTCCCCGGACTCGAAGGCCAGCAGGTCAACCTCGAGGATGTCGTCGCTCATGACGAGGAAGGCTACCTGCCACCCGAGAGGTCTCAGGCGTCGACGAGCTGGGTGAGCGCCTCGTGGTAGCCGGTGAAGTCGCGTGCCTGCCCGGAGGGGTTGACCAACGACCAGGCGATGCGTCCGTCACGCCCCACGAGGAAGGTCCCGCGCTCAGCCTTGCCCGCGGACTCGTCGAGCACGCCGAAGTCACTCGCGACCTGCCCGTGCGGCCAGAAGTCGGACAGCAACGGGAAGAAGTACCCCTGCTGGTCGGCCCACGCCCGCAGGCTGAACATCGGGTCGCAGGAGATGGCGAAGGTGGTGACCGCCTCGGACTCGAAGCGCCCCAGGTCGTCGCGGATCTCTCCCAGCTCACCGGTGCAGATCCCGGAGAAGGCGAAGGGGTAGAAGACGAGCAGCACGGCCCGCTCCCCCAAGCACTCGCTCAGCGAGACATCACGACCATTCTGGTCGCGCAGGGTGAAGTCGGGAGCGGTGTCCCCGACCGACAGTGGCTGCTGGGTCATCCCGGCAGTCTGCCAGTGAGCCCGCCGGTGACGATCAGGCGACGCCCTTGCGGGCGGCGAGCCGGGTGGCGACCCAGTGCTCGGAGCACATGACATTGCCGGACGTGTGCAGTCCGGCGGTCGTGGCGGCCTCGTCGACCTCGCTGGGGTCGACCTCGTCCTCCTGGCCCGGGCGAGGCGTGAGCAGCACGATCGAGGAACCCTCGGCCAGCGTGCCCAGCGTGTCGACGAGGGCGTCGGTGAGATCACCGTCGCCATCGCGCCACCACAGGATCACCGCGTCGACGACGCCGGTGTAGTCCTCGTCCTCGATCGGGTCGCCGACGACCTCCTCGATGGCCTCTCGCAAGGCCTCGTCGGAGTCGTCGTCCCAGCCATATTCCTGGACGATCTGCTCCTTGGCGAAGCCCAACTTGGACACGGCGTCCCGGGCGAGATCCTCGCCCTGCGCCGTCGACTGCCCCGTCACGACCGTGGTCCCTTCTCCTGCTCGCTGCTCATTCATCGGTGACAGTCCACCGTGTCCGGGCGCGGGAAGCAAGCAGAGCCCTCTGACTCGTCTCGTCGCGAGCGGCTCGCGAGGGCCTCGGTGTGCCCTCTCAGGGCCTCGATCGAGGCCCGATCAAGGTGGGTGACGTGCGGACTGACGGGCCCGACGGTGCTCACGAAGTGCGCGCTGGCGAGGTCCAACCGGCGCGAGAGCGGCCCCTGGGCCAGGGTCAGTGACTGGATCCGTCCCCACGGCACGATCTGGATCGAGTGGTCGAGCCACCCGCCGCGCGTGATGACCGCCCGCTCCCCCGCGAGGTAGCCGATGCGGCGGTGCGCGAAGGGGTGGAGCCAGCGGGCTCGGCGTGGCTGGCCGACGAAGTCCGCCGGCGTGCCAGCGATCAGGGAACCGACCTCGGCGGTCGTCACCGGGTCCCCGGTGAGGACCTCGAGCAGCCGCATGACCTCGCCCGTCGTCGCGACCGGCACCAGCTCGCTGTCCGACGCTCCCTCGGAGGCCGAGCCGATCTCGGCCCCGGCGACATTGACCTCGAGCGACCACCAGCCCTTGCGTCGCCACAGCCAGGGTTGCTCGATCGCCACCGCCTGGACCCGGTGCAGCGGGACCGAGGAGGTCCGGGTGTCGGTGAGGCCGCGCTGGCTCGTCAGGGTCGAACCCCGCAGCTGAACGGTCAGCCCCCACCATCGGGTCAGTCGCACGAGCGCGCGACCGGCGGTGATGACCAGCAGCGGGAGGGCTCCTCCGACCGCAGGGCCCAGCCCGGCGACGGCCAGGACGATCGCGACCACCGCCACCACCACGATGACGATCGCCTCCCCGCTCAGCAGGACCGAGGCGACCACCCGCGCGGGCGGCACCGACAGCAGGTGCTGGGACGCC
Source organism: Janibacter sp. Soil728 (assembly GCF_001428305.1). Taxonomy (GTDB): domain Bacteria; phylum Actinomycetota; class Actinomycetes; order Actinomycetales; family Dermatophilaceae; genus Janibacter. The sequence goes on along the minus strand of NZ_LMRZ01000004.1, from coordinate 763,645 downwards.
GGCACGGGTGTGCCGACCGCCTCACCGGCGTCGACGGGTGCGGCCGCCCCTGACGTCGCTCCGACGCGCTCCGCGAGCCCGAGGAGCAGTTCTCGCATGGCCTCGGCGTCAGCGACCCGCAGGTAGGCGATCGACAGGTGCGAGTCACCTCCGCCGGCAGACTCCACCCGCACCTCGGACAGGCCGGTCAGACGGGCCAGGAGCGGCCGGACGATGTCCACGGCCTGGATGCGGTCGTAGCGCACCTGCCGGTGCTGGCGAAAGAGCGCACCGGTGTGCATCTCGATGCTGTCGTCCCCGAGCCGGTAGCGGGTGAACCACCATGACGTGAGGCCGAGCACGACGGCGCCGAGGACCACCAGGACGAGGATGCCGCCCTGGAGGAGGACCCAGCGTCCTCCGCCTCCTTGGCCACCGCCTCCGTCGAGTCCGCCGATGGCCCCCGCGATGGAGTCGATCTGCTGGCTGACGTAGTAGCCGACGACGCCCAGGACGATGAGCCCGCCGCGGATGAAGGGCGAGACCGGGTGGACCCGGACGAAACCCTCGTCGGTCACAGGCCCGCCCGCTGCGCCTCGCCGCGGGCCGCGAGACGCACTCGCAGCTCCTCGGCGACCTCTGCGGGCAGGCCGGGGATGTCGCCGCTGCTCGCGGGCGAGGCGGTGTTGACGGTGATGTCGGCCAGACCCACCTGACGCTTGTAGGGACCGGAGGTGAGGTCGACGTACTGGATGCGGCCGTAGGGGATCGTCACGAGGCGGCGCCACACGCGCCCCTTGCGGATCGCCAGCTCCTCGGGCAGCTCGGCCCAGCTGATCGCGCGCACCTGCACCCCGAGCAGCCACATCAGCCAGGCCCACAGCAGGACCAGGACGGCGGCGCCGACGGCCAGCCACCACCAGAGGTGGACGGCCGAGAAGGCGAGCGCGAGGGACACCGGGAGGAGTGTCGCGGTCGCGGTGACGCGTCGCACCCTGGCCAGCTTCGGCGAGACCGGTTGCCAGTCCGCGCCCTCACCTCCCTGCAACCGCAGCACGGTCGGGCTGGGAGGGGGCGAGATCGAAGGGGGGCCTGCCGGCTGCTCATCCACGGCACCATCACACCAGACGGGATCCGTAGGCTGGCGTCGTGGGCGACCGGAGGAGGGTGCAGAGATGGGACGCATGACGCAGCGCCTGAAGGTGCAGCGGGTCGGGGACCGTTCAGGGACCCGTATCGAGTCCGTCGCGGTCGAGGAACCGCTCGAGATCAGGGTGGCGGCGCTGCCGACGCAGGGCATCCCCGCGGGGAGCAACCCCCTTCGCCCGCCGTCGACGACGGTGACGACGACGATGCGCCTGCCCGGGGACGACTTCGACCTCACGCTCGGCCACCTCGTGGCCGAGGGGCTCATCGGCGACGGGGACGACGTCGCGACGATGATGCATTGCACCGACACCGGGCCCGACGGGTCGCCGACCTTCAACGTCGTCGAGGTGACCCTGGCGGCGGGGGTCTCGCTCCGACGGCCGATCACCGAGCGGACCGAGGTGGCGACGAGCGCCTGCGGCGTCTGCGGGTCGACCTCGGTGGACGACCTGCTGGCGGCTCTCCCCCACTCGCCCTCGACCGACGACGCCCACTTCGGGCTCGAGGCGATCCACGCCGGCATGGCGGCAATGCGGCTGCGGCAGAAGGTGTTCGAGGCGACCGGCGGCGTGCACGCGGCTGCCCTGCTGGACGCCCGGGGTGAGGTGCTCGTGGTGCGTGAGGACATCGGCCGGCACAACGCCGTCGACAAGGTCATCGGGTGGGCGGCCCGCGAAGGGCGTCTGCCCCTGCGCGGACACGCCCTGCTCGTCTCCTCCCGGGCCGGCTTCGAGATCGCGCAGAAGGCCGCCGTCTCCGGGGTACCGGTCCTGGCCTGCGTCTCTGCGGCGACATCGCTCGCCGTGGAGGTCGCCGAGCGCAGCGGTCTGACCCTGCTGGGCTTCGTTCGTGGGGAGCGCGCGACCGCCTACAGCCACCCCCTACGCATCTCGGGGGGCGAGCCCGGTTTGTGACGACTGCCACGGACGCGGGATAGTGGCTGTGTCCGCCGTCACCTCTGGCGGACCGGTCTTGAAAGGACGACGACGTGCCCGGCTCAGCGGATTACCTCAGCGACGGACCCATCCTCAACGGCATCCCCACCCACTTGCCGGACATCGATGCGGAGGAGACCGCCGAGTGGCTGGACTCCATCGATGCCCTCATCGACGACTCCGGGCTCGATCGCGCCCGCTACGTGATGCTGCGACTGCTGGAGCGTGCGCGGATGAAGAACGTGGGGGTCCCGTCGCTGACGACGACCGACTACGTCAACACGATCAAGCCGACCAACGAGCCGTGGTACCCCGGTGACCAGGAGGTCGAGCGCCGCTACCGCGCGTGGATCCGCTGGAATGCGGCCGTCCAGGTGCACCGCGCCCAGCGCCCCGGGGTCGGCGTCGGCGGCCACATCTCCTCCTACGCCTCCGCGGCGACCCTCTACGAGGTCGGCTTCAACCACTTCTGGCGGGGCAAGGACCACCCCGGTGGCGGCGACCAGATCTTCTTCCAGGGGCACGCCTCCCCCGGCATGTACGCCCGCGCCTTCCTCGAGGGACGTCTGAGCGAGGACCAGATGGACGGCTTCCGGCAGGAGGCCCACCGGCTGGCAAACGGTGGCGACATCGGCATGCCCTCCTACCCGCACCCGCGGCTGATGCCCGACTTCTGGGAGTTCCCCACCGTCTCGATGGGCATCGGCCCGATGAACGCGATCTACCAGGCGCAGTTCAACAAGTACCTGCACAACCGCGGCATCAAGGACACCTCGCAGCAGCACGTGTGGGCCTTCCTCGGTGACGGCGAGATGGACGAGCCCGAGAGCCGCGGCCTGCTCCAGACGGCCGCCTTCGAAGAGCTGGACAACCTCACCTTCGTCATCAACTGCAACCTGCAGCGCCTCGACGGACCGGTCCGTGGCAACGGCAAGATCATCCAGGAGCTCGAGGCCTACTTCCGCGGCGCCGGCTGGAATGTCATCAAGGTCGTCTGGGGCCGTGGCTGGGACCCGCTGCTGGCGTCCGATCGCGACGGCGCGCTGGTCAACCTCATGAACCAGACGCCCGACGGCGACTACCAGACCTTCCGCGCCAACGACGGCGCGTACGTGCGCGAGAACTTCTTCAACCGTGACCCGCGCACCCGCAAGCTCGTCGAGGACTGGTCCGACGAGGACGTGTGGTGGAAGCTCAAGCGTGGCGGCCACGACTACAACAAGGTCTACGCCGCCTACCGCGAGGCGACCGAGCACACCGGTCAGCCGACCGTCATCCTCGCCAAGACGATCAAGGGCTACGGCCTGGGGACGCACTTCGCCGGGCGCAACGCGACCCACCAGATGAAGAAGCTGACCCTCGACGACCTCAAGGGCCTGCGCGACGGCCTGAAGATCCCGATCTCGGACGAGCAGCTCGAGGCCGACCCCTACCTGCCGCCCTACTACCACCCGGGCGAGGGCGACGAGGCGATCCAGTACCTCAAGGAGCGCCGCGGCAAGCTCGGCGGCGGCCTGCCCCAGCGCCGGGTCGAGTACACGACGCCGACGCTGCCCGGTGACGACAAGTACGCCCAGATGGCCAAGGGCTCGGGCAAGCAGGAGATCGCCACGACCATGGCGTGGGTCCGGCTGCTGAAGGACCTCATGCGGGAGAAGGACTTCGGCGACCGGATCGTGCCGATCATCCCCGACGAGGCCCGCACCTTCGGGCTGGACGCCTTCTTCCCGACGAAGAAGATCTACAACCCGCACGGCCAGAACTACACCTCGGTCGACGCCGACCTCATGCTCGCCTACCGCGAGTCGGAGCAGGGCCAGATCATCCACACCGGCATCAACGAGGCCGGCTCGGTGGCTGCCTTCACCGCCGCCGCGACGAGCTACGCCACGCACGGCGAGCCGATGATCCCGATGTACATCTTCTACTCGATGTTCGGCTTCCAGCGCACGGGCGACAGCATCTGGGCCGCGGGCGACCAGATGGCGCGCGGCTTCATGCTCGGTGCCACCGCCGGTCGCACGACGCTGACCGGTGAGGGCCTGCAGCACGCTGACGGCCACTCCCCCCTGCTCGCGGCGACCAACCCCGCCGTCGTGGCCTGGGACCCGGCCTACGGGTTCGAGATCGCCCACATCATGCGTCAGGGTCTGGAGACGATGTACGGCGGCGACGCGCCCAAGGGCGACTCGAGCCGCAATGTCATCTACTACCTCACCCTCTACAACGAGCCGCTGGTGCAGCCGGCCCAGCCCGAGGGCCTGGATGTCGCCGGACTGCTCAAGGGCATGTACCGCTACTCCGCGGGTGACGACTCCGGCCTGGGCGACACCCCGCCCCGGTGCCAGCTGCTCGCCAGCGGGGTCGGCATGCCGTGGGCGCTCGAGGCACAGCAGCTGCTCAGGGACGACTGGGGCGTCGTCGCCGACGTCTGGTCGGTGACCAGCTGGAGCGAGCTGCGCCGCGAGGCGATGGCCTGCGACCAGGAGCGCTTCCTCCACCCCGAGGCCGAGCGGCGCACGCCGTACATCACCCAGGCCCTCGAGGGTGCGGTCGGCCCGGTCGTCGCGGTCTCGGACTACATGAAGCAGGTCCAGGACCAGATCCGCCCGTGGGTCCCCGAGGAGTTCTCGGCGCTCGGCACCGACGGCTTCGGCTTCTCCGACACCCGGGCTGCGGCCCGTCGCTACTTCCACGTCGACGGTCCCTCGATGACCGTCCGGGCCCTGCAGATGCTCGCCGACCGCGGCTGGGTGGCCGAGGACGTGCCGGGCAAGGCGGCTGACAAGTACCGCCTGCTCGACGTCAGCGCCGGCACCTCCGGCAACGCCGGCGGCGACGCCTGACGCACGCTGCAGACGAAGGGGGTGTCCACCACCGTGGCAGGATCACGGGCGTGGACACCCCCTTCGTCATGTCGGTGAGCCGTGACCAGCTGCACCGCTTCAGCAAGCAGCCCTGCGAGGCCATCGAGCTCGTCGAGGACCTCGGGGTGCGCGGCGACGCCCATGCCGGGACCCTGGTGCAGCACCGCTCGCGGGTCAGACGCGACCCCAACCAGCCCAACCTGCGCCAGGTGCACCTCGTCCAGGGGGCTCTGCTGGACGAGGCCCGGAGTGCCGGGCACGACATCGGTCCGGGGTCACTCGGCGAGAACGTCCTCACCGCAGGACTGGACCTGCTCGGTCTCCCCGAGGGCACGCGACTGCACCTGGGCGGTGCGACCGTGCGCCTGACCGGGCTGCGCAACCCGTGCCGGCAGATCGACGAGTACTCTCGCGGGCTGCTGGGGCTCGTCGTCCGCCGGGTCGACGGGGTCGCCTCGGACTCCGATGTGGAGCTGGGCCCCACCGGTGGGGTCGAGAGTGTCGACGGTGTCGGCATCGTGCGCCGAGCCGGCGTCATGGCAGTCGTCGAGCGCAGCGGCACCGTGCGGCCCGGTGACCCCATCGACGTCGAGCTGCCGCCGCGGCCGCACCAGCGGCTCGCCCCTGTTTGAGCGCCCTTCGGGCAGCGGCGCCGCGAGCCCGCGTCGCCTGCTGATGCTCAGCCCCGGGCGGTGACCGAGAGCAGGCTCTTCAGCGCTGCCTGCGCCTCGCAGCCGCACCCGACCCGACCGGGGAAGTCGACCCGGATGTCGCGACGACAGGTCCCGACGTACTCGCGCAGGACGAGTCCGTCGGCGTCGGCCAGGACCGGCCGCACCGTGGCCACCGGCTGCACCTCACGCTCGACGAGCCGCCGCAGGTCCTCCCGGTGGGTCCCGTCGAGGTGGGTGATCCACCCGTCCTGCCAGCCCGCGAGCGGATCGACCTCGGCCGCGACGTAGTCGGCGACGGCGACGTCAACCAGCGCTGGCCGGGTGGCCCGGCACTCCACGGACCACTCGAGCGTGATCGTGTCCGGGACGAGCCGCCCGACCGGCTGCCCCTCGTCGAGCCCGAGGTGGTCGAGCAGCTCCTCGCACACGGGCCCGGGCATGACCTGCGCCCTGCCGGTCAGCTCGACCCGGCCACGCACCCGCTCGCGGTGCGGCACCGACGACACGTCGCTTGCGCTGGCGTCGACGAGCGGTCCGCGCTGGCCGGGTCGGACGAGGTGGGCGCACTCGGGCGCCACCTCCTCGAGTGAGAAGAGGAGCGCCCCCGTGCCATCGGTCGCATGCCGCGCCACGGGCGCCCGGTGCCCGAGGATCCCGATGTCGATCGCACTCGCGCCCGCGACGACCGTCCTGGCCAGCTCTGCCCAGTCCTTCACATGAATCTCCCTCTGCGTGAACCTGTGGTTAGGCATACCTAACCACAGGTTCACGCAGAAGAGTGGTCCTCTCAGCCTGCGTCGAGGAAGTCCTCGCGTGCCTCGACGCAGATGTCGGGCTGGTCGCAGAAGACGCCGTCGACGCCGACCTCGAAGAAGCGCGTGACCTCGTCGGCCAACCGCCCATGGGTCGCGGGGTCGGAGCCGGTGCGGTAGTCGGTCGGGAGGAAGGTGTTCTCCGCGCGGAAGGTCCACGGCGTCACCTTGAGCCCGGCGGCGTGCGCGTCGGCGACGAAGCTCGTCGGCTCACCCAGGGTGCCGTCGGCGTTGCGGGCGATGACCGCATTCTTCTCCGGGCCGAAGCCGTCGATCCACAGGGACAGCTCCTGCATGGACGCGGCGGTCGTCAGCTCGGCGTAGGACGTGCCCTGCTCGTGCAGGTCGTAGGGGCCGCCCTTGACCGTCGTCAGGAAGGTGCTCTTGCCCCGGTACCCGTGCTCGCGCAGGGACTTCAGGGCGGTCAGCTCGAAGGACTGGACCCAGATCGGGGCCTTGCGGTGGTCGAGGTGGAATGCCTTGACGAGCCGGGCGACCTCGGCCTCGGGGTCGAAGCCCTCCGAGTGCAGGTAGGTCGAGTGCTTGATCTCCGGGATGATCCCGATGACGCGACCCGTGCTGCGGGAGAGCTGCTCACGTTGGGCGAGCACCTCCTCGAGGGTCGGCACCTCGAACTGGCCGTCGTAGCCGCTCGACCCGGGCCGCAGGTCGCCCAGACGCTCCTTCGCGCGCAGGGTCTTCAGCTCGGCGAGGGTGAAGTCGTCGACGAACCAACCGGTCACGGACGCACCGTCGAGCTGCTTGGTCGTCCTGCGGTCGGCGAACTCGGGGTGGTCGGCGACGTCGGTGGTGCCACCGATCTCGGGCTCGTGGCGGTCGACGAGCACTCCGTCCTTGGTCATGACCAGGTCGGGCTCGATGTAGTCGGCACCCTGCTCGACGGCGAGGTCGTAGGCGGCGAGGGTGTGCTCGGGGCGGTAGCCGGACGCGCCGCGGTGGGCGATGACGAGGGGGTCGGACATCCCCTTCTCGCGGTAGCCCGGGTTGCCGGAGGAGGAGAGGACCTGCGAGGTCGAAGCTGCTTCGGAGGTGGCGGTGGCGGTGGCCGGCGCGAGGATGGTGGCAGCAGCCACGATCCCGGTCGCGATCTTCGTCGAGTGCATGGCCGGGACGCTAGGCGCCTCACCGGCACCGGAGACCGACGCCGCCGTGACGGCCACGTGAGCACTCGATGAACGCACGGGAGGGCCCCCTTCGCCCCGTGTGATGGACCGGGGCAGCTTCCCGACGCGCGAGGACCTAGGCTGGCCCTCGTGTCCAAGGTACTGACTTCCCTCCCTGTTGGTGAACGTGTCGGAATCGCCTTCTCCGGCGGTCTCGACACCTCCGTTGCTGTCGCGTGGATGCGCGAGAAGGGGGCGGTGCCCTGCACGTACACCGCCGACCTCGGCCAGTACGACGAGGACGACATCGAGTCGATCCCCGGTCGTGCCGGCCAGTACGGCTCCGAGCTCTCCCGCCTCGTCGACTGCAAGACCCCCCTCGTGGAGGAGGGCCTGTCCGCGATCGCCTGCGGCGCCTTCCACATCCGCACCGGCGGGCGCACCTACTTCAACACCACCCCGCTCGGGCGTGCCGTCACCGGCACGCTCCTCGTGCGGGCGATGAAGGAGGACGGCGTCTCGATCTGGGGCGACGGCTCGACCTTCAAGGGCAACGACATCGAGCGCTTCTACCGCTACGGCCTCATGGCCAACCCGGGCCTGCGCATCTACAAGCCGTGGCTCGACGCCGACTTCGTCACCGAGCTCGGTGGTCGCCACGAGATGTCAGAGTGGCTCACCGAGCGCGACCTGCCCTACCGCGACAGCGCGGAGAAGGCCTACTCCACGGATGCCAACATCTGGGGTGCCACGCACGAGGCCAAGACCCTCGAGCACCTCGACGAGTCGCTCGAGATCGTCCAGCCGATCATGGGCGTGCGCTTCTGGGACCCCGAGGTCGCCATCGAGACCGAGGACGTCACCGTACGCTTCGAGCGCGGCCGCCCCGTCGCGATCAACGGCGACGACTTCGGCGGTGACGCCGTGGCCCTGGTCATGGCCGCCAACACCATCGGTGGTCGCCACGGTCTGGGCATGTCCGACCAGATCGAGAACCGCATCATCGAGGCCAAGTCCCGCGGCATCTACGAGGCCCCGGCCATGGCCCTGCTGCACATGACCTACGAGCGCCTGCTCAACGCGATCCACAACGAGGACACGATCGCCGCCTACCACGCAGAGGGTCGGCGTCTCGGCCGGCTGCTGTACGAGGGCCGCTGGTTCGACCCGCAGGCGCTCATGCTGCGCGAGTCGCTGCAGCGGTGGGTCGCCTCGGTCGTCACGGGCGAGGTCACCGTGCGTCTGCGCCGCGGAGAGGACTGGACGATCCTCAACACCGTCGGTGAGCACTTCAGCTACCACCCGGACAAGCTGTCCATGGAGCGCACGGACAACGCCGCCTTCGGTCCCGTCGACCGCATCGGTCAGCTGACGATGCGCAACCTCGACATCGCCGACAGCCGCAGCAAGCTCGAGGTCTATGCCGCGCAGGACCAGCTGAGCGGTGGCTACCTCGAGATCATGGGCGAGCTCGAGGCAGGCGGTGGCGACCTGATCGCCTCCAACCCGGCCGCCAAGGACGTCGACGACCTGGACGACGCTCTCGACCGCGCTGCCATGGAGTTCGGCACCGACTGAGCCGGACCGCCTCCCACGGCTCGTCCACGAGCGGGAACGGACGAAGGGAGGGGGTCGGCCCCCATCAAACCGAAGTCAGTCACGACAACCTGCGCGTGCAGGATGACGAAGGACTTCGGCGGGGGCCGGCCTCCTCCCTTCGGCAGTGGACGACCTGCCACCACGCGGCGTTTTCGAGCGCCGCCAAGGCGCGGGGCAGGACTCGGCCCGGTCACGCCTTGTGCACGTCACACATAGACTCGGGGCATGTCGCGCCGTGGCCTCGTCTCCCTCACGACCCGCCGTCAGGTCCGCCGCAGCGGGGGTGACCTGGCTCGGGCTGCCACGCAGCGCCTCGAGGCCAACCACGAGTGGTACGCCCGGCTCGGCGCCGAGCAACGGTCCTGGGTGGCGCTGGTGGCGCAGGCCGGTATCGCCAACTTCATCGAGTGGCTCGACGGGGTCGCCCCCGCCGACACCCGGACGACCTTCGGCGCGGCCCCGCGCGAGCTGACCCGCACCATCAGCCTGGCCCAGACCCTGGAGCTGGCCCGCTCCGTCGTCGACGTGGTCGACGAGCGGGTCGAGGAGCTCGCCCGCCCCGGCGACGACACCGACCTGCGCATCGCGGTCCTGCGCTACTCCCAGGAGATCGCCTTCGGCGCGGCCCAGATCTACGCCAACGCGGCCGAGCAGCGCGGGGCCTGGGACGCCCGCCTGGAGTCGCTCGTCATCGACGCCGTCATGCGCGGCGAGGTGGACGAGTCGATCCGGTCCAGGGCAGCCGCCCTCGGATGGGGCGATGTCACCAATGTCGTTGTGCTGGTGGGAGGTTCACCCACATTTGGCGAGGACGAGCACGATCCGTCGACGGTGGTCGGTCAGGTGCACTCCACGGCCAGACGTCTGGACCTGCCGGTCCTGGTCGGCGTGCAGGGCGCCCGTCTCGTCGCCGTCGTCGGCGGGGTGACGGAGCCGCCCGCCATGGCCCGCGCCTTCGCACACTGCTTCGCCGAGGGGGATCTCGTGCACGGTCCGCTCGTCCATGACCTGACCGACGGCGCGCTCTCCGCACATGCCGCGGTGGCCGGGCACGTCGCTGCACCCGGATGGCCGGGACGTCCGCGGCCGGTGGCCGCCGACGACCTGCTCGCCGAGCGCGCCATCGCCGGTGACGACCTGGCACGGGTCACCCTCGTCGAGCAGGTCCAGGTCGCCCTCGAGGAGCACCCGAGCCTGCTCGAGACCGCCCGCACCCACCTGGAGTCCCCCGGCCTCGAGGCAACCGCTCGCTCACTGATCGTCCACGTCAACACGGTGCGCTACCGGCTGGGCCGGATCAGCGACATCATCGACTACGACCTCACCGACCCGCACGAGGCCTTCACCGTGCGGATCGCTCTTGCCCTCGGAGCGATCTTGGAGGATCCCTCCAAGAGCCTCGGGTGATTCTCTGGTGGGGTTGGTGTCGCCCCCACCACCCTCCTCGCGGGACTCTTGAGACGTGCTCGCCATCACCTGCCCCGGTCAGGGGTCCCAGACGCCCGGTTTTCTCTCTCCTTGGCTCGAGCTGCCCGGTGTGGCAGATCGACTCCACTGGCTCTCGACGGTCGCCGGCATGGACCTGGCCGCGCACGGCACGACCTCCGACGAGGAGACGATCAAGGACACGGCGGTGGCGCAGCCACTCATCGTCGCTGCCGGACTGCTCTCCCTCCTCGCGCTCTTCGAGCACCCGGCTGACGGCTTCCGTGTCGTGGGTGCAGGCGCCGGGCACAGCGTCGGCGAGATCACCGCGGCCACGGCAGCCGGCGTCATCAGCGCCGAGCAGGCGATGGTCCTCGTCCGCGAGCGCGGCCGGTCCATGGCCCAGGCGGCCACCATCACCCCGACCGGCATGAGCGCCGTGCTCGGCGGCGACCCGCAGGAGGTCCTCGCGAGCATCGAGAAGCACGGCCTGACGGCCGCCAATGTCAACGGCGCCGGCCAGGTGGTCGCCGCAGGCACGCTGGAGCAGCTCGCCGCCTTCGCCGAGGACCCGCCCGCCAAGGCGCGCGTCATGCCGCTCAAGGTCGCCGGGGCCTTCCACACCGAGCACATGCAGCCCGCTGTGGCCGACCTCGCCCGGCTCTCGCGTGCGGTCTCGACCCACGACGCCCGCGTCCCGATCGTGTCCAATGTCGACGGGAGCGTCGTGCACTCCGGGCCGGAGGTCCTGCGTCGCATCGTGAGCCAGGTGAGCAACCCGGTGCGCTGGGACCTGTGCATGGAGACGCTGAAGGACATCGGTGTCACCGGCATCATCGAGATCCCGCCGGCCGGAGCCCTGACCGGTCTGGCCAAGCGCGGACTCAAGGGGGTCGAGGTGCTCGCACTGAAGACCCCCGACGACCTCGATGCCGCCCGCCGCATGGTCCGTGAGCACGGTTCGAGCCGTCAGGCCTCCCAGCCCACCTGGCGTCTGGTGACCTCACCCGTCAAGGGCATGGTCAAGGTCGCCGCCGTGCAGCCCGGCTCCGAGGTCGCGGCAGGCGATGTCGTCGCCCACGTCTCCTCCCTTCGGGACTCCCTCGAGGTGCGCTCCGGCCACGCCGGCACGGTCGTCGAGTGGCTCGTCGAGGACGGCGACCCGGTCTCCCCCGGCCAGCCGCTGCTGCGGATGCACCCGCAGGACGGTCTGTCATGAGCACGCTCGGCGTCCCCGACGTCCTCCACCATGCCCGGATCACCGGTATCGGCGCCTACCGCCCCGAACGCGTGGTGCCCAACAGCGAGATCGTCGACGCCATCGACTCCTCCGACGAGTGGATCCGCGAGCGCTCCGGCATCGCCTCACGGCACAAGGCGGCTCCCGACGAGAGCGTCGTCGACATGGCCGAGCACGCCTCGCGGGGCGCACTCGAGTACGCCGGGGTGTCCGCCGACCAGGTCGACGCAGTCATCGTCGCGACGGTGTCCCACCCCTACCAGACGCCCGCGGCCGCCCCTGAGCTCGCGGCCCGGTTCGGCTCTCGCGCACCGGCCTTCGACATCTCCGCCGCCTGTGCCGGGTACTGCCACGGCATCTCGGTGGCCAACGACATGGTCCGGGTCGGCACCGCCGAGCACGTGCTCGTCGTCGGCGTGGAGAAGATGCTCGACTTCACCGACCCGACCGACCGTGGCTCTGCCTTCATCTTCGGCGACGGCGCCGGTGCCGCGATCGTCTCGCGCAGCGAGACCGCGGGCATCGGGCCGACCGTGTGGGGCAGCGACGGCGATCAGAAGCACCTCATCGCGCAGCGCGACTCCTGGATGACCCTCGCGGGCGACCGGGCCCTGCCGTGGCCCGCGATCGTCATGGAGGGCCCCAGCGTCTTCCGGTGGGCCGTGTGGTCGATGGCCAAGGAGGCCCAGCGCGCGCTGGACGCCGCGGGCGTCAAGCCCGAGGACCTGGCCGCCTTCATCCCCCACCAGGCCAATGTGCGGATCATCAACCAGATGGTCAAGGCTCTCGGCCTGCCCAAGGACCTACCCGTGGCCCGCGACATCGTCACCACCGCCAACACGTCAGCGGCGTCCGTCCCGCTCGCCATGGAGCGCATGCTCCGGGAGGGCGAGGTCGAGCCCGGCGGTTTGGCCCTGCAGATCGGCTTCGGCGCAGGCCTGACCTGGGCCGCGCAGGTCGTGACCCTCCCCTAGTTTTCCCGTCGGTCCGACGGGTTCTCGGACCACCCACCGCACAACAAGGAGCAATTCCATGGCATACAGCGACCAGGACATCCTCGACGGCCTCGCCGAGATCGTGTCCGAGGAGACCGGTGTCGACGCGTCCGAGGTGACCGCCGACAAGACCTTCACCGACGACCTCGACGTCGACTCGCTGTCGATGATGACGATCGCCGTCACCGCCGAGGAGAAGTTCGGCGCCAAGATCCCTGACGAAGAGGTCAAGAACCTCAAGACCGTCGGCGACGCCGTCAACTTCATCAAGGCCAACCAGCCCGCCTGAGTCCGGTGATGTTCCCCCCTTCGACATGACGAAGGGGGGAACCGCCCGGCCCCCGCACCCTCACCCACAGGAGCCCCCGTATGACTTCTCCCCGGCCCACCGTCGTCGTCACCGGCCTCGGCGCCACGACCCCGCTCGGCGGCACCGCCGAGGAGACTTGGCAGGCAGTCCTCGCCGGACGCTCCGGCGCCGCCACCCTCGATGAGTCGTGGGTCGAGGAGTTCGAGCTGCCCGTCAGCTTCGCCGCGCAGCTGACCGTCCCCGCTGCCGAGGTGCTGAAGAAGGTCGAGACCAAGCGCCTGGACCCCTTCGCCCAGTACGCCCTGGTGGCCGCGCGCGAGGCATGGGCCAACGCCGGCTCCCCCGAGGTCGTGCCGGAGCGGCTGGCCAGCGCGGTCGGCACCGGCATCGGCGGGGTCCAGACCCTGCTCACCGCGTGGGAGGCCTTGCGCACCAAGGGTCCCCGTCGCGTCTACCCGCTGTCCATCCCGATGCTCATGCCCAACTCGGCGGCCGGCACGGTCTCCCTCGAGTTCGGTGCCCGCGCCGGCGCGCACACGCTCGTGTCCGCCTGCTCGTCCGGCGCCGAGTCGATCGGCTACGGCGCCCACCTCATCCGTGAGGGCCTGGCCGATGTGGTCATCGCCGGTGGCGCGGAGGCGTCCATCCACCCGCTACCCATCTCCGGCTTCGCCGCGATGCAGGCACTGTCGACCCGCAACGACTCCCCGCAGACGGCCTCGCGCCCCTACGACACCGACCGGGACGGCTTCGTCCTCGGCGAGGGTGCGGCGATCCTGATCCTCGAGTCCGAGGAGCACGCCCGGGCCCGCGGGGCCAACATCATCTGTGAGCTCGCCGGCTTCGGCGTCAGCGCGGACAGCCACCACATCGCCGCTCCCGAGCCCGAGGGCGCCGGCGCCTCGCGCGCGATGGCCGACGCCGTCCGCGACGCGGGCGCCACGCCTGCCGACCTGTGCCACATCAACGCGCACGCGACCTCCACGCCCGTCGGTGACGTCGCCGAGGTCGCGGCGATCCGGCGGGCCTTCGGCGACGACGCCGACCACATGGCCGTCAGCGGGACCAAGTCGATGACCGGGCACCTCCTGGGCGCAGCCGGCGCACTGGAGGCGATCTTCTCCGTGCAGGCGGTGCGTGACCGGGTCGCTCCCCCGACCATCAACATCGACAACCTCGATCCGGCGGTCACCCTGGACGTCGTCCGGGACACCCCCCGCCCCCTCGGCGACGGAGACCTGCTCGTGCTCGACAACTCCTTCGGGTTCGGCGGCCACAACGTCGCCCTGGCCTTCAGGACCTTCGCATGACCCGCCAGCCCAATGCCGCCTCGGCCGCCGTCGGCAAGCGCGTCAAGGTCCCCCGCGAGGAGGACCCCCGTAACCCCAACCACCGCCTCGCCGCCTTCCTCGACGACGGCTCGCTCGAGCTGATCACGCAGGACGACGACTCGGGGATGCTCGCCGCGACGGGCACGGTCGGCGGCCAGCCCGTCGTCGTCTTCGCCTCCGACGCCACGATCATGGGCGGCGCGATGGGCGTCGCCGGCTGCAAGGTCGTCGTCGCTGCCTACGAGCGTGCGCTCGACGACGGGCTGCCCGTCGTCGGTCTGTGGCACTCCGGTGGCGCCCGACTGCCCGAGGGCGTCGTCTCGCTCCACGCCGTCGGTGAGGTCTTCGCGATCATGACCCGGGCCTCGGGCAAGATCCCGCAGATCTCCGTCGTCATCGGCGCCGCTGCCGGTGGCGCCGCCTACGGCCCGGCACTGACCGACATCGTCATCCTCGCCCCCGAGGGACGGATCTTCGTCACCGGACCCGATGTGGTCCGGTCCGTCACGGGAGAGGACGTCGACGCCCTTCGCCTGGGTGGTCCCGAGCCGCACGGTCGCCGCTCCGGCGTCGTCCACGTGCTCGCCGACTCGATCGAGGACTCCTTCGAGCGGGCCGGCACCCTGTGCCGTCTGCTCGGTGACCAGGGCAGCTTCGACCTGAGCGGCGTCGACGACGTCGACCTGGCCGAGCAGCTGCCCGAGTCGGCCAAGCGCGCCTACGACGTGCACCCGCTCGTGGAGCAGATCCTCGACACCGGTGAGCTGCAGGAGCTGCACGGCCGGTGGGCCCCCAACATCGTCACGACGCTCGGGCGGATGGGCGGTCGCACCGTCGGGGTCATCGCCAACAACCCGATGCGTCTGGGTGGCTGTCTCGACTCGTCCTCGGCGGAGAAGGCATCCCGCTTCGTGCGGATGTGCGACGCCTTCGGTGTCCCCCTCGTCGTGCTCGTCGACGTCCCCGGGTACCTGCCCGGCGTCGGTCAGGAGTGGGACGGCGTGGTGCGACGCGGCGCCAAGCTGCTCCACGCCTTCGCCGAGGCCGTCGTGCCTCGCGTGACGGTCGTGACCCGCAAGACCTACGGCGGTGCCTACATCGCGATGAACTCGCGCTCGCTCGGTGCGACCAAGGTCTTCGCCTGGCCTGACGCGCACGTCGCGGTCATGGGCTCGGTCGCCGCCATCCGCATCCTGCACCGACGCCGCCTCGCCGAGGTCGACGAGTCGGAGCTGGCCGAGGTCGAGCAACAGCTCGCCGACGAGCACGACCGTCTCTCCGGTGGTCTCGAGCGGGCCGTCGAGATCGGCGTGGTCGACGAGATCGTCGAGCCCACCCACACTCGCTCGGCCTTGGCCCGGGCCTTGGCCGAGGCACCCGCGCGACGTGGAGATCACGGCAACATCCCCCTCTGACACCGCAGTACCCCAGCAGGCCGGCGTGGCCGAGTGTCTCACTCAGGTCACGCTGGCCTGTTGGCGTGACGTGGGACACCCGCTTGCCACTAGGTTCGGCGCATGTCGATCGACAGCGCCACCCATGAACCCCTCGTCGTGCTCACCGATGTCAACAAGCACTTCGGTCAGCTGCACGTCCTCAAGGACATCAACCTGACGATCGGCAAGGGCGAGGTCGTCGTCGTCATCGGTCCCTCCGGGTCCGGCAAGTCCACACTCTGCCGCACCATCAACCGCCTCGAGACCTTCGAGTCCGGCAGCATCACCATCGACGGTGAGCCCCTTCCGGAGGAGGGCAAGGCGCTGGCCCGGCTGCGCGCCGACGTCGGCATGGTCTTCCAGTCCTTCAACCTCTTCGCGCACAAGTCGATCCTCGACAATGTCACCTTGGGGCCGATGAAGGTGCGCAAGAAGTCCAAGGCCGAGGCGGGCAAGCGCGCCCAAGAGCTGTTGACCCGCGTCGGTGTCGAGGCCCAGTCCTCGAAGTTCCCCGCGCAGCTGTCCGGAGGGCAGCAGCAGCGCGTGGCCATCGCCCGCTCGTTGGCCATGGACCCCAAGGTGATGCTCTTCGACGAGCCCACCTCGGCACTGGACCCCGAGATGATCAACGAGGTCCTCGACGTCATGACCCAGCTCGCCCAGTCCGGCATGACGATGGTCGTGGTCACCCACGAGATGGGCTTCGCCCGACGGGCGGCCGACCGCGTGGTCTTCATGGCCGACGGACAGATCGTCGAGACGGCCACTCCCGAGGAGTTCTTCACCAATCCCCGCAGCGATCGGGCCAAGGACTTCCTCGGCAAGATCCTCAGCCACTGACCAGCACACCACCTCACGCACGCACCAGAGCAGGACCGCGGTTCACAGGGAGTGGCCCGCGGACAACCCAGGAGGAGCACCATGATCACGCGACGAATCGGCGCAGCAGCATTCACCCTCGTCCTCGCGGCCGGCCTCGCGGCCTGTGGCAGCGACGACGGCGGCGGTGACGACGGCGCCAGCGGTGGCGCCGGCGGCGAGAGCATCAAGGTCGGCATCAAGTTCGACCAGCCGGGGCTCGGCCTCAAGGAGGGCAACACCTACACCGGGTTCGACGTCGATGTCGCCAACTACGTCGCCAAGGAGCTCGGCAAGACCGATGTGCAGTTCGTCCAGGCGCCGAGCAAGCAGCGCGAGGACCTCATCGCGACCGGGCAGGTGGACCTGATCTTCGCCACCTACTCGATCACGGACGAACGCAAGCAGAAGGTCTCCTTCGCCGGCCCCTACTTCATCGCCGGTCAGGACCTGCTCGTGGCCGCCGACTCGACGATCAAGGGCCCCAAGGACCTCGACGGCAAGAAGCTGTGCTCGGTCACCGGCTCGACCTCCGCCGACAACGTCAAGAAGGAGGTGCCCGGCGTCAACCTGCAGGAGTTCGACACCTACTCCAAGTGCGCCGAGGCGGTCTCCAAGGGGCAGCTGGACGCCCTGACGACGGATGACACGATCCTCGCCGGCTACGCCGCCCAGCCCCAGTACAAGGGCAAGCTCAAGGTCGTCGGCGCTCCCTTCTCCGAGGAGCGGTACGGCGTCGGGCTGAAGAAGGGCGACACCGCGCTGTGCGAGGACGTCAACAAGGCCCTGACCAAGATGGTCGAGGACGGGGCCTGGGACAAGGCCGTCGAGGACAACTTCGGCCCCGCGGGCTTCAAGGTGGACGCCAAGACCAACCCGCCGAAGCTGGACGCCTGCTCCTGACGTGAGCGGTGGGGTGGGTGAGGGGCCGGCCGCCCCTCACCCACCCCACCGACCGCGGCACCACATGATCAGGATGCGCACGCACAAGGAGTAGTGGATGAACGAGCTCTTCCAGCAGTTCGACGTGTGGGGAGCCTTCTGGCTGACCATCAAGCTGGCCGCCTTCTCCCTCGTCGGAGCCATGGTGATCGGGACGATCGTGGCGATCATGCGGGTCTCGCCGGTCGCGATGTTTCGCTTCGTGGGTGCCGCCTACGTCAACATCATCCGCAACACCCCGCTGACCCTGATCCTCACCTTCACGATCTTCGTCATGCTCTACGACCTCGGCATCAACCTCGCCGACGAGAACAGCCCGACCTCCATCGCCGACAATGGCGTGCGCTGGGCCATCGTCGGGCTGGCGGTCTACCACGCTGCCTTCGTCTGCGAGGCAATTCGCAGCGGCATCAACACCGTGCCTCCTGGTCAGGCTGAGGCCGCGCGGTCGTTGGGGCTGGGATTCAGCCAGAACCTGCGCCACGTCGTCCTCCCGCAGGCCCTGCGGGGAGCCATCGCTCCCTTGGCCTCCGTGACCATCGCCCTCATCAAGAACACGACGGTTGCCGCAGCCATCGGCGTCGCCGAGACCGCAGCCCTGATGAGCTCGGCGCTCGAGCTGCGGGCGGACCTGAACTACCTGACCTTCGCGCTCGTCGCCGGGTTCTTCCTCCTCGTCACCCTGCCGATCGGCATCGGTCTGACGAGCCTCTCGCGTCGGATGGCGGTCAAGCGATGAGCACGAGTGTCCTCTTCGACAATCCCGGCCCCAAGGCGCGCCTGCGGTATCGGATCATCGCGGTCATCGGGTTGCTGATCGCCGCCGGGATCGCCTGGGTCGTCGTGGGCAAGCTCAACGAGTACGAGGAGTTCTCCGGCACGAAGTGGTCACCGATGGCCACGTGGTCCACCTGGCGCTACTACCTGCTCATTGGTCTGTGGAACACCCTCAAGGCCGCCGGTCTCTCGGTCATCGGCGCGAGCATCTTCGGTTTCGTCTTCGGCACCGGCCGGCTATCCCAGAACCGGATCGTGCGCATCGTCAGCAGTGCTGTCGTGGAGTTCTTCCGCGCCATCCCCGTGCTGATCATGATGATCTTCTTCTTCGGCATCTACGCCTACAACGGCGTCTTCTCCGCGGAGATCAATCCGCTCGCCGCTGTCGTCACCGCACTGACCCTGTACAACGGCGCCGTCATGGCCGAGCTGTTGCGCTCGGGAGTGCACTCGTTGCCCGCGGGACAGCGTGAGGCCGGCCTGTCGGTGGGTCTCTCGCCCAACCAGGTGCTGCGCTCGATCCAGATTCCGCAGGCCGTGACCGCGATGCTTCCGGCGCTCGTCAGCCAGCTCGTCGTCATCCTGAAGGACACCGCGCTCGGCACCGTCATCACCTACCCGGAGCTGCTCCAGCAGGGCCAGAACCTCTCGTCCCTGCATTCCAACATCTTCGCCGCGCTCGTCGTCGTCGCCCTGATGTTCATCACGGTGAACTGGGCGCTCACCGCCCTCGCCGGGCTGCTCGAGAAGCGGATCAATCGCCGGGGACGCACGTCCGCCGAGGCGATCCCGACCGCGCCGGTCGCGGCTGGCGCCGAGGACTAGCACCCAGCAGCCCCATCCGGGCATGACGAAGGGCGCCGCGCCAAGGAGGGTGCGCGGCGCCCTTCGTCATGGGGTCCGGTGGAGCGGTCAGCCGACCTTGTGCAGCCAGCGCACCGGAGCGCCCTCGCCTGCATGGCGGAAGGGCTCGAGCTCAGCGTCCCAGGCCTCGCCGAGCAGCTCGCCGAGCATGTCCTCGACGGCTTCGCCGGCTCCCTGGGCGAGGGTCATGACCTCGCGGAGACGGTTTTCGTGCAGGACGACATCACCGGATGCCGACATGGTGGCGTGGTGGATGCCGAGGGTGGGCGTGTGGCTCCAGCGGGAGCCGTCCAGGCCCGGCGTGGGCTCCTCGGTGACCTCGTAGCGCACGTTGTCCCAACCGCGCAGGGCAGAGGCCAGCTTGGCGCCTGTACCGGGGTCCCCCGTCCAGGAGAACTCGGCACGCTTGAGCGACCGGCCGAGCTGCTGCTCGGTCCAGTCCAATGACACAGCCTGACCCAGCACGGACTCGAGCGCCCACGTGATGTGGGGGCACAGTGCCGTCGGGGTGCTGTGGATGAACACCACACCTCGCGTGCTGACGCGCTTTCCTGCAGACATCTCGATCCTCCTTGAGTGCGATGGACGTCTTCCCCAACGCCAGGCACTGTCCTGTGGATCAAGCTGCTGCACGCATGAGACTTCGTGGTGTGCTGCTCGGACGATTTTCGGTTGTGCGGCCATTGTGCCCCATGTACCACAAGAGCACCAGCCCTCACGGTGACCCCGGGCACCTCAGACGTTTCAGGCTCCACGGGGTAGCCTCACGCCGACGCCCTCGGGCGTTCGGGGCGGTAGCTCAGTCGGTCAGAGCACCGGACTCATAATCCGTCGGTCCTGGGTTCAAGCCCCAGTCGCCCCACCGTCCTGACGCGCACTGTGCCGCGCCTGTCCACCGCTTTGATCAAGCCGGCCGTTTCTCGTTCGCGATGGTGACCTATGCAGCCCCGAGGAGTCCCTCGAAGTGAACCTCGATCGCTGATCTCGTGGTGTCGAGGGTGTCGACGGTGTTGACCGGACGTCGTCGGGTCACCTCGCCGGCCCGGGGTGGCCGCGACCGGGGTCCAGGTCGCCCGTGGCCGAGCAAGGGCGGCGCGGTGCAGGTGTACTCACTGCCGGTCGGTGTCGTCAGGGTGACTTCGTGGGGGCCGCCGCCAGGATCCAGGCCGCTGGAGGTGACCTCGGCCCGCCAACCGGGCGCCTCCTTGACCAGGTTGTGTCCTTGACACCCACCCAACGCGTTCGCCGCGGACGTCTCACCCCCGCGCGCGTGCGGGCTGACGTGGTCGATGTCGCGGACCGGCGCACCGCAGAACGGCACCCGGCACGTCGCGTCCCGCAGCTGCACCAGCTGGCGCAGCACCCCGCTGAACAGTCTTCTCCTGGAATCCATCGCGACCAGGTCCCGGCCACCCGGCGCGGTCCACAACCGCCGCAACCACGTCGCGGTCCCGGCATCACACAGACGCAGCAGATGCTCACGAGCCATCTCCCCGGGCATCGCACCCCACCCCGGGACTTCGACCTCGTCCCGATCACCAGCACCGCCAACATCGCTGGCGCGGGTGGAGTCGCTGGTCGTACCGGTGGCGCTAGTGCGGAAGAAGACCGAGCCAGCAGCATCAGCGCCAGAGCTTTCGCCGGTGCGCACGATCGCTTCCTCACGCATCACCAGACCGACCTCGACCGGCTGCACCTGCCCCTCAGCCCGCCCCGACAACAGCTCCAACGCGGTGTCCGCCATCCACGCGCCACGACCCCGCTCGTCCGCCGCACGCGCCGCATCAACCTGAGGGTCACCGGTGGCGACGTAGCGGGACTGCTCGGCCTTCTTCAGCGCAGCGAAGGCCCCGACCACATCCTGCAACGGGCCCAGCACGCTCAACCACGCCATCCCATCCGCCGCCGGCCGCACACTCACATTCCTGGACGCCACCGCCTTACGACGCCGACGCACCAACGCCTCCGCATCCAGATCCGCACTCGCCCGATGCGCCGCCGCAGCCAGCTCCCGATCCCCCACCGACGTCAAGCACCCCGCCAACCTGCGCCAACGCCTCCGCATCCAGATCCGCACTCGCCCGATGCGCCGCCGCAGCCAGCTCCCGATCCCCCACCGACGTCAAGCACCCCGCCAACCTGCGGTCGGCCTCCACCCGATCATCGTGCGACAAGCACGCAGTCTCGCGGGCCACGATCGTCGCCCGCCACTCACTCAACTCACCGCTGGTCAACGCCGCCAACGTGGACGGCAGATCGTGCACCAAGCTCTTGGCCAACCCCACATGCCGATCCGCCTGACCCGGCGCACACCGCCGCGCCAACGCCAGCTCCGCCCGCGCACCCCGGCGACGACACGACGCCTCCCGCGCCGAGACCACCCCATCCGCACGGTCCTGCGCCACCCTCGCGTCGCGGTCCTCGACAAACCGAGCGGTCGCGCGAGCCTGCAACGCCGCAGCCGCCCCCTTCGCCGCCTCGCACAACGAGACGACCTGCAACAGCTCCGCCTCCGACAACACCTCCGCACGAGCCCCGCTCAACACCCCCAGAGCAGCAGCAAGACGATCAGGCAGCGCATCCCCGACCACAGACTCACCCGCCGTGCTGGTCGTCCCCTGATCGGTCATCGCGCCCCCCTTCGCTGCTTCAAAATTAGTACATGTGTTTGGGGTTGACCCCGTTTCGTGGACATCGGTTTAAGCGGCCTCTGCGGCCACCGTGGTGAGCCGGTGCTCGAAGGCTACCGGGCTGATCTGGCCGAGCGCGGAGTGGCGCCGGCGTCGGTTGTAGACGTTCTCGATCCAGGAGCTGACCGCGGCGATGGCCTCGGCCCGGGTGGCGAACGTACGCCGGCCGTAGTACTCGGTCTTCAGCGTGGACCAGAAGCTCTCCTGCTGGGCGTTGTCCCAGCACACCCCGGTGCGCCCGACCGACAGACGCACGTCGACTTCCTCGGCGACGTCGGCGAGCTGACTGGAGGTGTATTGGCAGCCGCGGTCCGCGTGGAAGATGACCTTGGCGGTGGGGCCGGTGGCCGGATCGCGAAAGGTGACCGCGCGGCGTAGCGCGGTCTCGACGAGGTCGGTGTGCAGGTTGTCGGCGAAGGCGTATCCGAGCACCCGGCGGGAGCAGCCGTCGCGCACGCCGCACAGGTACAGCCAACCCTCGTTGGTGGCCAGGTAGGTGATGTCGGAGGTCCACACGACGTTGAGCTCGCCACGGTCGAAGTCCCGCCGGACCAGGTCGGGGATGGCGTGCGGGTTGGGGTCCACGATGGTCGTCACCGGCCGCCACGGACGAGGGCTGATCCCGCGAACCTCGTTCTCCCGCATGAGTTTCGCGACGGTCTTGCGGGTGACGACCTCGCCGGCCTCACGTAGGTCGGCGGTGATCCGGGGAGCACCGTTGACTCCGTCGGAGGCATCGTGAGCGACCTTGATCTTGACCGTCAGGTCCGCACGGCGCGCTTCCCGCGGCCCGGGCTGGCTGGATTGTCGCTGCTCCCAGGCGTAATAGCCCGAGCGTGAGACCTGCAGCAGGTCGACCATCCGGCAGATGCTGTGGGTGGCCTTCTCCGCGTGGATCACCTCGAACGCTCGCTCGGGTTCGATGCGTTCTCTATCGCGAAGAAGGCCGCTGCTTTTTTCAGGAACTGCCGGTCCATCCGCAGCTCGGCCACCTCGCGTCGCAGCCGCTCCAGCTCGGCCCGCTCGTCGACGTCCAACGCCTCGGGCGGGTCATCCATCCGCGAACGCTCTATCGCTACCCACCGGCCCAGCAGTGCCTCGCCGACCCCGATCTCTCGAGCGACCTCAGCGATCGTGCGCCCGGTGTCGATGACCAGGCGAGCGGCTTCCTGCCGGAACTTCGGGGTGTAACTCTTCCTCTTCGCACCCATGAGTGCATCCTTCCCTGCCAGGGCAAGCCTGGCGATCAGGATGTCCACCGAACGGGGTCAACCTCATGTTCGAATGATTCAAGAGGGTGAGGACAACTTCTTCGCCTTCCCCGCCTGCTCCGCCAGCCCTCGCTCCGCCCTCGTCACCACCGTGCCACCCACCCCCGACAACGCTCCCGAGCCAGCCTCTGGTCAATGTCGGTGGCTGGCTCTACTCTTCTCCCAAGCTCGGGGAATGCCCCGGACGCCACCCTTCTCTTCCTCCCGAGGACACCCATGCCCAAGCGCGCCCTGGCAGTCGCCGCCGCCTCCCTGCTCCCCCTCACCCTGCTCGCCGCGCCGTCCGCGCAGGCCGCGCCCTCCTGCAACATCAGCACCCCGAGCAAGGTGGCGATCGTGTCGCCCTACCGCACCGTCACGGGCACCTACAGCTACGGCTGTCGGACCTATGCCGAGTTCGCGGACTGGAGCGTCGTCCACCCCACGCAGGGCATTTTCAACGGGTTCTGGTTCGACTCGGGGATGACCTCCGAGTCCATCGACTGGTACGACTGGAACCCCGTCGGCATCTACACGATCCGCCCCGACGGCGCCTACGACCAGGACTGGGACAAGATCCCCCAGAACACCCGCACGATGACCGTCAAGTACGGCTCGCGGCAGTACATCAGCACCAGCCGCAGCGGCTCGACCGTCACCACTGCGGGCACGACGACCCGCTACTCGCCCCGGGCCGGGAGCTACGCCGCCCTGTCTGGCCAGCGGGTCTACCTGCAGTCCCAGGCCTGCTCCACCTGCGCGTGGAAGCCCGTCACGTCGACCACGACCAACCGGTACGGCAAGGTCACCTTCAAGCGCACCTCGTCGACGGCTCGGTACTGGCGACTGAAGACGGTTGACAGCTATAACACCTTCGGCCGGACGTCCGCGACCTCCCGGCGCTGACGACACGGCGTAGTCACCCCCTTCGTCGTCGACGGAAGCCTGCGAGGATGGATCCCGTCCGACGAAGGGGGATGACGTGCGCCGAGTCCGCGCGCTGGCCACAGCCGCGCTCACCGCTACCCTCCTGACCGCGTGCGTCCGCTCCGTGGACGTGAGCCCCACCGACTCGCCCGCCCCGGTCTCCACCAGCTCGACGGCCTCCTCGAGCACGCCGACGAGCGGGACCAGCACCTCCTCGAGCACCACGTCCAGTCCCTCGCTGCACGAGACCGAGCTGCCGGACACCCTGCGGGTGGGCATCTCCTTCGACCAGCCGGGCGTGGGTCTGCGCGAGGGCGACACCTACAGCGGCCTGGACGCCGACGTCGCGCGCTACATCGCGCGCTACCTGGGCATCTCGCGGATCGCCTTCGTCGAGGCCCAGACCGATCAGCGCGAGACGCTGCTGGCGACCGGTCAGGTCGACCTCGTCCTCGCCGCCTACTCGATCACACCCGCGCGTGCCGAGCAGATCACCTTCGCGGGCCCCTATCTGTCGACAGGTCAGGACCTGCTCGTGCGCACGACCAGCCGCATCCGCAAGCCCTCCCAGCTGTCGGGCTCCACGGTCTGCAGCGTGCAGGGCTCGCAGTCGACGACCGAGCTGGTTGCCAACTACCCCGGGCTGCACCTGACGATGCGCCCACGCATCTCCGACTGCGTCGACCTGCTCAAGGACGACAAGGTCGAAGCGGTCACGTCCGACGCGGCGATCCTGGCGGGCTTCGCCCGGGGTTCCACCCCTCCGGACACATGGCGCACGAGCGGCAAGCCGTTCACCCACGAGCGCTGGGGTGTCGCCATGCGCCGTGAGGACACCGCCATGTGCGAGGACGTCCACGACGCTCTCGCCGCCATGGTCGACAGCGGTGACTGGAAGCGCTCGGTGCGCGACAACCTGGGCACCGTCGAGCAGATCGGCAAACGCACCGCCACCCCGCCCACCCTGCAGTCCTGCCCGGAGCCGCGCTCCGCGAGCTCGTCCACCTCCGGCGGGTCCGCCAGCTCCAGCTGACCCCAACAACCACGAGACCCCCTCACCCGCGATGCGGGTGAGGGGCTCTGCTGGCTCCCCCGACTGGACTCGAACCAGTAACCTGCCGAGTCCTTGACTCGTAATCCCCGACCTGCCACGAATGTGGCCATACGCCCGCCGTAGAGCCGATCTTGGCCCGATCCTACTACCTGATCCGACCCGATCATTCTGGGGATTCTTGGGGTCAAAGTGGGGATCTAGTGGGGATGGAGCCAACGTTCCAGGCACCCCTCGGCTCGGGTGACGTCAAGTCAACGTACGGATTACAAGGGGGCACCTGCTAGGTTCCGCTTATCGGACTGAACGGGTGATGTCAAGTCCCTGCAACCGATTTCGGGGGGCACCAAGTAAGTTCATGCACGTCCGGTCCTGAGATGGACCTCACGAGACCTTGGGAGCAATCCGAGGAGATCAAGCCTGCACGTACGCATCCGCGTTTGGGCAGAAAGATGCAAGGGCAAGTTTCTGCCCTCGCAAAAACTAGCACGGCACGACCGCCACGACCAACCGGTCAGGGCGCACCACGCCAACGCCAGGGAGGCGACGGCTGAACAGACAGGAGCACTAGGTATGAGCATGGACGAGACGACGACAAGCACGGCGGCGCAGGTGTTTATCCGAACCGATGCACTGGCCGAGCGATGGGGCGTAAGCCCGAAGACCTTGGCGAACCTCCGCACTCAAGGGACGGGACCGACGTTCCACCGAGTTGCCGGAGGGTCGATCCGGTACCTCATGGCGGACATCGAGGCGCACGAGCGGGCCGGGCGTACCGAGGCGGTGGCGGTCTGATGTCCAACGTGATTGACGAGACGGGCAATGTCTATGGGCGGCTGACCGTCATTGGACGAGCGGAGAGTGGAAGCAAGAGCGGTGCCCGCTGGCGGTGCCTGTGTGAGTGCGGAATTGAAACGACCGTGATGGGCTGCCATCTCCGGAGCGGCAGCACGTCGTCCTGTGGCTGCTTCCACCGGGAGCGACTCCTGGAGAGCAGCCGGGTAGGCGCACTCAACCCCGCATGGAAGGACGGGAGTGAGGAGCCGGAGGACTTTAGTTATGTCGGCAAGATCTACCTCTATCTCGATGACCGCACCGGGCGATGGGCGGCGAGGGTGAACGTGCGACTCCCAGACGGGAGGAAGACGAACCGAAGCCGGACGGGTGCCACCCCCGAGGAAGCCGAGCAGCGACTGCGGGACGCACTCGACGGGATGGGTCGGACGGTCACTGACGACGACGCTGCCGACGTGGTGGAGGAAGTCCGGGCCGAGCAGTCAACCGGGCATGACCGGCTGGCAGAGCTGCGAGCTGAGCGCGACCTACTGCGGGAAGTCCTCGAACTCCGGGAGCGGGTGGCGTCGTGAGTCAGACACTGCTGACCCCTGAAGAGCAGGCACGACTTAGGGCGACAGGACTGCTAGCAGGGCCACACGAGCGATGGGAGCACCCCTGTGGCGGCTTCCATCTCCAAGCACTCCCCCGCGTGTTCCAACCCGAGCGACGACAGCGCTCAGATCGCATGACCCGCTTTGAAGAGATGAACCGCAAAAGCACGACGACGAGCACGACCCCCTACAGGAAGGCAGTCCGACGATGACTGACATTGCAATGACGACCGAGACCGAGGCTCAGATGATCGGTGAGGAGATGAGCCTTACCGGGCAGATCGCTGCACTCACCGCAGAGCGCTCTCAGAGCCGATCTGAGCGACGCTCACTACCTCGACCCATGGGAGCGCTACAGGCGGCACGAGAGGGCGTCAGGGAGGCACGTAGCAAGGTCTCCCGGCTGGAGCAGGAGCAGGCCGACGCAACGGCAGCACTGGCCTCCCTCAACGCCCGTCTCGACGCCGGGGACGAGACCGTGAGCACCGGAGAGATCGTCTCCGCTGAGAAGGGCATCGACCGAGCGGGACGGTTGCTCAAGCCTGCCACGGCGGACCTTCGCAAGGCGGAGCGAACCCTTGCCCCGCTTGAGTCTGACGAGTACCTTGCAGGGCTCGTGGCCGATGCCCTTGAGAGCGTCACTGACGTCCCCGTAGTGATCCGCAAGAGCGTTGACGACGCTCCCGAGGTTTCCCCCATCGTCGTCGTCTCGCAGGTCTCCCCCACCGAGAACTACGGGACTCTCGACGCTGCCGGAGAGGTTCGCCTGACGTGCATCGAGACAGTGATTGACAGCGACTCACTCACCGATGCGCTGGAAGCCACGGGATCCGAGGTCCGCGTCAGGGGTGACCGGGTCACGTTCGACAAGGCGTGGTGGAACACCCCACGACTGGCGGCACCGAGTCAGCACGCTGTCGCGTCTCTCATGGCGACCTTCGCTAGGGCGTGGCACGGCCAAGTGTCGGGAGCCAAGGAGGTTGAAAACCTGCACGCCCGTGGCTACCAGGCGGCGACCGTCACAGCGCAGGTGACCGGGTTGTTTCGTCGTGGGGACGAGTCCCTCACCGTTAGCGAGGATGGGACGGCTACCGGGAGTGCGTCATTCGTCGTCGCCTCACAACACGAGCGTGGCGAGTGCCTCACGGTGGATCAGTTGCGAGATGAGCTGACCAGCCTTGTCGGCATCTTCCAAGAGACCGTTGGGGCAGTAACCGAGGCCGGGGAGATCGTCTCCCTGACGTTGGGCGAGGTCACCAAGTACGAGGGCGACGCCTACCCGTGGGAGCCCTCGCAGGTCGCGCACTCGTACGGGTCGCCACTGTGGCCGATCTCCGCAAGCGCCACCCTCACGGTGACCTACCGATACGAGCAGGCGGAGGTCTGAGCGTGGGGTACATCGACCCGACGAAGCCGGACACGGACAGCGGCAACCGAGCACAGATCCACCGGGACAAAGCCGAGGCCGACGACCTTGCACGGCAGGTCCTGTTCAGCGGCACGAGCACCTACCGGGGATCACCCAAGGCACTACGGCGGACGGCAGCACGAGCGGGCAAGCCGCTACCGAAGACGACGAAGGGAGACTGATGGATCGGCAGATGGAAGCGCTCCAGAGGATCCGAGCAGAGCACGCACACCGGGCCGATGCCTTGGTCGGGGCGAGCGTCGGAGGAAGGCGCATCGGTGAGGCAGAGGCAGGTCTCTACCCGGTGACGGTTCCGGGGAAGGGCACCACGTTCTGGCGAGCTGTGGAGGTCATCCGGGCGCACGGCGAGGCGAGGCTGAATGGGCTGCCCATCCTCCGGGGCGCGTGAGCGACAGCGGGTTGGGGCGAGCGTGGTCCGAGCGGGTCGAGCGACACCGTGACCTCATCCGCAAGCGTCACGCTCTGTCTCGGGGATCCGTCTTGGCCGCTGCGGTCTCGGCAGAAACCCTCCCACCCACGGGGCAGGCCGGGGCTTGGTATGACGACGTGGCGTACCAGGTGCCGGTCTCGGCTCGGGACGTGGCGCGACAGTTGGCGAGGCTCTGCGGCGATGACAGTCGGGTAGCCGTGTCGTGGCGCTCACTAGAGGACGCGGTCAATGTGCGCGACAGGTTGAACCGGACACGCGCCTATGTCCAACGTGGCGTTGAGTGTCTGGAGCGTGAGGGGTGGCTGTCTCACGAGACCGTTGGGAGCAGGCGCGGAGCGGTGACGACGTTCTACCTCATGCCCGGAGATGCAACTTTCGTCGGGAGGCGTATGGAGGCTCTGGAGGCTGTCGCGTAGGTCGGCTGGGTTGGCTCTCGGGAGTCCCGGAGATCCGGGATCTCGGGTGCCTGCCGACTTATGGGCATAAGAGTAGGACGGCTAAGTGACCCATACATAGTAATAGAAGTTAGAGGTCATGATCGGCGGCTGGAGTTGGACGCTTGCAGGCTGTCGCGTAGGTCGGTCACGACTTATGGCCAGAAGATAAGGACGCTTGCAGTCAGGGTTAGCAGGTAGCAAGTAAAGGCGCTGTAGGGCGGACTCTCGGGCCGGGTTCGCTCAAGGTTCCAAGTCCTCATCCCCATGGCCCACCAGCACGAGGAGCTGCGCACGTCGAAGCAAGGGGCAGCGGAGAAGAGATCTAACCCAAGGTGGACCCTCCGGGTCCCCATGATGCAAGCCGGGTAGCAGGTCGACAGGTTGGATCTGGTGGACCCTCCGGGTCCCCATGATGCAAGCCGGGTAGCAGGTCGACAGGTTGGATCTGGTGGACCCTCCGGGTCCCCATGGTGCTAGCCGGGTAGCAAGTCGACAGGTTCGATCTGGTGGACCCTCCGGGTCCCCATGGTGCTAGCCGGCTAGCAGGTCTCACCGTCTCTCCTCCGCTGCCATCGACCCCTCGGGAGCGCTGCCGTCTTCCAGGCGGCACCCGACCATCACAACACCTACTGAGAGTGAGGTTTCACTATGTCAATCACCATCGAATCCCAGAGGTTCGGGAGGCTAACCGTCGTCCATGAGGTCGCCAAGCGGGGCAACCATCGGATGTGGGAATGCCGTTGCGACTGCGGCAACACGGCCACTGTCCGCTGGAGCGACCTTAAGCGTCGCACGCGGTCGTGTGGCTGCACGGGAGGGCGACCGCCCACGCAGGACGGACTAGATCGCGGCTACCCACGTGCTCATGCACGAGTGCGCACCGCTCGTGGTCCTGCCAGCGAACACCGTTGCATCGACTGCCACGGATGGGCGGACTCATGGTCCTACGTCAGAGGGTGCCCCGGCGAGCGCTACGGGCCAATTACACCGACGAGCACGGACAGTCCGAGCGCTCCCTACTGCGAGCACGCGGAGCACTATCAGCCACGCTGCCGTTCCTGCCACGGGCGGCTGGACGGGGCACGGGGTGTGTCCGTGCGGCAGGTCCGAGCGTGGATGCTCAACCGAATGTAGCGACCCGTTTAGACGCCCAGGAAGGCCCCTCTCACGCGAGCAGGGGCCATCTGGGTGTCCTGGACCTGCGAGCAGACTTGACAGGCTCTCAGATCGTCTGCTACGAGAACCCTTCCCTTGAGGTCCTGCGCAGGTTCCTTATCGACCTGTGGACCTGCGCGGGATCTTTTCTGCTATGACAGGCGGTCCCCGACCTCGCCGGCCGAGGGGTGATACCCCACCCCGGTAGACCAGGCGGACACGCTGACGCAACGTCGAACCAAGTTGACCGATCCCCACAATGAGGCCAGGCTTCGACCTGAAGCCGACCAACCGAGAGACCGGAGCTGACCCATGAACGATCACGAGCCCATCGACTGCACCGACCCGACTTGCCCGCCATGTCTTGACCACGACCGGAGGGAGAGCATCGTTCGACTGGAGATGCTGCTACTCGACGCAGAGGCAGCGAACCCGGACGGTGCATGGGTTGACGACACGTTGACCGTGGGTGCGTTGGACGTTCGCAACCTGCTGGATCTCCAGCGTGGTGCGTGATGAGTCGCAACACGATGCCGCCGTACGAGGTGGACAAGATCGCTGTCTCAGATCACCCGAAGATCGCAGGCAAGTACCGAGCGCGGGCACGCTATCGACGCGAGGACGGCGGGCCGCTGCACGATGTGTACGGCACGGGCAACACCGAGGCCGCTGCACGTCGTGACCTGAAGCGGAACCTTGCCGCCAAGCGCGACACACACCACGGCGGTTCGTCACAGGTGACGACGACGAGCACCGTTGAGCAGGTCGCCACGGTGTGGCTGGAGTCCAAGCGGGCACAGCACCCGGCGCTGAGTGCAACCACCGTCAAGGCGTATGACAAGTGGGTGAGCGCCTACATCCTCGGGACGTCGTACGGGCGTCTGAAGATCGGCCCGGCATCCAATGTGGTCCGGGGTGAGCAGCACCTGCGAGAGGTCGCCAACGGGGCTCACAAGACGTCTCAGCGTGGCGGTGGCGAGGGTGCCATGAGGTCAGCCCGCAAGGTGCTGCACGGGATCATGGACACCGCGCATCGTCACGGTGCCATTGCCAGCCCTACCCGTTTCAAGTTGCAGGGTCGCACCGTTGAGGACGAGCGGAACCACATCGACACTCACAGGGCGTTCACTCGGGACGAGATGCACCAAGTCCAGGCTGAAGCCGATAGCCGTAGCGCCGACGTTGGCGACCTAGTGGCTTTCCTGTCCGCGCTCGGTCCCCGCGTCTCTGAGGCGCTGCACGGGGTGTCGTGGGTGGATGTCGACCTCGACGCGGCCACCGTCGTCATTCGGGGCACCAAGACCAAGAACGCCAAGCGCACCGTGACGATGCCGCCATGGCTCACTGAGCGGCTGAGGGCGCGTGCAGGGCTGCACGGGGTCGAAGGTCTCGTGTTCGGGGTGACCCGGTATGCATCCAAGGCAGGTCAGCCACGGGATCTGTCCAACGTGCTGGAGACGATGCGCTCAGTCCTCGACGCTGCCGGGTGCGATTGGGCAGGTAGCCACACGTTTCGCAGGACGTACGCCACGCTGGCCGACGAGAGCGGCGCAAGCCTTGGACAGATCGCCGCCGTGCTTGGTCAGGACCCCGTGACCACCTCGACGTACATAAAGACTCGCCCCGTTGCTGCTGCCGTGGACGTGTTCGCCTGAGTCCAAAGTGGGGACTAAGTGGGGATCCCCGAAAAACGAAGAAGCCCGGTAAGTCAGTTTTCGTTGACTTACCGGGCTTTCCTGCTCCCCCGACTGGACTCGAACCAGTAACCTGCCGATTAACAGTCGGCTGCTCTGCCAATTGAGCTACAGGGGATCGCGCCGAAGCGCTGCGCCACCATAGCAAGAAGGTGGCCGGGAGACGAAAACGGGGGCTGTGACTCAGTCCTCGGCGCCCACGAGGTCGGCGTGGTGCAGGGCCGCGACGTCGGGGTTTGCCCGCAGACGAGCCTTCAGGAGGTTCTCCCCGTAGCGGCTCCCGATGACATTCGCTGCGTCCTGGGTGACCCCCTTCGCCTCCGCCGCGAGCTGCGGAGGTAGCTGCACGGAGGGCACTGGAGCATCCAGGGCGGGGTTGAAGAAGAAGGGGATCGAGAGCCGCTCGCTCCCCTGCTGCGGCGCGGTGACACGGTGCTGGGTGGCGCGCAGGTAGCCGTCGGTGGCCACCTCCATGAGCTCGCCGATGTTGACGACGAAGCAGTCATCGGTCGGTGGCACATCGATCCACCCGTCATCTGCCTGCACCTGCAGCCCGGCCTTGCCCGGCTCGATGAGCAGCAGCGTGAGGATGCCCGGATCGCTGTGCGCCCCGACGCCTTGGGACCGGTCAGCCGTCCCCGGGTATCGGACGAGCTTGAGCAGGATCGATGCCGGGTCGAAGGTCGAGACGAAGTGATCAGCCGGAGCACCCAGGGCCAGCGCCCACTGCGCCAGCAGCCGGTGGCCGAGCACCTCGAGCCGGTCGATCCAGGCCTGCACGGCCAGGCGCAGCTCGGGTAGCGCCTGGGGCCACTGGTTGGGGCCGTCGAGGCGCATGTAGGGCGGGTCGACGATGCCGCTCTCCTCGCGCTCGGTGCCGACGTCGATCTGCTCTCGATGGTCGACCTGCCCTGGGTCAGCTCACCGTCGAGTCGGGTCCAGCCACGAAAATGCGGGCTACGGGTCATCTCGATCGCTCGCTTGGCCTCGTCGGGCAGGGCGAAGAAGCGGCGTGCCACGTCGAAGAGCTCCTCGATGACCTCGGGCTCGATGTGGTGACGCAGGTGGAAGAAGCCGACCTCGTGGGTGGCCGTGCGCAGCTGCTCGCGGAACCGCGCTGCCGCCTCGGGGCCGGCATCGAGGTCGGCCAGGTCGAGCACGGGCAAGGCTGCGGGGGTCATGTCCTCACCATAGGAAGGGCGGAGCCCGGCAACCAGCCCCGGCCACCCTGCGGACATCACCCCTGCGGACATCACCCCTGCGGACATCAGCTCTGCGACATCAGCTCTGCGGCTTCAGCCCTGCAGACCGATCTGCTCCGCCATGCGGTCCGCGACGATCTCGGTCGCGGCCACCAGGTCGGGGTCATCGGGGTCGCAGCCCCGACCGACGATGGTCTGGGCGAGCATCCGCCCGGACGCGAGATCCTTGCGCAGGACGACCCGGGCGCGCCGCTGGCGGTCGATCGAGACCTCCTCGACGAGCACGATCGTGGCCTGCACCCGCTCCTGGAAGTGGTCGGGTACCGCTCCGGTGTCAGTGAGCGTCCAACGCCCCGCGGGTCCGTGGTCGACCCACGTGACCGACAGCTCGTCGGTCTCCGGGTCCCACCGGCCGCGGTCGACGAGGTGCCAGGGCCGGCCGCCGGCCAGCGCTCCCCCGGGGACGACGAGACGATGGGTCGTGATGACCACGACCTCGTCGCCAGTGGTCGCTGCGGTGGCGAGCACCCGCTCGCCACGCTCGAGCTCGACGCCCTCGGGCACGGGCACCGCGCGGGCGCGCTGCCATCGACTCCACACCGGACTCATTGCAACTCCGTTCGCAGGGAGACGCGCTCACGCTCGAGGCCCTGCAGGGTCAGGGACAGCTCGCGCAGCGCGCTCTGGTCCGAGGACGGGTCGGCTGCCAGCCGGCGCATCTGCGACATCGCGTCGGAGATGCGCCGTCCGATCGCCACCTCCCGCACCCGCACCAGCAGGGAGCGGGTGTAGTGCGGGGGCGGGGCGCCGGTGGACTGGTCGTGGACGACGGGAAGGGGGGCGACCGACAGCTCGGCGACGAGTGGCGCGACGGCCAGCGGCGTCGCCTCGTCGATCCGCGCGTGCCAGGCCGACAGGGTCACCCCCTGATCGAGGGGACCGACCTCGCGGACGGCAGCGAAGACCGCGCGGTGGGCCGGGGCGGCGAAGCCCTCCGGCTCCACCGCGTCGAGGTCCTCCGAGGAAAACATCGAGGGGTGCTGCAGCATCGACTGCAGCAGCTGACGCTCGGCCTTGACGATCGGGTCGCGCAGGTCGGGCGCGGGCACCCCCGAGGCCGCTTCCCCGGCGGTCGGCTCGGGCGTCTCGGGGTTGGCGCGGGAGTCGCCCTGGGAATCGGCGCGGGCCTGGATTCGGCCGGCACGGGTCACCGCGTCACGCATCTGCTCGACCTCGACACCGACCCAGCCGGCGACCGTGCGCACGTACTCGGGGCGCAGGGAGGAGTCGCGGATGCTGTTGATGATCGGCGCGACGGCGCCCATCCCCCGCACCCGACCCTCGGCCGTCTGCAGGTCGAAGCGGGCCAGCGTCGTGCGCACCGCGAACTCGAACATCGGCACCGCGTCCTCGACGAGGTCGCGGACTGCGGCGTCGCCCTCGCGCAGCCGCAGGTCGCAGGGGTCCATGCCGTCCTTGGCCACGGCGACGAAGCTCTGGCTGGCCCACTTGTCGTCCTGGGCATAGGCCTTCATCGCCGCGCCCTGACCGGCCTTGTCCCCGTCGAAGGTGAAGATCACCTTGGCCGGCGCGAGATCGGCCTCGTCACGCACGATGCGGCGGATGACCTTGATGTGGTCCTCGCCGAAGGAGGTGCCGCAGGTGGCCACCGCGCCCTGGACCCCGGCCAGGTGCGCGGCCATGACGTCGGTGTAGCCCTCGACGACGACGACCTGGCGCTCGTCGCGGATCGACTTCTTGGCCAGGTCGAGCCCGTAGAGGACCGTCGACTTCTTGTAGATCGGGGTCTCGGTGGTGTTGAGGTACTTGGCGCCGATCCGGTCGTTGTCCCACAGGTGTCGGGCACCGAAGCCGATGGTGTCGCCGGTGATGTCGCGGATCGGCCAGATGAGGCGCCCGCGGAAGCGGTCGTACAGGCCTCGCGACCCGCGGCCGCACAGCCCGCCGATCGTCAGCTCGTCGTCGGTGAAGCCCTTGCCGCGCAGGTACCGGGCCAGCTCCTCCCCCGACCGTGGGGCATAGCCGATGCCGAAGAGCTTGGCCTCGGGCGAGGCGAAGCCCCTCTCCCGCAGGAAGTCCCGGCCGATCCGCGCCTCAGGTGTCTCGAGCAACCGCGAGTGGTAGAACTCGGCGGCAGCGCGGTGTGCCTCGATGAGGCGTGACCGCTTGCCGAGCCCGACCCCGTCACGGGGGCCACCCCCTTCGTCGTAGCGCAGCTCCATGCCGAGCTTGCCCGCGAGGCGCTCCACGGACTCGGCGAAGGTGAGGTGGTCCAGCTTTTGCACGAAGGAGATGACGTCGCCGCCCTCGCCACAGCCGAAGCAGTGGTAGGCCCCGACGGTCTCGCGGACGGTGAAGCTCGGCGTCTTCTCGTCGTGGAAGGGGCACAACCCCTTCATCGAGCCGATGCCCGCCGGACGCAGGCTCACGTGCTCACGGACGACATCGGTGATCGAGGAGCGCTCCTTGACCGCCTGCACGTCCTCTGCGCGGATCCGTCCCGCCACTGGTCACCTCCACGCTCGACCCGACTGGTGCCGAGTCTAGGTGCCGCCGGTGACTGCCCGTCAGCCGTCCGCCGGAACCACCATGACGCGCCCGCCCATGCCGCCGGGCTGGTCGCCGTCACCCTCGGACCAGACCGCCTCGACCCGGAAGGACGCGTCGCCGATCGTCACGTCCGCGCCCTCGGTCACGTCGGTCTCGGTCGCGGGGCCCTGGGCCGTCACGGAGAGGGTCGCCGAGTCACCGTCGACCGAGGTCGCGACCACCTGGACCCCCTCGATGCTCGACGGCTGGTTCTCCGACAGGACGACCGCCCCAGCAGGTGTCGAGTCCGGAGCCCCCGACTCGCCCCCGCATCCCGCCAGCAGCAGCGTCGTGAGCACCGAGGCGACCGCGGCGGCGCGGTGCCGTGCGGCGATCACGCCGGCTCCTGCACGAGAGCGAGGGTCAACCGTCCAGCGGCACGCCCGGGGGGTCCGTCGTGGCCGCCGCCGGTGATCGCCTCGACCCGCGCCTGCCGGTCCCCGACCGGGACGGTGTCCCCGACGGTGACCTGGTGCCTGACCGCGCTCTCGCCGGTGGCCTCGACGTACAGGGTCGCGAGGTTGCCCCGCACATTCGCCGCCACCAGACGCAGGCCCCATACGGGCGTCGGGATGTTCTGCTGCAGCGTGATCGTCTCGTCCACCTGTGCTCCTTGGTTCACTTGGTCGTCCCGACGTCGAGGCGGGCGAAGCGCTCCTCGAACTCGGCGTGGCTCATCGTGATGGGCGGGTAGCCCGCGCCCCACGGGTTCTGGACGGTCACCTCGCCGGTGTCCGGGTCGACATCCGTGACCGTGTAGGCGTGGTTGCTCACGAGCTCCCCGTCCGAGGACTTCTCACCGTCGCCGTTGGTCGACGCGACCATGACGCCGCCGTCCTCGAGCTGGTCGTGCATCGACGCGGCGTCCGGGAAGTCCTTGTCGTCCCACGGCAGGAGGCCCTCGTCGTAGGTCTGCACGTCGTTGCCGGTCATCGCCTCGATGGCCTTGGCCGGCCAGTCGCCGTCGAGGTCGTGGTAGTCCCCACCGAACTCCTGCGCCATGGCCTTCTCGAAGAGCAGCGGCCACAGCTCACGGTCGCTGGTGTCGTTGTTGGCGTAGACCGGCTCGC
This sequence comes from Janibacter sp. Soil728, assembly GCF_001428305.1. Lineage (GTDB taxonomy): Bacteria > Actinomycetota > Actinomycetes > Actinomycetales > Dermatophilaceae > Janibacter. The sequence goes on along the minus strand of NZ_LMRZ01000004.1, from coordinate 726,995 downwards.
CGTCCGGTCCGACAGGCACCTCGCCGGTCACGGTGACGACCACCGGCTCGCCGTCGCGGTACAGGGTGACGTCGTAGGTGCCGTCGCCGTTGTCCGTGATGTTGTCCTCGAGCATCTCGGCGCCCTCGGGCGTCCCCGCGATACCCCGCATGGAGCTGATCAGCCAGCAGTCACCCAGGGCGCCCTGCTTGACGTCGTCGGGCTCGACCCCGTCCTCGTCCACCAGCGGCCCGTCGAGGTCCTGGTAGGTGGAGTCGCCCTTCTGGTCGTCGGTGATGTCCGGGTTGCCGGAGCCCACGCCATCGCCACCACCCCCGCCGCCACGGGCCGGGGCACCGGACCCCGATGACCCCTCGTGCTGATCGTCCGCCTGCGCGATGAGCGCGGCGCCGAAGGTGTGCAGACTCTGCGCCGCCTCCTGGCACCGCCGTCCGGCGACCTCCCAGTCACCGACGAAGCGCTCGGAGTCCCCGCCCTCCCAGGCACCCACGAGCGTGGACAACGACTGGTGGCCGGTTTGGGCGACGGTGGTGATGCGCTCCGCCTCGGTCTGCAGCCGCCGCGCGATGTCGCGGATGCGCGCGACGTCCATGCCCTCCGACACGCTCATGTGCTCCCCCTGGATCAGCCTCGGCGGGCCGGCCGGCCCCTGCGACCCAAGGTAGTGCGGGCGCCTCGCGAGCGCAGTGGGGAGGACTCCCCCGCCTGCGACTCAGCAGTGCGCGGAGTGCAGGGCCAGCGCCCGCACGTCGGTCAGCCCCGCGACCTGGTCGACGACGACCCGCAGCCGGGCTGCATCGTCGCCGGCCGCCGCGAGGTCGTACCTGAGGTCGGCGTCGAGCCGCCCCTCGGGGTCGGCCGCGAACCACCGGACCAGGTCGGCGACCACCTGACGCTGGTAGAGGTACTCGTCGTCCCGTTCCCCGGAGAACATGACGAAGTGAGCGGCGACCGCCTTGAGGACAGCGACCTCCGCGAGGGAGTCGTCCGGCACGACGAGCCGGGCCTCGTAGCGGCCCAGGTCACCGGGGCCGTGGACGGCCCGGGTGGCCTCCTCCGCGGCGTGGACGAAGCGTCCGATGATCCGCGAGGTCATGTCCTTCAGGCCGGCGAGCGCCGCGCGGGAGCCGTCGTAGGAGTCGGGCACCGCGCCCGTGGCGAGGATCCGCTCGAGCCCCTCGCCCACCGCGTCACGGCCGAGGTCGGCGGCGAAGAAGCGCACCGCCATGTCGAGGACCGCGTCCGTCTCGTGCGCGTCGCGCAGCTGCCGCAGCTCCAGCCGCCCGGAGGCGATCGCGTCCTCGACGTCGTGCACGGAGTAGGCCACGTCGTCGGACCAGTCCATGACATCGGCCTCGAGGCAGCGGACGAAGCCGCCGGGGCCCCCTTCGCGCATCCAGTCGAAGACCTGGAGGTCATCCTCGTAGGCGCCGAACTTCGGTGTGGGAGAAGGTCCCTGCCCTCGCCGCCACGGATACTTGGTGGCCGCGTCGAGACTGGCCCGCGTGAGGTTGAGCCCAGCCGGGCGGCCGTCGGGATGCACCCGCTTGGGCTCGAGCCGGGTGAGGATGCGCAGCGTCTGCGCATTGCCCTCGAAGCCACCGATGGCGTCCGCGACCTCGTTGAGCGCGGTCTCGCCGTTGTGGCCGAAGGGGGGATGCCCCAGGTCGTGCGCGAGGCAGGCCACCTCCACGACGTCCGCCCGACACCCGAGGGCGCCACCGAACTCGCGGCCGATCTGGGCGACCTCGAGGCTGTGGGTCAGGCGGTTGCGCACGAAGTCGTCACTGCCGGGACCGAGCACCTGCGTCTTTGCCGACAACCGCCGTAGGGCCGCCGAGTGGATGAGGCGTCCACGGTCGCGCGCGAAGTCGTCCCGGTCGGCACGCTTGTGCACGGGGTCCTCGGAGACCCACCGCTCACGGTCGCTCAGGTTGCTCACGCTCGGGAGCCTATGCCCGTTCTCGTGCCCGTTCTCGCGGACGGAACCGGATCCCCCTTCGGCCGTGTGGCCCGCTACGTTCGGGACGAGACCGCCCTCACACCCCGGAGGCACCATGTTCCGCAAGATCCTCGTCGCCAACCGAGGCGAGATCGCCATCCGCGCCTTCCGCGCGGCCACCGAGCTCGACGCCACGACCGTCGCCGTCTACCCGCTGGAGGACCGGCTGTCAGAGCACCGGATGAAGGCCGACGAGGCCTACCTCATCGGCGACGAGGGCCACCCGGTCCGGGCCTACCTCGATCCCGAGGACATCGTGCGCGTGGCCCTCGAGGCCGACGTCGACGCGATCTACCCCGGCTACGGCTTCCTGTCGGAGAACCCGCAGCTCGCCGAGGAGTGCGCCGCCCACGGCATCACCTTCATCGGCCCGCCGGCGCAGGTCCTCGAGCTCACCGGCAACAAGGCCCGGGCCATCGCTGCGGCCAAGGCAGCCGGCCTGCCCACCCTCGGCGGGTCCGATGCGACGAGTGACCTCGACGTCCTCGAGAAGGCCGCCGAGGAGGCGGGCTTCCCGATCTTCGTCAAGGCCGTGAGCGGCGGCGGCGGGCGCGGCATGCGCCGGGTCGCCCGTCGCGAGGACCTGCGCGAGGCCCTCGAGGCCGCTCAGCGCGAGGCCGAGTCCGCCTTCGGCGACCCGACCATGTACCTCGAGGAGGCCGTGATCAACCCGCGGCACATCGAGGTCCAGGTCGTCGGCGACTCCAGCGGTGAGGTGCTGCACTTCTTCGAGCGCGACTGCTCCGTGCAGCGCCGCCACCAGAAGGTCGTCGAGATCGCCCCCGCGCCCAACCTCGACCCCGACCTGCGCGAGCGCATGTGCGCGGACGCGGTGAAGTTCGCGAAGTCGATCAGCTACGTCAACGCCGGCACCGTCGAGTTCCTCCTCGGCGAGGACGGCCGCTATGTCTTCATCGAGATGAACCCGCGCATCCAGGTCGAGCACACCGTGACCGAGGAGGTCACCGAGGTCGACCTCGTCGTCATGCAGATGCAGATCGCCTCCGGGGCCACGCTCGCCGAGCTCGGCCACCGGCAGGAGGACATCAGCACCCACGGCTTCGCGCTCCAGTGCCGCATCACCACCGAGGACCCGGCCAACGGCTTCCGCCCGGACTCCGGCACGATCTCGGCCTACCGCTCGGCGGGCGGCTCCGGCGTGCGCCTCGACGGCGGCACCACCTTCGTCGGCGCCGAGGTGAGCGCCCACTTCGACTCGATGCTCGTCAAGCTCACCTGTCGCGCCGCGACCTTCCCCCTGGCCGTGCGCCGCGCCCGCCGGGCCCTGGCCGAGTTCCGGGTCCGTGGGGTGGCGACCAACCTCCCCTTCCTCGAGGGTGTGCTGAGCGACCCGGCCTTCCAGGCCGGCAAGGTCACCACGAGCTTCATCGACGAGCGTCCCCAGCTGCTCGATGCGCCGACGGGCAAGGACCGGGCGACCAAGCTGCTGGCCTACCTCGCGGACGTCACCGTCAACCAGCCGCACGGCCCGCGCACGAGCGACGTGCAGCCGCGCACCAAGCTGCCGCAGCTGCCCGAGGGCGAGCGGCCCGAAGGGAGCCGGGACCGGCTCCTGCGACTCGGCCCGGCCGGGTTCGCCGCCGACCTGCGTCAGCGCACCGACGTCCCGGTGACGGACACGACCTTCCGCGACGCGCACCAGTCCCTGCTCGCCACCCGGGTGCGCACCCGGGACCTCCTCGAGGTGGCCGAGCACGTCTCGCGGCTCACCCCGCAGCTGCTCTCCGTCGAGGCCTGGGGTGGTGCGACCTATGACGTCGCCCTGCGCTTCCTCCACGAGGACCCGTGGGAGCGCCTGGCGGCTCTCCACGAGGCGATGCCAAATGTCGCCCTGCAGATGCTGCTGCGCGGGCGCAACACTGTCGGGTACACGCCCTACCCGACGACCGTCACCGATGCCTTCGTCGCCGAGGCTGCTCGCAGCGGTCTGTCGATCTTCCGCATCTTCGACTCGCTCAACGACGTCAGCCAGATGCGCCCGGCCGTCGAGTCGGTCCTCGCGACCGACACCGCGGTCGCCGAGGTGGCGCTGTGCTACACCGGCAACCTGCTCGACCCCGGCGAAAAGCTGTACACGCTCGACTACTACCTGCGCCTCGCCGAGCAGATCGTCGAGACCGGCGCCCACGTCCTCGCGATCAAGGACATGGCCGGGCTGCTGCGGGCACCTGCTGCCGGCAAGCTCGTGCGCGCCCTGCGCGAGCGCTTCGACCTGCCGATCCACCTGCACACGCACGACACCGCCGGCGGCCAGATCGGGACCCTCCTCGCGGCGATCGACGCCGGCGTCGACGCGGTCGATGCCGCGAGCGCCACGATGGCCGGGACCACCTCACAGCCGTCGCTGTCCGCGCTCGTCGGAGCCACCGACGGGACGGACCGCCCGACCGGCCTGGACATCGAGCAGGTCTTCGCCCTCGAGCCCTACTGGGAGGGAGTGCGCCGCCTCTATGCACCCTTCGAGTCCGGGCTGGCCTCCCCCACCGGCCGTGTCTACCGGCACGAGATCCCCGGCGGTCAGCTGTCCAACCTGCGTCAGCAGGCGATCGCCCTCGGTCTCGGCGAGCGCTTCGAGGAGGTCGAGGACATGTACGCCGCGGCCAACTCGATGCTCGGCAACATCGTCAAGGTCACGCCGAGCAGCAAGGTGGTCGGCGACCTCGCCCTGTCCCTCGTGGGGCTGGGTGCCGACCCGGCGGAGTTCGAGTCCGACCCGGCGCGCTTCGACATCCCGGACTCGGTGATCGGCTTCCTGCGCGGCGACCTCGGCGACCCGCCCGGTGGCTGGCCGGAGCCCTTCCGCACCAAGGCCCTGGAGGGTCGGCGCGAGCAGCCCCCGACGGCCGACCTCACGCCCGAGCAGGAGCAGGCACTGCGGGATGCTCCACGTGAGACGCTCAACGAGCTGCTCTTCCCCGGCCCGACGCAGGAGATGCGTACTGCCCGTGCGTCCTTCGGCGACACCTCGGTGCTCGACACCGGGCTCTTCCTCCACGGGCTGGAGCAGGGCGAGGACCACGAGGTCGAGATCGAGCCGGGCAAGACGCTCACCATCGGGCTGAGCTCGGTGAGCGAGCCCGACGAGCTGGGCATGCGCACCGTCATGGGCACCGTCAACGGCCAGCTGCGCCCGGTGCAGGTGCGCGACCGCACGGTGGACGCCGAGGTCGTCGCGGCGGAGAAGGCCGACCCGGGCACTGCCGGCCACGTGGCTGCCCCCTTCGCGGGCGTCGTCACGCTGCAGGTCGAGGAGGGCGCCGAGGTCGGGGCCGGAGACACCGTCGCGACCATCGAGGCGATGAAGATGGAGGCCTCCATCACCACCCCGCAGGCCGGCACCGTCAGGCGGCTGGCGATCGGTGGTCGCCAGCAGGTCGAAGGGGGGGACCTGCTGGTCGTCGTGGGGTGACCTCGACGACCCCGCGATCAGAGCAATGTCGCCAGCATCGACGCGGCACGTGCCGCACCGTCCGTCTCGACGTCGAGGCCGCGCGTCCCGCGACCGAGCTCCTCGACCATGGCAGCGACGAGCGCATCGGGGTCACACGCCTCGGCATACTCCATGCAGGTGCCGGCCCCATAGCGTTCCAGCCGGTGACGCACGTGCACGTTCTGCTCGAAGTGGTGCTGGAGTGGCACATAGATGAAGGGCCGGTGCGAGGCTGCCAGCTCCATGCACGTGGTGAGACCGCCCTGCACCACCGCGAGGTCGCATGCCGCGAGCTGCTGGTACAGGTCGGGCACGTACCCGCGACAGCTGACGCCCCTGCGACGGGGCAAGGTGGCCGGGTCGATCCGCGGCCCGGTCACCACGAGGAAGTGCAGTCCGGGGATGCGTTGCCTGGCCAGCGGCACTGCGTCCATGACCTTGCGCAGCAGTGACTCGCCGACACCAGAGCCTCCGACAGTGACCACACAGAGCAGCTCGTCGTCGTGACACCCCAGCCGTCGCCGGACCGCGGCCCGCTCGACATCGGTCGGCGGGACGAAGCCGGTGACATAGCCGGCGAAGTCGAAGTTCGCCTCGGTCCACTCGCGGATGTTGGGCAGGCCCGGTCCGAACGGGAGGTCGACCACGTCGTCGGGTGTTCCGACGAAGACCGAAGCGTCGCGCACCCTGCGATAACGAGCCCGTTGCTCGATCATCTCGGCGTTGTAGTCCGCTGTGAGCGCGACCTCGCGCTCCCCTCCGTCAGGCATCGGCACCCAGCCGACGAAGTCGGTCATCCAGGCGAAGGCGAACCTCTTCAGCTCGGGGTTCTCGTGCAGGAAGTAGTCGACATCCCATGCCTCGTCAGCCACGACCAGGTCATAGCACCCCTCCTTGACGACATCGGCGAAGACCATGAAGTTGTTGACCATGATCTCGTCCATCCGACGGATCGCCCGGAAGGCGTGCAGGTCGTGATCGGCCGACTCGTCCTCGATGTGGGTCGACTCGTTGGCCAACCAGCTCGAGGCCGGATGCACCCGCTCGCCGGCGTCCTCCAGCACCCGGGTGACGGGGTGCTGGGTCAGCCAGTCGATCTCCAGGTCCGGGTGGGACCGGCGCAGCTCGGTCGCCACTGCCATGTCGCGCCGGCAGTGCCCGAGTCCGATGGGTGAGGAGAGATAGAGGACCTTCCGCCGGCGCTGCTGTGCCCGGGTCCAGGTCCGGTGCAGCGGGGACGAGTCGGTGCTGGTGTCCTGTGCGAAGTCCTTGATCAGCTGGTTGATCCGGACGGGCTCTCGCGCCGGCAGCCCGTGCCCGCCGCCGTTGACCAGGACGAGGTCACCGCCGGTCAGATCCGCGAGACGCTCCCCCACTGTCGAGGGCCGCACCGCGTCCTCGCTGCCGTGCACGACGAGGACCGGGCACCGGACCTGTGCGCACAGTGGCTCCAGGGGGACCGTGACCGCCCCGTCCAGACCAAGCCGGCCGGCTGTCGTGTCGACGAGCGTCTGGGGGCTGATCTGGTGCGCCCACCGCACGATGTCCTCGATCTGCTTGGTCGAGTGCAGCTCGGTGAACATCTGGTGGGCGAAGAAGTCGATGAAGTCGTCGTAACCACCGCCCAGCCAGTAGCCACGGTTGTACTTGGCCCAGCCCTGCGTCGTGTCCAGCCGGGCCTCCCACCCGTAGTGCTCCCGGGCAGGAGCGGCCACCTTCAGGCCGCAGGACGGCCCGATGGCAACGACCCCCTGCACGCGCTCGGGGTGGGTGACCGCCAGGTGGATCGCCCAGGCGGCGCCGCACGAGTACCCCACGACGACGGCCCGGTCGGTCTCCGTGGCATCGAGGACCGCCGCCGCGTCGGCGGCATACTGCTCGTCGGCGTAGGCCGCTCCACCAACGGGCCGGTCCGCGCCACCGCTGCCACGCCCGTCAAAGGTCACGACACGCAGATGCCTGGACAGGTACGGGATCTGAGCCTTCCACCAGCGTGAGGGGACGAGTGACCACGTCGGCAGGAGCAGGACGCTCACGTCGCCACTGCCGTGCACGGCATAGGGGATCCGCACGCCATCGCGGACGACGGCCCCGGTGGTGTGGGGTGGGCAGCATGTCGTCGGCTCCTCCCCCGGGACAGGGAGCGGGACCCGAAGGGGGGCGGCGCTGGAGCGCACTGCGCGGGCGCGACTCATCACGAACTCACTCTCCTCCGGGTCGTCGACCATGACCAGACCCGCGGTCAGGGTCGGATCTCCAGCACCCGGTTGAACGGCGTCTCGGCGACGGATGCGAACCGGGTGAACCCGCCCGCCGTGGCGACGTCCCGGATGCGGGCCGGCCCTGCCTGCGTCCCGAGGGCCAAGCCGACATCCTGGGAGAGCGACGCCGGCGTGCACAGCAGGGTGGAGAAGCCGTAGTACGCACGGCCGACCGGGTTGAGGTTGTCCTCGACGTGGTCGCCGGCCATGGGTTCCACGACCATCCAGGTGCCGTCTGGGGCCAGCGCCGCTCGGACCTGCTCGGCTGCGCCGACGGGGTCTCCCATGTCGTGCAGGCAATCGAACATCGTCACCAGGTCGAAGCCTTCCCTCGGCATGTCGTCGGCGGACGCGATCTCGAAGGTCACCCGGTCGCTCACGCCGGCATCGACCGCGCGTCGTCGTGCTGTGGCGATGGACTCGGGGTGGTAGTCGTAGCCGATGAAGCGTGACTGCGGGAAGGCCTGCGCCATGAGGACGGTCGAGGCGCCGTGCCCGCACCCCACGTCGGCCACGAGTGCGCCCGCCTGCAGCTTGCCCACGACCCCGTCGAGGGCCGGCAGCCACTCGGCCACCAGAGCGGCGTTGTAGCTGGGCCGGAAGAAGCGCTCGCAGCCGTCGTGGACATCGGTGACGTGCTCGTGCCAGCCGAAGCCCCCACCGTTGCGGGCGGCGTCCAGCACGTGGTCCATGTCGTGCACCGTCCCCAGGGCGAGCTGGAACAACCCGGGCAGGAAGGCCGGGCTGTCCTCCTCGGTGAGCGCGATGGCCTGCTCGGGGGGAAGTGTGTAGCGCGTGGTCGCCGGGTCGTAGGTGAGGTACTGCCCTGCGGCCTGGGCGTTGAGCCACTCGCGGGCATAGGGCTCGGCGGTGCCGGTGCGCTCCGCCAGCTCGGCAGGAGTGGTCGGTCCGTGGGCGGCCAGGTCTCGGTAGTACCCCAGCTTGTCGCCGAGGACCACGAGGGCGGCGTTGAGGGTCGCACCGACCTCGTCGACCGCGCGGAAGACGAAGGACATCAGGACGTCCATGTCCACCTGCGGCTCGGTAGGGCCTGGGTCCGCCGTCACGGTGGGTGCGTGGTTGCTCGTGTCAGTGCTCATCGCAGGCTCCTGGGTTGTGGTGGATCCCTGAAAAGTAGGCCGGGCCCACCTCCTACCGCGTCCGGTGCCCCACCTAGTCCGTGTCCGGTCCGCGCCCTCGGGCCCCGAGAGCGGGGCCGCGGGACCCGAGCGGGAGCTGACACGTCCCTAGACTGTGCAAGGTGGCACTCGTCGGCAGGTCGACGGAGCAGGAGGTCATCTCCAGGCTCATGGCGTCGACGCGCCTCGGACGAGGTGGGGCGCTCGTGCTCACCGGCGAACCCGGCGTCGGCAAGACCGCGCTCCTGGCCGATGCACTCGCGGGGCGGGACGAGCATGCCGACACACACGTGCTGCGTGTCACCGCCACGGAGATCGAGCAGGACCTTCCCTTCGCCACCCTGCACGCATTGCTGCAACCCGCTCTGCACCTCTTGGACGAGCTCCCGGAACTCCAGGCCCGGGCCCTGGCGATGGCACTGAGCCTGCAGAGCGGAGTCAGTGGCGACCGGTTCGCGGTCGGCGCAGCCACCTTCGGGCTGCTCACCAAGTTCGCCGAGGTGGCGCCGGTGATCGTGGCGCTCGATGACCTGCACTGGGCAGACATCCCCTCGGTCGAAGCCGTGGCCTTCGCCGCGCGCAGGCTCTCCAACGACCCGATCTGCGTGCTGATCGCCGGGCGCACCGGCGATCTGCCGAGTGCCGTGGACGGCTTGGACGTGCTCGAGGTGGTCGGCCTGAGTGCGCAGGGGTCTGCTCGGCTCATGGCCAAGGAGCACCCGACGGTGCCGGAGGCCACGGTCCGGCAACTGCACCGCACGACCGGCGGGAACCCACTGGCGCTGCTCGAGCTCGGCGCAGATCCCACCTCGCTGACCGCGTCACCGATCAGCGAGGCCGCGCCGGGAGTTCTCTCGACCCTGCCCGACCGACTCCGGACGGCGTACACCCGACGCCTGGATGCTCTTGCTCACGATGCCCGCGTGAGCGCCCTCGTGGCGGTCGTGGCCAGTGGCGACCCTCGGCTGGTACGCGCTGTCTGCCAGCGACTCGGGGTGGACGACGAGGCCGAGCTGAAGCGCGCCGAGGAGGGCGGGCTGCTGCGGGTCGGCACCCCCATCACCTTCCGCCACCCCATCCTGCGATCGGTGGTGTACGACTCCGCCAGCACGCAGCTGCGTCGCAGAGTCCACCTGGCGGTGGCCGACGAGCTGACCTCGGAGTCCGACCGGGACCGGCAGGTCTGGCACCTCGCCGCCGGAGCGACGCACCTGGACGAGGACCTGGCCCGACAGCTCGACGACCTGGGACGGCGGGCCAGCGTTCGGGCGGCCTTCACCGTGGCGTCCACCGCACATGAGCGTGCCGCCCGGTCGACTCCCACCCCAGAGGCAAGCCGGTCCCGGTTGATCACGGCTGCCGCGGCCGCGTGGGAGGGAGGCCAGCGGGAACGCGCACTCGCCCTGCTGGACGAGGCAGAGCCGGCGGGAAGCGCCGTGACCCTCGTGGGTTCGTCGCTGCGGGCGAGGATCGCCACCCGGTCCGGATCTCTGCGCGAAGGCCTCGTCCTGCTCGAACGTGCAGCAGGCGTCGCCGAACCTGACGCGCGAGTGCGACTCCTCGCCGAGGCCTGCCACGCCTGCATGTACCTGACCGACATGACGAGTCTGCAACGGGTGGAAGCAGCGCTGACCACGAGTCTGAAGAGGGCGTCCGGGCCAGACGCCCGAGCGATCGGGCTGGCTGCCGCGGGTGTGGCACAGGTGCTGCTGGGCCAGGACGGCGCTGCGCTGATCCGGGCGGCACTCCCCCTGCTCGTCCAGCAGATCGACCCTCTGGCCGACCCGTCAGCGCTGCCCTGGCTCATGCTCGCACCACTCTTCCTGCGGGACACGGAGCATGGTGGTGATCTACGACGCCTGGTCGATGACGCCAGGACTCGGGTCGGCGTGGGGGCACTGCCGAGCCTGCTCTTCCACGTCGCACGTGACCAGGCCACGACCCACGCCTGGGACCGCGCCGAGGCGAACTACGACGAAGCGGCCCGGCTGGCCCGTGAGACGGGACAGAGCACGGAGCTGGCCGTCTCGTTGGCCGGCCGAGCGTGTCTGGAGTCCCGACGGGGCGGTGACGCAGCCTGCCGGACGTACGCGAGGGAGGCGCTGGAGCTGTGCCGCGCGCGTTCCCTCCACTTCGGTGAGATCTGGTGCGAGCTGGCACTGGGTGACCTGGACCTGTCGCAGGGCTTGGCGCAGGAGGCCGCAGTCCGCTACCTCGCACTGGCTCAACGCTTGCAGGAGGAGGGAGTCCGTGATCCTGACCTGTACCCGGGACCGGACCTCGTGGACGCGCTGCTGCGTCTCGGACGACGCGAGGAGGCCGACGAAGCCGCCCACGCGTTCCTTGATCTGGCAGGGACTCTGGGACGGCCGTGGACGATGGCCCGCGCCGAACGGGCCATGGCACTCCTGGTTCCCGAGCAGGATGTCGACGCCCACGTGTCAGCGGCTCTGGTCCACCATGATCGGACCCGCGACATCTTCGAGACCGCACGCACCCATCTGGTCCACGGGATCCGCCTACGTCGAGCGGGACGACGGGTCGATGCCCGCGAGGCGCTGCGGCGAGCTCTGACGATCTTCGACGACCTGGGGGCCGTCACCTGGAGGGACGCCGCCCGCGCCGAGCTCGAGGCGACGGGCGAGACCGTGCCGGCACGTGAGGCAGTCGGTCCGGGGGCACTGACCCCGCAGGAGCTGCAGGTCTGTCTGCTCCTGACCGAAGGACGGACGACTCGTGAGGCGGCGGCAGCGCTCTTCATCAGCCCCAAGACGATCGAGTACCACCTCCGCAAGGTGTACCTCAAGCTCGCCATCCACTCACGCGACGAACTGGCCAAGGTCATCCACGGCAGCACCTGACCTGAGCGCTCCCGCGATCGACCGGAGTCAGCCGCCGTCGGCGACGGACTGCTCGGCGGCGGCGATCGTCGCCAGCTGCGCCTCGTCGAGGTCCTGCGAGGCCAGCCAGTTCTCGGGCAGCGCCACGACGCGCGACGATCCGGCGCGGCCTCGCTGGCCCTCGGCGGCGTCGCCGGGCCACGGGCTGGTCGGGTCCATCGTCTCGATGAGCCGGTCGAGCGCAGCGAGCGAGTCGACGAGCGCCAGCTGGTTGCGCACCGTCGACCCGGCGGGGAATCCCTTGAGGTACCAGGCGATGTGCTTGCGGATGTCGCGGCAGGCGCGCAGCTCGTCGCCGTCGTAGAAGTCGGTGAGCAGCTCGGCGTGCCGCCGCAGCGTGGCCGTCACCTCGCCGAGGGTCGGGCGCACGCGCAGCTCGGTACCGGCGAAGGCCGCCGCGAGATCGGCGAAGAGCCACGGACGTCCCAGGCACCCGCGACCGACCACGACGCCGTCGCAGCCGGTCTGCTCGACCATCGCGAGCGCGTCCTCGGCCGACCAGATGTCGCCGTTGCCCAGGACCGGCACGGACGTGATGGTCTCCTTGAGCAACCTGATGTGTGACCAGTCCGCGGTCCCGGAGTAGGCCTGGCTCGCGGTGCGCGCGTGCAGGGCGACGGCGGCGACGCCCTCCTGCTCGGCCGCGATCGCGGCCTCGAGGTAGGTGTGGTGCTCCGCGTCGATGCCCACGCGCATCTTGATGGTGACGGGGATGTCCCCCTTCGCCCCCTCGGTGACCGCGGCGGAGACGATCGCGCGGAAGAGGTCCCGCTTCCACGGCAGCGCCGCGCCGCCCCCCTTGCGGGTGACCTTGGGGACCGGGCAGCCGAAGTTCAGGTCGATGTGGTCGGCGCGCTCCTCGGTGACGAGCATGCGCACGGCTGCGGCGGTGGTCGCGGGGTCGACGCTGTAGAGCTGCACGCTGCGCGGACGCTCGTCCTCGTCGTGGGCGATCAGGCGCATCGACTCCGGCGTCCGCTCGACCAGCGCGCGGGAGGTCACCATCTCGTTGACGTAGAGGCTGCTGGCCCCGCTCAGACCGCTCGCGGCAAGCCCGGCGTCGCCCGCCTCGCGGCACAGGCGGCGGAAGGCGCGGTTGGTGATCCCGGCCATGGGCGCGAGGACGACCGGTGAGTCGATGACGTGCCGGCCGATGCGAAGGGGGGGCAGCACGCGCTCCCCCGTGGTCGCCGGGGTGGTGAGGGCAAGGGTCTCGGTGGTCATCGCGCCTCCCAGTGTCGCACCGCGAAAGCGAGGAGGGACAATCGCGTACGTGGACTCGCCATCTCCTCGCACTCGCCCCGTCCTCCTGTGGGCACTGCTGTGCCTCGCGCTCGGGGTCGCAGCGGTCGTCACCGGCGTGCTGCGCTATGACGCGCTGCCCGAGCGCTACCCGACGCACTTCGGCTTCTCCGGTGCACCCGACGCCTTCGGCACCAAGTCGTGGGCCACCGTCCTCGGGCCGCTCGTCATCGGCCAGCTGTCCGCTGTGGTCCTGCTCGCCCTGGCCCTGGCCATCCCCGGCAAGGGCGCCGGCATCCGTTCACCGCTCGCGGCCCTCGGCTGCGCCATCGGGGGCGGGGTGAGCCTGATGTGCCTGAGCGAGTACCTCGCTGACGACGCCGTGCCCGCCCCGTGGGTCCTGTGGGCCTTCCTCGTCGCCGTCCTCGCCGCGACGGTGTGGTTCGTGGTCGTCACGGTCAGGATGAGCCGCCGGGAGCTCGAGGGCGATCCGGACCGCGAGCACTGGCGGCTCGGTGGCCTGGTCTACGCCAACCCGGACGACCCGGACGTCCTCGTCAGCAGGCGCCTGGGCATGGGGACCACGATCAACCTCGGGCGGCCGCTCGGGTGGGCGGTGCTCGCGCTGATCCTCGCGCCCGTGCTCATCGTCGTCGTGATGGTCGTGCTGACCACGTGAGCACCTCCCCCCGGACCAGCCGGACCAGTCTCGAGAAGTTTGCCTGGCTGTCGATCGCCGCTGCCCTGGCGACCATCGCCCTGAAGACCGGCGCCTGGTACGTCACCGACTCCGTCGGCCTGCTGGCCGACGCCGCCGAGTCGATCGTCAACCTCGTGGCGGCCATCGCCATGCTCATCGCGCTGCGCGTCGCGGCCCGTGCAGCCGACGACAACCACCACTACGGCCACACCAAGGCGGAGTACTTCTCAGCCGCCATCGAGGGCGGCATGATCTTCGTCGCCGCGAGCTTCATCATCTGGCAGTCGATCACCCGCCTGCTCGACCCGCAGCCGATCGAGCAGGCCGGCATCGGCCTGGCGATCTCGGTCGTCGCCTCGATCATCAACGGCGCCGTCGCCTTCGTGCTCCTGCGCGCCGGCCGCAGGCACCGGTCGATCACGCTGCGCGCCGACGGGCAGCACCTGCTCACCGACGTGTGGACCTCCGTCGGGGTGATCGTCGGCGTCATCCTCGTCGTCGTCACCGGCATCGACCGGCTCGACCCCCTCGTGGCCATGCTCGTCGGACTCAACATCATCTGGACCGGGTGGAAGCTCATCAGCGAGTCGGGCCGTGGCCTCATGGACGAGGCACTCGACCCCGAGATCAATGCGGCGATCGCCGCTGCCCTCGACGCGCGACGCACCGACGATGTCGACTTCCACGGCCTGCGCACCCGCGGCGCCGGGCACCTGTCCTTCGCCGAGATGCACGTCCTCGTCCCCGGTTCGTGGTCCGTGCGTCGGGCGCACGACGTCGTCGAGGACGTCGAACGCTCGCTGCAGGAGGAGTTCGAGGACCTGGAGATCACCACCCACATCGAGCCGCGCGAGGACCCTCGCTCGTACGACGACTTCGGCGACTACGAGGTCCCGATCCAACCCCTGACCGACGACCACGAGGAGACCCCGTGAGTGCCCTGATCACCCCCACCGACCTGCAGGACGAGATCGCCAACAACCCCAAGCTCGTCGTCCTCGACGTGCAGTACACGCTGAGCGGTGAGGGCCCCGGGCTCTACGCGGCCGGCCACGTGCCGGGCGCTCCCTTCGTCGACCTCGACACCGTGCTCGCCGGACCCGCGGGCGAAGGGGGGCGACACCCCCTTCCCGATGTGGAGACGCTGCAGGACGGGCTGCGCGCGGCCGGTGTCCAGACCGACTCCGTCGTCGTCGTCTACGACCAGCAGCCCTCCCTCGGCGCTGCCCGCGCCTGGTGGGTCCTGCGCTGGGCGGGCATCGAGGAGGTCCTGGTGCTCGATGGCGGGCTCGCCGCGTGGCGGGCCGCGGGTGGCCCGGTGAGCACCGAGCCGGTCGAGCCGGAGCCGGGTGACGTCGTCCTCGACCCCGACGAGCTCGTCGCGCTGGACGCTGACGATGCGGCGGCCACCGCCAAGCTCGGCGTACTCGTCGACGCCCGCTCCCCTGAGCGCTTCCGCGGGGAGGACGAGCCCATCGACCCCGTCGCCGGGCACATCCCCGGCGCGGTCAACGTGCCGATGGCCGAGCTGGTGACCGACGACGGGCGACTGCGCCCGGCCAAGGAGCTGCGGGCACGCTTCGGCCAGCTGGACATCGACGAGGTGACCGTCGTCGGGACCTACTGCGGCTCCGGCATCAGCGCGGCCCACACTGCGCTGGCCCTGCACGAGGCAGGGGTCGAGGCCGACCTCTACGTCGGCAGCTGGAGCGACTGGATCACCGACCCGAGCCGACCGGTCGCCACGGGCGAGTGACCCCCTTCGCCCGCCTGACCGAGTCCCTCGTGGCGGCGCTCGTCGTCGACCTGCCGGCCGCGCTCGGTCCGTGGCGCGGGTCCACCCTCTACACGGTGTGCCTCGGCACCGACAGCGACCCGATGACCATCGTGCCCATGGCACACACGGAGGAGCGACTGGCGGCCCTCGCGCCCGGCGCCGACGAGGAGTACCTCCGATGGTGCTGGAGCGAGTGGGCAGAGGGGCTGGCCGCGCCGTCCGTCGCGGCCGTCACCCGGCAGATGGAGGCGCTGCGGCGTGATCCGGCGCTCGGCGACGCGAGGGCCCGCTCGGGCGGCTGCTTCCGCGCCATGATCGATGCCCTCGACGACGAGCGGACCCGCGCGGCGATCCGCTCCGTCGACGCCTCCTGGGACCCGGTCCTCCACCTCCAGTCCAGCGACCCGGGGGGCCTCGACGCCCTCCACGGGCGCCTGTCGGTGGAGCAGCTCAACCCCGCCCACCCGCGTCAGGACCTCGTCGAGTCCCTGCGCCGGTTCATGGCCTGATCAGCTCGGCGGCAGGGAGCTGACGAACTCCGCGATGGCCCGGGCCACCGGGGCCGGGTGGGTCATCGGCGCGAAGTGCGTGGCCCCGGCCACGTGGACGATCTCGAGGTCCTGACGCAGGCGACGGGCCCTCCCTTCGCCCACCCGGAACTGGTCGAACTCGCCGTTGATCGCGAGGATCGGGACGTCGATCCGGCTGAGCGCACTGAGGTCCACGCCGTCGATCACGGCATCCCACGCATCAGGGATGGCGGCCAGACCCGGGCCCCGTTCGGTGACCGCTGTCGCTGTGCGCGCGCCGATGATCCGGCGCAGCGAGGCGGCGTCGGTCTCCATCAGCGAGGAGGCGCGCCGCTCGTCCACCAGGCCCGCGCGCAGGGCACTGCCGAAGGCCCGGTAGATGGCAGCGAGCCGCGAGGAGGGCTGGGCGGTCGACCCCATGAGCACGAGTCCGGCGAGGACGTCGTGGTTCTGCGCGGCCCAGTCCATCGCGACATAGCCACCGAGGCTGTGCCCCGCGAGGACGACCCGGTGCCGGTCCGGCTCGAGGGAACGGATCGCGTCGCCGACGACCTCGAGTGCTCCGGCCATCGTGAAGGGCTCGCCGCTGGCCAGCCCGTGCCCGGGCAGGTCGACGTGATCGCAGACGATGCGGCCGAGGAGGACCTCCTCGAGCGGGATCCACGCGGCCGCGTTGAGGCGGCTGCCGTGGACGAGCAGCAGCCGGATCGGCTGGGCCGTCCGGCTCATCGGGTCAGGACCCGAGCAGCTTCGGCGCGAGGTAGGCCTCGACCTGGTCGATCGAGATCCGCTCCTGCGCCATCGAGTCACGCTCGCGGATGGTCACCGCGTTGTCCTCGAGCGTGTCGAAGTCGACGGTGATGCAGAAGGGGGTGCCGATCTCGTCCTGGCGGCGGTAGCGCTTGCCGATCGCCTGGGCGTCGTCGAAGTCGACATTCCAGCTCTTGCGCAGCTGGGCCGCGAGGTCACGCGCCTTGGGCGACAGGTCTGCATTGCGCGACAGCGGCAGGACGGCGGCCTTGACGGGAGCCAGCCGGTGGTCCAGGCGCAGGACGGTGCGCTTGTCCACGCCCCCCTTCGAGTTGGGGGCCTCGTCCTCGGCATAGGCGTCGACGAGGAAGGTCATGATCGAGCGCGACAGGCCGGCCGCCGGCTCGATGACATAGGGCGTGTAGCGCTCGTTGTTGGCCTGGTCGTAGAAGACCAGGTCGGTCCCGGAGTGCTTGCTGTGGCTCAAGAGGTCGAAGTCGGTGCGGTTGGCGATGCCCTCGAGCTCGCCCCACTCGCTGCCGGCGAAGTTGAAGCGGTACTCGATGTCGACGGTGCGCTTGGAGTAGTGGCTCAGCTTTTCTTGAGCGTGCTCGTAGTGGCGCAGGTTGTCGGGGTTGATGCCCAGGTCGGTGTACCAGCGGGTGCGCTCTTCGATCCAGTACTGGTGCCAGTCCTCGTCCTCGCCCGGCTTGACGAAGAACTCCATCTCCATCTGCTCGAACTCGCGGGTGCGGAAGATGAAGTTGCCCGGCGTGATCTCGTTGCGGAAGGACTTGCCGGTCTGCGCGATGCCGAAGGGCGGCTTCTTGCGCGAGGTCTGCAGCACGTTGTTGAAGTTGGTGAAGATGCCCTGGGCAGTCTCGGGGCGCAGGTAGTGCAGCCCGGACGCGTCCTCGATGACCCCGAGGTGGGTCTTGAGCATCATGTTGAACTCGCGGGCCTCGGTCCACTGGCCGCGGGTGCCGCAGTCGGGGCAGACGATCTCGCTGAGGGGAATCTGATCGGGGTCGATCTCCTGCCCCTTCTTCGCCGCCTTGTCGGCCACGGCCTCCTGCAGGTGGTCCTGACGATGACGCTTGTGGCAGTTGAGGCACTCGGTGAGCGGGTCCGTGAAGGTCCCGACGTGACCCGAGGCGACCCAGGTCTCGCGCGGCAGGATGATCGAGGAGTCCAGGCCGACGACGTCGTCGCGGCCGGTGACCATCGACTTCCACCACTGACGCTTGATGTTCTCCTTCAGCTCCACACCGAGTGGTCCGTAGTCCCAGGCGGACTTGGTCCCGCCATAGATCTCACCGCAGGGGAAGACGAAGCCTCTGCGCTTGCACAGGTTGACGACGGTGTCCACGGTGGAGGTCTGCTTGGCCATGTGGGAGAGGTTATCCGGGACTGCGTCGGACAACCGCATCGGGCCGCCTACCCTGTGGGGGTGTCCAGCAGTCCTACGCCCCGTCCCGAGCCCGTCGCGACCAATGCCTTCGAGCGTGCCAGCCTGCCGGCGACCCGGTTCCTCGCGCACCTGCCACCGCTCGTGCCGATCGTCGCCGTCTTCCTGCTCGTGCTCGTCGGTGCCTTCCTCGGCCCGTGGGGTGCCATCCCGCTCGGGCTGGTCGTCCTCTTCCTGCTGTGGATGCTGGCCCTCAGCTGGCCGCGCCTGACGACGAGCGAGGTGCTCATGCGAGCTGCCGTGATCGTGCTCGTCCTCGCTCTGGCGGCGATCAAGCTCTTCCCCCGCTGACCCCATGAGTTGACAACGGTTCTCATCATTGGTGAGAATCGTTCTCATGAAGATCAATCGCATCGTCCTGTCTGTCTCGGCCGCCGTCCTCGCCCTCACCGGCTGCGGCAGCGGCAGCGGCGACAGTGGGAGCGGTGGCGGTGAGCGGCTGTCGGTCGCGACGAGCTTCTACCCTCTCCAGCACGCCGCCCAGCAGGTCGGCGGCGACCACGTCGACGTCACCAACCTCACCAAGCCGGGCGCCGAGCCCCACGACCTCGAGCTCACCCCCAAGCAGACCCTTGATGCGACCAAGGCGGACGCACTGGTCTACCTCAAGGACTTCCAGCCGTCGGTCGACGACGCCTCCAAGGAGGCCGGGGACGCCGCCTTCGACGTCTCCCCCTTCGCCCGCCTCGACCTCGAGCCGGCACAGCACGAGGACGAGGGCGAGGGCGAGGGCGAAGGAGGCGACCACGAGGGCCACGACCACGGCAGCGTCGACCCCCACTTCTGGCTCGACCCGACGCGGTACGCCGACGTGGTCGACGCGATCGCCGACCGGTTCGCCGAGATCGACCCGGACCACGCGGCCGACTACCGGGCCAATGCCAAGGCGTTCACGGCCGAGCTCGACACGCTCGACCGGGACCTCGAGCAGGGCCTGAGCACCTGCCGCAGCGAGGACCTCGTGACGGGGCACTCGGCCTTCGGCTACTTCGCCGACCGCTACGGCTTCCACCAGGAGTCGGTGAGCGGCCTCTCCCCCGACAGCGAGCCGAGCCCCAGCGCGCTCGCCGACCTCATCAAGCACGTCAAGGACGAGAAGATCGGCACCGTGTACGCCGAGACCCTCGTGCCTGCCGATGTGGCCAAGACCATCGCCCGCGACTCCGGGGCCAAGGTCGCCGTGCTCGACCCCATCGAGGGCCTGACCGACGAGTCCGCCGGATCGGACTACGTTGAGATCATGCGCAGCAACCTGGCGACCGTCCGCAAGGGACAGGGGTGCAGTTGAGCACGACCCCACCCGTCATCCAGCTCTCCGGAGCGGCCTTCGGCTACGGAGACCGCACCGTCGTGAGCGGCCTCGACCTCACCGTCCACCGCGGTGAGGTCGTCGCGGTGCTCGGACCCAACGGCGCCGGCAAGTCCACTCTCGTCAAGGGCTTGCTGGGGCTGGCCGAGCGGCACGACGGCAGCTCCCGGATCCTGGGCCACGAGGCCGGCAGCGCCGAGGCGCGCGCCGGCATCGGGTATGTCCCGCAGCGCCACACCCTCGCGTCTGCCGTCCGCGCCACGGCCGCCGAGATCGTCACCATGGGACGCACCGTCCGTACGCCGTGGTGGGCGCCGTGGCGCAGCCGCTCCGCCGCCGACCGGTCCTTGGTCGAGGAGTCGCTCGCGGTCGTGGGACTGGGCGACCTCGCGTCGCACGATGTGGCGACCCTCTCCGGCGGGCAGCAACGTCGCGTCCTCATCGCGCGGGCCCTCGCCAGCGAACCGGAGGTCTTCCTCATGGACGAGCCGACCGCTGGCGTCGACCGCGGGCACCAGCAGGTCCTCGTCGCCGTGATGCGCCGTCTCGTCGAGCGCGGCGCGACCCTGGTCATCGTCACCCACGAGCTGGACGCCCTGGCCGAGATCGTCACCCGCGCGGTCGTCGTGCGCGGCGGCGGCATCAGCTTCGACGGGGCACCGGAGCAGCTCTCGCCCGGTGACGACGCGCACGCCCACCACGACGACGAGGACGACTCTCCCCCGACGTCGGTGCCCACCACGATCCTCACGACGAAGGGGGGACCCCGATGATCGACATCCTCAGTCTCGAGTTCATGCGCAATGCCCTCCTGGCCGCGCTGCTCGTCGGTGCCTCCGCGCCCCTCGTCGGGGTCTTCCTCGTCCAGCGCGGCATGTCCCTCATCGGCGACGGCATGGGCCACGTGGCCCTCGCCGGCGTCGGCATCGGCCTGCTGACGAGCACGAGTCCGGTCCTCACGGCGCTCGTCGTCGTCGTCCTGGCCGCCGTCGCCATCGAGCTGCTGCGCCACCTCGGCCGCACGGGGGGCGACCTGGCCCTCGCCGTGATGTTCTACGGCGGTCTCGCCGCGGGTGTCGTCATCATCGCCAAGGCGCCCACCGGCTCGGCCACCAACCTGCAGGGGTACCTCTTCGGCGCCCTGACCACGGTCACGCGCAGCGACCTCGTGCAGTTCGCGGTCCTCGCAGCGGTCGTGCTCGTCACGGTGCTCGTGCTGCGCGACCGCCTCTTCGCCGTCGCCCAGGACGAGGAGTACGCCCACGCCTCGGGTCTGCCCGTCCTCGCGACCAACATCCTGCTCGCCGTGCTCACCGGGGTCACCGTCGTCATCTCGATGCGGGTCATCGGCCTGCTGCTCATCAGTGCCCTGATGATCCTGCCCAATGCCACCGGGCAGTACCTCGGGCGCTCCTTCCGCGGGAGCCTGCTGTGGGCCGTGCTCGTCGGCACGCTGACGAGCGTCGGGGGCGTCGTCACGAGCTTCTACGCCGACACACCCTCCGGCGCAACGATCGTGCTGATGGCCATCGCCGTCTTCGTCGCGGCCGCGTGCCTGGTGACGGCCGTGCGGGCCCTCACCCGGCGGCGCCATCTCGCCGCGGAGGCGCACGAGCACGTCCATTGGGAGGAGTGCGGCCACGACGTGGTCCTGCACGGTGACCACGTCGACTTCCTCCACGACGGGCACCGCCACGCACGGCACGGCGACCACTGGGACGAGCACGGCCCCGACCACACCGACCACGAGGACCCAACGCTCGAGAGGAGCCACCGATGACCGACACCCGCACCCGCCGGCCCACCCGGCAGCGCACCGCGATCGAGGCGGACGTCGACCGGTACGACGAGTTCCGTTCTGCCCAGGAGATCCACTCCAGCCTGGTCGCGGGCGGTGACAAGATCGGTCTGGCGACCGTCTACCGGACCCTGCAGGCGATGGTCGACGAGGACGCGCTCGACTCCCTTCGCACCGACGACGGCGAGCAGGTCTACCGCCGCTGCAGCACCGGTCACCACCACCACCTCGTCTGCCGCGACTGCGGCAGGACCGAGGAGGTGGAGGGTGCGGCCGTCGAGCGCTGGGCCGAGCGGGTGAGCGCCGAGCACGGCTTCACCGATGTCGCGCACACGATCGAGCTGTTCGGTCGTTGCGCGGAGTGCGCCTCCGGGCCGTCGACCTAGAGCTGGAGCTGCTTGACGGACTTGGTGATGTGCTTGCCGTCCTTGGCGAGGAACATGATCGACCCGTACTCCAGTGGGATCCAGTCGTCGCCGTCCTCGCTCAGCGGCTCGGAGGCGAAGAGGGCCGCCGTGGCCTGATCCTCGGTGCACTCCTGGAAGCCGTAGTTCGCCTCGTCGTGCTGGAAGTTGCGGCCCAGCAACAGGTACATCGGCTCCAGGAGCATGGACAGGGCGAACTCGTCGGTGCCGGGGCCAGCGGTGCGCAGCTCCTGCCAGTCCCCTGACGGGTCGACCTCACCGTCGTGCCCGAGACCCCAGTTGATCCCGATGACCCGGTCCTGGGAGACCAGGGCCATCTTCAGCTTGGTCAGCCCCGGCAGCTCGAGGTCCTTCATCGCCTTGGCGATCAGGCGCAGCAGCTCCTCGACCGCGCGCTGGACATCCTCGTCACCGTCGCCCTCGAGCAGGGACAGCAGGAGCGCGTAGATGAACTCCGTGTCGGTCGTGCCGAGCATCTGTGTCAGGTACTCGTCCTTGCAGTGCTGCAACAGCTCCCGCTGCAGGACCTGCCAGCCCGGCAGGTAGCCGTTCTGCGCCACGATCCACCGCGTCCCCTCGAAGCAGAAGGGATGGCAGTTCTCGTCGGCCATGACGACCTTGGCGTCATAGGCCGCCGCTCGCACGTGCGCCAGCATGGTGCTGGCCTGGAGGCTGGGGAGCATCCGGGTGGCGTTGTCGTCGTAGAAGGCGGCCATCGGCCGGCGGTAGATGAAGGGCTCCTCCGGCTTGAGCAGGTGCTCGCTCCAGGCGCCGAAGCCCCAGCCGGCCAGCTGGAGCTCCGGGTGGCGCTCCGGGTCGAGGGCCTGGTTGATCAGGCTGTTGTCCGGCTTCAGCAAGAGATTCTCCAGCGAGATCTCCGGACCGATGTAGGCAAGAACTCGACACATACGTTCTCCTCAGATGGCAGATCGATGAACGCAGGTCGCGTGTGTCGCCAGCGTATGGCAGCACACGACCGGAGGTGGGCGCACCGCCCGGTTTGACCCCGGGACCCTCGGGTAGGGAGGTCCTCCCGATCAAAGGAGTACGGCATGGCCCAGTGCGAGCTCTGCGGCAACGACTACGACAAGTCCTTCGAGGTGGTGGCAGCAGGCGCGACCCACACCTTCTACTGCTGCGCGCACTGCGCCCGGCACGCCGAGGACGCGCCGGTGAGCGACCGGGCCTGACTAGGAGCCCGCGGGCGCGTCCACCGCTGCCCCGTACCGCCGCTCGCGCTGGGCATAGGTCTCGATGGCCGCCCACAGGTGGCGTCGGTCGTAGTCGGGCCACAGCGTGTCCTGGAAGACCATCTCGGCGTAAGCGGACTGCCACAGCAGGAAGTTGCTCGTGCGCTGCTCCCCCGAGCTGCGCAGGAAGAGGTCGACGTCGGGCATCGACGGCTCGGTGAGGTAGCGCGCGATGGTCCGCTCGTCGATGCCCGACCCCTTGAGCCGCCCGGCCTTGACGTCGTCCGCGATGCGCCGCACGCCGTCGACGATCTCGGCGCGACCGCCGTAGTTGACGCAGAAGTACAGCGTCATCGCGTCGTTGTCCTTGGTCATCTCCTGAGCGGTCTCGAGCTCCTTGATCACCGAGCTCCACAGGCGCGGGCGCCGGCCGACCCACCGCATGCGTACCCCCCACGCATTCAGCTGGTCGCGACGCCGACGGATGACATCGCGGTTGAAGCCCATGAGGAAGCGCACCTCCTCGGGCGAACGGCGCCAGTTCTCCGTCGAGAAGGCATAGGTCGACAGGTGCTTCACCCCGATGTCGAGGGCGCCGGCGACGACGTCGAGCAGCGCGCCCTCCCCCGCCTCGTGCCCCTTGGTCCGCGCCAGGCCCCGCTGGTTGGCCCAGCGGCCGTTGCCGTCCATGACGATCGCGACATGCCCGGGGACCAGGTCCGCGGGCACGGGCGGCGGCGTCGCTCCGCTCGGATGGGCGAAGGGGGTCTCGTAGCGGCTCATCCGGTCCTCTGCGGTCGGGTCTGGTCGACGCGGGTGCGATCGACGTGACGAAGGGAGAGCACCCCGCGCTCGAGGTGCCACTGGAGGAAGGCGGAGGTCAGGCCGGAGCCCTCGCGGCGGTGCCGGTCCAGCGAACCATCGGCCGAGACCCAGTCACCGGCGAGCAGCGCGGCGAGCAGGTCGAGGGTCTCGGGTGCTGGCGAGGACGATCCGGGCACCCGGCACAGGCGGCAGAGCACCCCGCCGGACGCGACGTGGAAGGCGCGGTGCGGACCCTCGTCACCGCACTGCGCGCAGTCGTGGAAGCTCGGCGCCCACCCCGCGACGGCCAGCGCGCGCAGGAGATAGGCGTCGAGGATGAGCTCGGACGCGTGGTCGTCGTTGGCCAGGGTGCGCAGCGCGCCGGCGAGCAGCAGGTACTGCTGGACGGTTGGCTCGTGCTCCTCGGTGAGCCGGTCAGCAGTCTCGAGGATCGCGCTGGCTGCGGTCCACCGCGCGTAGTCGCGAGCGATGACATCGCCCCACGCGTCGATCGACTCGGTCTGGGTCACCGTGTCGAGGTTGCGGCCCTCGTAGCACTGCAGGTCGACGTGCATCCCGGGCTCGAGGCGGGCGCCGAACTTGGACTTGGTGCGGCGTACCCCCTTCGCCACCGCGCGGATCTTGCCGCGACCGCGCGTGAGCACGGTGATGATCCGGTCGGCCTCACCCAGCTTGTGGGTGCGCAGCACGACCCCGGAGTCGCGGTAGAGGGGCACGGGCCCATTGTCCCCCTTCGCACGGACACGACACGCGCCCCCACGCCGAGCCGGGCTCTCGAACACACGTTCGACCTGCTGCTAGCCTTGACGCATGCTGGCGCTCCAGTCCTCGCTCTTCGACACGGCCGAGTCCCCCACGCTCGGCGATCTCGAGCGGCGTCACCGACGCTTCCTCGACGAGACCGCGTGGCTCGACCTCGTGCCCGGCTGGGCCTGCGGCAGCGACGAGGTGCTCGACACGCTCCTGCACGAGGTGCCGTGGCGAGCCGAGCGCCGGCAGATGTACGACTCGGTCGTCGACGTCCCTCGCCTGACCTGCTTCTACGGCGCAGGTGCGCCCCTCCCCCACCCGCTGCTCACCGACATGCGTGAGCGGCTCTCGCAGCACTACGCGGCTGAGCTCGGCGAGCCCTTCGTCACCGCCGGGCTGTGCCTGTACCGGCACGGCGAGGACTCGGTCGCCTGGCACGGCGACCGCATCGGACGCAGTCGTGACGAGGACACGATGGTCGCGATCGTCTCCCTGGGCTCGGCCCGCCACCTCACCCTGCGTCCACGGGACGGTGGCCGCTCGCAGCGGGTCGCCCTCGGCCACGGCGACCTCGTCGTCATGGGCGGCGCCTGCCAACGCACCTGGGACCACGCGGTGCCCAAGACCTCGGCCGCCGTCGGGCCCCGCGTCTCGATCCAGTTCCGCGTGGCCGGCGTGCGCTGACCCCGGTGAGTGATCCCACCCATACCGCTCGCGACGCGGTGCCGAGATGATGGGACATGGCGCTCGTCCGAGCCCCATCAGGGCAGGAGGATCCCATGTCCGCTCATCCGCACTCAGTCCACACGGTGACGGCCGTCGACGAGCTCGTGGCCGCAGGCATCATCGATCCTGCTGATCGTGACCGTGCGCTCATCGTCATGAGCGGCACCGATCAGGGCAGCACGGGGCGTGGCCGTCTGGCCGGGGAGATCAGCGCCTATGTCGGTGGGGTGCTCGTCTTCACCGCCGCAGCCCTCTTCGTCGGGACCCAGTGGTCGCAACTGACCTCCGGCTCTCGTGCCGGCCTCGTGGCCGGTGCGGCGGCGGTCCTCGCGGCTGCGGCGGGAGCAGTCGTCGGGCTCGCCCACGGTCCCCGGCACATCCGCATGTCCAGTACCGACGCGCGTCGGCGGTTGGCCGGCGCCCTGCTCGTCGGTGCCGGCACCTTGGCAGGGTGGGCCGCACACATCGTCGTCACCCAGGTGCTGGGCCACGAAGGCCCGCGGATCGAGGTCTTCGGTTTCGGCGTGGGCCTCGTCGTCCTCCTGCTGGGCTACCTGCTCTCCCCCACTGTCGTGGGCCTGCTCGCCGGGGCCGGGGCGTGGGTCGGCCTCGGGACCTCTCTGGCGACCGGCCGGGAGTGGTCCTTCAGCTACGCGCTCTTCAGCGGGTTGCTCCTGGTCGCAGCACTGGCCCTCGTCGCACTCGCGGAGTCGGGTCACCTCTACACGCGACAGACCGGTCGACTCACCGCCGGAGCCCTCGCCGCAGGTGCCGCCCAAGCGGTGTACGGCGTCTGGGACAACCTCACGCCGGCCTACATCGCCCTCGGTCTGCTGGCCGTCGCGACTCTCGCCGGATACGCGGCGACTCGGGCCTGGCCCCATCTGGCGGTCGGAGTCGTGACAGCGACGGCAGCGAGCACTCAGGCCGCCTTCGACCTCGGCGAGGGGTCGCTCGGCGCGGCGGGCGCGCTCCTCGTGGCAGGCGTGGTGCTCCTGCTCACCAGTCTCCTGGGCGCCGCCATCCACCGTCGACGCGATCCCGGACGGATCGCCTGACCCGGCGGAGCATCACCGCCAGCACGCTCGACAAGACACACCTCGCCTTGGCAAGAGTGTGAAACTCTTGCCAAGGCGAGGTGTGTCGGGTCAGGCGAGAATCCTGGGTCCCGGGTGACGCAGGTCAGGCGTGCGCATCCCGCTCGGCACGGTTGACCGCGGAGAGGATCGCGCGCAGCGAGGCCTTGACGATCGAGTCGTGCAGGCCGACACCCCACAGCACCCGCTCGCCGACGGCGCACTCGACGTAGGACGCGGCGCGAGCGTCGCCACCGGCGGACAGCGCGTGCTCGGCGTAGTCGAGGACCCGCACGTCGATCCCCAGCGGGGCGAGTGCATCGAGGAAGGCGGCGATCGGGCCGTTGCCGCTGCCCGCGATCTCGACCTCCTTGCCGCCATCGAGGATGTGTCCCTCGATCCGGTCGAGGCCGCTGTCCTCACCGGTCAGCGTGGTGCGCACCGGCTGGAAGCGACCCCAGCCGTCACGGTCCTCGCTGTGCAGGTACTCGTCGTTGAAGACCTCCCACAGGGCCAGACCACTCATCTCGCCACCGTCGGCGTCGGTCTTGCGCTGCACGACGGCCGAGAACTCCATCTGCAGGCGACGCGGCAGGTCCAGACCCTGCTCGGACTTCAGCAGGTAGGCCACACCACCCTTGCCGGACTGGCTGTTGACGCGCACGACCGCCTCGTACGAGCGACCGATGTCGTGCGGGTCGATCGGCAGGTAGGGCACACCCCAGTCGATGCCGTTGACGTCGGTGCCGGCGTCCTTGGCCCGCGCCTCCATGTCCTCGAAGCCCTTCTTGATCGCGTCCTGGTGCGACCCGGAGAAGGCGGTGTACACGAGGTCGCCGCCCCACGGGTGGCGCGGGTGCACGGGCAGCTGGGTGCAGTGCTCGACCGTGCGACGGATCTCGTCCATCTGGGAGAAGTCGATCTGCGGGTCGATGCCCTGGCTGAAGAGGTTCATCCCCAGCGTCACCAGGTCGACATTGCCAGTGCGCTCGCCGTTGCCGAAGAGGCACCCCTCGATCCGGTCGGCTCCGGCGAGGTAGCCGAGCTCGGCGGCAGCCACCCCTTCGCCTCGGTCGTTGTGCGGGTGCAGCGAGAGCATGATCGACTCGCGGCGCTCGAGGTTGCGGCTCATCCACTCGATGGAGTCGGCGTAGACATTGGGGCTGGCCATCTCGACCGTCGCCGGCAGGTTGATGATCATCTTGTGGTCGGGCGTCGGGTCGATGACGTCGATGACCTCGTTGCAGATGCGCGCCGCGAAGTCGAGCTCGGTGCCCGTGTAGGACTCCGGCGAGTACTCGTAGTAGACGTCCGTGTCGGGGATGGTCTCCTCGAGCTTCTTGCACAGCCGCGCGCCCTGCAGCGCGATGTCGATGATGCCGTCCTGGTCGCTGTTGAAGACGACCCGGCGCTGCAGCACGGAGGTCGAGTTGTAGAAGTGGACGATCGCCTGCCTGCTCCCCGCGATGGCGTCGAAGGTGCGCTCGATGAGGTGGTCGCGGCACTGGGTGAGCACCTGGATCGTCACGTCGTCGGGGATGTGCCCGCCGTCGATCAGCTCGCGGCAGAAGTTGTAGTCGGTCTCGCTCGCGCTGGGGAAACCGACCTCGATCTCCTTGTAGCCCATCTTGACCAGCAGCTGGAACATCGTCAGCTTGCGCTCGGCGTCCATCGGGTCGATGAGGGCCTGGTTGCCATCGCGCAGGTCGACCGCGCACCAGCGGGGCGCCTGGGTCATCACCTGGTCGGGCCAGGTGCGATCGGGCAGATCGACGGCGATCTGGTCCTGGAAGGGGATGTACTTGCGCACCGGCATCGTGGTCGGCAGCTGGGAGTGGATCATGCTTCGTCCTTCGTCACGTGGGGTCTGTGCTGGTCGGCACCACGAACTCCGCGACGAGGTGGCCGTGTGTCAGGCCTCGCCGCGGCAGAGAAGGAGGAGGTCCGTCCGCATGCCCAGCACCATACTCCTGAGCGCAGCCGAGCATGACGCGGGTCACGATGCGGACGGACCTCGCCTCAGAGCCGCCAGCAGGACGAGGACGTGGTCTTGCCGGCGAAGACGTCGTCGAGGAAGGCGTTGACCGTCGGGCTCGCCGCCACGTAGGCGGGGAAGTGTCCGGGTGTCAGGTCGGTCTTGAAGGTGACGCGGGCCCCGAGATCGCACCAGTCTCGAGCGAGGGTGCGTCCGGTCTCGTACGGGACGATCTCGTCGAGTGCCGAATGGTAGACCAGCACCGGCGCCTCGGGCCGACGCTCGCCGATGCGCTGCTCCGCGACCACGTCCGCGAAGGGCTGCTGGCGGAAGAGCTCCGCGGCGGACTCGCCATCGGTCGTCAGAGAGGTGAAGGGTCGGAAGCCGTACTTCGGCAGGTCGAGCGTGCAGCTGTCCCGCACGTCGTCGAGGTACTGCTCGCCGGCGTCGTTGAGGATGGGATCGGTGTCGATGCCGTAGCCGTCGGCCATACCAGCGACGGTGTAGCCGGTGAACATCGAGTTGAAGCCGCCGTCGATGTTGGCCACCAGCGCCTCGAGGTCGGCCGGAACGGCTCCGGCGAAGGTCCCCTTGACGTCGAGCTCGGGCGCGTACGTGCGCGACAGCTCGGCTGCTGAGGCCGCGCCGCCGCCGCCCTGCGAGTACCCGACGAAGGCGACCGGTCCGTCTGCGGCGAGGGTGGAGCCCGGGAGGTTGCGGGCGGCGTGGACGGAGTCGATGACGGCCTTGCCCTCGACCTCGCGGTTCATGTAGGTGTGTGGCCCGGGGGTGCCCAGCCCTTCGTAGTCGGTGATCGCGAGGGCGTAACCCTGGTCCAGCAGGTTGCGCATGAGCACCACCTCGTACTCGATGCCGTAGGCGCCGGCGTAGGAGGGCGCGCACCGATCGGCCAGACCCTGGGTGCCCACCGCGTACCCGATGACGGGCCGCTCACCGTCTCCGGTCCACGGCTCGTCGGGCACGATCACCGTGCCGGTCACGGCGAGCGGTGAGCCGCCCCGGTCCCGCGAGGTGTACATCATCCGGGTGGCGGTCCCGGGCAGCTCGCTGACGTGGAGAGCGTCGCCGTAGTAGGTCATCGGCTCGCTGCGGATGATCGCCCCGCGCTCCCCCGGGATCTGCTCCGGGGGGGTGTAGAACGCGGGCATCTCATCGTCCGAGACGAAGGCAGAGGGGTCTGCTCCCGTCTGCGACGCCGTGCTCGCGGACGCTGGAGCGGCAGTGAGGCCGATGACGAGGATCGCGGCTGCTGCGGCGCGACGACCCACGGACATGGGGGAAGGGAGGATCATGCCGGCAATTTACCGGCGGGTAGGACCCGCCGCAGAGTTTCGTGAGCGGTATCTCCGCTCGGGGCGTCCGACCCGGCCGTACTGCTGGCGTCCGTCGAGCACACCTGTGGCAGCGAAGTGCTCCAGGTACCTCCGAGCGGTGACGCGCGCCAGGCCGACGAGGTCCCCGCACTCGCTCGCCGAGAGGTCCCCCGACTCCCGGACGGCGGCCAGGACGAGCTCACCCGTCTCTGCGCTCAGCCCCTTGGGCAGAGGTGCCGACGCTGCTGCCGCGCCAGGGGTCCCCCCGAAGATCGCGTCGATGTCCTCCTGCTCGGCCTCCTGCGCGTCGACCTGCTCCAGCCGCTGCAGCTCGGACCGGAAGTCCTCGAGACGCGCGGCCAGGTCGATCTGCCCGAAGGGTTTGACCAGGTAGCCGAAGGCTCCACCGCTGCGGGCTGCCCGGACCTGCTCGACCTCACGGGCCGCGGTCACCATGAGCACCCCGACCTCGGCTCCCTCGGCTCGCAGCCGTCGCAGCACCTCGATACCCGTCATGTCGGGCAGGTGCACGTCGAGGAGCACCAGCTGCGGCCCGTGATCACGCACCGCATCGAGCGCCGCCTGCCCGGACGCGGCCGTGGCGACCACCCTGAAGCCGGGCACGCTCTCGACGAATCGCGTGTGCACCTTGACGACGAGGAAGTCGTCATCGACGACGAGGACGTCAACGGTCGCACTCATCCGGCACCTCCCCTCGTCGGGTCGTCTGGAGCTCGACGCCACCCAGGGTTGCGGTGAAGACGGCGCCGTGGTCTCCCTGCATGACCGTCACCCGGCCACCGCCACGGGAGCATACGGCCTGCACGAGCGCGAGCCCGATCCCGCGTCCGGCCGCGCCGGTGGGCTTGGTCGACCAGCCACGCTCGAAGACCCGGTCGATGTCCTCGGGCGCGATCCCGGCCCCCGTGTCCGCGACCCTGATCCTGGGCGCCCCGCCTGGTTCCACGGTCAGTCGAACCGACGACTCGTGCCCACCGTTGGCCCGGGTGGCGTCAAGGGCGTTGTCGATGAGATTGCCCATCACCGTGATGACATCCGCCGCAGCGGCCGGGTCCAACCGGGGCAGGCTCGACTCCGGCTCGATGGACAGGTCGATCCCGACCTCGGAGGCGGCCGTGACCTTGGCGATGAGCAGCGCCGCGACGCGCGGGTCCTCGACGTACCGGGTCACCGCGTCACTGATCTCCGTGCGACGACGGTTGACGTCCGCGATGAGCGCGACGACCTCCTCGTACTCCTCCAGCTGCACGAGCCCCGAGATCGTGTGCAGCCGGTTGTCGAACTCGTGGGTCTGCGCGCGCAGCGCATCGGTGATGCTGGCCTGCGCCGAGACCTGGCTCTGCAGGGCGAGCAGGTCGCTCCGGTCGACCATCGTCGTCACCGTGCCGACCGCGCGTCCGTCGAAGAAGGTCCGCCGTCGGGTCAGGACGAGGGTGCGGTCCTCGACGACGATGAGCGTGGGATCGCTGTCCCCGGCCTCGGCGAGGAAGGCCGCGACCCCGTGGTGCACGTCGAGGTCAGTCACCGATCTGCCGACATCGCCCTCGTCCAGGCCCAGCAGCTCCTGGGCAGAGGTGTTGACGAGCGTGATGACGCCGACACCGTTGACCCCGACGACTCCCTCATGGATCCCCGTGAGCAGCGCCTCCTGGTGGTCCGCGAGCCGGGCGATGTCCGCCGGCTCCAGCCCGCGGGTCTGCCGCCGGATCAGCCGCGAGAGGCCGAATGCACCGGCCGCACCGAGCGCGGCCGCCGCCCCGAGGAAGAGCAGCAGGTCCGGCGCGGCCTCAAGCAGTCGGTCCGACCACGGCGGGTAGTCCTCGACGACCAGCGCGGTCCCGAGGACCTCCTCGTCGTCGCCGATCACCGGGGCCTGACCGCCCACAGTCTCCTCCCCGTCGATGCTCAGGTCTCCCGACCACGAGCGCCCCTCTGCCACGGGCGCGCCCAGTGTCGCGCGGGTCCCGGTCTCACTCGCGTCGGTCGATGCTGCGACCGTGCCGTCCAGGCCCACGAGCTGGACCCGCCGCGCGCCGGACAGGCTCGCCGCCCGGCCGATCTGCCCCTCGAGGGCGCGACGGTTACCCCCTTCGACCAGCTCGGAGCGGACCACAGGGGTCGCGGCCAGTGACTCGGCCACGGCGAGCAGCCGCGTCTGCCGCGAGGAGCGGAAGTCCTCGGTGGACTGCTGGACGGTGATGGCGGCGACGACGCCGAGCACGAGCAGCAGGGCCAGGAGCTGCCAGACGAGGAACTGGGCCGCGAGACTCCAACGACGCGAACGCAAAGACCACAACCTCCTTTGTGACCGCAATGGTGACGCGGGGCACAGCGAGAGGTCACCATCGGGCGTGCCCATCTTTCACCATCCACACGAAGGCGTGCCCGACATGTCCCCCGGTCCCCGACGCCGCACCCTGCTGCTGGCCTCCCTCGGCGCCCTCGCCCTCCCTTCGCTCGCTGCGTGCGGAGTGACCCGAGGTGACGACGCCGGCTCCACCCGGCTGCGCATGATGATCCCCAACTCCCCCGGCGGCGGGTACGACCTCACCGGCCGGGCCGCCGTCCGGGTCATGGAGGACACCGAGATCACGAGCCGCTTCGAGGTCTTCAACGTCATCGGCGCCGGTGGCACGGTCGCCATGGCGCGGCTGGCGAACGAGCGCGGCAACGAGGACCTCATGATGGCCATGGGCCTGGGTGTCGTCGGTGCGACCTTCACCAACAAGTCGCAGGCCCGCGTCTCCGGCATGACCCCGCTCGCACGCCTCATCCAGGAGTCGGAGGGCGTCATCGTCCCGGCGGACTCGCCGCACAAGGACATCAAGAGCCTCATCGACGCGTGGAAGAAGGATCCCCGGGCCGTGAGCATCGGCGGCGGTTCCTCCCCCGGCGGCCCCGACCACCTCTTCCCCATGGAGTTCGCCAAGGCGGTCGACATCGACCCCCGCGAGGTCAACTACATCACCTACGACGGGGGCGGCGATCTCCTCCCGGCCCTGCTCGGCTCGAAGATCCAGGCCGGCATGAGCGGCCTCGGCGAGTACGCCGAGCAGATCAAGAAGGGGCAGGTCAAGGTCCTCGCGACCTCTGGCGAGGAGCGGGTGCCCGGCATCGACGCACCGACGCTGAAGGAGTCGGACGTCGACCTGACCTTCATCAACTGGCGCGGCATCCTCGCGCCGCCCGGCATCCCCACCGCTCGACGCGACCAGCTGATCGGGCTGCTGCAGCAGATGCACGACAGCCCGGAGTGGCAGGAGGCCCTCAAGCTCAACAACTGGACCGATGCCTGGATGACCGGCAACGAGTTCGGCGACTTCCTCACCACGCAGGACGAGCGCGTCGAGACGACCCT
The DNA here is from genome assembly GCF_001428305.1 of Janibacter sp. Soil728. Lineage (GTDB taxonomy): Bacteria > Actinomycetota > Actinomycetes > Actinomycetales > Dermatophilaceae > Janibacter. The sequence goes on along the minus strand of NZ_LMRZ01000004.1, from coordinate 693,988 downwards.
GAAGGAGCTGGGCCTGCTGTGAGCGACACCATCCAGACCACCACCCCACCCACTGCAACCCCCGAGCGACGGCGCGATCTGGCCCAGTTCATCGTCGTGGCCTTCCTCGTCGTCGTCGCGACACTCCTCGTCGTCGACGCGGCCGGCCTGCGCAACGACTTCGCCGAGACCGACCCGGTCGGACCGAAGGTCTTCCCCTGGTTCATCGCGGCGATGCTCTACCTCACCGCTGCCCTGCTGAGCATCGCGATCCTGCGCGGCTCCATCCCCGAGGAGGAAGGGGGTGAGGACGTCGACCTCGACCAACGAGCCGAGTGGCTCACCGTGGCCAAGCTCGTGGGCGTCTTCGTCTTCCTCATCGCCACCGTCGACCTGCTCGGCTGGACGATCGCCGGCGCGCTCTTCTTCGCCGGCTGCTCCCTGACCCTCGGCAGCCGCACCTGGCTACGTGACCTGGCCATCGGCACCGCGCTGTCGGTCGGCAGCTTCTACGCCTTCTACGTCGGCCTCGGCGTCCCGCTCCCCGCGGGCATCCTGGACGGGATCCTCTGATGGACAACCTCAACAACCTGATGGACGGCTTCGGTGCCGCCATCACCCCCACCAACCTGCTCTTCGCCTGCGTCGGCGTCCTGCTGGGCACCGCCGTCGGCGTGCTGCCCGGCATCGGTCCGGCCATGACCGTGGCTTTGCTGCTGCCGATCACCTACAACGTCGAGCCTGCCAGTGCCTTCATCATGTTCGCCGGCATCTACTACGGCGGCATGTACGGCGGGTCGACGACCTCGATCCTGCTCAACACCCCCGGCGAGTCCTCGTCGGTCATCACGGCCATCGAGGGCAACAAGATGGCCAAGGCGGGCAGAGCCGCACAAGCGCTGGCCACGGCGGCGTTCGGCTCCTTCATCGCTGGTGCCATCGGCACGACCCTGCTCACCTTCTTCGCCCCCTGGATCGCCGTCCAGGCGGTCAAGCTGGGCGACCCGTCCTACCTCGCAATCATGGTGCTGGCCCTCATCGCCGTCACCGCGGTCCTCGGCAGCTCCAAGCTGCGCGGCTTCATCGGGCTCTTCCTCGGACTCGCGATCGGCATCGTCGGCATCGACTCCCTCACGGGTCAGAGCCGGATGATCTTCGGCATCCCGCTCCTGGGTGACGGCATCGACATCGTCGTCGTGGCCGTGGCGATCTTCGCCATCGGCGAGGCGCTGTGGGTCGCGGCCTTCCTGCGGCGTCGACCGCAGGAGATCATCCCCGTCGGTCGGCCGTGGATGGGCAAGGACGACTTCAAGCGCTCGTGGAAGCCCTGGCTGCGCGGCACCGCCTTCGGCTTCCCCTTCGGCGCCGTCCCCGCCGGTGGCGCCGAGCTGCCGACCTTCTTGTCCTATGTCACCGAGCGCAAGCTGTCCAAGCACCCGGAGGAGTTCGGCCACGGCGCCATCGAAGGCGTCGCCGGACCGGAGGCCGCCAACAACGCCTCTGCCGCAGGCACGCTCGTGCCGATGCTCGCGCTGGGGCTCCCGACCAACGCGACCGCGGCGATCATGCTCGCGGCGATGATGGGCTACGGCATCCAGCCCGGCCCGGCGCTCTTCGAGTCGGAGAGCACGCTCGTGTGGACACTCATCGCCAGTCTCTTCATCGGCAACTTCCTGCTGCTCGTGCTCAACCTGCCACTGGCGCCGCTGTGGGCCAAGCTCCTGCAGACTCCGCGGCCCTACCTCTACGCGGGCATTCTCTTCTTCGCCTCGCTGGGCGCGCTGGCGGTCAACCTGCAGTGGTTCGACCTGGCGCTGCTGCTCTTCTTCGGCCTCGTCGGCCTGGGCATGCGCCGCTTCGGCGTCCCGGTGCTGCCGCTCATCATCGGCGTCATCCTCGGCCCCCTGGTCGAGGAAAGGCTGCGCAAGACGCTGCTCCTGTCGAGCGGCGACTGGAGCGGCCTGGTCAGCGAGCCCACCGCGATCATCGTCTACGCCATCATCGCCCTCGGCGCGATCGGCATGGCGGTCACCGGCGCCGTCCGCGGCCGCAAGGACACCACCACGGAGGTATCAGCATGACGATCGTCATCGGCTTCACCCCGGAGCCGGCCAGCACCCAGGCCCTCGAGCGCGGGCTGGCCGAGGCCAGGCTGCGCGGCGAGTCGGTGCTCCTGGTCAACGCCACCAAGGGCGACGCCTTCGTCGACACGCGCTACGGCACCGGCACCACCATCGAGGACCTGCAGCGCCGGCTGGAGGAGTCGGGCGTCGAGCACGAGATCACCCAACCGATGGGGCCGGACATCGCCGACCTCGTGCTGGAGGAGGCCGAGCGGGTCGACGCCTCGCTCATCGTCATCGGCCTGCGTCACCGCACCCCGGTCGGCAAGCTGTTGCTCGGCTCGACGGCGCAGCGGATCCTGCTCGACGCCGCGTGCCCGGTCCTGGCGGTCAAGCCGCCGCGCTGACACCGGATGGTTGTGTGTTGACGCATGTGAGACACACGGTCACCCACAGCGAAGGGGGCCGCTCACCGAGATGGTGAGCGGCCCCCTTCGCCGTCTTGTCGAGGCTACGGCCGCGGACGACCTACGCTGCGCGGGCGGTGTCAGGCGATCGACGGCGCACGCAGCGCGATCGCCTCGGCGATCTGCACGGCGTTGAGCGCCGCGCCCTTGCGCAGGTTGTCGCCGACGACGAAGAGCGTCAGCCCCTTGCCATCGAGGATGGACTGGTCGGCCCGGATGCGGCCGACGAAGACGTCGTCCTTGCCAGCCGCCTCGAGAGGGTTGGGCACGTCGGTGACGACGACGCCGTCAGCGGCCTCGAGGATCTCCTTGGCCCGCTCAGGGGTGATCGCGCGGTCGAACTCCGCGTGGATCGCCAGCGCGTGGCCGGTGAAGACGGGCACGCGCACGCAGGTGCCGGAGACGCGCAGCTCGGGGATGTGCAGGATCTTGCGCGACTCGTTGCGCAGCTTTTGCTCCTCGTCGGTCTCGAGGGTGCCGTCGTCCTGGATGGACCCGGCGACCGGGACGACGTTGAAGCCGACCGGCACCTCGTAGACCTGAGGGGCCGGCAGGGTCACGGCGGACCCGTCGAGCGCGAGGTCCTTGGGGTCACCCGAGGCGTAGCCGGCGCGCAGCTGGCTGTCGAGCTCGGTCAGACCGGCGCCACCAGAGCCGGAGACGGCTTGGTAGGTCGCGACGCGAAGGGCGACCAGGCCAGCCTCGTCGTGCAGCGGCTTGAGCACCGGCATCGCGGCCATGGTCGTGCAGTTGGGGTTGGCGATGATGCCCTTGGGCAGATCAGCCGTGTCCTGCGGGTTGACCTCGGAGACGACGAGCGGGACCTCGTCGTCCTTGCGCCAGGCGCTCGAGTTGTCGATGACGGTGGCGCCCGCAGCAGCGACCTTGGGCGCCCACTTCTTGCTCGCCGTTCCGCCGTTGGAAAACAGCGCGAGGTCCAGACCAGCGAAGTCGGCGGTCTCGGTGTCCTCGACCGTCACCTCCTGGTCCTTCCAGGGCAGGGTCGTCCCGGCGGACCGCGCAGAGGCGAAGTAGCGGATCGAGGTGACGGGGAAATTCCGCTCCTCGAGCAGCGCTCGCATGACATTTCCGACCTGGCCGGTGGCTCCAAAGACTCCGATGTGCATGCCCCAAGGATAGGCGTCGGGGCCTGAACACCAACATCGGTGTTCAGGCCCCGGACACGAGGTGGGCCAGATCAGGCCTGCGTGTCTGCCGGTTGGCGTCCATCCTCGGGGGCCGCCGGGGCGGCTGCTTCGGTGGTCAGCGGTGCGACCTTGTCCCGGTCGATGCCCTCGCCGGGGGCGGCGTGGTCGACCGACAGGACGAAGTCGTCCCCGTGCTCGGTGACACCGGCCACGACGGCCTGCGAGAGCGCCGCGCGGGCGTACGCGCCGCGCACGGCCATCGGGTCGGTCTTGAGGTCCTTCATCAGCGAGACCGCCATACCGATCATGATCAGCACGAAGGGCAGCGCCGCCACGATCGTCACCTGCTGCAGACCCGTCAGCGAGTCCTCGCCGCCGATGATGAGCATGATCGCCGCGGCAGCACCGGTGGCGACACCCCAGAAGACGACCGTGAACTTGTTGGGCTCGAGCGTGCCGTGCTCGCTGAGCGAGCCCATGACGATCGACGCCGCATCGGCGCCCGAGACGAAGAAGATCGCGACGAGCAGCATGACGAGCACCGAGGTGACGGTTGCCCAGGGCATCGAGTCGAGCAGCGCGAAGAGCGTGCTCTCCTCGCCGCCGTCGAACTTGTCCAGGGGCACGCCCATCTGCTGCGCCTTGATGGCGGCACCACCGAAGATCGCGAACCAGACCAGGCTCACGGTGCTCGGCACGAGCAGCACGCCGGTGACGAACTCGCGGATGGTGCGGCCACGGGAGATGCGGGCGATGAACATGCCGACGAAGGGGGTCCAGCTGACCCACCAGGCCCAGTAGAAGATCGTCCAACCCGAGAGCCAGTCCTTCATGCCGGGCTCACCCTGCGCATTGGTCCGCGCGGAGTACTCCATGAGGTGCTGCATGTAGGTACCGAGCGAGGTCGGCACGAGGTTGAGGATGAAGATCGTCGGTCCGGCCACGAAGACGAAGGCCGCCAGGATGAAGGCCAGCACCATGTTGGTGTTGGACAGCCACTGGATGCCCTTCTCCACACCGGAGACGGCCGAGAAGATGAAGCAGATCGTCAGCACGACGATGATGAGCACGAGCACGGTGTTGGTGACGTCGCTGGCCCAGCCGATGATCTTGACGCCCGAGGCAATCTGCAACGCGCCCAGGCCCAGCGAGGTGGCCGACCCGAAGAGCGTGGCGAAGATGGCGAAGATGTCGATGACCTTGCCTGCCGGACCTTCGACCCGGCGCTTGCCGAGCAGCGGCTCGAAGACCGCGCTGATCGTCAGGCCACGACCCTTGCGGAAGACGCCGTAGCCGATCGCGAGACCGGCGACGGTGTAGATGGCCCACGGGTGCAGGGTCCAGTGGAAGAGCGTCGTGGCCATCGCCGTCCGGGTCGCGTGGTCGTTGCCGACCGCGCCCGTGCCGGGTGGCGGGGCGAGGAAGTGGGCGAGCGGCTCGGCCGCCCCCCAGAACATCAGGCCGATGCCCATGCCGGCGGAGAACATCATCGCGATCCACGAGATGGTCTTGAACTCCGGCTGCTCGCCGTCGGCGCCGAGCGGGATGTTGCCGTACTTGCTGGCAGCCAGCCAGATGACGAAGAAGACGAAGCCGGTCGAGGCCAGGGCGAAGAGCCAGCCCGTGTTGGTCACGACCCAGTCGAGCCCGCTGGCCGAGGCGCTGGCCAGCGATGCGGTGCTGATCACGCCCCAGAGGACGAAGGCGATGGCGAGCACGGCGGTCACGCCGAAGACGATGTAGTCGATGCCGAGCTTGTCGGTCTTGTCGATCATGCGCGGCTCGAGGGCCGGGTGGTCGACGCGTCGTGTGTCGCGTGGCGGCACGTGCGGTCCGGAGATCGGTGGTTGCGTAGGTTCAGTCACGTCGGGTCAAGCCCCGGCGTCAGGAGCCCGCCCGGGCCGCTCCTCCCAAGTTTCGGTCGTTGCGAGTATCAGTCGTTGAATATCAGCAGCAGCGCTAGTGGCAGCATGCTGGCCAACCATCCACTTTGACCCACGGAGCGGGTCTCACCCAAATGCCCGTAACCGACTCGTGACCTCAGAAGCCGAGGCGCTGCAGCTGCTTGGGGTCGCGCTGCCAGTCCTTGGCGACCTTGACGTGCAGGTCGAGGAAGACCTTGCTCCCCAAGAGTTTTTCGATGCCGGCCCGGGCCGTCGTGCCCACCTCGCGCAGGCGCGAACCGCCCCGGCCGATGATGATCGCCTTCTGGCTGTCACGCTCGACGAAGACATTGACCCGCACGTCGAGCATGGGGTCGTTCTCGGGTCGCCCCTCGCGCGGCACGATCTCCTCGACGACCACGGCCAGGCTGTGTGGCAGCTCGTCGCGGACGCCCTCGAGCGCCGCCTCCCTCACGAGCTCGGCGATCATCTTCTCGTCGTCCTCGTCGCTGAGCTGGCCCTCGGGGTACAGCGCCGCCGGCGATGTGGGCAGGTGAGCGCACAGCAGACCGAAGAGCTCCTCGACCTGGTCTCCACGCACGGCCGAGCAAGGGATGATCGCCGCCCAGTCCCCCAGCTTGTCGATGGCGATGAGGTGCTCCGCCAGCCGCTCTCGGTCAACCTTGTCGCTCTTGGTGGCGATGGCCACCACCGGCACACGCTTGGCCCGCTGCAGCTCGGCCAGGTCCCGGGCGATGTAGGTGTCGCCCGGCCCGACCTTCTGGTCGGCGGGCAGACAAAAACCGATGACGTCGACCTCGAGCAGGGTCTCGCGCACGAGGTCGTTGAGTCGCTCACCCAGCAGCGTGCGCGGCCGGTGCAGCCCCGGGGTGTCGACGAGGATCAGCTGCTGGTGATCCCGGGTGACGATCCCACGGATGGTGTGTCGCGTCGTCTGCGGCTTGCTCGAGGTGATGGCCACCTTTTCGCCGACGAGGGCGTTGGTCAGTGTCGACTTGCCCGCGTTGGGACGTCCGACGAGGCATGCAAAGCCTGCGTGCCACTGGGTTGCGTCCGGCTGGTCCACGGTCATGCCTCGATCTCCTCGTGCTCGCGCCCGTCCTGCGTCGACTGCGTGGAGACCTGCTCGACGATGACGGTGGCGATGCGGTGTTGTCGTCCGGACATCTTCTCAGCCGTGAGGGTCAAACTGCCCACCACGCACTGGGTGCCGATGATCGGCACGCGTCCGGTGACCTTGCCGATGAGTCCGCCGACCGTGTCGACCTCCTCGTCGTCGAGCTCCACGCCGTACAGCTCGCCGAGATCGTCGATGTGCATCCCTGCAGGGACGCGGTAGCGGCCGCCTCCGAGGTCCTGCACGCCGGGGCCCTCGCGGTCGTACTCGTCGGTGATCTCCCCGACGATCTCCTCGAGGATGTCCTCGATCGTCACCAGACCGGCCGTACCGCCGTACTCGTCGACGACGATCGCGGCATGCGTCTGGTCGCGCTGCATCTCGCGCAGCAGGGCATCGACCGGCTTGCTCTCGGGGACGAAGGGGGCCGGTCGCATCAGGGCCGCGACCGGCAGGTCGCGCGCGTCGTCGTCGGCGATCAACCGGCGCACGACGTCCTTGAGGTAGAGCAGGCCGACGATGTCATCGCTCGACTCACCGACGACCGGGACCCGCGAGAAGCCTGATCGGATGAAGAGATTGAGTCCCTTGCGCGCCGGCTTGTCCGACTCGATGGTGATCATGTCGGTGCGCGGGACCATCACCTCGCTGGCCATCGTGTCCCCGAGCTCGAAGACCGAGTGGAGCATGTCGCGCTCCTCGTCCTCGATGATCGAGGACTCCCCCGCCAGGTCGAGCAGGTCACGCAGCTCCGCCTCCGAGCGGAAGGGTCCGTCGCGGTAGCCCCCGCCGGGCGTCACGGCGTTGCCGAAGGACACGAGCAGGCGCGCGACCGGACCGAGCACGCGCCGCAGCCCGATGACGAAGGGGGCCCCCGCCAGCGCGATCCGGGTGCTGTGCTGCTGCCCGAGGGTGCGCGGCGAGACCCCGACGAGGACGAAGGTGACGACGACCATGATCGCGGCGGAGACGAGCAACGCCAGCCAGGTGCGCTCCACCTCCTCGACGACGACGAGGGTGGTGAGCACCGCGGCGGTCGCCTCGGCGACGGCCCGCAGGAAGGCGAGGACGGAGATCGGCCCGGCGCTGTCGGCCAGGATCTCGCGGAGGGCGGGCGCCCCCCTTCGCCCCTCGCTGTCCGCCTGCTCCGCGGCGACCCGCGACGCCGACCCGATCGCTGCGTCCACGAGAGTGAGGACGAAGGCGACGACGATCGAGACGATCGCGCCGATGATCAGGGTCATCACCCGGAGGTCTCCCTGCCACGGCTGGCCAGGAAGGTCAGGAGGAGCTGACGCTGCAGCTCGAACATCTCCTTCTCCTCGTCGGGCTCCGCGTGGTCGTAGCCGAGCAGGTGCAGGATCCCGTGGGTCGTGAGCAGCAGCATCTCCTCGATGGCGGCGTGACCCGCGGTCACGGCCTGCTGCTCGGCGACCGACGGGCAGACGACGATGTCGCCGAGGACGCCCTCGGCTGAGGTCTCGCCCTCACGCCCCGGACGCAGCTCGTCCATGGGGAAGCTCATGACATCGGTGGGCCCGGCCAGATCCATCCACTGCTCGTGCAGGACGGTCATCGTCGGCTCGTCGACGAAGCGGATGCACAGCTCGGCCTGCGGGTGGACCCGCATCTGCTCGAGCACATAACGGCTGAGCTCGATGAACTCGACCTCCGCGACGTCGTGATCGGTCTCGTTGAGCACGTCGATGCTCATCGGTGGTCCCCCCTGGTGGCGTCATAGCGGTCGTAGGCGCCGACGATCTGCTGCACCAGGCGGTGCCGCACGACGTCGGAGGCCTCGAGGTGGGCGAAGTGCACGTCGTCGACATCGACGAGGATGCGCTGGACGACCTTCAGGCCCGACTCCATGCCCCCGGGCAGGTCGACCTGGCTGGTGTCGCCGGTGATGACCATCTTGGAGCCGAAGCCGAGGCGGGTGAGGAACATCTTCATCTGCTCGGGCGAGGTGTTCTGCGCCTCGTCGAGGATGATGAAGGAGTCGTTCAGGGTGCGCCCACGCATGAAGGCCAGTGGAGCGACCTCGATCGTCCCGGCCGCCATCAGCCGCGGGATCGTCTCCGGGTCGATCATGTCGTGCAGCGCGTCGTAGAGCGGGCGCAGGTACGGGTCGATCTTGTCGCCCAGCGTGCCGGGCAGGAAGCCCAGCTTTTCGCCGGCCTCGACGGCCGGGCGGGTGAGGATGATCCGGTTGACCTGCTTGGCCTGCAGCGCCGCGACGGCCTTGGCCATCGCCAGGTAGGTCTTGCCGGTTCCGGCCGGGCCGATACCGAAGATCACGGTGTTGTCGCCGATCGCGTCGACGTAGTGCTTCTGCCCCAGCGTCTTGGGGCGGATCGTGCGTCCTCGGTTGGAGACGATGTTCATCGTCAGCACGTCGGCGGGCCGCTCCCGGGTCTGCCCGCGCAGCATGGTGATCGAACGCTCGACGGCGTCCTTGTTGAGTGGCTGGCCGGCCTCGACGATCTCCATCAGCTCATCGAGGAGACGGTCGATGACCTCGAGGTCGCCGCTCGGGCCGAAGAGCCGGAACTCATTGCCCCGCACCAGGATCTCGGTCTTGGGGAAGGAGCGCTCCATGGTGCGCAGCAGCTCGTCGGTCGCGCCGAGGAGGTTGACCATGGGCACGTTGTCCGGCATGACGATGGTCTGCTGGACGCTGGCCGGGTTGCCCGGGGCGGCGGCACGCGGGTCGTCGGAGATCGCGTCGAGGGCGCGCAGGTCTGGTGGGTCTGATCGAGGCATCGTGGCGCCAGTCTACGGGCTCAGCGCCACCGGGTTTCGGCGCTGAGGACGGCGATGGCTGCCGGCCCCGCCGTGGAGGCACGCAGGACCTGCGAGCCCAACCGCACGGGGGTTGCTCCGGCGGCGACGAGGCGGTCGACCTCCTGGGGCGAGATCCCGCCCTCGGGTCCGACGATCAGGAGGACCTCCCCTTCGCTCGGCAGGGCGGCCGTGGCCAGCGGGGTGGTGGCGTCCTCGTGCAGGACGAAGGGGGTGACCCCCTCCTGCGCGCACCGCTGCGCCAATGTCGAGCTCGACTCCAGCCCTTCGAGGACCGGCCAGCGACCTCGGCGCGACTGCTTGGCGGCGCGCTCGATGACATTGGTCCACTTGCGCAGCCCCTTGTCCGCCTTGGGGCCCTTCCACCGCACGATCGAGCGGTCGGCCTGCCACGGGATGATCCCGTCGACGCCGAGCTCGGTGGCGGCCTCGACGGCGTCCTCGTCACGCCCGTCCTTGGACAGCGCCTGCACGAGGACGAGGCGAAGGGAGGGTGCCGGCTCGTCGGCCCGCGAGCTGATCCGCAGCCGTACCAGATCACCGGAGACGGCCTGGGCCGTGGTGAGGGCGCGGGCACCCTGCCGGTCGGCGACGAGCACCTCCTCCCCCACGGACAGGCGCACGACGGTGGCCGCGTGGTGCGCCTCGGGCCCGGTCAGGTCGACGACGTCGTCGACCCCGAGGCCGTCGAGGGTTCCGGGGTCGACGAGGAAGAGCGGGGCGGTCATGGGTCCATCATCCCGCGCGCATCCCCTGCACGTTGTCCGGACCTGTGATCAACTGCGGCCACAACATCAGGGGAAAGGATTGCCATGTTTCGCAAGAGGGCCATTTCTGTCGTGGGTGCCATCGCCGTCTTCACCACGCCGTTCGCCATGACAACCAGCGCAGAAGCCGCCACGGCTCCGTGCCGCCAGAACGTCTACGGGTACGGGGGGTACGGCACCTGCATCAAGGCGATGCAGGTGCTCATCAGCACGTCGTCACACAACTACTACACACGCTCGGACATCGGCACCGTGATCGCACGGGACGGTTCCTTCGGTTCCCGGACCCTGTGGGCCGTCAAGAAATACCAGTCGATGAACGGCCTCGTCGTCGATGGACGGGTCGGATCGAAGACGTGGCAGAAGTTGTGCGTCTCGGGCCATTACTGGGGCGACAACATGACGCTCAAGTCCCAGCTCAGGTGGGCCCAGACCTACGCCTGCTGAGTTCCACGGGTCGCCGAGCCAGCGTCGCCTCTGTGCGGAGGCAACGCTGGCTCAGCGGCCCTTGAAGGCGTGCCGCAGGCGGCCGACGAAGCCGGAGTCGACGTCGTCGAGCTCGCCGTCGGGCTGCTCCTCGTCACGGGCCCGCGCGAGGTCGCGCAGCAGCTGCTCCTGCTCGGCGTCGAGCTTGGTGGGGGTGCGCACGTCGATGTGGATGACCAGGTCGCCACGGCCCTCGCGACGCAGATGGGTGACCCCCAGACCGTCGAGGACGATCGTGTCGCCCGGCTGGGTGCCGCGCTTGATGGTGATCTCCTGCTCGCCGTCGAGGGTGCCAAAGCTCATCTGCACCCCGAGCGCGGCTGCCGTCATCGGGACCGCGACGGACGCGTGCAGGTCGTCACCGCGGCGGGTGAAGGTCTCGTGATCGGCCACGCGCAGCTCGACGTAGAGGTCGCCCGCGCCACCGCCACCGGGACCGACCTCCCCTTCGCCGGCGAGGTGGATGCGGGTGCCGGAGTCGACACCGGCGGGGATGCGGACCTTCATCGTGCGGCGGCTGCGGACCCGGCCCTGGCCGGAGCACTCGTGGCAGGGGTTGGGGATGACCTCGCCGAAGCCCTGACAGGTGGGGCAGGGACGGCTGGTCATGACCTGACCGAGGAAGGAACGTTGGACCTGCTGGATCTCACCACGGCCACCACAGGTGTCACAGCGGCGGCGACCGGTGCCGGGCTGGGCACCGTCGCCGGAGCACCCGGTGCAGACCACGGCGGTATCGATCGTCAGGTCCTCCTGGCCGCCGAAGACGGCGGTCGCGAGGTCGATCTCGAGCCCGACGAGCCCGTCCTGCCCGCGCGAGGCGCGCGAGCGGGGGCCGCGGCCTCCGCCGCCGGCGCCCTGGCCGAAGAACTGCTCCATGATGTCGCTGAAGGTGAACCCGGCTCCGAAGCCGTCGTGGGAGCCGCCGTAGGGATCGCCACCCCGGTCGTACTGCTGACGCTTGGCGTCGTCGGAGAGCACGTCATAGGCCTGCGAGACCTTCTTGAACTGCTCCTCGGCCTCGGCACCCGGGTTGACGTCCGGGTGCAGGGTGCGGGCGAGCTTGCGGTAGGCCCGCTTGATCTCCTCGGGCGTGGCCTCGCGGCTGACGCCGAGGTCCTCGTAGTAGTCGTTCACGCGTGACGTCCTCGTAGGTCGTGGTTCGGTGTGCTGGGTGTGCGGTGCGGGCGCCGGTCAGGCGTCCACGATCCGCGAGAGATAGGCGGCGACGGCGCGTACCTGTGCCATCGTCGCCGGGTAGTCCATACGGGTGGGTCCGAGCACCGCGACGGCGCCGACCTGCTCGTCGCCGGAGCCGTAGCCGGAGGTGATGAGCGAGGTGCTCTGCAGACCGGAGACGGAGTTCTCCGAGCCGATGCGCACCGTGACCCCCGAGAGGTCCTGGGTGGCCTCGGCGCTGAGGAGACGGAGCAGCACGACATGCTGCTCGAGGACGTCGAGCACCGGCTCGAGCGTCATCGGGAAGTCGCTGGAGCTGCGGGCCAGGTTGGCCGTGCCGGCGAGCGTCACCTTGGTCGCGCGCTCCTCGGCCAGGGCCTCCTCGATCGAGGCCAGGACACCCGCCGTGAGGGCGTCCTCGGTGTCGGCGTCCTCGTCGTGCAGGGTCGCGAGCGAGGTCAGGGCATCGGCCAACCGCCGGTCCCGGGTCGCGGCGTTGATCCGCGCACGGGCGCTCGCCAGTGCGGCAGCCCCGTCTGGGGTCATGTAGTCGATGCCGATCGGGATGATGCGCTGCTCCACGCGACCGCTGCCCATGATGACGACGACCATGAGCCGGGTCTCGCTCATCGGGACGAGCTCGATGTGCTTGACCGTGCTGCGGGTGAGGGACGGGTACTGCACGACCGCGACCTGACGGGTCAGGGTCGACAGCAGGCGCACGGTGCGGTCCAGGACGACGTCGAGGTCGTCGGCGCCCTCCAGGTAGTCGGTGATCGCGGCGCGCTCCCCCTTCGACATCGGGCGGACAGCCGCCAGACGGTCGACGAAGAGGCGGTAGCCGGCATCGGTGGGGATGCGCCCGGCGGACGTGTGCGGGGCGGCGATCAGACCCTCGTCCTCGAGAGCCGCCATGTCGTTGCGCACGGTCGCCGCGGAGACGTTGAGCTGGTGGCGATCGAGCAGTGCCTTGGAGCCGACGGGCTCCGAGGTCTGCACGTAGTCCTCGACGATGGCGCTCAGCACGGCCATGCGGCGCTGCTCCTGGCTCATCCCGACCTCCCTTCGACAGACGCGATCGGACCGCTGGCACTCGGTCCACCTGAGTGCCAAGTCTACGACCGTCGCAGGCATTCCCCTCAAATCCGGCGTGCCGACCCCGCGGCGGGCCACACTTGCGCCTACGGTCCCAGCGTGAGCGATCGATATGGCAAGGATGTCCTCTCCGGCGACTGGAAGTCCAAGGGGAGGCTGTCGCGACCCACATCCCGGGCCCTGGAGGCCACCCGCGGGACCGTCGTCGAGGACGTCGAGACCGGGTGGGTCGGCGCCGTCGTCTCGGTGGAGAAGTCCGGCGGCGTGCACGTCGTCCATCTCGAGGACCGCCGGGGCAGGGTCAAGGCCTTCCCCCTCGGCCCCGGCTTCCACGTCGACGGGCGCCCGGTCTCGCTCACCGCGCCCAAGGGGGCCCAGCGCGCAGCACTCGCCACCGCCCAGCAGCAGTCCTCGCGCACGGCGAGCGGGTCGGTCGCCGTCCACGACGGCAAGGCCAAGGTCGCTCTCGCGTCACGGATCTTCGTCGAGGGCCGGCACGACGCCGAGCTCGTCGAGAAGGTCTGGGGTCACGACCTGCGTGTCGAGGGCGTCGTCGTCGAGCCACTCGACGGGGTCGACGACCTGGCCGCCGCGATCCGCGACTTCTCCCCCGGCCGCGGCCGACGGATGGGTGTGCTCGTCGACCACCTCGTGCCCGGCAGCAAGGAGTCGCGCATCGTCGCCGAGGCCAACAAGGTGGCGCCCGACCACGTGCTCGTCGTCGGGCACCCCTATGTCGACGTGTGGCAGTCGGTGCGGCCGCAGCGCCTGGGCATGGAGGCCTGGCCGACGGTCCCCCGCTCCGTGGAGTGGAAGAAGGGGATCTGCGCGCACCTGGGCTGGGCCAACGAGACGCAGGCCGACATCGCCCGGGCCTGGAAGCAGATCCTCGGAACCGTCCGCTCCTACGCCGACCTCGAGCCCGCGCTGCTCGGGCGCGTGGAGGAGCTCATCGACTTCGTGACCGCGCCGGAGTAGCCCCACTTCGGGTGAAGGGCAACGACGGCGCCGCCGACGCGGCCGACCGGGGTCTCCTCGGTCTCTGGGCGAGGAGACCTCGACTGGAGCGCTCAGGAAGTTACTTGCGGGTACGACTACACGCTCCGGACAACGTGAAAGGGAGAACCCCGGAAATCCGGGGTTCTCCCTGTGCTCTTCACCGAAACATGTCGTCGTACCCGCACGTAACAACGGGTGAGGCGATCAGTCGCGCGGGCCACCGGCGACGTAGATGACCTGGCCGGAGACGAAGCCGGCCTCCTCGGACAGCAGGAAGGCCGCGGTCGCGGCGATGTCCTCGGGCTGGCCGACGCGGCCGACCGGGGTCTCCTTGGCCGCGTGGGCGAGGAAGTCCTCGAAGGGCACACCCATGCGCTCGGCGGTCGCAGCCGTCATGTCGGTCTGGATGAACCCGGGGGCGATGGCGTTGGCGGTCACGCCGAACTTGCCGAGCTCGATGGCCAGCGTCTTGGTGAATCCCTGCATGCCCGCCTTGGCGGCCGAGTAGTTGACCTGCCCGCGGTTGCCCAGGGCGGAGGTCGAGGAGAGGTTGACGATGCGGCCGTACTTCTCCTGCGTCATGTGCGCCTGGGCGGCCTTGGTCATGAGGAAGGCACCACGCAGGTGCACCGCCATGACGGAGTCCCAGTCGTCGACGGACATCTTGAAGAGCATGTTGTCGCGGATGATGCCGGCGTTGTTGACGAGCAGCGTGGGAGCGCCGAGCTCCTCGGCGATGCGGGCGACGCCGGACTCGACCTGCTCCGGGTCGGACACGTCGACGCCGACGGCGAGGGCGGTGCCGCCGCCCTCGGTGATCTCGTCGACGACGACCTGGCAGGCCGACTCGTCGAGGTCGAGGACGGCGATGTGGTGGCCCTCTTCGGCGAGGCGCAGGGCGATGGCCCGGCCGATCCCGCGGGCGGCTCCGGTGACGATGGCAGTACGAGTCGTGGTCATGCCCTCATCGTGCGTCACCGATACCCGTGAGTCACTCCCAGTCCGAGGACCGGTCATCGGCGGTGGACCCGACTCGGCTTCCACCTGGGTTCGGTCGGCAGCATCCAGCCACGCTTGCGGGCGAGCAGACAGACCCCGCCACCGACGAGCAGCGCGCCGAGCGAGGCCAACGGGCCGTCCGTCGCCAGGTGGAGCAGCACCAGGGCGGTTCCCCCGGCGAAGGCCGCCGTGGCGTAGAGCTCCGAACGCTGCAGGATCACCGGGACATTGCCGAGCATCATGTCGCGCACGACACCGCCACCACAGGCGGTGAGCACACCGAGCAGGATCGCCGGCAGCCAGTGGATGTCGTGGAGCAACGCCTTCTGCGTACCGACGACCGCCCACGTGCCCAGGGCGATCGCGTCCACCCAGGGGAAGGTCTGGCGCCAGCGTCGCCCCTCGAGCGGGACGAGGTAGGCGATGACGGCGGCGACGAGCGCGACCGTGAGATACCGCAGGTCGGTCAGGGCCACCGGTTGCACGTTGAGCAGGACGTCGCGGATCGCCCCGCCACCAAGGGCCGAGATGATCGCCAGCACCGTGAAGCCGACCGGGTCGAGCTGGTAGCGGCGCGCGACGGCACCACCGAGCAGGCCGTTGGCCAGGACCCCCAGCAGGTCGAAGAACGCGATGAGGTCCGGGATCTGCGGCACCTCAGGCATCGCTCACCACGACGGGGTCGGGCTCACCAGCGATGAGCTGGTGGACGACGGTGTCCGCGAGCAAACGGCCTCGGCGGGTCAGCACGACGCTCCCGCGAATCGCTGCACGGCCGTCGACGAGGCCGTCCGCGACGAGCCCGGCAACCGCCCTTCGCCCCTCTGCCCCAAGGAGATCGGTCGAGAGTCCCTCGCGCAGCCGCACCCCGAGCAGGATCTCCTCGTCGGCGCGCTGCTCGAGCGTGAGCTCTTCGCGCTCGGCCTCTGGATGGTCCTCGGCAAGACCCTTGGCCCAGGTCGCCGGGTGCTTGAGGTTCCACCAGCGCGCACCGTCGACGTGGCTGTGGGCTCCGGGCCCGACACCCCACCAGTCGTGGCTGCGCCAGTAGGCCTCGTTGTGCCGGCAGCGGTCGGCCCCGGTGCGCGCCCAGTTGCTGATCTCGTACCAGTCGTACCCGGCGGCGGCGAGCAGCTCGTCGGCCAGCTCGTACTTGTCGGCTTCGTCGTCGCCCGTGGGCATCGGCAGCTCGCCCCGGCGCACGCGGGCGGCCATCTTGGTGCCGTCCTCGACGGTGAGGGCATAGGCCGAGAGGTGGTCGGGCTCCAGGGCGATGGCCGTCTCCAGCGAGGTGCGCCACTGCTCCAGGCTCTCCCCCGGCGTGCCGTAGATGAGGTCGAGGCTCACCGAGAGCCCGGCGGCGCGGGCGGCGGCCAGGGCCCGCGCGACGTTGGCCGGGTCGTGGGTGCGGTCGAGCGTGGCGAGCACCTGGGGCACGGCCGACTGCATGCCGATGCTCACCCGGGTGAAGCCGCCCTCGGCCAGGGTCCGCAGCGACTCCTGCGTGACGCTGTCGGGGTTGGCCTCGGTCGTCACCTCGACGTCGTCGGCCAGCCCCCAGCGCTCGCGCACCGCGTCGACGAAGCGCACGAGGTCCTGCGGCGGCAAGAGGGTCGGTGTCCCGCCGCCGACGAAGATCGTCGAGACCGGCGGCGCACCCGGCACGGACCGGTGCGCGAGGTCTAGCTCGAGGATCGCGGCGTCGACGAAGGTCGCGACGCTCGCTCCCTTCGCGCCGCCCACGGGGCCGAGCTCGGTGGCGGTGTAGGTGTTGAAGTCGCAGTACCCGCAACGGACCGTGCAGAAGGGCACGTGGAGGTAGATGCCGAAGGGGGGACGCACGCGGCCATCCTCCCACCCTGTGGCTACGGTGGGTCCATGACCCGATGGATCGACCTCGATGGCGTCGTCAACATGCGTGACCTCGGTGGTCTGCCCACCCGCGACGGGCGGCGGACCCGGGAGGGGCGGCTGATCCGCAGCGACAACCTGCAGGACCTGAGCGAAGGGGACGTCGCCCGCCTCATCGACGAGGTCGGTGTGACCGACGTGGTCGACCTTCGCAGCAATGTCGAGTACGAGGTCACCGGGCAGGGCCCGTTGCGGGCCACTCCGCTGGTGCACCACCACTTCAGCCTGCTCGCCGAGGACCAGGACCCCGACAAGACCGTGGAGGAGGCCCTCGCGCTGCGGTGGGGGCAAGAGGAGTCGGCGCCACGCGACGGTGCGTTCTGGGGACGCCACTACACCGGCTACCTCACCAAGCGACCGGACTCCGTCGCTGCGGCACTGGCGGCAGTGCGGGACAGCGCGGGCGGGGCCGTCGTCCACTGCGCCGCCGGCAAGGACCGGACCGGGACCGTCGTCGGGATGGCGCTGTCCGTCGCAGGTGTCCCGGAGGAGGAGATCATCTCCGACTACGTGCGCACGGCCGAGCGGCTGGAGCGGATCATGGAGCGACTCGTCCGGGTCGAGCCGTACAACCGCGCCCTGCCGACGCACACCCTCGAGGAGCAGCTGCCCCGCGCGGAGTCGATGGAGGCGGTGCTCACCCATCTCGACGAGGGGTACGGCGGCGCGGTCGGGTGGCTCACGGCCAGCGGATGGACCGATGCCGACGTCGAGGCGCTGCGCGTGCACCTGACGGCCTGAGCCTCAGGCGAGGAACCCGGACGGGCGCAGCGTCAGGCCTTCTTCGGCTTCTCTGTGACGTAGACGGGGATGACGCCCTCGACCACGACCACGCCGTCGGTGCGCACGGCCTTGACCTTGATGTCCACGTCACCCGGCGTGGCCGCCCACTGCGCGGGGTCGGTCTCGGCGATGCAGAGCAGGTCGGTCGTCGACTTCGCGAGGTAGCTGACCTGCAGCCCGCGGGGCAGCCAGCGCTTGTCGGCCGGACAGGTCGCCTCGGCGACCAGGCCCATCGCCGCCTCCAGCCCGTTGCACACCGCGATCGCGTGCAGGGTGCCGATGTGGTTGTGCACCCGCTTGCGGTTGCGGATCGACAGCTCGGCGTAGTTGGGCCGGACCTCGCGCACGAGCGGACGCACGGTCGCGAAGTACGGCGCCTTGACGCTGTAGAGGAGGGAGAAGATGCGCTTGCCCGCCGGGAGCTTGGCAACGCGCTGGTAGAGGTCGAAGGTCTGCTGGGCCATGGGAGGCACCCTAGGCTCGGGCAGCCTTGCGCCGGAAGCCCTCACGACGTCGGCTGCGTCACGCGGCTACCCGGCGTAGGTGCCGAAGCTCCATGAGTTGCCCTCGGGGTCGAGGATGCTGAAGCCGCGCGAGCCGTAGTCGCTGTCCTCCATCTGCCGGGTGAACCTGGCACCCGCCGCCTCGGCGCGGGAGTGCACCGCGTCCGGCTCGTCGGTGACGACGTAGAGCATCGCCCCACCGACCGGCATCGTGAAGTGCGGGTCGTTCGGACGGGCGCTGGAGATCATCACCCGGCCCCCTTCGGGCCAGAGCATCTCGCTGTGCTGCACGATCCCGCCCTCGCCCTCCACGAGGATCCCCTCGGTGAACCCGAGGGCGAGCAGCCACGCGCGCAGGGCCAGCGGATCGGTGGCGGTGATGCCGCTCCAGATGTCGTGGTCGGTGCGGGAGTCCATCTCGTGGGTGTCCATGACCTCAGGATGGCGCGCGGGCAGCGGTCGCGTCTTGGACGAATGCGATCTCGTCGTCGTGGATCCACCGCGTGGGCGAGGTCCCGGCGAAGGCCAGCCAGTCGCGGTTGAGGTGGCTCTGGTCCACGAAGCCGCAGGCCGACGCGACCTCGGCGAGGGACCGGCCCTGACCGATCAGCCGCCGGCTCTCCTGGAACCTCATCACCCGGGCGGTGGTCTTGGGCGAGTGGCCGAACTCGTGGCGGAACTGCGTGCCCAGATGCCTCGTGGACCAGCCGACCTCGGCGGCGATCACCTGGATCGGCACCTGCCCATGGCTGCGGCGCAGCAGGCGCCATGCGTGCTCCACCTCGGGGCGCGGTTGCCGCGTCGCCTCACGGTGGGCGAAGAGCGCCTCGACGACGAGCGCAAACCGGGAGTTCCACCCTTCGCTCTCGGACAGCCGCTCGTGCAGCCGCCGGGCGCTCGGCCCGACGACGAGATCGAGGTCGACGCAGGTGCCGGCGAGCTCACCCGCGGGCCCGCCGAGGAGCAGGGCGGCACCGGCCGGGGTGAGGTCGAGCTGGACCCCGTGCTGGCTCCCGTCGTGGCGGATCAGCGCCGGCCCGGTGTGCAGCCCGGCGATCACCGCGTCGTGGCAGCCTGCACGCCCGTCGGCGCCGACGAGGTCGAGCGGGGCGTCGAGGGAGAGCACGAGCGTGATCGTGTCGGAGGGCATCCCGATGTGCGTTCCCGGCCGAGCGCCCGTGATCCGGTACCCGACCATCGACTCGACGAAGGGGGTCAGGCCACCGGGGAGGGATGCCTCGGCGAAGGAGTCCACACCTCGACGGTACTGCCGCAGCTACTCGACGATGGCCTTGATCGCCGCGAGGGTCTGCGGGATGCCCGCGTGCGCCTGCGCGGTGCGAGAGGCGATCTCGGCGTCGGCCTGCTCCCCGAACTTGTCGTGGAACATCGCTCTCCCGGCCGGCAGGAAGTGCCACGTCTCGGTCAGCTCGGTGCCGCCGTCGACCGGGGTCAGCAGGTAGCTCCACCGGACGAACCCGTCGCCGACGACCCAGGCGAACTCGCGGCCACGCTCGGCCGCGACCACGTGGGAGCGGGTCGTCCACGACCGCTCGGGCGTGACGTTGTGCCCGGTGAAGGTGGCCCCCACCCGGCCGGCCTGCTCGGCGTCGTCCCACTCGCACGACGCGCAGATCGGGCTCCACTCACCCGTACGCGTGACATCCGCGACCACGTCGTAGAGCGCCTCGGGCTCCAGGGACACCCGGATCGACTCGCTGTGGCTGGTACCGGTCGTGGCGTCGCACGCGGTCACTTCTTGGCCTTGTCCACGGCACCCTCGTCGGACGAGAGAGCAGCGATGAAGGCCTCCTGCGGGACCTCGACGGTGCCGATGTTCTTCATCCGCTTCTTGCCCTCCTTCTGCTTCTCGAGCAGCTTGCGCTTGCGGGAGATGTCACCGCCGTAGCACTTCGCCAGCACGTCCTTGCGGATGGCGCGGATGGTCTCGCGGGCGATGATCCGGGCGCCGATGGCGGCCTGGATCGGCACCTCGAACTGCTGTCTCGGGATGAGCTCCTTGAGCTTGCCAGCCATCATGTTGCCGTAGGCATAGGCCCGATCCTTGTGGACGACCGCGCTGAAGGCGTCGACGGCCTCGCCCTGCAGGAGGATGTCGACCTTGACCAGGTCGGCGATCTGGTCACCGGACTCCTGGTAGTCGAGCGAGGCATAGCCGCGCGTCTTGGACTTCAGCTGGTCGAAGAAGCCGAAGACGATCTCGGCGAGCGGCAGCGTGTAGCGCAGCTCGACCCGGTCCTCGGACAGGTAGTCCATGCCGCCGAGCTGACCGCGCTTGGACTGGCACAGCTCCATGATCGCGCCGATGAACTCGCTCGGCGCGAGGATCGTGGCCTTGACGACCGGCTCACGCACCTCGGAGACCTTGCCGTAGGGGAACTCGCTGGGGTTGGTCACGATGATCTCGGAGCCGTCGTCCATCGTGACCTCGTAGACCACATTGGGCTGGGTCGAGATGAGGTCGAGGTTGAACTCGCGCTCGAGCCGCTCGCGCACGATCTCGAGGTGCAGCAGACCCAGGAAGCCGCAGCGGAAGCCGAACCCGAGAGCGACGGAGGTCTCCGGCTCGTAGACCAGGGCAGCATCGTTGAGCTTGAGCTTGTCGAGGGCGTCACGCAGGGTCGGGTAGTCGCTGCCGTCGAGCGGGTAGAGCCCCGAGAAGACCATCGGGTTGGGGTCCTTGTAGCCACCGATGGCCGAGCTCGCAGGCTTGCCGGCGTTGGTGACGGTGTCACCGACCTTGGACTGACGCACGTCCTTGACGCCCGTGATGAGGTACCCGACCTCGCCGACGCCAAGTCCCTTGCTCGCGTGCATCTCCGGGGAGCTGACCCCGATCTCGAGGAGCTCGTGGGTCGCCCGCGTCGACATCATGACGATCTTCTCGCGGGGGTTGAGGTCGCCGTCGACGACCCGCACATAGGTGACGACGCCGCGGTAGTTGTCGTAGACGGAGTCGAAGATCATCGCTCGGGCGGGCGCATCGGGGTCGCCGACCGGGGGCGGCAGCTTGGCGACGATCTCGTCGATGAGCTCCTCGACCCCGTCGCCCGTCTTGCCGCTGACCCGTAGGACGTCCTCGGGCTCGCACCCGATGAGCCCGGCGATCTCCTCGGCGTACTTCTCCGGCTGGGCGGCCGGCAGGTCGATCTTGTTGAGCACCGGGATGATCGTCAGGTTGTTCTCCATCGCCAGGTAGAGGTTGGCGAGGGTCTGTGCCTCGATCCCCTGCGCGGCGTCGACGAGCAGGACGGCGCCCTCGCACGCGGCGAGCGACCGGGAGACCTCGTAGGTGAAGTCGACGTGCCCCGGGGTGTCGATCATGTTGAGGCAGAAGGTCTCACCGTTCTGCTCCCACGGGATCCGCACGGCCTGGGACTTGATGGTGATGCCGCGCTCACGCTCGATGTCCATGCGGTCGAGGTACTGCGCGCGCATCGCCCGCGCCTCGACGACACCGGTGATCTGGAGCATCCGGTCGGCGAGCGTGGACTTGCCGTGGTCGATGTGCGCGATGATGCAGAAGTTGCGGATCCGCTCCGGTGGAGTCGCATTGGGCTGGAGGGCCTCACGGGCCTGGGGTGACACGGGTGGCGGACCTCGGGGTTCGACGGGACAGGGCTCGACCCATCCTCCCATGCGGAGGCGTCGGCCCGGAATCCTCGCCCCGCACCGGGCCGAGGCGCCCCCTCACGTGGTTAGCGTGGTCGACATGAGCGACTATCCCGGCGACTTCACCGGCACCCCTGAGCTGCAGTGGGCCCCGACGCCCGACGACCCGGCGCCGTCACCCGGCGAGGTCGTGTGGGCCTGGGTTCCCTACGAGGAGGACCACGGCCAGGGCAAGGACCGGCCGGTCCTGCTCGTCGGACGGGACGGCGACTGGCTCTTGGCCCTGCAGCTGAGCAGCTCCGACCACGACCTCGACGAGGAGCAGGAGACCTCCGTGGGCCGCCAGTGGATCGACGTCGGCGCGGGGGCCTGGGACAGCAAGGGCCGCCGCAGCGAGGCCCGGGTCAACCGGGTGCTGAGGGTCGACCCCTCAGCGGTGCGCCGTGCCGGTGCGGTCCTCGACGAGCAGATCTTCGCTGCGGTCGCGGAAGCCGTGCGAGCGGTAGCGCAGGGCCGGGACTACGACGACGACCCCGTGTGACCGCTCGACCTCAAGGGGATGCGCATCCCTCACGGCATGACGAAGGGGGTCGGTCACCGTGATGGTGACCGACCCCCTTCGAGGTCCAGCTGGCGGTCAGCTCAGAGAGCGTTGACGCGCTTGGCCAGACGCGACTTCTTGTTGGCCGCCTGGTTGGCGTGCAGGACGCCCTTGGTGACGGCCTTGTCCAGCTTGGCGCTCGCGGTGACGAGCGCGGCCTTGGCCGCCTCGGCGTCACCGGCGTCGATGGCCGTGCGGACCTTGCGGATCCACGTACGCAGCTCGGACTTGGCGGCGCGGTTGCGCTCGGTCCGGGCGGCGTTGGTCTTGACGCGCTTGATCTGGGACTTGATGTTTGCCACAGGAATGTCTCTCTTGGTCGTCGAAAATTTTGCCGTTAGAGGGCGGCAAGGCGGCTCGGGACCGGCGTGGGGATACCGTGGGAGAGTCGCCCTGGATGCTGCTTGCGATGCGCGCACGACCATGCGCGCACGCGAAGGTTCAATCTAGCAGCGGTGGGGCACCCCGGCCAAAACCATGGCTTGCTGGTGACGCTCGGCGTCAGCCACCGTTGCGCTCTCGCGTGATCGTCAGGACGGCCTTCTCCACGGCGTAGACGGGGTCGCGCCCGCCCCCCTTGACCTCGAAGTCGGCAGCCGCGACCGCTTGGATGCTGCGTCCGAGGGCGTCCCCGCCCCATCCCTGGAGCGAGCGCCGCGCCTTGTCCACCTGCCAGGGCGCCATGCCGAGCTCTCGGGCGAGGTCGGCGCTGCGGCCGCGCCCCGCTCCCCCGACCCTCGCCAGCTGCCGCAGCTGCTGGGCCAGGACGGCGACGATGGGCACCGGGTCGACACCGACATTGACCGCGTGCCGCAGCAGGCGCAGCGCCTCACCGGTCTGACCGGCAACGGCGGCATCGGCGACCTTGAAGCCGGTCGCCTCGACGCGACCACCGTGGTAGCGCTCGACGACATCGGCGTCGATCACACCCGTCGTGTCGTCAACGAGCTGCTGGCAGGCCGAGGCGAGCTCGCGCACGTCCTTGCCCACGGCCTCGACGAGCGCCTGGATCGCTTCGGGCGCCGCCTTGCGGCGGGCCCGTCGGAACTCGTTGGAGACGAAGTCCGCCTTGTCGCGATCGCTCTTGATGGCTGGCGCCTCGATGACCCGGGCCCCACCCTTCTTGAGGGTGTCGAGCACCTTCTTGCCCTTGTTGCCCGAGGCATGGGTGACGACCAGCGTCACCGAGTCCGCGGGGTCGGCGAGGTAGTCCAGCAGGTCGACCTGCAGCGCGTCGGGCGCCTGGTGCAGGTCACGCACGACGAGCAGCTTGTCCTCACCGAAGAGGGAGGGGCTCGCGTGGACCATCAGCTCGCCCTCCTCGTAGCCCTCGGCCCGCAGGGTGATGACCTCGAGGTCGGGCGCGGTGACGCGCACGTCAGCGATGACCTGATCGATGGCCCGGTCGGCGAGGACGGCCTCGGGTCCCTGCACGAGGACGAGCGGAGGAGTGCTCAAAAGAGCGCGACCTTGGGCACCGACGGGAAGATCTCCTCGAGCGCTGCCTCGTCCTGTGCGCTCGGCACCCAGCTCACGGCCGCCGCGTTCTGCTGGATCTGCTCCGGGCTGGTGGCTCCGGCGATGACGCTGCTGACGCTCGGGCGAGAGGCGAGCCACGAGAAGGCGACCTCGAGCTCGGTGAGATCCCGCTCGCGGGCGAAGTCACCGAAGGCCCCCAGCTGGTCGAGGTCGGCCTGCTCCAGCATGTACTGACGGGAGTGTGTGAAGCGACTGCCCTCGGGGGCCTTGCCCGAGGAGTACTTGCCGGTGAGCAGCCCGCTCGCGAGCGGGAAGTACGGCAGCACGCCCAGCCCGTAGGCCTCAGCGGCCGGCGTGACCTCGAGCTCGGCCCGACGGTCGAGGAGGTTGTAGTGGTTCTGGCTCGCGATGAAGCGGGCGCCACCGCGGGCGCGGGCGACGAACTCGGCCTCGGCGATCTGCCAACCCGCCCGGTTGGAGTGACCGATGTAGCGCACCTTGCCTGCGCGGACGAGGTCGTCGAGCGCGTCGAGGGTCTCGTCGATCGGCGTCAGCGGGTCGGGCGAGTGGAACTGGTAGAGGTCGATGTGGTCGGTGCCCAGGCGCCGCAGCGAGGCCTCGACAGCGGTCGTGATGTAGCGGCGCGAGCCACGGGACCCGAAGTCGACGCCGTTGGCTCCCCGAACGTCCATGCCGAACTTGGTCGCCAGCACGATCTCGTCCCGACGGCGGCCCAGTGCCTTGCCGAGCATCGTCTCGGACAGCCCCGGCTCCGCGCCGTAGGTGTCGGCGACGTCGAAGAGGGTGATCCCGGCATCGAGCGCCGCGTGCACGACGGCGTCGGTCCCTGCCTGGGTCTGCGTGACCGCACCGTTGCGGCCGAGGTTGTTGCACCCCAGCCCCACGACGGAGACGGACAGACCAGAGCGACCGAGGCGACGGAGTTCCATGACCACAGGCTAGCCGTGGGTCGGGACAACCAGGCCGAGCGTCTTGGCCCTGGCCACGACCGCGGACTCGACGCGGTGCAGGGACGCAGCCAGCTCCTCCAGCGGCAGGCCGAGCTCGGCGCCGTCGCGCAGCTCGTCGTCGTCCTGGGCGGACCAGCCCTCGCCCTTGACCACGGCCGTGCGCACGCTGTCGGCCGTGCCGGGATCAGCGACCTTGCCGGTGAGCCCGCGCTTGACCGGGTCGGCGACCGGCAGGACCTCGGGTGCGATCTCGTCGAGCCGGCGCAGGGCACCGAGGACGAGGTCACGGTCGGTCGTCGGCCAGAAGGGAGGAAGGGAGCGTTGCAGGAAGCCCGCGTAGCGCGCCTTGATCATCCGGTTGTCGAGGAAGGCGACCACGCCCCTGTCGTCACCGCGCCGGATGAGCCGTCCCGCGCCCTGCGCCAGGCGCAGCGCGGCATGCGTCGCCGAGACCGCCATGAAGCCGTTGCCACCGCGCCGGGCGATCTCCTGGGTGCGCGCGGAGGACAGCGGGTCGTCCGGTCGGGGGAAGGGGATGCGGTCGATGAGCACGAGCTGACAGCTGCTGCCGGGCACGTCGACGCCCTGCCACAGGGTGAGCGTGCCGAAGAGGATCGTCTTGGGGTCCCGCGCGAAGTTGCGCACGAGGGTGCCGATCATGTCCTCGCCCTGGCACAGGACGGTGTAGTCGTCATCGAGCCGCTCGCGCATCGCCTCGGAGGCCTCCTTGGCCGCGCGCATGGACGAGAAGAGCCCGAGGGTGCGCCCGCCGGCTGCCCGGACGAGCGCCTCGATCTCGTCGAGGGTCTGCGACGCGAGCCCGTCCCGGCCGGGCGCGGGCAGGTGCTCCGCGACATACGCGATGCCCTGCTGCTGGTAGTCGAAGGGGGACCCGACGTCGAGACCGGTCCACTCCGGTGCGCCCGGCCCGCGCAGGCCGAGGGTGCCGGCGACGGCGTCGAAGGTGCCCCCCAGCTCCAGCGTCGCGGAGGTGAGGATGACCGTGCGGTCGCGCACCGCCTCGTCCTCGTCCGTGGCCCCGGTGCCGAAGATCCGCTCCCGCATCCGCATGGCCACGCTCATGGGCGCCACCCGTAGCAGCGGCCCCCGGCGCATGTCCCGGCTGACCCAGATGACGTCGAGCTCGTGCTCCTGGAGCATCCGACCCGCTGTCTCGTGGACCTCGTCCACCGAGGCGAGCGCGATCTGGCGGGAGCCGTCGACCTGCTCCCCCTTGGGCGGCTTCATCTCGGTGAGCAGGTTGCGGCTGACATCCCGGCAGCGTCCGAGGACCGCGGCGAGGGCATCGGGGATGCCGGTGGTCAGGCGCCCCTCGGGCGCCTCCTCCAGCACGGCCTCGAGGTCCGTGGCGAGGTCGTCGAGAGCCTCGGAGGACTCGGCGAACTTGCGCGCTCGCTTGGCCGCGGACCGCACGCCACCGGGGGTGAGCTCGTCGGTGACCGTCGAGGTCACCCGGTCGACCAGTTCGTGGGCCTCGTCGATGACGAGCACGTCGTGGTCGGGGAGCATCGGGCGCCCCTCGAAGGCGTCGATGGCCATGAAGGAGTGGTTGGTGACGATGACGTCGACATCCTTGGCCGCCTCGCGGGAGCGCTCGACGAAGCACTCGCCGACCATCGGGCACTTGGAGCCGAGGCACTCCTGGGCGGAGACGGAGACCTGGCGCCAGGCCTTCTCCGAGACACCGGGCACGAGCTCGTCGCGGTCGCCGGACTCGGTCTCGCCGGCCCACTCGCGGACCCGCACGACCTCCTTGCCGAGCCAGCCGGCCTGCGCGTCGGCCTCGCCGACGTCGAAGAGTCCGTCCTCGTCGTCGGGGAAGCCGCCGTCGGTCTTGTGCTTGCAGACGTAGTTGCGGCGGCCCTTGACGATCGCGTAGGTCGGCCGACGCTTCAGGTGGCCCGCCAGGGAGTCCGCGAGCCGGGGCATGTCACGGTCGACGATCTGACCCTGCAGGGCAAGGGTCGCCGTCGCGACCACGGCGGGCTTGCCGACCCGCTGGGCGTGCTCGACGGCGGGCACGAGGTAGGCCAGCGACTTGCCGGTGCCGGTGCCGGCCTGGACAAGCAGGTGCTCCTGCGTGTCGATGGCCCGGGCGACGGCCAGGGCCATCTCGACCTGACCCTCACGGGTGGAGCCACCGACTCCCCCGACGGCGGCGGCAAGCAGGGATTCGACAGTCGAGGACACGCGACCACCCTAGATGGCGACGCCGACAGCCCCGACCAGCGATCCACAACCCACCCCCACGACGACGAAGGACTTCGGCAGCGCGCCGGCCGTCCTCGTCGGGCGCGGGGGGTGCGGGCGACCCCCTTCGCCCTGGGTGTGGATGCCAACTCGCCGAGGAATCGTCGGCGCGCCTACCTCCACCCGATCCTCGGTCACCGGGAGTGGACGCCGACTCGCCGAGGATTCGCCCGCGCGTTTACCTCCACCCGGGTCTAGGGGCAGCGGACGACGAGGAGGGTCGGCGCAGCATCAAGCCGAAGTCGGACACGACAACCCACCCCCACGACGACGAAGGACTTCGGCAGCGCGCCGGCCGTCCTCGTCGGAAGCGGACCCTTCGAGACGGTTGCTGCGCAACCTCCTCAGGGACCGTGGGCGGCTAGGTCAACCAAAAGATTGACCGCAGGACCAACCTCCAGCGCGATGTGCCGACACCCCCTTCGGCGATGGGATAGATGACATGACAGCGACCCTGCGCCCCCACCGTCCCGACTCACCACCTCGAGCCTCCCGACCGACCTTCGCCCAGCGCCTGACCAGCCGCCGCGGGGCGGGGATCGTGCTCCTGCTCGCCCTCGTGCTCGTCGGGCTGGCCAGCACCGTGCTCGGCTCCGCCGAGGCCCCCGCGCGTGGTGACAGCTACTCCGCCAGCGCCGAGTCGGCGCTCGTGGCCGACCAGCTGAAGTCCTTCCCGGGGAGCGACCACGCGCCGGTCCTCCTCGTCGCGACGAAGGGCGGAGCCGACCTCACCCCCGCCGACTCGTCGGCTCTCGCCCAGCTCGCCGACCAGCTCGGCGCCACCGACGCCCGCGCCCAGGTGAGCGAGGACGGTCAGGCCGCCACGGTCACCGTGCCGGTGCGGACCAGCGAGGACAGCGCCGCCAATGTCGCGACGATCACCGACCTGCGCGCCGACGTCGCCGAGCACGCACCGGCCGACCTGACGATCCAGGTCACCGGCGGGCCCGCCTTCGGCGCGGACATCGCCTCCTCCTTCGACGGCGCCAACTTCACCCTGCTCGCCGTGACCATCGGTGTCGTCGCCCTCCTGCTGCTGCTCACCTACCGCTCCCCCGTGCTGTGGCTCGTCCCGCTCGCTGTCGTCGGCATCGCCGACCAGGTCGCCGGCACCGTCACCACCGCCGTCGGT
This sequence comes from Janibacter sp. Soil728, assembly GCF_001428305.1. Lineage (GTDB taxonomy): Bacteria > Actinomycetota > Actinomycetes > Actinomycetales > Dermatophilaceae > Janibacter. Next base: position 665,699 of record NZ_LMRZ01000004.1, on the reverse strand, counting down.
GACTGGAGCGGCCTGCCCTTCGACGCCGGGATCGTCTCGGTCCTCGTCTTCGGCGCCGGCGCCAACTACGCGCTCCTGCTGATCTCCCGTTACCGCGAGGAGCTGCACGAGCACGAGGACCACCGGGCTGCACTCGCCACCGCCTGGCGGGCCACCGTCCCCGCGATCCTCGCCAGCAATGCCACCGTCGTCCTCGCGCTGGGCACCCTGCTCCTGGCGAGCGTCCCCGGCACCCGCGGTCTCGGGCTGGCCTCCGCGGTCGGCCTGGTCATCGCCCTGCTGGCCGTCACCTTCGTGCTGCCAGCTGCTCTGGCCCTCGTCGGCCGCAAGGTCTTCTGGCCCTTCGTCCCCCGCCCCGGCGACACCCTCGACCACGAGGGCGTCTGGGCCAAGGTCGCCCGCACCGTCGTCGCGCGCCCCGCCGCCCACCTCGTCGGTGGCCTCGTCCTGCTCGCCGTCCTGGCGTCCGCTCTCTTCGGCGCCCGGGTCGGTCTGAGCCAGGCCGACTCCTTCCGCACCGCCTCCGAGTCGGCCGACGGGCTCGTCACCGTCGGCCAGCACTTCCCGGCCGGGTCGGCCGCCCCCTTCACCGTCACGACGAGCGAAGGGAGCGCCGCCGTGACGACGTCCGCCCTCGAGTCCGTGGACGGCGTCACCGCGGTCATCCCGTCAGGGACGGACGGCACCGGACTGGCCCGTCTCACCGTCATCGGCGAGCCCTCCCCCGGGACGCCTACCAGCCTCGAGCTCGCCGAGGACCTGCGGACCGCAGCCCACGCCGTCCCGGGCGCCGATGCCAAGGTCGGTGGCGGTTCCGCGCAGCTGCTCGACGCCCGCACCGCTGCCGAGAGCGACCTGCGGACCGTCGTCCCGCTCGTCCTCCTCGTGAGCTTCGCCGTCCTCGTCCTGCTGCTGCGGGCCCTGGTCGGCCCGCTGGTCCTGCTGGCGCTCAACGCGGTCAGCGCCCTGGCAGCCATCGGACTGGGCGCCTGGCTCGACGAGCACCTGCTGGGCCACGCGGCGCTCGACGTGCAGGTCCCGCTCGTGGCCTTCCTCTTCCTCGTGGCCCTGGGGATCGACTACACGATCTTCCTCATGCACCGCGCCAAGGCGGAGTCCGCCGAGCACGGGACCCGCGAAGGTGTCGCCCGCGCCGTGGCCCGCACCGGTGGCGTCATCACGAGCGCAGGGATCGTCCTCGCGGCCGTCTTCGCCGCCCTCGGGGTCCTGCCCCTGGTCGTCCTGGGCCAGCTCGGTCTCATCGTGGGGCTCGGTGTCCTGCTCGACACCCTCCTCGTGCGCACCGTCGTCGTCCCCGCCGCGACGGCCCTCCTCGGCGACCGCTTCTGGTGGCCGGGCCGGGTAGCGTCACGTCGGTGAGCGAGACCACCGACCGGACGGGGACCAGCCGTTGGCTGCGTCTGGGCCAGCACGCCCTCCTCGGCGTGCTGGCCCTCGTCTGCGGGCTGCGCGCGATCGCCGACGGCGCGCACCCGCTCGCCGAGATCGGCGCGCTCGCCGTCTTCGTCGGCTGGTACGCCGTCGGGCCGCGACTGGCGAGGCAGGGTCGCGACGGCACGGTCTGGTTCGTCGGGCTGGCCCTGCTGTGGGCGGTCCTCGTCCTCGTCTCTCCGGAGAACGTGTGGCTCGCCTTCCCCCTCTGGCTGCTCGCCGGCCACGTCCTGCCCCTCCTGCCCGCGGTGATCGTCTCCCTGGTCGTCTTCGTCGTCGTGGCCCTGGAGCCGGTGCGGCACACCGGCGAGGCCACCTTCGCCGCGATCATCGGCCCCTTCATCGGCATGGTCGTGGCACTCGGCGTCGCCAAGGCCCAGCAGGCGCTCGTACGTGACGGCATCGAGCGTCAGCGACTGATCACCTCGCTCTACGCGGCGCAGGAGGAGTCCGCGGCACTGACCGACGAGCTCGCCCGGGTGCAGCGCGCCGAGGGTGCCTCGAGCGAGCGCACGCGCCTGTCCCGCGACATCCACGACGGCATCGCCCAGGGCTTCTCCTCGATCCTGCTGCTCGCTCGCGCCGCGCTGGCCGAGCAGGACCCCGACCGGCTGCGCGAGATCCTGCGCCATGTCGAGTCGGGGGCCGCCGCAGGCCTCGAGGAGTCTCGGCGGGTCGTCGGCGCCCTCGCTCCCGCCGACCTGGACGAAGGGAGCCTCACCGGCGCCGTCCGTCGGGTGACCGAGCGCTTCGCCCAGGAGTCCGGAGTCGCCGCTCGGGTCGTCGTCACCGGGCCGCTCACCTGCCTTCCCACCACCGCCGAGGTCACCCTGCTGCGCTGTGTGCAGGGCGCCCTCGCCAATGTCCGTACCCACGCCGACGCCGAGCAGGTCGTCGTCAGCATCGACGAGACGCAGGACTCGGTGCGCGTCGACGTCGTCGACGACGGCCGCGGCTTCGACACCGACCTCTGGACGTCCACGCCATCCGGCTCCCCCAGCGACGGCGGCTACGGCCTGCGCGCCACCCGGGCACGTCTGCGCGAGCTCGGTGGCGGGCTGGCCATCGAGTCCGCCCCCGGAGAAGGAACTGCACTGTCGGCGTGGATCCCGTTGTCGCACAACGCCAAGGAGCACCCATGAGCACCAGCACCGTCAGTGTCGTCGTCGTCGAGGACCACCCGGTCACCCGGATGGGCATCGTCGCCCTGCTCGGCCAGGACGAGCGCCTGTCCGTCGTCGGTCAGGCCGGTACCGGCGAGGACGCCCTCACGCTCGTCGAGGCCGAGCGCCCCGATGTCGTCGTCACCGACCTGCGCCTGGGTGACGGGATGGACGGTGTCGGCGTGACGAGCGCAGTGCGTGCCCGCCGAGGCGCCCCGGCCGTGCTCGTCCTGACCACCTACGACACCGACCGCGACATCGTCCGGGCGGTCGAAGCCGGTGCTGCCGGCTATCTGCTCAAGGACGCCGACCCGGCCGACATCGTCGGGGCCGTCGTCGCGGCAGCGCGTGGGGAGTCCGTCCTCTCCCCTGCCCTGGCCCAGCGGGTCGTCGCCCGGATGGGCCGGCAGCAGGCAGACCTGTCGGCCCGCGAGGTCGAGATCCTCGCCGCCGTCGCGCAGGGACTGGGCAACCGCGAGATCGCCCGCACGCTCTTCATCTCCGAGGCGACGGTCAAGACCCACCTCGTGCACGTCTTCACCAAGCTCGACGTCGACTCGCGCACGGCCGCGGTCGCCCGCGCCCGCGAGGACGGTCTGCTCGGCTGACGCTCAGCCCACCGCGCCGCGGCTGCGCTCCCTGTGGACATCGCGTCGGCTCGTGCAGACGAGGTGGGCCACCATCCCGGTCCAGCCGAGCTGGTGCGAGGCGCCGAGCCCGCGCCCGGTGTCACCGTGGAAGTACTCCGAGAAGGTCGGGTGCGCCCTGCCCCAGAGGTCACCGGTCGGCACATGGATCGGGTCAGCCGGACGGCGGCCGTCCTCCCCGACCCTGAAGAGGGCGACGAGCCGGTCCTCGAGCTCGAGGGCCACCTCGCGCAGCGCGATCCTGCGGCCCGACCCCGTGGGCATCTCCACGGTGAGCTCCTCGTGCGCGTCGACCGCGTGGGTGCGCAGCGCATCGGTGAGCAGGACGTTGACCGGGAACCACACCGGCCCACGCCAGTTGGAGTTGCCGCCGAACATCCCGGTGTCGGACTCGCCCGGCACATATCGCAACGACAGGTCACGGCCGTCGAGGGCCACGTGCACGCCGTCACGGTGCCCGGCCGACAGGCTGCGCACGCCGTGCGGCGAGAGGAACTCGCCCTCGTCCAGGAGCCGGGAGAGCAGTCGCTCCAGCCGTGCCCGGTCGACGAGGGCCAAGGTGGTGTCCTGCTCGTTGCCCCGGCTCACCTGCAGGAGCGCGTCGGTCAGGTCCGGCCGGTGCCTGCGCAGCCACGCCAGGCGGGAGCTGAAGTCGGTCAGCTCCTGCGGCACCCAGTCCGGCTCGTTGGCCACGGCCATCAGCGGCAGCAGCCCGACCATCGAGCGCACCCGGATCGGGGTGGCACCGCCGTCGGCGTCGACGACCACGTCGTAGAAGAAGCCGTCCTCCTCGTCCCACAGGTGCACGTCGTCGGTGCCGAAGTGCTCCACCGCCTCGGCGATGTGCAGGAAGTGCTCGAGGAACTTGGTCGCGACCTCGTCCCAGGCGTGGTCGGTGCGGGCCAGCTCCCACGCGATGCGCAGCATGTTGAGGCAGAAGAAGGCCATCCAGCTCGTCGCGTCGGACTGCTCCAGGCGCTGTCCGTCCGGCAGCGGCTCCGACCGGTCGAAGGGCCCGATGTTGTCCATCCCGAGGAAGCCCCCCTCGAAGAGGTAGGAGCCGTCGGAGTCCTTGCGGTTGACCCACCAGCCGAAGTTGAGCATGAGCTTGGTGAAGATCCGCACGAGGAAACCCGGGTCATGCGCACCCTCGAGGGCGTAGACCTGCCAAGCGGCCCACGCGTGGACGGGTGGGTTGACGTCGGAGAAGTTCCACTCGTAGGCGGCCATCTGCCCGTTGGGGTGCATCGCCCACTCACGGCACAGCAGGACCAGCTGCTCCTTGGCGAAGGCCGGGTCCATGTGCGCCATCCCCACCGCGTGGAAGGCGGAGTCCCATGTCGCGAACCACGGGTACTCCCACTCGTCGGGCATCGAGATGACATCGGCGAGCGCGAGGTGCGTCCAGTCGGTGTTGCGCCCCGCCGGCTGCGGGGCCAGGCGGGACTGCGGCGTGGGAGGTTGCGCCGGGTCGCCCTCGAGCCAATCCCGCACGTCGTAGCGGTAGACCTGCTTGCACCAGTTGAGCCCGGCGAAGGCGCGTCGCGCGATGAAGCGGTCCTCCTCGCTCGCGTGCTCGGGAATCACCGCGGCATAGAACTCGTCGGCCTCGCCGCGGCGGCCCGCGATGATCTCGTCGACCTCGGCGAAGGGGGTGGCGGCGCCCCCTTCGTCCTCGCTCACCTGCACGAGCCGCAGGCGCACCCGCACGCTCTCCCCCGGCGCGACGGCGTCGTAGTGGTAGTGCAGGGCGGCCTTGGTCGCACGGTGGTCCGGCGGCGCGAGGAGCGACCGGTCGCCGTGGACGATCGCCGCGTCGACGGCATTCTTGGGGTGCGGGGACTCGCCCTTGCCGGCGGAGCCGAAGGTCGCCTCCTCGTTGGTCTCGTTGTCGCAGAGCAGGACCTCCGGGGCGCCGTCGGCGTGCAGGACGTAGCGGCCGAGCCAGCCGTGCTCGATGACCAGACGGGTCCCCCCGCTCTCGGGCGACGCCGTGTCGCTGGTCGCGGTGATCGAGGGGCGTCGGTCATCCCGTCCCCAGGACCAGGTGTTGCGGAACCACACCTGAGGGAGCAGGTCGAGCGGCGCGGGGTCGGGGCCGTGGTTGGTCGCCTCGATCTCGATGACGACATCGCGCTCGCTCGCCTTGGCGTGCCGCGTGACGACGTCGAAGAAGCGGTCGCCCTCGAGCACCCCGGTGTCGCTCAGCTCGTACTCGTCATCCCCGTGACCGCGCTCGGCGTTGCGGGCGACGAGGTCCGCGTAGGGGAAGGCGGCGTGCGGGTACCGGTAGAGGTACTCCCCGAAGGAGTGAGTGGGGGTGGCGTCGAGGTGCCACCAGTACTCCTTGGCGTCCTCACCATGGTTGCCCTGCGGCCCGCTCAGGCCGAAGAGCCGCTCCTTGAGCCGGTCGTCGTGGCCGTTCCACATCGCCGTGGCCAGGGTGAGGAAGCCGTAGCGGTCGGTGAGCCCGGCGATGCCGTCCTCGCCCCAGCGGTAGGCCCGGGTGTGGGCCTGGTCGAAGGGGAAGTGGGTCCAGGCGTCCCCGTCGGGGCTGTAGTCCTCGCGGACCGTCCCCCACTGGCGGCCGGCGACATAGGGACCCCACAGGCGCCAGGCGTCATCGGTGCCGGGTGCCTCGGCGAGTCGGTGGTGCTCTGCGGTCTGCTGCGCGTCACTCACGAGGCCACGGTGCCACAGCCGCCGGGGGTCGTGGGCAGGATCAGCCGGTGAGCGGACGCAGGCGGTAGCCCACGCCGCGCACGGTGAGGATCCGGTCGGCCCCGATCTTGGAGCGCAGGCTGCGCACGAAGACGTCGACGACATTGGACCCGGGGTCGAAGTCCATGTCCCACACCATGCCGAGCAGCTGCTCGCGCGAGAGGACCTGGTCGGCATGCTCGACGAAGGCCTCCAGCAGGGCGAACTCGCGGGCGGTGAGCTCGACCTCACGATCGGCGACCCGCGCCGACCGCCGACGGATGTCGAGACTGAGGTCCCCCACGACGAGGGCGGTGTCGTCGGCGGGGAGGGCGCCGCCCTCGCGCAACCGCAGACGCACCCGGGCGAGCAGCTCGACGAACTGGAAGGGCTTGGTCATGTAGTCGTTGGCCCCGCCCTCAAGTCCCGCGACGGTGTCGTCGACGCCGTCGCGGGCAGTGAGGATGATGACCGGAAGATCGACCCCGTCGCCGCGCAGGCGGCGCAGCACCTCGAAGCCGTCGAGTCCCGGCAGACCGACGTCCAGGACGAGCAGGTCGAAGGCACCGGTGCCCGCCAGCGCCCACGCCTGCCGACCGTCGGCCGTGATGGTCGTGCGGTGCCCGGCGGCTCGCAGGCCCTTGTCGATGAAGCTGGCGATCTCCTCGTGGTCCTCGGCGATGAGGATGCTGCTCATGGTGCCTCCTGGTCGTCCGGCTCGACGCGGCCGGTGCTGTCGTCGACGGGGACGACAAGGGTGAAGACGGCGCCCTGACCGAGGCGTCCGCCGACGTCGACCCGACCGCCGTGGCCCTCGGCGATGGCCCGAACGATGGCCAGCCCGAGACCGGCCCCGCTGTGGCGCCGACCGTCGGGCGGCTCGCCGTGCGCGAAGCGCTGGAAGATCTGCTCACGGTCGGACTCGGGGACACCTGGTCCGGTGTCCTCGATCGAGATGGTCAGGACCCGGCCGAGCCCGGGGTCGTCGGCGATGCCGGAGGACAGGGTGATCGCGTCACCGTCACCGGTGTGCTGCACCGCGTTCTGCGCGAGCTGGAGCACCGCCTGGGTGATCCGCTGCGAGTCGAGCCGGGCCGTGCCCTCGGCCACCTGGCTCACTCCCCACCGTCGATCGCCCAGCGCGGAGATCTTGGCGTCGAGCGAGACGGTGAGGAGGGCGACGTCGACGCCGTCGGTGGGGCGGATGAAGTCAGGACGCTCGGACGTGGCCAGGGCGAGCAGGTCGGTGACGATCCGCCCCATGCGGTCCAGCTCCTGGGTGACGATGCGCAGGGTGGCCTCCCGGGACGCGGGGTCGTCGTCCATCAGCTCGAGGTGGCCGCGGATCACCGTGATCGGCGTACGCAGCTCGTGCCCGGCGTCGTCGACGAAGCGCTGCTCCGCGCGGAAGGCCTCCTCGAGGCGGTCGAGCATCCGGTTGAAGGTCGAGGCGAGACCGGACACGTCGTCGTCGCCGACGTCGATGCGACGGGTGAGGTCCTGCTCGGTGATCTCCTCGGCCGCCGTCTGCACCAGGTGCACCGGTCGCAGCAGGCGGCCGGCGACGAGCCAGGAGACCACCCCGGCGAAGAGCAGCGCGAGGAGCGAGACGAGGGTCAGGGTCCGCACGATGCGGTCGGCCTCGGCACGCTCCACCTGCGTGAAGAACGCCACGAGGAGCATCGCGTCGTCGCCACCGCGCACGTCGACGACGGTGCGCGCCCACCGCATCTCGCCAGCGGGCGTGTCCGTCGTGCCGGACGTGGAGCGTTCTGCGGCCCGCACCAGATCGGTGTCACGGGTGAGGTCGTACTCCTCCAGCGAGGGCGCACCGGGTCCCCGGGAGATCGTCACGACACCCTCCTCGCCGACGTACCCGACGATCACCTCGCCGTTGCTCGGGCTCTGCCGCGACAGGTAGACCTGCAGCAGCCGCTCCGCCGAGGTGAAGGGCTTGGAGGTCTCTGGGTCCACGCCCTCCTGGGTGAAGGTGCGAAACTCCTTGATCTCCTGCGAGACATCGGCGTTGGCCCGCTCGGTCACCGACAGGCGCAGGCTCTCGCGCACGACGATGACGACGCTGAGCAGACTGACGAAGAGGACGAGCACCATCCAGCCGACGATCGTGTCCCTGGCCAGACGTGGGCGCGAGCGACGAGCCCGACCGGGGGCCGGCTCAGTCGTCGTCGCCCCCGTCGTCGTCGCCCCCGTCGTCATCATCATCGTCACCGTACGACGGAACGTGGGTCTGCGACGTCCAGGTCGGTGTACGAGTGGGTGTCCACGTGGTGCGCGGGGCCGCGGGCGGCGGTTGCGTGGTCCTCGGCGCGGTGGTCCTCGTCGAGCTCGGGGACGACGTCGGCGTGGACTTCGTGGTCACGGACTTCTTCGCCGGGGAGGTCGTCGAGGAGGTCGTCTTCGTCGGTGAGGTCTTCGTCGGTGACGGGCTCGTGGAGGTCGGCCGCGGTGACGGGGTGTCGCTGGTCAGCTGGATCGACCGTTCTTCGACGGGCGGCGGGTCCGACGGTGACGCCGCCACCCGGAACCCCAGCAGGACGAGCACGGGCACGCAGAGCATGACCGCGATGAGGACTCCGTCGCGGCCGACGCGACGGCGGGGGCTGGGCTTCATGGGCGTCACGCTAGGCAGACGGGATGAGCCGTGGGTGAGGGCTGGATGAGGAGATCTTCATCTTCGCTGCCCACTCGGTGCTCATTCGGTGCTCACTCGGTGCTCACTCGGTGGGCGTGAGCGGGTCGGGCACGGCTCGGGTCACGAGGTTGACGCCGCGCATGAGGTGGAAGCCGACGAGTGCCGCGACCGTGCCGAGCGCGATGCCGGCGAACTGCAGGTCACCGATCTGCCAGGTGAAGTCGGCCACGCCGATGATCAGGGCGACAGCGGCCGTCATCAGGTTGATCGGGTTGCCGAAGTCGACCTTGGCCTCCACCCAGATCTTGGCTCCCAGCAGTCCGATCATCCCGTAGAGGACGACACCCGCACCCCCGAGCACCCCCTGGGGGACGGTCGCGATCGCCTCGCCGAACTTGGGTGAGAAGGACAAAATGAGGGCGACGACCGCCGCGACCCAGTAGGCAGCGGTCGAGTAGACCCGGGTTGCCGCCATGACCCCGATGTTCTCGGCGTAGGTCGTCGTGCCGGACCCACCGCCGGCACCGGCGAGGGTCGTCGCCAGCCCGTCCGCGATGAGCGCACGCCCGGTGATCGGGTCGAGGTCCTCGCCCGTCATCGAGGCGACGGACCGCACGTGGCCGACATTCTCGGCCACGAGGACGAGGACGACGGGGATGAAGAGCCCGGCCACGGCGATGTCGAAGTGGGGCGCGGTGAAGGTCGGTGCACCGAGCCAGTCGGCCGCCTGGACCTTGGCGAAGTCGACCTCCTCACGCACGACAGCGGTCAGGTAGCCCGCCGCGACACCGACGAGGATCGCGATGCGGGAGAAGAGGGTCCGCGTCGCCACGGTGACCATCAGGATGACGGCGACGGTCACCAGACCGGTGACGGGCGAGACGACGAAGTTGGCCTTGGCGCTCGGCGCGAGGTTGAGCCCGATGAGGGCGACGATGGCGCCCGTGACGGTGGCCGGCATGATCGCTCGCAGCCATCGGTCGCCGGCGAGCTGGACGACGACGCCGAGCAGGGCCAGCGTGATGCCCGCCATGACGACACCGCCGAGCGCGGTGGGCATGTCGTGGCTCGCGGAGGCAGCCGCGAGCGGCGCGATGAAGGCGAAGGAGCTCCCGAGGTAGCTCGGCACCCGACCCGCCGTGATGAGCAGGAAGAGCATCGTGCCGACGCCGCTGAAGAAGAGGGTCGTCGCCGGCGGCAGCCCCGTGATGAGCGGGACGAGGAAGGTCGCGCCGAACATCGCGACGACGTGCTGCGCCCCGAGACCGATCGTGCGCGGCCACGACAGCCGCTCCCCCGGGGCCACGACCTCGCCCGGCAGCACCTCGCGGCCGTCGCCGTGCAGGCGCCACCCCAGGCCGAAGGGGGGTCGGGTCTCGGTGTCGCGATCGGTCTGGGTCATGGGCCGAATGCTAGGTCAGCGGCGAAAGAGCCTGGTCCACAGCCACGGCGTCCGTGACGGGGTCTTGACGAGGTCTGCCGGCGGCGGGCCCTCGTCGACGTCGTCGAAGAGCACCGCGTGCCCGGGCACCTCCCCGGAGAGGGTCCTCGGGTCGAGGCTCTCGGCGGCGGCCCGGGCGAGCACGTCGTCACGGGCGGCGGGGTCGCCGACCGTGTCGTAGAAGAGCACCTGCGTGTCCAGCAGCGCGGTGAGCGTCGTCAGGCGCCTCGTCGAGATCCCCGTCAACCCCGCGCTGACGGCCAAGGTCCATCGACCGCCTGCCCCGGCCAACGGCGGCAGCAACCCGGTCGCGGAGGAGGCTCGGACGGCCTCTGCTGCCGCGACATTGCGACCTCCCGTCAGGCCAAGGGCCTCGGCGACCTCGGCCTGCGACCGATCGAGGACCGCGATCCAGGCCGTCGCCTGCCCGAAGGACTCGAGGTGGGTCACAGCGAGCGCGCCATGATCACGCCGTCCCGGTCGTCACCGGGGGCGACGCGGACGCCACCGGGGATGCGCCCGACCTCCGTGTAGCCGTACCGGGTGTAGAACTCGCCGAGCCCGGTGCCGCCCCGGTAGTCGAGGGTCACGAGCTCGACGCCCATCTCCCGCGCGGCCCGGTGCATGCCCGCCATGAGGAGCGCCCCGTGGTTGGTCCCCCGACGAGCAGTGTCGGTCATGATCCGCTCGAGGTTGGCGGTGTGCGCCACCGTCATCCCCGTGGACCGCGCCACGAAGCCGAAGCCGAGCAGCTCGCCGAGCGGGGAGTTGAGCGCGACGCAGACGGTGCGGCCCTCGGCGAGCCTGGCGACGTAGCCGTCGAGGACCTCGGCGACGTCCTCCTGGCTCGCGCCGGGGACGAAGCCCACCGCACCCCCGGCGTCGTTGACCTCGCCCCACATCTTCAGCATCGCCTCGCGAGCCCGTGGCGGGACGCGGTCGGCGATGCGGACGTAGGGCAGCTCGAGGACCTGCCACTCGTCGCCGTCGACCGCGTGGTCCAGGTCCGGTGCGTACGTCATGCCCGCGGCCTCCGCGACCTCGCGCGTGGCGACGTCCTCGGGCGCGAGCCGGATGCGCAGGGGCAGGTCGGGCAGCCACTCGAGCGCGTGACTGACGACCACCCGCAGCGCCCGCGTGGCCAGGTCGTCACCCCCTTCGCCCTCGATGACGCGGATCGTGACGCGGATGAAGTCGGAGTGCGATCGCAGGCCCACGAAACCGAGGCGCCGGCCAGCCGGGTCCTCGATGATCCATGTCCCGTACCCGCGCTCGTCCCAGTGCTCGCGCCAGAGGCGGACGATCTGCGCAGGACGCTCGGTGGAGATCGGCACGTCCATCAGCTCGGCCACGAGCTGCGCGTCGTCCTCGACCGGCGGGCGCAGGGACAGGTCATCAGCGGTGATCAATCGCGGTGGGGTCACGGACCCCATGGTGACACCCGGGTAACCCCGCTGGGACGATGGGTGAATGGCAGCCCCGCTCATCGTCCCCGTCGGTACCGAACCCGACGACCTCTTCGAGCGGTTCTCGGCCTGGACGGCCGATCGTGGGCTGACGCTCTACCCGCACCAGGAAGAGGCGCTCCTCGCCCTCCTCGGCGACGACCACGTGGTGCTCGCGACCCCCACCGGCTCCGGCAAGTCCCTCGTCGCGACGGGCGCGATCGCCCACGCGATGGCCAAGGACGAGGTCGCCTTCTACACCGCCCCCATCAAGGCGCTCGTCTCGGAGAAGTTCTTCGACCTCTGCGAGGTCTTCGGCGCGGACAACGTCGGCATGCTCACGGGAGACGCCTCGGTCAACGCCGATGCGCCCGTGATCGTCTGCACCGCAGAGGTGCTCGCCAACCTCGCCCTGCGCGAAGGGAGCGACGCCGACGTCGGTCTCGTCGTCATGGACGAGTTCCACTACTACGCCGAGGCCGAGCGTGGTTGGGCCTGGCAGGTGCCGCTGCTGGAGCTGCCGCAGGCGCAGATGCTGCTGATGTCCGCGACGCTCGGTGACACCCGGGCCATCGAGGAGGACCTGCGTGAGCGCACCGACCGCGATGTCGTCGTCGTCAAGGACGCCGAGCGCCCGGTGCCCCTGACCTTCTCCTGGGCGCTCACCCCGATCCAGGAGACGATCGAGGAGATCCTCGAGTGGCGCCGCGCGCCGGTCTACGTCGTCCACCAGACCCAGGCCAATGCCTCCGAGCACGCCCGGCTGCTCCAGACGCTCAAGCTGCTCGACAAGGACGAGAAGCAGGCGATCGCCGACCGGCTCGCCGACTTCCGCTTCTCCGCAGGCTTCGGCCGCACGCTCAACGGCATGCTGCGACGCGGGGTGGGCGTCCACCACGCCGGGATGCTCCCTCGTTACCGACGCCTCGTCGAGCAGCTCGCCCAGGCGGGGATGCTCAAGGTCATCTGCGGCACCGACACCCTCGGCGTCGGCATCAATGTCCCGATCCGCACCGTGCTCTTCACCTCGTTGACCAAGTTCGACGGTTCGCGCCACCGGGTGCTGCGGGTGCGCGAGTTCCTCCAGATCGCCGGGCGCGCGGGTCGCGCCGGGTTCGACACCGAGGGCCATGTCGTCGTCCAGGCTCCCGAGCACGTCATCGACAACCACCGCGCGCTGCTCAAGGCCGGCGACGACGAGAAGAAGCGCAAGAAGGTCCAGCGCAAGAAGCCCGCGGAGGGCTTCGTCGTGTGGACCGAGGAGACCTTCACCAAGCTGACGACCGCCGCACCCGAGACCCTGCGCTCGCGGATGAAGGTCGACAACTCGATGATCCTCAATGTCGTCGCCCGGCCCGGCAACCCGATCACCGCGCTCTCGCGGCTCACCCGGGACAACCACGAGGACGCACGCGGGCGCACCCGGCTGGCCCAGCGCACCATCCGACTGGGACGCAGCCTGCTCGACTCCGGTGTGCTGGAGCGGCTCCCGGAGCCGGACGAGACCGGTCGGACGGTGGCTCTGACCCTCGACCTGCCGCGCGACTTCGCGCTCAACCAGCCGTTGGCCCCCTTCGCGCTGGCGGCGCTGGACCTGCTCGACGCGGACTCCCCGACCCACGCCCTCGACGTGGTCTCCACCATCGAAGCGGTGCTGGAAGCCCCCTTCGCCATCCTCATGGCCCAGCAGCACGCTGCCCGCGGCGAGGCGATCGGCGAGATGAAGGCCGACGGCATCGAGTACGAGGAGCGGATGAAGCTCCTCGAGGAGATCACCTGGCCGCGGCCTCTCGCCGATGAGCTGGCGGCGGCCTTCGAGACCTACCGGCAGACCCACCCGTGGCTGCCGGAGGAGTCGCTCATCCCGAAGTCGATCGTGCGGCTGATGTGGGAGGAGGGCATGTCCTTCGCGGACTTCGTCCGGCGCTTCACCCTCGGTCCGCGTGAGGGCCTCGTGCTGCGCTACCTCACCGACGCCTACCGCACCCTCATGCGCACCGTGCCTGATGTGCATTCCTCCCCCGAGCTCGAGGAGATCATCGACTGGCTGGGCGAGACCGTGCGCCAGACCGACTCCTCGCTGCTCGACGAGTGGGAGGCCCTCGCCGACCCGGAGTCGGCCGCCGCACTCGCGCAGGGACGCGACGCGGCACCACCGCCGCGGCCCCTGAGCGCTCGCACCGGCCCCTTCCGTGCGATGGTGCGCGGTGCCCTGTGGCAGCGGGTCGAGAAGGCCGCGCGCGACGACCTGTCCGCGCTCAGCGCGATCGAGACGGCCGCGGCGGAGCTCGCCGACGACGACCGCTCGCCCGTCATGCGCCATGCCGACTGGGACACCGCTCTCGGCGACTACTGGGAGGAGCACGACCGCATCGGTACCGACCAGGACGCCCGCGGTCCGCACCACCTGCACATCGAGGAGGCCACGGGGCTCGCTCCGGGTGTCGACGACGTGGCCGAGGTCGAGGACGCGCGCCTGTGGCGGGTGCGTCAGACGCTCGCCGACCCTGCCGGTGATCACGACTGGGTCATCGAGGCCGAGGTCGACCTCGACGCGTCCGACCGCATCGGCGAGGCCGTCGTGCTCGCGACCGCCCTGCGCCGACTGTGACGCCGGGCATATCCTGAGCGCCTGATGATCACGCTCCCCCGGCGCCTGGCGCACCTCGTCCTCGCCCTCGCGATCGCGTTGGCTCCCGTCCTGCTGTCGGCGCCAGGTGCGGCAGCGGCTCCCACGACGGCCTCGACCACGCCGGCCGCCGCGTCGGAGGCGATCCCCAACCCCCTGCGGGTCGGGACCGAAGGGGTGTACGCCCCCTTCTCCATCAAGAAGGGCGACGAGTTCACCGGCTTCGACATCGACGTGATGAACGAGGTCGGCAAACGCCTCGGCGTCGAGGTCGAGTACGTCGCCACCCCGTGGGACTCGATGTTTGCCGCGCTCGGCGCCGGGCGCTTCGACATCGTCGCCAACCAGGTGACCCTCAACCCGGAGCGCAAGCAGCTCTACGACCTGTCCGACCCGTATGTCGACACCGGTGGGGTCCTCGTCGTCGCCGAGGACAACCCGAAGGACATCACCACGCTGGCCGACCTCAAGGGCAAGAAGGCCGCCGAGAACCTCACCAGCAGCTGGCGCGAGGTCGCCGAGAAGCACGGCGCCGAGATCGTCGGGGTCGACGGGATGACGGAGGCGATGGCCAACCTCAAGCAGGGCCGGGTCGACGCGATCGTCAACGACAAGCTCGCCGTGCGCAACTACATCGCGACCAGCCCCGACCCCGGGGTCAAGGTCGTGGACGAGACTGACGACACGTCCCAGTCGGTCTTCGCCGCGAAGAAGGGTTCCGGCTACATGCCGGCCATCAACAAGACGCTGGCCGAGATGGAGCAGGACGGCACCACGCAGAAGATCTACGACAGGTACTTCGCGGCGGACGTCGAGGCTCCCACCTGGTGGGACCTCGTCAAGGACAACGCCGGCCCGATGGCGCTGGCCGCGATCAAGGTGACGATCCCGCTCACCGTGCTCTCCTTCGCGATCGGCCTCGTCCTCGCGATGATCGCCGCCATGGGCCGGATGTCGCACGCGGCCCTGCCACGGGCCATCGCGCGGAGCTACATCTCGATCATCCGCGGCACCCCGCTGCTCGTGCAGCTCTACCTGATCTTCTTCGCCCTGCCGCAGCTGGGTGTCGACCTCGCCCCCTTCCCCGCCGCGGTCATCGCGCTGTCGCTCAACGTCGGTGGCTACGCCGCCGAGGTCATCCGCTCGGCCGTCGAGTCGATTCCCAAGGGCCAGTGGGAGGCGGCGCAGACGATCGGCATGAGCCCGAGGACGGCACTGCGGCGGATCATCCTCCCGCAGGCCGCACGCACCGCGGTGCCGCCGCTGTCCAACACGCTGATCTCGCTCGTCAAGGACACCTCGCTGACCTCGATCATCCTCGTCGTCGAGATCCTGCGGCAGGCGCAGTTCGCGGCCGCGCCCACCTTCCAGTTCATGGCGATGTACGGGCTCGCCGCGATCTACTTCTGGATCATCTGCATGATCATCTCGGTCTTCCAGGACCGCGCCGAGGAGAGGTTCAGCCGCTATGTCGCCGTCTGACGCACCCAGCACCGCGCCCGGCACGACCGCTGCAGCCGGAGCGCCGGTCGTGTCCGCGCACAACATCCGCAAGAGCTTCGGTGACAAGGAGGTCCTGCGGGACATCTCCTTCGACGTCCCCGAGGGCGGCGTCACCGTCGTCCTCGGCCCCTCCGGCTCGGGCAAGACGACCCTGCTGCGGGCCCTCGGCGGCCTCGAGCGCCCGGACGCGGGCGTCATCACCATCGGTGACGCCACCGTGGACTTCTCGCAGCTGTCGCCCAACCGGCACGGCCGACTCCCCCGCCCCCAGCGCGATCAGGCCGACGCCCTCGCCGCGCAGAGCGGCTTCGTCTTCCAGGGGCACAACCTCTTCGCCCACAAGACCACCCTCGACAACATCACCGAGGGGCCGATCGTCGTCCAGGGCGAGGACCCCCAGTCGGCTCGCGAGCGCGCGAAGGCCCTGCTGGAGCAGGTGGGCCTGTCCGAGCACGCGGACAAGTACCCCTTCCAGCTCTCCGGTGGTCAGCAGCAGCGGGTCGGCATCGCCCGGGCTCTCGCCCTGCGCCCCTCGGTCGTGCTCTTCGACGAGCCGACCTCCGCACTCGACCCCGAGACGGTCGGCGAGGTGCTCACCGTGATGCGCGACCTCGCCGAGCAGAGCTGGACCATGGTCGTCGTCACGCACGAGATCCGCTTCGCCCGCGAGGTGGCCGACGACGTGCTCTTCATCGACGGCGGTGTCGTCGTCGAGCGAGGCGCCCCGGAGCAGGTCATCCTCGAGCCGCAGGAGCCTCGCACGCAGGCCTTCCTCAAGCGCATCCTCGATCCCTTGTGAGCCAGCCATGATCCTCGTCGACCCGCCCACCTGGCCCGGCTGGGGACGCGTCTGGAGCCACCTGGTGTCCGACTCCTCGCTGGAGGAGCTGCACGCCTTCGCCGAGGAGCTGGCGATCCCGCGCAAGCTCTTCGACGAGGACCACTACGACGTGCCGGTCGAGCGCTACGACGAGGTCGTCGCCGCCGGGGCCACCGAGGTCGCTGGCTCCGAGCTGATCCGCCGGCTGATCCGCAGCGGGCTGCGGGTCACCCAGGCCCAGCGAGCCGGGCGATCTCTCGACGCAGGTTGAGCCGGGCCCGCTCGGTCCACCGTTCGTGGGCGTGGTCGGTGAGGTAGAGGCGCTCCCGCTCGACGAAGGGAGTCAGCACCGCGACCCGTCCGCGTGCGTAGTCCGCAGTGGCGAACATGCCGTACTCGATGCGCACCTGGTGGCAGTAGGCGTCGAAGCGCTCGGCCTCCGCCGAGAGGATCCACAGGTCGGCGTCGTGGAAGGCACGGGTCGCCGGGTCGTGGTCCGACATCTCGTGGGTGGCGCTCTCCCGCACCAGCATCGCCACCCGTTCCACCAGCTCGGCCGGCACACCGATGGCGGTCAGTCGCTCCTGCGCCAGGACTGCCGAGGCCTCCTCGTTGGCACCGGACGCAGCCGCTGGGTCGTAGACCGCATCGTGGTACCAGGCGGCCAGACCAGCCAGGTGACGGTCATGGGCGGGGAGGTCACCCCCTTCGTGCAGCTCGTCGAGGGCCGCGAGGACCTCGGCCAGGTGCACCGCGTCGTGGTACGAGCGGTGGTCCTCGAGCCAGCGATCGAGCAGATCGGTCCCCTCCGCCGCGAGCAGCGGGCGGTCCGCAGCCGGGCACAGAGCGACGACATCGGCGTGCCATCGGCTCCTCAGGGTGTCCACGTGTGCAATTCTGCCCGAATGAGCGCTGATTCCCGCAGGGGCGACACCCTCGACTCGGTCCGTCGTGCCGGGGTCGAGACCACCGGCATCGAGATCATCGACGAGGCGGACCGCACGGCCAAGCCCTCCGACCTCTTCTGGCCGTGGTTCGCCGCCAATGTCTCGGTCTTCGGCATCTCCTACGGCAGCTTCGTCCTTGGTTTCGGGATCTCCTTCGTCCAGGCGTTGATCGTCTCCGTGGTGGGCATCGTCATCTCCTTCCTGCTCTGCGGCCTCGTCGCCGTCGCCGGCAAACGGGGCTCGGCCCCGACGATGGTCATCTCGCGTGCGGCCTTCGGCGTGCAGGGACAAAAGCTGCCCGGTGTCGTCTCGTGGATCGTCTCGATCGGCTGGGAGACCTTCCTCGCGATCATGGCGACCCTCGCGACCGCCACGGTCATGCGCGAGCTCGGTTGGGGCGGTGGGACGCCCACCAAGGTGATCGCGATGCTCGTCGTCGCCGCGCTCATCGTCACCGCCTCCGTGGCGGGCTATCACCTCATCATGCGGATGCAGTCCCTGCTCACGTGGGTGACCGGCATCGCGACGATCGTCTATGTCGCCCTGACCGTCGGTCACATCGACTGGTCGGCCCTCACGGCGATGGAGGGCGGGTCGCTGCAGCAGGTGCTCGGCGCGCTCATCATGGTGATGACCGGCTTCGGACTCGGGTGGATCAACATCGCCGCCGACTGGTCGCGCTACCAAAGACGTGAGGCCTCCTCCGGCTCCATCGTCGCGTGGAACACGATCGGCGGAGCGCTCGCCCCGACACTGCTCGTCGCCTACGGCATCGGGCTCGCCGGGTCCGACGCCGAGCTGAGCGCGGGCATCGCCGCCGACCCCGTCGGCACCCTCGCGACGATCCTGCCGACCTGGTACCTCGTGATCTTCGGCGTCGCCGCCGTTCTCGCGCTCGTCTCCGGCGCAGTACTGGGCATCTACTCCTCCGGGTTGACGCTGCTCAGCCTCGGGGTGCGCATCCCTCGCCCGGCAGCAGCTGGCATCGACGGGCTGCTGCTCACCCTCGGCACCATCTACGTCGTCTTCTTCGCCGAGAACTTCTTGGGCCCCTTCCAGTCCTTCCTCATCACCCTCGGTGTCCCGCTGGCCGCCTGGGCAGGGATCTTCCTGTCCGACCTGGCGCTGCGCCACCGGGACTACGACGAGGAGGCCCTCTTCGACTCCCGTGGCCGATACGGCGCGGTCGACTGGATCTCGGTCGGCACCATGGTGCTCACCTCCGTCATCGGCTGGGGCCTGGTCACCAATGCCATGCCCGACTCGACGTGGAACAACTGGCAGGGCTACCTGCTCAAGGCCTTCATGGGAACAGAGCTCGTCGAGGACCCCGCGGGCAACTACTGGAACGGCGACTGGTCCTACGCCAACCTCGGCGTGCTGGTCGCGCTGGTGCTGGCCTTCGTCATCACCTACATCGCCCGCCGCGGCGTCGTGCGCCGTCAGGAGCAGGTGTGAGCGAGGAGACCGTGATGGAGCAGCCGACGCTGCCCGACCTGAGCGACGCCTGGCTGGTCATCATCGACCCGCAGAAGATCTTCGCCGACAGCGCGAGCCCGTGGGGCTCGCCCATGTTTGATGACGCACTCGGCTCCATCAAGAGCCTGCGTTCGCAGTTCGGAGCCGATCGCACGATCGTCACCCGGTGGCTGCCGGGCACCGACCGCACGGGCTCGTGGGGGCCCTACTTCGAGCGGTGGCCATTCGCCGACAAGCCGGACACCGACCCGATCTTCGACCTCGTCTCCCCCGCCAACGGCTGGAGCAACCGGGGCACCGTCGATGCCTCGACCTTCGGCAAGTGGGGTGAGGGCCTGACCCGTCTCACCGGGGCGACGCCGACGCTCGTCCTCGCGGGAGTGTCGACGGACTGCTGCGTCATCTCCACGGCCCTGCCCGCGGCCGACGCCGGCGCCACCGTGGTGGTGGCGGCCGACGCCTGCGCCGGGTCGAGCCAGGACAACCACGCCGCTGCCCTGCAGGTCATGGGCCTCTACGCTCCGCAGATCGAGGTCGTCGACTCCGCCGCGGTCCTGGCTGCGCGCTAGGACTCAGCCCTGCTGACCCGGGCCAGCGATGTTGACCATCCACGGGATGCCGAAGCGGTCGGTGAAGGAGCCGAACTCATCTCCCCACATCTGCATCTCGAGAGGCATCTCGATGGTGCCGCCGTCGGTGAGACCTGCCCAGTAGCCGCGCAGCCGCTCGGTCTCGTCGCCGCTGATGCTCACCGTGATGCTCGTACCCGGCGTGGACTGCATGCCGGGCGGGGTGTCGCTGGCGAAGATCGTGTAGCCGGCCTCGGTCTGCAGGCTGGCGTGCATGACCTGGTCGGCAATCTCGCCGGCGTCGGGCATGCTCTCGCCGAAGGTGTGCACGAGGAGCTCACCCCCGAGGACCGACTGGTAGAACTCCATCGCCTCGCGGGCGTTGGCGTCGAAGTTGAGGTAGGGGTTGAGTATTGATGCCATGCGCTCAACGCTAGACCCGGGCACCGACAGCCGGAAGACTCGATCGACGAACGGGTCTCAGGGCACGGGCTGCGTCATGGACGGCCTCTGTGAGGCGGGTGATCCGAGGCGTCTGCAGCGTCCAGACCTGCCAGTGGAGCGGCACGTCACGGTGCGCCCGCTGGCGCAGGAGCACCAGGTCTCCGGTCACCAGGTCATCGCCCAGCTGGGTCTCGGGGACCATCGCCCAGCCGAGCCCTGACCGGACCGCAGCGACGAAGCCCTCGGAGGAGGGCACCTGGGACATGGGCGGGGCCAGCGTGACACCGAGGTCGCGCAGCACCCCCTGCTGCAGGTCGTCCTTGGCGTTGAAGCGGAGTACCGGCATCGAGTCCCACGCGTACCCTCGACCGCGGGCGAAGCGCTCGGCGAGCCCGGGCGAGGCCACGGGCAGGTATCGCATCGCGCCGAGCGGCTCGGTGCGGCACCCGGCCACCGGCACGGGGTCGGCGGTCACTGCCCCGACCACGGCCCCACGACGCAGGTGATCGGCGCTGTACTCCTCGTCCTCGACCTCGAGGTGCAGGAGGGTGTCGTCCCATCCCCCGGCGGCTGCGAGGACGGGCACGAACCAGGTCGCGAGGGAGTCGGCGTTGACGGCCACGGGCAGGTGGACGGCGGCAGCACCCCCTTCGCCCCCGTCGCCGAGGGCCACCCGCACGTCCTCCTCGAGGAGGAGCATCTGGCGTGCCGCTCGCACGATGGTCTCCCCCGCGTCCGTCGCGCGGCAGGGGGCCGTGCGCTCGACGAGGACCCGGCCGGTGTCGCGCTCGAGTGCCTTGATCCGCTGGCTGACGGCCGACGGGGTGAGGTGCAGGGCGCGCGCCGCCGCCTCGAAGGTGCCGTGGTCGAGGACCGCCAGGAGCGCGCGCAGCTGATCGAGGTGCATGAAGCAACTCTAATGATCCGATCACAACATTCGTTGGGCTTCACCGCGCGAGCGACCTAGTGTCGTCGCGTGACCCTCCCCGCCCTCGCCGGTCTGCTCACCGGCCTCACCCTCATCGTCGCCATCGGCGCCCAGAATGCCTTTGTCCTGCGGCAGGGAATCCGTCGCGAGCACCTCGCGCCCGTCGTCCTCATCTGCATCGCGGCCGACGGCCTGCTCATCGCGCTCGGGACCGCGGGGGTGGGTGCCCTCGTGAGCGCGCACCCAGGACTCGTGCGGGCCGTCACCTGGCTGGGCGCGGCCTACCTCGTGGGGTACGGCCTGCTCGCCCTGCGACGGGCCGCGAAGCCGGAGGGCCTGAAGGCGACGGTGAGCGCCTCACGCCGCTCCGTCGTCGCGACGACACTGGCCATCACCTTCCTCAACCCGCACGTCTACCTCGACACGGTCCTGATGCTCGGGTCGATCGCCAACGGTCACGGCGAGCAGCGGTGGGCCTTCGCCGGCGGAGCGGTGCTGGGCAGCACGATCTGGTTCACTGGCCTGGGTCTGGGCGCCCGGGCGCTGGCAGGCCCTCTCGGCCGTCCGGGGACCTGGCGGGTCCTCGACGGGGTCATCGGGGTGACGATGATCGGGCTGGCGATCCTGCTCGTGACGAGGTGAGGAGCCTCAGCCAGCAGCGGCGAAGGGGGTCAGCTCGGACGCGAGGTCAGGGTGCACCCTGGCGGCGACCCGGGTCCCTTCGGCGACGTGGTCCTCCGAGAGGATCTCCGCCTCGTCGTGCAGTCGGCTGATGAGATCACCGCGCGCGTAGGGCACGAGGACCTCGACGTCGATGTCCGGCTTGGGCAGCTCCTCGGCGATGAGCGTCAAGAGCTCGGGGATGCCCTTGCCCGTGCGTGCTGAGACGGCAAGGGAGTGCTTCTCGTGCAGCAGGATGCGATCGATGACCTCGGGGTCGGCGGCATCCGCCTTGTTGATGACGATGACCTCCTTGACGTCGGTCGCATCGACCTCGGCCAGGACGCCGCGGACCGCGGAGATCTGCCCCTCTGGGTCGGGGTGCGAGCCGTCGACGACGTGGAGCAGCAGGTCGGCCTCGCCGACCTCCTCGAGCGTGGAGCGGAAGGCCTCGACGAGCTGCGGCGGCAGCTCGCGGACGAACCCGACGGTGTCAGCGAGGGTGAACTCGCGTCCGTCGACCGTCTCGGACCGGCGCACGGTGGTGTCGAGGGTCGCGAAGAGCTGGTTGTCGACGAGCACCCCGGCGTGGGTGAGGCGGTTGAGCAGCGTCGACTTGCCGGCGTTGGTGTAGCCCGCGATGACCACGGAGGGCGTGCCGTTGCTGCGGCGGGAGGAGCGCTTGGTGTCGCGGTGGGTCTTCATCCCTGCGATGTCGCGCTTCAGCTTGGCGATGCGGGTGTTGATGCGACGCCGGTCGAGCTCGATCTTGGTCTCACCGGGACCACGCGAGCCCATCCCCTGACCGCCGGCAGCCTGGCCACCGGCCTGACGGGACATCGACTCACCCCAACCGCGCAGACGCGGCAGCAGGTACTGCAGCTGGGCCAGCTCGACCTGTGCACGACCCTCACGCGACTGGGCGTGCTGGGCGAAGATGTCGAGGATCAGCGCGGTGCGGTCGATGACCTTGACCTTGACGACGTCCTCGAGGGCACGCCGCTGGCTCGGGCTCAGCTCGGTGTCGCACACGACGGTGTCGGCGCCCTGCGCCACGACGATGTCCCGCAGCTCGAGGGCCTTGCCGGAGCCTAGGTAGGTGCCGGGGTCGGGGTTCTGCCGGCGCTGCAGGACTCCCTCGAGGACCTCGGAGCCAGCCGTCTCGGCGAGCGCGGCGAGCTCACGCATCGAGTTCTCGGCGTCCTCGACGCTGCCCTGCGTCCACACGGCCGCGAGCACCACGCGCTCGAGGCGCAGCTGCCGGTACTCGACCTCGGTGATGTCCTCGAGCTCGGTCGACAGCCCCTGCACCCGGCGAAGGGCGGAGCGCTCCTCGCGGTCGAGCTGGTCGCCGTCGTAGGTCCCGCCGTCGACGAAACCGTCGTCGTCAGCGAGTGCTTGGGCGCGGCGGGAGAGGACTCGGTCGATCGTGGCGTCGATGGCGCTCTGGCTGCTCGGCACGTCGTGGTCGTCATGTGGTTCTGTCATGTTCTCCTCAGGATCTCACCTTCCAACGCCTCCGATCCACCCATTAGTCCTGCACCGGATCTCGCACGTAGGCTCGGACCTCGTGTCCACCCACACCACACCTGCAGATGCGGCGCCCGCGACCGACCACCTCGAGCGGGGGTTGAACCCCCGCCACGTCCAGTTCATCGCCCTCGGCACCGCGATCGGGACGGGCCTGTTCTTCGGTTCCTCCGAGACGATCCAGGCCGCCGGCCCAGCGGTGCTCATCGCCTACCTCGTGGCCGGCGCCATGGTCTTCATCGTCATGCGGGCCCTCGGCGAGATGGCCGTGCGCCACCCGGTCGCCGGGTCCTTCGCCCAGTACTCCGGGTCCTTCCTCGGGCCCTTCGCGGGGTTCATCACCGGCTGGGTCTTCTGGCTCGAGCTGGCGGTCGTGGCCATCGCCGACATGACTGCGGTCGCCACCTACATGGGGCTGTGGTTCCCCGATGTGCCGGGCTGGGTGTGGATGGTCGCCGCGATCGCCTTCATCGGCTGCCTCAACCTCATGGCGGTGCAGGTCTTCGGCGAGATGGAGTTCTGGTTCTCCCTCATCAAGGTCCTGGCGATCATCGCGCTCGTCATCGGTGGCCTCGCGCTGATCTTCTGGGGCAAGGAGGTCGGCGGGACCACCCCCGACTTCGCCAACCTGTGGAGCAACGGCGGGTTCGCCCCCTTCGGCCTGTGGGGGATCATCATGAGCCTGAGCGTCGTCGTCTTCTCCTTCGGTGGGATCGAGACGCTCGGCATGACCGCCGGCGAGGCCGACGACCCGGACCGCTCCATCGCTCGCGCGGTCAACACCGTGCCCTGGCGCATCCTGCTCTTCTACGTCGCCGCGCTGGCGGTGATCATGTCGATCATCCCGTGGAGCGAGGTGACCGGAGAGACCTCTCCCTTCGTCGAGGTCTTTGCCGCCCTGGACATCCCGGCGGCCGAGCACATCATGAACTTCGTCGTCCTCACGGCCGCACTGTCGGCGATGAACGCGATCTTCTACGCCTGCTCCCGCACGATGTACGGCCTGGCCGAGCAGGGGCACGCACCGCGCTCCTTCCTGCGGCTCTCGCGCCACGGCCACATCCCCGTCGTGCCCGTCCTGTGCATGTTCGTCACCGGCGCCGTGGGCATCGCGCTCTACCTGAGCATCGAGGACCGGCTCTTCTTCTACGTGGCGGCCATCGCCACCTTCGCCACGGTCTTCACCTGGCTGATGATCCTGCTCGCCCACTGGCGGATGAGGGCACGGATGACCCGCGAGGGCGCCGCCGCGACGAGCTACGCGATGCCCCTCTTCCCCGTGCTCAACGCCATCGCGATCACCTTCATGGTCGGTGTCATCGTGCTGCTGGCCACCACCGACACCGGTCGCAATGCCTTCTACGTGGGGGCGGGCGCGCTGGTGCTGCTCACCGCCGCGTACTTCGGCTGCGTGCGAGGTGTTGGGAGGAAGCCGATCGTGCTCCCTCCCCACACCGTCGATCAGCGCTCGGGCGACAGCTCCCGCGTGTAGAGGACGCTCCCCTTCGCGTCACGCAGGGTGACGGTCAAGGTCCCGTCCCGGTCGATGTCGGCGTGGCCGAAGAACTGGTTGCCGCCGCGCGGTGACTGGTTGGGGTAGTCGGCCGTCCTGATGAAGTCGACCCGCGGCCCGAAGGTCGCGTCCATCTCGTTGGGGCCGAAGGTCCCCGCATTGATCGGCCCGGCGACGAACTCCCAGAAGGGCGAGAAGTCGGTGAAGGCGGCCCGCTCCGGGCTGTAGTGGTGCGCCGCGCAGTAGTGCACGTCCGCAGTGATCCACACGACGCCGGGCACGTCCTTGATCTCCTTCAGCAGCCAGGCCAGCTCGATCTCCTTGCCGAGCGGGGCGCCCGGGTCGCGGTTGGACAGCGACTCCTGCATGTCCCCGTCCGGCACGACGATGCCGAGCGGCAGGTCGGCGGAGATGACCTTCCACGTCGCCGTGGAGCGCTTGAGCTCACGGACGAGCCAGCGGACCTGCTCGTCGCCGATGAGGCTGGTGCGCTCGCGCTCCAGACCGCTGGTGTTGGGGTCCTTGAAGGTGCGCATGTCGAGGCAGAAGACGTCCAGGTGCGCGCCGCGGGCGACCTTGCGATGGATGCGCTGACCCTCGCGGCGGTCCTGACCGTTGCTGATCGGCTGCCACTCCCACCACGCGCGCTTGGCGTGCGTCGCGAGGACGTCGACGCGACGCTCCACGTCGTAGCGGGGGTCCTCGAGCACCTCGCCGGGGTACCAGTTGTTGGTCGTCTCGTGGTCGTCCCACTGGGCGAGCACGGGCACCTCGGCGTACATCCCGGTGAGGTTGTCGTCCAGGTGGTTGTAGCGGTGGCGTCCGCGGTACTGCGCGAGGGTCTGTGCGACCACAGTGACCTCGGGGATGACGAGGTTGCGCCAGACCTGGCCATCGGGCTCGGTGACGCTCGCCTCGATGGGGCCGTCGGCGTAGATCGTGTCACCGCAGTGGACGAAGAAGTCGGGACGCGTCGCGTGCATCGTCGCGTAGGCGACGTAGCCGCCCAGGTCGGGGTTGATCCCCCAGCCCTGCCCGGCGGTGTCCCCCGTCCAGACGAAGGACTGCCCGGCCCGGCCCTTCGCTGCGGTGGTGAAGGACAGGTCGCGGGTCTCCCCCCTTCGCCCGTGCTCGTCCTCGAAGGCGACCTCGATCTCGTGGCGACGACCTGGCGCAAGGTGACGCAGGTCGATCTTGCCCGTGTGGTCCGTGCCCGGCGTGACCCACGGCCCGCGGATGGTCCGGCGGGAGCGTCCGGGACCCCGGAGGGTGGCGACCATGCGCGAAGGGCGGTCCGCCCGGGCCCAGATGACACCACCGTCGGTCGTGACGTCACCGGAGGCGACTCCGGAGGGCATCCGCGGGCGCCCACTGTGGACCTGGGCGGGAACGGCAAGGGCTGCCGTCGGGAGCGACAGGGCCCCTGCGGCGACGGCGGTCGTGGACAGGACGGTACGACGGGTGATCTCGGCCATGCGGCCAGAGTGGCTGCCCCAGGTGTCCGCCACGTCCGACTTCGGTGACGAGCACGTGGACGGCGGGTCAGCCCTTGGCCAAGGTCCTGATGTCGGTCGCCTCGGTGCGCTCGGCGTCGGCCCGCTCGTCCTCGGTCATCTGCTGGCTCTCGATCTCGGCCTGCACACGCCGCAGGTAGTGCTGCACCTCCGAGTGGGTCCGCTCCTCGTCCCAGCCGAGCTCTGCCGCAAGGATCGGGCCGGCTGACTGCGCGGCCAGCACTCCCCGGTCCTTGGTCTCGATGGAGATCCGGGTCCGGCGGGTCAGCAGGTCGTTGAGGTGGAGGGTCGCCTCGTGGCGGGCCGCGTAGACGACCTCCACGATGAGATACTCCTCGGCTCCCACGAGCGGCTCTGCGAGAGAACGGTCCTCGTCGATGAGGTGGAAGAGGTTGACGGCCAACGACCCGTAGCGGTCGAGGAGGTGCGTCAGGCGCCAGACGGGCAGGTCGTGGCGCCGGCTCAGGGTGTCGAGCTGGTTGACGAGAGCCGGGTAGCCCTCCGCGCCGATGAGCGGGATGTGCTCGGTGACGCTGTCCGGGACCCCCGGGGAGAGGTCCTCGCGGGCTGCGTCGACAGCGTCCTGCGCCATGATCCGGTAGGTCGTGTACTTGCCGCCGGCGATGGAGATCAGCCCCGGCTGGGGGCGCGCGACGGCGTGCTCGCGGCTGAGCTGCGAGGACTCCTCGGACTCACCGGCCAGTAGTGGGCGCAACCCGGCATAGACACCCTGGATGTCGTCGCGGGTCAGCGGCGTGACGAGGACGCCGTTGATCTGCTCGAGGATGTAGTCGATGTCTGCCGAGGTCGCTGCGGGGTGGGCGCGCGAGAGCGACCAGTCGGTGTCCGTCGTGCCGATGATCCAGTGCGTGCCCCAGGGGATGCAGAAGAGGACGGACTTCTCCGTGCGCAGGATCAGCCCGGTCTCGGAGTTGACCCGGTCTCGGGCCACGACGATGTGCACGCCCTTGCTCGCCCGCACGTGGAAGCGGCCGCGGCCACCTGCCATCCGCTGGATGTCGTCGGTCCACACCCCGGTGCAGTTGATGACGACCGACGCGTTGACCTCCACCTCCTGGCCCGTCTCGACGTCGAGGACCTGCGCGCCGATGACCCGCTCACCCGCATGGAGCAGGCCGGTGACCTTGGCGGAGTTGAGGACGGTCGCGCCGTAGGCAGCAGCGGTGCGCACGACGGTCAGGGTGTGACGGGCGTCGTCGCACTGGGCGTCGTGGTAGAGCAGACCGCCGTGGTGCACGGAGGGCTTGAGCGCCGGGACGAGGCGACGGACTCCCCCCTTCGTCAGCTGCTTGGTACGGGGAACCGACCGACCGCCGCCCATCGAGTCGTAGAGGGTGAGCCCCGCGGTCACGTAGGGCCGCTCCCAGATCGGGTGCGAGAGCGGGTAGAGGAAGGAGACCGGTTTGACCAGGTGCGGCGCGATGCGGGTGAGCATCAGCTCGCGCTCCTTGAGCGCCTCGCGGACGAGCCCGAAGTTGAGCTGCTCGAGGTAGCGCACGCCCCCGTGGAAGAGCTTGCTGGAGCGCGAGGAGGTGCCCGAGGCGAAGTCGCGCTGCTCGACGAGAGCCACCTTGAGACCACGGGTGGCGGCGTCGAGAGCGACGCCGGCGCCGGTCACGCCACCGCCGATGACGAGGACGTCGAGGTCCTCCTCGGCGACACGACGCCAGGCGTCGGCGCGCTGCTGAGGGTCGAGTGGCGTGGGATTCGGCATGGCACAACGGTAGTCGCGCTCCACGCCATCGGCGAAGACGACCTGACAGGATGCCGGACATGAGTGCACCGAAGACGTACGTGCTGGCCATCGACCAGGGGACGACGAGCACCCGGGCGATGGTCTTCGACCGGGACGGCACCGTCATCGCGAGCGATCAGATCGAGCACGAGCAGATCTTCCCCAGAGCCGGATGGGTCGAGCACGACGCCCTGGAGATCTGGGACAACACGCGACGGGTCATCGGCGGTGCCTTGGGCAAGGGCAACCTCAACAGCGGCCACATCGAGGCCGTGGGCATCACCAACCAGCGCGAGACCACTGTCGTGTGGGACAAGGCCACCGGCCAGCCGATCCACCACGCCGTCGTCTGGCAGGACACCCGGACCCAGGGCCTGGTCGACGAGCTGGCGAAGGACGGCGGGTTGGACCGCTTCAAGGAGGTCTGCGGCCTGCCCTTGGCGACCTACTTCGCCGGGCCCAAGATCGCCTGGATCCTCGACCACGTCGACGGTGCGCGCGAGCGGGCCGAGGCCGGTGAGCTGCTCGCGGGGACGATGGACACCTGGGTGCTGTGGAACCTCACGGGTGGCGGCGAGAACGAAGGGGTGCACGTCACCGACGTCACCAATGCCTCGCGCACGATGCTCATGGACCTCAAGACGCTCGCGTGGGACGAGGCGACCTGTGAGGCGATCGGGGTGCCGATGCAGCTGCTCCCCGAGATTCGTTCGTCGTCGCAGGTCTACGGCGAGTGCAAGCCCGGAGTGCTCAACGGGACACCGATCGCAGGGATCCTCGGCGACCAGCAGTCGGCGACCTTCGGTCAGGCGTGCCTGACGCCGGGGTCGGCGAAGAACACGTACGGCACCGGCAACTTCATGCTGCTCAACACCGGCACCGAGATCGTCGCGAGCGACAACGGCCTGCTGACGACCGTCTGCTACCAGATCGGTGAGGCGCCGGCGGTGTACGCCCTCGAGGGGTCCATCGCCGTCACCGGGTCGCTGATCCAGTGGTTGCGGGACAATCTGGGCTTCATCAAGGAGGCCCCCGAGGTCGAGCAGCTGGCGAGCAGCGTGGAGGACAACGGCGGGGTCTACTTCGTGCCGGCCTTCTCCGGGCTCTTCGCCCCGCACTGGCGGCCGGACGCCCGGGGCGCGATCCTCGGGCTGACCCGCTTCGCCAACAAGGGGCACATCGCGCGGGCGGCCCTCGAGTCCACGGCCTACCAGACCAAGGACGTCCTCGACGCGATGCAGGAGGACGCCGAGCGGGCAGGTGGGCGCCTCACCGAGCTGAAGGTCGACGGCGGCATGGTCGCCAACGAGACCCTCATGCAGTTCCAGGCCGACGTGCTCGGGGTTGACGTCGTCCGGCCGAAGATCGCCGAGACCACGGCCCTCGGCGCGGCCTATGCCGCTGGCCTGGCCGTCGGGTACTGGGGCTCGACCGATGAGATCGTCGACAACTGGTCGGAGGATCAGCGGTGGTCCCCCTCGATGGACGAGGACGAGGTGGCGCGGTTGCACCGCAACTGGACCAAGGCGATCAGCAAGACCCTCGACTGGGTGGACGAGGACGTGGTCTGAGGGCCATGCACCTGCACGGGCTGGTCGCTGCCCGCTGACCGACCGGGCGAAGGGGGACCGCCCTCCTCTCCCCCTTCGCCCCGGCCCGGTCAGTGCGTGAGCACCCAGCGGCCGCGCCCGCCTTCGGCGAACCGCTCATAGGCGACCCCAGCCTCGGCCAGCGGATGGGACCCGGCGATGCGGGTCGGTAGGTCGCCGGACACCGTCAGGCTCAGGAGCTCACCGAGAACCCCACCGTCGGCGCGGACGTTGACCGTCTCCACGGCGACCCCCCGCTCGGGCACCACCGGCACGGGCGGCAGCACACCCACGAAGGCGCCTGCGTCGATGACGGCCGGCAGTGCCGCCTCCTGCAGCGCCGCCGCATCGAGGACGGCGTCCACCGTGCCGTGAGGCAGCTCAGTCACCAGCTCAGCCCCCGCGGCCGCGACGAACTCCCGATCGCTCTCGCGTGCCAGACCGAGCACTGTCCATCCATCTCGGACAGCGAGGGCCATCGCGTAACCACCGACACCACCAGCGGCACCCGTGACCAGGAGGGACCTGCCCACGGGCGCACCGAGCAGGTCGAGCGCCTGTCGAGCAGTGAGCGCGTTGAGCGGGACCGTCGCCGCCTCGACATCACCGAGCCCCTCGGGGATCACGGCCACAGCACTGGCCGGGAGTGCCACCATGGCGGCCTGACCACGGCTGGGGGCGGAGAGGTCGTCATGCAACCCGGCCACGCGGTCTCCAACCCGGGGGCGCTCGACCCCCTCGCCGACCGCGACCACGACGCCGGCCACGTCGTAGCCGAGACCAACGGCATCCGGGAGGCCGAAGACCTCACCTGCGACTCCGCTGAGCACGAAGGGGTCGGCGGGGTTGATCGTGGCTGCACGCATCTCGATGACGACGTCACCCGCTCCGGCGGTCGGCTCGGGCTGGTCCTCGACGACCGGCATGGTGTGCTCGGGCAGGGAACGAACGGAAATCATCTGATCCAGGTCCTCTCTCGGATGTGACTGACGGTCACCATCTTCGAGTTGGCTACTCTCCGTTGGGAAGTACGCACCCGAAAGTCCGCCACGCACCCGAAGGAGAGCCATGCCGACGAAGACCGCCGCCCAAGCCCGCCAGCAGGCCAAGGACCAGTACGACGCCTATCTCGCCACCTGCCCGAGCCGACTGCTGCTCGATCGGATCAGCAACAAGTGGGTCACGCTCATCATCACGGCGTTGAGGGGTGGCCCCCTGCGCTACTCGCAGCTGCGCACGACGATCGCCGGCGTCAGCGAAAAGATGCTGACCCAGACCCTGCGCTCCCTGGAGCGTGACGGTCTGATCTCCAGAACGGTCACACCGTCGGTCCCCGTGCGAGTGGACTACGCACTCACGCCCTTGGGCGTCTCGATCCTCGAGCCCATCACGATCATGAAGGAGTGGGCCGAGCAGCACATGCCCGCGGTGACCGCTGCTCGCCAGGCGCATGACGTCCGAGAGGCCAGCTGAGTCGATCCCGCCCCTACGCGGCCCCGAGGAGTCCCTCGAAGTGCACCTCGATCGCTGATCTCGTGGTGTCGAGGGTGTCGACGGTGTTGACCGGGCGTCGTCGGGTCACCTCGCCGGCCCGGGGTGGCCGCGACCGGGGTCCAGGTCGCCCGTGGCCCAGCAGGGGCGGCGCCGTGCAGGTGTACTCGCTGCCGGTCGGTGTCGTGAGGATGACTTCGTGGGGGCCGCCGCCGGGATCCAGGCCGGTGGAGGTGACCTCGGCCCGCCAGCCGGGCGCCTCCTTGACCAGGTTGTGTCCCTGACACCCACCCAACGCATTGGCCGCGGAGGTCTCACCCCCAGCAGCGTGCGGGCTGACGTGGTCGATGTCGCGGATCGGCGCACCGCAGAACGGCACCCGGCACGTCGCGTCACGCAGCTGCACCAACTGCCGCAGCACCCCGCTGAACAGTCGACGCTTCGAGTCCATCGCCACCAGGTCGCTCCCACCCGGTGCAGTCCACAACCGCCGCAACCACGTCGCGGTCCCGGCATCACACAGACGCAGCAGATGCTCACGAGCCATCTCCCCGGGCATCGCACCCCACCCCGGGACCTCAACCTCATCCCCGTCACCAGCACCGCCAGCATCGGCGGAGTCTGTGGAGTCGCTCGTGCGCACGATTGCTTCCTCACGCATCACCAGACCGACCTCGACCGGCTGCACCTGACCTTCGGACCGACCAGACAGCAGCTCCAACGCCGTGTCCGCCATCCACGCGCCCCGACCCCGCTCGTCCGCCGCACGCGCCGCATCAACCTGAGGGTCACCGGTGGCGACGTAGCGGGACTGCTCGGCCTTCTTCAGCGCAGCAAACGCACCGACCACATCCTGCAACGGGCCCAGCACGCTCAACCACGCCATCCCATCTGCCGCCGGCCGCACACTCACATTCCTGGACGCGACCGCCTTACGACGCCGATGCACCAACGCCTCCGCATCCAGATCCGCACTCGCCCGATGCGCCGCCGCAGCCAGCTCCCGATCCCCCACCGAGGTCAAGCATCCAGCGAGTCGCCGGTCCGCCTCGACCCGATCCTCATGACTCAGGCACGCGGTCTCCCGAGCCACGATCGTCGCCCGCCACTCACTCAACTCACCGCTGGTCAACGCCGCCAACGTGGACGGCAGATCGTGCACCAGCGCCTTCGCCAACCCCACATGCCGATCCGCCTGACCCGGCGCACACCGCCGAGCAAGAGCCAGCTCCGCCCGCGCACCCCGACGACGACACGACGCCTCACGCGCCGAGACCACCCCATCCGCACGATCACGGGCGATCTGCTCGTCACGGTCCTCGACAAACATCGCGGTCGCGCGAGCCTGCAGAGCGGCAGCCGCCCCCTTCGTCGCCTCGCACACCGTCACGACCTGCAACAGCTCCGCCTCCGACAACCCCTCAGGACGCGCCGCACTCAGCACTGCGAGACCAGCAGCCAGGCGATCAGGCAGCGCGCCACCGACCACAGACTCACCCGCCGTGCTGCAGGTCCCCTGATCGGTCATCGCGCCCCCCTTCGCTACATTCAGATTAGTACATATGTTCGAATGACGGAAGGGGGAGGGACAACTTTTTTCGCCCTGTCCGACCTTCATCCCACCCCCACAACACCACCGTGCCACCCACCGCCGACAACGGACCTAGGGTTGTCCCGTGACCGACCACTACTTCACCGACTCACCCGCGGCGACCGACAAGCAGCGACGGCCCCACGTCGTGGAGCTCGCCGGGCGGGAGGTCACGGTGGAGACCGCGGGCGGCATCTTCTCCCCCGCCGGTCTCGACCGCGCGACGGCCATCCTGCTCGACGAGGTGCCCGAACCTCCTTCTACCGGAGACCTGCTCGACATCGGTTGCGGCTGGGGGCCGATCGCTCTCGCCCTCGCGATGCGCTCCCCCGAGGCCACCGTCTGGGCGGTGGACGTCACCGAGCGCGCACTCGACCTCACCCGGCGCAACGCAGCGTCGCTCGGCCTGGCCAATGTCCGCGCAGCGCGCCCCGACGAGGTGCCAGTGGAGCTCGCCTTCGCCGCCATCTGGTCCAACCCGCCGATCCGCATCGGCAAGCCGGCGGTCCACGAGCTGC
The DNA here is from genome assembly GCF_001428305.1 of Janibacter sp. Soil728. Lineage (GTDB taxonomy): Bacteria > Actinomycetota > Actinomycetes > Actinomycetales > Dermatophilaceae > Janibacter. The sequence goes on along the minus strand of NZ_LMRZ01000004.1, from coordinate 632,717 downwards.
TGCGCACGTGGCTCCCCCGCCTGGCGAAGGGAGCCGACGCGCACCTCGTCATCGGCAAGAACCTCGGGGCCGACGGTTACGCGGACTGGATCGACACCGAGCTCGGCCTGCCGACCGAGCGGGTCACGACGAGCAAGGGGTTCAGGATCCTGCGGACCAGCCAGCCCGCGGCGGGTTGACCAGGTCGCCCTCCCAGCTCAGATCACTGTCCTCGTCGACCTCGTAGGCCTCGAGACGGTCATCGCCCAGCACCGCATCGAGCAGTGACCGTGACCCGGCGACGATCGTGCTGTCCCAGTCGATCTCGCTCGCGACCACCCACGAGCGATCCGCCGGCCAGAGAAGCTGAGGGCTGATGGAAGGTGGGAAGCCCGGTTGGAGCCCGAGCCCGGCGCCCTCGGCCCAGCTCGGATCACTCAACTCGTCGCAGGACGTCGCGCAGAGGATCATCTCCCGGGCCGGCCACTCCAGATGGGGTCCGTGCTCGGCTGCAGCGCGGATCTCCGGTCTGAGCGACTGTTGCTGCTGCCGCTCGGCCTCCCTGAGGACCTGGCGCCGCGTGAGCCACGCCCGGAGTCTGCTCCCCTCGATCGCGTAGAGCGCTCTACCGCTGCCGGTCAGCTCGCCCCAGCCGTTCCAGATCCCCGCGACGAGGTCCTCGGGCGTCGTGGTCGCCGGCGCCAGCTGCTCGGTGAGCGCGGCCAGCAGATCGAGGTCGAAGTAGCCCTCTCGCGTCTGCCCGAGCTGCCAACAGTCCGCGAAGTCCACCCCGCGGTCCAGGTCCGCGATCCGGTTCCACTGCACGAGCGGGTGCATCGTGAGCCCCTGCCGCGCGGCCGCCTGCGACCAGGTCCAGCGCGACTCCTCGAGCACCGGGTGCTCACCCCACTCGCCGGTGACCGACAGGTCGACCCTCGTCGCAGGCACCGGGTGCAGGATCCGCGTGTAGGCCTCGAAGCCCGTGCCCACCACACCGCCGACCCGACCCCTGCCACCGACCCGCTCCAGCAACCAGTCACCGCACGTCACATCCGTCATCAGCTCCACACCGGCAGCGTAGGACGGGAAGCGCGGCCGACCTGGGATCACTCAGGGTCGACCACCATCGCCGACCCACCACCGGCTCGGGTCGGCTCCGCTGCCGCCTCGAGATCCTGCCGGTCGTGCACGCGGATCCCGGTGGCATTGCCGAGGCGATCGACCTTCGTGGTCGTGTGACCCAGCGACGTCAGGTACTCGCCCACCGACCCGTCGGCGAGGAGCGGCTCTAGCTGGGTCGAGGTGCCGTTGCGCGAGGAGATCCGTGGCGCGGCCAGGGAGTCACCGATCGGCATGCCACGATCCGTGACACCAGCGACGAGCTGGGCGACGGTCGTGATGATCGTGGCGCCGCCGGGGCTGCCAGCCGTCATCCACGGCTTGCCGTCCTTGAGCACGATGGTGGGTGACATCGAGGACCGTGGCCGCTTGCCGGGGCCGGGGAGGTTGGGGTCGGGCACCCCCTGCGTCACGGGCGTGAAGTTGAAGTCCGTCAGCTCGTTGTTGAGCAGGAAGCCGTAACCGGGGACGACCATGCCGCTGCCGCCGTACTGCTCGATCGTCAGCGTGTAGGTGACGGCATCGCCCTCCTTGTCGACAGCGGTCAGGGAGGTCGTGTGCTGGTCCTCGGCCCCCACCTTGGTCGTCGCACCAGAGGTCTGGCAGTCCCCGTAGGAGCCATCAGGCGTGCCGAAGGGGACGGGTCTGGTCATCGCCTCGTCCGCATGGAAGAGGCACGAGCGTTCGTCCGCAAACCCTTGGGAGACAAGCTCCTTGGCCGGGACACCGGGTACATCACCGACGTAGCGGTTGCGGTCGGCGAAGGCGGTGGCCGATGCCTCGGCGAACCAGTGCGCCCAGTCCCCCTCCGACAGGTCCTCGGTCTGCCTGCCGGTCCGCTCCTCGTAGGACTCGAGGAGGTTGAGGATCTCGCTGACGGCAATGCCACCGGAGCTCGGCAGCGGCATCCCGTAGACGTCCAGGCCCTTGTGCTCGCTGTGCGTCGGCTCCTTGACCAGGGCGCGGTAGGCACGCATGTCGTCCATCGTGATCTGGCCGCGCGGCACGCTCACGCCGGGTGCTGTGCGCGGGTTACGAGCCGTGTCGACGACGGCCTCGCCGAGCTCGCCGCGCTGCATCACGTCGGCACCGTGGGTGCGCATCAGCCGGTAGGACTTGGCGAGGTCCGGGTTGCGCAGGATCGCGCCGGTCTTGATCGGCTCGCCGCCGGGGAGATAGATCTTGGCGGTGTCGGGGAACTGGGCGAAGCGCTCGGCGTTGTCGACCGTCGCGTCATGGAAGGGCTGGTCGACGACGAAGCCCTTGCGGGCGACCATCTCCGCGGGCTTGAGCAGCGTGTTGAGCGACTTGGTGCCGTACCGCTCGGCCGCCATCTCCCAGGTGGCCGGGGTCCCCGGGACACCCACGGACAGACCGGAGTTGACCACGGTGTCGAAGTCCATCGGCTGACCGTCATCCCCGACGAAGACCTTGTCGTGGAAGGTTGCCGGAGCAGTCTCACGTCCGTCGATCGTCTCGACCTGACCGGTGGCCGCGTCGTAGTGGACGAAGAAGCCACCGCCCCCGAGACCTGACGTGTACGGCTCGACGACACCCACAGCCGCCGCCATGCCGACGGCTGCGTCAGCCGCGTTGCCTCCTCGCTCGAGGATGTCGATCCCGATCTGACTGACGATGGGGTCGACGGACGCCACGGCTCCGCCACCGCCACGCATGACCGGCACCTTGGGCAGGTCATGGCCCACGGGCGGGGGGCCCGCCTCAGGCGTCGCTGTGGCGCCGGATGTCGCGGCGAGCGTGAGCCCGCCTGCGGTGAGTGCCCCGACGATGAATCGCGATGCTCGTCCCATGCCCCCACGCTAGATGTGATGCACGTCACCCGCATGTCGAAACGGGCGAGGGGGTGACCTCAGACGAGCGTCGTCGTCCCGTCAGCGACGAGGACCGCGGGTCCGGCCAGCTCGACCTCACGCCCGGGCAGCAGGCGCACGCGCAGGGTGCCGCCGGGGACCTCGACGATCATCTCGCCGGTGGCATCGACGTCGCCCGACCAGAAGGCGGTGCCGATGGCCGCCGCGCACACGCCCGTCCCGCACGAGCGGGTCTCGCCGACGCCTCGCTCGTGGACACGCATCGAGATGCGGCCGGGACCGAGGACCCGGACGAACTCGACATTGCTGCCCTCGGGCGGCACGGGGTTGACCATCGGAGGCCGGCGCAGCCGGAGTCCGTTGAGGTTCACCTTTTCGGGGAGGGCCACCACGGTGTGCGGGTTGCCCAGGTCGAGCGAGAGCGCCGAGTACGGCTCGGTGATGTCCTCGGCCTCCTCGACGTGCACGAGGGAGTCGAAGCCCTGCGACTGCGCCTTGGCCTCGTCGACGAAGCGCCAGGTGCCCATGTGGGTCACGACGTCGTCGCCCTCGAAGCGGATCCGGCGCACACCGGCCCGCGTGGCGATGGCGAAGGACTCCCCCACGAGCCCCTCGCGGCGCAGCCAGGTCGCGAAGACCCGCGTGCCGTTGCCGCACATCTGGGCGAGCGAGCCATCGGCGTTGCGGTAGTCCATGAACCACTCGGCATCGTCGGCCAGCGCCACGATGTCCGCCTCCGCGGCGCGGGCGGTGCGCACGATGCGGATCACGCCGTCGGCGCCGATGCCGGCCTTGCGGTCGGCGAGCAGCGCGACCTGCGCGGGGGTGAGCTCGAGCTCGCCGTCGAGGTCGGGGATGAGCACGAAGTCGTTCTCCGTGCCGTGACCCTTGGTGAAAGGCAGGTTCATGGGGTCCATTGTGTCGGACGCCTCGTGAGGTCCAGCGCCGCGGCACGCAGACCGACGCCGGCAGCGTCCAGCCACTGCACCCGGGGGTCGGGTCGCCACCAGGACTCCTGTCGGCGCGCGTAGCGTCGCGTCGCCCGTGCAGTGTCGCCGATCGCCTCCTCGCGGCCCCAGCGTCCGTCGAGCTCACCGAGAGCCTGGGCGTAGCCGATGGCTCGCGACGCGGTGCGGCCACCGCGCAGTCCGGCCGCGTCGAGTCCAGTCACCTCCTCGAGCAGCCCGTCCGCCCACATCCCGCGGGCCCGGCGCTCGATCCGCTGCGTCAGCGCGTCCCAGTCGTCGCGCAGCCCGATCACGAGCGAAGGGCGGCGGTAGCGCTTGGTCGGTGCCGTCGCCGAGAAGGGCCGGCCGGTGATCTCGACGACCTCGAGGGCCCGGATGATCCGCCGGATGTTGTTGGGCTCGATGGCGTCGGCGGCAGCTGGGTCGAGCTCACGCAACCGATGACGAAGGGCGTCGCTCCCCCCTTCGTCCTGCGCTTGCGCCTCGAGACGGGCCCGGACCGCGGGGTCCGTCGGCGGGATCTCGAGGTGGTCGAGGGCCGCGCGGACATAGAGCCCGGAGCCGCCGGCGAGGACCGGCACGAGACCGCGGTCGAGGACGTCGACGATCGCCACCTCGACCCGCGACTGGTAGTCGGCGAGCGTCGCCTCGTCGGTGACCTCGAGGACGTCCAGGAGGTGGTGCGGGACGCCCCGCCGCTGCTCGACCGGCAGCTTGTTGGTGCCGATGTCCATGCCGCGGTAGAGCTGCATGGCGTCGGCGTTGACGACCTCACCACCGAGCTCCTCGGCGAGGTCGAGCGCGAGGTCGGACTTGCCGGTCGCCGTGGCGCCGACGACGGCGATGACCTGGGGGATCACTCGCTGTCGAGGTCCTCGTCGTCGAGGTCCGGGTCGTCGTGACCGAAGGGGTCGGGCCCCTCCCCCGGCGTCCACGTCAGACCGGGGACTCCCCAGCCTTCCGCCTTGACGGCCTTGCGGGCCTTCTTCTTCCACTTGTCGCCGAGCCGGTCGACGTAGAGGAAGCCGTTGAGGTGGTCGTACTCGTGCTGCATGCAGCGGGCGAACCACCCGGTGGCCGTGAAGGCGATCTCGTTGCCGTCCCAGTCGTAGCCGGTCACCTCGGCACTCTCCCCACGACGAAGGGGGAAGGAGTACCCGGGGACCGAGAGGCAGCCCTCGGACTCGTTGTCGCGGTCCGGCTCGCCGACGACCGGCTTGGCCGCCTTGACGTAGGGGTTGATGACGTGACCCAGGGTGGGGACGCCGTCGTCGTTGGCCATGCTCCACGTGTAGATCCGCAGACCGAGGCCGATCTGCGGCGCGGCCAGACCGACCCCGTGGGCGGCCTCCTGCGTGGCGTACATGTCCTCGACGAGGGTGCGCAGCTGCGCGTCGAACTCGGTGACCGGCTCCGCGCGGGTGTGCAGGACCGGCTCACCCGTGATGGTGATGGGGTGGATCGTCATGGGCGGCATCTTCTCACCTGCGTGGGGTCACAGCAGACGAGCCCCGACACCGTGGCGGTGTCGGGGCTCGTCAGGAGCGTGGAGGCTCAGGCCTGCTTGATGGCCGAGATCTCGAGGTTGAGCGTGATCTTCTTGGAGACGAGGACGCCACCGGTCTCGAGGCCGGCGTTCCAGGTCAGGCCCCAGGCCTCGCGCTCGACGACGGTGGACGCGGAGAAACCGGCGCGCAGGTTGCCGAAGGGGTCCTGGGCGGTGCCCTCGAACTCGGCCTTGAGGACGACCGGCTTGGTGACACCCAGGATCGTCAGGTCACCGTTGAGGTCGAACTCGTTGCCGTCGACGTTGGCGATGCCCGTGGAGACGAAGGTGATCTCCGGGTGGTTCTCGACGTCGAAGAAGTCAGCGGACTTGATGTGGCCGTCACGGTCGGCGGAGCCGGTGTCGACCGACGCGGTCTTCATCGAGGCGGTCGCGGTGGAGGCGGCGAGGTCGTCGGCGACGGTGATCGTGCCCTCGAGGTCGCGGAAGTATCCGCGGACCTTGGTGACCATCGCGTGGCGGGCGACGAAGCCGACCTCGCTGTGGCTGGCGTCGACGACGTAGGTGCCGGCGGCGAGGTCCTGCAGGGCGGTGGTGGTGGCGACGTCAGTCATGTGGAGCTCCTTGGATGTGCATCAGGTGGTGTGTTGAACAAGAACGACATTAGAGGGTTTTGGTTGTCGTGTCAACTATTGGTTTTTCAACCACCTGATCATCATGCCGTCCTTCCGGTTGAAGCGCTCGACGTGTCGTGTTTGGCTGTACGGGTACGGCCCACTTCGGGCGACTCACGACAGAAGGAGAACACCATGGGGTTCGACGATCTGACGGGCAAGGCCACCGACGCTCTCGGTGAGCACAGCGACAAGGTCGAGGAGCACAGCGACACCGGCCTGGACAAGGCTGGCGAGTTCGCCGAGGGCAAGGGCCTCGACTCCGAGAAGACGGACCAGGGCCGCGAGTTCCTCGACGGCAAGATCGGCGAGTGAGCTTCCGCTCCTGACGACGAAGGGGGTCGGTCACCGTGACGGTGACCGACCCCCTTCGTCATGCCGGGTGATCGCGCCCGGGCGCCTGCTCAGGCACCGCAGGCGGGTGCGCTGACCTCGACGGGGTCGGGAGCGCCGATGCGCGGCATGCCCAGCGAGACGCTGGGCTTGGCGACAACGCCCTCGGCACCCTTGTCCTGCAAGGCTGCCCACGCGTCGCCACCTGCGGTCCGGCGCACCGAGAAGGCACCCCCCTCGAGGGCGGAGTCGGCGACGAGGTGGTGCGGGGCGCCGTAGGTGACGCCGACGGTGACCATGTCGCCGGGCCGCGGACGCTCTGACTCCGACAGGCCGTCGGGCAGTGCGAAGTGGACGAGGCGGTTGTCGGGCGCACGACCGCTCAGGCGCGCCGTCGCGCGGTCCTTGCGCCCCTCCCCCACGGCGACGAGGACCTCGAGCTCGCGCCCCTCCTGCTCGCGGTTGCCGGCCCAGGAGATCTCCTCCTGGAGGGCGACGAGGCGCTCGTATCGCTCCTGCACGACCTCCTTGGGCACCTGGTCGGCCATCGTCGCGGCGGGCGTGCCGGGACGGATGGAGTACTGGAAGGTGAAGGCGGAGCTGAAGCGCGACTCGCGCACCACGCGCAGCGTCTCGGCGAAGTCCGCCTCGGTCTCCCCCGGGAACCCGACGATGATGTCGGTCGTGATCGCCGCGTCCGGGATCTGCTCGCGCACGCGGTCGATGATCCCGAGGAACTTCGTCGAACGATAGCTGCGGCGCATGTCCTTGAGGACCTTGTCGGAGCCGGACTGCAGCGGCATGTGCAGGCTCGGCATGACATTGGGCGTCTGTGCCATGGCCTCGATGACGTCATCGGTGAAGGCAGCCGGGTGCGGGCTGGTGAAGCGCACCCGCTCCAGCCCCTCGATGTCGCCGCAGGCGCGCAGCAGCTTGCCGAAGGCGAGCTTGTCGCCGAACTCGACCCCGTAGCTGTTGACGTTCTGCCCCAGCAGGGTCACCTCGAGGACTCCCTGGGCCACGAGCGCCTCGACCTCGGCGAGGATCTCGCCCGGCCGGCGGTCCTTCTCCTTGCCGCGCAGCGCCGGGACGATGCAGAAGGTGCAGGTGTTGTTGCAGCCGACCGAGATCGACGTCCAGCCCGAGTAGGCGGAGTCACGTCGCGTGGGCAGTGTCGAGGGGAAGGTCTCGAGGGACTCGAGGATCTCGACCTGCGCTTCCTCGTTGTGCCGTGCCCGATCGAGGAGCGCCGGCAGGGAGCCGATGTTGTGCGTGCCGAAGACGACGTCGACCCAGGGCGCCTTCTCGACGATCGTCGCGCGGTCCTTCTGCGCCATGCAGCCGCCGACGGCGATCTGCAGGTCGGGATTGCGCTGCTTGAACTGACGCAGCATGCCGAGGTTGCCGTAGAGCTTGTTGTCGGCGTTCTCCCGCACCGCGCAGGTGTTGAAGACGACGACATCGGCCACCTCCCCCCGGTCGTCCGTGGGCAGGCTCGCGATGTCCACGTAGCCGGCCGTCTCGAGGAGACCGGCCAGCCGCTCGGAGTCATGGACATTCATCTGGCACCCGTGGGTGCGCACGTCATAGGTCTTGGGCGTCGCAGTCATGGCCCGTCAAGGGTACGTCGGCTCACCCGATGCGGGTGTAGGTGATCTCCAGCTCGAGGTCGGTGACCTCCGGCCCGACGAACATCCCGCGGAAGGGAGAGACGTCGTCGTAGTCGCGGCCGCGGCCGACGACCACGTGCTCCAGTCCCACGGGACCGGTGTTGGTCGGGTCGAGCGGGAGCCAGCCGCCGTCCCACAGCTCGATCCACGCGTGGTTACGAGCCGGGACCGTCGTGCCGCGGGCGACCTCGCCCTCCTCGACGGTGAGATACCCGCTGACATAGCGGGCCGGGATCCCGATGGTCCGCAGAGCTCCGAGCGTCAGGTGGGCGAAGTCCTGGCAGACCCCGCCGCGACGCTCCCAGACCTCGGCCGCCGTGGCCTGCCACCCGGTGATGCCCTGCTCGTAGGTCAGCGCCTCGTGGACCCGGGCGACGATGTCCATGGCCGCTGCCCGGGGAGTCGGCGCACTGGCATGCTCCCGGGCGAGGGCAGCGACCTCCGCCGGGGGGTCGGTGCGCTCGGTCTGCGCGAGGTACTCGCTGAGCTGGTCGACCGTCCCGGCATCGCGCACGGCGTCCCATCCGACGTCCTCCGCCTCGACGGGCAGCTCGGACCGCTCCACGGTGCTCGTGGCCTCGATCTCGAGGACGTCGTGAGGGGTCTGCGACTCCATCGCCATGACCTGGGTGCCCCAGTGGTCCTCGTAGACATTGCTCCAGGTGAGTGGGCGCACGCGCACGCGTGCCTCGAGGGTGGCCTGTCCCGGCTCGCTCACGGGGATCATCCGCAGCTCGTTGTGCCCTGCAGTGACCTCTCCGTCATAACGCATCGTCGTGCGGTGGACGATGCGGTGCCGCCTGCTGCTCATACGATCTCTCCCGTCCACTCCTGGACCGGCGCGGACATGAAGTAGCGCGTCCCGATCGCGTCTGATGCCGCCGTGACGGCCTCCTGCACCAGCTGCATCCGCTCCGGCAGGTCGTGCAGCACCGTGGAGGGGTTGCTGAACTCCAGGGAGGTGCGGATCTGGCCGAGGATACGACGGGCCTCGTCGGAGAAGCCGACGCGGTCCTTGTCCGGCGAGAGGTTGATCAACCTCTCCTCCGCCTCCTTCAGCGCGGCGATGACCGACCGCGGGAAGCGGCGGTCGAGCGTGAGGAAGGCCGCGGCCGTCCGATCGGTGACGACACCTCGCATCGTGCGCAGCATCGCCTGCTGCGCTCCACAGCTGGCCAGGACCGAACCCCAGCCCGGGCCGAAGTCGCTGGCGCCGGTCGCCACGAGCCGCGCGGTCATGTCGGCGCGCTCCAGGGCGCGACCCAGCACGAGGAAGTCCCACGCGTCGTCATGACTCATCGTCGTGTCCGTCAGCCCGTCGAGGAGCGCCGCGCGCTCTCGAACCCAGCCGAGGTGGTGCTGGGTGGCCCGGCCAGGGGTGAAGGAGTTCCACCGGTGGTAGGTCGTGTTGATGGCCTCCCACATCTCGGTGGAGACCGTCTCGCGAGCGCGCCGCGCGTTTTCGCGGGCCTGGTGCCAGGACCCGGACACCGCATTGGGGTTGTTGGCGTCGAAGACGAGCATGCGGCTGGTCCCGAGGTAGTCCACCTCGCCGACGTCTTCGTAGCCCATGATCCCGCGCAGCACCATCGTGCAGGCGGTCTGCTCGTCCGCTGCCGGGTCCTCGAGCAGCTGCAGGCGCAGCACGTCGACGATCCGGGCGGTGCCGTCGGCCCGCTCGATGTACCGACCGATCCAGAAGAGTGAGTCCGCGATCCTGCTGAGCATCACAGCTCCTCCTCGCTCGGGGTCTGGGACTGGGACTGGGTCGGTTCCTGCGCGGCGTCGCGCTCGTGCGTCCCGGCTCCGGCTCCGGCGCCGGCGCCGGCGCCGGCGCCGAGGAAGATGACCTCGCGCTCGTCGACGTCGTCGTGGGACAGGCGGTTGTAGCGGCCGGCCAGGACCCAGGTGTCCTTGGACCCCCCACCCTGGCTGGAGTTGACGACGAGCTGCCCCTCGGGGAGCGCGACGCGGGTGAGCCCACCGGGCAGGACCTGCACCTCGTTGCCGTCATTGACCGCGAAGGGGCGCAGGTCGACATGCCGTGGACGCAGCTTGCCGTCGATGAGCGTGGGGACCGTGGACAGCTGCACCACCGGTTGGGCGATCCAACCGCGCGGGTCCTCCGTGAGCTTGGCCCGCAGGTCGTCGAGCTCCTGAGCGGTCGCCGCCGGTCCGACGACCAGACCCTTGCCGCCAGAGCCGTCAACCGGCTTGGTCACCATCTCGTCGAGGCGTCCCAGCACCTCCCGCAGGGCCTCGGGCTCCTGGAGGCGGTAGGTGTCGACATTGGGCAGGATCGGGTCCTCGTCGAGGTAGTACCGGGTCAGCTCCGGCACATAGGAGTAGACGAGCTTGTCGTCGGCCACGCCGTTGCCGATGGCGTTGGCGAGCGTCACCCGGCCGGCGCGGACCGCCGAGACCAGGCCGGTCACGCCGAGCATCGAGTCCCGGCGGAAGTGCACCGGGTCGAGGAAGTCGTCGTCGATGCGCCGGTAGATGACGTCGACCCGCTCCTCCCCGTGGGTGGTGCGCATGCGCACCTCGCCGCCGCGGACCACGAGGTCACGGCCCTCGACGAGCTCGACGCCCATCATCCGGGCGAGCAGGGTGTGCTCGAAGTAGGCGCTGTTGTAGACGCCGGGGGTGAGCACGACCACCGTCGGGTCGGCTCGCCCTTCGGGGGCGGAGGCCCGTAGTGCCTGCAGGAGCATCCGGGGGTAGTCGTGCACCGGCCGGATGCGCATGGTGGCGAAGGCCTCGGGGAAGACATTGGTCATCGCACGACGATTGGCGATGACGTAGGAGACCCCCGACGGCACGCGGACATTGTCCTCGAGGACGCGGAAGGTGCCTTCCTCGTCACGGATGAGGTCGATGCCGCTCACGTGGGCTCGTACGCCATTCGGCGGTCGCAGCCCGGCCACGGAGCGGTGGTAGTGGCTGGAGGTGGAGATCAGCTTCCACGGGATGATGCCGTCATCGACTGCGCGGGGCAGGCCGCCCGTGCGGCTGTAGATGTCGTCGAGGAAGGCCTCGAGCACCTTGACCCGTTGGGCGACGCCCAGCTCGACGTTCTGCCAGGCCTCCGCGTCGATGACGCGAGGGACCGCGTCGAGGGGGAAGGGACGCTCCTCGCCAGCGTGGTCGAAGGTCACACCTTGCTCGAAGAACATCCGAGCGAGGGCGTCCGCGCGATCCTTCAGCTCCTGCGGCTCCATGGACCGAAGGGTGTGGTGGATCGGCTTGTACGGCTGGCGGGGTTCACCCCCTTCGTCCAGCATCTCGTCCCATGCCGCACCACGTGCGTAGGTCCCGAAGAGAGAGTCACTGTCAGTCACGGCGCCCACACTACGCAGACGGGAGCGCACAACGGCGGACGAGCGACGCGGTCAGCCGTTGTAGTGCTGCCAGAGGCTGTACGCACTCGGGTTGAGCGGCGCACCGACGTCCGCGGTACTCAGCTGGCCGCCGACGTAGTCACCGTGCACATAGATCATGAGGTTCACGTCCGCGCCACCGCCGATCTCGTCCGACAGTGCCCGCAGGACCGCGTCGAAGATCTGCTTGGCCGCCGCCTCGTCGTCCGGGAGCTGCACTCCTCCCCGCAGGGAACGACTACCGCCTCCGGGCTTCTCGATGGTCAAAGTGCTGCCCGTGACCCCGTCGACCCCACGAGCAACCTCGTTGAGCCGGTCTGCGTCGGGGCCGCCTCGACCGCAGGCAGCGAGCACTGTCGAGATGAGTCCCATGGTCAACACCGTCCTCCGGGTCATCGGCATGGCGTCGACTCTAGCCACCGTCCGTGCGCTCAGTCGTCGTACTCCCTGCGCAGCTCGACATCACGCCCGGACACCTGCGAGCCGTCGCCCTCGCCGACGATGAAGGCGTCGAGTCCGTCCTCGTATGCACGCAAGGCGGGATCGTCGGAGGCCTGCACCGAGTTCGCGTACAGCGCGTGGCTGTGGTTGTCGATCGGGTTGAGCCCCCACCCCGGGCTGTCGAGCACCACGCGCGTCTCGCCCGGCCCGTTGCCGCCCACCAGTTGGTCGACATTGGGAATCCCGAGGTAGTGGTCGCCCAGGTCCAGTCGCGGCACGACATCCCCACCGTGCTGGAGGTTGAGAGCCTGCACGTCATCCGGGATGTCGAAGCCGTCCACCGGAGCCCCGTACGTGACCGAGTGGGTGACGTTGAAGTTGTCGGTGAAGGTCGGGTCGGACAGCAGCGCACTGGTGATGATCCCGCCCTGGGAGTGGCCGACGAGCAGCACCGGGTCATCCGAGGAGACGCCCGCCGCGGTCAGGGCGTCCTGCACGGCCTGCACGGCAGCGGTCTGCTCCCCGGAGATGCTGGCGAGGTTGCCGGTGAGGTCCAAGGGATTGGCATTCGTGGTGGGCCACCACCGCTCGGTCCCCGGGACGTTGACGATGTAGGACGTCTCGCCGTTCTTGGTCACCTCGGCGACACGGACATTGCCGGAGCCGTCCTCACCCTGGACCTCATAGGCGTCCGAGGTGCTCCGCAGGATCTCGTCGAGGGAGGTCGGCGGGCGCAGCTCGGGGTGTGTTCCAGCGTCATTGCTGACCTGCGACTCTCCCAGCTCGGTGACCTCCCCGGCGCGTCCGTCGCCGTCGTCGAAGAGATGGCGGTCGGCGCCCGTGAGGATGTTGGTGAGGACACCGATACCGGTACCACCGACCATCAGGACGCTCGCGGCGACCTCGGAGATCCGCGGCAGTCGCCCCTCAGTGAAGATCTGCGTGAACTGACCCAAGAGGTTGAACTGAGCCTCGAGGTTGCGGATGGATCCGTCCCCGATGCCGTCCGTCCACTGGGCGAGGTCGGCAGCCACTGACCTGGCCTGCTGGCCGATCCAGCCGAGGCCGTCCTTGGCCTGGCCGCCCAACCAGCTCAGTCCGTCCTCGCCACCGAGCCAGACGAGTGCGTCCTCGGGCTCGTCATCCAGGATGCCCTCGCCGAAGTCCTTGTCGGCGAACCGTGTCCACCACGGCTCGTCGGCCGCGCCATCGGTCGACCTCCCGTCACCGGCGGTGCCGCCTCCACCCGACGCACCCTCCTGACGCTCGGCCTGCCTCAGCAGATCATCGGCCGTCTGACGCAGCGCCTCGGCCATCCGCTCGAGCGCGGGTGACTGGGACGTCCACCCCTTGTCGAACTGCTCCAGGTCATTGCCGCTCCACGCCTCGCGCAGGACGGTCAGCTGGCCGTCCCCCTGCTGACGGACCGCACCCACGGTCTGGGCAGAGGCACGGATCTGCCCGGCGACGTCGCGGACTCGGACGAGGTCCATCCCCTCGCTGAGACTCATCGACGCGCCGCCCTGGTCGCGATCTCGCTCACGAGGTCGTAGGCACCGGTGACGTACCAGATGAGGTCCGCTGCCAGGTCCCCGTCCTCCACCGCGACCACCGCCACGGACTCAGGCGTGGAGCGCAGGGAGTACAGCTGCTCCCCCACGACCGTCCAGCGGCAGGCGCCGACAGGTGTCACGTCGTCGGGGCTGGTGACAGCACCCACGAGCAGAGCCACCTCGGCGGACCCACCGGCCAGCACCGCACGCAGCTCCGGGTCGAGCTCGGGCGCGGTCTCGAGAATCTCAGCGGGGGTGCGACCGAGGGGGTCGCCCTCGAGCCTCGCCGCGAGGTGCTCGACGGCCTCCGGCGCCACCTTCAGGTCTCGCTGTCGCGAGGGTGGCGTGACGTGCTGGGGGGCTCGCAGGGCATCACGTGGAGGCAGGACCCGGCGCACCGCCAACCACAGCTCCTCGGGAGGAAAGGCGACCAGCTCGACCGCTTCCTCGCGGGACACCGGCTCGTACGCCGTGGGAGTCGTCCGCAGGGCCACCCGCTGGGTGCGGCACAGACCGAGGCCCGGCAGGAGGGAGATCTCGGACTCGAAGGAGACCTCGCCCTCGCGCGCCACGATCTTGATCTGGACGGGAGCCGCCAGGGAGGCAGCAAGGGCGTCGGACCAGGCGGGCAAGAGCGCTCGCCCTGCGGCAAGGCCGGCTGTCTCGAGCTCGGCCCACAGGGCGGGATCCTCGGCGCCGGCCGTCGGCTCACCGGTTGCCACCCCGACTGCGGAGTCGAAGGCCGCCTGTGTCATCCGGCGGATCGTGGCCGAGCGCTGCGGCTCTCCGGTCTGCGAGGTCATGGGGCTCCCCTGTCGTCGTCGACCGGAGCGGACGCCGGTCCTCGACCCACAAACTAGGGTGGCGCACCCCTCGGAAGAATGGGGAGCGCTCCCCGGTCAGTCGCGCTGGTGCTCTGGCTGGGCGTCGAGCGCCTCGGCGACGACCACCCTGGTGACGTCGCTGCCGTAGCCCTTGCGGGCGAGCATGCCCGCCAGACGGCGTGTCTGGACGGTGCGGTCCAGGCCGTGCATGGAACGCAGCTTCTTGGCGACGAGCTCGTGGGCACGGGCCCGCTCGTCCTGCGGGTCGACCTCGTCGAGCACCGCCTGGGCAAGCTCGTCATCGACCCCCTTCTTGCGCAGCTCGTGGGACAACGCCCGGCGGGCCAGACCTCGCCCCGCCTGCTTGGACCGGACGAAGGCCTGCGCGTAGGCCGCGTCGTCGACCAGTCCCACCTCCTCGAAGCGGTCGAGGACCTCGGCAGCCACGTCGTCAGGGCAGTCCTTGCGACGTAACGCCTTCTCCAGCTCGGAGCGTGACTTGGGCGACCCGGTCAGCAACCGCAGGACGACGGCGCGCGCGACGGCGTACGGGTCGGCGTCCGCATCCTTGGTCTGCGGGTCGGGAGGGGGGATCCGTCGAGACGGTTGGTGCGCGGCCTGCTCCGGGGTCGCTGCGCCCGCCTCGACGGCGGAGACCGCCGCACGCAGCTCATCGAGCGTGCGTGCGGCGGCGGCCTTGTCAGTGCTCACGACGCGACTCAGAAGTCGACCGGGACCTCGGCCGGCTCGTCGGCCGACTCGTCGACCGGCTGGACACCGATGCCGAGCTTGGTCTTGATCTTGGCCTCGATCTCCTCGCCGAGCAGCGGGTTGTCCTTGAGGAACTTGCGGGCATTTTCCTTGCCCTGCCCCAGCTGGTCGCCCTCGTAGGTGTACCAGGCACCGGCCTTGCGCACGAAGCCGTGCTCGACGCCCATGTCGACGAGGCCACCCTCGCGGGAGATCCCCTCGCCGTAGATGATGTCGAACTCGGCCTGCTTGAAGGGCGGCGAGACCTTGTTCTTCACCACCTTGACGCGAGTGCGGTTGCCGACCGCGTCGGTACCGTCCTTGAGCGTCTCGATGCGACGGACGTCGAGACGGACCGAGGCGTAGAACTTCAACGCCTTACCGCCGGTCGTCGTCTCGGGCGAGCCGAACATGACGCCGATCTTCTCGCGGAGCTGGTTGATGAAGATCGCCGTGGTGCCCGAGGTGCTCAGCGCACCGGTGATCTTGCGCAGTGCCTGGCTCATCAGGCGGGCCTGCAGACCGACGTGGCTGTCACCCATCTCGCCCTCGATCTCGGCGCGGGGCACGAGCGCCGCGACGGAGTCGATGACGATGATGTCGAGCGCGCCGGAGCGGATGAGCATGTCGGCGATCTCGAGCGCCTGCTCACCGGTGTCCGGCTGGCTGACGAGGAGGGCATCGGTGTCGACGCCGAGCTTCTTGGCGTAGTCGGGGTCGAGCGCGTGCTCGGCGTCGATGAAGGCCGCGATACCGCCGCCGCGCTGTGCGCTCGCGACGGCGTGCAGGGCCACGGTCGTCTTGCCGGAGGACTCCGGACCGTAGATCTCGACGACCCGGCCGCGGGGTAGGCCGCCAATCCCGAGGGCCACGTCCAGGGCGATCGAGCCGGTCGGGATGACCGCGATGGGCGGACGGATGTCATCGCCGAGGCGCATGATCGCGCCCTTGCCGTGAGCCTTCTCGATCTGGCCCATGACATTGTCGAGGGACTTGAGCTTCTGATCCTGGAGCTTGCTGTTGATGGCGGTGACGTCAGCCATGCCACACCTTCCTCATTCGTCGTGTCGGGCGCGTCCACAGGCGACCAGATCTGCACAGTGGGACGTCTCGTGCTGTCTGGTCAGACGCTAGGAGCCACCACCGACAACGGTCCGCAACTGCCCTGGGGCTGTGGACACCGGTGCTGTCGGTCGAGCACCTGTGGACGACGCTACCCGAACACGTGTTCGATGGCGGGAGCGACGCGCCGACACGCCGCTGCGCCCCCGTCGCCACGCCACGTCCGTCCTCAGGACCGCAGCAGCGTCTCGATCCGCCGGGACGTCGCCCAGATCCCGACGACGCCCAGCACGAGGAGATAGCCGACGTGCCACAGCAGGCCCCAGCCGACCTCACCGAGCATCAGCCCGCGCTCCAGCGCGACCCCGTGGTAGAGCGGCGTCGCCTGAACGATCGGCTGGGCCCACCCCGGGTAGGTGGCCAGGGGGAAGAAGGTCGCCGACAGCAGGAAGAGCGGCTGGATGACGAGCATGATCCAGTCGAAGTCGACCCACGAACGCATGAAGGTCGTCGCGAACATCCCGACCGCGGAGAAGGCCAGACCGATGAAGACCGCCGCGGGTACCGCGAGCAGTGACCACCACGACTCGACGACACCGACCGCGAGCGCGACGAGGTAGAAGACGAGCCCGTAGACCCCGCCACGGATCAGCGACCAGACGACTTCGCCGACCGCGATGTCCCGTGGGCGCAGCGGCGTGGCGAGCATGGCGTCATAGATGCGCGCGTACTTCAGCTTGAAGAAGACGTTGAAGGTCGAGTCCATGACCGCGCCGTTCATCGCGGAGCTGGCGAGCATGGCCGGGGCGACGAAGGCCGCGTAGGTGACCTTCGAGCCCCCGTCCGTCATGACGAAGGGGACGAGCGACCCCACGCCGATGCCGAGCGAGAAGAGGTAGAAGACCGGCTCCGCGAAGCCCGTGACGAAGGCTGCCCACTGCCGCCGGAAGCTCACGACATTGCGCTCCACGACCGAGCGCCACATCGCCAGACCGGGGGTGAGGACACCGGCGCTCATGAGATCAGCCGCTGAGTCAGGCCGGTCCGGGCGTAGACCCAGCCCACGGCGATGAAGGCCAGCAGGACCACCAGGTGCACGAGGTCGAAGGGAGCGAAGCTCCCGTGGGCCAAGGAGCGCACCAGCTCGACGCCGTGCCACAACGGCGTCACCCAGGCGAGCGCCTCCAGGACGAGGGGCAGGCGGTCGACGGGGAAGAAGACCCCGGAGAAGAGCATGAGGGGCGTGATGACGAGGCGGTAGACGACGTTGAAGGAGGAGTCCCCCTTCGCCCGCGCCGTGAACCCGAAGAGCGGTGCGGCGAAGGCGAGCGTCACGAGGACCCCGACCGGGACCGCGAGCAGGACCCACCAGGAGGTGAAGCTGCCGAAGAGGGCCGCGACGAGCACGAAGGCCGCAGCGGCGAGCCCACCCTGCGCCGCGATGACCCCGAGGTGGCCGAGGAGGATGTCGCTGACGGTCAGGGGCGTCGCGAGCATCGAGTGGTACATGCGGTTCCACGTGAAGAGGCCGTACACCGGGTAGGTCGACTCGCTGACCGCACTCAACATCGCCTGCACCGCGACCATCCCGGGGGCGACGAAGAGCAGGTACGGCACGCCGTCCACTCCCCCGGAGGCGCCGTCGACGAGCGAGCCCAGGCCGAGCCCCATGGCCAGGAGGAAGAGCAGTGGGGAGACGAAGCGGCTGAAGAGCGAGCCCTGCCAGGTGCGTCTGTAGACGACGAGGAAGTAGCCCGCGACGGCCCGCACGCGCTCCGCGGGACGAAGGGGGGTCCGCTCGCCGTGGACGTGGCGGGAGACGACGGTCATCAGTCGACCAGCGTGCGCCCGGTCAGGCGCAGGAAGACGTCCTCGAGGGTCGAGCGACGCACGATCGAGCTGATCGGCTGCAGACCGCGCCCGTGGACGGCCTCGAGCGCGCCGTCGCCGTGGTCGGTGTAGACGAGCAGGCGGTCGGGCAGCGCCTCGACATAGCTGCCGATGCCCTCGACCAGGTGGACGACGTCCGAGTGGTCCACGTGCTCGTCCAGCGGGAGCCTCAGCTCGAGCACCTCACGGGTGGAGTGCGACTCGATGAGCGAGCGCGGCGATCCCTCCGCGACGATCCGGCCGTGGTCCATGACCACGAGCCGGTCGCACAGCTGCTCGGCCTCGTCCATGTAGTGCGTGGTGATGATGAGCGTGACGCCCTGCCGCTTGAGACGGAAGAGGCGGTCCCACAGCACGTGCCGGGCCTGCGGGTCCAGCCCGGTCGTCGGCTCGTCGAGGAGCAGGATCTCGGGGTTGTTGATCAGCGAGCGGGCGATCGTCAGGCGCCGCTTCATCCCGCCGGACAGCGGCTCGACCTTGTCCTTGCGGCGCTCGGTCAGCTGCGCGAAGTCGAGCAGCTCGTCGGTGCGCTCGCGGATCACCTTGCGCGGCAGGCCGAAGTAGCGCCCGTAGACCTGCAGGTTCTCCTCGACGGTGATCTCCTCGTCGAGGTTGTCCTGCTGGGGGCAGTTGCCCAGGCGGGCACGCACGGCGGCGCCGTCGGTCACCGGGTCCAGTCCGAAGATGCGCAGCTCACCACCGCTCGGAGGGGAGGTCGCGGCGACCATCTTCATCGTCGAGGACTTGCCGGCGCCGTTGGGCCCGAGGAAGCCGAAGGACTCCCCCTGCCGCACCTCCACGTCGATGCCGTCGACGGCGGTGAAGTCGCCGAAGGTCTTGGTCAGGCCGCGGGCGCTCAGCAGGACGTCGCTCACCCCGGCCCCTCGTCGGCGATCATGGCCGGGACCTCCACGGGTGGCCGGTCGAGGCCCAGGCGCCGGTGCTCCGGGATGCCGAGGTCCTCGCAGAGGCTCTCCCACACCAGGCGCGGGGGCTCCCCTTCGTCCAGCGCGACGGTCACGGTGCGGTTGCCGAGGGCCTGGACCACGTGCCCGCGAGCGAGCGTCTGGGCATAGCTCTCCCCGAACTCGTCCTCCATGAGGGTCCAGAACCGACTGACTCGCACGCCCTGAAGTGTAGGTGCCGCACAACCCGGCGAGGGACGGCATACTGCAGCCACGACGACCTAGGAGGGCGCCCGATGGGCCTGACGACCCAGTGGCGGATGCCCGCCGAGTGGGCCGACCACGAGCGCACGTGGATGGCGTGGCCGAGCAACGGCTACACGCTCGGCGAGACCCCCGCCGATGCCGAGATCGCGCGACGCACCTGGACGGATGTGGCGCGCGCCGTCGCGCGCTTCGAGCCGGTGACGATCGTCGTGCCCCCCAACGACATCCACCTGTGCCGCGAGTACATCCGCAACGACACGCGCCACCCGATCGACATCGTCATCGCCGACCTCGACGACGCGTGGATGCGCGACATCGGACCGACCTTCGTCCTCGCCCCCGACGGCGAGCTGGGTGGGGTCGACTGGATCTTCAACGGCTGGGGCGGGCAGGCCTGGGCCACCTGGGGGTTCGACGCACGGATCGCCTCGCAGGTGGCCGACGCGGCGGGCGCCCACCACATCCCGTCGTCCATCGTGGGCGAAGGGGGCGGCCTGCACGTCGACGGGGAGGGCACCGTCCTGCTCACCGAGACGGTCCAGCTCGACCCGGGGCGCAACCCCGGGGCGACGAAGGGGGACATCGAGGCGGAGATGGGACGGCTCCTGGGTGTCGACACCTTCATCTGGCTGCCGCGTGGCCTCACCCGTGACTACGACGAGTTCGGGACACGCGGACACGTCGACATCGTCGCGACCTTCACCGAGCCCGGCCACGTGCTGCTGCACTGGCAGGAGGACGAGTCGCACCCCGACCACGCGGTCAGCCGGGAGATCGAGGCCGTCCTGCTCGCCTCGGTCGACTCCGCCGGGCGTCCGCTGACGGTGACCCGCATCCCCGCGCCGCAGACCCTGACCGACGACCAGGGACCGGTCGACTGGTCCTATGTCAACCACCTCGTGTGCAACGGCGGCGTCGTCGCGTGCGTCTTCGACGACCCTCACGACGAGCGGGCGCTCGAGGTGCTGCGGGAGGTCTACCCCGGCCGCGAGGTCGTCGGTGTCGACGCCCGTCCCCTCTTCGACCGCGGTGGGGGGATCCACTGCATCACCCAGCAGCAACCGGAGTCCATGTGAAGTCCCTCGTCGTCGATGCCCCCTCCGGCCATCGCGACCACGATCGCCGACGTCCAGAACACCCAACGCCGCCACACCAACCGCTTCACCGAGCTCACCGAGGACGTCGGGGCACTGGACGGGCGCATGTCCGGGTCGACTCCCTCGCGAGCCAGATCGCCCAGGTGCTGGACCTCCTGAAACGCTGACCCGGAGCCTCGGCCTCGAGGCTCGCCGCGGAGCAGACGCACATCTCAGCCAGTGTCAGGGCGTGGTTGTCGGGGGTCGGTGGCAGGCTGGGGATGCCATGACAGACGTCCTCGACAGCTTCTCCCCCGCGACCGCGACGTGGTTCCGCGACAGCTTCGCCGCGCCCACCCCCGCGCAGGTGGGGGCATGGAGTGCGATCAACGCAGGCAGTCATGCGCTGGTCGTCGCGCCGACCGGCTCGGGCAAGACCTTGTCCGCCTTCCTCTCCGCCCTCGACCGGCTCTCCTCGGCCCCTCGACCCGAGGACCCCAAGGCGCGCTGCCGCGTCCTCTACATCTCCCCGCTCAAGGCGCTGGCCGTCGACGTCGAGCGCAACCTGCGGGCCCCACTCGTCGGCATCGGCCACGCCGCGGACCGGCTGGGGCTACCGGCGCCGCAGGTCTCGGTCTCCGTGCGCTCGGGCGACACCCCGGCCAACGAGCGCCGAGCCTTCGCCAAGACCCCGACCGATGTGCTCATCACCACGCCGGAGTCGCTCTTCCTCATGCTCACCTCGGGGGTGCGCGATGCCCTGCGCGGGGTCGACACCATCATCATCGACGAGATCCACGCCCTCGCCGGCACCAAGCGCGGCGCCCACCTGGCGCTGTCCCTCGAGCGTCTTGATGCCTTGCTCGACTCCCCCGCCCAACGCATCGGGCTGTCGGCCACGGTCCGCCCGGTCGACGAGGTCGCACGATTCCTCGCCGGCGGCCGGCCCGTCGAGATCGTCCAGCCCACCTCCACCAAGCAGTGGCAGCTCGACGTGATCGTCCCTGTCGCCGACCTCACCGACCTCGGCGAACCCACCGGTGACCTCTCGGGCGCCGCGGCGGGTGAGGAGCGCCGCGCCTCCATCTGGCCGCACGTCGAGGAGCGGGTCGTCGACCTCGTCGAGCAGCACCGGTCGACTCTCGTCTTCGTCAACTCCCGTCGCCTGGGCGAGCGGCTCACCGGCCGGCTCAACGAGATCCACGCCGAGCGTGTCGCTCCGCCCGAGGACCTGTGGGCCACCGAGCCCGCCGGCACGACCCGGCCGCCGGCCGAGGTCATGGCCCAGTCCGGGGCTGCCGCCGGGGCCCCACCCGTCCTTGCCCGGGCCCACCACGGATCCGTGAGCAAGGAGCAGCGCGCGCTCATCGAGGAGGACCTCAAGGCCGGGCGCCTGCCCTGTGTCGTGGCGACGTCAAGCCTGGAGCTCGGCATCGACATGGGCGCGATCGACCTCGTCATCCAGATCGAGTCGCCGCCCTCGGTCGCGTCCGGCCTGCAGCGTGTCGGCCGCGCCGGGCACCAGGTCGGCGCCGTGAGCCACGGCGTCGTGCTGCCCAAGTTCCGCGGCGACCTCGTGCAGTCGGCCGTCGTCGTCGAGCGCATGCGCGCCGGCGAGATCGAGGCCATGCACGTCCCGGCCAACCCGCTCGACGTCCTCGCCCAGCAGGTCGTCGCGATGTGCGCCCTCGACGACTGGCAGGTCGACGAGGTGGAGGCGCTCGTGCGGCGAGCGGCCCCCTTCGCCTCGCTCCCGCAGACGCTCCTGCACGCCACCCTCGACATGCTCGCGGGGCGCTACCCGTCAGAGGACTTCGCGGAGCTGCGGCCACGCATCACGTGGGACCGGGTCGCAGGCACGATCGTCGGCCGCCGCGGGGCCCAACGACTCGCGGTGACGAGCGGTGGCACCATCCCCGACCGCGGGCTCTACGGCGTCTTCCTCGCCTCCGGTGACGGGCCCGGACGACGGGTCGGCGAGCTCGACGAGGAGATGGTCTACGAGTCCCGCGTCGGTGACGTCTTCACCCTGGGGACGAGCAGCTGGCGCATCGAGGACATCACCCACGACCAGGTCCTCGTCACGCCCGCGCCCGGGCAGCCCGGCAGGCTGCCCTTCTGGCACGGCGACCAGCTGGGTCGACCGGCTGAGCTGGGCGCCGCGGTCGGCGCCTTCGTCCGTGAGGTCGGCGCACTGCCGGCGAAGGGGGCCAACGCGCGCCTCGAGCAGGCCGGCTTGGACGAATGGGCCCGCGACAACCTCCTCGCGTACCTCGAGGAGCAGCGCACCGCCACCGGTCACCTGCCCGATGACCGCACGATCGTGGTCGAACGCTTCCGCGACGAGATCGGTGACTGGCGGGTCGCGTTGCACTCCCCCTTCGGCGCGCAGGTCCATGCGCCGTGGGCGCTGGCCATCGCCGGCCGCATGCGCGAGCACTTCGGCATCGACGTGCAGGCGATGCACGGCGACGACGGGATCGTCCTGCGGCTGCCTGATCTCGAGGTGGACTCCAGCGGCTTCGCCGAGGTCCTCGACCTGATCACCCTCGACCCGGCCGACGTCGAGCGTGCCGTCACCGAGGAGATCGGCGGGTCGGCGCTCTTTGCCGCCCGCTTCCGTGAGTGCGCAGCGCGCGCCCTGCTGCTCCCGCGGCGGCGCCCCGATCGGCGCCAGCCGCTGTGGCAGCAGCGCCAACGCTCGGCCGCGCTCCTCCAGGTGGCGAGCGGCCACTCCGACTTCCCGATCGTGCTGGAGGCCGTGCGCGAGTGCCTGCAGGACGTCTTCGACGTCCCGGCCCTCACCCAGCTCATGACGCACATCGCGGGACGTCGGGTCACACTCGTCGATGTCGAGAGCCAGCGACCCTCTCCCTTCGCCGCGTCGTTGATGTTTGGTTACGTCGCACAGTTCCTCTACGAAGGTGACTCACCGCTCGCCGAGCGTCGAGCCGCAGCGCTGACCCTCGACCCGAGCCTGCTCGCCGACCTGCTCGGTCGAGGAGAGCAGCTGGCCCTCGCCGACCTGCTCGACCCTGCAGCCGTGGAGCGCACCGGTGCCGAGCTGCAGTGCCTGACCCCGGAGCGCGCGGCCCGCGACGGCGAGGACCTGCTCGACCTGCTGCGGGTCCTCGGTCCGCTGTCGGTGGCGGCGCTCGATGCACGCAGCCGGCTCGACACCGAGGGCATCCGGAGCGCGCTCACCGACCTCGAGGCGAGCCGGCAGGTCATCCCCGTACGAGTCGCAGGTGAGGACCGCTGGGCGAGCATCGAGGACGGTGCCCGCCTGCGCGACGCGCTCGGCGTGAGCCTGCCGCAGGGGCTCGCCGACTCGATGCTCCAGCCGACGGGTGACCCGCTCGGCGAGCTCGTCACGCGCTATGCCCGCACCCACGTCCCCTTCGCCGCCACCGACCTGGCCGCGCACTACGGCATCGGTCGTGCCGTCGCGACCGATGCCCTGCGCCGCCTCGTGCAGACAGGGCGTCTCGTCGAGGGTGACCTGCTCCCCGTGGAGTGCGGCGGGCGGGGCGGTGAGTTCTGCGACGCCGAGGTGCTGCGCGTGCTGCGACGACGCTCCCTCGCCGCGCTCCGGCACGAGGTCGAGCCGGTCGAGCCGCGACAGTACGCCCGCTTCCTACCGGCCTGGCAGGGGGTCGGGACCCGGATGCGCGGACGCGACGGCGTGCTGCGGGTCGTCGAGCAGCTCAGTGGTGTGCGGGTCCCTGCCAGCGCGCTCGAGTCACTCGTCCTGCCGGCGCGTGTCGACGACGTCGTCGGACCGCTCCTGGATGACCTCATGGCGACCGGCCAGGTGCTGTGGGCCGGGCACGGCAGCCTGCCGGGCGACGACGCGTGGGTCAGCCTGCACCTCGCCGACGGAGCCGAGACGACGCTGCCGGCTGCCGACACCACGGACCTCAGCGAGACGGAGTCACGGGTACACGCTGCCCTCTCGGGCGGGGGCGCCTACTTCTTCCGCGACCTGTCCGACGCCCTCGCCCGAGATCGGGTCGAGGGCGAGGACCCCCTCGATGACGACGTCCTCGCCGACACCCTGTGGTCCCTGGCCCACCGGGGCCTCGTCACCGGAGACACGCTCGCACCCGTGCGCGGGCTGCTCGCCGGCGGGCGCACCGCGCACAAGCCGCAGCGACGACCTGCACCCCGCAGTCGCTACGGCGGTCGCCCCCGGCTCGGCCGTGCCACCCTGCCGCAGCGCAGCGGGCCCCCGCGCGTTGCCGGTCGGTGGTCTGCGCTCCCTGCGGCCGAGACCGATCCGACCTTGCGCCTCCACGCCACGGCCGAGGGTCTGCTCGACCGTCACGGCGTCGTGACGCGCGGGGCCGTGGTCGCCGAGGAGGTCCAGGGCGGGTTCGCTGCCGTCCACCGGGTGCTCGGAGCCGCAGAAGAAGCCGGGCAGGTGCGACGCGGTTACTTCATCGAAGGCCTGGGCGCCTCGCAGTTCGCCGTGCCCGGCGCCGTCGACGAGGTGCGCTCCTCCCGCGCGCCCGAGGGCGCAGTGGTGCTTGCAGCCACCGACCCGGCCAACCCCTGGGGCGCCGCGCTGCGCTGGCCCGAGCGGGACTCGGGGCACCAGCCCGGTCGCAAGGCCGGCGCGCTCGTCATCGCCGTCGACGGGCAGCTCGTCCTCTATGTCGAGCGAGGTGGACGCACGCTGCTCTCGTGGGAGAGCGACGAGGACTCCTTGGCCCTGGCCACGCGTGGTCTCGCCGATGCGGTCCACCGAGGCGCGCTCGGGCGTCTGACGGTGCAACGCGCCGACGGGGCCCCCGTACTCGGGTCTGCCGACCCGCTCGCCCAGGCTCTGACGGACGCTGGTTTCACGATGACACCACGAGGCCTGCGGCTGCGCCCCGGCGGACGGGGCTGACCCGTGCCCGAGGGCGACACCGTCTGGCGCACCGCGCAGCGCCTGCATGCGGCCTTGGCCGGACGGTCCGCGATCCTCGCGGACATCCGGTGGGGCGAGGTCGGTGAGGCACCCCTGCGGGGTGCGAATGTCGACGAGGTGGTGCCGAGAGGCAAGCACCTGCTCCACCGCTTCGACTCCGGGTGGACGCTGCACACGCACCTGCGCATGGAGGGGTCGTGGCGGATCGAGGCGGCAGGGTCCGATGCCGCCGCACGCGCGCTGCGGCGACCCGACCTGCGGGCTGCGGTCGGCAACGACGAGTGGACCACTCTCGGGTTGCGCCTGGGCGAGCTCGACCTCGTGCGCCGCGGAGACGAGCACCTACTCGTCGGGCATCTCGGGCCTGACGTCCTGGGCGCCGACTGGGACCCAGATCTCGTGGCCCGGCGCATCCTCGACTCGAGCGCTGGCACATCGATCGCTGCGGCGCTCCTCGATCAGCGGGT
Organism: Janibacter sp. Soil728; assembly: GCF_001428305.1. GTDB lineage: Bacteria > Actinomycetota > Actinomycetes > Actinomycetales > Dermatophilaceae > Janibacter. The sequence continues at coordinate 607,105 of NZ_LMRZ01000004.1, read as the reverse complement.
CCTGGCCGGGGTCGGCACCTTCTGGGCGAGCGAAGTGCTCTTCGCCCAGCGGTTGCATCCGTGGCACGAGGCCGCCGGCCTGTCGCCCGATCAGGTCGAAGCGCTCGTCACCCGGGTCCACGAGCTCATGCTGCGCGGGCGGGAGCACGCGATCCAGTCCTCGACGGGCATCCTGCGCGCTGATGCCCGCTCATGGGTGCACGGACGCTCCGGACGCGCCTGCCGCCGCTGCGGGGAGACCGTGCGGGTGGCGCCGCTGGGACGACAGGGGCCGGACCGGGTCTTCTTCTCCTGCCCGGGATGCCAGGGCGGACTCGCCCCCACCGACGACGGGCGTCCTCAGGCCCCGCTCGGAGCACGCCGACGCGCACGACCTTGAGGAGATGCCCCATGCCTGCGCACGACCTCAAGGAGATGCGGTGCTGTGGATGCGGGGGTGGCGGGACGTGGGTGTGACGTCAGGTGGGGAAGGGTCGCGCGACAACTCAGGCGGCGGAGACGACGTCCTCGGCCCGGGTGGCCACGGGCAGGGTGACAGGGGCGCTGGCGCGCTCCACCCGACGGGCCCGGTGGGCGACCTCGGTGAAGACGATCGACAGCGGCATCTCGAGGGCCGTGCAGATCGAGGCGAGCAGCTCGGAGCTGGCCTCTTTTTCGCCGCGCTCGATCTCACTCAGATAGCCCAGAGAGACCGATGCCTTGGCGGAGATGTCGCGCAGGGTGCGTCCCTGGCCACGGCGCGCGTCGCGCAGCACGTCTCCGAGCTCCTCGCGTAGCAACACCATCAGGTCCACCTCCTTGCCTCGTCGTCTGGCACCACGGTACAACGCTCCACCGTCACCCGTCAGGAGGAGTCCCGCAAAGAGTCAGGATGCGGCGCTGACTGCCTCGTGGCCGAGGCCGAGCGCCGCAGCGACGGCATCCGCACGCACGGTGGCGCGTCCTCCGGTCAACGTCAGCCGACGAGTCACGATTCCTGCCGGAGTTGCGCAGGCCAGCCACACGGTTCCTGCGGGATGCCCCTCGCTGGGACCGGGCCCGGCCACGCCGGTCGTCGCGATGGCGACGTCCACGCCGAGCCGACGCTGTGCTCCCTTCGCCATCTGGGTGACGACCTGCTCGTCGACGGTGCCGACCCGGTCGACGAGGTCATGGTCGACACCGAGGAGCGAGATCTTGACCGCGGGGTCGTAGGCGACCACCGAGCCGGAGAAGACCCGCGAGGCGCCGGGCACCGCGACGATCGTCGCGGCGACCAGGCCACCGGTGAGGGACTCCGCGGTCCCGAGCGTCCACCCCCGCTCGGCGAGGAGGGCGAGCAGGTCTGCGGCGTCAGCGCTCACGCGCGGCCTTGCGCTCCCGCTTCAGCCGGGCGCGGTCACTCGTCGAGCGCAAGGTCATCGCCTTCATGATGTAGTCGACCGCCGTGCCGATCGTGACCACGAGGGCAGCGATCAGGATGACCCAGGCCAGCCCGCGCCAGAGCCACTCGAGCGGCAGCGTGCTCAGCGGGATGACGAAGAGGCCGATCGCGAAGGCCTGGAGGAAGGTCTTGATCTTGCCGCCGCGGCTGGCGGGCATCACTCCGTGGCGGATGACCCAGAAGCGCATGGCCGTGATCCCGAGCTCACGGGCGATGATGACGATCGTGATCCACCACGGGATCTCGCCGATCATCGACAGCGTGATGAAGCCGGCGCCGGTGAGCGTCTTGTCGGCGATGGGGTCGGCGACCTTGCCGAAGGTCGTGACCAACCCCTTGGCCCGCGCGAGGTCACCGTCGATGCGGTCGGTGATGATCGCGATCGCGAAGACGCCCCACGCCCACCACCGGGTCCCGGTGTCCTCGCCGCCGTCGCTCAGCACGAGCCACACGAAGACGGGGACGAGGAGGATGCGCCCCACGGTGAGGGCATTGGGCAGGTTCCACGGACTCGGCTCGGGGGCCGGGGGGGACATGCTGCCCGTGCCCTCGGTGCTCACGGACGGACCCTCGCGAGGAGGTCGATGCCTTCGGTGCCGACCACCTCCGCGGTGACGACCGCACCGACCTCGACGGCGTCGAGGTCACCGGTGAGCAGGGTGACGCCATCGACGTCGGGGCCCTGGTGCGCGGCCCGGCCGCTCATCTCACCGGTCTCCTCGTCGATCTCCTCGACGAGGACCTGCAGGACCTCACCGACGCGCTCCTCGGCGCGCTGGGCGGTCAGCTCCTCGACGAGGTCCCTGATGCGCTCCACGCGCGCCGCGATGATCTCGGCGTCGACCTTGTCATCGAGCCGCTCACCCTCGGTGCCGTCCTCGTCCGAGTAGCCGAAGACCCCGACGACGTCGAGACGAGCCGCGATGAGGAAGCGCTCGAGCTCGGCGACGTCCTCCTCGGTCTCCCCGGGGAAGCCGAGGATGACATTGGAGCGGATGCCGGCCTCCGGCTGGCGCTCCCGGATGCCCTCGATGAGGCCCAGGAATGACTCTGTGTCGCCGAATCGACGCATGCGGCGCAGCAGCGGCCCCGACGCGTGCTGGAAGGAGATGTCGTACCAGGGGACGACGCCCGGGATGCTCGCCATGGCCCGCAGCAGGCCGGGGCGGATCTCGGCGGGCTGCAGGTAGGACACCCGTACCCGCTCGATCCCCTCGATGGCCACGAGCTCGGGCAGGAGAGCCTCCATCAGGTCGAGGTCCCCGAGGTCCTTGCCGTAGGACGTCGAGTTCTCGCTGACGAGGAAGAGCTCGCGCACACCCTGGGTGGCGAGCCACCTCCCTTCGGCCACGACATCGCTCGGGCGACGAGAGACGAAGGCACCGCGGAAGGTCGGGATGGCGCAGAAGGAGCAGCGGCGGTCGCAGCCCGAGGCGATCTTGAGCGGGGCCCACGGACGGTCGTCGAGGCGGGCACGGGGCAGGTCACCACCGGTGTTGTGACCGGGAAGGGCGACATCGCTGGCATCGCGGTCGACCGGGGAGATGGGCAGCAGCTTGCGACGGTCGCCCGGCGTGTGGGCCTCTGGCGCGTGCCCGTCGAGGACGGCACGCAGGTGGGTGGACATGTCGGCGTAGGAGTCGAAGCCGAGCACGGCGTCGGCCTCGGGCAGCTCGTCGGCCAGCTCCTTGCCGTAGCGCTCCGCGAGACAGCCGACGGCCACGACCTTCTGCGTCTTGCCGTGCTCGCGCAGATCATTGGCCTCGAGGATCGCGTCGATCGAGTCCTTCTTGGCCTGCTCGATGAATCCACAGGTGTTGACGACGGCGACATCGGCCTGCGCCGCATCATCGACGAGGGTCCAGCCCTCGGCGGACAGCCGACCGGCGAGCTCCTCGGAGTCCACGTCGTTACGGGTACAGCCCAGGGTGACGAGGGCGACGCTACGGGAGGGGACGGACATGCCCCCCACTCTAGGCGGCCGCCGGGCCTGCGTCGGCCACCGGCGAGCCCGGTCAGTTGCGCGAACGCATCACGGCCATGGCCACGAGACGGGAGATGACCATGGCGACGTAGAGCGCCCCACCGAGCTGCTCGAGGATCACCGCGGCGCGCGCCTGCGGCTCGACCGCCGCGATGTCGGACAGCCCGACGCCGGCCAGGTTGGCCGCGGAGAAGGACAGCAGCTCCAGGAAGCTGCGATGCTCCCCGGGCGCGAACCCGACGAAGGAACCGGGCGCCAGGGTCTGGATCGCGCCGTAGAGGTAGGCGAAGGCGAAGAGGAGGACGGTGAAGGCCGCGCCGACGGCGAACATCTCGTCCTTGGTCACCCACGAGTCGGCGAACATGTAGGCCACGAGCCCGTAGGCGACGTACATGTAGAAGATGGCCAGCAGGAAGTAGGCGAGGAAGGCCACCGCGACATTGCTCTCGTCGATCACCGACCACACCTCGAAGATGAAGGCGGGCAGCCCGATGAGCAGCGCCAACCAGGTCAGTCCCGGGGTGGAGCGCACGACCCAGATCCCGAAGGTCACGGCGACGAGGGACAGGCTGGTGATGACCGCCCGACCCCAGTACTCCGACTCCACCCACGGGAGCAGCAAGATCGCCAGGAGCTGGATGCTCACCAGGATCGCCGACGGCTGCTTGCGGATCACTGCGGCCCAGTAGCGGGTTCCTGTCGGGCGGCTGTCTAGCTCGTACCAGGCCTTCGTCATGGGGCAACCCTAGACTCGCTGCGTGCATGCCAGCCCCCTCATCCTCCCGCCGCTCCTCATCGCGGCACTCCTCCTCATCAGTGGTGCCGCCAAGGTGCGTCACCCCGAGGAGACGCGCAGCGCCTTCAGCCAGCTGCGCCTGCCCGGACTGCTCACCAAGACCCCCGCCCCGAGCGTCCTGCCGTGGGCCGAGATCGGCCTGGCCCTCGCCCTGCTGGCGGTCCCGGCACCCTTCGCCGTCGTGGTCGCGGTGGTGGCGCTGGCCCTCTTCGTGGCCTATCTCGTGGTGATCGTGCGGGCGCTGGGCTTCGGGTACCCGGTCACCTGCAGCTGCTTCGGTCGCCTGGGTCTGGGTGAGGTCACCCGCCGCACGGCCGTGCGCAATATCCTGCTCGTCGTCCTCGCGCTGCTCACGGTGTGGTCGGCCACCGCGCAGGACTCCGTGGTCATGCGGCTCGCGGCCGCTCCCGCGACAGCCTGGCTGTGGCTGGCCCTCGTGGTGCTGACGGTCGCCGTGGTCGTGGTGACCTTCGGCGGGACGAAGGGAGGGTCCCTCACCTCGTCCGCCGCCGCCGATCGCACCGATGGCACTGACGCGGACGGGGGCCCGGACGGCGATCTCGACGAGCTGGACTACAGCCGCCAGCCACTCCCCTTCGCCGCGCTCGAGGACGAGTCGGGCCGGTCACTCCCGCTGCGCTCCCTCGTCAGCGACGGCGCGATGATGCTCGTCTTCGTCTCCCCGGGCTGCGGACCGTGCGCGACGCCGATCGAGCGGATCCCCGCGTGGGACGAGCTGCTCGGCCCGGTGAGGGTGCGTGCCGTCGTCTCACTGCCGTTGGAGGCCGCGCTGGGTGCCGTGCCGCACCTGGCCGAGCGCATCCTGCACGACCCGCAGGGCACGCTGGCGCAGATCTTCGGCGTCGGCACCCCCGGCGCGGTGCTCCTGGGCGGCGACGGCCTGCTGGCGGGCGGCCCGGTGCAGGGCAGCGCCGAAGTCCTCGCCTTCGTCGACGACGTGCACGCCGAGCTGGTGGAGGCCGGTGTCGTCGAGGCGGGGCCCGTCGACACCGTGCCTGCGGACTCGGCGAACCTCAGCCCCGGTCGGTGAGCGACCAGGCGTCCTCGTCGTCGTCCTCGGTCCACTCCTCCACGACCTCGGTGCCGATCGGGTCCTCGGGATAGCGGTTGTACGGCTGCGCCGGTGCCCCCGTGCGCACGTCGATGACATCGGTGTCGTCGGTCGCTGGCACCTGCGGCGCGGCGTCGACCGTCTCGATGGGCTCGTCGTCCTCGGGCGCCGCCGTGGGCTCCTCGAGGGGCGGCGGGTCCTCCCCCTTCATCAGGGCGAGGGTGGTCGGCAGGTCCTCGGGCGTGATGAGCACATCGCGAGCCTTGGACCCCTCGGAGGGCCCGACGACGCCGCGCGACTCGAGCAGGTCCATGAGCCGTCCGGCCTTGGCGAAGCCGACCCGCAGCTTGCGCTGGAGCATCGACGTCGAGCCGAACTGCGTCGTGACGACGAGCTCGGTGGCCTGCAGCAGCACGTCGAGGTCGTCGCCGATGTCCTCGTCGATGTGCTTCTTGGGCGCCTCCGGCGGGGCCACGTCCTCGCGGTAGCTCGGCTTGAGCTGGCCGGTCACGTGGGCGACCACGTCGTCGATCTCCGACTCGGTGACCCAGGCGCCCTGGACACGCATCGGCTTGGACTTGCCCATCGGCAGGAAGAGCGCGTCACCCTGACCCAGCAGCTTCTCGGCGCCGGGCTGGTCGAGGACGACGCGGGAGTCAGCGAGCGAGGAGGTCGCGAAGGCCATCCGCGAGGGCACATTGGCCTTGATCAGACCGGTGACGACGTCCACGGAGGGACGCTGGGTCGCCAGCACCAGGTGGATGCCGGCCGCACGGGCCAGCTGCGTGATGCGCACGATCGAGTCCTCGACATCGCGGGGGGCGACCATCATCAGGTCGGCGAGCTCGTCGACGATGACCAGCAGGTACGGGTACGGCTGGATGACCCGCTCGCTGCCCGGGATCGGCTGCACCTTGCCCGCCCGGACGGCCTTGTTGTAGTCGTCGACGTGCTTGTAGCCGGAGCTCGCGAGGTCGTCGTAGCGCATGTCCATCTCGCGCACGACCCACTGCAGGGCCTCGGCGGCCTTCTTGGCATTGGTGATGATCGGCGTGATGAGGTGCGGGATGCCCTCGTAGGCCGTCAGCTCCACGCGCTTGGGGTCGACGAGCACCATGCGCACCTCGTCCGGCGTGGACCGCATGAGGATCGAGGTGATCATCGAGTTGACGAAGGAGGACTTGCCCGAGCCGGTGGCGCCGGCGACGAGGAGATGCGGCATCTTGGCCAGGTTGGCGATGACATAGCCGCCCTCGACGTCCTTGCCGACACCCATGACCATCGGGTGCTCGTTGTTGCGCGAGACGTCCGATCGCAGGACGTCGCCGAGGCAGACCATCTCCTTGTCGGCATTGGGGATCTCGATGCCGATGGCGGACTTGCCCGGGATCGGGCTGAGGATGCGCACGTCCGCCGAGGCGACGGCGTAGGCGATGTTCTTGGACAGCGCGGTGACCCGCTCGACCTTGACACCGGGGCCGAGCTCGACGACATAGCGCGTCACCGTCGGGCCGCGGTGGAAGCCGGTGACGTGGGCGTCGATGCCGAACTCGTCCAGCGTGTTGGTCAGGGCCTCGACGACCTTGTCGTTGGCCGCGGAGCGCTCCTTGTGCGGGGCGCCCGGCTTGAGGTGGCTGCTGTCGGGGAGGGTGTAGGTCACATCCCCAGCGAGAGCCAGCTGCTCGACCCGCTGCGGCAGCTGGGTCGTGGGCGGGGCCTCGAGGACCGTCTTGTCCGCGGGCTTGATCGGGGCGACAACGGGGTTCTTGGTCGGACGCTTCTCCCCCGGGCGGGGCCCGCCGGCCTCGGCCTGCGGGGTCTCGGCGCTCTCGTCGACATCGGTGCCGGCATCGGCAGCAGTGGCGGCGGTGGCAGCATCGACGGCTGCGGAGCGGCGCTTGCGGCCCTTGCCGACCGGCTGCACGACCGCTGCCTGGTCGAAGGCGGTGTCGCCATCGCGCTCACCCGACAGCGCCTCGTCCGCGGGGTCGATGACCCGACGACGGCGAGCGCGGGTGACCGCGGCCCCGGGTGCGTCGTGGCGGGCGTCGACCTCGGCGGAGGTGACATGGTCCGGGACCTCGCCGGTGAAGGCCGCCCGGATGTAGGCCAGACGCTGCGGGACCTCGTGCAACGGGGTCCCCGTGAGGAGGAGGAGGCTGAAGAGCCCCAGCAGGACGAGCAGGATCGTGGCGGGCCACGGCGTGACCGCGGTGGACAGCGGGTCCGAGGCGAGGAAGCCGAAGATGCCACCGGCGTCGCGCATCGGACCGGCGCCGTCGGGAGGCTGCGGGATGTCCTTGGCGATGTGGGTCAGACCCGAGGCGGCAAAGAGGCCCATGATCGCGCCGAAACCCAGTCGGGCATCGGCCGAGGCGTCCCCCTGCGAGCGGAGCAGACGCACGCCGAGGAGGAGCAGGACGATGGGCAGGGCGTAGGCCACCCGACCGAAGGTGCCGGCGAAGACTGCGTGCACGATGTCGCCGAAGGTGCCCGACAACCCCCACCACTCACGCACGGCCACGACGAGGGCCAGCGCGAGGGCGAGGAACCCCCATCCGTCGCGGCGGTGCTCCGGCTCGATCTGGCTGGCGCTGTGGCCGATGCGCCGCACTCCCGAACCGGTCGCGTGGGCGACACCCATCCAGGTCCTGTGCACCGCGGCGATGGGCAGGGGCAGGCCCCCTCCGGACGCCGACGACGTACGGGCGGCGGAGGTCTTTCCCTTGGCAGCGGTCTTGGCAGGAGCCTTGCGACCCGCTGGGCGGGTGCTGCCCTTGGGGCGCGACGAGGCGCCCTTGGTGCTGCGCGAGGTGGTCGACGGACGAGTGGCCATGTTCCGCAGGTTAGGCGATAGCCACCTCTGACACACGCGTCACACGCGCAACAGGGCCAACCTGTGCAGATCCGTGGGCGGCCGACGTCGACGGCCTAGTAGCGTCGCGTCGTGGACCCTCGGACCCTGCTCGCCGTGCTCGCGGCGCTCGCGTGCGGCCTCCTCGGCTGGTGGTGGCTGCGCACCGGCGGCTATCGGCGCGCTGACGAAGGAGGGACCCTCCCCCGCCACCTGTGGGTCCCGGCGGTCGCTCCCTTCGTCGGGTTGGTCCTCGAGCGCTCCCTCGCGGACCGCTCGTGGCCCGTCCTGCTGGCCCCACTGCTCCTGGCCCTCGTCGGTCTGGTCCTCGCGGCGGTCGACGCCGATGTGCACCGGTTGCCCAATGCCCTCACCGTGCCGCTCGTGCCGGCAGTGGCGCTGCTGCTCACCGGGGCCTCCATCGCGACCGGCGACTGGGGGGCACTGGCCCGGGCCGCCATCGCGGCGGTGCTCGTCGGCGGAGGCAGTGTCCTGCTGGCCTTCGTCCTGTACGGCCGCTCCATCGGGATGGGCGATGCCAAGCTGCTCGTCTCGATCGCCCCGACCCTCGCGTGGCAGGGCTGGATGCATCTCGTCGCAGGGATCTGGTTGGGCTTCGTCCTCGGCGGGATCGTCGCTCTCGCACTGCTGCTCGCGCGGCGGGCGACCCGTTCCACCCAGCTGGCCTTCGGTCCCTACCTCGTCGCCGGCGCGGTCTTGGCCCTCGCCCTGACCTGATGTCCCACGTTGCGAGACGACCTCGGTGAGCGCTCGACAGACCCCCCGCCCGGTGCGCTACCGTCCTGACCCAAGGTCACGAGTACCAGCGACAAGCCCCGGCTAGCTGGTCGGCAACCCTCCTTCCGCGGTGGGGTGCTCCGGGTGACGACCTGGCCGGCGACGACCAGTTGCCCGGCAAGCGCGGACCCGTGGTGACGCTCGGGTCCAACAGGACCCAGGAGCACTGTCATGACTGTTTTCGATGTGCACACCACCACCCTCCTCCCCGAGCTCGTGTCCGCTGGCCTGAGCTACCGCGACGAGGACGGTTCGGTCGTCGAGTACGCCCACCTCGACCACGGCGCCACGACCCCTGCCTTCGCCGCGGTCGCGCAGGAGGTCGCGGCCGCCGCAGTGACCTACTCCTCCGTGCACCGCGGTGCGGGCTTCGCCTCCCGCGTCACGAGCTCGCGCTACGAGCAGGCCCGTGAGAGCGTGGCCGACTTCGTCGGGGCCCGCGAGGACGACCAGGTCGTCTTCACCCGCAACACGACCGACTCCTTCAACCTGCTGGCGCGGGCGCTGCCCGAGGGGACCAAGGTCTTCGTCTTCGCCTCCGAGCACCACGCCGCGCTGCTGCCGTGGGGCGATGCCCTGCGCCTGCCGGTGCCGCACAGCCACGACGAGGCGATCGACCTGCTCGACCAGGCCCTGCGCAACCACCCCGCCGAGCACCGGCTCGTCGTCGCGACCGGCGCCTCCAATGTCACGGGGGAGCACTGGCCGATCGAGCGGATCGCGGCGCTGGCCCACGAGCACGGCGCCCGCTTCGCCCTCGACGGCGCCCAGGTCGTGCCCCACCGCCGGGTCGACATCAGCGCACTCGGCATCGACTGGATCGCCTTCAGCGGCCACAAGATCTACGCGCCCTTCGGAGCAGGGGTCCTCGTCGGGCGCAGCGACTGGCTCGACGCCGCCGACCCGTACCTCGCCGGCGGCGGCGCGTCCGCCCACGTCGGGGTCGACACGACGGAGTGGGCCTGCGGACCGGCCCGCCACGAGGCCGGCTCCCCCAATGTCCTCGGAGCCGTGGCGCTGGCCACCGCGTGCGACCTCATCGCCGAGCACGAGCGGGCCATCGCCGATCACGAGCAGGCGCTGCGCATCCGCCTCCTTGTCGGCCTCGCCGACATCGAGGGCGTGCACGTGCACACACTCTTCGGCGGTGGCGAGGGTGCACCCGTCGCCTCGATCACCGTCGACGGGTACGACAGCGGTGAGGTCGCGCGCATCCTCGGTGACGACCACGGCATCGGCGTGCGGGACGGCAAGTTCTGCGCCCACCTGCTCGTCGACGACCTGCTCTCCGAGCACGAGCAGGACAGCGCGGTGCGGATCAGCGCCGGCCTGGGCACCACGCCGCAGCACATCGACCGACTCCTGAGCGCCCTGCGCGCCCTCTGAGCGGACCGCCTCCTCGGGCGAGGGCGAAGGGGGACCCGGCAGGCCCCCTTCGCCCTCGACAGGACAATGAGGCTCCCGGGACGGCGGACCTCAGGCCTCGATGACCACCGGGATGATCATCGGGCGACGGCGGATCTTGCCGCCCACCCAGCCGCCGACCGCGCGGCGCACGACTCTCTGCAGCTGGTGGGTGTCGGTCGTGCCCTTGCTGGCGGCCTCGTCGAGGGCCGCGATGATCTTCGGCTTGACCTGGGTGAAGATCTCGTCGTCCTCGGCGAAGCCTCGGGCGGTGATCTCGGGTCCGGCGATGATCTTGCCGGTCGAGGAGTCGACGACGATGATCACCGAGATGAAGCCCTCGTCGCGCAGGATGCGGCGGTCCTTGAGCAGGTCCTCGGTCGCCTCGCCGACGCTCGAGCCGTCGACGTACACGTAACCGCACGGCACGGAGCCGACGATCCGGGCCCGCCCGTCGATGAGGTCGACGACGACACCGTCCTCGGCGAGCACGACGTGGTCGGGGTCGACACCCGTCTGCATCGCCAGGTCGGCGTTGGCCACGAGGTGACGCCATTCGCCGTGGACCGGCATGACATTGCGTGGCTTCACGATGTTGTAGCAGTAGAGCAGCTCGCCCGCGCTGGCGTGGCCTGAGACGTGCACCTTGGCGTTGCCCTTGTGGACCACGTCGGCGCCCAGGCGCATCAGACCGTTGATGATGCGGTAGACGGCGTTCTCGTTGCCGGGGATGAGGCTGGAGGCGAGCAGCACGGTGTCGCCGTCACCGACGTCGATGCGGTGGTCGCGGTTGGCCATGCGGGACAGGGCGGCCATCGGCTCGCCCTGGCTGCCGGTGCAGATGAGCACGACCTCGTGGTCGGCGAGCTGGTCGAGCTTCTTGACGTCGACGAGCACCCCGTCGGGGACGTGGAGATAGCCCAGGTCGGCGGCGATGCCCATGTTGCGCACCATCGATCGGCCGACCATCGCCACCTTGCGACCGTTGCGCTCCGCGGCGTCGAGCACCTGCTGGACGCGGTGCACATGGCTGGAGAAGCACGCGACGATGATCCGGCGCTGCGCGTTGCGGAAGACCGTGTCGATCGCCGGCGCGATGTCACGCTCGGGGGTCGTGAAGCCGGGCACCTCCGCATTGGTCGAGTCGGTGAGGAAGAGGTCGACCCCTTCCTCACCGACCCGCGCGAAGGCGCGCAGGTCCGTCAGCCGCTTGTCCAGCGGCAGCTGGTCCATCTTGAAGTCACCCGTGTGCAGCAGGGTGCCGCCCGCGGTGCGCACGAAGACGGCCAGCGCGTCGGGGATCGAGTGGTTGACCGCGATGAACTCGCAGTCGAAGACTCCGAAGGACTCGCGCCCGCCCTCCTTGACCCCGAGGGTGAAGGGCTTGATGCGGTGCTCCTTGAGCTTGGCCTCGATGAGCGCCAGCGTGAGCATCGACCCGACGAGCGGGATGTCGGGCTTGTGCCGCAGCAGGTAGGGCACCGCGCCGATGTGGTCCTCGTGACCGTGCGTGAGGATGATCGCCTGGACATCGTCGAGGCGGTCGAGGATGTACTCGAAGTCCGGGAGGATCAGGTCGACGCCGGGCTGGTGGTCCTCGGGGAAGAGGACACCGCAGTCGACGACGAGGAGCTGGCCCTCGTGCTCGATGACCGTCATGTTGCGCCCGACCTCACCCAGGCCACCGAGCGCGACGACGCGCACTGCGCCCGCCTCCAGCGGCGGGGGAACCACGAGATCGGGGTGGGGGTGACTCATGCAGGGACCCCGATCTGCGAGGCGGTCAGACCGGCCCGCAGGATCTCGAGGTGCTCCTGCGGCCCCTCGACGTAGGGCAGCCGGACGGTCGGGTGCGAGATGACCCCGAGCTCGACGAGCGCGGCCTTGGCCATGATCGCGCCCTGCGAGGTCGTCATCAGGGCGTTGACGACCGGGATGAGGCGGTGGTGGATGGCACGGGCGGTCACCAGGTCGCCGGCGTCGACCGCGGCGACCATGTCGGCGTACTGACGTCCGGCCACGTGGCCGACGACGGAGACGACTCCGTGGGCGCCCTGCGCGAGGTGCGCGAGGTTGTCCTCGTCAGCCCCGGAGTACCAGATCAGGTCGGTCGCTGCCATGACCTGCGAGGCGGCCCACAGGTCCCCCTTCGCGTCCTTGACGGCGAGGATCCGCTCGTGGTCGGCCAGCGCGATGAGCGTCTCCACGGCGAAGGGGGTCGCGGTGCGCCCCGGGATGTCGTAGAGCATGATCGGCAGCTCGGCCGCGTCGGCGATGGCGCGCGTGTGGGCGAGCAGGCCGGGCTGGGTGGGCTTGTTGTAGTACGGGGAGACGACGAGCAGACCGTCGGCGCCGGCCCGAGTTGCCTCGCCGGCCATCTGGATGGCGTGCGCCGTGTTGTTGGACCCGACTCCGGCCGTGACGGCGAGGCGGTCGCCGGCCGCGGCCTTGACGGCCTCGACCATCGCGATGCTCTCGGCGGAGCTCAGCGTCGGGGACTCGCCGGTCGTGCCGTTGACGACGACGCCGTCGTGCCCGGTCGCGACGAGGTGCTCGACGACAGCGGCCACACCCTGGGTGTCGACCGAGCCGTCAGGGTTCATGGGGGTGACCATCGCGGTGATCACCCTGCCGAAGGGGGAAGTCGTCATGCTGGTCAGCGTAGCCGTCGGTGGGGGCGTCTATCGTGACGCCATGCGCCAGTACCTCGACCTCCTCGAGCACGTCCGCGACCACGGGGTCGACAAGTCCGACCGCACCGGTACGGGGACCCGCAGCGTCTTCGGTCACCAGATGCGCTTCGACCTGTCGCAGGGCTTCCCGGCCCTGACGACCAAGAAGCTGCACCTGCGATCGATCATCGGAGAGCTGCTGTGGTTCCTGCGTGGTGACACCAATGTCCGGTGGCTGCAGGAGCGCGGGATCTCCATCTGGGACGAGTGGGCCGACGAGCAGGGTGACCTCGGTCCGGTCTACGGCCACCAGTGGCGCTCCTGGCCGGCGCCCGACGGGTCGACCATCGACCAGATCAGCCAGGTCATCGATGCCCTGCGCACCAACCCCGACAGCCGCCGTCACATCGTCTCCGCGTGGAATGTCGCGGAGGTCGGCGAGATGGCCCTGCCCCCGTGCCACACGATGTTCCAGTTCTACGTGACGCCGGCGCGGGACGGTCAGCGGGCCAAGCTGTCCTGCCAGCTCTACCAGCGCAGCGCCGACATCTTCCTCGGCGTGCCCTTCAACATCGCCTCCTACGCCCTGCTGACGATGATGGTCGCCCAGCAGGTCGACATGGATCCGGGTGAGTTCGTCCACACCCTCGGTGACGCGCACCTCTACAGCAACCACCTGGCGCAGGCCGACCTGCAGCTGACCCGCTCCCCCGGCCCCTTGCCGCGCATGGAGATCACGCCGCGCGACTCGATCGACGCCTACGAGCTCGACGACTTCACCCTCGTCGGGTACGAGGCCGCGCCCACGATCAAGGCACCGATCGCCGTATGAGCCTGCCGCGACCGACTCCCGAGAGCCTGCGGGGCAGGGTCCCGCTCCTCGCCGCGTCCTACGCCGTGATGACCCGGACGAGCGAGGACGAGGGCGTCGAGGTCCTGCTGCAGCTGCGGCAGGGCACCGGCTTCATGGACGGCTGGTGGGCCTGCGGCGCCGCCGGTCACGTCGAGGACGCGGGCTCACCCGTCGAGGCCCTGCACCGTGAGGTCGAGGAGGAGCTCGGGGTCCGGGTCCTCGCCGCGGCCCCGCTCACCACGGTCCAGCGCAGCACGCTCGCCGGCCCGCGTGAGCAGCGCGCCGACTTCTTCTTCCACGTCACGCAGTGGTCCGGCGAGCCCACCCTGCGCGAGCCCGACAAGGCGGCCGAGCTGCGCTGGTGGCCGCTGGCGCAGCTGCCCGAGCGGGTCGTGCCGCACGAGCGTCTCGTGCTCGAGGGGCTGCGCGACGGGGGGCTGACCCCCTTCGTCGAGATGGGTCACGACCAGCGACTCGTCCTCGTCGCCGCGCTGGGAGCCAACCGCGCCATCGGGGTCGACGGCGGCATGCCGTGGCACCTCCCCGAGGACCTCAAGCACTTCAAGGCGCTCACGATGGGTGGCGTGATGCTCATGGGGCGGCGCACCTGGGACTCGATCGGCCGGGCCCTGCCCGGTCGGACGACGGTCGTCATCACCTCCGACCACGGCTGGAGCGCTCCGGGCGCCATCGCCGTGCACTCCCTGGCCGAGGCCCTCGTCGTCGGCGGTCCCGGTGAGGTCTTCGTCGTCGGTGGCGGGGAGATCTATCGGCAGACCATCGACCTGGCCTCCCGTCTGGAGCTGACCGAGATCGCCGCCTCGCCCGATGCTGAGGTCTTCTTCCCGCAGCTCGACCCGCAGGTCTGGCGCGAGGTCCGGCGCGACCCGCGCGATGGCTTCGACTTCGTCGCGTACGAACGTGACGTCACTGGTTGATTCACCGAAGGGTTGACTCCACAGGTTCATCTGTCGGTGGATCGCGCTAGGGTGTTCAGATGACCATGGTGGCCACCCTCATCGGCGACGTCGTCGGCTCGCGCAGCGCGGTCGACCGCGGGCGGCTGCACGCCCGCCTCGAGGAGGTCATCGCCCGGGTCAACGAGATCACGCACCCGGTGCACCCGGTCCGGATCACGGTGGGTGACGAGTTCCAGGGCGCGTGGGAGCGACGGGGGCAGGCCACGCACGCAGCGCTGCTCCTGCGCACGGGGCTCCTCCCCGAGGTCGAGACCCGCTACGGCCTGTCCTACGGCGAGGTCACCTCGCTGAGCGCGGACGGGAGCGTCCAGGACGGCCCCGGGTGGTGGCAGGCCCGAGAGGCCATCACCATGGCGAAGGGGGCAGAAGCCTCCGCTCGTGCGGACGGCCGCGTCGTGCGCACCCGCTGGCGCGAGGACTCCCCCGTCGGTCTGGTGCTCGACGTCGCGCTGCAGCACCGGGACCTGCTCGTCGACGACCTCGACGACCGGTCCCGACGACTGCTGCGAGGGCTGCTTGCCGGTACGAGCCAGAAGGACCTGGCGCAGGCCGAGGAGATCTCCCCCACGGCCGTCTCCCGCCGCGTCCACCGCGACGCCCTCGACCACCTCGTCACCCTCGACGCCGAGCTGGAGGCCCTGCCGTGACCGTCCTGTCAGCCCTCCTCGTCGCGATCGGTGTCGCCGATCTGCTGCGCAGCCTGCGCCCGCAACCCTCCGCGTCGGTGCGCGAGATCCGCTGGGTACCGATCGTCGGCCTGCTCGTGCTCGTCGTCGTGGCGGCCACCTGCGGGCTCCTCGCGACCTGGGGCGGTGTCCTGCTGACGACCTTGGCCGTGATCGGCCTCGTCGCCTGGTTGATCTGCGCCGAGCAGGCCGACCGCGGCACCGGCCACCGACGGGCGCTGGCCGTCTTCACCGGGGCTCTGCTCGTCCAGCTCGTCGGGTCGGGCTGGGCGCCCCCGGTCACCGGGTGGCTCGCTCAGTGGCTCTCGTGGAGCCGTCTGCCCTGGCAGCCCGAACCAGATCGTGCCCTGCTGATCGCCGGGCTCGTGCTCGTCCAGCTCGCCACCGGTAACCGAGTCGTCCGGCTCGTCCTCGTCACCACCGGCGCGCTCCCCCCGAACCCGGTCACCGGCGGCGCCGACGGCGAGCTGCGCGGCGGTCGCCTGCTCGGTCCGCTCGAGCGCATCTTCATCCTGGGGCTCGGTCTCGCCGGCGAGCTCACCGCAGCCGGACTCGTGATCGCGGCCAAGGGGCTCATCCGCTGGCCCGAGCTGAGGTCGCACTCCAGGACCGACGAGGACGGGCGACGCCCTTCGGACATCGACAAGGTCACCGAGTACTTCCTCGTCGGCAGCTTCGTCAGCTGGCTGGTGGCGATGACCGCGCTCGTCCTCGCCTCCTGAGCCCGACGGTCAGCGGGGCACGTCGAGATACGCGATCGCGGGCTCGACGAGGCTGCCCAGCCAGACCCGCCCGTCGTGCTCGCGCACCCCGGTCGCCATGTGCCACTGCGTGGCGTCCGCAGACAGGTCATGGACGAGCCTGCCCTCGTCGTCGTGGGCGGTCACGCGCACCGTCCGCTGCGGGCTGGGCTTCAGCGCCTCCGGCAACCGCAGCGCCAGATCGCGCAACCGCTGCGGCCCACGTTGGAGCAGCCCGAGCACCGGGTCGGGTGGCGAGGCGATGGCCGACCAGATCAGCCCGTCCGACCCGCGCGAGATGTTGTCGGGATAGCCGGGCAGCTCCGGGACGAGGACCTGGTCCTGCGGGGGCTCGACGGCACCCCCGACCTCTCCGACGACATGGCCCGCCGTCGGCCGACCGCCGATCAGACCCACCCGGCGGATACGGCGCAGGGACAGCTCGGCCACGAGCACCATGCTCTCGTCTCGTGAGAGGGCCACGCCGTTGGCGAAGGCCACCCCGTCGAGGACGGTGGTCACGGTGCCGTCGACGTCCCGCCGCAGAAGCCGACCGCTGCGGGTGTGCTGGACGAGGTCGCTCTTCCAGTCGTCGATCCCCCACCGACGCGATGAGTCGCTGAACCAGACCGTGCCGTCGGCGGCCACCGCCGCATTGTTGGTGAAGAGCATCGCTGCGCCGTCCACGTGCGTGACGAGCTCCTCGATGCCACCGGACCCGTCGACGGCGACGGCGAGCAACCCGCGCACGGCATCGCACACGAGGAGGCGACCGTCCGGCAGCCACTCCAGCCCCAGCGGCCTGCCCCCGGTCTCGACGACCCTCTCGCTGCGCCTACCGTCCGGGGTGACGACGATGATCGCGCCGTCCGCCGTGCCCGTCCACACCCGACCGTCCGGGCCGACGAGCACGTCCTCGGCCCCGGTGCCGGGGACCGGCACCCTCGTCAGTGCAACCTTCGTCGGCGACGCAGTGTCCATGCCCTCAACCTAGGCCCTCGACCCGGCCGAAGGGAGGGCTGCAGCACCCCCTTCGCCCCTCCGTATGCTGGCTCGGTGCCCATCCTCAGCGAGACCAACGATGCCGTCACCGTCGTGACGATCGACCGAACCCACCGCCGCAATGCGCTGGACCTGACGGCCTTGGAAGAACTGCACGCGGCCGTCGTCGCAGCCGTCGAGTCCGGTTCTCGCGCAGTCGTGCTCACCGGCGCCGAGGGACACTTCTGCGCCGGCGCAGACCTCACCGAGCTCGAGGACGTCTCCTTCACCGAACGCCTCGCCGAGGTGCTGCACCACCTCGCCGCACTCCCGATCACGACGATCGCCGCGATCTCCGGGTCGTGCATGGGCCTGGGCATGCAGCTCGCCGTCGCCTGCGACCTGCGCGTCGTCGACGTCCCCGCCCGCTTCGCGGTCCCGGTGTCCAAGCTCGGACTCATGGTCGACAAGTGGACGCTCGACCGGGTCGCCCGGTTCTGGGGTGAAGGCGCTGCTCGCCACATGGTCCTGACGGCTGCCGTGCTCACCGATGACGATGCCTGGCGTCTCGGCTTCGCCCAGGAGCGTGGCGATCTCGCCGTCGCCCTCGACCTCGCTCGCAGGGCGGTGCCGCTGGCCCCGCTGTCCCAGTCCGGATCAAAGCTCGGCATGGGGGCGGTCCCGGCGGCGGACGCCGCCTACTCCGCCGCGTTCGCCCGCGCCTGGGCCAGCGAGGACCTGGCCGAGGGCCAGCGCGCCTTCACCGAGCGGCGCGCGCCGCAGTTCGTGGGGCGCTGATGACCACCGCCGACGCCAGCGTCCGCAGCGCCACCGTCAACGACGCACCCGCCGTCGGGCAGACCCAGGCCCTCGTCTGGCAGGAGGCCTACGACGGCATCGTCCCTCCGCAGGTGCATGCCGCCTTCGACCCGCAGGCCTTCGCCGCGGGCTGGAGGGACTCCCTTCGCACCCCGCCCGAGGGAGTCCACCGCCTCCTCGTCGCCTGCGCCGGTGATGCGGTCATCGGGTTCGTCGCCATCGGACCGAGCCAGGACCCGGACGCCGGTCAGACGACAGGTGAGATCACCGCGCTGGGCGTCCACCCGATGCACCGCCAGCAGGGCCACGGCTCGCGCCTGGTCAACGCCGCCGTCGACATCCTGCGCGAGGCCGGAGCCGAGCACGTGGCGATCTGGTGCCTCGTCGAGCACGAGGCACTGCGCGCCTTCCTCACCGCCTCCGGGCTCACCCCCGACGGTGCCTTCCGCGATCGGGTCATCTCCCCTGAGGAGGACACCGCCCGGGAGGTGCGTCTCGTCGCCACCCTGGTGGAGGAGACCGGTGCCGACTGACCCGTTGGCCCTCGAGCACACGGCAGCACGTCGTCAGGGGCTCTCCGTCGGTCTGGCGACGGGCATCTACGGCATCAGCTTCGGGGCCCTCGGGATCGCCGCCGGTCTTGATCTGTGGCAGACCGTGGCCCTGTCGCTGCTGCTGTTCACCGGCGGTTCGCAGTTCGCCTTCATCGGCATCATCAGCGCCGGCGGCAACCCCGTCACTGCTGTCGTCACCTCGACGCTGCTCGGCATCCGCAACGGTCTCTACGGCCTCCAGCTCGCGCGGGTCCTGCGGCTGACCGGCTGGCGCAGGGCAGCCGCCGCCCACCTGACGATCGACGAGTCCACCGCCGTCGCCCTCGCACAGGAGGACCCCGCCGTCCAGAGGACGGGTTTCTGGGCCGGCGGCCTGGGGGTCTTCACCTTCTGGAACCTCTCGACACTCATCGGTGCCGTCGTCGGCAATGCCATCGGCGACCCGCGCGTGTGGGGTCTGGACGCAGCGGCCGCGGCCGCCTTCGTCGCGCTCATCTGGCCGCGTCTGCGCGACCGTACCGGTCAGGTCACCGCGGCGCTGGCCGCGGCCATCGCCCTCATTGCCTTCGCTCCGACGCCCGCCGGCATCCCCGTTCTCCTCGCAGCCCTGGCGGCGGTCGTCATCGGCCTGATCTCCTCCGCGCCGAGCCGCGCGCGCGACCTCGAGCAGCCCGAAGGAGACCTCCTGTGAGCACGTCCGTGCTGTGGGTGGCCGTCCTCGCCGCCTGCATCCTGGGGTTCGCGACGAAGTACATCGGGCACCTCGTGCCCGAGTCACTCGTCGACGGGCCTCGCCGCTCGCGGATCATCGGTCTGCTGCCGGTCGCGTTGCTCGCCGGTCTGGTCGTCACGCAGACGGTCGGCGGGGACGACGGCATCGTGCTGGACGCCCGGCTCGCAGCCGTCGCCCTGGCCGTCGTCCTGCTGTGGCTGCGAGCCAACTTCGTCATCGTGGTCATCGCCGCGGCGGCCCTCGCCGCGGCGCTGCGAGCGCTCGGCTGGGGCTGACCAGCGAGCTGACCAGCGGGTGTCCGAGGGCCTCAGAGGCCGAGGACGTGCTCCAGACCCACCGTGACGCCCGGGTGCTTGCCGACCTCACGCACGCCCGTGAGGACGCCCGGCATGAAGGAGACCCGGTCGAAGGAGTCGTGGCGGATCGTCAGCATCTCGCCCTCGTTGCCCAGGAGGACCTCCTGGTGGGCGACCAGACCCCGCAGGCGGACCGCGTGCACCGGAATGCCGTCGACGCTCGCGCCGCGAGCACCGTCCGGGTCATCGGTGGTGGCGTCCGGGATGTCGCCCAGGCCTGCGTCGGCGCGAGCCTGCGCGATCAGCTCGGCCGTGCGCGTGGCGGTGCCGCTGGGCGCATCCACCTTGCGCGGGTGGTGCAGCTCGACCACCTCGACGGACTCGTAGAAGCGGGCAGCCTGCTTGGCGAACTGCATCATCAGCACGGCGCCGATCGCGAAGTTGGGGGCGATGAGCACGCCCACTCCCCCCTTCGCCTCGACCTCGCCGCGCAGCTCGCTCGCCTTGTCATCGGTCCAACCCGAGGTCCCGACGACGACGTGGACGCCGCGCTCCACGCAGTGGCGGACATTGCGCTCGCTGGCGGCCAGAACGGTGAAGTCCACCACGACCTGCGCGCCCCCGAGGTCGCCCAGGTCGTCGCCGTCGTCGAAGCGGGCGACGAGCTCGAGGTCTCCTGCGTCCTCCACCGCCTCGCACGCTGTCGCACCCATGCGCCCCTCGGCGCCGATCACCGCCACCTTCGTCGTCATGGGCACAGCCTACGAAGGGAGCGGCCCACCGACGGCACCGACCTGTCGTTCACCTTCTGTTCACCTTCGTGCTAGTGTCGTAGGTGAACAAGACATGAACAGGAGGTGTCCACAATGACCGTGACGACACTGAAGAAGGCCGAGACCACTCGACCCGCACCGAAGCTGACCTGCACCTGGGTCGCCGTGCGCGGTGACGACGGCCGGACCCGCATGGAGATGCGCTGGGTCGACCAGACCCCCCACGCAGCCCCCCGCGCCGCCCGCCACGCCGCCTGACGAGCCACTGCTCCCCCCATCACGAAGGCCCCCCGCCACCACACGGTGACGGGGGGCCTCATGGCGTGATCACTGCCCCGCGGCTGCCAGCACCTGCGACCACGTGACCTCGCGAGGCGCACCGACCCGGTCGGGTGTGGCCAGGGTGGCGATCGCCCGGGCCCTCTCCAGGCGACCGAGCTCGTCTCCGAACCGGTCGATGACCAGCAGGGAACGTGGGCGGGCCAGACCGCCCATGATCTCGCGCACGGCGTTCATCAACCCCACTGCCACCTCGTCCAGATCCGGGTCCGGGCCCACCTGGGCGTCCAGCACGACAGCGGCGACGAGGGCGCGGCCCAGCTCCGGGTCCTTGCGCCAGGTCACCTCGGCAGCCGAGACGTAGGGGTGGTCCTCGAGGACCTCACGCACCTCCCGCAGGGAGACGAGCTGACCGGAGATCGAGACCACACCGTCGGTGCGGCCGAGGAAGACGATGTGACCACCCTCGTCCCGCGAGGCGAGGTCACCGGTCGCGTAGCAGCCCGGATGACGTGTCCAGTGGGACTGGGCGACATCCGCCTGATCGCCCTCGACGTCGACGAGCGTGCCGGCCCACGGGAGGCGCAGCACGGCCTCACCAGCACGCCCCGGCGTCGTGGGTTGGCCAGCAGCGTCGACGATGTCGAGATCGCAGTCCGGGAGAGCAGTGTCGTCCCCAGCGCCGCCGGGCCCGGGGTCGGACGTGTCCATCACGCGCACGATCCCACTGAGCTCGAGCTGGCCCCAGGCGTCGAGCACCTGCAGGTCCTTGGCACCGAAGGCCTGCTTCATCCACTCGGCGAGGTCCTCCTCGACAGGCTCACCGGCAGTCGTCACCCGCTGCAGGGAGGGGATGCGTGAGACCTCGGGCAGCTCACGCGCCCAACCACGCACGGTCCGCATGACGGAGGGCGTGGACACCATGCTCTCCACGCCGTAGCGCGCGATGATCTCCCAGGCCCGGGTCGGAGCCGGCTGGTCGAGCGTGCCCTCGTACATGACCGCGGTGTCCCCGTACGCGAGCGGACCGTAGATGCCGTGGAACTGGGTGACCGCCCAGGAGATGTCCCCGGCGCACCAGAAGACGCCGCCGGTCCGCAGCCGCCGGTGCACGGCAAGCGCTCCCGCCAGCATCGTCGCGGCCCCGTGGAGGACGGACACCGGCTGCCCGCCCTTGGTGGCCAGGGGGACGATCGAGATCGGGTGGTCCGCCGGGAGGGAGACGGGCCCGCCGAGATCGTCCTCGTCCGCGCGAGAGCCCGCGGGCACACGCCTGGTCGGCCCGACGACGTCGTGGTACCACCGGTCCCCTTCGAACCAGGCGACGTCCATACCGGTGCGACGCACGACGATCGTGTGCTCGACCGACCCGCTGGCCAGCAGCGCCTCGTCCGCACGCGCCTTGGTCGGCAGCACGGTCCCGTGCCGCCAGGCGCCGTCCTGGGTGAAGAGCACCTTGAGGTCGAGCGCGCTCAACCGGTCGGCCAGGGGCTCTGTCGGCAGTGGAGCGGGCAGGACTGCGTGGATGGCTCCCACGCGCGCGCAGGCCAGCATGGCGACCACGGTCTCCGGCAACCAGCCCAGGTGAAGACCCACCCGGTCCCCCACCCCCACGCCCATCCCGCGCAGGGCGCGCGCAAGCACGATCACCTGATGGTGCAGATCCGCGTACGTGAGCGAGCGCCGGTCCCCGGGCTCGCCCTCCCAGTGCAGCGCCACCCGGTCGGCGTGCTCGACGAGGTGGCGGTCGACGCAGTTGGTCGACACGTTGACCGTCGCATCGGGGAACCAGCGCCCCGAGCGGGGTCCCGGGGTCCACAGCGCGGAGTACGGGTGGTCGAAGTCGATGAGTCCGGCGATGTCGGCCCAGGCGGGGTCCGGCGGCGTGCTGCTCAGGGGCGATTCACGATCAGGCATGTCCCAGCGTCCTCCCCGCCGCACGGGCCGCTCGGCCCAGATGGACGGCTGCCTCGGTGACAGCCTCGGCATCAGCAGCGTCGGGGACGGAGGCAGCCAGCGCCGCCACCGTCGCGCCCTGACCATCCACGAGACCCACGGCCACCTCGGCCGAGAGGGTCGGGTCCACGGACGCGAGGGCCAGGTGCTCCAGAGAGGCCCACCGCTCACGCTCGCTGTCGGTCGCCAGGGCACGGTCCTCCGGGGTCGCCCTCTCCAGCGCCTGTCGCCACTCGTCATCGCTCGCCCGGGCGGCGAGGATGCGGCCTCCGGCGCACGAGAGGGCAGAACCCACCCTGTGGGTCTCGCGGTACGGGTCCCGCTCGGCCCCGTCGACACGGTCGACGTAGATGACCTCACCGTGCACGAGGATCTGGACGTGCACCGTGTGACCCAGCTGGTCGCGCAGCTGGGACAGGTAGGGACTGAGCGCCCCGAGCAGGGGCAGACGCGACAGGTAGTGGTTGGACAACCGGGTCAGCTCCGGGCCCAGGCCGTATCGGGACGACTGAGGGTCCTGGACCACGAGGTCGGCCAGCACGAGCGAGCGCAGGAGTCGGTGGACCGTCGGGATCGACATCTGCGAGCGCTCGGCCAGGTCGGTGAGGTGCTGCAGGGCCGGGCCCTCCCCGAGCAGGTCCAGCAGGACGACCGCATTGCGCACGGTGCCGAGCCCGCCTCGTCCGACGCTGCCCTCGCTGGCTCGACCGCCTGCCATACGACCTCCTCCACCTGATCCCAAAGTTTCGTTGCGCGCTGCAGTCAACCACAGTCCGCAGAAGATTTCCGAAGAAGGTCTTGCGCTTTCACATAGTGAAAACCTATTCTCTGAACGTTCCAGTTTCACTGTCGAAGCGACGTTCCAGGAGGGTCAGTGCTGACCAGGTCCTACAAGCACTCCTTGCGAGGCGGTCATCTGCCTGCGGGCGAGGCACTCCTCGACATCGAGGAGGCAACCCTGCGGTTCGGGGGCGTCACCGCCCTGAGCGAGGTGTCCTTCCGCGTGACCGAGGGCGACATCCACGCCGTCATCGGGCCAAACGGCGCCGGCAAGTCCTCTCTCCTGAACTGCATCAGCGGGCTCTACCACCCGCAGGAGGGACGCATCCGCCTGCACACCGCGGACGAGGCCGGTTCACGGCACGAGCACGCGCTGACCTCGCTGGCACCGCACCGCATCGCGCGCCTCGGAGTCGCCCGCTCCTTCCAGAACATCGAGCTCTTCCACGCGATGAGCGTGCTGGACAACCTCATGCTCGGACGCCACATCCACATGCGCCACAGCGTCATGCAGTCGATGCTCTGGTTCGGCCCGGCCCGGCGACAGGAGATCGCCCACCGGCAGCTCGTCGAAGAGGTCATCGACCTCCTGCAGCTGCAGGCGGTACGGACCAAGCCGGTCGGCTCCCTGGCCTACGGCGTGCAGAAGCGCGTGGAGCTCGGCCGGGCCCTGTGCCTGCAGCCCTCGCTCCTGCTGCTCGACGAGCCGATGGCCGGCATGAACGCCGAGGAGAAGGAGGACATGGCCCGCTACATCCTCGACGTCAACGAGCTGGCCAAGGTCTCCGTCGTGCTCATCGAGCACGACATGAATGTCGTCATGGACATCTCGCACCGAGTGAGCGTCCTGGACTTCGGTGTCCTCATCGCTGACGGGACACCTGCGGAGGTGATGGCCGAGCCGGCCGTCATCGAGGCATACCTGGGCGCCGAGGACGAAGGGGCCATCCATGTCTGACCTGTCGACGGACACCTTCCCGAGGCTGCTCGCCGGCCTGGCCACGACCCGCCCCGACGGCGTCGCCATGCAGGAGAAGCTCTACGGGATCTGGCAGCCGCTCACCTGGTCCGAGTACGCCCAGCGGGTCCACGCGACGGCTCACGGCCTCGCGAGCCTCGGCGTGGACCGCGGGCAGGTCATCGCCGTCCTGGGCGACAACCGTCCGGAATGGCTCATCGCCGAGCTGGCCGCGCAGAGCATCGGCGCGGCGGTCGTCGGCATCTACCCCACCTCGATCGGCGAGGAGCTGCACCACATCCTGGCCACCTCGCGCGCTCGGGTCGTCGTCGCCGAGGACCAGGAGCAGGTCGACAAGCTGTTGCGCCTGCTCGCCGAGGCCGCCCCCGACGCTGCTCCCCTGCACATCGAGCGGATCGTCTACTACGACCCGCACGGTCTCGAGCAGTACACCGACCCCGTGCTCATGGAGTTCACCGACCTCGAGGCCATGGGCCTGGAGCGGGCCATCGAGCTCCCGCACTGGCTCGACGCACAGGTCGAGGAGGGGCACGCGGACGACATCGCGATCATCTGCACCACCTCCGGGACGACCTCCAAGCCCAAGCTGGCCGAGCTCTCCCACCGCAACCTGCTGGCCATGGCCGAGCACCTGACGAGCATCGACCCGGTCTCGACCAAGGACCGCTACGTCTCCTTCCTCCCCTTCGCCTGGATCGGGGAGCAGATGCTCGCGGTCGCCTGCGGTCTCTCGCACGGCCTGACGATCTCCTTCCCCGAGGACGCCTCGACCCAGCGCAGCGACATGCGAGAGATCGGGCCGGACCTGATGTTCTCGCCGCCGCGGATCTGGGAGTCGATGCTCTCCGAGGTCCAGGTGCGCATCGACGAGTCGGACTGGTTCAAGCGACGCGTCTTCGGCTGGGGCTACGGCGTCGGCGACAAGGTGGCCGAGATGCGGGTCAGCGGGCGCAAGCCCGGACCGCTCCTCGCGCTGACCCACAAGGTGGCCGACGCCGTCGCGACCCGGCCGGTCCGGGACCAGCTCGGTCTTGCCCGGATCCAGCGCTGCTACACCGGTGGCGCCCCACTGGGGCCGGATGTCTTCCGCTTCTTCCACGCCATCGGCGTCAACCTCAAGCAGATCTACGGCCAGACCGAGATCTGCGGGATCGCGGTGCTCCACCGCGACGACGACGTCCCCTTCAACACCGTCGGCACCCCCATCCCCGGGACCGAGCTGCGCATCGACGAAGGGGGCGAGGTCCTGCTCCGCTCGGCGTCCGTCTTCCGCGGCTACCACCGTCAGCCGGAGGAGACCGCCAAGGTCGTCGACGCCGAGGGATGGCTCAGCACCGGCGACGCCGGCTACCTCGACGACGCGGGGCACCTCGTCATCATCGACCGGGCGAAGGACGTCCTGACCGCCCCTGACGGCACCCGCTACTCCAGTGCCTTCATCGAGAACAAGCTGAAGTTCTCCCCGTACGTCGAGGAGGCCGTGGTCTTCGCACCCAGCGATGACACCCGCGAGGGCATGACCGCGCTGATCATCATCGACCCGGCCACCGTCGGCGCCTGGGCCGAGCACGAGCGCCTGAGCTACACGACCTTCACGGACCTGGCCGCCAAGCCCGAGGTGCAAGAGCTCGTCGCGGAGGAGGCAACTCGGGCCAACGAGGACCTCCCGGAGGGGATCCGGGTCGAGCGCTTCGTCCTGCTGCACAAGCAGCTGGACCCCGACGACGACGAGATCACCCGCACCCGCAAGGTGCGCCGCTCGGTCATCGCCGACCGGTACGGCGACATCATCGCCGCCCTGGGGCGCGGTGACGAGCGGGTCTCGGTGCGCAGCCGCGTGAGCTACCAGGACGGCTCGAGCATCGATCGCGAGCTGGAGCTGAACATCTTCGACCTGTCCACCTACACGGTCCCGCCCGGTCGGGGCCGCCGACCCGTCTGGAGTGGTCGCCGATGAGCACCTTCCTCAACCAGCTGATCTACGGGTTGGCGGATGGATCCATCCTCGCCCTCGCTGCCCTCGGCTTCGTCCTGATCTACAAGGCGACCGGCGTCATCAACTTCGCGCAGGGAGAGTTCCTTCTCGTCGGCGCGTACACCTTCTACACCGCCTTCGTCGTGCTCCAGCTCCCGCTCATCGCCGCCGCGCTCGTCGGGGTCCTCGTCGCGATCCTCATCGGGGTCGTCGTCGAACGCTTCATCCTGCGGCCGATGGTGGGTGAGAACCCCATCAGCATCATCATGGTGACGATCGGGTTGTCCGCGCTGCTCAACGCACTGGTCCAGGCCTTCTACGGCACGTCGCCCAAGAGCCAGCCGAAGATCCTGCCCACCGGATCCATCGACCTGCTCGGGGCCACGGTCCCGATCAACAGGCTGCTGGCCATCGTCATCGCGGCCTTCGTCCTGACCGCCTTCACCATCTTCTTCCGCCGCTCACGTCACGGCATCGCCATGCGCGCCGTCGCCGACGACCAGCAGGCGGCCATGACGATGGGCATCTCGGTCCGCAGGATCTTCGCCCTGGCCTGGGCCCTGGCTGCGGTGAGCGCCCTGATCGCGGGCGTGCTCGTCGGTGACATCTCCGCGGTCGACCAGAACATCGCCGCCTTCGGGCTGCTCGTCTTCCCGGTCGTCATCCTCGGCGGCCTCGACTCCGTGCCCGGGACCATCGTCGGCGGGCTCGTCATCGGTCTCCTGCAGCAGTTCACCGGGGGCTACCTGGACCCGGGCCTGGCCACCGTCATCCCGTACATCGCTCTCGTCCTGATCCTGCTCGTACGTCCGTACGGGATCTTCGGCGAGACCCGCATCGAGAGGGTGTGACCGACGATGGCAGCCACCGCCACGGGTATCCACCACCGCACCTATGTCTCCGAGCTGCGCCTGCGGGCCACGCGCTCCGAGTACTTCCGCCTCGGCCTGCTCACGGTCCTGCTGCTCGTCCTGCCCTTCGTGCTCGACAACTACTGGCTCTCGCAGGTCAACCTGATCCTCATCGCCGTCATCGGGGCCGTGGGCCTGAACATCCTGGTCGGGTACACGGGCCAGATCTCCCTCGGCCAGGGCGGGTTCATGGCCGTCGGCGCCTACAGCTCGGCGATCTTCGCCGACCGCATCGGACTACCGACGCCACTGGCCATCATCGGGGCCGTCCTGCTGTCCGCTGCCGTCGGAACCTTCTTCGGGCTCCCGGGACTGCGGCTGAAGGGTCTCTACCTGGCGATCGCCACACTCGCCAGCCAGATGATCATCGAGTTCGTCATCCGTCGGTGGTCGTGGCTGACCGAGGGCCAGGGCTACGTCAACGTCGACCGATTCGAGGTCTTCGGCTTCAAGGTCGGCGCCCGCGCCGTCTTCGAGCAGCAGTGGTACTGGATCCTGCTCATCCTGGCCGCACTGACCGTGATCTCGGCTCGCAACCTCTTCCGCACCGGGCTGGGCCGCTCCTTCATGGCGGTGCGAGACCAGGACATCGCCGCCGAGGCGATCGGGGTCAACGTGGCGCGGGTGAAGCTCACCGCGTTCGCCATCTCGTCCGGTTTCGTCGGTCTCGCCGGGGCCCTCACGGCGCACTACAGCGAAGTCGTCTCGTGGGAGAAGTTCACCCTCGACGTGTCCATCCTCTACCTCGCGATGATCATCGTCGGTGGCCTGGGGAGCATCGCCGGGGCCGTCTACGGCGCGATCTTCATGACGCTGCTGCCCGAGGTCATCCGCCAGGTCGCCAATGCGATGAGCTCGTCCCTTCCCTTCCTCACCGACCAGCTGCCCGCGGTTCGCAACGCGACCTTCGGTCTGGTCATCATCCTCTTCCTCATCATCGAGCCACGTGGTCTCGACCGCATCTGGCAACGGATGAAGGAGTACATCAGATTCTGGCCCTTCCGCTACTGAACACCCCGCCACACCCATCGATCTGTGCCCCACCCATGAAGGAGACAACGATGTCTGCACGAACCCGCTCCCTGGCCGCCATGGCCGCTGCTTCCGGCTTGCTGCTGACCGCCTGCGGCGGCAACAGCTCTGACGGCGCCGCATCGGACCAGCCCATCAAGATCGGCATCATCGCCGACCTCACCGGCGCCACCGGCGACGTGGGCGCCCCGTACAACGACGGCATGAAGGCCTACATCGACTGGCGCAACAGCGACGGTGGCATCGAGGGACGCCAGATCGAGGCATTGTCCAACGACTACGCCTACGAGGTCCCCAAGGCGGAGTCCCTCTACAAGCAGTACCTCAACGACGAGGTCGTGGCCATCCAGGGCTGGGGCACGGGAGACACCGAGGCACTCTCTGCCAGCGTCGGCAATGACGAGCTCCCCTTCATGTCAGGTTCCTTCGCCGAGCCCCTGACGAACCCGGAGGAGGCCCCGTACAACTTCGTCGTGGCACCCACCTACTCCGACCAGATGCGCGTGGCGCTCAACTGGATCGCCGAGGACGCCGGCGGCAAGGGCGAGGTGGCCGTCTTCCACAACGACAGCCCCTTCGGCACCGCCCCTGTCGAGGACGGCAAGAAGTGGATCAGCGAGAAGAAGCTGGACCTGGGCTACGAGGCCTACGCCATGCCGGGCGGCAAGCAGAACTACGTGGGCCTCCTCGCCCAGGCCAAGAAGCAGGGCGCGAAGTACATCGTCATCCAGAACGTCGCCTCCCCTGCCGCGCTGGTCGCCAAGGACATCGCGGCGCAGAAGCTGGACATGAAGATCGTCTGCCTCAACTGGTGCGCGAACGAGCTCTTCATCGACTCGGCCGGCGCCAAGGTCGCCGAGGGCCACCTGCTCATCCAGCCCTTCGCCCCCATGTCAGCCGACAAGGAAGGCCACAAGGTCATCACCGACTACATCAAGGCCAAGGGCATCGACGAGAAGAAGGTCGGCACCTCGTGGGTCCAGGGCTGGTACGCCATGGACATCATGGCCGGTGGAATCGAGAAGACCCTCAAGGACGGTGACGACCTGACGGGCGCCAACATCCGCAAGGCCCTGGAGACCATGGGCGGTCAGGACACCGGGGGCGTCGTCGGTGACGGCACCGTCGAGTTCACCGCGGAGAGCCACCGCGGTTCCTCTGCCACCGGCATCTACCAGGCCAAGGGCGGCAAGATGGTCGAGGTCCAGGCAGGCGCGACTCCGTGAACCAGGTCGCCGCACAGCAGCTCGCGGGGGCGTCCTCGGACGCCCCCGCGGGGGGCCTGCTCACCCTGAACAATGTCGAGGTCATCTACGACGACGTCATCCTGGTGCTGCGCGGACTCTCCCTGTCCGTGCCCGAGGGCCAGGTCGTGGCCCTCCTCGGCTCCAACGGCGCGGGCAAGTCCACGACTCTCAAGGCCGTGTCGGGCCTCCTGCCGAGCGAGCGCGGTGCCGTCACCGACGGTTCGGTGACCTTCGCCGGCGAGGACATCACCTCGATGGACGCTGCCGAGCGAGTGCGACGTGGGATGAGCCTGTGCATGGAGGGTCGTCACGTCTTCTCGCACCTGACCGTCGCCGACAACCTGGTGGCGGGCGCCTACACGCGCAAGGACAGCAAGGAGGACCTCGAGCTCGTCTACGAGTTCTTCCCCAAGCTCGCCGACATGCGGGCCCGGGTCGCCGGATACCTCTCGGGTGGCGAGCAGCAGATGCTGGCCATCGGTCGTGCCCTCATGGCCCGACCCAAGCTGCTCATGCTCGATGAACCCTCCCTCGGACTCGCCCCCCTGCTCGTCCAGGAGATCTTCGGATACATCAAGCGGCTCAACGTCGAGCAGGGGCTGACCGTGCTGGTCATCGAGCAGAACGCCCGACGAGCCCTCGAGATCGCCGACCACGGCTTCATCATGGAGCAGGGCCGGATCGTGCTCGAGGGACCCGCAGCCGAGCTGAGCGAGAACCCTGACGTCAAGGAGTTCTACCTCGGCCTCGGCGAAGAGGGCAGCCGCAAGAGCTATCGGGACGTCAAGCACTACAAGCGCCGCAAGCGCTGGCTCTGAGTCTTCCCACCCACACCGGACCTCCACGAGGAGCTGTCATGTCCATCCACGTTGCGCTCGGTGAGCACCTCGCCCACCACGCGATGGATCAGGCCGTCAACGACCTGATCACCCGGGCCGCCACGGTCCCCGGCCTGGCCGCACGGCTGGAGCGAGCCGGGATCGACCCCGGCTCGCTCCGCTCGGTGGCCGACCTGAGCGCATTGCCCGTGCTGTCCAAGGACGACCTCGTCGCCGAGCAGGCGAGTGCTCCCCCCTTCGGCGGTCTGCTCGCTCCCGGTGCTGCGGTCCAGCGGGTCTTCCAGTCCCCCGGCCCGCTGTACGAACCCCAGCTGGAGTCCCCGGACTACTGGCGCTGGGGGCAGGTCTTCGGCCATCTCGGTGTCGGACCAGGGGACACGGCCATCAACTGCTTCGGGTACCACCTCTCCCCCGCGGGCGCGATGATGGAGGAGGGGCTGCGCGCCAGCGGCGCAGCAGTGCTCCCGGGAGGCATCGGCAACCAGGACCTGCAGGCTCGGGCGATCGCGGACCTCGCAGTGAGCACGTACAGCGGTCTACCCAGCTATCTCAAGGCGCTCATCGATCGCTTCGACGAGCTCGGGCTGCCGGCGCAGGCGTGGCGTCTCCACCGCGCCATGGTGACGGCAGAACCTCTCCCGGACTCGCTGCGGGAGGCCCTCACGGCTCGCGTCGACTCCGTGTGCATGGCCTACGGCACGGGAGAAACCGGTCTGCTCGCCTACGAGGTGGGAGATGGCGCCGGGCTGGTCCTGGCCGACGGGGTGCTGGTGCAGGTGTGCGACATCGGCACCGGTGCACCCGTCGAGGACGAGAGCGAAGGGGAGGTCGTCGTCACCGTGCTGCGCCCCGACTACCCCTTGGTCCGCTTCGGGACCGGCGACCTGTCGGGGTGGATGCTGGGGCCCGATGGTTCCCTGCGTCTGCGCGGAGTACTCGGCCGCACGGGTTCAGCGGTGAAGGTGAAGGGGATGTTCCTCCACCCGGCGCAGACCGCGTCGGTCATGTCCCGACTCCCGTCGGTCGTCGACCACCGCTTCGTCATCGGTCGCACCGACCATCTGGACACCCTGCGCTGCGAGGTCGTCCTGGCTCCCGGCGCCGATCACGAGGACCAGGTGCAGCAGGTCACCCAGCGGATCCGTGAGGGGCTGCGCTTCAGCGCAGAGGTCGTGGCGGTCCACCAGCTCACGCCCGCCGAGGGTCCGATCCTCGACACCCGGGTGTGGGACTGACCCAGCCACCACCTCGTGGGCAAGCCCCCGGCGCCACTCGGCACCGGGGGGTTGCCCATGTCGTCACGCAGGCCGGGGTCGGCGGGAGCTAGAGGACCCAGTCCGTGCTCGAGCCGAGGACCCGCGCATCCCCGGTGTCCGGCACGAGGGTCGCTGCGACGAGCGAGCAGCGCCGGTGCGAGACATTGCCGTTGGCCCGGTTGCCGTAGACCGCCTGCTCCCGCTTCGACGGGTTCCACGTCCAGTCGGCCTTGAGGTACTGGCTGTTGGTCCAGCGGATCTCGCTCAGCACGAGGAGCCCCTCCTTCACCCGGACCGCCCGGGTGGCGGTACGCGCGTCGTTGCTGCCGCGCGTACCACCCCACGACTCGGCCGAGTCGGCGATGCGCTCGACGCCCTTCGTCTTCTTGTGCAGCTCGGCGCGCGCGTCCACCATGCCGTCGTCGACGACCAGCCCGTCGACCGCGCCCTTCTCCGCCCACGTCTCGAGCATGGTGTCCACCTCCTCGGCACGATCCAGGTCCTGCGACGACGGGGTGGCCTCCTGGGCGTCCAGTGCCGTCGGCAGACCATCGGGGAAGGGGATGGAGGAGCTGGCCTTCCACCCACCGGCCGCGTGCGCCTTCTCGTAGACGTAGAGCAGCTCCACGCCGTTCTTGGCAGGCTTGGCGGGCTTTATCTCGACCGCGGTCCACAGCGGGTAGGCCCGCTGGACGGACGCGTAGACCTCTCCGCCCTCATGGGTGAAGGACGTGGCCGCGCCCTTGGGCTTGTCGTAGGCGTTGAAGCGCGCCGACAGCTCGTCCTGGGCGAGCATCGGACCCGTGTCGGCGCTCTTCCACAGGCTGCCGTCACCGGTGCGCGACTTCTTGATCGCGGCGTTGTTGCGCACGTCGTAGTCGTCGAGCATCGTCTGGACATCGGTCTGATCGAGGGGCACCACCCCCGGGGAGTCTCCGTGGTCGACCTCCTGCGGGACCGCGCACCCTGCGACGAGCACCATCACCGTGCCGACGAGGGCGAGTCGGGTGGCGCTGCGGAAGAGGCCCGCTGGGGTGGCCGGCTGCTCGACCGATACCGACTCGGCTCGGTCGACGGCCGCGCGCCGGGCCCGACGGCCCCCGAGCATCGTTGCCACCAGCAGCAGCAGACCGACGAGCGCCGTCACCACACCGGCGACGAAGGCCCCGGGGAGCTTGTACCCGACACCGACCTGGGGGGTCGCTCCCTTCGCCGTGGCCGGCAGCGCCGCGATCTGGACGGCGGCGTCCGGCGTGAGCCGCACCTCGATCGCCGCCTCACGACCCTGGGCCTGCTGGTCCCACACGTCGAGCCTCGACGGAGGGACTGCCGGGTAGTCCCGCTCCCCGGCCAGCTGCTGCGAGCCGCCGATGCCGTCGGCCGACAGCCCGGTGATCTCGGTGCGCGTGACCCCACCCAGGTAGTCCTGCACGTGCACGGGGTGACTCGCCCCGACGAAGGCCTCCCCCTCCACCGCCGTGGCGTTGACCACGAGATCGAGTCCTGCGACGTTGAGCAGCCTGGGCGCCGTCGCGACGATCGGGGCCGCGTCGTCGGGCAGGGCCGTCGGCTCACCACCCCACGTGTCGTCCGGTCCCAGCAGGATCGCGACCGCGACCCCGACGACGACGAGTACGACGGCGATGGTCCCGACGAGGATGCGCGCGGCCTTCATGAAGATGTCCCCCTGTGTGTGTGGCGTGGCATGTGCACCGCACCGTCCCAACGGTGCCGGACCACCGTAAGCAGGATCTGGCGACCTCGCCCGCCGAGCATCCACAGGGGATGACGAAGGGGCCGGCCCTCCCGTGAAGGAGAGCCGGCCCCGTCGAAGGACCCTGAGGGGTCAGTCGTCCTGGGAGTCGGACTCGGAGGAGCCGCTCTCGTCGGACGAGGAGTCGCTGGACGAGGAGTCGTCATCGCGGCGACGACGACGGCGACCGCCCTCGCGGCCACCACCCTCACGACCGCCGCTGTCACGACCACCATCGCGACCGCCCTCACGGCGACCGCCACGACCACCCTCGTCGTCACCCTTCGCACCGGAGGCCATCTCGGCCTCCTGCTCGGGGCTGAGGACGGCGGCCAGGCTCAGCTTGCCGCGCGGGTCGATCTCCTTCAGCTCGACCTGGACGGTCTGGCCGACGCCGAGGATGTCCTCGACAGCGTCGATCCGCTTGCCACCGACGAGCTTGCGCACCTCGGAGATGTGCAGCAGGCCGTCCTTGCCCGGCGTCAGGGAGACGAACGCACCGAAGGTGGTCGTCTTGACGACGGTGCCGAGGAAACGCTCACCGATCTCGGGCATCTGCGGGTTGGCGATGGCGTTGACCGCGTTGCGCGCAGCCTCTGCGGAGGGGCCGTCGACCGCACCGATGAAGACGGTGCCGTCGTCCTCGATGCTGATGTCGGCGCCGGTGTCCTCCTGGATCTGCTTGATCATCTTGCCCTTCGGGCCGATGACCTCACCGATCTTGTCGACGGGGACGTTGACCGTGATGATCCGCGGCGCGGTGGGCGCCATCTCGTCGGGAGCATCGATGGCCTCGTTCATGACGTCGAGGATGTGCAGACGAGCGTCGCGGGCCTGGGTCAGCGCGCCACCGAGCACCGAGGCGGGGATGCCGTCGAGCTTGGTGTCGAGCTGGATGGCGGTGACGAACTCGCGGGTACCGGCGACCTTGAAGTCCATGTCGCCGAACGCGTCCTCGGCGCCGAGGATGTCGGTCATCGCGGCGTAGCGGGTCTCACCGTCGACCTGGTCGGAGACCAGACCCATGGCGATGCCGGCAACAGCGGCACGCAGCGGCACGCCGGCGTTGAGCAGCGACATCGTGGACGCGCAGACGGAGCCCATCGAGGTCGAGCCGTTGGACCCGAGGGCCTCGGAGACCTGACGGATCGCGTACGGGAACTCCTCGCGGGAGGGCAGCACCGGCAGGAGCGCGCGCTCGGCAAGCGCTCCGTGACCGATCTCGCGGCGCTTCGGGCTACCGACACGGCCGGTCTCACCGGTCGAGTAGGGCGGGAAGTTGTAGTTGTGCATGTAGCGCTTCTTGGTGACGGGGCTCAGCGAGTCGATCTGCTGCTCCATCTTGAGCATGTTGAGCGTGGTGACACCCATGATCTGGGTCTCGCCGCGCTCGAAGAGCGCCGAGCCGTGCACGCGCGGCAGGACCTCGACCTCGGCGCCGAGGGCGCGGATGTCGGCGAGGCCACGGCCGTCGATGCGGACCTTGTCACGCAGGATGCGCTGGCGAACCTGCGCCTTCTGCGCGGAGCGGAAGGCAGCAGAGAGCTCCTTGTCGCGGCCGAAGAACGCGCCGGGCGCCTCCTCGGTGCCCGCGAGCGAGGCCTTCATCGCGGCCTTGATCTCGTCCAGGCGGCTCTCGCGCTCCTGCTTGCCCGCGATGGTGAGCGCGGTCGACAGGTCGGCGGAGGTGGCGGCCTCGACTGCGGCGTAGGCGTCGTCCTGGTAGTCGAGGAAGATCGGGAAGTCCTCGACCGGCTTGGCGGCCTTGGCAGCCAGGTCAGCCTGCGTGTCGCACAGCTGCTTGATGAACTTCTTGGAGGCGTCCAGACCCTCGGCGACGACCTCTTCGGTCGGGGCGGTCTTGCCCTGGTTCTTCACGAGGTCCCAGGTGGACTCGGTGGACTCCGCCTCGACCATCATGATCGCGACGTCGTCTCCGTCGACGACCCGGCCGGCGACGACCATGTCGAAGGTCGAGCGCTCGATGTCGCTGAAGTTGGGGAAGGCGACCCACTGGCCGTCGATGAGCGAGACGCGCACGGCGCCGATCGGACCCGAGAAGGGCAGACCGGAGATCTGCGTCGAGAGCGAGGCAGCGTTGATCGCGAGGACGTCGTACTGGTGGTCCGGGTGGACCGACAGGACGGAGATGACGACCTGGACCTCGTTGCGCAGACCCTTCTTGAAGGTCGGGCGCAGCGGGCGGTCGATGAGGCGGCAGGTGAGGATGGCGTCCGTACCGGGACGGCCTTCACGGCGGAAGAAGCTTCCGGGGATGCGACCGGCGGCGTACATCCGCTCCTCGACGTCCACCGTCAGGGGGAAGAAGTCGAAGTGGTCCTTGGGGGTCTTGCCGGCCGTGGTGGTCGACAGGAGCATGGTCTCGCCGTCGAGGTAGGCGGCGATGGCGCCTCCCGCCTGCTGGGCGAGGCGGCCGGTCTCGAACCGGATGGTGCGGGTGCCGAACTGACCGTTGTCGATCGTGGCTTCGGCGAAAGTGATCTCAGGACCCTCCATCGGGTCCTCCTTTTCTCTCTACGTGCCGGGCGCATCGTCGTTGTGCCCCGGTGTTGTCTTCGGTGGTGACGATCTTCAGTTGTCCTACTGTTTGCCGGCGGTTTGACCAACCCCCGGATACGCGAAGAAGCGGCCCCCAGAGTTGGGAACCGCTCTCCACGACGTACTTATCGGCGAAGGCCGAGGCGCTTGATCAGCGCACGGTAGCGCTCGATGTCGGTGCTCTCCAGGTAACGCAGGAGGCGGCGACGCTTGCCCACGAGGAGCAGCAGACCACGACGGCTGTGGTGGTCGTGCTTGTGCTCACGGGAGTGCTCGGTGAGGTCCAGGATGCGCTGCGTGAGCATCGCGACCTGCACCTCGGGGGAACCGGTGTCACCCTCGACGGTCCCGTAGTCGGACATGATCTGCTTCTTGACTTCAGCGGTCAGCGGCATGCGGTGACACTGCTCCATTTCTTGGGTTGTTGCGCGGCGCGCCCGGGCTGGTTCACCGGGGCTCTGTGGATCCGCGGCCGATCTAACGGCAACCCCGCAAGATTAGCAGCGCGCTCCCCTCGGCCCCTAATCAGGGGCCCGGGGGTTCAGAAGTTGATCATGTGCCCGGCGATGCCCTCGACGGCTTCCTTGACCGCCTCGGACAGCGTCGGGTGCGCGAAGACATTGCGCGCGACCTCGTCCGCGGTGAGGTCCCACTTCTGCGCGAGGGTGAGGACCGGCAACAGCTCGGTGACGTCGGGCCCGATCATGTGCGCACCGAGGATCTCGTTGTGCGTCGCGTCGGCGATGACCGTGACCGAGCCGACCGCGTCGCCCAGGCCCATGGCCTTGCCGTTGGCGGTGAAGGGGAAGGTCGCCTTCTTGACGTCGTACCCCTTCTCCTTCGCCTGCTCCTCGGTGTAACCGAAGGAGGCGATCTGCGGGTGGCAGTAGGTCGCGCGCGGGATGAAGTCGTACTCGACCGGCATCGTCTCGGCGCCGGACATGTGCTCGGCGGCGACGACGCCCTGGGCCTCCGCGACGTGCGCGAGCATGAGCTTCGCAGTGCAGTCACCGACGGCATAGACGTTTTCGACGTTGGTGCGGCAGTACTCGTCGATCGCGACGGCGCCGCGCTCGGTGAGCTCGACCCCGATCGACTCCAGGCCGAAGCCCTCGACCCGCGGTGCGAAGCCGATCGCGGAGAGGAGCTTGTCCGCCTCGAGGACCTGGGCGTCGCCCCCCTTCGCCGGGGTGACGGTGACCTTGACGCCAGAGCCGGTGTCCTCCACCGACTCGACCTTGGTGGAGAGCATGACCTTGACGCCGAGCTTCTTGTAGTGCTTGGCCAGCTCCTTGGAGATGGCCGGGTCCTCGGTGGGGACCATGCGGTCGAGGAACTCGACGATCGTGACGTCGACGCCGAAGTTCTTCATGACATAGGCGAACTCGACACCGATGGCACCCGAGCCGGCGATGATCATCGAGCCGGGCAGGTCGGCGTCGAGGATCTGCTCCTCGTAGGTGACGACGTTGTCGCTGACCTCGACACCCGGCAGCATGCGGGTGGTCGCGCCACTGGCGATGATCAGCTTGTCGAAGGTGACCGACTTCTTCTCGCCGTCGTTGAGAGCGACGTCCATCGAGGTCGTGGAGGTGATCGTGCCCCAGCCGTCGATCTCGGTGATCTTGTTCTTCTTCATCAGGAAGTGGATGCCCTTGACGATGCCGTCGCTCACCTGGCGGGAGCGGGCGTGGGTCGGGCCGTAGGACATCGTGGCGTCGCCCTCGATGCCGAACTTCTTCTTGTCGTGTGTCAGCGTGTGCGCGAGCTCGGCATTCTTGATGAGCGCCTTGCTGGGGATGCACCCGACGTTGAGACAGACACCGCCCCAGTACTTCTTCTCCACCACGGCAACGCTCTTGCCGAGCTGGGCAGCACGGATCGCCGCCACATAACCACCGGGTCCAGCACCGAGCACAACGACGTCGAAATCAGCCATGTCCGACAGCCTAGCCACTGATCGATTACGTTCGGACACGTAGTCCGGATCACACCGTCGTGAGCTGAGGAGTTCCATGAGCAAGCCGGCCCCCACAGGCCCTGTCGTCGACGCGCCGGAGGGCGTGCAGCGGCTGCGCACCGACCCCGACCGGCCACCGGTCGCCGTCCGCGCCCCCCACCTGGTGACCGGAAGGGAGAAGCTCGTCTTCGCCCTCATCGGCCTGCTCGGGGCGGTCGGCTGGGTGATGATCGCGGTGGTTCGCGGCGAGCACGTCAACGCCGTGTGGTTCGTCTTCGCCGCGGTGTGCACCTACATCATCGGGTACCGGTTCTACGCCCGGCTCATCGAGTACAAGGTGATCAAGCCGAGGGACGAGCGGGCCACTCCCGCAGAGCAGTTCGAGAACGGCAAGGACTTCATGCCGACCGATCGGAGAGTCCTCTTCGGTCACCACTTCGCCGCGATCGCCGGCGCCGGTCCGCTCGTCGGGCCCGTCCTCGCGGCCCAGATGGGCTACCTGCCGGGCACCCTGTGGATCGTCTTCGGCGTGGTCTTCGCCGGGGCCGTGCAGGACTACATGGTCCTGCACCTGTCCATCCGTCGCGGTGGGCGCAGCCTGGGCCAGATGGCGCGCGACGAGCTGGGTCGCGTCGGCGGCATCGCCGCGATCGTCGGCGTGCTGGCGATCATGCTCATCCTCATCGCGGTCCTGGGCATCGTCGTCATCGGCGCCCTGGCCAACTCCCCCTGGGGTGTCTTCTCCATCGCGATGACCATCCCGATCGCGCTCTTCATGGGCCTGTACCTGCGCTTCCTGCGCCCCGGCGCGATCGGCGAGATCTCGCTCATCGGTGTCGTCCTGCTCATCGCCGCGATCATCGGCGGCGGCTGGGTCTCCGGGCACCCGACGCTCGCGGGCGCCTTCACCCTCGAGCCGATCACCCTGGCCTGGCTGCTCATCGGCTACGGCTTCGCGGCCTCGGTCCTGCCCGTCTGGCTGCTCCTGGCTCCCCGCGACTACCTGTCGACGTACATGAAGGTCGGCACCATCGGCCTGCTGGCCATCGGCATCCTCGTCGCCCGCCCGGAGGTGAAGATGCCGGCGGTCACGGAGTTCGCCTCCACCGGTGCCGGGCCGGCCTTCGCCGGGTCCCTCTTCCCCTTCCTCTTCATCACCATCGCCTGTGGGGCCCTGTCCGGCTTCCACGCCCTGATCTCCTCGGGCACCACCCCCAAGCTCATCGAGAAGGAGAGCCAGGCCCGCTTCATCGGCTACGGCTCGATGCTCACCGAGTCCTTCGTCGCCGTGATGGCGATGGTCGCCGCGGTGAGCATCGATCAGCACATCTACTTCGCGATGAACGCGCCCGGCGCGCTGACCGGCGGGACGCCCGCCGATGCAGCGAACTACGTCAACGGCCTCCCGCTGCTCACACCCTCGGGTGGGGCCGTCCCCCCGGTGGATGCCGCCACCCTCCAGCAGGCGGCCGACAGCGTGGGCGAGGAGACGATCATCTCCCGCACCGGTGGCGCACCGACGCTCGCCTTCGGCATGAGCGAGGTCATGAGCGTCTTCGGGGGCGACGCGCTCAAGAGCTTCTGGTACCACTTCGCGGTGATGTTCGAGGCGCTGTTCATCCTCACCACGGTCGACGCCGGCACCCGCGTCGCGCGCTTCATGTTCTCCGACGCACTCGGCAACGTCCCCGGGCTGGGCCGCTTCAAGGACCCGTCCTGGCGTCCGGGTGCCTGGCTGTGCAGCATCGTGGTCGTCGCCGGCTGGGGCTCGAT
Organism: Janibacter sp. Soil728; assembly: GCF_001428305.1. Taxonomy (GTDB): domain Bacteria; phylum Actinomycetota; class Actinomycetes; order Actinomycetales; family Dermatophilaceae; genus Janibacter. Next base: position 567,388 of record NZ_LMRZ01000004.1, on the reverse strand, counting down.
CCTCGTCATGGGGATCCTCGACCCGCTCGGCGGCATCTACACGCTCTTCCCGCTCTTCGGCATCGCCAACCAGCTCCTCGCGGCGATCGCCCTCGCGGTGGTGACCACGGTCGTGGTCAAGCAGGGCAACCTGCGCTGGGCGTGGATCCCCGGCATCGCGCTCGTGTGGGACCTGCTGATCACCTTGTGGGCCTCGTGGCTGAAGATCTTCAGCAGCGACCCCAAGATCGGCTTCTTCGCGCAGCGCTCGCGCTTCGTCGAGGCGCGGGAGAAGGGAGAGCTGCTCACCGGGGCCTCGTCGCCGGGTGACATGGACAAGATCATCTTCAACTCCGGCGTGCAGGGCACCTTGTCGATCATCTTCGCCGTGCTGGTCATCATCGTCGTCGCCGCGTCGGTCGTCGTGATGGTCCGGGCCGCCCGCGCCGGAGGCCTGCCGACGAGCGAGGACGAAGGAGTTCCCTCCCGGATCTTCGCTCCCACCGGACCGGTTGCGACAGCGCAGGAGAAGGCCGTGCTCCAGGAGTGGAAGGACGCGGGGCTCGATCCCTCACCGGCCGCCACCAGGGGGCACGGGTGACGGGGTCCCCCTTCGCCATGGTGCGGCGGGTCGGGCGCTTCGTCAGCGGGGTGACCGGCGCCGACCGGTACGAGCGGTACGTCGAGCACCTGCGTCGTGTCCACCCGCGGGAGCCGGTGCCGACCCGGGCGCAGTTCTGGCGATCGCACTACGAGGAGCAGGAGCGCAACCCGGGCACCCGCTGCTGCTGATCAGCGCGTGACGCCGGCGAGCTGCTCGTGGATCGTGCGCGCGATCGGCGCCGCGGTGGCACCGCCGGTGCCACCCTGCGAGACGACGACGGCCACGACATAGCGCGGCTTCGTGGTCGGTGCATAGGAGACGAACCACGCGGTGTCCTGCTTGCCGTAGACCTCCGCCGTGCCGGTCTTGCCCGCCACCGGCCACTCCTTGAGGGGGAAACCGGCGAAGGCCGAGTGGGCGGTCCCGCCCCGCTCGGCCACGACGTCCTTCAGCGCCCGGCGCAGGAGGTCCCCGGAGCGGCCGGGCAGGTCGACCTGCTGCGCGGTGGGGACGTCGAGGGAGGTGCGGGCACCGTCAGGCGCGATGCTCGCCCGACCCAGGTGCGGGTCGGGCTGCGTGCCCTCCTGGGCGATCGTGCCGAAGACGCGTGCCATCTGCAGCAGTGTCGCGGTGACATCTCCCTGCCCGATCGAGAGGTTGGCCTCGTCACCGGGGCGGAACTGGTAGCCGCTCGCACAGTTCTCCTTCGCCAGTGCGGTGAGGTACGTGCGTCGGGTGCGGTCCTTGATCTCGGGGTGGCCGCGGCGGGCGTCCCTGCACGACGCGTCCTTGGTGCTGCGCCACCAGTCGCGCTTCCACGCGCGGTCGGGGATGCGTCCGGCGGACTCCGCCGGGAGGTCGACACCGGTCGCGGCGCCCAGGCCCAGCTCGCGGGCCGTGTCGATGAGTGGGTCCCCCGTGTCGTCGGCCGACAGACCACCCTGGTCACGCCAGACCTGCTCGGCGACCCGGTAGAAGACGGTGTCGCAGGAGACCTTGATCGCCTCGCGCCAGGTGATCATCCCGAACGCGCGAGACTCGTAGTTGTTGAAGGTCCGGTCCCCGATCCGGTGCGACGAGGTGCAGTTGACCTCGTCGCCAAGGTCGGTCCCCGCGGCGACGGCACCCGGCAAGGAGACCGCCTTGAAGGTCGATGCGGGCGGCTGGGCCACCCCGGTCACGCGATCGATGAGGGGGCTGCGGTCCCCCTTCGTCAGCTGCTCGTACTTCTGCTGCGTGACGCCTGCGGACCAGACGGACGGGTCATAGGTGGGCACGCTCGCGGAGGCGAGGATCCCCCCGTCGCGCAGGTCGAGGACGACGGCCGCTGCACTGTCAGCGCGGTGCCCACGATCGCGGGCCTGCCGCACACCATCGGCGAGCGCCGCCTCGGTCGCCCGCTGCACCGGAAGGTCGAGGGTCGTGACGAGGTCCGACCCGGCGACCGGCTCGGTGCGACTCGTCTCCTCGACGGCGACTCCGCGAGCGTCGACACGCACCTCGCTGTGACCGGGGGTGCCGCGCAGCAGCTCGTCGTACTGCCGTTCCAGTCCGGCGGCACCGACGAGATCAGCGTCGGTGATCGCCCCGTCGGAGGCCTCGATGGTCTCGGCATCGGGGCGGGTGAGGTAGCCAGTCGTCTGGGGGGCGCCACCCCCCTTCGCCCGCGGGTAGTCGCGCACCGGCTGGCTGGTCACGGCGACGCCGGGGTAGAGCTCGGGGCGTTCGGTGAGGGTGGCCGCGGCTGCCGGCTCGACGCCGACGGCGACGGGCACGGGGACGAGCGCGGAGCCGGCCCAGCAGTCCGGCGGGTCGGCCGCGCCGGGTGCACCGCACAGGGTGGTGCGCCCCCACATCCGGTCGAAGGGGAGGTCCAGCGCCGCGGCGAGGCGGCGCACCGTCGCCCGCCCCCCGTCGCGGGCGTCGGCGAGGGACCGGCGGTCGATGGTGACATCGGTGCGCACCGCGTTGTCCACGATGGGCCGCCCGTCACGATCGAGGATGCGCCCGCGCAGCGCGGGGAGCGCGACGCGCGAGGCACCCGGGAGTGCCACGCGGTCATCGCCTGCGGGATGGTCGGTGAGCTGCAGCTGGCCCAGGCGTCCGATGAGGACGCCCGCGAGGAGCATGAGGACGGCCAGCGAGGCGAGCATGCGCGCCTGCAGCCGCGGGCTGCGGCGCCTCACGCCCACCGCCTCCGGAGCAGGCCGGCCTCGAGTCGCTCGACGACCGCCACGAGGACCAGGCCGAGGGTGGCGGTGGCCACGACCTGCCAGGCGATGGAGCCCCACGCGACCGGGCGGGCGCTGGCGAGGTCGATGAGCACCGGCGCGGCACGGGTGACGAGGACGGCGGCCGCGACGACGGGCACCGACCACCACCATGGATGGCCCGAGCGACGGTGGGCCAGGCCGGCGACCCACCCGGCCGCGGCATAGCCCAGGGCCGAGAGCCCCAGGGGCACGGCAACAGGTGGCGCGAGGTCGATGAGCCAGCCCCCGAGGAGCCCGGTGATCGCGCCGGGACCGGTCCCGGCGGACAGGGCGACGCCGACGACGACGATGACGACGAGGTCCGGCGGGGCGAGCACCCCGCGGGCGCCCAGGGCGAGGACCCCGACGAGCGCGATCGCCAGGAGCAGCAGGCGCACGGGCCAACGCAGCCCGGTCACGACGCGCGCTTCGCGGTGCGACCCGGGCCGGTGACCACCGCGACGACGTCGACGGCGGCCAGGTCGACAGCAGGCTCGACGACCGCGGTGTCGGTGAGCTCCCCGGGGGCCTTCGCGACCCGGCTGATCGTGCCGACGGGGACGCCGGGAGGGTAGGGGCGAGAGCCCGGGCTGCCGAGGGTGGTGACCGCGTCCCCGGCCGCCACGCGGTCGCGGGTCAGCTGGGTGATCACGAGCTCGTCCGCGGCGTGAGACGTTGTGGGGTCCGACCCCGAGAGGGTGCCGATGACCCCCTTCGCTCCGGAGCGCACGCCGACTCCGGAGTCACCCGAGCCGATGACCTCGACGTCCGCGCTCCACTCCCCCACGGAGACCACCCGGCCGACCAGGCCGCCGGGGGCGACGACCGCGCTGTCGGTGCGCACACCGTCACGGCGGCCGACATCGAGGGTGATCCGCTCCGGACCCGAGGCCCCGGCGCGATCGAGCGCGACGACGCGGGCCGTGACGCTCGGCAGGTCGCCGGTGTCGAGGTCACCGAGCTGCTCGGCGACGCCCTGCCGGTCGCGCAGTCGGCGCACCTCCTGCGTCAGGGCGATGTTGTCCCGCTCGAGACGGTCGCTCTCGTCTCGAGCGGGAGCGACCCACCGCTCCACCGGGCCGAGGACCGCGTCACCGACCCCACGGACCGGGCCGAGGGGTGCGCCAGCGAGATCCGCGAGGAGGACGAGCAGGGTGAGGACCAGCAGGACCGGCAGGACGCGACGACGCATCAGAACCGGTGCCCGTCGACCAGGACGGGTTGCAGGGCAGCGAAGTCGTCGACGCAGCGCCCGGCCCCACGCACCACGGCGCGCAGGGGTGCCTCGGCCACACGGACCGGGACCCCGAGCTCGTGGCGCAGCCGGGCATCGAGACCGCGCAGCAACGCGCCGCCACCGGTGAGGGTGATGCCGCGCTCGAGGACATCGCCGGCCAGCTCGGGCGGGCACCGGTCGAGGACGTCCCGCACGAGGGCGACGATCTCCCCGACAGGCGCAGAGATGGCCCGGCGGATCTCGGCAGAGCCGACATCGACGGTCTTGGGCAGGCCGGTCACGAGGTCACGGCCACGCACCCGGGTGCTCACTTCACGCGCGAGGGGGAAGGCGGAACCCACCTCGACCTTGATGTGCTCGGCGCTGCGCTCCCCCAGCAGCAGGGAGAAGTTGCGCCGCACGTGCTCGGCGATCGCGTCGTCGACGGCGTCGCCGGCGGTGCGCGTGCTGCGCGAGGCGACGATGCCGCCGAGAGCGATGACAGCGACATCCGTCGACCCACCACCGATGTCGATGACCATCGAGGCCTCGGTGTCCGTCACCGGCAGCCCGGCGCCGATGGCAGCGACCATGGGCTCCTCGACGAGGTAGACGCGGCGGGCACCGACCCGCAGGGCCGCCTCCTCGACCGCTCGCCGCTCGACGCCGGTGATGTCGCTCGGGATGCACACGACGACCCGGGGACGAAAGACGCTCGAGATCCCGACGCGGTCGGTGAACCACCGCAGCATCTGCTCGGTGGCGTCGGGCTCGTTGATGACCCCGGCCCGCAGCGGGCGCACCGCCCGCAGGGCACCCGGGGTGCGTCCGAGCATCTCCCTGGCCCGCGCGCCGGCCGCCACGAGCTCACCGGTCTCGACGCTCAGCGCGACGACGCTCGGCTCGTCGAGGACGACACCACGACCCTGCTGGTGGATCAGGGTGTTGGCCGTGCCCAGGTCGATGGCCAGGTCGCGTCCCAGCCACGGTCGCGCTCCCCGTGCCCTGCCGACCCCTGTCAGCACGTCAGAGGCTCGGGAACCAGATGCCGATCTCGCGGGCAGCGGACTCCGGGGAGTCAGAGCCGTGGACGATGTTCTCGTCCACGGTGCCGGCCCACTTGCGCCCGAGGTCACCACGGATGGTGCCGGGGGCGGCCTCGGTCGGCTTGGTCGCGCCGGCGAGGGAGCGGAAGCCCTTGATGCACTCCTGGCCCTCGATGACGACGGCCGCGACGGGGCCGGAGGCCATGAAGTCCAGGAGCGGCTCGTAGAAGGGCTTGCCCTCGTGCTCGGCGTAGTGCGCTGCCAGCTGCTCACGGGTCGGGGTGAGGACGGACAGGGCGGCGAGGGTGTACCCCTTCGCCTCGATCCGGCGGATCACCTCGCCGGTGAGCCCACGACGGAAGCCGTCGGGCTTGACGAGGATGAGGGAACGTTCGGTCTGCGCAGTCTCGGTCACGGGGCCCAGCGTAGTCACGCGGCGATCGTGCCCGTACCCAGCAGGGCGAAGAGGCCGAGTGCCAGCAGGATCCGGTAGATCATGAAGGGGGTGAAGGTGTGCGTCGTGATGTACCGCATGAACCACGCGATGACCGCGTAGCCGACGAGGAAGGCGATGACGGTCGCGACGATGATCGGCCCCCAGCCGGTCTCCCCCGTGCCCTCGCCACCGGCGATCTTGACGACCTGCAGGCCGCCCGAGGCGATGACGGCAGGGATGGCGAGCAGGAAGCTGTAGCGGGCGGCCGTCACACGGGTGTAGCCCATGAAGAGACCACCGGCGATGGTGCCGCCGCTGCGGGAGACGCCCGGGATGAGCGCCAGGGCCTGCCACAGGCCGTAGAAGATGCCGTGCTTCCACGTCAGGTCGGTCAGCTCACGGCGCTGCGTGCCGACCCGCTCGGCGACCATGATCACGATCGCGAAGACGAGCAGCATGGTCGCGGTGATCCACAGGCTGCGCAGCGAGGTCTCGATCTGGTCCTGGAACAGGACGCCGAGCAGGCCGATGGGGATGGTGCCGATGATGACCAGCCAGCCCATGCGCACGTCGGGGTCGTCCTTGGCGACCTTGCCCGCGAGCGCGAGGAACCACTTGCGGATGATCGTGGTGATGTCGCGCCAGAAGTAGATGACGACCGCGGCCTCGGTCCCGAGCTGGGTGATGGCGGTGAAGGCGGCGCCGGGGTCACCCTGGCCGAGCAGCTGGCCGACGATCGAGACGTGCGCGCTGGAGCTCACGGGGAGGAACTCGGTGAGTCCCTGGACGAGTCCGAGGATCGCGGCGGTGATGAGGTCCAAGGTCAGTTCTCCTGCTGGGTCATGGCGCGGGCGGCCTGTTCACGATCGACACGTCGACCGACTCGCTGGCAGTAGCCGTAGAGCAGGGCGAAGACGAGGCCGACGACGAACATCATGCCGACGAAGAACCCGGACAAGATGGAAAGAACCTGAACGACCCATCCGAGCGCCGGGCCGAAGGGGCGACGCATGAGTCCGGCAGCGACGATCGCGAGGACCGCCAGGATGCACAGCAGGACGAAGGGGGTCAGTCCCGCGACCACTGCACCCTGGTCCGGGTGGAGCCCTCGGCTGGTCAGGGCACCGAAGAAGATGACCAGCCCCTGGCCACCGAGGACGGTGGCGAGCATCCGCCACATGAACTTGCCCTGGGGGCGCGGGCGGGTCTGTGGAGTCACGGGGGTCAAGGGTAGGTCAGTCCTCGTCCTCGACCTCGACGGGCACCTCGAGGGGACGCCGCGTGGGCTGCTCGACGTCGGTGACGCCCAGGAGCAGGCGCACCTCGGCGACGGTGACGATCGAGCCGGTCGCGACGACACCACCGGCGACTCCCCCTTCGTCCGCCAGCTGGGCCGCATGGTCCAGCGCGTCGGGCAGCTCGGCGATGACGGTGACGCGGTGGTCGCCGAAGACCTCGGCGGCGATCTCACCGAGACGGTCCGGGCGCATCGCGCGCGGCGAGGTGGAGCGGGTGACGACGACCTCGTCGAGGGCGGGCTCGAGCGCCTCGAGGATGCCGACGACGTCCTTGTCCTTGAAGATCGAGACCACACCGACGAGGTGGCTGAAGGTGAAGGAGTCCCCGAGCGCCTCGGCGAGGACCGCTGCACCGTGCGGGTTGTGGGCCGCGTCGAGGATGACGGTGGGGCTGCGGCGCACGATCTCCAGACGTCCCGGGGAGGTGGCCGAGGCCAGTCCGGCGGCGAGGACCTCCTCGGCGAGGGGTTGCTCTCCCCCGCCGATGAAGGCCTCGACGGCAGCGACCGCGAGCGCGGCATTGCTCGCCTGGTGGGCGCCGTGCAGGTTGAGCAGCAGGTCCGGGTGCTCGCCGGCGATGCCCCGCAAGGAGATCAGCTGACCGCCGACGGCCACCTCGCGGGTGAGCACGCCGAAGTCGACGCCCTCCACCTTGAGCTGGGCGCCGACCTCCTCGGCCCGCTCGCGCAGGATGTCGAGGACCTCCTGGTCCTGGGGTGCGCTCACGGCGATGGCGTCGGGGTGGATGATCCCGGACTTCTCGGTGGCGATCTCCTCGACCGTGTCGCCGAGGAAGTGCTGGTGGTCGATGCCGATCGGCGTGATGACCGCGACGTCGGCCTCGACGACATTGGTGGCGTCCCACGAGCCGCCCATGCCGACCTCGACGATCGCGACGTCCACCGGCGCGTCGGCGAAGGCGGCGTAGGCGAGCGCGACGAGCACCTCGAAGTAGGTCATCCGCGGGCCGTCCTCGGACGCCGAGCGGGTGTCGACCGCGTCGACGAAGGGGGCGATGTCCGCCCACGCGTCGAGGAAGGCCTCGCGGGTGATCAGCTCGCCGCCGATGGTGATCCGCTCGCGGATGTCCTGCAGGTGCGGGGAGGTGAACCGCCCGGTCTTCAGGCCCGACTCGCGCAGGATCGACTCGATGATCCGTGCCGTGGACGTCTTGCCGTTGGTCCCCGTGACGTGGATGACGGGGAAGGTGCGCTGCGGCTCGCCGAGCAGGTCCATGACCGCACGGATGCGGTCGAGGCTGGGCTCCAGGTCGTGCTCGGGCGCGCGCTCGAGGATGTTGTCCTCGACCTGACGCATCCGCTTGCGCAGCTCGAGATCGGCGGTGGCCTGCCGCTGGGCGGCATCGGGGGCGGGACTCATACGGGCGATTGTCCCATCGTCACACCGTCCGCCGCGCATGCAGGACGACGTCGTGCACGTGCTGGGTGGAGGCCGCGCCGGCCGGGCGCTCCCGACGATCGTCGACCTCGATGGTCCAGCCCGGCCGCTCGACGATGGCTGCCACCAGCTCCTCGGTGCGGACGAAGGCCTTGTGGTCGAAGGGCCGGGTCTGCTCGACGTCGCCCCGGTCGGCGGCCGCGTCCATGTCCTGCGTGTCGTGGTTGATGACCACGAGGCGACCGCCCGGTGCGACGGCGTCGAGCACGTTGGCCACACCGCGCCCGTCCGGGGTGCGTGGGAAGGAGGCGTAGGCCGCGGTGACCAGGTCGTGCTGCACGCCGCCGAAGGGGTCGCAGGCGTTGGCGTCGGCCTGCCGCAGCGCGATCTCGAGCCCGCGGTCGCGAGCGGCCGCACCGACCCGCTCCAACGCGAGGGTGGAGATGTCGCTGGCCGTCACCTGCCAGCCTTGCTGCGCCAGCCAGACGGCGTCGCCCCCTTCGCCGGCACCGACGTCGAGGGCGGAGCCGGGCGTCAGACCCTCGACCTCGGCGACGAGCGACCCGTTGGGGTTGCCACTCCACTGCAGGTCGCCGGAGTAGCGCCCGTCCCAGTCCGCCGCGTGGGCGCTGGGCCGGGCCGCGGCCTCCAGGTCCTCGTGGGCCAGGTCGAAGCTGACCATGCTGCCCACCCTGGAGCCGGCGGCGGCGGTCGGCAGGACCTGGAGCATGGGCTCCGCGATGCTCCCCGCGGCGTAGACCCCGGCGATGGCGGTCGCGCCGGTCATCGGGTCGGCCTCGACGTACGTGGCGACCCCGCTCGGGTGGTCGCTGGCGACCAGACCCACCCCGACGAAGGGGGCGACCCGGGCGTGCAGGCGGGTCCCGATGAGGATGGTGTCGGCATCGACCAGGCTGCCGTCCTCGAGCCGGATGCCGCGCAGCGCCCCGCCCTCGTCGCTGACGACCTCGGCGGCCCGGGCCACGACGACGCGCACCCCGGCATCCCGGAGAGTCTGCAGCTGCGGCTCGTCGGCCGCGACGCCGTCGTGCACGATCACGGTGAGGTCGTCGGTGAGCTGACGGAGCAACGGGATCGGGTGCAGCCCCATGGGCGAGGTCACGAGCGAGACGATCCGTTGGTCGCGGGCCTCGTAGCCGTGGCAGAAGGGGCAGTGGATGACCGCGCCGCCCCAGTGCTGCGCCAGCCCGGGCACATCGGGCAGCTCGTCGGTCAGGCCGGTCGCGGCGATGACGCGGCGGGCGTGCACGACGTGGCCGCCGCTGAGCTCGATGCGGAAGCCGCCATCCTCACGTGTGACGGCGCTGGCCCGGCCGGTGAGGACCTCGGCGCCGTAGGAGCGCACCTCCTCGCGCCCGATCCGCAGGAAGTCGGCGGGCGAGCGCCCCTCGTGGCCGAGGTAGCTGTGCATCTGGTCGGCAGGGGCATTGCGCGGCTCACCGGAGTCGATGACGATCACGGACCGGCGCTGCCGGGAGAGCTGCAGGGTCGCGGCGAGGCCGGCGGCGGAGCCGCCGACAACGGCCACGTCGACGTGACGCTCGATGACGGACGGGGTGCTGTGGTGGTGGGTGCTCATGACTTCACCGTAGATCGATCTGGCGTATAGTGCATACTTCCTTGCACTATTCGCAAACACCGCGGTGCCCTGACCGCACGGAGGACCCATGAGCGAGATCGAGCAGACCGTCCGCACCCGCCTGCGTGGCCTGCGACGGGCGCAGTCGCTCTCCCTCGACGACCTGGCCGGGCGCTCCCACCTCAGCCCGTCGACGATCAGCCGCATCGAGACCGGCAAGCGGGCCATCAGCCTGGACGTGCTCCTGCCGCTGGCCCGGGCCCTGCGCACGGACGTCGAGACCCTGCTCGCCGAGGACATCGACGAGGACGTCGTCATCCGCCCGACACCGACGCGCGAGGAGGGTCGCACCACCTGGATGCTCACCAAGGCCACGGGCACCACGACCGCGATGAAGGTGCGTCTGGAGCCGAGTAGCCGCAGGCCCGAGCAGCAGGTCCACCCCGGGCACGACTGGTTCTTCGTCCTCGAGGGCCGCGTCCAGCTCTTCCTCGGCGACCGGGTCGTCATGGTCGAGACGGGAGAGGCCGCCGAGTTCGAGACGATGACCCCACACTCCTTCGTCGCCACCGGCGGGCCGGCCGAGGTGATCATGATCTTCGACCGGGACGGACACCGGGTGCATCGTCACGACTGATGGAAGTAGTAGGTTAGCCTCGCCTAACCATCCATCGATCGACCAGAGGTTCCGCTATGCCCCTGCCCCGCCTGCGCACCGCCGGTGCCGCCACCCTCATGACCGCCGCCCTCGCCCTCAGTGCCTGCGGCAGCTCCGACGCCCCCGATGCCGCTGCGACATCCGGCGGCTCTGGTGACGGCGCCTTCCCCGTGAGCATCAAGTCCACCCTCGGCACCGCCGAGATCACCGAGAAGCCCGAGAAGGTCGTCACCCTCGGTCAGGGTTCGACCGAGACCTCGATCGCCCTGGGCGCCATCCCGGTGGGCATGGAGGAGTACGCGTGGGCCGCCGACAAGACGGGCTACACCCCGTGGGTCCACGAGGCCGTCACGGACGAAGGGGGCAAGCTGCCCCAGTTCGTCGGCGCCGGTGAGGAGCTCGACCTGGAAAAGATCGTCGAGCTCGACCCCGACGTCATCCTCGCGCCCTGGTCGGGCATCACCCAGGAGCAGTACGACGCGCTGGACGCCATCGCCCCGACGGTCGCCTACCCGGACAAGGCGTGGAGCATCGACTGGGACCAGCAGATCGAGATCATCGGCAAGGCACTGGGTGAGCAGGATGCCGCCAAGGGCCTGATCACCGATCTCGACACGCAGCTGGCCGACGAGGCCAAGAAGCACCCCGAGTGGGCCGACTACTCCTTCTCGTACGTCTACACCACGCCCGACACCCTCGGTGTCTTCCTGCCGACCGAGCAGCGCGCCGACATCGTGCGCAAGCTCGGCCTCAAGAGCGACCCGGCCATCAAGAAGCTGAAGGAGACCGAGGGCACCGACTCTGCGGTCATCGGGTACGAGAACGCCGACAAGCTCAATGACAGCGACCTGATCTTCACCTTCTACAGCGACCCGAAGGCCAAGAAGCAGGCGCTGGACAACGACCTCTACGCCTCGATCCCGGCGATCAAGCAGGGCGCCGTCGTCTCCAGCGACGACAACGCCTTCGTCACGGCCTCCTCGATGATCAACCCGCTCACCGTGCCGTACACGCTCGAGCGCTACCCCGAGATGATCGACAAGGCCATCGCCAAGGCCGACAAGAAGTGATCCTGCGCTGGTGACGAGCAGAACCACCGCCCGACGCACCCCGCGGACCGTCCTGGTCCTCGCGGGGTGCGTCGTGGTGCTCGCCCTCGTCTGCCTGCTCTCCCTCGCCGTCGGCTCGAAATCCACCTCGCTGCCCGAGGTGATCGGCGCGCTCACCGGGCGCCCCGACACCTACCTGGCGACGGTCCTCGACTCGCGCATCGAGCGCACCCTCCTGGCCCTCGGGGTGGGGGCTGCACTGGCGCTGTCCGGGGCCCTGATGCAAGGGGTGACGTCCAACCCGCTCGCCGACCCGGGGCTGCTGGGCATCAATGCCGGCGCGGCTGCCGCGATGGTCACCGCCAGCGCCTTCTTCGGGATCGCCACGGGCTCGCCCGCCTCGGCGTGGGTGGCCCTGCTCGGCGGTGGGATCGCAGCCGTCGTCGTCCACACGATCGGCACCGTGGGTGGCGCAGGCGCGAGCCTCGTGCGCCTCGTCCTCGCCGGCGCGGTCGTCGCGGCCGTGCTCAATGCCTATGTCCAAGGGCTCGCCCTGTCGATGCCGCAACACTTCGACAGCTACCGCTTCTGGGTCGTCGGCTCCCTGGGCGACGGCGGCCTCGACCACCTGAGGTCCGTGGGCCCCTTCCTCGTCGTGGGGCTGGTCCTGGCTCTCCTCTCGGCGAGCGGCCTCAACGCCCTGGCCCTGGGCTCGGAGACCGCGACCGGGCTGGGCGTCAACACGACCCTGCTGCGCGTCACGGCACTCGGTGCGGCGACCCTGCTCTGTGCGGCGGCCACCGCGGCCGTGGGACCGATCGCCTTCGTCGGCCTGGCCGTGCCCCACATCGTGCGCTCCCTGGTCGGTCTCGACGTGCGCCGACAGCTCCTCACCTGCCTGCTCGTCGGACCGATCGTCCTGCTCGGGGCGGACATCATCGGTCGGGTCGTGCTGCGACCTCAGGAGCTGATGGTGGGCGTCGTGACCGCGTTCGTGGGCGCCCCGGTGCTCCTGCTGGCCGTCCGACGCCTCGGGAAGCGGGCCGCGTGAGCACCCCGTGGACCATCTCCGAGCCGGTCGTTCGCCTGGGTCGCCATGTGCAGCTGCCCGTGCGGCGAAGGGCGGTCCTCCTGGGCCTCGTCCTCCTCACCCTCGTCGTCGGCGCCGTCCTCGCCACGTTGTCGTTGGGTCGCCTGGGCATCCCTGTCATCGAGCTCCCGGCGAGCATCGTCGATGTCCTCGGCGGGGACGCGCAGGGCAAGGCCAACTTCGTCCTGGGCAACCTGCGTGGGCCGCGGCTGGTCGTCGCTCTCGGTGCGGGCGCGGCCCTGGGAGCCTCCGGCGCGCTCTTCCAGTCGGTGACGCGCAATCCCCTCGGCAGCCCCGATGTCATCGGGGTGAGCGCCGGCGCCGGGGCCGGGGCGGCCTTCGTCGGCCTGCTCATGCCGAGCGCCACGTCCATCGTCCTCGGCTCCGTGGCCGGCGCCGCGCTCGCCGTGGGGCTGGTGGCCGTGAGCACCGGGACCGGCCTGTCCAACCCGATGCGGATGATCCTCGCCGGTATCGGTGTCTCGGCGATGGCCTACGCCTTCACCCAGTACGTCGTCTACGTCGTGGCCCGGGACAAGGCCTCGGTGCTGGCGGCCTACATCAACGGCAGCCTGAATGCGCGCGGCTGGGATCAGGCGGCGACGATCTGGATCATCCTCGCCCTGACCGCGGTGCCCTTGGCGCTGCTGTCGGTGCCCCTGGGGATGACCGAGATGGGCGCCGAGGTCGCGGCCGCCCTCGGCGTGGAGGCAGGCGCCGTCCGGCGCTGGGCCGTCCTCCTCTCGGTCCTGCTTGCCGGCGGCGCCGTCGCGGTCGCGGGACCGATCTCCTTCGTTGCCCTGACCGCACCCCACATCACCCGCCGGCTGGCCCACAGCGCCCGACCTCTGCTCGGCCTGTCGGCCGTCACGGGCGCCCTCCTGCTCGTCCTGGCCGACCTGGCCACCCAGCAGGTCCCGCTCTTCGACGGGCTGCCCGTGGGCATCCTCACCCTCGCGATCGGCGGCGTCTACCTCGGCGTCCTGCTGGTCGGTGAATGGAGAAAGTCATGACACCCCCTTCGCCCCTCGCGGCCGAGCAGATCACCGTCGGCTACGGCGGTGACCCGGTCATCCACGACCTCGACCTCGACGTCCGGCAAGGCGACTTCATGGTCATCGTCGGTCCCAACGGATGCGGCAAGTCGACACTGCTCAAGACCCTCGCCCGGGTCAACACGCCATCGACCGGGCAGGTCCGGCTGGACGGCGAGGACGTGCACAGGATGCGCGGTCGCGCTGTTGCCAGGCGGGTCTCGCTGCTGCCGCAGAGCGCCGTCGCGCCAGAGGGGATCACGGTGGCCGAGCTCGTCGCCAGAGGTCGACACCCGCACCACTCGCTGCTGCGGCAGTGGTCGCCCGACGACGAGAGCGCCATCGCCGCGGCGCTGGAACGCACCCACCTGACCGATCTCGCTGACACTGCTGTCGACTCACTCTCCGGCGGGCAGCGACAGCGCGCCTGGGTCGCGATGGTGCTCGCGCAGGACACCGAGGTGATCCTGCTCGACGAGCCGACGACCTTCCTCGACATCGCCCACCAGTACGAGCTGCTCGAGCTCTTCGGCGAGCTCAACCGCGAGGGCCGCACGATCGTCGCAGTGCTGCACGACCTCAATCAGGCGGCTCGCTTCGCCTCACGTCTGGTCGTCATGAGCACGGGGAGGATCCGGGGTGACGGCGACCCGGCCACGGTCCTTACGGCCGAGCTCGTGCGCGACGTCTTCGGCCTCGCCGCAGACGTCGTCGCCGACCCGCAGTCCGGCACTCCGATGATCATCCCCCACGTGCGTCCCGGCGCCACCCAGACCGCATCTCGTTGAGGTCGTGCGCCCGCGGTGCGCATCTCCTCAAGGTCGTGCGGCCGGGTCAAGCATCACGAGCTGGAAGATCGCGTCGGTGACACCACGGACCTCGTGCGGCACCCCGGCGTCCAGGTTTGCGGCGACGCCGGCCGTCAGCGTGACCGACTGCTCCCCCGCGACGAACTCGACCGTGCCGGAGAGGCACTGGACGAGAATCGGGAAGGCGGCCGTGTGCTCGGCCAGCACCTGCCCAGCGGCGAAGCGCATCATCACCACGCGCGCGCCGTGGCCGATGAGGGCCTTCTTCACACCGGGCCGGTCCCCCTTGCCCTCGGGAGCAAGCTCCAGCAGTCCGTCCGCGGAGTACAAGGTGGTGTCCATACCCCTCAGGCTATCCATTGACAGGTGACCATATGGTCACCTAATGTCGATGGCGTGACCGATGACGACCTCGTGTTCAAGGCTCTGGCGGACCCCGTCCGCCGGATCCTGCTGGACGCACTCTTCGAGCAGGACGGGCGGACCCAGTCGCAGCTCGAGGCCGTCGTGCGCGAGCACGTGGAGATGACGAGGTTCGGGGTGGCCAAGCACCTGCGGCTGCTCGAGGAAGCGAACCTCGTCGTCACCCGCAAGGAGGGACGGAGCAAGCTGCACCACCTCAACGCCGTCCCCATCAGGGCGATCCACGACCGGTGGATCGGCAAGTACACGGCGGCGCGGGTCTCCGCGCTGCTCGATCTGAAGCGAGCACTGGAAGAGGACGAGTCATGAGCGAGACCCAGATCCACCGCATCTTCATCAACGCGACGCCGGAGCGCGTGTGGGAGGCGATCACGACCCCGGAGTTCAGCCGGCTCTACGGATACACCGGCGACGTCTCCTACGACCTCTCCCCCGGCGGCCACTTCGAGCACCGAGCCAGCGAGGAGATGAGGTCGATGAACATGCCCGATGTCGTCGTCACGGGCGAGGTGCTCGAGTCCGACCCGCCGCGCCGGCTCGTGCAGACCTGGGGTCCGGTCTGGATCCAGGACGAGGAGCCGGGCACCGTCACCTGGGACATCGAACCCACCGCGGACGGCGCCACCAGACTCACCCTCACGCACGACCTCACCGGTCGCCCGACGACCGCCGAGCAGGTCGCCGGCAACCCCGACCCGATGGGCGCCGGTGGCGGCGGCTGGCCATGGGTCCTCTCCGGCATCAAGTCGGTCCTCGAGACCGGCCAGCCGATGGAGGACGGGGTCTGGGAGCGGCAGGCCGACGCCGTCTGACCACGACGAAGGGGGTCGGTCGCCATCGCGGTGACCGACCCCCTTCGCCCGCCTGCATGCACTGCCGCCCGTCTGCATTGCCCTATGGCAATGCAGACGAACGGCCAGCAAACCTGCATTGCCATAGGGCAATGCAGACGTCAGATCAGGGCCACGACCACCGGTACGAGCAGGCTCGTCAGGAGTGCGGTCAGACCCATGGCCAGTCCCGCGAAGGCGCCCTCGACGATGCTGTCGTGCAGCGAGCGCGAGGTGCCGACGCCATGGGAGGCCGCGCCCATCGCCAGCCCGCGGACGCGTCGGTCCTGCACCCCGAGACGGTCGAGGACCCACGGTCCGAAGACCGCCCCGAGCATCCCGGCGAGCATGGTGAAGACCGCGACGAGGGCGGGCACCCCACCGATGTTTTCCGCGATGCCGATCGCGACCGGTGTCGTCGCGGCCTTGGGGGCGATGGTGTTCTCCAGCGCCTCCCCTCCCCCGAGGGCACGCACGGTGAGGACCGCAGACCCGATCGAGACGAGGGCACCCGCGGGCAGGGCGACGGCCAGGGGCAGGGCCATCTCCCGCAGGTGGTGTGCCTGTCGGTGCAGCGGGACCGCCAACGCGACCGTCGCCGGTCCGAGCACGAGGTGGATCAGCGACCCCCCGCTCATGTACACGTCGTAGTCGATGCCGAGCACCGAGAGCAGCGCGATGATGAGCGCCGCGGCGACCAGCACCGGTTGCGCGACCGGGTGGCCTTGCGTGCGGGCACGCACCCACAGTCCCGCCCGGTAGGCCAGCAGGGTCACGAAGACCCACGTGAGCGGCGAGTCCCGCAGGAAGTCGAGCGCCTCAGTCACCGACCTCGCCCCCCGTCGTCCGTCGGGTCATCCGCGAGGCCAGCACCGCCACGGTCACCAGACCCGCCGCCCAGGAGAGCACGAGGCCACCGCTGATCGGCAGCCACTGACGACCGAGGTCGGAGACGTGGACCATGATCCCCACCGAGACGGGCACGAAGAACAGCTGCAGATGGCGCAGCAGCCCGTCGGAGAAGCGCAGAGTCCCTGACTCGGGACCCGGCCGGCGCAGGGACAGCACCCCGAAGAGGAGCACCATCCCCACGACGGGACCGGGGATCGAGAGCCCGAGCAAGCGCACGAGGACCTCGCCGACGAGCTGGCAGCCCAAGAGCCAGAGCAGCCCGCCCAACACGCCCACTCAGATCCTGCTGACCTTGATCCGCACCTGCTCGCTCCCGGAGAGCTCGGTCTCGATGACGCCGTCCTTCAGCGGCAAGGCCTCGAGCGTGGGAGCGGAGCCGAACTGACCGGCCAGGGTCTCGTCGACGATGAGGCCCTGGTGGGCGACGGTCGCCTCCCACACTCGCTGCGACCCGGTGATCGTCAGGCTGATCCGGTCGGAGACCTCCAGGCCGGCCTGCTTGCGGGCCTCCTGCACGGCGCGCACGACATCGCGGGCCAGGCCTTCTGCGGCGAGCTCGTCGGTGACCTCGGTGTCGAGGACGATGAAGCCGCCCACGGACCCGGGGAGCATCGCGGTCGCCCGCTGGCTCCCTTCGTCATCGGCCGCGATGGTCTCGAGCGTGTACTCGCCCTCGACCAGGTCGATGCCGCCGGCGGTCACGGTGCCGTCGTCGGCGACGGACCAGTCACCGGACTTGGAGCCCTTGATCGCGACCTGCACCTGCTTGCCCAGACGCGGGCCGGCGGCGCGGGCGTTGACCGCGAGCTTCTGGCTCACGCCGAACTCCTGTGCGGCAGAGTCGTCGATGTCGAGCAGGCTCACCTGACGCACGTTGACCTCGTCGGCGATGATCGCGCCGAAGTCCGCGAGACGCTGGGCATCGGGCACGACGACCGTGAGGTCGCGCAGCGGCAGACGGTTGCGCAGCTTGTTGGCCTTGCGCAGACCGCTCGCGGAGCTGCAGACGGCGCGGGCGGTGTCCATCGCCACGACGAGGTCGTGGTCGGCGGGCAGCTGCTCGGCGTCCGGCCAGTCCGCGAGGTGCACGGAGCGCTCCCCCGTCAGCCCGCGCCAGACCTCCTCGGTCGTCAGCGGGAGAAGGGGGGCGGCGACGCGGCAGAGCACCTCGAGCGCCGTGTAGAGGGTGTCGCAGGCAGCCTCCGCGTCGGCCCGATCAGCACCGGTGGCCCAGAACCGCTCGCGGCTGCGCCGGATGTACCAGTTGGTCAGCACGTCGGTGAAGCTGCGCGTCGAGTCGCAGACGCCGGCGATGTCGTAGGCGTCCATGCGCGCCGTGGCGTCCTCGACGAACTCGCGCAGCTTGGCCAGCAGGTACCGGTCGAGCGGGTCGGTGGAGTCCGTCGACCACTTCGCCTCGTAGCCCTCACCCAACGCGTTGGCGTACAGGGAGAAGAAGGACCACGAGCTCCACAGCGGGAGCAGGACCTGCCGCATGCCCTCGCGGATGCCCTGCTCGGTGACGACGAGGTTGCCGCCGCGCAGGATCGGGCTGGACATGAGGAACCAGCGCATCGCGTCGGCGCCGTCGCGGTCGAAGACCTCGGAGACGTCCGGGTAGTTGCGCAGGGACTTGCTCATCTTCTGCCCGTCGTTGCCCAGGACGATGCCGTGGCTGATGACCGACTTGAAGGCCGGTCGGTCGAAGAGCGCCGTGGCCAGGATGTGCAGCGTGTAGAACCAGCCGCGGGTCTGGCCGATGTACTCGACGATGAAGTCGCCCGGGAAGTGGTGCTCGAACCAGTCGGCGTTCTCGAAGGGGTAGTGCACCTGGGCGTAGCTCATCGACCCGGAGTCGAACCACACGTCCAGCACGTCCTCGACGCGGCGCATCGTGCTCTTGCCGGTCGGGTCATCGGGGTTGGGCCGGGTCAGGTCGTCGACGAAGGGGCGGTGCAGGTCAGGCTCGCCGTCGGCGCCGATCGGGAGCCTGCCGAAGTCGCGCTCGATCTCCTCGAAGGAGCCGTAGACGTCCAGGCGCGGGTAGGCCGGGTCGTCGGACTTCCACACCGGCACCGGGCTGCCCCAGAAGCGGTTGCGGGTGATCGACCAGTCGCGCGCATTCTCCAGCCACTTGCCGAACTGCCCGTGCTTGACGTGGTCGGGCGTCCAGGTGATCTGCTCGTTGTTGGCGAGCATCCTGTCCTTGATCGCCGTGACCTCGACGAACCAGGACTCGACGCCCTTGTAGATCAGCGGCTGACGGCAGCGCCAGCAGTGCGGGTAGGAGTGCTCGTAGCTCTCGCGGCGCAGCAGGATCGTGCCGGGGCTGACCGAGTCGGCCTGCTCCCCTCGCGTGGTCGCCTTGAGCGCGTCGATGATCGGGCCATTGGCGTCGAAGACGAGCAGACCGGCGTAGTCGGTGACGGGCACGGTGAAGGTGCCGTCCTTGGCCACCGGCATGACGGCCTCGATGCCCTCGCGGTCGGTGACCTCCTTGTCGACCTCACCGAAGGCGCCGGCGGTGTGGACCATGCCCGTACCGTCGGTCGTCGTCACGGCGTCGTCGGCGGCGACGACGCGGAAGGCGCCCGCGTGCCCGGCGTAGTACGACATCGGAGGGGTGTAGGTGCGGCCCAGCAGCTGGGCGCCGGTGTAGCGGCCGACGATCGTCGGCTCCTCCCCCAGCTCACGGGCGTAGTGACCGAGCCGGGCCTCCGCGAGGACATAGCGAGCAGACCCCCCTTCGACACCGGGGATCGCAGCCTCGACGACGACGTAGTCGATCTCGGAGCCGACCATGACGGCGAGGTGGCTCGGGAGGGTCCACGGGGTCGTCGTCCACACGAGCAGGTGGGCTCCGTCGAGCACCGGGTCCTCGCCGGTCGTGTCCATCTGCAGACCGACGGTGACCGCCGGGTCCTGACGCTGCTGGTAGACGTCGTCGTCCATCCGCAGCTCGTGGTTGGACAGCGGCGTCTCGTCCTGCCAGCAGTACGGCAGCACGCGGAAGCCCTCGTAGACCAGGCCCTTGTCGTACATCGACTTGAAGGCCCAGATGACCGACTCCATGAAGCCGGGGTTGAGCGTCTTGTAGTCGTTGTCGAAGTCGACCCAGCGGGCCTGACGGGTGACGTAGTCGCGCCAGTCACCGGTGTACTTCAGCACGGACTCGCGGCAGACCTCGTTGAACTTCTCGATGCCGAGCTCGCGGATCTCGTCGGTCGTCTTCAGCCCGAGCTGGCGCATCGCCTCGAGCTCGGCCGGCAGACCGTGGGTGTCCCAGCCGAAGCGGCGCTCGACCCGCTTGCCGCGCATCGTCTGGTAGCGCGGGACGACGTCCTTGACGTAGCCGGTGAGCAGGTGGCCGTAGTGCGGCAGTCCGTTGGCGAAGGGCGGTCCGTCGTAGAAGACGAACTCGTTGGCCCCGTCCGTGCCGGTCTCGCGAGCGTCGATGGACGCCTGGAAGGTCCCGTCGGCCTCCCAGTAGCTCAGGACCTGCTTCTCGAGGTCGGGAAAGCTGGGGGACGTGACGACGGTGGTCGCGTCAGTGGTGGAGACCTTGGGGTAGGTCATCGCTGCGGCTCCGGGGGTACTCGGCGTGGTCATTGCCACGAGGACGATGGCTGGGCCACCGCGGTACCACCCCGCTTGTCCACCCCCAACGCGAGCGAAGGGAGAGGACCGCTCTTGGTCGATCGGCCGTCACGTGACCATCCGTCCGGGTCTAGTGAGGACCAACGCCCCTGCATGGGGCCGATCCCGTTCTTCCGGAGGCTCGCCGCTGATGACGGCTCGAACGCCTGTTGGCCCAGTGTAGCCCCGGGGTAGCATGACGACAGCACTGCCGCGAGGCAGTCGCGATCCTCAGGGGAAGCCGGTGCAATTCCGGCGCTGTCCCGCAACCGTGAGCCGCTCGTCGGCAAGCCGGAGCACCTGAGACATCGCGAGGCTCCACCACAACCCGTCGAGGACAACGGGTCGAGCCCGACGCACTCCGCGCCCGGGTCAAGACCAACGGTCCACCCGAAAGGTCGCCACAGATGCGTTCCCTGCCTTCGCTCGCCCTTACCGCCACGGTCGGCGTCGCCGGGCTCGTCCTGGCTCCCGCCGCCTCGGCCGCCAGCCCCGACGACTCCGTCGCCTACCTCGCCAGCCAGCTCGACGCGGGCGGCAACCGACTCGTCGTCTCCTCCGGCGGACAGTCCTATGACGACCTCGGCCTGACCATCGACGCGGTCCTGGCCATGTCGGCCACCGGCACGGCGGGCGACGTCTCGGCTGCGGCCACCGACTACATCGTCGCCAACGCCGGCTCCTACCACGGCTCCGGCGACGAGATCTACTCCGCGGCCACCGGCAAGCTGCTGACCTTCGCCAGCGCCCGCGGTCTGGACCCCCACTCGGTCGGCGGCGTCGACCTCGTCGCGCAGCAGCGCTCGCTCGAGGCCGACAACGGCCAGTTCGTCGACCAGTCCCAGTACGGGGACTACTCCAACACCCTGGGCCAGTCCTTCGGGATCATCGGTCTCGAGCGGGCCGGCACCAACCCCACGCCGGCGTCCGTCGACTTCCTGCTCGCGCAGCAGTGCGACGACGGCGGCTTCAGCCTCGACTTCAAGGACGGGTGCGTCTCCGACCCCGATGCCACCTCGACCGCGGTCCAGGCCCTCGACCTCGTCGGCGGCCACGACGCGCAGGTCCAGTCCGCTGCCGACTACCTCGAGGGTCGTCAGGACGGCAGCGGCGGCATCGGCGGCGGTGCGACCACCGAGGGCACCAATGCCAACAGCACCGGGCTGGCGGCGACCGCGCTGCGCATCGCCGGGCGCGACGGCGCCAGGACGCAGGCCCTCGCCTACCTCGAGGCGCTGACCTTCGGGTGCGACACCCCCGCGCTCGTCGGGGCAGTCGCCTACAACCAGGCCGACTTCGACGCTGCCGTGGCGAAGGGGGCCGAGGCAGCGCCCGATGGCACCATCACCCGCTCGACGACCCAGGCCCTGCTCGGCCGGACCGATCAGTCCTATGCCACGGTCACCTCTGCGGGCCAGGGCGCGGCCACGCCCACCACCGACTGCGCCGCGCCCGCCCCGGGCGGCGACACCGGCACGGACGCCGACACCGGCACGGACGCCGGCTCCGACACGGACGCCGGCACCGACTCCGGTGACAGCGGCGACGCGGTCACGGACCAGCCGGTCGCACAGCCCGAGATCCCCGCGGTCGTCCAGACCGACGGCGTCACGTCGCGCACCCCGTTCTGGGTCCTGGGGACGGGCACCGGCCTGCTCGCCTTCGGTCTGACCCTCGTGGCCCGTCGCCGGGCTGCCGTGCGGGTGCGCTGATGCGGCGACTGCTCGCCGGCCTGGGCCTCGGCGCGCTCCTCGCGGGGAGCGCGCTGGTCCAGTCCACCCCCGCCCAAGCAGCAGGATGCAGCGGCACGAGCGGGGTGACCGTCGTGGTGCAGAGTGCCTCGTCGACCGACGTGCGCTGCGCCCCGGGGGATCCCTCCACGGCTGGCGCCGCTCTGGAGTCCGCCGGATTCTCCGTCGAGCGGGTGCAGAACCAGCCCGGCGCCGTCTGCAAGATCAACGGGCTGCCCAACATCTCCTGTGGTCGCATGCCTCCGGCCGACAACTACTGGGCCTTCCACCACGCGGCTGCGGGTGGCACGTGGCAGTACTCCAGCTCGGGCATCTACCTGTATGACCCGGCACCGGGCAGCGCAGTGGGTTTCCGACTGGGGTCCCAAGCCTCACCGAGCGTGGCGCCGCCCCCGGCCCCCGCGCCCACCTCTGCCGCGCCGAAGCCGACGGCCGGGCCCACCGCCAGCGCCACCCCCCGCCCGAGCGCCAGCCGCACCGCTGCGCCGAAGGCTTCGACGGGCGCCGGCGCCACGGCCCCGCGGACGGGTGCGGACGCGACGGCCAGCAGCGCGCCCTCGACCACCAGCACGGCGAAGAACTCTGCGAAGCCGTCGGCAGCGCAGCGGGCCACGGCCACGAGGGCAGCCGAGAAGAAGGCGGAAGCCAAGAAGGCCGAGGAGAAGTCGGCCGCGGCGAAGCAGTCCGCGGCACGCAAGGCGAAGGCCGAGAGGACCGATGCCGAGAGGGAGAGGAAGTCCTCCTCCTCACCCACGGTCTCCAGCACCTCGACCTCGGCCCCCGCGGGCGAGACCACCCGTGCGGCGGGAGCCGAGTCCGACTCCGGCAGTGGGGCGCTCGTGCCCACCGCCATCGGCGGCGGTCTGCTCGTCGTCCTCGGCGGCGGCGCCCTGGCCATGGCACGACGCCGGGGACACTGACCCCCTTCGTGCCCTCCTCGACACCGCGAGCCGTGCACCCCGGGGCCTGGTGGCTCTGGGCCATCGGACTCGCGGTGGCGGTCTCGCAGACGACCAACCCGCTCGTGCTGCTGCTCGCGGCAGCAGCGGTGACCTTCGTCGTCATGGCTCGGCGATCCGACTCACCGTGGGCGCGCGCCTTCACGCTCTACGCGGTGCTCGGCGGCTTCATCATCGCCCTGCGGCTCGTCCTGCACGTGCTCGTCGGGCTCAAGTGGGGTGAGGTGCTCCTGCTGCCGCTGCCCGAGATCGATCTGCCGAGCTGGGCGGCCGGGATCAACCTGCTCGGTGACCTGCGGCTCGAGGGTCTGCTGGCCGCGCTCTTCGAGGGGATGCGTCTCGCGGCGATGATCCTGTGCGTCGGCGCTGCCAATGCACTGGCCGACCCCAAGCGGCTGCTGGCCGCCCTCCCGGGAGCCCTGCAGGAGATCGGGACCGCGATCGTCGTCGCCATCAGCGTCGCCCCGCAGCTGGCCGAGTCCGCCCGTCGCGTGCACCGGGCACGGCTCCTGCGCGGCGACGGCGCCCGAGGGCTGCGCGCCGTCGCACGGGTGGCGATGCCGGTCCTCGAGGACACTCTCGAGCGGTCGATGGCGCTGGCCGCCTCGATGGACTCTCGAGGCTACGGCCGGCGCGGCGAGACCTCCCCTGCCCGGCACCGCACGACCGGCGCGCTCACCCTCGGGGGGCTGCTCGGCATGGCCGTCGGCAGCTACGGGATCCTCGACACCTCGAGCCCCGAGTGGGTCGGCCTCCCCCTGCTGCTGCTCGGCGTGCTCCTGGGCGCCCTCGGTCTGGCCAGCGGGTCGAGCGCCGTCTCGCGGACGACCTACCGCCCCTCCCCCTGGCGGCTGCCGGAGACGATCACCGCCCTGTGCGGGGTACTCGCCGCCCTGGCTGCCTTCGCCAGCGCACACTGGGAGCCGAGCACGCTCACCATGCCCTTGTCACCCATCGGCCCGCCGCCGCTGCCGTGGCTGCTCACGCTGGGCCTGCTCGTCGCGATCCTGCCCGCCGTCCTCACCCCGGCGCCCCCGCTCACCCGCGAGCGCGACCGGGCGCGACGCATCACCACGACCGAAGGGAGCCACCCGTGAGCTGGGCGTCCGCACCCACCGTCCTCTTCGAGGACGTCACGATCACCTACGACGGCAACGACTCCCCCGCGCTGGCACATGTCGACCTCAGCATCGAGGAGGGTGAGCTGGCCCTCGTCGTCGGGCGCACCGGCTCGGGCAAGTCCACGCTGCTGGGCGCGATCAACGGTCTCGTCCCCCACTTCACCGGCGGCCACCTCCGGGGACGGGTCCTCGTCGCAGGCCGCGACATCGCCACCCACCGTCCGCGGGACCTGGCCGATGTCGTCGGCGTCGTCGGTCAGGACCCGCTGGCCGGGTTCGTCACCGAGACGGTCGAGGCCGAGCTCGCCTACGGCATGGAGCAGCTCGGGCTGCCCCCGGAGACCATGCGCCGTCGCGTCGAGGAGGTCCTCGACGTCATGGACATCGCCGATCTGCGCGATGCCCCGCTGCGTGACCTGTCCGGTGGGCAGCAGCAACGCGTGGCGATCGGCGCCGTGCTCACCCAGCACCCGCAGGTCATCGTCCTGGACGAACCCACGTCCGCGCTCGACCCGACGGCTGCCGAGGACGTCCTCGCCGCCATCTCCCGGCTCGTCCACGACCTCTCGACGACCGTCATCGTCGCCGAGCACCGCATCGAGCGGGTCATCCACCACGCAGACTCCGTCATCCACGTCGTCGACGGGCGGGTCGAGCACGGACCTCCCGCGCAGATGATGGTCACCTCGAGCGTGGCGCCGCCGGTGGTCGAGCTCGGCCGGTGGGCCGGGTGGTCCCCCCTGCCGCTGTCGGTGCGCGACGCACGACGCGCGGCGGGCCCCCTTCGCCGGGAGATCGGTGAGGTCCCCCCTCCCACAGTGCCGCCGGGGCAGCCGGGTGGCCTCGAGGCGAAGGGAGTGAGCGTCCGCCACGGCCGGCTGGTCGCCGTGGACGACGTGGACCTCACCCTTCGGCCGGGGACCATCTCCGCCCTCATGGGCCGTAACGGCGCCGGCAAGTCCTCACTGATGTGGGCACTCCAGGGTTCGGGTCAGCGGGCAGCCGGCAGCGTGTCCGTCGACGGCGCCGACCCCGCCGAGCTCGGGCCCGCGGTGCGACGCACGGTCGTCGGGCTCGTCCCGCAGACCCCCGGCGACCTGCTCTATCTCGAGACGGTCGGTGGCGAGTGCGAGCGCGCGGACGTCGACGCCGATGTGAGTGCCGGGACCTGTGCGGCGCTGCTCCAGGAGATCGCGCCCGGCGTCCCTGCTGATCGCCACCCCCGTGACCTGTCCGAGGGGCAGCGCCTCGCTCTCGTGCTGGCCATCCAGCTGACGGCCGACCCCCCGGTCCTCCTTCTCGACGAGCCCACGCGGGGCCTGGACTACACCGCGAAGTCGGCACTCACCCGCGCACTCCGTGCTCTGGTGGAGCGCGGGCGGACGGTTCTGCTGTCGACGCACGACGTCGAGTTCGTCGCGGAGGCCGCCGACCGGGTGGTCGTCATGGCCGACGGCGAGGTCATCGCCGACGGACCGACGGCCGACGTCGTCACCTCCTCGCCGGCCTTCGCACCGCAGGTCGCCAAGGTCCTCGCACCCGCACCGCTGCTGACGGTCGCCGCCGTCAGGGCTGCCGTCGGGAGGCCGACCGCATGAGCGTCAGCCCCCGGCGGACGGCGATCGAGCTGCGGCCGCGTGCCGTCGTGGCCATCGCGATCACGAGCATCGCGGGTCTCTTCGCCTTCCTGTGGCCCCTCTTCGTCTCGCCGGACAGCGGCCTGTCCCACTCCGGCGACGCCCCGCTCGTCTTCGCGGCGATCCTCATCGGCGTGCTCGCCGTCGTGCTCGCCGAGGTGAGTGACGGCGGGTTGGACACCAAGGCGGTGGCGATGCTGGGCGTGCTCTCGGCGGTGGGCGCCGCCCTTCGGCCCCTTGGTGCGGGGACCGCGGGGATGGAGACGGTCTTCTTCCTGCTCATCCTCTCCGGCCGGGTCTTCGGTCCCGGCTTCGGCTTCGTGCTGGGTGCGACGACTCTCGCCTCGAGCGCGCTCATCACGGCAGGGGTGGGCCCGTGGCTCCCGTTCCAGATGCTGGCGGCGGCATGGGTCGGCCTCGGCGCCGGCCTGCTCCCCCGGACGAAGGGCGCCACCGAGATCGTCTTGCTGTGCGCCTACGGCGCAGTGAGCGGGTTGCTCTACGGCGCGGCACTCAACTTCTCCTTCTGGCCCTTCACCGTCCAGGGCGAGCAGGCGCTGAGCTTCGTCGCGGGGGCACCGATCGCGGAGAACCTCACGCGCTTCCTCGCCTTCGACCTGGCGACCTCGCTCGGCTGGGACCTCGTGCGCGCCGTGACCAATGTCGTGCTCATCGCGGTGACCGGCCGCCCGATCCTCGCCTCGCTGCGCCGCGCGGCACGGCGGGCCTCGTTCTCGTCGGCCTGAAGGAGGTCTGCGAGGATGACGAACATGCAGGCGGATCTGGACCGACAGGAAGCGTGGCTGAGCCACGAGGAGCTCGACGGTGTCCGCGGACGCGTGCCGATCCTCTACGTGGCCGCCGTGCCCGTACGGGTCGCGGAGAACGGCGACGTCGTCGCCGTCGGGCTGCTCCTACGAGCCTCCGACTCCGGCACGATGGACCGCGAGCTCATCGCCGGCCGGGTCAACTACCACGAGCGGGTGCGCGATGCCCTCGTGCGCCACCTCGAGAAGGACCTCGGACCGATGGCCCTGCCGTCCGTCCCGGCCTCGCCGGTCCCCTTCACCGTGGCCGAGTTCTTCCCGACGCCCGGGGTCACTCCCTTCCACGACCCGCGCCAGCACGCCGTGGCGCTGAGCTACATCGTGCCGGTGCGCGGTGACTGCGCCCCGCAGCAGGACGCCCTCGACCTCGCCTGGCTGACCCCCGACGAGGCGAGCGAGACCGGTCTGCAGGCGGAGATGTCCGGCGGTCACGGCGCGCTGCTGCGTCAGGCGCTGGCCCACCTGGGCCTCAGCTCCTTCTGACCGCACGACCTCAAGGAGATGCGGAAGGGGGGCGCTCGAGACTCTCCTCGAGCGTCGTGAGCGCATCCGCGAGAGCGTCATGCTGCGCGGCGCTCAGCGCGCCCATCTGGTCGCCCATGGTGCGTCGTCTCGCGTCGTGCACGGCCGCGCGGACCGCCTGCCCCTCGTCCGTCACGACGACCACGCTGGCTCGACGATCCCCGGGGTCGGGCTGACGAACGACATAGCCCTTGGCCTCGAGCGCATCGACGACATCGGTCACCGAGCGTGGCGCGATGCGCAGGGCGTCGGCCAGGTCCCGTAGACGGGGTGACTCAGCACGGTCTGCTGCCACCCGCAGTGCGCGGGCCTCGTGCGGCGACAGGTCGTGCTCCGACAGGTCGACCATCCACGCCCGGCGCAGCCCGCGTGCCACCCGCAGGAGCTGCTCACCAAGGTCCTGCGAGCCGTGCCCGGGCGTCCGCGTCGTCATGCGACCACGATAACCATATTGCCCCCTTGCCTCATAGTGAGGTAACCTCAGCATCACGAACTGAGACAACCGAAAGGGGCCCGTATGGACACCCCGAAGAGCAGAGCCCACCGCATCGACCCTCGTGATCGCGCCCAGCTCGCCGAGAGCCCCGTGAGCGCCCGCCGGGTCATCGCCTACTTCCGTCCCTACCGCTGGCAGGTCGCCGTGGTCGTGGCCCTGATCGTGGCCAGCTCACTGATCTCGATGGCCTCCCCCTTCCTCCTGCGCGCCATCATCGACGACGCCCTCCCCCACCAGGACGTGCGGCTGCTGCTGCTCGCCGTCGGTGGGATGCTGGTCGTGACCATCGCGACCGCGCTCATCGGCGTGCAGCAGACGTGGATCTCCACGCGCATCGGGCAGGCGGTCATGCACCGTCTGCGCACCGACGTCTTCACCCACCTGCAGCGGCAGGCGATGAGCTTCTTCACCCGGACCCGCTCCGGCGAGATCCAGTCCCGCATCACCCAGGACGTCGCCGGCATGCAGTCGATCGTGACGAGCACTGCCGTCTCGATCGCGTCCAACCTCACCACGGCGGTCGCCACGGCCGTCGCCATGGCGGCTCTCAGCTGGCGGCTGTCGCTGGTCTCGCTTCTCGTGCTCCCCCCGGCCATCTGGACCACGCGCAAGGTCGCACTGACCCGCCGGCAGATCACCGCCGAGCGCCAGCGCCGCCTGGCCGATCTGCAGGCGCAGGTCACCGAGGAGCTCTCCGTCAGCGGCGCTCTGCTGTCCAAGACCCTCGGCACCGCACAACGCGGCGCGACCGGCTTCGCCGAGACCTCGACCGACCTGGTCGACCTCGAGGTGCGCTCCGAGCTCGCCGGCCGCTGGCGGATGGCCACGATGTCGATCGTCTTCGCCGCGATCCCCGCGCTGATCTACCTGGCCGCCGGACTGCCCGCGACGCGAGGTGGCATGACGATCGGCACGATCATCGCCTTCACCACCCTGCAGGCGGGCATCTTCCGCCCGATCATGGGCCTGCTCAACGTCGGCGCCTCCTGGGTCGCCTCGATGGCCCTCTTCAGCCGGGTCTTCGGCTACCTCGACCTCGAGCCCGAGGTCACACCTCCTGCCGACCCGGTGGCGCTCGACCCGACCACCGTGCGCGGCGACCTGCAGATCGAGGGGGTCGCCTACGGCTACCCCGGCAGCGACCGGCTGGCGCTCGACGAGATCTCGGCGAGCGTGCCTGCTGGCGCGCACCTGGCGCTCGTCGGCGCCACCGGCAGCGGGAAGTCGACCCTCGCGTCGCTACTCGTCCGCCTCGCCGACCCGACCACGGGACGGATCACCGTCGACGGGATCGACCTGCGCGACATCGACCCGCAGACGCTCACCCAGATCATCGGCATCGTCACCCAGGAGACCTACCTCGCCCACGACACGATCCGGGCCAACCTCCTGCTCGCCGACCCCGAGGCCACCGAGGCGAAGCTGTGGCAGGCGCTCGCAACCGCCCAGGCGGCCGACCTCGTGGCCGGCCTGCCCGACGGGATGGACACGGTCGTCGGTGCACGCGGGCACCGCTTCTCCGGCGGCGAGAAGCAGCGCATCGCCATCGCCCGCACCCTGCTGCGCGACCCGGCGGTCCTCGTCCTCGACGAGGCGACCAGCGCGCTGGACAACGACACCGAGCGTGAGCTGCAGACGGCGCTCGACGCGCTGGCCCGAGGACGCACGACGATCACCATCGCCCACCGGCTGAGCACCATCGCCTCCGCGGACGAGATCCTCGTCCTCGCGGGTGGACGGATCGTCGAGCGGGGGGAGCACACCGGCCTGGTCGCGGCCGGCGGGGCCTACGCCCGACTGGCAGGTGGCGTCGGGGACCTCGCGCTGACCGCCTGACGGACGTCGCTCACTCCTTGGTGAACTGGTCCTTGACCCGCGTCATGTCCTTGTGGTCCTTGGCATAGGCGTCCTCGTAGGAGGGCGCCGTGCCGCCGAGCCGAGCCGGCAAGAAGCGCAGCTCGTCACCCGTGAGCTTCGGGTAGGCCGCGATGGTCTCGTCGAGCAGCTGCTTCATGACCCCGCGCAGGCGCTCGGTGACCACGTTGATGTCATCGTCGGGACCGACGTGGATCGGTTCCCCGATGGTGATGTGGATCGGGAACTTGGTGCGGCCCAGTCGCTTGGGCACGTCCTTGGTCCAGATGCGGTGGGCACCCCAGACGATCGTCGGCAGGATCGGCGTCCCCGAGTCCTGCGCCATCCGGGCGGTGCCGTTCTTCAGCTCCTTGATCTCGAAGGAGCGTGACATGGTGGCCTCGGGGTAGACGCCGACGACCTCGCCGTCACTGAGCTTGGCCACGGCCTCCTTGAAGGCCGCCCCGCCCGCACGCCGATCCACCGGGATGTGCTTCAGCCCGCGCATGATGAAGCCCGCGACATTGTGCTGCCAGATCGACTTCTTGGCCATGAAGCGCACCCACCGGCCGCTCTTGCGGGCGCCCAGACCGGCCAGGACGAAGTCGATGTACCCGGTGTGGTTGATCGCCATCACGGCACCACCCTGCTTGGGGACATGGCGCTCACCCTTGATGGTGAAGCGATAGCCGTTCACGAGGAAGATGATCCGGGCGATGATGATGATTGCTCGATACAAGGGCTCTGGGCGGCGCATGGCCACAGACTACGGTCTGGCAGGGCGCCGTGGCAGGAGCTTGCCCGATTGGTGGGCATGCCCGCGGCAATGGGAAGATCGGGCCCATGACCGAGCACTCCCCTGCCCCTGACGCCACCCGAATCCCGGACCGTCCCTCGCTGGACGGCCTCGAGGACACGTGGGGCTCGGTATGGCGCGAGCAGGACACCTACGCCTTCGACCGCGCCGGGGGCCGCGAGCAGGTCTTCTCCATCGACACCCCGCCGCCGACGGCCAGCGGGTCGCTGCACATGGGGCACGTCTTCAGCTACACCCACACCGACTGCATGGCCCGCTACAAGCGGATGCAGGGTTTCAACGTCTTCTACCCCATCGGGTGGGACGACAACGGCCTGCCCACCGAGAAGCGGGTGCAGAACTACTACGGCGTGCGCGGCGACTCCTCGCTGCCCTACGACCCGGACTTCACTCCCCCCTTCGAGGGCACGACCAAGACGATCAAGGCCGCTGACCAGGTCCCGGTCAGCCGACAGAACTTCATCGAGCTGTGCGACGAGCTGACCGTGCGCGACGAGGAGGCCTTCGAGTCCCTCTTCCGCCGTCTCGGTTTCAGCCTCGACTGGCGGATCCAGTACCGCACCATCGACGAGCGCTCGCGTGCGACGGCGCAGACCGCCTTCCTGCGCAACCTCGCCCGCGGCGAGGCCTACACGGCCGAGGCACCGGGCCTGTGGGATGTCACCTTCCAGACCGCCGTCGCCCAGGCCGAGCTCGAGGCACGCGACTACCCGGGCGCCTACCACCGCGTCGCCTTCCACGGCGCCGACGGCCCGATCCACATCGAGACGACCCGCCCCGAGCTGCTGCCGGCCTGCGTCGCACTCATCGCCCACCCGGACGACGAGCGCTACCAGGGGCTCTTCGGCACCACCGTGACCTCCCCGATCTTCGGGGTCGAGGTGCCCGTCGTGGCCCACCGCGGCGCCGAGATGGACAAGGGCGCCGGCATCGCGATGTGCTGCACCTTCGGTGACCTCACCGACGTCATCTGGTGGCGCGAGCTGCAGCTGCCCACCCGCTCGATCGTCACCCGTGCCGGACGCATCCTCGGTGAGACTCCGGAGTGGGTCAGCACCTCCGCAAGTGCGCAGGGGCCCGAGGTCTTCGCTCAGATGTCGGGCAAGACCGTGCACTCCGCCCGTGAGGTCGTCGTCGAGGCATTGCGCGCCAGCGGTGACCTCGACGGTGAGCCGCAGAAGACCCAGCGCAAGGCCAACTTCTACGAGCGCGGCGAGAAGCCGTTGGAGATCGTCACCTCGCGCCAGTGGTACATCCGCAACGGTGGCCGCGACGCCGGGCTCAACGAGGCGCTGCAGGCCCGCGGCGACGAGATCGACTTCCACCCCACCTTCATGAAGTCGCGCTACAAGAACTGGGTGGCCGGCCTCAACGGCGACTGGCTCATCTCGCGCCAGCGCTTCTTCGGCATCCCGCTCCCCGTCTGGTACCCCCTCGACGCTGACGGTCAGCCGCAGTACGAGACCCCCTTGGTCCCCACCGAGGACCAGCTGCCGATCGACCCGATGGCGCAGGTCCCGGCGGGCTACACGCAGGGCCAGCGCGACCAGCCCGGTGGCTTCACCGGCGACCCCGATGTCATGGACACGTGGGCCACGTCATCCCTGTCGCCGCAGATCGCTGGCGACTGGCTGGCCTCGGAGCGCGGCGAGAGCGACCTCTTCGGCAAGATCTTCCCGATGGACGTGCGTCCGCAGGGCCACGACATCATCCGCACCTGGCTCTTCGCGACCGTGGTGCGCGCGCACCACGAGCACGGTGTCGCACCGTGGAAGAACGCCGCGATCTCGGGGTGGATCCTCGATCCCGACCGCAAGAAGATGAGCAAGTCCAAGGGCAATGTCGTCACCCCCGAGGACGTGGTCGTCGAGCACAGCGCGGACGCCGTGCGCTACTGGGCTGCGTCGAGCCGCCTGGGCACCGACGCCGCCTACGACACCGGCCAGATGAAGATCGGTCGCCGGTTGGCCATCAAGCTGCTCAACGCGAGCAAGTTCGCCCTCGGCTTCGGTGAGGTCGACGGTGATCTGGCGAGCTCCGTCACCAACCCCCTCGACCAGTCGATGCTCGCCGCCCTGCGTCAGGTGATCGCCGAGGCGACCGCTGGCTTCGAGGCCTGGGACTACACCCGCAGCCTGTCCGTCACCGAGTCCTTCTTCTGGACCTTCTGCGACGACTACATCGAGCTCATCAAGGACCGCGCCCACGGCAGTCAGGGTCAGGACCCGCAGGACACCGCCTCGGCTCGGGCCGCCCTTCGGTTGGCTCTCGATGCCCTGCTGCGCCTGCTCGCTCCGGTGCTGCCCTACGCCACCGAGGAGGTCTGGTCCTGGTGGAAGAGCGGCTCGGTGCACCGCGCCTCCTGGCCCACCGTCGAGGAGCTGCCGACCGGCGGCGACCCGGCCGTCCTGGGTGCCGTTGGTGAGGCCCTGAGCCAGGTGCGCAAGGCCAAGTCGGACGCCAAGGTCGGCATGCGCAGCGAGATCACGTCCGCGACCCTCGTCGCACCGACGGCCACCGCCGTGCTGGTGCGTGTGGGCGAGGCCGACCTGCGGGCCGCGGGCCGGCTCACCGGTGGCTTCGACCACGTCGAGGGCGACGAGGTGTCGCTCACCGACGTCGAGCTGATCCCCTTCGTCAAGCCGCCGAAGAACTGATCAGGGCGAAGAGCTGATCGAGGGCGCCTCGCGGAACATCTCCGGCGAGGCCTCTCGAGGCAGCGAAGGGAGCGCCCACGCGCTCTTGACCGTGGCCCGCGCGGCGACCCGACGGTGTCCGGTGGGTTGTACGAGGATCCACGGCACCGACCAGCCCCCCAGGCTCAGCCGGCGGTGGACGAAGGCTTCCTGCTCGAGCGGCTGGACCGTGCCGCTGGCGGGTTCGTAGACGACGAGCGTGTCCGGTCGATCGCCGGGAAGCACGAGGACCACGTGTCTCGGCAGCAGGCGGTTGCCGACGTAGAGCACCGCCGGCTCACCCTCGACGACGAGGTCGAGCAGTCGGCGGTATCGAGCCCGCAGCGACTCCTGCGAGTGGGCCCGCACCGAGAGCATCCGATAGCGGGTGCCGGTGCGCGAGGCGCCGTGCTCGAGCTCGTGCTTCATCCCCCACGGTGGGGTGCCGAGGGCCTGCGGCCAGCCGAGCGAGAGGGCACCCCCCGGACCGCGCCAGCCGTTGGTGCGCTCGTGCACGGTCCGCTCCCAGGCGGCGAAGCGCTCGGCGGTGGTCGTGCCCTCGGCACCCGGGACGGGCTGCCCCTCACCGGCGGTGACCCAGCGGGCGAAGGGAGGGTCCACGAGCATCCGGGCGACCGTCGCGCACGCGGAGCCACAGGTCGTCGGGCTCTGCTGTCGCGGACCCGATGCACCCTGTACGAGACGGAAGGGCGTGCTCACCACAACATCCTGTCAGGCGTGGCTGGGCGGCGACAGTGGGTCAGGCAGAGCGCTTGTGCTTGCGCTTGCCGCTCTCCTCGTGGCGCACGATGGTTGGCAGGACGTTGTCGCGCACCACCTCGGACGTCACGACGATCTGCTTGATGCCTTCGTCGCTCGGGGCATCGAACATGACCGGCATGAGGACCTCCTCGAGGATCGCGCGCAGACCACGGGCACCCGTGGCGCGGGCGATGGCCGAGTCGGCGATCGCCTGGAGGGCGTCGTCGGTGAACTCCAGCTCGACGCCGTCGATGGCGAACATCTTGCGGTACTGCTTGACCAAGGCGTTCTTGGGCTCGGACAGGATCTGGACCAGCGCGTCGCGGTCCAGGGGTGTGACGGTCGTGATGATCGGCAGCCGGCCGATGAACTCGGGGATGAGGCCGAACTTCATCAGGTCCTCGGGCATGACCTCGGTGATCGACTCGGCGAGGTCGCTCGCCTTGTGCAGCTGGGAGCCGAAGCCCAGCCCCTTCTTGCCCACGCGCGACTCGATGATCTTCTCCAACCCGGCGAAGGCACCACCGACGATGAAGAGGACATTGGTCGTGTCGATCTGGATGAACTCCTGGTGCGGGTGCTTGCGTCCGCCCTGCGGCGGCACCGACGCGGTCGTCCCCTCGAGGATCTTCAGCAGGGCCTGCTGGACTCCCTCGCCAGAGACGTCACGCGTGATCGACGGGTTCTCCGACTTGCGGGCCACCTTGTCGATCTCGTCGATGTAGATGATCCCCTGCTCGGCCTTCTTGGTGTCGTAGTCGGCCGCCTGGATGAGCTTGAGGAGGATGTTCTCGACGTCCTCGCCGACATAGCCGGCCTCGGTCAACGCCGTCGCGTCGGCGATGGCGAAGGGGACATTGAGCATCCGGGCGAGCGTCTGCGCGAGGTAGGTCTTGCCGCAGCCGGTCGGGCCCACGAGCAGGATGTTGGACTTGGCGATGTCGACATGGTCCTCGTCGCGCTTGGCGACGGCGCCCTCATCGGCCTGGATGCGCTTGTAGTGGTTGTACACGGCGACGGCAAGGGCCTTCTTCGCCTTGTCCTGTCCCACGATGTAGGTCTCGAGGAAGTCGTAGATCTCGCGCGGCTTGGGCAGCTCGTCGAGGCCGAGGTCACCGCCGTCGGTGAGCTCCTCCTCGATGATCTCGTTGCACAGGTCGATGCACTCGTCGCAGATGTACACACCGGGACCAGCGATGAGCTTCTTGACCTGCTTCTGCGACTTGCCGCAGAAGGAGCACTTCAGCAGATCGCCACTCTCGCCGACTCGTGCCACGTCAGGGTGTCCTCTCATCCCGGGTCGACCGCTGTGGTCGCGTTCCCTCGACCGTACCCAACGGGGTCGGCCTCCTCCTCCATTGGACACCGCCCGAAGGGGGCGCGTCGCCCTGTTCCGCTGTCAGCGGAACGCAGACGTCACCGACCCCGGCGTCGTACCCGCACCGACCACAGGCCCAGCCCGAGCCCGGTCATGGCGAGCGCCACGAGCACCGCGGAGAGGATCACCCACGGCGCGGCCTCCGCTGCGGCGTCGGGGAGCAGGTCATGCGTCGAGACCTCGTCCGAGGCGGCCTCGGTCACCGTCCCCACCCCGTACTCCGCGACGACGTCCTCCCAGGTCACGAGGGACCCCCCTTCGTCGTACGGGAAGGTGCCCCCGCACGAGCCGACCTGCCACCCCTGCTCCTCGCTCCCGGTGGCGATGAGGACGTACCTCCTCCCGGGCTCGAGGTGCATGCCGCACGCCGCGCCGTTCTTGGCGGTGCGTACCTCGAGTGACGGGCCCGTCGGCCCCTTCCACGCCCGCCACACATCGGCCCTGTGGACGACCCGCCCGCCGTCCGACCTCGTGGTCTGCACCCGGACCTCGGCCACGAGGTCCGCGGCCCGCAGCAGCGACGCCGGCGTGGTGCGGGCGCAGGAGCAGGCGTGGGCCGCCGGTGCCGTCACCACGAGGACGGGCAGGCCGAGGAGCGCAACCAGGATGACTCGCAGCACACGTCTCATGCAGGTGGGACGCAACCGGGTGGGATTCGGTTCCAGCACGACGAAGGGCCCCGGGAAGTCCCGGGGCCCTGCGTCGTCGCCGACTTCGCTCAGTCCTCGATCGAGGCCTTGCGCGGGGTGAGCACCTCGTCGATGAGTCCGTACTCCTTGGCCTCGGCCGCGGAGAGGATCTTGTCGCGCTCGATGTCCTCGCGGACCTCGTCGGCGGTCTTGCCCGAGTGCGAGGCCCAGGTCTCCTCGAGCCAGGTGCGCATGCGCAGCACCTCGTTGGCCTGGATCTCGATGTCCGAGGCCTGGCCGTACTCGCCACCGGCGAGTGCCGGCTGGTGGATCAGGACGCGGGCGTTGGGCAGCGCGAAGCGCTTGCCGGGGGCACCGGCGGCCAGGAGCACCGCCGCCGCCGAGGCAGCCTGACCGATGACGAAGGTCTGGATGTCGGGACGGATGTACTGCATGGTGTCGTAGATCGCCGTCATGGCGGTGAACGAGCCACCAGGGCTGTTGATGTACATCAGGATGTCGCGCTCGGGCTCCATCGACTCCAGCACGAGGAGCTGGGCGATGACGTCGTCGGCGGAGGCGTCGTCCACCTGCACCCCGAGGAAGATGATCCGGTCCTCGAAGAGCTTGGTGTACGGGTCCGTGCGCTTCATGCCGTACGAGGTGCGCTCCTCGAACTGCGGCAGGACATAGCGGTTGGAGGGGCCGGGGCGCTGTGCCGCCGAGCCCGGCTGGTGGGTGCGCAGCTGTGCGTCGAAGTTCATGGGTTCTCCTCAGAGGCTCTCGGGTCGGGGCTCAGTCGCTGATGGGGTTGTCGTCCCCGCGGCCGGCCTGGTCGGAGCGCTCGAAGACATGGTCGACGAAGCCGTACTCCTTGGCCTCCGCCGCACCGAACCAGCGGTCACGGTCGGAGTCCTTGTGGATCTGCTCGATCGTCTGACCGGTGTGCTCGGCGATGAGCTCGGCCATCTGGTCCTTGACGAAGAGCATCTGCTCGGCCTGGATCTTGATGTCCGAGGCCGTACCGCCGATGCCGCCGGAGGGCTGGTGCATCATCACGCGAGCGTGCGGCGTCGCGTAGCGCTTGCCGTGGGTGCCGGACGAGAGCAGGAACTGCCCCATCGAGGCGGCGAGCCCCATCGCCACGGTCGCGACATCGTTGGGGATCCACTTCATCGTGTCGTAGATCGCCATGCCGGCCGAGATCGAGCCACCGGGGCTGTTGATGTACAGCCAGATGTCGGCCTCGGGGTCCTCGGCTGCCAGGAGGAGCATCTGGGCGCAGATGGCGTTGGCGTTGTCGTCACGCACATCCGAGCCGAGGAAGATGATGCGCTCCTTGAGGAGACGCTGGTAGATGTGGTCGTCGAGACCCATTCCGCCCTGCGGGCCGGCCGCGACAATCTCGCTGCTGTTGCTCACGCTCACTCGCTTCTCCGCCCTCTGGCGGTTGCTCTCGTGGTTCACGACTTTCATTGACCCTAACGTCCGCTCCCCCAGCATGTTTCCCGCCTCCCGCATGTGTTCGCCCTGAGCGCAACCCGAGGACGAAGGGGGGAGACCGCCCGGCCGCCGGGCGGGCAGGTCAGCGGACGAGCAGGTTGAGGACGAGGGTGAGGAGCACCGAGGCGATGATCGAGCAGAGGATCATCATGAGGCAGCCCATGGCTCCGCCGAGGGGTCTGATGCGGACGCGTGGTCGGTCACTCATGACGGCTCCGTGGGTGGGGTGGCGAGGAGGGCAAGACCGCCATACCCCTCCATCTCCACGTGGAACCCCCGCAGCTGGTCGACCTCACCGAAGTCCGACCCGTCGCCCATGTCCATCAGTCGCGACCCCGGCTCGAGCACCTCGCTGATGACGGTGCCGGCGACCGGCTCCTCGCCGAAGTTGAGCACCGTCACCTGCAGCTGTCCGGGGACCTGCTCGTACTCGTGCACCATGACGAGCATCGAGGGGTGGGCGACGTCGGGCACGTCGACCTGCCGCGTCGTCGCGATGCCGAAGTAGCCCCGCAGGTGCAGCAGGTCCCGCAGACCGGAGGCGAAGGAGTCGGGGTCCTCGAGCTGGGTGTCGAGTGGCCCGTAGAGCACCCGCGAGCGCGGGATGCCCGACGAGGACCCCGTCGCTGACGGGTCGACGTCGAGCAGGTCGTAGGCCGGCCGGTGGATCCACCGCGTGTCCCCCTCGCGCAGCAGGTCCTCGATCTCTTCCGCCGGGATGGGCAGCGCACCCACGAGGTCCCACCCTGACAGCGCGAAGACACCGGGTTGCAGGGCGTTGAACATCGCCAGCAGGAGATGGGCGCGGCGCACCCGGTCGATGTCGGTGTCGGTGAGCGCGTCGAGGTCGCGCAGCCCGAGGGCGGCGGTCACCACGGACGCGGTCGTCGAGGCGATCCCGTTGGTCGTGAAGACGAGGTTGTACGGCGCGGCGTCGCCCGTGAGGGCGTCGGTGAGCTCCTGCCGGATGGTCGCGGCGAGATCCTCCCCCTTCGTCGCCTGCCCGCGGAAGGTGTACTCGTCGTCGCGGTGCCGGCTGGCGAAGTGGACGAGCTCGTAGGTCATCTCGTCGTGGTTCTGCAGGGCGTGGACCAGCCCGGCAGCGTCGACGCCCAGCTCCATCGCCTCACGCAGGGTCAGCCGCAGGAACTCGGTGTCCCCGGTCGCGAGCGCGTGGTGGTAGGCGGGCCGGTTGACGAAGTCGTAGGACAGGTCCGCTCCCCCGACCGCCGTGTCGCGGATGTCCTCGATCGACAGGTTGAGCTCCTGGAAGGTGAAGCCGCCGACCTTGCGCACCATCGACCCGATGAGCTGGTTGGCGGCCTGCGAGAGCGGGTGCCCCTCCGACCACGCCGGACCGATGTCGAGGGTGCGTTCGACCCCCAGGAAGCCGTTGGCGTCCAGTCGCAGACCGCCGGACCCGAGGTCGCCGAGGCTGTGCAGCGCGTCACCGATGACCAGGCGCATCCCGGCGAAGGTGGGGTCGAGCCAGTT
Organism: Janibacter sp. Soil728; assembly: GCF_001428305.1. GTDB lineage: Bacteria > Actinomycetota > Actinomycetes > Actinomycetales > Dermatophilaceae > Janibacter. The sequence goes on along the minus strand of NZ_LMRZ01000004.1, from coordinate 528,693 downwards.
GATCGACGGCTGACCCTCCTTGAAGTAGTGCAGGTAGACCCAACGGCGGGTGACCCCGTCGGGGCCGGTCACGGGGGCGGTCACCGACCAGTTGGTGTCCTTCAGACCGGGGACGTGGAAGATCACCCGTTGCAGCTCACCGATGATGTGACCGGCCTCGGCCAGCGCCATCTCGTCCCCCTCGTCGAGGTTGACCGAGTCGCGGCCCTCGGGGACATCGGGCAGCAGGTGCCACTCGTCCGGCGGGATGGCGACCATGTGGTAAATCCCCGGGTAGTCGTCGACCCCCAGCTCGGCGAGGCGGAAGTCGGCACCCTTGCCCGTGTGACCCGGGACGATGTCGTCCAGGACCGTGCCCTCGTGGTCGGCGGCCACCCGGCACATCTCGCGGTAGTCCTCCTCGCTGCCGAAGAGCTCGTCGATGTGCGTGGCGACGCGGTCGAAGTGTCCGTCGACGCTCGGTGTGGGCTGCCACCCCGACAGGCCACCGGCCCGCTTGACCGGCCCGGTGTGCAGCGCCTGGATCCCGATGCGCTGGAAGGTCTCCCACAGCTGCGGGTCGGCGAGCGAGGCCAGGAAGGAGCACCCCGGCCTGGTGATCATCGAGATGGGGTAGGCGGTGAACCACACCGAGGCGGTCTGCACCGCCGCACGCGGGTCGGGCTGGGCATAGGGGTTCTGCCACATGGCGCCGATCCCGCTGAACTGCCCGGCGATCGTCTTGGCGTCCTGGAGCATCGACTGCCCACGCAGCCACTCCACGTAGACCGGGTTGGACCCGACAGGCTCGCCCGAGCGGACCTGTGCCGCCGAGGGAGCGCCCTGTGGTCGCAGCCGCGCCCGCGGTCGCAGGGCCTTTGGTCGGGCGGGGAAGAAGACGTCGGCGAAGTTGGGCGCCCCCGGCTGCTCGACCTCGAGCGCCTCGGGGTGGTCCCCACCCGGGATGGCGTCGGGCACGACCTCGTCGGAGTCAGTCATGCACCCACGCTACGACGTGGCCGGCTCCTGCGCGGCCTCGCCGTCGGGAGCAGCCCCCGCCGCATCGCCCGTCGGGCGGTCGAGGTGCTCGCGGGCCCACCGGGGCACGACGAAGAGCGCCTCGGCCTCTGCGGTGACCTGGTCCTGCGCATCGCGGATCTCCCCCCGCGCGTAGACCTTCCACCCGTCGACCCGCTCGACCCAACCCCGGCAGTGGAGCTGCGCACCGAGCGGGGTGGGGCGACGGTAGGTCGTGTTGAGGTAGGCGGTCATGCCGGGCAGGCCGAGGTGGGCAGGGACCGACCCGAGGACCTGGTCGAGGACTGCCGCGATGATCCCGCCGTGGACGTGACCGGGAGGCCCCTCGTAGCCCGCGCCGAGCGTCATCCTGCAGGTGGTGCTGCCGGTGTCGTCGCCGGTGACGCGCAGCGGCGGGGCGACGGGGTTGCGCATGCCGACCATGGCATTGCCGTGGTCGCGCAGACGGCCGGCACTGTCGGTCTCCAGACCCAGCGGCTCGTCCTGCGCATCCGTGAGGAGCCGGGCGGTGAGCGCCTCGACCTGCTCGGTCACGGCGGCGAGCTCGAGAGCCTCGACCCGGGTGCGCACGGTGACGTCTGCGAGGGCGCGCACGGCCTGGGCGAGGCCCGACTGTGCCTCCTCGAGGACCGCGAGAGCAGCGGGGTCCTCGACGGGGAAGGGGGAGGCGAAGGCTCCGTCGGTCATGTCTCTCTCCTCGGGCGAACGCGATTGAACATCTGTCCAACCACATTGCCATAGGGTAATGCGGATTCAGGTCGGGTCGGATCAGCGCGCTCTGGGTCAGCGCCCCCGTGGCCCACGCTCTCGCACGGCCGGGACCGCGATGAGAGCTGGCAGCGCCAGCAGCCCGACCACGAGGAGGGAACGCAGGACCCCGGTGTGGTCGCCGATCATGCCGAGCAGCGGCGGCCCGACGATGAAGGCGAGGTACCCGATCGTCGAGACGACGGACAGGCGCGCCGCAGCCCGGGCGGGGTCGTCCGCGGCGGCACTCATCCCCGTCGGGAAGCCCAGGCTGGCCCCGATCCCCCACAGCACGACACCGGCGAACGCGGTCGCGGTGTTGCCCAGGACGACGAGCAGCGAGCCCACGATCGCCAGGACGAAGAGCACCCGCAGGACCGGCACCCGGCCGTAGCGGTCGAGCAGCCTGACTCCGAGCAGCCGGCCAGCGGTCATCGCCGCGAGGAAGGTCGCGAAGGCGAGCACCCCGACCTCCTCCGGCTGCTGGTGCCCCTCCGTCACAGCGAGGGCGATCCAGTCGTTGGCCGTGCCCTCCGTGAGCGCAGCGACGAGGACGACGAGGCCGATGACCAGGGTGCGCGGCTCGAGCCACGCGCTGCCGGGCCGCTCTTCGGTGGCGTCGGCCTCCCCCATCTCGAGCCCGCGGGCGAGGAAGCGACGAGGGACCCACAGCCCGACGGCCAGGGCGACGACGCCCGCTGCCGACAGGTGCGCGATCACCGGCACGTCCAGCCGGACGAGTGCGGCGGCCAGCAGGGCGCCCACGACCGTCCCACCGGAGAAGAAGGCGTGGAAGATCGGCATCACGGTGCGTCCGAGTCGCTGCTCGACGGCCGCGCCCTCGTGGTTCATCGAGACGTCCCACAGCGAGATCCCGACCGCGACGACGAAGATCGCGGCTGCCGTCACCGCGACATCGCCAAGGACGTCGACCGCCAGACCTAGCCCCACGAGGCCCACCGCGACGGTGACGACCCCGATCATCACCGTGCGCGCCGCGCCGACCGCGGTGATGACCCGGCCGGCGAAGGGCAGCGCGAGCACCGAGCCGAGCGCCCCGACGAGCAGGGTGCGCCCGAGCTCCCCGGGCGTGAGGTCGAGCTGCGCGCGGATGGTCGGGATGCGCGAGGCCCACGAGGCAAAGGCGAAACCGCTCACCGCGAAGGTCGCCAGCACGGCATTGCGTGCGGTCGTGGTCTGCATCTCGTCTCGTCCTCCTCGGTTCCTGAGGAGCTTGCGCAGCAAGCGTCTCGAAGGGCGGCCATGACGAAGGGGGGTCACCGCCGGACCGGCGGTGACCCCCCTTCGTCGGGGTGGAGCGTGGCTCAGGCCTTCTCGTCCACGGTCTCGGTCGCGTCGGACTCGACGGTCTCGGGGGCCTCGTCGTCACCGGCGAGGTCCTCGACGTCACCGGAGGCGCGCTCGCCCTCGGGGACGATGTCGTCGAGGTCGATGGCGTTGCCGTCAGCGTCGACGATCTTGGCCTTGTCGAGGGCCGCGGCCAGCGCCTTGCGGCGGGCGACCTCGGCGACCATCGACTGGACCTGACCCTGCTGGTCGAGCAGCTGGGCGAACTGGTTGGGGTCCATCCCGTACTGCTGCGACTGCATGACGAGGTACTCGATGAGCTCGGGCTGGCCGACCTCGACCTCTTCGGTCTCGGCGAGAGCGTCGAGGAGGAACTGCGTCTTGAGCGTGGAGCGGGTCGACTCGTCCACCTCGGCGCGGTGGGTCTCGTCCTCGAGGCGGTCCTCCTGCTCCAGGTGCTGGTGGATCTCGGCCTCGACGATGCCCTCGGGCAGCGGGATCTCGGTGTTGTCGAGCAGGTGGGCCAGGACCTTGTCGCGGGCCTGGATGCCCTGCTCGAACTTCTTGGCCTGCTCGGCCTGCTTGGTCAGGTCGGCACGCAGCTCGTCGGCGGTGTCGAACTCGCTGGCCATCTGGGCGAAGTCGTCGTCGACCTCGGGCAACTCGCGGACCTTGACCGACTGGACGGTCACGGTGCAGTCGGCGGACTGGCCGGCCTGGTCGCCACCGGCGAGAGGAGCGGAGAACTCCTTGGTCTCGCCCTGGGTCATGCCGACGAGGGCCTCGTCGATGCCCTCGAGCATGTTGCCCGAGCCGACCTCGTAGGAGACGCCCTCGACGGAGTCGACGGGCTCGCCGTCGAGCTCGGCCTTGAGGTCGATGGACACGAAGTCACCGGTCTCGACGGCACGCTCGACACCGACGAGGGTGCCGAAGCGCTCCCGCAGCTCGGTCAGCTTGTCGTCGACGTCAGCGTCGGTGACCTCGAGGTTGTCGACCTGGATCTCCAGACCGTCGTAGTCCGGGAGGGTGATCTCGGGACGCACGTCGACCTCGACGGTGAACTTCAGCGCCTCGCCATCGGTCATCGGGACATCGGTGACGTCGACCTCGGGCTGACCGATCGGGCTGACACCGGTCTCCTCGACGGCCTTGCCGAAGAACTCGGGGAGGGCCTCGTTGACGGCCTCCTGGATCACGGCGCCCTTGCCGACGCGCTGCTCGATGATGCGAGCGGGCACATGGCCGGCGCGGAAACCGGGCACCTGGATCTGGGACCCGATGGTCTTCAAGGCCGCGTCGACGTGCGGCTGGAGCTCCTCGCTCGGGACCTCGACGGTCAGCTTGACCCGGGTCGGGCTGAGGTTCTCTACGGCACTCTTCACTGCAGGCACTCCACACGATCTGGACGACGAAGGGGATTGGGCGCAGGCCCTCGAGCCGTCGTGAAGACGGTCGGGCGCGCACGCACCGTCCCGGCGGACCGGGACACGAAGAGTCACTGTATCCGTTGGCACCCTCGGGGACGAATGCGCGGCTAGGTTGACGGCATGAGCACCCCGGCAGCCAGCCCGTCCGAGAGCCTTCAGGCGCAGCGCATCCTGGCCATGTCCGTCATCGGGATGGTGCCGATCCTCGGGGTCGTCTCCGCCCTGGTCTTCGACCTGCACGAGTACCCCTCCCCCCTCCTGGCGGGCGGGCTCTTCCTGCTCAATGTCGCGGCCTTCGGCCTGGCCGAGGTCATCGGGTACAAGACCCCGGCCATCGCGCCGGGCACCGAGCCCGATGCCGCGCAGCGCCAGTCGGTGACGGCCATGCAGCAGTCGATGATCCTGCGCTTCGCCGTCACCGAGGCCCCTGCGATCCTCGCCTTCGCGGGCGCCGCGGTGACCGGCTCCGCGTGGGTCTACCTCGTCGGTGGCTTCTGGGCGCTGCTGTCGATGGTCTGGCACGTGTGGCCCTCACGGCGTATCGCGGCCAAGCTCGAGCGCAGCCTGGAGCGCGACGGCGGCCGCGCCCATCTCACCGAGCTCTTCGGTGGCGTGTCCTCCCCCGGCTACCAGCAGTACTGAGAGGTCGACGTGAGCGACGACCTGCTCGACGACTTCACGTCCGAGTCCTTCCGGCATGGCGGCACCGACCACCAGATCCTGAGGTCGGGCTCCGGACCGGCCGTCCTGGTCATCGCGGAGTTCCCCGGCGTCACCCCAGCGGTCGCCGGCTTCGCCCGACGAGTGCGCGCCCTCGGATGCACCGTGGTCCTGCCGGTGCTCTTCGGGACGGCCGGCCGTGACCTCCACCCGGACGCCCACGGACGCCTCGGGGCGATCACCGCCGCCGCCCGCGCGATCGGGCAGGTCTGCGTCAGTCGCGAGTTCGCTCTCTTCGCCGTCGGGCGGACCTCACCGGTCATCCCGTGGCTGCGCGCGCTGGCCCGGCACGAGCACGAGCGCTGCGGCGGGCCCGGCATCGGCGTCGTCGGCATGTGCCTGACCGGTGGCTTCGCCCTCGCCATGGCGACCGACGATGTCGTGGTCGCCCCCGTGCTGTCCCAGCCCTCCCTCCCCCTCGCGATCGGCCGACGAAGGGAGGCCGTCACCGACATCTCCGAGGAGGACCTCGCCGTCGTCGAGCAGCGTTGCGCCGCAGGCCTGCAGGTGCTGGGGCTGCGCTTCCGCAGCGACAAGGTCTGCCCCGACGCCCGCTTCGAGGGGCTGCGCCGACGGCTGGGTGATGCCTTCGTGGCGATCGAGCTCGACGACGACGCGGCCAACCCCGAGGGCATCGGGGCGCCCCACTCGGTGCTCACCGAGCACCTCGTCGATCGCGCCGGCTCGCCGACCCGGGCCGCGCTGGACGAGGTCCTGGACCTCTTCAGCGTCCGCCTCCTGGCCTGAGGCCGCGGCCTCGCGGATCATTCCCTGGTCGGGGCTGAGGTCACGGACGTCGGCCTGCCATCCGATCGACCACCCAGCGGGTCGAACATCGTGTCGGGGTAGCCGGATTCGAACCGACGACCTTCCGCTCCCAAAGCGGACGCGCTACCAACCTGCGCCATACCCCGCGTGCCCCGATTGTGATCGAGTCACGAGCGGGGTCTAGGCTAGCCCCTGCTCAACCGCCCGCTGGCACAGGCCAGTTGGTGGGCGAGCGCGCGGGCGTAGCTCAATGGTAGAGCCCCAGTCTTCCAAACTGGCTACGCGGGTTCGATTCCCGTCGCCCGCTCCACTGTCCTGAGTCGCGACATCGTTGACACGGTGTCGCGACTCAGGACTTTTTTTGTGGGTTCGCGCGGGTCCACAGTCCTGAGTCGCGAGACATCCATCGACACTTAGGTGAGGCTGCCCAAAGTAGGAGTACATTCCTCAGTGTGCTCGCCAACTACCTCATCGGTCTGCGCGAAGGCCTCGAAGCGGCCCTCGTCGTGAGCATCCTCGTCGCCTACCTCGTCAAGAGCGAGCGTCGTCACCTGCTCCCCCGCATCTGGACCGGCGTCGGTGTGGCCATCGCGATCAGCCTCGCCTTCGGTGCGCTGCTCACCTTCGGGCCCCGCGGCCTGACCTTCGAGGCTCAGGAGCTCATCGGCGGCACCCTGTCGATCATCGCCGTCGGCTTCGTCACCTGGATGGTCTTCTGGATGGCACGCACCGCGCGGGGCCTCGGCGGCGAGCTGCGCGGCCGCATCGACGCGGCAGCCGAAGGGAGCGCCTGGGGCCTGGTCGTCGTCGCCGTCCTCGCCGTCGGCCGCGAGGGGCTGGAGACCGCCCTCTTCCTCTGGGCCACCTCACGCGCAGTGAGCGGTGACGGAGGCTCGACGTGGACTCCCGTACTGGGCGCCACCCTCGGGCTGGCCACCGCGGTCGTCCTCGGCTGGCTCATCTACCGAGGCGCGATCTCGATCAACCTGTCGACCTTCTTCACGTGGACCGGAGCCTTCCTCGTGCTCGTCGCTGCGGGCGTCCTCGCCTACGGCATCCACGACCTGCAGGAGGCGCGCTTCCTGCCGGGGCTGAACACCCTCGCCTTCGACGTCTCGCACGTCATCGACCCGACGTCCTGGTACGCCACCCTGCTCAAGGGCATCTTCAACTTCACACCGCGGACCACGCTGCTGCAGGCGGTCGCCTGGGTCGCCTACGTCGTCCCGGTCCTCACCCTCTTCATCCGCGGCAGCCGCCTGCGGACCCAACCCACCGCTCCCCGCCAGACCATCGCGTCGGCGTGAGCACCCCCCTTCGCCCGATCCGCCACACACCAAGGACCCCGATGAACCTGCGACACCTCGCCACCGCCGCCAGCCTCGCCCTGCTCGTACCCGCGATGGCCGCGTGCACGAGCAACTCCCCCAGCACGGGAGCCGACGGCAGTGACGGGACGGTCACCGTCACCTCCACCGACGACGCCTGCGAGGTCTCGAGCACCGAGGTCCCTGCGGGTCCGGTGACCTTCACGGTCACCAACTCCGGGAGCAAGGTCACGGAGTTCTACCTCTTGGGCGAGGACGGGCTGCGCATCGTCGGCGAGGTGGAGAACATCGGGCCCCAGCTCTCCCGGGACCTCGTCGTCAACGTGCCCGCCGGGTCCTACTCGACGGCCTGCAAGCCCGGCATGAAGGGCGAGGGCATCCGCGCCGACTTCACCGTCGCGAAGTCCGACACCCCCGTCGACGCCGGCGACCAGGCCAGCGTCGAGCAGGCCCAGACCAACTACGCCGCGTACGTCAAGGACCAGTCCGACCAGCTGCTCACCAAGACCACGAAGTTCGTCCAGCTCTACGAGGCCGGCAAGGACGAGGAGGCCCGCGACCTCTACGCCAAGGCCCGGGTGCACTGGGAGCGGATCGAGACCGTCGCCGAGTCCTTCGGCGACCTCGACCCCAAGATGGACGCCCGCGAGGCCGACCTCGAGCCCGGGCAGAAGTGGACCGGCTGGCACCGCATCGAGAAGGACCTGTGGCCGCAGGAGGCCAAGGACTACACCGCGCTCACCGACACGGAGCGCAAGACCTACGGCCAGGACCTGCTGAAGAACACCACGACCCTGGACACGCGCATCCAGAAGATGACCTTCACCATCGACCAGATCGCCAACGGCTCCCGCGGCCTGCTCGAGGAGGTCGCCACGGGCAAGGTCACCGGCGAGGAGGAGATCTGGTCGCACACCGACCTGTGGGACTTCCAGGCCAATGTCGACGGCGCCAAGGTCGGCTACGACGGCGTGCGACCGATCCTCGTGGCCAAGGGCGACAAGGAGCTGGCCACGCAGCTCGACACCCGCTTCGCCGCGCTGCAGAAGCTGCTCGACCAGCACAAGGAGGGCGACGGCTTCGTCTCCTACACCGACCTGACCAAGGACGAGGTCAAGGCCCTCTCCGACGCGGTCAACGCGCTGTCCGAGCCCCTGTCCAAGCTGACGGCGGCGGTCGTGTGACCGAGGACGAGACCAGCGAGAGCACCTCCTTCGGCCCGTCGCGACGCGCGATGATCGGGACCGGGGCGGTGGCCTCGGCCATCGGCATCGCCGGTGGATTCACCGCCGGTCGGGCCACGGCTGCCGAACCGACGAAGGGGGCGCCCCCCTCCCCCTTCGCGCTGCGTGGTGCCCACCAGCCGGGGATCACGACGCCGGTCCAGGACCGGCTGCACTTCGCGGCCTTCGACGTCACCACGACATCGCGGGCACGGCTGATCTCCCTGCTGAAGGAGTGGACCCTCGCCGCCGAGCGGCTCATGGACGGCGGACCGGCCGGACCGATCGGGCCCGTGGAGGGCGACTACCGACTGCCGCCGGACGACACCGGCGAGGCCATCGGCCTGCCTCCGTCACGGTTGACGATCACCTTCGGGTTCGGCCCCGGACTGTTCGCCGACGAGGAGGGCAAGGACCGCTTCGGCCTGGGGGGCCGTCAGCCCGACGTCCTCAAGGACCTGCCGCACTTCCCCGGCGACCAGCTCGACCAGGCCCGCAGCCGGGGTGACCTGTGCATCCAGGCCTGCGCCGACGACCCCCAGGTGGCGGTCCACGCCATCCGCAACCTCGCGCGCATCGGCTTCGGCACGGTGTCGGTGCGGTGGTCCCAGCTGGGCTTCGGCCGCACCTCCAGCACCACAGCGGGCCAGGCCACCCCGCGCAACCTCTTCGGCTTCAAGGACGGCACCAAGAACATCTTGGTGGAGGAGGCGAAGGCACTGGACGAGCACGTCTGGGTCCAGCCCGACGACCACGGTGGCGACTGGCTCGCCGGCGGGTCCTACCTCGCCGTGCGCCGGATCAACATGGTCATCGAGACCTGGGACCGGCAGGGGCTCGGCGAGCAGGAGTCGCTCATCGGCCGCACCAAGGACAGCGGCGCCCCCCTGTCCGGAGGGCAGGAGCACGACGACCCGGACTTCGCGATGCCCGGGCGGGGCGGACCGGTCGTGCCCAAGGACTCGCACGTCGCCGTCGTCCACCCCGACCACAACCACGGAGCGCGCATCCTGCGCCGCGGCTACAACTTCGTGGACGGGTCGACCGACCTCGGGACGCTGGACGCTGGTCTGTTCTTCCTCGCCTACGTGCGCGACCCGGCCACGCAGTTCATCCCGATGCAGAACGCCATGGCCAAGAACGACGCCATGATGGAGTACCTGAAGTTCACCGGGTCCGCCCTCTTCGCCGTCCCCCCGGGAGCCGGCGAGGGCGAGTACATCGGCCAGGCCCTCTTCACCTGAGACGAGCTGCACTCGACCGCCGAACGACGCAACCCGGGTCCCCCTTCGCGCGTCTGAACCCGTGAGATGTGAAACAGGTCACATCGCATCGGGCGCAGGCCCGGCACGGAGGGAACGACATCATGAAGACCAATCGGATCTGGGGACGGGCCGGCATCGGTACCGTCGCTGCTGCCGGGGCCCTGCTGCTCGGCGCACCGGCCGCGGCACCGGCCGCCACGGCCACGCCCTACTGCGGGATCACGTGGGGGTCCACGCCTGACTACACCAGCTCGGGCTACAGCTCGGGACACCTCGAGAACGTGAGGTCGGGTCGCCACGCGTGCTTCGACCGGCTCGTCCTCGACGTCGACGACGCGACGCACGGGCTCAAGTACGACGTGCGGTACGTCAGCACCGTCCGTCAGGACGGCAGCGGCATCGCCGTGCCCCTGCGAGGAGCCGCCGATGTGCAGATCATCGTGCGGGTCCCCGCCTACGACTCCGCGGGTCGGGCCACCTACCGGCCGGCCAACAGTCGAGAGCTCACCAACACCGCGGGCTACGCAACCTTCCGCCAGGTGGCGTGGGCGGGCAGCTTCGAGGGTCAGAGCACGATCGGTCTGGGCGTGCGTGCCCGGCTGCCGATGCGCGCCTTCGCACTCGCCGGCCCCGGAGACCACTCACGCCTCGTCATCGACGTCGCGCACCGGTGGTGAGCACCGCCGTCGGTCGGGAGTGTCACGAGGTCGGGGTCAGGCCTTCTCGGTGACCCGGAACTCGTGGATCTCTCGACCGACGGCCTTGCCCTTGTCCTCGAAGCCGGCGCTCGGACGCCACGCGGGCCGCTCGCCCTCCACCACCGCGACGCGCGGGTGCTGGGCCAGCTGACTGCGCACGTGGCCCGCATAGGCCGCGTGGTCGGTCGCGATGAGCAGGTGGCCGCCGGGACGCAACCGCTCCAGGAGCATGTCGAGGGTGTCCTGCTGGACGAAGCGCCGCTTGGCGTGCTTGACCTTGGGCCACGGGTCGGGGAAGAAGAGGTGGACCGCCTCGAGCTGGTCCGGTCCGACGCACTCGAGGAGGTACTCGATGGCATCGCCGCGGTGGGTGCGCAGGTTGTCCAGACCCTGTCCCTCGGCCTTGGCCATCAGGGTGGCGACTCCCGGCACGTGCACCTCCGCGGCGATGATGCCGTGATCCGGGTGCTCGCGCGCGTAGGCGATGGCGGACTCCCCGTAGCCGGAACCGATCTCGAGGACGACCGGCACGTCGGAGCCGAAGAGCGCTGCGGGGTCCAGTCGGGTCGTCGGCACGCCGTAGCGGGGCAGCAACCGCTCCATCAGCTCGTCGACACGAGGAGAGTTGCGCCAGCGCGGGGTGAAGGTGCGCACGGTCGCCCGGTGACGGCGACCGTCAGCGGTCAGGGGGGTGTCGTTCAGGGGCTGCTTGTGCGGGTCAGGCTCGGAGGTGCTCACGGCCGACAGGATACGGCGACCCTGCTCGTGCCTCAGTCGCGCCAGATGAGGACGGCCGCGCGATCGTCCCCGTCACCGGCTCGTCCGCCGGCCACCAGGCGCTTGACCAACCCGGAGAAACCCTGCGAGACGCGGGACTCGGCCTCCCCGAGCATCCAGTCGATCCCGTCGTCGAGGTCACGGGCTCGGGACTCGATGATGCCGTCCGTGTAGATGAGCAGCGCATCGCCGCGGTGCAGCACCGTGCGAGCCGTGGGGTAGGCGGCGCCGGCGACGAAGCCGAGGGCGGGGCCACGGACCTCGTCCAGAGCCGACCAGCGACCGCAGCCCGCGTCGTAGTGCATGGCCGGCGGGTGACCGGCCGAGGAGACGGCGGCCTCCCCCGTGGTCATGTCGAGGCAGACGTGGACCGCGGTGGCGAAGCCCTCGTCCCAGCCGTCGCGCTCGAGGAAGTCGTTGGCCATCGGGAGCACCTGCTCCGGCTCGGTCGACCCGATGACGCCACCGATCGCCCCGGCCAGCACGAGCGCGCGGGTGCCCGCCTCCTGCCCCTTGCCGCTGACATCGGCGAGCACCATCTCGAGGGTGCGGCCGCAGCGACTGCGGGAGGTGACGTTGAAGTCCCCGGCGAAGGCATTGCCGTGGGCCGTGGCGAAGGACCGCTCCGCGTGCCACCCGGTCGGCAGTGTCGGGATCTCACCCATCTTGAGCAGCCGGGTGCGCAGGTCGCCCAGCATCCGGTTGCCCGCGAAGGCTGCGGCACCGTGTCGGGCGCGCGAGGCCGCCAGCGCGTACATGAGCCCCATCGAGACCAGGAGCGGCAGCTGCCGGGCGATCCCGTCGCTCGAGGTCAGCGCGACAAAGGCCACATAGGACAGGACGAGCCCGAAGACGACCCACACCTCGCGGATGGGGCACAGCATGGTCACCACGAGGCACGGAGGGATGAGCGCCACGAGCGGGACGCTCAGGGGCCACGCGTGGTGGGCGGAGGTGATGGCGACAGTGGCCACGAGCACGATGACCAGGAGAGGCAGGCCCTCGACGACGGGAAGGGTCCGCGGCAACCAGCGTCGCTCGGCCCACGAGGGGAACCGGCTGGGCAGGATGGCTGACAAGCTCGATCTCCCCGGTCCGTCGTCACCGTCACCGTGTGGTGACGTAGCCGCACCATAAGCACCAATTCGCCCGTGGGGGAAGGGTTGTAACGAAAGAGAGACCCGCCGTACTCCCTCACGGCGGGTCTCTCGGTGGTATTGATCCGGCTTTTGGTTACTTGCCGGTACCCGCTCAGGGCAGCGGCGGGACCGTACCGTCCGCCTCGAAGGCGCTGACCATGTCGATCCGGCGCTGGTGACGCTCCTCGCCGGTGAAGTCGGTGGCGAGGAAGACCCGCACCATCTCCTTGGACTCCTCGACGGGCTGCATGCGTCCGCCCATGGACAGGACCTGGGCGTCGTTGTGCTCGCGGGCAAGCTTGGCCAGATCAGCGTTGTAGCACAGGGCTGCTCGGATCCCGGCGACCTTGTTGGCCGCCATCTGCTCGCCGTTGCCGGACCCTCCGAGGACGATGCCGCGGCTACCCGGGTCGGCCGCGACCGCCTGGGCGGTGCGGATGACGAAGACCGGGTAGTCGTCGACGGCGTCGTACTCGAAGGGGCCATGGTCGGTGACCTCGTGGCCCTCGTCGGCGAGGAAGGTCAGCAGCTCCTGGTGGAGCTCGAAGGCGGCGTGGTCGCCACCGATGTGGACGCGCATGTGGTCTGTGCTCTCTCTCAGTCGAAGATCGGGTCGCGGGTGCGAGTGCGCTTGAGCTCGAAGAATCCGTCCGTGCCGGCGACGAGGACGCAGCCGTCGAAGAGGCGACCGGCGGCCTCCCCCTTCGGGGCCGGGGAGACGACGGGACCGAAGAAGGCGATGCCCTCCACGGAGATCACGGGGGTACCCACGTCGTCGCCGACGAGATCGATGGCTCGGTCGTGGCTCTCACGCAGGAAGGCGTCGTGCTCGTCGGTGTCCGTTGCCTCGATGAGCTCGGCCGGCAGGCCGGCCTCGGCGAGCGCGGCCGCGGTCACGGCGCGGAAGTCCTTCTCGCCCTCCAGGTGGATGCGCGTACCGATCGCGTCGTAGAGCGGCTTGGTGACCTCGTCACCGTGTGCCTTGCGCGCCGCGGCGATGACCCGCACGGGGGTCCAGCCGCGCTGCATCAGATCGAGGTACTCGTCGGGGAGGTCCCGCCCTTCGTTGAGGACGGACAGGCTCATCTGCGACCAGGTGACCTCGATGTCGCGGACCTTCTCGACCTCCATCAGCCAGCGGCTGGTCATCCAGGCCCAGGGGCACAGCGGGTCGAACCACATCTCAACGGGAGTAGACGTCATGGCCCAATCGTCTCAGACGTGTCCGTGGGCTGTGACAGAGTGACGAAAACGTCTATCGCGAAGGAGCACCACGTGCCCGGCAAGAACCTCACCCGTGAGGAGGCCGCCGCGAGGGCGGCCGTCGTCACCGTCGACAGCCACGAGATCACCCTGGACCTGACGACGTCGGAGACGACCTTCGCGACGACCAGCACCATCCACTTCGCGGCGAAGGGGGGAAGCGCCACGTTCGTCGACTTCATCGGTGAGTCCGTGGAGTCCGTCGAGCTCAACGGCACCGAGCTCGATGCCGCGGCGATCTTCGCCGACCACCGCATCCAGCTCGACGGACTCGCCGACGACAACACGGTGACCATCCGCGCGACGGGTCGGTACATGAACACCGGCGAGGGCCTGCACCGCTTCGTCGACCCGGTCGACGGCGAGGTCTACCTCTACACGCAGTTCGAGGTGCCCGACAGCCGCCGGATGTACCCGGTCTTCGAGCAGCCAGACCTCAAGGCGAGCTTCACCCTGACCGTCACCGCGCCCGCGCACTGGCAGGTCATCGGCAACTCCCCCACTCCGGAGCCCACACCGGTCGAGGGCACCGATGCTGCGGCGACCTGGGCCTTCGCCCCCACCGAGCGGATGAGCAGCTACATCACCGCGCTCGTGGCCGGTCCGTACGACGTCGTGCGCGACTCCCTGACCTCGCGGGACAAGGAGGTGCCCCTGGGCATCTTCTGCCGGAAGTCGCTGACGCAGTACCTCGACGCCGACAACCTCTTCGCCCTCACCAAGGCGGGCTTCGCCTTCTTCGAGGAGGAGTTCGACCGCGCGTACCCCTTCACCAAGTACGACCAGGTCTTCACGCCGGAGTACAACATGGGCGCGATGGAGAATGCCGGGTGCGTGACCTTCCACGAGATGTACGTCTTCCGCTCCAAGGTGCCCGATGCGCTCGTCGAGCGCCGCGCCCTCACCGTGCTGCACGAGCTGGCGCACATGTGGTTCGGCAACCTCGTGACGATGAAGTGGTGGAACGACCTGTGGCTCAACGAGTCCTTCGCCGAGTGGGCCTCGACCACCTGCCAGGCCGAGGCCACCGAGTGGGCCGACGCCTGGACGACCTTCTGCACGCACGAGAAGGCCTGGGCCTACCGTCAGGACCAGCTCAGCTCGACCCACCCGATCGTCGCGCCGATCCGTGACCTGGCCGACGTCGAGGTCAACTTCGACGGCATCACCTATGCCAAGGGCGCCTCCGTCATCAAGCAGCTCGTGGCCTATGTCGGCCGGGAGCCCTTCCGTGACGGGCTGCGCGCCTACTTCGCCAAGCACGCATGGGGCAACACGACCCTCGACGACCTGCTCGACGAGCTCGAGGCGACCTCGGGTCGCGACCTGCGCGCCTGGTCCACGCTGTGGCTCGAGACGGCCGGGGTCAACACCCTGCGCCCGCTGGTCGAGGTCGATGACCGCGGTCACTACGTCGACGCCGTCATCGAGCAGACCTTCGCCGAGGGCTTCGAGACGCTGCGTCCGCACCGTCTCGCGGTCGGTCTCTACGACCTTGTGGACGGCACGCTGCAGCGTCGTGAGCGCATCGAGGTCGACGTCGATGGCGAGCACACTCCCCTGCCGCAGCTCGTGGGTCAGCGTCAGCCCGATCTGCTGCTGCTCAACGACGACGACCTGGGCTACGCCAAGCTGCGTCTCGACGAGCGTTCCCTCGCAACGCTGCTGGCTCACCCAACGGCCTTCGCCGAGTCCCTGCCGGCGTCGCTGGCACTCGCCTCCGCATGGGACATGACTCGCGACGGCGAGATGGCCGCCCGCGCCTATGTCGAGCTGGTCCTGCCGGTGCTCGACGGGCTCTCCGACTCGGTGCTGCTGCGCTCGCTCATCGGTCAGATCTCGACCGCGGTGCTCACCTATGGTGCTCCTGCTCACCGCGAGCAGGTCCGTCAGCAGGTCGTGACGCACCTCTCCGAGCTGGCCCGCGCGGCGGCCCCGGGCAGCGACGCCCAGCTGCAGCTCGTCACCGGCCACGCCGGCCTGATCGCCCCCGGCGACGACGTGTCCCTGGTGGCCGGCCTGCTCGACGGCAGTGCCTCCCTCGAGGGCCTGGCCGTCGACACCGACATGCGCTGGACACTGCTCACCGGCCTGGCAGCAGCCGGTGAGGTCGACGCGGGCGCCGTTGCCGCAGAGGCGAAGGGGGACAACACCGCCACTGGTCGAGAGCGCGCCGCCCGCGCTGCCGCGAGCATCCCCACGCCGGAGGCCAAGGAGGCCGCCTGGCAGGCGGGGGTCGTCTCCACCGAGACGCCCAACTCGGTCGTCGACGCACACGGGCTGGGCTTCGGCCGGACGAGCGACCCGGCGCTGCTCACCCCCTTCGTCCAGCGGTACCACGACGTCCTCGAGGAGGTGTGGTCCTCACGGACGCACGCCATCGCCGAGGGCATCGTCATCGGCTTCTACCCGATGGCTCTGGCCGGACCCGACCTGCTCGCCGCGACCCAGACCTGGCTCGACGAGCACGAGCAGGCCCCGGCGGGTCTGCGGCGCACCGTCGCCGAGAGCCGGGACGCCGTCGCGCGTGCAGTTGCCGCTCAGGAGCGTGACGCGCAGGCCTGATCACGGACGGCACGACGGAGGGTGGGCGGCACGGCTGCCCACCCTCCGTCACGTCGGGGCCCTGCGCACCGTGGCGGGGCAGAGTGCCGGCCGCGCCTCGTCCCCCGCCCGACCGGTCACGCCAGCCGAGTGCGCCGACGGTAGCGTTGCGGCGATGACTTCCTTCTTGAACCAGCTCGGTGCGGCGGCCGTCGACCTGACGTGGGAGTCCGCGGCGGACTGGCTCCTGGGTGCGCCGCTGAAGATCCTCGTCACCATCGTCCTGGCCGTCGTGGCCAGGTGGCTCGCGCACCGGGCGATCACCAAGGCCGTCGAGGCCTCGATCGCCCGCAGCGAGGCCTCTCGGGAGAAGCGTGACCACAAGCGCGTCCAGGGCAAGCCCTCGCTCGTCGCCAGCGAGCGGTACCGGCAGCGCACCCTGACGATGGGCTCGCTGCTGCGCAGCATCGCGACGATCGTCATCGCGACCGTCTCGACGCTGACGGTGCTGGCGCTGCTCGGGATCCCGCTGGCACCGCTGCTGGCATCCGCCGGGGTCGGCGGTGTCGCGCTCGGGTTCGGTGCCCAGGCGCTCGTGCGCGACTACCTCTCGGGGATCTTCATGATCCTCGAGGACCAGTACGGCGTGGGCGACTTCATCGACACCGGTGAGGCCGTCGGCACCGTCGAAGAGGTCACGCTGCGGGTCACCCGGCTGCGCGACCTCGACGGAGTCGTCTGGTATGTGCGCAATGGCGAGATCATCCGGATCGGCAACCGCAGCCAGGGCTGGTCCACAGTGATGGTGGACCTGCCCTTCTCGTACAAGGAGGACGTCGACCGAGTCATCGGGATCATCACCGCCGCCGTCTCCCGCATGAAGGACGACGGGCACTGGAGCGAGGTATTGCGCGAGACGCCTTCGGTGCTCGGCGTCGAGACGATCACGGCCGGCACGGTGACGGTGCGTGTCTTCGCCACGTGCACCCCCAACGAGAACTGGGGCATCCAGCGCGAGATCCGGCGCCGGGTGAAGGAGGCCTTCGACCGCGAGGGCATCGCCGGGCCGCCGCTTGCGGTGGGTGGCACCGG
Organism: Janibacter sp. Soil728; assembly: GCF_001428305.1. Lineage (GTDB taxonomy): Bacteria > Actinomycetota > Actinomycetes > Actinomycetales > Dermatophilaceae > Janibacter. Next base: position 511,374 of record NZ_LMRZ01000004.1, on the reverse strand, counting down.
GCAACACCAGATCTGACGACACAGATCACGCTGCGTCGATCAGACCCTCGAAGTGCACCTCGATCGGTGACCTCGTGGTGTCGAATGGACGCCGGCGCTCCCGGGCGGGTGCGGGTGCGGGTGCGGGTGGACGTCCATGCCCCAGCAACGGTGGTGCGGTGCAGGTGTACTCGTTGCCGGTCGGTGTCGTGAGGGTGACTTCGTGGGGGCCGCCGCCGGGATCCAGGCCGGTCGAGGTGACCTCTGCTCGCCAACCGGGCGCTTCCTTGACCAGGTTGTGTCCCTGACACCCACCCAACGCATTGGCCGCCGAGGTCCCACCCCCAGCAGCGTGCGGGCTGACGTGGTCGATGTCGCGGATCGGCGCGTCGCAGAACGGCACCCGGCACGTCGCGTCACGCAACTCGACCAACTGGCGCAGCACCCCGCTGAACAGCCGCCGCTTCGAGTCCATCGCGACCAGGTCGCTCCCACCAGGTGCAGTCCACAACCGGCGCAACCACGTCGGCATCGCACAGACGCAGCAGATGCTCACGAGCCATCGCGCCGGGCATCGCACCCCAGCCCGGGACCTCGACCTCGTCCCGGTCACCAGCAACGTCAGCATCGGTAGAGTCGCCGGTCGTGCCGTTGCGGAAGAACACCGAGCCAGCATCGTCGTCGGGGCCTTCACCGGTGCGCACGATCGCTTCCTCACGCATCACCAGAGCCACCTCGACCGGCTGCACCTGACCTTCGGACCGACCAGACATCAGCTCCAAGGCGGTGTCGACCATCCACGCCCCACGCCCCCGCTCGTCCGCCGCCCGTGCCGCATCCACGGCCGGGTCACCGGTGGCGACGTAGCGGGACTGCTCGGCCTTCTTCAACGCCGCAAACGCACCGACCACATCCTGCAACGGGCCCAGCACGCTCAACCACGCCATCCCNCGCCCCCGCTCGTCCGCCGCACGCGCCGCATCAACCTGAGGGTCACCGGTGGCGACGTAGCGGGACTGCTCGGCCTTCTTCAACGCCGCAAACGCACCGACCACATCCTGCAACGGGCCCAGCACGCTCAACCACGCCATCCCATCCGCCGCCGGCCGCACACTCACATTCCTGGACGCGACCGCCTTACGACGCCGACGCACCAACGCCTCCGCATCCAGATCCGCACTCGCCCGATGAGCCGCCGCAGCCAGCTCCCGATCCCCCACCGACGTCAAGCACCCAGAAAGTCGCCGGTCGGCCTCGACCCGATCCTCGTGCGACAAGCACGCAGTCTCACGGGCCACGATCGTCGCCCGCCACTCACTCAACTCACCGCTGGTCAACGCCGCCATCGTGTGCGGCAGATCGTGCACCAGCGCCCTCGCCAACCCCACATGCCGATCCGCCTGACCCGGCGCGCACCGCCGCGCCAACGCCAGCTCCGCCCGCGCACCCCGACGACGACACGACGCCTCACGCGCCGAGACCNTCGCCAACCCCACATGCCGATCCGCCTGACCCGGCGCGCACCGCCGCGCCAACGCCAGCTCCGCCCGCGCACCCCGACGACGACACGACGCCTCACGCGCCGAGACCACCCCATCCACACGATCACGAGCGACCTGCTCGTCACGACCCTCGACAAACACCGCGGTCGCGCGAGCCTGCAACGCCGCAGCCGCCCCCTTCGTCGCCTCGCACACCGTGACGACCTCCAGCAGCTCGGCCTCCGACAACCCCTCCGCGCGAGCCGAACTCAATGCCTCCAAGGCAGCAGCCAGGCGATCAGGCAGCGCGCCACCGACCACAGACTCACCCGCCGTGCTGGTCGTCCCCTGATCGGTCATCGCGCCCCCCTTCGCTGCTTTCAAAATTAGTACATGTGTTCGAATGAATCAAGAGGGGGTGGGGACAACTTCTCCGCCGCCCCACCACCCCTGCTGTCGCCTCAAGACCACCCTGCCACCCACCGCCGACAACGGATCCCGGACCCGAGGTTGGCCAACCCTGCCGACTCCCACCTCGACCACCGTCGGGCCGCCGGCAGGTCGACGAGAACGCCTGCCAGACTGGCCGACATGTTTGCGCAGCCCGGTGAGACCTTCTACGAGCAGGTGGGTGGGCACGAGACCTTCGTGCGCCTCGTCCACGCCTTCTACGAGGGGGTGGCGACGGACCCGACCCTGCGCGCCCTGTACCCGGAGGAGGACCTCGGCGCTGCCGAGATCCGACTGCGGATGTTCCTCGAGCAGTACTTCGGGGGCCCCGGCACCTACAGCCAGGAGCGGGGCCACCCCCGTCTGCGGATGCGGCACGTCAACTACGCGGTGACACCCGACCAGCGCGACCGGTGGATGCAGCACATGCTGGCCGCCATGGACTCGCTCGACCTGCCGGAGTCCCACGACGCCGCGATGCGCGACTACTTCGTCCGCGCCGCGGACATGCTGGTCAACGCCGACGACGACGGGAACCGGCTGTGAGGGAGCGCGCCACGACCAGCCAGCCCACCCCCTTCGCCATGCGCCAGCTCCACCCGGCGAGCTCCGCGGGCGTCCCGTGGTGGCGCGATGCCGTGATCTACCAGATCTACCCACGGTCCTGGGCCGACGCCGACGGCGACGGCATCGGTGACCTGCCCGGCATCACCTCGCGGCTGGAGCACCTGCGCGACCTCGGCGTCGACGCCGTGTGGCTCTCCCCCTTCTACCGATCACCGCAGCGCGACGCCGGCTACGACGTCTCGGACCATCGCGACGTCGACCCGCTCTTCGGCACGCTCGCCGACGCCGACGCGCTCATCGGGCGGGCCCACGAGCTGGCCTTGAGGATCATCGTCGACATCGTCCCCAACCACAGCTCGTCGGACCACCCGTGGTTCCAGGAGGCGCTGGCCGCCGGACCCGGCAGTCCCGAGCGCGAGCGCTACGTGTTTCGCGACGGTCTCGGCGAGGACGGGTCGCAGCCGCCGACGGACTGGCTGGCCAACTTCGGTGGCGGCGCGTGGACCCGCATCACCGAGCCCGACGGCACACCGGGCCAGTGGTACCTGCACCTCTTCGACCCCACGCAGCCGGACCTCAACTGGGACAACAGCGAGGTGCGCGCCGACTTCGAGACGACGCTGCGCTTCTGGCTCGACCGCGGGGTCGACGGCTTCCGCGTCGACGTCGCCCACGGGCTGGTCAAGGACCCGACCTTCCCGAGCTTCGACAAGCACCCCGGCGGGCTCATGGAGGTCACCCACGCGGCGCCCTACTGGGACCAGGACGGTGTCCACGAGATCTATCGCAGCTGGCGGACGCTGCTCGACTCCTACGGCGCACCCGAGCGGATCATGTGCGCCGAGGCGTGGGTGGCGCCGGCCGACCGGCTGGCGCGCTACGTGCGCGAGGACGAGTACCACCAGGCCTTCAACTTCGACTTCCTCGAGACGCCGTGGCAGGCCGAGCCGCTGCGTGCGGTCATCGAACGCTCCCTGGCGTCCAACGACTCCGTCGGCGCACCCGCGACCTGGGTGCTGAGCAACCACGACGTGCTGCGCCACGCTAGCCGCTTCGGGCTTCCCGTCGGCGCACCGCGCCCCAACGGCATCGGCGCCGGCGACCCCCAGCCCGATGCCGAGCTCGGCCTGCGACGCGCCCGCGCGGCCACGACGCTGATGCTCGCGCTGCCCGGCGGCGCCTACGTCTACCAGGGCGAGGAGCTCGGGCTGCCCGAGCACACCAGCCTGCCGGCCGACGCCCGTCAGGACCCGACCTTCGCCCGGACCGGCGGCGCCGAGCTCGGTCGCGACGGCTGCCGCGTCCCCATCGCCTGGACGAAGGGGGGCGCCTCCCTCGGATTCAACGACACCGGCGCAGCGTGGCTGCCCCAGCCGACGTCCTACGCCGACCTCGCGGTCGACGTGCAGACCGGGGTCGAGGGCTCGACCCTCGAGCTCTACCGGTCACTCCTCGCCCTCCGTCGGGAGCGCCGTCTCGGCCTCGCCGCCCTGGCGGAGGTCGACGGGCTGGGCGAGGGCGTGCTCGGCTACCTCGCGACGGCTCCGGACGGCACGCGGACCCTGGTGGTCGCCAACCTGTCCTCGACGCCGAGCGCTCTGCCCGCGGGCGCGCAGGTGCTCGTTGCGTCGGGTGAGCTCGTCGACGGCCAGGTCCCGGCCGACACCTGCGTGTGGGCGCAGGTCGACTGACATGGCGACGATCCTGCTGCTCCACTCGGCGCTCGGGCTGCGGCCGGGCGTGCACTCCTTCGCCGAGCTGCTGCGCGGGCGTGGCCACGAGGTGGAGGTCCCCGACTTCTACGAGGGGCATGTCTTCGACGGCGAGCGCGAGGGCATCGCCCACCGCGACGCACACCCCGAGTACTTCGAGACCGTGCGCGAGCTCGCGGCCACGATGCCGCCGGAGACCGTGCTCGCCGGCTTCTCCCTCGGCGCCTTCTTCGCGCAGCGGCTGGCCGCGCGACGACCCCGAGCGGGCGCCGCGATCCTGCTGCACTCGGTGGCAGCGCCCCGGCACGAGTGGTCCGGCGTGCCCGTCCAGGTGCACCGTCACGAGGACGACCCGTGGATCGCGCCGCCCGACGTGACGACCCTGGGGGCAGCGGTGGAGGCGAGCGGGGCCCCCTTCGAGGACCACGTCACACCCGGCCGTGGGCACCTCTTCACCGACCCGGACCTGCCGGGGTACGACGCTGCGGTGACGGCGGCGACGGTGGAGCGGATCGACGCCTTCCTGCGCTGACGGACGTCCGTTGTCGGGGTCGCGCCCTAGTGTCGATGCATGAGCCTGACACTCGGCATGATCACGACAGACACGACCGACGCCACTGCCCTCGCCACCTGGTGGGCGAGGCAGACCGACGGCACCATCACCCAGGACAACGACGGTTGGTTCGTGGTCGTCGAGCTGCCCCATGGGCCGATGCTCGCCTTCCAGAAGGTCGACGAACCCACCTCCGGCAAGAACCGGCTGCACCTCGACCTGGGGACCGCGGACCTCGACGGCGCGACCCGGCTGCTGCTGGCGGGCGGAGCCAGTCACGTCGCCGACCACGAAAGCGCGGGCTTCCGCTGGGTGACGCTCGCGGACCCCGACGGCAACGAGTTCTGCATCGCGCAGCACTGACCTTGGTCGCCTAGGTTGGTGCCCGTGAGAGCAGCCTCGGACTTCGCCTACTTCGCCGACGCCACCCCCATCGGGCTCGCCCACCGGGGCGGGTCGACCTTCGAGCCCAATGTCGGGCGGGAAAACACCGTCGCCGCCTTCCAGCAGGCCGTCGACATGGGCTACCGCTACCTGGAGACGGACGTGCACTCGACGGCGGACGGCCGGCTCGTCGCCTTCCACGACGACGTGCTCGACCGCGTCACCGATGCGAAGGGAGCGCTCGCCGACCTGCCGTGGGAGGCGGTCGCAGCCGCGCGCATCCACGGACTCGACGCGGTGCCGCTCATGGACGAGCTCTTCGAGACCTTCCCCGACGCGCGCTTCAACATCGACGTCAAGTCCCCCAGTGCCATCGAGCCGCTCGTCGCGGCGATCCGCCGCCACGACGCCATCGACCGCGTATGCATCGGCTCCTTCAGCGACGCCCGGCTACGCTCGGTCCGTCGGGCGCTCGGACCGGACCTCGCGACCTCGGCGGGGCCGCGTGACGTCGCAACGACGCGATTGCTCCCGAGCGTGCTGCACCGGCTGCTGCGTTCCCCCTCGCAGGCGCTGCAGATCCCGATCCGGCAGCAGGTCGGGCCGGTGCCCGTCACTCTCGTGACCCGCCGCCTCGTCGCCGCTGCCCACCGCGTGGGCAAGCACGTGCACGTCTGGACCATCGACGAAGCGCAGGAGATGCACCGGCTGCTCGACCTCGGGGTCGACGGCATCGTCACCGACCGGATCGACACCCTGCGGGACGTGCTCGCGGAGCGGGGTCACCCCCTTCGTCCCTAGCCGCGTGGCTCGCCCTGGCCGCGTGGCTCACCCTGGCCGCGCGGCTCGCCCTGGCCGCGCAGGGCAGCGATGACCTGCTCGACCGCGGTGGGGCGCCCCGCCACGCTCCAGGTGTGACCGTGCGCCTCGACCTGCTCGGCACGACCACCGACGGCGGTGACCAGGGCCGCGCCGGGCAGCCAGTCCCACTCCGGAACCGACTGCTGGGCCCACACCCCGACGCGCCCACCGGCGACGGCCGCCAGATCGCACGAGCCGGAGCCGAACATGCGCACCGTCGCTGCTCCAGCGATCGCCGCGAGCCACGGCTCGCGCAGCGTGTCCACGTGCAGGACCCCGGGGTGGAGGTAGGTGGCCATGGCCACCTCCGCCAGCGGGAGGTCGGCCAGCTCCTCGAGCGGTCGTCCGTTGAGGCTCGTCGGCAGGTCTCGACCGCCCACCCAGGCCTCGTCGACGGCGGGCTGGTGGACCGCCCCGAGCGCCACCCCTTCGCCATCTCGCAGGGCAAGCGCGCTGCACCACGTACCGAGCCCGGCGAGGAAGTTGTAGGTCCCGTCGACCGGGTCGATGACCCAGGTGCGGCCGGATCGGGACCGCACGGCAGCGCCCTCCTCGCCGACGATCCCGTCGTCGGGGCGCAACCGGGCGAGGGCCCCCGCCACGAGGTCCTCGGCGGCGTGGTCGGCGGCGGTGACCACGTCGGAGATGGACGTCTTGGACTCCCCCGAGAGTCCCTCGGCCCGCATGCGGGAGGCCAGCTCGGCTGCCCGCCTGGTCAGCTCGAGAGCCAGTCTCGCGTCGTCGATGTCGGTGGGCAGGTCGGCACAGTGATCGTCCACGAGCACCACACTATGGGTGCGATCGACCGCGACGAAGGGGGGTCAGCGCGCCAGGACGAAGCCGCCCTCGGTCGCCACCCGGGTCCAAGGACCGATCGTGTGGACGCTCGCCTGCGCGTCTGGGGCCGGCCGCAAGAAACCGAGGGCATGCAGCCCGAAGGCCGTGCCGGCCGGGACCGGCGGGACCGTCTGCGTCATCCGGCCCCACACCCGCGAGCGCAGGTCCGCGACCGCGGCCGCACCGGACCCTTCGGGAGCGCCCTGGGCGACCTCGGCGATGCCGGCCCGGGCGACCTCGGCGAGGTCGGTGTCGGAGACCCGCCCCACGGGCTCCCAGCCGGAACGCGGCGGGCTGAGAGCACGCCAGGTGGGCTGGGAGGTCACCGGCGGCTGCTCGATGTCGGTGCCACCGCGGGCGAGCCGGTCGGTGATCGTCGAGATCGGGGTCGTCGTGTCGAGGTGGGCGGCCTCGGCCAGGGCAAAGGTCCGCAGACCCAGGACGAGCCCGTTGCTGCCGAGCCCGCGACCGGGGACCACGCAGGTCCACACGGCCAGCACGTTGCCGACCGCCTGGAGGCGGACATCGCCCGCCTCGTCCAGACGCTTGGCCCGTGTGAGGTAGGTCGTCAGGTCCGCGGCGCTCTCCCCGTCGGCGAGACGGAGGGAGGTCATCGCCGACGCCGCATGGCGACGGGGGCGTCGAGCAGCGCCGTGAGCGCGGCGCGCTCGTCCTCGCTGAGGGAGCGAGGACGTTGGGCGGCGAGGTCGAAGGCCACCATGGTGGACTCGGCGCGTGCATAGAGGGCGTCCTCGTCGCGGATCTCGTAGCCCATGTCCCAGCTGGCGCCCCCGAGATGGGTCACCCACATCTCGATCGCGACCGGCTCGGGTCGGTAGGCGAGCTGCTCGAGGAACTCGATCTCCTGCCGGGCCAGCAGCACACCGGAACGGAGCATCGAGTCGCCACCGCTGGCGTGGAACCACTCGCTGAAGGCACGGATGCGTGCCTCCTCGAGCAACCGGTGGTACTGCACGTTGTTGACGTGGCCGTAGGCGTCCATGTCGCCCCAGCGCAGGACCACCTCCGCCGTGAACCTGGTCTGGGGAGGGGGCTGGCTCGTCATGTCCACATCCTCCCACCGCCGCTCCCGGCTCTCCCCAACCCTCCCGGCTGCCGGTGGCCGTCAGACCCCTCGCCTACGGTGGAGCGCATGACCTCCTCCCCCACCACGGCCCTGACCGACGACGCCACCGCGGTCCTGCGGCGCCTCGTCGGGCGCGACGACGTCACCTTCCGCGACGGCCAGCTCGAGGCCATCGAGGCGCTCGTCGGCGGCGGCCGGCGCGTGCTCGTCGTCCAGCGCACCGGGTGGGGCAAGTCAGCGGTCTACTTCGTCGCCTCCCAGCTGCAACGGGCGAAGGGAGCGGGTCCCTCGCTGATCGTCTCGCCCCTGCTCGCGCTCATGCGCGACCAGATCGCAGCGGCCGAGCGCGCGGGGGTGCGGGCGGTGTCGATGAACTCCTCCAACGCGCAGGAGTGGGACGACGTCCGGGGCCGGCTCGCCCGCGATGAGGTCGACGTGCTGCTCGTCAGTCCCGAGCGGCTCAACAACCCTCGATTCCGCGCGGAGCAGCTGCCCGACCTCACCCGGCGCTGCGGTCTGCTCGTCGTCGACGAGGCGCACTGCGTCAGCGACTGGGGGCACGACTTCCGCCCTGACTACCGCCGGATCAAGGACCTGCTAGGCGAGCTGCCGCAGGGCACCCCTGTGCTCGCGACGACGGCGACCGCCAACGAGCGCGTGGTCCTCGATGTCGAGGAGCAGCTGGCCGCAGGCACGCAGGACGAGGTGCTCACGGTGCGTGGGCAGCTCGCCCGCGACAGCCTGCGGCTCGGGGTGCTCCCCCGCGCTGGGATGGACCGCCACCTGGCCTGGCTGGCCACGCACCTCGGCCAGCTGGAGGGGAGCGGGATCGTGTACACGCTGACCGTCAGCGGCGCCGAGGACGTCGCGGCGGCCCTGCAGTCGGCCGGCTACGAGGTCGCCGCCTACACCGGTCGCTCCGACACCGAGGAGCGCGCCGCCATGGAGGAGGCCCTGCGCCACAACAAGGTCAAGGCCCTCATCGCGACCAGCGCGTTGGGCATGGGCTTCGACAAGCCGGACCTCGGCTTCGTCGTGCACCTGGGTGCGCCCTCCTCGCCGGTCGCCTACTACCAGCAGGTCGGTCGTGCCGGCCGCGCCACCGAGCGCGCCGATGTCGTCCTGCTGCCCGGCCACGACGACGTGTCCATCTGGAAGCACTTCGCCTCCGCATCGATGCCCCGCGAGGACCAGGCGGCGGCGGTGCTGACGGCTCTCGCCGAGGCGGGCAAGGCCCTCTCGACCGCAGCGCTGGAGACGATCGTCGACATCCGACGCACGCGCCTGGAGCTGCTGCTCAAGGTGCTCGACGTCGACGGCGCGGTCCAGCGCGTGAGCGGTGGCTGGCTCAGCACCGGCCAGCCGTGGGTCTACGACGCCGAGCGATACGAGCGTGTGGCCTCGGCCCGCGAGGCCGAGCAGCAGCACATGCTCGACTACATCACCACCGACGGGTGCCGGATGGCCTTCCTCCAGCGCACCCTCGACGACCCGAGCGCGCACGACTGCGGCCGCTGTGACCGCTGTGCCGGTCCGTGGATCGACGCGGACGTGCCAGAGGACGCGTTGGGGTCGGCCAGATCGACCCTCGATCGCGCTGGCGTGGACCTCGACCCCCGGGCCCAGTACCCCACGGGCATGGGCCGGCTGGGCGTCGACGTCAAGGGCAAGATCCCTGCCGGAGAGGCGATGTCGCAGGGACGCGGGCTCGCCCGCCTGACCGACCTGGGGTGGGGTCCGCGCGTCCGCGAGCTGCTCGCCACCGATCAGCCGGTCCCGGAGTCGACGATCCGCGCCTGCGTGCGGGTGCTCGCCGAGTGGGGCTGGCAGACGCGGCCCGTCGGCATCGTCACCATCCCGTCGCGCTCCCACCCGACGCTGATCGGCTCGCTCGCCGAGCAGCTCGGCCAGATCGGGCGCCTGCCCGTGCTCGGTTCGCTCGACCTGGTCGACGGCGGCCCGATCGGCGAGCCGGGCGGCAACTCCGCCTACCGCCTGTCGGGTGTGTGGGAACGCCTCGTCGTCGGTCCCGAGCTCGCCGCCACCCTGGGTGACCTGCGTGGGCCGGTCCTGCTCGTCGACGACATCGCCCACTCGCGATGGACTCTCACCGTGGCTGCCCGCGCCCTGCGGCGCGCCGGGGTCGAGGAGGTCCTCCCCTTCGTCCTGGGGCTGGACGGCTGACCCGCGACCCCCGGCCAGTCGGTGGAACGGGTCTCACAAGCACACCCGTCTCTCGCCTAGAGTCACGTCGTTGACCACACGACGAGGAGCCCCATGACCGCCGAGTCCATCGAGCAGGCCCAGCGCATCGCGCTCAGCACCGCCTTGGCCACTCTCGATCTCGAAGACGTCGGGCACGCCACCATCCGGGTCGAGGGACCAGAAGGTGTGGGCGAGCTCGGCGCGAGCGCCGCCGACGTCTTCGAGGGCGAGAGCATCGCCATGCCGCACGGCCGGGTCTTCGGCGGCCAGGTCCTCGCGCAGGCGCTCGTCGCTGCCGGACGCACCGTCCTGCCCGAGATGCCGCACCGCATGCCGCACTCCCTGCACGCCTACTTCATGCGCCCGGGTGATTCGAGCCTGCCGATCCGCTTCGCCGTCGAGCGGATGCGCGACGGCCGATCCTTCTCCACGCGTCGGGTCCACGCCCTGCAGCACGGGCGTCCCATCCTGTCGATGACCGCGTCCTTCCAGGACCCGTCTGACGGCCTGGACCACCACCTGGCGATGCCCGATGTCCCCTACCCCGAGAACCTTGGCTCCGTGTCCGACAAGTACGCCGGCATCGACCACCCACGAGCCCAGTACATCGCGAGCCGGCCGGTCGACCACCGCTATGTCGACGGCGACATCATGGTCGTCCCCGCGCCCGAGCTCGACGGACACCAGCGCGTGTGGTTCCGCACGGTGGCCCAGCTACCTCATGACCAGCTGACCCGGTGCGCCGTCCTCGCCTTCGCCTCCGACTACAGCCCCATCGACACGATGCTGCGCGCCCACGGCCTGACGTGGGCCCAGCCCGGCCTGACCGCGGCGACCATCGATCACACCATCTGGTTCCACCGTCCCGTCGACCCCGGCGCCTGGCTGCTCTACGACCAGGAGTCCCCGTCGACCCGGTCGGGGCGTGGGCTGATGATCGGCAAGGTCTTCGACGAGGAGGGTGCCCTCGTCGCCACGATCGCCCAAGAGGCGATGGTGCGGATCAAGCAGCGGGACACCGCCACCGGGGGCACCTCCTCCACATAGGTCGGGTGTCACGAGGCGGATTGCGGGATGCCGTTGGGAGACCACCCGACCCCGCCAAACCACCCTCGTGCGAATCATTTTTATCTGCCAGACTCGCCCCTGTGGAGAGCACACCGGGGAGTCCCGGGGTCCAGACCTCGGAGGGCACTGAGCCGGCTGGCACGGGCGCCGGACTGCTGCGCTCTGCCGTGCGTCGCGACATCATCGACACCTTGTCCAACCTGCCCGCGGGCCAACGTCATGAGGGACTGACCGCCCAGGAGCTGAGCCGGCTGGTCGGCCTCCACGTCACGACGGTCCGCTTCCACCTCGACCGGCTCGTCGCTGCCGGGTTGGTGGACGGCCACTCCGTACGGTCGCCCGGTGCCGGGCGGCCCAGCAAGCGGTACGTCGCCGCGGCAGGGTCCTTCGAGGCGGCCCGGTCCGACTCCTACGCCACGCTCGCGTCCCTGCTCGCCGAGGCCTGGTCGGCACGAACGGCCGACGGCACGCCCCTGGCACCCGAGCAGGCCGGCGCGGCATGGGCGCACGCGCGCGCCGACGACCTCGTCGCTCGCATCTCGTCGACCGAGCCAGCCGCCACGGCCAGAGCCTGGCTGAGCAAGGTCGACCTGGTGATCGATGTCCTGCGGGCCTGGGGGTACACCCCCGCGGTCCGCACCCACGACGACGGCCGGACCGTCGACGTCGACGTGGTCGCGTGTCCCTTCGGCGAGCTGGCCCGCGATCTGCCAGAGGTCGTCTGCGGGGTCCACCGGGGCCTCATGCGCGGCGCCCTCGAGGTCCTCGGTGAGCGCGATGCCGAGCTGTCCCTCACCCCCTTCGTCACGCCGACCCTCTGCACGGCCCACGTCACCACCCGGACCCGCTTTGCCCCTCGAGGAGGCATCTCATGACCCCGTCGCCCACCCATGGACCCCTCACCGTGCCACCCCGTTCAGCAGGTCTGGACGGGCCGCTGTCGGAGGCACTCGTCGGCACCCGACGCTTCTTCACCAAGGCGCGGATCTCGCAGGACCAGCGGGCGATGTTCATCGAGGGCGGTCGTGCCGGCGATGCCTTCTACCGTGACCGCTGGAGCCACGACAAGGTGGTGCGCTCCACGCACGGCGTCAACTGCACGGGATCGTGCTCGTGGAAGATCTACGTCAAGGACGGGATCATCACCTGGGAGGCGCAGCAGACGGACTACCCGAGCACCGGGGCCGACCGTCCCGAGTACGAGCCGCGCGGCTGCCCGCGAGGGGCCGCCTTCTCCTGGTACACCTACTCCCCCACGCGCGTTCGTTATCCCTACGTCCGCGGCACGCTGCTGCAGATGTTCCGCGAGGCCAAGGAGCGCTACGGCGACCCGGTCGTCGCCTGGGGCTCGATCGTGCAGGACGAGGAGCTGACCCGCACCTACAAGGCCGCCCGCGGCAAGGGTGGGCTCGTGCGCGCCTCGTGGGAGGAGGCCGTCGAGATGATCTCGGCCGCCCACGTCTACACCATCAAGCGCTGGGGTCCCGACCGCATCGCCGGCTTCTCGCCGATCCCGGCGATGTCCCAGGTCAGCTACGCCTCGGGCGCCCGCTTCCACGAGCTCATCGGTGCCCCGATGCTCTCCTTCTACGACTGGTACGCCGACCTGCCCAATGCTTCACCGCAGATGTTCGGCGACCAGACCGACGTGCCCGAGTCCGGCGACTGGTGGGATGCCGCGTACCTGATCATGTGGGGCTCCAATGTCCCGATGACCCGCACCCCGGACGCGCACTGGATGACCGAGGCGCGCTACCGCGGGCAGAAGGTCATCGCGGTCTCCCCCGACTACGCGGAGAACGTGAAGTTCGCCGACGAGTGGGTCGCCGCAGCACCGGGCACGGACGGGGCGCTCGCGATGGCCCTGGCCCATGTCGTGCTCAAGGAGTTCTTCGTCGACCAGCGGGTCGACTTCTTCACCGAGTACAACCAGACCTTCACCGACCTGCCGTACCTGATCAGCCTGGAGCGCGCCGAGGACGGGAGCGCCTACCGTCCGGGCAAGTTCCTCGTCGCCGGGGACCTCGACCACCCCGAGGCCGCGAGCGAGAACGCCATGTGGAAGCCGGCCGTCCTCGACGAGGCCACCGACGAGGTCGCCATCCCACGCGGCTCGATCGGCCACCGCTTCGGTGAGGCCGCCGGGCAGTGGAACCTCGACCTCGGCGACATCCGACCCCGCCTGAGCCTCTACGGCTCGGACGAGGTGGTCGAGGTCGAGCTGCCTCGCTTCGACAACCTCAACGGCGAGATGGGTACCGAGCGCCGGGGCGTCCCGGTCCGGCGCGTCGGCGACCACGTCGTCACGACGGTCCTCGACCTCATGCTCGCCCACTACGGCGTCGGCCGGGAGGGGCTGCCCGGGACGTGGCCGAGCGACTACACCGACACGAGCGTGCCGGCCACACCCGGGTGGGGCGCGGAGCTCACCGGAGTCCCCTCCGAGCAGATCGTGCGGCTGGCTCGCGAATGGGCGCAGAACGCCATCGACACCAACGGTCGAGGCATGATCATCATGGGCGCCGGCGTCAACCACTGGTACCACGCCGACCAGGCGTACCGGGCCATGCTCGTCCTGACGTCCATCACGGGGTGCCAAGGACGCAACGGCGGCGGCTGGGCCCACTACGTCGGGCAGGAGAAGGTGCGCCCGCTCATGGGCTTCCAGCACATGGCCTTCGCCCTCGACTGGGTGCGCCCACCTCGGCACATGAACCAGACGGCGTACTGGTACGTCAACACCAGCCAGTACCGCTACGACACCTTCTCCGCCGAGGAGATCAACGGCAGCACGGGTGCCTTCCAAGGACGCACGACGATGGACCTGCTCGCCCAGTCGGCACGACTGGGCTGGGCCCCCTCCTACCCTCAGTTCGACCGCAGCAGTCTCGTCGTGGCCGACGAGGCGGCTGCTGCCGGCGTCCCCGTCGGTGACTACGTCGCCGCCTCGCTCAAGGAGGGCAGCCTGCGCTTCGCGATCGAGGACCCGGAGGCCCCGGACAACTTCCCCCGTGTGCTCTCCCTGTGGCGCTCCAACCTCTTCGGCTCCTCGGCCAAGGGCAACGAGTACTTCCTCAAGCACCTGCTCGGGACGAGCAACGCCGTCCGGGCGCAGCAGGCCTCGGCGGACCTGCGCCCGACGGAGATCGCCTGGCCGGAGGAGCTGCCCGAGGGCAAGCTCGACCTGCTGCTGACGCTGGACTTCCGCATGACCAGCTCGACCCTGCTGTCGGACGTCGTCCTGCCTGCGGCCACCTGGTACGAGAAGCACGACCTCAACACCACGGACATGCACCCCTTCGTCAACTCCTTCAACCCGGCGATCGCTCCGCCGTGGCAGTCCAAGACCGACTGGGACACGTGGAAGGTCATCGCCAAGCGGTTCTCCGAGATGGCCGTCGACCACCTCGGTACCCGGACCGATGTCGTGGCGAAGCCGCTGTGGCACGACACCCCAGAGGCGATGTCGGCCGTCCACGGTCGGGTCCTGGACTGGAAGTACGGCGAGTGCGAGCCCGTCCCGGGCAAGACCATGCCGACGATCGCCGCCGTCGAGCGCGACTACACCGCGGTCTACGCCAAGCTGACCTCGATCGGCCCGCTGCTCGAGGACGTCGGGATGATGACCAAGGGCGTGAAGTACGACCCGACGCAGGAGGTCCAGGAGCTGCGCGACCTCAATGGCGTGGTCAGGGGTGGCCCCACCGCCGGTCGGCCGAAGCTGGACACGGACATCAACGTGGCCGAGGCCATCCTGCGACTGTCGGGCACGACCAACGGGCGTCTGGCGACCGAGGGCTTCAAGGACCTCGAGAAGCGCACGGGACAGCACATGCACGACCTGGCCGCAGAGCACGAGGGCGCGCACGTCACCTTCGCCGACGCCCAGGCGGGACCGGCACCGGTGATCACCTCACCCGAGTGGTCCGGCAGCGAGGCCGGCGGCCGCAGGTATGCCCCCTTCACCCAGAACATCGAGCGACTCAAGCCCTTCCACACCCTCACGGGGCGGCAGCAGTTCTATCTCGACCACGACTGGATGCTGGCGATGGGTGAGGCACTGCCGACCTACCGGCCGCCGCTGAACATGACCCGCTTGTTCGGTGAGCGGCCCATCGGCGAGACCCACCAGGCCGACGGCGAATCGGTGTCGGTCGCGGTGCGCTACCTGACCCCGCACAACAAGTGGTCCATCCACAGCGAGTACCAGGACAACCTCTTCATGCTCAGCCTGAGCCGCGGCGGTCAGGCCGTGTGGATGTCCGACCAGGACGCGGCCAAGATCGGCGTCAAGGACAACGACTGGATCGAGGCGGTCAACCGCAACGGCGTCGTCGCGGCCCGAGCCATCGTCAGCCATCGGATGCCCGAGGGCACGGTCTTCATGCACCACGCGCAGGACCGGCTCATCGACGTCCCCCTGACCGAGACCGACCAGAAGCGCGGCGGCATCCACAACAGCCTCACCCGCATCCTGCTCAAGCCGAGCCACTTCATCGGTGGCTACGCCCAGCTGTCCTACTTCTTCAACTACATCGGTCCGACGGGCAACAACCGCGACGAGGTCACGATGATCCGCAAGCGAACCGCGCCGGTCGAGTACTGAGCCCGGGCGACGAGAGGACAACGAACATGCGCGTCATGGCCCAGATGTCGATGGTGATGAACCTCGACAAGTGCATCGGCTGCCACACCTGCTCGGTCACCTGCAAGCAGGCCTGGACCAACCGGTCCGGGATGGAGTACGTCTGGTTCAACAATGTCGAGACCCGACCGGGTCTGGGCTATCCGCGCCGATACCAGGACCAGGAGGAGTGGAAGGGGGGCTGGGTCCGCTCCCCGAACGGTCGCCTCAAGCTGCGCGCCGGTGGTCGGATCAACAAGCTGCTCAACATCTTCTCCAACCCGAAGCTGCCGAACATCAGTGACTACTACGAGCCGTGGACCTACGACTACGAGACGGTCCTCAACGCGCCGGCCCAGAAGAACTTCCCGGTTTCCCGGGCGTACTCGTTGATCTCGGGCAAGCCGATGAACATCGAGTGGTCGGCCAACTGGGACGACGACCTCGCCGGCAGCGCCGAGCACGCTGCCAAGGACCCGATGCTCAAGGGCATCGAGGACAAGGTGAAGTTCGAGTTCGACCAGACCTTCATGTTCTACCTGCCGCGGATCTGCGAGCACTGCCTCAACCCCAGCTGTGCGGCCTCCTGCCCCTCGGGGGCGATCTACAAGCGCGAGGAGGACGGCATCGTCCTCGTCGACCAGCACAAGTGCCGCGGCTGGCGGATGTGCGTCACCGGCTGCCCGTACAAGAAGGTCTACTTCAACCACAAGACCGGCAAGGCCGAGAAGTGCACCTTCTGCTACCCGCGGATCGAGGTCGGCATCCCGACCGTGTGCGCCGAGACCTGCGTCGGTCGCCTGCGCTACATCGGGATCATGCTCTACGACGCGGACCGTGTCCTCGACGCAGCCTCGGTGGAGGACGACCACGACCTCTACGAGGCGCAGCGCTCGGTCTTCCTCGACCCCTTCGACCCGCAGATCCAACGGGCCGCCGAGGAGGCGGGCATCCCCGGTGACTGGGTCGAGGCCGCCAAGTCCTCGCCCGTGCGCCGGCTGATCATGGACTACAAGGTGGCTCTGCCCCTCCACCCGGAGTACCGCACGATGCCGATGGTCTGGTACATCCCACCGCTGTCTCCGGTGGTCGACGTCATCAAGGACACCGGGTACGACGGCGAGGACAAGGACAACCTCTTCGCCGCGATCGACACCCTGCGCATCCCGGTCGAGTACCTGGCCAACCTCTTCACTGCCGGCGATGTGGGCCCGGTGGACGAGGTGCTCAAGAAGCTCGCGGCCATGCGCAGCTACATGCGCGACATCAACCTCGGTCGCGACCCCCGCGCGGAGATCCCCGATGCGGTCGGCATGACGGAGGAGGACATGTACGACATGTACCGCCTCCTGGCCCTGGCGAAGTACGACGAGCGCTATGTCATCCCCACGGCCCACGGGGAGCAGGCGCACTCCCTCGAGGAGCTGGCCACCGACTGCGCCGTCTCCGGGTACGACACCCCGCTCGACGAGGGCTCGGGCCCCTTCGGCGAGGGCTCCGGTCGCGGGTCGCTGACCCCCGTCGCGGTGGACAACTTCCACATGCTCCAGGAGCGCCAGACCTCCGACCAGCTCGTCGCAGGCGGCGACAAGGCCGGCCGGGTCAACCTGCTCAACTGGGACGGCAAGGGCACACCGCAGGGGCTCTTCCCGCAGGACTCTGACCGGGCAGGTGAGCCGCGATGATGCCGTGGCGACGCCACCGTCGCAGCGCGCCGAAGCTGGCCGGGCAGGAGCAGGCCGATGCCTGGCAGCTCATCTCGCTCCTGCTGGACTACCCGGACGAGCGGCTGGCCTCCCTTCGCCCCGTCCTGCGGCAGAGCGCCGCCAGCCTGCCCGAGCACGTGGGCGCTCCGTTGCTCTCCTTCCTCGACCACCTGGACACCGTCTCGCTGGCGGAGGTGCAGAGCGCGTACGTCGACACCTTCGACGTCACCCGCAAGTGCTCCCTCCACCTGACCTACTTCCTCCACGGGGACACCCGCACGCGAGGAGCTGCGCTCGTGCAGTTCCGGCAGGCCTATCGCGCCTCGGGTGTCGAGATGAGCGACGAGAGCAGCGAGCTGCCCGACCACCTGTGCGTGCTCCTGGAGTTCGGCGCGAGCGCGGACCCCCACACGGCGTGGAAGCTGCTCAACGACCACCGGGTGGGCATCGAGCTGCTCCACCGGGCGCTCACCGACCGCGAGTCCCCGTGGCGACCACTCGTCGTCGCCCTGCGGGCCACCTTGCCGACCCTCCAGGGCGACGACGAGCAGGTCCTCGCCCGACTGATCGCCGACGGTCCGCCCCAGGAGGAGGTCGGCATCGACCAGTCCCCCTACGCGCTGGACCCCGCTCTCGACGGCGCGAGCCAGCCGCCGGCGACCCAGCCGTCCGCGCGAGCCGACCTCGGCCCGACCATCCCCGTAGGAGCCCCCCGATGAGCGTCTTCCTCTGGGTCATCGTCCCGTACCTCACCCTCGCGACCTTCGTCGTCGGGCACGCGTGGCGCTACCGCTACGACCAGTTCGGGTGGACGACCCGCTCCTCCCAGCTCTACGAGGACCGTCTCCTGCGCATCGGCAGCCCGCTCTTCCACTTCGGCATGATCGGCGTCGTGGCCGGCCACGTCATCGGCCTGGTCATCCCGCAGGTGTGGACCGACGCCTTCGGGTTGAGCCGCCACGCGTACCACGTCATCGCACTGGCCGGCGGCATCCCCGCGGGCATCGCGACGCTCGTCGGGCTGGTCATCCTCGTCTACCGGCGGCGCACGACCGGTCCGGTCTTCTCCGCGACGACGACCAACGACAAGGTGATGTACGTCCTCCTCGGGGCTGTCATCGCCCTCGGCATGTGGAACACCGTCGCCGGCTCGCTCCTGCAGTTCGGCGGAGAGTACAACTACCGCGACGGTGTCTCGCCGTGGTGGCGCGGGGTCTTCACCTTCCGACCCGATCCGCAGCTCATGGCCGATGCCCCCTTCGGCTTCAAGCTGCACGCGCTCGTGGCCATGGCGCTGTTCGCGATGTGGCCCTTCACCCGGCTCGTCCACGTCTTCAGCGCACCGGTCGGCTACCTCACCCGGCCCTACATCGTCTATCGATCGCGCGATGAACGCAGTGGGTACGGCACCGGGACCCAGGCGCCGCCTCGTGGCTGGGACAAGCCCGACCTGCCGAGCAAGAGGTGAGCGGACTACCGTCAGCACCATGACACTTCCCCCGCTCGTCGCCCCCGGGCCGGCGCTCACCGGGGCACAGGTGAGTCGCTACTCGCGCCACCTCCTCATGCCCACCATCGGCGAAGGGGGGCAGCGTCGCCTCCTCGCGGCCAGCATCGCCGTCATCGGCGCCGGCGGACTCGGGTCGCCCTCGCTGCTGTACCTGGCCGGCGCCGGGGTCGGTCGGATCACCGTCGTCGACGACGACGTCGTCGACGAGACCAACCTGCAGCGTCAGGTCATCCACTCCACGGCCGACGTCGGTCGACCCAAGATCGACAGCGCCCTCGAGCGAGTGCGCGCGCTCAACCCCGATGTGACCATCACGGGGGTCAGCGAGCACCTGGACGCCGACAACGCCAGCACGATCCTCGCCGGCCACGACCTGGTCCTCGACGGCAGCGACAACTTCGAGACCCGGTACGCGGTCGCCGACGCCTGCGACGAGCTCGGCATCCCCCTCGTGTGGGCCGCGGTCTACCGCACCGAGGCCCACCTGACCGTCTTCTGGACCGCTGCGCCGGACGGTCACCCGACTCCCGGCCTGCGTGACCTCTTCCCCACGCCCCCGGCCCCGGGGTCGGTCCCCGCCTGTGGCGACGCCGGTGTCGTCGGCCCCCTCGTCGGTCAGGTCGGCTCGATGATGGCGACCGAGGCGATCAAGCTGATCACCGGTGTGGGCGTCGCTCTGCTCGGACGGCTGCTCTTCATCGACGTCCTCGCGGCCACCCAGCGAGAGATCCCGCTCGTGGCGCGCGGGCCGCGGGCGGTCCGCCCGGCGGTGCCTCGCGCGACGGCTCTCCCCGTTGCCGAGACATCGACCTCCTCCACCGCGATGCTCTCCCCTGCCGCCCTCGCGGCCCGACTCACCGGCGCGGACACCCCCTTCGTCATCGACGTGCGCGAGGACCACGAGGTGGCGACCGGCACCGTGCCCGGCGCGGTCCACATCCCGGTGGCCGTCCTCACCAGCGACCCGGCCGCGAGCGCCGGCCTCCCGTCGGACCGCGACATCGTCCTGGTCTGCCGCGCCGGCCCTCGGGCACACCTCGCGGCCACTGCCCTGCGAGCGCGCGGACTCGAGCGCCTCTTCGTCCTCGAGGGCGGCATGCTCGCGTGGCCCGATCCCATCCCGCTCACCGTGGAGACCAGATGAGTGACCCCACCCAACGCGTGCTGCTGACCGTCGAGGAGTATCTCGACGAGCTCTTCACGACCCTGCTCGCCGGGACCGCAGCCCTCGACGCCACCGAGGAGGTTGCGCTTGCGCAGGCTCTCGGCCGCGTGCTGGCGAGACCGGTGCACGCTGCCGGCGATGTGCCCGCCTTCGCCAACTCGGCCATGGACGGCTACGCCGTGCTCCACGAGGACCTCACGAGCCCGCCCGTGACGCTCCGGGTCGTCGGTGCCGTGCCGGCCGGGTCCAGTGAGGACCCGCCGGTGCACGCCGGCGAGTGCGTACGGATCATGACCGGCGCCCCCCTGCCGTCCGACACCGACACGGTCGTCCCGGTCGAGGTCACCGACGGTGGAACCAGCACCGTGACGATCGCCGAGGCCCGCTCACTGGGGCAGCACGTGCGCGATGCCGGTGAGGACGTGCGCGAGGGCGCAGTCGTCGCGGAGGCCGGCGTGACGATCACCGGTCGCGTCCTCGGCTCGCTGGCCGCCGCGGGCGCCGCGACCGTCACCGTGCGGCGACGCCCGGTCGTCGCCGTCGCTGCCACCGGTGACGAGCTCGTCGCACCCGGTGGCTCGCTCGTGCGCGGGCAGATCTTCGAGTCCAACGGCACGCACCTGGCCGCCACACTCTCCGAGCTCGGCGTGCAGGTGCGTGGACCCGTGGTCCTGCCCGACAACACCGAGGGCTTCACCTCCGGTCTCGACGAGCTCGCCGACGGTGCAGACCTCGTCCTGCTCACGGGCGGGGTGAGCGTCGGCGACTTCGACGTCTCGCGGATCGTCCTCGAGGAGTCGGCCGCAGGCGTCTTCCGTCACCTGCGCATGCAGCCGGGCAAGCCGCAGGGCTGGGCGCGGTGGCACGGAGTCCCCGTCATCGCCTTCCCCGGCAACCCGGTGAGCACGGCGATCTCCTTCGAGGTCTTCGGTCGCCCGGTGATCGACCGGATGCTCGGCCGTGAGCCGACCGCCGGCCCCACCCGGGCCGTCGCCGGAACCGGGTGGCGCTCACCCGCCGGTCGTCGGCAGCTGGTCCCTGTACGGCTCTCCAGCGACGAGACGGGTCGCCTCGTCGCCACCCCCACCCACCGCAGGGGCTCGGCCTCCCACATGGTCACCTCCCTCGCCGGCGCACACGCGCTGGCGATCGTCGCCGAGGAGATCGACTCCGTCGAGCCCGGCGACATCGTGCAGATCAGGAGCCTGTAGATGGACCACCCGCTGACGCACCTCGACTCCTCCGGTCATGCCCGGATGGTCGACGTCACCGACAAGACCCCGACGATCCGTTCGGCGACCGCGGCCGGGCGGGTGGTCACCTCCCCCGAGACCGTCGCCCTGCTGCGTGACGGCACCGTGCCGAAGGGAGATGTCCTCGCCGTCGCGCGCATCGCCGGGATCCAGGCGGCGAAGAAGACTCCCGAGCTGCTCCCCCTCGCCCACGTCATCGGCGTCCACGGGGCCGTCGTCGACCTGGTCATCACCGATGCCGGCGTCGACATCACCGCCACCGTCCGCACGGCCGACCGCACGGGCGTCGAGATGGAGGCGCTGACCAGCGTCTCCGTCGCCGCCCTCGCCGTCATCGACATGGTCAAGGGGCGCGACCGCAGCGCCCACATGACCGACATCCGGCTGCTGGAGAAGACCGGCGGACGCACTGGCACGTGGACCCGGGAGGACACATGAAGGACCCCACCCCCTTCGACGCCGTGGTGCTCGCCGGCGGCGCTGCCGAGCGTCTCGGCGGAGCCAGCAAGCCTGATGTCGAGCTCGAGGGACGACGACTCGTCGACCGGGTGCTCGTCTCGGTCGCGGACGCTCGAGAGATCGCGGTCGTCGGTGACGTCGAGGTCCCCGAGGGCGTGCACCGCACCCTCGAGGACCCGCCCCTGGGCGGGCCCGTGGCAGGCGTGGCGGCAGGGCTCGACGCCCTGTCCCCCACCGAGCCGGCGGAGTGGACGGTGCTGCTGGCCTGCGACCTGGCCGACCCACTTCCCGCCCTCGGCCGGCTGCTCTCCGCCTGGTCGTACGCACAGCGCAGCGATGACGTCGACACCGGCGAGCACGACGGCTGGTGCCTGGTCGACTCCACGGGACACCCCCAGTGGCTGCTGGGCATCCACCGCACCGCATCCCTGCGACGAGCCCTCGAGCAGCTGGGCTCCCCGCGCGACCGGTCGATGAAGAGTCTCCTTGCCCAGTCGGTTCTCGTCACCGTGCCCGCCAGCGACGACGCCGTGGCCGACATCGACACCTGGACCGATCACGCCCACTGGGTGCACCGGCTGCAGGAGCAGGACCCGTCATGACCGACTTCGAGAAGACCCGGGAGCTGTGGGCCGACTGGATCGAGGACGCCTGCGCAGCAGTGGGTGTCGACGCCGAGTCGGTCGACGTCGTGACGATCCACGCGATGACCAAGAAGATCGCCCACGGCTTCGAACGCCCGATGGCTCCCGTGGGCGCCTACATCCTCGGTGTCGCCGTCGGGCACCTGCAGGAGCAGGGGCGGCCCGTCGACATCGACTCCATGCAGCAGGCCATCGAGGCGACCATCACCGAGCGGGAGGAGCAGGCATGACGACCATCAGGTACTTCGCGGGGGCCGCAGAGGCGGCCGGCACCGACGAGGAGGAGTTGTCCGGGAGCACCGTGGGTGAGGTCCTCGCGGCAGCCGAGGCCGCCCATGGCGCGCGTCTGACCGAGGTGCTGCAGCGGTGCTCCGTGCTGCACGCCGGGCGCTACGTGGACGACAGCTCCACCCCGGTCACCGCAGGGTCGACGATCGACGTGCTGCCCCCCTTCGCCGGGGGCTGATCGGGTCGGAGGACCGGTAGGAGCAGACCGGCCGCCACTCAGCCGCCGATCGCGCTCATCGGGCGCGGCGGCTGGAGGAACCCGGGCTCGTTGATGCCGTGCCCGGGACGCTTGAGCGCGAGGCACTCGTGCACGAGCTCATGGATCTGCGCCTCGGTGGCTCCGGCGCGCAGGGGCGCACGCAGATCCGTCTCGCCGTTGGCGAAGAGGCAGTTGCGCAGCTGGCCGTCTGCAGTGAGCCGCAGCCGGTCGCAGGACCCGCAGAAGGGCATCGTCACCGAGGCGATGACACCGACCGACGCGGGACCACCGTCGACGTGGAAGCGCTCTGCCGGTGCTGCTCCACGTCCGGGCACCTCGGTGAGCTCGAAGGCCCCCCGCAGGGCGGTGAGGATCTCCTCGCCCGAGATCATCTCGGTGCGCTGCCAGGAGTGCTGGGCGTCCAGCGGCATCTGCTCGATGAAGCGCAGCTCGTAGCCGTGCTCCACCGCCCAACGGGTCAGGTCGACGACCTCGTCGTCGTTGATCCCCCGCTGCAGCACGGAGTTGATCTTGACCGGTCGCAGTCCGGCCTCGTGCGCCGCCGCCATCCCCTCGACGACCTCGTGGAAGCGATCGCGCCGGGTGATCTCGTGGAAGCGCTCGGGACGCAACGTGTCCAGGCTGACGTTGACCCGGGCCAACCCGGCCTCGGCCAGCGCTGAGGCGGTCTTGGCCAGACCGAGCCCGTTGGTCGTCATCGAGACCTCGGGCGAGCCCTCGGGCCCCTGCATCGCGGCGATGGCCGCGACGATCTCGACGACATCGGGCCGCACGAGCGGCTCTCCGCCGGTGAGGCGCACCTCGGTGATGCCCGCAGTGACCGCGGCCTCGACGAGCGTGAGCAGCTCTGGCGTGGTGAGCAGCTCGTCCTTGGGCAGCCAGGTCAGACCTTCGGCCGGCATGCAGTAGGTGCAGCGCAGGTTGCACTTGTCGGTCAGCGAGACGCGTAGGTCTCGGTGCAGTCGACCGTGGGTGTCCATCAGTGGGCGAGTCATCAGCAGCTCAATCCTGACCAGGTGTGGGAACCGTCGACCTCGAACTGCTGCTTCCAGACAGGCAGCTCGTGCTTGACCGCCTCGACGACGGCACGGCAGAGAGTGAAGGCGAGATCACGGTGGGCGCTACCGACGACCACGACGAGGGCGAGGTCGCCGACGTCGAGGTCGCCGATGCGGTGGGTGGCGCGGACGTCCGCCTCACCCTGCGGGTCGTGCGCGATGGTGGTCCGCTCGACGATCTCCTCGATGAACCGCTGAGCGTCCGGGTGGCAGGAGTAGCGCAGCGCCACGACCGTGCCCGAGGCCTCGGGGTCGTGGTCACGCACCTGACCGACGAAGCTCGCGACGGCCCCGTGGGCCGGACCGCTGACGCTCGTGAGCATCGCGGCGAGGTCGATCCCCTCGGTGGCGATCCATGCGGTGCTCGACATCAGTGGTCGCCTCCGGAGATCTGGTCGAGGACGTGCTCGACGAGGGGCAGGAGCACGTCCAGCCCCTGACGGACCCCAGACGTGCTGCCGGGGAGATTGACGACGAGGGCGCCGGGGCCCTCGGGACCGGCATCGACGATGCCGACGAGCCCACGGGAGAGTGCGGCGAAGGGGGTGTGCCGTGCACCCTCTGCACGGAGCAGCTCCGCCAGACCTGGGACCTCACGGTCCAGGATGGGCGCGGTGCCCTCGGGCGTGCGGTCGCGCGGGGTCAGGCCGGTGCCACCCGTGGTGACGAGCAGCCGGTGACCGGCCGCGATGGCGGCGCGCAGGACGGACTCGACCTCCTCCGCGCCATCGGGGATGACGCTGGACGTGACCTCGTGGCCAGCCGACTCGAGGACCTCACGGGCAGCCTGCCCGGAGCGGTCCTCCCGCACTCCGCGGCTCACCCGATCGGAGACGGTGATGACATGGACCGTGGTGTTCACGCGGCTCCCTTCGCTCGATGGTGTCCAGTGTCTCAAACTCGTCTGGGAAGACCAGAGCCGGTCGCACCGCGTCTCACGGTGCGACCGGCTCTCGGTCGTGCTGGGCTCGAAGAGCGACCCGGTGCGATCAGAGGCCGAGGTCGCGGCCGATGAGCTCCTTCATGATCTCGTTGGTGCCGGCCCAGATCTTGTGGACGCGCGCGTCCTTCCAGGCGCGGGCGACGCGGTACTCGTTCATGAAGCCGTAGCCACCGTGGAGCTGGACGCACTCGTCGAGGACGCCGCACTGGACCTCGGCGGCCCACCACTTCGCCTTGGCGGCATCGACCGCGGTGAGCTTGCCGGCGGCGTGCGCGACGACGCAGGAGTCGAGGTAGGCCTCGGTGACCTCGACCTTGGTCACGAGCTCGGCCAACTTGAACTTGTTGTGCTGGAAGGCGCCGATCGGCTGGCCGAAGGCGTTGCGCTCCTTGGTGTACTGGATCGTCTCCTCGAGGATCTGCTTGGCCCCCGCGATGTTGGCGATCGCATTGCCGAGACGCTCCTGCGGCAGCTTCTGCATCATCGAGATGAAGCCCATGCCCTCGGGGCCGAGGAGCCGGTCGCCGGAGACGCGCACGTTGTCGAAGAACAGCTCTGAGGTGTCCGACTCGGGCTGGCCGACCTTGTCCAGCGGCTGGCCCTTGGTGAAGCCCTCGTCCTCCTTCTCGAGGACGAAGAGCGAGATGCCCTTGGCGCCCTTGGTCGGGTCCGTGCGGACCGCGACGACCGCGAGGTCGCACTGGTGGCCGTTGGTGATGAAGGTCTTGGAGCCGTTGATGATCCAGTCGCCAGAGCCGTCGTCAGCCTTGACCGCGATGCTCTTGAGATTGGCCAGGTCCGAGCCACCAGAGGGCTCGGTCATGCCGATCGCGAGGATCTTCTCGCCCGCGGCGACACCCGGGAGCCAGCGCTGCTTCTGCTCCTGCGTACCCAGCGCCACGATGTAGGGCGCGGTGATGTCGGAGTGGATCCCGAAGCACGAGCTGGTCGCGGCGTTGAACTTCGACAGCTCCTCGGCGAGGACGGCGTTGAAGCGGTAGTCCTCGATGCCGGCGCCGCCGAACTCCTCGGGGATCTCCAGGCCGAAGAAGCCCTGCTTGCCGGCCTCGAGCCAGACCTCGCGGGGGATCGAGTGCTCGGCGATCATCGACTCCGCGCGGGGGACGAGCATCCGCTCGACGAACTCGCGGACGGAGGCACGGAAGGACTCGTGGTCCTCCTCGTAGATGTTGCGGGGCATGTCCACACCTCTCTGGCACTGACGTGCCGACATGTTGGTTCAGATGACATTGATCCAAAAACTTGACTAAGCGCTTGCTTAGTTTCGCCTTCTGGGGGCATGCTGTCAACCGTGACCGCGCAAACACCCTCCCTCCCCGCCCACGACAACCCCACCGTCGTGCGGCTGTTCGAGGCCGCGGCTGACGCCTTCGCGGACAAGGGGTTCCACGCCACGACCACGCGGGACATCGCCTCGCGCGCCGGCCTGTCCCCCGCCGGCGTGTACGTGCACTTCGCCAGCAAGGAGGACCTGCTCTTCCAGCTCAGTCGCGTCGGGCACGTCGCCGCCCGCGACGCACTCGCCGCGGCTGCCGACGAGGCCGCGTCCCCGACGGACGCGCTGCAGGAGGTCATCTCCGAGTTCGCCCGCTGGCACGCGGAGCAGCACCAGATCGCCCGCATCGTGCAGTACGAGTTCCGCCATCTCTCCCCCGATCACCAGCGTGAGGTGCTCACCCTTCGTCGCGAGATCGACGCCGTCGTCGAGCGGATCATCGCCGAGGGAGTGGCCTCCGGCGAGTTCGACGTCGAGGACACCCGCGCCACTGCCCTCGCGGCCCTGTCGCTCGTCGTCGACGTCGCCCGCTGGTACCACCCCGGCATCAAGGCCACCACCCCTGAGTCCATCGCCCAGTCCTACGGGGCTCTTGCCCTGCGCCTCGTGGGAGCACGAAGGAGAGCCTGATGCCCTGGAGCCGCACCGCCACCCACCACCTGCCTGCCGCACCGGAGGCGGTGTGGCGCGTCCTCTCCGACCCCACCCGCTGGCCGGAGTGGGAGCCTGCCATCGCGTCGGTCCGCTTCGAAGGACCGGCGACGAAGGGGGCGGCCGGCGCCTACTCGCCGAGCCGGGGCTGGCCTCGCGCCCTGCACGACCGGACGGCACCTCCCCTTCGCATCACGGAGCGGGACGAAGGGCGGTGCCTGGAGCTGACCCAGCCCAACCCGGCCGGCGCCATGCGCGTCAGGTGGTCGCTGGAGCCGTCCGAGGACGGCACACGGCTCACCCAGAGCCTGGAGGTGACCGGCCCGCTCGCCCCCCTGGTCGCCGCCGGCGTCGCGGACGACCTCGACCGCGGCCTCACGGACGCCTGCGTCCGCCTGGCCCGCCTCGCCGGAGCGCAGCCCGACCCCGGACTCCCCCGCATCGTCATCGCCGGCGGATCGGGGTCCCTGGGAAGGCTGCTCGCCGCCAGGCTGTTCGGCCTCGGTCACGAGGTCCGCATCATCACTCGGCGCCGCGATCCGCGGTTGCCCTTCGAGCAGGTCGTCTGGGACGGGCGCACCGTCGGCGACTGGGCGGAGGTCCTGCACTCGCAGGACGAGGCGGGGGTCGCACTGGTCAACCTCGCCGGCAAGCTCGTCGACGTGCGACCGAGCGCTGCCAACATCGCCGAGCTGCGCAGCTCCCGGGTGGACTCGACCCGAGCCCTCGTGGCTGCCAGCCAGCGTCTGGAGCGCCCGCTCGTCTCCTGGCTGCAGGCCTCCACCACGGCCATCTGGTCCGATGCCCACGAGCAGCGCGTCACCGAGACGACCCCGGTGCTCGAGCCCGGGCTCCCCCAGATGACCGGAGTCGCCCGCCCGTGGGAGGAGGCGACGCAGGGCGCCAACTGCGAGCACCTCGTCCTGCTGCGCACCTCGATCGTCCTCGACCGGGGCGCGCCGGCCCTGCAGATCCTCGCTCGGCTCACGCGAGCGGGTCTCGGTGGTCGGGTCGGGTCTGGCTACCAGTGGTTCAGCTGGGTGCACCACGAGGACTGGCTGCGGATGGCGGTCGCCGCGTTGGGCCTCGACCCCCGGGTGCACATCCCCGACGGTCCGCTGATCGCGGCCGCGCCCGGACCAGTGCGCAATGCCGATCTGATGGCTGCCCTGCGCCGCCACCTGCACCGACCTGCCGCCCCATCGACGCCGGCCGCGCTGCTGCACCTGGGTGCGATCGGTCTGCGCAGCGACCCTGCGCTGGCGCTCACGGGACGGCACTGCACGTCGGCAGTGCTGCGCGAGGCGGGCTTCGAGTTCGCCTACCCGGACATCGACGCCGCCCTGACGCAGATCTACGGCTGAGTCACTCCAGGACGATGCCGAAGGGGGTGAGCAGCCCGAGTGCACCGACCGGGTCGACCCGCAGCCCCTCCACCCGGCTCTCGCGCACGTCGATCACGTAGTCGCGAGCGCCACGCAGGTCAGCCCCACGCAGATCGGCCCGGACGAAGCGGGAGCCGCCCAGCGAGCTGTCCTCGACGACGACGTCCTTGAGGACAGCCGCGTCGAAGTCCGCGTCGGTGAGCACGCAGCGCTCGAAGCGGGCGCCGGTGAGGTCCAGCCCGCTGAAGCTGCCCATGGACAGCTGGCAGTCCAGCCAGGTGCACGGGTCGGGCGAGAGCATCGGCTCACGCAGCATCGACCACGATGTCGCGAGGGCCTTGCAGCCGGTGAAGGTGCATCCGTCGAGCACCGAGTCGGGCAGGCGCACCCGGGAGAGGTCGAGGCGCTCGATCGTGCAGCCCTCGAGACGCACCCCGGCGAGGATCGCGCCGGCCCAGGTCGCGTCGCGGATCGTGCAGCCGATGAGCTCGACCCCGGCGAGGCGCTCCCCGTCGTCGAGATCGCCCGTGAGGCTCTCGTCGACGATGCTCGCCCGACCGTCGACCTGCTCCAGCAATGAAGGCATGCCCGCACGCTACCGGCGCGCGCCGGCTCCCCCTTCGTCCTCCCCTGACAGGACAATGGACCGGTGCGTGTCTTTGCCGCGGTCGTCCCACCCGAGGAGGCCCATACCGACCTCGAGGCCTTCGTCGAGCCACGGCGCGCGGTCGACTCACCTCTGCGCTGGACGCCTTCGCACCTGTGGCACGTGACGCTCGCCTTCATGGCCGAGGTGCCTGAGGGCAGGCTCGACTCCCTGCTCGACCAGATCACCGCCGTCGCCGACTCGACCGACCCGATCCCTCTGCGCCTGAAGGGCGCTGGCATGTTTCCCCATGCCGGTGAGGCCCGCGTCATGTGGACGGACATCCGCCCCGAGGACCCGCGCTGTCTGGAAGACCTGGAGCGACTGGCCCTGAGGATGCGGACCGCGTGCTCCCGGCTCGACGTGCCGACGGCGGGAGGTGACTACCGGCCGCACCTCACGCTCGCGCGGTCGCGCCGGGCCTTCGACGGGACGCACTGGCTCCGGGCCATGGAGGCCTACTCCGGCCCGACCTGGCTCGCGGAGGAGGCCACCGTCTTCGTCTCACGCGAAGACCGCTCGGGCCGGCCGCACTACGAGGTCGAGGCTGTCTGCCCGCTCAGTCGCGGGTGAGGCGACGGTGCGTGACGCGGTGCGGACGTGCCGCGTCCGCGCCCAGGCGCTCGACCTTGTTGGCCTCGTAGCCATCGAAGTTGCCCTCGAACCAGTACCAGCTGGCTGGGCTGTCCTCGGTGCCCTCGTACGCGAGGATGTGCGTCGCGACGCGGTCGAGGAACCACCGGTCGTGAGAGATGACCACGGCACAGCCCGGGAACTCCAGCAGTGCGTTCTCGAGCGACCCGAGGGTCTCGACGTCGAGGTCATTGGTCGGCTCGTCGAGGAGCAGCACATTGCCACCCTGCTTGAGGGTGAGCGCGAGGTTGAGACGGTTGCGCTCACCACCGGAGAGCACCCCGGCCTTCTTCTGCTGGTCCGGACCCTTGAAGCCGAACTGGCTGACATAGGCGCGCGAGGGGATCTCGACCTGCCCGACCTGGATGTGGTC
Organism: Janibacter sp. Soil728; assembly: GCF_001428305.1. GTDB lineage: Bacteria > Actinomycetota > Actinomycetes > Actinomycetales > Dermatophilaceae > Janibacter. The sequence goes on along the minus strand of NZ_LMRZ01000004.1, from coordinate 481,335 downwards.
GAGCCCGTCGGAGACGACCTCCCAGACGTTCTTCTCCGGGTCGATGCCGCCACGGTTCTGGTCGACGTAGGACAGCTTGACCGTGTCGCCGATGTCGACGATGCCGGCGTCCGGCTCCTCGATGCCGACGATGGTCTTGAAGAGCGTCGTCTTGCCGACACCGTTGGGACCGATGATGCCGACGATGCCGTTGCGCGGCAGGGAGAAGGACAGGTCCTCGATGAGCACCCGCTCGTCGAAGCCCTTCTTCAGGCCCTTGACCTCGATGACCTTGCTGCCCAGGCGCGGGCCCGGCGGGATCTGGATCTCCTCGAAGTCGAGCTTGCGCGTGCGGTCGGCCTCGGCGGCCATCTCCTCGTAGCGCGCGAGTCGCGACTTCGACTTCGTCTGGCGTGCCTTGGCGTTGGAGCGGACCCACTCGAGCTCGGACTTCAGACGCTTGGCGAGCTTCTGGTCCTTCTTGCCCTGGATCTGCAGGCGCTCCTGCTTCTTCTCCAGGTAGGTCGAGTAGTTGCCCTCGTAGGGGTAGAGGCGGCCGCGGTCGACCTCGGCGATCCACTGGGCGACGTTGTCCATGAAGTACCGGTCGTGCGTCACGGCGACGACGGCGCCGGCGTAGGCGGCGAGGTGCTGCTCGAGCCAGAGGACGGACTCGGCGTCCAGGTGGTTGGTGGGCTCGTCGAGGAGCAGCAGGTCAGGCTTCTGCAGGAGCAACTTGCACAGGGCCACCCGGCGACGCTCTCCACCGGAGAGGTTGGTGACGGGGCTGTCCGGCGGCGGGCAACGCAGCGCGTCCATCGCCTGCTCGAGCTGGGAGTCGAGGTCCCAGGCGTCGGCGTGGTCGATCTCCTCCTGGAGCTTGCCCATCTCCTCCATCAGCGCGTCGAAGTCGGCGTCCGGCTCGCCCATCTCCTCGGAGATGGCGTTGAAGCGGTCGAGCTTGGCCTTGATCTCGCCAGCGCCCTCCTCGACATTGCCCAGGACGGTCTTGTCCTCGTTGAGCGGCGGCTCCTGCAGCAGGATGCCCACCGTCGCACCCGGCTTGAGGCTCGCCTCGCCGTTGCTCGGCTGGTCGATCCCAGCCATGATCTTGAGGATGGTCGACTTGCCGGCGCCGTTGGGCCCGACCATGCCGATCTTGGCTCCGGGGAAGAACGACATCGAGACGTCATCGAGGATGACCTTCTCGTTGTGTGCCTTGCGCGCACGGACCATGGTGTAGATGTAATCGGCCATGGGGGCAGGCTATCCACTCCTGCCCCCGCGCCCGAATCGCCTCCCCCCCTGCCCGACCCGGGACGCCCGCTCAGACGGGCACAGAAACCTCCGCGACCTCCTCCGCGGTCCCCGCGCCGCCCTCTGCGTCCTCGCCCGACGACGCGTCCACCGGAGCACCCCAGCGCTGCCCATCGCCGGACTCGATCCGGTCGGTCATCATCGTGTACCCGTGCTGGGAGGCCTCCTGGGCGGCAGCATCCGCAGCCCCGCGACCCGCCTTGGCGTACTCGGTGGTCCCGAAGGTCAGGTCGTGGCCCACGGTGATGGCCTCCACCTCGGGCGAGCTGCCCCAGGACTCGTCGACCCGCTGCCACGTGTTGATCGTCAACCGTCCGTAGACGACGACGGGGTCCCCCTTGCGCAAGGACGTGTGCGAGTTCATCCCGACCGACCGGTAGGCCGCGACGTTGTAGAAGCTCGTCGGCCCGTCGACGAAGACCCCCTCGCGGTTGCGGCGGCGTACGGTGCTCGCCACCCGAAAGGTGGTGAACTGCGTCCCTGCCTTGGTGCTGCGGTGCTCGGGGTCGGCGACGACCCGTCCACAGACGGTGATGACGGTCTCGTTCATGACTGCTCTCCCAGCTCTCCCGCCCCCCGTGGACCGGGCGGCTCGTGGGTTCCACCCTCGAGGGTCGGGAGAGGGCCGAGCACGACCCTGCGCACTGTGTGGAGAGCCAGGAATCGCTGACCGAGGATGTGGACGGATGCTCAGCCGAGCGCGCGCTGGATCCCCGCTCGCGAGCCGGCGTGGTCGGTCAGCACCTGCTCGACGGGCTCGACGACCCGCTCGTTCGCGACCTCGCCGATGGCCAGTCGCAAGCGCTTGTCGACCATCTTGCCCCGCTTGCGCGCTCCGATCCCGGCCAGCCAACGGCCGACCGCCGCGAGCAGCAGGCCGGCGAGGAGACCGACGACGAGCAGGAGGAAGGGCGTGGCGAAGGGGCCGACGTCGAAGGTCGGGATGGCCGGCAGCTGCAGCCACCCGGCGAGCGCGATGACGACGAGCCAGACGAGCCCGACCAGGGCAGCGACCGCGAGCAGGATCTGGAGCAGCCCGAAGAGCGCCCACCACATCGGCTTGCGGCCCCGGAGGGAGGTGCGCATGACGGCTTGGTCGAGGTCGTCGGCGAGGTCCTTGCTCGGGGGGCGCGCGGCGTCAGCGACAGCATCGGCCCACCGGGTGGGCAGCCCTTCGCCGGCGGCCGTACCGATGCGGCGGGACGCGAGATCGACCGCGGCGCGCGCTGCGGGCGCCGGCGGCGGGATCGACGAGCGACCCAGAACCGCGCGCACGTCGTGCTCGGTGATGTCGGGAGAGCCTTCGGCCTGCCGATCGAGGCGCAGACGCTTCAGGGGCGCAGGACGGAAGGCCCGCACCCAGCGGGTGAAGGGCCACCCGGTCCGCGCCCACGACTCCATGCGGAAGTCCCGGGCCACGGCATCGACGACGGTCGGGACGCCGGCGCTGCGCGCCAGGGCGTCGACGAGCTCGACGCGGGTGCGGTCGGGCACCCCTGCCTCGACGTCGGCGACGGACGAGGACAGGCCCTCGGCCGCAGTCCGCAGGTCGGCACCCAGCCGGTGGCGGGAGGCATCCGAGTGCTCGACCGCGTCGTGCAGGCGTGCGCGCAGCTCATCGAGGCCGGCGCCGGTGCGCGCGGAGGTGCCGATGACCTCGTTGCGGGCGAGGCCGTCGCGCTCGAGGAGTCGCGCCAGGTCCCCCTCGATCTGCTCCTGCCCACCGGCGGGGAGCCGGTCGACCTGGTTGAGCACGACGATGGTGACCGCGCCGTACTCACGCAGGACCGCGACGTAGTCGTCGTGGAGGACGGCATCGGCGTACTTCTGCGGGTCGGTGACCCAGACGAAGACGTCGACGAGCTCGAGGACCCGCGTCGCCTCCTCACGGTGGGCGGACTCGCGCGAGTCGAAGTCCGGCAGGTCGACGAGGACGAGACCTTCGAGGTGGTCCGCGTCAGGCCCCTCGACCTGGTGCCGGGTGCCGACGGAGAGCCAGTCGAGCAGCTCGCCCGGGGGCTCCGAGCCCCAGACGGCCGCGGTGGGGGTCGAGGTCGTCGGTCGGCGCATCCCCGATCGAGCCACCTCGGCGCCGATGAGTGCGTTGAAGAGGGAGGACTTGCCCGACCCCGTGGCACCGGCGAGGGCGACGACCGTGTGGCCACCGACGAGGGAGGTGCGCTCACGGACCTTGTCGACGATCTCACCGGCGCGCGTGGCCGGCGCGGGCTCGAGTCGGGAACCGCCGATCTCCAGGGCGCCGGACAGCGCGTCGGCTCGTGCGCTCAACTCCTCGACCGACAGGGCCGCCTCGGCACCACCGGATCGACGAAGGGGGTTCAGCCGGCTCATCGCACTACCTCACCGATCGCTGCGGTCGCCTGCTGGAGGCGGCGGATCTGGGCCTCGCTCACGGCGAGGTCCCCGGTCACCTCGGTGTAGCGGTCCCGCTCGGCCGCGTACAACGCCTCGACCCGATCGATGAGGAGCGAGCGGGCCTTCCTGGCCATGTCGCGCACCGCCTGGTCGCCGAAGATCGCCTCGAGCACCTTCTGGGCCAGGGCCGTGGTGCCACCGGCGATGGCCACCTCCGGGGCGACGAGCACTCCCCCGGTGTGGGCGAAGGAGACGAGCATGAGGAAGAGGCCGATGCCGTTGATGCCGTACGCGGCCACGCGGGCGTTGGTGCGGCGGTTGGCGCCCTCGGCGCGCACGATGTCGAGCACATCGTCTTGCCAGTCACGCACCAGGCGCTCGACGGCTGGCTCGAGCTGCGCGGATGAGCGCGCCAGGTCGGGGTGCCCCTCGAGGACCACAGGTCCCGCCTCGGTGCCGCGCCAGGTCCGCGCGACCGTCGCCGCCGCCGTGTCCGCCTCGGAGATCAGCAGCGCGCTGACGCCCGTGTGCAGGGCCTCGTCGAGCTGGGCGGAGGGCGGTGGGCCGCCGGACACCGCGGAGGTGACCCGATCGCGGATCTTGGAGACCCCCTTCTCCACCTTGCGGAAGAACTCTCCTGTACCGACGAACTCCTGCCACCGGGCGAGAACCTCGCCGCGCAGCAGCTGGCCGTCCTGCATGCCGTCGGTGACGCCCTCCTCGGCCTTGTCGTAGGCGTCGTAGGCGGCCTGCGAGAGGCTGCTCGTCTGCTCGCGGTGCGACTGCGCGGCCTCGACGAGACGCTGCGCGCGGCCGTCGAGGGAGCGCAGGGCTCCCTGGAGGGTCTGGCGGATGATGCTCGTCCTGGCCCGCTGGTCGCCGGCGAGCGCCGTCAGCCAGCCCCGCAGACGCTCGATGTCGGCCTCGGGGATGAGCCCCTCGGCGTCGAGCTGCGTCTCGGGGACCGTGAAGACGGGGGCGGTCTCGAGGTGCTGCTCGCGCAGCATCTCGATCAGGTGCGTGCGGACCTCGGCCATGGCCGGGCGGTCGACGCGGTCGAGCACGAGCGCCACGGCGGTCCCCCGCTCGGCGGCCTGACGCAGCAGGTTCCACGGGATCGCGTCGGCGTACCGGGCCGCGGTGGTGACGAAGAGCCACAGGTCGGCTGCAGAGAGGAGCTGGGCCGCCAGCTCGCGGTTGGCCGACACGACGGAGTCGATGTCGGGGGCATCGAGGATCGCCATCCCGGGCGGCAGGGTCTGCGAGGGGGCGAGGCGGACGGTGCCGGGCTGCGGCTCACCCCGGTCCTCACCGGTGACCCGGGCGAGCGAAGGGAGGATCCGCGCGTCGCGGAACCACCGCTCGTCATCGGGGTGGTGGATGAGCACGGGGCTGGTGGTCGTGGGACGCAGGACGCCGGAACGGCTCACCTCGCGGCGCAGGATGGAGTTGACCAGCGTCGACTTGCCCGAGCCGGTCGACCCCCCGACGACGGCCAGGAGCGGCGCGTCGATCGAGGACAGCCGCGGGATGACGTAGTCGTCGAGCTGGTCGAGCAGCGCCTGCCGCTCCACACGTGCCTGCTGCGTGCTCGGCAGGTCCAGGGTCAGCCGGCTCCGGTCGACCTCATCGCGCAACGCCGAGATCCTCGCCAGGAGGTCGCCGTCCACAGCACTGTCCCGTGCGATCTCAGCCATGCGCCCACCTTAACCAGCCAAAGCCCTGCGGCAGTGCGCGAAACGACGGAGCGCCCCCGGTTGGATTCGAACCAACGACCTAGGGATTAGAAGGCCCTTGCTCTGTCCACCTGAGCTACGGAGGCTCGCCCCGTGTGTCACTGGTGACCACGCGGGGCGGGGTTCAGTGTAGTGACCGTCCTGACCTGCCATGATCGGGTCCATGTCCGTCCGTGTGATCGTGCGCGAGGCCGTGGTGAGCGACTCCCCCGCCGACCTTGCTCTGCTCGACGACGGCGAGCGCGCCCGGGCCGAGCGCAAGCGGCAGGCCGCCCCCTTCGTCACCGGGCACGCACTGGTGCGGCGCGTCCTCGGGGAGCTGCTCGAGCGCGACCCGGCCTCGCTGGTCTTCGAGCGGCGGTGCACCACCTGCGACAGCGCCAAGCACGGCAAGCCGAGCCTCGTCGAGGCGCCCGGATGGCACTTCTCCCTCTCGTACACCCCCGATGTCGCGGTCGTCGCCGTGGCGCAGGGCGCGGGTGTCGGCGTGGATGTCGAGGACCTCACCGACGCCGACTTCGAGGGCTTCGCCGGGGCGACGCTCTCCCGCGACGAGACCCCGGGGTTCGGCGGCCTCGCCGGGCACGACCTGCTCGTCGCGCGCGCGCAGGTCTGGGCGCGCAAGGAGGCTGTCCTCAAGGCGACCGGCCACGGTCTCGTGGTCGACCCGTCAGAGGTCCTCGTGTCCGGTCCGCTCGAGGTTCCGGCGCTCATCGACTGGCGGGCCGACGCACCGCGGCCCGCGGCGATCTCGATCGCCGATGTGGCGCTGGCTGCCGGGGACCACCGCGCCGCCGTGGCCGCGCTGACCGCGCAGTCGCTCGACGTCGTCGTCGGCCCCTCCGCGGGCTAGACGGCTCCGGCGAACTCGCGACGGCGGGCCGTCATCGAGTCCAGCAGCACCCGCTCGCGCTCCAGCGACGAGGGCTCGGCCACGTGGCTCAGCTGCCGGTATCGCAGCAGGGCCAGCTCGGACGCGCAGTCCTGGAAGCTGCGCATGGACCGCACCCCTTGCGGGCCCCGGTGGTACTTCGCCCACCGACGCGCGGCACGGCGTGCCTTCATCGAGGCGAGCATCCCGACCTCGTCGCCAGAGATCCAGCCGGTGTCGACGTAGGCCACCAGGTGCTGGCCGATCACCCGCGCCTCACGCCGGCGGGTCCAGACGACGAAGCAGATGAAGCTGACGAAGGCGATGAATCCCACCCCGAGCCCCGTGATCAGGCCGGGCAGGCCGTTGGAGGCGCTGAGGTTCCACAGTCCGTGCAGGAGCACCGCGGCGCACCAGCCGAGCACGGGCGCGACGAACTTGACCGGCATGGACCGCGAGATGGCCGCCAGCCCGACGCCGATACCGGTCATGCTCGTGAACATCGGGTGGAGGAAGGGGGTGACCAGCCCTCGCAGGACGAAGGTCCAGCCGAACCCGGCCACGCCCTGCTCCATGGCGGCACCCGCGAAGTACTGGATGTTCTCGGTGAAGGCGAACCCGGCGGCCACGATGCCCGCGTAGACGATGCCGTCGGTCAGGCCGTTGAACTCCCGCCGCATGAACCACCACATGACCAGGAGGAAGACGCCCTTGGTCGTCTCCTCGACGAGGGGTGCGGCGATGACTGCGGTGAGCACGTCCTGGTTGCCGGCACCGAAGATCGAGCCCAGCACCGCCCCGAAGATCCCGTTGCCGATGATGGCCAGGAAGGTCGACCCCAGCGCCCCGTAGAGGAAGGCCGTGAGCAGGTACCTCCACGGCTCCGCCTCGAAGCGGTCGAGCCACAAGAAGATCGGGACGACGAGCGTCAGCGGGATGAGGGCCGCGAGAAGGCTGACGAGGCTGAGCACGATGCCGAAGGCGAGACCGTAGTACAGCGCGAAGAGCAGCAGCATGACCAGGGACGCCACGGCGACGATCCCGGCGAGCAACCAGGTGCGCAGGGTGGGCCGCGGGGTCGGGTTGGCCTCGGCCTGGGAGGTCACGTAGTGAGCGCTGTACTGCTGCTGCTGCAGCCAGGCCTGGTGCTGCGCCTGCTGCTGGGCGAAGGCCTGGTTGGCGTGGTGCTGGGCTGCGGCCTGGGCCGCTGCGTGCTGCTGGGCCTCGTAGGCCTGCTGCTGGGCCAGGACCTTTTGCCGGGAGTCGGTCCGTGCCTCCTCCTCCGCGAGCGCGATCGAGCGGCTGGCCGTGCGGTACCACTCCGGTTCCTCGGGTGCCCCGCGGCGCAGCATCCGTCGCGTGAGGGTGTCCTCGGACGCCCCACCCGTGCTGGGTGTCGCGGACGGCTGACGGGGAGGCGGGGGCGTCGTCCGCGCACCCGGAGGCGGCGGGGGCGGGCCAGCCTGCCTCGGGGGCGGCGGCGGTCCCACGGGTGCCGGCGGCTGACCGGAGGGAGGAGGTGGCGGAGTCGAGCTCATGGCGCCACGCTAACCGAGCCCACCACCGCTGTCGGTGGGTAGAACTCCCCAGTGACGCGGGTGACTCGGGCCGGGTCGGTATGGTGACGCGCGTGACTTCTTCGACTTCGTCCGAACGCATCGTCTGGATCGACTGCGAGATGACCGGGCTCTCCCTCGAGCACGACGCGCTCATCGAGGTCGCTGTCCTCATCACGGACTACGAGCTCAACCAGCTCGACGAGGGCATCGACATCATCATCCGGCCGCCGGAGGCTGCGCTGACGCAGATGAACGACTTCGTCCGCGACATGCACACCATGTCCGGTCTGCTCGATGTCCTCGCGGAGGGCACCTCCTTGAAGGAGGCCGAGGACGCCGTCCTCGCACACATCAAGGAGTACGTGCCCGACGCGGGCAAGGCTCCCATCGGTGGCAACACGATCGCCACGGACCGCGCCTTCATCGCACGTGACATGGCCGCGCTCGAAGGTCACCTGCACTACCGGATGATCGACGTCTCCTCGATCAAGGAGCTCTCGCGGCGCTGGTACCCGCGGGCCTACTTCGCCTCGCCGGAGAAGAACGGCGGCCACCGAGCGCTGGCCGACATCACCGAGTCCATCGCGGAGCTGCGGTACTACCGCGAGGCCGTCTTCCGTCCCCAGCCCGGGCTCGAGAGCGCCGAGCTGAAGCAGATCGCCGCGAAGTACCAGGTCAGCTGACCCTGCGACGAGAAAAAAGATGAAGGCCCCCCGGCGAACCGGGGGGCCTTCATCTTTGGGGTGAGTAACGGGACTTGAACCCGCGGCCCTCGCCACCACAAGGCGATGCTCTACCAGCTGAGCTATACCCACCATGTGCCCTGAACTTCGGGCAGCGGGGACCATCGTACCTGCTCTTCGAGGGTGCTCGTGACCACTCGCCTCCCGCACTGCCGTCGAGTCATCAGGCACGATGGTCCAGTGACCACCACACACCGGACTCCTGCCCCCTTCGTCCGCCTTGCGAGCGCAATCCTCACTCTCGCAGCGCTGCTCGTCGCCATGGCCGTGACGGCCTCCCCTGCATCGGCCCACGCGCGCCTCGAGGCGTCGAGCCCCAAGGACGGGTCGACACTCACGGCGACACCGCCCGAGGTGATGCTGCGGTTCAACGAGCCGATCAAGGACAGCCTCAACCAGGTCAGCGTCAAGAGCGGCTCCACCGACGCGACCGACGGCAAGCTCGAGGTCGACGGCAACACGGTCTACCAACCTCTGAAGTCCTCGCTCGCCGCCGGCGACTACACGGTGACCTACAAGGTGATCAGCGCCGACGGCCACCCGATCAGCGGAACCGTGAAGTTCACCTACACACCGCCCGCCGGTGACGAGGGCGCCGTCGACCCGCCGACCTCCACCACGAGCGACTCCACCGAGTCCCCGACATCGAGCGAGTCCTCGGCCACCGCGCCCCCCGCGAGCAGCCCTGGCGCCACGTCGCCGACCCCCGGCTCGACGACCGCACCGACGAGCAGCTCCTCGTCCCCCTCCTCGTCGACGAGCGCAACCGACGGCGAGACCCAGCCGACCGCACCCGACAGCACCAGCAGCTCCTCCTCCTCCGCCGCAGCGCCGACGGACGGAGTCGAGGGCGCCAGCGACGGCGGCGTCCCGACGTGGGTCTGGATCGCCGGACTGGGCGTCCTGCTCGTCCTGCTGGCGGCTGCCGGGCTCATCGCCCGCGGCCGCGGCGAGGCCGACGCGGACGAGGACATCGATCTCGACGAGTGGCGCGGCTGACGTCCTAGGGACGCGCGTCGGTGGCGCTGACCCTCCCGTCGAGGTCGACGAGCGTCACGGACGACGGGGTGCCCAGCGTGACCGCCCGCGAGAGGTCCGCACCGTCGACGACGATGCATCCCTCCAGGTGGACGTCCGAGCAGATGTGCACGTCGTCCAGGACGACGCAGTCGATGAGGTGGGCACCGCGGTCGATCACCACTCCGGGGCCGATCACGCTGTGCTGCACGGTCCCCGCCACCTGGGACCCCGGCGAGAGCAGGCTGTCGGCGACGACCGCACCAGCGGCCACCCGGGCCGGGACCAGCTGTGGCTGGGCAGAGCGGATCGGGCGGCTCGCGTCGTCGAGCGCCACACCCGTGCCGTCGAGCAGCTCCATGTGGGCGCGCCAGTACGAGGAGAGCGTGCCCATGTCGGTCCAGTACCCCTCGAAGCGGTGGGCGCGCGTGCGACGATTGTCGACGAACCACGGGACCAGGTCCTCCCCGTAGTCGCCCAGCTCTCCGAGCTCGTCGTGGAGCCGCTCGAGCGCGAGGAGCAACTCGGCCGCGTCGAAGCAGAAGATCTCCGTTGCCACGACATCGCTCGCCGGCTCGTCGGGCTTGTAGGCGAAGTCCGTCACCGTGGCGTCGTCGTCCGAAAGGACGACGGCGTGCTGTGAGGCGTCACCGTCCGTGCGCGTGGTGACGATCGTCAGATCAGCGCCTGCCTCCACGTGATCGGCCACCACCTCTTCCAGCCGGGCCACGTACAGGTGGTCCGAGCTGAGGACGAGGACGACATCCGCACCCGAGCTGGCGATGCGCTCGCGGTGGCGCCACAGGGAGTCGCTGTTGCCCTCGGCGAAACCCTCCCCCGTCGCCCCGGTGAAGGGGGCGAGGATCTGCAGCCCGCCCCGGTTGCGGTCAAGGTCCCACGGGCGGCCGTTGGACAGGTGGTCGTTGAGCGAGTGCGGGAGGTACTGCTCGACGACCCAGACATCGGTGATGCCGCTGCTCATGAGGTTGGACAGCGCCACGTCGATGAGGCGGTAGGTCCCCGCGAAGCGCAAAGCCGGCTTGACGCGGTCATCGGTGAGGCCATGCAGGCGAGAGCCCTTGCCTCCGGCCAGGATGACGGCCAAGGTCTTCACTGGGTGCATGTCGGTCCCCGCTGTCGCCTCGCTGTGTCCGGGGTAGTGAACGTAGCACCGGGCCGGTGGATGGGGTACGACGAAGGGCCCCACCGCAATGCGGTGGGGCCCTTCGTGAACGGTGCGCCAACAGGGACTTGAACCCCGAACCCGCTGATTAAGAGTCAGCTGCTCTGCCAATTGAGCTATTGGCGCGCGAGGAGAAACATTAGCAGCAGCCAGCCCGCAGAACGAAATCGGTGTCATTCCGCGGTTTTTCGACGCCTCCACGACAGACGAAGGGGGGTCCCGCCAACCGGCGGGACCCCCCTTCGTCGCTCTCGCGGTAGGTCACCAGGAACGCTTGGCGCGCTGGCGCTCCCACTTCTTCTGCTTGCGGTTGGCCGAGACGATCTTCAGCACGACGAGCCCGACGACGGCCGCCGCGGCGATCGCCACCCGGTCCATGCGTAGCTCGCCTGACTCGGTCCGCGTCGCCTTGGTGAAGGTGACCTTGGCCTGCTCCTTCTGCCGCGCGATGACGTTCTTGGGAGCCGCGCGAACGCTCAGCTCGTCGATCGTCTGGGCGAGCCGGTCACGGGTCGTGACGATGTCGTTCTCGAGCTTCGTCATGCTCGGGTTGTCATTGCTCACGTGGTGGTTCCGTCCTTACTCGATGCCGAGGTCACGGCGGACACGGGCCACGTGGCCCGTCGCCTTGACGTTGTACTGGGCGTGGGTGACCACACCATCTTGTCCGACGACGATCGTAGAGCGGATGACGCCCTGCACGACCTTGCCGTACAACTTCTTTTCACCATATGCGCCCCAGGCCGTCATCACCGACTTGTCGGCATCGGAGAGCAAGGTGATGGTCAAGCCATCTCGCTCGCGGAACTTGGCGAGCTTCTCCGGCGTGTCCGGCGAGATGCCGACGACCTCCGTGTCGCTCGCGCGCAGCGCCTCGAGCGACTCGCTGAAGTCGCAGGCCTGCTTGGTGCACCCCGGCGTCATCGCCGCCGGGTAGAAGTAGACGATCACCCGCTTGCCGCGGAAGTCGCTCAGCGACACCTGCCCGCCGGTGTCGTCGGGAAGGGTGAAGTCCGGAGCCTGATCGCCCGGGGTGAGCCGCTCGCCCATGTCGCCTCGCTCTCTGTGCCTGCACACACGTGCAATATGGTCGGTGGACGCGCCCCAAACTATCCCAGCGCGCACCGCCGTGAAGGAGTCGCATGCACGTCCCTGATGGATTCCTCGACGCCCCGACCTCCGTGACCACGGGGATCGTCGCCGTCGCAGGCGTCGCGCTGGCGTTGCGTCGCAGCCGTGGCGATCTCGATGACCGGGTCGCTCCCTTGGCGGGTCTCGTCGCGACCTTCGTCTTCGCCGCGCAGATGCTCAACTTCCCCGTGGCGACGGGGACCTCCGGGCACCTGCTGGGCGGCGCCCTGGCCGCCGTGCTCGTCGGCCCGTGGACCGCCACCTTGTGCATCACCGTGGTCCTGCTCGTTCAGGCGCTGGTCTTCGCCGACGGGGGCCTGACGGCGCTGGGCACCAATGTCACTCTCATGGCGCTGGTCGGCGTGTGGGTCGGCTGGCTGGTCTTCGCCCTCGTCCGGCGAGTCCTTCCTTCGCGCGCGAGGTCGGTGCCCGTGGCTGCGGCCATCGGGGCCCTGCTGTCGGTCCCCGTCGCCGCCGCGGTCTTTGCCGCGCTCTTCGTGCTCGGCGGGACCGCCCCGGTGCCGGCCGGCACCCTCTTCGGCGCGATGATCACCTGGCATGTCGTCATCGGCATCGGCGAAGCAGTCATCACCTACCTCGTCGTCTCCGCGGTGATGTCCGTCCGCCCTGACCTCGTGCACGGTGCGCAGCACCTGCCCACCGGTCGATCGACCTCCGCCGACCGTGAGTCGGTGACCCCGTGAAGCAGCGCATCTCCACGCGCACCCTCGTCCTGGGGGGCCTGGCCGTCTGCCTGCTGCTCGCCGCGATCGTGAGCTTCTGGGTGTCCGGCCACCCCGACGGGCTCGAGCACGTCGCCGAGACGCTCGGCTTCGCCGACTCGGCCGGGGACCACGGCAGTGCCGGCTCCCCCTTCGCCGACTACGGGACGAAGGGGGTCGACAGCGGCTTCCTCTCCGGTGGCCTCGCCGGTGTCGTCGGCGTCCTGCTCACCGGCGCGTTGATGTGGCTCCTGCTGCGCCTCGTCGTCCGTCGTCGCGACTGAGGTGGCCGGTTCCCACCACCACGCGCTGGCCCACCACGGGAGGTCGTGGCTGCAGGCCATGCCGGCGCACCTGAAGATCCTCGCCACGCTGCTCTTCGTCATCGCCGTCGTCGCGACACCGCGGGAGGCGATCTGGGCCTTCGGGGTCCATGCGCTGCTGCTGCTCGGCGTGATCCTCGCGAGCCGGGTCCCGCTGCGGCACCTGGCTCCTCGACTGCTCATCGAGGTCCCCTTCGTCATCTTCGCCGCACTCATGCCCTTCGTCGCGACCGGACCACGGGTCGACATCGGACCGCTGACCCTCTCGGAGCCGGGACTGTGGGGCGCCTGGAACCTGCTGGCCAAGGGCACGCTCGGGGTGGGCGCCTCGCTGCTCCTCGCGGCGACCACGCAGCCCGCCGACATCGTCTCGGGGTTGGCGCGACTGCGGCTGCCAGCTCAGCTGGTGCTCATCCTCGGCTTCATGGTCCGCTACGCCGATGTCATCAGCGGGCAGCTGCAGGCGATGCGGGTGGCCCGGGAGTCGCGGGGCTTCCGCGGCGGCGGGTTGCGGTCGTGGCCGGTCCTGGCGAGCACGGCCGGGGCTCTCTTCATCCGCTCGTACGAGCGGGGCGAGCGCGTGCACCTGGCGATGCTGTCGCGAGGCCACGACGGTCACATGCATGTCGAGCCGATCGCCGTCGTCCTGCGGGCGTGGCTCATCGCCATGACGCTGCCACTGGCTGCGGCCGTCGTGCTCGTGGCTGCGATGGTGTCCCGGTGAGCACCCCTGTCATCGAGCTGCGCGGCCTGCGGCACACCTACCCCGATGGTCACCTCGCGCTCGATGGCGTGGACCTGCACATCCACCCGGGCGAGCGCGTCGCCCTGCTCGGGCCCAACGGCGCGGGCAAGACGACCCTCGTGCTCCACCTCAACGGGATCCTCGTGCCGACGTCGGGGTCGGTGGCGGTCTCGGGGCTGCCGGTCGTGCGCGAGCACCTGCTCGACGTGCGCCGGCGGGTGGGCATCGTCTTCCAGGACCCTGACGACCAGCTCTTCATGACGACGGTCGCGCAGGACGTGGCCTTCGGCCCGCGCAACCTCGGTCTGTCTCCGGCAGAGGTCGACCAGCGGGTGGCCGATGCACTCGAAGCCGTCGGGATGAGCGACGTGGCCGACCGTGCGCCGCACCACCTGTCCTTCGGGCAGAAGCGGCGCGTGGCCGTCGCCACCGTCCTGGCGATGCGTCCCGAGATCCTCGTGCTCGACGAGCCGAGCAGCAACCTCGACCCCGCCTCGCGGCGCGAGCTCGCCGAGATCGTCGACGGTCTGGAGATCACGGTGCTGATGGTGACGCACGACCTGCCCTATGCGCTGCAGCTGTGCGAGCGCTCGGTCGTGCTCTCCGACGGAAGGGTGGTGGCTGATGGCGCGACACGTGAGGTGCTCGCCGACGAGCCCCTCATGCGCGCCCACCGACTCGAGCTGCCCTACGGCTTCGACCCGCGGTCGGTGCCGGGGCGTACCCGCCGCTGAGCCCGCCCTCCCACCTGCATTGCCCTATGGCAATGCGGGTTCAGTCGACGAGACCCCGGAAGGTGGGCTCCAGCACGATCTCGCTCCGCACGCTCTGCGCGATGAAGCACTCCCGGTGGGCGACATCGACCAGCCGCTGGACCTTGGCCCGTGGAGCCGGGTTGCCGAGGGTGATCCGCGGGCGCAGGACGATCCGCGTCACCCACATCGGTCGGTTGTCCTCGGGCATCTCACCCACCGCCTCGTCGCGGTATTCGACGACGTCGAGACGGGCGCGGGCAGCGACTGCCAGGAAGGACAACATCTGGCAGCTGCTCGCCGCGGCGACCAGGAGCTGCTCCGGGTTGGGCAGCTGGGCGTCACCGCCGAAGGCGGCATCGCTGCTGGCGAGGACGTCGTGCGAAGACATCGTCAGGCCGTGCTCGCGGGGGTAGCCGTCGTAGCCCACGGCGGTCGACCCGCTCCAGCGAAGGGAGGTCGTGAAGGTGTGTGCACTCACCCGCCTAGACTGCCAGCCGAGCCGAAGTGGCGGAATTGGCAGACGCGCGTGGTTTAGGTCCACGTGCCCGTAAGGGTGTGCGGGTTCAAGTCCCGCCTTCGGCACCGAACCCTGCATTGCCATAGGGCAATGCAGAGTCTGGGGGTGTGGGTTACAGGTGCTCGCGCAGGAGCGGGACCATCGCGCGGAAGGCGCGGCCGCGGTGGCTGATCGCGTTCTTCTCCACGTCGGTGTACTGGGCGAGGGTTCGGGTGTCGCCGTCCGGCACGAAGATCGGGTCGTAACCGAAGCCGTTGTCCCCCAAGGGTTCCCGCACGATCACTCCGGGGACCTCCCCTTCGCTCGTGACCGTCGTGCCACCGGGGATCGCGAGGACGGCCGCGCACCGGAAGGCCGCGCGGCGGTGCTCGTCGCGGACGTCTGCGAGCTGGTCGAGGAGCAGCTGGAGGTTGCGCCGGTCCTTCTCGGCGCGGGGCAGGTCCTCCCCCGCGTGCAGACCCGACCAACGGGCGGAGAAGATCCCGGGGCTGCCGCCGAGGACCTCGACAGCGAGCCCTGAGTCGTCCGCGAGCGCCGGGAGCGAGGTGCGCATCGCGACGTGCTCGGCCTTGAGCCGGGCGTTGCCGGCGAACGTCACTGAAGTCTCGGGGATCTCACCGACCTCGGGGAAGGCCGCCATCGAGACGATCTCGAGGCCCAGCCCGGCCTCAGGACCAAGGGCTTCCGCGAGGATCTGCTGAAGTTCCCTCACCTTGTGCTCGTTGTGCGTCGCGAGGACGACCCGCCGGGTCACTGCACGCGCTCCCGCGGGGTCTCGGCGAGCGCCTCCTGCTGCTTGACCGTGAGGTCGGCGCAGCCGGTGGTCGCGAGGTCGAGCAGCTGGCTCAGGAGGTCGCGGTCGAAGGGAGCACCCTCGGCCGTTCCCTGCACCTCGATGAACTCGCCGGTCCCGGTCATGACGACATTCATGTCCGTCTCCGCGGTGGAGTCCTCGGGGTAGTCCAGGTCGCAGACCGCACGTCCACCGACGACGCCGACCGAGACGGCGGCCAGGGATCCGGTGAGGGGCTTGGCGCCGGGCGCGATGAGTCCGCGCTTGCGGGCGTCCTCGATGGCGTCGACGAGCGCGACGTAGGCGCCGGTGATCGCCGCGGTGCGGGTACCTCCGTCGGCCTGGAGGACGTCGCAGTCGAGGACGATCGTGTTCTCCCCCAGCGCCTTGGTGTCGATGACCGCGCGCAGGCTTCGGCCGATCAGTCGGGAGATCTCGTGGGTGCGGCCACCGACCTTGCCCTTGCGGGAGTCGCGACCGCTGCGGGTGTTGGTGCTGCGCGGCAGCATCTCGTACTCGGCGGTGACCCAGCCGGTCCCCTGGCCCTTGAGCCAGCGCGGCACGCCGGCCTCGAAGGAGGCGGCGACGAGCACGCGGGTGCGGCCGAACTCCACGAGTACCGAGCCCTCGGCGTGGTCGAGCCAGTTGCGGGTGATCCGCACCTCGCGCAGCTGCTCGGGGGTACGTCCGTCGTGGCGGGGGGTGGTGTCAGTCATGGGCTCAGGCTAACGATCGGCGATGATGGCGAGGTGGGCGCTCCCTTCGATCACTTCCTGCTGACGCGCTTCAGCGCGGTGATGGCACCCGATGCCGCCCCGGCGAGCGAGGACTGGCTCTACTACCGGCTCGGGTTCTTCGTCGACGCGGCTCTCCCGTCGGTGCTCTCCCAGCGAGGCGGTCAGGGCTTCGAGTGGCTCGTCCTGCTCGACGACCGCTGCTCTGCGGGGTTCCGAGACGAGGTCGAGGAGCTCGCCCAGGGCACCTTCACCCCGATCTGGACCCACGAGCCCTTCCGTCGCGACAGCTTCGCCGAGCACGTCGCGGTCCGCAGCCATGCCCCCTTCGTCATCACCACCCGCATGGACAGCGACGACGCCATCGCAGTGGACTTCATGGCGTCCGTGCAGGCCCAGTTCGTCGAGCAGCCGCAGCTCTTCGTCGGCTTCCCCCGAGGGATCCAGATCGAGCGCAGCGGGGCCGTCCACCGCTGCGATGTGCTCTCCAACCCCTTCCTCTCGCTCATCGAGGCCCGCCGTGACGGCGAGCCGCCGGCGACGGTCTACGTCACCAAGCACGCCCGCGCACGTGGGCACGGCCGGTTGCGTGAGGTCGCCGCCCCGCCGATGTGGGCCCAGGTTCTCCACGGGAGCAACGTGTCCAACATCGTCAACGGCGTGCGCGTCCATCCCAGGGTGGTCGGCGAGCGCTTCGAGATCGACCTGGGGTACGACGCGTCCCCGTCGCGCACCGTCCTCGCCCGCGGCCGGGTCCGGCAGCTCGGACGACTCACCTCGCTGTGGGCCGCCCACCCCGGTGAGCTGACCAAGGCCGCGGAGGCCACGGCGTGGACCCTGCGGGGCACGCACGAGCGGGCGCAGGAGAGCGGGGCGCCGACGCTCACCGATCGGGTGCAGGACTGGGAGCAGGAGACCCGCAGACGCCTGCGCGACGCGCGGTGGTCGCTCAAGCGGTGGGCCAACGAGCGTCTGCCCGTCCGCGAGGGACTCGTCGGCGGCGAGCTCGACGACGTGCTCGGTCGGGATCGGGTCGTGGTGCTGGCCGAGTGGTCCGCCGGCGCAGCGGTCCGGCCCGACGCGCTGCGAGCAGCCCGCGCCTGGGCCGATGCAGGCTTCGGTGTGCTCGTGGTGGCCGCCCGGGACCCGTGGGTCCGGCTGCGCCACACCGACGTGCCCATCGGTGTGGCCGTGACGCGCCGTGGCAACACGGCCTACGACTTCGGCTCATGGGCGTACGCCCTGCGCACGTGGCCCGAGCTCGCGCACCAGGACCTCGTCGTCCTCACCAACGACTCCCTCATCGGGCCGCTCGCACCTCTGGACGAGCTGCTGGGTCGGCTGGTCAACAGCACGACCGACGTCTGGGGGGCCACGGCCAACCGCTGGCCGGCCGAGCACCTGCAGAGCTACCTGCTGGCCTTCCGCGGAGGTGTCCTCGCGCGCGGGCCGTTGGCCACCTTCTGGAGCGATGTGACGGCTCTGGAGTCCAAGAGTGCCGTCGTGCGCGCGTACGAGGTGGGGCTGACCGAGGCCGTCGACCGCGGTGGCCTCACCCGCGATGTCGGGTGGAGCCACGCCGAGCTGGGCGTCCCGGAGACGGTCGACCTGACGCTGCACGGGTGGCACGAGCTGCTCGACGCCGGCTTTCCTTTCGTCAAGAGGATCCTGGTGACGGGGCCACAGTTCGCCCAGCAGCGGCCCGCCGTCGAACAGGCCGTCGTGGAGGCCATCGCGGACGCCGACCGGCGCTCCGGCTGACGGCACCACCGTCTACCCTCACCGACGTGAACCAGCACAGCGAGATCACCCTCCCCGACGGCGGCACCACCGCCCTGCACGTCGCACAGGCCGAGGGGTCGACCCCCTTCGTCCTCGTGCTGCCCGCCATGGGCGTGCCGGCGGGCTACTACGGACCCTTCGTCGACGAGCTCGCCCGTCATGGGGTGACGGCGGGCGTCGCCGACTATCCCGGACAGGGCGCTGCGCGGCCGCTGGCCGGACGCGGTCAGGACCTCGGTTACACGGAGCTGGCCCACGAGTGGCTGCCAGCAGTCGTGGAGTCGGTGCGTCGAGAGCACCCCGGCCCGGTCGTCGCGCTCGGCCATTCCCTCGGTGGCCACGTCCTCGCCACCCACCTGTCCGGTGACCAGCCGGCCGTCGACGCCGTGGTGCTCATCGGATCGGGGAGCACGCACTGGCGCACCCAGCAGGGGCTCAAGACGCTGGCCCAGACCCAGTTCATCGGGACGGTCTCGCGGGTGCTGGGGTACTGGCCCGGCGCACGGCTCGGCTTCGGCGGCACCCAGCCGATGACGCTCATGCGGGAGTGGGCAGCCTTCGCCCGCACCGGTCGTCTCGCCCCTCGCCGCCAGGACGTCACCACCGGCCTGCGTGATCGACGGCTCCCGATGCTCGTCGTCGACCTCGACAACGACTCCCTCGCTCCCCCGGCGGCCGTGGACGCGCTCGTCGCTCTGTTTGTCGGCGCCGACGTCGAGAGGTTCACCTTCGCCAAGGCCGCGGGTGACCCCGGCAAGCCGGTGAACCACTACTCCTTCGCCCGGTCCCCCGAGATCATCGGCGAGCGCATCGCGCGTTGGGTGCTCGAGCGGGTCAGGACCGCCCCAGGTCCTGTGTGATCCGTTGACCTTCCGGTCCGACCTCGACCCGGGCCTCCACCCCGAGGACGAGCGGCATCATCGGCTGCTGGTGGCCGAAGTCGACGTCGAGCACGACCGGCACATCGAGGTCTCCGAGGGCGTCGCGCACCGCGTCGTGCTGGGTGAGGGTGGGGGCGTCCGGTGCCGGCGTCCGGCCGACGAGCACTCCTGAGCACCGGTCGAACCACCCCGCGAGCCGCATCCCGTGCAGGTCCCGCGCGATCTCGAAGGCATTGCCCTCGGCCGCCTCGAGCAGGACGACCGGCGGCTGCGCCTGCTCGGCGGCCCACGCGGGCACGTCGGCGAAGGGGGTGCCGACCAGCGGCGAGAGGACCTCGATGCACCCACCGACGAGCGGGCCGGCGAAGCCCGCCACCTCACCCTCCAGGAGTGACCACCGGGCCGGGTCGTTGAGCGTCAGCTCGGCGACCTGCGGGTCGGCGACGTAGTCGTCCCAGCCCTCCGCCCGCTTGTGGGTGGCCGCGGACTGGGTGAGCTCACCCCCTTCGCTCATCACGACGTCGAGCCAGTGGAGCAGGCCGGACGCAGGCGCGTAGGGCGTGTCCATGAGGTTCTGCCCGTGGAGCGTCGCCCACCCGGAGCGCAGGGTCAGCGGGAGCATCGTGGTCGTGAGGTCGGAGAACCCCACGTACCAGCAGGGGTCGCACTCGGCGAGCAGCTCGAAGTCCAGGAACCGCAGGACGTCGATGCCCGTCTCACCGCCCCACGGCGGGACGACGGCGGCGATGTCGGGGTCGACGAGCAGGGCCATCAGCTCGTCGGCGCGGGCCTCCCGCGAGGCACTGACGTGGTGGTCGTCGGCATCGCGCAGGCAGACCCCTTCGAGCACCTCGAAGCCGCGACGCCGCAGGTGTGCGATCGCGGCGTCCAGACGGGGCCAGAGCGCTTGGGGGACACCGCTGCTCGGTGCGGTGACGGCGATCGTGTCGCCGGGACGAAGGGGGGCGGGCAGTCGCGCGTCCATGGGGCCAGCCAACCAGCCGGTGGGTGCCCACGTCGACCGCCTTCCGGCACCGGCGCGTCTCGTCATGCAAGATCTAGTGTTGTTAGCCTTACCTAACACCCTAGTTTTCTCCATGCCCAGCCCCTCGTCCCCACCCCGGAGCCCCCTGATGACACCACGCCTTGGAGCGGTCGCGATCGCGACCGCGCTGTCCCTGTCCCTCGCAGCCTGCGGATCCTCGGACCCCGGGGCCTCCGCGGACTCCGAGAACTCGGCCTCCGTCGAGCACGCCATGGGCACGACGGACGTCCCGTGCGAGCCCAAGAAGGTCGTCACCCTCGGCCAGGGCCAGACCGACTCGGTCCTCGCTCTGGGGGTCACGCCGGTCGGCGTCGTCGAGCCGTGGACCGATGACTGGTACGAGTACCTGCCCGACGAGGTCGAGGAGGCCGAGGTGGTGGGCACCGAGATCGAGCCCGACCTGGAGAAGATCGCCTCCCTCAAGCCCGACCTGATCCTCGGCTCGAAGCTGCGCCACGAGGCCCTCTACGACAAGCTGTCGAAGATCGCGCCCACCGTCGTCTCGGAGACCATCGGGGTGAGCTGGAAGGACAACGTCTCCCTGTGGGCCGAGTCGCTGTGCCGGCCGCAGGAGGGCGAGAAGATCCTCGCCGACTACGAGAAGCGGGTCGACGGCCTGAGCAAGGACCTCGTCGCTGCCGGCAAGGCCGACACCGAGGCCTCGGTCATCCGCTTCATGCCGGACGAGGTGCGCATCTACCTCACCGGGTTCCCGGGCTCCGTCCTGCGCGACGTCGGCCTGAAGCGGCCCAAGGCCCAGCGGGTCAAGGACTGGGAGAAGTCCGAGCAGCTGATCGAGATCTCCGAAGAGCGCATCCCGGAGATGGACGGTGACGTGATCTTCCAGATGGTCTCGTCCGAGCACTATGCCCAGAAGGGCAACCGGACCCTCGACGAGCAGCTCGACCACTGGACCAAGACCGACCTGTGGAAGAACCTCTCGGCCGTCAAGCGGGACGACGTCGTCATCGTCGACGAGAGCCACTGGAACCTCGGCGGCGGCATCGGGTCGGCCCACGCCATGCTCGACGACCTCGAGGACAACCTGCTCACCGACAAGTGAGCGTCGACCTGCGTCCGTCCGGGGTGCGCGCGGCCACACGCGCACCCCGGACGGGCGCCGCCCGGGCCACCCTCGTCCCGGCCGTGCTCGTCGTGGTCCTCGCGGCCGTCGTCCTGGCCAGCTTCGCCATCGGCTCGGTCCCGTTGCCTCCCCGCGAGGTCGTCCAGGCCCTCCTCGGGGAGCGGAGCACCGAGGCCCACCTCATCGTCATGGACCTGCGTCTCCCGCGCACCGTCGCGGGTCTCGTCGCCGGTCTGTGCCTGGCCGTGGCGGGCGTGCTCCTCCAGGGCGCCACCCGCAACCCGCTCGCCTCCCCGACCCTGCTCGGCATCACCGCCGGCGCCGGCTTCGCCGTCGTCGTGGTCGTGGCCATGCTGGGCGCCCCCGCCTCGTACGCCGTGTGGGCCGCCTTCGTCGGGGGCGCGGTCGCCGCGGGCACCGCCCTCGCGCTGGCCGGAACGGGACGCGATGCCCTCTCCCCGATCCGGTTGGCCCTGTCGGGTGCGATCGTCTCCCTGCTGCTCTCGGCCTGGACCCAGGGCCTCCTCGCGCTCAACCACACGGACGCCGACGAGGTGCGTCACTGGCTCGCGGGCTCGCTCGCCGGTCGTGATGCGTCGTCGGTCTCCCCCCTGCTCCCCCTGGTCGGTCTGGGGCTGGTCGCGGCCGCGCTGCTGGCCCGCTCGCTGGATGCGCTGTCGCTCGGGGACGAGGCCGCCGTCGGTCTCGGCCAGCACCCACGTCGCGTCCGGCTCCTCGCTGGAGCGACCGCGGTTGCGCTGTCCGCCGTCGCCGTCGCGGTCGCCGGACCCATCGCCTTCCTCGGCCTGATCGTCCCCCACCTCGCCCGAGCCCTCGTCGGCGGTGCGCACCGGGACGTGCTGATCACGTCGGCGGTGCTCGGCCCGATCGTGCTGCTCACCGCCGACCTCGTCGGTCGCGTCATCGCCCGCCCCTCCGAGATCCAGGCAGGGGTCCTCACCGCACTCATCGGAGCGCCGGTGCTCATCCGCATCGCCGCACGAGCGAAGGGGGTCCTGTGACCGCCTTCCCCCGGCAGCCCCGAGCACGGGCGGTCGTCCTCTCTTCGGCCCTGGCAGTGATGGTCCTCGCCGCCATGGCCTGCGCCATCGCCCTCGGGTCCAGCGAGCTGTCCGTCGGCCGCGCCGTGGGCGCGGCCCTGGGTCTCGGCGACCCCGGTGATGTCTTCATCGTCCGGGAGCTGCGCCTCCCCCGGATCCTCGTGGCGCTCGGCGCCGGCGCCACTCTCGGTGCATCGGGCACCCTCATGCAGGGACTCATGCGCAACCCGCTGGCCTCCCCCGACATCGTCGGGGTGACCGCCGGAGCGAGCCTGGCCACGGTCGTGGCGATCAGCGCTGCGGTCAGCCCGGCACTGCTGCCGCTCGCCGCCGGAGCGGGAGCGCTGGTCGCGACCGCGCTCCTCCAGGCGCTCGGGCACCGCAACCCGTCGGGTGCCCGCCTCGTCCTCATCGGCATCGGGCTGCACGCGATCGCGAGCGCCGGCGTGACCCTGACGATCGCGCGCATCCCGGTCGACCGCCTGGGAGCGGCCGAGGTGTGGCTCGCCGGCAGTCTCCACGCGCGGACGTGGACCCACGTCACGAGCATCCTCGTGGGGGCCGCCCTCACCCTGCCGCTCGCCTATGTACTCCTGCGCCACCTGGCGACCCTCGAGCTCGGGGACGAGCTCGCCATCGGGGCCGGGGTCAGCGTGACGCGGACACGTCACCTCCTCCTCCTCGCATCCGCCCTGCTCGCCGGGGTGGCGGTGGCAGTCACGGGACCGATCGCCTTCGTCGCGCTCGGCGCCCCCCACATCGCCCGGCGGCTCGTCGGTCCGACCTCGCCGAGCACCCTGACGTGCGCCGCGCTCATCGGCGCGCTGCTCGTCCTCGTCGCCGACGTCATCGGCAAGAACCTCCTTGCCCCCACCTCGTTGCCGGCCGGCGTGGTCACGGCCGCGCTCGGGGCCCCCTACCTCCTCTGGCTCCTCCATCGGATGGGACGTACCTCATGACGACCACGACGACCTCGACCGGTCCCGCCGCGCCAGCACAGGAGCGACCGCTCGTACGGGCCGCCGGACTGGATGTGGGCTACGGCGACCGCGCCGTCCTGCAGGGTCTCGACCTGGAGCTGCCGGACGGGGTCGTCACCGCCATCGTCGGACCCAACGGCTGCGGCAAGTCGACCCTCCTGCGATCCATGGGCCGGGTCCTGCGGCCCAGTGGCGGTGCCGTCCTGCTCGACGGTCAGCCCGTGCACTCGCTGCCCACGCGTCAGGTGGCCCGCAGCCTCGGCCTGCTCCCGCAGACGAATGTCGTCCCCGAACAGCTCACCGTGCGCGACCTCGTGGCCCGCGGACGGTTCCCGCACCGAGGTGCCTTCGGACGATGGACCGCACAGGACGAGGACGCCGTCGTCGGGGCCATGGCCGCCACGGGCACCTCTCAGCTGGCGGACCGTGTCGTGGACGAGCTGTCCGGCGGTCAGCGTCAGCGAGTCTGGGTCGCCCTGGTCCTGGCCCAGCAGACCCCTGTGCTGCTCCTCGACGAGCCGACGACCTACCTCGACCTGGCCCACCGGCTGGAGGTCCTGCGCCTGCTCCGGGAGCTCAACGAGCAGCGCGGCATCACCGTCGTCATGGTTCTGCACGACCTCAACGAGGCGTGCCGTCATGCCGACCACGTCATCGCCATGCGCGACGGCGCCGTCGTCGCCGAGGGCTCCCCCACCGAGGTCGTCACCCCGGAGCTGGTGCAGGAGGTCTTCGGCGTCGAGTGCGTGACCGTCCCGGACCCCGTGGCCGGGACGCCGATGATCGTGCCCGTCTGACGCTGGAGCCGACCGCGTGTCGTACTGCAGTTCAGCGCGCGAGCCCGGTGAGATCCCCGGGATCTCGTCGCCTCTCCCCCGAACTGCAGTACGAGACGCGCCCCACGACCGGCTCGACGGCCAGGACGGCCACCACCGTGAGCAGCACCGCCGCCCTGGCCGGCCACTCCTCGACCTGGGCGGCGCCGGCGACCCCCGCCATCACGGCAGCCACCGGGCGCAGCCAGGTCATCGGGCCGAGCACGAGCGCCGTGGCGAGGTAGCGCCAGCGCCAGGTGAGCGTCAGCAGCACGAGCAGCGCGAGGACGGTCGGCAGGGCCAGCCAGGACGACCAGAGGACACCGGCACGGGCGACCGCCTCGCGCTCGGCCTCGGACGTCGCCATCACCCCGAGCACGACGGGCACCGCCAGCAGCATGATGCCCACCCGGAGACCGGTGAGGTGCGCGGTGAGGTCGCGCCGACGCGATGGCAGACGGCCGGACCGTCCCTGCACGGCGCGGTACCCGCTGAGCGCCGCGTCCAGCCCGACGACGAGGGTGAGGGCGAGGACCCAGCCCATCAGGCTCCCTTCGTCCCCGTGACGGGACGCAGCACCCGCAGCACGCTCTGGCCGCTCGCGCACTCGGCGGAGTAGCCCGGCGCACCGGCGGCGACGGCGTCGCGGAGCACGGCGGCCGGGTGGGCACGCCGCATCGACAGGTTGCCGTCATGGCGGGAGACCGCCTCGCGCATCCGTGCCCGGTGGAAGACCCACGAGCCGAGGTTGGTCAACCATCCGGGCTCCGGGTCGTAGTGCGCGAACCCGGCGACGCCGGCCGCCTCGTGCGCGGCGAAGAAGCCCCGCAGGTCCTGCGCCGACAGGTGGTGCAGGACGCCGCTCGAGATGACGACCGTCGCCTCGGGGTCCTCGATCGCGACTCCGGGCGCCAGGGCGTCCCCCACGACGAAGCGCGCGCGGCACCCGTCGGCCGCGCCGAGCCGCGCGGCCCACTCCATCAGCCCGGGGTCGTGGTCCACCCCGACCAGCTCGACCCCCGCCATCGACGGCGCGTGGCTCAGCCACCGCAGCACGTACCCGCTGCCGCAGCCCAGGTCGACGACCCGACGAAGGGGGCGCCCCGCTCGCTCCCGCAGCCGGTCCAGGTCCTCGGCGACCCGGTGCGGCAGCTGCAGCTCCTCCCCGAGCCGCTGCAGCTCGGCGTGCACACGGCGCATGAGCGCCACGACGTGCGCGTCGTCGAGGACGTCGTCCGTGGCCGGCATCCGCTCGACGAGACGCGCTGCCGGCAGCTGCCCGGCCGCTCGCAGGCGCGCCACGGCCTCCGATCGGCGGACCGGCCCCGGCGTGATGACGTCGCTGATCTCCAGCGGTGGGAGGCTCACATCTCGTAGGTCGCGTCCGGGCGGGCCAGCTCGACCTCGCCGGGCCACACCTCGGCCGCCTGCGCCCGGCAGACCTCCGGGTCATTCCACGCAGGGATGTGGGTGAGCATCAGGCGACCGACCCCACCAGCAGCCAGCGCGGCCTCAGCAGCACGCCGTCCGGTGAGGTGGACACCGCGCACCTCATCGCGTCCCTCGACGAAGGCGGAGTCGGCGAGCACGAGATCGGCGCCGGCGAAGAGGGGCCCGAGAGCATCGCAGACATCGGTGTCACCGCTGTAGGCGAGGACCGCGCCGTCGGCCTCGACCCGGAAGCCGTAGGCCTCCACGGGATGGTCGACGCGGAAGGACCGCACGACGAAAGGACCGATGTGCGTCGGGACGCTCGTGGAGATCCGGCGGAAGTCGAGGACGCCGGACATCCCCCCTTCGGCCATGCCCTCGTAGGCATCGGTGAGCCGCTGCTCGCTCCCGGCCGGACCGTAGACGGGCAGCCGTCCGGTGAGCGGGCCCTCCGGACGGTAGGTGCGTGTGACGTACAGACCGGTCAGGTCGATGCAGTGGTCGGGGTGCAGGTGGCTGATCAGGACCGCGTCGATGTCGGCGAGGTCGGTGTGCCGCTGCAGCGCGCCGAGTGCGCCGTTGCCCAGATCGAGGACGAGGCGCCAGGTACGGCCCTCGTGCTCGGCGGTCACGAGGTAGCACGAGGCGGGCGAGTCCGGTCCTGCGAAGGAGCCGGAACAGCCGACGACGGTGAGCCTCAACGCTCTTCTCCCAAGGTGGCGAAGACATCTGCGACCTCGGGTCCGAGGAAGCGGCGGGCCAGCAACCGGAAGCGCTCCGGGTCCCCCGTGGTCGTGAACCCGTGGGCGGGGTCCGGGAGGGTCTCGGGGCGCAGCAGGTCGAGGTCCGCAAGAACACGGTAGACGTCCTTGGCGGTCTCCTCGGCCGATGAGACGAGCGTGACACCCTCGCCCATGACGTAGGAGAGCGCGCCGGTCAGCAGCGGGTAGTGGGTGCAGCCCAGCACGAGGGTGTCCACCTCTGCCTGACGAAGGGGGGCGAGGTAGGCGCGCGCGACGTCGAGCACCTCCGGCCCGGACGTCGTCCCCGCCTCGACCAGCTCCACGAACCGCGGGCAGGGCTGCGAGATGACCTGCGTCTGGGGGGCCGCGGCGAAGGCGTCGAGGTAGGCCCGCGAGCGGTGCGTGCCCGCCGTCGAGATCACGCCGACGCGCTGGTTGCGCGTGGCCAGGACAGCGCGGCGCACGGCCGGCCGGATGACCTCGACGACCGGGACGTCGTAGCGCTCGCGCGCATCGTGCAGGACGGCGGCGCTGGCCGTGTTGCAGGCGATGACGAGGAGCTTGACGCCGTGGTCGACCAGACGGTCGAGGCACTCGAGCGCGTACTGGCGGGTCTGGGCGATCGGCTTGGGGCCGTAGGGGGCTCGCGCCGTGTCGCCGAGGTAGGCGATGGACTCGTGGGGCAGCTGGTCGAGCACGGCGCGGGCGACCGTCAGACCGCCGAGCCCGGAGTCGAAGATGCCGATGGGCTGGGCCGCTGCCGGTGCACTGCTCACTCGTCGTCCTCGCCGATGAGTGCCTGGGTCAGCGACTCCTGCAGCCAGGTGAGGAAGTCGTAGATGCTCAGTGCGAAGACCGCGGGGTCGTCCGCATCGAGGGTCTCGATGAGCTCCTCGAGCCGGTTGGCGTCCTCGTCGGTGCGCAGCCCGAGCCGCTCGCCCATGACGAGTCGGATGTCGGTGAGCGCGATGAGCACGGCCGGTGCCTGCGCCCGCGTCACGACCCACCGGTCGTCGTCGGCAGCCTCGAGGGTGCGCACCGTCGTCGTCAGGCCCTGGTGCTTGCGCTGGCGCAGCCCCTGCTCGGTGAACCGGCGAAACTCCGCCGCCTCCTGCTCGTCCTCGCGGTTGCCCGTCGGGAAGAGGCGATCCAGCGCCGGGTCACGGTCGTGGTCGAGACCGAAGGCCCGGTCGGGCACGTCGAGTCCGGCCGCACCGTCCTCGGTGTCCGTCGCCAGGTCACCCAGCCCGGCCACGATCGCCTCGAAGGGGTCGCTGGGATCCCCCTTCGCCGTGGTGCTGGTGGGAGCGACGAGGTCCATGACCTGCAGGCACAGGCCGGCCACGACGGCCCGCTCGTCCTCGTCCATGATCGCGACGAGCTCCTGACCGTCGGCGGTGAACGCGTGCGCCATCAGACGTCCTTCTGGAAGGTCGCCCACAGGCCGTAGCCCTGCAGCGCCTCGGTGTCGGCTTCCATCTGCTCCTTGGGGCCGTTCGCCACGACGGCGCGCCCCTTGAGGTGGACATCCATCATGAGCTTCTCGGCCTGCTGCTTGGAGTACCCGAAGTGCGTCTGGAAGACCCAGGTCACGTAGGACATGAGGTTGACCGGGTCATTCCACACCAACGTGATCCACGGGGTGTCGACGGCCTCGACGACGTCGGGCTCGCTCGTCTGCTGCTCGGCTGGGGCGATGGACACGCCCTCCACCCTAGAGTGGCCAGCGTGACGATCCGACCCAGCACCGCGCTGCTCACCGATCACTACGAGCTGACGATGCTCCAGGCTGCCCTCCACAGCGGCGCCGCATCGCGTCAGTGCGTCTTCGAGACCTTCGCTCGGCGGCTGCCGTCGGGAAGGCGCTACGGCGTCCTCGCCGGGGTCGGGCGGGTGCTCGACGCGATCGAGGACTTCCGCTTCGGCGACGCGGAGCTGGCGGACCTGCGCGACCGCGAGGTCGTCGACCAGCGGACGCTCGACTTCCTCGCCGACTACCGCTTCGACGGGGACGTGTGGGGCTACGCCGAGGGCGAGACCTACTTCCCCTACTCCCCCGTGCTCGTCGTCGAGTCCGACTTCGCGCACGGCGTGATCCTCGAGACGGTCGTCCTGTCGATCCTCAACCACGACTCCGCGGTCGCCTCGGCGGCCTCACGGATGACCGGTGCGGCCGGGACCCGACCGGTCATCGAGATGGGCAGCCGCCGCACCCACGACGGGGCAGCCGTCGCTGCGGCCCGGGCGGCGTACATCGCCGGTTTCTCCTCGACCTCCAACCTCGAGGCGGGACGCCGCTACGGCGTGCCCACGGGCGGGACCGCGGCGCACGCCTTCACCCTGCTCCACGAGAGCGAGCGCGAGGCCTTCGAGGCGCAGATCGCCTCCCTCGGCACCGGCACCACGCTGCTCGTGGACACCTACGACGTGACCGAAGGGGTGAGCACGGCCATCGAGGTCGGCGGCACCTCCCTCGGTGGGGTGCGTCTCGACTCGGGGGACCTCGTGGTCCAGGCGAGCGAGGTCCGCGAGCAGCTGGACGCGCTGGGCGCGACCGAGACCAAGATCGTCGTCACCTCCGACCTCGACGAGTACGCGATCGCCGCGCTGGCCGCGGCACCGGTCGACACCTACGGCGTCGGGACGCGCGTGGTCACCGGCTCCGGACACCCGACCGCGTCGATGGTCTACAAGCTCGTCGCCCGTGAGGACGACGCGGGCACGATGATCGGGGTCGCCAAGAAGAGCAAGGACAAGGTGTCGATCGGTGGACGCAAGTACGCGCTGCGTCGCCGCAACCCGCTCGGTGTCGTCGAGGCCGAGGTGCTCGGCATCGGCGAGCAGCCGGTCGGCGACGCCGACGACCGCGACCTGCTCGTGCGACTCGTGGCCGACGGCGAGGTCGTCGGGCGTGAGCACGCGACGCTGGAGGCGGGACGAGCCCGGCACGAGGCATCCGTGGCCGAGCTGCCGCGGTCCGCGCACCAGCTGAGCCAGGGGCAGCCAGCGGTCGAGACGATCTTCCTCACCGAGACCCCCTGACCCCTCCCCCTGCATCCGCAGGGTTCCTTCGTGGCCTCACACGTGCGTGGTCGCCGGCGTGCGGGGCGGTTAACACGGGATTAACCCCACCCGTGGGAGCGCGAAACACCCGCTTGCGAGCCTCTGCGCATGACCTCGCCGACCACTGTCGTCACGCCCGACATCGCCGCTGCCCCAGCGGGGCCCGTCCTCCGCGCCGGGCGGTGGATCGACCACTGGGACCCGGAGGACGCCGGCTTCTGGGCAGCGAGTGGCCGCGCCGTCGCACAGCGCAACCTGCGCTGGTCGGTGCTGGCGGAGCTCCTCGGCTTCTGCGTGTGGGCGCTGTGGAGCGTCGTCGTGCCGCAGCTGCCCGCGGCCGGGTTCGTGCTGACGCTCGACCAGCAGTTCTGGCTCATCGCGGTGCCGAGCCTCGTCGGCGCCTCACTGCGGGTGCCGTACACCTTCATGATCCCGCTCGTGGGCGGACGCAACTGGACGATCGTCTCCGCCTTGCTCCTCCTCCTGCCGACCCTCTCCCTGGCGTGGGTCGTGGGCCGGCCCGAGACCCCCTTCGCCACCCTGCTCGCCGTCGCCGCCCTCGCCGGCTTCGGTGGCGGCAACTTCGCCTCGTCGATGACCAACATCTCCTTCTTCTTCCCCGAGGCGGAGAAGGGAAAGGCCTTGGGGCTCAACGCTGCCGGTGGCAACCTCGGCACCGGCATCGTCCAGCTCATCATCCCCGCGGTCATCGCCGTCGGCGCCGGGATCCACCTCGAGCGCGCCGGTCTGGTCTTCGTCCCGCTCGTGCTCCTCGCCGCTGCCGGAGCCTGGCGCGGGATGGACAACCTCAGCACGGCCCGGTCCGACCACCGCAGCTGGGCCCGGGCCGCGACGCACCCGCACACGTGGATCATCTCCGTCCTCTACATCGGCACCTTCGGCTCCTTCATCGGGTACTCCGTCGCCTTCCCCACCCTGCTCACGACACAGTTCCCCGAGACGTCGACCTCGCTCGCCTTCCTCGGAGCGGTCCTCGGTGCCACCAGCCGTCCGATCGGCGGCATGGTCGCCGACCGGTTCGGGGGTGCCCGGGTGACGATCGCCGCCTTCGCCGTCATGGGCACCGCAGCCGGAGCAGCGATCCTCGCCCTGTCGATGCACTCCTTCGCGCTCTTCCTCACCGCCTTCCTCGTCCTCTTCGTCGGGGCAGGGACCGGCAACGGTGCGACCTACCGGATGATCCCGGCGGTCTTCCGCGCCGGCGTCCGTAGCGGCGACGAGCTCGCGACGGCGCGACGCGGTGCCGCCGGGTGCATCGGCATCGCCGGGGCCGTAGGGGCGCTCGGCGGGTTCCTCGTGCCGCGCGGCTTCGCGATGTCGATGACCGCCCACGACTCGCTCGTGCCGGCGATCGGTGTCTTTATCACCGCGTACGTCCTCATGTCCACGATCACGTGGGCGGTCTACCTGCGTCGCGGCGCGCGGCTGGCCGGCGAGGGCATCTGATGACCGACAGCCACTGCCCGTACTGCGCGCTGCAGTGCGCGATGACCCTCACCCGCGCCGAAGGGAGCCTCCCTCCCCTGCTCGTGGCCGGACGCGAGTTCCCCACCAACCGGGGAGGCCTGTGCCGCAAGGGCGGCGCCTCCGCGGAGCTGCTCCGGGCGCCGGACCGACTCACCGCTCCCCTCGTGCGTGACCGGGGCGGCGAGCTGCGCGAGGTGACCTGGGAGTCGGCGCTGGACCTCTTGGCCGACCGGCTGCGTGCCGTCGCCGCCGAGCACGGACCCGATGCCGTGGCGGTCTTCGGCGGCGGTGGCCTCACCAACGAGAAGGCCTACCAGCTCGGCAAGTTCACCCGGGTCGCCCTGCGCAGCAAGAACATCGACTACAACGGTCGCTTCTGCATGGCATCCGCAGCGGCCGCGGCCAACCGCTCGCTGGGCCTCGACAGGGGCCTCCCCTTCCCCGTCGCCGACCTCGACACGGCCGGCGCCGTCCTGCTGCTCGGGAGCAATGTCGTGGAGACGATGCCCCCCTTCGTCCCGCACCTGTCCGGTGCACGCGACGCCGGGGGACTCGTCGTCGTGGACCCACGTCGATCGGCCACCGCCGACCTCACCGAGGACGGCCACGGGATCCACCTGCAGCCGGTGCCCGGCACCGACCTCGTCGTGCTCCAGGCCCTGCTCCACGTGCTCGTCGCCGAGGAGCTCGTCGACGAGCCGTACGTCAGCGAGCGCACGACCGGCTGGCAGGACGTCGTCCGATCGGTCGCCGCGTGGTGGCCCGAGCGCGCCGAGCAGGTGTGCGGTGTCCCTGCCGACGAGCTCCGTCGCACCGCCCGGCTGCTCGCCGGGGCCAGCCCGGCCCACGGCGGGGCCGGCGCGTACGTCCTCACCGGCCGTGGTGTCGAGCAGTCGAGCCAAGGGACCGCGACAGTCACCGCCGCGATCAATCTAGCCCTCACGCTCGGGCTCGTCGGGCGCGCAGGGAGCGGCTACGGCGCTCTCACCGGCCAGGGCAACGGCCAAGGCGGTCGAGAGCACGGGCAGAAGGCCGACCAGCTGCCGGGCTACCGGATGATCACCGACCCCGCGGCACGCGAGCACGTCGCTGGCGTGTGGGGCGTCGACCCCGAGGACCTGCCCGGCCCGGGGCTGCCGGCGATCGCGCTGCTGCAGTCGCTCGGCACGCCCGGAGGCCCACGCGCCCTGCTCGTGCACGGGGCCAACCCCGTGGTCAGCGCCCCGCGCGCGGACGCCGTCGTCGACCGTCTGCGGGCGCTCGACCTCCTCGTCGTCTGCGACATCTTCCCGAGCGAGACGGTCGCGCTCGCCGACATCGTCCTACCTGTCACCCAGTGGGCCGAGGAGGAGGGCACGATGACCAATCTCGAGGGCCGGATCATCAGGCGCCGCAAGGCGATCAACCCACCGGAGGGGGTGGTCTCCGAGCTGTGGGTCTGGTCGCAGCTCGCGCAGCGCCTCGCAGCCCCGGGCTCGTGGTCGACCGACCCGGCGGAGGTCTTCGACGAGCTGGCCCGGGCGAGCGCCGGCGGACGCGCGGACTACTCCGGGCTGTCCCACGCACGCCTCGACCGCGAGGCCGACCTGCACTGGCCCTGCCCCGCCACCGACGCAGGGGAGGCACCGCACCCGGGCACCCCGCGCGTCCTCCTCGACGGCTTCCCCACCCCGGACGGCAGGGCGCGGTTCATTGCCGTCGACCACGTCGGGCCGGCCGAGGAGCTGCGGCCCGACGCCCCGCTCTTCCTCATCACGGGACGAGTGCTCGAGCACTACCAGTCCGGTGTCCAGACGCGGCGGGTGCCGGCGCTGCTCGCTGCGCAGCCCACCCCCTTCGTCGAGGTCCACCCGCTGCTCGCCCACCGTCTGGACGTCGAGGAGGGCGAGGAGCTCGAGCTCGTCACCGCCCGCGGGTGCGTCATCGCCCCGGCCAGGGTGACCGACCGGGTCCGGGCGGACACGGTCTTCATGCCCTTCCACCACCCGGGTGCGGGGAGCGTCAACCGCGTGACCAACGACGCCGTGGACCCGATCTCCTCGATGCCGGAGTTCAAGGTCTGCGCGGTCGAGGTCCGGCCCGTCCGGGCCGCCGACACCATCGCCCCGGAGGTCCTCGCATGAGTCACGTCGTCGTCATCGGCCACGGGATGGTCGGGTCACGCTTCGTCGAGGACCTCACCACCGCCGACGCTGCGGGCAAGCACCTCGTCACGGTGCTCGGCGAGGAGGCCGGGGAGACCTACAACCGCGTGCTGCTCAGCGATGTCGTGGCCGGGTCGCGGGGCTGGTCGTCGATCGCCATGCCCTCCCCCGTCCATCCGCGCGTCAGCGTGCAGCGCGGCACCACGGTGCGCACCATCGACCGCGAGCGGCAGGACGTCGTGCTCTCCGACGACTCCCGGATCCCCTACGACCACCTCGTGCTCGCCACCGGTGCCGCCGCGCGCGTCCCCGCGATGCCCGGCCTCGACGAGCCCGAGCTGCCGCACGGCGTCCACGTCCTGCGCTCGATCGACGACGCCCGGGAGATCATCGCGGCGACGCTCAACGCCCGACGGGCGATCGTCCTCGGCGGGGGCGTGCTCGGGCTCGAGGCCGCGAGCGGTCTCGCCCGACGCGACCTCGCGGTCACCGTCGTCCACCCCGCCCCGGCCCTCATGGACCGGCAGCTCGACGAGGCCGCGAGCCGGGTGGTCGAGTCGACGTTGCGGCGCACGGGCGTCGACCAGCGCGTCGGGGTCGCCGCCGAGGAGGTCGTCGTCGAGGACGGCCGGCTGCGGCGGGTCCGTCTCGACAACGGCGAGGTGCTGGCCGCCGACCTGCTCGTCCTGACCACAGGGACGTTGCCACGTGTCGACCTCGCCGAGGGGTGCGGGCTCGCCGTCGAGCGCGGGATCGTCGTCGACGAGGACCTCACCACCGCCGACCCGCGTATCCACGCGATCGGCGACTGTGCCCAGCCGCCCTGTGGCGCCAGCGGGCTGGTCGGGCAGGGGTGGGAGCAGGCGCACCGCCTGGCCGGTCTGCTCACCAGCGGCGCCCCCGCCCCGGCGACCACCGGCGTGGGCGATGTCGTCCGACCGAAGACGACCGGCGTCGACCTCGTGACGATGGGCATCTGCGGCAGCGGCCGCACCGACGACCCAGCGCTGCGCGTCGTCCGGCTCAGCGACCCCTCCGCCGGCCGACACCTGGAGATCGTCGTGCGGGACGGGCGGCTCGTCGGCGCCACCGCCGTCGGCGCCGGACGGATCGGCACCGACCTCGTCACGAGCTACACGAGGCAGACCCCGCTGCCCGCGGACCCGGCGCACCTCCTCCTGCCGGCCATCTCCCCGGCCACCTCGGGCACGCAGCGGGACTCCCCTTCGCTCATCCCGGACCGGGCGACCATCTGCCGCTGCAACGGCGTGACGAAGGGGGAGATCCGCACCGAGTTCGCCTCCGGCGCAACGACCGTCGAGCAGATTGTCGAGGCGACCCGAGCCACCACTGGCTGCGGCGGATGCACGGATGCGCTCTGCGGGATCCTCGACTGGCTGCACGCCGGGGATGCCCCTTCTCCCACCGCTCCCGCGGCCCGTGAGGACGGGTTCACACAGGCGAAACACGAGCAAGACCAGGCAGAAACGAGGGCTTCCTAACGTGATCGACATGCCAGAGGACACCGCACCCACCACCCAGCAGCACCTCGTCATCATCGGCGGAGGCATGGTCGCTCGCCGGCTCGTCGATGCACTGCGCGCCCGTGACGGCGAGGGCCGCTGGGCGGTCACGCTGCTCGCCGAGGAGCCCCGTGCGCCCTACGACCGCGTCGCGCTCACCTCCTACTTCACCGGCCGTGAGCCGGAGGACCTGGCCCTCGGGGGGCAGGAGCTGTGGGACGACCCGCTCGTCACGCTGCGTCGCGGTGTACGCGCCGAGGCGATCGACCGTGGGGCGCGGACCGTCACGACGAGCACCGGCCAGGTACTGGGCTACGACGCGCTGGTCCTCGCGACCGGCTCCTACGCTGCCGTCCCACCCGTGCCGGGCAAGGACCTGCGAGGAGCCTTCGTCTACCGAACGATCGACGACGTCGCCGACCTGCGCGCCTTCGTCGAGCAGCGCCGAGGGGAGGTCGACCGACCGGTGCGTGGTGCAGTCGTCGGAGGTGGCCTCCTGGGGCTCGAAGCGGCTGGTGCGCTGCGCGCGCTCGATGTCGACACGACGGTCGTCGAGTTCGCCCCACGGCTCATGCCGCTGCAGGTCGACGGCGGCGGCGGCGAGGCGCTCAAGCGACTCATCGAGGGCCTCGGGGTGAGCGTTCGGACCTCCACCGCGACCTCGAAGATCGTCGGCGAGCGGGGCGCGGTCTCGCGGATGAAGTTCAGTGAGGGGCCGGCGCTCGACGTCGACGTGGTGATCTTCGCCGTCGGGGTCCGGCCGCGTGACGAGCTCGCCAGAGATGCCGGGCTCGAGGTCGGCGAGCGTGGCGGGGTCGTCGTCGACGACGCCTGCGCCACCGCGGATCCCGCGATCTGGGCGATCGGTGAGGTCGCCTGCATCGGGGGCCGGTGCCTGGGTCTCGTCGCCCCCGGGTACACGATGGCCGAGATCGTCGCCGACCGTCTGCTCGGCGGGTCAGGTACCTTCCCCGGCGCGGACCTGTCGACGAAGCTCAAGCTCCTCGGGGTCGACGTCGCGAGCTTCGGCGATGCCTTCGCCCAGGAGCCGGGAGCGCTCGAGGTCGTCATCTCCGACCCGGTGGCGGGCGTCTACAAGAAGCTCGTCATGAGCGACGACGCCAGGACGCTGCGCGGCGGCATCCTCGTCGGTGACGCCTCGGCGTACTCCTCGCTGCGTCCCAGGGTGGGTCGTGAGCTCGGTGGCGACCCGGCCGCCCACCTGCTGCCCGAGGGCCTGGCTCCCGCTCCTGCAGGCGACCTGCCCGACGAGGCCGCGGTCTGCTCGTGCAACAACGTGACCGCGGGCGAGATCCGTCGTGCCGTTTGCGAAGGGGGGTGCACCGACCTCGCCGGGGTCAAGGCCTGCACCAAGGCGGGGACGAGCTGCGGCTCCTGCCTACCTTTGGTCAAGAAGCTCGTGACGAGCGAGCTCGAGGCTGCCGGGGTCGAGGTCAGCCGAGCGCTGTGCGAGCACATCGACCTCTCCCGCGCCGAGCTCTTCGACGTCGTGCGGGTGCAGGGCCTCACGACCTTCAGCGAGATCATCGCGCGGCACGGCAGGGGCCGCGGGTGCGACATCTGCCGGCCGGTCATCGGCTCGATCCTCGCCTCGCTCGGCACCGGGCACATCCTCGACGGTGAGCGCGCGACGATCCAGGACACCAACGACTTCGTCATGGCCAACCTGCAGAAGGACGGCTCCTACTCCGTCGTCCCGCGCATCCCCGGCGGCGAGGTGACCCCCGAGGGGCTCATCGCGATCGGTGAGGTCGCCAGGGACTTCGGTCTGTACACGAAGATCACCGGAGGCCAGCGCGTGGACCTCTTCGGTGCGCGCATCGACCAGCTGCCGCAGATCTGGCAGCGCCTCGTCGACGCGGGCTTCGAGTCCGGGCACGCCTACGGCAAGTCGCTGCGCACCGTGAAGTCCTGCGTCGGCTCCACGTGGTGCCGCTTCGGTGTGCAGGACTCCGTGGGTCTGGCGATCGACCTCGAGCTGCGGTACCGCGGGCTGCGCTCACCGCACAAGATCAAGCTCGGTGTCTCCGGGTGCGCCCGTGAGTGCGCCGAGGCCCGCGGCAAGGACGTCGGGATCATCGCCACCGACAACGGATGGAACCTCTACGTCGGCGGCAACGGGGGCTTCACCCCCCGCCATGCGCAGCTGTTCGCCGAGGACCTCGACACCGACGAGCTCGTGCGCACCGTCGACCGCTTCCTCATGTACTACGTCCGCACCGCCGACCGCCTGCAGCGCACCGCCCCGTGGATCGAGGAGCACGAAGGGGGGATCGACGCGATCCATTCCGTGGTCCTCCACGACAGCCTGGGCATCGCGGAGGACCTCGACGCCGCGATGGCCGCCCACGTGGACGGCTACCGCGACGAGTGGGCCGCGACGCTCGCCGACCCCGACAAGCTGGCGCGCTTCGCCCCCTTCGTCAATGCGCCGGAGACGGTCGACGACTCCCTCGCCTACGTGGGCGAGCGCGGGCAGGCCCGTCCGGCGACCGCGCAGGAACGCGCCTCGGGATCCGTCCTCATCGCCGGTACGACTCTGGAGGTCCGAGCATGACTAGTACACCCACAGCCCGTCCCGAGGCCGCCGCCGTCCGTGTGTGCGCGCTGACCGACCTCGTCCCCGAGCGGGGCTCCGTCGCTCTCGTCGATGGTGCCCAGGTAGCGATCGTTCGCACGCACGACGGGCAGGTGTACGCCATCGACAACCGCGACCCGTACAGCGGGGCGCAGATCATCGCGCGTGGTCTCGTCGGCACGCGGGGTGACGTGCCGACGATCGTCTCGCCCATGTACAAGCAGATCTGGGACCTGCGCACGGGCGCGTGCCTGGACGGTGCCGGCAGCGACCCGATCGCCCTGCGCACCTGGCCCGTCCGGGTCGTCGACGGAGCCGTGCTCGTGGGTGGTGCCGCGGGCGCTGTCGATCGCGGATGAGCCTGCCGCAGCTGCTCGCCGGGTGCGTCGTGCTCGTCACGAGCGACCGGCGATCCGGTGACCTGCGCGCCGCGCTCGAGCGTCGGGGAGCGAGGGTCGTGCACACGCCCGCGCTGACGATCGTTCCCCACACGGCGGACGCCGAACTCGTGCGGGAGACTCATGCGCTCGTCGCGTCACCGCCGGACGTCGTCGTCGTGACGACGGCCATCGGGTTCCGCGGGTGGGTCGAGGCGGCCGATGCCGCGGGCATCGGCGACGAGCTGCACGAGGTGCTCGCCTCGGCCCGGGTCATCGCCCGTGGGCCCAAGGCCCGCGGCGCGATCCAGGCCGTCGGGATCGACACCGACTGGGTGGCCCAGTCCGAGACGTCGGCCGAGATCCGTGATGCGCTCCTCACCGAAGGGGTTTCGGGACAACGCATCGCGGTCCAGCACCACGGTGCGGGCGCCGACGAGCTCGATGTCGACCTCGCCGCGGCTGGGGCCGACGTCGCCTCGCTGGTGGTGTACCGGTGGGGGCCCCCGGTGGACCCCGACGCGGTCGTCCTTGGGATCGAGGCGGTGGCCGTCGGCGACGTCGACGTCGTCGTCTTCACGTCCGCGCCCGCGGCGGCTGCGTGGCTGGACGCGGCCGATGAGGCCGGTGTGCTCCCTTCGGTCATCGGGCGGGCACGCAGCGGCACGCTCGTCGTGGCGGCGATCGGCGAGGTGACGGCACGTCCCCTCCGAGCTGCGGGGATCGCTCCGCTCCTGCCCGACCGCAGCCGTCTCGGGTCCCTCGTGCGCGCGGTCGTCGGTCACTACGAAGGGATGATGGCCACCGCCATCGAGACCGTCGGCGGACCGCTGCAGCTGCGCAGCACCGCCGCGGTCCTCGGTGACGAGGTGCTCGCGCTCTCCCCCAGCGGCCTGTCCGTGCTCCACCTGCTCGTCAGGGCGAAGGGGGACGTCGTCAGCCGGGCCGAGGTGCTCGGCGTGCTCCCGGGACAGTCCATCGACGGGCATGCCGTGGAGGTGGCGGTGGGCCGTCTGCGCGAGGCGATCGGTGACCGTCGGGTCGTCGAGACCGTCGTCAAGCGTGGCTACCGGCTGGCCCTGGCCTGACGACAACTCGCTTGCGCTGCGCCGCGGCCTGCCCGAGGGTGCTGGGATGACCTCCCGCATCTCGCACACCACACTCGACTGCATCGGCGCCTACGCCCTCTCCGAGTGGTGGAAGGTGGTCATCGGCTACACCGACGTCCCGGGCGACCCCAACCTGCCGGGCCACGAGGAGTGCATGCTCGTGGACCCGCAGAGCGGCCACCGGGTGCTCTTCATCGAGGTCCCGGACCCGACGCCCGGGAAGAACAGGATGCACTTCGACCTGCGGCCGACCGACGGGACCCAGGCCGCGGAGGTCGACCGTCTGCTCGCCCACGGCGCGACCCTCCACGACGACCTGCGGGGGCAGTACGGGCCGGGCACGGGCTGGGTGACGCTCGCCGACCCGGAGGGCAATCTCTTCTGCGTCCTGCGCTCGGACAGGGAGATCGCAGAGGTCACCGCCGGCTGAGGACACCGTCCTGCGGCTCCTCCCAGATGACCTGGGCGACCGTGCGACGCTCGCGGCTCGTACCCGGAGAGGGGACCTCGTCCGGCGCGTGGTCAGCCACGCCGAAGGCGGTCATCGAGGTGACCTCGACATGGGCCGGGATGCTGAACTCAACCGCCACGGCCTCCCGGTCGAAGGCCCTGAACTGGTGCGCGTCGAGCCCGATCGTCAGTGCCTGGATGCTCATGTGCGCCACCGCCTGGCCGAGGTCGTACCGCGCGAACTCCGAGTACTCCCACTCCGGTGCGTCCTCGATGCCCACCACCGCGAGGTTGACCATGATCAGGGACGCGGTGGGCGCCCAGGCCGCGGAGCTGCGTGCCAGAAGGGGGACGATGCGGCGGTGTACCGAGTCACCGCGCGTGCCGACGACGAAGTGCCAGGGTTGGGAGTTGCCTGCCGACGGCGCACGACGGGCGGCGTCGAGCAGCGTGTCGACCTGGGCACGCGACACCGTCGTGTCCTCGCGGAAGCGGACCGGGCTGAAGCGATGGGCCAACGTCGGGTGGAGTTGCGGGACTCCGGGCATCGGGCAGGAGGTCATGGCCCCAGTCTCACGCCGAAGGGGGGTCCGGACCCACCCGGGCCGGTCGCGTCCTGCCCTTCAGGCCTGTGCCCCAGCCGGCATCTCTGCCACGGTGGGGAGATGACTCCGCTGGATGACCTCGCACCGGTACTCGACCGTCTCGTCGAGGAAGGGAAGGTCGCCGGGTGGGTCGCCGGGCTCGCCGACGCTGCCGACCGAGACGTCCGCGTGGGCGGTGCGCGCTCGGTCGGCGGTCCGCCGATGACCCGCGCGACCCAGCTCGTGCTGTCATCCAACAGCAAGCCCATCGCCGGCGCCCTCGCGCTCCGTCTGGTCGAGCTGGGCGTCATCGACCTCGACGAACCCGTCGACCCGTGGCTGCCCGAGCTCGCGGAGCCCCGCGTGCTCGTCTCCCCCGAGGCCGACCTCACCGCGACCGTCCCTGCGGAGCGCGCGATCACCCTGCGCCACCTGCTGACGATGACACCCGGGTTCGGCTGGGTCAGCGAGCCCGGTCCGCTCGCCGAGGCGATGGGCGAGCGCGGCCTGCAGCCCGGTCCGTGGGGGCCGCAGATGTCACCCGACGAGTTCATGTCGCGGCTCGGCGGGCTCCCGCTGGCCAACCACCCGGGCACGGCCTGGCGCTACCACACGAGCAGCGAGGCCCTCGCCGTCCTGCTCGCCAGGGCGAGCGGGCGCACCATGCCGGAGCTGCTCGAGGAGCACCTGCTGCGACCGCTCGGCCTGACGGGCACGACCTTCACCGGCGACCCGGACCGCATGATGACCCCGCTCGCACCCTCGTCGACCGGAGGGCTCGCCCCCTTCGAGCTCCCGCTGGGCACCTACGTCGCCGAGCCCGACTTCCCCTCCCTCGCCACCG
Organism: Janibacter sp. Soil728; assembly: GCF_001428305.1. Lineage (GTDB taxonomy): Bacteria > Actinomycetota > Actinomycetes > Actinomycetales > Dermatophilaceae > Janibacter. The sequence continues at coordinate 440,831 of NZ_LMRZ01000004.1, read as the reverse complement.
GGCTCGTCTCGACCGTGGACGACCAGCTGACCTTCCTCCGGTCCCTGGTCGGCGGACCCGGGGTCCTCACGCAGGAGTCGCTCACCGCGATGCGCACCGACGCTCTCACCGACGAGCAGCGCTCCACCGCAACGGGGTTCATCGGCACCGGCTGCGGTTGGGGCCTCCACGTCGAGGTCCGCCCCGGCGGCCTGGTCGGCTGGGCGGGGGGCATGGGCACCATCGGGTACGCCGATCCGCAGACCGGACGAGCCGCCTTCCTCGCCACCCAGGTGACCGTGGGCGCACCGGGCACGACGACCGCCTTCGACCACTTCTGGTCCCTCTTCGACTGACGGCCACGACCTGCCCCGCGCCTGTCGTGCCATGCTCGAGGGCATGAGCCGCGCACTGGTCCTGGTCGACGTCCAGAACGATTTTTGCGAAGGGGGCTCCCTCGCGGTCGAGGGCGGCGCTGCCGTGGCCGCCCGGGCCGCCGAGCGGGTCGTCGCCGACCGCGACGGGGCGCCAGCCGAGTACGCAGCCATCGTCGCGACGGCCGACTGGCACCACGACCCGGGCGATCACTGGGCTCGCGACGGCGAGCCCGACTTCACGACGACCTGGCCCGTGCACTGCGCCGCCGGGACCGCGGGAGCCGACTTCCACCCTTCGCTCGCACCAGCGCTCCCCCACGTCGACGAGGTCTTCCGCAAGGGGGCGCACGAGGCCGCGTACAGCGGCTTCGAGGGCACGGCCTCCGACGCCGCCACGGGCCTCGCGGACTGGCTACGCGGCCGTGGGATCACCGACCTCGACGTGGGCGGCATCGCCACCGACCACTGCGTGCGCGCGACCGTGCTCGACGCCCTGCGTGAGGGCTTTGCCGTGCGACTGCTCCCTGACACGATCGCGGGCGTCGCCCCGGCGACCACCGAGGCCGCCCTGGCCGAGATGCTCGACGCGGGCGCCACCACGGCGAGCTCCGGCGCATGAGCACCCCGCTGCCCGCGGTGATGGCCGGGCGCACCGTGCTCATCACGGCCGATCGCCGCAGCGACGACCTGGCCGAGGCCTTCGCCCGTCGGGGCGCCATGATCCGTCACGCGGCGGCGATGTCGATCGTCCACCACAGCGACGACGAGCGCCTCGTCGAGGACACCCGCGCCCTGCTCGCCGACCCGCCGGACCTGCTCGTGGTGACCACGGGGACGGGGCTGAAGGGCTGGCTCGAGGCGGCCGACGTCGCCGGGGTCGGCGAGGAGCTGCGTCGTGTGCTGGGCGCGGCCCGCATCCTCGCGCGCGGCCCCAAGGCCAAGGGTGCGCTCATCGCTGCCGGGCTCGCGGTGGAGTGGGTCGCGACCTCGGAGACGACCGCCGAGATCACCGACCACCTGCTCGCCGAGGGTGTCGCCGGCACCGTGGTCGCGGTCCAGCACCACGGCAACGGTTCCGACGGGCTGGACGAGGCCCTCACCGCAGCAGGGGCGAGGGTCGCTCCCTTCGTCGTCTACCGCTGGGGCCCCGCACCGGACCCCGCCGCGGTCACCGCCTCCGTCCGCGCCGTGGCCGCGGGTGAGATCGACGACGTCGTCTTCACCTCAGCACCGGCAGTCGAGGCGTGGTGGGCCGTGGCGGAAGCGGTGGGTGTCGCGGACGCGATCGTCCGCCGGTCCCACGAGGACGTCCTCTTCGCGGCCGTCGGGCCGGTCACCGCCGCACCACTCCTGGCGAAGGGGGTCACCCCCCTCGTCCCCGAGCGCAGCCGGATGGGCGCGCTGGTGCGCGCCGTGCTCGTCCACCACGGCGACCACGGACCCGACTCCGACGGGTAGCCTTCCTGCCATGTCGAGCAGCCCCAACCCCGCTCCCCGGCCCGCGCACCCGGCCTTGTTCATCTCCCTCGTGGGCGACGCGGCGCTCTTTCCGCCCGCCGCCCTGACGATGGCCGACGCGTTGTCCGCCCACGCCCGGCACCGGTCCGGACCCCACGCTGACGTCGTCGGGCCCTTCCTCGTGGGGGTGCCCGCGGTCACCGATCTCGCCGCCGCGCTCGATGCCGGCTCCCCGGCTCCCCCTGCGATCGGCCTGGTCGCCCGCCCGGGGACCGCGATCGAGGACATCGTCGCCGCCTTCGCGTCCCTGCGCGAGGAGCCACGCACCCGCCTGACGTCGATCGACATGGCGTGGCAGACCGGCTGGCGCAGCATCGACCCGGGCGACCTACCCATCCACCTCGAGGTGGACCGCACCGATCCTGACGCTGCTCTGTCCGACATCGCGTCAGCGAGCGATTTCGCCGATGTCCGGGCGAAGTTCCGCACCGGCGCCACGGCCGAGTGGGCCTGGCCGGACGCCGCGGAGCTGGCGGCCTTCGTCCTCGCTGCGGGGCGGCACTACGTCCCCTTCGTCCTGACGGGAGGTCTGCACCACGCGGTGCGAGGCGACCACGGGGTCGACACCGGCTGGGAGCCGCAGCACGGCCTGCTCAACGTGCTCGTCGCGGTGCATGCCAGTGCCGGCGGAGCCGATGAACGCACCGTTTCGGACCTGCTCGAGGTGCGGGAGGCAGAACCACTCGCCCAGATCGTCCGGGGCTGGTCCGCCTCCGACGTCGCCGCGGTGCGGGCATCGTTCGCCGGCTACGGCTGCTGCGATGTCACCGACCCGATCGGCGAGCTGACGGCTCTGGGGGTGCTGTCCGCGCCCGAGGCCTGAGGTCGAGCGCCCCCCGGACGCATCAGCTCTCTGTCGGGGTCGCGCGGGGCTGCTTGCCCTTGACCACCTGCGTGCCGGCGATCTTGTCGTGCAGTGCCTGACGCTTCTGGTCCTTGATCGGCCACACGAGGTCGGCGATCGCGACGAAGGACGTCAGGTAGCTCACGAGCGGGATGACCGAGAAGACACCGATCGCCAAGGGCAGCAGGATGCGCATGAAGGCCGTGCCCACACCGAGCCGGCCCGGTCGGTCCACCGACCTCACCGACAGCCCGAGTGCCATCTTGCCCGGCGTCGCGCTGCGCGTGCTGAGGAAGCCGACCTGGTAGATCGCCTGCACGAGCAGGGTGATGCCCAGTGCGATGAAGAAGAACTTCCAGTCCAGCATGCCGAGCAGCTGCTCCGGCGTGAGCTGCTCGACGCGCTCTGGCTGATTGGTCAGCGCGGCATCCCAGGCCAAAGACATGTAGTCCTTCATCCACAGCCACCAGGCCCACCCGGCGAAGAGCGCGTAGAGCACCCACAGGATGACGGAGTCGAGGAGGTACGCACCGACGCGTGCGCCGTACGAGGCGAGGACCTGCCCGTCGGTCGTCGTCGGCTCGGACGCCTGGGCGTGCGAAGTGCCGTACGGCGCACCGTACGGACTCGGCGCAGCCGGCCCGGCTCTGTGGCCCGTCGGTCGACCGAAGACATCGGTGCCGACTCCTGTCGGCGTCTGCGGCGCGACACCTGCGGCGGGTCCACCGGTGGGGTCCGGCGTCAGGGAGGGCGTGGCCGAGGGGGCTCGGCGCGGCACGGTGCGGTCGCTCCAGATGATCCCGTCGAAGTACCGCAGCAGTGACTCGTCCTCCGGGTCGTCGTACCAACCGGCGCGCTCGGGGGTGCTCATGCGCTCACGATCTCACGTCCCGCTGAGCACGCCGACGCATGACCAGCACGACCACGCCGACGACGAGCAGCGCGGCGACGATCGTCGCGACCACCGGCGAGCGCGCAGCCGCCGCGAGCCACGCCTGCGCTGCGGCCAGACCGACACTTGCGTAGAGCGCCGCCCACAGCAACGAGCCGAGCGTCACCGCCGGGAGGTACCGGAGCAGCGGCATGCGGGTGGCACCGGCCGTGGCGTTGACGGCGGTCTGGATGCCCACGGTGAGGAAGCAGACGACGACCGCCAGCGGCCCCCAGCGATGGACCAGCGCCTGAGCCCGTCGCCAAGCCGGCGAGGGCTCCCCCTCGAGCCGGCGCCAGCGGCGCGTGCCGGCAGCCGCCCCGCGACCGATCCAGTACGTGGCATTGGCCCGGAGCATGACGATCACGAAGAGCCCCGCAAAGGTCGAGGTGAAGTGGGACCAGGTCACGCGGCTCCTTGGTGAGGGTCACCTCAGCCTATCCGGGCTCCATGACGACGGGGAACGGCCCACCACGTGGTGGGCCGCTCCCCTTCGTCATGCTGCGCAGGACCTGCTCAGAGGTTGCCGCGCTTGTCCTGCTCGCGCTCGATCGACTCGAAGAGTGCCCTGAAGTTGCCCTTGCCGAAGCCCAGCGACCCGTGCCGCTCGATGATCTCGAAGAAGACCGTCGGGCGGTCGCCGAGAGGCTTGGTGAAGATCTGCAGCAGGTATCCGTCCTCGTCCCGGTCCACGAGGATCTTGCGGGACTTCAGCTCCTCGATCGGGACACGGACCTCACCGATGCGGGCTCGCATCTCGGGGTCGTCGTAGTAGGCGTCCGGGGTGTCGAGGAACTCGACGCCCTCCTTGCGCAGCTCGTCGACGGTGCGCAGGATGTCATTCGTCGCCAGTGCGAGGTGCTGGGCACCCGGGCAGCCGTAGAAGTCCAGGTACTCGTCGATCTGGCTGCGCTTCTTGGCGATCGCCGGCTCGTTGAGGGGGAACTTCACCCGGTGGTTGCCGTTGGCGACGACCTTGGACATCAGCGCCGAGTAGTCGGTGGCGATGTCGTCGCCGACGAACTCGGCCATGTTGATGAAGCCCATGACCCGGTTGTAGAAGCCGACCCACTCGTCCAGCTTGCCGAGCTCGACATTGCCGACGATGTGGTCGAGGGCCTGGAAGAGCCGCTTCGGGGCGCCGTCGCGCTTGACGAAGGTGGACGTCCGCTCGACATAGCCGGGCAGGTAGGCACCGGCGTAGGTCTGCCCGTCGACGGTGCGCTGCACGAGGGTGTGCCGCGTCTCGCCGTAGGTCGCGATCGCGCCGATGCGCACCGACCCGAACTCGTCGGAGACCGTCTCGGGCTCCTGGACGACCGTGGCCCCGGCGGCCCTGGCTTGGGCGATGCACTTGTCGACATCGGGCACCTCGAGGGAGATGTCGACGACGCCGTCACCGTGCGCGGTGTGATGGGCGATGAGCGGGCTGTCTGGGCTGACCGCGCCCTTGAGGACGAAGCGGATCGAGCCGGAGGTCAGGACGAAGGCCTTGTGGTCCCGGTTGCCGTTCTCCGGGCCCGAGTAGCCGACGAGCTCCATCCCCCAGGTCGACTGGTAGTACTGCGCAGCCTGCGTCGCGTTGCCGACGACGAAGACGATCGCATCCCACCCGGTCACCGGGAAGGGGTCAGCCTCCTCGTCGTACGCCACGAGCCCGACGAGCTGCTTGAGCTGGTCGAGGTCGAGCTGGGCCTCGCGCTCCTGCCTGGTGAGTTCAACCGCGGTGTTCGACATGTCGTCAGGATGCTGCCCTCAGCGGGCCTGTGCAACAGCGCATGACAGGGATGCACACGGTGCGCAATCTGTTGCTTCGAGAGGCCATGACCAACGACAATATGACTATGGATGCCAGGGAACCGCGACCATCGGTCATCGACGAGCTCGATGCTCGCCTCATCGCGCTCTTCTCCGATCGCCCGTCGATCGGTGTCCTCGGTGCGTCCCGCGCGCTCGGCGTGGCCCGCGGCACCGTGCAGGCTCGGCTCGATCGACTGCAGACGAAGGGAGTGATCCGCTCCTTCGCGCCGACGGTGGACCCAGCGGCGCTGGGGTACCCGGTGACGGCGCTGTGCACCTTGGAGATCCGGCAGCGACTGGGCCATCAGGCCGTCGTCGACCACCTGCTCGCCATCCCCGAGGTGCTGGAGATCCACTCGACGACGGGGATGGGCGACCTGATCATCAGGATCGTCGCGACCGACAACGCAGACCTGGGCCGGGTCATCGACGCGATCATCGACGACACCCACGTCGTGCGGGCGAGCACCTCGATCGCACTGGTGACACACCTGGAGATGCGCACCGGGGCGCTCGTCGAGGCAGCGGCGCACCGCGTCTGACTAGCCGACGGTCCTGACGAGCGGACCTGAACGGTCCTGACGAGCGGACCTGAACGGTCCCTGAGGAGCGGACCTGAACGGTCCCTGAGGAGCGGACCTGAACGGTCCCTGAGGAGCGGACCTGAACGGTCCCTGAGGAGCTTGCGCAGCAAGCGTCTCGAAGGGCGGCCCCTCAGATCTTGTCGGCGAGCAGCAGCCAGGCGAAGAGGATCGTGCCGATCATCAGCCCGATGTGCGCGATCTGCGAGAGCCACGGCCCACGCGTCCAGCTGTCACCGGCGAAGTCGACCGCGTGACGGGACCTCGAGCGCCGCCAGCGGGCGAGGAAGCTGAGCCCGATGAGCGAGGCGATGACAAGGGAGATGATCGCCACCCAGGTGGCGAAGCCGGACTCGTGCACACCGAGCAGTCGCAGCACGATCAGGGCGAGCCCGACGAAGAGGGTGATCGAATGCAGGTTGAGCACCCACCCCGAGAAGTCGACCATGCCGTCCTGCCCACGGGCACCCCGAAGACGCAATGGCGTCAGGACGAGCACCAGGATCGCCAGTGCGACGAGGATCCACGCGAGTACGGTCATGCCCCCCATGATGCCTCCCTCCGGTCCGGATCGGGAACAGCGGTGGCTGTCAGAAGGACGGCAGACAGACGAAGACGCCGATGACCACGAGCCGTGCAGGCGGGTCGATCAGCGCTTGCCCACGAACCAACGCCGGATCCGCTCGATCCGCTCGGTGACCTGCTCACTCGTCGCCTGGGCGAGCTCGGGCCCACCGCAGGCTCGCCGCAGATCCATGTGGATGTTGGCGTGCGGAGAGCCGGTCTTGGTCGCATACGCCGCGACCAGCTTGTTGAGCTCCTTGCGCTGGGCGGCCAGCGCGCGGTGGGCAGCGATGGGCGCGTCGTCGTCCTTGCGCGTGCGGCCGGTGCGCTTGGACTGCTTGGTCTGGCGCTCGCTGAGCAGGGCGTGCACCTGGTCTGGCTCGAGAAGGCCGGGCAGACCGAGGTAGTCCTGCTCGTCCTCGGACCCGACCTCGGCGTGCAGCCCGAACTGCTGCTTGTCGTAGAGCACGTGGTCGAAGTGCGCGTCGGACTCCAGCGCCTCGAAGGAGCCGAGCAGGTCATCACTGGCGCCGTCGCTCCGGTTGGCGGCAGCGAGCATGCCCTCCTCCTCGGACCAGAGGGGCGCCTCGTCCTCGCGGGCCTCGGGCCGGTCGAGAGCGTGGTCACGCTGCTCCTCGAGTGTGCCGGCGTGGGCGAGGATGATCGGGACGCTCGGCAGGAAGACGCAAGCGGTCTCGCCCCGCCCACGGGCCCGCACGAAGCGCCCGACGGCCTGCGCGAAGAACAGCGGCGTGGACGTCGAGGTCGCGTAGACCCCGACGCACAGCCGAGGGACGTCGACTCCCTCGCTCACCATGCGCACGGCGACGAGCCAGCGGGAGGTGCTTGCGGAGAAGTCCTCGATCTTCTGCGACGCGCCGTTGTCGTCGGACAGGACGACCGTGGGCTTGTCCCCCGTGATCTCGGTGAGGATGCGCGCGTAGGCGCGAGCCTGGGTCTGGTTGGTCGCGATGACCATCGCACCGGCGTCGGGGACACCACGGCGCACCTCGGTCAGGCGCTTGTCGGCGGCAGCGAGGACCGACGGGATCCATTCACCCTTGGGGTCCAGCGCGGTGCGCCAGGCCTGCGCGACGAGGTCCTTGGTCATCGGCTCACCGAGCCGTGCGGCCACCTCGTCGCCGGCACGGGTGCGCCACCGCATCGCCCCGCCGTAGGCCATGAAGAGCACCGGTCGGACGACGCCGTCGCGCAGTGCCTCTGCGTAGCCGTACGTGTAGTCGCTGCTGGAGCGCAGGATGCCGTCGTCGCCGTACTCGTAGCCGACGAAGGGGATGGGATTCGTGTCGGAGCGGAAGGGGGTCCCCGTCAGGGACAACCGTCGGATCGCCGGCTCGAAGGCTGTGCGGATGCCGTCACCCCATGACTTGTTGTCACCACCGTGGTGGATCTCGTCGAGGATGACGAGGGTGCGCTCGGCCCGGGTACGGCTCTCGTGGACGGAAGGGCGGGAGGCCACCTGCGCGTAGGTGACGGCCACACCGTCGTAGTCACTCGAGGTGACGGCCGTGGAGTTGGAGAACTTGGGGTCCAGATGGATCCCGATCCGCGCCGCGGCATCGGCCCACTGGGTCTTGAGGTGCTCGGTGGGCGCGACGACCGTGACGCTGGTGATCTCACCCGTGGAGAGCAGCTCGACGGCCACCCGCAGCGCGAAGGTCGTCTTGCCGGCTCCCGGGGTCGCCACCGCGAGGTAGTCCCGGCGCCCGCTCGCCAGATAACCCTTGAGAGCCTCGGCCTGCCAGGCGCGCAGCGCTCCGGCGGTACCCCACGCTGCCCGCCTCGGGAAGGCGGGTGACAGGTTGGAAGCAGCTGACTGACTCATCGCAGGGACACTGTAGATCGCCACGGTGACAGGACCGAATGACGACCCGTTCGGCCGCTGATCTCCCCGATCAGGACTGCGCGTCCATGGCCACCATGGTCTGCAGGCCGGTGCCCAGCTCGCCGCGGACATCGGCGAGCGTCGTGCGCACGGTGCCGCCATGGCCCGGGCTGGCCAGCGCCTGCGAGTCCATCCGGATCCACTCCCCCTCGGGGTCGCGGTCGAGGGCCACGTGCAGGTCGCAGTTGATGTAGGTGTGTCGCCGCGGGTCGAGCGTCAGGGTGATGCCGCCCCCGGAGTCAGCCAGCACGAGGGCGCGCTGCCAGCCGGTCGGCTCCTCGCCCTCGACGAGGGGCACGAGCTGCCGGCCCCACGCCAACGTGACACCACCGGTGCCCACGCCCCCGGACACGACTCGCCACTCGATGGCCTTGAGGTACCCGTCCTCGTGCGCTCCGGGCATCCGCAGGTGGCCAGTACCGCTCGCCTCGGGCACCGGCTCCACCGTCTCCGGACGACGTCCGACCAGCTGTGGGAAGTCCTCCGGTGCCCGCATGATCCGCCATGCCCGAGCGATGGCCGCGCGACGGCCGTCGACGCTGGCCGTGGCCTGCAGGAGCTGCATCGAGCGACCGCCTCGCAGTACCTCGGTCTCGATCGTGAGCGGAGCCACGGGGATGGGCCCCAGGATGTCGAGCCGCACATCGGCCAGACGAGCGCCGGGAGCCGGTTCGTGCCGCTCCATCGCGCGGGCCAGCAGAGCGGCCGGTGGGCCGGCGTGCTGAGCGTGAGGGCTCCACGGACCGGCAGTCGAGGGAAGGGAGTCGAAGGTGCGCTCGTCGAGCTGACGGTAGAAGGACGTCATCCGAGCGTCAGCCCTCGTCCCCGTCGCCGTCCTGCGGGGCCCGCAGCCCGTCGTAGATCTCCTTGCAGATCGGGCACACGGGGAACTTCTCCGGATCGCGCCCCGGGATCCAGGTCTTGCCGCACAGCGCCTTGACCGGCTCGCCGGACAGCGCGCTCTCGAGGATCTTTTCCTTGCGGACATAGTGGCTGAACCGCTCGTGGTCCCCGGGCTCGACCAGGTGAGGCGTCGGTTCGGTGCGCTCGAGCACCGCCGTCGACGTCGAGGGGCCACCGGGCTCCGTGACGGGGGAACCGGGCTGGGTCGGGTCGGCAGGCGTGCTCATGGTCACCATCGTAGACATCCCGGGTCAGTTGAGGTCAGGGTCCACCGGATAGGTCGAGACCCAGCCCAAGGACCCGCTCTGACGGCGCAGGACGCGACGCCACAGCGTGGCCGGGTCCTCGTCGAAGATGTCGCCCACCTCGCTGTCGACGACATACCAACCACCGTTGGCCCGCTCGTCGGCGAGCTGCTCAGCGCTCCACCCGGCATAGCCGGCAAAGATCCGCAGGGAGCTCACCTGCGGCCAGATGATCTCCTGCGGTGAGTCCAGATCGACCAGCGAGATGGCACCGAAGAGTCTCTTGACCCCCGGCGGCTCGTCGGCGTCTCCGGGCAGGCCCGCGAGCCCGATCGCGGAGTCGATCTGCACCGGGCCGCCCTGGAAGACACGCTGCGGCAGGCTCGACCCCGCTTGCCAGCCGGGCAGCACCTCGTCGACGGACGTCTCGAGGGGCTTGTTGAGGATGACCCCCTCGGCGGTCGTCTCGTCGTGCTGCAGCACCAGGACCACACTGCGGGCGAAGAGGTCGTCCGTGAGGTCTGGTGTCGCCACGAGGAGTTGACCGGCGAGCGAGGTGTCCATGCTCAGACCTTAGTCGCGGGAGCGACCTCGGTAGCCACCCTGCCGACCGCCGCCACGGTTGCCGCCGCGGTGGTCACGGGCGCCGCGAGGGCCGCCGGTGCCCGAGTGGCGACGAGCCGGCCGAGGGTCGACGAGCTTGCGGAAGTCCGCATCCGAGATCGGCTGGCCGGTGGGCTCGGTGGCCCCGATGTCCGTGAGGACCTCGGCGTCCAGAGCGGTCTGGATCGGCCGCGCCTCGAGTCCGGCCTGGGCGGCCATGCGGGTGACGTCCTTGCGCTGGTGCGGCAGGACGAGGGTGACGACGCTCCCCTTCTCCCCCGCGCGAGCGGTGCGGCCGGCGCGGTGGAGGTAGTCCTTGTGGTCGGCCGGCGGGTCGACCTGCATGACGAGCGTGACGTTGTCGACGTGGATGCCACGCGCAGCGACGTCGGTCGCGACGAGCACCGGGAGGGTCCCGGTGCGGAAGGCACCGATCGTCTTGTTGCGCGAGGACTGGGTCAGACCACCGTGCAGCGGCGCCGCGGCGATGCCCTCCTCACGCAGCTGGCCAGCGATGCGCTCACAGCCGAGCTTGGTCCGCGCGAAGATCACCGTGCGGCCGGGGCGGGCCGCGATCTTGGCGGTCATCTGCTTCTTCAGCTGCGGCTCGATGAGGAGCAGGTGGTGGTCCATCGTCGTGACGCTGGCGCCGACGTCGTTGGTGTTGTGCGTGACCGGGTCGGTCAGGTAGCGATCGACGAGGTCAGACACACCACGGTCGAGCGTCGCAGAGAAGAGCAGTCGCTGCCCGCCGGGGGCGCAGTCATCGAGGATCCGGGTGACGGAGGGCAGGAAGCCCATGTCGGCCATGTGGTCGGCCTCGTCGAGGACGGCCACCTCGACCTCGTCGAGGGTGAGCGCGCCGCGATCGAGCAGGTCGACGAGGCGACCCGGGGTCGCGACGAGGACGTCGACGCCCTTGTCGAGCGCGGCGGTCTGGCCGGTGTAGGACAGCCCACCTGCGACGAGCTTGATCCGCAGGCCGCAGACGTGGACGAGCGGCTCCAGGGAGTCGCTCACCTGCATCGCCAGCTCACGAGTCGGGACCAGGATGAGCGCACGCGGCTTGCGGCTGCGGGCACGACCACCGGAGAGGCGGGCCAGCATCGGCAGGCCGAAGGCCAGCGTCTTGCCGGAGCCGGTCTGGCCGCGACCGAGCACGTCCTTTCCGGCGAGCGCGTCGGGCAGGGCTGCTTCCTGGATGGCGAAGGGGGCGGTGATGCCGTCGCGGGCCAGTCGCTCGACGAGCACCTCCGGCACACCGAGTGCGGCGAAGCCGTTGTCCTGCCCGACCTCTACCGGGCCGCTCGCGGAGGTGCGGGCGGAGGAGGTCCAGGTGTCGGCCTCCTGACGCAGCGCCTCAGGGTCCTCGGTCTGGTCGTGACGAGGGGCGAAACCGCGGCGGTTCTGCTCGCGCTCGAAGCGCGGCGCCGAACCCCTGCGGGCGTCGTCACCGTCGCGCTGCCAACGGGCCGGCCGACCACCGGTCTGCTCCCGGTCAAAACGAGGGGCCGGGCCCCGACGGCGGTCGTCCGAGCCCGAGCGGCGCTCGACCCCGCCCCGACGCTCGTCACGGCGCTGGTAGGCGCCCCGCTCGTCGCTCCGGTCATCGCGGCGCTGGTACCCGCCGCGACGGTCATCGCCACGGCTGTCGGGACGCTGCCCCTGGTAACCGCCGCGGTCATCGCTCCGGTCATCGCGGCGCTGGTACCCACCGCGACGGTCATCGCCACGGCTGTCGGGACGCTGCCCCTGGTAACCGCCACGACGGTCATCGCCACGGCTGTCGGGACGCTGCCCCTGGTACCCACCACGGTCATCGCTCCGGTCATCGCGGCGCTGGTACCCACCACGACGCTCATCGCCACGGCTGTCGGGACGCTGCCCCTGGTACCCACCGCGACGGTCATCGCCACGGCTGTCGGGACGCTGCCCCTGGTACCCACCGCGACGGTCATCGCCACGGCTGTCGGGACGCTGCCCCTGGTACCCACCACGGCGGTCATCGCCACGGCTGTCGGGACGCTGCCCCTGGTAACCGCCGCGGTCCTCGCGCCGCTCCCAGGTCCGCTGACCGCGGTCCTCTGTGCCGTCACGACGCACGCGCTTGGGCCGCTCGCCACCGGTCGCGTCCTCGCGGTCGCGCCAGCGGTCCTTGGAGCGCGGGGGTGCGTCAGTGGGCGCCTGGCCCCGGTGGTGGGCCTTCTTGGGGCCCTTGGGCGTGGACTTCGCCGTGTTCTTCTGGGCGGTCGTCCAACGGGGCTTCTTCTTCGCAGGCACAGGTGATCCTTCGTTCGTCTCTGAAATGGGTAAACCCGCACACAAGGGCGCGGGCGACATCTCAGGTCGGAAGCGACGTGCGAGTTTCTAAGTTCGGCGACGCCGGAGTCGCCGAACCACTAATAGTACCCCTATTGACGACAGCCCGACACCGACCAGATCGGCCAGGACGTCCCACGAGTCCCCCGATCGGTGCGGAAGCGCCACGTGCTGGATGACCTCGCTCACAGGCGCATGCACCGCGCACAGGACCGCCGCGGCAGGCCACCACACACGCCCACCCAGACCGGCGACGAGCACCGGGAGGGCGAAGACGAGCGCGTGAATCACCTTGTCGCTGTGGGGAATCGGCGATGGCGGACCGGGAGCATCGGGCGCGTAGAGGACGACCAGCTGCACGACGACAGCCACCGTCAACGCTGCGGGAACCATCAAACTGCGGGTCGTCAGGGCGGGCACCGAGCCAGCACAACACACCGCCCTTGGGCTTTCGTGCGTGTCTCGGCCTACAGTTGAGTTCATGAGCAAGATCACCGACCTCGATCTAGACAGCTTCCGCTCCGCCGTCACCGGCGAGGGAACGGTCATCGTGGACTTCTGGGCCAGCTGGTGCGGACCGTGCCGCCAGTTCGCCCCGGTCTTCGAGGCCGCCGCGGACAGCCGAGAAGACGTCACCTTCGCCAAGGTCGACATCGACGACAACCCTGACCTGGCCTCGCTGGCCAATGTCTCGTCCGTGCCCACCCTCATGGCCTTCCGGGACGGCATCCTCCTGCACCAGAGCGCTGGCGCCCTGCCCAAGGCGCAGTTCGAGCAGCTGCTGGACGCGGTCGAGGCCGTCGACATGGATGAGGTCAAGGCGCAGGTGGCCGCCAGCGAGTCCGCTGGCTGATCCCCCTTCGCCCGTCATCACGTCGAGGGGTGGCGCCCGGGTTCGACCTGTGGTTGCGTGGAGGACCACCCACCAACAGGAGGACTCCATGGGTATCGGCGACAAGATCGAGAACGCGAAGGACCAGATGGCCGGCAAGGCCAAGGGCGCCGCTGGCGAGGCGACCGACAACGAGGAGCTCCAGGCTGAGGGCAAGGGCCAGGAGACCAAGGGCAACCTGAAGGCGGCCGGCGAAAACGTCAAGGACGCCTTCAAGTGATCCTCTGATTCACACGCACAGCGACGAAGGGCGGGACCGCAACGGTCCCGCCCTTCGTCGTGCTGCATGTAGATCACGTCCCGTGCTGAGCATGCGAAGCACGGGACTGCGCGTGACGTGCCCAAGATGGTGGAGGTGGCGGGAATCGAACCCGCGTCCACTGACAGACGAACAGGACTTCTCCGGGTGCAGTGCGCTATGGATTTTCTCGGCCCCGGGGCTCGCGCGCACACGTCCCCCGACAGGCCCAGTCGAGTAAGAGTCCCGCGCCGTCCCCCGACATGACGACGCAGCAAGATCTCTAGCTGACGCTGGGATCTAGGTCGAGATCAAACCTAGGCCAACGGACTTCAGGCTCGCTCAGGCGGCGAGGGCGAAGTCGGTGCGATTGGAATCGGCACCTATTAGTTTGCACGGAGCGTTAACGAGATAACCGTGCATCCTCGACCCGCTTCCCCTGAAGGACCGGCCAATGTCGAAACCGATCACCCCCATGGGATGGACACGTCACGCTGTTCAGTTGTGCTCTCAGTATCCCCTCAACAGCGCGAAGGGACAAACGCATTCCCGGGACTACTCGCGCCCGCGACCGAAGATGGCCCGGTCAGTCTCCCGACGGTCCTGACGCTCACGCAGAGCGTGCCGCTTGTCGTACTCGCGCTTACCGGTCGCCACAGCGATCTCCACCTTGGCGCGGCCGTTCTTGAAGTACAGCGAGAGCGGCACGATCGTGCGGCCACTCCCCTGGACCTTGACCGCCATCTTGTCGAGCTCCGAGCGGTGGAGCAACAGCTTGCGGCGGCGACGCGGCGTGTGGTTGGTCCACGTGCCCTGCACGTACTCGGGGATGTGGACTCCCTCGAGGTAGAGCTCGTCTCCGTAGAAGATCGCGAAGCCGTCGGTCAGGCTGGCTCGACCCATGCGCAGGGCCTTGACCTCGGTCCCCATGAGCGCCAGTCCGGCCTCGTAGGTGTCCTCGATGAGGTAGTCGTGGCGGGCCTTGCGGTTGCGCGCGACGACGAGCTCGCCCTGGGTGGTCTTCTTGGCCATGGTGCTCCCCCTTCGCGGGTCCGACGTGCTGACGGGCCACGGTACCCCGTGACCCCGGCCAAGGTCCCGCCGGTTTGTCGCAGGCGACGGCTCAGAGCCAGCCTCGCGGGTCGACCGGGGTGCCGTTCTGTCGGGTCTCGAAGTGCAGGTGACAACCGGTGGAGCTGCCTGTGGTGCCCACGTAACCGATGACCTGACCGCGCGAGACATGACCGCTGCGCACCGCGAAGGACTGCAGGTGGTTGTAGGTCGTGGCCAGCGAGCTTCCGCGCTTGACGCCGTGGTCGATGACGATCTGGTTGCCGTAGCCACCGGTGGATCCTGGCGGCAGAGCCGAGATGATCGTGCCACCGGTGGCGGCGTAGACCGGGCTGCCGCAGCTGCCGGCGTAGTCGCGCCCGGCGTGCAGCCGCCAAGTGTGGTGGATCGGATGGAACCGCAACCCGAACTCCGAGCTGACCGGCGCAGTGCTCGGGGCCTGCAGGACGCCGCTGCTCCTGGGCGCCGGCGGGTTGGGGTCGGAACGCACGCTGGCTGTCGGGGCATTCCGCGACGGGGTCGAGCGGGCAGCGCGAGCGCGAGCGTCCGCTTCCCGCTTCTCCTGCGCCTCTCGGGCCTTCTTGATGGCTGCCTCGCGGACGCGGGCCTTGCGGGCGCGCTCCTGAAGGACCTTGGTCAGCTTGTCGGACTGGGCTTGCAGGCTGTCGACCCGCTTCTTGTCCTTCTTCTTCTCTCGGCTCAGCTTGGCCGACTGGCGCTTCTGGTCGCTCTCGAGCGTCTCCAGATCGGCCTTCTTCGCGTCTGCCTTGGTGCTGGCATCCGTCGCTGCCGTGAGCTTGGTCTGCTTGGTGGTCTTGGCCGCGCTGGTCTTGTTGCGCAGTGCCTTGAGCCGGTCCCCGGTGGAGACGAGGTTGGCCCGAGAGGTGCTCAGCTCCTCAAGAGCTGACGTCTGCGTGTCACCGGCCGACTCCGCCATGATCATCTTGTCGATGAAGGCAGCGGGGGTCTCGGTCCCCACGGCCACGGCCAAGGTGCCCATCCCCTGCTGCTGGTAGAGCTGCCCCGCGAAACCGGCGACAGCTCGACGCGAGGACGTGATCTTCGAGCTGGTCGTCTTCAGCTGCTTCTCGGCCTTGTCCTCGTTGGCCTTGGCCAGGTCGTAGGCGGCGACGGCATCGTCGTACTCCCCCTTCGCCGTGGTCTCTGCCCGCTCTGCCGCCGCAGCAGCACTGCGGGCGCCCGGGAGCTTCTTTCGGGTGGAGGCGAGCTTGTCGTAGGCCGCGACCAGCTCCTTGGAGGTGTCGTGCAGGTCTCCCCGGGCGTCCTTGAGGTCCTGGTCGACCTGACCCTTCTGCGTCTGCGGGTCAGGCGTCGTCGCGAAGGCATGACCGGCACCCGCGAGCAGGCACAGCGAGAGCGCCGCTCCCGTGAGTGCACGGGTACGACGAGAAGCCTGAGGAGGGGAGGTGCGCTGCATCGTGGACCACGGTAGCCACGAAACCTTCATCGCGACAGGACCCTGACCGGCGCGGCGTGCCTCGTCAGACGCGCAGGTAGCGCCAGAGGGTCACGGTCGAGGTCCCGATGGCGAGGACGACGACGCCGACGAGCAGGAAGGGGGCGATGATCCACACGTCTGCCGTGGAGATGTAACCACTGCCCGCCCCTTGCGTGTGCAGCAGGTACTTGTCGAAAAGAGCCCACGCCGTAACCCACAGCAGGCCGACCGCCATCACCGCCCCGATGACCCCCGAGGCGATGGTCTCGATGATGAAGGGGGTGCGGATCGTCCGGTTGGACGCTCCCACGAGCTTCATGATCGCGATCTCCCGCCGACGGGTGAAGGCGGCTTGGCGGATCGTCGTGGCCATGAGCAGCACAGCGGACACGAGGGTGAGGACGGCGAGCCCGATCATCACGCCGGTGACGATGTTGATCGCGCGGAAGAGCGGCGCGAAGACCTGACGCAGGTTGGGCACGCTCGCGACGCCGGGCGCGCCCTCGAAGGCGGAGGCGACGGTCTCGAACTGCTCGGGGTCGGACAGCTGCACCCGGTAGCTCGGCGGGATGTCACCGACGCTGATGTTGCTGGCCAGCGGAGAGTTCTTGTAGTCCTTCTTGAAGCGGTCGAAGGCTTCCTTCTCGGACTCGTAGTAGACGTCCTTGACGAGCGGCTCCATGTCCTTCAGCTGGGCCGCGACGGAGTCCTTCTGGTCCTGGGTGGCAGCCTCACCGGTGCAGTTGGGCTGCAGCGCGCCATCGGTGCACATGTAGATGGAGACCTGGACGCGGTCGTACCAGTAGCCCTTCATCTGGTCGACCTGACGCTGCGCGAGCAGGCCCACACCGAGCAGGTACAGGGAGATCATCGTCACGAGGATCACCGAGACGGCGATCGACTTGTTGCGCCGCAGGCCCTCCCAGGCATCGGCGAAGACGGAAGGCTTCATCGCAGCAGGTCCTCAGCGTCGTCGTCCCATTCGTCCAGTGCATGCACCTCACCGATGGGGCGGTCCTGGGGCGGGACCGTGCTCCCTTCGTCGAGGTCGTCGTCGCGCTCAGCCTCGAGCTCGTCGAGATCACGATTGTCGACGGCCTTGGGCACGTAGCTGCCGCCTTCCTCGTCGCGCACGATGTGGCCGTGCTCGAGCTCGATGACGCGCTTCTTGAGCTCATCGACGATGACATTGTCGTGGGTGGCCATGACGATCGTGGTGCCGGAGTCGTGGATGCGGCGCAGCAGGTGGACGATGTCGAGGCTGGTCGCGGGGTCGAGGTTGCCCGTGGGTTCATCGGCGAGCAGCACCGGCGGCTTGTTGACCACTGCGCGAGCGATCGCGACCCGCTGCTGCTCACCACCGGACAGCTCGTGCGGCATCCGCTTCTCCATCCCTGCCAGGCCGACGAGCTCGAGGGTCTCGGGCACGAGGGCACGGATGGCGCGACGCGGGCGGCCGATGACCTGCAGCGCGTACGCGACATTTTGCTGAACCGTCTTGTTGGGCAGCAGGCGGAAGTCCTGGAAGATCGTGCCCACCTGGCGACGCAGCTGCGGCACCTTGCGCTGAGGCATCTTGCGCAGGTCGTGGCCCCCGACCAGCAGGCGGCCGGAGCTGACGATCTCCTCGCGGATGGTCAGGCGGACCAAGGTCGACTTGCCCGAGCCGGATGCCCCGACGATGAAGGCGAACTCTCCGCGATCGATGTTGAGGTCGATCCCGTCGAGCGCGGGACGGTTCTGGTTGGGATACCTCTTGGTGACGTTCTCGAAACGGATCATCAGCTGCTCGGGGCCTCAGGGGGACGAAGGGGGTAAATGGCCGCCTGCAGGATATGCCGCTTCGCTGCACGCTCGTGACACCCGTGTGACCTCGGCGCGTTAGGCCCGCGGCCGCAGGGTCTGCGCGTCCTCTGCCGACCCGGTGGTCGCCAGCCGGTCGACGACGATGGTCGTGTCCGTCTCGAGCGATCCCAGGTGCCCCAGAGTCCGGCGAGCGCTCTCGGCGGTGTCGCGGGCCTGCTCCACCTGCTCGCTCTGCCACGAGGCGTGGAGGGCGTCGCGCCAGAGGGTCTCGCTCACGGGCTCGGCGAGCAGACCCTTGCGTGCCGCCCAGGTCGCACCGTCGGGGTCGCCCTCACGCAATGACCGCTGGGCCAGCTCGTGCGCGATGTCCGCGACAGCCGCGCAGATCTCCGCTCGGTCGGACGCGGCCCAGCCGTAGCGGTGCCGGGGCACACCGTCGAGAGGTGAGCCCCGCACGAGCATCAGTGCAGCGCGCACGCTGGCGGAGTCAGCAGTCGCGACCGCCGGCCCCACGAGGGACCGCAGCTGCTGCCAGTCGACCAGCGGTCCGGTGAGGCTGTAGCGGCCGTCGACCTCGCCCACCCCCGGGGCTCCACCCGAGCCGAGCCAACGGTCGACGTGCTGGAGCGCCACCGGGACGGCCAGCGGCGGCAGACCGAGAGCTGCGGCGAGGCCCGTGGCATCAGATCCGGGGTGCAGGGACAGCAGGGTCGCCAGCTCGGCCGCCAGTGGTTCGTCAGCAGGGAGCTGTCCCGGTCCGGTCACCTGAAGTGGTCCGAGGACGCGCACCTGCGCAGCCTCGTCGGTCTGTGAGGTCGGGCCGCTGGCTCGGTCGGCCCCCGTACCCGGCGGGAAACGGCGCCGGGGCACGGTGGCGATCGTCAACGGGTCGTGGTCGGAGCCAGCGGTCCAGGCCGGACCGGGGACCGTCGGCTGGGAGGTCGACCTCAGGAGCTCGAGGAGCTCGTCATATCCCGGGCGGGTCACGGCTGCGGGCCGCAGGGACATCCCCACCGGCGCCAGGACGGCAGACAGGCCTTCGTGACGCGCCTCGACCACCATCGACCAGTCGGCCAGCCCGCGGGAGGTGGAGACGACCGACAAAGCGCCTCCTCGCGAGCCGGCGAGCAGCGCACGCAGTCGCTGGATCTCGTCGCGGCCGAGTGTCGAGGCGATGAGCAGGATCTCGGTGTCGAGCCCGCCGTCTCCCACCTGACGCTCGAGCCGAGCGAGGACGTCTGCCACGTCGGGGCTGTGGGTGACGAGTGGGTCGTCCACCGCCTCCACGAGGTCGGGCAGGGCGCCCACGACCGTGACCCGGTGGCGGACGTGCTCAGAGGTCGCCAGGTCGACGGCGAGTGCAGTGAGGACCGCCTCCGTCTCCTGGGCACGGCCGTGCAGCTCAAGGGCTCCGACCTCCTCGAGGTTGACGAAGATCCGGGCACCGGCCTCGTCCTCGCCGATCGTGACCAGGGCCGGCCACTGCGTGCGGAGCACCCGGTCGCGAGCGGGCACCTGACGGCGGTCGAGGACCCACGTGCCACCGCCTGCGGAGATCCAGGGAGCGGGGAGCTCCAGGTGCTCCTCCACGACATAGACCTCGATCTCGGCATCACCGAGACGAGCCGCGCGCAGCGAGGGCAGAGCCGCTGGGGTACATCGGGCCGCGAGGTCTGACAGGGCCGCGTCGAGGTCGGCATGGCCCGGCACGTCAGAGGCACCCCTCAACCACCACTCGGTGCGGGTCGCGGCGTCCGACGGCAGCACAAGGCGCCATCCGGGCCGACGTCCCCTGCGCTGCCTTCGGCGACGAGCCTCGACGAAGGCCAAGAGACCGGCACCTGCCACGAGCCCCAGGCCGGTGGTGGCCGCAGGCCCCTGACGATCAGTCTCGGTGACCTCGTGCACAGGGGCATCCGGGGCGGCGGCGACCGACCCGGCTGCCCAGCCGGCTGCCGGCGCGACCGGGGCCGGTGCCGGTGCCGGGGCGACAACGTCCGCGGCCGACGGCGCTGCTCCACCATCGTTGCTCATCATCTCGTCGAGCTGGACTGCGGCGGGCGAGAGAGCGACGGGCACGACTGGTGTGTGCGTCGCTGTCGGGATCATCACCAGCCACCCGAGACGGATGTCGTCTGCTGACGACAACACTCCCCCGTCGGGCTGCGGCAGACCCGCCGACGAGGCGAGGAGCTCGGGATAGCGCTGACCGTCACCGAGCTCTCGATCGGCGATGTCCCAGAGGGTGTCACCCGTCCGCACCGTGACCACGTGTCCTTCGGCTGCTCCCGAGGCGGAGGGCCCGGCGCTGTCGCCGCCCGCTGACGGGCTCGAGCCCATGTCCTGCGCCAGGGCGGTGGCCGGCGTCGCGCTGCCGGTGCCCATGTCCTGCGTCAGGGCGTTGGCCGGGGTCGCGCCGCCCACCGCGCCGATGGCGAGCATGGCGACCACGGCGCCTGTCATGGCGGCAGCGCGCCCCTGCTGCCATGACAGACCGGGCAGCCGCGGTGCGGGGACACCGCGGATGGCGGCGGGGATCTCCACGAGGAAGGACAGCGCGAGGGAGGCCCACACGAGCCAGCCGACGACCGTGATGATGGCGATGAGCAGGGTGCCGTCATCAGGGCGGGTGAGCGCGTCCCCCACCTCGCTCAGCGACGGGATCTCGGCCGGAAGGGGGTTGCCCCCGAGCACCACGAGCGCGGCGGGCAGCCCGACGACGATCAGCAGGATCCCCACAAGCGCGACAAACCCTCGCAGCAGCACCCGGCCGCTGGACTGCTGAGGCGCCGGGGTCACGGCGCGGTCCCCGGATCGACCCTCTCCAGGTCGACCACAGTCGTCGCGGTCAGGGTGTCGGGCTGGAGGACGGGCATGATCTTGGGCGCCCACCGCTGGGAGGTCGTCACCGTCACCTGGTTGCCACTGACGCTCACGTCTCCATCGATACCCGTGGCAGCGAGGTACTCACGAGCGGCCTGCGCCGCTCTGATTGGGTCCACATCGGCCGAGGACCCGGCGATGACACCGGAACCGACTTCCTGGGCCGCGGCCCGGCCGGCCTCGTTGGCCACCATGGTCACGCGACGGGCCTCGTTGGCCTTGTCCGCGGAGTCGTAGACAACTCCCCCGGCCAGCATGAGGGCGCTGCCGATGACGACGGTCCACACGGCCACGTAGGCGCTCTCGTCCGCGAGACGTCTGGAGATGTGCGACACCGCGATCACCTTCCTCGGTAACGGTCGATGGGACTGACCGCCACGCCTGTGTACGTCCGGTCCTGCATCGGGACGAGGGCAGCCAGATCGGACAGCGGCACCTGGCAGGACACCTCGGCGCTCACCTGGCTCGACGTCCCCACGGGTGCGGAGAACCCGCTCGTGTCGACGGACACGCTGATGTCGGCGCAGGAGAGTCCTTGCTGGTCGAGATAGTCGCGCGCCGCCGCTTCACCGGCGGTCTGTGCCGCACCTCCGGTGCGCTCGATCGACGCGGCGCGCGCTGCGCTGAAGGCTGCGCCGTCGACGTGCGAGTTGGCCATGGCGGTGCGTCCGAAAATGCCCACGAGGACGAGCATGCCCACGAGGACCGGTGCACAGATGGCCATCTCGAGGGTGATGCTGCCATCGTCCCCACGCCTCATTGACGGGTCACCCGCTCCACCGGGACGTTGATCTCGGACCGCACGTCGGGCATCGGGACAATCGGCACGATGGACGGCGCCGGTGCCGTCACCGTCGCAGTGACCCTGCCTCCGGACCGGGTGACGCTGATCGTCGCCTGCGACATCGCGTCGATGTCGGCCAGGTAGTCACGACCGGCCTGCACCCCGTCCGTGTCCGTCGCCCCGCGCACCCGCGCCATCTCTGCCGAGATCTGAGCGGCGTTGGTGGCCGTCGTGTTGGCCATGAAATAGCACGCTGCCTGGACGATGATCATCGTCGCCAGGATGACGACCGGCGCCATGATGGCGCCCTCCAGCGTCACCGCCCCCGACTCGGCCCGGAGCCGACGAGGGTGGCGAGTCACTGCTGGTCGTCCTGGATTCACCGTCGCGAGCTCTCTCAGGGGCTCGGGATCTGGTTGGCCCAGCTCTCGAGGTTGCCCGTGATGACGGCGGCGACAGTGACCACGACAGCCAGGACCAGAGCGCCGAGGATGACGTACTCGAGGGTGGTCAGGCCGGCTTCCGGGTCCTGACCACGCGCCTCGAGCGCGCGGTCGAGGTGACGGACGGGGGCCATGCAGAGCATGGAGATGAAGACGAGCGAGCGAATCACGGGTTCCTCCTGATGTGTTGGTGTCTAGTGTGCCGAAGGTCGGATGGTTCAGCCTGGGGAGAGCTGCATGGCAGCGGGGATGAGCATGGCGATGAGGAAGAGGACGGCCAGAGCCGCGAGGGGGATGCCCATCGAGCTCGTGGCCGAGTTGGCGGCGGTCTGCTCCCGGGTGAGCAGCCGATCACGCATGGAGGCAGCGCGCGCGAGCAGGTTGTCGCTGACGCTCGCTCCGGAGTCGTTGGCGAGACGGATGATGTCGGCGACCTCCTTCAGCTCGGGCACCTTGGTCCGTCCGGCCAACCGCTCCAAGGCGTCCCACGACGTCTCGCCGGACCACCGCGCCAGACGCAGCTCCTCGCGGATGCGCAAGAACATCCACGAGTCCGACTTGCGGGCGGCGGAGTCGAGCGAGGCGACGAGGCCGAGCCCGGCCCGTCGAGCGATGGCGACCAGGCGCAGGTAGGAGACCGCCGCGTAGGCGAAGTCCTCACGACTGTTCTTGGCGCGGTCTCGGACCGTCAGGTCAGGCACGAACCAGGCGAAGACCGCGAAGGCCAGACCGATGCCGAAGGGGATGACGAAGCCGAATCCGAGGACCATCGGCAGCAGGGTGCAGCCGACGAGGGCGGCGCCGGCCGCGATCGCCTTCTTGCCGTAGTGCTCCTCGACCGGGACCTGCAGGAGCTCGAGGTCCTCGAGCGGGGCCTTGAGGACGGCATACCGATCGGTGCGGTGCCGCGCCCAGGCTCCGATGGTCTCGGTCCGCGTCCGGTCCGTCGGCACGACCTGCGTGGCCCGGCTCTCCCGTAGCGTCCGGGGGCGCATCCGGTCGACCGCTGCACTCAGGTCGGGCTTCGCGGGTGTGAGCCCGGCAACGACCAGTGCCACGCCGATACCCGCGATCGCCGAGATCGCCATGGCCAGCACCAGCGGGCTCATCGCTGTACGTCCGTCACGACGGGACGCACGAGGAAGCGAGCGAGGGGCTTGACCGTCGCCACCCGCTTGAGCCAGTACAGGGCTCCGAGGAAGAGGAAGGACAGGATCAGCAGACCGGCTTGACCGTTGGGTGAGCGGTACTGCGCCCCGATGGGCGTGAAGAAGACGAAGAGGGCCAGCACGCCGATGACCACGACGGTGATGAGTCGGGCCTGAGTGCGCGCACCGGCGCGCGAGGCCTCGATGTCGCGCCGAGCACGCACCTCCTCGGTGACGTCGGCGGCGATCCCGCCGAGTGCCTCACGCAGGCCAGCACCCTCGTGCTGGGCGGCCTGGATCAGGGCCGTCGCGACGAAGTCGCCGATCTGGTTGTCGACGTCGTCGGCGAAGGCGTACAGGGCGTCCGCCAGGGGCCTGCGGGCGTGGATGCGGCTGATGAGCAGGTCGACCTGGGGTCGGATCTGGTCGGGGCATGACACCCGGGTCGCGATGATCGCGCCGGCGATGCCCTGACCCGCACCGATGACACCCGAGAGGGAGCGGACCCACTCCTCGACCGCCTCGAGCTGCTCGGGGGTCGTGCCTCGGTCGATGCGCATCAGCCACGGAAGAGCCACGGCAAAGACGGGGAAGATGATCAATGCGATGACCCACCCGTAGAGGGCCAGCAGGAGGCCGACCACGCCACCGATGGCGAGGTTGCGACGGTCGACGGGGCTGAAGGTCGCGCTCTGCTTGCGGCGGGCACGCGGACGCGTCGGAGCCCGGGGTGGCGTCGTCAGCCCCGCGGCGATGAGAGTGAGGGCCGCGGCGAGACCGAGTGCGGCAATGATCGCCAAGCCGGTCATCACGCCGTCCTGTGCCGGATGAGCAGCTCGGGCGGAGCGCCCCAGGTGCTCGCTGCGGGGTCCAGCCAACCGGCGTCGAACCCGTGTCGCTCGATGTCGTTGATCCACTCCGGCAGCTGACCGGTCGGGCAGGCCCGACCGAAGTCGTCCGGGGAGAAGATCCGGGTGTGGGCCACGTGAGTGTCGCGGGAGACCTCCAGGGCCACGACCTCGTCGACGTGGCGCCACTTGCGGCCGCCGTCGAGGTGCGACTCGTCGACGAGACCGACGTGGACGACGAGGTCGACGTTCTGCGCGACGAGGCGGTACCCGAAGGAGGTGTCGACATTGCTCCGGGCGCGGGTGATGAGGGTGACGAGGCGTTCGACGGTGTCGAGGGCCGAGTGGGCGTGCACGGTCGAGATCGAGCCGCGGCCGCCCTGCATGGCCTCCATCATCGCCATGACCTCTTCTCCGACCACTTCGCCGACGACGATGCGAGTGACGTTCTTCTGCAGACTGAGCTCGATGAGCCTGGTCAGGGTCACCTCGCCGACGGGACGGCCGTCGGCGCCCACTTCTCCCCCGCCTTGGGCCTCAGCCGCCCACACCCGGTGGTGTCGTTCGGGCAGGCGGTGCATGAGCAACTCGTACTGGGCCTCGATGGTCGCCAGTCGCTCACGCGGGTCGAGCTCGTTGAGCAGGGCACGCACGAGGGTGGTCTTGCCCGATCCGGCGTCCCCGGACACCATGACGTTCTTGCCGGCGCGGATCGCGGCGGAGAGGAAGGCTTGCAGGGAGTCGTCGATCGCCCCGAGCTCCTTCATCTGGGCCAGGTCGGTGTCGATGTAGGGGTGCTTGCGGATCGTGATGGAGGGGCGGTGCGACAGCCACGCCTCGGCCGCCATGCGCGAGCCGTCGGGCAGCGCGAGGCGCAGCCACGGACGGACCATGGAGAACTGCTGCTCGCCCGTGGCTGACGTGCGCGCGATGTGCTGGATCTCGGTGATGAGGTCGGCGTCGCTGTCGGCGACAGGCGGACCCGCCTCGAGGGAGCCATCGCTGAACTCGAGGGTGACTCCGTCGTGGCCCTCGATCTCGATGTTCTCGATCCCCGGGAGGTCGAGGAGCGGCTGCAGCCGCCCTGCCCCGAACATCGAGTCGAGCACTGCCTCGCGCAGCGCCGCCTGGGCGTCGAGGGAGACCACACCCTCGCCGCGTGCGATGCGGTCCTGGGACCAGTCGTCGATGGCCTGCATGGTCATCCGAGTGACTGTCGTGCGGTGGCGCGACTCATCGAGGACGGTGTCCTCCGACACGAGGGTCAGCGCAGCGCTGACCTGGCTGCGCAGGTGCTGGACCGCTGCCCAGTCCACTCGCTTGAGCCGGTCGAGCGCCTCGCGGATCTGGTACTGACGACTGCCGACCGGACCCCGGTCCTCGTTGTCGGCGTGGGCGACTTCGCCTGCTGGCGCCGGTGGCTGGTTCGCTCGCAGCGTCGAGCGCGGAGCTGTGGACTCGGGTGCCGCGTGGGCGCCGGGCGTCTGCGGCGTCGAGCCGTAGGAGGCAGGCGGTGGGGGCGGAGGCATGGCCCCTTGACGCTGGGCGAAGGGAGCGGCCCCTCCGAGTGCCCGCGAAGGGGGCGCCGGACGCTGGGCGAAGATCGGCAGGTCCGTTGGTTGGGTCGGATCAGGCGTCGACTTGGGGCTCATGCGGTGGCTCCCCCGACGCCCATGACGTCATTGGCCGCGCGAGCGTGCTGGTCAACGCTGGCGATGAGCCGCTTGACGCTGACCGGGTACCGACCTCGCTTGCCCCAGGTGCGCGACCCTGCGGCCTTGGTATCGCGTGCGACACCGGGCAGGACGGTGACTCCGCCGGTGATGCCGCTGATCTCGCGCATCCCGTACGGACGGTTGGAGGCTCCCTTCTCGTCGCCGAGGACGGGGACGACCGCGAGCCGGTGCCGCGCTCCGATGCCATCGAGCTCGTCCACGAGCGACGGGGCACCGACGGCGAGGGTGTTGAGCGCCTGCAGCGTGCTGTCGGTGAAGAGCAGGACGGTGTCGGCGTGCGCCCACAGCTGCGTGGATGCGCCTGCTGCGCCGAGCCGGCCGAGGTCCACGAGGACATCGACATGGCTGTCGCGGCTGATGCGCGCGAGCGCCTCGCCCAGCGGACCGAAGACGCTCATCAGGGACCGCATCTGCGCGGTCGTGCCCACGGTGGGCACCAGCCAGGCCTTACGCTCGCGCCCGGGCAGCGGGATCGCGAGTTCCCAGATCCTCTCGACGTACTCGCCGGGTGGATGAGCGGCCAGGTCGAGGATCGACCTGTTGTGCGGGTGCGACCCGCCCCATCCGATGCACAGCATCGGCGAGCCGCCCGCCGGGTCGGCCTCGACGAGCAGGGTCGGCCGGTCGCTGACCTGGGCCCAGGTCATGGCAGTCGAGGTGACGCCCGGTGACCCGCTGAGGGAGGTGAGGATGTGCAGGGCCACGAGTCAGCCTTCCTGACCCGTGCCGCCCGGTGCGACATTGATGATGGCGATCCGGCCGGTACCGGCAGCTGCCGCCGCGGACGGGGCGTCGGCCGATGAGATGGAGACGTCGACCGTCATGCCTCCCTTGTCGTCGGGCGTCCCCAGGGCGAGGACGACCCCGCTGAAGGATGTCCCGGGCTCGAGGCCCTCGATGTTCTGACCGCCACCGGTCACGACCACACGGACCACGTCGCCGCGCTGCAGACCGCTGGCCGGGAACTGACCGGAGGTGACGGCGATGGGGACGATGGCATCTCCCGACCGGGGGGTGATGCGGTTTTCGAAGTCGGACTCGGTGACAAGCGTCCCGGCCGGCATGGCCTGCTCTGCGCGCTTGCCGACGAGAGAGTTGAGCTTGGAGGACGGCACCGTCTCCACGTCTTCACCACCACGCAGCTGGGTCGTGGCCAGGTCGGAGGAGGCGATCTGGTCCCCAGCGCGGATGTCCTTGCTGACGACAACGACGCTGCGAGCCTCCCCGGCGCGGTTCACGGCCCAGACGGCAAGGAGCGCGAAAACAACGGCCAAAGCCACTCCGAGAAGCACCAGGCGCACGTTGCGACGAGGCTTGACGGCCCCGACCTGCTCGGGCGCGGGCGGGACAGCCGGATGCGCGGGCACCTCGGTCTGCGGTCCTGCGGTCATCTGTTGGTGCTCCCCCTGCTCGTCCTGCCTCGACGAGGCGACGTTAACCAACGTGGCCTGTCATTGCGAGTCGAGTATCCCATCATCGACAGGCCCATACTCTCCGAAACGGTAAGTATTGATGCTCGTCCGGGGGCTGCGCCGCATTCAGAGGCCAGAACCAGTCACGCAGTTCTTTCCGCGTGATCACCTTCGAGCGTGCGACGGCAACGTCCGACGAGCCGGGTTCCCCACCCATCGAACGATTCCCCCGAGGATCAGTCGTCGGACTTGGCCTGCTCGATGCGCCAGCGGATACCAGCCTCGATGAAGGCGTCGATCTCACCATCGAAGACGCCGGAGGGGTTGCCGGTCTCGTGCTCGGTGCGCAGGTCCTTGACCATCTGGTAGGGGTTCAGCACGTAGGAGCGCATCTGGTCGCCCCAGCTCGCCTTGACGTCACCGGCGAGCTCTTTGCGCTCGGCGGCCTCCTCGGCCTTCTTGGCCAGGAGCAGTCGTGACTGCATGACGCGCAGGGCCGCGGCCCGGTTCTGGATCTGCGACTTCTCGTTCTGCATCGACACGACGATGCCGGTCGGGATGTGCGTCATGCGCACGGCGGAGTCGGTGGTGTTGACCGACTGGCCGCCCGGGCCCGAGGAACGGAAGACGTCGATCTTCAACTCGTTGTCCGGGATGTCGATGGAATCGGTGCTCTCGATGAGCGGGATGACCTCGACGGCAGCGAAGGAGGTCTGGCGGCGGCCCTGGTTGTCGAAGGGCGAGATGCGCACGAGACGGTGGGTCCCGGCTTCGACCGAGAGGTTGCCATAGGCGTACGGGACGTTGACCTCGAAGGTGGCGGACTTCAGCCCCGCCTCCTCCGCGTAGGAGGTGTCCATGACCTTGGTCGGGTAACCGTGGCGCTCGGCCCAGCGCAGGTACATGCGCATGAGCATCTCGGCGAAGTCCGCGGCATCGACGCCACCGGCGCCGGAGCGAATGGAGACGACGGCCTCGCGCTCGTCGTACTCCCCCGACAGCAGCGTCCGGACCTCGAGCAGGCCGACCGCCTTGGCGATCTTGGCCAGCTCGTCCTCGGCCTCGGTGAGCGTCTCGGCGTCGTGCTCTTCCTGGCCGAGCTCGACGAGGGCCTCGAGATCGTCGATCCGCGCGTCCATGGTGTTGATTCGCTCGAGCTCGTGGTTGGCCCGGGACAGCGCCGAGGTCACGCCCTGAGCCTTGTCCGGGTCATCCCACAGGTCGGGAGCGGCGGCCTGCTCCTCCAGATCCGTGATCTGCACCTCGAGGGCAGGGACGTCCGTGACCTCACGCACCGAGCCCATGGTCGTGCGGAGGTTCTTGATCTCGAACTCGAAGTCGACAGCCACAGCAGGCACCTTACGGCAGGCGCTGTCCGCGGCCACCACCCGCGCTCACGGCCATCGGGCACGTTCGCGGGTCCCGCAACCTGCCCGATGTCCCGTGGTTGTCCGTGACCATGGCCAGGGGTCATCCGGTGAGACGACCAACCTCACGCGGGGCGACATGACGGTTCACGACACCGAATGACGTCGTCGACGACGTGACCTGCGCGCCGGGCTGAGCAGTCCATACTCAGGCGCCCACGACACCCCGAAGTCACAGGGGCTGCGCGCTCGTCCCCTCCTCCGGGGAGCTGGCGATGAACTGGTTGACCCACCGAGCGCTGGGGTCCCGATCGATGAGCAGGCTCTTGAAGAGGAGCGTGAAGGGGATCGCGAGCAGGGCACCGAGCGCGCCGAAGACGTAGGCCCAGAACACGAGCGACAAGAAGGCGGTGCTGCCGTTGATGCCGACCGCGTCCCCCGTGAACTTCGGCTGCAGGATCGTCTGGATGAGGAAGTTGGCGACGGAGTACACGACGATGACCCACACCATCGTCGACACCCCTCCGGAGAGCAGCGCGATGAAGGCCGGCGGTATCAGGCCGAGGACGAAGCCGATGTTGGGGATGTAGTTGGTCACGAAGGACAAGAGGCCGAAGGTCATCGCGAGCGGCACGCCGAGCCACATCAGCGCCAGGTAGTCGATGACGGCGACGATGACACCGAAGACCGTCGAGACGATCCAGTACTTGCGCACCCGGTAGCCGAAGTCGACGAGCGCATCGGCGACATCCGGCTTGTGCCGGTGGATCGCCGCGAGGCGCCGAGCGAACCCACCGGCGTCCATGACGAGGAAGATCATCACCGTCAGCAGGAAGAGCATGGTCGTGGTCAGTCCGGTGACCGTGTTGGCCAGCGAGCTCGCGAGGCCGGTGAGGTTGCGCAGGTCGAAGTTGGCGATCGCGTCGTCGATCTCCTGGGCCTCGATCCCCTTGGAGGTCAGGAAGTCGCGACCGTCGGAGACGATGCCGGTGAAGGTGCTCGTGTACTCGGGCCGGGCGAGCTCGGAGGCGAACTTGCTGGCGGCGATGCCGATCGAGGCGCCCAGTGCCGCGAGGATCCCGTAGAGGATCACGATGAGCAGCAGCCCGGCGATCGCTCCCCCGAGGAAACGGCGCAGCGTCTTGTAGATCGGGTAGACGGCGATGATCAGCGTTGCAGCGAGGAAGGTCGGGGCGACGATGCCGGCAACCTGCTTGAGACCGGCGATCGCGATGACGGTGGCAGCCAGGCCGAGGAGAAGGGTGAGGGTCGGGGGCAGCGAGACCCTCGCCTTGATCGGGAGCTCGTCGTGCTCGTGCTCTCGCTCGGGTGTGCGCAGCTCGCTCACCGGGATCGTCTCGGCGTCGGACGCCGCCACGTGCTCGGGGATGACCTCGCCGTCGCTGGTGTGGACGACCTCGTCGGTGTCCCCGCGGTCGGTGGCAGCTGGCTCAGCTGCTGCTGAATCGGTGCCGCTCGGCTCGTCCGTGATCTCGGACTCGACCGTCGGGCCGGAGGTCGACCCGGCTTCGGTGGACTCATCCTCGTCGGCCCCATGCGTCAGGGACTTATCCCCAGACAGCTCCTGCTCCACGCGCGTGCCTCTCCCGAACGAATGGTGCGGTCTCCCCGCGCCGTCATCGTGTCACCTCGGACTGTCACGTGGGAGCGCAGCAGGCTCGAGGTTGGG
Organism: Janibacter sp. Soil728; assembly: GCF_001428305.1. GTDB lineage: Bacteria > Actinomycetota > Actinomycetes > Actinomycetales > Dermatophilaceae > Janibacter. Next base: position 410,484 of record NZ_LMRZ01000004.1, on the reverse strand, counting down.
TTGCGACGACCGCGCGAGGCGGAGGGACGCCCCCAGCCGACCGTCGCTGCTCACTCCTGGTCGGAGACGACGCCAGCCCGGGCCCTCGACTCGACAGTCACCGTGACCGACCCACCCATCGACTGCAGCAGACCGCCGATGAGGGGCAGGTCCGCCTCCCCCGTCAACACCACGACGGCGGTGCGTCCGTCAGGGCTGCCGGTTCCCGGCGCGACCGCCCAGCTCTCCAGCCCGTGGGGACGTGACCTCTCGGACAGGTGGGTCGCTGCGCTCTCGCGGACAGTGGTGTCGTCGAGCGGAAGGTCGGCCCCCACCCCTTCGTCATAGATCCTCTCGGCACCGTCATCGGTGGCTCCGAGCGCGGCGGAGTCGGCCACGTCGAGCAGCCGCATGCGAGAGATCTGCACGGAGGTGACCGCCAACCCTCCGATGATCAGGGTCATCGCGATGACGGTCAGCCCGAGGACGAGGACGCTCAGCTGCCCGCGGTCGTCACGCCACCGCGTGCGCACGGCATGTCGAAGGGAGGTCATCGGACCTCGTACCGCGGCACGGGAGCCACCTGAGTCGCGGAGACCGGGATCTGCAAGGGCACCGAGTCGCCCAAGAATGCCGGGACGAGCGGAAGGGGGACGCTCACCGCTGCCCGCGTCGTCACCGACTCCCCCGGTGACAAGCACGGCGTCGCGGAGCAGCTCACCGTGAGCGACCCGCCACCGGCGAAGCCCTGGTCCTCGAAGGCGATGTCGGCTGCGGCATGGGAACGGGCGTCTGCCGAAGCGTCGTCGGATGCGGTGACGAAGGCACGTGCCGACTCGCGCGCAGCCTGGGTCACGGCATAGGACCCCGCCTGCAGACGGGCGAGGCACAGGACCAGATAGATGAGCGGGACGAGCAGCAGAACCGCCAGCCAGACGAACTCGATGACGGCAGTCCCCCCTTCGTCAGCCAGGCGGTCACGGGCGGACGGGAGCGGGCCACTCACTGGGACTCCAGGAAGGCGCGGCCCGAGACGTCGAGTCCTCCACCGGGCCCGAAGAGCCCGACCACGGGTACCGGGGCCGAGACGTCGATGACGAGCACCTCCACGCCAGAGCTCGTCGACGCGGTACTCGAGGTCACGCTGCGTGCGTACCGTGGCGACAGCGACCGGCCGATCAGATCCCTCGTGCGGTCCTCCCCCTGCTGAGCCGACGAACCCTCGCGGGCGCCGTATCTCGCGCCCTCGCTCGCGCACGAGATCAACGTGTTGCGCACGTGCAGGGTGAGCCCCAGCTGGAAGACCGCGAGGAAGATGAAGAGGAGCAGCGTCGAGGTCAGGGTGAAGTCGACGACCGCCGATCCGCGGTCATCGTCCAGACGCGGGGCACCGATCAATCGTGGACCTGGTCGGGTCCGGTGACGCCGTTGAGGGCGCTCTCGAACATGGTCTTCAGCTGCTCGCCCGCAATCGCCCAGATACCGGTCACGAGGGCCGCGGTCATGAGGGTGATGAGGACCCAGCCGGGGACGTCACCGGTCTCGTCGTCGAGTCGGGCCGTCGCGCGACGGATGGTAGCGGTCAGGCGGACATGGGCCTTGATGAGTGGGTCAGTCATGCGAATCTCCTTGGTGGCGTGGTGCTGTCTGGTCACATCTGGAACTGGAAGAAGCCGAGGCCCGGGAAGAGCGCGAAGAGGATCGTGACCGGGAGGACGCCGAAGACCACCGGCACCATCATCGCGATCTCCTTCTTGCCACCGGCCTCCATGATCAGCCGGCGTCCTTGCTCACGGACGTCCTGCGCCTGGGCACGCAATACCTCGGACAGAGGGGTGCCGCGCTCGACCGCGACGACGATGCCGTCGACGAACCGCGCGAGCGAGGTGAGCCCGGTGCGGTCGGCCAGACCCTGCAGCGCTGACGGCAGGCTCGCACCGGCTCGGGCGTCGGCGAGGCAGCGCCCGAGCTCGTCGGACAGCTCACCGTCAGAGAGGCGGACAACACGCTCGAGGGCACCTGCCGCGCCCTCCCCTGCACCGACGGCGAGCGCGAGCAGCTCTGCCACTGTGGGGAACTCGGCGAGCATCCGGGCCTCGCGGCGGTTTGCCTCACGGCTGAGCAGGCTGTCGCGAACGACGACCCCGATGGCGAAACCGAGCAGGACGAGCACGAGCAAGAAGATCGGCGAGCGCCCCTGCCCCGTCACGTAGACGACGCCGAGGACACCTCCGAGGACTGCGCCCGCGAAGCCGTACACGACCTGCTCGGCCCGGAAGTGGTCGGTGTCCGGCGTCCTGCCGGAGCGCAGCAGACGGCGACGCACGGAAGCGGTGCCACCCAGGATCGACTCGACCCGACGGGCCAGGTCGGTGACCAGGGGCCGCAGCACGGTCGGGATGACGGCGATGAGGGTGACGTCCTCGATGGCCAGCAACCGCGAGGGCCTGGGGGTGTCACGCAGGTATGGCGCGAGGCGGTCGTCCAGGGTGGCGCGGCGGTGCCGGGGCAAGCCTTGGTGGATCAGCGCCAGACCGAGGGCGAGGAGCAGGCCGAGCAGTGCACCACTGCGCCCCAGACCGACGGAGTGCACGAGATCTGTCATCGCAGCACCCGCTCTTCTTCAGGGAGACGCCCGATGCGGACCATGACCCGGTAGGCCACGAAGGTCGCTGCCGCACCGACGGCGAGGACGAGCGCGCCCGTCGAGGTGTTGTACGCCTGAACAGACTCTGGTCTCGTGGAGAGCATCGCGAGGACGAGCCACGGCGCCGCCACGGCCAGGCGGGCTGCATTGACGGTCCACGACTGCCGTGTCTCCAGCTCGCTGCGGGTGCGAGCGTCCTCGCGGAGGAAGGTCGACAGGGTCCGCAGCAGCGAGCCCAGGTCCGAGCCACCCACCTCGCGGGCGATGCGCAGAGACTCGACGAGCCGGTCCCCGACGGGGTCGGCCAAGCGGATCTTGAGCCGGTCGAGGCAGTCGTTGAAGCGGCCCGTCGTGCGGTAGTCGCTCGCGAACTCGGCGAATGGAGGACGCAGCTCCTCCGGACCACGGACCGACAGCTGGGACAAGGCCTCTGGCAGAGCCAGTCCGGCCCGCACGGCCGAGGTGACGTTGTCCACGGCATCGGGCCACAGGTCCCTCAGGTGTGCGCGCCGCGCCCTTGCCCGCATGCTGACGACGGCGACCGGAGCCCACCCCGCCATGACCGCGAAGCACAGGGCAATGGCTGGGACGCGCGTCAGCGCGACGCCGGTGACGAAGATCAGCACGAAGGCGATCGCGCACGCTGTGAGCAGGCCCGCGGGACCGATCCCCCGGTAACCGGCCTGCGCGAGATCGTCGCGGAGGCGCCGGATGACCTTGTGGTCGCGGTGCGTGGCGACCCGCTCCTCGTCGTGGGGCCACATGGACCACCAGATGAGGAAGAGCCCGACACCCAGCAGTGCCCCGACCAGCACCCCGGTCACGAGGGACCGCCACCGAGCAGCGCGGTCACGTCATATCCGGCGCGAGCGAAGCGGTCCCGGTGGGGCGGGTAGCCGTCGGCCCGCACGAGCCGGCCCTCTCGCGTGGTGAAGATGTCACTGATCTCGACGACGTCGTTCTCGATCCGCCCTGGCAGCGCCACGATCTCGCGGACGCGGCGCATGCCATCGGCTTCGAGCGCCGCGTGGACGACCAGGTCGATCGACCCGGCGACGGTGGGCACCACGAAGCGCGACCCCACGTTCTCGCCGGCCAGCAGTGGGAGGGTGCACATCTTGGTGACGGCCTCGCGAGCCGAGTTGGCGTGGATCGTGCACATCCCCGGCAGTCCGGAGTTGAGGGCGATGAGCAGGTCGAGGCTCTCGGCCTGGCGCACCTCGCCGACGATGATGCGCGACGGGCGCATGCGCAGCGCCTCCTTGACGAGCCGGCGCAGCGGAATCTCGCCCATGCCCTCGAGGTTGGACTGCCGGCACTGCATGGAGACCACATCGCGCATCGGGATCTTCAGCTCGAAGACCTCCTCGCACGTCACGATCCGCTCCCTCGCCGGGATGGCCGCGGAGAGGCAGTTGAGCAGGGTCGTCTTGCCGGCCTGCGTGCCTCCCGCCACGAGCACGTTGAGACCTGCCGCCACCGCGGCCTGCAGGAAGACTGCGGCCTCCTTGGTGAGCGTGCCGAGCCGCACGAGATCGTCGAGGTGGTCGGCCTTGACGACGAACTTGCGGACGTTGACCGCCCAGTGCTCCCGGGTGATGTCCGGGATGACGACGTGCAGCCGACTGCCGTCGGGCAATGTCGCGTCGACGAAGGGCGACGACAGGTCGATCCGTCGGCCGGACGACTTGAGCATCTTCTCGACGAGGTCGCGGACCTCGTCGGCCGTGAGCACCGTGCTCGTCAGCTCCGACACGCCATTGCGGGCGACGAAGACCCGGCTGGGGCTGTTGATCCAGATCTCCTCGACGAAGGGGTCGTCGAAGTAGCGCTGCAGGGGCCCGAAGCCGGCGACCGTGTCGAGGACCGACTTGACCGCTGCCTCGAAGTTGCCGAGCAGCGGCAGCCCGCCCTGGGTGGCGCGCTCGTCGTAGTCGGTGACGGCAGCACGCACGAGGTCGGCGACCTCCGCGGTCTCGCGGACCGGGTCCAGGCCCGAGCGTCGGATGAGCTCGCGGACCTCGGTCTCGACGGTCTCGACGGCGTCCAAGGTGCCCCCCTTCGTACTGCGTGGCGGTGACGTGGACGGTCCTCCCCCGTCCACAGAGCAGAAACGCTAGCCATTTACGCGCGCTTCGCATCTCGAGATTCTTCGGACCTGTGGACAATGTCACCTGAACGGTGTTCTGCTGACGACTCGAACCATGCCATGATCGGGGTTCCCTCGACCGGAAGGCACCCCGTGTCCCCGCAGCGCCACACCGGCCGCGACCTGGCCCAGATCGCCACCTTCGCCGGCATCATCGCCGTCCTCGGCCTCATCCCCGCGGTCGCCCCCTTCGGCAATGCCGTCCCGATCACCGCGCAGTCGCTGGGTGTCATGCTCGCCGGCGCCATCCTCGGGGGTCGCCGTGGCGGCCTGGCCGTCCTGCTCTTCCTCGCGCTCGTCGCGCTGGGCCTGCCGCTCCTCGCCGGCGGGCGCGGCGGTCTCGGGGTCTTCGCCGGGCCGAGCGTCGGCTACCTGATCGGCTATCCGATCGCGGCCTTCGGCGTCGGCGTCATGACCAATGCCATGGGCACCCCCTACCGCGTCGCTGCCGGCATCGGCATCAACATCCTCGGCGGTGTCCTCCTGCTCAACCTGCTCGGCGTCCTCGGCATGATGGTGCGCCTCGACCTCGGCGTCGGCGCAGCACTCGTCGCGGCCGCCCCCTTCATGCCCGGCGACGTCATCAAGGCCGTCATCTGCGCCTTCGTCGCCAAGGGGGTGCACGCGGCCTACCCCGGCCTGATCCGCTCACGCCGCGCGGAGCGTGCAGATGCCCTCGTCTGAGGCCCCCGTGGCCGAGGTCGTCGAGGTGCTCGCCACCGATGACCCGGTCGCCGCCTTCGGCGACGCGCAGCACAGGGGGCTGCGCGTCGCCCTGCCCACCTCCGGCACCTCCGGCCGCCCACGCACGATCGTGCGCACGACCGCCTCGTGGACCGACTCCTTCGCCGCCGTCAGCGACCTGACCGGCACCACCCGCGACAGCCGCGTCTGGGTCCCCGGACCGGTGACCGCGACGATGAACCTCTTCGCCGCAGTCCACGCGCACGCCGTCGGCGCGACACTCGTCGCCCGCGTCGCCGACGCCACGCACGCCCACCTCACCCCGACCGCCCTGCGCCGCCTCCTCGCCGACGACACCGACCTCAGCGGCCGTGAGCTCGTCGTGGCGGGCGACCGGATCGACGCCGCGGAGGCTGCTCGGGTACGTGCCGCCGGCGGGCGGTTGCACCACTACTACGGAGCCGCCGAGCTCTCCCTCGTCGCGTGGGGGGAGCACGCTGGCGCGCTGCGCCCCTTCCCCGGCGTCGACGTCGAGGCTCGCGACGAGCAGCTGTGGGTGCGCTCCCCCTTCGTCAGCGACGGCTACCTCGAGCCGGAACACGAGCTGCAGGCCGAAGGGGGCTGGGCCAGCGTCGGCGATCGCGGCGAGGTCGTCGACGGCCGGGTCCTCGTCCACGGTCGCGCCGGCGGCATCACGACCGCGGGCGAGACCGTCAGGGTCGCTGACATCGAGCACGTGCTGCGCCCCCTCGCCACCGGCGACGTCGTCGTCGTCGGACTGCCGCACCCCGACCTCGGTGAGGTGGTCGCTGCCGCGGTGACCGATGCTGGCGACGTGCCCCGCCTGACCGCCCTCGCCCGTGAGCAGCTCACCCCCGCGCAGCGTCCACGCCGCTGGCTGCACCTCGACCCGCTGCCCATGACCGCCAACGACAAGGTCGACCGGGCGGCCGTGCGCGTGGCCCTCGAGGCGTCCCGATGACCGACCCCGTCATCATCGCCGCGACCCGCTCCCCCATCGGCACGGCCGGTCGCTCCCTGTCGAGCCTGACCGCCGACCGCCTCGCCGGCCCCGTCCTCGCGGCCACTCTTGAGCGCTCCGGCCTTGCCGCACAAGAGATCTCAGACGTCGTCCTGGGCAACTGCATGGGCCCAGGGGGCGACGTCGCGCGCTCCGCAGCGCTGGCCGGTGGGCTACCTGTGACCGTGCCGGCCCTGACGGTCGACCGGCAGTGCGCGAGCGGGCTGGCCGCCATCGACGTCGCGGCGCAGCTCGTGCGCGGCGGCGCGCGAGCCGCGCTCGCCGGTGGGGTCGAGTCGGTGAGCACCGCTCCGTGGCGGCACTGGCCACCCGTCGACGGCGCCGACCCCGAGCGATACGAGCGCGCTCCCTTCGCCCCTGCAGGGTGGGACGACCCGGAGATGGGCCTCGCCAACGACCTGCTGGCCCTGGAGGCCGGCGTGACCCGGGAACGCCAGGACGAGTACGCCGCACGCTCGCACGCTCGTGCCGTGGCGGCTCGCGACGCGGGTTGCTTCGACGACGAGATCGTCACCGTGGACGGGGTGGCACGCGACGACCGTCCGAAGCCCGCGCTCACCGTCGACAAGCTGGCGAGGTTGCGACCCGCCTTCCGCGACAACGGGTCGGTGACCGCCGGCAACTCCTGCGGCATCAGCGACGGGGCCGCTGCCGTGGCGATCGTCGACGAGACGACACACGCCCGTCTCGGGGTCCCCGGGCTGCGCATCCTCAGTACCGCCACAGCCGGGGTGCAGCCCGACCGGCCCGGTCGAGGCCTGGTCCCCGCCACCCGGCTCGCGCTCGAACGCGCCGGTGTCGGCCTGGACGAGATCGACGTCATCGAGCTCAACGAAGCCTTCGCCGGGCAGATCCTCGCGTGCTGCGACGAGCTGGGGCTGGACCCGCTTCGCGTGTGTGCGGACGGCGGAGCGCTCGCGCTCGGTCACCCCTGGGGTGCGTCCGGGGCCGTGCTCGCCGTGCGGCTCTTCCACCAGCTCGTCACCCAGCGCGAAGGGGGCCGGATCGGCCTCGCCGCCATCGCCGCCGGCGGCGGTCAGGGCGTCGCGATGGTGGTGCAGGCATGCTGATCGACGTCAGGGACGTCACACACGGGTTCGACGGTGGCACACCGGTGCTGCGCGATCTCACGGTCCGCCTCGAGGAGCCTCGGATCGGGGTCATCGGGGCCAACGGGTCCGGCAAGTCGACCTTCGCCCGGATGCTCAACGGGCTCGTCGTCCCCGAGCACGGCGCGGTCACCCTCGACGGGATCGACACGGCCGGGCAGGGACGCGAGGTCCGCAAACGGGTCGGCTTCTGCTTCACCGACCCCGATGCTCAGATCGTCATGCCGACGGTCGCGGAGGACGTCGCCTTCTCCCTGCGGCGCCGCGGGCTGACCAAGGCCGAGATCGCAGCCCGCGTCGACGCCGCCCTGGCGGCCCAGGGGCTCGACGGCCGCGGCGCCCACCCGGCACACCTGCTGAGCGGTGGGCAGAAGCAGCTGCTCGCGCTGACCGCAGTGCTCGTCACCGAGCCGGACCTGCTCGTCATGGACGAGCCGACGACGCTGCTCGACATCCGCAACGCCCGCCGCGTCGCCGATGCCGTCCGGGCCCTCCCCCAGCAGGTCGTCCTCGTGACGCACCACCTCGACCTGCTCACCGACTTCGACCGGGTGCTCGTCTTCGACGACAGCCGGCTCGTCCACGACGGCACCCCGGCAGACTCCGTCGCCCACTACCTCGACCTCATGGACCGCGACCGGTGATCGGGCTCTACCGCGAAGGGCGCTCCGTCCTGCACCGAGTGCCCGCAGGAGCCAAGCTCGCCGGCCTGCTGCTCACCGGGCTGGTCTCTCCCTTCGTCCGATCGCCCGAGGTGACCGCGGCCGGCCTGGTCCTCGTGCTCGCCGGCTACGCCCTCGCGCGGATGCCGGTGCGCGTGCTCCTGCAGATGCTGCGACCACTGCTCATCGTCATGGTGCCGCTCGGGATCTTCCAGACCGTCGTGGCGGGCTGGGAGCGGGCCTTCGTCATCGTCGGGGTCCTCGTCGCCCTCGTGCTGCTCGCCAACCTCGTGACGCTGACGACCCGCACCAGCGACCTCGTCGACGTCGTCGTCCGCGTGTGCGGCCCGCTGCGTCGGGTCGGGGTCAACCCGGAGCGCGTCGGGCTGATGCTCCAGCTGGCGATCCGCGCCGTGCCGCTGATCATCGACCTGGGACGCCGCGTGCGCGAGGCGCAGCACGCCCGGGGGCTCGGCGCGAGTCCCCGGGCCTTCGCCGTCCCGCTCATCGTGGGCGCACTGAGGCGGGCCGATGCCATGGGTGACGCGCTCGCTGCGCGGGGCTTCGACGACTGATCCCTGACGGGCCTGTGGACAACTCCCGACGTCGATGACGCCGATCGTCCTACCGTGCCCACATGCAGCTGCGGATGACCCTCATCGACACCCGCGGCGGGGGCACCGAGACCATCGACGTCCGCGCCGAGGAGCACCACACGCTCGGTGACCTGCTGCACGCAGTCGGCCATGCGGGCACGTCCGTGCACGTCGGCGAGGACCGCCTCACCCAGGATGCACCCGTCGGTCTGCCGCCCCTGCTCGACGGAGTCGCACTCGTCCTCGGTGACGCCGGCCCCCTTGCGAGAGAGTCGAGGCGGGCCACCCTTCGTCTGGTGACGACGTGCGGACCCGACGCCGGTCGGACGCACGACCTCACCCCCGGCCAGCACACCATCGGCCGTGGCGACGCCGCCACGCTGCGACTGGCAGATGACGCCCTCTCCCGCGAGCACCTCGAGCTGACCGTCGATCGTGACGGCGTGCACCTGCGCGACCTCGGCACGACCAACGGCACCCGGCTGGACGGCACGCCGGTCCCGCCCGAGGGCGTGCGCGTGCGGTCCGGCTGCCATCTCACGGCCGGGCACAGCAGCTTCACCATCGAGGCCCGCCGCCCGCGCCCCGCCCGACGCACCCCGACCGGCGAGGCCACCCTCGGGGTCAACCCCACCCCCCACCTGCCCCGCACCGCTGCGCCCGTGACCATCCGCGTACCCCCGGAGCCCACGGCCCCCACGCGCCGTCGCATCCCGTGGGTCATGGTGCTCCTGCCGCTGCCCTTCGCGGGCGTGCTCGCCTTCTTCTTCGGACCCCGGATGCTGCTCCTCGGCCTCCTGTCCCCCGTGATGGTCCTCGGCTCGACGCTGTCGGACCGCACGAGCTCGCGACGCGAGCACCGTGAAGCCCACGCCGAATGGGTTCGCGAGCGGGCCCGGACCAGCACCCGGCTCACCGCGTCGCTGGCCGCCGAGCGACGTGAGCGGCTGCGGGTCGCACCGGACCCCGCGGCGCTGCTCGACGCTGCCAGAGGCGAGTCGACCCGCCTCTGGGAGAGACGGACCCAGCACGACGAGCACCTCAGCCTGCGTCTCGGCCTGGGCGCGCAGCCCGCCAGGCTGGAAGTCGAGCACGGCCCGGGGACGCGCGGTCACCCCGTCCTCGACGACGTGCCGCTCACGGTCGACCTCGCACAGGCAGGGGTCCTGGGCATCGCCGGTCCGCAGTGGTCGCGCGATCGCCTCGTGCGACACCTGCTCGGCCAGCTCGTCGTGCTCCACTCCCACCATGACGTGCGGGTGAGCCTGGTCGCCGACGACGACGGGTGGTGGGCCCCCTTCGCCGGCCTGGTCCACCTGCGCGCCCACGACGACCTGCCGGACTCCGCTCGTGTCGCCACCACCCCCGAGAGCGGCGCTGCCCTGCTCGCCGGGCTCGCCCGCCTCACCACCGAACGCGCCGCCAGCTCGCTCGAGCGCCGCCGGGAGGGCGAGCCTCTGCCGGTCACCCACGTCGTCATCGTGGACGGGGTCGGCACCTGGCGGGCCGACCCGGGACTGCGCACGATCATGAGCGAAGGGGGTCCGCAGCGCGTCCTCGTCGTCGCCCTCGCCGACAGCCCGGCCGAGCTGCCGCACGAGGCCCGAGCCGTGGCGACCCTCGACGGCGACGACCTGCGGCTGCTGCTCGCCGGTGAGCAGGCGGCCCGCGGCGTCCTCGACGGGACGGGCGAGGCCTGGGGGCGACGCATCGCCTCGGCACTCGCTCCCCTGAGGGACGCGACACCGGACGCGAAGGGAGGCAGCCTGCCCTCGGCCGCACGGCTCGTCGACCTGCTCGACCTCTCCCCCGACGAGGAGACCCTGACGCGGGAGCGTTGGCGAGAAGCCGGCGCGCAGCGTCCCGCTGCCCTCGACGTCGTCGTCGGCGCAGCCGGTGAGGGAGCCTTCCGCATCGACCTGCGCCGCGACGGACCGCACGCCCTCGTCGCGGGGACGACGGGGTCCGGCAAGTCGGAGTTCCTCCAGAGCTGGGTGGCCTCGCTCGCCGCGCACCTGTCACCCCGCGAGATCACCTTCGTGCTCGTCGACTACAAGGGCGGCGCCGCGTTCGCCGAGTGCGCGCGGCTGCCGCACACCGTCGGCATGCTCACCGACCTCGACCCGGCCGCGGCCGAGCGGGCCCTGACGAGCCTGGACGCCGAGCTGACCCGGCGCGAGCACGTCCTCGCCGCCTCGGGGGCCAAGGACATCGACGACCACCGGGGAGAGCCGCTGCCCCGGCTGATGATCGTCATCGACGAGTTCCGCATGCTCGCCGAGGAGCAGCCCGACGCCCTCGCCCACCTCATGCGCATCGCCGCGGTCGGCCGCTCGCTCGGCGTCCACCTCGTGCTCGCCACCCAGCGCCCGGGCGGCATCGTCTCCGCGGACATCAAGGCCAATGTCAACCTGCGCATCGCCCTGCGCGTGCGTGATCGGGTCGACAGCGACGACGTCATCGGCTGCGCCGACGCGGTGGACATCCCGGAGTCCTCACCGGGCCGGGCTCTGGCGAGCACGGGCGGGAGCCCGGCACGGCCCTTCCAGACCGGACGGGTCGCCGGTCACGCCGCGGGGTCCGGCGGCGCGCTGCTCGTGCGCCGGCCGGGTCAGCCCTGGCCCGCTCCCCCGGCGATCGACGACGCCGGCTCGACCGACCTGCAGCGCCTCACGAGCATGATGACCCGGCTCGCCGGCTCGCTGGATCTGCCGGTGCCCCACCGCCCTTGGCTGCCTCCACTGCCGGAGACGCTCGAGGCTGCGGCACTGCCCGTCGACGAGGTGGGCGGGGCGCCCTTCGGTCTCGTGGACCTGCCGGTCGAGCAACGCCAGTCACCTCTGCACTGGTCGACCACCGAGGGACACTGGATGGTCGTCGGCGGCCCCGGTTCCGGGCGCACGAGCAGCATCGCCTCGCTCATCACCGCCGCTGCCGGACGGTGGGCGCCGGACCGTCTGCAGGTACAGGTCATCGGCGACGGCTCCTCCCGCCTGTCCGCCCTGGCGCAGCTGCCTCATGTCGGCAGCGTCGTCGACGGCGAGGAGAGCACGGTGGTCGGGCGCTTCCTCGACCGCCTCGAGGACGACCTCGCCGAGAGACGCTCGGTCCTGCGTGCCAGCGGTCACTCGACCTTGGACGCCTGGTGGGCGGCGCACGACACGGACCCGAGGAGCACGCCGCCCCCGCCCCACCTCCTGCTCGCGATCGACGGGTGGGGGCGCGTCACCCGCTCCCGCGGGTCGATCGACCTCGGCGAGAGCGCCGAGGCGCTGGAGACGCTCATGCGTGATGGCATCGCACTGGGCCTGCGGGTGCTCGTGACCGGGGGTCGCGAGCTGCTCTCCGGCAGGGTGTCCTCGCTCGTCACGACCCGCCTCGTACTGCACCTGAGTGACCGTGGCGATGCAGCCCTCGCGGGCCTCACACGCACCGAGGTCTCCGAGCGCCTGGTCCCCGGACGGGGGCGGCTCCAGCCCGGCGGCCACCTCGTGCAGGTGGCGCTGCCCCGGTGGCTGCCGGACGGGCCGGTCGAGGAGCCCGGACCCCGCACTCCACCATGGGTCGTGGAGGCTCTGCCCACAGCCGTCCCGCTCGGCCAGCTCGCCGGGGCCGACCGCGAGCGCGTACCCCTCGGGGTCGGGGGCTGTGGCAGGGAGCCGGTGGTCTGGCGCACCGACGGAGCGCGCCGGTTCCTCGTCTGCGGCCCCCCACGCAGCGGACGCTCAACAACTCTGACGTTGCTCGCCCGCCAGCTCGTGACCGCCGGCCACCCCCTGGTGGTGATCGGCTCCGCCGAGGTCGCCGCAGACCTCGGCTGCCCCGTCGTCGGGCCGGACGATCGCGACACGCTCGTGGCGCTGCGTCAACGCCATCCGGACCTGGCCGTCGTCGCCGACGACGTCGAGCGGCTCGACGGCACCCCGGTCGCTGATGTGCTCAAGGAGATCCTGCGCCGGCTCGACGCCGACCGCGGCCTCGTCATCGCCTCGACGTCGACACAGACCGCCGCGGGCCAGGTCCGCGGCCTCGTCTCCGACCTGGCCCGGGCCCGCACCGGCCTGCTCCTGCAGCCCTCGGCACGCTCCGACGGTGATGCCCTCGGCCTGCGGGTGCCGGCTCTCCCCCGCGTCCCCGGGCGCGGATATCTCGTCGTCGACGGTCGGGCCGAGGAGGTGCAGGTCGCTCACCCACCGGCAACGGTGCCGGCGACCCGCCCGTGATCCCGGCGCCTGGTCGGGTCGGGTCCGGTCCTCGTCGTCAGCGGTCAGCCCAGGCGCGGCGTGCGAGGCGGCTCCGTGCGCCGCCGACCCGTCGCCTCGAAGGCCGCAGCGATCCTCAGCAACCGGTTGTCGTCCCAGCCACGCCCGGCGAAGGTCAGTCCGACCGGCATGCCGATGTCGGTCATCGTGCCCATCGGGACGGTGACGGTCGGGATGCCCAGATGCCGCGGCGCGAGGTTGCCGTTGGCCACCCACACACCGTTGCGCCAGGCGATGTCGGCCGACTCCTCGCGCACGTCCGCGTCGGCCGGGCCGACGTCGGCGACCGCCGGGAAGATCACGGCATCGAGCCCGAGCCCGTCCATCCACTCCTCGAGGTCGACCCGTCGCGTCTCCTCGAGGCCGCGCAGGCCCCCTTCGAGCAGGGGCAGGGTGGTGACGTCCTCGACGACGCCCACCTCTCGGGCTCGGGTGACGTAGTCGGCGAGGTCGAAGTCGAGCTCGCCGTAGCGGTACGGCAGCGACCCCGCCGGGTGGGGGAAGATCTGCGGCCCGTCGACGTCCGAGAGTCGGTGGAGCGCAGGATCGCCGTTGGCCCGCAGGAAGGTCTCCCAGCCCCACATCGACTGGTCCCAGATCTCCTCGTCGAGGTAGCCGTCGGGCAGCAGGCCGCGGGTGCGCACCGTCGGCGCACCGACCCGGTCCCCGTCGTAGTTGGAGACGACCGGGAAGTCGGTCTCGACGACCTCGGCACCCGCGGCCTCGAGGTCGGCCCGGGCTGCCTCGAAGAGCGCCAGAGAGCTGGGGCGGGGCACGATCCGATCGCCGATCGGCCCCCCGAATCCGACGCCGGTACCAGCCTCCTCGTCGGTGCCGAGGTACATCCGGGGCACCCCCAGACGCAGCCCGCGAAGGGGGGACGCGTCACGCGGGTGCAGCTCGGGGTAGGACGCAGGACGCACGGTCGAGGCGGCCGGCACGTCGATCCAGGGCTGGGTGCGCCACAGGTCGCCCGTGGTCTCGGGGTCGTCGGCGACGACGACGTCGAGGACCTCGAGCAGGTCGGCCATCGTGCGCGTCTGGGGGACGACGACATCCATCGACGGCACGAGCGGCCAGTTGCCGCGCACCGAGATCACCCCGCGCGAGGGCGTGTAGGCGCAGAGCGCGTTGTTGCTCGCCGGTGCCCGGCCGGAGGACCAGGTCTCCTCCCCCAGCCCGAAGGCCGCGAAGCTCGCCGCCGTCGCTGTCCCCGACCCGTTGGACGACCCCGAGCCGAAGGCCGCAGTGAGGTAGTCGCCGTTGTACGGGCTCTCCGCCCGTCCGTAGACACCTCGCTGCATACCGCCGTTTGCCATGGGCGGCATGTTGGTCAGGCCGATGAGTACCGCGCCCCCGCCGCGCAGCCGCTCGATGGTGAAGGCATCACGCTGGGCCACGAGGTCGACAAATGCGGGTGACCCACTGGCACAGGTCAGCCCGCGGGCGAGGTAGGAGTCCTTGGCCGTGTAGGGGATGCCGTCGAGGGGGCCGAGCGTCTCTCCCTTCGCCCGCCGCGCATCGCTGGCCCTCGCGTCCCGGAGAGCGTCCGGGTTGGCGACGACGACGGCATTGAGCCGGATGCCGGCACTGTCATGGGCAGCGATCCGAGCGAGGTAGGCGATAACCAGCTCCTCGCTCGTCGTCTCGCCGGATACCAGCGCCGCGCGAAGGGAGGCGATGTCCGCCTCGACGACGTCGAAGGTCCCCACGTCAGAGCGCCGTGTCGGTCAGGTCCGCCGAGGGCGCGAGCGCGGACGCGACGATCCCCGCCACGGCGACGCCCGCCAGAGCGAGGCCGACCCAGATCCCGTTGGTCGTCGTGAGCGTCCAGGCCGCGGGCAGGAGCAGGACATTCCAGACGAGGGTCGGGGTGCGCGGCCACAACGCCCCCTTGCGCCAGGCAGCGGCCAGCACCGCGAGCAGGATGGCGAAGATGAGGCAGACCACGAGGGACATGGAGGCAGTATTGGCGTCCACGGCACGACCGTCCGCCAGCTCGAGTCCGTAGAGGAAGGCCGTCACGACGAGCACCAGTGCCTCGATGAGGCACACGACGGCGGCGGCGATGGCGGGTGGCGTGGGCGCGGTCAGGGAGTTGCTCGGGTTCACGATCAGCAGCGTAGGTGACCGAACACACGTGTAGAAGGAACAAGCGGTTCTCCCACACCGTTGGCTTACCGAGCGGTATCTTGGACAATGGTGTGTGTATTGAGTCGTGGCTCGCCCACGTCTTGGTGCACTCCCGGTCGTCCACGGCACCGTTCGCCGTGTATCGACCTCCCCGACAACAAGGAGCACCACGCTCATGGATTGGCGCGACCGCGCAGCTTGTCTGGACGAAGATCCGGAACTGTTCTTCCCCATCGGCAACACCGGCCCCGCGATCGCACAGATCGAGGAGGCCAAGAAGGTGTGCCGCCGTTGTGAGGTCGTCGACACCTGCCTCAAGTGGGCCATCGAGTCCGGCCAGGACGCCGGGGTGTGGGGTGGCTTGTCCGAAGACGAGCGCCGCGCCCTCAAGCGCCGCAAGGCCCGCGCACGCCGCGCCGGCTGACCTCACCGCACCTGACCGCCGTCTCCGAGCATCTGCTCGGGGGCGGTTTCGTCGTGTGGGGTCAGACCTCGACGCCGCGCAGCCGCACGCTGAATCGCACGCGCGTCCCGTGGGGATCCACGTCGTCCCACCTGATCTGGCCTCCGAGATCGTGCACCATCGAGGTGACGATGCGGGTCCCCAGGCCGGCTCGGCTGGGTCTGAAGCCCGTGGGCAGCCCAGCCCCGTCGTCGACGACGGTGACCCGCAGGATGTCGTCCCCCTCGTCCTCGCCGGTGCGCTGGGCGTCCACGTGCACGCTCCCGCCCTCGGGGATGCCGTGCTCCACGGCGTTCTGCACCAGCTCCGAGAGGATGAGCCCGACCGCAGTTGCGTCCTCGGCCCGGACCAGACCGAAGGACCCCGTGAAGCGCGAGTCGATGTCTCCGCTCGTACGAGCGACCTCGACGATGGCCCGCAGGCCCCGGATGGCGACCTCGTCGAACTCGAGAGCCTCGGCGAAGCCGGTGCTCAGCGCCTCGTAGATCATCGCGATGACCCCGACGCGACGGACCGCCTCGTCGAGGGCCTCCTTGGCCGACTCGTCCGGCACTCGGCGCGACTGCATCCGCAGCAGCGCCGCGACTGTCTGCAGGTTGTTCTTGACCCGGTGGTGGATCTCCCGGACGGTCTGGTCCTTGGTCATCAGCTCGGTGCCACCTCGGCGCAGCTCGGACACGTCCCGGACGACGATGATGGCGCCGTGGCGGTCCCGCCCGTGCAGGAGCGGGATCGCCCGGATGGCCAGTGCGGCCTCCCCCACCGAGATGTCCGACCGCCAGGCGGCTCGGCCCATGGCCACGAGGGACAGTCCCTCGTCGAGGTGCCCGCTCTCGCTGGCGAGGCTGCTGAGAACCTGGATGAGGACCTCGCCCTCGACCGGCCCGGGGTGGCCGAGCTGCCGGATCGCACTCAACGCGTTGGGTGAGGCGTACTCCACGACGCCGGCCGCATCCAGCCGCATGACCCCGTCGCCCACCCGGGGGGCCCCGCGATGCGCCCCACCGGGCGAGGAGGACGCCGGCCAGGTGCCCTCGGCCACCATGGCGAAGAGCTCGTCGCCCATGCCGGCATAGTTTTCTTCGAGGCGGGTCTGCGGGCGACCGCTGTCGAGCTGGTCGTGGATGCTCAGGATTCCGATCGCGCGACCGGACCGGCGCACGAGCCTGGCCCGCTCGTGGATGAGGTCCTGTCCTCGCTCACGCACGTGCTCGCTCTGGCCCCCCTGGGCAGACCGGGCGATGAGGTCCCCGAAGATGGCGCTCGCCTCCTGGCCCACGACCTCCTCGACGAAGACCATCGGTCCTGTCATCGGGCGGGTGTGTGCCGCCGCGACCCAGCCCCCGTCGTGCGGCAGCCAGAGGACGAGGTCGCTGAAGGACAGGTCGGCGAGCAGGTGCCAGTCCTCCACGAGCCGGTGCAACCGCTCGTCGTCCGCCGTGTCGAGGCTCGGGGTGATCCGCAGGAAGTCCGCCAGTGTCCGCACGTCGCGATCCTAGTGACGTGCGGACACCAGCGGAGTCAGGCCCACACTCAGCGAGTGACCGAGCGCAGGGTCCGCAGAGCCACCGAGAGCGCAGCCACACCGGGTGAGGTCAGCTGACGGATCCCCGCCAGCTGGGTCTGCACCCGCTCGACCGCCTCGTCGTGCTCCCGCGACCACTCGGCGAACCGCTCGGCTGCGTCGCTGCCCTCGCGCCCGAGCACCGAGCTCGTCAGGGAGTGGAGCGTCGCGTAGAGGTCATCGCGCAGAGCCCCGCGAGCCATGGCATCCCACCGCTCCTCGCGGGGCAGTCGGGTGACCATGATGAGCAGCTCGTCGATGCCGAAGGTCTCGGAGAGCAGGTAGTAGCACTCCGCCACCTCGAGCGGGGTGGTGCCTTCCCCTTCCTGCGCCGTGTCGACGATGTCGAGCACGGAGTACAGGTCGAGCAGGATCGCCGTGCGCCGGGCGAGGTCACTCGGCACCCCCGCGTCCACGAGCTCCTGGGTCTTGCGTCCCAGTCGCTCCGCCTGCGAGCCACGCAACAGCTCGGGAATCTGCGGTGCGATCTGTGCGGCCGGCTCGGCAAAACGCTCGATCTCCTCGGTGACGTTGAGGCGACCGGGACGATTGCTGAGGAACCACCTGACCGACCGGTCCATCAGCCGGCGCAGCTCGAGGTACAGCCGCGTCTGCACCTTGGTCGGGACGACATTGTCCAAGGCCTCGACCCGGGCGACGAAGTCGTCCAGCCCGAAGACCTCACGGCTGACGAGGAAGGCACGGACCACCTGGGCGGAGGTCGCACTGGTCTCCTCAGCGGCCCGCTGGACGAAGGTGATCCCGCCCCGGTTGACGAGGTCGTTGGCGACGGCAGTGGTCACGATCTCCCGGCGAAGGGGGTGTGCCCGCAGGGCCTCGCCATAGGTACCGCGCAGCGGGGACGGGAAGTACTCCGTGAGCTGTCGCTCCGTGGCCGGGTCGTCGGGCAGGTCGGACTCGAGCAGGTCGGCCTTGAGAGACATCTTGGAGTAGGCCAGCAGGACCGCCAGCTCCGGTGAGGACAGGCCCTCGTGGGCGGACATCCGCTCGGCGACCTGGGAGCTGCTGGGCAGGAACTCCAGCTCACGATCGAGGTCACCTCGCTCGACGAGCGACTCCATCAGTCGCTCGTGCACGACGAGCATCGCCCCGTCCTGCGCCCGGGCGTTACCGAGGAGGACGTTCTGCTCGTAGTTGTCTCGCAGCACCTGCTCGGCGACCTCGTCGGTCATCGAGGCGAGCAGCTCCACCCGCTCCTGCGGGTCGAGCGTGCCCTGTCGGATCGCCTCACCGAGCAGGATCTTGATGTTGACCTCACGGTCCGAGGTGTCGACACCGGCCGAGTTGTCGACCGCATCGGTGTTGATGCGCACTCCGGCGCCCGCTGCCTCGATCCGTCCACGCTGAGTGGCCCCCAGGTTGCCCCCTTCGCCCACGACTCGACAGCGCAGCTGCGCTCCGTCGACCCGGATGGCGTCGTTGGCACGATCCCCCACCTCGCCGTGCGTCTCTGCACCCGACTTGACGTAGGTACCGATGCCACCGTTCCAGAGCAGGTCGACCGGCGCCTGCAGGATGAGGTGGATGAGCTCGTTGGGAGTCATCGACGTGGGTCCGTCGAGCCCGAGCGCCGCGGCCGCCTGCTCGCCGACCGGCACCGACTTGGCGCTGCGGGACCAGACGCCCCCTCCCTCGCTGATGAGGGTGCGGTCGTAGTCGTCCCACGTGCTGCGGGGCAGCTCGAAGAGTCGGCGACGCTCGGCGTGCGACGACGCCGCCTGCGGCTGCGGATCGATGAAGATGTGCAGGTGGTTGAAGGCCGCGACGAGGCGGATGTGCTCGGACAGCAGCATGCCGTTGCCGAAGACGTCACCGCTCATGTCACCGATGCCGACGACCGTGAAGTCCTGCGCCTGGGTGTCGTGATCGAGCTCGCGGAAGTGTCGCTTGACCGACTCCCACGCTCCACGCGCCGTGATGCCCATGCCCTTGTGGTCGTACCCGACGGAACCGCCCGAGGCGAAGGCGTCGTCCAACCAGAACCCGTACTCGCGGGCGATGGAGTTGGCCAGGTCGGAGAAGGTCGCGGTCCCCTTGTCGGCCGCGACGACGAGGTAGGAGTCGTCGCCGTCGTGCCGCACCACGCGCTGCGGCGGGACGATGGCTCCCTCGACGCGGTTGTCGGTCACGTCGAGCAGGCCCGAGATGAAGGCTCGGTAGGCCGACCGACCGGCGTCCATCCATGCCTCACGGTCGAGGCTCGGGTCCGGTAGCTGCTTGCCGAAGAAACCACCCTTGCTCCCCGTCGGGACGATCACGGCGTTCTTGACCATCTGGGCCTTCACCAGACCGAGCACCTCGGTACGGAAGTCATCGCGCCGGTCGCTCCATCGCAGGCCACCACGTGCCACGGCGCCGAAGCGCAGGTGGACGCCCTCGACCTGAGGGCTGTGGACCCAGATCTCGAAGGCGGGGTGAGGCTTGGGCATGTCCGGCACCTTCGCCGGCTCGATCTTGAAGGACATCCGGGGCAGAGGCTCGCCCTGCTCGTCGCGCACGAAGTAGCTCGTGCGCAAGGTTGCGGCGATCACCCCCAGGAAGGCTCGGATGATCCGGTCGTGCTCGAGGGAGGTGACCTCCTCGAGTGCCGTGTCGATCCGGTCGACGATCTCCTGC
Organism: Janibacter sp. Soil728; assembly: GCF_001428305.1. Lineage (GTDB taxonomy): Bacteria > Actinomycetota > Actinomycetes > Actinomycetales > Dermatophilaceae > Janibacter. Next base: position 390,557 of record NZ_LMRZ01000004.1, on the reverse strand, counting down.
TCCGCGACCGCTCGCTGCTCGCTCGCGAGGCCGTCGTGGATCTCGGGGTCGAAGCGCGCCTCGAAGAGGGCCACGATGTCGGCCGCGATCCGGTTGTTGTCGACGAGAGCGGCCTCGAGGCTGGTCTGCCCCCAGCTGCCACCCGTCTGCCGCAGGTACCGGCCGATCGCCCGCAGCAGGCCGACCTGTCGCCAGGTCAGGCCGGCGCGGATGATGAGTGCGTTGAAGCCATCCGACTCGGTTCGCCCACCACGCACTGCCATGACGGCCGACTCCACGAGCTCGCGCAGCTCCTCGTGGGTGTGGACCTCCCACAACGCCTGGTCGTCGGTGCGCAGGCTGAAGTCGTAGATCCCCACGACCATCCCGTCCGCCCGAGTGAGGGTGTACGGCTCCTCCTCGATGACCTTGACCCCCAGGTCACGGAAGATCGGCATGAGGTCGTCGAGGATCAGCTCCTCCGCGCTGAAGAGCTTGAAGCGCCGGATCCGCGGGTCGTCACCACCGCCGTGGCCGCGACGGGGTTTGTAGAGCGCACAGGCGAAGGGGGTCGTCTCCCCCAACGTGGTGAGGTTCTTCAGGTCGGCCACGGCCTGGGCCACGTCGAAGTCCTCCTCGTAGTCCACGGGGAAGCCATCGATCCACGGCGTGAGCAGCGTCGTCGCGATCTCGTCGCCGACGAGCTCGTGCGCGGCACGCACCAGTCGCTCCTGCCAGGTGAGAACCGCGTCCGCGACGGACTCGTCGAGCGCGCGGTGCGCATCCCCCTGGGGCAGCACGAGGTCGGCGGAGCTGCGCAGGATGTAGTAGAGGCGCGCCATCGGCTCCTCGGAGACGTGCGCGGTGAAGGAGACCTCGTCGGCGCCAGTTGCCTCGCACAGCCGCTCCTCGATGCGGTGCCGCACGACGGTGGTGTACCGGTCCCGGGGGAGATAGACGATCGCGGTGACGAACTGCTCCCCGGAGTCCAGACGCAGGAAGGTCGCGGTCTGCATCCGGTGGACCAGCTGCTGGATGCGGGTCACGACCTCGCGCAAGTGGTCGACCGGCGCCTGGAAGAGCTCGTCACGGGGGAAGGTCTCGAACAGACGCATGGCAAAGGCGCCCGAGTGGCTGTCGCGGGCCCAGCCCGCATCGTCGAGCACCCGCCGCACCTTGTCGGCGATGAGCGGGATCGACAGGACCGAGCTCGTGTACGCCGTCGACGAGAAGAGGCCAGCGAGTCGTCGCTCGATGACGCGGCCCTCGTCGTCGGTGAATCGCACGGCGACGAGGTCGGGGTGGGTGACCCGGTGGACGGGCAGCACCGCACGCGACTTGCCGATCGACAGGCAGTTCATCGCCCGGTCCGTGTGGCCGAGCGAGCTCCCGAGTGGGGTGATCGACTCCGCGGTCGAGTCCATCCGCAACATCCCGAGCCCACTGCCGGAGATCGGCGTGACGACTGCCGCCTCTGACGCGTGCGCATCGACGAGGTGGTCCCGAGATCCGATGAAGGTGAAGTGGTCATCCACCAGCCACCGCAAGAACTCTGTGGCCGCTCCTTGGGACTGCTCGGTGCCGGTACCACGCCCGTCCTCCAGCGAGGCGGCCGCCTCGAGGGTGGCCGACTTCATCGCGTCCCAGTCGTCGACAGCTGCGGCGACCGCGTCGACCACCTCGATCACCCGCTCGCGGAGCAGCGAGACGTCGACCCGGTCGGAGAACTCGATCCGGATCCACGACTCGTCGTACAGGTGTGGGTCGGAGTGACCCGTCCGCGGGTCCTGGTCCACGACCTCGACGAGCGTGCCGTCGCTGTCACGGCGCACGGCGAAGAGCGGATGGATCAGGAGGGAGACGGCCACCCCCTCGACACCGAGCTCGCCGAGCACGGAGTCGACGAGGAAGGGTCGGTCGGCGGTGACGACGTGGAGCACGCCGTCGACGATCTCGACGATCGTCTCGTCCGGCGCGCGTCTCCCGGCGACGCTGCGGTGTGTGGTTGCCATGCCGACGAGCTCATCAACGCTGTGCTCGCGCAGGGCCGTCTCGTCGACGTGTCGGAAGTACCGCTCGACGAAGGGGGGTTCGACGTCCGCCGCGGTAGCGGCAGTGACGAGCTCCTCGGCGAGTCCGGAGGCTGGGTCGGTGGCGGTGTGGGCAGGCAGCTGAGCCATGTGTGGGGCGTCCTCGATCTGCATTCGCGACTGGTCACGGGACCTCGCTGGCCCGTCCCTTCGAGAGTAGCGGTCATGACCTTCGTCACGTCACCGCCTCGCGCAGGTGCACGACTGTGGACGACTCCGGACGACGACGAACCATCGTCGTTAGGCTGAGCCGCACCATGCCCCCTTCGCATCCTCGGCCCGAGGACCTCGATGAGCTGGGTGCCGCCATGTCCGCCGTGGCCGAGCACACCGCCGCCCTCGGGGAGCACCTGCTCGACCACATGGTCACCGTTGGCGACCACACGGCACAGGCGGCGCTCGATGGCACCATCGACGCCGCCATCGACACGCTGCGTGAGATCTGCGCCAGCGGCCGAGAGATCGCTCTGGGGCTGGCCGCGGTGGGGCCGCTCTCGTCCGGGACCATCCAGCCAGACACCAGTCTCCACGCCCCGCGCGTCAGGCCGATGCGGTGAGCCACCCGTTGATCGGCGATGCTGCCTCGCTCAGCGCCCTTGCCGCGACCTTGCGCCGTGCGGCCCTGCAGCTGCGAGCCGATGCCGAGCGTCTGGAGGCCGCCCTCGAGGACGCCTCCCCCGGGTGGACCGGACCGACTGCCACGAGCACGCGTCGCCGGACCGCCGCCGTTGGTGCCTCCCTCGAGACGGTCGCGGCCTCTCTGGACGCGTGCGCAGGGTCCCTGCAGCGAGCCGCCACTGATCTCTCGGGCTGCACAGCCGACCTCCGCGCGATCGAGGAGCAGGCGGTCGCCGCGGGATTCGAGGTGCGGGACGGTCGGTTGGTGCGCACCTGGGGCATCACCGGGGTGGCTGACCATGGCGCAGAGGTCGACGGAGACCGTGTCAGGGAGGCACTTCAGGAGCGACTCCACCTGCTCGTCTCTGCCTTGGGTCGGCTGCGTGCTCGGCTGGCTGCCGACTGCGAGCAGGCCACTGCGCTGCTCGGCGAGACGAGCGCAGCACTGCGTCGGTGAGGCTCCACGGGCGCTAGCGTGTGCCCATGAAGATCACGCGCAGCGCCCCCCTTCCGGCCACCGTCGAGGACGCCTTCGCCATCATCTCGACCCAGGAGTACCAGCAGGCCAAGGTCGAGGCGCAGGCGTCGCGCGCGAGTGCGACCGTCAGTGACCACGCCGGCAGCACCGTGGTGCGCTCCGAGCGTCACGTACCGACCGCGGGCATGCCGCGGCCGGTCGTCTCCATGGTCGGCGACACCCTGTCGATCACCGAGCGGCAGACCTGGCATCCGGCGAGGGAGGACGGGACCCGCCACGGCGACCTCGCACTCTCGGTTGCAGGGGTCCCCCTCAAGCTCGTCGGGACGATCGTCCTCTCCCCCACGGCCGGGGGCTCGTCCTTGGCGATCGACGCCGACCTCTCGTGCTCGATCCCGATCTTCGGCAAGAAGATCGAGGAGGCGGCCAGGCCCGCGATCGAGGAGTCGATCGATCACGAGATCAGCCAGCTGAACGCACGACTGGCCTGACGCGCCACGAGGATCAGGCGGTGGGGCGCGCCAGCTGCGACAGCTCCGTCACGTCGTACCAGAGGAGGTCGTCGTAGCCGGCACCGACCGCGCCCTCCTCCTCTTCGACGTGGAAGGACACCACGTCCCCGAGTGCCACATCGAGTACCACGTCGAGCCGTGCATCGGGAGAGGTGCCCGCAGTCTCGATCACGTCCGCCGAGGCGACGACGCGCCGGCCGTCCCCCAGCTCCCGAGCCGCGTCGAGGGCCTGACACATGGCCTCGAACTCCAGATCCTCCTCCTCGGCAGACGCATCCCAGGAGCGAAGGGCTGCGGTCACCGCGTAGCCATGACGCTGCGGCAGGCGACCCTGCATCACCACACCTGCGAGCTCAGGCAGCAGCAGGGGCAGGTAGGCCCGCACGCTCACGCCCCCCTCGATCGCTGAGCCGACTTCAGCTCGGACAAGGAGTCCTCGATGGCCTGTGCGAGCAGATCGAGGTCACTCATCGAGTCTCGGTCACCGTTGAGTCCGTAGTAGACCCGACCGTCGTAGGACGTCAGCCCGATCGCCAGCCCCTGACCGCGGCCGAGAGGCATGACGGGGTAGGTCTCGACCAGTCGACATCCCTCGACGTGCAGCGCCTGCTGCGGGCCGGGGACATTGGTGATGACCAGGTTGAAGAGGCGACGGGACATGGCGCTGCCCAGCCGAGCGCCCAAGGTGTGCAGCGTCGGCGGTGCAAACCCTCCGATCGACGACAGCGAGGTCGCCCCGACCCCCTCGGCAGCCGCCGACTCGATCTGCTGACGCATCGCGAAGGAGATCTGGTGCAACCTCATCGAGGGATTGTTCTCGCCGATGGGCAGGTCGACGAAGCATGCGGTCATCGCTGCGTCGGTCAGCTGGTCGCCCGATCCGTCGACGATGCTGATGGGGACCATGACCCGCACCGTCGACGCACCCGTCACGGGGAGGCCGCGCGTCTGCATCCAGGCACGCAGGGCGCCGGTGACCGTGGCGAGGATGACGTCGTTGACCGTCACGGCCTCGACGTACTTGCCTCGGGTGAGTCGACTGCGGATCTTGCGGTAGTCGTCCAGGTCGGTATCGACCATGATGTATCGCCTGGCCGCGCCCACCGGAGTGTTGAGCGGAGAGCTCGGCGCCGGTCGGGTGCCCACCTTGGCCAGCGTCGAGACGACTCGGCCGGCGGTCTCGGTCGCACGGCGGCCGGTGGCGGAGACGTCCTTGAGCCCGTTGCCGACGCTCGACATGATGCGTGCCGGGTTGAGAACCGACCCGAGCAGTGCGTCGGCCACCAGTCGCAGGTCCGAGGGCTCCTTGCGCTGCACGGTGGTGGAGTCATCGACGGGGACGGCGTCGGGGTCGAGGAGCAGGTGCGCGAGGTCCACTGCGTGGATGCCGTCGACCATCGCCTGGTGAGCCTTGGTGACGACGGCGAAGCGGCCTCCCTCGAGACCCTCGACGAAGTAGGCCTCCCACAGCGGGTGGTCATGGTCCAGACGACGAGCCATGATCCGCGCGACGAATTCCTCGAGCTCGACGCGCGTCCCCGGCGACGGAAGGGCGGAGCGCCGCACGTGGTAGGTCAGGTCGAAGTACTGGTCGTCGACCCAGACAGGGTTGTCGAGCCGTCCCGGGACCTGGCGAATGCGCTGGCGGTAGCGGCCGTGCCCGGCGACGCGGTCGCCCACGACGGCGACGAACCGGTCGTAGTCGAACCCGTCGGCCGGAGGCTCGAAGACCATCACGGAGCCGACATGCATCGGGAGGGTCGCCTCCTCCAGATAGAGGAAGGCCGCGTCCAGTGCACCGAGTCTGTTCACCACGAGGACATGGTGACACGGGCGCGGACGTCCGGCACCCCCTTCGTCATGTGACCGCCACCGCGATCAGGACCGTCGCCGCAGGAGGCCGCGCCCCGAGACCCGTCGGACGGAGACCGCTCCCCCGGTGAAGGTTCCTGCGAGCTGCGCGATCGCGCGCCTGAGTTGGCTGTCGGGGGCGCACTCGGCGAGCGTCATGCCCGCGAGCAGTGCGGCATCGGTCGCGGCGTGGTCCTCGGGGAGGAAGGTGATGCCCTCGACCCCGGCGAAGCGTGCCAACGACTCCTCGACGCGGCGACTCGGGTCGGCACCCACTGACGAGGCCCGCAGGCGGTTGACCACCGGTCGTGGCGTCGGGGAGGCCACCTGACCCACCCCCTGCACGGCGCGGACCATCCGCTGCAGGCCCACCGGATCAGCCGACCCCACCAGGAGCAGGTCGTCAGCCTCGGCCAGCCCGACGAGCGTCGTGGCATTGCGCCGAGGCGCAGCCGTGTCGTAGCTGAGCTCTTCGTCGTCCTCGATGGCGAAGCCGAGGTCGAGGACGACAAAGGCGGCCAGCGAGCGCGACAGCTCGATGATCTGCTCCACGGCTGCTGGGCGGATCTCCGGCCACCGGTTGGGCGTCGGGAGGCCGGTCAGGACCCTGAAGCGTGGCGAGACCTCGACCGCGAGCCGGGCCAGGCCCCTCAGATCGAGGGTCCCGAGCTCGGACGCCCGCGCGGCCGAAGCCAGACCGGGCGCTTCGTCGAGGACGCTCAGCAGCTGGGCAACCGCTGCACCGTAGGTGTCGAGATCGATGAGGAGTGTCGGCGCGCCGGCTGCCGCGAGCTCACTCGCCAGGTTGACCGCGAGCGTGCTTCGCCCCGGCGCCCCGGTCGGTCCCCAGACGGCAATGACCCTCCCGTGAACCGCCTCTGCCGGAGCATCGGGCAGCGATGATGCGTCGGCGACGGGCTCGATGGGTGCCGTGGGCGGGTCCACCGCGGGCCACCCGACCCGCGACCCCGAGGCGATGAGGGCTCCCCCGGCAACGGGTATGGCGAGGCTGTCCACGAGGTCCACGCCGGGGGTGGCGAGGTGCACGTGCCGGTGGACCCCCAGCTGGCGCAGCCGGCGCTCCTGCTCCTCGTCCCCGTCGGGGCTCGCCCCGACCACGGCGACACCGTGGGCGCTCAGGTGCGCGAGAGCGTCCCGGTCCAGTCCACGCAGGTCAGCGGAGATCAGGGCGACGTCCCCGTGGCCGGCGGACGCCGCTGCGAGAAGGTCGGCCAGATCAACGCACCGACGTCCCACGGTGATACCGGGCAGTCGGTCCACGATCTCGACCATGCGCCCCTCCCACGTGTGGGAGAGCGCCGTCAGCACGGTGACGGACATCAGTCCTTCTTCTCCGGGCTTCCGGCCTCGATGACGAGCTTGATCGGATGGTCCTTGTCGTCCAGGGACAGCAGATCGGCCACGAGGTCCTTGGGGACGACGAGGATGGCCGCCGATCCGCTCCCGGTCCCCATCACCCCACCGGATGACTTGGGCAGCGCGTAGACGGTGACGCGACGGGCGAAGACCTCGTAGGTCGGGCGCTCGTCCGAGCGCCGACGCTCCGGGGACGGCTTGGGCACCGCGGGCGCCAGCACGGTCACTCGCGAGCCCTTGGTGAGGTTGCTCAGCGAGACGGGGTCCACCCGCACCGGAACTCGTTGCACGTCGAGCTCGAGCGGGCTGACGACCGCGGACCGCGGCAGCAGCTCACCTTCGCGCAGCTCTCGGTCGATCACAGCGCCGTCAGGCAGGCCCTGGTCCGAGCGGAGATAGGTGGCCGACCCATCGCCCAGCTGGACATCGACCCTCTTCAGGTCGCTCTCGTCGATCGACTCACCGGGCGTGAGCGGCGTGCTGGCTGCCCACACCCCCACCCTGTCGTCAACCGCGCGGAAGGCCATGGCCCCGATGACGACGGACAGCAGCACCAGGAGAACCCCGATGAGCAGCCGGGTGTCCTTCCACGAGGGTGCGGTCAACCGCCGCGCGGTCGGCGTGGGCAGTGAGCTCACGGCGCTCCTTAGGAGTCGAGATCGGGTCACGAGCATCATGCACTCATACGGGCTTCCTCGCCCGACGATCATCCACAGGGAGGCGGCCGGTGGGCCGAGGTCGCAGTCCCCGATGGCAGACTTGGGGCATGGCCCGCAGATTCGTCCCGCTCACCGAGGTGTCCGAGGTCCTCGGCGTCTCGGCTGCACAGACCTATGCGCTCGTGCGCAGTGGCGAGCTGCCCGCCATCAAGGTCGGCGGCCGCGGCCAGTGGCGGGTCGAGGTCGACCAGCTGGACGCCTACATCGAGCGGATGTACGCGCAGACGCGCGAATTCGTCCAGCGCGGCGGCCCCGAGGAGTGACGCTCGGCTGGCTCCTCAGGATGAGCTGATGAGCGCGACCGCGGCGAAGGGGATGACCCTCTCGCCGCGCACATTTTCCGCCCTGCGCGGACTGTCCAGCGGGTGCTCGGTGATGTCGAAGGCATCGGCTCCGACGCCGTCGATCGTGCCGTGCGTCGTGCCCCCGTCGACGTCGATGACGGCGACGGCCCGCCGGTCGCGACTGATGCCGCGCACGGCCGAACCGATGCCGAACCGCCGTGCCCGGGTGTCGTCTCGTGGGCGGCCCAGCCCGGAGACGCCCAGCACTGCCGCAGTGGCCACCAGCTGTTGACGGCCACCGTCGTCGACCAGCAGCAACCACCCGTCCCCGGAGTCATCGAGTCGTCCCCGCGCCACTGACCCGCCCCGCACGCGTACGACGAGGCGAGCGCCCACCCCACCGGCGATCCGCTCCCCGAGGGTGATTTTCGACCTCTCGGTCCTGGTGCGTTCGGCCACCTCGGCGTCGAGCTCGAGACGCGTGTGCGCAGCCAGTTGCGCCTCGAGGTCGTCGAAGAGTCGGTCCCAGCGCACCAGCCCAATGTAAGCCGTGGTCTCCACACATGCCCGATCACCTGTTGCCACCAGCGAAGACCCATGATGTGCTATGAATGACATCAAGAACCATGAATAACCATCAAACGACATCAAATGGCGTCTTTGACTGATGAGCACCCGAGGGAGACCGGACATGAGACGTCTGCTGAGAACGGCACTGGCATCAACCGCACTTCTCGGCGGAGTCCGTCTCACCCTCTCCTTGGCCTCCGGCGCACGCCGACTGCTGGTCGAGGGGGTGGCGACTGGGGGCGACCCCGCCGCGGCCCTCGTCGGCATGGCCGCCTTGGTGGCCGCTCTCATCGCCGGGTGGCTGACGTCCACCCTGTTCCTGTCCATCGTGGCGCGCCTCCCGGGCCGCGTGGGGCGCTGCGCGCTCCACCTGCGCGACCGCGTCACGCCCGCAGTCGTTCGTCGATGGGCGGCCATCGCGCTCGGCGCCTCGATGACCGCCTGCGTGCTCCCCGGCACCGCCGTGGCAGCCGTCCGCACCCCACAGGTCAGCGTCGACTCACCGGCGCCGGGGTGGGTGCCCTCGGCATCGACCGCGGGGCCCGCATCGACTCCTCGTGTCACGCGCACCGAGGCCACCTCGCCGGGGTGGAGCTCCTCGACCGCGGCGCGGCAGCCCACCGCGACTCCCCCGTCACCCGGGTGGACTCCCCGGCGCCCAGCGGCGCGGCACCGCACCGACCCGACTCTCCTCACCGGCGCTCACCGAGCGGACACGGACGACGACAACGACGTCGTCGTCCGCCGTGGAGACAGCCTGTGGTCGATCACCGCCGCGCGCCTCGGGCCGGAGGCCACCGCGGCGGAGGTCGCGCAGGCCTGGCCGCGGTGGCACGCCGCCAACGCCGCTCGCATCGGCCCCGACCCACACCTCTTGCTGCCCGGGACTCGCCTGAGTCCACCCGATCACCACCACGACCCGGGGACGATCCCGGCCACGAAGGGGACTCGATGACCACCACGACACCGCTGCAGGTACTGCCCGCACCACGTCACTGCCCGGAGGGAGTCCCGCTCCCGACCCACGCCCAGGGCCGCGAGGAACAGGCCCGGACCGCCACGCCGTATGTGCAGGATGCTCTGGCAGTCGACTTCGCGGCGGCGACCGACGAGCAGGTCTTCGGTCCGCAGACGAGTCTTGCGACCGACCTTCCAGACGCGCGCGACTGGGCCGCTCACATCGCTCAGGGCCTCGTCGAGGTCATGCACGGGGTTCGTCCGCCCAGCCAGGTCATGCGCTGGACCACCCCCGAGGTGTACGCGGTCGTCGCCCGGCGTGGCTCACGCGCAGGGCGACGCCGGACCGCGCTCGACTCCGCCCATCGCACCCGGGTGATCCGCGTGCACCTGTGCGAGCTGTCGCCGCACATCGCCGAGGCCTCTGTCGTGATGATCGATGGACAGCGGGTGCGCGCCCTCGCCCTGCGCCTGGTCGGTCGTGACCGCCGGTGGGTCGTCGACGCGCTACAGGTCGGCTGACCGCCCGACGCAGGTCAGCCCGGGCCCACCAGGGTCCCGGGCTGACCTGCGCACGCTCGATCAGCGGCTCTTCTTCGCCTTCTTGGCCTTCTTCGCCGCGGAGCGCCGCTCGGAGCGGGACCCATTACCCGTGGAGCCTGCGTCATCGCGCTCCTCGACGCCGCCGTCCTCCGACGGGGCCGAGTAGTGAAGACGACGCTGGCGCGACCCGTCCTCGAGCCCCTTGGCCGTGATCTGCGGCCGAGCGCTCTCTGCGCCCTCGGTCCCGCTGCCGAGGAGGGCATCGACGCTCTTGGGCTCGGTGGTCGACTCCGGCAGGGTCGGGACCTGGACCTCGGAGTTGAAGAGGTAGCCGACCGACTCCTCCTTGATCGCCTCGTTCATGGCCTCGAAGAGCTGGAAGCCCTCGCGCTGGTACTCCACGAGCGGGTCCCGCTGGGCCATCGCCCGCAGGCCGATGCCTTCCTTGAGGTAGTCCATCTCGTACAGGTGCTCACGCCACTTGCGATCCAGGACCGACAGGACGACCCGACGCTCGAGCTCGCGGGCCACCGGCTCGGTGAGCTCCTGCTCGCGGCGGTCGTAGGCCTCATGGATGTCGGTGACGATCTCCTCGCGCAGGCCGGCCGCCGACAGGCTGCCGAGACCGCCGGCACCCTCGATCAACTCCTGCGGGGTGAACGATGTCGGGTAGATCGCCTTCAGCGCGGTGAAGAGCCGGTCCAGGTCCCAGTCCTCGGAGAAGCCGTTGGCCGTCTCCCCGTCGACATATCCGCCCACGACGTCCGACATGAAGTGACGGATCTGCTCCTCGAGGTCCTCGCCCTTGAGGACCCGACGGCGCTCGTCGTAGACCACGGTGCGCTGACGGTTGAGGACGTCGTCGTACTTGAGGACGTTCTTGCGCATCTCGTAGTTCTGGCCCTCGAGCTGGCTCTGAGCGCCCTCGATGGACCGGGTGAGCATCTTGCCCGCGATCGGCGTCTCGTCGTCGATCTTGGCAGTCGTCATGACCCGGTCGACGAAGCCGGCGTTGAACAGCCGCATCAGGCTGTCCTCGAGGGAGAGGTAGAAGCGCGATTCACCCGGGTCACCCTGTCGGCCGGAGCGGCCGCGCAGCTGGTTGTCGATACGGCGGGACTCGTGTCGCTCCGTGCCCAGGACGTAGAGACCACCGAGCTCGGTGACCTCTTCGTGCTCGGCCGCCACGGCCTTCTCCGCCTCGGCGAGCGCGTCGTCCCAGGCTGCCTCGTACTCCTCCGGGGTCTCCTCGGGGTCGAGACCGCGGGCCCGCAGCTCAGCGACGGCACGGAACTCGGGGTTACCACCGAGCATGATGTCGGTGCCTCGACCGGCCATGTTGGTCGCCACGGTGACGGCACCCTTGCGACCTGCGTCGGCGACGATGCTCGCTTCCCGCTCGTGGTGCTTGGCGTTGAGGACCTCGTGCCTGACCTTGCGCTTGGCGAGCTCCTTCGAGAGGTGCTCGCTCTTCTCCACGCTGGTCGTACCGACGAGGACCGGCTGACCGGCAGCGTGCCGCTCGGCGATGTCGTCGACGACCGCGTTGAACTTCGCCGCCTCCGTCCGGTAGACGAGGTCGGCCTGGTCCTCGCGGACCATCGGGCGGTTGGTCCGGATCGGGACGACGCCGAGGTCGTAGATCGAGTTGAGCTCGCCGGCCTCGGTCTGGGCGGTGCCCGTCATCCCCGAGAGGGTCTCGTACATGCGGAAGTAGTTCTGGAGGGTGATCGTGGCCAGGGTCTGGTTCTCGTTCTTGATCTCCACACCCTCCTTGGCCTCGATGGCCTGGTGCATGCCCTCGTTGTACCGACGGCCGGCAAGCATGCGGCCGGTGTGCTCGTCGACGATGAGGACCTCACCGTCAATGACGACGTAGTCCTTGTCGCGGGTGAACAGCTCCTTGGCCTTGATCGCGTTGTTCAGGTAGCCGATGAGTGGGGTGTTGACGCTCTCGTAGAGGTTGTCGATGCCCAGCAGGTCCTCGATCTTCTCGATGCCCGGCTCGAGGATGCCGACCGTGCGCTTCTTCTCGTCGACCTCGTAGTCGCCTTCGGCCTCGATCCCCTTCATGAGGTCGGCGCCGTGGCCCTTCTCGAGCTTGCGCACCATCTTGGCGAACTCGGAGTACCACTTGGTCGGCTGGTCTGCGGGGCCAGAGATGATCAGCGGCGTGCGCGCCTCGTCGATGAGGATCGAGTCCACCTCGTCGACGATCGCGAAGTTGTGACCGCGCTGGACGAGCTCCTCGGTGTTCCACGCCATGTTGTCGCGCAGGTAGTCGAAGCCGAACTCGTTGTTGGTGCCGTAGGTGATGTCCTTGAGATACTCGACACGTCGCTGCTCAGGGTTCATCGACGACAGGATCACGCCGGTATCGAGACCCAGGGCGCGGTGGACGCGACCCATCAGCTCGGCCTGGTACTCGGCGAGGTAGTCATTGACCGTGACGACGTGGACGCCCTTGCCCTCGATGGCATTGAGGTACGAAGGGAGCGTCGCGACGAGTGTCTTGCCCTCACCGGTCTTCATCTCGGCGACATTTCCCTGGTGCAGGGCCGCACCACCCATGAGCTGCACGTCGAAGTGCCGCTTGCCGAGCGTTCGGCGGCTCGCCTCACGGACGGCTGCGAAGGCCTCGGGGAGGATGTCGTCGAGGGTCTCGCCGTCCTTCAGCCGCTTGCGGAAGACATCGGTCTCGGCGCGCAGCTCGGCGTCCGTGAGCTTTTCGAAGTCCTCCTCGATGGCGTTGACCTGGACGGCGATGCCTTCGAGCCGCTTGACGGTGCGGCCCTCTCCGGCGCGGAGGATGCGCTCGACGATCTTCACGAAACTGAACTCCTGACGTGGTCTATCCGGGCACGGCAGAGCACCGCTGCCCGAAACAGTCTGATCACAGGCTAATCGTTTACGAGCCCCATGCACGACGGGGCACCCTGACCCGGGTCAACGACGACTCGACTCTCGTGGTTCCCCCTGGCCCTGCGCCCGGCCCTTCCCCGTCCGTCGGCCGCGTCTGATGCCGCCCGGGAGGAGATCTGCTACTCAGCCCCGATGACGTCGCTCAGTCCCAGCCAGGTCGCCATCTGCCCGAACTCTTCGCTCAGCTCCCGCCGCTCGTCCGCTCCTCCGCGCCCCGGCTCCCAGGTGATCTGGCGTGCGAGCAGAGCACCCCCAGACCGGTCGGCCTTGAGGTCGACCCGCCCGATGAGCTCGTCGCCGAGGAGGAAGGGCAGCACGTAGTACCCGTGCACGCGCTTGACGGCAGGTGTGTAGATCTCGAGCCGGTAGTGGAAGTCGAAGAGACGCTCCACCCGCGGGCGGCACCACACCATGCTGTCGAAGGGAGACAGCAGCGCCCTGCCGTGCACGGCACGTGGTCGGCGGGCGTCGACGTGCAACCACGCCGGCTGCGACCATCCCGCGACGAGCACGGGCTCCAGCTCCCCGGTCGCCACGAGGGTGCTGATGGCCGGCCGGACCTGCCGACGCTCCAGGCGGAAGTAGTCGGCGAGGTCGGCCTCGGTCGCCACCCCCATGGCGCGGGCCGAGATGCGGACCAGCTCGACGTAGGCATCGGGCTCGGCGTGCCTGGCCGTCGGGTCGAGCCACACCTGCGCGTGTGCCGGCGGGGCGACGCGCTCGAGTGCGGCGTACCGGCGCTCGAACTGCGTGGTGCGTCCCGCAGAGGAGATCTGACCGGCCCAGAAGAGGTGCTCGAGGGCGTGCTTGGCGAGCGACCAGTTCCAGCCCCAGTGCTCTCGCTGCCCGTCCCGTCGGTGCCCGAGGGCGGCCTCCAGCTCGCGGGTGGTGCGCGGGCGACCGGCTCGGACCTCCTCCAGCACGGCAGCGACCACCTCGGGGTGCTCTCGCGCGACGCGCTGCATCCCGCCCCAGGAGCCGTCGAGCGCCCGTCGCATCCGCGGGTGCTCCATGAGCGGCCACGTGCTCGGTGGCATCAGGCTCGCCTCGTGGGCCCAGTACTCCACGAGCCGCCGCGGTGCGCGATCGCGCATCCGGTCCAGGAGCGCGCTGTCATAGGGACCCAGCCGGGAGAAGAAGGGCAGGTACTGGCTGCGAGCCACGACGTTGACGCTGTCGATCTGCACCAACCCGACGGTGTCGACCACCCGCTGCAGGTCCCGGGTCGTCGGGGTGTGCTGCGGTCTGGGCCGCGCCAGACCTTGGGCGGCGATGGCGATGCGACGGGCGGCGGCTGGAGTCAGAGTGCGCACATCATCAAGACTGCCGTACCCCACCGACATCCTCAGTCCGGCCGCGGGGCCACGCGAGACGTGGGCGAAGGTCGGGGCGGCACGACTCATGAAGAAGTCCGGGCCGGCAGACCGAGGGGGGACCTCAGACCAACCAGCCCGGACTTCTTCTTAGGGCCGTCCGAGCCTTCGTCCACGCCACTCAGCCACGCGGGTCGTGGATCACTGAGCCACGGGGTCGTCAGCGGACAGAGACCGGCTCCTCGACGGGGGTGCCGTTGACCGTCGGGGCCTCGACCTGGTCCTGCACGTCGAGGTGGATGACGCCGTAGGACCAGCCGCGTCGGCGGTAGACGACGCTCGGGCGGCCGTTGTCGGAGTCGTGGAAGAGGAAGAAGTCGTGCCCGACGAGCTCCATGCGACGCACGGCCTCGGCGAGGGGCATCGGTGCCGACTCGTGCACCTTCTCGCGAACCTCGATCGGACTGTCGCCGATCGTCCCGAACGGGTCGGGCTCGTCTGCGAAGTCCTCGGGGGGCAGGTCTGTCGCGAGTGGCTCGGTCAGCGTGGCGGTCGCCTCGGCGACGGACGTGCGACGGCGGCCACGCAGGACATTGCGCTTGTCGTGGGCACGGCGCAGTCTCTCGAGGAGCTTGTCGACGGCGAGGTCGACTGCGGCCTGACGGTCGTCATGGCCGGCCTCTGCACGGATGACAGGACCCTTGGAGCGGCACGTGATCTCGACGCGCTCGCTGGTCTTGGCCCTTCGTGGGTTGGGCTCGTGACTCACCATGACCTCGATCCGCTGGACGCGAGGATCGAGTTGCGGGACCTTCGACAGCTTGGTGTCGAGGTACTCGCGCAGTCGATCGGAGACATTGACGTTGCGTCCGGTGATGGCAATTTCCACGGAGTCCTCCTGGGGACGTCGGTGTTGCGAGTTGTCACGCCTGGCGAGGACGTACTGCTCCTGGCACCACCACCCGTCCGCGGAGTGCGATCGTCGCGGGCTGCCGCCCGAGAACGCGGAAGGCCCCTGTTCCGCTCCGGTTCATCCGGTCCAGCGATGGGCCCATGCCGACACGTTAGTCCGGGGGTCTGGATAAAGGTAGGGCGGACGCTGGCAACCTTCGTGGAGTGACCATGCAGACGGCCATCCCCACAGACCGAGCCCCTGCTGCACGCAGCGCTCGACGCCCCTCGGCGAGGGTCGCGCCTGAGGTGAGGACGTCGTCGACGAGCACGCAGTCCCGCCCTCGCACGACGTCTGGTTCTACCACCCGCATGGCCGCCGCCAGGTTGTCCTGGCGGCCTGCACGGTCCAGGCCTGCCTGATCCGCGGTCCCCCTCGCCATCGACAGTACTGAGGCCGTGACCACACCCGGTCCGACGAGTCGGGCCGCATGCTGCACGAGGATGAGGGTCGGACGATCCCCTCGCCTGCGAGTCGTTGCCGGCGCGGACGGGATCGGAACGAGCAAGATCCGCGCGCGGCCGAAGTCGTGCGCACCCGCTGTGACAGCACGCGCCACTGCATCCGCGAGCAACCGAGCGATGGGGTCAGCAAGGTCGCGCCGCCCCCCGTCCTTGAAGGCCTTCATCAGTCGCGCGGACACCCCTTCGTAGCGCACGGTCCCCGTGCACCCGGGCCATCCCTGCGGGACCGGGCTGGGCGCCAGCAACCCGAGGTCCTCCAGGGCGAGGCCAGCCACCTCCCCGCGGCACGGCCGACAGATCGACTCGCCGGGCCGGCCGCAACCCGCGCAGCTGCGGGGCAGGACAAGGTCCAGTGCTGCCCGCACGAGCTCCCCGACCGTCGCACCACCCACCGTCGAAGTCTCGATGTCGTGCAGCCTTCGCCCCGCGATGCGGGGGAAGGGGTGGACGAGCCGACTGTGGACTCGTCCCTTGTGGATCACACCCCTGCGGCGACCGCTCCCGTGAGCGGCTTGAGCTCCTGCCACCGGCCGCCCGAGCGCTGGAAGACGCGGTCTCCCTCGGTCGTGAGGACGACGTCCTTGTCGTCGCCCGTGGTGGTGATGCTGACGGCTCCCGGCCGCTCGGTCATCGGCTCGACCTGGCCGCCCACGTGCACGAGATAGGGCTGCAGCACCGCTTGCTTGTCGCGCCGACCGATGACCGCCAGCGTCGTCGGACCGACCCACACCGCGTCGATCATCTCGACGAGTGATGCTGCGATCCGGAAGGTCTGCGGCGAGGTCTTGGTCGGCAGACCGTTGGCTCGACGAACCACCCCCGCGACCTCCAGCGTGCTGCCCGCCCCCGGAACCTCCTCCGAGATGACGGCGATGCGGCTGCCCTCAGGCGAGACGACTGCCGCTTGGACCAAGCGGGAACCGAGCCACGGCGTGGGGACATGCTTCGGAGCAGCCGCCTTCACATCGCTCGCATCGACCGTCGCGTTGATGGCCCACAGCCGGTGCCCGCTCTCTCGGCCCAGGCCGGAGCCACCGATCCACAGCACTCCGCCGTAGTCGTAGCACGGGTCGGCCATCCCGGCAGCGAAGGTCGGGACGTCGATGTGTACGCCGTCCTCGTGATATCGCACGAGATCCCGACCGCTGCGCGAGACCGCCGCGACCTCCTTGCCGTCCAGGCGCAGGGCCAGCCGTCGTGACGAGGTGGGGATCGCCTCGAAGGGCGAGGTCGCCGAGCTCATGTGCTGTCGGGAGACCGATCCCAAGCGATCACCGACACGCACCAGCTTGGTTCCTCGACGGGCCATGACGAGGGGGTTGCTGGTCTGCGTTCGGTCGACGAAGCCCAGCTGCTCCGGCGTGGTGAGGGGCTCCTTGACCCCCAGGTCCATCTTGTTGCCCGAGAGGGTGATCTCGACCTCGGTCACGGCGGGCAGCGACATCAACGTCGCGACCATCTGCGCAGCCAGCTGCTTGCGGGTGGTCGCGTCCTCGGAGACCGATTCGCTGTCGAGGTCCACCCGCGCGATGCCGTCACGGACCGGCACCGCGTCGACGACGAGTCGCGCCCCCACGTCCGTCGACACGGCGTCCTCGAGGTAATCCGGTACCCGACCCAGCTGTGCGCGGACCAACCGGGTCGCCAGCTGGTCCTGGGGGAACCATCGTTGGTCGACGACGAGGGTGTTCCACCCGATGGCCGGGTAGTGCACCGGGTAGTCGCGGAAGATGAAGCCGACCTCTTGCACCTGCAGGATCCGGCCGAAGCCACTCTCGAGCTCACTGATGCGCCACTCGCCCTCCACCGCGCTCATGGAGAAGTCGAAGGTCTCCCACAGGTTGGGCGGGGCCACCGAATATCGCCCCTCGGTGTCGATCGTGGCCTGGACGTGGACCTTCAGCCGGTAGGTGTCCGCACGGCCCTTCACCGCGTGGATCGGGGGCTCCCCCCCGCCGTAGATGACGGTCTTGCTGTCGGGGATCCAGCCGCGAGCGAGGGTGTCGGTGAGATACGACCGCGTGACGTCGAGCCGCTCCCCGCTCGTGGCACCGGCGTGGAGGAACCCGACGATGATCTGCTCGGGTGTGGCTCCCACGTCCGGCTTGTTCGGGATGCGATTGAGCGGAACGGGCGGTTCACCGTCGACCTTCAGGCCGGGACGGACGGTGGGATCCGCGCTCAGACCGCATCCGGCGAGAGCCCCCACCGCGGCCAGGCTCAGGACGCCGCGGCGCGTCACTCCTGGTCGACGCGTCATGAGCTCGCTCCCGGGAGGTCTCCGTCTCGTGGCGTGAGGGGAAGGGGGGACCCGGCGAGTGGTCCGCCGGCGACCCGAGGCACGGTCAGCCGAAAACGGGATCCGGCTCCGGGCTCGCCCCATGCCTGCAACCACCCGTGGTGCAGACGCGCGTCCTCGAGTGCGATGGCCAGGCCCAGTCCGGATCCGCCTGTGGTCCGGGTACGTGCGGGGTCGGCCCGCCAGAAACGGTTGAAGACCAGCGAGGCCTCCCCCGCCTTGAGCCCCACGCCGTGGTCCTCGACCAGGACGGCCGCTGCCTCGTCGTCAGCGCCCACCCAGACGTCGACGGGTCGTCCCTCGCCGTGCTCGATGGCGTTGACGACGAGATTGCGCAGGACTCGCTCGATGCGCCGGGCGTCGACCTCTGCGACAGCCCGCTGACCCGACGTCCGGTGCACGGTGACCTCGCTGCCCCGCGCGTCGGCAATCGACGTCGTCGAGGCGACCACGCGATCGACGATCGCGAAGAGGTCCACGGGGTCCTGCTCGAGCACCGCCGCGCCCGCGTCGTAGCGGCTGATCTCGAGCAGGTCGGCCAGCAGCTCCTCGAAGCGGTCGAGCTCGTCGTGCAAGAGCTCTGCAGAGCGCCCCGAGACCGGATCCATCTCATCGCGGGAGGAGTGGAGCAGATCGGCTGCCATCCGGATCGTCGTGAGCGGTGTCCGCAGCTCGTGCGAGACGTCCGAGACGAACCGCTGCTGGACCCGTGAGAGGCCCTCCAGCTGACGGATCTGCGTCTGCAGGTTGTCGGCCATCTCGTTGAAGGACTGCCCGAGGAGGGCCAGGTCGTCGTGTCCCCGCGCGGACATCCGCTCGTTCAGGTGGCCAGAGGACAGCCGCTCTGCGGCCGCTGCGGCACGTCGCACGGGGGTGACGATCATGCTGGTCACGATGTAGGCGATCGCCGAGACGAGGGCGATGAGGAAGAGCGCGCCGAGGATGAAGGACCGCGAGATCGTCCCGAGGGTCGCTTGCTCCTGATCCATCGGATAGATGAAGTAGATGTCGTACTTGTCCGCGCTCGGCACTTCGACCTGCGAGCCGACGACGACCGCGGGGATGGTCTCCGAGCTCGATGACTGCCCCGGCAGGGCGGACCCGACGGCATCAGCGGTCGGTCGGTCCAGGTCGATGACCATCGTCTGCTGGCGACTGGGGTCGGCCGAGACCGCTTGACGCAACGCACTCGGTACCGACTCGAGGCTCACGTCGTCGGACTCCTCCGACGGGATGCGCACGTCAGAGGTGTTGTCGACGCTCCGGGTGAAGATCACATACCGGCTCTCGTCGCCAGCCGGTGCCTTGAGGGTGCGGTTGACGAGGTTGCTCGCGAAGACGGGCAGCTCAGGGGTTCCGGTGTAGCCGTTGAACCCCGCCTGCGCGTCGTCGGTGAGCTTGCGGGACTCGGCCTGCGCGAGGCTGACCCGGTTGTCGACCAGTCCGTCGGCGATCGACCGGTACATCGTCAGGCTGATGATCGAGACGACGACGAGACCGAGGATCAGCGTGCTCGTGACGACGCGGAACCGCAGCGATCGACGCCACAGGTCGACGAGCGCCTTGACCTGGCGGACGACGAAACCGTCGCCGCGAGGTGCCGCACTCGCCTCACCCTCGGGTCTGGACGTGTCCGGGGCCTCGGTCTCCTCCGTGAGGGGGCCCGAGGACATCGTCAGGACGGCCCTGCCTTGTACCCGACACCCCGGACGGTGACGACGATCTGGGGGTTCTCGGGGTCGTGCTCGATCTTGCTGCGCAGTCGCTGCACGTGCACGTTGACCAGGCGGGTGTCACCGGCGTGCCGGTAGCCCCAGACCTGCTCGAGGAGCACCTCGCGGCTGAAGACCTGCCACGGTTTGCGGGCGAGGGCCACGAGGAGGTCGAACTCGAGCGGGGTGAGGGCCAGGGACTGCTCGCCCCGCTTGACCGAGTGGCCGGCCACGTCGATCACCAGGTCGCCGATCGTCAGGCGCTCGGGCTCCGGCTCGTCACCGCGACGCAGACGGGCCCGCAGGCGTGCGATGAGTTCCTGGGGCTTGAAGGGCTTGACGATGTAGTCGTCAGCGCCGGACTCGAGGCCGACGACGACGTCGACGGTGTCCGTGCGGGCAGTGAGCATGACGATGGGCACGCCGGACTCTTGTCGCAGTCGGCGGCAGATCTCGATGCCGTCCATGCCGGGCAACATCACGTCGAGGAGGACGAGGTCGGGGCGCGCTTCGTGGAAGGCGTCGATCGCGCGGGCACCGTCCGCGACGTGCGCGACATCGAGGCCCTCCTTGCGCAGGACGATCCCGAGCATCTCGGCCAGAGCCTGGTCGTCGTCGACGACGAGGACACGTCCCTTCACGGTCTTCCCTTCCCACGGGTGATACGGCTCGCCCATCATCACACAGGGCCGGGGTGACAACGAGGAGCCACCGTCGATAGCGTGAGGGGTGAGGCTCGGCGAGCGGGCCTGCGGACGAGGGAGCCGTACCCGCACCACGACAAGACGGACTCACGAAGGAGTCCCATGTCATGGATCGTGCTCATCGTCTCGGGGATGCTCGAGGCTGTCTGGGCCAGCGCCCTCTCCGCCTCTCGAGGATTCACCCGCCCGGTTCCCTCCATGATCTTCGCCGTCTCGCTGGCCGCCAGCATGCTCGGTCTCGCGTGGGCGATGACGATCATCTCCACCGGCACGGCCTACGCGGTCTGGGTCGGGATCGGCGCCACCCTCACCGTCTCGTGGTCCATGGCGAAGGGGGACGAGCTCGCCTCCCCGGCCCGGCTGGCCCTGATCGCACTCCTCGTCGGGTGCGTCGTCGGCCTGAAGGTGGTGGCCTGAGGTGCCGTGGGTCGTCCTGCTGGGCAGCGCCGTGCTCGAGGCCGTCTGGGCAACGGCTCTCGGCCAGTCCGACGGGTTCAGCAACCCTGTGGCGACGCTCGTCTTCTTCATCGCCCTGGCGCTGAGCATGGGCGGACTCGGATTCGCCGTGCGCACCATTCCGATCAGCACCGGCTACGCGATCTGGACCGGTGTCGGCGCCGCCCTCACCGTCACCTGGGCGATGGCCACCGGCGACGAGGTCTTCTCCCCCACCAAGGCCCTGCTCCTCGCCGGCATCGTCGCGGCCGTCATCGGCCTCAAGCTCGTCCCCTCCGGCGACCCTCGGCGCACCTAACCCTGCATTCCCCTATGGCAATGCACGGTCTTGCCTGCATTCCCCTATGGCAATGCAGGGGACGACGAAGGGGAGGCGCGCACGCGCCTCCCCTTCGTCGTCCCGCGGTGAATCAGTACCGGTAGTGCTCTGGCTTGTACGGTCCGGCGACGTCGACGCCGAGGTACTCGGCCTGGGTCTTGGTCAGCTCGGTCAGCTCGACGCCGAGGGCATCGAGGTGCAGTCGTGCGACCTTCTCGTCGAGGTGCTTGGGCAGCGTCGTGACGGTCGGGTTGCCTTGCTCGTCGACGTACTCATCGGCCTTGCCGAAGAGCTCGATCTGGGCGATCGTCTGGTCCGCGAAGGAGTTGCTCATGACGAAGCTCGGGTGACCGGTGGCATTGCCGAGGTTCATCAGGCGGCCCTCGGACAGCACGATGATCGAGCGGCCGTCGGGGTAGGTCCACTCGTGGACCTGCGCCTTGATCTCGGTCTTGGTGATGCCCTCGGTGCGAGCAAGGCCGGCCATGTCGATCTCGTTGTCGAAGTGACCGATGTTGGACACGATCGCCTTGTTCTTCATGGTGGCCATGTGGTCTGCGGTGATGACGTCGTAGCACCCGGTGGTCGTGACGAAGATGTCGCCGTACTCGGCAGCCTTCTCCATCGTCGTGACCTGGAAACCGTCCATCGCGGCCTGCAGCGCACAGATCGGGTCGACCTCGGTGACGACGACGCGAGCGCCCTGACCGGAGAGTGCGGCCGAGACACCCTTGCCCACGTCTCCGTAGCCGGCGACGACGGCGACCTTGCCGCCGACGAGGACGTCAGTGGCGCGGTTGAGCCCGTCGAGGACCGAGTGACGGGTCCCGTACTTGTTGTCGAACTTGGACTTGGTGACCGCGTCGTTGACGTTGATCGCCGGGAAGAGCAGCTCTCCGGCCTCGGCGAGCTGGTACAG
This sequence comes from Janibacter sp. Soil728, assembly GCF_001428305.1. GTDB lineage: Bacteria > Actinomycetota > Actinomycetes > Actinomycetales > Dermatophilaceae > Janibacter. Next base: position 368,519 of record NZ_LMRZ01000004.1, on the reverse strand, counting down.
GCGGTGGACACCCGTGGTGGTCTCCTCGGTGACGCCCTTGATGTTGGCGGCGACCTTGGTCCACTTCTGCGGGTCGGTCTCGAGGGTGCGGCGCACGAGCGCCTTGACGACGGTGAACTCCTCGGGGTCCTCCTCCGTCGTGGGCGGCACCTGGCCGGCCTGCTCCCACGCACGACCGTTGTGGACGAGCATCGTGGCGTCGCCACCGTCGTCGAGGATCATGTTGGGCGCAGCGTCGTCGGCCCAGGTGAGGATCTGCTCGGTGCAGTCCCAGTACTCCTCGAGGGACTCGCCCTTCCAGGCGAAGACCGGGACACCCTGCGGGTTCTCGGGGGTACCCGCGCCGACGACGATGGCCGCAGCGGCCTCGTCCTGCGTCGAGTAGATGTTGCAGCTGGCCCAGCGCACCTCGGCGCCCAGGGCGGTGAGGGTCTCGATGAGGACCGCGGTCTGCACGGTCATGTGCAGCGAGCCGGCGATCTTGGCGCCCTTGAGGGGCTGCGACTCCGCGAACTCATTGCGGATGCTCATCAGGCCGGGCATCTCGTGCTCGGCAAGACGGATCTGGTGACGGCCGGCCTCGGCGAGGCCCAGGTCGGCGACCTTGTAGTCGAAGGACACGTGAAAACTCCTGTGACAGGTATGGGATCGGACCCGGCGCGACCCTTCTGGGCTCTCGCGGGTCATCACCCACGCCGGCTGCGATCAGTCTAGGTGCTCGGGTCGGCGCAGTCCTCCACGGCGGCAGGTGGGTCGATGAAGGAACGCGACCACGAGGTGGCGATCCTTCTTCGAATCAGTTGGGCGCGCGGTGCCACACCAGCCGCAACTCGTGCGCACCGAGGCGTTCGTCGAACTTCGTCGTTCCGTCCAGGAGGAAGCCTGACTTGCGGTAGAAGGCGACGGCTCGCCCATTGCCGCGGACCACCCACACGTGCGCCGGCGGCGAAGGGAGGACCGCCGCCAGGAGTTGCCGCGCCACTCCGGCGCCATGCAGCTCCGGGGCCACGTAGAGAGACCACAGCTCGATGGCCGTGGGCGCGTCGTCGTCGCGGGCGGGCCCGGTGGTCGCCCAACCGACCGGGACACCCGCGGCATCGTGGGCGACGAGCGTCACGGCACCCTCGGCCGATCGTCCGTCCCGCTCGTGGACCATCGCCCGATCCCGCCAGACGCGGCAGTTGGCGTCGTCGTCCCGGGCAGCCAACAGCTGCGCAGGAAGCAGACCGCCGTAGGTCAGGCGCCACAGCCGGTTCTGCAGCACCGCGAGCGCGTCCGCGTCCGCGACGTGGAGGGGGGTGATGAGCGCGTCCACGTCGGCCTCAGTGCGCGGTGGCGCTCTCCCCTTCGTGCTTCTTGCCGAAGGGCAGGACGTGCAAGATCGCCACGACGACCGCGCCGACGACGGCGCCGAGGACCGCGGAGCCGACCGTGTTGGTCAGCCAGCCGAGGGCACCCCCGAGAGCGCCCGTGGCGTCGTGGACGGCCACCTCGAGGTGGTGGACGAACTCGTAGGGCTGCGGCAGCCAGCCGGTCTCCTCGAGGCCGACGAGGATGATGTGCCCACCCACCCACAGCATCGCGGCGACGCCGACGACGGACAGCACGGTGAGCAACTTGGGCATGCCGTTGACGAGACCGCGACCAACGGCCTGCGACAGACCCGATCGGCGCTGGGACAGGGCCAGCCCGATGTCGTCCATCTTCACGATGAGGCCCACGGTGCCGTAGACGACGAGGGTGATGGCGATCGCCACGACGATCATGACGGCCAACAGGTACCAGAAGGAGTCGTTGAGCCCCTCGTCGAGGACGGCCTTGAGCGAGATCACCATGATCTCGGCCGAGAGGATGAAGTCGGTCGTCACGGCGCCCTTGACGATGGTGTCCTCGTCAGCGGCGGCTGCCTCCTCCTCGGCCGCCTGCCCGTGGCCCGACAGCTTTTCCCAGATCTTCTCCGCGCCCTCGAAGCACAGGTACGTGCCGCCGAGCATCAGCAGCGGCGACAGCATCCACGGGATGAAGGCGTTGAGCAACAAGATCGCCGGGACGATGAAGACGAGCTTGTTGCGCAGCGAGCCGATGGTGATCCGCTTGATGATCGGCAGCTCACGCTTGGGGCTCAGACCGTCGACATAGCGCGGTGTCACGGCAGTGTCGTCGACGACGACACCGGCGGCCTTGACGCTGGCCCTGCCAGAGGCGGCAGCCACGTCGTCGATGGAGGCTGCCGCAGCTCGCGCCAGGACAGAGATGTCGTCGAGGAGCGCGACGAGTCCGCCGCTCATCGGACGTGGCCTGCGGTCTCGTGGGTCATCAGCACGGGCACAGCGTAGTGGCGGCAGGGACGCCGAGGCACCATCACGCCGCGGGCGGCGACTCGAGGACGTCCTCCGCGGGGTTCAGCTCGAGGCCGAGGAGCGCGTTCTCGACCACCTCGGTCAGGGCAGGGTGGATCCAGTACTGACCACGCACCATGTCGGCGACCGGCTGGTCGAAGGCCATCATCTGGATGAGCGGCTGGATGAGCGTGGAGGCCTGCGGCCCGATGAGGTGCCCGCCCACGAGATGTCCTGTGCGCCGGTCGGCGATGACCTTGCACAGGCTCGACGTGTCCTCCATGGCCCAGCCGTAGGCGGTGTCGCCGTATGCCTGCACCTTGACGGTGACGTCGATCCCTTGCTCGACGGCCTCGGCCTGGGTCAGGCCCACCGAGGCGATCTGCGGATGGGTGAAGACGGCGGCCGGGACGGCGGCGTGGTCGAAGGCGCGCAGGTCCTCCGGGTGGGCGAGGTTGTGCGCGACCGCGCGGGCCTCCTGGTTGGCGACGTGCTTGAGCTGGAAGGGGGAGCTGGCGTCCCCGAGGGACCACACCCCTTCGGCGGTGGTCCGGCCGTACTCGTCGACGACGACCCTGCCGTCGTCGTGGAGGTCGACTCCCGCGTGCTCCAGCCCGAGGTCGTCGGTGCTCGGCGCGCGTCCGGTGGCGACGAGGACCACGTCGGTCTCGACCGTCGACCCGTCGGAGAGGGTGGCCGTGATGGTCCCCTCGTCGTCGCGGGCGAGGTCCGTGACGGTGGCTCCGGTGCGCACGTCCCACTGCTCCACGGCCGCGGAGGTGAAGGCACGCGAGATGTCCTCGTCGAGGTGACGCAGCAGGGCGTCGCTGCGCGCCGCGATGACCACCTCGCTGCCGAAGGCCGAGAAGACGTGTGCCATCTCGGCAGCGATGTAGCCGCCACCGACGACGAGCATCCGATCGGGCAGGTCCGGGAGCCGCATGACGGTGTCGGAGGTGTGCAGCGTGATCCCGGCCCGCTCGGCCGACCGGCCGAGGTCGTCCGGGATCACGGCGTGCGCCCCCGTGGCGATGACGACCTGGCCGGCCCGCACCTCCTGCGTCCTGCCGTCGTGCGTCTCGACCGACAGGGTCCGTGGACCCGTGAACCGGGCGTGGCCCCGCACCAGCTCGACGCCCTCGCCGTCGCGACGGTAGGCCTCCCCCGCGTCGGCGATGGGGTCGATGCGGCCGAAGACCCGGTCGCGGACGTCGGTGAAGCGCACCCGCTGGAGGGTGGCGTCGACACCCAGGCGCCCCCCTTCGCGCACGGTCGTGGCCACCTCGGCGACGTGGACGTACATCTTGGTCGGGATGCACCCGACGTTGAGGCAGGTGCCTCCGAAGACGGCGCCTCCCTCGATCATCGCGAAGGTGCGGTCCGCCAGGTCATCGGTGAGCAGGCTGTTGCCCGATCCGCTGCCGATGACGGCGATGTCGACGTCGATCACTCTGTTGCCTTCCGTGGGAGGTGCAGGTCGAAGAGCCCGGGGACCGACGCCGGGTCGAGCCCGTGGCCGACCGCGAGGTAGACCGCGGCGAAGTCACCCAGGGCGACCAGCTCGGCCAGCCGCTCCAGGTCGTGCCCGGGAGCGGCCATGTGCTCGAGCACCCGCACACCGGACGAGGTCGCGCGGTCGGCCACCGACTGGGCGGTGTTGTGGCGCTCGTGCTCGGCGTGGTCGGCATCCTCGGAGGGGACGGGGTCGCGGAGCAGCACCAGACCCAGCCTCGGTCCGCTCGGTCCGTCGAGGTAGGGGTCGGTGAAGACGTCGTGCGCTCCGCCGGTCTCCCCTGCAGGACTCGCGTAGGGACCGGAGAGGCAGGCGACGACCTGGGCTGCGGCATCGGGCAGCCGCCCCCACGTCGCGGGGGTGCGTGCGGTGCGGGCCAGCATGGCGCTGGTCCGCTGGGCCGCCACACCGGTGACCGGTCCGTCGCCGAGGACGACGGGGGTCAGCCCGGAGAGGTCCGTCGCGAGCACCTTGGCGGGGTTGACGAAGTACTCCGCATCGGGCCGGAAGCGCTCCGCCTGCTCGTCGAGGCGGTCTGCGACGGCAGCCAGGACCATCGGCCGGATGTCGATGATGCCGCAGGCGCTGATGGCGAGGACTGCGCGAGCGACCATGCCCCACAACGCTGTTCGGGAGTGCCCGACCCCCGGGCCGATCGGCAGGTGGACGCCGTGGGCGGCGGCTGCGGCCCCCGACAGGGGACTGTCAGCGGCCCCGATCGTCAGGACGTGCGCGCCGCGACGAGCCGCCTCGCGTGCTTGTCGCACGGGGCCCTCCGCCCGACCGGACAGGGAGATCGCGACGACGAGGTCGAGCGGACCGACCCATCCCGGCAAGGGACCGGAGCCGTCGCAGGTGAGCAGGACCGGGCCGCTGCGGGAGATCAGCAGGTCGAGCACGGTGCTGACGCTCTCGGCGCCACCGACGGCGGCGACGTGCACGGCCCGGGGCCGCTCGCCGCCGGCCACCCGTGCCAGGTCGCTCTCGGCCGCAAGGGTGATGGCCTCGCGCACCTGGGCACCTGCGCCCGCGAGCGCCCGCAGGAGGTCGGCCCGGTCGATGGCGCGGCGGCGTCCTTCGTCGTCGAGCAGCGTCTCGTCGAAGGGAGCCACGGTCGCCTCAGACCCTCGGCCGGGCCTCGTCGACGAGGAGGACGGGGATGCCGTCGTCCACGCGATATGCCAGACCGCACGACTCGCCGGTGCACACGAGCTCGGGACCGGTCGCGCCGGCCTCGTCACGCAGCTCGGCTCGGCACGCGGGGCAGCGCAGGATCTCGCGCAGCCAGGGTTCGATCGTCGACTCACTCATGTCAGACCTCTCGGATCATCGTCAGGACATCGTCTCGCACGCGGGTCATCGTCGCCTCGTCGGCGGCCTCGACATTGAGCCGCAGGAGCGGCTCGGTGTTGCTCGGGCGCAGGTTGATCCACCACATGGGCTCGCCATCGCTCGCCGGGTGGGTGATCGTCAGCCCGTCGAGCTCGTCGACCGTCGTCGTGTCCGTGACCCAGTGCTCCCGGACCCGCTGGGTGACCGCCGCGGCATCGGTGACCGTCGAGTTGATCTCGCCGCTGGCGACATACCGCTCGAAGGGAGCCATCACCTCGCTGAGCGGGGCATCGGTCTCCCCGAGAACGGCCAGGACGTGCATGGCAGCGAGCATGCCGGTGTCGGCGAACCAGAAGTCGCGGAAGTAGTAGTGCGCCGAGTGCTCTCCGCCGAAGACGGCGTCGTTGTCACTCATGACCGACTTGACGTAGGAGTGGCCGACCCGGGTGCGCACCGGACGGGCTCCGTCCTCGGCAATCATCTCGGGCACTGCTGCCGAGGTGATGGCGTTGTGCACGATCGCCACGTCGGCGGCCGAGCGGCCGGCCGCGACCTCGCGCGCGATCTCACGTCGGGCGATCATCGCCGTGATCGCGCTGGGGCTCACCGGGTCGCCCTGCTCGTCGACGACGAAGCAGCGGTCGGCGTCCCCGTCGAAGGCGATGCCGATGTCGGCGCCGTGGGAGCGCACGCGCTCTTGAAGGTCGACGAGGTTCTTGGGGTCGAGGGGGTTGGCCTCGTGGTTGGGGAAGGTGCCGTCCAGCTCGAAGTACATCGGGTCGATCGTGAGCGGCAGCTCGGGCAGCCCCGACTCGGTGCCCAGGACGGCCGGAACGGTGAGCCCGCCCATGCCGTTGCCGGCGTCGACGCTCACGCGCAGCGGACGACCCTGCGACAGATCGACCAGGCCACGCAGGAAGCCGGCGTAGTCCGCGAGAACATCTCGGTGCGTGATCGAGCCGGGGCGCACGCCGTCGAAGGTCGAGACTCCTGCGTCGAGGTGCTGCTGGGCCAGGTCTCGGATCTGGGCCAGGCCGGTCTCCTGCCCGACCGGGCGGGCACCGCTGCGGCAGAACTTGATCCCGTTGTACTGCGCAGGGTTGTGGCTCGCGGTGAACATCGCGCCCGGCAGCCCCAGGGCGCCGCTGGCGTAGTAGAGCCCGTCGGTGCTGGCCAGGCCGATGAGGACGGCGTCGACTCCCCGAGCGGTGATGCCACGAGCGAGCGCGTCGACGAGCTCCGGGGAGCTCGGCCGCATGTCGTGCCCGATGACGACGGCAGATGCTCCGTCGGCGAGCGCGACGACCTCGGCGAAGGCAGCACCCAGAGCGTGTGCCACGTCGATGTTGAGCTGGTCGGGCACGACGCCGCGCACGTCGTATGCCTTGACGAAGTCGGAGAGCTTGGTGGTCACGCCGTCAGCCTAGTTCGCCACGAGAGGGGCTCGGTGTCGCCCCGCAGGTGGTCTCTCAGTCGAGGTCGCGCAGGACGCGCAGGTGGCCGCGTCGTCCCGTCTCGGTGACGCTGCTCGGCTCCGGACGTGCTGTCGTCGTCACGTGCGCGGTGCGCTCCGAGTCGGTCTTGGGCTCAGGACGCTTGCGCACTGCCTCGGCCACGGCCACGAGGTCGTCATAGGTCGCCGGTGCGGGCTGATCGATGGCCAGGCGCACCACGTCCCACCCGCGCGGGGCGGTGAGGCGCTGGGCGTGGTCCTCGCACAGGTCATAGGCGTGCGGCTCGGCATAGGTGGCGAGGGGCCCCAGGACAACCGTGGAGTCGGAGTAGACGTACGTGAGGGTCCCGGCAGCCGGGCGCGCACACGCGGCACGGGAGCACTGGCGGGAGAGGGTCACCCGTGCAGGTTAGGCCACGTCGGCCCTGTTCCTCGAAGGCACGCCGTGGTCGGGCGCCTACGATCGAGGAGTGAGTCGTCATCGGGATCGTCGTGGTCGGGGCCTGCGAGGGCCCCTCGCCCACCCCGCCGTGCCCACCATGGCAACCCGCGCAGAGGCCTTCGACGACCTCGTCGCCGACACCGCCCAGCGCTTCCGCGGGGTCCTGGGCAAGCGATGGGCGGGCATCGAGTTCGCCGTGGAGGACGTCCCTCCGTCCGACCCCGCCGGGTGGGAGGACGCGGTGCCCCTCGCCCGCCTGTGGCCGGCTCAGGGCCCCCTCCCGGCACGCATCGTCGTCTACCGGCGGCCGATCGAGACCATCGTCCGCGGTGGCGACCACGTGGAGCTCGTCCACGAGGTCATGGTCGAGCAGGTCGCGTTGCTCCTGGGCGTCGACCCCGACGAGGTGGACCCGGACCGCCGGTGACCGACCCTCGGTGGGCTCACGCCCGTTGGCTCAACGCACCAAGTTGACCGGCTGGTCCCGCACCGCGACGCGCGCCGGCAGGATCGGGAGGGACGTCGCCTCGGCGCGGGTGCCCCCAGGACGTCCCACGATCATGGCCGCCGCGTGCACCCGGCCGGTGCTCGGCCGCACCCAGACCGCGCTCGCACCCTTGGCGTCGACCCGGACACCACGGTCCTGCTCGATGTCGAGCCGCTCCGTCCTGATCGCGCCGTCCTCGAGAAGGAGGACGTCCACGCTCGCTGGACCTCCGGTCGCGGTGACGTCGACGAACCGACGCACTCCACTGGCCGGCGTGGACGGAAGCGCCACACCTCCCAGACTGCCGAAGGACGGCGTCGCCACGGACCACGCCATGTCGGAGCGCCCGCCGGCATCCGTCGTCGTGAGGTGGGCTGACGCGACGACGGGCTCGTCCGACTCGACCACCCAGCCGCGCACTCCGCTGACATCCGGCAGGTCCACGTCGACCACGGTGTCCGCGGGGACGGTGATGACCTCGACCCCACGTGCCGCACCCTCTCCCAGACGTCGGATCTGGACGACGGCGTCCCGCGAGCCCGGTGCGGCCAGGACGATCCCCCGAGCACTCGCGTCGGCACTGCCGGGCAGGACAAGGCGCTTGGCCGGAGCCATGGTCGGTGAGATCGTCTCGACGCCGGCAGTGGTGAGTCCGTCGAGGTGGTGCTCGACGATGGTGGGGACGACGAGTCCACCAGTGGTCGTGACGTGCACGGCCTGGGCCCGGCCGGTCCCACCGATCGCATCGAGGAGAACGACGCTGCGACCGCGGGCAGGGACGACGACCGAGCGGTCAGCGGAGTCGACGTTGGCGGTCCCCACGAGATCGAGTCTCGCGGTCACCGGGTTACCGCCGGGGTTGGTGAGGACCAGTCGCTCCTGGCGACCCTCCGCTCCCCCGCCGGCCACCAACCACGCGTCGGCCGTCGGCGCGAGACAGGGCGTGGCCGCGAGTCCACGGACCTGCTTGCCGGAGGCGAGGAAGCTCTGCGTCGCGAGCAGGCCCGGCGCACGATCGGCGCTACCGCGCACGTGCTGCGGGTGCTGGTCCAGGCGGTCGACACTCTCCTTCATCGGCCCACTGCGCGGCTTCTCGTCAACAGGCGCTGCCGGAGTCGCGCCCACGTCCTCGATCGTGATCGCGCCCGGCTCGTCGGACGGCGTGACGACCCCCTCGAGGACCTTCGGCGGCGCCGCGTGCGCGTCCACGCTCCCCCGGACGTCGGCCCGCGGCGTCCCCTTGTCACCTGCCGCGAAGGGGTCACCCGGACAGTAGGAGGTCGTGAGTGAGGTGGCCACCTTGGGCAGCGCATCCGGGGACTGCGGCTGCGTCGGCGCGGCCCCCAGGCGTCCGGCCCCGAGGACGAGCCCTGCCGCCGCTCCGGCCACGAGAACCGCCCTGCCGGCGCCGTGCAGCCAGGGGCCGGGCATGCTGCGTCTGCTCATCGCTCGTCCTCCGGGTCGACGCGCCGTTCCGTGGGGAGTGCCAGATAGAGCGCGAGCAGGAGCGTCAGGCCCTGGAGGACCTTCCAGACCGGGTGCTCGGCGCCGACGGCGATGCTCACCTGATCACTGCCCTCGGGCAGCTCATAGGTCGGGATCGCGCTGTGCGTCTGCGCCTGCAGGAGCCGGCCGTCGGCGCGCACCTCGACCTGATCGCTCCAGTCGAGAGACTCCGCCACCACCAGCTCGTCGGCCGCGGACACGGGCACCGAGCCATCGGTGTCGGCATGGCTGTGACTGGCCAGCGGGCGGCTCGACCCGTCGGTCACCGCCCGGACCCGGGTCGGCGTGGATCCGTCGGTGACGGGCGCGCGCACCGCCCAAGTGGTGCTCCCTCCGGTCGTGCCGAGCCGGGCAAGTCCCGGCGATGCATCGATCAGCCGACGCCGGGCGTCGCCAGGGGTGATCAGGACGAGGTGGGAGACGCCGTGGCGAGCCAGCACCTCGCTCGGGACCCGGTCCCCTTCGCCTGCGCCCAGGAGCTGGGCCACCGCCGCGGCGACCTCCTCCTCCCCCGGCACCGGGGGGTGGGCAACCGGCAGATCACGCACCAGGTCACCCGGCTCGGACCCGACGAGGCGGTAGGTGATCCCGGCGTCGTCGGTCTCGACGACGAGCGTTCGTGAGGCCTGCGGCCCCTCGGCCGCCGCCGTGGCGACGAGGGGACGGGGGTCACGCCAGGTCGTCAGCTGGTCACCGTAGGAGTGCTGCCCGACGACGATCCCGCTGCCGATCGCTGCGATGGGCAGCACGAGTGCGGGCAGCAGGAACCACCGGCGACGGCCGGTGCCGCGCAGGCCATGGGGCAGGACATCGGCAGCCGCGAGGACCGACACGACGGCCGCCCCGACGAGCAGGATCTGCCCCGTCCCGGCCCACGGCGTGATGGCTGCCCCAGCGTCGGCGCTGCCGGCGGGCCGATGGCCGATGACGAGGTGCGAGGCTCCCACGGCCCACCCGAGACCGAGGACTGCGAGCAGCGCCGCTCCCCACGAGACCGGACGACGACCGGGGACGAGGAGTGCCACCAGGCCGAGGGCCAGGATCGCGGCGGTCCACCACGTCGTGACGGCCCCACCGGGCAGCTGGCCGAGGGCGAGCTGGTTGAGCGTGCCGGCTCCGGGCGTGTCCGTCATGCCCCAGCCGGCGAGGACACGGCGCGGGTCGCTCTGGAGGGCGAGCAGCCACGGGCCGGCGAGGAGCAGAGGTATCGCGGCCAGGACGATCCCCCGGCCGCGGCGACGGGCGTCACCCACGAGGAGCAGGCCGACGCCGACGATGATGACCGCCACACCGGCGAAGGGAGCGACAGCGGCCAGCAGGCTGCCCCAGAGGGCGGTGCGCACAGCATCACTCAGGCGACTGCGGCGCCGGGTCGCTCGCACGAGACCGGCCGCGAGCCGAGGTGCGAGGACGAGCACGCACAAGGCACCGATCCGGCCTTCGCCCACCGCCATCGCGGCAGGCACCGAGGTCACCCACGCGAGGGCGCCGGCGGCGCGCAACCACCGGTGCTCGGTGAAGGTGCGGGAGGAGACGTAGGCGACGGCTGCCGCCAGCGGGAGCGCGGTCACGACGAGCAGGGAGAGCACCAGACCTGCCGGCGAGTGGGCAGAGCCCAGACCCGGGATCCATTCGACGACCTTGCTCAGCAGGGCGAGCACGACGAGCGCGGGGCTCTGCTCGGTGTCGCCACCCCACCCTTGGCCGTGCCAGCCCATCCACCACGAGTCCCACAGCTGGCCCGCGGTGGCTCGGCCACCGAGCAGCTCGCCGCCCACCAGGCCGGAATCGATGTGATGGCGCAGCTCTCCGGTGATGTGGCGGGCTGACCAACCCGACAGCAGGCTCGTGAGCAGGAGCAGCCACAGGAGGGGGTGGCTGAGCCAGCCACCTCCTCGTTCCACCTCGAGCGAGCGGGCCTCGACCCCGCGATCGCGGCCGACGGACCCTCGGGCGTCGTCGACCAGGCGTCTGCGAGCCTCGTGGGCGGGGACGAAGAGCGCGTCGAGGTCGCTGCGAGCGACCTCTCGCGGAGCACGGCCGCGCAGTCGCGAGCGCAGGGTGCGCACGTCGATGGCAGCCGGGAGGCTGGCGAGCTCGTCGGCACCCATGCCCGGCCGCTTGAGAGCGATGAGGACCAGCCCCGTGAGGAGGCTGCTGACGGCGATCCACAGGGCGAGGAATGGAGCTGACGTGACGTGGGCTCGGGTCAGGGCGACACGGCGGGCCTGGCGCCGATGACTCGCGGTCGGTCGACGCTCGGCACCGGTCTGGCGCACGGCGACGTGCGCGTCAGGGACGAGGACGACGCGACGGCCCGCCCGCTGCGAGCGCCAGCCGAGGTCGAGGTCGGCGCCGAAGTCGCCGAGCGTCGGGTCGTGGCCCGCCAGGGACTCGTAGACCCCTCGGTCAAGCAGCAGTCCGTCCAGCGGCGCTGCGATCGCGTCGACGTCAGCGTCGTGCTGCCCCTGGTCGGTCGTCCCGGCCACGGGCTCCGGGACGATGCGACCGGCGCGGGTCACCTGCAGACCGAGCCGCACGATGTGCGTCGGGTCGCTCTCGTCGACGAGCTTGGGAGCAGTCATGCCGACGCCTCGGCCGGTGGCCGCGACGAGTCGGCGCAGTGCCTGCGGGTGGGGACGCGCACGAGAGGTGAGGACCCACACGAGGTCGCGGCCGACCGGGGCTCGCGGCAGGCGCTCGATCATGGCCGGCAGGATCCGACGGATGCCTCGGCGAGGTCCCAAGGTGCTCGTCAGGACGTCGATACCGGCCTGGTCCACGGGGGCGAGGAGAGCTGTGGTGTCGCCCAGCCCGTCCAAGGAGCCGTCGACGAGGAGGAGTCGATCGGGGAGGCGGTCCTGCGCGAGGAGGGCGCTCAGGACCTGTCCCGTGTCTTCCCTGGTGCGGGCCACGACGACCGTGGTGACGGTCACCGGGGGCGTTGTCGTCCGCCGGGAAGGGGAGGCGGAGGTCGACGTGGGGCTGGGCTGCGTCACGACCTCGCCATCAGTCAGACTGCGCGCTTCTTGAGCTTGCGCCGCTCGCGCTCCGACAGACCGCCCCAGATACCGAAGCGCTCGTCGTGCGCCAACGCGTACTCGAGGCACTCCTGACGCACCTCGCACCCGACGCAGACCTTCTTGGCCTCGCGAGTGGAGCCACCCTTCTCAGGGAAAAACGCCTCCGGATCCGTCTGTGCGCAGAGCGAGCGCTCCTGCCAAGACATCTCCGACAACTCGTCGGTGTTCTCGCCACCCATGATCAACTGAAGTTCGTGCATGGTCCCTCCTCGACCTCGGCACCCGACCCTGTCCTTCATGCCTGCACCGATGCTCTCGGTGCGTGACATGTCTGTAATTACATGCGTGTCATGCGTGCGTCGTCAAGCCGAGCAGGCTATGGAGTCTTCGAACGGTACGCCGGGTGACCCTCGCCGCGGCCGGGCTGCGACGATGTGCGCATGCGCATCACCGTGATCTCCGGCGGGCTCGCCGGCGCCCAGTTCGTCAGTGGTCTGGTCGACCAGCTGCAGCACTCCCCCGACCGGGCGGAGGTGACGGTCATCGCCAACACCGGCGACGACATCACCCTCGCGGGACTTCGCGCTTGTCCCGACCTCGACGGATTGCTCGCGGAGCTGTCGGACGACCCGCCCGCCACCACGACCGGGGTCACCGACGAGCTCACCTCGCTCGGCGTGCACCCCGGGTGGTACCGGGCGAGTGATGGGGAAGTTGCCGTCCAGCTGGCCCGCACGGCCTGGCTGGGCCAGGGCGCGACGCTCAGCGAGGTCACCTCCACGCTGGCGCAGCGGCGGGGGCTGAACGAGCGTGGGGTCCGCCTGCTGCCGATGAGTGACGTGCCCGTCGAGACGCACGCGGTCCTGGACGGCGAGCAGGAGCAGCAGGCCGTCCACGTCCAGCAGTGGCGCCACGGCCTTGGCGCTCCCACCGCGACCCGCTTCATCGTCGCCGGGATGGACCGGGCCACCGCCGCCCCGGGGGTCCTGGACGCCCTCCGCGAGGCCGACGTCGTCCTGCTGGCCCCCGCTGACCCCGTCCTGTCGATCGGCATCGTGCTCGGTGTCCCCGGTGTCCGGGACGCGCTGCGGGGCACCTCCGCTCCCGTGGTCGGCGTCAGCCCGGCGTTGGCCGACCTGGGCCCCTCGCTCGCCGCTGTCGGCGCCGAACCGACGTCCGCCGCCGTCGCCGGCCTCTACCGTGACCTCCTCGGCGGCTGGCTCGCCGGCCCCGACGACGCCCCTGCCGCGGGCGCTCGCTGGACGACGCGCCACGTCGACCTCACCCGCCCCGCGGCCCTGGTCGCCGCCGACGCCCTCGCCCTCGCTCAGGACCTGCGCGCCTGAGCGGGTGTCGTACTGCAGTTCGCCCAGCCCGACCTCACGGACCACCGGTGATCGGGGCCTTCGGGTCGCGGACTGGGACCAGCCGCAGTACGACACACCGCCACGGGACGGCCGCGAAGGGGGCGGACAGCCCGGCCTGGTGCGGCCAAGGGTCGGACGACAGGCCGACAACCGCTAGAACCGCGTCGGCAGGTGCGTCGGCAGGGACCGTCGAGGGCCGCGGCGTGGCCGATGTCCGGCAGTGGCCTGGATGATCCTCTGCGCCCGGTACCGCTGCCCGGCGTAGGGCTTGAGCAGCTCGGCCATGCGGGCGTCGTCGCCGACCTCGCCGTCGAGCGCCAGGGTCACGTCCTTGGCGACGTGATAATCACCGAAGCTCGGCGAGTCAGGGTCTCCGAGGGCTCTTTGCGCGACCTCGGCGGCCGTCCACACGCCGACGCCCGGGAGTGAGCGCATCCGACTGCGTGCCTGCTCCAGCGGCAGGTCGGCGCACTCGTCGAGGCGTCCCGCGACGCGCATGGCGGTGACGACGACGCGCGAGCGGGCCCCGTCGACGCCGGCCCGCAGCCACGCCCACGAGGGGATCTGCGCCCAGTGCGTGGGGCTGGGCGGGCAGACCATGCCCAGCTCTTCGCCGGGTCCCGGTGCCGGCGTGCCGAAGCGCCGCACGAGCTGGCGCTGGCTGGAGAAGGCCTCACGTCCGGTGACCTTCTGCTCCAGGACGGAGCACACGAGCATCTGGGCCACGAGACCGTTGGCGGGGACCCGCCAGCGGGACAGTCGTGGCCAGCCTCGCGCGACGACGTCGTCGTGCGGCGTGAACCCGCTGGGGTCGTCGCGGGCACCCAGGAGGTCGGGCACCTGCTCCAGCATCCACTCCGCGCCGGCTCCCCAGGCGCGGGCCCGGACATCGCCCCCTTCGTCGGTGAGGTTGAGGGTGACCGGCCCGTCCGGAGTCGTCCAGGCAAACCATCTGCCGTCGCTGCCCAGGTGGCTCGTCGGGTCCCCGGCCCCTCGGACGAAGGGAGCCATCACCAGGTCGAGATCGATCTCGGAGGCAGGCCGGTGGCGACGAGTCCTCTCCTGCGGCTGGGTGCTCACGCCATCGATTGTGCCTCGCGTCGTGCCCTAGCGTGATGGCCATGCGACCGAGCGAGCACGTGCTGGACCTCTTCGCCGTGCCCGGGGACCTCACCCCGGTGCCCGGCGGGCAGGGCCACAGCGTGCGCGCCGGCGACCTCGTCCTGTCGCCGGACCGCGACCCGGCCACCCTCGACCTGCTCAACCCTCTCCTGGCGCGGCTGGCGGCGGATCTCGACAGCCGCCCGGGGCGGGACCGTCGCGACCTGCGCATCGCCATGCCCGTCCCGGCACGCGACGGCAGCTGGGTGGTCGAGGGATGGGGCGCCACCCGCTACGAGCCGGGGACCCAGCAGCTGAGGGACCTGGCCGCGACGAGCGCGGTAGGCGCGATCCTCCACGCGGAGCTGGCCCGCGCGGTCTCGTCGTGGCCACCTGCCCACCGTCTGCCCACCGACCCCGCCGTGGCCGATCGGTGGGCGGTGGCGGAGCGGACTGCCTTCGAGCAGCTGCCGTTGCCGTCAGGCACCCTGGACCCAGCCGGTGAGCGGTTGCTGCGCCGCCTGTCCCGGGCCCGCGACACCACCGACATGGGCCCGGACCATCTGGTCCACGGCGACCTCGCCGGCAACATCCTGCTCGACCCCGACGGCGCACCGGTGGTGATCGACGTCAGCCCGTACTGGCGGCCGGCCCTGTGGGCCGAGGCGACCGCGGTGCTCGACAGCGTGCTGTGGCTCGCCGCCGACCCCGAGGCGATGACGGCCTGGACCCTGGGCGCGCGACGGCAGGCGATGGTGCGGGCGGCAATCTTCCGGTTGCTCAGCGACCGGCCGGCCGATGGCGCTGCCTACGAGGAGGCCCTGTCGCCGCTGCTCGTCACCCTGCCCCGTGAACCGTCGGGTCAGCGCTTGCGGAAGGTCAGGAGGATGAAGGTGTAGTCGAGGTCGACCCTGCCCCAGTGGACGGGTCGCTCCGTGTGCGACAGCGCCCGGTCGTCGAGCGTGCCGACCAGCTCGAGGTCGTGACGATCGGCCATCGCCACGAGGTCGCGGATCTCCTGGGGCGAGAAGATGTGCACCTGGGACCCGTAGATCACCTTGCCGGTGGTGTCCGGCGGGTCCTGGTCGTAGTCGGTGGAGACCGCGAGGACGCCTCCGGTGCGCAGCAGCCGGGCCGACTCCGCGATGAAGCCCTCGAGCGGCACCCCGTGCTCGATGACCGACATGCAGGTGATGGCGTCGAGGTGGCCGGCGGGCAACCCGGTGTCGGTGACGTCGCCGAAGCGGAAGACGACGCCGTCGCGGGTGACCTGCGACCCGAACTCGAGGTTGATGCCGATGAGCGAGCCGGCTGCCGCGCCGAAGCCGTAGAGGCGCAGCCACGGCAGGACCGGTGAGTACCGCGCGCTGCCGGCATCCATGATCCGCGCGCTGCGCGTCCCGTCGTCGACGAGGTCGAGGACGGCGGCGACGGCGCCGAGCGCATCCCAGTTCTTGGGCAGGTCGCGGTGCAGCGGGAGGCGCAGTCGCTTGGCCTCGGCCGTGGCCCGGCGCCAGGTGGCGGCGTCCGTGAGCACACCTGTGGGCGCGACGCTCGTCGGGAGCGGCCGGTCCCCCTTCGCCAGGGCCTCGAGCCGACGCTGGACGGCCACCCGGCCCCACAGGAGATGCTCGGCGCCCCGCTTGGCGACGGCCAGGAGCCGCCCTCCGGGGGGCGCGGCGACCTGGCTGGAGGAGGTGGAGTCAGACATGGGAGATCACCTTACGAGGAGGGGGTCGGGTCGAGGTCCGGCGCGGGTCCGCCGGGCAGCAGGTGGTGGGACTTCGCCCAGAGCCAGCCGATACCCGCCCAGACGACATCAGCGAGGACGGTGAGGAATCGCGCGACGACGACGACCGCGGTCGCGGCCGAGATCGGCATCTGCGTGGTGAGGAGCAGGACCATGACACCGTCGCGCACGCCCACTCCGGCCGGCACGACGATGCTGAACATGCCGATGCCTGCGGCCAGGAGATAGCCCGAGACGGCGACGAGCAGGAGCCTCGAGGCGTCGGCGTCGTCGGGCGCGACATTGCGGGCCATGACCCACACGGACAGCCCTCCCACGAGCCACGACAGCAGGAACCACAGGCTGGACAGGCCGACCGCGGCGGGGGTCAGGGCATGGTCCAGGGGTTCGCGGCCGAGGATGCGCAGCATGGTGCGGATGCCCCAGTTGAGCAGTGGCGGCCAGAGCAGGACTGCGAGCACCGCGATGATGAGCAGCAGCGACCACCACGGGATGGCGGTGTCGCCGCGGGTGAGGAGCACGGGCAGGGCCGGTAGACCGGCGATCATCCCGGTGAGCGCCGACAGCGCGATGCACAGGAGCCCGACGACCGCGCTGCGGCGCCGCGGCACGCCGAGCTTGGCGGCCATCTCGGTCTGCACGACGACCGACCAGACCGAGCCGGGCAGGTACTTGCCCAGCTGCCCGACGAAGAAGACCCCGCTGGCCGGGGCGATGTGCAGGCGCGAGCCGAGGTCGGCGAGCAGCACCCGCCACCCGAGGACGGTGAAGAAGGGCGACAGGAGAGCGAAGGCCGTGGCCGAGAGGAGGGTCACCGGACCGAGCCGGCGCAGGTCACCCCGGACCTCTGCCCAGTTGCTCCACAGCGCGATGCCCACCGCGACGAGGACGACCACGAGGAAGCCGATGCGCAGCACGTCGAGCACCTTCTTGCGGCCGCGGCGCCGAGGTGGCTGCAGACTCGCCCCTGTCGTGCTCATCGGCGGCGCAGCGTCAGGCGGACGAGGGCGTGGGCCGCGTCCGGGTCAGAGCTGACCCGGGAGGCGTGCCGCAGGCGCGCGGTGAGGTCGCCGTCCACGTCGCCGACGAGGTCCAGCCCTGCGTCGGCGGCCCGCGCGACGACGGCCCGCAGGTCGGCCGCTCCCCCGATGACGTCGTCCGCGCTGCCGCCGATCGGCAGCGTGAGGCACAGCAGGCCACCGGCCCGCAGCGCCCACCCGGCCTGGGTGAGGGTCTCGTCGACGTCACTCGCGCCGGCGTCATCGGGGTGCAGCCGGGTGACGAAGTCCAAGGTGGCGGTGTCCACGTCGAGCAGCGTCATGGACGATCGCGCGCCGGTCAGCTCGACCTCCACGGGTGCGTAGCCGGCGGCACGGGCCCACCGACCGAAGGGCGACCCGCCCCCGGAGGCGTCGATGATCAGGGCCTCGCGTCGTCCCTGGTCCCGCATGGTGACGAGCACCTCGAGCGCGCCGAGCGCGGCCCACTCCGCGATCTCGTCGCCGCCGCGCGGCAGACCGATCTCACGCGCGGCGTCGCGGGCCCGTCGGGCGTCCTCGTCGTGGGCCAGGACGTCGGTGGCCCGCACCCAGGACGGGAAGTCGGAGCGGTCGAGGTCCAGCCGGGGACTGCGTCGGGCCCGAGCGAGCCTGGCGAGGCTCACGAGGTCCTCTGCCCGGTCGGCGACCCGACCGAGCCGGGATCGGCGGCGCACAGGGGCCGGGCGGGTGGGGTCGGCCATCACGTCGGCCGAGCTGAGTGCCTCGAGGGTGCCGACGTAGCGGACCCATGGCGCCTGCAGGTCCGGCTGGGTGACGCCGGCGCGGATGCGGGCGACCTCGGTGGGGTCGCTCAGGCGCTGGAGGACCTCGACGAGCGCGTCCTCGTCCTCGGGCGGGACCAGGTAGCCGTCCACACCGTCGCGCACCTGGTCCCCGAAGGTCCCCACGTCGGAGGCGAGGACCGCAAGACCGTGCTGGTGGGCGAGCAGGACGTTCTGGCTCGCGGTGGCGCTGCGGTAGGTCAGCGAGAGCACGTCGTGCTGGGCCAGCAGCGGCGCGATCCGCTCGGCAGGCACGTACCCGCTGTGGATCTGCACCCGGTCTCGCAGGTCTCGGTGCTCGGCCAGTCGACGGATCTCGTCGCCGGTGTCGCCCCAGATCTCCCCGGCGACCGTGAGCGTCACGTCTGGCACCCGCAGCATCGCGCGCATGAGCACATCGATCCCCTTGTAGGCCCGAACGAGCCCCAGGGCGAGGAGTCGGGCCGGTCCCTGATGGTCGCGGCGGTCGACGGGGTCGCCTCCGGGCAGGTGGGGAGGCAGGTCCGTGACGACGACGTGCTCGGCGTCGAGCTCACGGGCCAGGCGCGACTGCTCGGCGGAGTGGACGACGACGGCGTCGACCCGGCGGAAGAAGGTACGCATCAGAGCGGCGTCACCCGGGTGTGGCTCGTGCGGCAGCACGTTGTGCGCGATGACGACGGTGCGGGGGCCGCGGCCGACGAGCGCCGTACGTCCGACACCCGCGGCACGCAGCAGGGTGAGGTGGAGCGGCACCACGGGCGGGATGACGTGCACGACGATGATCAGGTCGACGTCGCGGAGCCGACGGCCGGCCCGCACGAGGGAGTCGGGGCGCGCCCACGACAGGGCTCGCACCGTGCGAGCGAAGGGAGGGACGTCCGGGTCGCCGGAGCTGGGGACCGACTGCTCGCCCGGGTAGAAGAAGCTCGGGTAGAGATGGCTCCAGGACACGAGCGTGACGTCGTGGCCCGCTGCCTCGAGCTCGTGGGCGAGCGTCGTGGTGTGCGAGGCGACACCGCCCTTGTAGGGGTGGGTCGGCCCGACGACCGCGATCTTCAGCGAGGCGTCACTCATCGGGGACAGTCGGCTCGGTGTCGTGGTGCTCGCTCATCTCGGGGAAGCCTATGCGACCGGTGCGGTCATCTCGGGACGCGACCCGTCCACACGACGAGGCGCAGCGGGTCCAACTGATCGGGCCTCTGGGTGAGGGCATGGGGGTCCTCCATGAGCTGCGTGTCGAGGACGACCCGAACGTCGGCGGCACCCAGGTCTTGCAGCGTCTGCGGCTCCTTGTGCGCCACGAGCAACACCCTGCCGCCACGGGCGCGGACCCGGTCGTCGAGCCGTCGGGCAGCGGCGAGGACCTGGTCGGGGTCATCACGCAACTTCCCGGTCGTCGCGATGGAAGGCACCCCGCACATGCCCCGCGTCACCTGGGTCCAGTGGTTGACCGCCCAGTCGTCCACGGCCAGGACCACGTCTCCCGGCTCGAGGGCATCGCAGTAGGTCTGGGCAGCGGCCAGGCCTCCGGCCTCCACCCGCTCGGCGCGGTGCGGCCACGTCGCCATGATCGTCGGGACGGTGGTCGCGGCCAGGAGGACGACGAGGACAGCGGCACCCGCTGAGGTCCCCCACCGTCCGCGAGCCCGAGCGCCCGCCCACCACGCAGCAGCGACGCACAGCACCAACGCGAGGGGAAGGGCGATGAGCAGTCGTCGATCGGCCCACGGGTGGTCTGGGGTGATCCCCGGCCGCACCAGCGTCAGGAGGGTCGAGCCGGTCGTGACGAAGAGGGCCGCGCTCCACGCCGGGAGGGACCCTCCCTTCGCCCACCAGGTCCCGAGGCGACGGGCCAGGACCGCCAGCGTCACGAGGGCGATGATCAGGGCGGTCGGGCCGACCCACCACGAGAGCCAGTCGACGGAGTGCTCCGCATAGGTGCGGCCGCCGTCGATCGGCAGTCCCAGCTCGGCCTGCATGCGCGCGACGTACATGGCTCCGGGATCACGCGGGTTCTGACGGGTCGTCAGGGCCAACGGCCGCAGGGCGAGGAGCACGCCGACGACGACCACTCCCCCGGCGAGCACCACCGGGAGGCGAGCCGTGAGCCACTCCGGCAGGGACCAGCCGGCGCGTGACCGGCGCAGCAGCCACCAGCAGCCGATCGACATGAGCACGACGAGTCCGACGAGCGGCACGAGCGACCCTCCGATCTCGCCCAGGTAGCGCCAGCTCATGACGCCGGCGACGGCGAACCCCGCAAGGGTCGTGCCGACCGCACCGGTCAGGAGGTGGCGCGCCCAGCCCCTGGACCTCGCGAGCAGCACTGCCGCCACGGGGATGAGCAGCATCGTCTCGCGCAGGGCGTCGATGCGCACGATCGCGGTGCCGCCGATGAGCACACCGGCGATCAGCGCAGCACCGCGCCACATCGCGCCCGCAGTCCGGTCACGGGAGTCGTCGTGAGTGTCCTCGGCTGCCCTGAGGAGCAGGGTCAGGGCGAGGAAGCCGGCGCCGAGGGTGAGGCCGGCGAGAGGTTCGGAGTACGTGGAGCGGGCCGTGTGCAGCCACGGGAAGCAGGCGCCGACGAGCAACGCGGCCGGAGCCGCCGCCGACGGTCCGACGACCCTGCCGACGAGCAGGCCGATCGCCAGCAGCGCCAGACCACCCACGACGGCAGGAGTCCACAGGGTGGCGGTCGAGCCACCTGCCCACCACGGCAGCGAGTAGACCAGCGCCGGTCCGGGCATGAACTGCGGCTGCACCGAAGGGTCGGCCGGCGACCCGATCTCGTAGAAGGCGGGAGCCTCGAGCGTCAGTCCGTCCTCTGCGAGCGTCTGCGGCCCGCCGATCGTGGCGGGGTCGATGGCCACCGGGCGGCTCCCGGTCTCGGCCAGGTAGATCGACGCCTGCAGATAGCTCGCGGAATCTCGGCGCGGGAGAACCTGCTCCGAGTGCGTCGCGCCGGTCCAGACGGTCACGGCGAGCACCCCGAGGACGAGCCCCCCTGCGGCCACCGGGCCCAGAGGCCGTCCGGCCGGGGTGGGCAGGTGCCGGGAGAGGCGCACGGCGAGGGCCGCGGTGACGAGCGCCGTCGTGAAGCCCACGACCGGGATCCACGCGCCGATCCACGCGATGACGGAGCCGAGGAAGCCGAGGAGAACCACCCACAGTGCCGCCGCGACGACGACGCGTTCCAGCAGGGGGGCCAGGTCTGGGCGTTCGGCCGTCGGGATCTCCACGGCGGCCACGCTATCCGCCGGGGCGGCCCTCTCTTCGTAGGCTGGCCCCATGCCCACTCCTGCCGACGTCCTCGCCACCCTCCAGCGCATCGACTCCGCCTCGCCGCGGATCACCTGCTACGACGACCTGCCCGGCCCCACGGCCGGAGAGCGGGTCGAGCTGTCGGCGCGGGTCCTCGGCAACTGGGTCAGCAAGGCGTCCAACGCGCTGCAGGAGGAGTGGGACATCGAGCCCGGGTCCGTGGTGCACATCGCGATGCGCCCGCACTGGCGCCTGACCTACTGGGCCTGGGCGGTCTGGTCGGTCGGTGCCGTGCTCGATCTCGACGGCGAGGGCTCGGCTGATCTCGTCGTGACCGACGACCCTGCCGCGCTGCCCCAGGACGGACCGGCCGTGCTGGTGACCCGGGCCGCGCTCGCGCGCGGCGCCGGGCTGGCGCTCCCCGACGGGGTCATGGACGAGGCGGCCGACCTGTCCACCCACGGCGACCTCTTCGCGGCATGGAACGAGCCCCAGGGCGACGACATCGCCCTGCGCGTGGCCGGGCAGGAGACCAGCTACGAGGACCTCGGCTCCACGAGCACCCCCACGACGAAGGGAGCGAGGGTCCAGCTCGTCGACCCGTCGGCCGAGGCCCTCCTACGCACGTCCTTGGCGGTGTGGTCGGCGGAAGGCTCGCTCGTCGTCCACCTGGGTCCGACCGACGAGCAGACACTCAGCCGACGGGCAGACGCCGAGGGCGTCACCGCCTGACCGACGTGCGGTCGCGGTGACGCCCTCAGCGGCGATGAGCGGTCAGCTCTTCGAGCGGACCTCGCGCTCGAGCGCCTGCCACGTCACGCTGCCGACATAGCCGGTGCGGGTGAGGTGGTGACGAGCCTGCAGCTCTCGGACCGCGGCCTTGGTCGCCGAGCCGTAGTCGCCGTCGGCCTCGAGGCCGAGCGCACCCTGGAGGGCGCGAACGGCCTGACCCGACGAGCCGGGCTTGAGGACGGTGCTGCGATACCTCAGGAAGGGGTAGGACCGCCGCTCGAGGGTGATCCACAGCTTCTCGTCGGCGATCCCCGTGACGCGCAGACCTTCTGCCTCCTGGAAGGCACGAACTGCCTTGACGGTGCCGCTGCCGTAGGAACCGTCCACGGCGATGCCGCCCAGGGCTCGCTGGAGCACCTTGACCTCAGCGCCGCGGGCACCACTCGCCAGGACGGTCGAACGGAGCTTGTCGAACTCGGTCGTCGTGACGACCTTGGCGCTCGCCGTGGGAGCCTTCGTGGCGGCGACCTTCGTGTAGGACTTGCCGGCCAAGGCATTCCACACGTTGGGGGTGACGACACCGTCGACCTTGAGCTTCTTGTCCTTCTGGAAGGCCTTGACGGCCTGCTCCGTCTGCGGACCGAAGGCACCATCCGCGGTCACCTTCAGCTCACGCTGCAGGGCCTTGACGGCGTCACCACGCGAGCCCGAGCGGATCGTGGTCTTCAGGTACGCGGTCAGACCGCTGGTGGCACCCGACGTCACACCGTCCTTGGTGTAGGACTTGCCGGCCAGGGCCTTCCACACGTTGGGCGTGACGACACCGTCGACCTTGAGCTTCTTGTCCTTCTGGAAGGCCTTGACGGCCTGCTCCGTCTGCGGACCGAAAGCACCGTCCGCGGTCACCTTCAGCTCACGCTGCAGGGCCTTGACGGCGGCACCACGCGAACCCGAACGGATCGTGGTCTTCAGGTACGCGGTCAGACCGCTGGTGGCACCCGACGTCACRCCGTCCTTSGTGTAGGACKTGCCCGCCAGGGCCTTCCACACGTTSGGSGTGACGACACCGTCGATCTTGAGCTTCTTGTCCTTCTGGAAGGCCCGCACGGCCTGCTCCGTCTGCGGACCGAAGGCACCATCCGCGGTGACCTTCAGCTCACGCTGCAAGGCCTTGACGGCGGCACCACGCGAACCCGAACGGATCGTGGTCTTCAGGTACGCGTCGAGGTCACTCGTCGTACCCGACGTGGCGCCGTCCTTCGTGTAGGACAGACCCGCCAGTGCGCGCCACACATTGGGAGCGACCACACCGTCGACCTTGAGCTTCTTGTCCTTCTGGAAGGCCTTGACGGCCTGCTCCGTCTGCGGACCGAAAGCACCGTCAGCGGTCACCTTCAGCTCACGCTGCAGGGCCTTGACCCCGTCGCCGGTGGAGCCAAGACGGACTGTGGTCTTGAGGTACTTGTCGAGGGCGCCTCCGGGCGTGGCCGCACCGCGCGCGGGGATGTCCCCGTTGCTCACCATCTTGTCCCAGGTGGCCTCGTCCAGGACACCGGTCACCGGGACTGCGTTCCTGCTCTGCCAGGTGCGCAGCGCCGACTTGGTCGCCGGTCCGAAGGCGCCGTCGGCAGTGACCCCGATGACCTTCTGGGCGAGCTGGACGTCCGGACCGGATGCCCCTTCGCGCAGGGTCGGGTACGAGGTCGCGTCCGGGAGCGGCACGACGGGACCGCCGGGCCCTTGGGTGACACCGGTCCACGCGGCCCCGGTCCACCACGACGTGCGCTCCATCGCGCCGTCCCAGCTGAAGCTGAAGTGGATGTGGTCGGTGTGCGGGCTGCTGCCGTTGTAGGCGCGCCACCCGTCCTCCATCTGGTACGTCCCCCAGATCTGACGGTCGAAGATGATGTACATGATCCCGAAGCGGCGCGCCATCGCCGCGGGTCGACCCTCGGAGTCCGGCGCAAGGAGCCACGAGATGACGCCGTCGGCGACCGCCCTCTCGTGCGGGTCGTAGGCGTTGAGCATCCAGTCCAGGGCGCGTCCCTCTGAGTGCTCCGTGAGGCCGTAGTTGCAGGCCCGGGAGATCCCGTAGTTGAACTCGTCGTAGTGGTTGGCCATGAGCCGGGCGAAGGCCGTGACGCCGGGCTTCGGATCCGGGTCGCACACCGACTGGGGGATGTAGGGAGACGCGACGTCGAGTTCCTTGGGCAGGTTCTGGTTCGTCGGCGGAGGGGGGATTTCAGCGCTGCGGGCGGTGGCTGTGCCGGCGAGCGGCAGAGTGAAGGCCGGAATGAGGACAGCGCCGACCATGCGGACGGAACGAGACACGCGAGGCTCCTTGTGTGGACGCGGGCAGGGACCCGATCAGGGATGGCAGGTCCGCCTCGTCACACTTGTCACAGTGCTCCCAGACATCACAACCAGACACTCTTATTCCACGAGTCACATCTGACACGCCAGCCCCACAGGGGTAGTTACGTCCCTGTAATTCACTCCCGGTGCCAAGCACCGGTCCCGCACCGCGTCTCTGAGCGGTGTCGTCCGCATCTGCGTGGCGGCCCGCGCCATGTCCTTCCCCCACACTCGCCGCGCACGTCGTGGCAGATACCGTGTCGCTCATGGACAAGGTCGTCACCACCCCAGCCGAGGCCGTCGCGGACATCCCCGACGGCGCGACACTGGCGGTGGGCGGGTTCGGGTTGTGTGGCATCCCGAGCGTGCTCATCGCACAACTGCAGGCGAAGGGGGTGCGTGACCTCGAGTGCATCTCCAACAACTGTGGAGTGGACGACTGGGGCCTGGGCGTCCTGCTCGCCGGTGGCCAGATCCGGCGGATGGTCTCCTCCTACGTCGGGGAGAACAAGGAGTTCGCGCGGCAGTACCTCTCCGGTGAGCTCGAGGTCGAGCTGACGCCCCAGGGCACCCTCGCCGAGAAGCTGCGGGCGGGCGGAGCCGGTATCGCCGGCTTCTGGACGCGCACCGGTGTCGGCACCCAGATCGCGGACGGCGGCCTGCCCTGGCGCTACGACGACAAGGGTGAGATCGTCGTCGCCTCCCCCGCCAAGGAGACGCGCACCTTCGCCGTGGCCAGCCGCGGCACGGACGGTACGACGACGACGCAGGAGCACGAGTTCGTCCTCGAAGATGCCATCGCGACCGACTTCGCACTCGTGCGTGCCTGGAAGGGCGACCGCCACGGCAACCTCGTCTTCCGCACCACCTCCCGCAACTTCAACCCCCTGTGCGCCATGGCCGGTCGCGTGACGATCGCCGAGGTCGAGGAGCTCGTCGAGCCGGGCGAGCTCGACCCGGACTCGATCCACCTGCCCGGCATCTACGTCCACCGGGTCGTCCAGCTCACCCCCGAGCAGGCCGCCGACAAGCGCATCGAGAAGCGCACCATCACGAGCCAGAAGGAGGCCTGACATGGCACTCACCCGTGAGGAGATGGCCGCCCGCGCGGCCAGCGAGCTGACCGACGGCGACTACGTGAACCTGGGCATCGGTCTGCCGACCCTCGTGCCCAACTACGTCCCCGACGATGTCGAGATCGTCCTCCAGTCGGAGAACGGGATCCTGGGCGTCGGCGCCTACCCGAGCGAAGACGCCGTCGACGCCGACCTGATCAATGCCGGCAAGGAGACCGTCACCCTGCGCAAGGGCGCCTCCATCTTCGACTCCGCCACCAGCTTCGGCATGATCCGCGGCGGCAAGGTCGACGCCGCGATCCTCGGCGCCATGCAGGTCGCCGAGAACGGCGACATCGCCAACTGGATGATCCCCGGCAAGATGGTCAAGGGCATGGGCGGCGCGATGGACCTCGTCCACGGTGCCAAGAAGGTCATCGTCCTCATGGAGCACGTCGCCAAGGACGGCTCGCACAAGATCGTCCGCGAGTGCGCGCTGCCCCTCACCGGCAAGGGCGTCGTCCAGCGCATCATCACCGATCTCGCCGTCATCGACATCACGGACGAGGGGCTCGTCCTGCGCGAGCTCGCCCCCGGGGTCACGGCTGACGAGGTCCTCGACAAGACGGGCGCTGACCTGCGCGTCGACCTCGACTGACGAGCATCCGACGACTTCCGCTGGCCCGGCTCAGGCATTCCTGACCCGGGCCAGCGTCGTCGACGACACCCGTGCGTAGGGTCCGAAGGCTCGGACCGACGACCACTGGGGAGTGCTCTGGACCACCTGCGTGACGGTTGGATGGACTCCCGTCCCCACGAGGAGCACGGGCGAGCCGTAGCCGGCCGCGAGCGCCGCGTCGACGGTCCGCTCCGGCGAGGTGCGGGCCAGCACCACCTCTGTGGCGCGCACGTAGGGCCGGAAGTACTCGGCGATCTGCGCCGACACCTGGTGCGAGTGCGTCCCGGCGAACCGCATCGACCGGAACCCGCCCGCCGTCAGGTTTGTCGCCACGGCGGTCGGTATCCGCACGGTCGACCCGAGGAGTCGCACATTGCTCACGCCCGCGCGTCTCAGCGCGGCCTTGCCCCGATACCCCACGGCAGTGGAGCTGGACCACACGATGGGCTCGCGCCGCAGCGCTGCCACCGAGGAGAAGGCGCCGGCCTCGTTGATCGCCGACCGGGTGAAGACGCCCGCCCGGATGATGCGGCCGGTGCCCGCCATGAGGTCCACGATCGCGGCGGCCGTCACGTCCTCGTTGTCCGACCCGACCCTCCTCACGACGATCCCGCGTGCCCGCAGCTGTGTGGCCACCGACGACGCGACCATGGACGCCCCTCCGATGACATAGGCCTTGGTGATCCTCGAGCCCCGGCGGTCCAGCTCCCGCGTCGTCGGCGACAGCAGCCGCGTCGGGTCGGTGAGGAGCAGCGGCGCGCCGAGCGAACCGGCGAGCGGCCGGGCCATCACGAGGTGGGCTGCATGGGCCTCGGCGCCACTCGCGATGATGACGGTGCTGGCGGTGTCGGGCGCGGTGCGCGCCGACACTGCGGCCAGGTCGGCGGGGGTGCCATCGGAGACCCGGGTGGCCAGTCGGCGCACGAAGGCCGAGGACAACCCCAGCGCACGGCGCATGTCGTCGCCGCGCAGGCTGCGAGTCGTGCCGGTGGAGGAGGTCGCTCGGGCGTTACGGACCGTACCGGCGGACGTGCGCTCGGACAGGTCGAGCGAGACGACGTCGGGCAGCCCGAAGGCTGAGGCCAGGCGCGCCGAGGTCACCGAGACGCTCCACGCGCGTCGGGGGTTGTCGGTGGTGGTGCTCCACGAGTCGGCGACTCCCCGCAGGTACGGCACGGGGGCGCCCGGCCAGATGTCCTCGTTGTTGACCGTGCGGCCGCCCGAGGACGACGAGTAGAGAGCCTCGATGATCTGGCCCTGGTACCGAGGCACGTATCCGGTCGTCGAGCTCCCACCGGCTGCCACCGCTGATCTCCACCGTGACCAGTACGTCGCCTCGCTCCCCTCCGGCACCGGTCCGTAGGCCTGGTCGGCCTGCCCGTCCGTGACGTGGCACGCGCAGTGCGATCGCACGCCGGCCGCGACCTTGCGCAGGGCGTAGGCCCGAGCCGCGGCAGCCTGCGCCTCCTGGGCCGCGGCCGGCCATGACCACGGCACCTCACGGACCTGGTCGAGGTACTCGTCGGACAGCCGCAGGTGCAGGACTCCCTCGAGGGTGGCGGCACCCGGGGTGGGCGTGAAGACCAGCGGCGCGTGGCGGTAGCGCCGGCCCGAGAGGGACAGGTCGGTGCGCCGCTCGTCCCAGGTCGTGGTGATCGAGCTGCCGCGGATCGACGTCGGGGTGCACGTGGAGCAGGTGGCGATGACGACGGTGCCCGAGCGCCGTAGGGAGATCGTCTCCCCCGCCTCCGCGCGCAGGGTCGTCGACCCCGCCGTCACCCGCACGGCACCGCCGCCGGTCGAGCGTGCCCGGCCCACGACGGACGTCGAGCTCTGCCCACGCACGACGTTGACCCGGATCGTCGAGGTGTCCGGGGCGGCGTCGTAAGTCGTTCCCCGGTAGTAGAAGGCGAGGATCTGCTGCGCGCTGCGACCGGCCTTCGCCTGCGCGAGCGCGCCGTACTGGCTCATGCCGACGCCGTGACCGAAGCCGGCCCCGCTGAAGGTCCACGGGCCGGGTGCGGCGGACGAGACCTCTTGGTCGGCTGCTGCCGAGGTGGTCACGGCGCGCGCTTCGGCAGAAGGGGTCGGCACGAGGACGAGGGACACGGCGATCACGGCGCCCAGGAGGGCGGCGAGGGAGTGGTGGCGCAGGGAGTCCGGCATGCCGTGATTGTGCACTGCTCAGTTCGTCGGGGACAGCCCTGCTGACAGACGGGTCGGACTCGTGATGAAGCCCAGGCCCCACGACCAGTGCATCGTCGCGATCGCGACCGGGACCCGCACGCGCACGGCTGGCTCCTCCCCCTTCGAGATCGCCCACCCGCCGAGCGTCACGCCCGCTGCGTAACCCGCCGGGACGAGCCAGGCGGGCCGCCAGGCGAACCCGAGCAGGGTGGCGGCGACCGTGGCGACGACCATGGTGGGCGGCGCCAGGTAGCGGGGGTTGGCCGTACCGGGGTGGAGGCGCGCGACGACCCGGCGCCACCGGCCGTAGTTGAAGTACTGGTCGGCGAGCCTCGTGAGGCTCGACCGCGGTCGGTAGGTGACCACCAGGTCGGGCGTGAACCACACCCGGCCGCCGGTGGTGCGGATGCGGTGGTTCATCTCCCAGTCCTGGGCCCGGGCGAAGTGCGGGTCGTAGCCACCGACCCGCTCGAGGGCCTCCCGGCGGAAGACCCCGAGGTAGACCGTGTCGGACTCGCCCGCCTGCCCGCCGACGTGGAAGCGGGAGCCGCCCACCCCGAGCGGGCTCTTCATCGCGCAGGCGATCGCCCGCTCCAGGGCACTGACCCCGACGGCGTCCATGATCCCGCCGACGTTGTCCGCGCCGGTCTCCTCGAGGACCGCGACGGCGTCCCGCAGGTAGTCACCGGGGATCTCGGCGTGCGCGTCGACCCGGGCGATGATCTCGCCGGTCGAGGCCGCGATCGCGGCGTTGAGGCCCTCGGGGGTGCGCCCCGAAGGGTTGGGGACGGTCCGCACGCGCGGGTCCTGCGCACTCAGCCGGGCAGCGATCTCGTCGGTCGCGTCGCTCGACGGGCCGAGCGCCAGCACGAGCTCCAGCTCGCCAGGCCAGTCCTGACCGAGCACCATCGCGACCGAGTCGGCGAGGTGCCGTGACTCGTTGAGCACGGGCATGATGACGCTGACGCGAGGGGACACGCGCTCCAGTATGGACAAGGTCACCCTCACTTCCTCGGGGACTCGCCGCGCTCGTACGGCGGGGTACCAGCCTTTGCTCCTATTCTCCATGGCATGCCTGATCGTCCCCCCCGTCCCGGCCGGCCCGCTGGCGAGCGCCCCAGCGGCAAACGCCCCAGCCCTCGTCGCCTCGACGACGACGCGATGACCTTCGACGTCCGCAAGGGGCCCCGCAGCGGCGACGACGCCCGCGCGATCCCGACCGGCAAGCGCCAGCGCCCTCGCCGTCCCGACCCCGCCGAGCAGGCTCCGCGCGCCCGGGCGCAGCGCCCACGCCCGCAGGCGCAGTCCCCCCGTCCGTCCTCCGGTCGCCGGCCCACCGAGGAGCCCCGCACGCGGGTCATGCCGGCCGGCACTCCCCCTTCGCGCCCGACCGCAGATCGTCCCGACCGGCCGCAGCGTCGCACCCCTCCCCCCGGAGGGTCAGGGCCCCGGCGCCCGGGCGACCGTCCTCGCGACCAGGGCGGCCCGGGCCGTCGTCGCCGACCGATGCGCACCTTCCTCACCGTCGTGCTCGTCCTCGCGGTCCTCTGGGGCGGCAGCATGATCTGGGCGGTCAACTCCGCGTGGAACGAGGTCGCTCGGGTCGATGCCACGCCCAGCGGCGATCGTCCGCAGGGCGGCGAAGGTCGCAATGTGCTCCTCGTGGGCAGCGACTCGCGCGCCGGCCTGTCAGCCGAGGACCGCAGGCGCCTGGGCACGGGCCCGGACACCGGCGGCGCGCGCACGGACTCGATCCTCGTGCTGCACACCGGGAGCGGCAAGTCGACGCTGATGTCGATCCCCCGCGACTCCTACGTGGAGATCCCCGGCCACGGGATGAACAAGATCAACGCCGCCTTCAGCATCGGCGGACCCAAGCTCTTGGGTCAGACGATCGAGCAGAGCACCGGCCTGAAGATCGACGGATACATGGAGATCGGCTTCGGCGGCTTCGCCAGCGTCGTCGACGCCGTCGGCGGGGTCAACATCTGCGTCAAGAACGACATGAATGACGAGAAGGCGCACATCAACCTCAAGAAGGGCTGTCAGGACCTCGACGGCAAGAATGCCCTCGGCTACGTCCGGGCCCGGTACTCAGACCCGGAGGGCGACCTGGGTCGGGCCAAGCGCCAGCGCCAGTTCTTGGGCGCACTCATGGGCAAGATCGCCACGCCGAGCACCGTCCTGCAGCCATGGAAGGTGCACTCCATCGGCACGAAGAGCGCCGGAGCACTCACCGTGGGTGAGGACGACTCGATGTTCGGCACCGCTCGAGCCTTCTGGGCCTTCCGGTCGATCGCCAAGGGCGACGGGTACTCCGTGACGGTCCCGGTCTCCAACAACGCGCTGCCCACCGCCTCCGGCACCGCCGTCCAGTGGGACGAGGCGAAGTCCAAGCAGCTCTTCGACGACCTGCGCCAGGACCGTCCGGTCGTCGTGCAGCCCAGCGACTCCTGATCAGCGGTCCCCGACGAGCAGCACGACCAGCGTCCGGGGGCCGTGCACGCCCTCGACCCGGCTGAGCTCGATGTCGCTCGTGGCGCTCGGTCCGCTGATCCACGTCTGCGGCCGCTGCGGGTCCAGTCGCCGGACGGCGTCGGGAACGTCGGGGACCACCTGCCCGGACCGCACGATGCACACGTGCAGGTCCGGCAGCAGGGTCAGGGCGCGGCGGCCCTGGCCTTCGCCGTGGTCGAGGACGACGGTCCCCGTGGCGGCGATCCCGGCCGCGCACGTGGTGACCACCGCGTCGAAGCCTTCGAGCTCGGCGTGCCCGGCCGCGTCCGCGGCCACCGCATCCTTGCCCAACCGTCCGCTGACGGCCTCGACGACGACCTCGGGCAGCCCCGCGGGCAGGATGACCCGTCGCGCGTCGCGCAGGGCCTTCAGGACGTGGACGGACACCTCGGACGCCTTGCACCTGATGACCGTCGCCCGGTAGTCGGCGGCGAGGGCGGCGAAGCGCTCGAGCATCGCCGACCGGTCTGTGGGCGGCACGGTGGGCTGCGGGCCCGGCGGCTGCCCTCGAGGGGCGTCTCGGACGGCCTCGCGGACCGCGGTCAGGATCTCGTCGCGCGCGCTCATCGGGTCCTCTTCCACCAGCGTCGGAAGGATTCTGTCGGTGGGACCGGCAGGTCCCGGGTGCGGGTCCACGCGGAGCCCGGCGAAGGGAGCCAGCCCAAGACCTGTCGTCCGGACGCGTTGGCCCTGCGGCTGACCCGCCCCAGGACCGCACCGGCGAGCCCGCTCGCCCGTTGCCCCAGTGCCATCCGACGCGATGAGCCCATGGCCCACGCGCCGGCTCGCATCGCGGCTGCCTCCGCGTGCGGGCGCCGGTCCTCACGGTGGGCGTCGACCACCTGCGCACGCAGGTCGACGAGCACGGTCGGGATGTCGATCTTGACCGGGCAGACCTCGTAGCAGGCTCCGCACAGGCTCGAGGCGAAGGGAAGGGAGTCGACCTGCTCGTCGTGCCCCACCCCCTTCAGCAAGGGGTTGAGGATGGCCCCGATCGGGCCGGGGTAGACGGAGCCGTAGGCATGCCCCCCGGTGCGTTCGTAGACCGGGCAGATGTTGAGGCAGGCCGAGCATCGGATGCACCGCAGGGCCTGCCGGCCGACCTCGTCGGCGAGCGCCCGGGTGCGCCCGTTGTCGAGCAGGACGACGTGGCACTCCTGCGGGCCGTCACCCTCGGTGACGCCGGACCACGTCGAGGTGTAGGGGTTCATCCTCTCGCCGGTGCTCGAGCGCGGGAGCAGCTGGAGGAAGACGTCGAGGTCGTCCCACGTCGGCACGACCTTCTCGATCCCGACGACGCTGACGAGGACCTCGGGCAGGGTCAGGCACATCCGGCCATTGCCCTCGGACTCGACGACCACGAGGGTCCCGGTCTCGGCGACCGCGAAGTTGGCCCCGGACACCGCCATGCGGGCCCGCAGGAACTTCTCCCGCAGGTGCAGCCGGCTCGCCTCGGCGAGCTGCGCCGGGTCGTCGGTGAGGTCCTCGGGCGCGGCGCGGCCCACCTGCCCCATCTCGGCGCGGAAGATGTCGCGGATCTCGGTGCGGTTGCGGTGGATGGCCGGGACGAGGATGTGGCTCGGCAGGTCGTGACCGAGCTGGACGATCAGCTCCGCGAGGTCGGTCTCCCAGGCGGCGATGCCCCGCGCCTGAAGCGCCTCGTTGAGCTCGATCTCCTGGGTGGCCATGGACTTGACCTTGACCACCTCGTCGACGTCGTGCGACTGCGCGATGTCGCCGACGATCATGCATGCCTCCTCGGCGGTGCGGGCCCAGTGGACCGTGACGCCGCGGGCGACCAGCTGCTCCTCGAGCTCGACGAGGTGCCGGTCGAGGTCGTGCAGCGCCGTGTCCTTGATGAGCGCCGCGCGAGTGCGCAGACCCTCCCAGTCGTCGAGCTCGCCGATGACCTGGGCCCGCTTGTCGCGGATGGTGCCCGTCGCCCGGCGGAGGTTGTGACGTAGCTGTTCGTTGCCGAGCGCCTCGTGTGCCGCCTCGGGGAAGGGTGGCATCCCGAGGAAGGTCGGTGCATCGGCGCTCATGCGCTCTCCTCCTGCGCTGCGAGGACCTGGGCGAGATGCATGGTGCGCACCCCGACGCGCTGGCGGGAGAGGACCCCGCCGATCTGCATGAGGCAGGAGGAGTCCCCTGCGACGAGGACCTCGGCCTCGGAGGCGATGACGCTGTCGGCCTTGTCCTGGCCCATGGCGCTGGACACCTCGGCGTTCTTGAGCGCGAAGGTCCCACCGAAGCCGCAGCACTCCCGCTCCCCCGGGAGGTCGACGAGCTCGAGCCCCCGGACCGCCTCGAGCAGACGGCGGGGCCGGTCACCGACCCCGAGCATGCGTAGCGAGTGGCAGGTCGGGTGATACGCGACGGTGTGGGGGAAGCTCGCGCCCACGTCGGTCACCCCGAGGACGTCGACGAGGAACTCGCTGAGCTCGTAGGCGCGGTGGGCCTGGCGCTCGACCGTGGCCACCAGGCCAGCGTCGCCGGAGCGTCGGGCGACGATCTCGTGCTGGTGGCGCACCGACCCTGCGCAGGAGCCCGAAGGGAGTACCACGGCGTCGTGGTCCGCGAAGGCCCGGTGGTAGACCCGCACCACGGGCTCGGCCTCGTCGAGGTAGCCGGTGTTGATCATCGGCTGGCCGCAGCAGGTCTGCGCCTCAGGGAAGTCGACGTCCACTCCCAGCCGCTCGAGGACGGTGACGGTGGCCTTGGCGACATCGGGGAACATCGTGTCCCCGAGGCACGTGGCCATGAGCGCGACCCGCATGAGGGGCCCCCTTCGTCGGTGTTCGGCGGTCGCTCCTCACGCTATGCCCCCGACCCGATGATGTGCATCGGGTCACACGGACATATCGTGCTGACCATGGACAACACGCTGCAGAAGATCGGGGTCGTGGGATGCGGCCTCATGGGTGCCGGCATAGCCGAGGTGTGCGCCCGGGCCGGCTCCGACGTCATCGTCGTCGAGTCGAGCCGGGAGCGCGCCGACGCGGGACGCGGTCGGTTGGAGAAGTCGCTGCGCCGCGCGCAGGAGCGCGGCCGCCTCGACAGTGCCGACGAGGTGCTCGGGCGCATCCGCGTCGTCACGCAGCTCGGTGACCTCGCCGACCGCGACATGGTCGTCGAGGCGATCGTCGAGGACGAGGGCGCCAAGGTCGAGCTCTTCAAGCAGCTGGACGAGATCGTCACCTCGCCGGACGCGATCCTCGCCTCGAACACCAGCTCCATCCCGATCATGAAGCTCGCGACGGTCACCAAGCGCCCCTCCAACGTGCTGGGCGTGCACTTCTTCAACCCGGTCCCGGTCCTCAAGCTCGTCGAGCTCGTCCCCTCGCTGATGACGGCCGAAGAGACCGTCGAGCGGGCCCGTCGCTATGTCGACGGTGAGCTCGGCAAGCACGCGATCACCTGCCAGGACCGCGCCGGTTTCGTCGTCAACAGCCTGCTGATCCCCTTCATCCTCAGCGCGATCCGCATGTACGAGTCGGGCTTCGCGACGGCCGAGGACATCGACCAGGGCTTCGTCCTGGGCGCCGCGCACCCGCAGGGCCCCCTCGCGCTGGCCGACCTCATCGGCCTCGACACCACGATGGCCGTCGCCCAGTCGCTGTACGAGGAGTTCAAGGAGCCGCTCTACGCTCCCCCGCCGCTCCTGCAGCGCATGGTCGACGCCGGCCTGATGGGCCGCAAGTCCGGCCGCGGCTTCTACACCTACGAGACCTGACGCCTTCGCCCGGACAGCAACGGGCAGCAACGGGTGCGCGTGGAGGCTCGGACGGCCTAAGACTCCGGCCGTGAACGGCCTGCGTCATGAGTCGGGCCGCCCCGACCTCCACCCACGCCCTCAGTGACCGTGACGCTGCCTGGCGTCGTTGTGCAGGCCCGGCCCACCCTCTCGGGGGGACCGGGCCTGCACAACGACGCCGGGCCCAAGCGAGAAGCCGTCTCGAGGTGGGGGCGGCGCGCATCAAAGAAAAGTCCGGACTGCCTGCGCGACGTGACGTACGCGCGAAGCGGTCCGGACTTTTCCGTGCGCCGCCTCGACCTCGAGGCGGCGCCGGGAATGATCTCGAGGCTTGGCCCGCGGCCTCACACCTCGATCAGCGGAAGGGCTCAGCGAGCCGTGGGCAGGCCCTTGATCAGCTGGCGCGCCATGACGATCCGCTGGACCTGGTTGGTGCCTTCGTAGATCTGGGTGATCTTCGCGTCGCGCATCATCCGCTCGAGCGGGAAGTCGCGGGTGTAGCCGGCGCCGCCGAGGAGCTGGACGGCGTCGGTGGTGACCTTCATGGCGACATCGGAGGCGAAGCACTTGGCGGCGGCACCGAAGAAGGACAGGTCGGCGTCGTGGCGCTCGGACTTCGCGGCGGCGACGTAGACCATCTGGCGGGCGGCCTCGAGCTCCATCGCCATGTCGGCGAGCATGAACTGGATGCCCTGGAACTCGGCGATGTTCTTGCCGAACTGCTTGCGCTCCTTGACATACGCCAGCGCCTCGTCGAGGGCGCCCTGGGCGATGCCGACGGCCTGCGCGCCGATGGTGACGCGGGTGTGGTCGAGGGTGCGCAGGGCGATCTTCAGGCCCTCGCCCTCGGCGCCGACGATACGGTCGCCGGGGATGCGGCAGTTGTCGAAGTGCAGCTCGCGGGTGGGCGATCCCTTGATGCCGAGCTTGCGCTCCTTCTCGGAGAAGCCGAAGCCCTCGTCGGACTTCTCGACGACGAAGGCCGAGATGTTGTTGCCGCGGGCGCCGTCGGGGTCGGTGACCGCGAGCACGGTGTAGAGCTCGGACTCGCCGGCGTTGGTGATCCACGCCTTCTGACCGTTGAGGACCCAGTCGTCCCCGTCCTTGGTGGCCTTGCACTTCATGCCGGCGGTGTCGGACCCGGCCTCGCGCTCGGACAGTCCGTAGCTGAAGCCCTCGCCCTTGGCCAGGCGCGGCATGTACTTGGCGTTGATCTCGTCGGACCCGCCGAGGATCACCGGCATCGAGCCGAGCTTGTTGACGGCCGGGATGAGGGACGAGGAGGCGCACACCCGGGCGACCTCTTCGATGATGATGCAGACGGCCAGCGCATCGGCGCCGACGCCACCGTGCTCCTCGGCGACGTGTGCCGCGTGGAAGTCGCTCGCGATGAGCGCCTCGTTTGCCTCGGTCGGGAAGCGGGACTCCTCGTCGACCTCCGCGGCGAAGGGCTTGATCTTCGCCTCGGCGACCGCCCTCACCGCTTCGCGGATGGCCTCGTGGTCCTCGTTGGTCCGGAACAGGTCAAAGTCTGGGTTCGCGCTCACGGAGCCTGATGCTACCCGTGCCCCGCCGGCCCGGGCCCGGACGTCCGGTGCGGGTTCGAGTCAGGAGTCGGTGCCGAAGAGGTCGCGCGTGTAGACCTTGTCGGCGACGTCCGCGAGGTCGGGGGTGCGGCGGTTGGCGATGATGACGTCGGCCTCGCGCTTGAAGGCCTCGGCGTCGCGCACGACGCGGGAGCCGAAGAAGACCTCCTCCTCCATGGCCGGCTCGAAGATGATCACTTCGATGCCCTTGCCCTTCAGGCGCTTCATGATCCCCTGGATGGAGGAGGCGCGGAAGTTGTCGGAGCCGGCCTTCATGATCAGCCGGTGCACGCCCACGACCTTGGGGTCGCGGCGCAGGATGTCCTCGGCGACGAAGTCCTTGCGGGTGCGGTTGGAGTCGACGATGGCCTGCATGAGGTTCTGCGGGACGTCCTCGTAGTTGGCGAGGAGCTGCTTGGTGTCCTTGGGCAGGCAGTACCCGCCGTAGCCGAAGGAGGGGTTGTTGTAGTGGGTGCCGATGCGCGGGTCCAGACCGACCCCGTCGATGATCTGGCGCGTGTCGAGGCCCAGGCGCGAGGCGAAGGTGTCCAGCTCGTTGAAGTAGGCCACGCGCATCGCCAGGAAGGTGTTGGCGAAGAGCTTGATCGC
Source organism: Janibacter sp. Soil728 (assembly GCF_001428305.1). Classification (GTDB taxonomy): domain Bacteria; phylum Actinomycetota; class Actinomycetes; order Actinomycetales; family Dermatophilaceae; genus Janibacter. Next base: position 331,664 of record NZ_LMRZ01000004.1, on the reverse strand, counting down.
CTCGGCCTCGGTGGAGTGGGTCAGCAGCACGGCGGTGTCGGTGTCCTCGGCGCCACCCAGGAGCAGGTCCGCGAACTGCTGGCCGCGGTCGCTGACCTCGCCGACGACGATCCGGCTGGGGTGGAGGCTGTCGCGCAGCGCCTGGCCCTCGCGCAGGAACTCGGGGCTGAAGATCAGGTTGTCCGTGCCCAGCTGCTCGCTCAGGCTGGCGGTGAAGCCGACAGGGATCGTGGACTTGACGACCATGACGGCCTGCGGGTTGATCCGCATGACATCGCGCACCACGCTCTCGACCGACGAGGTGTCGAAGTAGTTGGTGTCCGGGTCGTAGTCCGTCGGTGTCGCGATGACGACGAAGTCGGCGTCTGCGTAGGCCTGCTCGTTGTCGAGCGTGAAGGTCAGGTCCAGGTCGCGGTTGGCCAGGAAGTCGACGATCTGCTCGTCCTGGATCGGGCTGCGCCCCGCGCTCAGCATCTCCACACGGCGGGCATCGATGTCGAAGCCGACCACCTGGTTGTGCTGGGCCAGCAGGACGGCCATGGACAGGCCCACGTAGCCCGTCCCGACGACGGCGATCTTGGTAGTCACATGGTCCTCACGGAGCTCGGTGGTGGGGTGGTTCCCCGGCGCAGTATGACCGACGGAGACCGACATTCCGTGAACAGGTGGGCGTGGACCGTTGATTCCCGCCCTCAGTGCGCGTTGGATGGGTCACATGAGCCTCACGCACAAGAACGACACGGAGACGATGCGACGTCTCATCGCTGACCCCGGCACCTGGGTGGTCGTGGGTCTGAGCAACAACACCGACCGTGATGCCCACCGCGTCGCACGGTGGCTCAAGCACGAGATGCACAAGGCGATCATCCCGGTGCATCCCGAGGCCGAGGAGGTCGACGGGGACACCGGCTACGCGACGATCTCTGACATCCCCGACCGTGACATCAAGGTCGTCGACCTCTTCCTCAACAGCAAGGAGGTCGGCGCCGTCGTCGACGAGGTCATCGCCAACAAGGACCGCCTCAAGATCGACGCCATCTGGATGCAGCTGGGCGTCGAGGACCCGGCCGCAGCCGACCGCGCCCGCGAGGCCGGCCTGCTCGTCGTCATGGACACCTGCCCCAAGATCGAGTGGCGCGAGCTGCGCAACGAGGGCGCCTCGCGCTGACCGTGCATTCCCCTATGGCAATGCTCTGTCCCGCTCGCATTGCCATAGGGGAATGCGAGCGAAGGGGGGAGACCCCCGGGTCAGTCCCCGGCGACCTGCCGACGCAGCCGCTCACCCTTGGCGTGGGCCTGCGCGGCAAGGTCGGTCGCGAAGTCCGAGAGTGCCACGCGCAGTCGCGCCGCCTCCGCTCCCTCACCCGAGGCGAGGATGCGCACGGCCATCAGCCCGGCATTGCGCGCCCCACCCACCGCCATGGTGGCGACAGGGATGCCAGCGGGCATCTGCACGATCGACAGCAACGAGTCCATGCCGTCCAGGTGCTTCAGCGGCACGGGCACACCGACGACCGGCAGCGTCGTGACCGAGGCGAGCATCCCGGGCAGATGCGCCGCTCCCCCAGCACCCGCGATGATGACCTGCAGCCCGCGGCCTGCCGCCTCCTGCCCGTAGGCGATCATCTCTGTCGGCATCCGGTGCGCGGAGACGACATCGGCCTCGTAGGCGATGCCGAACTCGGCGAGGACGAGCGCGGCGGCCTCCATCGTCGGCCAGTCGCTGTCGCTGCCCATGACGAGACCGACCTTGGCGGTCGTGTCGACACTCGTGGCTGCGGTCATTCGGTGATCACTCCCTGGATGTAGTCGGCTGCGTGCCGGGCCCGCTCTCGCAGGTCGTCCAGATCGCTGCCGCTGACGTTGACGTGCCCGATCTTGCGCCCGGGCCGCACGGCCTTGCCGTAGAGGTGCACCTTCAGCTCCGGGTCGCGGGCCATCAGGTGGCGGTAGGTCGGGTAGAGATCGGTGGGCTCCCCACCGAGCACATTGCCCATGACGGTCCACGGCTCCCGGGCGCGGGGCGAGCCGAGCGGGAGGTCGAGCACGGCACGCAGATGCTGCTCGAACTGCCCGGTGACGGCGCCGTCCATGCTCCAGTGGCCCGAGTTGTGCGGTCGCATCGCCAGCTCGTTGACGACGACCGATCCGTCCTCGAGCTCGAAGAGCTCCACCGCCATGACACCGGTGACTCCCAGCGCGCCGGCGATGTCGAGCCCGATGATGGTCGCCGCCCGCGCGGCCCGCGCGTCCAGACCCGGCGCCGGCGCGATGACCTCGGTGCAGACCCCGTCGGTCTGCACGGTCTCGACCACGGGCCATGCCGCGGCCTGGCCGGAAGGGCTACGGGCCAGCAGGACGGACAGCTCCCGGACGAAGGGGACACGCTGCTCGAGCAGCAGCTGCTCACCGCGCGCGGCGGCCGCAGCCAGCCACTCGCGGACGTCGTCGATGCTGTCGGCGAGGAGCACCCCCTTCCCGTCGTAGCCGCCCCGGGGGGTCTTGACGACGACCGGCCACCCCACGTCCTCGGCGAAGGTGATCACGTCCTGCTCGCTCCTCGCCGGCGCCCACCGGGGGCACGGCACACCGGCCTCGGTGAGCGCCGCACGCATGACGATCTTGTCCTGGGCGTGCAGGAGCGCTGCCGGGCCGGGATGGACGGCCACACCGTCCGCGAGCAGTGCCTCGATCACCTCGGCAGGCACGTGCTCGTGGTCGAAGGTGATGACATCGCAGTGGCTGGCGAACTCGCGGACCGTCGCGACGTCGGTGTGGTCACCGACGGGGGCGAAGGGGGTGACCAGCGCTGCGGAGGCGTCCGGCGCCTCGGCGAGGACGGCCAGGGTCACCCCGAGCTCCGCGGCCGGGCCGGCGCACATCCGCGCGAGCTGGCCGCCACCGATGACGCCGACGACGGGGAAGCCACCAGGGGCACGGGGAGGAATCGACACGTGCCGAAGGATACGTTGCACGGAATCTGCCCGCCCACGATTACGCTGCTCGAGATGTCTGATCCCACCGAAGCCACCAGCGACGCGCGCACCGGCGCCACGCCCGTGACCCGTCGCGGCGGGGTCGCCGGCCTCGTCGACACGGTGTGGCACGAGATGGCCAAGTTCGGCCTCATCGGCGCGATCTCCTTCGTGATCGACCTCGGCGGGATGAACCTCCTGACGCACACCGTCCTCGAGGACAAGGTGACGACAGCGCGCATCGTCAGCGGGGTGGCCGCCACGGCCTTCGCGTGGTTCGGCAACCGGAGCTGGACCTTCGCGCACCGACGCTCACGACCGGTCCACCACGAGCTCACGCTCTTCTTCGTCGTCAACGGCCTGGCCCTGGTCATCTCCACGGCGTGCCTGGTGCTCTCGCACTACGGCCTCGACTACACCTCTCGGTTGGCGGACAACATCGCCACCGTGCTGGGCATCGGGCTGGGCACGCTCTTCCGCTTCTGGGCCTACAAGCGCTTCGTCTTCGCCAACGAACCGATGGACGAGGGCACCTCCCCCAGGGAGCACGGGCTGGCCTAGCCGCCCACGGCCTGAGGCCCCGGGCAGGGGCGGAGCACCGGGTCAGCGACTCCCCGGACCGGACAGGAAGAGCGCGAAGACCGCCGGCTGGGTGCTCACCAGCTGCAGCCTCCCGCCGTTGCGCTCCGCGAGCTGTCGGGCCAGACCCAGGCCGAGACCGGAGCCGTGGGAGGTCACCGAGCGCTCGAAGATGTGCGGCGCGATGGCCGTGGGCACGCCCTCACCCTCGTCGCGGACCTCGATGACGACCGACCCTCCGGAGCCGCGCATCTCGATCTCCACGCGCCCGGCGCCGTGGTCGAGCGAGTTCTCGATGAGGGTCTGCAGGATCTGCGCCAGGTCCACCGGCGCCGCACGGACGGCGAGACCGGGCGGGCCCTGCACGCGCATGCTGCGGTGGGCCGCGGTGAAGGCCGGCTGGTACTCCCGCTGCAGGCCGGCGAGCACGGAGTCCAAGGAGATCTCGGGCAGCTGCGCCTTCACTCCCTTGGACCGGGTGCGCATGGTGTCGACGACGCCCGCGAGTCGCTCGACCTGCGTCACCGCGACGGCTGCCTCGTCCCGCACGACCTCGAGGTCGTCGGTCAGACCGATCTCCTCCAGACGCATCAGCAGCGCCGTGAGCGGGGTCCGCAGCTGGTGGGAGGCATCCGCGGCGAAGTCACGGTCCAGCGCGCGCTGCTGGGACAGCTCGCCCGCCAGACGGGCGAGGTCCCCGGCGATTCCGTCCACATCACTCAGGCCGACGACCGTCCGGGGAAGGGCGCCGCCCCCGTCACGGATCGCTGCCACCTGGTCGTGGATGTAGGCGATCCCCTGCGCGCGGCGACGGTCGATGACCCGCACGAAGATCAGCGCCAGACCGCCGCTGGCGACCACGGCCAGGGCGGGGGCGATCAGCATCCAGGCCAGCAGGTCGATCCCCAGGACCCGCGTCCCCTGCGACCCCGTGGCCGCGATGGCCACGATGCCCAGGACCAGCGCGGTGAGGGCTGCTGAGCCGACCACGGCGGCAGCCACCATCCGGTGGATGTGGGTCGAGTAGGTCACGAGTCGAAGCGGAACCCGACGCCACGCACGGTGGCGATGTGTCGGGGGTCGGCGACGTCATCGCCGAGCTTGCGACGCAGGACCGAGATGTGCATGTCCAGGGCCTTGGTCGAGCCGTACCACTCCGTCTCCCAGACCTCACCCATGAGCTGCTCGCGGGTGACGACCCGGCCGCTCTCTCGCACGAGGACGCTCAGCACGGAGAACTCCTTGGCGGTGAGCGACAGCTCGTCGCCGTGGAACCAGACCCGGCGGCTGTCGAGGTCGATCCGCAACGGTCCGGTCGGCTCGAGGGTGTCGTCGCTACGGCGGCGCAGGAGAGCGCGCACGCGGGCCATCAGCTCCGCCAGGCGGAAGGGCTTGGTCACGTAGTCGTCCGCTCCGGCGTCGAGACCGACGACGGTGTCGACCTCGTCGGCACGCGCGGTGAGGACGAGCACCGGGACATCGGCACCCGTGGCCCGCAGTCGTCGGCACACCTCGAGACCGTCGAGCGTGGGCAGCCCCAGGTCGAGCACGAGCAGGTCGGGTGGGTTGCCCAGCGCAGAGTCGAGCGCATCGCGCCCGTCCTCGTGCACGGTCACCTCATATCCCTCACGGATGAGAGCCCTCGCCAACGGGTCGGAGATGGCAGCGTCGTCCTCGGCCAGCAGTACTCGGGTCATGGTCGGATCATAGGAAGAGTTCCTCAGACATGCGCGGTGACATCACGAGATCGACGCACACCGGTCACCCGCACGAGGCGACTCGGGACGACCTCGCCGATGCCCCGCAGGGCTCGGGGTCGGGTGGGCAGGGTGGAGAAGCCGCTCAGGGGTTCGAGCAGACGGGCGAGTGCGTCGTCGACGAAGACGCCTCCGGGTGGGGCGACCGCGGTCAGGCGACTGGCGCGGTTGACGGTCGTGCCGAAGACATCCCCGAGGCGACGCACGACCGGGCCGTGCGCCATGCCGACGCGGGCCGAGGGCAGCAGGTCGTCCTCGCTCATGGCTTCGACGAGGTCGAGCGCGATCGCCGCGGCCGGCGCGACCTCGAAGGTCTGGAAGAGCACCTCGTCACCGACGGTCTTGACCACCCGACCGCCGTGAGCGGTCACCACATCGGTGCACAGGTCCTCGAAGCGCTGGACCATCCGAGCGAGGTCGCTCTCCGCGAGCCGGCGCACGACAGAGGTGAAGTTGACGAGGTCGGCGAAGCCGATGGTGGAGGCTCGGGTGCTGTCGTCCTCGACGGTGAGCATGCGCTGGACGGAGGCGGTGAGCTGACGCCGCCACACATAGACGACGAGCGGCTCCAGCTCGTCGGTGAGAGAGGTCAGCCAGGCAGCGGCTGCGGCGGAGTCACCCTCGGCCATCTCGTCCGGGACGTCGCCGTGGCGCTGGCGGCCGATCTCTTCGCTGACGAGCTGCACCTGCCAGGCGGCGAGGCGGTCCATGGTGCGGGCGATGGCCCGGGTCATGGACAGGGCGAAGTCCTCGGGGAGCCCCTCCTCGCGGACCATCGAGGCGACGCTGCTCAGCGCAGCGAGATCGGCCTCGGTGAACATGGTGTCGCCCTCGAGGACGACGGGGAAGCCCATGGCGTGCCAGAACTTGCGGGCCGAGCGGATGGAGACTCCCGCACCGCGAGAGACCTCTCGTCGTCCCATCGAGGCCGGTCGTCCCAGGAGCGCGCGCTCGAAGGACTCGAGGTCGGCCTCCTTGTCGGTGGGCACGGGCCGCGGCTCGTCGTCAGGGCGCTCGGGGGCTGCGTCGTAGGACAAACGGCACCTCCACGAGTCGGACGGGCAGGGCGGGAAGGGCAGGCTCCCGTCAGGGGCGCGGCGGCACTCCCGCTGGACGGATGTGCTGGACGTCACCAGCGGCCACGGTAGCCGAGCCCCCGGCGCCACGGACGACGAGGCAGCCCTCGTCATCGACCGCCGTGGCACGCACCTGCTGCACCGAGCCATCGGGTCGGTGCACGTCGACCTCTCGGCCGATGGTGGTGCAGGCGGCGCGATAGGCCGCGTGGACCCCCTTCGCCCGATTGCCGCCGGCCATGAGGTCCTCGTGCAGGGCCCGCAGCTGGCGCAGCACGGCCGCGGCGAGGTCCGTGCGGTCGACCTCGGCACCGACGAGGCGAAGGGAGGTGGCCGACGGGAACGGCAGCTGGTCCCGGTCGTGGTGGACGTTGATCCCGATGCCGACGACCACGCCTGAGGCGTCGGGCACCATCTGGCAGAGGATCCCGCAGAGCTTGCGGTCGTCGTCCTCGGTGGCGAGCACGTCGTTGGGCCACTTCAGCCCGACCGCGACTCCCGTGTCGGACAGCGCGGTGCGTACGGCCAACCCGGCGGCCAGGGGCAGCCACCCCGGGTTCGGGGGGACAGGGACGAGCACGGACACGGCCAGGCCCGCGCTCGGCACCTCCTGCCACGCCCTCCCGAGGCGCCCTCGCCCCGCGGTCTGCAGCTCCGCCAGCACCGGGGACCACGGCCGGGCGCGATCGGCCGCCTCAGCATTGGTCGAACCCGTGACGTCGAGGTGGACGACCTCACCCCACCCTTGTGACATCGGCAACTGTGTGGTCAGACGCTGGACGTCGATCAAGGTGGGCATGCCGGCAAGGCTAGGCTGCCGATCATGTCCCAGAGCACCGAGACCACAGACGCTCAGGCGATCGGTGGCACCGACGTCCCCGCTGACATCGACATCCACACCACGGCCGGCAAGCTCGCCGATCTCAAGCGTCGTGTGGCCGAGGTGGCCAATGCCGGATCAGATCGCGCCATCGAGAAGCAGCACGCACGCGGCAAGAAGACCGCACGTGAGCGCATCGCCCTCCTCCTCGACGACGACAGCTTCGTCGAGATGGACAAGTACGCGCGCCACCGCTCGACCGCCTTCGGTCAGGAGGCCAACCGTCCCTACGGCGACGGCGTCGTCACCGGCTACGGCACGGTCGATGGCCGTCAGGTCGCGATCTTCGCCCAGGACTTCACGGTCTTCGGTGGGTCGCTCGGAGAGGTCTTCGGCGAGAAGATCACCAAGGTCATGGACTTCGCCATGAAGATCGGCTGCCCGGTCGTGGGCCTCAACGACTCCGGCGGCGCGCGCATCCAGGAGGGCGTCGTCTCGCTCGGCCTCTACGGCGAGATCTTCAAGCGCAATGTCCACGCATCGGGTGTCATCCCGCAGATCTCGCTCATCCTGGGCCCCTGCGCCGGCGGCGCGGTCTACTCCCCCGCCGTCACCGACTTCACCGTGATGGTCGACCAGACCTCGCACATGTTCATCACCGGTCCCGACGTCATCAAGACCGTCACCGGCGAGGACGTCGAGTTCGAGGAGCTCGGTGGGGCGCGCACGCACAACACCAAGTCCGGTGTCGCGCACTACATGGGCACCGACGAAGAAGACGCCATCGACTACGTCAAGGCGCTCCTGTCGTACCTGCCGAGCAACAACCTCGAGACCGCGCCCGTCTTCGGCGGCGAGCTCGACCTGGCGGTGAACGACACCGACCTGGCGCTCGACACGATCATCCCCGACTCGGCCAACATGCCCTACGACATGAAGGCCGTCATCGAGACCATCGTCGACGACGGTGACTTCCTCGAGGTGCACCCGCTCTTCGCGCCCAACATCATCTGCGGTTTCGCCCGCGTCGAGGGCCAGTCGATCGGCATCGTGGCCAACAACCCGATGCAGTTCGCCGGGACACTCGACATCGAGGCCTCGGAGAAGGCCGCCCGCTTCGTGCGCACCTGCGATGCCTTCAACGTCCCGGTCCTCACCCTCGTCGACGTCCCCGGCTTCCTGCCCGGGACCGACCAGGAGTGGAACGGCATCATCCGCCGCGGCGCCAAGCTCATCTACGCCTACGCAGAGGCGACGGTCCCCCTCGTCACGGTCATCACCCGCAAGGCCTACGGCGGCGCGTACGACGTCATGGGCTCCAAGCACCTCGGTGCCGACATCAATCTCGCCTGGCCCACGGCCCAGATCGCGGTCATGGGCGCCCAGGGTGCCGTCAACATCCTCTACCGCAAGCAGCTGGCTGCCGCGGAGTCCGAGGGTCGCGACGTCGATGCCGCGCGCCAGGAGTTCATCAGCGCCTACGAGGACGCCTTGGCCAACCCGTACGTCGCGGCCGAGCGCGGCTACATCGACACCGTCATCTCGCCGAGCAACACGCGGATGAATGTGTCCAAGGCACTGCGGGCCCTGCGCACCAAGCGCGAGACGCTGCCGCCCAAGAAGCACGGGAACATCCCGCTGTGAGCACCGCACCCGAGCAGACCCCCGACGCAGACGCCGAGCAGCCGCAGGCTCCTGCAGGTCCGCGCATCGAGGTCCTCGGTGACGCCTCACCGGAGCAGGTCGCCGCGCTCGTCGCGGTCCTGTCCGGACTGGGCGGTGGCGAGGAGGAGGTTCCGGCGGGCCCCCCTTCGCGCTGGGCCTCCCCCGAGCGGCTGGTGCGCCATGCGGTCCACCCGTCGCGCGGCGGCTGGGTGGCCTCCGGCCTCCCGCGCTGACCTGGACCACTCGTTCACAGACAGCCCGCGTGCTCGAGCACGCGGGTTGTCTTTTGTCCCGACGAAGGGTCAGCTTGCCTGTCGCAGGGCAAGCAGTCGGAGTGCCTGCGCGATCTGGTCGAGGAAGGCGTCGGCCTCCAGCCGCAGCCCGATGAGCGGGACGCGCAGGACCAGGTCACCGCGCATGGCCACCTCGTTGTGACGAAGCATGTCGTCAACGGGAGCCACTCCCTGCAGGTGCTGCGACCCGTCGACCTCGACGACCAGGCCGGCGGCCCACCGGACATCCAGGTAGAAGCGCCCGTCCTTGCCCTGCACGACGACCTGCCGCTCGGGGACTGGCAGGCCGCGGGTGCGACACATCGCGGCCAGGTCCAGCTCCCCGAGCGACTGCGCCCCGTCGGCGATGTCCTCGATGAGCTGCCCGACCAGGGCCCGGCGCCGTCGACCGATGTACCACGCGTGCGTCTCCCGCAGCTGGTCCGCTGTGACGACGCGCTGCTGCACGGGCGCGACAAGGAAGAGCGCCGCCTGTCGGTCCGACACCGCCCACTGGGCCGCTCGGAGGGCGGCCAGCGACGGTCGAGTCCTGGGCACGCCGGCCGGCATGCCCTCGCCCGTCAGTCGTCTGGACACCTTGTGGACCCGCACGCCGGCGATGACGGGTGACCGCATGCTCATGTGCACCGAGACGTGGACGACGTCGTCGCCGATCCCGGTGAGTCCCGCCGCGGTCAACGAGCTCACCCCATCGACCAGCGCGTCGCCGCCCACCTCGTGAACGGCCCTCCAGCGCAGCCCTGAGGGCTCGAGCTGACCGCAATGTGTGGCGACGGACCGGGTACCGCTGAGTGCCCATCGGTGATCGCGCACCAATCTGGCCACAACGTCGCGGTGCAGACCGAGGTCCGTCAGCTGGCGACGACTGAGCACGCCACCGAAGTCTGCGGCCACCGTCTCGGCGCGCGCGACCTTCGCCAGGGTCGAGGATCTGAGCATGGGTCGACGATCGGGTAGCGACGATCACCGTTACAGCACCCGGAGACGTCTGTGGAGCGACCGGGTCGGTACCCGACGGATGTGGACACCCGGTTCAACGACACCTCGCGCGTCTCGGCACGCGCCCTGTCGTTTGACCCGGCGGCGGGCGTGTGGTGGGCGACGACGGACGTGCCGAAGGGAGCGACGTAACCTCTGCTGGTGCCCATCGACCTCCCCCACGTCCTGTCCGTCAACATCGGGCGACCGATGGTGCAGCGCATCCCCAAGGGTCGCTCCACGGGTATCGGCAAGCAGCCCGTCGATGTGATCCGCGTGAGCGACCCCGGCCCCAAGCGCGTCGTCGACGGCGCGGGTGTGTCCGGTGTCGGCGGCGACCACGTCGGGGACGGCCGGCACCACGGAGGCTCGGACCAGGCGGTATACGCCTTCGCCCGCGAGGAGCTCGACGTCTGGGAGCGAGAGCTCGGGCGCGACCTGCCGCACGGGATGTTCGGCGAGAACCTCACGACCCACGGGCTCGACGTGGATGCCGCCGAGGTCGGCGACCGGTGGCGGGTGGGCTCGGCCCTCCTGGAGGTGCGCGGCCCGCGCGTGCCCTGCGCAACCTTCGGCGAGCGCATGGGCGAGCGTGGCTGGGTCAAGCGGTTTGCCGCGCACGGCCGCAGCGGCGCCTACCTGCAGGTCGTCGAGCCGGGCGAGATCCGGCCCGAGGACACCATCACCGTGACGCCCTCAGGATCGGGCCTGACCGTGCCGACCTACCTGCGCGCCTGGTTCGGGGACCGTGACGCCGCCCGGGCCGCACTCGACTCCGGCGCGCTGACCGGCGAGCGCCAGGCGGAGCTGGAGCAGATCACCTCCCGCTCCTAGAAGAGGGACAGCGGCTCGTTCGGCTCCTGCTCCGACTGCTGGACCGCGTGCTCGACGACTGCCTCTGCGTCACCCGACCGGGCGCCCGGGATGCCGGGCCCGCTCTCGGGGGCCACCCCCTTCGACCATGCGGCCGCGGCCGTGGTGGCGAGGCGGTCGGCCTCCTCGTTGAGCGGGTGACCCGCGTGGCCCTTGACCCACTCGAAGGTCACCCGACGCCCTGCCATCGCCGCGTCGAGCGCCTGCATGATCTCGAGGTTGAGGACCGGCTTGCCGTCCTTCTTGCGCCAGCCCTTGGCCTTCCAGCCCGGCATCCAGGACGTGATCGAGTTGATGACGTACTTGCTGTCGCAGATGACGTGCAGGTCCTCGTCGAGGTGGGCCGTCTGCTGGAGCAGGTCGAGCACCGCGGTCAGCTCACCCATGTTGTTGGTGCCGTGCGCCCAACCACCCAGGTCCCACCGATCGTCGTCGATGTACCAGCCCCAGCCGGCGGGGCCGGGGTTGCCGAGTGCGGAGCCGTCGGCGGCTGCGGTGAGGGTCATGCGGTCACTCCGGGGGACGAAGGGGGACAAGGCTGCGGCTGTTTGTATCAGACGAAGATCATCAGACGCGGGCGAGGACCTCGCCGTGCACGATGACGAACCACCCGTCCGGCGACGCCGTCCACTTCCGCCACACCTCCACGAGGTGAGCGATCTCCCCGTCGTCGGCCAGGCCCTGGGCGAGGACCTGGTCGTGGAAGCCGGACTCCACGGCGCGCCGCTGCCACTGCCCGCCCCACCACTCGCGCGCCTCGTCGTCGGCGAAGCACCACACCGAGGCGGTCGCGGTGACGTCGGTCAGCCCGGCCTCGTGCGCCCAGCGCAGCAGGTGGCGCCCGGCGTCCGGCTCGCCGCCCGTGCCGCGTGCCGCCGCCCGGTAGAGCTCCAGCCACCGGTCGAGCCCGGGGTGCGCGGGCGCCCAGGTCATCGCCTCGTAGTCGGCGTCCCGCGCGGCGACGAGACCACCGGGCCGGGCGACCCGGACCATCTCCCGCAGCAGGCCCACCGGGTCGGGCACGTGCTGGAGCACCTGGTGGGCGTGGACGACGTCGAAGCTGTCGTCGTCGAAGGGCAACCTCATCGCGTCCACCGCCTCGAAGCGCGTGCGCGTGTCTTCGGCCTCCAGCGCCGCGGCGCGTGCGTGCTCGATCACCGTCGGTGATGAGTCGACGCCCACGACCTCGCCGGGGGCCACGCGCCGAGCGAGGTCGAGGGTGATCGAGCCGGGCCCGCAGCCGACGTCGAGGATGCTCATCCCCTCCCCCAGGTGGCCGGCGAGATACGCCGCCGAGCTCTCGACCGTGCGGGCTGCGTGCGCGGCGACGACGGGTGCCGCGTGGCCGTGGAGATAGCGGGTCATCCGCCGATCGTGGCACCGGCCGAGCGCCACACCTCCCGGGTGACGGATGCCGAGACGGATGCCGAGGGATCACAATGACCTCGTGGACCTCGCCCTCACCCTCCTGGCCATCGCGGTCGCCTCCCTGCTCGTGCACGGGATCGCGTCGCGGCTGGGCCTGCTCACGCCATTGCTGCTCCTCGCCGCCGGCGCGGCCGCGTCCTTCGTCCCGTGGTTCCCCGAGGTCACCCTCTCGTCGGAGGTCGTGCTCATCGGGCTGCTGCCCCCGCTGCTCTACGCCACCGCCATCTCGACCTCGCTCGTCGACCTCAAGGCACAACGCGTGGCCATCGCCGGACTGTCGATCGCCCTCGTGCTCTTCACCGCCCTCGGCGTCGCCGTCGTCGCGAGCGCCCTGCTCCCCATCAACTTCGCGCTGGCCTTCGCCCTCGGCGCGATCGTCGCCCCGCCCGATGCCGTGGCGGCGACCGCGGTCGCCCGCAGCATCGGGCTGCCCCGCCGCGCAGTCACCCTGCTCGAGGGCGAGTCCCTGCTCAACGACGCGACGGCCCTGGTCTCCCTGCGCACTGCGCTGGCCGTCGCAGGCCTCGCGGCGGGTCACGGCAGCCACGGCATCCTCGACGTGTCGGTCCAGTCCGTCACGATCGACTTCCTGCGGGCCGCGATCGGTGGCGTCGTCATCGGCGTCATCGCCTACAAGCTCATCGCTGTGCTGCGTCTCCACGCCAACTCACCGGTGGCGGACACGACGATCAGCTTCATCGCCCCCTTCGCCGCCTATCTGCCCGCCGAGCTGCTCCACGCATCCGGGGTCCTCGCCGTGGTGACCACCGGCCTGCTGCTCGGCCACCGCTCCCCCGTGCTGCAGAACGCGCGGTCGCGGCTGGCCGAGCGGTCCAACTGGGCGAGCATCCAGTTCATCCTCGAGAACGCGGTCTTCCTCGTCATCGGGCTCCAGCTGAGCAGCCTGGTCGAGGACGTGCAGGCCACCGATCTCGGTCTGAGTGCCACGCTGCTCGCCGGGCTCGCGGTCCTGGCCACCGTCCTCGTCCTGCGCCCCGTGTGGATCTTCCCCTTCCGCTGGCTGCGCTCCCTCACCTCCCACCGCGAGCGCGACGTGCTCAGTCCCTTCGGCGAGGGCGTGATCGTCAGCTGGGCCGGCATGCGGGGAGTCGTCACGCTGGCAGCCGCGCTCCTGCTCCCGCAGGAGACCCCGCACCGCCCCACGCTCGTGCTCATCGCGATGATGGTCACCATCGGGACCCTGCTGATCCAGGGCACCACCCTGCCGGTGCTGGCGCGAGCGCTCGGCGTCCACGGGCCCGACCCCCGCGAGGACGCCCTGCAGGAGGCGACCGTCACCCAGGCTGCGGTGAGCGCCGGGCTGCGCCGTCTCGACGAGCTGAACGATGTCGACCCGGATGTCGACGACCGACTGCGCCAGCAGGCCACCATGCGGGTCAACCGGGTGTGGGAAAGACTGGGCGGCACCGACTCCGAGTCACCCAGCGATGCCTACCGGCGCATCCGGCTGCCGGTCCTGCAGGCGGAGCGCACCGAGCTGCTGCGCATCCGCGACCACGGCGTCGTCGACCACCAGGTCCTCGCCGACGTCCTCGCCGCACTCGACGTCGAGGAGTCGACGATCGAGTCGATCGGTGCCCGGGCCGAGGCGATCCGAGAGGCGCCCCTGCAGGCACCCGACCGGCTCACCGGCGAGTGCGAGCACCAGCGGGAGCTGCCCGAGTGCGTCGTCCCACGACAGCCCGCGGGTTGCGAGGAGTGCCTCGCCGAGGGTCTGTCCTGGCTGCACCTGCGTGTCTGCCTCTCGTGCGGCCACGTGGGCTGCTGCGACTCCTCGCACGGGCACGCCACGGCGCACCACGAGGAGACCGGCCACCCGGTCATGCGCTCGCTCGAGCCGGGCGAGGCGTGGCGATGGTGCTTCGTCGACGAGACCCTCGTGTGATGAGCGGGTAGTACCGTCCCGGGGGTGACCCAGGAGCAGAGCCGCCCCCAGACCGCCATCGACCGCATCGCCGAGGCCCACCTCGACCGCGAGGTCGCCCTGTCGCCCATCACGGCGACCTACCTCGGGCTGCCGGGTCGCGAGAGCGAGCTCGACGACCTCTCGCCAGCCGGGTTCGAAGCGGCCTCTGAGCTGCGGCAGGAGACGCTCGCTGCACTCGAGCAGGCCACCCCCGTCGATGACGTCGACCGCGTGACGCTCGAGGCGATGCGTGAGCGACTGGGGCTCGCCGAGGAGCTCCACGCTGCAGGTCTGGACCTGCAGGAGATCAACGTCATCGCCTCCCCGATGCAGGCGGTGCGGGACGTCTTCGACATCATGGCGACCGCGACGGCCGACGACTGGACGACCATCGCCACCCGTATGGGCAAGGTGCCGGCCGCGCTCGAGCAGTGGACGCAGTCGCTGACCGCTGCCGCGGCGAAGGGGAGGATCGCCCCCCTTCGTCAGTACGAGCGATGCATCGAGCAGTGCGCGGACCTCACCACCCCGGACGGCTACTTCGCCGGGTTGCTCGCCGGCGCCACCCTCGACGGAGGCGCGCCCCTCCCCGACCCCGTCGCCGCCGACCTCGCCCGCTCCGTCGCGGCCGCAGCCGACGCCTACCGCGACCTCGCGGTCCGGCTGGAGCCCCTGCGCGACCAGGCTCCCGAGACCGACGCCTGCGGCCGGGAGGCCTACCAGCTGCACTCGCGCGCCTTCCTCGGGGCCACGATCGACCTCGAGGAGACCTACGCGTGGGGTCAGGAGGAGCTCGCCCGGATCACCGCCCAGATGGAGTCCGTCGCGCAGGAGATCCGCCCCGGGGCCAGCGTCAAGGAGGCCATCGCGCTCCTCGACGCCGACGAGCGCTACCAGCTGCACGGCACCGACGCGCTGCGCGAGTGGATGCAGCGCACTGCCGACGAGGCGATCGAGCTGGTTGCCCCGCACATGGACATCCCCGAGCCGGTGCGCACCATCGAGTGCCTCATCGCGCCGACCGAGACCGGCGGGATCTACTACACGGGACCGAGCGACGACTTCTCCCGACCGGGTCGCATGTGGTGGTCGGTGCCCAAGGGCGTCACCGAGTTCGGCACCTGGCGCGAGCTGACGACCGTCTACCACGAGGGCGTCCCCGGCCATCACCTCCAGGTCGGCCAGACGATCCACCGCAAGGAGCTGCTCAACCGCTGGCGCCGGCTCGCCTCCTGGACCTCCGGCCACGGCGAGGGCTGGGCCCTGTATGCCGAGTGGCTCATGGCCGAGCTGGGGCACATGGACGACCCCGGCAACCGGATGGGGCTGCTCGACGGGCAGTCGCTGCGAGCAGCGCGGGTCGTCCTCGACATCGGTGTGCACTGCGGCTTCGAGGCTCCCACCGAGGTCGGTGGCGGCGAGTGGACCTACGACAAGGCCTGGGCCTTCTTGTCGGCACACGCCAACATGGACGACGGTTTCCTGCGCTTCGAGCTCGACCGCTACCTCGGCTGGCCGGGACAGGCACCGAGCTACAAGATCGGCGAGCGGTTGTGGATGCAGCTGCGCGAGGAGACGTCTCGTCGTCAGGGCGCGGACTTCGACCTCGTGGCCTTCCACCGTCGGGCCCTGGACATCGGCAGCGTCGGGCTCGACACCCTGAGCTCGGCCGTGCTCGGTGGCGCGCAGAGCTGAGCATGATGGCCCATGCACGATGGCGGGACGCCACTACGATCGCAGGTGTGAGGTGCTTCCGGGGGTCCGTGTACGTCCTTGCCGCGACGATCGTCGTGGCCGGGTGCTCCGCGAGCCCTGACGACGGCACTCCCCCGGGCCCGGAGACCGTCACCGTCACCTACTCGAGCTCGACGAGCAATGCCCCGACGACCCAGACGGTGACCAGCTCCCCGTCCTCGACGCGCAGGTCACGCAGCACGTCCTCCTCGTCCTCGTCGTCCTCCTCCTCTTCCTCCTCCTCGTCGTCGTCCTCTGCGTCGAGCTCGTCCTCCTCCCCGTCCGGCGCCTCGTCATCGACCTCGACGCCGACGGGGACGCAGACGTCCAGCCCGAGCAGCACCGCCCCCGACGACGAGGCGCGTCCGAGCCGCCCGGGCGACTACGCCGACGCCTTCATCCGGGCGTGGGGGCGGGGGGACCGCGCCTCGGCGTCCACCTACGGCACCGCTGCCGCAGTGAGCGAGCTCTTCGCTCAGATGCCCGCCGGGGGCCCCAGCTGGAGGCGCGCGTCGACGATCGAGTACGCCGGCAGCAGCGAGGTCATCTACTCCGACGGGTCTCGTACCCTCACCGTCGTCGTCGACCACGGGGCGCTCGGCGCCGGCGCTGAGCATGCGGTCACCTCGGCCGTCCTGACCGCCTCGTCCACGCCCACCGACGCGTCATCCACCGCCGGGCCTCCCCAGAGCACGACCAACACTGCGAGCGACCACGTCAAGGATGGGTCGACCTTCTCCTGAGCCGGCACGACGACGGACGACGAAGGGAGTGACACCGAGATCGGTGTCACTCCCTTCTTCGCATGGTGTTGGTCAGAGCAGCCAGCAGCTGTTGACCTGGTTGTGACCCGCGAAGCGGGCCTCGAAGAACCACATCGACTTCTCCACGTGCGGGACGAAGCCGCCGACGTGCGTCGGGATCAGGCCCGCGTTGAAGGTCACGCGGGTGCCCTTGTCACACCAGTCGCTCCCGAGCTTCTTGCCGACCGCGTAGGGGATGACGTCGTCACCGATCGCGTGGTTGATCTGGACCGGCGCGTTGGGCTTGATCTTGCCGATCTTCTGGTTGGCGACCGCCGACCTGAAGGGCTCCTCCGACAGCAGCGAGGTCAGGTCCTTGCCGCTCTTCGTGTACTTCGAGGTGTCCAGGTTGGCGTACTCGAAGAGATCCAGCACGCAGGCGTCCTCGACCTGGCCCGCCAGCTGCTTGCCCGCGTCGTTGAGATACGGGGCGACGTCGATGTGCTCGGAGGTCGCGACCCCCAGCATGGCGAAGAGGGCGAAGAGGGTGTAGGTCGTGCCGTCGATGTTCGCCCCCACCTTGGCCAGGTCCGCCGGCGGCGCACCGATGGCCGATCCCTTGATGTTGAGCTCCGGCGCGTAGGAGGAGGCCAGCTCGGCCGCCGCAGCAGCGGCGCCGCCACCCTGCGAGTACCCCATGAGACCGATCGGGTTGGTGTCGTCCAGACCACTGCCCTGGAGGTTCTTCGCGGCGCGGGCCATGTCGAGGGTCGCGCGGCCCTGGGGCTCACGCGCCATGTAGGTGTGCGTGCCCGGCGTCCCGAGACCCTGGAAGTCGGTGACGCCGACGGCGTAGCCACGACCCACGGTGCGCGAGATGCCGACGCCCTCGTACTCGACGAAGCTCTCCATCTGGCGTGACGGGGCACAGCGGTCGCCCAGGCCCTGGGTGCCGGGTGCGTAGGAGATCAGCGGACGCTTGGACACGCCGATGTACTGCGCCTTCGGGACGAAGACCGTGCCGGTGACGGCGATCGGGATGCCGTCCCCGTCCGTGGAGGAGTACATGATCCGCGTGGCGGTCACGAGACTGGACGAGAGGCCGAACGGGTCGAGCAGCAGCGGGGCCGGCTCGCTGCGGATGATCGTGCCCGGCGTGCTCGGGATCGAGGCCGGCGGCTCGTAGAACGCGGGCCGGGCCGGCTCCGGGGTACCGGTGATCGTCTGGGCGCCAGCAGTGCCGGGGATGTCGGCGGGACCGGCGGTGGCCTGCCCGGCCAGGGGCAGACCGAGCGCGCAGACGACGGCGGCTGCCGCGACGGCGCGCATCTTCGTGGAGGACATGGACTTCCTGTCATGAGGAGGGATCGATGTCTCTCCGGTCAGGCAGGATGCTCCCGGGCCGACGACATCGTCAGTGGTGTTGCGGTGAGGACAAGTTACTGGTGAGTTGGGTTGCTGGCAACCAGTGGATGATGTGGGCATGCGCTCACTCGTCCTGGCCTCTGCATCACCCGCACGTCTGCATCTGCTGCGTTCCAGTGGCATCGAGCCGCTGGTCGTGGTCAGCGCTGTCGACGAGGATGCCGTCGAGGCAGCCGCCCGCCAGCAGGATCCGCAGCTGTCGCCCTCGCGTCTGGCCCAGCTGCTGGCCGAGGCGAAGGGAGCGGCCGTCGCCGAGCGCATCGGGCAGGAGCAAGCCGACCTGGTCCTCGCCTGCGACTCGGTCCTCGAGGTGGACGGACGGGTGCACGGCAAGCCGGGGACACCCGACATCGCCCGCGAGCGGTGGCACCAGGTCAGCGGTCGCTCGGCGGTCCTGCACACGGGGCACCACCTCATCGACATGCGTGACGGCCGCACCGCCGGTGCTCCGGCGAGTGCGACCGTCAGGTTCGCCTCGGTGAGTGATGCCGAGATCGAGGGTTATGTCGCGACGGGCGAGCCGCTGCACGTGGCCGGCGGCTTCACCCTCGACGGGCTGGGTGCCCCCTTCGTCGAGTCGATCGAGGGGCACCCGAGCACCGTCATCGGACTGTGTCTGCCCCTGCTACGGCGCCTCTTGGGCGACCTGGGGGTCGACTGGTGGAGCGTCGCAGCGGGTCAGGAGACCGGGGTGGCCACCGCGGCCTCGGCGTCGACGATGCCGGCGCCGTAGAGGGGGCTGAAGCTGCCGCGCAGGTCGAGGAAGGGCTGACGTGCGGTCGTCAGGATCGCCTGCTCGACGCTGTCCATGCTGCGGCCCTGCGCGTAGAGGAGCGCCGCGACACCAGCGACGTGGGGGGTCGCCATCGACGTCCCGGCGAAGGCGGCGTAGTCCTTGCCCTCACCGCACTCGTCGGTGCCGGTGCCCTGCGGCACGGTGGAGAGGATGTCGTCGGAGCACGGCCCGCCGAGCAGCCGACCGGAGCCACCCGGGGCGGCGACACCCTTGCCGCTGAGCTTGATCGGCAGCTCGGAGAAGTAGGACTTCATCTCGTTGCGGTCGGTCGCGCCGACGCAGATCGAGTCGCTGCTGAAGGCCGGGTCGTTGCACAGCAACGTCGAGCTGTTGCCGGCGGCCGCGACGGTCAGCGTGCCCTTGTCGCGCGCGTACTGGATCGCGTCCTTCATCACCGTGTCGGCACCGATGATCGTCAGCAGCTGGGTGCCGGGCAGGCCACCGAGGCTGAGGTTGACGACATCGGCGCCGTGGTCCGCGGCGTAGCGGACGCCCTCGGCGATGTCCTCGGTGGTGCCAGCGCCGTCCTCGAGGACCTTGATCGGCATGATCTCGGCGTCCGGCGCGACACCGGCGACACCGATGCCGTTGTCCGCCACGGCCGCGACCGTGCCGGACACGTGGGTGCCGTGGACGTCGGGGTCCTGCCCGACACCGTCCAGGCCCTTCCAGCTGCCGTCACCGCAGGAGCCCTTGACGTCACCGCAGACGAAGTCGGCGCCCGGCACGAGGCGCCCGGCGAGGTCGGGGTGGGTGAGGTCGACGCCGGTGTCGACGACGGCGACGACGGCCCCCTCGCCACGGGTCGTCGCCCACGCCTGCTCGGCGTGGACCTGGTCGAGGCCCCAGAGGTCGGGGCGGAGGGGGTCGTTCGTCGCGGCACCGGCGGAGCCGGCAGTGGCCACGAGGCCGATCGCACAGGCTGCGGCGGCGAAGGGAGCAGTGAAGCGCTTCATCAGGGGATCCTTCGTCAGGGGAACGTTGGTTACTCCACGGTAACGATGAAGTCACGTCCCTGCAGCGCGAACGGGTGGGAGACGGGTCACCCCATCGCCCACCCGTCCGGCACTGCCGACCCCGGATCAGACCGGCGGGATACCGCGCCGACGCTCGGAGAAGCTGCGGTCGCGACCGCGAGCGTGACGCAGCCGAGCGAGCAGCTCGTCGCGCAGCTGCTCCGGCTCGATGACCTGGTCGAGGACGAGGTCGGCCGCCAGGCGCTCGAGGTCGACGTCCTCCTCGTACTCGGCCCGCTGGGCCGCGATGTACGCGTCGCGAGCAGCCTCCCCTTCGTCGGCCTCGACCTGCGCGATCTTGTTGGCGTAGACGGCGTTGACCGCTGCCTCCGGGCCCATGACCGCGATCCGCGCGGTGGGCAGCGCGATCGTGGCGTCCGGCGCGAAGCCGGGCCCACCCATCGCGTAGAGCCCGGCGCCGTAGGCCTTGCGGATGATGACGCAGAACTGCGGCACGGTTGCCGACGCGACGGCCGAGACCATCTTGGCGCCGTGGCGGATGATGCCGCCGCGCTCGACCTCGGAGCCGATCATGAAGCCGGGCACGTCGGCCAGGTAGATGAGCGGGATGGAGTAGGCGTCGCACAGCCAGATGAAGCGGGCCGCCTTGTCGGCGCTGTCGGTGAAGAGCACCCCGCCCTTGGCCATCGAGTTGTTGGCGACGATGCCGACGGTCTCCCCCGACATCCGGCCGAGGCCGATGACGAGCTCGGGGGCGAAGAGCGCCTTGACCTCGAAGAAGGAGTCGTCGTCGACGAGTCCGTCGATGACCTCGTGGACGTCGAAGGGCTGCGACTCACGCTCGGGGATGGTCGCGCCCGTGAGCGGGGTCGAGGGCTCCTCCGGTGCGTACGAAGGGAGGGCACTGCGCCAGTTGAGCGGGAGGTAGCTCAGCCAGAGCTTCGCCGTCTCGATGGCCTCGGTGTCGTCCTGGACGAGGACGTCGCCGACACCACTGACGGTGCAGTGCATGCGGGCCCCGCCCATCTCGTCGAGCGAGACCTTCTCGCCGACGACCATCTCGGCCATCCGAGGGCTGCCGAGGTACATCGACGCATTGCCCTCGACCATGATGACGAGGTCGGTGAAGGAGGGGATGTAGGCCCCACCGGCAGCGCTGGGGCCGAAGAGGCAGCAGATCTGCGGGACCTTGCCCGACAACGCGACCTGGTTGTGGAAGATGTGCCCGGCGCCGCGGCGCCCGGGAAACATCTCGACCTGGTCGGTGATCCGCGCGCCGGCGGAGTCGACGAGCCAGAAGACCGGCAGCTCCTCGCGCAGCGCCGTCTCGGTCGAGCGGACGATCTTCTCGACCGTGCGCGCACCCCACGAGCCGGCCTTCACGGTCGGGTCGTTGGCGATGATGATCACGGGTCGGTCGTCGACGAGCGCACGACCGGTGACGACGCCGTCCGCCGGCAGCCCTGCCGACAGCGCGTTGGCGTAGCGCCCGTCCTCGACGAAGGTCCCCTCGTCGACGAGCAGCGCGATGCGGTCGCGCACGTAGAGCTTGTTCTGCGACTCCAGCTTGGCGGCGGCCTTGTCGGTCGGACGCTCGGAGGCTGCGTGGGCCTCACGCAGGCGACGACGGACGTCCTCGACCTTGGGGTCCAGTGGATGAGTGGTCATGATGCTCCTTGTCGCTCGGTCCGGCACTCAGACCGGGAGGCCGAGGTGGCGGGCGATGACCATGCGCTGGACCTCGGAGGTACCTTCGCCGATCTCGAGGATCTTGGCATCACGGTAGAACCGCGCGACCGGGTACTCCTCCATGAAGCCGTTGCCACCGAAGATCTGGGTCGCGATGCGGGTCGCGCTCACCGCGGCCTCGGAGCTGTAGAGCTTGGCGATCGAGGCGGCCTTGGCGACCTCCTTGACCGAACGGCGACCACGGTCGGCCTCGTCCTTGAGCCACGCGGCCTTGTAGGTCAGCACACGCGAGGTCTCGGCCATGACGGCGAGGTCGGACACCTGGAAGGACACGCCCTGGTTGGCACCGATCGGCCGGCCGAAGGCGGTTCGGGTCTTGGCGTACTCGGTCGACTCCTCGAGCATCCGCTGGATCAGCCCGGTGGCGAGCGCGGAGATCGCGATGCGGCCGTCGTCGAGGGTCTTGAGGAACTGGCGGAAGCCCTGCCCCTCCCCTCCCACGAGGTTGTCCGCGGGGACGCGGCAGCCGGCGAAGCTCAGGCCGTGGGTGTCGGAGATGTTCCACCCGAGCTTGTCGTAGGGCGCCTCGACGGTGAAGCCGGGCGTACCGCTCGGGACGATGATCGCCGAGATCTGCGGGCGGCCCTCGTCGCTCGTGCCCGTGCGGGCGGTGACGGTCACCAGTGAGGTGATGTCGGTGCCGGAGTTGGTGATGAAGGACTTGGCGCCGTCGATGACCCACTCGTCGCCGTCGCGCTTGGCGGTGGTGCGGGTACCGCCCGCGTCGGACCCGGCGTCGGGCTCGGTCAGGCCGAAGCCGGCGAGCGCCTTGCCCGCGACGAGGTCGGGCAGCCAGGTGTCGCGCTGCTCGTCCGTGCCGTAGGTGAGGATCGGGTTGATGCCCAGCCCGACCCCGGCCGAGAGCGTGATGCCGATCGACTGGTCGACGCGGCCGAGCTCCTCGATCGCGACGCACAGGGCGGTGAAGTCGGACTGCACGACGCCGTCGACGGTCTCGGCGGAGCCGCCCCAGGCCTCGGGGACGACGAGACCGAAGAGGCCCAGATCGCCCATCCGGCTGACGACCTCGAGCGGGAGATGGTGGTCCTTGTCCCACTGGGCGACGTGCGGCTCGACCTCCTTCTCGGCGAAGTCGCGCACGCTGGCGCGAAAGTCCTCATGGTCTTGAGACAGCTCGAACATTCCCGGCCTTTCGTGGCACTTCGACCGTGTGATCGGTGAGCACCTTTGCTTGACGTTAACGTCAACGTAAAGCATGATCTCGGTTCATGACAAGCCCCACCTGGACCATCCGCGAGATCGCGGACGAGTTCGGCGTGACCACGCGCACGATCCGCCACTACGAGGACATCGGCCTGATCTCCCCCGAGCGGCAGGGCACGGTGCGCATCTTCCACCGCCGCGACCGGACGCGCCTGTCACTCATCCTGCGCGGCAAGCGCCTCGGCTTCCCCCTGGACGAGATCGCCACGATCATCAATCTCTACGACGCACCGCGCGGCCGGCGCAGCCAGCTGGAGTACGTCCTGTCGCAGATCGACGAGCGTCGCGAGGACCTCGTGCAGCGGCGGCGTGACATCGACGACGCGCTGTCCGAGCTGGACACCTTCGAGCAGCGCTGCCGGACCGACCTCGACGCCCGTCCCGACGCTGGCTGAGGAGCTTGCGCAGCAAGCATCTCGAAGCCGACGTCAGCCAGCGTGGCTGGCGAGGTAGGCGTCGATCTCCGCGGCCGTGGGCGCAGTCGTCGGGCCGCGACGGGTGACCTTGATGGCGCCGGCCGCGTTGGCCCGGCGACAGGCATCGGGCCAGGCCACCCCCTTCGCCCGCTCCGCGAGCAGGACCCCGGTGTGGGTGTCGCCGGCGCCATTGGTGTCGATCGCCTTCTCCGGGTAGCCCGGCACGACCGTGGTCACGCCGTCGACGTGCACGGCACACCCCTCCTCGCCATCGCGCACGACGGCGACGGCCCCCGGCCTCAGCAGTGCGGCGACGGCCTCGGCGGCCGGCCCCATCCCCTGCGCCCCACCGAAGTCCTCGGACTCCTCGCCGTTGCCGGTCCACACATCGGTGAGCGCCACGATGCGGGAGCGAAGGGAGGAGCCCAGCTCCGCGAAGACGGCACCCGGGTCGAGCACCACGACGACCTCGTCCGGCAGGGACTCCAGCCAGGTGATGAGCGGGTCCCGCGTCGAGCCGACGAAGGAGTAGCCGCTGACGCAGACCAGGTCCCCGGCGACCGGGTTGCTCGTCTGCAGCGACTGCGGCGTGATCTGCCGCTCGGCCTCCTGGGTCGTGACGAAGGTGCGCTCCGCGGACGGCTCGATCATGACGACGCAGATGCCGGTGTCGAGGTCCTCGGTGATCGGAGCCGACAGCGAGACGCCCTCTGCCGCAAGGGTCGCCCTCACGAGGTCTCCATTGGGGCCACGCCCGTGGGCCCCGGCATGCACGGCCGCTGCACCTGACCTGACGGCAGCGAGCAGGATCGTCACCGCTCCCCCGGCGTAGCGCGTCGCGGTCGACGCCATGGCGTTGCCGCCACGGCGAGGGAGTGCGGGCACCTCGACGACGACGTCGACGAGGGCCTGGGCGGTGTGGATGACCCGGGGGCTCATGGGCCGTCACGTTACCCACCCAGCGGTGAGCGGTCGCTCATCGCCCTGCGGCAGACTGCAACCATGACGCACACCCCTCGCTTCACCTCCGTCGATGATGTCCGCGAGCGCCTCGCCGACCACGGCTACCTCGCCTCCGACGCGATCGCGACCACGGTCTACCTGGCCGACCAGCTGGGCAAGCCGCTGCTCATCGAGGGTCCGGCCGGCGTCGGCAAGACCGCGCTCAGCGCTGCCGTCGCCGACGCCACGGACGGTGAGCTGGTGCGCCTGCAGTGCTACGAGGGTGTCGACGAGGCCCGCGCGCTCTACGAGTGGAACCACGCCAAGCAGTTGCTGCGCATCACCGCCGCCGGCGCGCACCACAACACGCAGGGCGCCGACGAGGCCGACTGGTCATCGGTCAAGGACGACATCTTCACCGACGAGTTCCTCCTCTCGCGCCCCCTGCTCACCGCGATCCGCAACGAGCACCCGACCGTGCTGCTCATCGACGAGCTCGACAAGGCTGACGTCGAGATCGAGGGGCTGCTGCTCGAGGTGCTCTCGGACTTCCAGGTGACGGTCCCCGAGCTCGGGACGATCCGGGCGAGCCAGACCCCCTTCGTCGTCCTGACCTCCAATGCCACCCGTGAGCTGTCCGAGGCGCTGCGTCGCCGCTGCCTCTACCTGCACATCGACTACCCCGAGGCCGACCTCGAGCTGCGCATCGTGCGCCTGACGGTGCCCGACCTCGGCGAGACCCTCGCGGCCTCCGTCGTGCGCCTCGTCGGAGCGCTGCGCGAGATGCGCCTGCGCAAGTCGCCGTCCGTCGCCGAGACGATCGACTGGGCGCGCACGCTGCTCAGCCTCGGCGCGGACCAGGACCTGCAGCCCGACCTGGTGCGTGCCACCCTCGGCGTCGTCCTGAAGCACCGCGAGGACATCGAGCTCGCCGCACGGACCCTCGACCTGGACCGGGCCCTTGCCTGATCCGCTCGGCGAGCGGCTCGTCGACCTGGCCCGCTCCCTTCGTCGTCACGGGGTGACCGTCGGCACCTCGGAGATCACCGATGCCGCTGCTGCCGCAACGACGCTCGGCCTGGAGGACCGCGAGCGCCTGCGCACCGGCCTGGCCGCGACGATGATGCGCCGGTCCGCGGACCGGGCGGTCTTCGACCAGCTCTTCGACATCCACTTCCCCGCCGCCGTCGGCACCCGCACGGGCGAAGGGGAGGCCCTGCCCCCCACCGACACGGCCGGCGCCCGGGAGCGCGCCGCCGCCATCCGTGACGAGCTCGTCGACGCACTCGCCCGCGGTGACCAGGCCGAGCTGGACCGGTTGGCATCCCGGGCGCTGCAGGAGCTGGGCCGCCTGTCCAACGAGTCGTCGACCGGTGGGTGGTCGGCCAACCAGACCATCGAGCGGCTCGCCCCGCAGACGGCGATCGCCGCTGCCCTGCAGCGGGCCCGGGACGCCGGCGACGTCAGTGGCGGATCGGGTGAAGGCTCGGGTGGGTCCGGCTCCGGCTCGGGCGGCGCGTCGGGTGGAGGTGGAGGCGGCGCCGGCAGCCCGTGGCGACCCGAGCAGCTCAGCGACCGTTACGACCGCGACGAGATCCGCGGGCGGGTCGGGGCCTTCCGCCGCAAGATCGAGACGGAGGCGGCACGCCGCAACGCCGAGGTGCGCGGTCGAGAGCGCATCGCTCGCTACGGCGTGCGGGATCCCTTGGAGCGCAAGGACTTCCTCCTCACCGGCAAGACCGAGGCGGCCGAGCTGCACGCCGTCATCACTCCCCTGTCGCGCAAGCTCGCGGCCAAGCTGGCCGCCCGTCAGCGTCGCCAGTCCCGGGGGACCATCGACATCCGGCGCACCCTGCGCGCCGCGATGTCCACCGGTGGAGTGCCGGTGCGGCCTGCATACAAGCGGCGCACCCGCAGCCGCGCCGACATCGTGCTGCTGTGCGACATGTCCGGGTCGGTCGCGGGCTTCTCCCGCTTCACGATGCTGCTGCTGCAGTCACTGGCCGGGGCCTTCCGTCGGGTGCGGTTCATCGGCTTCATCAACACCTGCGACGACATCACCGAGCTGGTGCGCGAGGCGCAGTTCGGCGAGGACATCAGCGAGCGGGTCTCCCGCGAGGCGCAGATGACCCGCTGGCACGGCTCGAGCGACTACGGCTCGGCCTTCGTCGACGCTGTCGAGAACCACCTCGACGCGGTGGGCCCGCGCTCGACCGTGCTCATCCTCGGCGACGCCCGCACCAACGGCACCGACCCGCAGGTCGACGCCCTGCGCGAGCTGGTCTCGCGCGCCCGGCACGCGGTCTGGCTCAACCCGGAGCGCGAGGGCATGTGGGACACCGGCGACTCCGTCGCCAGCCAGTACGCGCAGGTCGTCGACATGCACGAGGTGCGCAACATCGAGCAGCTGCGGCAGTTCGTCTCCCGCCTGCCGGTGGGCTGACCCGAACCCGAGAATCCTGCATTGCCATAGGGCAATGCAAGATTCTCGGCATTGCCCTATGGCAATGCAGTGGCCTCGGCGAGATCTGCAGAGGATCTCCAGATCTCGTCCCAGAGATCTCCCGGTCGGGCTGCCTAGCCTTGTGTCCATGAGCACCAGCCCCCGCGTCCTGATCGTCGAGGACGACCCGACGATCAACCAGGCCCTGACGGATCGCTTCGTGGCCGAGGGCTTCGAGGTCACCCGGGCCCACGACGGACCAGGCGGTGTCGAGGCCTTCGCCGAGCACTCCCCCGAGGTCGTCGTCCTCGACCTCATGCTCCCCGGCTTCGACGGGCTCGAGGTCTGCCGCCGCATCCAGGCCGAGCGGCCGGTGCCCGTCCTCATGCTCACCGCCCGCGACGACGAGAGCGACATCATCGTCGGCCTCGGCGTCGGCGCCGACGACTACCTCACCAAGCCCTTCCGGATGCGCGAGGTCGTCGCCCGGGTCCGTGCGCTGCTGCGCCGTGTCGAGCGGGCCGCCGAGCTGGGTCGCAGCGACGACGGGCCGGTGCAGCACGACGGACTGCTCCTCGACGAGCGCACCCGGCGCTGCACCGTCAGCGGTCACGCGGTGCACCTCACGCCGACCGAGTTCGACCTGATCACGCTGCTCGCCCGCGAGCCCGGAGTCGTCCTGCGCCGGGAACACATCGTCGCCGACCTGTGGGGCTGGGACGACGGACTGGGACGCGGCAGCCTCGACAGCCACATCAAGTCCCTGCGCACCAAGGTGGGCGCGCACCGCATCCGCACCGTGCACGGCGTCGGCTACGCCCTCGACGACGGCTCAGCGCAGTGAACCGCTCGCAGCCCCTCAGCGGGCTCAGCTCGATCCGCACCCGCCTGGCCGTACTCGTCGGCGCCAGCGTGCTCGTCGCCGCAGTGGTCGGCACGATCGGCACCGACGCAGGGGTCCCCCTGTGGCTCGGGCTGCCGGCGACCGTCGGCGTCGCTCTCGTCGTCACCCGGTGGCTCGCCTCGGGCATGACGACCCCGCTGCTGCAGATGACCGACGCCGCACAGCGCATGGCGAAGGGGGACTACGCCGCCGTCATCACGACGTCCGGGCAGGACGAGGTGGGTGTGCTCGCCCGCGCCTTCACCTCGATGGCCACCGAACTCGAGCAGAGCGAGGAGCACCGTCGTCGCCTCGTCGCGACCGTCGCCCACGAGCTGCGCACCCCGTTGAGCGCCCAGCAGGCCCTGCTGGAAAACCTCGCCGACGGCGTGACACCCCCCGACGAGAGCACCCTGCGCGCCGCCCTGGCCCAGTCCGAGCGACTCGCCTCCCTCGTCACCGACCTGCTCGACCTGTCACGACCTGACGGACGCGGAGTTCCCTTCTCCCCCAGTCGAGTCCACGTGCAGTACCTCCTCGACAACGCCGTCGACGAGGCCGCCCTCCAAGGGCGTGACGTCTCCCTCGTCGTCGATGTCGAGCCCGCAGACCTCACCGTGACCGGGGACCCCGCCCGGCTCGCGCAGGTCACCGCCAACCTGCTCGACAACGCCGTCCGGCACAGCCCGAGCGGCGGCACGGTCACGATGACCGCACGCACCGATGCCCACCAGTGGACCCTCACCGTCGCCGACGACGGTCCCGGCCTCTCGCCCGAGCGCGCCGAGCGGCTCTTCCACCGCTTCGGTCCCGGCGGTGACGAAGGGGGTGGCACCGGCCTCGGACTGGCCATCGCCGCGTGGGTGGTCACGATGCACAGCGGGACCATCCAGGCGGTTCCCTTCGAGACGCTTGCTGGGCAAGCTCCGGGTCCTGAGGAGGCGCGCCAGCGCCGTCTCGAAGGGCAGGGAGCGGGGGAATCCGGGGGCGCCGTGATCCGGATGACCTTACCGCTCACCCCACCCAGGCCCTCCCCTTCGCCCGCACCGCTGGCCGCCGACCGGCCCGTGCCCACACCGACCCAGGAGACCACCGTGTCCGTCCAGCCCGCCCCCACCACCCCTCCCCTTCGAGACGGCGCTGGCGCGCCTGCGGATCCTGAGGAGCGAGTCCGCGCAGCGGGCGAGCGTCTCGAAGGGCAGGGAGCGGTGGCGACGTCGCCCCCTTCGCTCTCGTGGTCGCGGTGGTGGCCCGAGCGGACGACCGCACCGCAACCGAGGCTCGTCCTCGCCGCCCTCGTCGTCGGCCTGCTGGCCGCGATCGTGCTGCCGGACAACGACCTCGGGCTCGGGCTGCTGCTCGTCCTCGTCGCGGGCGGCGCCTGCCTGTGGCTCGCCTCGCCGCGCCGATCCAGCCGCTGGTCGTGGCTCACTGCAGCCCTCGCGCTCCCCCTCGGCCTGACGACGATCCTCACAGCGCACCCGGGGTACATCTTCCTCGCGACCGTCATGGCGGGGGTGCTCGCCGCCGTCGCCTGCACCGATGCGCACCGCGTCAGCGGCATGGTCGCGTCCGTCGCCGCCTGGCCGGCCTCGGCGCTGCGTGGCCTGCCGCTCCTCGACCGCACGGTCCGCATGCTCGGGCAGCACGGTCGGACCTGGGCGGCCCTGCGCATCAGCGCGGTCAGCCTCGTGCTGCTCGTCGTCTTCGGCGGCCTGCTCGCCTCCGCCGACGCCGTCCTCGGGTCCTGGGCCTCGGCACTCGTGCCCGACATCAGCGACATGTTCGTCTTCCGGGCCTTCACCCTCGTCTTCTTCGCCGGTGTGATGCTCGCCGGGCTCTACCTCGCGATCAACCCGCCAGCGGTCGACGAGCTGCGCTCCAGCCGCCTCACCGACCGGCGGATCCCGGTGCGGGAGTGGCAGATCCCGCTCGGTGTCGTCATCGCGGTCTTCGTCGTCTTCATCGCCGCCCAGGCCGCGGCGACCATCGGCGGGCACGACTACGTCATGCGCACCGCCGGCGTCACCTACGCCGAGTCGGCCCGGCAGGGCTTCGGCCAGCTGACCCTCGCGACCGCGCTCGTGCTGCTCCTCATCGCCGGAGTGCGCTCCTGGGGGCGCGCCGACACCGACCGCGACCGACGCACGATGAGGTGGATGAACGCGGCCCTGTGCGTCCTCACCCTCCTCGTCGTCGCCTCCGCCCTGCGCCGGATGGCCCTCTACCAGGACGCCTTCGGCTACACGACCCTGCGGGTCAACGTCGACGCCTTCGAGGTCTGGCTCGGCATCATCGTCCTCGGCGTGCTCGTCTCGCTCTTCGTCGGCGGTCGCTGGCTGGGGCGGCTCGCGCTCGTCTCGGCGGCAGTCCTCGTCGCCGGGCTGTCCCTCGGCAATGTCAACGGCTTCGTCGCCGACCGCAACATCGCTCTCTACGAGGAGACGGGCGAGATCGACTCCTTCTACCTCTCGCAGCTGGGTGACGACGCCGTCCCGACGATCCACGAGAGTGACCTGCCGGCCGAGGTCAAGGCGTGCGTCCTCTCCCGCTCGACGACGCAGGACGAAGGGAGCACCTGGCCCGAGTGGAACCTCGCCCGCTCCCGCGCCGACGACATCCGGGCGGGGTACTCCCTTCGCCCCGGGTGCGGGCTGAGCACCAGCGACCGACGCTGAGCCACGGGAGGGTGGCGCGGGCCACGATGCGGGCTGGCCATCAAGCGGTCCAGTCACCCAGTAGTCTGCGACCCATGGCCATCAGCAAAGTCCTCATCGCCAACCGCGGCGAGATCGCCGTCCGCATCGCCCGCGCCTGCGCGGACGCCGGAGTAGCCTCCGTCGCCGTCTATGCCGAGCCCGACCGTGACGCCCTGCACGTCAAGGTCGCTGACGAGGCGTACGCGCTCGGGGGTCAGACCCCGGCGGACAGCTACCTCCTGCAGGACAAGCTCCTCGAGGTCGCCAAGGACGCCGGCGCCGACGCCGTGCACCCCGGCTACGGCTTCCTCGCCGAAAATGCCGAGTTCGCCCAGGCCGTCCTCGACGCCGGGTTGATCTGGATCGGTCCGGGCCCCGCGGCCATCGACGCCCTCGGCGACAAGGCCAAGGCCAAGCACATCGCCGTCAAGGCCAATGCCCCCCTTGCTCCGGGCACCAAGGACCCGGTCAAGGACGCCGACGAGGTCGTCGCACTCGCGCAGGAGTTCGGCCTGCCGATCGCCATCAAGGCGGTCTACGGCGGTGGCGGTCGCGGCCTCAAGGTCGCCCGCACCATGGAGGAGATCCCCGAGCTCTTCGAGTCCGCTGTCCGCGAGGCCGTCACGGCCTTCGGCCGCGGCGAGTGCCTCGTGGAGAAGTTCCTCGACAAGCCGCGCCACGTCGAGACCCAGTGCCTCGCCGACCAGCACGGCAATGTCGTCGTCGTGTCCACCCGCGACTGCTCGCTGCAGCGCCGCAACCAGAAGCTCGTGGAGGAGGCTCCGGCCCCCTTCCTCACCGACGAGCAGAACGCCGAGCTCGTCCGCGCCTCCAAGGCGATCCTCAAGGAGGCGGGCTACGTCGGCGCCGGCACCTGTGAGTACCTCGTCGCCCAGGACGGCACGATCTCCTTCCTCGAGGTCAACACCCGCCTGCAGGTCGAGCACCCCGTGTCCGAGGAGGTCACCGGCATCGACCTCGTCCGCGAGATGCTGCGCATCGCCGACGGCGAGGAGCTCGGCTACGACGACCCGATCGCCCGCGGCCACTCCTTCGAGTTCCGCATCAACGGCGAGGACGCCGGCCGCAACTTCATGCCGGCCCCCGGCACCGTCACCAAGATGACCGTGCCGACCGGCCCCGGCGTGCGCTGGGACGCCGGCATCGTCGAGGGAGACACCGTCGCCGGTGCCTTCGACTCGATGATCGCCAAGCTCATCGTCACCGGCTCCACCCGTGAGCAGGCCCTCGAGCGCTCCCGCCGCGCCCTGTCCGAGCTCGTGGTCGAGGGCATGCCGACCGTCGTGCCCTTCCACCAGACCATCGTGTCCGACCCGGCCTTCGCGCCGGCGGACGGCGCTCCCTTCACCATCCACACCCGCTGGATCGAGACGGAGTTCGACAACCAGATCGCGCCCTACGGTGGCGAGATCGGCGAGGCCGCCGAGGACGAGGGCGAGCGCCAGAAGATCACCGTCGAGGTCGGCGGCAAGCGCCTCGAGGTCGTCCTGCCGGGCGGTCTCTCGCTCGGCGGTGGCGGCGGCGCCGCGGCGAAGAAGAAGGCTCCCAAGCGTTCCGGCGGAGGTGGCGGCGCTGCCGCGGCCTCCGGCGACAGCCTCACCGCCCCCATGCAGGGCACGATCGTGAAGATCGCCGTCGAGGAGGGCCAGGAGGTCGCCGAGGGTGACCTGATCGTCGTCCTGGAGGCGATGAAGATGGAGCAGCCTCTCAACGCCCACAAGGCTGGCACGATCACCGGCCTGTCCGCCGAGGTCGGCGCCACGGTCAGCAACGGCGCGGTCATCGCCGAGATC
The DNA here is from genome assembly GCF_001428305.1 of Janibacter sp. Soil728. GTDB lineage: Bacteria > Actinomycetota > Actinomycetes > Actinomycetales > Dermatophilaceae > Janibacter. Next base: position 299,448 of record NZ_LMRZ01000004.1, on the reverse strand, counting down.
AAGGACTGATGAGCGCCAGCACCCCGAGTATCGACGCCGCCCCCGCCACGCCCACCCGGCGTGGCGGGGGCGGCGTCGTCATCGCTGTCCTCGCCCTCTGCGGCACCGTCGTCTCGCTCCAGCAGACGATGGTGCTGCCGCTCGTCCCTGACCTGCCCGACCTCATCGGCACCAGCGCCGGCAACGCCTCCTGGATGATCACCGCCACCTTGGTGGCGGGCGCCGTGGCCACCCCGGTCATCTCCCGCATGGCCGACATGTACGGCAAGCGCCGGATGATCCTCGTGACCCTGGCGATCGTCGCGCTCGGCGCACTCGTGGGTGGTCTGTCCACCTCGCTCCCCTTCCTCCTCCTCGCCAGGGCGCTGCAGGGCATGGGCATGGCGCTCGTGCCCATCGGCATCGCGACCATGCGCGACGAGCTCGAGCCGGACAAGGTCCCGCTCGCCGTCGCCCTGATGAGCGCGACCTTGGCCATCGGCGCCGGCGTGGGCCTTCCTCTGGGTGGTTTCCTCGCTGAGGCCTTCGACTGGCATGTCGTCCTCTGGCTGCCCGGCGTGCTCGCGCTCCTCATGCTCGGCCTCGTCCTCGTGACGGTCTCCGAGTCCAATGTGCGCACCGCAGGAGCCTTCGACTTCCGCGGCGCCGTGCTGCTCAGCCTGGCCCTCGTCCTCCTGCTCCTGGCCGTCTCCAAGGGCGCCGACTGGGGCTGGGTCGACACTCGGACGCTTGGCTGCCTCGCCGCAGGCGTCGCGCTGCTCGCGGTCTTCATCCCGCTCGAGCTGCGCATCCCCAACCCGCTCGTCGACATCCGCACGGCAGCGCAGCCGGTCATCCTGGCCGCGAACACCATCTCGGTCTTCATGGGCTTCGCGATGTTCGTCAACATGCTCGTGTCGACGCAGCTGTTGCAGACGCCCAAGGCCACCGGCTACGGCCTCGGCCTAGACGCCCTTCACGCCGGGCTGTGGATGGCCCCGTCGGCCGTTGCCTTCGGCGTGCTCGCACCCCTGTCGGGTTGGGTCACCCGACGCTTCGGCCCGGAGGTGGCCATCGGTGCCGGCGGCGTGATCATGGCCGTCTCCTACCTTGCCCGAGTGCCGCTCAGCGGCTCCGTGACCCTCGTGGTCATCGGCACCGTCGTCGTCACGATCGGTACGGCACTCGCCTACTCGGCCCTCCCGACGCTGATCATGCGCTCCGTCCCCGTGACCGAGACGGCCGCGGCCAACGGCCTCAACACCCTGCTGCGCTCCGTCGGCACCTCGACGGCCAGCGCCGTCACGGCCGCAGTCCTGGCCGCGACGATCACCTCGGCGACCAAGGGGTACCCGACCTTCGGCGCCCTGAGCACGATGTTCGTCCTCGCAGCGGCGGCCTCAGCGGTGAGCGCCGTGCTCATCCTGCCCTTCCTGCGCCGGCGCGCTGCCGAGGGCGACACCCAGTCCATCGAGACCCTGACCGTCGACCACGTCGTGCGCGGCAAGGTCGTGGACCCGAAGGGGGTCGGACTCGCTGGTGCGGTCGTCACCGTCATGGGCGGCCGCGGCAGTCACATGGACTGGTCACGCAGCGACTCCGCGGGCGACTTCAGCGTCGCCACGGCTGGCCCGATCCGTCATCTCTTCGTCGTCTCGGCGGTGGGCTGGTCGCCGGCGTCCTTCTACGTCGACCTCACCGACGACCGCCACCTCGCCCCCTTCGCCATGGCGGAGCGGCTGACCGTCACCGGCGAGATCACGGACGCACTCGATCACCCTGTGGCCAATGCCTCGGTGGTCATCACCAAGCGCAGCGGCGGATCGGTTTCCTGGGTTCGCACGGACGACACGGGTCACTACACGCTGCCGCTGCCCAAGGAGGGCGTCTACGACCTCACGGCCGTCGACCGCGACACCGGGGCGACCCACAGCCACATCCTGGCGGTGGGCGGCCGCTCGGCGACGATCGATCTGCAGCTTTCGCTGCCCCAGCAGGTTCAGCCCGGGAGCACTCCGCCGCCAGTCGAGTCGGACTGACCGCTCTCGCGGGGCGCACTGTCCTGCTTGGGTGCAGGCGCTTGCGGCTTCGGCGCGGGCGCACCCGCGTCCTTGGGAGCCGGCGTCGTGTCCTCGGCCGCCTTCTCCTCCGGGAGACCCAGCTTGTCCTCGACGAAGTCACCGGCCTTGTCGATCAGCGACCCGAACTTGCCACCGGTGCGCCGGTTGGCCGCCTCCTGGACCTTGTCGATCGCACTGCGCGCCTTGTCCGGGTTGTCCCTGGCCGCGTCACGTGCCTTGTCGACGTACTCGCCACCGTTGAACTTCTGCGGGTTGTTGCTCATCTGGGCCCTTTCGACACGGGGCCGGCGATCGGCCCTACCGTGACCCTAGCCGGGCGCCCGACCTCGTGTCGGCCACGTGACCCGCGGGTACCGGCCAGCGGACGGCTCAGTCCCTGCGCAGCGGGTGCAGCCGTCGGGCCGCCTCGGCGAGCGTGCCGGTGAGCGAGGGGTAGACCGTGAAGGTCGACGCCACCTGGTCGACGGAGAGCCTGTTCTGCACCGCGATGGCCACGGGGAAGATCAGCTCGGAGGCCCGCGGTGCGACGACGACACCGCCGAGCAGCGTGCCGGTCCCCCGGTAGGCGAAGAGCTTGACGAAGCCCTCGTCGATGCCGAGCATCTTGGCCCGCGCATTGCGCGAGAGAGTCATCATGACCGCCTCGACGTCGGGGTTGTCGGCCGCGTCCGCGGCGCTCATACCGACGGTCGCGATCTCCGGGTCGGTGAAGACATTGGCCGACACCGCCGAGAGGCGAAGGGGGGTCACCGCGTCACCCAGTGCGTGCGCCATCGCCGTGCGGCCCTGCATGGCCGCGACGGAGGCGAGCGCGAAGACACCCGTGCAGTCGCCTGCGGCGTAGACACCGCGCACCGAGGTGCGCGAGACCCGGTCGGTGACGATGTGCCCGGACTCGCTGAGCTCGACGCCGATGTCCTCGAGGCCGATGTCGCTCGTGTTGGGCACGGCGCCGACGGCGATGAGGACATGGCTGCCCTCGACCTCCCGACCGTCCTCGAGGGTGACGACGACCCCGTCGCCGCGACGCTCAGCGGAGGCCATCCGTGAGCGGTTGAGCACCGTCATGCCGCGACGGCGGAAGACGTCCTCGATGACCGCGGCCGCGTCCTGGTCCTCGCCGGGCAGGACGAGGTCGCGAGAGGAGATGAGCGTGACGTCCGTGCCGAGCCCGAGATAGGCCTGCGCCAGCTCGGCGCCCGTGACACCGGAGCCGACGACGATGAGCTTGTCGGGGATCTGCGGCAGCGCGTAGATCTGCTGCCAGGTGAGGATCCGCTCCCCGTCGGGCTGCGCGGTCGGCAGCACCCGTGGCGTCGCACCGGTGCTCACCAGAACCACGTCCGCGTTGAGGGTCTCGGGGGTCCCCCCTTCGCCCTCGACGACGACCTCACCCGGGGCGGTCAGCCGACCGGCCCCGGGGACCACCCGCACACCGACCTCGGCCAGCCGCGCCGAGATGTCCGCCGACTGCGCAGCCGCGAGACTGAGCACCCGACGGTTGATCGTGTCGAGCTCGGCGACGGTCCGCGTCGCGACATCGCCCTCGTGGTCCTCGAGGTGGACGCCGAGCTCGGCCGCCGTCTCGATGCCACCGAGGTAGTCGGCGGTCGCGATGAGGGTCTTGCTGGGGACGCAGTCGGTGAGCACCGCGGCTCCACCGATGCCGTCCCGGTCGACGATGGTGACGTCGGCACCCAGGTGCGCGGCGACGAGTGCCGCCTCGTAGCCACCGGGTCCGCCGCCGAGGATCACAACTGAGCTGGTTCGGGTCACGCCACCCATCCAACCACCCTTGTAGATTGCGGCTGTGACCGAGCAGACCGACAGCCAGGACCCCTTCGCCCTCGCCCGTGACGCCGCGGCGGTGATCGCCGAGCGCACCGGCGTCGCGAGCCACGACGTCGCCCTCGTCCTCGGGTCGGGCTGGGGGCAGACCGCCGACCTCGTCGGGGAGACCGTCGCAACCGTCGAGCAGGCGGAGGTCCCGGGCTTCGCGGCCGCGGCCGTCGCCGGGCACTCCGGGCAGATGCGCTCGATCGACATCGCGGGCACGGGCCGTCGTGCACTGGTCTTCGGCACGCGCACCCACTTCTACGAGGGCCGCGGCGTGCGGTCCGTGGTGCACGCCGTGCGCACCGCTGCCGCGGCCGGCTGCCGGGCGATCGTCCTGACCAACGGTTGCGGCGGGCTGCGCCCCGAGTGGGCTCCGGGCACCCCGGTCCTCATCAGCGATCACATCAACCTCACGGCGACCTCCCCGATCGAGGGGGCCAACTTCGTCGACCTCACTGACCTGTACTCCCCCCGGCTGCGCGAGCTGGCCCGGGAGATCGACCCCGGCCTCGGCGAGGGCGTCTACGCCCAGTTCCGCGGCCCCCACTACGAGACGCCCGCCGAGGTGCGCATGGCCGGCATCCTCGGCGCCGACCTCGTCGGCATGAGCACCGCGCTCGAGGCGATCGCCGCCCGGGAGGCCGGTCTGGAGCTCCTCGGCGTCTCCCTCGTCACCAATGCCGCCGCCGGCATCAGCGACACGCCGCTCGCGCACGACGAGGTGGTCGCCGCGGGGCACGCCGCGGCAGAGCGCTGCGGAACCCTGCTCGCGAGCATCGTCGGGCGCATCTGATGGTCGAGTACGCCGCCCGCCACACCACCGCGGGCGCCACCGATGACCTCGTCGGCGCCGCCCGCGAGTGGGCCTCCGACGACCCCGACCCGGCCACCCGCGCCGAGCTCGAGGAGGTCATCACCGCCGCCGAAGGGCGCGACCCCACCGCGGTCACTGACCTCACCGATCGCTTCACCGGCCTGCTCCAGTTCGGCACCGCCGGACTGCGCGGCGCCCTGGGCGCCGGCCCGCACCGGATGAACCGCGCCGTCGTCATCCGCGCCGCCGCGGGCCTGGTGGCCCACCTGAAGATGGTGACGGACTCCCCCTTCGTCGTCATCGGGCGCGATGCCCGCCACAACTCCGACGCCTTCGCCACCGACACGGCCGCGGTCGTCGTCGGGGCCGGTGGCCGCGCCGTGCTCCTGCCCGAGCCGCTGCCCACCCCGGTGCTGGCCTTCGCGATCCGCCACCTCGGCGCCGACGCCGGCGTCATGGTCACCGCGAGCCACAACCCTCCGCAGGACAACGGCTACAAGGTCTACCTCGGCGACGGCAGCCAGATCGTCCCCCCGAGCGACGAGCAGATCGCCGCGCAGATCGCCCGCGTCGGGAGCGTCGCGTCGGTCCCCCGGGCGGAGTCCGGCTGGGAGGTCCTCGGCGACGAGCTGCTCGAGGCCTACCTCGACGCGGTGGCCGGCGTGGTCGCCGCGGGCACCCCGCGCGACATCACCGTCCTGCACACCGCGCTCCACGGCGTCGGTGACGCGACGGTCGAGCAGGCCTTCGTCCGAGCCGGTTTCGCCGCACCGACCAAGGTGACGTCGCAGGCCGAGCCCGACCCCGACTTCCCCACCGTCGCCTTCCCCAACCCCGAGGAGGACGGTGCGCTCGACGCAGCCCTGGCGATGGCCCGCGAGCAGCACCCCGACCTCGTCATCGCCAATGACCCCGACGCCGACCGGTGCGCGGTCGCCGTCCCCGACGACGCGGTCGAGGGTGGCTGGCGGCTGCTGCGCGGCGACGAGCTCGGCGCACTGCTCGCCTCGCACCTGCTGATGCGTGGCGTGCCCACCGGCCGCCGGATGGCCAGCTCCATCGTCTCCTCGCGACTGCTGGCCGCGATGTGCCGTCAGTCGGGCGTCCCCCACGAGGAGACCCTCACCGGGTTCAAGTGGATCGCCCGCGTGGAAGGCCTGCACTACGGCTACGAGGAGGCGCTCGGCTACTGCGTCGCGCCCGACCTCGTCAAGGACAAGGACGGCGTCTCCGCCGCGCTGCTCATCGCCGAGCTCGCCGCAATCCTCAAGGCCGAAGGGAGGACCCTCCAGTCCGTCCTCGACGACCTGCACACCCAGCTCGGTGTGCACACGACCGACGCCTTCTCCATCCGTGTCGAGGACCTCGCGGACATCGGCCGGCTCATGGCGCGACTGCGGCGGACACCCCCGAGCGAGGTCGCCGGGTCACCGGTGGCGAGCGTCGAGGACCTGGCCGCGGGTGCCGGTGGCCTCCCGCCGACCGAGGGTCTGCGCTACCTGCTGGCCGACGACTCGCGGATCATCGTGCGGCCCTCCGGCACCGAGCCCAAGCTCAAGGTCTACCTCGAGGCGATCGAGCCGGTCGCCGGCCGTGAGGACCTGACGGGCGCCCGCGAGCGAGCGGCCGGGCGCCTGGCCGCTGTACGCGCCGCGATGGAGGGGCTGACCGCCCTCTAGACTCTCCCTTCGTGCCCACGCCTGCCCCGTCCCGCCCCCACGGCCGTGTCGTGGTGCTCGCGGGGCCGAGCGGGTCGGGCAAGTCGCGGCTGGCCGACCGGCTGCACGGGGCCCACGGCTGGCCGGTCGTGCGACTCGACGACTTCTACAAGGACGCCGATGCGCCGGACCTGCCGGTGAGCGCGGAGCTCGGGATGATCGACTGGGACCACCCCGACAGCTGGGACCAGGACGCCGCGATCGCGGCTCTGCACACGCTCCTCACGACGGGCACGGCAGCGATGCCCGTCTACGACATCAGCGCCTCCCGAGCCGTCGGGCAGCACACGATCACCGCGCGCCCGGACGACCTCGTCATCGCGGAGGGCATCTTCGCCGCCGACGCGATCTCGGCGCTGCGCGCCGCGGGGCTGCTGCACTCCGCGTGGTGCATCCGCCACCACCGGCTCAAGACCTTCGTCCTGCGCCTGGCCCGAGACCTCAGGGAGCGCCGCAAGCCGCCGCTGACGCTCGTGCGTCGCGGGCTGGTGCTCATGCGCGACGAGCCCCGGGTCGTCGCCCGGCACGAGGAGCTCGGAGCCCGGTGCGCGACGCCGACGCGGGCCGAGCGCGAGCTGTCCGGAGCCTGACGCACCGATGGCCGCCACGTCCTACCTCACGATCGCCCGCGACGGCGAGACCGAGATCGAGGTCAAGCGCTCCCGGTTCCTGTGCACCGTCGAGCGGGTGGAGTCGGAGGAGGACGCGCGGGCCGTGGTCGAGCGGCTGCGCAAGCAGCACCGGGATGCGCGCCACCACTGCTCGGCCTTCGCCATCGGACCTGGTCGCGAGACCACCAGGTCCTCCGACGATGGTGAGCCGTCGGGCACTGCCGGCGCTCCCATGCTCGAGGTCATGCTGGGTCACGAGGTCTCGGACGTCGTCGCGGTGGTCACCCGGTGGTTCGGCGGGGTGCTGCTCGGCACGGGTGGTCTGGTCCGGGCCTACGGCGACTCGGTCCGGTCCGGGCTGGACGCCGTGGGGACCTTGCGCCGCGTCCTGGTGATCGAGCACGAGCTGGTCGTCCCACACACCGAGGCCGGGAGGATCGACAACGAGCTGCGCTCCCGCGGGGTCCAGGTTCTCGACGCCGCGTACGGCGCCGAGGTGACGCTGCGGCTCGGTGTGCCGGCCGACGGGCAGATGTCGCTGGCGCCCGTCGTCGCAGAGCTCACGGGCGGCACGGGAGTCCTGCGTGAGGCGGGCTCGCGGTGGATGGACGTACCGGCCTGAACCCGCGCCCTTCGAACGTCGTCGCGTTCGCGCGGAACCGGTCCCTCAGGACGACCCGGGAGTCAGCTGCTGCTGTGCAGCGGCCGACCGCAGCGCTTCCTCGTCGGGAAGCTTCTCGAACAGCGCGTACCGGGTGCCGTCCTCTCCCACCGTCCGAAGGCGCTCGCTGGTACGCCGCTCATAGCCGTCGTCGAGCCATCTGGCGAGCGGCTCCCCTTGACCACCCGGAGACGTGTCGGACGGGGCGAGCACACAGGCGGGATCGGTTCCGACGGCTCCGAGCACCCGAAGCCCTGAAGTGAACTCGTGCGGTGACAACCAGTACTGGGGTACCCCAGCACTCCGGTCGACCCACAGGTAGGCCCCGGGTACACCGGGGGCCCACAGTCCGCCACCGGGGTCGGTGCAAGCAGCGACGAGCCGCGCCACGGCCGCGTAGTCGGATCCGCTGTCGACCCCGACGCTGAGGCCGGCGCCTGGCCCCTCGGCCAGCCGTGTCGTCGTGGTGACCACGGGCCCCTCGTTGAAGACGACCGACAGGAGACTCGCGACCATGGCCACGGCCGGGAGGAACACGATGGGTTGCGTCCATCGCGGCGCCCCGCCATCCGTGACCACCGCGTTCAGGACCAACACGATCAGCACGATCATCCCCGACAGCGGGACGGCGTAGGCACCGTATGCGGCACCGCTCAGCGTCACGGCAGAGGTCGCGATGAAACCCACGACCGCAGCCGGGAGCGCGATCAGGACGACCAAGAGGAGCAGGCGATCCCTGCGTCGACCGAGCCAGATGGTCATGGCCGGAGCCAGGACGACGAGCAGTGCCAGAGCAACTGCTCCCGCGTACTTCCCGGCGGTTGGTTCCTGACCGGGAGGCCCCCACTCGCCACCCCACAACGCGAGCAGTGCGACTGCGCCACCCAAGAGGACCTCGCGCACGCCGCGTGGCCACCTGATGGCGACCGACATGGTCGCGACCAGAAGCGCCAACGGGAGTAGTCGCGCGCCCGCCACGAAGTGCCAGTAGAAGGGCTCGACCCCTATCCCGCGATCGCCTGCTCCCGAGTCCAACAGGGCCAGAGAGTCGCGGACGGCGCCCCAGCCCGGCACGAGCGTGAGCCACCCGAGGAAGACCAGGCCCACGAGGAGCCCTGAGCCGAGCAGACTGAAGACCCAAGCCCTCTCCGGACGACCATGCACCCACAGGGCCCGCCCGACCAGTGTCGACCCGATGAGGACCATCGCCGCCGGGAGTACCGCGAAGTAGCCGATGGATGCCACCATGGCCGACGTCCCACACGCGGCTGCCCAGCCTCTCGACCCCCGCGCCACCGCCGCCACACCCGCGCAGGAGGCGACCATCAGCGCCAGCTGTGGCGTGGTGTTGTACGAGACCACGAGTTGGTTGTAAGGGAGCGCGAGGACCGCTGTGGCGATTGCCACCGCTGAGATGGTCCGCCCGGCATGAGGTGACAGAGCACGCCAGGCGACCACGCTGGCAAGGCCCACCAGAACGACGAAGGTCAGGCGTCCGAGCAGGACGACTCCCGAGGTACCGACGATGTGGTGCCACAGCCAAAGGCTGGGGACAGCAGGAAGCGACCCGAAGCTGTGCGGGTTGAGCTCGTCGACGAAGGGTGTCTCGCCGCGAGCCATGCGTTGGGCGATGGCTGTCACGTAGGCGCTGTCCCGCAGGTCGAAACCCAAGGTGGAACGCCACGTGAGGAATGAGCCCACGACGAGGAAGACCGACACGGCTGCGTACGGTCGACCGTGATCCGCTCCGGTGGAAGGTTGCGCACTCATACGGCCTCATCATCACGTCGGGCCGCGTCCGTCGGCTCGACGCTCAGCGTAGTGCCTGTGCGTGGGCCTTAGGCTGGCTTCATGACCCGTCGTCCCTCCTTCGTCCCCGGCTCGGCGCTGTCCGTCCAGGACGTCGCCGACCTGATCGACCACGCCTTGCTCAAGCCGGAGCTGACCCCTGACGAGGTCGCCGCCTCGGTCCGCGAGCTCGCCGGCCACCGCATCTGGAGCGTCTGCGTGCGGCCGAGCGATGTGGCCCTCGCCAAGGCCACCATCACCGAGGTGGACGGGAGCCCGACGCGCGTGTGCACCGTCATCGGCTTCCCCCACGGCACGACGTCGACGACCGCCAAGGTCGCCGAGTCGCAGCAGGCCCTGGCCGACGGCGCCACCGAGCTGGACATGGTCCTCAACATCGGCCGCCTGCGCGGCGGGGACATCACCGCCGTGCGCGACGACATCGCAGCGGTCGTCGAGGTCGGGCACGCTGCCGGGGTCATCGTCAAGGTCATCTTCGAGACGGCGCTGCTCGACGAGCGCGCCAAGATCGACGCCTGCCGGGCCAGCGCCGACGCGGGGGCCGACTTCACCAAGACCTCCACCGGATTCGCCGGAGGCGGCGCCACCCTCGCGGACGTGGCGCTCATGCGCGCCAACACCCCGCAGCAGATGGAGGTCAAGGCCTCCGGTGGTGTCCGCGACATCCCCACCCTCCTGGCGATGGTTGCCGAGGGCGTCACCCGCATCGGCACCTCGAGCACCTCCGCCCTCCTGACCGAGGCCGAGCAGCTCGGCGCCGACGGCCTCGTCGTCCCCGAGCCCGGCCAAGCCACCGACGCCGCACCCACCGCCACCTACTGAGGCCCCAGCCGCCGAGTGGAGGCGTCAGTCGCCCCCAGTCATCGGGTGGAGGTAAACGCGCGGACGATTCTTGGGCGAGTTGGCATCCATTCGAGGTTCAAGGGCGTTGATTGGAAGGGAACTCGCCGACCTTTCGTCCGCGCGTTTACCTCCAACCAGCATCAGGGCACCTACCAGGCCCTCAGGCAGAGGCCGCAGCCGCGTACGCCGGCTTGATCGTTCGTTCGATGAGGTCCAACCGCTCGTCGAAGGGGAGGAAGGCCGACTTCATCGCATTGGTCGTCACCCAGCGCAGGTCGTCCAGCTCCCAGCCCGCATCGGTGACCAGGGCGTGCATCTCCCGGGTCATCGAGGTGTCCGACATCAGCCGGTTGTCGGTGTTGAGGGTGACCCGGTAGCGCAGCCTGGCCAGCAGGGTGATCGGGTGCGCGGCGATCGATGGCGCGGCACCGGTCTGCACATTGCTGTGCGGGCACATCTCCAGCGGCACCCGGGTGTCCCGGACGAAGGCGGCCAGGCGACCGAGCCGCAGCTGCGAGGGGTCCTCTCTCGCAGCCTGGTTGGCGGCGAGCGGGTCGTCGGTGACGGTTCCCCCGCGGAAGCCGATGTCGTCGACGATGCGCACGCCGTGGCCGAGCCGGTCTGCTCCGCACCACTGCAGCGCCTCCCAGATGCTCGGCAGACCGAAGGCCTCACCGGCGTGGATCGTGAAGTGCGCATTCTCGCGGCGCAGGTACTCGAAGGCGTCGAGATGCCGGCTCGGCGGGTGGCCCGCCTCGGCTCCCGCGATGTCGAACCCAGCCGCCCCCTTGTCGCGATAGCGCACCGCCAGCTCGGCGATCTCGCGTGACTTCGCGGCATGCCGCATCGCGGTGAGCAGCGCCCTCACGATGATCGGGTGCCCCTCTGCGGCGGCCTGCTCCTCCCCTTCGCGGAAGCCGGCGTTGACCTCGTCGACGACCTGCTCGAGGGTCAGTCCGCCCTCGAGGTGCTGCTCGGGGGCGTAGCGCGACTCGGCGTAGACGACGCCGTCACGAGCGAGGTCGAGCACCGACTCCCGCGCGACGCGACGCAGCGCCGGCGCGGTCTGCATGACCCCGACGGTGTGCGCGAAGGTCTCGAGGTAGCGCACGAGCGAGCCCGAGTCGGCCGACTCACGGAACCATCGCGCCAGGCCCTCGGCGGTGCGCTCGTCACCACTGGCCGGCAGCTCGTGGCCCACCTCGTCGGCGATCTCGAGGACGGTGGCCGGCCGCACACCCCCGTCGAGGTGATCGTGCAGCAGCACCTTGGGAAGGGAGCGGATCCCGGCCTCGTCGAGGTTCACCCTTCGTCCTCTCGGTGGACGGTGTCCGGCGCGAAGGCGGGCGTGCAGATCGCCACGTACTCGGCGCCCTCGGGGCCGGTGGAGTAGCGCACCCGCTCCCCCGCCCGGGTGACGATGCTCTGCCCGGCGGTGACCTCGGTGGTTCCTGCGTCGTGCTCGACGAGCACGGTTCCTGAGACGACGACGGTCACCTCGTCGAAGTCGGGGCGTTGTGCGGGCTCCGACCAGTCGCGCGGCGCCTTCATGTGGGCGACGGACATCGCCTCGCTCCCGGTGGCGACCCGACCGACGTGCTCGGCGATGACCTTGCCGCCGGGCACGTCGATGATCGACGGGCTGGTGTTGAGCTCGGGCATCTCATGCCTCCTGGGCAGTGATCCGGTCGAGGACGACGGAGCCTCGGGCGGGCGCCTGCGGCGCGATGCGCCAGCCCCCGACGAGCGACTCCTGAGCCCGGGCGAAGCGCTCGGGGGTGTCGGTGTGCAGGGTCATGAGTGGCTGCCCGGCGCTCACGCGGTCGCCCGGACGCGCGTGCAGCTCGACGCCGGCCCCGGCCTGCACCGGGTCCTCCTTGCGCGCACGGCCCGCGCCCAGACGCCAGGCAGCCATGCCCACCGCCATGGCGTCGAGGTGCTCGAGGTAGCCGTCGGCGTCGGCGGTCACCGTGTGCGTCTCGGCCGCGGTGGGCAGAGATGCGTCCGGGTCGCCACCCTGCGCGGAGATCATCCGGCGCCAGACATCCATGGCCCGACCGTCGGCCAGCGCGGCACGCAGCTCGTCAGGCCCCACGTCCTTGCCAGCCGCCCGGGTCATCTCGTCGGCGAGCGCGACCGTGAGGTCGACGACGTCCTGCGGTCCCCCACCTGCGAGGACCTCGACGGACTCGCGCACCTCGAGGGCATTGCCGGCCGTCAGGCCGAGCGGCACGGACATGTCGGTGATGAGGGCGACGGTGTTGACCCCGGCGTCCGTCCCGAGGTCGACCATCGTGCGGGCGAGCTCGGTGGCGTCCTCGCGGGTCTTCATGAAGGCACCGGACCCGACCTTGACGTCGAGGACGAGCGCGCCGGTGCCTTCGGCGATCTTCTTGCTCATGATCGAGCTGGCGATGAGTGGGATCGCCTCGACGGTGCCGGTGACATCGCGCAGGGCGTAGAGCTTCTTGTCGGCAGGAGCCAGCCCGGCGCCCGCGGCGCAGATGACCGCGCCGACGTCGTCGAGCTGCGCGAGCATCTGGGCATTGCTCAGATCAGCACGCCAGCCCGGGATCGACTCGAGCTTGTCCAGCGTCCCGCCGGTGTGGCCGAGACCTCGGCCGGACAGCTGCGGCACGGCGATGTCGAAGACTGCGACGAGCGGGGCGAGCGGGAGGGTGATCTTGTCCCCGACTCCCCCCGTCGAGTGCTTGTCCGAGGTGGGCCGGCTCAGGGCGGAGAAGTCCATCCGCTCCCCGCTGGCGATCATCGCCGCGGTCCACCGGGCGATCTCAGGGCGCGTCATGCCGTTGATGAGGATCGCCATGGCCAGCGCCGACATCTGCTCGTCGGCGACGACACCGCGCGTGTAGGCGTCGATCACCCAGTCGATCTGGTCATCGGCGAGCACACCCCGGTCGCGCTTGGTGCGGATGATGTCCACGACATCGTGCTGCTCGGTCATCGTGCTCCCTTGGTCAGGTCGTCCGCCCCGAAGGCCTGCGGCAGGATCTCGGCGAGCGAGCGCTCGCCCTCCGGTGTCTGGATGCGGCACTGCTCGCCGCCGTGCTCCCAGAGGATCTGTCGGCAGCGACCGCACGGCATGAGCGTCTCGCCTCGGGAGTCGACGCACCAGACGGCGGCCAGGCGGCCACCGCCAGTGCGCACGAGGTCGCTGATGAGCCCGCACTCTGCGCACAGGCCCACCGCGTAGGAGGCGTTCTCGACATTGCAGCCGCTCAGCAGCCGTCCGTCGTCGGCGAGACCGGCGACCCCGACCGGGAAGTTGGAGTACGGCGCGTACGCCTGCCCCATCGCCTCGACCGCGGTGCTGCGCAGCAGCTCCCAGTCGTCCTGCGTCAGGGCGCGCCCCACGTCAGTGCCCCTCTCCTCGTCGATAGACCTTGCCGTTGGCCGCCGGCATGCGCAGACGTTGGCTGGCGAAGGCGAGCACGAGCAGCGTCGTCAGGTGCGGGGCGAAGCGGGTCACCTCGCCGGGGATGGTGTCGCTGATGGCCCACAGGACCACGACGGCAATGCCCGTGACGATGGCGATCGCGCCCTGCACGTGGGCGTGACGCCGCAGGATCTGCCAGAGACCGATGACGAGCAGCAGGATGCCGATGAAGAGGAGCATCGCGTGCAGCGCCGAACCTCCACCGCGCAGCTGCAGGGCATCCATGTAGCCGAAGAGGCCCGAGCCCATGAGCACGCCCCCGGGGCGCCAGTTGCCGAAGATCATCGCCGCGAGGCCGATGTAGCCGCGTCCGCCCGTCTGGTCCTCACGGTAGGCATTGGAGGCCACCATCGCGAGGAAGCCACCACCGAGGCCGGCGAGGCCGCCCGACGCGGTGACCGCGATGTACTTGTAGAGGTAGACGTTGACGCCGAGGGTCTCGGCGGCGACCGGCGACTCACCACAGGAGCGCACCCGCAGGCCGAAGGAGGTGCGCCACAACAGCCACCAGGTCCCGACGAGGAGGAGCAGCGCGATGACGGTCAGCAGCGACAGGTCGGTGGTCGCTGCACGCAACATTGCCGCCAGCTCGGAGACGAAGAACCAGCCCTTGTCCTCGACGCTCTTGAGCGGCTCGGACACTCCGGGGACACCGACCCGCGGGAGCGAAGGGAGTGGCGGCGACTGGACATCGCTGCCGCCCTTGAGGTCGCCGAAGAACCGCGCGGCGAGGTAGCTCGCGACGCCCAGGGCGACGATGTTGAGCGCCACACCGGAGACGATGTGGTCGACGCCGAAGGTGACCGTCGCGAGGGCGTGCACGAGACCGCCGAGCGCACCGCAGACGACGGCACCGAGCACGCCCATCCACGGACCACCGTGGAGGGCCCCGAAGGCCGCCCCCCAGGTACCGAGGATCATCATCCCCTCGAGCCCGATGTTGATGACGCCGGCGCGCTCCGACCACAGACCGCCGAGGCCCGCGAGAGCCAGGGGCATGGCCCAGGCGAGCGCAGCACCGAGTGTCCCGGAGGAGGAGATGTCGTCCTGACCGGTGATCATCCGGATGATCGACAGGACGACGAGCAGGGCCGCGAGACCCAGGGGCCAGGCCCAGAAGGGGATGCGCCGCGTGGTCCGCGCGGCGGGGACGGTCTCGGTCTCGGTGCCGACGCTGAGGGTCATGCCGAGGCTCCTTCCGGAGTGGCCGTGTCGAGCTGGCGGGTGACCTGCTTCTGCTCCAGGCGCCGCTCGAAGCGAGCGACGACCTCGTAGGCGATGACGACCGCCAGGAGGATGACGCCCTGGATGATGTAGACGAGCGCCGGGGAGACATCGGCCTTCAGCTGCAAGCCATCGCTCGCCTTCTCCAGCCAGGACCACAGCAGTGCCGCGAAGGCGATACCGACGGGGTGGTTGCGCCCGAGGAGCGCGATCCCGATGCCGATGAAGCCGACGCCCTCCTGGAAGTTGAGCCCGTAGCTGTGGTCGGCCCCGAAGAAGGCGGGCATGCTGATCAGACCTGCGACGGCGCCGGAGGCGATCATGGCGATGAGGACCATCCGCGGCACCTTGACGCCGCTGGCCACGGCGGCCGTCTCGGACTCACCGGTCGCCCGCACGTCGAAGCCGAAGCGGGTGCGGTTGATGATGAACCAGTAGACGATGCCGACGAGGACCGCGAGCACCAGGAGCGTGTACACCCGGTTGGGCGCGTCAGCGATGAGCTTGAAGCCGTCGAGCTGGCTCGACGCCGGGATCTCGGTGGTGTTGCGGGTGTTGCTGCCCTCGGCCCGGGTGCCCCAGGTGCGCAGGCCCCAGCCGACCAGGCCGGCGGAGATCGTGTTGAGCATGATCGTCGAGATGACCTCGGAGACACCGCGGGTCACCTTGAGCCAGCCGGCGATGCCCGCCCAGAAGCCACCGACGAGCATGGCGACGAGCATGGCCAGGACGATGTTGAGCCCACCCGGGAGCCAGGCCTGTCCGGCCACGAGCGCGGCGGCGAAGGCGGCAATGCGGTACTGGCCGTCGACACCGATGTTGAAGAGCTTCATCTTGAAGCCGATCGCGACGGCGACGGCAGCGATGTAGTAGGTGATGGCGCTGTTGACGATGTTGACCAGGGTGCGCGGCCGCGGCTCGGACAGCAGCGTGGACCACACCTGGACCACCGGGTCGCCCACGGCCACCAGCACGAGGGAGGTGATGACGAAGGCGACGACCACCGCGAGGACCGGGGCCGCGAGGGTCAGCACCAGTCGGCGTGGAGTGAACTTCATGAGGCGTCCTTCCCGGCGCCGGTCATGGCGCTGCCCAGCTCCTGGCTGGTGACCACGTCGGGGTCGAAGTCCCCGGTGATCCGGCCACGCAAGATGACCTTGATGGTGTCGGAGAGCCCGATGAGCTCCTCGAGGTCGGCGCTGATGAGCAGGACCGCGAGACCCTCGCGACGAGCCTCACGGATGAGGTCCCAGATCGCCGCCTGTGCGCCGACGTCGACGCCTCGGGTCGGGTGGGAGGCGACGAGCACCTTGGGTGCGTGGCTCATCTCGCGACCGATGATCAGCTTTTGCTGGTTGCCGCCGGACAAGGAGCCGGCGGTGACGTGGATGCTCGGGGTGCGCACGTCGTACTCGCGCACGATCCTCTCGGTGTCCGTCCTGGCCGCGGCGTTGGTGAGGATTCCGTTCTTGGACGCGGGCTCTTGCGTCTGGTGGCCCAGCATCCGGTTTTCCCACAGGGGCGCATCCAGCAGGAGGCCCTGACGGTGACGATCCTCGGGGATGTACCCGACGCCCGCCTCGCGGATGCGGCGCACGTCCCAGTCGGAGATGTCGGTCCCCTCGAGCTCGATGCGTCCCGTGACCGGCTCGCGCATGCCCATGAGGACCTCGACCAGCTCAGCCTGCCCGTTGCCCTCGACGCCGGCGATCCCCACGACCTCTCCCGCGTGCAGGGCCAGGGTGATGTCCTCGAGAGCGTTGCGGCCCGCGCCGGCGAGCGTCACGCCCTCGACGGAGAGCACGACCCGATCGGTGACGGTGGACTCCTGCGTCTGTGGCGTCGGCAGCTCCGAGCCGACCATGAGCTCGGCGAGCTGGCGGGCGGTGACGTCCTGCGGCAGCACGGTGTCGACGGTCGTGCCGCGACGGATCACGGTGACGCGATCGGCGACCGACAGCACCTCGTCGAGCTTGTGGGAGATGAAGAGGACGGTGATGCCCTCGCGCTTCAGCTCGCGCAGGTTGCCGAAGAGCTCGTCGACCTCCTGCGGGACGAGCACCGCGGTCGGCTCGTCGAGGATGATCGTGCGGGCCCCGCGGTAGAGGACCTTGAGGATCTCCACCCGCTGCCGGGCGCCGACCCCCAGGTCGGCGACGAGGTCTCGGGGGTCGATCCCGAGCCCGTACTCGTCGGAGATGCGGCTGATCTCGGCGCGTGCACCCGCTCCGATCCCGTGCAGCTTCTCCGCTCCGAGGACGACATTCTCGGTCACGGTGAGGTTGTCGGCGAGCATGAAGTGCTGGAAGACCATGCCGATGCCGTGCTTGATCGCGTCGGCCGGGCTGTGCAGGGAGACGGCCTCTCCGTTGACCCGGATGGTGCCCTCGTCGGGGCGCTGCACCCCGTAGAGCATCTTCATCAGGGTGGACTTGCCCGCACCATTTTCACCGACGATCGCGTGGACCGTCCCGCGGGTCACACCGAAGGTCACGTCCTGGTTGGCGATGACACCGGGGAAGCGCTTGGTGATCCCCTCGACCTCGACGACGAGGTCGGTGGCGGCGTTGCCTGCGGACGAAGGGGGGTCTGTGACGGTCGTGCTCATGGTGCCTCCGTGGTGCATCAGCGACATGGGTGCGCAGGCGAAGGGTAGCGCCCGAGGACGGGCCGGGGCCCGGCCACACGCTCACGTGTGATCGGGCCCCGGACTGCCGGTCAGAGTCACTTCACGGGAACGGTGATCTTCCCGTCGATGATCTGCTTCTTGTACGCGTCGAGCTTGGCGGTGATGTCATCGATCTTGCCGCCGGTGGTCGTGTAGCTGACGCCACCGTCCTTGAGGTCGAACTCCTGGACACCGGACAACGGCTTGCCGTCGACGGACGCCTTGACGTAGTCGAAGACCGCGACGTTCACGTTCTTGACCATCGAGGTGATGATGACGTCCTGGACGTTCTTCGCCGCGGTCTTGGCCTGGTCGGAGTCGACCCCGATCGCCATCTTCTTGTTGGCCTTGGCCGCCTCGAAGACGCCCGCACCGGACCCGCCAGCAGCGTGGTAGATGACGTCCGCGCCCTTGTCGTACATGCCCTCGGCGGCCGTCTTGCCCTTGGCCGGGTCAGCGAAGCCGGAGCCATCCTCGGCCAGGTACTTGGTCTGGATCTCGATCTTGGGGTCGACAGCCTTGGCGCCGGCCTTGAAGCCCGCGTCGAACTTGTTGATCAGCGGCACGTCCATGCCACCGATGAAGCCGACCTTGCCGCTCTTGGACTTCATCGCGGCCGCAGCGCCGACGAGGAAGGAGCCTTCGTTCTCGGCGAAGACGAGCTGGGCGACGTTGGGGCCCTTGGAGTCGGCGGAGGCGTCGTCGACGATCGCGAAGGAGACGTCGGGGTTGGCCTTGGACGCGGCGCCGATGGCCTTGGCGTAGATGAAGCCCACGCCGACGATGTTGGTGCAGCCTGCGTCGACCAGCTGGTTGAGGCGGTCCTCGCGAGCCGCGTCGTTCTCGCCCTGGCTGGCCTCGACCTCTTCGATCTCGACCCCGAGCTCGTCCTTGGCCTGATCCAGGCCCTTGGCAGCGGAGTCGTTGAAGGACTGGTCTCCGCGACCGCCCACGTCGTAGGCGAGGCAGGCCTTGACGTCGCTGCCGCCGTCCTTGCCCGCGGTGGGGTCGCCGCCGGAGTCGCTGCCACCGCATGCGGTGAGGGCCAAAGCGGCCACGGACAAGATCGATGCGGCCTTCACGGTGTGGCGCAAGGCGCTCTCCTTCTCAACAGGGGTATCTCGGCACGCATGTGCCATCCCGGGATGTTACGACGCGGTAGCCCCCGCGCCAGAGGCGATGGGGTGGATGGGACCAACTGTTATGAGACCGCGACCGTCGGCGGCCCCGGGAGGGATAACCCTCGCCCTCGATCAGTCGCTCTCGACGCGCGTCCACTCCCCCGCCGCAGCGAGGCTCAGCAGGGCAGTGCCGTTGCGCACGGCCCCCTCGTCGACGACGAGGTCACCCTGGTGCAGGTCGAAGCTGCGACCTCCGTGCGTGCGCGTCCCCAGGCGGGCCATCGCCCCCTCGGCCTCGTGGAGCATCCACGCGAAGTCCTCACCGCCGAGGCTGTGCGGTGTCGGTACCGGGCGCAACCCGGCAGCCATCGTGGCGCGACCGAGAGCCGCGACCGCCGCCGAGTCGTTGACGACCGGCGGCACACCGCGCACATGGTCGATCGTCGCCGCGACACCGTAGGGCTTGACGACGTCCTCGACGACCTCGTGCAGGAGCGGACCGATCGTCTCCCAGACACTGACGTCGAGCATCCGCAACGTCCCCTGGGCAACACCGACGGACGGGATGACGTTGATCGCCTCGCCCGCGGAGACCCGGCCCCACACCACGACGAGCCCGGCCCGAGGGTCGACGCGTCGGCTCAGCACGGCCGGGACGTCGGTGATGACCTTGGCCAAGGCGTACGTGAGGTCCTCGGTGAGGAAGGGGCGAGAGGTGTGACCACCACGACCGCGAAGGGTGACGGTCACCTGGTCCGCCGCGGCCGTGAGTGCGCCCTCGCGCAGGCCCACCTCCCCGACGTCGAGGGACGGGTCGCAGTGGACGGCATAGGCCGTGTCCACGCCGGACATCACGCCTGCCTGGACGAACTTGAGGGCACCGCCCGGCATCTGCTCCTCGGCGGGCTGGAAGATCAGGCGCACCCCGACCTTGCGCGCGGCCAGCTCGTCGGCCACCTCGGCGAGCGCCAGCCCAGCGCCCAGGAGGACGGTGGCGTGCACGTCGTGACCGCAGGCGTGGCAGATCCCGTCGGTGGTCGAGCTCCAGTCCAGGCCGGTGCGCTCGCGCACCGGCAGGGCGTCGATGTCACCGCGCAGGGCGACCCGGCGGCGCGGCTCGGGGGCTCCCAGGTCGACGACGAGACCGGTCTCGCTGACGGATCTGGGCTTCAGTCCCGCAGCTTCGAGACGCTCACGCAGCCTGGCCGTCGTGCGGTGCTCCTGGAAGGAGAGCTCGGGGTGGGCATGCAGGTCCCGACGGAAGTCGACGAGCTCGGGGACGAGGTCGTCGATGACGCGCAGGAGCGTCGGGGCGAGGGGAGCAGTCATGGCGTGGCGACTCTACCGAGGTCAGACCGCGACGACGGGGAGGTGACCACCGGATGAACCGGACAGGTCACACCAGGTCGGATCGGCCGGCCGCCTTGAGCGCCTCGACGACGAGCTTGACGTCCTGGGCCCGCTCGCGGCTGGCGACGAGGAGCGCGTCGGCGGTCTCCACGACGACGACGTCCTCGAGTCCCACGATGGCGACCATCCGGCCGGACTCGGAGACCACGAGACCACCGGAGTCGATGGCCTGCACCTGAGCGGGGTCACCGACGACGGTCATCGAGCCCTCCCCCTTCGGCAGCAGTCCGGACAGGGACTTGAAGTCGCCCACGTCGTCCCAGTCGAAGTCGCCAGGTACGACCGCGACGAGGCCCTCGTCAGCGGCGGGCTCGGCCACCGCGTGGTCGATCGCGATCTTCTCCAGGCCCTCCCAGCGCTCCTCCAGCAGCGAGGGGTCGGCCGCGATCTCTCGCAGACCGGCGGCCAGGTCGGGGTGCCACTCGGCGAGCAGGTCGAGCAGCGTGGAGGCGCGCACGACGAACATGCCGGCGTTCCAGCGGAACTCGCCGGTGGCCAGGTAGGACGCGGCGCGGCGGGCGTCGGGTTTCTCGACGAACTGGCGCACGCGCGTGGCCGTGGGGTGGGCCCGCAGTCGCGGACCCATCTGGATGTAGCCGAACCCGGTGGAGGGGAAGGTCGGTTCGATGCCGATGGTCACCAGCAGGCGGTCGCGCTGGGCGACGCCGACGGCCTCGGTGACCGCGCGGCCGAAGGCCTCTTCGTCCTTGATGACGTGATCGGCTGCGAAGGACCCGATGATCGCCTCGGGGTCACGCAGCTCGAGCACGGCCGCGGCCAGCCCGATCGCGGCCATCGAGTCGCGTGGCGAGGGCTCGGCGAGCAACAGGTCCGCAGGCAGGTCGGGTACCTGCCGGCGTACGGCCTCGGCGTGGGCACTCCCGGTGACGACGAGGACCCGCTCTCCGGCGAGGACGCGCAGCCGATCGACCGTGGCCTGGATCAGGGTGCGGCCGCTGCCGGTGAGGTCGTGCAGGAACTTCGGTGAGGAGGCCCGCGAGACCGGCCACAGTCGCGTCCCGGCACCACCGGCGGGCACCACGGCCCAGAAGCGCTCGAGATCGGGTGTCGTCGTCATGGGCGCACCGTACCCGGACGACCAAGACGTCACCTGATGATCACCCGACACCCCCCTGCAGGTCACCCATCCGGAGGACGCCGCGAGGAGATTGGGACCCGTGAGAGTGGCGATAGCAACCGAGTCCTTCCTGCCCAGCCTCAACGGCGTCACCACCAGCGTGTGCCGAGTGGCCGAGAGCCTGCGCGAGCAGGGACATCAGGCGATGATCATCGCCCCGGGCCCGGCTCCAGCGACCTTCGCCGGTCACACGGTGCGGGCCCTGCCGGCCGTGTCGGTGCGTGGCTTCCGGGCGGGAGTGCCTACGGGTTCCGTGCGGCGAGCGCTGCGCGACTTCCGGCCCGACGTCGTCCATGTCGCCTCCCCCTTCCTCGTCGGTGCTCGCGGTCTGCACAACGCCGAGGCCCTTGGCCTGCCGACGGTCGCGATCTACCAGACGGACATGCCCAACTACATCAAGCAGCACGGCCCCGGCTCCCTCGGTCGCGGCGCCTCGTCGCTGACCTGGGAGTGGGTGCGGCGCCTCCACGAGCGCGCTGACCTGACGCTCGCCCCGAGCCGACCCACCCTCGAGGAGCTGCGCGCCCACCGCATCCCCCGCACCGCCCTGTGGGGGCGTGGGGTGGACACCCGCTTGTTCACCCCGACGTGGAAGCAGGACCCGGAGACGCTCGCCCTCAAGCGAGCGCTGGCGCCCAACGGGGAGCTCATCCTCGGGTACGTCGGACGGCTCGCCCCCGAGAAGGAGCTGCACCGGCTCGTTGAGCTCGCCCAGCTGCCCGGCACGCGCCTCGTGCTCGTCGGCGAGGGGCCGAGCCGCAACGAGCTGGGTGCTCGTCTGGCCGAGGCCGTCGCCTCCAGCTCGGGGCGGCCCAACCTCCCGCCGGCCTTCCTGGGGCCACGCACGGGTGAAGAGCTGGCTCGCGCCTACGCGACCTTCGACGTCTTCGTCCACACGGGCACCAAGGAGACCTTCGGCCAGACCCTGCAGGAGGCGGCCGCTGCCGGGTTGCCCGTCGTCGCGCCTGCCGCCGGCGGTCCGCTCGACCTCGTCGCCCACGGCCAGAGCGGCTACCTCTTCGACCCGGCCGTGCGCGGCGACCTCGCGCGCTGGGTCACCGAGCTGGTCGACTCACCGAGCCAGCGGGAGCGGATGGGCGAAAGAGGTCCGGCGATGGTGGCCGAGCGCTCGTGGAGCAGCCTGACGGAGCAGCTCGTCGGTCACTACGAGAGCGCGATGTCCTCCCGAGCCGCCTGAGGGCGAAGGGGGGACCCACCCCCTTCGCCGGTCGCACCGGGAGCGGGACGTCTGGGATGATCCGGGCATGGAACCACGCTGGCTCGACGACGACGAGATGCGCACCTGGCTGCAGGTGGTCGCCCTCGCCGAGGTCCTCCCCGCTCGCCTGGACGCACAGGTGCGCCAGGACTCGGGACTGACGCACTTCGAGTACCAGGTGCTCGCGATGCTCTCCGAGGCCCCGGAGCGGACGCTGCGCATGTCGTGGCTGGCCCGGCGCGCCAATGCGACGCTCCCCCGTCTGTCCCACGTGGTCAAACGGTTGGAGGACCGCGGACTCGTCTCCCGCTCGCGCAGCGAGCTCGACGCCCGGGCCACCGATGCCGTGCTCACCGACGAGGGATGGACAAAGATCGTGGCCGCGGCACCCCACCACGTCAACTTCGTCAGGGAGCGCGTCCTCGACCAGCTGACCGCCGATCAGGTGCGGGCACTCGGTGAGATCGCCGGGGCCGTCCTGAGCAGTCTGGACCCGTCCGGGGACCTCACGATGAGGGCTGCAGACGCTCCCCACTGAGTGAAAAGCTGGTGACCGGTCGCCACACACCGTCATCACCGTGGTCGTACAGGTGGAAGTCCTCCACCTCGAAGCTGGTGTCGAAGAAGGCCAGCTCGTCGAAGGCTCGGTCCAGACCCGGGTCGGCAATCCCGTGCGCGATGGTCACGTGCGGGTGGTAGGGGAACTCGAGGTCTCGGGACACCGGCCCGCGGCGCACCGCCTGCTCGAGGCGCTCGCACATCGGGATGCCTTGGGCCACCTGGACGAAGACGACCGGGCTGACCGGGCGGAAGGTGCCGGTACCCCGTAGCCGCATCGTGAAGGGACCGTGCTCCTGGGCCACTCTCTCGAGGTGGGTTCGGAAGCGGTCCATCTCCGACTCGGCGATCTCCGTCGGCGGCATGAGCGTGATGTGCGGCGGGATCGCCTGCGCCAGAGGGTCCCCGACGTCCTCACGCAGCGTCTGCAGCTGCGCACACCACGGCTCGGGGACCGCGATCGACACACCGTGGACGGCCACCGGTCAGATCCTCGGAGCCAGCAGCCCGACCCGGTCGTACACGCGATCTCGAGTGGCCGAGGCGACCTCGGAGGCGCGGGCGGCTCCCTTCGCCAGGATGTTGTCGAGCTCGGCAGGGTCGGACATCAGCTCGTCCATGCGCTGCTGGTACGGCTCGAGGGCGGTCACGACGACGTCGGCGACCTCCTGCTTGAGGTCCCCGTACCCATTGCCGGCGAAGCTGGCCTCGAGGTCGGCGATGGAGGTGCCCGAGAGGGCCGAGTGGATCGACAGCAGGTTGGACACACCGGGCTTGGTCTCGGCGTCGTAGCGGACCTCGCCCTCGGCGTCGGTGACGGCCGAACGGATCTTCTTGGCGATCCGCTTGGGGTCGTCGAGCAGGGAGATCAGACCCTTGTCCGAGGAGCTGCTCTTGCTCATCTTGGAGGTCGGCTCCTGCAGGTCCATGATCCGCGCCGACTCCTTGAGGATGTGCGGGTCGGGCACGACGAGGGTGTCGCCGAAGCGGGCGTTGAAGCGCTCGGCGAGGTCGCGGGTGATCTCCAGGTGCTGGCGCTGGTCGTCGCCGACCGGGACGCGGGCGGCGTCGTAGACGAGGATGTCGGCGGCCATGAGGATCGGGTACGTGAAGAGCCCGACATTGGCGTTGTGACCCTTGGTCGTCTTGTCCTTGAACTGCGTCATGCGGCTGGCCTCGCCGAAGGCGGTCTGGCAGGCCAGCACCCACATCAGCTCGGTGTGCTCGCGCACGTGGCTCTGGCAGAAGATCGCCGAGCGCTCCGGGTCGACGCCCCCGGCGATGTACTGGGCGGCGGTGACGCGGGTGCGGCGGGTGATGTCGGCCGGGTCGGTCGGCACCGTGAGTGCGTGCAGGTCGGCGACGAAGTAGTAGGCGTCGAAGTCCTCCTGCAGGCCGACCCAGTTGACGAGCGCCCCGAGGTAGTTGCCGAGATGCAGGGAGTCGCTGGTGGGCTGCATCCCCGAGAGGATGCGCTGCTTGGCCGTCGTCATGTGCGTCATTGTGACAGTTGGGTGGCGGCCTTCTGCAGCACGGGGTAACGAGCTCGCCCGAAGCGGTGGACTGGTCGCTCGATGACGAGGTACATGCCCCACGCGGCCAGCGAGACCACGGGAAGGCACACGGCGACCCCGACCACCAACGCCAACCAGTCGTTGGCCACGTGTGGTCGGACCACCTTCCCGAGGATCAGCATGATGGGTTGGTGGAGAAGGTAGAAGCTGTACGCCCCCAGGCCCCACTTCTCGAGGGGGGTCCGCGCCAATGCCGGGCCGAGCTGATCGACCACGAGGAGAAGGAGGAAGCTGGCGGCGAGGGCCCACAGGACGGCCTGCCCGACGCGGAACTCCACGGTCGTGGCCCCCATGGCCGCAAGCGCGGACACCACCAGACCGGGCCAGAGAAACCTGCGCGACGGCCCCCGACCGGCCGCCACGATGCGAGCGCACGCCATCCCTGCAACGAACTGGATCAGTCGGATCGGCAGGTTGTGCTCATCATTGAGGGCTGCCCCGAGGGCACCCGGAAGGTCGACGGCCGACAGCACCACCGAGAGGACGGCAGCACCGGCCACGACCGCGTGCAGGCCCCAGCGCTTGGCGATCACGATCAGCAACGGCAGGAGAAGGTACAGCTGCACCTCGAGTGCCACGCTCCACAGGGATCCATTGATCGTCCCCAAGCGCGACGGCGTCCAGGTCTGGAGAAGGACGGCGTGCCACCCCAGGTCTGCGAGCGACGCTCGCTCGGCGACGGTCCAGGTGGCAGCGGGTGACAGTGCGATGGCGGCGGCGAAGGCCAGGGCCACGTAGTAGGGCGGCAGGATCCTCGTCGCTCGTCGACGCAGGAAATTGCCGGTGGCGAGGTCCCGACCGGTCGCGAAGACAGGAAGGCTCAGCACGAAACCTGACAGCACGATGAAGACGTCGACGCCATGGGCACCGATGGTGAGCAGCTCCGGCAGCTTGAGAGGGAGGCCCTCAAGACCCCAGTAGGCAGCAAGGTGACACACGAAGACGGCAAGTGCCGCAAGGATGCGGAGCGCATCGAGACCAAAGACGTGGTTCGTCCGCGGCATCGCCCTGGACCTCCTAGCGCATCACTGAGAGACGCGCTGCGACGGCCTGCAACCGATCAGCGAAGCACTCGGGGGAGAAAGCGTCCACGTGGTCGCGGAGGGAATGAGAGTCCCACGTGGTCTGCCGCATGGCAATGACGGCGTCACGGATCGCCTCGGCTGTCGGCTCGTCGAAGAAGACGCCGTTGACCCCTTCGCTGATGGTGTCGAGGTAGCCGCCGGCACGCAGAGCGATCGTCGGCCTGCCGAAGGCACCGGCCTCGAGAGGTGTCAGCCCGAAGTCCTCGTGACTCGCGGCGACCAGTGCGGTGGCGTGCTCGTAGGCCCACCGCATCTGGGCATCGCTCAGTTCGGTGGCGATGCGCACGTTGTCGGGGGCGCTGGCTCGCAGCCGGTCGAGGAGCGGGCCGGCCCCGATGACGAGCAGTCGCTCCGGCAGTTCACGGAACGCGTCGATGACGACGTCGACATTCTTGTACGGCATCAACCGGGAGACGACGAGGTGGTACCCCTCCGGCCAGTCAGAAGCCTCGGGGACGGGCTCGCGCTCCCCCGTGGTGTCGACGGCGAAGGGAGGCGGCAGCACCTCGGCGTCGATGCCGTAGGCCTCCCCGATGCGCTCGCGCACAACATTGCTGTTGGCGAGGTAGGCATCGCCGGTCCGGGCCGCGCGTTGATCCCAGGCGCGAAGGGGTGCGCGCAGCGCGAGCAACGCCAGCCCGACCGGGGAGCGCCTCGGGTCGCTGCCCAGGTAGCGCTCGCTCTGGTAGAGCCAGCGAGCCGGGGCATGGCAGTAGACGAGCTTGCGCCCGGTCGTCGGGAACCCGTGCGCCCACCCGCTGCTGCTCGCGATGACGAGGTCCGCGTCGATGCGCAGGCGACCGGCGGCGAAGGGGAGGAAGGGCAGCGCCGCCCGGTGGTTGCGACGCAGCGGACCGACGCGGTTGAGCGGGCTGACCCGGATGTCGTGGTCGCGGAACTCGGGGAAGGTGCCCTCGGGGTCGTAGAGCGTGGTGTGGATCGTGGCACCGGGGAAGGCCCGGGCCATCTCCAGGACCACCCGCTCCGCTCCCCCACGCTGGGTCAGGTAGTCGTGCGCGATGGCCACGCGTGGCCGGGTCAGGCCGGCCACCTCCCGCCAGACCCCGGTGAGCGTGTCCATGCTCGGCCCGATGCCCAGTGCGGTGCGAGCCCGCTCCCAGCCGGCCCGCCCCCTTCGCCCGGCCTCGTCAGGATCGGACAGAGCGGCATCCATGGCCGTCGCGAGCGCGTCGACGTCCCGCGGCGGGACGAGCCAGCCCACGGGCTCGGCGCCGCCCAGGACGATCTCGGGCACTCCACCGGCGTCGGTCGCGATGACCGGGACCCCGCGAGCCATTGCCTCGGCGACGACCTGGCCGTAGGGCTCCGGCACGGGCGAGGCGTGGACGGCGAGGGTCATCCGGTCGAGCTCGGCGCTCGGGTCGGCGCTGAAGCCGGGTAGCTCCACGCGGTCGGTCAGTCCGAGCTGCTCGATCTCGCGACGAATCTCTCGCTCGTGCTCCTCCTGGCCGAACATCGGCGAGCCGATGATGCGGAAGGTCACGTCGGGGTGCCGCTCGGCGATCCGGCCGGCCGCGCGGACGAACTCGAGCTGCCCCTTGGTCGGCGAGATGCGCCCGATGATCCCGACGATGCGATGGTCCGGCTCGGGGCGGGGCGACGACGCGATCTGCTCCGGGGCGAGGCCGGGATACGCGACGGTCAGCCCTCTGGCTCCCGGGAGGGTCGCGGCGGTGGCGCGGGAGTTGGCGACGACCCGCTGCGGCGCGCTCCGTGCGACGGAGCGCATGAGGTGCACGAGCGGCGAAGGGAGGTAGTCCGGCGCGATGCGGTCGCGGACGTGCCAGACGAGCGGTAGTCGCGCGAGGCGAGCCGCAGACACGCCGAGCAGGTCGGCCTTGAGTGTCGTCGTGTGGACGACGTCCACGTCCATCTCGCGCAGGCGACGAGCCAACCGCCGCACGAAGGGGGCCGCCCCCACTGCGGAGGTCAGCGCGGTCCGCAGGCCAGCTGCCTCGTGACGGGTCGTCGTGCCGAGCCCCTCGTCGATGGGGAGCACCTCGACCTCGTGCCCCCGCTCGCGGAGTCGCCCGACGAGCGGACCGTCTGCGAAGAGCAGGACGCGTGCCCGCACGTCATCGCGCTCGGCGAGCGCGTCCATCTGACGCACGAGCGCCAGCTCGACTCCCCCGAGCTGTGCCGTGTGGTCGAGGATCGCCACCTGCACCGGTCTGATCAACTTCCCCCCACACACACATTTCGACTGAGCGCAGCCTAGATCAGTGCAGTCGTTGCGTGTGGCGCCTTGTGAGGATGGCCCACTCCATCGGGCACGGCCGGTGCTCGTCCAGGACGCGGGCCGTGCGTGACGTCAGCTCCGGGTAGTCCGCTTCCCTCCGTGGCGTTGTGGCGACGAGCCGCGCATCATGGGTGTCGCGAAAGCGAGCCAAGATGGTCTCCTTGATCGATGGATCGACGAAGTCGTGGAGCTCGACCACGTGGTCGACAAGGCTCAGTGACGGTGCCACATCGGGGTCCAGCAAGGCCAGCTCCCCTCCCTCGATGTCCATGAGCACCAGGGTCCTGCCGTCGGGGACATCTGCCAGGTCACCCGTCGTGAATGTGCCCCGCACCTCCACAGGCACCGCGTTGAGCTGCGCCATCGACGCACAGAGCTCACGACCTGCTGGGCTCGTCTCGTATGCGATGACCTTCGCCTGCGGGCACCTCAGTGCAAACCCGACTGCGTAGTACCCCTCAGCAGCCCCGACGTTGATGATGACGTCGTAGTTCGCGGCAACCAGCTGCTCCACCGTCTCGTGGAGCTCTTCCTCGTAAGAGCCGAGCACCTTCGCCCCCAGGTCCCCATAGGCCTCGACGTACTTCATCCCTCGGAAGGGCCCGCGCTGCACGACCCAACCAGCAGACTCAGCCACCGAGATGCCTGCTGCCGTATCGCGGCGATGGCGCCTGCGCGCCGTGACGGCTGACGGACGCAGGCGATAAACCGATCGGCCCGCCGAGAAGAGTGGCGGCGGAAGATGGCTTCGCAACTGTTCCTTCAGTGCCATGCAGGCAGCATGGCAGCACAGCCACTCGAATAGTGCCTCGCTCTCTCGAACTTCCTCGTACCCTTCCCCTGTGACGGCGGGGCCCTCTGCGCGGACCTATTGGCCGGGGCTGGACGGGCTCCGGGGCATCGCTGCGCTCGCAGTCATCATCTTCCACGCGCATCTCGGACTCGCCGCCAATGGGTACGTGGGCGTGGATGTCTTCTTTGCCCTCTCGGGCTTCCTCATCACGTCATTGCTGCTGGTCGAGACCCAACGTCACGGACGCATCCGACTGCTGAGGTTCTACCTGCGCCGGATGCTGCGCCTCTGGCCAGCGCTGGTCGCCACGTGCGCACTCGTCATGGCCGCGGCTGCCGCTACCGGGCAGCTGAGCGACGCGGCTCCCGGGACACTGGCGGCACTCGTGTACCTGGGGAACTGGTGGATGTACACGGGCGGGTCAGCGCCCCTGCTCGATCACACCTGGACCCTCGCCATCGAGGAGCACTTCTACGCGGTGTGGCCCGTGCTCCTGATCGGTCTGTGTTCTCGCCTCCGTGCGTTGCGAGCCTTCGCCGTGGTCGCAGCAGTCGTGGGCGTCGCTCTCATCTTCACGCCGTGGCCCGAGCCGATCACCGACGTGCGCGGTACATATCTGCGGGGCTTCCCCATCATCTGGGGCTCACTCCTGGCATGGGTGGTTTCCCGGCGTCGCGAGGCCACCTCCAGTCGAGCGCTGGGCGCCATCGGCAACGGCGCCCTCCTGGTTCTCCTCGTTGTCCTGCTGCTCCCATGGACCTTGCCGGAGCGCTGGCTCACCGGGCCGAGCAGTGGGACGGGCATCCTGTCGTTGCTCGTCCTTGCAGGCATCGTTCTCTCGCCCGGGTCCGCAGGCTCCGCAGTCCTGACCTGGCGTCCACTGCGATGGGCCGGCACCCGCTCGTACGGCCTGTATCTGTACCACTTCCCCGTCCTCCAGGTCCTTCGGCACCACATCGATGTGGGACCCGAGTGGGCCCGGATGCTCATCGGCATCGTGGCGACCATCATCGTGGCTGAGGCCTCCTTCCGGTGGTTGGAAGCGCCCTTCCTCCGTCTCAAGGACCGGCTCGGAGGCCACGCCGCTTCAGTCCAGTACCCCTCTCGCGGTTCAGAGCCAGTTGCCGAACCCCACGGCTAGAGTGACGCCATGGCGGGGAGCGATCCGGAGGCTGTGCACCGCGAAGGTGACACCGACTCCGAACATCTGGCACGGCGGGTCCGCTGGTTGACCTTGTACACCTCTGTGCCCATGGGGCAGCAGACCTACGAGACGAGCATCCAGCAGGCGATCCTCGACCTTGAGGAGCCCGGGTGGGACTTCCGCTCGGACAGCGTGGGCAGCGGGCGTAGTGCCGCGACCTACCGTGTGCCGCAGCGCGTGCTCAACCACTCTGTCGGCGAACGAGCCGTGGGGACACTCACCGCTCTGAGGTCCGATCTGGTGCACCGCTTCGATCTGCGGGTGCCAGGTCCTCGAAGGCCGCATGTCCTGACTCTTCACGACCTCCCCCCAGCACGCTTCCCGGACGAGGGGAGCCTTCCTGACTGGTGCCTGCGCCCTCTCCGCGACGACGTCGAGGTGATCTGCCCGTCCGAGTTCGCCGCGAGCGAGGTCCGTGAGCTCCTCGGTGCGCAACGGGTGAGCGTGATCCCCTATGGCGTCCGACCCAGCTTCCGGCAACCGGACCCGCTGGACCGAGGTGCACTGCAGGACCTCGGGATCACCCGTCCCTTCTTCGTGCACGCTGCGGGAGTCACTCGCCGCAAGAACCTCGAGGGCCTGGCCGACGCATGGGCCGCCGTTGCGCCGGAACTCCCAGAGCACGAGCTCGTGCTCCTCGGGCCTCCCTCGCAACGACGGCAGGAACTCTTCGGCAATCTGCCCCGCGTCGTCTTCGCCGGCAAGGTGGACCTCGACATCGTCGGCCGCGTCATGGCGGCTGCGAACGCCGTCGTCGTCCCCAGCATCTACGAAGGCTTCGGGCTCCCTTCGCTCGAGGGCATGGCTGTGGGTACCCCGGTCATCGCCGTGGAGCGTGGAGCGCTGCCCGAGGTCTGTGAGGGCAATGCCCTGATGACCGGACCCGACGGGGCCGACATTGCCGAGGCGATGCGTGCTGTCGGACGACGTGAGGTCGATCGCGAGGACCTCGTCCGACGAGGGCTGGAGCGTGCAGCAACCTTTTCGTGGGAAAAGGCAGCGCGCGCCCATCTCGACGTCTACCGCGAGGTCCTGCAGTGACCACCGCTGGTCCACTGCGGATCTGGTTGGCGCCCAGCGCATTCCACCCGTCTCGCGGCGGCGTCGAGGAGCTCACGCTGCAGCTGGCTCGTCAGTACCAGCAACGCGGTCACGACGTCACCGTCGTCGTGCATCGTCACCCCGCCGATCTGCCGGAGTCCGAGGTCGTTGAAGGGGTGAGGGTGCGGCGCATCAACTTCGACCTCCCCGGCGCCCATCCGGTCCGGCTGCTCCGTCATCCCCTGGCCCTCAGACGGCAGCTCGCCGGACTCGACGCCCTCGGCCCGCTCCCCGACCTCGTCCACGTCCAGTGCGCCTCCAACCAGGTCCTGCCGCTGACCATCTGGACGGCTCTCCGGCGGGTCCCGCTCATCATCACCACCCAAGGCGAGGTGACCATGGACGCCGGCCGGATCTACGAGCACAGCGCCCAGCTCCGTGCTGTCCTGCGTCTGGGCAGTCGACGCGCGGCCCTCCTGACGGCCTGCTCGCAACGTGCCGGCGAGGATGCCGCCGGCATCGCACGCCGGTTCGCCGGGTGCACGGTTTTGCCCAACGGGGTTGATCCGTCCCAGTGGGCCGTCACTCCCCTCCCGCAGACACCGGCGTTCGCGGCCTGGGGCAGGCACGTCCCGCAGAAGGGTTTCGACCTCCTCCTGCGCGCCTTCGCCCAGGTGCGCACCGAGCTGCCCGCCGCGACCCTGCGGCTCGGCGGTGACGGGCCCGAGCACGATCGGCTGCGTGCCCAGGCCGGGCCGGGCGTCGAGCTCGTCGGAGCCCTCGACCGTGCCGGCGTCCAGTCCCTGCTCGCCTCCTCACGCGTCGCCGTCGTCCCGAGCCGGCTGGAACCCTTCGGCATCGTCGCGGTCGAGGCCATGGCTGCGGGCCGGGGTGTCGTCTGGAGCACGAACGGCGGTCTGGCTGATGCCACCGGCGGCCTTGGGCACCCGGCCGACCCGAGGGACGTTGACGCCCTGGCCACCGCCATGGTCGCCGCGCACCGGCAGCCCGTCGACGCCGACAGGGCCCGGTCGCACGCAGAGTCCCTCAGCTGGTCGCACATCGGTGAGCGCTACATCGACATGTACCGGGGCGTCATCGACCGACGGTGCGACAGATGAGCCGGATGCGCGTCCTCATGTGGATCAACAGCGGTGCCGAGATCCCGGGCGGTCACCGCGTCCAGCTGCAGCAGACGGCGAGCGCCCTGCGCACGCTCGGGGTCGAGGTCCACGAGCACGATGGGCCCTCCCTGCCCGACGGCGGCTGGGACATCGTCCACGGGTTCCAGCTGGGCGCCGGCGAGGTGGCGCAGGCCCGGCAGCGGGGGTTCCCCGTCGCGATGTCGACGATCTACGTCGGACTGGCCTACGGAACCGCAGCAGGTGGTGGCGGCCCGACGCTCCGCGACGGAGCGGGTCGTACCTACCGCGGCATGCGGTACCTCGGTGCGAGCCTGCGTGGTCGCGAGAGTCTGACCCGACTGGCGACCCTCGAGATGGAAGACCAGCTCGACCGGATGCGCGCCTGGTCCATGGCCGACGTCCTGCTCCCCAATGCTGCGGGCGAGGCCCGGCACATCCGCGACGACCTAGGGGTGCTCACGCAGACGGTCGTCGTGCCGAATGCCATCGACGCAGGACTCTTCGCCCCGGGATTCGATCGCCCTCGGCTGGCCGGCACGGTGCTGAGCGTGGGCCGGATCGAGCCGCACAAGGGCCAGCTCGCCCTCATCGAGGCACTCCGTGGCCTGCCGGACGTCACGCTGACCATCGTGGGACCCGAGCACCCTCATCACCGCGACTACGCCGATCAGTGCCGAGCTGCGGCGACAGACAACGTGACGCTCCTGCCGGGCGTCGAGCACAGCGAGCTGCCTGATCTGTACGCCCGTCACCACACCCACGTCCTGGCCTCCTGGTACGAGACGACCGGGCTGGTTTCGCTGGAGGCCGCGGCATCCGGCTGCACGATCGTCACCACCGACCGGGGGCACGCTCGTGAGTACCTCGGCGACGACGCCCGCTACTGCGACCCCGCCGACCCCACAACCATCCGGCAGACCACCATGGCCGCGCTCGGCGACAGCGCCTCTGCACCCCTCCGCGACCGCGTGACCTCTCGGTTCACGTGGGACGAGACCGCTCGAGCCACGTTGGCGGCCTACGAGCGCGTCGTCGCCCTTCGAGATCCCCACCCATCCGCGGCCGTCGACTGACGCGGAGACGACCAACATGCAGCCACCACCTCTCGTCACTGTCGTCATCCCCACGTACGACGACGACCCCGAGCACCTCGCGGCCGCCCTCGCCTCAGTCGTGGCACAGACTCATCCCCGTCTGGAGATCGTCGTCGTCGACGACGGCTCAAAGCCCCCCGTGGACATTGCGTCGCTTCGCGCCGGGGCACCGGTGAACGTCATCCGACAGCCCAACGCTGGTCCGGCCGCCGCGCGCAACACCGGAATTCATGCCGGTCGGGGCCATTACGTGTTGTGCCTGGACGCCGACGACCTCGTCTCACCAACGTACGTTGCCGAAGCGGTCCAGCTCCTTGAGGAGGACCCAGCGCGCGCTGTCGTCTACGCGGGGCTGGTCCCTTTCGGAGAGTTGGACGCGCCGGGGTGGCCGACGCGAGGCGAGCTGTCCCTCGAGCACTTCGCCCAGCGGTCCGCTGTACCGGTGGCCTCGATGTTCCGCCGCGCCGACTGGGCAGCGACCAGCGGATGGGACGAGGGAATGCGGACGGGCATGGAGGACCACGAGTGGTGGGTCCGGCTGCTGGGCGCAACCGGTGGGGTCGCTGCCCCAATGCCGTGCGCGGTGCTGAGCTACCGCGTACGCCCGGGATCCCGCTCGCGAACTCGTCCCTACGCAGAGGACCTGGCCGTCACGCGCGAGCACATCCTCGCCAACAACCCACCTCGGGTTCTGCGCCAGCTGCTGCGCGGGGCGTGGGCTGCCACGGACGCTGCCGAGCTAGAGGCTGCCCTCGCGTGGTCGGACCGGTGGCAGCTGCGCCGGTGGGGGCGCGCTGTGCGCCGACGGCTCCGGCGGGTCCTCCCGGGTCGCTCCGCGACGCCCCCCTCGGGCGTCGCCTGAGCCACGGGGCGCGGTGCCCTACCGCCTTCGTGAGACGAGGGGCAGCACGATCGATGCCGGGCGTCGAGCTCGTGACGGGACAGCTCCCAGGAGGGTGTCACGGTCCTCGGGCGTCAGCCCTGATCCAGTCAGCGCGACCAAGAGCATGTACCCGGCCGCTCCCATCACGCCACCTGTGACCGCTGCGACGACCGGGTCAGCCCCCAGCCTCTCCACCACCCCGAACCACACGAGGAGCACGACACCTGTCGCGAGCACGACCGGAGCGAAGGCCCGTGTCATCTCGGCGCGGGGCACGACGTGTGCTCGCATCTCGACGGCCACCATCAGAAGTGCCCGGGCCAGCGTGCCGGTGACCATCGAGGCCACTGCTCCCCACGCGCCCAGGAGCGGGATCGTGGTCAGGGCCACGCTGACCATCACCACCAGGGCCAAGAGGTTCACCCGGAGGTAGGTCCCGCCCCGGAGGCGGGCCATGAGCGAGGCATACGAGGCGGAGCCCACGACGACGAACCCCGCCGCGCACGCCATCACCACGAAGTAGTCGGCGCTGGGCTCGAAGGGCTGGCCATAGATCCACGGGATGAGGGCAGCCAGGGGTGGCAGTCCCAAGGAGAGCACCCCTCCGGTGGCCACCGCTGACACACGCGTCACCCTCAGCAGGCCGACTCGCGCCTGTTCGTTCCCTCGCTCACGCAAGGCTGCGAAGGCAGGGAGCAGCGGACCGACAGCTGCCTGCACCGGCGCGAGGATCTGGGCGGCGAGGCCGAAGGCCAGAGCGAAGAGTCCCACCGCGACCGAGTCCTCGAGCCATTCGAGGAAGAAGACCTGCACCCTGTCGGTGACGAGCTGGCTGACGAGGGCCGCGAGGCCGGTGGGCACGGCGAAGGCCCAGAAGGCAGCGGGCAAGGACCACGGCGACCCCGGGCGGGTGGCGGCGCGACGCAGCCTCGGTGACAGCGCCAGCACCGGCAGCACCATCAGAGCACCGGTGGCGACGACGCGAGCGATCCACACCGCGCTGGAGGTCGGGTGGAGCAGGACTGTCATGACGACAGTCCCCTGGATCACCAGATTGCTGACCAAGGCGATCTGAGCCGCCCTGTCGGACCGATGCTCGGTGGCCAGGAGGATGGGCCCCACCTGGAGCAGCGCGGGCCCGAAGATTCCGAAAACCACTGCCAGGAGGAGGAAGGGCCACGGCAC
Organism: Janibacter sp. Soil728; assembly: GCF_001428305.1. Classification (GTDB taxonomy): domain Bacteria; phylum Actinomycetota; class Actinomycetes; order Actinomycetales; family Dermatophilaceae; genus Janibacter. The sequence goes on along the minus strand of NZ_LMRZ01000004.1, from coordinate 264,037 downwards.
GTCGACGACGAGAAGGACGACGAGCGACACCACGGGCGCCGCCACGAGCAGGTTGTACCCCTGCGCCCCGGACACGAGTCGCGCCACGTCCCGGTGACGAGCAGCTTCGGAGGCCTTGGTGACGAACTGCATCAATGCGGCACCCACGCCGAGGGAGGCTGCTGCCGTCGCCAACGCCAGCACCATCGTGAGGATGGCCAGTCGACCGTAGTCGACGACGCCTAGGCTCCGGGCAACGACGACATTGACGAGGAAGGCGATCGGCACCGACACCACGACATGGATCGCCGTCCATGCGGTCCCGCTGATGAGCCCCTCACCAATGCCGCGACGCGGAGGTTCCGCGGCGATGGGGCCCTCAGTCACGGGCGCTGCAGCGCTGCGAAGTAGTCGATCGTGCGCTCCAGCCCGGCCCGCAGCTGCGCCCGAGGCTCCCACCCGAGGACCTCGGTGGCTTGCGTGATGTCGGGCCGGCGGCGGGTCGGGTCGTCCTGGGGCAACGGCAGGTGGACGAGCTCGGAGCTGCTGCCGGTCAGCTCGAGCACGAGCTCGGCGAGCTCGAGCATCGTGAACTCGACCGGGTTGCCGATGTTGATCGGACCCGTCACCTCGTGCGGTGTCGCCATGAGCGACATCAGGCCGTCGACCATGTCGTCGACGAAGCAGAAGGAGCGGGTCTGGCTGCCGTCGCCGTACATCGTCAGCGGCTCGCCTGCGAGCGCCTGGACGATGAAGTTGGAGACGACCCGACCGTCGTTGGGCTGCATCCGCGGGCCGTAGGTGTTGAAGATGCGGGCGACCTTGACCGGCATGTCGTGCTGACGGCGGTAGTCGAAGAAGAGCGTCTCCGCGCAGCGCTTGCCCTCGTCGTAGCAGGAGCGGATGCCGATGGGGTTGACATTGCCCCAGTAGTCCTCGGTCTGGGGGTGCACCTGCGGGTCGCCGTAGACCTCAGAGGTCGAGGACAGCAGGATCTTGGCCTTGGTGCGCTTGGCCAGGCCGAGCATGTTGATCGAGCCGAGGACGCTCGTCTTCGTCGTCTGGACCGGGTCGCGCTGGTAGAAGATCGGGCTCGCGGGGCAGGCCAGATGGTAGATCTCGTCGACCTCGACGTAGAGCGGGAAGGTCACGTCGTGGCGCAGGAGCTCGAAGTTGGGGTGCTCGAAGAGGTGCGTCAGGTTGCGGCGCGTGCTCGAGTAGAAGTTGTCGACCACGAGCACCTCGTGTCCCTGCTGGAGGAGTCGCTCCGCGATGTGCGACCCGATGAACCCGGCCCCGCCGGTCACCATCACCCGTCGTGGCGCCTGCGTCTGCTCAAGTTCGGTCGGCTCAGTCACGGCGCCAGCGTATCGGGCGGCGTGACGGGCGGGGCCGGTCGCCGACTACCCTGAGGCTCCGGCTCGTCTCAGCGCATCTCGGAGGACCCAGCATGAAGGTGATCGTCCAGATCCCCTGCCTCGACGAGGAGAGCACCCTCCCCCTCGTGCTGGCCACGATCCCCACGTCGATCCCCGGTGTCGACGTCATCGAGACCCTCGTCATCGACGACGGTTCGAGTGACCGCACCGCGCAGGTGGCGCGTGAGCTGGGCGTCACGCACATCCTCAGCCACAACAGTCCGCTCGGCCTGGCCCGCTCCTTCCGCGACGGAGCAGACTTTGCCCTCGCGCACGGTGCCGACATCCTCGTCAACACCGATGGTGACAACCAGTACCCGCAGGAGCGCATCGGCGACCTCGTCCAGCCGATCCTGACCGGCGAGGCGGACATCGTCGTCGCCGACCGGCAGACCAAGACCATCGCGCACTTCTCCCCCTTCAAGCGGCGGATGCAGGCTCTCGGGTCGGCGGTGGTCAACCGGGCCGCGAGCACCGACCTGCCCGACGCGGCGAGCGGATTCCGCGCCTACTCCGCCGCCTCGCTGATGCGGCTGAACATCGTCACCGAGTTCTCCTACTGCATGGAGACGATCATCCAGGCGGGCCACAAGCGGATGTCGATCGTCTCCATCCCCGTGGTCACCAACGAGAAGACGCGCGAGTCCCGCCTCTTCAAGAACATCTGGCAGCACATGGGCAAGTCGGCGTCAGCGATCATGCGCTCCTTCATCATGTTCAAGCCGCACGCCTTCTTCGGCCTGCTCGGCACCCTGCTGCTCCTGCTGGGCCTGATCCCCTTCGTGCGTTTCCTCGTCCTCGTGGCGATGGGCGACGGGGGTGGCCACATCCAGTCGCTGATCTTCGGGACCGCACTCCTCGTCGGAGCGCTCTTCTCCTACGCCCTCCTGATCATCGCCGACCTGCAACGCACCAACCGGGTCCTGCTCGAGGAGACGCTCGAGCAGCTGCGGATCCTGCGCTTCGGTCCCGTCACCACCCGCGATCCCCGCGATCCCGACGGGCCAGCCGACGGCTGAGGCCGCGCACGACTCCGGCCACGGCGATCACGAGGAGCACCGAGGCGAGGACATCGCTCGGGCGGTGGGCATGGCCCACGACATTGCCCAGGCAGGCCACGGCAGCCACCCCGCCGAGACACCACCCGAGCCAGGCTGGTCGCTCCGAGGGAAACATCATCGCGATCGCGACCGCTGACGCCACGACCACGGCTGCATGGGTCGACGGCATGGTGTTGTCGACGTAGGAGTACCCGTGGTCGGGCCGAGGCAGGGTCACACGCAGCCATCGGGCCAGCGGGATCGAGATGAGCGGGACCAGGAGCGCAACGGCCATGACGGCCCGTTCCCCCCGGACCAGCCGCCATCCCGCCACCAGCCCGAGGGCGACGAGCATGACGAAGGGGAGGACCCTGCGTGCGGCGATCGGCAGGACGTCCCGCAGCGGCCCGTAGGGCGGTCGCTGCGCCCAGCCGAAGACCTGGTCGTCGAGCCACTGCCCCGGCACCGTGCGCACCGCGATGCCATACAGGCAGATGAGGGCAGCTACGGCGACTGCTGTGGGGTACCCGTCGAGCCATCGTCGCGCCGGCCACGTCCCTTTGGCATATTTCACAGCGCGCCCCCTTGCCATCTCGACTTCGTCAGGGTATTGCCAGTACCCAGTCAATGTCAGTAAGGTTTTGGTCAAGTCGCGGGCGCCACTGCTCCGCACGCACATTGAGGGGAAGTCAATGACCGAGGCAACCAGCAGGCCGATCTCACGCAGGACGGTGGCCAAGGGTGCGGCCTGGACGACTCCGGTCATCCTCGGCGGCGTCGCTGCTCCCGCGTACGCCTCGAGCGGCACCAAGCCCACCATCTCCTTCGGCGCCGCGTGCAAGGCGCCGGGCAACAGCTGCAACCCCTTCGTCAAGGGGTACGTCTTCACGGCGACGATCACCAACACCTCCAACAAGACGGTGTACCTCTACGTCCCGCCGACCATCGTGGTGAGTGGCACGACGCTGACCCTGACGTATGTGGGCTACGACGACGGCGGCACCCTCAACACGGGGAACATCGCGATCCCGCCGAACACCACGCGGACCGTGCGGATGAACACCACGTCGACCAACAGCGCAGACCAGGTCTTCACCTTCACCATCTCCTTCACCTGGGGCCACACCCCGGACCCGGACGACGACCACGACCACGACGGGACCTTCGTCTCCGCCACGGTCAACGTGCCTGGCACTCCTCCCGACTGCTGCAAGGACCCGTCCGCCACGACGTCGAGCACGACTGCCGCTCGCTCGAGTGCCCAGACCAGCTCCACGACGAGCACGGCTGCCGCGCCCACCTCGTCCTCGGCACCGGCCACTCAGGCTCCCCCGGCGTCCCTCGAGCCCTCCCCCGTCACCACCGCGGCACCCTGACCGGTTCCCGTCACTGACGACGAAGGGCGCCGCACGAGAGATCTCGTGCGGCGCCCTTCGTCGTGGCGCTCAACCCCACCTCAGGCGCGGCTGCGGGTCTTGGTCCTGCGGGCTCGCCGGGTCTCGCGCTCGACCTCCTGCTCGTAGGCGTGGTAGCCGTACCGGTAGGCACCCTCCGCCTTGCCGGAGACGAAGTTGCGGGCAAACCCCGAGACCTTGGCGCCGACGGTGTCGAGCTGGCGCAGTGCGGCAGCCAGGTCCTTCTTGCGGGTCCGGTCGACGCCCACGACCATGAGCAGGCCGCCGGTGAGCCGCTCGATGACGACCGCGTCGATGACCGGCACCACGGGCGGGGAGTCGACCAGGACGAAGTCGTACTCACCCACCAGGGAGCGCAGCAGCGCCTCCATCGGCGCCGAGCCGAGCAGCTCGCTCGGGTTGGGCGGGACGGGCCCTGCCGGCAGGACATCCATGCCGTGGGAGCCCCACGGCTGGATGACGTCGTGGACCTCGGACTCGCCGAGCAGGACGCTCGTGAGGCCCACGCTGCCTTCCATGCCAAGGGTGCGGGCGACGGACGGGTTGCGCAGGTCGGCATCGACGAGCAGCGTGCGGCGCCCGGAGTCGGCCATCGCCAGCGCGAGGTTGGCCGCCGTCGTCGTCTTGCCTTCGCCCGGCATCGCCGAGGTGACGACGAAGGAGTGCCGACCCGTCGTGACGTCGACGAACATCAGGTTGGTCCGCAGCCGGCGGATCGCCTCGGCATGCCGACCGTGCGGGTCGTCCTCGACGCTCACGAGTCCCTTGGACGAGGACCGGTCGAGGGGCAACGCGGCCAGCATCGGCGCATCCGAGTGCGCGCGGATGTCGTCCTCACCACGCACCTTGGTGTCCAGCGAGTGCCTGATGAAGGCGATGCCGATCCCCAGCACGAGACCGGCGAGCAGACCGAGGCCGATGTTGCGTACCGGGTCCGGAGACACCGGTCGCGACGGCGCCGACGCCGGCTGGATCGGCGTCGAGACGACCTTCTGCCCGGACGACTTCAGCAGCGTGGAGAACTCCCCCGCCACCGCGCCGAGCTGAGGGCCCACCTCGTTGGCGACCTCTGCGGCTTCCTTCGGGTCGGACGAGCGGGCAGTGACGTTGAGGATCGAGGTCGAGCCGGTGACGTCGGCACGCACGTCGATCGGATGCCCCGGCTCGAGGCCGAGCTCCTTGCGCAAGGGCTCGAGCACGGCAGGAGTGTTGAGGATGGAGACATAGGTGTCGAGGTCGTCGCTGGTGAGGACGAAGACATTGCCCGTGGTCCGCGCGGCATCCCCACCGCGCCCCTCCGCACTGAGGTAGATGCGCGCCCTGGCCTCGTACACCGGGGTCGTGAGCAGGGTCAGGGCGGTGGCCGCGAGGACCGCCAGCACGACGCACGCAGCGATGAGCTTCCACCGCGCCCTCAGGACATTCAAGAACTCGCTGAACTGCACTCTTGCTCCTCCCCAAGTGCGCGAACCGTCCAGCGCCCGATGCGCCGACGGTAAGGTCAGTGTGACGCCCCCCACCCACTCGCGAGGAGTCTATAAGGTGCGGATCCTGCGGATCTCCCACAGCGGTGTGGTGGACGACTGGCGAGCACGCGAGCGAGTCGCCCGCCGGGCCGGTCACGAGGTCGTCTCGGTGACCGCCGTGCAGTGGGACGAAGGGGGCCGCACCGTCCCCCTTCGTCCGCGCGAGGGCGAGGACGTGCGCGGGGTGCGCACCCTCGGCAGCCACCCGGCGCTCTTCGTCTACGACCCCCGGCCGCTGTGGCACCTCCTCGGTGAGGACTGGGACGTGCTGGACCTGCACGAGGAGCCCTTCGCGCTGGCGACCTTCGAGGTGCTGGCCCTCCGGGCACTGCGCCGCTCGCGCACCCCCTTCGCCCTGTACTCCGCGCAGAACATCGACAAGCGCTACCCGCCTCCCTTCCGCTGGATGGAGAGGTGGGCGCTGCGTCACGCGAGCGCCGTCAGCGTGTGCAACGACGAGGCCGGCCGCGTCGTCACCGGCAAGGGACTGACCGGGCGTGCCGTCACCATCGGGCTGGGCGTCGACACCCAGCACTTCTCCCCCGCGGCCGAGCACGCTCTCGACCCGCACGACCTCGTCCGGGTCGGCTACGTCGGTCGCCTCGAGCCGCACAAGGGGGTCGACGTCCTCCTCGAGGCCATCGCAATGAGCCCTCGTCTGAGGCTGTCCGTCGCCGGCGCAGGCTCGCAGGAAAGCGAGGTGCGCACCAGAATCACGCGATCGGACCTCGAGGGCCGGGTCGACCTCGTCGGACCGGTCGACAAGACGGACCTGCCGGAGTTCTACCGGGGTCTCGACGTGCTCGCCGTCCCGTCCCTCACGACACCGACGTGGATCGAGCAGTTCGGCCGCGTGGCGGTCGAGGCGATGGCCTGTGGCACACCGGTGGTCGCCAGTGACAGTGGTGCGCTGCCCGACGTGGTGCGCGGTGCCGGGCTGCTCGTCCCCCCGGGCGATCCGGCCGCCCTGGCGAGTGCACTGGACCACGTGGGAGCAGACCCTGAGGTCTGGGCCACAATGCGACGTGAGGGGCTGGCGCGCGCAGACGCGTTCACCTGGGACACGATCGGTGGGGACTACGTGGCGCTGTACGAGCACATCAGTGGCACAGGCACGGCCACACCCGCGGCGGACCCCGAGATCATCGTCGTGGCCTACCACCGACCAGACCTCCTGCGAGCGAGCCTCGAGCCCGTCCGCAACTTCCCGGTCACCGTCGTCGACAACTCGTCCGACCCGCTCGTGCGCGAGGTGTGCACCGAGCTCGGGGTGCGGTACCTGGACCCGGGCCGCAATGGTGGCTTCGCCGCGGGGGTCAACCACGGACTGGCCGAACGGCTCACGCCCGGTAACGACGTGCTGCTGCTCAACCCGGACGCCGTCATCGACGAGGCCGGGGTCCACCTGCTGCATGCGGCCCTGCGTGCCCGACCTGATCTGGCGAGCGTGGGACCGCAGCAGCTCGACGGCGACGACCGTCCGGGGCGGGTCGCCTGGCCCTTCCCGACACCGGGGGGTGCTGTCCTGGAGGCGATCGGCCTCGGGTCACTGCAGCGTGACCGCGGCTATGTCATCGGATCCGTGCTCCTCCTTCGCGCCGAGGCCCTCGAGCAGGTCGGGGGCCTGGACGAGTCCTTCTTCCTCTACGCCGAGGAGACCGACTGGGCCCGTCGCGCCCACGACCTCGGGTGGCGCCATGCCGTGGTGCCCGAGGTCACCGCCCGCCACCTCGGGGCAGCCACGAGCTCTGACCCGGGCCGGCGCGATGCGCACTTCCACGCCTCGCAGGAGCGCTACCACCGCAAGCACTTCGGGCCGCTCGGCTGGCAGGTCACGCGGGCAGCAGTGATCGTCGGATCAGCTGCGCGAGCGCTGCTCCTGCGGGACGAGCGCGGGCACGCAGCCCGCGACCGTGTCCGTCGGTACGTGCGCGGTCCGCTCCGGGTGGAGTCCGACCTCGAGGACCTGCCCCGATGACTGGCCCTGAGCGCCGATGAGCTCCACGGTCCGTGACCGCGTCACCGCCGCCAGCGCCCTCGTGCTCGTCGGCGGCGCCGCAGCCGGCCTGGGCTGGTTCGCACCCCAGCACCCAGCCGTGGCACTCGTGGCCGCGCTGGGCGTGCTCCTGCTGGGCATCTCTGCCGTCCAACCCGTCGTCGTCCCGCTGCTCACGCTCCCCCTGCTCTACGTCGCGGCCCGAGCCGTCTACGGCGGCACGGACATCTCGGTGTCGGACGTCGCCCTCGCCATCGGCACGCTGTGCGCCCTCCTCTTCGTGCGGCACCCGATCAGCTCTCCGTTACGCAACCTCCTGTGGCTCGTCGCCATCTACCAGAGCGCGACCCTCTTCACCGTGGTGGCCAACCCCTACCTGGCCAACACCCTGGACTGGGCGCACTCCGGCCTGCTCGTCGCCGGAGGACTCCTGCTGGGATGGAGCGTCGGGCGATCGGGCGCGGGCAGCCTCGCCCTGAAGCTCATGCTCGCTGCGGCGCTCGTCCTCGCCACGTGGACCATCGTGGTCGGCGTGCTGCATGCGTTGCAGGGCGACTTCCGACCGGTGTACCTCCAGCCGGGCATGCACAAGAACTTCCTCGGAACGGTCATGGGCATCACGGCCCTGATCGCCTACGTCCGGCCGGCCTGGGCCAACCTCAGTCGTCGGGTCGGCGTCACCGCCTTCTGGTGGTTGGCCATCGGCATCGGCTTCACCCAGTCCCGTCAGGCGGTGGTCGCCCTGGGGCTGGTCCTGCTCGTGCTCATCCTGCGCAACCGCACCGACCGTCGCCGTTCCAAGATCATCCTGCTCGGCATCGTCCCCGCCCTCGTCCTCGTCCTGACCCTGGTCCGCGACCAGCTGTCCAGCGGCAACGTGCACAACTCCGTCTTCCAGCGATTCACGTGGTTCCAGGACGCCATGGAGATCTGGCAGACGTCGCCGATCGTCGGAGTCGGGCTGCGGTGGTGGTACACCGACCGTTTCCCCGGTGGCTTCCAACCGCCCAACGCCGAGCTCGAGGTCCTCACCTCGGCAGGCATCCTCGGGCTGGTCGGGTTCCTCGTCCTGATGGTCGGCAGCGTCGTCATCCTGTGGAAGCTGCCCCCTGCCTACGGGACGCTCGCCGTCCTGGCCGTCCTCTCGCGCTTCGTCCAGGGTCAGCTCGACCTCTTCTGGGTCGCTGCCCAGACCTCCATCCCCTTCGTCATCGCCGGCATCTGCCTGGGAGCCCTTGCGTTGCGCGAGCACGACGATGCCGAGCAGGGGGCACTGGACGACCTGTCGCTGCAGGTTCCCGAGCACCCAGCGGCCATCGCAGGTGCCCGGCCGTGAGGATCACCCACGTGGTCTGCACGACCAACTTCGCCGGAGTCGAGCGTCACGTCGCGGTCCTCGCCTCGGCCCAGCACGACCAGGGCCACCAGGTCACGGTGCTCGGCGGCGACCTGGGGCAGATGAGGGAGGCGATCGACCGCCCGGGGGTGGAGCTGTCTCCCGCCCCCGACATGTGGGCCGCGCTACGGGGCCTGACCGGCCCCGCCGGTCGTCGTGCAGACGTCGTCGCGACCCACATGACGACGGCCGACGTCGCCGCGCTGATCAGTCCGGCACTCGTGCGGACTCCGGTCGTCAGCACCCGACACTTCGCCGCCCGCAGGGGAGCAACACCCGGCACCCGCTCCGTGGCCGAACGGCTGCAGTCCCGCCTGAGCGCGGAGATCGCCGTCAGCGAGCACATCGCCACGTCGATCGACGTCGATGCGACCGTCATCCTGCCCGGCATCCCGGACCGACCTGACGGGAGCGACCCGTCGTCGCGCTCGCGCACCGTACTCGTCGCCCAGCGGCTCGAGGCAGAGAAGTCGACGGATGTCGCCGTCGCCGCGTTCGCCGCATCGGGGCTGGACAGGCAGGGCTGGAGACTGTCCATCGCGGGCGACGGGTCGCAGCGCGCAGCGCTGGAGGGTCTGGCCGAGCGGCTCCAGGTGCGCGGCAGCGTCGACTTCCTCGGTCATCGCAGCGACGTCGACCACCTCATGGCGCAGGCGTCACTCTTCCTGGCCCCGTGCACGATCGAAGGGATGGGGCTGGCCGTCGTGGAGGCCATGGCCGCCGCGGTCCCCGTGGTGGCAGCCGCGGCGGGTGGCCACCTGGAGAGCGTCGGAGGCGCCCGGGACCCTGTGCTCTTCGCCCCCGGTGACGCGCAGGAGGCCGGGCACCTCATGGCGTCGCTGGCCGCGGACCCCGAGCGTCGCGACCGCTACGGCCGGGAGCTGCAGGAGCGACAGCGCAGGGACTTCTCCGTGGCAGCCCAGGCCACCGCCACCGAGGCGCTCTACCGCCACGTCATCGCGGCCAGCTCGCCGCGACCGACCATGGGCACGGGACGCGAGCTCGTCGTCGTCTCGCTGGAGCCGTGGGACCGGGTGTGGCGACGAAACCAGCACCTGCTGGCCGGTCTGCTGCTGGCGGAACCCTCGTTGCGGGTCCTCGTCGTCGAGCCTGCGCAGGACCCCGTCCACCGACTGCGCTCCGGCAGCGCCCCCCGGGTCGGGCGAGGGCTGCGCCGGGGACCGCACCTCAGCGGTGTCGGTATCGACAACCTCTGGCTGCTGGAGCCGACCAAGGCTCTCCCCCGCCGGCTGGACCCGGACCAGGACGAGCGATGGGCCGCGCAGGTCGAGCAGGCCGCGACGCGACTGGGCTTCACGCACCCGATGCTCTGGGCCAATGATCCCCATGGCGCTCTCGTCCTCGAGCGCACAGGATGGCCCACTCTGTACGACATCACGGACGACTGGCTCGAGGCCGACCGCGATGCCGTCACGCTGACCCGGCTGGCCACCCACGAGGCCACCCTCATGGAGCGGGCCGCCGAGGTGGTGGTCTGCTCACCGTCACTCGTCACGACGAAGTCACGGCACCGGCCCGTCACGCTGATCCACAACGCCGTCGACGCGGCGGCCACAGCTCGCCCGACCGCTCGGCCATCAGACCTGCCTGCCGGGCCCGTCGCCGTGTACATCGGCACCCTCCACTCCGACCGCCTGGACATCCGGCTGTGCGAGCAGACGGCCGAGTCGCTCGGCGATCGCGGCACCCTCGTCCTGGTCGGTCCGGATGCCCTGACCGACCGCGAGCGCGAGCGACTGGACGAGGCCGGTATCGTGCGCCTCGGGCCCAAGGACCGCCGGCTCGTCCCCGCCTACCTGCAGCACGCAGACGTGCTGGTCGTGCCGCACGTGGTCGACGACTTCACCGACAGCCTCGACCCGATCAAGCTCTACGAGTACCGCGCCGTCGGTCGACCGGTCGTCAGCACGCCGGTCGCCGGCTTCCGGGAGGCCGCCGACGACCGCCTCCGTGTCGTCGCGAGCCGCGACTTCCCTGCCGCCGTCACCACCGCCCTTCCGGCCGCCGACCGCTACCCCACCGGTGTCGACACCTCTGTCCCGACGTGGGCCGACCGGGTGCAGGAGATGCGGGAGGTCCTGCAGCGGGTGGAGGTGGGCCCGGACCCGGCCGACCCGGAGGACCGAGCGGTCTTCAGCGGGGCCGAGGTGCCGCTCGATGCGCGCGTCCGCTTCGGGCACGCGGCCGTCCAGCAGGTCGCCGAACGCGCTGGCGTGGACCTGCTCCACATCAAGGGAGTGGCACTGGACGACTCGCTCATCCATCCTGACCGCCATCCCACCGACGCTGATGTCCTCGTCCGGCCGGACCACATCGAGCAGCTGGTCGCCGCCTGCACCGCCGTGGGCTATCGCGCCACAGGTCGCTTCTCGACCAGCTCCCCCTTCGAGCACGCGATGACCCTGTGGCACGACCTCTGGGGCTATCTCGACATCCACCGACACTTCCCGGGGATCGGACTTCCACCTGATGAGGCCTTCGAGCGGCTGTGGTCGGCGAGGACCCACAAGGACATCGCTGCGGTCCCGTGCGCGACGCCCGCGCTGATCGCGCAGATCGGCATCGTCGTCCTGCACTCCGGTCGCACCTCGTCCATCGGTCGCGCGGCCCGGGATGTCCGGCACGTCTGGCACCTCGCCGACGAGCCCACCCGAGAAGCGGTCCGCGGCTGGGTGGCCCAGATGCACGCAGAGGTGGGCTTCGCAGCGGGTCTGGGGATGCTCGACTCCCTTCCCCCGTCGCCGGAGCAGGCGCTCTGGTCCGCGGTGGCCCGAGATGGCCGGATCGACGAGTGGCGAGCTCGGATCGCCGTCGCGCCGGACCGGCGGTCACGGCTGGTGCTCACCCTGCGTGCCTTCATGGTCAACACCGACCACCTGGCCACACAGCTGGGCCATCGACCCACCCGGGCAGAGACGCTGCTCGCCTTCGTCGACCGGATCCGTCGGGGCGCCCTGGAGATCCTCGGCCGAGGAGGAGACAGATGACGACGTCCTCCCGACCGGTCATCCCCACCGATGTCGGCTGGACCACGGACACCGACGTCCTGGGCCTCCCGCGGGTGATGGCCGCCCGCCTGCCGGGCGGCCCGGTGGTCATGCTGGCCGGCGTCGCCGCGACCATCTGGCTGAGCGTCGCTGACGGCGCGACACCTCTGGTGGCATCGGTCGCCGAGGCGACCGGTCACCCCGTCGCGACGGTGCGCGCAGACATCGAGGCATTCGTCGACGACCTCGTCGGGCAGCGTCTGCTCGAGTACCGCTGACGCATCGGCTCAGGAGCGGATGCGGCGCACCCCGCCGGGGTACTCGTGGACGATCTCCCCGATGGCCGCGCGCAGGTGAGGTGGGATCGCCGCGACGATCGCGTCCTCGCTCCCTTCGGTGTCGACCTTGACCAGGTCGATACGTCCCTCCCGCTCGAGGACCACGGTGAGCGCATCGGCCACGGCCTCGCACCGGATCTCGACGGCCACCCGGCCCTCGGTCGTGGACTGGTACTCCGCGAGCCCGCTGTAGCGGCCCACCGGATCGATGAGGAAGGTGGCCGGTCCGGCCACCGGCGCGAGTGCCGCCTCGTGCACGACGCACCTGTCCCCGAAGGGAGCGACGTTGTGCCGCAGGGTCTCGAGGTTGTGGGGCACCGGCTCCCAGACGTGCACCCGGCTCGTGGCCGAGCGGCTGAGCCAGTAGGCGGCACTGATGCCGATGTTGCCGCCGATGTCGACGACGACGGCCGGCTGGCCGGCCCCGTAGTCGTGGCGGTGGAAGACCTCGTTGACCGTGCGCACGTCGTGCGGGTGGGGCACGAGCAGCTCCAGCGGGCCGACGGGTGTGCGGAGCGTGACCGTCCAGGGGTAGTCACCTCTCCCCCGGACGTACCGGTCCAAGGCATCGACCGGCCGTCTGCTGGTCGTCAACGTCGACCAGGCGGCCCGGTAGTTGCGAGGACGGAAGGGAGCACTCCATCGCCGTCGCACGTCCGTCACCATCAGTAGGCACCGTCCTTGGCCAGCACCGCCGCGATGGTGCGCCACAGGATGATCATGTCCTGGGCGACCGACCAGTTCTCCACGTAGTACAGGTCGAAGCGCACCGACTCCTCCCACGACAGGTCGCTGCGCCCGTTGATCTGCCACAGCCCCGTCATGCCTGGCCGCACGAGCAGCCGTCGGCCCACGTCGCCCTCGTACTGCGACACCTCGGACGGCAGCGGCGGGCGAGGACCCACGAGGCTCATCTTGCCGGCGAGCACGTCGAAGAGCTGGGGCAGCTCGTCGATCGAGTAGCGACGGATGAATCGGCCGATCGGCGTCACCCGTGGGTCGTCCTCCATCTTGAACAGGACGCCGCGGTCCCGGTCGGACACCCGAGCCCGGCGCAGGTCCTCCAAGCATTCCTCGGCGTCGACGTCCATCGACCTGAACTTCGTCATGAGGAAGGTCTGGCCGTCCAGACCGACTCGCTCCTGCCGGAAGAGGACCGGGCCTGCGTCGTGCAGCTTGGTCATGACCGCGACCACGATCATCAGCGGAGAGAAGACGATGAGGAGTACCAGAGCACCAACCCAGTCGAGGAGGAACTTCATCGCCAGCCTGGGTCCGGAAAACTTCGGCGCCTCCACGTGCAGCAGCGGGAGCCCTGCCACGGGCCGCGTCAGCACGCGGGGGCCGGCAATCTCCGTCAACCCCGGGGAGACGACCAGGTCGATGCCGCTGCCCTCGAGAGCCCACCCGAGTCTGCGCAGGCCGGCGCTCCCCAACCCGTGGCCGTCGGCGCAGGCCACGACGTCGACGCCCAGCTCGATGGCCACGCGACCGGCGTCCCGCTCACGGCCGAGGACCGGGATCCCCTCGATGGCCTGTCCCTCGCTCGCGCCGCAGACCCCGATGACGCGGTAGCCGGCCTCGGGCACCGCGGCGAAGACCTGCACGAGCTGGTGCGCCGAGGTCTCGTGGCCGACGACGAGGACGTCATGACTGAGGTCACCGGCCGCCCGGCGACCGCCGAGCCACCTGCGCCACAGGCGCCGGGCCACCCACAGCCCGATGATCCCCGAGGGCAGTGCGAGGAGGATGTAGCCGCGGGCCACGGCCACCTGCAGGGCGAAGGCGAGCATCGCGACCGCGGCGAAGACCCACAGGGATGCCACCGCGATGATCCGGTACTCCGACGCTCCGTGACCGAGGATGTGCGCCTCGTAGGCGCCGTGGACACGCAGTGCCAGCCACCACACGAGCGCCAGGCCCGCGCTGAAGCTCGTGTAGGTCAGCGTGAAGCTGTCCGTGCTCGCCGCGACGTCGTTGCCGTGCCCATCGACGCCGAACCGGACGACCTGCGCGCCGAAGGTCGCCCAGAGGATCACGAGCAGGTCGGTGACCGCCAGCATGACCTGGAGCGGACGCAGCGCGGCACGACCTGCGCCGACATCGGGGTGGACCAGACGCGCCGGCCCGACCACGTCAACCTCGGTGGGTGGTGAGGGCGCTGGAGCCGGCCGTGCCGTCGGCGAGCCGGATCGCCTCGGCCATCCGGCCTCGGGTCACGACCCCCTGGACGGCCCGCATCTCGGCCAGGCGGGTGGTGGCATCCACGTGGGGACGCCGGGCGGTGCGCTGATTTGATCGGCGGATCGCCATCCGCCCCATCGTGTAGGCCGCGATGGGCAACGCCACCCAGCCCACGAACATCATGCTCTCGATCTGCACCGCAGCCCCTCCCAGAGTCCGGTGCGACGTCCGCCCGGACTCGGACTCATGAACCTCCCCGGCCATGATCCCGATATCGGACCTTACCAACCGCTTACTCTTCTTGACTAGACCCTTACCGGCGAATCTGCGGCAACCTGGGGTCCCGACCGGGGAGCGACATGGAGCCGGGGGCCCCTCCCTTCGGGCCCGTGGGAGAATCACGGCGAGACCCACCCCACACCCCACGGAGGGACACCCATGACCGCGAAGATCATCTGGACCAAGATCGACGAGGCGCCCGCGCTGGCGACCTACTCGCTGCTGCCGATCGTCCAGGCCTTCACCTCAGGTACCGGGGTGGAGCTCGAGACCAGCGACATCTCGCTCGCCGGCCGCATCCTCGCCCAGTTCCCCGACCGCCTCACCGACGAGCAGCGCGTCACCGACAACCTCGCCGCGCTCGGCGAGCTCGCCGGACGGCCCGAGGCCAACATCATCAAGCTGCCCAATGTCTCCGCCTCCGTGCCGCAGCTCAAGGCGGCCATCGCCGAGCTGCAGGGTCAGGGTTACGACCTGCCGGACTACCCGGACTCCCCCTCCACCGACGAGGACAAGCAGGTCGCCGCGGCCTACGCCAATGTCCTGGGGTCGGCCGTCAACCCGGTGCTGCGCGAGGGCAACTCTGACCGTCGCGCGCCGCTCGCGGTCAAGAACTTCACCAAGAAGCACCCCCACCGCCTCGGCGCCTGGACGGCCGACAACAAGGCCCGCGTCGCCTCGATGACCGAGGGCGACTTCTACGGCAACGAGAAGTCCGTCGTCGTCCCCGCCGACGACACGCTCGCGATCACCCTCACCGCCACCGACGGCACCAAGGTCGTCCTCAAGGACTCCGTCCCGGTGACCAAGGGTGAGATCGTCGACGCGACCTTCATGTCGGCGAAGGCGCTGCGCGCCTTCTACGCCGAGCAGATCGAGACCGCGCGCGCCGAGGGCCTGCTGCTCTCGCTGCACCTCAAGGCCACGATGATGAAGGTGTCCGACCCGATCCTCTTCGGCCACGGTGTCGCGACCTGGCTCGGTGACGTCGTCGACAAGCACGCCGAGGCCCTCGCCGAGGCCGGTGTCGACCTGCGCTACGGCCTCGCGTCGCTCTACACGCAGATCGAGAAGCTGCCCACCGCGAAGCGCGACGAGATCCGCGCCGACATCGAGGCACTGTCCGCCGAGCGTCCGGCCCTGGCCATGGTCGACTCGGACAAGGGCATCACCAACCTCCACGTGCCGAGCGATGTCATCATCGACGCCTCGATGCCGGTCGTCATCCGCGACTCCGGTCAGATGTGGGACGCCGAGGGGGGCCAGCAGGAGACGCTCGCGCTCATCCCTGACCGGTCCTACGGCGCCATGTACGCCGCGGTCTTCGACGAGCACCGCAAGAACGGCGCCCTCGACCCGGCCACCATCGGCACCGTGCCCAATGTCGGTCTCATGGCGCAGAAGGCCGAGGAGTACGGCTCGCACCCCACGACCTTCGAGATCCCGCAGGACGGCACCGTCACCGTCACCAGCTCCGCGGGTGAGGTCCTCCTCGAGCACACCGTCGAAGAGGGTGACATCTGGCGGATGAGCCGGGTCAAGGACATCCCCGTCCAGGACTGGGTCAAGCTTGCCGTCACCCGGGCGCGCGCCACCGGCGCCCCGGCCGTGTTCTACCTCGACGAGAAGCGCGCCCACGACGCGCAGATCATCGCCAAGGTGGGCGAGTACCTCCAGCAGCACGACACCGAGGGCCTGGACATCAAGATCCTCCCGCCGGTCGAGGCCGTGACCTACTGCCTCGAGCAGATCCGCGCCGGCAAGGACGCCATCTCGGTGACCGGCAACGTGCTGCGTGACTACCTCACCGACCTCTTCCCGATCCTCGAGCTCGGGACGAGCGCCAAGATGCTCTCGATCGTCCCCCTGCTCGCGGGTGGCGGCCTCTTCGAGACCGGTGCCGGTGGCTCCGCCCCGAAGCACGTCCAGCAGTTCATCAAGGAGGACTACCTGCGGTGGGACTCCCTCGGCGAGTTCTCCGCGCTGGGCGCGTCGCTGGAGCACCTCGCGACGAACTTCGACAACGCCAAGGCTCAGGTGCTGGCCGACACGCTCGACACGGCGATCGCGACCTTCCTCGAGGAGAACAAGTCGCCCGCCCGCAAGCTCGGCCAGATCGACAACCGCGGCAGCCACTTCTACCTGGCCCTGTACTGGGCCCAGGCCCTGGCCGCCCAGGACGTCGACGCCGAGCTCAAGGCGCGCTTCGCCGACGTCGCCGAGCAGCTGGCGGCCAACGAGGCCAAGATCAACGACGAGCTCATCGGCGCCCAGGGGTCCCCGGTGGACCTCGGTGGCTACTACAAGCCGGACGCCGCCAAGGCCGAGGCCGCGATGCGCCCGAGCAGCACGCTCAACGCCATCATCGACGCACTCTGAGCGCCCGCCCCGCTCGCGGGGTGAGCACGACGACCCAGGGAGGGCCCCGGCAACCGCCGGGGCCCTCCCTTCGTCCTGCAGCCGGTCGGCCCGCTCCCTAGGATCCAGACCATGCCCGGGTCGACGGTCCGGGCGACCGACACCACGGCAGGAGCCTGTATGCACCACTCCTTGGTCCACCGACTCGGCGCCGAGTTCCTCGGCACCTTCTGGCTCGTCTTCGGCGGCTGCGGGTCGGCGATCTTCGCAGCCCAGCACGTCGTCGACGGCAAGGACACCGGTCTCGGCATCGGCTTCGTCGGTGTCGCCCTGGCCTTCGGCCTGACCGTGCTCACGATGGCCTACGCCGTCGGTCATGTCTCCGGCGGCCACTTCAACCCCGCCGTCACCATCGGCCTGGCCACCGGCCGACGCTTCGAGTGGAAGGACGTGCCGGCCTACGTCATCACGCAGGTCGTCGCGGGTCTCGTCGCGGGCGGTGCCCTCTTCGCGATCGCCAGCGGCAAGGAGGGCTTCGACGCCGGCGCCGGTTTCGCGGCCAACGGTTACGGCATCCACTCCCCCGGCGGCTACTCGCTGGTGGCCGTACTCGTCGCCGAGGCGATCCTCACTGGTTTCTTCCTCTACGTGATCCTCGGCTCCACCGACGAGCGTGCTCCGGTCGGCTTCGCCCCGATCGCCATCGGCCTGAGCCTGACGCTGATCCACCTCATCTCGATCCCGATCAGCAACACCTCGGTCAACCCGGCCCGCTCGACCGCGGTCGCGTTCTTCCAGGACGGCGCTGCCGGCCAGCTGTGGGCCTTCTGGCTCGCCCCGATCGTGGGTGCGGCCATCGCCGGTGCGACCTACGCTGTCATCACCGGCGTCAACCGCGCCGACATCGACATCGACGGCGACTGAGGCTGATCCACATGGACGAAGGGGGCGCCTCGGCATCGTGCCGGGCGCCCCTGGTCGTGGGGCGCGCGTCCCCCCGCAGGACTGCGCCGGCCGGGTCCCCCTTCGTCGTCCCATCCCAACAGCCGCTCCGCTCCGAACCCTCTTCATGAGATCTCGCATCGCACCCGCCGCCGCCTGCGGAGTTCTGGCGGCAACCCTCGGCACGGCGGCCGCACACCTCGTCGCGGCCCTCACCTCCCCGCCCTCGTCCCCGGTGCTCGCGGTCGGCAGCCAGGTCATCGACGCCACCCCGACGCCGGTCAAGGAGTGGGCCGTGGGGACCTTCGGCACCGCGGACAAGCCGGTCCTCATCGGGTCCGTCGCCATCGTCACCCTGCTCCTGGCCGCTGTCGCCGGAGCCGTGCGTCCCCGCTCCCGGATCCTCGGCACCGGCCTGCTGCTCCTGCTCACCGGGCTCGCGGGCGCGGCGGCGGTGCTGCGGCCCACCGCCGACACCCTGGCCTGGTTGCCGGCCCTCGTGGCCGCGGTCGTCGGCGTCCTGACCCTGGACTGGCTCGTGGCCCGAGTGGTCCCGTCCGATGCGGCCCACAGCCGGCCCGATCAGCCCACCCGGCGCAGGCTCTTCGCCCTCGGTGGCACCGGCGCCGCGGCCCTCGCCCTCGGCGGCGCCGGTCAGGGCCTGATCTCTCGCAGCCGGCCCCCGACGCTCACCCTCCCGACGCCGACAACGCCACTGCCACCGCTGGCGAAGGGGGTGGAGCTGGGCAAGTCGGGGATCGCCCCCTTCGTCACGCCCAACGGGGAGTTCTACCGGATCGACACCGCCCTGCTGGCCCCCGACGTGGACCCCGGCGACTGGAAGCTGACGATCGACGGCGATGTGCCACAAGGTTTTTCGCTCACCCTCGATGAGCTGCTCGACATGCCGATGGTCGAGCGTGACATCACTCTCAACTGCGTCTCCAACGAAGTGGGCGGTCCGCTCATCGGCAATGCCCGTTGGCTCGGTGTGCCCACCCGCGAGCTGCTCGCCCGCGCCGGACTCGACACCGATCCCAAGGACCCGGGTCTGCAGGTGCTCTCGACGTCGACGGACGGCATGACGATCTCCACGCCACTGTCGGCGCTGCTCGACGATCGCGACGCCCTCGTCGCGGTGGGGATGAACGGCACGCCTCTCCCCCGCGAGCACGGCTTCCCGGCGCGGCTCGTGACACCCGGCCTGTACGGCTTCGTCGGTGCCACCAAGTGGCTGACCCGGATGACCGTCACCCGCTATGACGCCGCGAGCGCCTACTGGACGGACCGTGACTGGGCCATCGACGGCCGGGTGCACACCCAGGCCCGCATCGACACACCACGAGCCCTGCGCCGCATCGCTCCCGGTCGCACCGTCATCGGTGGCGTGGCCTGGGCGCAGCGTCGCGGCATCAGCAAGGTCGAGGTGCGCATCGACGACGGACCGTGGCAGCGGGCCACGCTGGGCGCCGAGGCCGATGTCGACTGCTGGCGCCAGTGGTTCCTGCCCTGGGACGCCACACCGGGCCGGCACGACTTCATCGCGCGGGCGACCGATGGTGACGGACAGCTCCAGACGCAGGAGATCGAGCCCCCGTTCCCCTCCGGCGCCACGGGATGGCACCGGTCCGCCGTGACGGTCACCGACTGACCAATCCGGTTGTGCCGCAGCTCCGAACCCCTCTTGCACCTCTTCCCACCACGCCTTCTGGAGGCCGACATGATCCGCATGACCACGACCCGCACCGCCGCAACCCTCGCCGCGCTGGCCCTGCCCTTCGCCCTCACCGCATGTGGTGGCTCGGACTCGGGCTCCGGCTCCAGCAGCTCCTCGAGCGCCGCTTCCAGCTCCACCTCGAGTGACGCGATGAGCTCCTCCTCCACTGCCGACAAGGCCTCCGCTCCCTTCGGCGACGGCTGCGCCTCCGTTCCGACGTCCGGCAAGGGCTCCTTCGACGGCATGGCCACCGACCCGGTCGCCACCGCCGCGAGCAACAACCCCGCGCTCAAGACCCTCGTCACCGCGGTGACCAAGGCCGACCTGGGATCGACGCTCAACTCCGCCAAGGACATCACCGTCTTCGCCCCCACCAACGACGCCTTCGCCGCCATGGACAAGGCCACGATGGACAAGGCCATGGGCGACCCCAAGGGCCTGCTGACGACCGTGCTCACCCACCACGTCGTCGAGGGCCGCCTGGCCCCCGAGGACCTGGCTGGCACCCACACGACGCTGGCCGGCGACAAGATCACGGTCGAGGGTTCCGGCGAGGCCTTCACCGTGGGCGACGCCAAGGTCGTCTGCGGCAATGTCCAGACGGCCAACGCGACCGTCTACATCATCGACGGCGTCCTCATGCCGACCGCCAAGTAACCCCGTCTGACTCACGGTGACCTGAGCAGGCATCATGTACCTCGTGCCTCCTCCCCCCGACCACGACTCCCCGTACGACCACTCCATGGTCGATCGGACATCTGGTCGGGGGGCCGGCGAGCCTCTCGCTGATCGTCTTCGTCAGGTGGCGAAGGGGGACGAGGACGCCTTCGCCGCCCTCTACGACGAGACGGCGCCGCGCGTGCACGGCCTGATCCTGCGAGTCCTGCGCAACCCCTCCCAGTCGGAGGAGGTCACCCAGGAGGTCTACCTCGAGGTGTGGCGCGGGGCCACCCGCTTCGACCCCAGCAAGGGGTCGGCGATCGGCTGGCTGCTGACGATGGCCCACCGCAGAGCGGTGGATCGGGTCCGCGCGAGTCAGTCGGCCACCGTCCGGGACGACACCTGGCACGCACGCAGCCGCGATGTCGCCTTCGACACCACGGCCGAGCAGGCCACGGCCAGGATCGAGGCCCGCAGGGTGCGCTCGGCACTCGACGGCCTCACACAGGTCCAGCGCGAAGCCGTCAGCCTCGCCTACCTCGGTGGTTACACCCACACCGAGGTGGCGAGCCTGCTGGACCTACCGCTCGGCACCGCCAAGACACGTATACGCGACGGACTCATCCGTCTGAGGGACCAGCTGGGAGTGACACCATGAGCGACGACCTGCACAGCCTCTCCGGGGCCTTCGTCCTCGACGCCCTGAGTGATGGGGAACGTGCCGACTTCGAGGTACACCTCGGCCGTTGCGAGACCTGCCGCGACGAGGTCGACTCGCTACGCGGGGTCACCCCGCTGCTCGCCGAGACCGTCGCGGTCTCACCTCCCCCGGCCCTGCGCGCCGACATCATGGCGGCCATCCGCACCACCCGTCAGGACCCGCCGGTCGTCGACGAGCCCGCCGCCGCGGAGCCCGTCGCTGCGGAGCCCGTCGCTGCGGAGCCGGCCGTCGCACAGTCCGACACCGAGGCCCCGACCGAGACGAACGTCGTCCCCCTTCGTCGCCGGGTGAGCCGGCAGTGGGCCGCGCTGGCCGCTGCGGCCGCACTCGTCGTCGGCGGAGGCGTCACGTGGCAGGTGGTGGAGCAGGCCACCACGAGCATCTCGGACCAGGTCCTGGAAGCCTCCGATGCCCAGACCTGGCAGGCCACCACCGACGACGGGGGCACGGTCCGCGTCGTGCGGTCCGACCAGATGGGCAAGGCGGTGCTGCGGGTCGAGGGGCTTGCCGACCCCGGGAGCGGCAAGGCGTACCAGGCCTGGCTCCAGGACTCCTCGGGCTCCATGGTCTCGGCCGGGATGATGACCACCACCGACGGCGAGATGCTCCTCGAGGGCGATGTCGAGGGCGCAGCGGGCGTGGGCCTGACCAAGGAGCCGGCCGCCGGCTCGCCGCAGCCGACCTCCGCACCCGTGGCCCTCATCGCGCTCGGGTGACGGACGTCGATGACGTCAGGTCCCTGCCGCGGAGTAGGGTCGACCCCGTATCTGCTGCCCAATCACCGCACTAAGGGGTACGACTTCTCGTGAGCACCACTCCCGTCAAGGTCGCCGTCACCGGCGCCGCCGGCCAGATCGGCTACAGCCTTCTCTTCCGCATCGCCAGTGGGTCCCTCTTCGGCCCCGACACCCCCGTCGAGCTGCGTCTGCTCGAGATCACCCCGGCCCTGAAGGCCCTGGAGGGTGTCGTCATGGAGCTCGACGACTGCGCCTTCCCGACGCTCGCGGGTGTCGAGATCGGCGACGACGCCGAAAAGGTCTTCGATGGTGTCAACCACGCCCTCCTCGTGGGCGCCCGTCCGCGTGGCCCGGGTATGGAGCGCGGTGACCTCCTCGAGGCCAACGGCGGCATCTTCGCCCCCCAGGGCGCGGCCCTCAACAAGGTCGCGGCCGACGACGTGCACATCACGATCACCGGCAACCCGGCCAACACCAACGCGCTCATCGCGATGAACAACGCTCCGGACATCCCCAACGAGCGCTTCAGCGCGCTGACCCGCCTGGACCACAACCGGGCCATCAGCCAGCTGTCCGCCAAGCTCGGCGTGCCGGTCACCGAGATCAAGAAGATGACGATCTGGGGCAACCACTCCGCCACGCAGTACCCCGACCTCTTCCACGCCGAGGTCTCCGGCAAGAACGCCGCCGAGACCGTGGGCGACCAGGAGTGGCTGGAGAGCACCTTCATCCCGACCGTCGCCAAGCGTGGCGCAGCGATCATCGAGGCCCGTGGCGCCTCCTCGGCCGCCTCCGCTGCCTCTGCGACCGTCGACCACGCCCGTGACTGGGCCCTCGGCACCCCCGAGGACAACTGGGTCTCCATGTCGGTGTGCTCCGACGGCTCCTACGGCGTCCCCGAGGGTCTCATCTCCTCCTTCCCCGTGACCGTCAAGGACGGCAAGTGGGAGATCGTCCAGGGCCTCGAGATCGACGACTTCTCGCGCGCCAAGATCGACGCCTCCGTCGCGGAGCTCGCCGAGGAGCGCGAGGCCGTGACCAAGCTCGGCCTGATCAAGGGCTGACCGACCCCTCACAGACCGAAGGGGGTCCCGCACCGGACAGGTGCGGGACCCCCTTCGTCATGCCGTGACCGTCAGTGACGGCGTGAGGCGGCGCGGTTGCCGACGACGCCGGCAGCGCCCATGGTGCCGAGGAGCGCAGCGATCCCGAGGGCACCCAGGAGCGCGCCGGAGTCACCGCCCATCGGGCCACCATCGGTCTGGACAACGCCAGGGGTCTGCGGGCCTGCGGGGTTGGTCGGCACCACGGGCGGGGGCATGTGTGTCGAGCTCGAGGCCGTGGTGGTCGACGTCGGAGGCATCGTCGTGGTCGACGTGCTGGTGGTCGACGTCGGCGGAGCGGTGGTCGACGTGCTGGTCGTCGACGTCGGAGGGGTCGTGGTCGACGTGCTGGTGGTCGACGTCGGCGGAGTGGTGGTCGACGTGCTGGTCGTCGACGTGCTGGTGGTCGACGTGCCGGTGGTCGTGGTCGACTCCGGAGGCGTAGTCGGCTCCGGCGCCACGCAGCCGTTGTCGAGGATGGCCTCGCCCCCGGCGTCCCAGTTCTGACCCGGGAACTCATGGTCACCGTCCTGATCGGAGTACGTGAAGGGCGGGATGATGTCAGCCTCGTGGCCGTTGGCGCTCGGCACGTGGGTCTTGAAGTCCCACGCCGCGTGCCCGCGGACCGTGCCGGTCTCGGCCGGCCCGATCTCGACGTAGCCGTGGTCGGCAGCGTCCGGCGTGCCCAACGCGTGGCAGATGGTGACGTGCTCGGCGGGCGCCGCCGAGGCGGTCGAGGCAGCGATGAGGACGCTGCCGCCGAGTGTCAGGCCAGCGGCCAGACCAGCTGCCCCGGCAAGACGAAAGGATGGACGTGCGGTCATGATGACTCCCCGTGCTCAGCAACGCGGCGAAGGCGGCCCTCACCGCGGTCACGCCGACCGACGGGGCGGCAGAAGGCGTGGTCCCCTCTCGACGCACCAAGCGGCGCCAAGACTCCCCGACTGCCTCAAACGTTACTGATTGCTTACCATCTCCACAATAGATCTTTACCCTTTTGTGGAAACCTTCGGGAGTAGCCGAACCATGATCGGCGCGCGTCAGCGCGCGGCGAGATCCAGGGTGAAGCCCGACACGAGGACCGCCACGCCGAGCAGGACGAGCATGACGACGTCGACGAACGGACCACGCACGGCGATCCCCCCGACCTTGGTCCCGGGCAGGGTCACGCGGAGCAGCGCCGCCAGCAGGAGTGCGGCTCCGAGCGACACGGTCGCGCGCAGCATGTGGTCGGTGAGCACGAAGAGCAGCCCGACGACGAGACCGGCAAAGATCACCCACCAAGCTGCCAGCGGCCGGGTGTCGAGGGCAGGACGAACCTGTGCAGGAGCCTCCTGCGCACCGTCCTCCAGCTCCCCTGCTCCCGGCTCACTCATGCCAGGCTGCGCTCCGCCGCCTCGACGACATTGGTCAGCAGCATTGCCCGCGTCATCGGACCGACACCACCGGGGTTGGGGCTGACCCACCCCGCGACCTCGGCGACGTCCGCTGCGACATCGCCGGCGACCTTGGACTTCCCGTCCTCGGCCACGATCCGGCTCACGCCCACGTCGAGCACGGCAGCGCCGGGCTTGACCATGTCCTTGGTGATGATCCCCGGGACGCCGGCTGCGGCCACGACGATGTCGGCCTGCCGGACCTCTGCCGCCAGGTCGCGGGTGCCGGTGTGGCAGGAGACCGTCGTGGCGTTCTCGCTGCGTCGGGTGAGGATCAGGCTGAGGGGGCGGCCCACGGTGATGCCACGCCCGACGATCACCACGTGCGCACCCGCGATCGGCACATCGTGACGGCGCAGCAGCTCGATGCACCCCATGGGGGTGCAGGGCAGGGGCGCCGGCTCGCCGAGGACGAGCCACCCGAGATTCGTCGGGTGCAGCCCGTCGACGTCCTTGAGGGGGTCCACCGCGGAGAGGATCTTGTTCTCGTCCAGCCCGGTCGGCTGCTGGACGAGGAATCCGGTGCACCCCGGGTCCTCGTTGAGCTCACGCACGACCTCGAGCACCTCCTCGAGGCTCGAGCTCGCCGGCAGGTCACGACGGATGCTCGTGATGCCGATCTCGGCGCAGTCCTTGTGCTTGGCGCCGACGTACCACCGGCTGCCCGGGTCGTCGCCCACGAGGACGGTCCCCAGCCCCGGGGTGACGCCCCGCTCCTTGAGCGCGGCCACCCGCACCGTGAGCTCGGCCTTGATCGAGGCCAGTGCTGCCTTGCCGTCGAGGATCTGTGCTGTCACGTGATGTCCCTTGCGGTCGAGGTGGCGGGTCAGTGGGCGAAGTGGCGTGTGCCGGTGAAGTACATCGTGATCCCGGCAGCCTGCGCCGCCGCGACGACCTCGTCGTCGCGGACCGAGCCGCCGGGGGCGACGACGGCCGTGACGCCGGCGTCGAGCAGGACCTGCAGCCCGTCGGCGAAGGGGAAGAAGGCGTCCGAGGCTGCGGCGGCCCCCTTCGCCCGCTCCTCACCGGCGCGGCTCACGGCCAGGTGGCAGGAGTCGACGCGGTTGACCTGACCCATGCCGATGCCGACGGACCCTTGGTCCTTGGCCAGGAGGATCGCGTTGGACTTGGTGGCGCGCACCGCGCGCCAGGCGAAGGACAGGTCCGCCAGGGTCGCCTCGTCTGCAGCCTCGCCGGTCACGAGCACCCAGGCGCTCGGGTCGTCGCCGTGGCCCTGGGTCGGCTTGTCGTCCCCCGTGGCCTCGACGACGCCGTCGATCGCGTCGCGCTGCTGCACGAGGAGCCCACCGGAGATCGGGCGGGTCTCGACGCCACCGGGCGTCGGTGTCGCGACCTGGATCAGGCGACGGTTCTTCTTCTCCCTGAGGATCGTCAGCGCGTCGGCGTCGAAGTCCGGGGCGACGATGACCTCGGAGAAGGTGTCGTTGAGCGCGGTCGCCATGGCCGCCGTCACGGGGCGGTTGGTGGCGACGATGCCGCCGTAGGCGGAGACGGGGTCGCACGCGTGGGCGCGCTCGTAGGCCACCTCGATGCTCTCCCCCACCGCGATGCCGCACGGGTTGGCGTGCTTGATGATGGCGACGGTCGGCTGGTCGCCGTGGTCGTGGGCGGCGCGCAGGGCGGCGTCCGCGTCGACGTAGTTGTTGTAGGACATCTCCTTGCCGTGCAGCTGCTCGGCCTGCGCGAGCCCGGAGGCGCCCTCGGCGACATAGAGCGCGGCGGACTGGTGCGGGTTCTCCCCGTAGCGCAGGCCGGACTTCTTGGCGTAGGTCCCACCGATCCAACCGGGGAAGGGGGTCTCGTCGCTCGTGCTGACGACCGAACCCATCCAGGAGGCGACCGCGACGTCGTAGGTGGCCGTGTGGACGAAGGCGTCCGTCGCCAGGCGCTGGCGCTGCGCGAGGGTGAACCCGCCGCCGCGCACGGTCTCGAGCACCTCGCCGTAGGAGGTGGGGTCGGTGACGATCGCGACGGACGCGTGGTTCTTGGCCGCGGCGCGGACCATGGTCGGCCCACCGATGTCGATCTTCTCGATGCAGTCCTGCACACCGGCGCCCGAGGCGACCGTGTCGGCGAAGGGGTAGAGGTTGACGACGACGAGGTCGAAGGGGGCGACCTCCAGCTCCTCGAGCTGACGCACGTGGTCGGGCAGCCGGGTGTCGGCGAGGATGCCGGCGTGGACGCGCGGGTGGAGGGTCTTGACCCGCCCGTCGAGGCACTCGGGGAAGCCGGTCAGGTCCTCGACCTTGGTCACGGGCAGACCCAGGCCGGCGATGGTGGCGGCGGAGCCGCCGGTGGAGACGAGCTCGACACCGGCCTCGGACAGGCCGCGGACGAGGTCCTCGAGCCCGGTCTTGTCGTAGACGGAGACGAGGGCACGGCGGACGGGACGGCGGTCTGACACGAAGAACTCCTGGGGTCGCTGTGGTGCGGGATGGGTGCACCCAGGCGGGCGATGCACCTCGACGTCGTCACTCCCCGGTGGTGACCCACCTTCGCCAGTCGTGTTGGGGCCGAGTCTACGGCCGTGCGCCACGGCCCGCGAAACCGCACGACCTCAAGGTCGTGCGCAGTCAGGCGCGGGCCCGAGGATCACGCGGCGGCCGTCGACGCGCCACCCGCCGAGCGCCATGGCGGTCACGACGTCGACGAGCATCTCGCGCTCGACGACCTTGATCCGCTCGTGGAGCGTGTCCTTGGTGTCGTCGTCGGTGATGACGACGGTCCGCTGCTCGATGATCGGGCCGGTGTCGACCCCGGCATCGACGAGGTGGGCGGTCGAACCGGTGACGCGCACGCCGTAGGCCAGGGCGTCGCGCACCCCATGGGCCCCGGGGAAGGCCGGCAGCAGGGCGGGGTGGGTGTTGAGGAAGGTGCAGGCGTCGAGGGTCCGCGGACCGAGGATCTTCATGAACCCCGCCGTCACGACGAGGTCTGGCTCGTACCCGGCGACCCGCGCCGCGAGCGCGGCGTCCCAGGCGTCACGGTCGGGGTGGTCGGCCACCGACTCGACAAAGGTGTGCACGCCTGCGGCGTCGGCGCGGGCCAGCCCGGTGCAGTCGGCGCGGTCGGTCCCCACGGCGACGATCTGCGCGGGCAGGGTCCCGGCCGCGGTGGCATCGAGCAGGACCTGCAGGAGGGTCCCCGAGCCGGAGACGAGGACGACGAGACGAAGGGGGGCGCTCACCCAGCGGAGTCTAGATCCCCTGGCGTCCTGTCAGCGGGGCTCCCACTCCCTTCGCCCGCCCTCACCCTCTGGCGCATCTCCTCAAGGTCGTGCGCATCCGGGGCTCGAGGTCACCAAGTGGTGTAGGAGGAGTCGTTGATCGTGAACCCGTGGTCCCCGACCCGACAGGTCATTCCGCTCGCGCGGCTCTCGCACCCCGTCTGCTCGCTCCCGATGCTGTGGTCGTACGGGAGGATCGCCTCGTCATCCGCGGAGACACCCAGTCCGGGCGTCCACCATCCCGCCGAGGCGGCCTCGTCGCTCGACTGCGCCTGGACCGCGTCGCTGACGCAGCCCGGGCGGGCGCCCTGCGCGTCGACGACCATGCTGGTGCCGATGTCGAACTCGCAGCCACCCCGCAGGTCCTGCGGGACCGGGAGGCTGCCGCTGCGCAGGTCGCAGCGTGCGAGCTCTTCGCCCCCCAGCGCGGAGTAGGTGCAGGCGATCTTGCCGCTCGGTGAGACCCAGCCGGCGCGAGAGGTCGTCGCTCCCACCCGGTTGGCGGACGGGATCTCGGGGGCCGATGGCTCGGCGATCGTCGACGTGGCTCCGCGGGGCGCCGCGCCGCCCGCGGGAGAGACCGTGGTCGCCGACCCCGACCGGTCGGGTCCTGCGGTGACGGTGACCGTGGCGTCAGGCGCTCCACTGGTCTCGTCGGGCCCGGCGCACGCACCGATGGCCAGGGCGATCGCGGCCCCGGCAGCGGCGAAGGCGAGTGGACGGGTGGTGTGGTGCATCGTGGCGCCTTTCGTCCGGCGGGAGCCCTGCAGCGACCGCGTTGCTGGACCAGACGTGCGGGCGACCCGACCGGTTGCCTCGCACACGATCATGGCCTCAGCGCCGCAGCACCCACCAGTCGCGCGCGAGGGCGGCGAAGGCGCCCAGCGCCAGCTCACCGGCCAGCACGAGCATGAGCACGAAGGCGGGGGCGCCCAAGTGGGACAGCCGGGCCGCCCCCATCGATCCACCGGCAAGGGAGTCGATCACGCCGATGGTCAGGGCCGCGACGACGACCGCTGCCGCCACTGCGGCGAGCTTGGTCTGGGTCGCCGCGAGCCGGGGAACACGGGTCAGCGTCTCGCGGCCGAGCCAGACACCGGCCGCGATCGGCAGCAGGACGAGCAGGTGGGTCATCCACGGGAGCCCACCGGGCTGTGGCTGCGCGGCGAGGACGGGGACCATCGGCAGCAGCCCTGCCTCGGCACCTGACCACGTGGTCATCGCCCCGCCCGTGGTGGAGAAGCCGGGGCCCGCCGCGAAGGAGAGCCCCCACAGGGCCAGGTTGGGCAGCAGCGCCACCTGCAGCAGCACGAGGACCAGACCGCCGAAGAAGCCAGCCTCGAGAGCCGAGTGGATGTGCCCGACCCGGCCGATGTTGATGAGGGTGGCCAGCGCGACGAGGACGGCACCCATCGCGATGAGGAGGAGCGCGCCCTTCGCGCCCGGGATGATGCCGCGCCGCAGCGACAGCGGTGCGCGGGACCAGAGGTCCGCTGGGCGCTCCGGCAGTCCGTGCGCCCAGGCCAGGCCCAGCGCGGGGATGACGAGCAGAGGCAGGACCAGACTCACCAGCACCGGTCCCGCGGGCGAGAACAAGCCCAGGAGTGAGGCGACCACCCCGACGGCGGCATAGCCGGCCAGCCAAGAGCCTTGCACGCGCAGGTCGGGCGCCTCGGGCAGCCCGCGGCGCGCGCCCACCCTGGCGAGCAGGACGAGGAGCGCGGCGCCCAGCAGAGGAGTCAGCGCCAAGGTCCCGGCGCCCAGGTGGAGCCGGGCGCCACCGAGGACGAGCCACAACAGGCTGCCGGAGCCCAGCGCGTCTCCGAAGCCGGCCGAGGCGCGCGGCACGGCCAGGGCACCGAGAATGACGAGGAGGACCGGGAGCACCCAACCGGCAGTCGCCGTCAAGGCACCCGCAGCCGCGGCCCGCAGCTCCGGGCGTCTCCGAGTACCGTCGTCCACGGTCGTGGCCGACCGAAGGATCTCCATCACCGTCACGCCCCCATGGTCACCGACGAAGGGGGATGGTTGGTGGAGGCCAGCCGATGGTCACGAAAAGATTTCGGTTCCGGGAGCAACCCACGTGCCCCCGCAGGCGTCTGGAGGGGTGAGATGAAGGGAGGCGAAGCATCCGCCGAGGCCGAGTTCGACGACTTCTACCGCTCCACGGCGCAAGGCGTCGTCCACCTCGTGTACGCCGCGACAGGCGACCTCGAGCTGGCACGCGACTCCGCTCAGGAGGCCTTCGCCCGGGCATGGCAGCGGTGGGACCAGGTACGCGCCACTGACGAGCCGGGCGCGTGGGTACGAACCGTGGCACGACGCATCGCGATCTCCGCATGGCGCAAGGACACCAACAGGGACAAGGCGATGGAGCGGCACGGGGAGCCACCCTCACCGGCTGGCCCCACCGTGGACAGGGTGACGGTCGTCGCTGCCCTGCGCACCCTCGGCCCCGAGGTTCGCGAGACCCTCGCACTGCACTACCTCGCCGACATGTCGGTCGAGGACATCTCCCGACAGACCGGTGCCCCACCGGGCACCATCAAGGCCCGCCTGCACCGCGGTCGGGCGCAGCTGGCCAAGACACTCACGGACAAGGAGGACCACGATGACTGACCGTCACGACGACATGCCGTGGGACCTCGACGACGACGAGCTCGTCCGCTCAGCACTGATGTCCCTCCGGGAGGACGTCTCCGTCCAGCCCCTGCCCGAGCCGGCCTTCGTCCGGGCCCGTGCCGAGGGACGGGACGAGGTGTCCGGCGACACGGTCGTCACTCTGGCCACGCGTCGGCGGCGCTCCTTCATCCTCCTCGCCGGTGTCGCGGCAGCCGCCCTCATCGCCACCGGGACCGGACTTCTCGTCCAGGCCGGCGACGGCACGGCTCCCCCTGCAGCGACCTCCACGGACTCGGCGGGTGAGCCGACGATGCACATGCTCGACTCCACCGAGTGGTCGGCGGCGCTCGGCCTGCCGGTCGCGAGCACCGTGGGCACGGCCAAGCCCGACGGCCAGTGCTTCCAGACACCTCGCTCTGACACGTGGGAGCGACGCGTGTCCACTCTGTCTGACGGTCGGGTGGTCGCCGGGCAGTGGATCGGTACCGCCTCCGGTGGGACCAATGCCCCGACCGATGCCATCGACACCGCCGTGGCCCAGTGCGAGAAGACCTACACGGTCACCCAGCGGGTGACCGAGGACCTGCCCGGGGACTCGCGGTTCCGCTCCTGGCACGCCCGGGGCAAGGACGGCTCCACCTACTGGTGGGTCGAGGCGACCCGAGGTGCCTCGACCTCGTACCTCACGGTCGCCGAGCTCGACGGCATGACCTACACGTCCGAGGAGATGCGGCAGGTCGCGCAGTCCGCCCTCGGCGACGTCGACCTCACCACCCAGAGCATCGCTCCATGAGGTGGCGCCCGACTCCCTGAGGGGTGGCTCGGGCCACTGGACCGCCGGACGCATGACAGCGCCGACCCGGGAACAGGGGGGATCGACCAGGTCGGCGCTGCAGCGTCAGGCTAGCCCTGCTCGGTGCTCCGCGTCACCACCGCGAGAGCCCGGGAGCGCGTGGGGTGCGTCACGCCCGCAGCCGGCGCAGCGTGATCGCCGTGGAGATGGCGGCCTCGGTCGCCTCCCTGCCCTTGCTCTCCTTCGAGCCGACCAGGCCTGCGCGAGCGAGCGCCTGCTCGTCGTCGTCGCAGGTGAGCAGACCGAACCCGATCGGGGTCCCGGAGTCGAGGGCCACCCGCGACAGGCCGTCCGTCGCTGCAGCGCACACGTACTCGAAGTGGGGAGTGCCCCCACGGATGATGACGCCCAGAGCGATGACCGCGTCGTGGGTGCGGGCGAGCTCGGCCGCCACGACCGGCAGCTCGAAGCTGCCCGCGACCCGCACGAGGGTCGCCTCGACGCCGACCTCCCTCAGGGCTGCCTCGGCTCCGCCGACCAGTCCGTCCATGACCTCGGTGTGCCAGCTCGACGCGACGATCGCGACCGTGAGGCCGTCGGCCCCCTCGATCTGGATCGTCGGTGCTCCGTGACCGCTCATCGTGTGCTCCCATCGTCGTCGGTGCCCGGGAGCCACGGCAGGTCGTGACCCATCCGGTCGCGCTTGGTGCGCAGGTACCTCAGGTTGTCGCTCGTGACCTGCGGCGGCAGCGCCACCCGCTCGACGACCTCGACCCCGAGCGAGGCGAGTGCCACGACCTTGTCCGGGTTGTTGCTGAGCAACCGCACGCTCTCGACCCCGAGGTCACGCAGCATCTGCGCCGCGTGGGTGTAGTCCCGCGCGTCGACCGGCAGGCCCAGGTCGGAGTTGGCGTCGACGGTGTCGGCACCCGCGTCCTGGCCGGCGTAGGTCCGCAGCTTGTCGACGAGCCCGATGCCGCGCCCTTCGTGCCCGCGGACATAGACGATGACGCCGGCACCAGCAGCGGCGATCGCAGCCTGGGCCGCGTCGAGCTGGGGTCCGCAGTCGCAGCGCAGCGAGCCGAAGACGTCTCCCGTGAGGCACTCGCTGTGGACGCGCACGAGCGGCGTTCCGGCGGTGATGTCCCCGTGGACGAGGGCGATGTGCTCACTGGCGTCGATGCCACTGCGATATCCGTGGGCCGTGAACTCGCCGTGGACGGTCGGCAGGCGCGTGGAGACCACTCGCTCGACGAGTGACTCGGACCGGCGCCGCAGGTCGACCAGATCGGCGATGCTGACCAGTGGCCAGCCGCGCTCGTCGGCGAGCTCCCGCAGCTGCGGCAGGCGGGACATGGAGCCGTCCTCCTCGACGACCTCGCAGATGACCCCGGCCGGTGCGCGACCACCGAGTCGGCACAGGTCGACCGCCGCCTCGGTGTGGCCGCGGCGCACGAGCACTCCCCCGTCGCGAGCGCGCAGGGGGAAGACGTGGCCCGGCCGGGCCAGGTCACCGCGGCCGGTCGTGGAGTCGGCGAGGAGTCGGGCGGTGCGCGCGCGGTCGGCGGCGCTGATCCCTGTGGTCACGCCCTCTCGTGCGTCGACGGAGACGGAGTAGGCCGTCCCCTTGGAGTCCTCGTTGATGGCGGTCATCGGCGGCAGCGCGAGACGGTCGAGCTCCTCGCCCGTCATCGCGACGCAGATGACGCCGCTGCCGAGGCGCACCGTGACGCCCATGAGCTCGTCCGTGGCCGCGTCCGCGGCGAAGATGATGTCTCCCTCGTTCTCCCGGTCGGCATCGTCGACGACGAGGACGGGGCGCCCCTCGGCGATCGCCTCGATCGCGCTCTCGATGGGGTCGAGCAGGGTGTCGTCGTGGCTCATCGGGTTTCCTTGGGGTCGAGCGCCAGCATGCGCTGCACGTACTTGCCGAGGATGTCGACCTCGACATTGACACGGTCACCGATCCCCTTGCGGCCCAAGGTGGTCAGCTCCAGGGTCGTGGGGATCAGGGCGACCTCGACGTGGTCGTCCGCGGCCACGGTGAGGGTCAGGCTCACCCCGTCGAGGCAGATCGAGCCCTTCTCCACGACGAAGGGGGCCAGCTCGGGGTCGATCGCGAGCCGCACCTCCTCCCATCGGTCGCCCGGTCGGCGCTCGATGATCGTGGCGGTGCCGTCGACGTGCCCCTGGACGAGGTGTCCGTCGAGGCGGGCGCCGAGCACCATCGCACGCTCGAGGTTGACGGCGTCTCCGACAGCCAGGTCGCCGATGACCGTGCGGCGCAGGCTCTCTGCCATGACGTCGAAGGTGACGACTCCCCCCTTCGTCTCGTGGTCGGTGACGGTCAGGCAGGCGCCGTTGACGGCGATCGAGGCACCGTGCGCGGAGTCGGTGGTGGTCACGCTCCCCCGGACGGTGATTCGACTGGAGTCGGCGGCCGGCTCGATGGCGACCACCTCCCCGAGCTCTTCGATGATCCCGGTGAACATCAGTGCTCCCTCCTCACGGTGGCCGTGATGGCGATGTCGTCGCCGAGGCGTGCGACATCGGTCGTGGTGAGGCGCAAGGCCTCGGTGATGGTGGTGATGCCGGCGTCCGCGAGGACCGGCGAGCCGGCCCCGAGCAGCGTCGGTGCGACGTGGGCGACGACCTCGTCGACGAGGTCGGTCGCGACGAAGGAGGCCGCGAGGTGGGCCCCTCCCTCGAGCAGGACCGAGCGCACGCCGCGCTCGTGGAGTGCCGCGAGCAGCGCCATGAGGTCGAGGCCCGCTGGAGTGGAAGGAACCGCGAGCACGTCGACGTCCGCAGCGGTGAGGCGAGCGGTGTCGGCACCCTCGGCGACGACCACGAGGGTCGGGGCCGCGTCGTCGAGGACGCGCGCCGTGAGCGGCACCTGCGCCTGGCTGTCGATGACGACGCGCAGCGGTTGGGCCGCGCCCTCGATGTCCCGGACGGCCAGGTGGGGGTCGTCGGCGCGCAGGGTGGTACCACCGACGAGCACGGCATCGCTCTGCGCCCGCAGTCGGTGGACGTCGGCGCGGGCCTGCGCCCCGGTGATCCAGCGGCTCGTGCCGTCCGCGGCAGCGGTGCGTCCGTCGAGCGTGCTGGCCAGCTTCCAGGTGACGAAGGGACGGCCGGTCCTCATGGCGTGCAGCCAGGCGCGGTTGCCGTGTGCGGCGGCGTCACGCCCGGTGCCCTCGACGACGTCGATCCCGTGCTCGCGCAACAGGTCCGCTCCCCCGCCAGCGGTCACGGTGGGGTCAGGGACGGCCACGACGACCCGCGCGACGCCGGCATCCAGCAGGGCGCCGGTGCACGGTCCGGTGCGACCGGTGTGTCGGCAGGGCTCGAGGGTGACGACCGCGGTGCCACCTCGGGCGGCGTCGCCGGCCTCGGCGAGCGCCATGACCTCGGCGTGCGGATCACCGGCCCGCTCGTGCCAGCCCTCGCCGACGGTCCGCCCGTCGACGTCGAGGACGACGCAACCGACGACGGGGTTGGGGGCGGTGCGCCCCAGGCCGCGTGCCGCCAGCTCGATGGCACGGGCCATCGCGCTCTCGGTGGTGATCGGCTGCTGCATCTGCCCTCTCCGTGGTCCTGACGCGGACCACGGGGGCGAAGGGAGGCACGCCAACGGCGTGTCACGGCGTGCGCGGAGACCTCGGGGGTGCCCGATGACGTCGTACCGGGGTGGCTGGACCCAACACGGCACGACCGCGACGCCGCGTGCTGCCTCCCATCCGGACTTTCACCGTCGGTGCTGGAGTTTCACCAGCTCAACCCCACCTCGAGAGGAGGGGCTCGCGGACTGTCACCGCCGGCTCGGAATTACACCGACCCCGGAGCACGCGTACGACATGACTCGTACTCCGTCGAGGATACCCCGCCCTCATGGGTGGCAGCACGCCCTGTCCCACCCTGCGGTACGGGCTCGGTGCACACGTCACCCGACGCGTCCGTCAGTGCGTCGCGAAGTACCGAAGCCGCGTCAGCGTCCCGTTCCACACGTTCTGGTCGACGGGGGTGGTGGAGTACTGCCAGAAGCTGTACGTGTACCAGCCGGCCGGCTTGGTGCCGGGTGCGCTCGCGTAGCGGGCGAGCCACAGCGGGGACTTCGCGGCGAAGGAGGTGTCGCCGCCGACGCACTTGTTCCACCAGCTCGTCGCCGTGTAGATCACCGGGTAGCGCCCCGTGCGGCTGCGGTAGCGGTTGAGGAAGTCGTTGACCCAGGTGCGCATCTGGGCCTGGGTCTTGCCATAGCAGGTGTCGCCATAGGGGTTCCACTCCATGTCGAGGGCTCCCGGGAGGGTCTTGCCGTCAGCGGACCAGCCGCCGCCGTGGTCGACGAAGTGGTTGGCCTGCGTCGTGCCGCTCGAGCTGTTCGGCAGCGCGAAGTGGTAGGCGCCACGGATCATGCCCTGGGCGTAGGACCCGGTGTACTGGTGGCCGAAGGTGGGGCTGGTGTAGGTACTCCCCTCGGTGGCCTTGACATAGGCGAAGCGCTTGCCGGCGTTCCACTGGGCAGCCCAGTCGACACGCCCCTGCCAGCTGGACACGTCGATGCCCGGCACCCCCGGGGGCGTGGCTGTCACGGCAGCCGCGCTCCGCTTGGGCGTCTGCTGCACGTCGTTCCGCTTCCAGCCCATCGCCGCCTCGCCGGGGCCCGTGACCCCAGCGGATCGTGCCTCGGCGGTCGGGGTGCGCTCGGCCGGAGCGGCGCCCGCGCCGGTGGGGACGAGCAGGCCGACGGCGGTGAGCGCGGCCGCGGCCAGAGTCATGGTGGTGCGGGACATCAGGGTTCCTCCAGCGACGAGTCGTGGCCCGGGAACGGGCCGAACCGCAGGCTAGATGCCGCAGGTGGCCAGCCGGCCACGATCGTTCCCGGATCCCGTCAGGGGACGGTCACGATGTCCGCAGACATGACGAAGGGCGGCTCCCACCTCATCGGTGGGAACCGCCCTTCGTCATCGATCCTGGCGGGTACTTACTTGGCCAGGGACTTCATGATCTCGCGCATGAGGTCCGCGGTCTCGGACGGCGTCTTGCCGACCTTGACCCCGGCGGCCTCAAGTGCCTCCTTCTTGGCGGCGGCCGTCCCGGAGGAGCCGGAGACGATGGCGCCGGCGTGGCCCATGGTCTTGCCCTCCGGGGCGGTGAAGCCCGCGACATAGCCGACGACCGGCTTGGTCACGTTGTCCTTGATGTAGGCCGCAGCGCGCTCCTCGGCGTCGCCACCGATCTCGCCGATCATGACGATCGCGTCGGTGTCGGGGTCCTGCTCGAAGGCCTCGAGGCAGTCGATGTGCGTGGTCCCGATGACCGGGTCGCCGCCGATGCCGACGCCCGTGGAGAAGCCGAACTCACGCAGCTCGTACATCATCTGGTAGGTCAGCGTGCCGGACTTGGACACCAGACCGATGCGGCCCGCACCGGCGATGCTCGCCGGGATGATGCCCGCGTTGGACTGTCCGGGGCTGATCAGGCCGGGGCAGTTGGGCCCGATGATCCGGGTGGCCTTGCCCTTGCTGTAGTTGTAGAACTCCGCGGAGTCCTTGACCGCGATGCCCTCGGTGATGACGACGGCGAGAGGGATCTCTGCGTCGATCGCCTCGACGACGGCGGACTTGGCGAAGGCCGGCGGCACGAAGATGACCGACACGTCAGCGCCGGTCTCCTTCATCGCGTCCGCGACGGAGCCGAAGACGGGGACCGTCTTGCCGTCGGGGAAGTCGACGCTCTGGCCGGCCTTCTTGGGGTTGACGCCGCCCACGACATTGGTGCCCGAGGCGAGCATGAGCGTGGTGTGCTTCATGCCCTCGGAGCCGGTCATGCCCTGGACGATGACCTTGGAGTCAGCAGTGATGAAGATTGCCATGTCTTTTTTCTACGTCCTTTACTTCGCGGCCAGCTCGGCGGCCTTGCGGGCAGCGCCGTCCATGGTGGCCTCGATGGTGACCAGCGGGTGGTTGAACTCGGCGAGGATCCGACGGCCCTCCTCGACGTTGTTGCCGTCGAGACGGACGACGAGGGGCTTGGTGGCCCCGTCACCGAGGGTCTTCAACGCGCCGACGATGCCGTTGGCGACGGCGTCGCACGCAGTGATGCCACCGAAGACGTTGACGAAGACGGACTTGACCTGCTCGTCGTTCAGGATGACGTCGAGGCCGTTGGCCATGACCTCGGCCGAGGCACCGCCACCGATGTCGAGGAAGTTGGCCGGCTTGGCCTTGCCCCCGGTGAAGTCCTCGCCCGCATAGGCGACGACGTCCAGGGTGCTCATGACGAGCCCGGCGCCGTTACCGATGATGCCGACGTTGCCGTCGAGCTTGACGTAGTTGAGGCCCTTGGCCTTGGCCTTGGCCTCGAGCGGGTCGGCCGCTCCCTTGTCCTCGAGGGCAGCGTGGTCGGGCTGACGGAAGTCGGCGTTCTCGTCGAGCGTGACCTTGCCGTCCAGCGCGACGATGTCGCCCTGCTCGGTCTTGACGAGGGGGTTGACCTCGACGAGGGTGGCGTCCTCCTCGCGGTAGACGATCCAGAGCTTCTTGATCGTCTCGGCGATCTGGTCCTTGACATCCTCGTCGAAGCCTGCGGCGTCGACGATCTCCTTGGCCTTGGCGTCGTCGATGCCGACATTGGGGTCGACCGCGATGCGGGCGAGCGCCTCGGGGCGCTCGACTGCGAGCACCTCGATCTCCATGCCGCCCTCGACGGAGCACATGGCGAGGTAGGTGCGGTTGGCCCGGTCGAGCAGGATCGAGAAGTAGTACTCCTCGGCGATCTGCGCGCCCTGGGCGATCATCACCTGATGGACCGTGTGGCCCTTGATGTCCATGCCCAGGATGGCCTCGGCGTGCGCCTCGGCCTCCTCTGCGGTCTTGGCGACCTTGACGCCACCGGCCTTGCCGCGGCCTCCGGTCTTGACCTGGGCCTTGACGACGGTGACACCGCCGCTCTTCTGACCGATGGTCTCGGCGGCGGCTCGCGCCTCCTGAGGGGTGGTGGCGACGGCGCCGGCAAGAACCGGGACACCGTGCTTCTCGAACACGTCGCGTGCTTGGTACTCGAAGAGATCCACGAGGTTGATTCCGTCCTCTGCTGTGGTAACGGGGTGCGGGTCGAGACTATCCCCCGGGCGCGAAGGGAAGCACCTCCGGTCATGAGATGACCACCACGGCGATCGTTGAAGGGTTGATCACGGAGTCGTCACAGCACTTCCCATCGAGGCGTCCTTCAGGGTTACTCTCGAGTCACCATGGCCCCGCAGACACGCACGGTGACCACCACCGTCCCGAGGAGCGGCCCGGCAAAGACGCCGGCCCGCCTGCGATCCGGCGTATGTCAGCAGCTGCGACAGATGGCCACGGCCCAGGCTGCGATCGGCGCCGCCGTCGAGATCGTCTGGGCGACGACACATCTGTCGCTCTACCCCTTCGGTACTCGCGCGCCACGGCGCGGCGGCGCGCGCAACGGCTATCGCATAGAGCACCTCAGCCCCGTCCAGCGTGGCCGGCTCGTCACTGACGTGACCGAGGCCGGCACGCCGATCCTGCTGCTCCACGGCATGGCCGACAACCACTCGATCTTCGCTCTGCTCCGGCGCGGCCTGCTGCGTCGGGGGTTCAACCGGGTCTTCTCCATGAACTACTCGGTCCGCACCAAGGACGTGCGCACCGCCGCGGTCCAGCTCGCCGAGGAGATCGAGGCGATCGCCGAGGAGACCGGGTTCGAGCGGATCCACGTGGTCGCGCACAGCCTGGGGGGCGTCGTCGCCCGGTACTACGTGACGCGGCTCGGTGGTGACGAGCGCGTCCACACCCTCGTCACCCTGGGCTCCCCGCACCAGGGGACGCTGCTCGCGCACCTGCTACCGGCATCACTGCTGCGGCAGCTGCGGCCGGGCAGCCCCTTCATGCAGGAGATCAACCAACCGGCCCCCGAGTGCCGCACCAGGGTGATCGCCTTCTGGTCCGACACCGACGAGGCGGTCGTGCCTGCGGTCAACGCCTCTCTCCATCAGGAGGGGGTCCACAGCACCAACATCCGGCTCCGCGGCATCGGTCATCTGTCACTGCCGATCCTGCCGAGCGTCGTGCACCAGATCGCGACCCGGCTGACCCAGTTGGACAGCGAGGGCACACCGACCGCGTCGGTCACCGCCATCGCCTGACAGGCCTTCCATCGGCCGGGGCCCCGGCCGCACGGCACCG
This sequence comes from Janibacter sp. Soil728, assembly GCF_001428305.1. GTDB lineage: Bacteria > Actinomycetota > Actinomycetes > Actinomycetales > Dermatophilaceae > Janibacter. The sequence continues at coordinate 224,912 of NZ_LMRZ01000004.1, read as the reverse complement.
TCGACCGCCTGAGGCCGACCATGCGGGTTTTGCATAACGAAAAGGTCACGCTAAGGTTTCGGGGATTTGTCCACGACCCCCTGCGAGGACTTCCCCTTCATGTCTGAGTACTCCGGACGGCATCGGCCGGCCACCCGCGCTGAGCGTCGCGCCATCGAGCGCCGCTCGCGCCTGCCCAAGAGCTTCGGCCCTGCCTACCTGGTCCCCACCGCCGCAGCCGCGACCCTGGTGCTCACTGCTGCAGGCGCGACTGCGGCGTCCTCCTCGTCCTTCGCAGGCGGGGCGGGCACGCAGGCCGGCGCCGCCTTCCTCGCCGAGGGTCAGGACAAGGGCACGACGTCGCTGCTGTCCGACCCGGCGCTGGGCGACGACGCCCGCGAGGAGGTCGCCGCCTCCGCACAGGAGAGCAGTGGTCTGGCCACCCGCCGACAGGCCGTCTCGACCTCGGTCGCCAAGGACCAGGGACGCACGCAGGAGCGCAAGCGCGTCGCCCGCGACGCGGCCCGCAAGGAGATCGCCGCGGACAAGAAGCGCGATGCGAAGATCGCGGCCGACAAGAAGCGGGACGAGACGTCGTCGACGACTCCTGCCACGTCCTCCTCATCCACCTCTTCGGACACCCCGGCACAGGGCGCCCAAGGCGCCCAGAGCTGGGTCAAGCCGCTCGACAACGCCGTCTTCACCTCCCCCTTCGGCACTCGCTGGGGCAAGCTGCACGCCGGGCAGGACTACGCGGCCTCGATCGGCACGCCCCTGAAGGCCATGAGCAGCGGCACCGTCATCGGTGCCGGCCCGATGAGCGGTTACGGCAACTACATCGACGTCAAGTACTGGGACGGCACGGTCTCCCGCTACGGCCACCTGAGCTCCATCAGCGCCAGCGTCGGCCAGCAGGTCTCCACCGGTGACGTCGTGGCCCTCTCGGGCAACACCGGTCACTCCACGGGGCCCCACCTCCACATGGAGATCCACCCCGGTGGCGGCGGCGCGATCGACCCCGCGGGCTGGCTGGCCGAGCGCGGCATCAGCTGACGCGACATCCACGCGAGAGCGACGAAGGGGGCCCGACGAGCGACTGCTCGTCGGGCCCCCTTCGTCTGCATTGCCCTATGGCAATGCAGGTTGGCTTGCATTGCCATAGGGGAATGCAGGTTGGCTTGCATTGCCCTATGGCAATGCAGGTCGATCAGAGCTTTTCGAGGGGGGCGTAGCGCAGCAGCAGGCGCTTGACCCCGTCCTCTCCCCCGAAGTCGACGTGCGCCATCGACTTGTCCCCTTCGCCCTCGACCCGGATGACCGTGCCGAGGCCGAAGCTGTCGTGGGTGACCTTGTCGCCATCGGCCAGGACGATGACCGGCCGGTTGCCGGGTGAGCGGACGCCGGGGCGAGCCGCGAGTCGGGCGACCGCCGGCTGCCGGCCGTCGCGGGAGCCACCGAAGCCACCGAGCGGCGGGCCCGTGCGCTCCCACCGCACGAGGTCCGCGGGGATCTCGTCGAGGAAGCGGGAGGCCGGGTTGTACTGCGGCGTGCCGAAGGCGCTGCGGACCGCGGCACGAGAGAGGTGCAGCCGCTCGCGGGCCCGGGTGATGCCGACATAGGCCAGGCGGCGCTCTTCCTCGAGCTCGGTGTCGTTGGCCAGGCTGCGCTGGTGGGGAAAGGTGCCGTCCTCCATCCCGGTGAGGAAGACGACGGGGAACTCCAGCCCCTTGGCCGTGTGCAGCGTCATCAGGGTGACGACGCCCTGCTCCTCACCCTCGCCACCGTCATCGTCAGGGATGTCGTCGGCATCGGCCACGAGGCTGACCTGCTCGAGGAAGTCATCGAGGCTGATGACCTCGCCCGTGGCCTCGCGGGTCGCGTCGAACTCACGGGCGACGCCGACCAGCTCGGAGAGATTTTCCAGTCGGGTCTCGTCCTGGGGGTCGCGGCTGGCCTGCAGCTCGCTGACATAGCCGCTGCGCTCGAGCACGGCCTCGAGGAGGTCACCGATGCCGGCGCCGGCCTCGTGCAGCTCGCCCAGACCCTCGAGCAGGGCGGTGAATCCCTTGACCGCCTTGACCGAGCGGGTGGCGATGCCCGGCGCGTCCTCGACCCGCCCCAACGCGGCGACGAAGGGGATCCGCTCGCGCTCGGCGAGCTGGGCGATGGCGAGCTGGGCCCGGTCACCGATGCCTCGCTTGGGGGTGTTGATGATCCGGCGCATGTTGACCGTGTCCGCCGGGTTGGTGACGACGCGCAGGTAGGCCAAGGCGTCCTTGACCTCCCTTCGCTCGTAGAAGCGGGTGCCCCCGACGACCTTGTAGGGCAAGCCCACCCGGACGAAGATCTCCTCGATGGCGCGGGACTGCGCATTGGTCCGGTAGAAGACCGCGACATCGCCGGGACGCACCCCGTGCTCGTCGTGCAGCTCGTCGATGGTCTTGGCGATGAAGGAGGCCTCGTCGTGCTCGTTGTCGCCGACGTAGCCGACGATCTGCTCGCCGGCCCCGGCGTCGGTCCACAGGTTTTTCTTGCGACGGGACTCATTGCGCTCGATGACCGCGTTGGCGGCGGTGAGGATCGTCTGGGTCGAGCGGTAATTTTGCTCGAGGAGGATGGTTCGGGCGTCCGGGTAGTCCTCCTCGAACTCGACGATGTTGCGGATCGAGGCGCCGCGGAAGGCGTAGATCGACTGGTCGGCGTCACCGACGACGACCAGCTCGCTCGGCTCGACGGAGTGCGCCGACCGGGCCGCGTCCTTGTCGCCACCCACCAGCTCACGCACGAGCATGTACTGCGCGTGGTTGGTGTCCTGGTACTCGTCGACGAGCACGTGGCGGAAGCGACGGCGATAGTGCTCGGCGACGTCGGGGAAGGCCTGCAGGATGTGCACCGTCGTCATGATGATGTCGTCGAAGTCGAGCGCATTGGCCTGTCGCAGCCGGCGCTGGTACTCGGTGTAGACCTGCGCGAGCGTCTGGTCCTGCTGGCTGGCCCCGGTCTGAGCGTCCTCGTCGACCGCCGCGCGCCGGGCGAACTCCTCCTCGTCGACCAGCTCGTTCTTGAGGTTGCTGATCCGATGGCCCAGGGAGCGCGGCGGGTAGCGCTTGGGGTCCAGGTCCAGGTCGCGCATGACCATGGCGACGAGGCGCTGGCTGTCGGCTGCGTCGTAGATCGAGAAGCTGCTCTTCATCCCGACCTTGCCGGCCTCGCGGCGCAGGATGCGCACGCACGCGGAGTGGAAGGTCAGCACCCACATGGCCTTGGCCCGAGGCCCGACGAGGTCCTCGACCCGCTCGCGCATCTCGGCGGCGGCCTTGTTGGTGAAGGTGATCGCCAGGATCTGGCCCGGCTGGACGCCCCGCGCCCCGAGCAGGTGGGCGATGCGGTGGGTGAGCACCCGGGTCTTGCCCGAGCCGGCGCCGGCGATGATGAGCAGCGGCCCGCCGGCGTGCAGGACCGCTTCGCGCTGGCCCGGGTTGAGGCCGGCGACCAGCTCCGCCGGGTCGCGCTGGACGGGAGCGTGGTGCCGGCTGTGCGCGGCCCGGGTCGGGCCCTCGTCGCTCATCGCCCAGGTGGGGACACCGGCGTCGGTCACCTCCCGGTTCCAGTCACCAGGGAGGGCATCGGGAAGGTCGTCGAAAAGGCTGCTCATGTCGCCGACCAGCCTACGTCGCGGGACCGACACCCCCTTCGTCCGGATAGCGTGCCGCGGTGAGCCCGATCCGCGACGACCTGAGCCTGCTGCGCGAGCGGCGCTTCGCCGCGCTCTTCGCCGCACGCACCCTGTCGATGCTCGGACTGGCCTTCGCGCCGGTGGCGCTCGCCTTCGGAGTCCTCGGGCTGCCGGGAGCCGACGCCGGCACCTTGTCCCTCGTCGTCGCATCCGAGGCGATCCCGCACGTCCTCGGGCTGCTGCTCGGTGGTGTCGTGGCCGACCGGTATCCCCGCCGCTTCGTGATGTTCACCGGCGAGTGCCTCTCGCTGCTCGCCTGGCTCGGGATCGGCACCATGCTCCTGGTCGGGTGGGCACCGATCCCGGCGGTCTGCGCCTTCGCCGTGCTCACCGGCCTCGCGGGCGCCGTGGTCTGGCCGGTGCTGTCGGGGATCATCCCCGAGGTCGCGCCCGCCGGGCACCTCCAGCCGGCCAACGCCCTGCTCGCCGTCGGTGCCAATGTCGCGCGCATCGGTGGGCTCATCGCGGCCGGGGCCGTCGTCGTGCTCATCGGGCCAGGCTGGGCCCTCGTCGGTGCCGCCGCGATCTATGGCGCGGCGGCGGCCTTCGCCTGGCGGATCGGCTCGACGCCCCGCCCCGGACGCGAAGGGGGGACCTCCGTCGTGGCCGAGCTACGCGAAGGCTGGGTCGAGTTCTCCTCACGGCAGTGGCTGTGGGTCGTCGTCGCACAGTTCGCCCTGCTGATCCTCGCCTGGCAGGGCGCGCACACCGTCCTCGGACCAGTCGTGGCCGAGGCCGAGCTCGGCGGCGCCGGAGCCTGGTCGGCGATCCTCACCGGCGAGGCGGTCGGCATGCTCGTCGGCGTCGTCATCGCCCTGCGGATCCGGCCACGCCGACCGATCCTGCTCGGGGTGCTGCTCACCTCGCTCACCGCACTGCCGTACCTGCTCCTCGGTGTGGGCGCCCCCCTTCCGCTCATCGTGCTCGGCGGTTTCGTCATGGGCCTGGGCATGGACACCTTCACGGTGCTGTGGCAGACGACGATGCAGCGCGAGGTGCCGCCCGAGGCGCTCTCTCGGGTCGCCTCGTACGACGCCTTCGGCTCGATGCTCTTCGGGCCGGTCGGGGTGCTGCTCGCCGGCCCGGCCGCGGTGCACCTCGGTGCCCACCGTGCCCTGCTCGGGTGTGCCGCGCTCATCCTGCTGTCCAGCCTGCTCGCCCTGCTCTCCCGGGACGTGCGCACCCTGCGGGCGCCCGACCGGATCACGCCGGTCCCCGAGGGGGAGTACACGTCACCGGTCGACCCGGTCGTCTGACCCTGGATCTAGGCTGGCCCCATGTCCCAGATCGTGCGCCCCGACCCCCGCTACCAGTCCTCCTACCTGGAGGCGCACGACGAGTTCGGTGGCGTGCACCGCGACGGTGACGGCGTCTGGGTGGTCCCGGCCGAGGAGGCGACCGGCTACGCGGGCTACACCTTCACGCGCGCAGGGCTCGAGGACGCCACCGAGTTCCGTCGGCTCGTGCAGGTGCGCCGTGCCGACGAGCTGCCCGAGTCCCCACGGCCGGACGGTCACGTGCCGTGCACCTTCCTGTGGGTCGTCGACGGCGAGGAGTACCTCGGCTCGATCGCGCTGCGCCACGAGCTGAGCGACTTCCTGCTCGAGCAGGGCGGGCACGTCGGCTACTCGATCCGCCCCTCGGCGAGGCGTCAGGGGCACGCGAGGACCGCCCTTCGCCAGGTGCTGGAGCTGGCCGGCGAGATGGGTCTGGAGCGCGTCCTGATCACCTGCGACGAGGACAACGACGCCTCCCGCGCGACCATCGAGGGCGCCGGCGGCGAGTACGAGGACTCGCGCAGCGGCAAGCGGCGCTACTGGGTGACGACCGTGCCGAGCGACCGACCGGAGGGCGCCCGGATCGGGTGACCCCTCGAGACGCTTGCTGCGCAGGCTCCTCGGGGAACGTGGAGTGAGTACCGTCGGTGCATGGCACGCGGCGAGCACGGTGAGGACGTCCACCTCGACGTCGGCGGCAGGGATGTGCGCATCTCCTCCCCCGACCGGGTCTACTTCCCCGAGCGCGGCGAGACCAAGCTCGACCTCGCGCAGTACTACCTGTCCGTCGGCGACGGGATCCTGCGCGCACTGCGTGAGCGGCCGACGATGCTGCACCGCTTCCCCAAGGGGGTCGAGGGTGCCAAGGTCCACCAGAAGCGCCTGCCGAAGGGAGCGCCGGACTGGGTGGAGACCGTGCGCCTGCACTTCCCCCGGTACGACCTGCACGCCGACGAGCTGTGCCCGACCGAGCTGGCCCAGATCATCTGGGCGGTGCAGATGAGCACCGTCGAGCTGCACCCGTGGAATGTCCGCCGCGCCGACGTCGACCGGCCCGACGAGTGGCGGATCGACCTCGACCCCATGCCGGATGCTCCCTTCGACCGGGTGCGGCGGGTGGCCGGCGTCGTCCACGAGGTCCTCGACGAGCTCGGTGTGGTGGGCTTCCCCAAGACCTCAGGCGGGTCCGGGCTGCACGTCTACGTGCGCAGCGAGCCCCGGTGGGAGTTCGGCGAGGTGCGAAGGGCGGCGCTCGCCTTCGCCCGCGAGGTCGAGCGGCGGGCCCCCGACGAGGTGACGACGACGTGGTGGCGCAAGGACCGCGACCCCGCGGCCGTCTTCGTCGACTACAACCAGAACGCTCGCGACCACACGATTGCTGCCGCCTACTCGGTGCGGGGCAACGCCGCTGGCACCGTGTCGACACCGATCACCTGGGCGGAGGTAGCCGACGTCGAGCCGCGGGACTGCACGATGGCGACGGTGCCGCAGCGCTTCGCCGAGCTCGGTGATCTGCACGCGGGCATCGACGACGTGGCGCACGACCTGAGCCCGCTGCTCGAGTGGGCCGACCGCGACGAGGCCGAGGGTGCTGAGCCTCCCCCGGACCCCGAATCCACCTAGTCACCCTCGTGTCCGGCCGCGTGTCCCGGGCGCACTCGGGTCAGGGGGCGCGGATCAGGGGGGCGGATCAGGAGGCGCGACGGAGGCAGGCGTCGATCCAGTGGGCCAGGCCTGACTCGTCCTCGACGGCATCGGGCGAGACGTCGAGCCAGCTCGGCCCCATGTCCTTGGCACCCATGAGCGCGACCTGGGCGTAGTAGCGACCCGCCTGCTCAAGCAGTCGCTCACTCTCCGCCGGGTCGACCCGCACGAGCAGGCCGCCACCGCCGCGAACACCCATGAGGATGGAGCCACCGACCATGAAGATCAGCGCCCCGAACATGCGACGCTCCTCCCACTCGATGCCGCGGTCGAAGAGGGCCGTTCGGATCCTGTCCGCGAGTGCCTCGTCGATCGCCATCGCTCCACACTGGCAGATGTCTATGGTGAGCAGGTGCCTGAGCCAGTCCTCCTCCCCCATCCGGTGACGGGTGCTCCCTTCGTCTCGCCCGTGCTCCCCGGGACCGGCTGGCCCGATGACCTCGCGACCCCCGAGACCCCCGTCGCCAGGACCGCCGCCCAGGTCCGACGACTGGCGAAGGGAGCCGTCGGGCAGGACGGGCTGGACGCTCGCATCTCGGTCTGCCGTGCGTGCCCGCGCCTGGTGGCCTGGCGCGAGGAGGTCGCGCTGACCAAGCGCGCGGCCTTCAGCGACCAGCCCTACTGGGGACGGCCCGTGCCGACGCTCGGCCCACCGGATGCGCCGGTGCTCGTCGTCGGTCTCGCGCCCGCCGCCCACGGCGCCAACCGGACGGGACGCAATTTCACCGGCGACCGGTCGGGCGACTGGCTCTACGCCGCACTGCACCGGGCCGGCTACGCGAGCCAGCCGGAGTCCTGGGCCGCCGGGGACGGGCTCACGCTCGATGGTGTGCGGATCGTCGCACCCGTGCGCTGTGCCCCGCCGCAGAACAAGCCGACGACGCTCGAGAAGCAGACCTGCGCGCCGTGGCTCGATGCCGACCTGGCGAGGAGCGCTCCCTTCGTCCGGTCGATCATGTGCCTGGGCTCCATCGGGTGGGACGCGACGATCGCCGGGGTGCGCCACGCAGGCTGGGAGGTGCCACGACCCAAGCCGAAGTTCGGGCACGGTGCGCGGGCCACGCTCCGAACGCCCGACGGCCGCGAGGTCGCCCTGGTCGGCTGCTACCACGTGAGCCAGCAGAACACCTTCACCGGCAAGCTGACCGAGACCATGCTCGACGAGGTCATCGCCTCGCTGTGATCCTTCGAGACGGTGCTGGCGCCTCCTCAGGGAGCGGGCCCTAGGGTGGCCGCATGACCACCACCACTGCGCTCGTCGTCACCCGCCACGGAGGGCCCGAGGTCCTCGCGCTCGAGGAGCGCGAGGTGCCGGATCCGGGTCCCGGAGAGGCGCTCGTCGAGGTCGCCGCCGGGGGCGTCAACTTCGTCGACGCGTACAAGCGCGAGGGGATCTATCGCATGTCTCCTCCCTACGTCCAGGGCTTCGAGGCGGCCGGGACGGTGCGCGCCGTCGGAGAGGACGCCCTGGTGTCCGTCGGCGACCGGGTCGCGTGGTCGATGGTCGACGGGCTGCACGCCGGTCTCGTCATCGCCGACTCCGCCCGGCTCGTGCCCGTCCCTGACGATGTCGACCTCGAGACCGCCTGCGCCGCAGTGCTGCAGGGCATGACCGCGCACTCGCTCGTCACGGGCTGCTACCCCGTCGGGGAGGGCACGGTCGCCCTCGTGCACGCAGCCGCCGGCGGTGTCGGCCAGCTGCTCACCCAGATGATCACCTCCCGTGGTGGCACGGTCATCGCGACCGCCGGATCCCACGCCAAGCTCGAGATCGCGCGCTCGCGCGGCGCCTCCGAGCTGATCAACTACTCCGAGACCGACGACCTGGCCGGCGAGATCAAGGCTGCGGCCAAGCGGCTCGGCGCCCCGAAGGGAGTCGACGTCGCCTATGACGGCGTGGGCAAGGCAACCTTCGACGCGTCCCTGTCCTCGCTGCGTCCCCGCGGCACCCTCGTGCTCTTCGGCGGGGCGTCGGGGCAGGTACCCCCCTTCGACCTGCAGCGGCTCAACGCCGGCGGGTCCCTCTTCGTCACCCGCCCGTCCTTGGCCCACTACATCAGCGAGCGGGAGGAGCTGATGATGCGCGGGCGAGAGCTCTTCGACGACATCTCCAGCGGGCGGCTCGACATCGCCATCGGCGGCCGGTACTCCTTCGCCGACGCTGCCGAGGCCTACCGGGCGCTCGAAGGGCGTGCCACGACGGGCAAGCTCATCCTCGTCTCCTGAGGGAGGCGCGTGTCGTACTGCGGTTCGCGCTCCCGGTGACGAGAGCACGGGCCTGAGCCGGCCCCGGCGCGACGAACTGCAGTACGACACCGTGCTGTGGAAAAGCTGGCGGCCGCTCGGGCCGGCTGCGCCAGTGTGTGGGGATGTCAGTCGTCCCCCTCATCGTCGCCCAGCACGGCGGCTCGGCCACGCTTGCCGAGCTGCTCGAGACCACGACGCAGGCGACGCTCGACGCTGCGCTGACGGCCGGGCTCGTGGCTCGGCACCGGCGCGGCGTCTACGGCCTGCCGCTCGACGGGGTGCCCGCTCGCGCGGCGCAGCTCGGGGCACACCTGAGCCATCGGAGCGCGGCCCTGCACCACGGATGGGGCGTGCTGCACGCCCCTGACCCTCCCGAGCTGGTCGCCCCCCGGTCGCGGCGCATCCCGGTGCCTGACGACGTGGCCCTGCGGTTCCGCACCCTGGCCGCGGGCGACGTCGGGCTGCGCGCGACGAAGCCGCTGCGCACCGTCATCGACTGCGCCAGGGACCTGCCGCTGGCGGAGGGGCTGGCCGTGGCCGACTCGGCACTGCGCTCGGGCGCGGTGACGGCCGAGGAGCTCGCCGCGGTCGTGCTTCCCCGGACGGGGCGGACGGCCGCGCGTCGGGTCCTGGAGCTGGCGAGCGCGGAGGCGGCCAACCCCTTCGAGTCGGGCTTGAGGGCTGCGGCCATCGAGGCCGCCGACCGCCACTGGGTGCCGCAGGTGCCGATCCGACTGCGTGACGGGCGCGTGCTGCACGCCGACGTCGGCAACCCCGACACCCGGATCGCCCTCGAGGCCGACAGCCTGGAGTTCCACAGGACCCGCGAGGACGTCCGGCGTGACTCCTGGCGGCACAACGAGATGACGCTGGCCGGGTGGATCGTGCTCCACTTCGCGTGGGAGCACGTGATGTTCCGACCCGACTGGGTCCGCGAGGTCATCGCCTGGGTGACCCGACAACGCGTGTCGTACTGCAGCTCACTCATCGCCTGACGAGGAGTTGGGCGACAAGCGGCCATTCACGGGCGAACCGCAGTACGACACGCGGTGGGGTGCGGGTGTGACTCGCCCGCGAGAGGTCACCAGGCGAAGGCGATGACCGCGTTGACGACCGCCAGAGCGGCGGCGACCAGGGCGAGGGTCTTGCCGTTCTCCCCGCGCTTGCTCTTGGCGTTGCCGATCTCGGCGCAGGCCAGGACCGCGATCATGACGACGAGCTTGGTGCCGATCTTGGCGTGGTTGACCGGGTCGTCGCCGGCCTCGGCCAGACCGGTGAGACCGAGACCGAGCAGCAGCTGGATGCGCGCGCCCCACACCTGGATGAGGTGTCCACGACCGGCGACGAAGGGTCCGGCGATGATCGCGAGCATGGCGATCATGTGCAGGCTGTAAAGGACGATGTGCAGGGCTGACATGCCCGGCAGCCTAGGCGACCGCCAGCGCCGACTCCTACACCGGGTAGGAGTCCCCACCTGGTACATGCGGCCAGGCCAGACGCACCATGTCGGACAGCGCCAGGTCACCGACCTCCCCCAACGGGACCCACGCGGCAGCAGCCGTGGACCCGTCGACCTCCACCACGCGGGCGGGCGTGGGGACAGGGCAGGTCGCCGAGTGGATCAGCCGCACCGCGTGGAAGTCCTCGTGCCGATCCCCCGCCGCGACATCCCCGATCCAGTGCAGGGACTGCACCTGCACGAGCGCGTCGACGACGACATGCTGACCGGCCTCCTCATGGACCTCGCGCACGACCCCGTCGAGTGGCGCCTCCCCCGGATCGATCCCTCCGCCGGGCAGCGTCCACAGCCCCGCGCCGCCGCCGACCCACGAGGCCAGCTGGGACAGCAGCAGCCGCCCCTCGTCGACGACGATCGCGTACGCCGCCAGTCGCTGGAAAGTCCGGGCGCCAGCTGCTCCGACGGGGATCTCGACCACGTCGACGACCGGTGCGAGCGGCTCCACGTCATAGCGCACCTCGACCTGGCCCTCGACGAGCTCGGTCCGCACCGGGCTCCCGACCCAGCCGTGCTCGGACAGCAGGTCCACCGGGTCCTGCCCGTGCGCCAAGGGCCAGCGCCCGACCTCGCCCGCGGGGCCCACGGCCACCACGATGACACTCATGCGCCGGCCCGTCGGTACTCGGCCACGGTCAGATCGACGACGCGATCCCAGGTCTGTGCCGGCGGTGTCTGCCGGTTGTGCAGGGCGATCCGCCTCCGCAGGGTCTCGTCAGCCACGAGACGAACGAGGGCATCGGTCAGCCCGTCGTCGTCGCGGGCCAGCAGACCCGAGACGCCGTCGGCCACGACCTCACGCACTCCCGAGTCACCGCGTGCGATGACCGGCAGTCCCGCCGTGCGTGCCTCGAGTGCCGCGATGCCGAAGGCCTCCAACCGCGTGGGCGACAGGTACAGGTCGGCGCGCGACCACTCCCGGGCGAGCTCGCCTCGCGTCACGCGACCGGGCATGCGCACCACGTCGCGCAGGCCCAGGGCCTCCACCCGGGCTTCGAGCCATGGCCTCAGCGCCCCCTCACCGTAGACGTCCACCGTCATCGCGCCCGGCCCCAGCCGCTCGTGGGCTCGGGCCACGACCGAGAGCAGGGCACCGACGCGCTTGCGCGGAGCCAGCCGCGAGGCCGTCACCACCCGCACGGGTCGGGTGCCTTCGAGACGGCGCTGGCGCGCCTCCGGATCCTGAGGAGCGAGTCCGCGCAGCGGGCGAGCATCTCGAAGGGCAGGCAGCGAGGGGATCTGGCCGCGCTGGCGCGCCTCCTCAGGCAGCGTCGGGAGATCAGGCGCGCGCCACGCGCTCGGGTCGATGCCGTTGGGAAGTACGGCGACGGGCTCCCCCTTCGCTGCCTTGCGCACGCCCTCCGCGGCAAAGCCGGAGACGGCCGAGAGCACGGCGCCCCGCTGTACCCAGCGGCGGACGGCCGGCCCGAGAGGACGCGCTGCCCGGTCGAGCACGCAGTGCCAGGTGAGCGCCGTCGGCAGCCCCAGACCCGTCGTGACCCCCGCCATGTCCCAGGCGAAGGGAGAGACCACGCCCAAGTGCACGTGCGCCACGTCGAAGTCTCCGTCGAGGAGCAGTCGCCGCACCTGCGGCGGCGCCATCGGGTTGACCGGGAGCCCCAGCGAGAGTGGCGTGCTCAACCGGTGGACGCGCTCACCGCCGGCACTCGGACCCCCCGCTGTCGCGGTGAAGACCTCGACCTCGTGACCGGCCACGACGAGCTGAGCCGCAAGGTCACTGACCTGTGACTCGATCCCGCCGGTGCGCGGCGGGTAGCAGTCGGAGAGCAGGGCCACCTTCACGGCTCCAAGGGTGCCACGGACAGGTGTGGCAAGGTTTCACCCGATGGACTCCGCAGCCCGCACCCTCGTGGTCTTCCACGCACACCCGGACGACGAGGCACTGCTCACGGCCGGGACGATGGCCCGCGCGGCCGCCGCCGGGCACCGGGTCGTCCTCGTGGTCGCCACGGACGGCGCTCTGGGCCTGACCGACGAGTCCGCCTACGGCGGGACGGGCGATGCCCTCGCCGCCACCCGCAGCCGCGAGCTGTCCGCCAGTGCGCGCGCCCTCGGAGTCGCTCGCACCGTCGAGCTCGGATACGCCGACAGCGGCAGCGGCCCCGAGGTCCGGCCGGACCCGCCGGGAGGCCGACGCTTCGTGCGCGTGCCGCTGGACGAGGCGGCATCAGCACTGGCCGACGTGCTGCTCGAGGAGTGCGCCGACGTGCTGACGACCTACGACCCGAACGGCGGCTACGGCCACCGGGACCACGTGCGTGTCCACGAGGTCGGTGCGCGCGCCGCCGAGCTGGCTCACGAGCGCGGCCTCGACGTGCGCCTGCTGTGGGCGACCGTCCCGCGTGATCTCATCTGCCGCGCCATCGACCTCGTCGCCATGGTCTACCGCTTCCCTCCTGAGTTCGACCGCAGCAGCTTCGACCGGGCCTTCTCCGCGACGTCCGACATCACCCACCGCTTCGACGTGCGGCGCTTCGCCGGTGCCAAGCGCGCCGCGATGCGGGCGCACGCCAGCCAGGCCGCTGACACCGACGGCGGCGATCGCACCCTCGGGATGCTCGTGCGCATCCCCCGGCCGCTCTACGACCTCGTCTTCGGCCGAGAGTGGTTCGTCGATCCGACCGCTCCCGCAGGCACCGCCCGAACCGACCTCTTCGAAGGACTGTCGTGACGACCGCACCGTCCGAGCCCGTGCCCGCCGGGCCGGGGCCCGCTGACCCGAAACGGACCTCCCCTGTCGTCCGGGGTGTGCAGATCTGCCTCGGGCTCGGCCTGGCGATCGCGATGCTCTGGTGGGGACTGCCCCACTTCGCGAAGACGTCGTGGAGCGAGGTCTTCCACGTCCTGGGCACCGTCCCCGCGTGGAAGGCGGCGCTCTTCCTCGGCCTCGTCGTGGCCGGTCTGTACTGCTACACCTTCGTCATGACCGGCGCGATGCCCGGCCTGACCCACTCGCGGGCACTGATCCTCAATGTCTGCGGGTCCTCGGTCTCCAACCTCCTGCCGGGTGGTGGTGCCGTCGGCCTGGCAGCCACGTACTCCATCGCCAAGTCCTGGGGCTTCTCCGCCGCGAGCGTCACCACGATGGCGGTGGTGACGGGGGTGTGGAATGTCCTGACGCGCGTCGCGCTGCCGATCATCGCTGTCCTGGGGCTGGCCTGGGGTGCCACCGATCTGCCGACGGCGATGCGCGAGGCCGCGTGGGCCGCGGTGCTGTCGGGCACCGCCGTCGTCGTGCTCTTCGTCGTGGCCATCGGCACCGACGCAGGGGCCCGCATGCTCGGTCGTGGCATCGATCGTCTGATCCGCCTCGTCCGTCGCAGCCACGACGACACCGTCGAGCGGGGCCTGACCGGGATGCGCGAGCGCACCGCAGAGACCGTGCGCACCGGGTGGCTGCAGATGACGCTCGGGATGGTCGGGTTCTTCGGGCTGTACTACGTGCTCTTCCTGCTGTGCACCGAGACGACCGGCATCGAGCTGCCCTTCGGTCAGCTCTTCGCGGCCTACGCGATCGGCCGGTTGCTCACCGCCGTCGGCGTCACGCCCGGCGGCCTCGGCGTGACCGAGACGGGCACCGCGGCAGCCCTCGTGGCATGGGGCGCCGACCCGGCCTCGGCCATGGCGGGCGTCGTCCTGTTCTCGATCTTCACCCACCTCATGGAGATCCCGCTGGGGGCTCTCGGGTGGCTGGCGTGGAGCATCATGCCCAAGGCGAGCGCCGAGGAGCTGGCCGACGCCGAGGCACCTGCCTGATCAGTCCGGTCTGCTCAGCCGAGCAGGCGTCGCACCTGGCGGGTCTGCGCCTGACGCGCCACCTCGTCGTCGAGGTCGCCCGGCTCGAAGCCGCCGGTCGCCTGCTCGGCGGCCCAGCCGATGAGCGCGTCCGCGAGGAGCGGGTTGGCGGGCAGGACGGGGCCGTGGAGGTAGGACCCGATGACGTGGTCGGTGACGGCGCCCTCGGTGCCGTCGCTGCCGTTGTTGCCCTGGCCGTGCCGCACCGTGCCGAAGGGGGCCTGCCCCGCCCCGAGCAGGGTGGAGCCGGAGTGGTTCTCGTACCCGACGACGTCACCGTGGTCGGTGCTCAGCACGACGGGGCCGATCATCCGCTGCTCGTTGCCCCGGGTCGTGACGTCGAGGATGCCCAGCCCGGGCAGGGTCTTGCCCTCCACGGTGACGAAGGCCTTGCCGAAGAGCTGGTACATGCCGCAGATCATGAGCATCGCGCTCCCGTCGGCGGCCAGCCCGCGCAGCCGGTCGGCGATGCGCTCCAGGTCGTCCTCGACCTTGGACTGCCCCGAGTCCTGACCGCCCCCGCCGACGACGAGGTGCGCCTGCTCGGGGAAGGGCTGACCCGGGTGGTGCTGGTGCACGACCGGCACGTAGCCGTGCCGTCGGATGCGAGCGGCCAGGCAGCGGGTGTTGCCGAGGTCGCCGTAGATGCTCATCTCGCGCGGGTAGAGGTGGACGAGGTGGATCTCGCCCTTGCCCTCGTGGCCCGAGTCGGCGGGCAGCGCTGAGCCCGAGGGCTCGCCGAGGATCGGGATGTCGCGGGTGCTCGTGCCGGCATCGCTCATGCCGCGCCTCCGGTCGTGTCGGGGGCGTCGACGCCCATCTCGGGCAGGTCGTAGCGTTCGCCGAGCATCCGACGCAGGGCGAGCATCGCCGTGTAGGTGCAGAAGATCCGCTTGGGCTCGTCGCGGTGGTCGGCCAGGAAGGTCTCCAGTGCCCGGCCCAGGTCCACCTCGGTCGCCGCGACCGGGACGTCGTCGTACTGCAGGCGCAGGGCCATGTCCCAGCCGCGCACGCCGGTGGTGAGCGCCACGCCCTGCTCGCGCAGGGACTCGAAGCTCACGTCGTAGAGCCAGGAGACGTCGCGCCCGTCGGCGTAGTCGTCGTTGATCGCGATCATCGTCGCGGTGGGCGTGCTGCCGTAGGTGCCGAGGGCGACGGTGAAGCCGGCGGGGTTCTTGACCAGCACCAGCTCGAGCGGTGTCCCGTCGGCGTCCACGACCTCACCCCGGCCGAAGGGGGGCGCCACCGTGCGCAGTGCCTGCTCGGTGGCATCGGCGCGGAAGCCGCTCCCGAGGAGGTGCTTGGCCATCGAGGTCGCGGCCGTCGCGTTGATCATCGCCGCGAGGCCGCGCTGGCGCAGCGTGACGGGGCCGACCCGGCCCCCTTCGCCCTCTGCGCCGAAGGTGATCTGCAGCTGCTGCTCGTCGATGGGAGTGAGGAGCCCGTCGCGCTCGGCAGCGGCCGGGGGCACGAAGTCGTCCTGCTCGCGGGAGTCGTGCTCCGACAGCTCGCCGAGGCGATCCGCCGCGGCGGCGTCCAGACCGAACCAGCTCACGTCGACGCCGGGCGCGAGGGTCGTGGCGATCCGGTTGACGAAGGGGTCGTCCCGGTTGAGCACGACCCCGCGGGTCGTCATGGCGGCGAGCTGGGTGAGCAGGCCCGCCGTGTGGTCGATCTCGGCGAAGCGGTCCAGCTGGTCCCGCGCGACGTTGAGCAGCAGCGCGTGCGTCGGAGCCACCGCCCGACCGAAGTGCAGTGCGTGCGCCTCGTCGAGCTCGAGGACGGCGATGTCGGCCTGCAGGCGACCGCGCTGGAGCTTTTCGCTGAGCATCGAGGAGATGACACCGCGGGTGAAGTTGCTGCCCGTCGGGTTGGTGAAGACGGTCTTGCCGTGGGCACGCAGCACGGCGACGAGCATCTTGGTCGTCGTCGTCTTGCCGTTGGTCCCGGAGACCACGACGATCCCACCGCGGACATCAGCGAGCGCGTGGGAGAGGAAGCCCGGGTCGATCTTCTCCGCGACCAAGCCTGGCAGCGCGGATCCTCCGGTGCCACCGCCTCTGAGGCGGGCGGCGCGGCGGGCGGCCTTGCCGGCGAGGGCGGCGACAGTGGTCTTCAGCACCGCGCCAGCGTACCCAGCCCTCACGGCAGGTCGTGCCCGACGCGCTCGCTCAGGCCGCGTCGGGTCGGTTGGCGTACTCGTCGGATCGCGTCTGGGGCGAGCGCTCGGCGATCGCATCCATCACCTCATCGGTGACGGCCCGCAGCAGTCGTGCCTTGACGAACTGCGCCTCGAGGGCGGCGACGTCGATGGGTGGGGCGAATCGCACGGTGACGCGGTGAGGTCGCAACCCGCGGGCATCGACCGGCTGGGCCTTGTCGGTCCCCACAAGGGCACACGGGATCACCGGGGCGCCGCTGGCCAGGGCGAGCCGGCCGACGCCGGTGCGGCCCTTGTGGAGGCGACCGTCCCGGCTGCGGGTGCCCTCGGGGTAGATCCCGAAGGCCCCCCCACGCGCCAGGTGCTCCTCGGCCAGCTCCAGGGAGCGGGCCGCAGCGCGCGCGTCGGAGCGATCCACCGGGATCATCCCGCCGAACTCGCCGAACCACAGTCGTCCGAACCAGCCGGAGACGCCGGTGCCCTGCACGTACTCGGCCTTGCCGAGGAACCCGACCTTGCGGCCCGCGGCGAGCGGGATGACCATCGAGTCGACGAAGCTGAGGTGGTTGCTGGCGATGATGACCGGCCCGGTGGTCGGGATGTGCTCGGCCCCCTCGACCCGCAGGCGCAGATAGGCACGAAGGGGCGGTCCCACGACAACCCGTCGCAGGAGCCACTCGAGCGTGCGCATCGTCAGGTTGCCAGTCACCCGGCCAGAGTAGTCATTAGCCTTCGGTGCATGACGAGCATCCCACCGCCGCCCGGACAGCCGCTCCACTCCCCTCAGCCGGGTGGCCCTCAGCACCCTCAGCAGGGTGGCCCGCAGCAGTACCAGCAGGGTGGCCCGCAGCAGTACCAGCAGCCCCAGCAGGTCATGCCGGTCTCCGGGCCCCAGGCGGCGATGATGCAGCCGCCCGCCGGACACGGCGCCCTGATGCTCACCCTGCAGGGCAACGCCTTCACCACCGGTCTGACGCCCACGGTCAAGATCGACGGCCACCCCGTCCCGGCGGCCTTCGGGGCCAACTTCTACCCCCTTCGCCCCGGCCAGCACCGCGTCGACGTGCACGCCCAGTGGATGCGGCAGTACGGTCAGGCGGCGATGGGCCTCGACATCCGCGAGGGGCAGACGATCCCCGGCTCCTACGCCGTGCCGTGGCACCAGTTCACGACCGGCTCCATCGGCCACGACAAGCAGTCCCGCAAGGGGCTCGGGGTGATGATCGCGATCGTCGCGATCGTGATCCTGATCGTCTGCGGCTGCTCGCTCGGCCCGATCCTGCTCAGCTGAGCAGTCCGCACCCATGACGAAGGGGGCCCGCGGGCCCCCTTCGCTCACTCCCACTCGATGGTGCCCGGCGGCTTGCTCGTCACGTCGAGCACCACGCGGTTGACCTCTTCGACCTCGTTGGTGATGCGACCCGAGATCTGCGCGAGGACGTCGCCCGGCACGCGGGTCCAGTCAGCGGTCATCGCGTCCTCGGACGAGACGGGGCGCAGCACGATCGGGTGACCGTAGGTGCGGCCGTCCCCCTGGACACCCACCGAGCGGACGCCGGCGAGCAGGACGACCGGGCACTGCCAGATCTCCTTGTCCAGGCCGGCTGCGGTGAGCTCCTCGCGCGCGATCGCGTCTGCCCGGCGCAGGATGTCGAGGTTGGTCTCGTTGACCTCACCAATGATCCGGATGCCCAGCCCCGGGCCGGGGAAGGGCTGGCGGTCGACGATCTCGTCGGGGACGCCGAGCTCACGACCGACCTCACGCACCTCGTCCTTGAAGAGGGCGCGCAACGGCTCGATGAGCTTGAACTGCAGGTCGTCGGGCAGGCCGCCCACGTTGTGGTGCGACTTGATGTTGGCCGCGCCGGTGCCACCGCCGGACTCGACGACGTCCGGGTAGAGCGTGCCCTGCACGAGCCACTTGACCGGGTGCTGGTCGTCGCCGCTGCCGACGACATCGCGGGCCGCCTGCTCGAAGACGCGGATGAACTCACGGCCGATGATCTTGCGCTTGTCCTCCGGGTCGGTCACGCCCGCGAGCGCCCCGAGGAACTGCTCCTTGGCATCGACGACGACGAGCTTGACGCCGGTGGCCGCGACGAAGTCCTGCTCGACCTGCTCGGCCTCACCATGACGCAGCAGACCGTGGTCGACGAAGACGCAGGTGAGCTGCTCCCCGACGGCGCGCTGCACGAGCGCCGCGGCGACAGAGGAGTCGACGCCACCGGACAGGCCGCACAGGACCCGGTCCTGGCCGACGGTCTCCTTGATGAGGGCGACCTGCTCGTCGATGACATTGTCAGCGGTCCAGTCGGGGGTGAGCCCGGCGCCGCGGACGAGGAAGTTCTCCAGCACGGGCTGGCCGAAGGTCGAGTGCAGCACCTCCGGGTGCCACTGCACACCGTAGAGGCGACGCTCGTCGTCCTCGAAGGCGGCGACCGGCGCACCGGACGTGCTCGCGGTGACCCGCATGCCCTCGGGCGCCTCGGTGACGGAGTCGCCGTGGCTCATCCACACCGACTGCTCGGCGGGCTGGCCGTTGAAGAGGGTGGACTCCCGGTCGCTGACCTCCGCACGGGTCGAGCCGTACTCGCGCAGACCGGTCCGATCGACGGTGCCGCCGAGGGCCTGGACCATCGCCTGGAAGCCGTAGCACATGCCGAAGACCGGGATCCCGGCCTCCAGCAGGGCGACGTCGAGCTCGGGGGCGTCGTCCGCGTACACCGAAGAGGGGCCGCCGGAGAGGATCACCGCGGCCGGCTCCTTGGCGAGGATGTCGGCCACCGACATCGTGTGCGGCACGACCTCGCTGTAGATCTTGGCCTCACGCACCCGTCGGGCGATGAGCTGGGCGTACTGGGCGCCGTAGTCGACGACGAGAACCGGGGAGGTCTTGAGCGAATCCGTCACCCGCACAGGCTACCGGGACCCAGCCACTCCCCCTTCGCCCCGTCCGCCACTCTGCATTGCCCTATGGCAATGCACGCTTCGTCCGCATTGCCATAGGGCAATGCAGACGAATGGTCAGTAGGTACGCGACCGGTCAGGTGGTGAGCGGGGAGACCTCGCGGACGACGCGGCGCTCCTCGACGAAGGCGACGAAGGGGACGCACGCGAGCAGGATCGTGAGGATCATCCGGCCCACGGGCCAGCCGATCTTGAAGCCGAGGTTGGCGGTGGCGACGGCGAAGGCCATGAAGATCAGACCGTGCACCGGCGACCACCACGTCAGCGCCTCGTTGTCCATGCCGTACTTGAGGACCATCTCGAGGATGAGGACGAACATCGCCAGACCCGCGAGGATCGCGGTCACGCGAAACACGCGCAGTGCGGTCGCGATCGCCCTCGGGTCGGCGGTCGTCGCACCCGTTGTCTCGTTGCTCACGTGCTCTCCTTCATCATCGTGGCGGATGCATCCGCCTCGTCGTCGTCGGCGCGCGCGGCCTGGCGCACCATCTTGACCCACATCCACAGCGCGAAGGCCGCGAACAACCACCACTGCCCCGCGTACATGACATTGCGGAACTGCAGCGAGGTGTCCGGCAGCGGCGGCGGGACCCGCTCGAGCCCGGTGGCGGACGCGGAGCCGTCCTCGCTGATCGCGAAGACGAAGCCGTTGTAGATGTCGCCGTCCCACGCATTGACCAGCTGGGCGATGTCGACCGAGGTCAGCTCGCCGTCTGCGGAGCCGCCCGACTGATCAGGAGCCTCCGGTGGCGCCAAGGAGCCGACGAGGTCGACGGTTCCGCTCGGGGCCGAAGGGGGGTCCTCCCCCGCGGGGATCCACCCGCGGACGACCGCGAGGTTGGCTCCAGTCCGCTCGACGACGAAGCGGTCGAGCACCCAGCTGACCTTGGCGTCGTCGAAACGACGGTTGACCACCAGCAGCGGGTCACCGGTGTACTCGCCGCGGGTCGACACCTGCTGGCCCGACCCCTCGTCGGGGAAGGCTTCGTGGGGCGCGACCACGTCGGCGAGCGGACGCACCGGGCGCTCCTGGACCGTACGCACCGCGTCGGCGCGCGCCACGTCATGGGCCACGGACCACTGCCAGCGACCAGCGATGATCCCGACGGCCGCGACGACGAGGGCCACCACGAGCAGCCCCAGGAAGCGGGGTCGAAGGGCGGTCCGGAGCACCCACTCAGGCTACGCGAGCACGCTGGAGGGTCAGGACACCCCTTGGCGGACGGCGGGGGTGGGCAGGGACACCGTGGAGCTGGTGTGGGTGAACTCGCGCACGGCCGGTCGACGCGCCGCGATCGGCTCGACCCGACGGTAGGCGTCGCCCTGCGCCGGTCGCGCGTCGGTGTCGCCGGTGTTGGGCCACATCGAGAAGGCCCGCTCCGACTGCGCCGTGATCGTCAGCGACGGGTTGACACCGAGGTTGGCCGAGACGGCCGACCCGTCGACCACGCTGATGCCGGGGTGACCCCACAGCCGCTGGTAGGGGTCGA
Source organism: Janibacter sp. Soil728 (assembly GCF_001428305.1). GTDB lineage: Bacteria > Actinomycetota > Actinomycetes > Actinomycetales > Dermatophilaceae > Janibacter. Next base: position 204,019 of record NZ_LMRZ01000004.1, on the reverse strand, counting down.
TGACGCCCGTGGCGGGCGAGTCACTGATCGCGGCGCCCCCGAGGAAGTGCGCGGTGAGCGGGATGTCGAAGGCCTCGCTCCACGTGCCACCCGGGTAGAAGGGCTGACCGAGCCGCGCCGAGAGCTTGTCGGCGAGGACCTTGACGCCCTCGTGCCCGGCCTTGATGTAGGTCGGGTTCTTCTCACCGTGGCCCTGCGTGGAGGTGAGCCGGCGACGACCGCCACGACCCTGCGTCAAGGACGTCGTCAGCGAGTTGTCCAGGGACTGCATCACCAGGCCGATGACCGTGCTGTCGGCGAAGTGGGTGCCCGGGGGGAACCATGCCTTGAGCGCGGGGAGGTTGCGCGGCAGGTCGAGCATGAGCTTGACGAAGCGCGGGGTCCGGCCCGTCCTCGGCGGCGCGAGCAGCGTGGTGAGCATGCCCATCGCGTCCGAGCCCCTGCCGTACCGGACGTTCTCGATGTGGGTGGACGAGTCGGGGTGGAAGGAGGAGGTGATGGCCACCCCCTTGGTCAGGTCGTCGTCACCCTCGGGCGGCGTCGTGGCGAGCGCGCCCACGAGGGCCTCGGAGTTGGTGCGGGTCAGCTCACCGAGCCGGTCGCTGATCCCAGCCAGCTCACCGTCGGCCTTCATCGCGTGAAGGAGGTTCTGCGTACCCCAGGTCCCGGCGGCGACGATCACCTTGCGTGCCGTGGTGACGCGAGCGCTCTTGTCCCCCAGTGCATCCGTGGCCTCGTGGCGCACGCGGTAGACCTCGTCGGGCCCCTCGGTGCCCGGGACGACGCCGACCCTGGTGACAGTGCGCATCGGCACGATCTGGGTGCCCAGGCCCTCGGCGAGGGCGAGGTAGTTCTTGACGAGCGTGTTCTTGGCACCGACGCGGCACCCGACCATGCAGTTGCCGCACTCGGTGCACGTGGTCCGCGTGGGGCCGGCGCCACCGAAGTAGGGGTCCTCGATGGTGCGACCCTGCTCCTGGGCCGAGTCGTCCTGACCGAAGAGCACCCCGACGGGCGTCTTGCGGAAGGTCTCGGACACGCCCATCTCGGCGGCCGCGTCGCGCATGGCGTCCTCGACGACCGACTCGCACGGGTTGGTGACGACACCGAGCATCGTGCTGGCCATGTCGTAGTGCGGCAGCAGCTCGGCCTGCCAGTCGGTGATGTGCCCCCACTGCCGGTCCTTGAAGAAGACCTCCGGCGGGACGTAGAGGGTGTTGGCGTAGTTGAGCGAGCCTCCGCCGACGCCTGCACCGGCCAGGACCATGACGTCCTTGAGCAGGTGGATGCGCTGGATCCCGTAGCACCCGAGCTTGGGCGCCCACAGGAAGTTCTTCAGGTCCCAGCTGGTCTCGGCGAACTCGGAGTCCGCGAAGCGTCGCCCGGCCTCGAGGACGGTGACGCGATAGCCCTTCTCCGACAGGCGAAGTGCGGCGACGGAGCCGCCGAAGCCGGAGCCGATGACGAGGACGTCGGTGTCGACGGTGGTGTCGACCGCCTGGTTGTCGTTCACTTCATACCTACAATCTTCATGGCCCGCAGGCCCAGTGTCAGTGCCGTGGCGTGCGCCTTGTCGCTCATCCCGAAGGCCGGTGCGATCGGCACGAGGTACTGAGCGGCGACGGTCTGCGACTCGGTGTACTTCAGGATGCCCTCGGCACCGTGACGGCGACCCATGCCGGAGTCCTTCATCCCACCCATCGGCGCGCCCATCGACGCCCATGCGGCCGCATAGCACTCGTTGATGTTGACGGTCCCGGTCTGGATCCGGGCCGCGATCTGTCGGCCTCGGTGCACGTCGCGGGTCCACACCGACGAGTTCAGGCCGTACTGGGTGTCGTTGACGAGCGAGATCGCGGCGTTGTCGTCGGCGACGCGGTAGATCGACACGAGCGGCCCGAAGGTCTCCTCGTCGCGGCAGGTCATGGCCGCGGTGACGCCCTCGAGGACCGTCGGCTCGAAGACGAAGCGACCGATCTCGGGGCGGTGCCGGCCACCGGTGAGCACCGTGGCGCCCTTGGCCTTGGCGTCCTCGACGTGCGCGGTGACGGTGTCGAGCTGGGACTGGCTGACCAGGGACCCCATGTCGTAGCCGTACTCGAGAGCCGTGCCGAGGGTCATCGCCTCGACTGCGGCCAGGAACCGCGGGATGAACTCGTCGGCGATCGCCTCGTGGACGACGACCCGCTCGGTGGAGATGCACAGCTGCCCGGCGCTGGAGAAGCACGCCCGCACGGCCCCCTCGACCGCTCGGCCGAGGTCCGCGTCGTCGGCGATGTAGACGGAGTTCTTGCCGCCGAGCTCCATGCTGAAGGAGACCAGCCGCGCGGCGGCCGACTGGGCGACCCGACGACCCGTGGGGGTCGAGCCGGTGTAGCAGACGTAGTCGGTCTGGTCGACGACCGCTTGGCCAGCCTCGCTGCCCGCTCCGAGCACGACCTGGAAGACACCCTCGGGGAGGCCGGCCTCGCGCAGCAGCTCGACGCCGGCGAGCGCGGTGACGGAACCCTGCTGGTCGGGACGTAGGACGACGGCGTTGCCGGCCATCAGCGCGGGCAACGCGTCGGTGATCGCCAGGCTCAGGGGGTAGTTCCACGGGGAGACGATGCCCACGACGCCCTTGGGATGGTGCTGGACGCGCGTCTGCGTCAGCACCGGGTAGGCGCCGGCGACCCGGCGCGGCTTGAGGTGCCCCTCGGCGGTACGGGCGTAGTAGCGGGCCGCGAGGGCGGTGTCGAGGACCTCCTCGAAGGCCTGCTTGCGTACCTTGCCCGACTCGATCTGCACCAGGTCGAGCAGCTCGACCTGCTTGGCCAGCACGAGGTCGTGGAAGCGCAGCATGATCCGGCGGCGCTCGTCGAAGGACGTGGCGGCCCACCGGACCTGGGCGGCACGTGCGGCGGCGACCGCGCGCGTCACGTCGTCAGCGCGTGACAGCGGCAGGGCCGCGATCGGACCGCCGGTCAGCGGCGAGATCCGCGTGAAGGTCTCGGCCGTCGGCGAGGCGACCACGCGGCTGGCAAAGCGCCGGGCCCGCCCGGGGTCGACCGCGTAGGTGGCCGTGGGGTCCAGCTCTGGGTCAGCAATGATCTCCGAGGTCATTACTCAAAGGTAACCGGGTGATCACCTCGGCGCCAGAGGCGCTCTAGGTGCGAGACGCCACACCGTTGCTCCGCCCGCTGAGGAGGAGCGGGCGCCGGCGAACCTCGACGGTCAGCTGGGTTGATGCGGCGCGACGACGACCTCGATGCGCTGCAGCTCCTTGACCTCGGTGTACCCGGTCGTCGCCATCGCCCGGCGCAGGGCCCCGATGAGGTTGGTCGAGCCGTCGGCCACCTTGCTCGGGCCGAAGAGGACCTCCTGCAGCGGCGCGACCGAACCGACCTCGACGCGAGAGCCGCGGGGCAGCTCGGGGTGGTGGGCCTCGGGGCCCCAGTGGTAGCCACGACCGGGTGCGTCCGCAGCCCGCGCGAGCGCGGCACCGAGCATGACGGCGTCGGCGCCGCAGGCGATGGCCTTGACGATGTCACCGCTGGTGCCGAGGCCACCATCGGCGATGACGTGGACATAGCGCCCACCGGACTCGTCGAGGTAGTCGCGACGGGCGGCGGCGACATCGGCGACGGCGCTGGCCATCGGGGCGTGGATGCCCAGGGTCTGACGAGTCGTGTGCGCGGCTCCCCCACCGAAGCCGACGAGGACGCCCGCTGCGCCCGTGCGCATCAGGTGCAGGGCAGAGGTGTAGCCGGCAGTGCCACCGACGATGACCGGGACGTCGAGCTCGTAGATGAAGCGCTTGAGGTTCAGCGGCTCGCTGCGGCTGCTCACGTGCTCGGCGGAGACCGTCGTCCCGCGGATGACGAAGAGATCGACTCCCGCGTCGACGACGGTCTTCCAGTGCTGCTGGGTGTTCTGCGGGCTGAGGGCACCGGCGACGGTCACGCCGGCGGCGCGCAACGCACGCAGCCGCTCGGTGATCAGCTCGGGCTGGATCGGTGCGGCGTAGATCTCCTGCATGCGGACGGTCGCCACGACGGGGTCGAGGGAGGCGATCTCCGCGAGGAGGAGCTCCGGGTCGGCGTAACGCGTCCACAGGCCCTCGAGGTCGAGGACCGGCAGGCCGCCGGCCTCGCCGAAGGCGACGGCCGTCGTCGGCGACATCACCGAGTCCATCGGTGCCGCCAGGACGGGCATCTCGAAGTGGTAGGCGTCGATCTGCCAGTCGAGTGAGACCTCCTCGGGGTCGCGCGTGCGCCGGCTCGGCAGCACCGCGATGTCGTCGAAGGAGTAGGCCCTGCGGCCACGCTTGCCTCGGCCGATCTCGATCTCATTCACGCGCCCAGCCTAAAGGGCTTGGTCCTCGAGGTGGGAGGGCGCATACTTGCTTGGCCGATGCATGCATCTTTTCGCTCGGCCCGGGTGGCGACGAGGCTGCCGTCACCCCCTTCGCAAACCCTCTCAGGAGACTCCTGTGTCCACGACCGTCCACGACTCCCCGCCACAGGAGTATCCGGAAAAGATCGACGCCGCCGTGCTCAAGGTGGCCGGCGTCGTCGTCCTCGGCGCCATCATGTCGATCCTCGACATCACCGTCGTCAATGTCGCCCTCCCCCACTTCCAGACGGACCTGGCGACGGGCCCCGAGCCGCTGCAGTACTCCACCGTCGCGTGGACCGTCACGGCCTACACACTCGCGCTGGCGACCGTCATCCCGCTGACGGGCTGGGCGGCCGACCGCTTCGGCACCAAGCGCCTCTACCTCGCGGCGGTGGCCTTCTTCGTGGCCGGCTCCGTGCTGTGTGCCTTCGCCCCCACGATCCAGATGCTCATCGGCGCCCGGGTGCTCCAGGGACTCGGTGGCGGCATGCTCATGCCGCTCGGCATGACGATCATGACCCGTGCAGCAGGCCCGCAGCGCATCGGTCGGCTCATGGCGATCCTCGGGGTCCCGATGCTGCTCGGCCCCATCGGTGGCCCGATCCTCGGTGGCTGGCTCATCGACAACGCCCACTGGCTGGGTCGTCCGAGCTGGACGTGGATCTTCCTGATCAACCTGCCGATCGGCCTCGCTGCGTTCGTCTACGCGGCCCTCGTCCTGCCCAAGGACGACACGCACCCCAGCGAGTCGCTGGACGTCGTCGGCCTGCTGCTCATGTCGCCCGGTCTTGCCCTCTTCCTCTACGGGGTCTCCTCGATCCCCGAGGCTGGCACCATCAACTCCCCCAAGGTCTACGGCACGGCCCTCGCTGGTCTCGCCCTGATCATCGCCTTCGGCTTCTGGTCGATGCGGCCCAAGCACCCGTTGCTCGACCTGCGCCTGCTCGCCAACCGTCAGTTCTCCGTCGCGGCCCTGACGATGTTCCTCTTCGCCGCAGCCTTCTTCGGCGGCCTGCTGCTCATGCCGACCTACTTCCAGCAGGTGCGCGGTGAGAGCACGACCATGGCGGGCGTGCTGATGATCCCGCAGGGTCTCGGCGCGCTGATCACCATGCCGATCGCCGGCATGCTCGTCGACAAGTACCCGGTCGGCCGCATCGTGCCGGTCGGCATCGCCCTCATCACGGGCGGCATGTTCGCCTTCACCCAGCTCTCGGCCGATTCCAGCTACTGGGGCTTCGTCATCCCGGCGCTCTTCGTCATGGGTCTGGGCATGGGCGCGACGATGATGCCGCTGATGACCAGCTCGCTCAAGGCACTGACCGCCCACCAGGTGGCCCGTGGCTCGACCCTGCTCAACATCACCCAGCAGGTGGCCAGCTCCTTCGGTGTCGCCATCGCGTCGGTCGTCCTGACGCGTGGCTTCGAGAGCCGCCCGCTCATCGGGCAGGCCCAGGCCTTCGGCGAGGAGAGCGCCAAGGTCTCCGACCCCAACGCGATCCAGCAGCTGCTCGCGAAGTTCCCCGAGGTCGCGCAGATCCTCGGTCAGTACGCAGGTGACCCGGCAGCCGGCGCCCAGGCGCTCATGCACGCGGTCCGTCTGGACATGGCTGACGCCTTCGCCGCGACCTACTGGGTCTCGGCCTTCATGTGCCTCGCGACGCTCGTCGTGGCGGCCTTCCTCCCGCGCAAGCAGGAGAAGAGCCATCTGCTCGACGAGGAGCCGCAGGACAGCGCTCCGGTGCTCATGCACTGAGGTGATCGGACGAAAGGGGCGGCTCGCAGGAATCCTGGGAGCCGCCCCTTCGTTGGATACTGGCAAGAACGCTCCCGACCGAAGGACCACCATGGCCAAGTTCAAGAACGCCGCCCTGATGCTCACTGCCGCCGAGGGCGCGCGGCAGTGGGCCAAGAACAACCCCGACAAGGCGAACGACTACGTCGAGAAGGCCACGGGCTTCATCGACCAGCGCACCAAGGGCAAGTACCACAAGCAGCTCGACGGACTGTCCCGGACGATGAAGAAGAACCTGCTCGGCGACACCATCAAGGGCTCGACGGTCCACGGTGACGTCCCGCCGTCACCCCGGCCCTTCCCCGACGTGCGCGCCTGACGAGCACCGAGCCCGATCCCTGAGGAGGTTGCGCCGCAACCGTCTCGACGGGATCAGACCTGCGTCGCCTCGAGGACCCGCAGCACGTTGCCGTGCGCGAGGGCCTCGAGGTCGGCTCGGGACCAACCCCGCTCCCCCAGAGCGGCAAGCAGCCGCGGGTAGCTCGCCACGTCCTCCAGCCCGACGGGCGTCTCGTCGACGCCGTCGTAGTCGGCCCCGATGCCGACGTGCTCGATCCCCACGACCTCGCGCAGGTGCTCGAAGTGCGCCACGACGTGCTCGATGGTCGCGACCGGCTCCGGGACGACGTCGGTCCGGCCGAGAGAGGCATCGGCTCGTGCCTGGTTGACGAACTTGGGCACGACATTGGCCATGACGATCCCGCCGTTGGCGGGGATCCGCTCGAGGACGTCGTCCGGCACATTGCGCGGGTGGTCGCAGATCGCCCGCGCGCCGGAGTGGCTGAACATCACCGGTAGCCGCGTCGCGTCGAGCGCGCAGTGCATCGTCTCGGCGCTCACGTGGGAGAGGTCGACCACGACACCCAGGTCGTTCATCCGCGTGACGACCTCGCGACCGAAGTCGGTCAGGCCACCGTGGACCCGCTCGTCCGTCGCCGAGTCCGCCCACGGCGTGTTGTCGTTGTGCGTCAACGTCATGTAGCGCGCACCGCGGTCGGCGAAGTTCGCCAGGTGGTCCAGCGAGCCGTTGATCGAGTGCCCGCCCTCCATCCCGATGAGGGCGGCGTGCCTCCCTTCGCCCCAGGCGGCGTGCACGTCCGCGGCGGTGCGGGCCGCCACCATCTCGTCGTAGCGATCGCAGAGCGCGCCCACGAAGTCGATCTGCTCGTGCGTCGCCGCGACCGCGTCCTCACCCGCCATGGAGCACGGCACCCAGACCGACCAGAGCTGCGCGGCCAGACCGCCCTCACGCATGCGCGGCAGGTCGGTGTGCAGGTGTGGCTGCGGCTGGGCGATGTCGCACGCGTCGAGGTCGTAGCCGGCCACCTCGCGGTGACGCCACGGCAGGTCGTTGTGGCCGTCGAGGACGCGGATCTGGTCGCTGCTCGTCGTCATCGCTCCAGTCAACCCCACCTCACGGCCGGGGTGCATGCTGGAGCCATGCGCCCCGGAGCCCACAACGCCATCACCGATGTCCCCGGCATCAAGGTCGGTCACGCCACCCGTGAGGAGAAGGGCTGGCTGACCGGCACGACCGTCATCACGCCCCCGGTGGGGACCACCGGGGGCGTCGACGTGCGCGGCGCAGGCCCGGGGACGCGAGAGACAGATCTGCTCGACCCCCGCAATCTCGTCGATGCGGTCGACGCGATCGTGCTGTCGGGGGGCAGCGCCTTCGGCCTGTCCGCGGCGGACGGCGTGATGTCGACGCTGGCGGACGAAGGGAGGGGCTGGCCCGTCGGCGGTCCCGGCCAGATCGTGCCGATCGTGCCGTCAGCGATCCTCTTCGACCTGGGCCGGGGCGGCGCGTGGCGCCACCACCCCGGACCGGACGAGGGCCGAGCCGCCTACCTCGCTGCCACCGACGCAGCGGTGGACGAAGGGAGCGTCGGCGCCGGCACCGGAGCCAGGGCCGGCGGTCTGCGTGGCGGCATCGGGACGGCAAGTCTCGTGCTCGACTCGGGAGTGACCGTCGGGGCAATCGTCGTCGTCAATGCCGTCGGATCCCCCATGGGACCTGATGGCCGACTGCTCGGCGAGCGACTGCTGGTCCCCGGTGAGGTCGATGTGCCAGAGCCCGATCCCGTTGCAGTACAGGCGCACTGGCAGCGTCAGGTGGACGAGGCGCGGGCCCTGCAGGCAGGCACGGCCACCACTCTCGCCGTCGTCGCGACCGACGCGGCCCTCGACAAGGCGGGCTGCGCGACGCTCGCGGGCGTGGCCCACGACGGCTTCGCCCGGGCCCTGTCCCCGGTCCACACCGCCTTCGACGGCGACACCGTCTTCGCCCTGTCGACGGGCGACCGACCCCAGCCCTCCCCCTTCGAGCTCGTGGCCGTGCAGACGGCTGCCGCGGACTGCGTCACCCGGGCGATCGTGCGGGGGATGCTCGCGGCGAGGTCCGTCGACCGCACCCCCGACGGGGGTGCCTCCCTGCCGTCCTACCGGGAGTCGATCAGTCGGTCAGGCTGAGGTCGGGGGGCGGGTCGTGGACGTCTGGGTCGCGGTCCGGTCCGCTCGGGATGTGGTGCCCCAGCTCGTGCTTGCAGATCCAACCGCACAGCACCATGAGCGGGAAGCAGATGAGGGCGACGCCGGGGTAGTCCTCGCGCAGGACCACTCCCGTGAACGCCAGGAGCGCGAGGACCACGGCCGCGACGAACCCGCTCGCGGCCTGCCACTGGGCGAGGTCGCTGCGGCTCCTGCGGGTCCGCAGCAAGCGGTGACGCAGGAGAGCGTGGGCCTCCATGAGGATCCAGCCGATCGGGAGCAGGAGCATCGGGAGCAGGCCCCACATGGGGTCGACGCGGTCCTGCAGCTCCACCAGCACGACCACCAGCACGAGGGACAGCGGCAGCCACCCGTAGAGGCAGGTCAACGCCGTCAGGCGCAGCAGGCGAAGGGGGCGCGACCACCGGCCGGTCGAGACCGCTGCCCGGAGGTCCGTGCCGACGTCGCGTCGCCGCAGTGCGGCCGAGCGCAGCTCCTGCTCGGTTACCGCGGTGGTGGCCACCTCGTTGTCGCCCTCGGACGCTGACCGCTGGTGCTCGATCGCCCTCTCGCGGGCGCGGGTGTCGGCGGTCACCTGCTCGACGAAGCGCTGCCGCTCGTGCGGTGGTGACCACCGGTCGATCCGCAGCTCGTTGCCGAGGACGTCGACGTGGACGTGCTCGTCCTTGAGCTCGCGCCAGGTCGCCCTCGTCATCGAGCCGATCACCGTCACCGCGCACAGGACGAACCAGACGGCGAAGGTCGGCCAGTGGACTTCCGGATCCGTCTGCCCCTCGATGGGCATCCGGGTGAGCATCATGAGCGCGAAGGCGAGCACGGCCATGAGGCCCAGCGTCATGGCCAGTCCAGCGCCCTGCAGGAGCCACCAGCCGACACCGACCTGCTTCGGTGCACCGATCGGGGCGGGCTGGTGGTGGTCCACCCGTGCTCCCGTCAGCCCAAGCTGTAGTTGGGCGCCTCGACGATGCCCTGGATGTCGTGCGGGTGGCTCTCCTTGAGGGAGGCGGAGGTGATCCGCACGAACTTGCCCTTGGTCTGCAGCTCCGGGATGGTGCCGGCGCCGACATAGAACATCGACTGCCGCAGCCCGCCAACCATCTGGTGGGCGACCTGCGCGAGCGTGCCGCGGTAGGAGACCCTCCCCTCGATGCCCTCGGGCACGAGCTGGTCGTCGCTGGTGACCTCGGCCTGGAAGTAGCGGTCCTTGGAGAAGGACTTCTTGCCGCGGCTGCTCATCGCGCCGAGGCTGCCCATGCCGCGGTAGGCCTTGAACTGCTTGCCGTTGACGAAGATCAGCTCTCCGGGGCTCTCCTCGCAGCCGGCCAGCATCGAGCCGACCATGACCGTCTCGGCGCCGGCGACGATCGCCTTGGCGATGTCACCGGACTGCTGCAGGCCCCCGTCGGCAATGACCGGGACTCCGGCCGGACGCGCGGCGAGCGAGGCGTCGTAGACGGCCGTGACCTGCGGGGCTCCGACCCCGGTGACGATGCGGGTGGTGCAGATCGAGCCCGGCCCGACGCCCACCTTGATCGCGTCGACACCCACGTCGATGAAGGCCTGGGCTCCCTCGCGGGTGGCGACATTGCCGCCGATGACCTGGACGTGCTTGGTGGCCGGGTCCTTCTTCAGCCGCTCGCACATCTCGAGCAGGAGCTTGACGTGACCGTGGGCGGTGTCGGCGACGAGGACGTCGACACCGGCGTCGATGAGCGTCGTCGCGCGCTCCCAGGCGTCGCCGAAGTAACCGATCGCGGCACCGACGAGCAGCCGGCCCTGGCCGTCCTTGCTCGCGTTGGGGAACTGCTCGCTCTTGACGAAGTCCTTGACGGTGATGAGCCCGGCGAGGCGACCGTGGTCGTCGACGATCGGCAGTCGCTCGCGCTTGTGCTGGCGCAGCAGGAGGGTCGCGTCCTCGTTGGCGATGCCCACAGGGGCCGTGATGAGCGGCATGTTGGTCATGACATCGCGCACCAGGGCGGTCGACCACTCGGCGACCGGGGTGAAGCGCAGGTCGCGGTTGGTGATGATGCCGATGAGCACGTTGTCGCCATCAACGACCGGCAGGCCGGAGACGCGGTACTCGCCGCAGATCTGGTCGAGCTCGTCGAGGGTCGCATCGGGGCCGATGACGACCGGGTTGGTGATCATGCCGGTCTGCGTCCGCTTCACGAGGTCGACCTGGTAGGCCTGGTCCTCGATCGAGAGGTTGCGGTGCAGGACGCCGATGCCACCTTGGCGTGCCATCGCGATCGCCATGCGCGACTCGGTGACGGTGTCCATCGCCGCCGAGATGAGCGGTGTCTTGAGGCTGATCTCACGCGTCAGGCGGCTCGTGGTGTCGAGATCGCCGGGCGCCAGCTCGCTGTAGCCAGGCAGGAGGAGCACGTCGTCATAGGTCAGTCCGACCTTGGCGAAGGGGTTTGGGCCCACGGCCCCGGTGTCGTCACGGTCCGTCGGGTTGCCGAAATCCATTTCCCTATCGTAGGCCACCGTCCGAGCGCGTCCGGACCTGACCATCTCCTGACCAAACCGTCCATTTTGGGGACCAATCCATACCTTCTGGACGACCCCTGTTGGCCTCGATCTCCTTAGGTTGGCCAACAGAAGCGGGGACAAGGCGCCCGCCGAAAGATTGATGCACGGAGGAAGATCATGGGACACGTCGACAGCGCGCCCGGACCGGTGGCGGACCTGTGGGAATGGCAGTTCGAGGGCGCTTGCCGCGAGACGGGCAGCGAGTCCTTCTACCACCCCGACGGTGAGCGCGGCGCAGCCCGCCGGCTGCGCGATGCCGCGGCCAAGGAGATCTGCACCGCCTGCCCCGTCGTGACTGCTTGCCGCAGCCACGCCCTGGCCATCCGCGAGCCCTTCGGCGTCTGGGGCGGCCTCACCGAGGACGAGCGCCAGATCCTGCTGGCCGAACGCGACATCGCCAGCGCCGGCCTCGCTGGCTGAGCCCGACCCCCTTCGCGCCCTAGGCTGGTCGGGTGACATCTCCCGAACCGGTCCACATCCGTGACGAGTCCATCCGCCTCGGCCAGCTGCTCAAGCTCGCCGGGCTGGTGGAGGACGGCGTCATGGCCCGCGAGGTCATCGCCGACGGACAGGTGAGCGTCGACGGCGCTCCCGAGACCCGCCGCGGCGCACAGATCCGCGCCGGCAGCGTGGTCGAGCTCGCCGGCCAGCAGATCGAGGTCTTCACCGGAGAGGCCGAGATCGACGTCCCCTGGTGACCGCCCCGAGTCTGCATTGCCCTATGGCAATGCAGACCAACGGTCGGCCTCAGCCCTCGGTGAGCATCCAGTCGAGGGCTCGGTCGACGTGGATCGCCGTCGTGTCGTGCAGCGGCACCGGGCAGTCGTCCTCGTCGATGAGCAGACTCAGCTCGGTCCCGGCCAGGACCACGCACTCCGCCCCACGAGCAGACATGCCCTGCATGACCGTGCGCAGCTCGCGCCGCGATGTGTCCTTGATGACTCCGTGGACGAGCTCCTCGTAGATGATCCGGTCGACCTCGGCCCGCTCGCTCTCCTCCGGGAGGATCACCTCGATCCCCCGCTGCTCGAAGGGACCGGTGTAGAACTTCCCCGCCATCGTGGTGGCCGTGGCGACGAGCCCGACCTTGCGCTGGTGCGAGGCCTCGACCCGGCTCGCGGTCGCCTTGGCGATGTGGAGGAAGGGGATGCCGACGGCCTGCTCGACCCGGTCGGCCACGGCGTGCATCGTGTTGGCCGCCAGGAGGAAGCCCTCGGCTCCCCCGGCCTCCAGCCCGCGGGCAGCATCGATGAGGACCTCGGCCATCGCATCCCAGTCGCCGGCGTTCTCCGCGTCGTCGATCGGCTGGAAGTCGACGCTGTGGATCAGCACCCGGGCGCTGTGCAACCCGCCGAGGCGAGCGTCGACCCCTTCGTTGAGCCGGCGGTAGTACTCCGCCGTCGCAGACCAGCCCATACCGCCGAGAACACCTAGAAGACGCATGGCCACACCCTAGTCAGCGGCCTTCCACCCGTGGGGTTTCGGTTCCGCACAACGGATCTCGGTTTCGGATGGCGGGCGCGTGCGAGGTCACATCGGGGGCAGGCATACCCTGCAGAGCGTGAAGGTCCTGCTGCTCGAAAACATCCATGAAGCTGCCCGTGAGGCACTGACCGACGCCGGTTTCGACGTCGAGACCCGCTCCGGCGCGCTCGACGAGGCCGAGCTGATCACTGCTCTGGAGGGGGTCGACATGGTCGGCATCCGCTCCAAGACGCACGTGACGCGCGCGGTGCTCGAGGCCCGCCCGGAGCTGAAGGCCATCGGTGCCTTCTGCATCGGGACCAACCAGATCGACCTCGATGCCGCGGCGCAGGCGGGCACGGTCGTCTTCAACGCTCCCTTCTCCAACACGCGCAGTGTCGTCGAGCTGGCGCTCGGCGAGATCATCTCGCTGGCCCGCCACCTGACCGACAAGAGCACCGCGCTGCACGCCGGCGTCTGGGACAAGTCGGCCAAGGGCGCCCACGAGGTCCGCGGCCGCACGCTCGGCATCATCGGCTACGGCAACATCGGCGCCCAGCTGTCGGTCGTCGCCGAGGCCTTCGGCATGCACGTCTCCTTCTTCGACCTCGAGGACAAGCTCCCTCTGGGCAACGCCAAGAAGGTCAACACCCTCGACGAGCTGCTCGAGACGTGCGAGACGATCACGCTGCACGTCGACGGCCGGGCGGGCAACGCTGGCAACTTCGGTGCCGAGCAGTTCGCCAAGATGCGTCCCCGCAGTCTCTTCCTCAATCTCTCCCGCGGCTTCGTCGTGGACCTCGAGGCCCTGCGCGACAACCTGGTCTCCGGCAACATCGCCGGTGCAGCCATCGACGTCTTCCCGAGCGAGCCCAAGAAGGCGGGCGACCCCTTCGAGAACTGCCTGCAGGGCATCCCCAATGTCATCCTCACCCCCCACATCGGCGGCTCGACCGAGGAGGCGCAGCTCGACATCGGGCGCTACGTCTCCGGCAAGCTGCGCGACTGGGCCACGAGCGGCGCCACCACGATGTCGGTCAACGTCCCGGCCGTCGCCGCTCCCGTCGCGCAGGGCGGCACGCGCATCCTGCACCTGCACAAGAACGTCCCCGGCGTCCTAGCTCGGGTCAACACGATCCTGTCCGAGGGCGATGTCAACATCGACAGCCAGCAGCTGAGCACCCGCGGCGAGTACGGCTACGCCGTCACCGACCTGGCGAGCAGCCTGCCGGCCGACACCGAGCAGCGCCTGCGCGACCTCGAGGAGACCGTCGAGGTCCGGGTCATCGTCACGGACTGACCCTCCCCCTTCGCGAGAAGATGTGGTGGCGACCGGACATCCGGTCGCCACCACATCTTTTTGTGTGGGCGGGGTGTGCACCTGCATTCCCCTATGGCAATGCAGGCTCAAGGCATGACGAAGGGGGGTCACCCGCCAGTTGGCGGGTGACCCCCCTTCGGGTCAGCTCAGGAGATCAGTGGGAGTGACCGTTGCCGGCAGCCGCGGGCTCCTCTTCCTTCTTCTCCACGACGAGGGCGTCGGTGGTCAGGACCATCGACGCGATCGACGCGGCATTGATGAGCGCCGAGCGGGTGACCTTGACCGGGTCGATGACGCCCTGGCCGATGAGGTCGCCGTACTCGCCCGTCGCGGCGTTCAGGCCCTGACCGGGGGTCAGCTCCTGGACCTTGGCGACGGCGACGTAGCCCTCGAGGCCGGCGTTCTCGGCGATCCAGCGCAGGGGCTCGACGGCGGCGGTGCGCACGATGTTGGCGCCCACCTTCTCGTCACCCTCGAGCTCGAGGGTGTCGAGGACGGAGACGGCGTGAGCCAGCGAGGAGCCACCGCCAGCGACGATGCCCTCCTCGATCGCAGCTCGCGTCGCGGAGATCGCGTCCTCGATGCGGTGCTTCTTCTCCTTGAGCTCGACCTCGGTGTGGGCACCGACCTGGATGACACAGACGCCACCGGCGAGCTTGGCGAGGCGCTCCTGGAGCTTCTCGCGGTCCCAGTCGGAGTCGGTGCGCTCGATCTCGGCCTTGATCTGGTTGACCCGACCGGTGACCTCGCCACCGTCGCCCTGGCCGTCGATGATCGTCGTGTTGTCCTTGGTGACGACGACGCGACGGGCCTGGCCGAGGTCCTCGAGGGAGACCTGGTCGAGCTTGAGCCCGACCTCCTCGGCGATGACCTGGCCACCGGTGAGGATGGCCATGTCCTGCAGCATCGCCTTGCGGCGGTCGCCGAAGCCGGGAGCCTTGACGGCCGCGACGTTGAAGATGCCCTTGAGCTTGTTGACCACGAGCGTCGAGAGAGCCTCGCCGTCGATGTCCTCGGCGATGATCAGCAGCGGCTTGCCGGACTGCACGACCTTCTCCAGCACCGGGAGGATGTCCTGGATCGTGGAGATCTTGCCCTGGTTGATCAGGACGTAGGCGTCCTCGAGGACACCCTCCATGCGCTCCGGGTCGGTGACGAAGTAGGGGCTGATGTAGCCCTTGTCGAACTGCATGCCCTCGGTGAAGTCGAGCGAGGTCTCGGCCGTCGAGGACTCCTCGACGGTGATGACGCCGTCCTTGCCGACCTTGTCGAAGGCCTCGGCGATGGTGGCGCCGATGCCCTGGTCCTGGGCGGAGAGGGAGGCGACCTGGGCGATCTCGTCCTTGCCGTCGACCTCACGGGCGATCTCGAGCAGGCGACCGGCGACGGCCTCGACGGCCTTGTCGATGCCGCGCTTGAGGCCGGACGGGGCGGCACCCGCGGCAACATTGCGCAGGCCCTCCTTGACCATGGCCTGGGCGAGGACGGTCGCGGTGGTCGTGCCGTCACCGGCGACGTCGTTGGTCTTGGTCGCGACCTCCTTGGCGAGCTGCGCACCGAGGTTCTCGTACGGGTCCTCGAGCTCGATCTCGCGAGCGATGGTCACGCCATCGTTGGTGATGGTCGGCGCGCCCCATGCCTTGTCGATGACGACATTGCGGCCCTTGGGGCCGAGCGTCACCTTGACGGCATTGGCGAGCTGGTCGACGCCACGCTGGAGGGCGTCACGGGCGGAGTCGTTGAACTCCAGTTCCTTGGCCATGTCTGTCCTTTGGTTCTACGAAGGGGGAATGAGCGACGCCCCGGAGGGACCCGGGAGGGCCCGCACCCGGGGCGTCAGCTGCGTACTGCTGTGTGCGTCAGATCGCTTCAGGAAACGATCGCGAGGACGTCGCGCGCGGAGAGGATCAGGTACTCCGTGCCGCCGTGCTTGATCTCGGTGCCGCCGTACTTGGAGTAGACGACGCGGTCACCGACCGTGATGTCCATGGGGACGCGCTCGCCGGCGTCGTTGAAGCGACCGGGGCCGATCGCAACGACCTCGCCCTCCTGCGGCTTCTCCTTGGCGGTGTCCGGGATGACGAGACCTGACGCAGTGGTCTGCTCGGCCTCGACGGACTGGACCACGATGCGGTCCTCGAGCGGCTTGATGGAAACCGACACGCTGACTCCTTTGTGTGAGGGTCGTGAAGTTGAGTTCTTGGGGTGTGCGTGACCGGTCGCCGTCGCGGGGGTCGACCTGCCGTGCATCTGGCACTCGCCAGTGGTGAGTGCCAGTGCCAAATCTAGGCCTCGATCTGGCACTCGGTCAACCCGAGTGCCAATCCACGTCCCGTGCGTGACAATGGACGACGTGGACCTGACGACCGTGCGCTGGCTGGCTACCCCTGACGGGCATGCCGCCATGCACGATCTGCCCGAGTACAAGGAGGCCGACGCCGTCACCCAGGCCACCCGGTTGCGGGGCACGGGCCTCTCCCCCGAGCAGGTCTCCGCACTCCTCACCCAGAAGCGCCTGCAAGGTCGCGCGCGGGACAAGTTCGGCGAGTTCGCCGACGGCATGCTCTTCACCCCCGACGGGCTCGAGCAGGCCAGCCGGCTCGAGGTCGCCGCCACCCACGCCGGTCGATATGCCGCAGCCAGCCTCGCGACGGTCCACGACCTCGGGTGCGGCATCGGCTCCGACGCCATGGCAATGAGCGCCCTCGGTGTCACGGTGCACGGCGTCGACGCAGACCCCCTCACCGCGGCCATCGCCGACGTCAACCTGCGGCCGTGGCCCGACAGCCGGGCGCGCACGGGGGTGGCCGAGGACTTCGACGCGCCGATGGACCCCCTGCACTCGCGAGCCGGCGTGTGGCTCGACCCGGCACGCCGCACCCCGGGCGTCACCGACCGGTCCGGTCGCACCCGCCGCGTCTTCCGTCTCGACGAGATCTCACCGTCATGGGACTTCGTCCTCTCCGTCGCCCGAGACGTCCCGGCGACAGGCGCCAAGCTGAGCCCCTCCCTGCCTCACGACATCCCACCCCTGGGCACCGAGGCGCAATGGACCTCGTGGCAGGGCACGGTCCTGGAGTGCGCCGTCTGGTGGGGACCGCTCGTCAAGGAGGCTGGCCGCAGCGCCCGCGTGCTGCGCAAGGGCGCGCCTCCCGTCGAGGTCGACCAACGCACCTGTGAGGACGACCCCGCCGCGGCAGGATCGCCCGACGACATCGGGCGCTGGCTCTACGAGGCCGACCGCGCAGTCAACCGCGCCGGGCTCATCGGCACGGTCACGGGCGCCGTCTCGGGCATGGAGCTCGAGGCCGGGCTCGGCTACGTCACGAGCGACCAGGCGCTCGACCTGGGCCACGCGCGGCGCTTCGAGGTCCTCGAGGCGATGCCCTTTTCGGTCAAGGGCCTGCGCGGCTGGCTGCGCCAGCGCAACATCACCGGACTCACCGTCAAGAAGCGCGGCATCCGCCTCGACGAGGACCAGCTGCGCAAGCAGCTGAAGATCGGGCGGGATGCCGGCACCGGCGAGAGCGCGACGATCGTGCTGACCCGCGTCGCCGGCGCCCAGACCGTGCTCGCGGTCCGCCCCGCGGATGCCTGACCTCTCAGAGGTGCCCTCCCGCTCCTGCGCTGCCCCCGCGCACGACGAGGCCCGCAGGAGCTGATGCTCCTGCGGGCCTCGTCGGTCAGTCGGCGTGAACCGTCACTCAGTGGCGGCGGCTCGGACGCACTGCGGTCCAGCGCAGGGCGAGGAGCAGCGCCAGGCCACCCGCGCCCCCGAAGAGCCACAGTCCGGCGTCACCGAGCCCGGAGTGCACGGGCCCGCCGTCCGTCTGCACCTTGTCAGGCGTCTGCGGGCCCTCGGGCGTCACGACCGCAGAGGGCTGCGTCGTCGTGGTCGTCGGCGCAGTCGCAGTCGGCGTGGGCTCCGTCGTGGTCGACGTGGGCTCAGCCGTCGTGGTCGTCGTGCTCGAGGGCGACGTCGACGTGCTCGAGGTGCTCGTCGTGGACGTCGTGGACGTCGTGGACGTCGTGGACGTCGAGGTGGCCGCGGTGACGGTCACCGGAGCGGTGTCCTCGGCCGTGACCACGGTGGCGCCGGGCCCCTCGGCGCCAGCCGAGTTGGTGTAGGTACCCGGGACATCGGAGACCGTGGCCCGGAAGTTCAAGGTCGCGGTGCCCGGACCGTCGTCGCCAGCGGCCGGGACCTCGAAGTCACCCGCCCAGGTCAGGTCGGAGGTACCCGTCGGGTCGGTGGCAGTCAGGCCGCTGGTCGAGCCCGGCACGTAGGCGAAGCCCTCGGGCAGGGAGTCGGTCACGGACGTGATCTCCTGTGCCGTGGCGCCGTCGTTGGTCAACGTGATCGCGTAGGTCACCTCGGAGCCGGCCGTGGCCTGCGCGCGGTCGACGGTCTTGGTGACCGTCAGCGGGGTGGTGCCCACCGGCGAGAAGAAGGTCAGGCTCGACAGGGTGACGGTCGCGCCCTGGGTGAGCTCACGCGCCCAGGAGATCGCGATGCCGTTGTCGACCTGCTCGTCACAGCGGCAGGTGTTGGGCAGCATGTTGCCCGAGCCGATCAAGGCCCAGACATCCTTGTAGTGGCCCTCGACGTGAGCGGCGCCACTGGTCAGCGGTCGAAAGCCCTCGACGCGCTCGGGGTTGTCCGAGTCCGGCTGCGCCTTGCACACCGGCGCGCTGCCGTCGAGCACCTGGCCGAAGCCCTGGTCGCTGTCCTGCAAGAAGCAGTCACCACCGCGGTAGACCACCGCATTGCCGCTGCTCGCCCCACCCGTGACGCTGATGTCGGTGCGGTAGGCGGTCGCGCCGTTGACATAGGAGTCGACCTGGGTGAGCGTCGCGCCCGTGTCGCCGAGCCCCACCTTGGTGGTGATGGCGAAGGGGTCGGAGCTGGTCCCTGTCCCGGTCATCGGGCTCTGCGAGATCGCCGTGAAGGGGACGTAGTTGTCCACGGACGTCGCCTCGCTGCCCGCAGGCAGCTCCGCGGGTCCGTAGAGGTTGCCGCCGAAGGCGACGAAGGTGCCACAGGCGACGTCGTCGAACCACTCGCCGTTGACGTCGCCCTGATGGCGCACATCGCAGTTGAGCTGAGGCGAGATGTTGATCGAGGTGAGTGGCCCACCCGATTCGATCTCGGCCGCGGACGCCGCCGGCGCGATCGCGAAACCCGTGAAGATGGCCAGCACGGTGGCGATGAACCACCGGAAAATCACAGCGTGTGTACGCACAACGCCCTCCCAGACGACAGACAGATCACTCCAAGGTAGCGCAGAAGTGACAAAAGTGGTTGATGGGATCCTTGTGACTGGTGTGACTGATGGGTCTCGACCCGCGATGACGTCCGGTCCCCCGGTAGCCTGCGCACATGCCGACCCGCCCCCGCCACCTGCCCCGCGCCGCTGCCGGCCTGGCCGTCCTCGCCCTCGTCGGGTGCGGCTCCGACACTGGCGGCGGGTCGACCACCTCGACCTCGACCCCGGCGTCGTCCACGAGCCCGTCCGCGTCCTCCTCGGCCTCCTCCTCGTCGTCGTCCACGGCGTCATCATCGAGCAGCCCCCGCACCTCATCGAGCAGCTCCACCTCGGCCTCGACCACCGCGGCCGGCCCGAAGGCCAGCTCGTGCGTGAGCGGGGTGCGCGATGCCATGACCTCGACCCAGCAGGCCGGGCAGCTGCTCATGGCCGCCATGCAGCCCGGCTCCCCCACCGGGCTGGACTCCGCGATCAGTCAGCAGGCCCTGGGTTCGATGCTCTACCTCGGCGGGTGGCAAGGATCCTCCACCGTCGCAGCAGCGAGCAGCCACCTGCAGGAGGTCTCCCCGACCGTCAACGGCACCAAGGTCGGCATGCTCGTCTCCGCGGACCAGGAGGGCGGTGAGGTCCAGCAGCTCACCGGTTCGGGTTTCACCTCGCTGCCTTCCGGCCTCGAGCAGGCCCAGGACCCGCAGCTGCGCACCTCCGCCAAGGCGTGGGGCAGCGAGCTCAAGCAGGCCGGCGTCAACGTCAACCTCGCGCCCGTCGCGGACACGGTGCCCGCCGCGATCGGACGGGCCAACCAGCCGATCGGCAAGTGGGGCCGCCAGTACGGTTCGACGCCCGCGGCAGCGGGCAAGGGCGCGCTCGCCTTCGCGCAGGGCATGCAGGACGCCGGCGTCGAGCCGACGGTCAAGCACTTCCCCGGCATCGGCCGGATCACCGGCAACACCGACCTGACGGCGACCGGCATCAGCGACACGGTGGCGACGACCAACGACCCCCACCTCGCTCCCTTCGCCCAGAACATCAAGGGCGGGACCCGGATCGTCATGGTCGGGTCGGCTCACTACCCGAAGATCGACGGCGAGACGCCGGCCCTGTTCTCGAAGAAGATCGTCACCGGCATGCTGCGCGACGACATGGGCTTCGACGGGGTCGCCATCACCGACGACGTCGGCGCAGCCAAGGCCGTCTCCGCGACGCCGGTGGGTCAGCGCGCCACGAAGTTCATCGCCGCCGGCGGCGACATCGTGCTCACCGCCGACCCCGCCCAGGTCAGCACCATGGTCAGCGCCATCCAGACCAAGGCGAAGGGGGATCCCGCCTTCGCCAAGCAGGTCACCGCATCGGTCACCCGGGTGCTCACCCTGAAGGAGGACATGGGCCTGCTGCGCTGCGGCTGACCCCTGCCCTTCGAGCCGGGCTAGTGCGCGTGGTCGTGGTCGACATGCACCGGCAGCCCGGTCTGCACGTCGGTGACGGGCAGCGAGCTGTCCGCCGGCAGCGAGAGGTCGCTGGCCGGTCGCCCCTTGATCATCATCTGGGCGCCGAGGCTGGCGACCATCGCGCCGTTGTCGGTGCAGAGCCCGGGTCGCGGGATACGCAGCAGGATCCCCGCGTCGTCGCAACGCTGCTGGGTCATCGCCCGCAGCCGCGTGTTGGCGGCGACCCCACCGCCCACCTGCAGTGCGGCGACGTCGTACTCGGTGCAGGCGAGCACGGCCTTGCGGGTGAGGACGTCGACGACCGCCTCCTGGAAGGACGCGGCGACGTCGGCTACGGGCACCTCGCGTCCGGCGGCCTGCTCGGACTGGACCCAACGGGTGACCGCGGTCTTGAGCCCGGAGAAGGAGAAGTCGAAGCGGTGGCGCTCCATGTCCTTGCGGCTGGAGAGCCCGCGAGGGAAGTCGATGGTGATCTGCCCGTCGCTCGCCACCCGGTCGATGTGCGGCCCTCCGGGGAAGGGCAGGCCGAGGACGCGCGCGACCTTGTCGAAGGCCTCACCCGCGGCATCGTCGATCGTCGCCCCGAGGCTGCGGATGTCGTGGGTGACGTCGGGGACGAGGAGGAGCGAGGAGTGCCCGCCGCTGACGAGCATCGCCATCGTCGGCTCCGGCAGCGGGCCGTGCTCGACGATGTCGACGGCGACGTGGCTGGCCAGGTGGTTGACGCCGTAGAGCGGCTTGCCGAGGGCCACGGCCAGCGCCTTGGCGGAGGCGACTCCGACCATCAAGGCACCGGCCAGGCCAGGACCTGAGGTGACCGAGATCCCGTCGAGGTCGGACAGCGCGACCCCCGCCTCGCGGCAGGCGCGCTCGATCGTCGGGACCATCGCCTCGAGGTGGGCCCGCGAGGCGACCTCGGGCACGACGCCGCCGAAGCGGGCGTGCTCGTCGACGCTCGAGGCGATCGCGTCGAAGAGCAGCTCGGTGCCGTGCACGATGCCGACGCCGGTCTCGTCGCAGGAGGTCTCGATGCCCAGGACCAGTGGGGCGTCCGTCATGCCGCGTCCTTCGTCGTCAGGTCGAGGGCGAGGACGAGCGCGTCGACCCCACCCGGGTAGTAGCCGCGTCGGGTCTGCAGCAACGTGAAACCGCGCGCCTCGTACAGCCCGCGCGCGGCCGTGTTGTCTTGGCGCACCTCGAGCAGCAGGCGCTGCGCCCCGGCGGACCGCGCGCGGATGACCAGCTCGTCGAGCAGCTGCCGGCCCAGGCCGGCGCGGCGGGCGCGGGGCAGGGTCGCGATCGTCATGACATCGCTGACGTCACCGGCATGGTCGAGCCCGGCGTACCCAGCGATTCCGGCGGCGTCCTCGGCGAGGAGGTACTCCCGGCGCGGTCGCCCGGCCAGCTCGCCCCACCAGGACTGCACGGACCACGCCTCGCTGCCGAAGAGATCGCTCTCGTGGCCGGCCAGCTCGGCGAGGTCCTGCCAGCGCACCTCACGCAGCGCGAAGGGAGCGCACGTCACCGGGGTCACTGGGTGGCCTCCCCGCCCCGCGCTTCGCGCTCGGCCGCGCGGCGCAGGTCGCGCTGCTGCTGGCGGGGCGAGGGCCTCAGCGAGGACTTGGGCTCGGGTGCGGCCGCCACCGCATCGGGTCGACGCAGGTATAGGGGTTCGATCGGCATCTTCCGGCCGGCCGTGATGCCTGCAGCCGCGACGCCGGCGAGGACACCTGCGTCGACGTCGAGGAGATCCACGCCTCCCGGGGCGAGCGCGTGGGGCAGCAGCTCGGGGTAGAGCCCGGCGCCGCGGCCGGCGGTCGGCAGGGTGCGCACCCCGTCGGGCAGGTCGGCCGGCTTGGTCACCGTGGGCTCGTCGAGCGCGCTCGACTGCCCTGCGGCGCAGCGGTACCGGGCCCAGTAGACCTCCTTGCGGCGGGCGTCCGTGGCGACGAGCAGGTCACCCTCGTGGCCCTGCTGCGCGGCTGCAGCGGCCAGCGCATCGAGCGAGCAGACGCCGTGGACGCTGATGCCGCGGGCGTGGGCGAAGGTCTGCGCCGTGACCAGGCCCACGCGCAGACCGGTGAAGGGACCCGGCCCGGTCCCGACCGCGACATGGGTGACCTCGTCCGCGGTGGTGCTCGCGGCAGCGAGCGTCTCCAGGATCAGGGGGGCGAGCAGCTCGGTGTGCCGCCGGGCGTCGATCGTGGATCGGGCAGCGAGCACCGCCTCACCGTCGTGCACGGCGACCGTGATCGCCGAGGTCGCGGTGTCCATCGCGAGGATCCTCATGCTGCTCCCCCTTCGTCCCGCAGTGCTGACTCGATGTCGGTGCCTGCCCAGCGGGGGCCGATCCCGCGCACGTCGAGGCGACGTTGCTCCGTGGCGGGGTCGGCGACGAGGGTCATCTCGAGCCGGTCGTCGGCAAGCCCTTCGGCGAGCCCCTCGCCCCACTCGACCACGGTCACCGCGGCCTCAAGGTCGGCGTCGAGGTCGAGGTCGTCCAGCTCGGCCGTGCCCCCGAGCCGGTAGGCGTCGACGTGGACGAGCTCCGGTCCCCCGACGAGCGATGGGTGCACCCGCGAGATGACGAAGGTCGGCGAGGTGACCGCACCTCGCACACCCAGGCCTTCGCCCAGGCCGCGGGTCAGGGTCGTCTTGCCGGCTCCGAGCCCCCCGGTGAGCACCACGAGGTCACCGGCTCGCAGCAACCCGGCCAGCCGTCGGCCCAGTGCCACGGTGTCCTCGGCGTCGGTCAGGAGCACGCTCACGCAGAGCGCCCCCGCACGGCCGCCTTGGCCCGCTCCGCGTCCTTCTCCGCGTCGACCCCGCGGGGTCGCTCGAGCAGTGCGAGGACCGCGTCCGTCACCGGGCCGGGGCGCTCCATCTGGAGCAGGTGCCCGACCCCGGGGACGACGATGAACTCGGCCGCGGGGAGCGCCTCGGCGAGGCGCTCGCTGTGCTCTGGCGGGGTGAGGACGTCCTTGGACCCGGCCACGATGAGCATGGGCGTCTCGACGAGCCCCGGCAGGCTCTCGCGCACGTCGAGCTCGTCGAGCTCGGGCAGGAAGGCGCCGATGGCGTCCAGCCGGGTGCCGAAGACCATGGTGGCGACGGCGCGGAGCATCTCCTTGGGCATGTCGGTGCCGAAGGCGTACTTCTGCACGAAGTGGTTCTCGACGCCCCGTCCGAGGGCCCGCAGGCCACCCCAGACGCCCTCGCGCTGGCCGAGCCCGTCGAGGAACCCGGGGCCCACCTTGGCGATGATCCGGTCGAAGGTCACGCCCAGGCCGAGCTGCACGAGGCTGTCGCCGCCCGCGCTCGTCGCGATGAGGGCGGCGCCCGTCACCCGGTCGCGCGTCAGCTCGGGGTAGCGCCCGGCGAAGCTCATGATCGTCATGCCGCCCATCGAGTGCCCGACGAGCACGAGGTCGCCCTCGGGCGTCGTCGCATCGATGACCGCCCGCAGGTCCTTGCCGAGCTGGTCGATGGTGCAGCGGGCCAGGTCCCCGGCCTCGGAGACGCCGTGGTTGCGCTGGTCATAGCTGACGACCCGGTACCCGGCGTCGACGAGCGCGCGGCGCTGGTGCACCCACGAGCTGAGGTTGAGCACGAAGCCGTGGACCAGGACGACCGTCGGCCCGACCTTCGCAGCCCAGCCGTCCGGCTCGTCGATCTCGGCGTGCAGGACGACTCCGTCGTTGGCGGGGACCGCCACCACCTTGTCCGCGACGAAGGGGAAGACGTGCACCTTGTCGCGGCCGGTGACGGCGTAGGCACGCGAGCGTCGGACGGCGGTCCTACCCGCCAGCCCCGCACCGGCGATGGCGACCCCGCCCACGGCTGCGGCCGCCAGACCGAGACCGGTGGCGGCAGCACGGCCGACTCCCTTGCCCTTGTTCTGCTCGTCCATCAGGACCCTTCCAGGTAGCGGCGCGGGACGCGTGGGCCCAGCCGGGTGACGATCTCGTAGTTGATGGTGTCGATGGCTGCGGCCCAGTCCTGTGCCGTCGGCTCACCCCGTGACTCACGGCCGATCAGGACGACCTCGTCACCCGCCTGCGCCGGACTGTCGGCCCCGAGGTCGAGGACCATCTGGTCCATGCAGACCCGACCGGCGACGGTGTAGCGCTTGCCGTGGACCTGCATCGGGCCGACACCGGTCGCGTGGCGCGGGATGCCGTCGGCATAACCGAGGGGGACGAGACCCAGGCGGGTGTCCCCCTTCGTCGTGTAGAGGTGCCCGTAGGAGATGCCCTGCCCCGCCGGGCAGTCCTTGACCGCGATGAGACGGGCGGTGACCCGCATGGCCTCGCGCAGTCCGAAGTGGGTCGGCCCACCGATGTCGGGCACGGGGCTCAGCCCGTAGATCGAGACTCCGGGGCGCACCATGTCGAAGTGGGCGGACGGGTTGGTCAGGGTCGCCGCAGAGTTGGAGATGTGCCGGATGCGCGGCCGCAGGCCGGCCCGCCCGGCGTCCGCCACCATCGCGAGGAAGGTCTCCTGCTGGGCGCGGACCGTCGGGTGGTCCGGGGAGTCCGCGTAGGCGAAGTGGGAGAAGATCCCCTCGACGTCGATGACGCCTTCGGCCTCGAGCCCGGCGGCGTCCACGAGCATGCCCGCGAGGTCCCCGTGCCAGGCCCCACCGCGACCGAGACCGGTGTCGACCTTGAGGTGGATGCGCGCGGTCGTGCCGGTGGCTCGGGCGGCCGCGGCGATCTCGGCGAGCGCCCAAGGGGCACCGGCGGAGAGGGTGAGGTCGGCGCGTATCGCAGCGGCGAGGTCGGCGCCCGGCGCGAAGATCCAGGTGAGGATCGGCGCGGTCACGCCGGCCGCGCGTGCGGCGAGCGCCTCCCCGAGCTGGGCGACACCGAGATGGGTTGCTCCGCCGGCGAGGGCGGCTCCTGCGACAGGAACGAGACCGTGGCCGTAGGCGTCACCCTTGATGACGGCCATGACCGCTGCGTCGCCAGCACGGCGGGAGAGCTCGGCGACGTTGTCGCGGATGGCACCGAGGTCGATGTCGGCCCACGCGGAGAGACCGACCGTCGACGCACCCTCCGGGAGGACGGAGACGTTCGCGACGGACGGGAGGGCAGATGGCGGGTTCGAGATGTCCATGGTCAAGACACCGAGTCTAGGACGGCACGGGCAGGCAGACTGGCAGGCATGACCTACCGCACCGACGACTACCTGGCCGACCGGACCCGATACGACGCCACGGACTATCGCCGGTGCGGCCGCTCGGGCCTCCTCCTGCCGCCGATCTCGCTCGGCCTGTGGCACAACTTCGGTGACGCCGAGCCCCTCGAGACGCAGCGGGCCGTGCTGCGCCGCGCCTTCGACCGTGGTGTGACGCACTTCGACCTGGCCAACAACTACGGCCCGCCCTACGGCGCCGCCGAGCGCAACTTCGGGACGATCTTCGGCCAGGACTTCCGTCCGTACCGTGACGAGCTGATCCTCTCGACCAAGGCCGGCTGGGACATGTGGCCCGGCCCGTACGGCCAGGGCGGTGGCTCGCGCAAGTACCTGCTCGCCTCGCTCGACCAGTCGCTGGAGCGGATGGGCGTGGACTACGTCGACATCTTCTACAGCCACCGCTTCGACCCCGACACCCCGCTCGAGGAGACGATGGGCGCGCTCGACGCCGCCGTCCGCTCCGGCAAGGCGCTCTACGTCGGCATCTCCTCGTACGGCCCCGAGCGCACGCGTGAGGCCCACGCGATCCTGCGCGAGCTCGGCACTCCCCTGCTCATCCACCAGCCCTCGTACTCGATGATCAACCGCTGGATCGAGGACGAGCTGCTCGACACCGTCGACGAGCTGGGCGTCGGTGCGATCGCCTTCACCCCTCTCGCCCAGGGGTTGCTGACCAACAAGTACCTGGGCGGCATCCCACAGGACTCGCGGGCGGCCCGGGAGGGCACCGGCATCGCCGACCAGCTCACCGAGGACAACCTGACGCGCATCCGGGCTCTCGACGGCATTGCCCAGGAGCGTGGCCAGACGCTCGCGCAGATGGCGCTCGCGTGGATCCTGCGCGACTCGCGGGTCACCTCGGTGCTCGTCGGCGCCCGCACCGTCGAGCAGCTCGACAACAGCCTCGACGCCCTCGGGTCCACGGAGTTCACCGACGCCGAGCTGGCCCGCATCGACGAGCACGCCATCGACGGTGGGGTCAACTGGTGGGCGGAGTCCGCGCAGGCCTAGGTCGCCAGCCGTTACTCTGCCAACACCAACGAGGAGGACAACCGTAGAGATGCGCAACGTGACCCGGATCGTGGCGACCGCAGTGACCGCAGTGACCGCCGCCAGCATGCTCACCGCCTGCAGTGGTGGGCCCGAAGGAGGAGGCGGCAGCGGGTCGCCCTCGTCCAGCTCCCCGTCGGCAGCGTCCTCCCCGGCGGCAGCGTCGTCGACCGACGCCGCCGACAGCGCGAGCGACCTCGACCAGGCGGCTGCGGATGCCGGGGTGGACCCGGCCGACCCGCCCAAGCCCATCGCCTCGTCGCCCCTGCCCGGGAAGACCATGCAGAACGAGCCGGTCGACCTCACCCTCGACCTCTACTCCCTCGAGCGCCAGGACGACCTGCTGATCCTGACCATGGGCATCACCCCGGACAAGAGCGCCACGAGCAAGCCCCGGACCTTCTACGGGTGGACCGGGCGCAAGTGGCTCCCCCAGCTCGTCGACACCAAGAACCTCAAGGTGCACGACATCGTCCGCGCCGACGCCGACCAGGTCGTGACGTCGACGGGAGCCGCGACGGCGCTCTTCGCCCCAGGGCAGACGCTCTACCTCTACGCGGTGTTCGCCGCCCCACCCCAGGACGTCACGACCATGACGCTCAAGCCCACCGACGGGGCCGCGGCGATGACCGGGGTGAAGATCCAGTGAGGCGCGTCGGCGCGGCCTGCGTGGCCGGGCTGGTCCTCCCCTTCGTCCTCGTCGTCGGGGCCAGCGCCGATGGCGTCGACGACCTGCCCGCGATCAGCGAGCGGGAGCTGGCTGAGAGCGTGCGGGCCCTCGACCTGGGTGTCAGCGACATCACGCCGTCCATCAGCGACGTCGAGCGCACGGAGGGCGCGACCGCGGGGACGGTCGTGCTCGACAGCGACATCCTCTTCGGCTTCGACCAGCGCACGCTGAGCCGAGCGGCCGCGGACAAGGTCGAGGACATCCTCCAGGACGCGCCCGACGGCGCGCAGGTGAGCGTCACGGGGTACACCGACGACATCGGCACCGACGCCTACAACACCACGTTGTCCAGCGACCGGGCCGCCGCGGTGGGCACGGTGATCACCGCGGCCCGGCCCGAGCTGACGGTCACCACCAAGGGCCGTGGCTCTGCCGACCCGGTCGAGCCCAACCGCAAGGGCGGCGAGGACAACCCCGAGGGCCGCGCCCAGAACCGCCGCGTCGAGATCTCCTACGACTGACCCTCCGGAGGGCTAGCCTCGACGCATGAGAACCGTCGTCGTCAGCCTCATCGCAGAGGACCGTCCCGGGTTCGTCGCCGAGCTCGCCCGGACCGTGGCCGAGCAGGGCGGCAACTGGTTGGAGAGCCAGATGGGACGACTGGGCGGCACCTTCGCCGGCGCCGTCCTGGTCGACATCGAGGACGACCGGATCGACGACCTGTCGGCCGCGGTGCGTGACCTGCCTGACGTCGACGTCGTCGAGGTGACGGCCGCGACCACCGCAACAACCGCGGACGAGGACCTGGACGAGGTCAGGCTGCAGGTCATCGGCCAGGACCAGCCGGGCATCGTGCGTGACGTGACCGCTGCGCTCGCGCAGCACGGACTGGGCATCCACGACCTCTGCACCACGATCAGCGATGCCCCCATGAGCGGCGAGCGGCTCTTCGAGGCCATCGCGGTCGTCGGGGTGGCCCACGACGTGGATCTGGCTGCCCTGCGCACGACGCTCGACGAGGTCTCCACCCAGCTGAGCCTCGACGTGCAGATCGATGACGGGGACGAGGCCACGGCCTGGGGCGAGGTCCCCGAAGCTCCCTGACCCGAGGCCTGCCGCAACCCCCGAGGTGCGCATCTCCTTGAGGCCGTGCGGGCTGGCGTCAGTCGGTGTCGCGCAGCAGTGCCGCGACGGTGCGCCCGAGAGCGTGGGCGAGGTCCAGTGCCCTGACCGGGCCCCCCGGGTTGGCCAGGTCCGCCGCCCGACCGTGGACGAGCGCAGCCATCGACCCCGCGGTCGCCGGGTCGAGGCCACCGGCGAGCAGCGCGCCCGCCAGACCGGCGAGCACGTCGCCCGATCCGGCCGTCGCCAGCCAGGTCGGCGCGTCGTCCTGGACGTGGACCGGCCCGTCGGACCCGACCACGAGCGTCGTGGCCCCCTTGAGCAGCACCGTCGCCCCGGTGAGCTCGGCGAGCATCCTCGCGTGCTCCAGGGGCGCACCCTCGACCTCTTCACGGGTCAGCTCGGTCGTACGGCCGCGGAGCCGGGTGAGCAGACGTGCGCACTCCCCCGCGTGCGGTGTCAGCAGGGTCGGCGCGCTGCGAGATCCCTCGAGGAGGTCGAGCCCACCGGCGTCGACGAGGACCGGCAGGTCCGAGTCGAGGGCCGCCCGGGCGGCGGAGAGCTGGGCGTCGGCTCCCTTCGTCGTGGACGTGATGTCGAGGCCGGGACCGATGACCCAGGCCTGGACCCGCCCTTCGCCGTGCACCGCCTCGGGGACGGCCGCGCGGACCAGACCGGTCGGGGTCGGCGTCCCGATGTAGCGCACCATGCCCACGCCGGCCGTCACCGCCGCGGTGGTCGTGAGGATCGCTGCACCGCTGTACTCCTCGCCACCCGCGATGATGCCCAGGACGCCCCGGGAGTACTTGTCGTCGTCCGTGGTCGGGACCGGCCACCGCGACGCGATGTCGTCGGGCGTCAGGCGCAGCACGGCGGGTGTCGCCTCGGACAGGTCGAGACCGATGTCGATGACGGTGAGCAGGCCGCATGCCGTCTCGGTGGGCGGCAGCAGGTGCACGGGCTTGGGCGCACCGAAGGTGACGGTCTCGTCCGCGAAGACCGCGTCGGCGAGCGCCTCACCTCCATCGACCGGCTGCCCGCTCGGGGTGTCCACGGAGATCACCCAGGTCCGGTCCCTGATCGCGTCCACCCATGGCCGGGCGAAGGGGGGCAGTCCCGGCCTCCCGCCGATGCCCGTGATGCCGTCGAGGACCACCTCCGCCCGGTGGATGGCGGTGATGGCCTCGCGGCTGTCGCCGTCGAGCACGACGACGCCTCGGCCGCGGGCCAGCTCGGCAGCCTGCGTCTGCACCTCGGAGGCACTGGGGTCGACGCACACGGCGGTCGAGACGAAGCCCCGCTTGGCCAGCCTGGCGATGGCGAAGAGGGTGTCGGCGCCGTTGTTGCCCGGCCCGACCAGCGCGGTCACGGTGCGGGCTCCGCGCTCGCGCATGCGGGCGGCCGCCACGCGGGCGACGCCTCGGGCCGCGCGCTGCATGAGCTCGCCACTCTCGAGGAGCTCGGGCAGAGCCGCCTCGGCCTGACGGATGGTCTCCACGGAGTAGCCGGTGATCATGCTCGCGACGCTACCCCTCCCCCTTCGTCAGGCAACGCGCCCGACCCCGAACACACAAACTGCGGCTGGCTACACCTGCGATGGTCGGCCACAGCTCGTGCTGTGGCCGACCATCGATCCTGTGGCCAGCCACAGTGTGTGCACGGAAGGGAAGGTCAGGCGGACTCGGCGACGACGAAGGCGGTCGCGATGCCCCCGTCATGGCTGAGCGAGATGTGCATCCGGGCCACGCCCATCGACTCTGCCCGAGCCGCGACGGTCCCGGAGATGACCAGGACCGGCTCGCCGTGCTCGCCGTTGGTCACCTCGACGCCCTGCCACGGCAGATCACCGGGGGTGCACAGCGCCTTGCCCACGGCCTCCTTCGCCGCGAAGCGCGCCGCGAGCGAACGCAGCGGCAGGCCGCGCTCACTCTCGGTGAAGACACGACCGAGCAGGGCCGGGGTGCGCTCGAGCCGCTCCCCCAGCCGAGCGATGTCGACGATGTCGACGCCGACCCCGACGATCACCGGATCACTCGACGGTGACGGACTTGGCGAGGTTGCGCGGCTGGTCGACGTCCAGGCCCTTGGCCGTCGACAGGTGCAGGGCGAAGACCTGCAACGGCACGACGGTCAGGAGCGGCTGCAGCAGCGGCGACGTGTGCGGCACCCGGATGACCTCGTCGGCGAAGGGGGTGACCTCCTCGTCGCCTTCCTGCGCGATGACGAGGGTTCGGGCACCGCGAGCGCGGATCTCCTGGATGTTGGAGACGACCTTCTTGTGCAGGTCGTTGGGGGTGTCGGGCCCGGGCACGACGACGAAGACCGGCTGGCCGGGCTCGATGAGCGCGATCGGGCCGTGCTTGAGCTCGCCGGCGGCGAAGCCCTCGGCGTGGATGTAGGCGAGCTCCTTGAGCTTCAGCGCACCCTCCATCGCGATGGGGTAGCCGACGTGGCGGCCCAGGAAGAGGACCGCGCGGGTGTCGGCCATGAAGCGGGCGATCTCCTTGACCCGGTCCATCTCGCCGAGCAGGGACTCGATCTTGGCCGGCACCTCGTGCAGCTCGGCCATGACGGCCTTGGCGTCGTCGGCGTAGGTCTCGCCCCGCAGCTGCGCGAGGTAGAGGCCCAGCACGTAGCAGGCGGTGATCTGCGCGACGAAGGCCTTGGTGGAGGCGACGGCAATCTCCGGACCGGCGTGCGTGTAGAGCACGGCGTCGGACTCGCGGGGGATGGTCGCACCGTGGGTGTTGCAGACCGAGACCGTCAGCGCCCCGAGGGAACGGGCATGCCGTACGGCCATCGCCGTGTCAGCGGTCTCACCGGACTGGCTGACCGAGACGACCAGGGTGCGGTCGGAGACGATCGGGTCGCAGTAGCGGAACTCGTGCGCGAGGGCGACCTCGACGGGGATGCGGGTCCAGTGCTCGATGGCGTACTTGGCGACCATGCCGGCGTAGGCAGCGGTACCGCACGCCACGATGGTGATCCGGTCGATGTCCTTGAGCTGGTCCTCGTCGATGCGCAGCTCGTCCAGGACGAGTCGGCCGTCGGCGTCCGTGCGGCCCAGGAGGGTGTCGCCGACCGCGTGCGGCTGGTCGTTGATCTCCTTCTCCATGAAGGTGTCGTAGCCACCCTTCTCTGCGGCCGCGGCGTCCCAGGTGACCTCGTAGGGCGTGCCCTCGGCGGGCGTGCCGTCGAAGTTCATCACCGTGTGGGTCGTCGGGGTGATCGTGACGATCTGGTCCTGACCGAGCTCGACGGCCTTCTTGGTGTAGCCGATGAAGGCAGCGACGTCGGATCCGAGGAAGTTCTCGCCGTCACCCAGGCCGACGACCAACGGGCTGTTGCGGCGGGCGGCCACGACGGTGTCCGGCTGGTCGGCGTGCACCGCGAGGAGGGTGAAGGCACCCTCGAGGCGGTTGACGACCGCGCGCATCGCCTCGGCGAGGTCACCGGTCTCCGCGAAGGCCGCGGACAGCAGCTGGGCAGCCACCTCGGTGTCGGTCTCGGAGGTGAAGCCGACGCCCTGCGCGAGCAGCTCCTGCTTGAGCTGGTGGAAGTTCTCGACGATGCCGTTGTGGACCACGGCGAGCTTGCCGTCGGACCCACCGCGGTGCGGGTGCGCGTTCTGGTCGGTCGGGCCACCGTGCGTGGCCCAGCGGGTGTGCCCGATGCCGGTCGCGGCCGAGGGGACCTGCTCTCCCTCGAGGGCCGCCCGGAGGTTCTCCAGCTTGCCCGCTCGCTTCTCGGTGAAGACCTCGTCACCGGTGACGAGCGCGATGCCCGCGGAGTCATATCCGCGGTACTCAAGGCGCGCGAGGCCTTCCATGACAACGTCCAAGGGACGGGCACCCGTGTCGGGCCCGACGTATCCAACGATTCCGCACATGAGCGACAGGCTATCCGCCGGGGCACCCTCTGTTGAAAAGGTGGGACACAATGGGCGCGTGTCCACCGCCGCCACGACGAGTCTCCCGTCCCCCTTCGTCGAGCTGGATCGACAGGCGTGGGCGCACCTGAGGGAAAATCATCCCCTCAACCTCGACGAGAGCGACCTGGTCAGGTTGCGTGGTCTGAGCGACCCGATCGACCTCGAGGAGGTGCAGGAGGTCTACCTCCCGTTGTCGCGGCTGCTGACCTTCTACGTCTCAGGTACGACGCGGCTGCACCGCATCACCTCGACCTTCCTCGGCGAGCGCCCGCCCAAGGCCCCCTTCGTCATCGGTGTCGCCGGGTCGGTGGCGGTCGGCAAGTCGACCACCGCCCGGATCCTGCGCGAGCTCATGCAGCGCTGGCCCGACACCCCCAAGGTCGACCTCGTCACCACTGACGGGTTCCTCCTGCCCAATGCCGAGCTCGAGCGGCGAGGGCTGTTGCAGCGCAAGGGATTCCCGGAGTCCTATGACCGACGCGCGCTGCTGCGCTTCATGTCAGCGGTCAAGGCCGGCCAGCCCGAGGTGACCGCCCCGGTCTACTCCCACCTGACCTACGACATCGTCCCTGACGAGCGGATCGTCGTGCGTCAGCCCGATGTGCTCATCGTCGAGGGGCTCAATGTCCTGCAGCCTCCCGGCACACGCAGCGATGGCCGCACCGGGCTCGCAGTCAGCGACTTCTTCGACTTCTCCGTCTACGTCGACGCCAACCTCCAGGACATCCGCCGCTGGTACGTCGACCGTTTCCTGCGTCTGCGCAAGACGGCCTTCGCCGACCCGCAGTCCTACTTCCACCGCTACGCCGGCCTCACCGACGAGCAGGCCGAGGCCCGCGCGCTGCACATCTTCGAGACGATCAACGAGCCCAACCTGCTCGACAACGTCCTGCCGACACGTGGTCGCGCCACGCTCGTGCTGACGAAGGGCGCCGACCACCAGGTCCGCCGCATCCGCCTGCGCAAGCTCTGACCGACGATCGTCGTCTGGCGCGGCGACGTTGCCGCGGGCGACCTTGCCGCGGGCGGTCGAAGGGCAACAACGGCACCCGCCGAAGTCCCTTCGTCCGTCGAATCACTCACGTGGTCGTGACGGACCTCGGCCTGATGTGTGCCGTCACTACCCTTCGATCGCCCTCACACCGGGGCCCATCCGCCCACGCGGAACATGGGGACCAAGGAGCGGTGAGGCTCAGTACCAGTGCGGGTTGTTGCCGTCCCAGAAGGCCTTGGCGCCGCACGGGGTGCCGTAGGAGGTCTTGATGTAGTCCATGCCCCACTGCATCTGGGTGACCGGGTTGGTCTTCCAGTCGGCACCGGCCGTGGCCATCTTGCTCGCGGGGAGGGACTGCGGGATGCCGTAGGCGCCGGAGGAGCTGTTGGTCGCATCCCAGCGCCAGTCGCTCTCGCCGATCCACAGGCTCATGAGGCAGGACCACTCGCCCTCGCCCCAGCCGTACTCGCCCAGCAGCTGCTTGCCGTAGGGGGCGGGGTCGGCCTGGATCTGCTTGATCTCGGCGTCGGTGAACTCGCGCTCCGAGATCGGCTTGGCCTTCTCTGCAGCGCGCTTCTGCTTGGCGGCGGCCTTCTTCTTCGCTGCGGCTGCCTTCGCGGCAGCTGCCTTCTTGGCGGCCGCCTTCTTCTGGCGCTCGGCGACGGCGAGGCGGTCCTGCTCACGCGAGGCGCTGCGCGAGACATTGCTCTCCCGGCGGTCCTGCGCCAGGCGGGCGGTGTCGGCCTGGTTGCCGTCGGCGACGGCAGCCTCGGTTGCCGGCGTCGGGAGGCTCATGGCGGCGACTCCGCTGGAGTCGGACGGCTCACCGATGGCGACACTCGCACCCACGGAGCCGAGCATGGCCACGGCGAGGGCTCCACCGACGATGGGCCGACGGACGGCAGCGCGCACTGCCGCGCGCTTGCTGGTGGTGGCCTTGCTCGTGCTGGACGCCTCTGCGGACGCAGCGGTGCCGTGTCTGGGCGTGTAGTTCGACGAGCGCACGACACCAGCTCCTTCCGTGAGACAGCCACTCACGAGGAGTGGCTGTCGGTGTGCCGGACGCGATCAGGGGGAACGTCCGGCCGTTATCTGTTCGAGACCTTAACGGACACCTCCACTCGCGCGCAAAAAGGCTGTGGACAACCACGCACAGGACGAAGGGAGGTCCCGCACGTGATCGTGCGGGACCTCCCTTCTCCCCACGGCTCAGACCTCGAGGCCCTCCAGCAGGTCGGTCACCAGCGCGGCGATGGGGCTGCGCTCGCTGCGGGTGAGCGTGACGTGGGCGAAGAGGGGATGACCCTTGAGCGTCTCGATGACAGCGGCGACACCGTCGTGCCGGCCCACCCGCAGGTTGTCGCGCTGGGCGACGTCGTGGGTGAGGACGATCTTGGAGTTCTGCCCGATCCGCGACATCACGGTCAGCAGGACATTGCGCTCCAGGCTCTGCGCCTCGTCGACGATGACGAAGGCGTCATGGAGGCTGCGGCCGCGGATGTGCGTCAGGGGCAGGACCTCGAGCATGTCGCGGTCGAGGATCTCCTCGACGACCTCCGTGGAGACCACGGCGCCGAGGGTGTCGTGCACCGCCTGCGCCCAGGGGCCCATCTTCTCGGACTCGCTGCCGGGCAGGTAGCCGAGCTCCTGCCCACCGACGGCGTAGAGCGGTCGGAAGACGATGACCTTGCGGTGCTGGCGGCGCTCCATCACGGCCTCGAGGCCCGCGCACATCGCCAGGGCACTCTTGCCGGTGCCGGCCCGACCTCCGAGGCTGACGATCCCCACGTCGGGGTCGAGGAGCAGGTCCAGGGCGATCCGCTGCTCGGCAGAGCGGCCGTGCAGTCCGAAGGCGTCGCGGTCCCCGCGCACCAGACGCACCTGCTTGTCAGCACCGACCCGACCCAGGGCACTGCCGTTGGGCGAGAGGATCTTCAGGCCGGTGTGGCAGGGCATCTCGGCGGAGGCCAGGTGCTCGACGCGACCCGTCTCGTAGAGGTGGTCGACGTCCTCGGCGGTCATGTCCACCTCGGCCATGCCGGTCCAACCCGAGTCGGACGGACGCTGCTCGTGCCGGAACTCCTGTGCGTCGATGCCCACCGCCGACGCCTTGACCCGCATCGGCAGGTCCTTGGAGACAACCGTGACGTCGGCGCCCTCGAGAGAGAGGTTCTTGGCGACCGCCAGGATGCGGGTGTCGTTGTCCCCCAGCTGGAATCCGGACGGCAACGAGCGTGGATCCGTGTGGTTGAGCTCGATGCGCACGGTCCCCCCGTCGTCCCCGACGGAGACCGGAGCATCAAGACGACCTGCCGAGATGCGCAGGTCGTCGAGGTGACGCAGGGCCGTCCGCGCGAAGTACCCCAGCTCCGGGTGGTGACGCTTGCCCTCGAGCTCGGTCACGACCACGACGGGCAGGACGACCTCGTGCTCCTTGAAGCGCAGCATCGCGCGTGGGTCGGACAGCAGCACCGACGTGTCGAGGACGTAGGTGCGTGGCCCCTCGTCCTGGGGCGGGAGGTTCACGGGGTCGGGCGCGCCGTCGGGCTGCGTGCCAGAGAGGTTGACGGTCTGGGTCATCAGGTCGTCCACGTCGATCTCCTCCACGGGCGCCGCGCCGGATGGCGCGTGCGCGCCTACTCTCGGTGCTGGTGCCGGGACGGGGCCGTCGGTTGGAGCCGAGGCCGGGTCCGGCCCCTTCTCCTGAGCGTGAGCTCCATGGCTGAGGGCCTCCCGGACGTCCTGCCGTGTGCAGTTCGTCCCGATCAACGTAGGACCGGTCGGCCGACACGCACGCCAACCCGCGGGCGTGTCGGGCCGGGCGTCGCGATGTTCACGCCCTCGCAACCCTCACCCGTCACATCCGTCACTCCAACCCCCTTCGCCACTCCCCTGCGCGCACCCGCCGCGTGTCAGGTCGACCACGAGCAGGACGAGGTGGAGAAGGGAAAGCGAGCGGCGGGGACCGGGGTGGTTCGGCCTGCTGCGGTCTGCATTCCCCTATGGCAATGCAGGAAGGRGGGCCGGGCGGGGTGGTTCGGCCTGCTGCGGTCTGCATTCCCCTATGGCAATGCAGGAAGGAGGGCCGGGCGGGGTGGTTCGGCCTGCTGCGGTCTGCATTCCCCTATGGCAATGCAGGAGGGGGGCAGGCGGGGTTGGTCGGCTGCGAAGGGAGGGTCAGGAGCCGAAGCGGCGGTGCCGGTCGGCGTAGGCGCGCAGCGCCCGCAAGAAGTCGACCCGACGGAACTCGGGCCAGTACACCTCGCAGAAGTAGTACTCGCTGTGCGCCGACTGCCACAGCAGGAAGCCGGAGAGTCGCTGCTCCCCCGACGTCCGGATGACGAGGTCCGGGTCGGGCTGGCCCTTGGTGTAGAGGTGACCGCTGATGTCCTCGACGGTCAGCTCCTGCGCGACCTCGTCGAGACTTGCCCCCTCTGCGGCGCGGGTGCGCAGCAGCGAGCGCACGGCATCGGCGATCTCCTGGCGTCCGCCGTAACCGACCGCGACGTTGACGATGAGCCCGTCGACCCCGGACGTCTCCTCCTCGGCCCGCCGCAGCGCGGCTGCCGTCTGCACGGGGAGCATGTCGAGCGCTCCGGCGGCGTGGAGCTGCCACCGTCCTGCAGAGGCGAGGTCGGCGATCAGACCCTCGATGATCCGCAGCAGCGGGTCCAGCTCCTGCGGCGGTCGGGTCAGGTTGTCGGTCGAGAGCAGCCAGAGGGTGACGACCTCGACTCCGGCGTCCTCGCACCACTCGAGGAAGCTGCCCACGTTGGCCGCGCCGGCCCGGTGACCGTCGTCGGCGTTGGCCCCGCGAGCCTTGGCGAAGCGGCGGTTGCCGTCGACGATCATGCCCACGTGTCGCGGCACCGAGTGGGGGTCGAGCTGGCGGACGAGCCGGCGCTCGTAGGCGGTGTAGAGCGGGTTGCGCACTCGCGGGTGTCCCTTCGGGCGAGGTCAGTGCGCCCAACCTACCGCCGGGCCGTCACCGGCTCCGGCCAGGGCATCGACGTGCTCCACGACATGGCCAACCTACGGGTGCGTAGGTTACCGTCGATGTATGGAGTCCCCGCGCGCAGAGATGAAGGAGCTGGCCAACGAGGTCGGCGAGCACGTCGACGCCTTCGTCGACGCGGTCAAGCCCCACCTGCGCGGCTGGCTTCACCTCGTGATGGCCCCGCTGGCCCTCATCGGCGGGCTGATCCTGACCTCCACGGCGCCGACGCAGAACGGCCGGATCGCGGCGATGGTCTTCACCATCACCGCCGGACTGCTCTTCGGCACCTCGGCCGTCTACCACCGCGGCAAGTGGGGAGCCAAGATGGGCGGCGCCCTGCGGCGGTGGGACCACGCCAACATCTTCCTCATCATCGCCGGGAGCTACACCCCCTTCGCGCTGATGCTGCCGCGCACGCAGGCCGTGACCCTGCTCGTCATCGTCTGGAGCGGCGCCATCATGGGCGTGCTCTTCCGCGTCCTGTGGATCGGCGCGCCGCGCTGGCTGTACGTGCCGGTCTACGTCGCGCTCGGCTTCGTCGCCGTCTTCTACATCCAGCCGCTGCTGACCCACGGCGGGTGGACCATCCTGGCCTTCGTCATCGCCGGCGGCGCGCTCTACACGGCAGGCGCGATCGTCTACGGGTTCAAGCGGCCCAACCCGTCACCGCGCTGGTTCGGCTTCCACGAGATCTTCCACGCGCTGACGATCCTGGCCTTCATCTCACACTTCGTCGCGGCGACCCTGGCCCTCTTCGGGCCCATCGCCAACTCCGCCTGACTCCGGCCTGCCTGCGTCGTCGATCTCCCGGGCCCGCTCGGCCATCTCCTCACGGGCTCGCTCCTCCTCGCGCTGCCGCTCCTGCTCGACGCGCTCGGCGAGGTTCATCCGACGCAGCCGCACGAACATGTTGCGCATGAGCAGCCACAGGGCGATGGCGAGGACGAAGAAGGCGGCAAAGGCCCACAGTCCGGGGCTGACCTCGCTGCTGGGTGTGTTCACTTCCACTCCTTGACGGTCGGCTCGACCCGGCGGTCCAGGACGGGCTCGGCCCCACCGGTGCCAAGGGCCAGGGCATCGGCCTCGGCAAGGCTCGACGGGATCCCGGCGAAGAGGTCGTCCTCGCGCTCCTGCGTCGGCACATGGCTCACCGCGAGCTCGTACTCCTCGGTCGGCCAGAGGTCGGCCTGGACGTCGTTGGACACCGCGAAGAAGAAGCCGTTGGGGTCGATCTGGGTGGCGTGCGAGCGCAGGGCGTTGTCGCGCGCGTCGAAGTAGTCCGAGCACGGCACCCACGTGGTGAGCTGACGCTGCGGCCGGCTGCCCGCGCGCTCCATCCATGACTCGAAGGGAGAGTCCGCACCCTGGGCGACGAGCGCCTCGTGGAAGGTGCGGATCCGCTCGATGCTGAAACCGCCGATGTAGTAGAGCTTCAGCGGCTGCCACGGCTCGCCCGCGTGGGGGTAGGCGTCGGGGTCACCTGCCGCGGCGAAGGCCGCCTCGGAGATCCGGTTGGTCATGATGTGGTCCGGGTGCGGGTAGCCACCGTTCTCGTCATAGGTGGTGACGACGTGCGGACGGAAGCGGCGGATCTCCCGCACCAGGGCCTCCGTGGCCACCTCGAGCGGCTCGAGGTAGAAGCACCCGGCCGGCAGAGGAGGCAACGGGTCCCCCTCCGGGAGACCGGAGTCGACGAAGCCCAGCCACGTGTGCTGCACGCCGAGGAAGGCGGCCGCCTTGGCCATCTCCTCACGTCGCACCTGCACGATGTCCCGCTGGATGTGCGGGTCGTCCTTGAGCCCGGGGTTGAGCACGTCCCCGCGCTCCCCGCCGGTGCAGGTCACGACGAGGACCTCCGCGCCTTCGTCGACGTATCGGGCCGTCGTCGCTGCGCCCTTGCTCGACTCGTCGTCGGGGTGGGCATGGACGGCCATGAGCCTGAGTGCTTCCACTGCTGGGTCCTCCCGGGGAGGGGTGCGCCACGCGGCCCGGTGTGCCGCCGCGGTCTGGTGTCACGGACAATGGAGTCCATCCTCTCACCGCTCGCTGGGTCCTCGACGACAGCCGGCCACACTCCCCCAACGCCTCAGGAGCAGTCATGACGTCCGGTGCCCCGCAGACCGAACCCGACTGGGACCCGGAGCGCGAGGAGGCGCAGGCAGAAGCGCATCCCGATCGCGGGCGGCGCCTGTGGTGGGGCATCGGTGGCCTCCTCGTCGCCGTGGCGGCGGCCATGACGATCTGGTACGGCGTGTCGGCCACTCAGGGTGCGGTGACGAGCACCGACATCGGGTTCGAGCGAAATGGTGAGCGCGAGATCGTGATGATCTTCGACGTCACCCGCCCCACGGGCACGGCGTTGACGTGCACCGTGACCGCGATGGACGGCAACTACGCACGGGTGGGCACCAAGAGGCAGTCCGTGCCCGCGAGCGAGGAGAGCACCACGCGCGTGCGTTCGGCTGTGCGCACGACGACGACGGCCGTGACCGCCACGGTGGCGGACTGCGCTGCGGTGGACTGACACCTGCGTCTGCGGCTGGGGCGCGTTATACTGGGTACTTACACGCAACCGTGGGTCTGGACCGCTGGGTCCAGACCTTTGTGCATCACCGGGTGAACCGGGTGCGCCGCGGTTCACCGTCTGTGGGGGATCGATTCACGGTCCTGCACGACCTGAAGCAAGGGAGTTCCCGTGACCCAGACTGCGTCCAACGCGTCGTACCTGACCCAGGAGGCCTTCGACCGGCTCCAGGCCGAGTTGCGCGAGCTCTCGGGCCCGGGTCGTGTCGAGATCGCCAAGCGCATCGAGGACGCCCGCGAGGAGGGCGACCTCAAGGAGAACGGCGGCTACCACGCCGCCAAGGAGGAGCAGGGCAAGATGGAGGCCCGCATCCGCCAGCTCAAGCAGATCCTCGACACCTCGGTCGTCGGCGAGGCCCCGCCGGACGACGGTGTCGTCGAGCCCGGCATGGTCGTGACCGTCGAGATGTTCGACGAGGAAGAGACCTTCCTCCTCGGCTCGCGCGAGATCGCTGACGGCAGCGACACCATCCAGGTGTACTCGGAGCAGTCGCCCGTCGGCCGCGGCATCAACGGCAAGAAGGTCGGCGAGACCGCCACCTACGAGGCACCCAACGGCAAGATCATCGAGGTCAAGATCCTCTCGGCGAAGCCCTACTCCGCCTGAGACACGCTCGGCACGGGGGCGGTCACGACCACTGGTCGTGACCGCCCTTCGCGTACCCGCCACTGAGTGCCGGGATCGTCGGGTCGAAGGCGACGCTGCGCTGCCCTGCGGAGTCGGTCGTCGTGGTCAGGTGCGCGCCCTCGCTCGTCGGCACCTGCGTGGGTGCGCTGGCCGTGGAGCCCGGAAGCTCGCCCCCCTCACCAGGCATCTGGTCTGCAGCCCACGGGAGCGACCGCTCGAGCGCCGGGCTGCCCGCCGTGGGCAGTGCCACGTCCTCCGCCCCGGGCAGTGCCGGGAGCACGGGCGCCATGTCCGCGACGAAGGGGGAGCCCGTCACCGGGAGGTGCAGCCAGTCCCAGAAGATCGCACCGTGCTTCGCCGGCACCACCCGGTCCACGGCCGCTCCCCCGTCCCCGCCGCCTGCGTGACTGCCACCCTGACCGGAGGACAGACCGGAGACCCGACGCTGCGCGTCCGACTCGTCGAGGAGCTTGCGGCTGTGGCTGCGCAGCGCGACCTGGGCGTCGTCGATGCCTCTGTGGGCGGCACGCCACTTGCCGACGAACTCCTCGAAGTCGGGGCCGTCCCACGCCACCCGCAAGGTCTCCAGCAGGCGGACCCCCCGCTCTCCGGCGTCGGCGATCCGCTCGCCCTGACGCCACAGCCGGACGGCGATGTCGTCGAGCTGCTCGACGTCCGCGCCGTGACTGATGTGCTGGGGCATGTGCCGTCCTCCTTCGTGGTCTTGTCCACAGCCTAGAGACGTCAGGCCACCCTCCACGATGGGGAGGACTCCCCCCTTCGCCACGTGGCTGAGAGACTGGAGGCATGTTCGGTCGCCAACTGCCCCCCATGCCCACCGCCGAGAGCGCACTGCCCGGTCGTGAGCAGCGTCCCTTCGACCTGCCTGAGCGGCACGAGGTGCTCGGCACCCCGCTCGAGGGTCCGTGGCCCGAGGGCACCGAGGTCATGTACGTCGCGATGGGCTGCTTCTGGGGTGCCGAGCGGATCTTCTGGCAGCTGCCGGGTGTCGTGACGACGGCCGCGGGCTACATGGGCGGCTTCACGCCCAACCCCACCTACGAGGAGACCTGCAGCGGCAAGAGCGGGCACACCGAGAGCGTGCTCGTCGCCTACGACCCGCAGCAGACGCACCCGGAGCTGCTGCTCAAGTCCTTCTGGGAGAACCACGACCCGACGACGCCCAACCGTCAGGGCAACGACATGGGCACGCAGTACCGCTCGGCGATCTACTGGACGACCGATGCGCAGCGGGCAGCCGTCGAGGCGACGGCGGCCAGCTTCGGCGAGGAGCTGAAGCGCCACCAGCTGCCGCCGGTCGCCACGGAGATGCGCCCGGCCGACGAGGTCGGGCCCTTCTGGTACGCCGAGGACTACCACCAGCAGTACCTGCACAAGAACCCCGGCGGGTACTGCAACCACGGGCCCACCGGACTGACCTGTCAGGTGGGCATCCTGCGGCAGGACCAGCTCCCGGCCCAGCAGGACATCGCCCCGCCGACCTGACCGATTGACCGGTGTGACCGGGTGTGACCGGTCAGGGTCACTGCCCCTGCGCAGACAGGACCAGGGTGTCGCTGCCCTCGACGAGCCACCCCTGCACGGACCATCCCGTCGCGACGCCGTCACCGTGGCCGAACCCGGTGACAGGGGCCAGTCGGAGGTCGGGCACCTGCGCGTCGATGTCTGGTACGAGATCCGGCCGGGTCCCGGTGGGAGGCCCGGTGTCGAGCCGCAATCGGTTGGCGACCTCGGGGTCGAGCTCGACGACAGCGTCGATCCAGCGGGTCGACGGCCCGGGAACCCGGTCGTCGCCATAGGTCCCCGACTGCCAGTGCGCGGACGCCGGGTCCCCGATCGCGGGGAACCGTCGCGTCAACGGGTCGAGGTCGGTGCGCATGCCTCGCTCGTCGACAGACTTCTGCGCCGGTTGGTTGCCCCCTGAGCCGCACCCGGCCAGCAGGAAAAGGGCGATGAGCACGGTGATCACGCGCCGCATCACAGCGCCACCGCCAGCTCCGTCCCCTGTCGGATCGCCCGCTTCGCGTCGAGCTCGGCCGCCACGTCGGCGCCACCGATGACGTGGACGGCGACCCCCTTCGCCTGGAGCGGCTCGACGAGATCACGCACGGACTCCTGCCCGGTGCACACGACGATGTTGTCGACGGAGAGGGTCTTGGCCTTGCCGTCCACGGTGATGTGCAGCCCCTCGTCGTCGATCCGCTCGTACGAGGCGCCGGTGATCTGGTGGACGCCCTTGGCCTTGATCGCAGCGCGGTGGACCCAGCCGGTGGTCTTGCCCAGCCCGGCCCCGATCTTGCTCTCCTTGCGCTGGACGAGGTAGACGGTGCGCGGCGACCGCGCGGGGTGCGCGTCCTTGAGACCACCCCGCTCGGCTGAGGTCGGGTCGACGCCCCACTCGTCCTGCCACTCCTTGATGTCCAGGGTCGGCGACTCCACGGTCGTCAGCAGCTCGGTGATGTCGACGCCGATGCCGCCGGCGCCGATGACGGCGACTCGTTCGCCCACCTCGCGGGTGCCGAGGACGGCCTCGGGGTACGTGAGGACCATCGGGTGGTCGATGCCTTCGATCTCGGGCACGCGCGGGGTGACCCCGGTCGCGAGCACGACCTCGTCGAAGCCAGCGAGGTCGTCGACGCCGACCCGGGTGCCCAGGTGCAGGGTGACGCCACGACGGTCGAGCTCGCCACGGTAGTAGCGGACGGTCTCGGCGAACTCCTCCTTGCCGGGGATGCGCATGGCGAGGGCGAACTGCCCGCCGATGTCCTGACCGGCCTCGAAGAGCTCGACCTCGTGGCCACGCTCCGCGGCAGAGACCGCGGCGGACAGCCCAGCGGGCCCGGCTCCGACGACGGCCACCCGCTTGCGTCGGGTGGTGGGTGAGAGGACCAGCTTCGTCTCGTGGCCGGCACGCGGGTTGACCAGGCAGGAGGCCACCTTCCGCTGGAAGGTGTGGTCCAGGCAGGCCTGGTTGCAGGCGATGCAGGTGTTGATCCGATCGCCCTGCCCTGCCGCCGCCTTGGTCCCCCACTGCGGGTCCGCCAGCCACGGCCGCGCCATCTGCACGAGGTCGGCCTGGCCACCGGCCAGGGCCTGCTCGGCCTGGTCGGGCATGTT
This sequence comes from Janibacter sp. Soil728, assembly GCF_001428305.1. GTDB lineage: Bacteria > Actinomycetota > Actinomycetes > Actinomycetales > Dermatophilaceae > Janibacter. The sequence goes on along the minus strand of NZ_LMRZ01000004.1, from coordinate 159,986 downwards.
GATCCGGTTGCTCGTCACCACGGGGATGCTCACGTGCGGGCGCAGCCGCTCGGCGACCTCGGTGAAGGCCATCCGCGGCACCGACGTGACGATGGTCGGGACGCGGGCCTCGTGCCAGCCGATCCCCGTGGACAGGATCGTCGCGCCCGCTGCCTCGATCTCCGTGGCCAGCGCGAGGATCTCCTCCCAGGTCTGACCGCCCTCGACGAGGTCGAGGACCGACAGGCGGTAGACGACGATGAAGTCCTCCCCGACGGCAGCCCGCACCGCACGCACGATCTCGGTCGCGATGCGCCGACGGTTGGCGGGAGTGCCGCCCCACCCGTCGGTGCGCGTGTTGGTCCTCGGCGCGAGGAACTGGTTGATGAAGTAGCCCTCGGAGCCCATCACCTCGACGCCGTCGTAGCCCGCCGACCGGGCCAGCTCGGCGGCCCGGGCGAAGGCACGGATCTGCCGGCGCACTCCCTTCTCGCTCAACCCCCGAGCGGCGAAGGGGGTGATCGGCGACTTGCCGCTGGCGGCCGAGACGGAGTACGGGTGGTACGAGTAGCGCCCCGCGTGGAGGATCTGGAGGGCGATCTTGCCCCCTTCGCGGTGGACCGCGTCCGTGACCTCCCGGTGGTGGCGCGCCTCGCGGCGGGTCGTCAGCTTGGAGGCGAAGGGGTAGAGGGTGCCTTCGACGTTGGGCGCGAAACCACCGGTGACGATCAGGCCGGCGCCCCCCTTCGCCCGCTCGGCGTAGAAGGCGGCCAGCCGCTCGAAGTTGCTCGACCGGTCCTCCAACCCGGTGTGCATCGACCCCATGATCGTCCGGTTGCGCAGGGTGGTGAACCCCAGGTCCAGGGGCGTGAAGAGGTGCGGGTACTCGGTCATCATCGTCCTCGGTCGGGCAGCAACGTCTTGCGCCGACCGTACCCACGTGGCGGTCCGGTCCGAGCGCTCGTTGGCATTGTCCCGCAGGGATGACAAGGTTGGGCGACAGCAGGGCCAACACGAGGGAGAGCCATGGCAGAGCTGGGACGCGCGCTGGGACGCGCCGCGCTGGGCGCGGCGGGTACCGCGGCCGCGGGCGCCACCCTCGCCGGGCTGGGCTACGGGCTCATCCAGGCCGAGGCCAAGATCACCCGGCGCATCGTGGGCAACCCCTTCGACGGGGCGCCTGACGACGACGGCGTCTACGGCGCTGCACCGGGCGACCCGGTCCAGCTCCTCGTCCTCGGGGACTCGACGGCGGCCGGGATGGGCGCGGACAACCGGTACCAGACGATCGGCGCGATCCTGTCCACCGGGCTCGCCGCCATCATGGGCCGACCCGTGGAGCTGACCAACGAAGCGGTCGTCGGCGCCGAGTCCTCGGACCTGACCGCGCAGCTGTCGCGGGCCCTCGCCCGCGTGGACGCCCCCGATGTCGCAGTCATCCTCGTCGGCGCCAACGACGTCACCCACAAGATCGACCGGGCGATCTCCGTCCAGCACCTGCAGCGGACGGTGCGCTACCTGCGCACCCTCGACATCCCCGTCGTCGTCGGCACCTGCCCCGACCTCGGCACGGTCGAGCCGATCCCCTTCCCCCTCAACAAGCTGCTGCGGCAGTGGAGCCGAGAGCTCGCCACCGCCCAGACGGTCGCCGCCGTCGAGGCCGGGGCGCGCACGGTGTCGCTGGCCGACCTGCTCGGGCCGGAGTTCGCCGCCAGCCCCAAGATCATGTTCAGCCAGGACCGCTTCCACCCCTCCCCTGCTGGCTATGCGAGGGTCGCGTCCGCACTGCTGCCATCTGTCGCGGCCGAGGTCGACGCCTGGCCGGAGGGAGCGGAGAAGGACACCGAGCCGGAGGCCCAGCTGGGCGAGGGCATCGGCGCGCTGGACGACGCGGCCGAGCGCGCCGCAGCCTCCCCCGGCACCGAGGTGGGTCCGGCAGAGGTCAGCGGACGTCGCGCCGGGCCACGCGGACCGTGGGCGATGCTGCGCCGGCGCGGGGAGCACGAGGTCACCGACCTCTGAGCGGCCGGCACCAAGGCGATTGAAGGTGAACGCGTGGGCGATTCGTCGGCGCGTTCACCTCCACCCGGGGTCACTCAGGTCCAGGTCAGGCGGAGCTCGGCGAGCCGCTGCGCGAGGTGCGGGGGGCTCCCTTCGCCCCGGCAGATGTCGAAGACGACCACCCGCAGCTGATCCATCGCGACCCCGGGGCCGAGATCCGGGAGGGGCTCACCCGCCAGATCGGCGCACAGCGCGAGGACCCCGGGAAGCGCGTCGGCCGCGCGGTCCAGCGGCAGCTGCTGCCACCTGCGGACCGCGCGGCCGAGCTCCGTCGCGATGTCGTCCGGGATCAATCCGAGCGGAGCCGGGCCAGCAGGCGCAGCAGCTCGAGGTAGAGCCACACGAGGGTGACCAGCAGACCGATGGCCAGGTGCCACCCATAGCTGACCGGAGCGCTCGTCCGGATCGCGGTGTCGATCGCGTCGAAGTCGAGCGCAAGGGTGACCGCCGCGAGGCCGGTGCCGAAGACGGAGATGGCGATGCCCAACCAGCCGGTGCCGCCGAAGCCGAAGGGCGAGCCGTCGAAGAACATCATGTAGCCGAGGTTGATCAGGGAGAAGACGAAGTAGCCGACGATCATCATGCTGACGATCGCGCGGAACTTCGCCGTCACCTTGATGACACCGGTGCGGTAGAGGACGAGCATCGCGCCGAAGACGCACAGGGTGGCCAGGATCGCCTGGGTGACGATCGACTCGAAGACGCTCGTTCCGGGCGCGTCGTAGATCGCGTGGTAGAACCCGCTGATCGGGCCCACCAAGGCACCCTCGAGGACCGCGTAGAGGACGGCGACGACGGCGCCCACCGGCTTGCGACGGAACATCATGAACAGGCTCATGCCGATGGTGCCGACGAGGCCGACCATCAGCATGATGCTGCCGAGTGCCGGGACCATCGCCGAGAGTCCCCAGCCGACCGCGGCGACCGCGAGCATCACGGCGAAGAGCGCACCGGTGCGCATCAGGACGTCGTCGAGGGTGATCGCGCGACCACCACCACCGTCGCCACCGAAGCCGCTACCGGGACCGGGCTGGCCGTAGCCGGGCTGCGGCTGCTGGCCGTAGCCGGCCGGCGCCTGGCCGTAGGGCTGCTGGCCGTAGCCGGCAGGTGCCTGACCGTAGCCGCCCTGCTGGGGCGCGTAGCCCTGCTGGCCGTACCCCGCCTGGGGCTGGCTGTAGCCCTGCTGAGGGGCGCCGGTGTCGCGGAAACCCGCGTAGCCACGCTGCGCGTCCTTCTCGACCCGGTCGAGGATCGGGTTGCTCATGTCTGCTCCTGGTGAGGGGCTGGCGCGGCCAGGTCGCCGCCGACTGTCACCAGACTAAGCGCTCGGGGGACGCTCGGTGTTCCCGCCATCCACAGACGTCGACCGGCCCCGCACCACCAGAGGCGGTACGGGGCCGGTCGACGTGCCCGGTCAGCGAGCGGGAGGAGCCTCAGGCCAGCCCGTCGAGCGCCTGCTCGAGGTCGGCGAGGATGTCCGAGCAGTCCTCGATACCGACGGACAGACGCACCAGGTCGTCGGGGACCTCGAGCATCGAGCCGGCGGTCGACGCGTGGGTCATCGCCCCCGGGTGCTCGATGAGCGACTCGATCCCACCGAGGGACTCGGCGAGGGTGAAGACCTCGGTACGGGCGCACAGCTGCTGGGCGGCCTCGCGACCACCAGCCAGACGGACCGAGATCATCCCGCCGAAGCGCGACATCTGCCGGGCGGCGACGTCGTGGCCGGGGTGCTCGGGCAGCCCGGGGTAGAGCACCGTGGTGATCTCGGACCGGGCCGACAGCATGTCGACGACGGCCTCGGCGTTGTCGCAGTGACGGTCCATGCGCACGCCGAGGGTCTTGATCCCCCGCATGGTCAGATACGCGTCGAAGGGTCCGGGCACGCCACCCGATCCGTTCTGCAGGAAGGCGACCTGAGCGTCGATCTCCTCGTCGTCGGTCACGAGGAGCCCACCGACGACATCACTGTGCCCACCGAGGTACTTGGTGCTCGAGTGCACCACGACGTCGGCGCCCAGGGTCAGCGGCTGCTGCAGGTAGGGGCTGGCGAAGGTGTTGTCCACGACCAGGCGGGCACCGGCAGCACGCGCCACCTCGGCGCTCGCGCTGATGTCGCCGATGTTGAGCAGCGGGTTGGTCGGCGTCTCGAGCCAGACGAGCTTGGTGTTGGGCCGGATCGCCGCGCGGATCGCGTCGACGTCACCGACCGGGGCCGGCGTGTGCTCGATGCCCCACTCGGCGAAGACCTTGTCGATGAGGCGGAAGGTGCCCCCGTAGGCGTCGTCGGGGATGACCAGGTGGTCCCCGGGACGAAGGGAGGCCCTCAGGATCGCGTCCGTCGCCGCCATGCCGGAGGCGAAGGCACGACCGTAGGTGCCCGACTCGATCGAGGCCGCGTTGGCCTCGAGTGCCCGACGGGTCGGGTTACCGGTGCGGGCGTACTCGAAGCCGCTGCGCATGCCGCCCACGCCGTCCTGCGCGAAGGTCGAGCTCGCGTAGATCGGCACGTTGACCGCGCCGGTCAGCGGGTCCGGCTCGTAGCCCGCGTGAATGGCGCGGGTGGAAAATCCTTGGCTCGAGCGGGCGTCCGCCGCGCTCTTGTGCTCTCCCATGGTCAGCCCTTCGCTCGGTTGGACAGGTGGCCCAGCAGGTCCTGCCGGGTGATGACGCCCAGTGGCTTGCCACCCTCGACGACGAGGAGCGCATCCGCGTGCTCGAGCGCCTCGGTGGCCGCACCGACGGGCTCGACGGCACCGATCTGCGGCAGCTTGGCGCCCATGTGCGCGCTCACCGGGTCGGCGAGGGAGGCGTGCCCCTCGAAGACTGCGGTGAGCAGATCACGCTCGTTGACCGCTCCGGCGACCTCGCCGATGACGACCGGGGGCTCCGCGCCGACGACGGGCATCTGCGAGACGCCGTACTCGCGCAGGATGTCGATGGCCTCGCGGATGGTCTCGTTGGGGTGGGTGTGGACCAGCGAAGGCAGCTCGCCGCCCTTGCCGCGCAACACATCTCCGACGCTGGACTCGCTCCCTTCGTCGCCGGGGAGGAATCCGTAGGACGCCATCCAGTCGTCGTCGAAGATCTTGCCCAGGTAGCCCCGGCCACCGTCGGGCAGGAGGACGACGATCTTTGCGTCGGGTCCCTCGCGCTCGGCGATCTGCAGCGCCGCGACGACGGCCATCCCGCTCGAGCCGCCGACGAGCAGGCCCTCCTCGCGGGCGAGCCGACGCGTCATCGCGAAGGCGTCGGCGTCGTTGACGGCGATGACCTCGTCGGGCACCGACGGGTCGTAGGCGCCGGGCCACATGTCCTCGCCGACTCCCTCGACGAGGTACGGGCGACCGGTCCCGCCGGAGTACACCGAACCCTCGGGGTCGGCTCCGATGATCTTGACGCGACCCTGCGAGATCTCCTTGAGGTAGCGCCCGGTGCCGGTGATCGTGCCACCGGTCCCGATCCCGGCGACGAGGTGGGTGATCTCGCCGTCGGTCTGCTCCCAGATCTCCGGGCCGGTGCTCTCGTAGTGCGCCTGCGGGCCGCCCAGGTTGAAGAACTGGTTGGGCTTCCACGCCCCGTCGATCTCCTGCGTGAGGCGGTCGCTCACGGAGTAGTAGCTGTCGGGGTGGTCCGGCGCGACGGACGTCGGGACGACCTGCACCTCGGCGCCGTAGGCGCGCAGCACGTCGATCTTGTCCTTGCCGACCTTGTCCGGGCAGACGAAGATGCAGCGGTAGCCGCGCGCCTGCGCGACGAGCGCCAGACCGACGCCGGTGTTTCCGGAGGTCGGTTCGACGATGGTGCCACCCGGCTTGAGCTCGCCGGAGGCCTCGGCCGCGTCGATGAGCTTGCGGGCGATCCGGTCCTTGACGCTGCCGCCGGGGTTCAGGTACTCGACCTTGGCTGCGACGAGGCCGGACTCAGCGGGGACGACGGAGGAGAGCTTGACCAGCGGCGTGTTGCCGATCAGGTCCGTGATGTGGTCTGCGATCTGCATGCTCAGCATCGTGGCACGGATCACCGGGCGGTGGACACCGCCCCCCGACCGGGCGCCCGACAACCGGGGGCGACCACCACCCCGGGATCAGGTAAGGGTATCCTTGGTTTAGACCACAACCTTCCCCGGCCACGAGCCGCCGGACCTCGAGTGATCGGACCCCCATGCCTCCCTCCCCCCGGAAGCCGCGCCCGCAGCGCGTGCTCACCGTCGAGTCCACCGAGCGCCTCGGCCCGCACCTCGTGCGCCTCGTCCTCACGGGCGAGTCCTTGGCGGACTTCGGCGCTCAGGAGTCGACGGACGCCTACGTGAAGCTGCTCTTCGTCGACCCCGACCTGGGGCTGGAGCCTCCCTTCGACCTGGCAGCGCTGCGCGAGAGTCTCCCGGCCGACCAGCAGCCGGTGACCCGCACCTACACCGTCCGGGCCGTCGACCGGGCCGCGTTGCGCCTGACCTTGGACGTCGTGACCCACGGAGACGTCGGTTTCGCCGGCCCTTGGGCCCAGCAGGCGAAGGGGGGTGACGTCGCCGTCGTCATGGGGCCGGGTGGTGGCTACGCCCCTCGGGCCGACGTCGGCTGGCACCTCTTCGCCGGTGACCTGTCGGCGCTACCCGCCATCGCGGCCTCGCTCGAGGCACTCCCCACGGAGGCGAAGGGAGTCGCCCTCATCGAGGTCGAGCTGGAGGAGGACGTCCTCGAGCTCGACGCGCCGGACGGTGTCCGGGTCAGCTGGCTCGTCAACCCCGACATCACCGACGTCGACTTCCTCGCCCGCGCCGTCGACGCGGCGGCCTGGCCGCAGGAGCTGACGGCGGAGTCCGTGCAGGTCTTCGCCCATGGTGAGCGCGAGTCGATCAAGTCCGTGCGCGCCGCCCTCAAGCGGCGCGAGGTGCCGCGCGCGGCCATCTCGATCTCGGGCTACTGGGCCCGCGGTCGCACCGAGGACGCCTTCCAGGCGGAGAAGAAGATGCCGATCGGCACGATCGAGGCCTGACCCGGATCACCCGCCGGTCGGCTGCCCCTGCCGGGACGCCACCTGCGTGCTCCGCGCCCGGGCAGGGTGGACGAGGAGGAGGACCACCACGACCAGGCACAGGACACCCAGCCCGAGGGCACCCACGCCGACGGCCAGCCCGAGCGTCCCGGAGGTCGCGAGCGCACCGACGCCGAGCGCCGTCACGGCCTGCAGGGTGTACGCGATCAGGTAGAGCAGGGAGAGGATCGCGCCACGGTGGCGCTGCGGGGCGAGCTGGTTGATCAGGCCGAGACCTCCGGTGAAGGCCAGCGAGTAGGCGATGCCGCCGACGACGCACCAGGCCACGAAGAGGGGCAGCGACCGGACCGCGCTGGCTGCGGCCATGAGCGCCAGGCTGAGCAGCGTGAGGGCAGTTCCCGACCACACGAGGGTGCGGGCCGGCACCTTGGCGAGGAAGAGCCCGGTGCCGCCGATGAAGAAGGCCGACAGTGCCAGGAGGACGCCGACCACGGCGGTGTTGTCCGTGCTGGTGAACTGGCCGATCATGTGTGCGCCCAGGGAGAGGAAGATCGCGCCCACGCTGTACGCGAGGGAGACCGACAGCGTCGCGATGACGAAGCCGATGCGGATCCCCGCTGGCACGAAGGGGACCTGGGGCCGCCACCCGACCCGCACGGCCGGGCGATCGTCAGGTGAGGCGAGCAGGGCCATGACGGACACCACCGAGAGCGCGAGCAGGACGACGTAGCTCCACACCAGGGGCAGCGGCAGGTACTCGGCGAAGATCCCGCTGACCACCAGCGCGAGGGTCAGGCCGGCGGCCGTCGCGACCGTCGCCACGGTGCTGGCGAAGCGCGGGTTCCCGCTGGTGTTGTTCTCGATGAGGGAGGCCGTCGCCGCGCCCATCGCGAGGCCGGCTCCTGCGCCCTGCAGCATGCGCCCGACGAAGAGATAGCCGACGTGGGGCGCCATGGCGAAGACGAGCGCGGAGGCACCGATCAGGGCGATGCCCGCAAGCATGACCCGTCGGCGCCCGATGAGGTCGGACAGGTTGCCGAAGAGCGGCAGCACGACCATCAGCGCGAGCTGGTAGGTCGCGAAGACCGACGTGACGACGATCGGCGTCAGATCCCACCGCGCGGCGTAGATCGGGTACAGCACGCTCGGGGCCCCGGACGACCACAGGGCGAGGGCGAGCACGGAGGCGGCAGCCCAGAAGGTCCTCGCCCGACCCGCATGTCCCGGAGCGCCCGCAGCGCCCCGGGCGGCGATGAGCGTGCTGGTCGCGGGGTGCGTCATGCCGTGGCTCCTGGGCGTCGTGGCGAGGGATGCTAAATTGGTTATACCAACACAGAGGCGAGCATTTGTCCATGCCTCGTCCCGATCAGGTCAGGGAGGATGGCCACATGCCACGACAGTCGCCGACCCTCGCCCGCGCGCTGGACAACCCGTGCGCCATCATCCGCAGCCTCGGAGTGCTCAGCGACTCGTGGAGCTTCCTGATCATCCGCGAGGCCTTCCTCGGCTCGCGGACCTTCGGCCAGCTGCGCGACCGCCTGGGCATCGCGTCCGACGTCCTCACCGCCCGGTTGGCGTCGTTGATCGATCAGGGGGTCCTCGAAAGGGTGCCCTACCAGGAGCCCGGACAGCGCACCCGCGACGCCTACGACCTCACGCCAGCGGGCGAGGAGCTGAAGACGGTCATGGTCGCCCTGCAGCAGTGGGGCGAGACGCACGTGCCCCAGCCGCAGGGGTCGCGCGTGCTGCCACTGACCACCGGGTCCCACGAACGCGTGCGTGCCGCCCTGGTCGACCCCCACGGCGGGCTCGTCCCCGACGCAGACGTCGCCTTCGTCCGCCGCGACACCCCGCCCGGCCCCGCCTGACCTGCCCTCCTGAAGGATCCCGGGACAGCCGTCGGGCACGATCGAGGACTGAGGACACCCGACGTGAGCTCCGGCGTGTGACCACCTCGTCAGACCCCCGGACAGCGGTCCTACCTCTCGGGCCGGCGCCGAAACCATCACGTGCCCCCGGCGGGACTCGAACCCGCACCGGTCGCCATTTTAAGTGGCGCGTCTCTGCCAGTTGGACTACGGGGGCGTGACGACGGTCAGTCCGTCGTGGACTCGTCCTCCACGACAGCAGGATGCACGATCGACAGCGCGATGCCGTCGAGGATGTCGCGCTCGGAGACCGTCACGACGAGGTCGGGACCGTTGGCGCCACGGGCCCGCTCGAGGATCTCCCACCAGATGAGCGCACCGGCGCCGATGACGTCGACCCGACCCGGGTGCATGAAGGGCTGGGCCGCACGCTCGGCGCGCGTGCTGAGGATCAGCCGCTCGCAGGCGGTCATCATCTCGTCGATGGAGATGTGGGCCAGGTGGATCGCGGAGGGGTCGTAGGAGTCCAGCTGGAGGGCGAGCGCCGCCACCGTGGTGACCGACCCGGCCAGACCGACGATCGTCGTGACGCCACCGAGGCCGACCTGGGCCTCGGCCTCGTCCAGCGCCTCGGCGATGTCGAAGCGCGCCGCGTCGATCACGTCCTGGGTGGGCGGGTCCGAGCGGTGGTGCCGCTCGGTGAGCCGCACGGAGCCGATGTCGAGGGAGGTACCCTCGACGACCTCGTGGGTGCCCCGCGCGAGCTCGGTCGAGCCACCGCCGATGTCGGCCACGAGGTAGGGCCCCTCGTAGCCGGCCGCGAGCAGCCCACCCGTGGCGCCGGTGAAGCTCAGCGCCGCTTCCTCGGACCCTGCGACGACCTCGGGGGCGACGTCGAGGTCACCGAAGGCCTCACGCACACCGGCGACGAACTCGTCAGCGTTGCTGGCGTCCCGCGAGGCCGACGTCGCGACGAAGCGGACATTGCCGGGTGGCACTGCGTGGTGACGGCACTGCTCCGCGTACTCACGGCACATGTCCAGGGTCCGGGCGAGCGCCTCTGGCGCCAGGTAGCCGGTGGTGTCCACACCCTGTCCAAGACGCACGACCTCGACGCGACGCACGACGTCGACCAAGGCCGTGGTCTCGGCACCGGCCTCGTCGAGGTCCGCGATGAGCAGGCGGATCGAGTTGGTCCCGCAGTCGATGGCGGCGACTCTCATCGCTCGCTCCCTTCGTCCGCGCTGACGCACGGGCTGGTGCACCACCACTGGGGCAGCAGGTCGAGGGCCTCGTCGCCGAGCGGGTTGACGCCGGGCCCTGCGGCCAGCGAGTGCGCGACGAGGACGTGCAGGCACTTGACGCGCGTCGGCATGCCGCCGGCGGAGATGCCCTCGATCTCGGGGACGTCACCGAGCTCGGCGCGCCGAGCCAGGTAGTCCTCGTGGGCCGCGCGGTAGCGCGCGGCCAGGTCCTCGTCGTCGAGCAGACGCTGCGACATCTGCGCCATCAGCCCGCTGGTCTCGAGGGTGGATATCGCCCCCGTCAGGCGGGGGCAGGTCGCGTAGAAGGTCGTGGGGAAGGGGGTCCCGCCGGGCAGTCGAGGCTCCGTGCGCAGGACGGTGGGCCCCCCGCACGGGCAGCGATGAGCCACGTCGACGGTCGCCCGAGCCGGTCGCCCGAGCTGACGGTGGACGATCTCCAGGTCCACGGGGTCGACACGGTCGAGGTCGTTGCCCCTCTCGTCAGGCCTCACCGCGCTGGGGTGGGGTTGTCGGCGGACGACGCGGAGGAGGAGATCTGCTCGTACCAGGGCTGGGTGGACGGTGCCGTCACCGCTCCGGTCTGCGGGTCGACCGCTGGGCTCTCCGCGTCGGGGTCGATGACCGTGTAGGCCCGCTCGCCCGGCATGACGAACTTCAGTCGCTTGCGAGCCTGCGCCTCGACGTACTCGTCGGTCGCCCACAGGTCCCGCTCCCGCTTGAGGGTGTCGACATTGGCCTCCTGCGCAGAGACCTGCTGGTTCAGCTCCGCGAGCCGCTGCCGCTGGTCGTACCAGGACTTGCCGGTCGGCAGGAGCATGACGGCCAGGAGCAGACCGAGTGACCCGAGGACCACCCAGCGACGGGTCGTCATCACGGCCCGACGCTGCTGCGCCTGCCGGGCTGCCGCCCCGGTCCGCGGCCGCGGCGTGCGGGCCCCTGCGCGTCCTGCGGGACGGGTCGTGCGGGGTCGCCGCGCCGCCCCCGGCCCGCCGGAGCGGGCGGGGCGGCGACGTGGCGTACCTGCCATGACCTGGATCAGCCCTTGAAGCGCGGGAAGGCTCCGGCGCCGGCGTAGATCGCGGCGTCGTCGAGCTCCTCCTCGATGCGCAGGAGCTGGTTGTACTTGGCGACGCGCTCGGAGCGGGCCGGGGCGCCGGTCTTGATCTGGCCGCAGTTGGTGGCGACGGCCAGGTCGGCGATCGTCACGTCCTCGGTCTCGCCGGAGCGGTGGCTCATCATCGAGGCGAAGCCGTTGCGGGTCGCGAGCGCCACCGCGTCCAGCGCCTCGGTGAGCGAGCCGATCTGGTTGACCTTGACCAGGAGCGCGTTGGCAGCCTTGTCGGCGATGCCGCGGGCCAGACGCTCGGGGTTGGTGACGAAGAGGTCGTCGCCGACGATCTGGACCTTGTCGCCGAGGCGCTCGGTCATCGTCTGCCAGCCCTCCCAGTCCTCCTCGTCGAGCGGGTCCTCGATCGAGACGAGCGGGTAGGCGTCGACGAGCTCGGCGTAGTAGTCGACGAGCTCGGAGGCGCTGATCTGCTTGCCCTCGAAGGTGTAGCGACCGTCCTCGTGCAGCTCGCTGGCAGCGACGTCGAGCGCCAGCGCGATCTGGGTGCCCGGCTCGTATCCGGCCTTGGTGATGGCGTCGAGGATCAGGTCGAGCGCCTCGCGGTTGCTGCCGAGGTCGGGCGCGAAGCCACCCTCGTCACCGAGGCCGGTCGACAGGCCCTTGTCCTTGAGGACGGCCTTGAGGGAGTGGTAGACCTCGGTGCCCCAGCGCAGCGCCTCCCGGAAGGAGGGCGCACCGATCGGGGCGATCATGAACTCCTGGATGTCGACATTGGAGTCCGCGTGCGAGCCGCCGTTGAGGATGTTCATCATCGGGACCGGCAGGATGTGCGCGTTGGGGCCGCCGATGTAGCGGAAGAGCGGCAGGCCCGCCGACTCGGCAGCAGCCTTGGCCACCGCGAGCGAGACGCCGAGGATCGCGTTGGCGCCGATCTCGCTCTTGTTGTCCGTGCCGTCGATGGCGAGCATCTCGCCGTCGATGAGGCGCTGCTCGCTGGCGTCGAAGCCCACGAGGCGGGGGGTCAGGTCGTCCTCGACCGCGCGGACCGCGTCCTCGACACCCTTGCCGAGGTACCGGTCCTTGTCGCCGTCACGACGCTCGACGGCCTCGAAGGCTCCGGTGGACGCACCGCTCGGGACGGCCGCCCGAGCGATCGTGCCGTCGTCGAGAGCGACCTCGACCTCGACGGTCGGGTTGCCGCGCGAGTCGAGGATCTCGCGGGCGCCTATTGCTTCGATGCTGGCCACTACCGGCTCCTTGGTGGTGCTGGATCAACACGGGAAGAACGTGTCCGAGCGTAACCGCTCGCAGCGGACGGGTCGCGGTCCGACCCACCCACGCGCCCCGCGTCACACGCTCACCGACCGAGGGTCACGAAGGGAGGTCAGCCCGCGGCGAGGAGGTCGGCCAGTCGGCGTCGCTGGTCGCCCTGGACGAAGTTGCCCTCGGCCAACCACGCCTCGTGCGCGGCCCGCACGCGCGGCCAGTCGTCGAGGGTCATGGCGAACCACGAGGTGTCGCGGGACCTCCCCTTCGTCACGCGGTGCCGCCGGAAGGTGCCCTCGTAGGAGAAGCCGAGCCGCTCGGCCGCGCGTCGGGAGGGCGCGTTGAGGGAGTCGCACTTCCACTCGTAGCGGCGGTACCCGAGGTCGAAGACGTGCCCGGCGAGCAGCGACATCGCCTCGGTCGCGGCGGTGGTGCGCTGCAGGCGGGGGCCGAGCAGGACATTGCCGATCTCGACGCCGCCGTTCGCCGTGTCGATCCGCATGAGCGCCACCAGCCCGCTCGCCACGCCGTCGCCATCACGGATGACGACCTCGACCGAGTCGTCGTCCAGCCGACCGGCCACGTACTGGGCGAAGGGAGCCGCCTCGGTCATCGGGTCCTCCCCCAGGTAGGTCCACAGCGAGTGGTCGATGCTGCCGAGCTCGGCGAAGAGCTCGTCGGTGTGGGCTGCGGTCAGCGGCTCGAGGGTGCAGTGGGCGCCGGTGATGGCTTCGATCGTCGGGTGGGGAGGCGGCGTCCAGCCCGCGATCTGCGGACCGATGGGCTGGCCGTGCTCGTTGCTCCGGACCTCTGCGCGGGACGAGGGCGGCAGGACCACCTGACCGATCGGCCCCGGGTTGTGCGCGATCTCCCAGCGAAATCCGTCGGGGTCGGCGAAGTAGCCGGTGTACCCGCCCCAGTCCCGGGCCTGCCCGGACGCGACCTCCGACGAACCCGCAGAACGGGCCAGCGCGAGGATCTCGTCGACCTCCGCGGGCGCGGCGACATTGTGCGCCAAGGTGATCGGCGCCAGACCTTCGCCACGACGGATCGGACCGACCTCCCCTTCGAACTGGGTCGCGTCCCACAGCGAGAGGACGAGCTGCTCGCCGGTCCGGATCATCAGGACCTCGCCCGGCACGTCGAGGTCGGCGTGCCAGCCCAGCCCGTCGAGGTAGAAACGACGGCTCGCGTCGAGGTCGGCGACGGCGAGGGTGACGAAGCTGATCCGCTGGTCCATGCGCACGACCATAGAGAGGTGGAGCGGTCAGTCACGGTCGACGCGCGCGGCCTTCTCCTGCAGCTTGATCGCCTGCCACTGCGCCTCGATCTCCGCGAGCGTCTCGGCCTGCGCGTCCGCGAAAACGTGCGGGTTGCGGCGCACCAGCTTGTCGACGAGCGCGGCAGCGACATCGTCGACGGTGAAGGGAGCGCCGACGTGGTCCGCAGCGACCCGGGCGTGGAAGAGCACCTGGAAGAGCAGGTCGCCGAGCTCATCGGTCAGATCCGCACGCAGCCGGACGTCGTCGGGGTCGACGATGACCGCCTCGAGCGCCTCGGTCACCTCGTGCGCCTCCTCCATGACGAAGGGGGCCAGGCTCGCGTGGTCCTGCGCCGCCACCCAGGCACAACCACCCGGCGAGCGCAGCCGGTCCATCACGGCGACGGCGTCGAGCAGCCGTCCGCCCTCGACGTCCCAGGAGCCGACGAGCACCTCGACCTCGGGCGCGTCCTCGAGTCGGGAGACCTCGGCCGCGATCGCGTCGCTGAGCCCGGGATCGCCATCGGGTGAGCCCGCCCAGAGCACGACGCACTCGCGCGCCGTCTCGACGAGCTCGCGGGCTCGCTCGTGCGCGGTGTCCGACCCGATGACCTCGACCGTGACGCCGTCGTCGACGAGCGCGAGCGGGAGGACGTCGGCGCTGTCAGCGGCCAGGACCCGGTCGGCACTCTCGATCGAGCGCCAGGCATCACGACTCAGCAGGCCGGGTGAGACCCGCGGGCTGGTGGCGAGCAGGACGAGCCGACCGGAGGTCAGGGTGCCTCCACGGGGGCCTGCTGCTCGACCGGCTGCTCGAGCCAGTCGGGGGTCTGACCGGTCGCGGCCGCGTACCGAGGGCTGATCGTGACCTGCTGCTCTTCCAGATGGGCGATGAGCTTGTCGCGCGTCTTCGGGTCGAGCTGGCTGCTGAGCGCGTTGGCCCGCAGGAAGTTGACCGTCTCCTCGGAGGGCGCCGGCAACACCTCGGCGACGCTCTGGCGCACCGATCCGGCGGACGGGATCTTCAGCTTCTCCTGCTCGGCGAAGTCCAGCACCGCGGGCGCCTGGACGAGCAGGGTGACGACGCTGCCCGCGTCGAGCTGCTGCGGCTGCTGGCCGGTGCTCGCGGCCTGCGCCTCGAGGAAGGTTCGCAGCTCACGTGTCGTGCGCTGCACGTCGCCGACGGTGATGTCCTCCCCCGCGACCGCGGCGGCGACTGCGCTGCTGCCCTCGGCGGGCGCGCCGTCGGAGCCACCGCAGGCGCTCAGCGTCAGGGCAGCGACGGCCGCGAGTGCGGCCGCCCGAGCGGGGCGACGGATGGGGTGTCGACCGAGCACTGGTGGTCCTTTCGTCGGTCCTCAGCGCGAGCGTGAGGTGTCTCGGGGCGCCGTCGCCCCTGTGTCCACGATGACATCATCGAGCATGACCTGACGGATCAGCTCAGTGGCCCAGGTCAGCACCGCCGTGTCGCGCAGTGGCGAGCCCCCGATGCGCGCCGTCATGGGCTTGGGGACGAGCACCGTGCCGGTGCCCTCCTTGTAGCTCGACCTCGGGTAGAGCCGCGACAGCCTCAGCTGCTTGCTCTCCCGCAGCTGGGCCTGGGCGAAACGCACATTGCCGCCCTGGGCGACCACATCGGTCAGGCCCGCCGAGCGCACGACGATGCGCAGCCGCGCGACCTCGACGAGGTTGCGCACCGGCTCCGGCGGCTCGCCGTAGCGGTCGGTGAGCTCCTCGATGATCTCGTCCAGGTCAGCCTCGGTCTCTGCCGACGCCAACTTCTTGTACGCCTCGAGACGCAGCCGCTCCCCCGGGATGTACTCGTGCGGCAGGTGCGCGTCCACGGGGAGCTCGATCTTGACCTCGGCGGGCGCGACCTCCCCTTCGCCCTTGAAGTCGGCGACCGCGTCCCCGACCATCCGCACGTAGAGGTCGAATCCGACGCCGGCGATGTGCCCGGACTGCTCGCCACCGAGGAGGTTGCCTGCTCCGCGGATCTCGAGGTCCTTCATCGCGACCTGCATGCCCGACCCGAGGTCGGTGTTGCTCGCGATGGTCTGCAGCCGGTCGTGGGCGGTCTCGGTGAGCGGCTTGTCCGGCGGGTAGAGGAAGTAGGCGTAGGCCCGCTCCCGGCCCCGGCCGACCCGGCCGCGCAGCTGGTGCAGCTGGCTGAGGCCGAAGCGGTCGGCCCGGTCGAGGATCAGGGTGTTGGCGTTGGAGATGTCCAGGCCGGTCTCGACGATCGTCGTGCAGACCAGGACGTCGAAGCGGCGCTCCCAGAAGTCGAGGACGACCTGCTCGAGGCGGTGCTCGCCCATCTTGCCGTGGGCGACCTCGACCCTGGCGTCCGGCACGAGCTCCCGGATCCGGGCCGCGGTCCGGTCGATGCTGCTGACGTTGTTGTGGACGAAGAAGACCTGTCCCTCACGCATCAGCTCACGGTGGATCGCGGCTGCGACCTGCTTCTCCTCGTACCCACCGACAAAGGTGAGCACCGGGTGGCGCTCCTCGGGGGGCGTTGCGAGAGTGGACATCTCCCGGATGCCGGTGACGGCCATCTCCAGGGTGCGCGGGATGGGCGTGGCCGACATGGCGAGCACGTCGACATTGGTGCGCATCGCCTTGAGCTGTTCCTTGTGCTCGACGCCGAAGCGCTGCTCCTCGTCGATGATGACCAGGCCGAGGTCCTTGAACTTCACCTCGTTGCCGAGGATCCGGTGGGTGCCGATGACGAGGTCGACGGCCCCGGAGGCCATCCCCTCGAGGACCTCCTTGGCCTGCTTGTCGGTCTGGAACCGGCTGAGCGCCTTGACCGTGACCGGGAAGCCGGCGTAGCGCTCGGAGAAGGTGTTGAGGTGCTGCTGGACGAGCAGGGTCGTCGGCACGAGCACCGCGACCTGCTTGCCGTCCTGGATCGCCTTGAAGGCGGCGCGGACGGCGATCTCGGTCTTGCCGTAGCCGACGTCACCGCAGATGAGCCGATCCATCGGCACTGTCTTCTCCATGTCGGCCTTGACCTCGTCGATCGTGCCGAGCTGGTCGGGCGTCTCGACGTGGGCGAAGGCGTCCTCGAGCTCGCGCTGCCACGGCGTGTCGGGGCCGAAGGGGTGCCCCGGTGTCGCCATGCGTGCGCTGTAGAGGCGGATCAGCTCGGCAGCGATCTGCTTGACGTGTCGCTGGGCCCGCGACTTGGTCTTGTGCCAGTCGCCGCCGCCCATCTTGTTCAGCGGCGGTGCGTCGCCGCCGACATAGCGGGTCACCTGATCGAGCTGGTCGGTCGGGACGAAGAGTCGGTCACCGGGGTGCCCACGACGCGAGGGCGCGTACTCGATGACGAGGTACTCGCGGGTCGCGCCCTGCACGGTCCGCTGGATCATCTCGACGAAGGACCCGACGCCGTGCTGCTCGTGGACGACGTGATCGCCCGGGCGCAGCTGCAAGGGGTCGACCTGCTTGCGGCGACGCGACGGCATCCGCCGCATGTCGCGCGTCGTGGCGCCCGTACCGCTGGAGCCCAGCAGGTCGGCCTCCGTGATGACGGCCAGCCGCTGCTCCTCGGCGACGAAGCCGGTGCCGAGACTCGCCCGCGTCAGCGTCACGATCCCGTCCGAGAGCTCGACCTGATCATCGGGTCCGGTCGTGCGTGTGGCGACGTCCGCCTCGCCGAGGACCTCCGCGACGCGCGCGACCAGACCTGCGCCATCGGTGGCGACGACGACTCGCCAACCCGCACCGCTCCACGCGGCGAGCTGGGCGACCGCGGCCTCGGTGTTGCCCCGGAAGTGCGGCGGCTCCTGGGCCGGCACGCGCAGCCCGACGTGGTCGTGGTCGACACGGTCGTCCATGTCCGCTGCGAGAGCAGCCAGCTCGTCGTCGACGGCGAAGGGGGTGACCGTCCACCACGGCAGGTCGAGGTCGAGCGCGTGCTCGCGGGCCTGCGCCAAGGTCCAGTGCGAGGCGGTCCCGAGGACGCCCTCGAGATCGACGGGGACGGCGTTGCCGGCCGCGGCGTTGGCCCAGCTGGCCTGGAGGAACTCCTCGCTCGTCGAGACGAGGTCGTGGGCGCGCGCCCGGACCCGCTCGGGGTCGAGGAGGACGACGCCCGCCCCCTTCGGCAGCACGTCGAGTATCGACTCCATGCCGTCGACGAGGACCGGGCCGAGGGACTCCATGCCCTCGACGGCGATCCCCTCGGCGACCTTGAGCAGCATGTCGGCGACACCTGGCAGCTCCTGGGCGACGGTCGCGGCCCGCTCCCGGACCGCGTCGGTCAGGAGGATCTCGCGGCACGGCGGCGCCCACAGCTCCTCCGCCGCGTCTGAGCTGCGCTGGTCGGCAACCTTGAACCACCGGATCTCGTCGACGGTGTCGCCGAAGAACTCCACGCGCACCGGAGAGTCCTCGGTCGGCGGGAAGACATCGAGGATGCCGCCGCGCACGGCGAACTCGCCGCGTCGCTCGACGAGATCGGTGCGCACATAGGCCGCTGCGGCGAGCGCCGCGGTGACCTCGGGCAGCGCTCGCTCGTCCCCGACCCTCAGACGCACCGGCTCGAGGTCGGCCAGACCCTTGGCGATCGGCTGGAGGACGGCCCGCACGGAGGCGATGACATAGCCGGGTCGGCCGTGTCCCTCCCCCGTCGTGTCGGGGTGACGCAACCGGCGCAGCACGGCCAGGCGCCGACCGACGGTGTCGCTGCGGGGGCTGAGCCGCTCGTGCGGCAGGGTCTCCCAGCTGGGGAAGGTCGCGACGAGGTCGTGGCCGACGAGCTCCGTGAGCGCCGAGGCCATGTCATCGGCCTCGCGGGCGGTCGAGGTGATCACCAGCCGTGGCGCATCCGAGGGGGCGTCGCCACCGATGAGGGCGACGGTCGGCGCCCGCAACCCGGTCGGGGCGACGATGTCCACCTGATCGCTCGAGGCGCGGTGTCGGGGGATGTCCGCGAGTCCGGGCAGGCCGGCGATCGCGCTCATGAGCGGGGCGAGTGAGGAAGTCATTCTTCCTCGATTCTGCCGTATCCCACCGACAGCCCTGCCACGGCTGGCTCCCGTGTGGCAACGTACGACTCGACACCGTCATCCGCGGCGGGACGGACACGGACCAGGGGGCCACGTGACAGGGACCAGTCGGACGCACCGCGCAGCGAGCCTGCTCGCAGCCCTCGTGGCGGTCTTCGCCGTCCTGTGGGCCGCGTCCGCCCCCGCCACGGCACTCCCGGCCGACGCCCCGTTCAGCGTCTCCGAGGACATCACCGACCGCGCCGACGTCCTCGGCGACGTCAGCGTGCTCCAGTCCGAGCTCGACGGCCTGCGCACGGACGCCGGGATCCAGCTCTTCGTCGTCTACGTCGACTCCTTCGACGGGTCGTCGGGGGCGCAGTGGACGCAGCAGACCTTCGAGACGTCCGGCATGGGTGGCAATGACGTGCTGCTCGCGGTGGCCGTGGAGGACCGCGCCTATGGCATGTGGACCACCGGGGACTCCGGGCTCAGCGAGGCCGATGTCACGCAGGTGCAGTCCCGCGACGTCGAGCCCGCCCTCGGCAACGATGACTGGACCGGCGCGGTCTCAGCAGCCGTCACCGGCCTGCAGCGCCAGGTCGACGACCCGGCCTCCGACGACAGCGGTGGCAGCGGGGGCGGCAGCGGTGGCGGGATCTTCTCCTTCTTCTCCTTCCTCTCCCCCTTCTCGCTCTTCTTCATCGTCATCTTCGTGCTCCCCATCGTCGGCCGGATCATCAGGTCGATCACGCGCCGGAAGGAGCCCAGCGCGGTGCCGCCCCCGATCGACCAGCCGGCGCCGGTCATGTCGACCAAAAGCACCGATCAGCTGCGACAGGAGGTCGCGACCGCGCTCGTCGACCTGGACAACGCGATCCGCTCGTCGACCCAGGAGCTCTCCTTCGCCCAGGCCCAGTTCGGCGAGCAGGCCACGCAGCAGTTCACGACCGCTCTCGACGAGGCCCGCGGGCGGGCGGCCGACGCCTTCCGCATCCAGCAGGAGCTCGACATCGCTCGCGGGGCCGGCCGGCTCGACGAGCCCGAGGAGCGAGCCCGCCTCGCCCAGATCCTCGACCTGACGAGCGCGGCCGACGCCGAGCTGGATGCGCAGGAGGCGGAGTTCACCAAGCTGCGCAATCTCGAGGCCGATGCCCCCCAGTTCCTCGCGTCGCTGCGCACCCGGATCTCCGAGGTCGAGGCCCGCATCCCGGTCGCCACCCAAGAGCTGGCCGGGCTGTCCGCGACCCACCCCCGCGAGTCCCTGACAACCCTCAGCGACCACATGCAGCAGGCACCACGACTCATCGAGTCGGCGCGGGGCTTCGTCACCACCGGTGAGCAGCACATCGACGCCGGGGACCGCCCTTCGGCCGTGTCCGCCGCACGGGCTGCCGAGGACGCACTGGGCCAGGCCGACGCGCGGCTCGAGATGGTCATCTCCGCACGAGCGGTGCTCGATGACGCCACCACCTCGCTCGACACGGCGCTCGCCTCCATCTCCTCCGACCTCATCGACGCCAAGCGGCTGCAGGCCAACGACCAGATGACCGTCTCGGCAGTCGACGAGGCCCAGAAGGCGGCCGCGCTGGGCACCCGAGCCCGATCCGGCGGCGACGTGCTCGGCGCGCTCGCTGCACTCGAGCGCGCGGAGCACTACCTCGACACCGCTCTGGAGCGGTACCGCAAGGACGCGGACCGGACCGCGCAGCGGACGGAGAAGTTCGACCGCCGCTACGAAAACGTGCGCACCCGCATCGTGACGACCGAGCGCCAGATCGACACCGTCCGCGGGATGGTGGGCTCGCAACCGCGCACCCAGATCCGCGAGGCCTCGCGCCTGCTCGCCGCCGCGCACACCGAGCGCACCCGTGACCTCGACCAGGCGTCGGAGCACCTCACGCAGGCAGAGGTGCTCGTCGAGCGGGTCGTCGCCTCCATCAACTCCCACCATGACGACGACTACAGCGGCTTCGGCGGCGGTATCGGCGGTATGGGCGGTGGCCGCAACAACGGCATCGACATCGGCTCCCTCGTCCTCGGTGGCATCCTCTCCGGCGGCTTCGGCGGCCGAGGTGGTGGCTGGGGCGGCTCCTCCGGCGGCTTCGGCGGCGGTGGCGGTGGCGGCGGCTTCGGCGGGGGCGGCGGTGGCGGCGGCTTCGGCGGGGGCGGCGGCGGAGGCGGCTTCGGCGGAGGTGGCCGTTTCTGAACCAGTGCCACGCCCCCTTCGCTCCCTGACCCTGCATTGCCCTAGGGGAATGCAGACGAACGGTCCGACGGACCCCGAGAGTTGTCCCGATCCGCAAGTGAACCGATCACCAGGCACCACGACCGGCGGTCCCACCGCCAGGAGGAACGCACCATGACCAAGAAGCAGACGATCCTCGGCCGCGTCAGCCAGCTGGCCAAGGCCAACATCAACAGCCTCCTCGACCGTGCCGAGGACCCGGAGAAGATGCTCGACCAGCTCGTGCGGGACTACACCAACTCCATCGCCGAGGCCGAAGAGGCCGTGGCCCAGACGATCGCGCACGTGCGGATGGCCGAGGGCGACCTCAGGAGCGACCAGGAGGCCGCGACCGAGTGGGGCCACAAGGCCGCTGCGGCCGCCAAGAAGGCCGGCGAGCTCAGCGCTGCCGGGGACACGGCCGGCGCGGACAAGTTCACCAACCTCGCCAAGGTCGCGCTGGGCCGCCAGATCCAGCACGAGAACGAGGCGAAGACGGCGGAACCGGCCATCACGGCGCAGAACGCCCAGGTCGAGCAGCTCAAGGCCGGCCTGATCACGATGAAGACCAAGCTGGAGGACCTGAAGTCCCGCCGCTCGGCTCTCGTCGCCCGCGCCCGCAGCGCCGAGGCCCAGTCCCGCGTCCAGGAGGCCGTCGGCTCGATGGACGTCATGGACCCCACGAGCGACCTCGGCCGCTTCGAGCAGAAGATCCGCGAGCAGGAGGCGATTGTCCAGGGTCGCGCCGAGGCGCAGTCGGCCTCCCTCGACGACCAGTTCGCCGAGCTCGAGGACCACAGCCAGGACGCCGAGATCGAGGCGCGGCTGGCTGCGCTGAAGAACCAGGGCTGAGCGCCGCAGCATGTGGTGGTTGATCGGTGGTTTCGTCCTCGCCGCGTCCGGCCTAGGCGCAATCATCGGCCGGCGTGGCGGGTCCATGGAGACCTTTGACCACAACGACAAGGGCGCGCAGTTCCAGCGGCACGTCCTCGAGCGCATGAGGTTGCGCCGCAGCAGGAGGGACTGACCGGCCACTGATGCACCCGGGTCGACGAAGGACCGCCCGCTCGAGCGGGCGGTCCTTCGTCGATTCACGGCAGATCATCGATCCCCGCCGGACTCCGACTTCTGGGAGGCTTGGCTTGCGGCGGACGCTCCGCCGCTGGAGGGGGAACAGCATGTGGTGGATCATCGGAGGCTTGGCGCTGGTGTGCGGCGGCTTGGGGACCGTGATCGCGCGGCGAGGCGGGTCCATGGAGGGCGGCAGCGACCACGACGGTCACGGCAGGGCTGTCGCCGAGACCATCGGCACCCGCAACGACAACGGCGGCGCAGGGCTCTGACCTGCGTTGTCCCGGGGTGGTGCCTCAGGGACGCGGCGCGTGCACGACCTGCTGGGCGTCGGTCAGGCCCTTGGCGACGAGCAGCTCGACGGCGTCGGCTGCATCGTCGATGAGGAAGGGCAGCTCCTTGCGCTCCGTCGACGAGAAGTCCTTGAGCACGTACGACGCGGCGTCCATCCGCCCGGGCGGGCGGCCGATGCCGATGCGCACGCGCAGGTAGTCCTTGGTCCCGAAGGAGCTGGAGATCGAGCGCAGCCCGTTGTGCCCCCCTTCGCCCCCGCCGAGCTTGAGGCGTACCTCGCCGAAGGGGATGTCCAGCTCGTCGTGCAGCACGATCATGCGCTCGGGCGGGACGGAGAAGAAGCTCGCGAGCCCCTTGGTCGGCCCACCGGAGACATTCATGTAGGAGTGCGGGATCCCGATGATCGCCCGCGTGCCGGGAGGCGTCCCCAGCCGGATGGACTCGGCGCTCGCGCCGGCCTTGTGGGTCCTCAGCCGAGCCCCTGCTCGCTCGGCGAGGTGGTCGATGACCATCGCGCCGATGTTGTGCCGGTTGCCGGCGTACTGAGGGCCGGGATTGCCGAGGCCGACCACGAGCCAGGTGTCATCACTCACGGGGCCCCACTCTAGGCAATGGCGAAGGGAGGTCCCGCACGTCCACGCCGCAGCCGTCCACAGCCTGAAGCTGCCCGCCCTGCGAGGCGGTCGTCCGCGTGGCAACGTCCTGAGCATGGCTCCTGGCTCGCACCCTCGTCCTGACCCGTCCACCCGTGAAGAGTTCGACATCCGGGCTCGCAACGCGCGCATGCGCATGGCCATCATCGGTCGCCGCCTCGAGCATGTGCACACCCACCCCCACAACGATCTGACGCCGGACGACATCGAGGTTCTGCACCAGCGACTCGCAGAGGCCCGGGCCGGGCTGGATCTCGCCGGGCAGCAGGTGGAGTCACACCCGGCGCAGGCGACCCTGCTGCTCGACGAGGTGACTGAGCTGGCCGATGAGATCGGGGACCTGGCCCTCATCCCCACGCCGGTGCCCGGGCCGACCAGCCCGGCTCTCCTGGACAGCCGTGATGGGTCGACACCGATCTCCGATGCCATCTTCTGGCTCATCGAGGGAGGGCTCTTCGGCCGACGCTGAGGCGAGGACGGACGACGGGCGGGACCCCCGTGAGGAGGTCCCGCCCGTCGTCGTGGTGCGTGTGGTCACTCCTTGTCGGAGGACTCCTCGCCACCCTCGGTGGACTCGGCGGCCTCGTCCTCGGGGGCGTCGTGCTCGATGCCGGCCTCGGCCTCGGCGTCGGCGAGCTCGGCCTCGAGCTCGTCCTCGGAGATCTGCTGGGTGATGTTGACGACGAGCAGCTCCGGGTCGGAGACGAGCGTCGCGCCGGCAGGCATCTCGACGTCGCTGGCGTGGAGCATGGTGCCGCTCGCGAGGCCCTCGACGGAGACGGTGAGGTTGTCGGGCAGGTTGGTGACGTCGGCCTCGATCTCGAGGGTCTGGGCGTCCACCGTCACGACGGTCTCGGGAGCGGCGTCGCCCTCGATGTGGACGGGGACCTCGACGGTGACCTTCTCGCCACGCTTGACGATGACGAGGTCGACGTGCTCGATGACCGGCTTGATCGGGTCGCGCTGGACGTCCTTGGCCAGGGCCAGCTGGTCCGCCTCGCCCTCGACGGCGATGGTGAGCAGCGCGTTGGGGTTCTTCAGCGCCTGGAAGGTGCTGTGGAAGGGCAGCGCGAGGTGGACCGGGGCCTCGCCGTGGCCGTAGAGGACGGCGGGGACCTTCTCGGCGCGACGCAGCTTGCGGGCCGCGCCCTTGCCGAACTGGGTGCGGGTCTCGGAGTCGATGCGGATCTCGTCGTGGGCCATGTGGTGCTCCTTGTGGTGATCGGCCCGCGCAAGGGAGCGGGCAGTGTCTCGGGGATGCGGTGGCCTCGGCGCGGGACGCGGCGCGGACGGGATGTCGACGCGCAGGCGAACCCACGGGGCGGCACCGCGTCGATTACGGACCGCTGCGACCGTGCAGCGTCCCTCGCCGAGGCAACCCCGAGATACTAGTGGACCCGCTGCGACTCGGCAAAGCCGGGGATCGGCTCCTCATCTGCGACCGCCATCAGGACGGCGTCCACATCATCGGTGGGCAGCGGTGGGCCATTGCGTTCCCCTTCGCCCAGCTTGACCGCGACGACCCCCACGAGGACGGCCACTCCGCCGACGATCTGCACCGGAGACATCGCCTCGTCGACGATCAGCCAGGCGAAGACGACAGCGAAGAGCACCTCGCTCAGGCCGACGAAGGAAGCGACGGTGCCGCCGAGCAGGCGTGCAGCGGCGATGCCGGAGACATAGGCGACAGCGCCCGCGACGACTGCGAGCTCGATGATCGGGACCCACCAGGGAGCCGACCATCCGGCGAGGTCGACGGCAGAGGTGTTGGCGGTCATCGGCAGCAGACCGACGGCGGCCGCGAGGAGCAGGCTCACGGCACCCACGGCCAGGCCCGCACCGGCGAAACCGATCGGCGGGAGGGCGTCCTGCTCGTCCGCTGCGACGAGGAAGAAGACCACGAGGCCGACGGCCGCGAGCAGACCCCACAGCACCCCGACCAGGTCGAGCTGGGCCCCGGACGTGACGTCGAGGACGAGGACGAGACCGAGGACGGCCGCGGCGACGCCGGCCGCGGTGAGCGGCGAGGGCCGCCGGCCGTGCCTGACCCAGACCCAGCCCACGATGAGCACGGGCGCGAGGTACTCGAGCAGCAGGGCCACCCCGACCGACAGGTGGTCGACCGCCATGAAGTAGGCGAACTGGCACCCCGCGACCGCGAAGAGCCCGTACGCCGTGATGCGAAGGGCGTTGCGGCGCAACAGGTGCCACTGGCCGCGCATGGCGATGACCGTCGGGACGAGCAGCACCAGCGCCGCGCCGCAGATGCGCAGCGTGACGATGGCGCCGGGACTCCACCCTGTCGCCAGGAGCGAGGCGCCGAAGGTGCCTGAGGAGCCGAAGGTCGCCGCGGAGAAGAGCGCGACGAGCAGCCCCAGCACGAAGGGGGCCCGTTGCGGGGTGGAGATGACGGCCTGCACGGCTGCTCCTTGCGTCATGAGTCACGTAACCTGTTGGTGATGACGCTAGACCTCCACGACGTCAGGAGTCAACATGGCCTTTGCCCATGACACGGACATTGCACTGCGCACGGCGGCTGCACTGGTCAACACCGCTGTCGGCATCCGCGCCGATGACGCGCAGGACACCCTCTCGAGCGTCGAGGCCCTTCGGGATTTCTACGAGACCTGGGGCTGGACAGGACGCTTCGACGGGGACGCCGCCGAGCTGGAGCAGGCCCGCGCGCTGCGCGGACGGCTGCGTGCCGTGTGGCAGGCCGCCGACGACGACGTGGCTGCGGCCGAGCTGGTCAACGAGCTGCTGCGCGATGGCCGGGCCCTCCCGCAGCTCGTCGACCATGACGGCTACGGCTGGCACATCCATGCCACGGACACCGACGCCCCCTTCGCGCGACGGATGCAGGTCGAGGCGGCGATGGCCTTCGTCGACGTCATCCGTGCCGGTGAGCTGTCCCGGTTGCGGGTGTGCGCCGCCGACGACTGCGACGACGTGCTCGCCGACCTCTCGCGCAACCGCAGCAAGCGCTACTGCGAAGGGGGCTGCGGCAACCGGCTCGCCGCCGCTGCCTACCGGTCGCGGCAGGGCGGCTGAGCGTCCCCGCGCCCGCGGACCCCTCTGCGACCCCCCGGCAGGACACGTCGGCGCCGGCCGAAGTCCTTCGTCGTCGTCCGGGTGCGTTCTCGTTCTCGACTTCGGCTTGAGTGGCGCCGACATCTCCTGTCGCGGGCCCGCCCTCGCCCGCCCGCAAAGACGACGAGCCCCGCAGCCGGGTGGCTGCGGGGCTCGTGTCGTATCGGGTCAGTTGAAGAGGCTGGTGACCGAGCCGTCCTCGAAGACCTCGCGGATCGCGCGGGAGACGAGCGGGGCGATGGAGAGCTCGGTGAGCCCCTCGAAGCGCTGCGCGTCCGTCAGCGGGAGGGTGTCGGTGACGATGATCTCCTCGGCCGCGCAGGCCTGCATCCGCTCGACGGCCGGACCGGAGAAGATCGCGTGGGTGGCAGCGATGATGACGCCGGCGGCGCCGTCCTCCATGAGGGCGTCGGCGGCCTTGGTGATCGTGCCGGCCGTGTCGATCATGTCGTCGACGAGCACGCACCAGCGGCCCTCGACCTCACCGACCACGCGGTTGGCGAGGGACTCGTTGGGACGGTCGATGTTGCGCGTCTTGTGGATGAAGGCCAGCGGCACGCCGCCGAGCTGACGCGACCACTGCTCGGCGACCTTGATCCGACCGGCGTCCGGGGAGACGACGGCGAGCTTGCGATCGCCGTACTTCTCGTTGACATACGTGGCCAGGATCCGTCGCGCCATGAGGTGGTCGACCGGGCCGTCGAAGAAGCCCTGGATCTGGTCGGTGTGCAGGTCGACCGTGATCAGGCGGTCGGCGCCAGCGGTCTTGAACATGTCGGCCATCAGACGCGCCGAGATCGGCTCGCGACCGCGGTGCTTCTTGTCCTGACGCGCATACCCGTAGAAGGGCATGACCACGGTGATCCGCTTGGCGCTGGCGCGCTTGAGGGCGTCGACCATGAGCAGGTGCTCCATGATCGCCTCGTTGATCGGGGTGGAGTGGCTCTGCAGCACGAAGGCGTCGCAGCCACGCACCGACTCCTCGTAGCGCACATAGATCTCACCGTTGGCGAAGTCGTACGCGCTCGTGGGCACCAGCTCGATGTCGAGCTCCGCCGCAACGGCGTCGGCCAATGCCGGGTGGGTGCGTCCGGAGAAGACCATGAGGTTCTTCTCCGGGGTCCTGTGGATGCCGCTCACTGGGGGGCCTCGCTGCTCTCGGGGGTGGGGTCGGTCGAAGGGGGCTGTGTCGCCGCCTGTGCGGCGGCGTCGGTCGAGGTGCCGGCTCGGTGCGTGGCAACCCAGCCGTCGATGTTGCGCTGGCGGCCACGGGCGATGCCGAGCTGCCCGGCGCCGACTGCGTCGGTGAGGGCCGAACCGGCAGCCACGTAGGCACCGTCGGCGACCTCGACCGGCGCGATGAGCACGGTGTCGGAGCCGACGAAGGAGTGCTTGCCGATGACGGTCTGGTGCTTGCTGACACCGTCGTAGTTGGCGAAGATCGTGCCGGCGCCGATGTTGGCGCCCTCCCCGATCACGGCGTCGCCGGCGTAGGTGAGGTGCGGGACCTTGGCCCCGTCGCCGATCTTGGCGTTCTTGGTCTCGACGAAGCCGCCGATCTTCCCCTTCGCCCCGAGCTCCGTGCCCGGACGCAGGTAGGAGAAGGGGCCGACCGTGGCGCCCGCGCCGATGACGGCGAGGTGGCCCTCGGCGCGCTTGACCTCGGCGCCGTCGCCGACCTCGCAGTCGGTGAGGGTGACGTCCGGGCCGATCGTGGCCTCGGCGCCGATGCTCGTGGCGCCCAGCAGCTGGGTGCCGGGCAGGACGCGCGTGTCCTGCCCGATGGTCACGTCGACGTCGATCCACGTCGTGGCCGGGTCGACGATCGTCACGCCGGCGCGCATGTGGCGCTCGAGGACGCGCTGGTTGAGGACCTTGCCGAGCTCGGCGAGCTGGACGCGGTCGTTGACGCCCTCCGTCTGCCAGAGGTCGGTGAGCACGTGCGCGGTGACGGTGCCGCCAGCGGCCCGGGCCAGCTGGAGGACGTCGGTCAGGTACTTCTCACCTTGGACATTGTCCGAGGTGACATTGGCCAGCTCACGGCGCAGCACGGCGGCGTCGAAGGCGTAGATGCCGGAGTTGATCTCCCGGATCCCGCGCTCGGCCTCCGTGGCGTCCTTGAACTCCACGATCCGCTCGACGCCGCCCTCGGCATCGCGCACGATGCGGCCGTAGGACTTGGCATCGTCGAGGACCGAGGTGATGACGGTGACGGCGGCACCCGCCCCGACGTGGGCGCGGGTCAGCTCGCTGATCGTCTCGGCGGACAGCAGCGGCACGTCACCCATGGTGACGACGACGGTGCCCTGCAGGTCGGCCGGCAGGACCTCGAGACCGCACTCGACCGCACGCCCGGTGCCCTTGACCTCGTCCTGGTCGGCGGTGCGGCAGGTGAGGTGCGCCTGCGTCGCGTACTCGTCGATGAAGGCGGCGACCCGGTCGCGTTGGTGACGCACGACCACGACGGTCTCGCTCGCACCGGCACCGGCCGCGGCTCGCATCGCGTGCCCCAGGAGAGGGGCACCGCCGATGGGATGCAGGACCTTGGGGAGGGTCGACTTCATCCGGGTTCCCTCGCCCGCGGCGAGGATGATGACTGCGTCGGGACGGACGTCGTTCACGCGGTGTACTCCGAGGTCTCGGGGGTGCGGCTGGCCGTCTGGGCCGCTCACCAACTGTAGCGGCCGGACCGTGCCGTGCTCGACCGAGCCCGACCTCAGAGCAGGTCGGTGATCTCCACCACGGCCTGCTCGAGGCAGCGAGTCCGCGCCGCAGCGGCAGTGCGCGCGCCCAGCGCCACAGTCGCGATCCGCTGGCACTCGGGCAACGAGTGGCGCGAGAGGGCGAGCCGGACCATCGGGATCCTGCTCGGGGCCATCGACAGGCTCGAGACACCGAGGCCGACGAGCACGAGCGCCAGGAGTGGATCGCCAGCCGCCTCACCGCACACCCCGACGGGGGTGCCGGTCGCTGCACCTCCGGCACAGGTCGCGGCGACGAGGTCGAGCACTGCGGGTTGCCACGGATCGAGCAGCTCGGACAGTGCGCCCTGCATCCGATCGGCCGCCATCGTGTACTGCGAGAGGTCGTTGGTGCCGATGCTCGCGAAGTCCATGTCGGCCAGGACGTGCCGGGAGCGCAGGGCGGCGGCCGGCACCTCGACCATCACACCAGCCGTGGGAAGCCCGTGCTCGCGGACCCGGCGGGCAAACCAGTCCGCCTCCTCCGCCGTGGCCACCATCGGCGCCATGACCCGGACGTCCGCGCCGGTCTCCCGGGTCGCGATGGCGAGCGCCTGCAGCTGGACGTCGAGCAGGTCGGGACGCTCCGCCGACAGGCGCAGACCTCGGCGCCCGAGAGCCGGGTTCTCCTCCGGGCCGAGGTCGGCGAAGGCGAGCGGCTTGTCAGCACCTGCGTCGAGGGTGCGCACCACGACGCGACGGCGCCCGAAGGGTGCGAACACCTGGGCGTAGACCTCGGCCTGCTCGTCGAGCGTCGGGGCCGAGGTGGCGGAGAGGAAGAGGAACTCGGTGCGAAAGAGCCCGACCCCCTCGAGGTCCTGCGCGGCGGCCGCCTCTGCGTCCGCCACATCGCCGATGTTGGCCAGGAGTGCGACGGCATGTCCGTCGCTGGTGCGTCCGGGTCCGAAGGACCCGTCCAGGGCCGAGGTGCGGCGCTCGTTGCGCACGGCGAGGTCGGCGACGAAGGCCTCACCCGGCTCCAGGGTCACCGTGCCCAGGTCACCGTCCACGGCGACGAGTGCGCCGACGGGCAGCTCGAGAGCTCGGTCGCACTGCACGACGGCGGGGATCCCTCGCTGGGCGGCGAGGATCGCGGTGTGGCTCGTGCGACCACCACCGCTGGTGACGATGGCCAGGACGAGGGTGCGGTCGAGGACGGCGGTCTCCGCCGGGGCAAGGTCCTGCGCCACCACCACGCTGGGCTCGGCGAGGTCGGGGACCCCGGGAGCGGGTACGCCGAGGACGGCAGCGACGGCTCGGGCACCGACATCACGCAGGTCGGCGACCCGCTCGGCGAAGTACCCACCGAGGGCCTCGAACTGCACGACGAACTCGGACACGGCGGACTCGATCGCGGTCGCGGGCCCCTCCCCTTCGTCCAGGTGCGTGCCAGCGGCCTTGAGCAGGCCCTTGTCGCGGGCCATGAGTGCGGTGGCCGTGAGGATCTCCGCGGCGGTGTCCTCGACCCGGCCGGCCCGCTCCTCGAGGTCGCGGGCCACCGACTCGAAGGCCGCCTTCACCTGGGTGAGCGCCTGCTGCGGGTCGGCCGCTGCCGCCTCGCCCTCGGGCGCACGGACCGGCGGCGAGACGAGCACCACCGGGCCGTAGGCACAGCCCGGGGACACCCCGATGCCGCGGTGGGTGCGCTCCTCGTCGGCCACGGGGCTCAACCCTGCGCGTCGAGGTCGGTCTCGAGGAGGGTGACGAGGGCGTCGAGCACCTGCTCGGCCCCCTTCCCTTCGGCGGTGATCTCGACCTGCTCCCCGTGCTTGGCCCCGAGGGTCATGACGCCGAGGATGCTCGTCGCGTCGACGGCTTCCTCGCCGGGACGAGCGACCTGCACGTCGAGGCCGGACTCGTTGGCCTGCTTGACGAAGAGGGCTGCGGGCCGCGCGTGGAGGCCGACGGACGAGGCGATGGTGGCGGTGCGACTGGGCATGTGGTGCTCCTGGTCGTGGTCGGTGGATGTGTGCATTGCCCTAGGGCAATGCGAAGAGGGAGGCGCCGGGGACGACGTCGGCGGGCAGGTCCGACAGGTCGAGCGAGTCGGCGGGGGCGTCAAGGACCACCACGGGCACCTGACGCGAGATCGCCTGTCCCGCAGCCTCGCTCGGGAGCGTGGCGGGGTCCCAGGAGATGATCGGGTCCCCCACCGAGACGGTGGACCCTTGGGTCGTGTGCACCTCGAAGCCCGCCCCCTCGAGCCGCACCGTGTTGATCCCGAGGTGGACGAGCACGCCGGCGCCCTCCCCCACGACGACGAAGGCATGGGGGTGGATCTTCATGACCGCCCCGGCGATGGGGGCGACCACGGTCTGGATGCCGTCCGGCGGCTCGATGACCAGCCCGGGACCGACGAGCTGCCCGGCGAAGACCTCGTCGACGCACTCGGTGATGGGCAGGACCCTCCCCGCGCAGGGGGCGAGCACCTCGCTCACATCAGGTCCTCGATGTCGTCCGCGAGGTTGTCCGCCTCGGGGCCGACGACGACCTGGACGACCGTGCCCTGAGCCATGACTCCGTGGGCGCCCGCCGCCTTGAGCGCGGCCTGGTCGACCAAGGACCCGTCCTTGACCTCGGTCCGCAGCCGGGTGATGCACGGCTCGATCTCGACGATGTTGTCCGCGCCGCCGAGGCCGGCGAGGATCTGCTCTGCCTTGGTTGCCATGGTGAAGTCCCTTTCAGTGGTGGTGGATCAGTGTGAGTCGGTGCGGGTGACCTTGGCCAGACCGCGGGGGTTGTCAGGGTCGTGACCACGCGCCCGCGCGAGCCGCTCGACGAGCAGCTGGGCGGGCACGACGAGCCCGAGGGGTGCGACCGGCTCCGGCAGGTCCGGTCCGGGCACGTGCACGTCGCAGGCCCGGGCGAAGGGGGCGTCCCCACCGATGCCGACGACCCGCGCCCCTCTGCGGCGCAGGTCATCGGCAAGGTCCGTCAAGGGCTCGAGCATCGGCCCGTCGGAGGCAGCCAAGAGCACCGCGACGACGGAGGGCTCGATGACCGAGATCGGTCCGTGGCGCAGGTCGGCGTACGAGTACCCGCGCACCGGGATCAGACAGGTCTCCTCGATCTTCAGCGCGGTCTCGAGCGCTGTCCCCAGGCACAGGCCACGACCCGTGACGACGACATGCGCGGCATCGCGCAGCAGGCCGACCGCAGGATCGACGAGCTCGACGCACGCCACCGCCGAGGCCACCTCGTCAGCGACTCCGGCGAGATCGGGCTCGAGGTCGGCGCCGAGGGCGTCGGCGAGCACGGCCATGGCAACCAGCTGCGTGAGATAGGTCTTCGTGGCCGGCACGGCCATCTCCGGCCCCGCCCGGGTGATCAGGGCGACGTCCGCCCCCTTCGCCAGGGGGGAGCCGGCGACATTGGTCACGGACACGATCGCGGCACCGTGGGAGCGCGCCCAGTCGACGCACTCGATGATCTCCGTCGTCGCCCCTGACTGCGACACCGCCACGAGCAGCGTGTCGGTGAGGTCGAGGTCCGCGCGGTAGTGGGTGGCGATGCTCGGGGCAGCGAGCGCGGCGCTCACCCCGGCGCAGGCCTCCAGGAGATAGCGGCCGTAGATCGCGGCGTTGTCGCTGGAACCGCGCGCGACGAAGAGGACACGACGGTGACCGGCGAAGAGGGTGCAGAGGTCGGCGCGCAGAGGAAGCAGCGCGGCAAGGGTGCGTCGGATCGCCTCCGGCTGCTCGGCGATCTCGTCGGCCATCACGGTCACGATGCTTGACACCTCCCACCTCGACGTGGATCCTCACTGGTACGTACCAGACCGTACCAATGAAGGTGAGGATCCGGAAGTGCCACGAGCACCCCTGTCGGGGCCACGCCCCAAGCACGTCCAGCTGCGCGACGCCCTCACCGAGCTCGCCGGACAGCTGGGCCCGGACGCAGCCATCCCCTCCGAGCGCGAGCTCATGGTCAGCTTCGACGTCTCACGCTCCACGGTGCGCAAGGCCATCGAGACCCTCATCGGCGACGGTCTGCTGCACCGGGTCCACGGCAAGGGCACCTTTGTCGCGCGACCGCGCCTCGAGAGCCGACTGCACCTCGCGAGCTTCAGCCAGGACATGCGCCGCCGCGGCCTCGAGCCCTCGACCCGACTCCTTGACATCGAGCTCACCGCTCCCCCAAGGGAGGTCATGGACTGGCTCGGCGGCTCTCACGCCTGGCGAGTCGACCGACTCCGTCTCGCCGACGGTCAGCCCATCGCCCTCGAGGAGAGCTGGTACTCGGCCGCCCTGCTGCCCGACCTGGACTCCCACGACCTCGGCGACTCGCTCTACGCGCTCCTCGCCGACGAGTACGACATCGTCATCGACGCCGCCGAGCAGACCCTCTGGGGCGAGAGCGCCCAGGGCCGCGTCGCTCGAGTGCTCGCCAGCCCGGAGCACACTCCCCTCCTCGTGTTTCGTCGCCTCTCCACCAGTCTCGGCCACCCGGTCGAGCACGTGATCTCCCGCTACCGCGGGGACCGCTACCAGCTGCACATGTCGTTGAGCCGGGACGACGACCCAACCCCGGCACCACCCGAAGGGAATCGCTCGTGACCACAGCAGACGGGCCCATCGACGTGCCCGGCGACCAGCCGGCGCGCAAGAAGAAGCTCAACCTGGCACCGCTCCAGAAGTTCGGCCGCAGCCTCATGCTGCCCATCGCGGCCCTGCCGGCCGCCGGACTGCTCCTGCGTCTGGGGCAGCCGGACCTCCTCGGCGCGGACGGCCTCGGCTGGACGCACGTGGCGCCGATCATCGGCGCCGCCGGTAGCGCCCTCTTCGACAACCTGCCGATCCTCTTCGCGGTGGGCATCGCCATCGGCATGGCCAAGAAGGCAGACGGTTCGACGGCCCTCGCGGCAGTCGTGGGGTACCTCGTCTTCAAGGGAGTCGGGGATGCCATGTCCCCCTTCGTCCTCGGCGCGGCGGCGGAGGGAGAAGAGCAGGCCCTGATCAACTACGGTGTCCTCGGTGGCATCGTCATGGGGCTCACCGCGGCCTGGCTGTGGCAGAAGTACCACCGGATCAAGCTGCCGACCTACCTCGCCTTCTTCGGCGGGCGACGCTTCGTCCCGATCATCACCGCCGTGGCGGCGATCATCCTCTCGGTGCTCATGAGCTTCGTCTACCAGTGGTTCGACGCGGGCATCACCAACCTCGGTGAGTGGGTCGCCGACAACGAGGTCCTCGGTGGCTTCGTCTACGGCACGGTCAACCGGCTGCTCATCCCGACCGGTCTGCACCACATCCTCAACAACCCTCCGTGGTTCCTGCTCGGCGAGTACACCACTGCAGGTGGCGAGACCGTCACGGGCGACATCCCGCGCTTCCTCAACGGCGACCCGACCGCCGGAGCCTTCATGACCGGCTTCTTCCCGATCATGATGTTCGCCCTCCCGGCCGCTGCCCTGGCCATCTACCAGGAGGCCAAGCCGGCGCAGAAGAAGCTCGTCGGCGGCATCATGGGCTCCACCGCCCTGACCGCCTTCCTCACCGGCGTCACCGAGCCCCTCGAGTTCGCCTTCATGTTCGTCGCGTGGCCGCTCTACGTCATCCACGCCCTGCTCACCGGTTCGTCACTCGCACTGGTCAATGCCCTGGGCATCAAGGACGGGTTCGGTTTCTCCGCAGGGTTGTTCGACTTCGTGCTCAACTTCAACATCGCGACCAAACCCTTGCTGCTCATCGTCATCGGGCTGGGCTATGCGGTCGTGTACTACGTGCTCTTCCGCGTCGTCATCCGCAGGTGGAACCTGCGCACCCCCGGTCGTGAGGACGAGGGCGAGGAGTCCCTGGTCACCGCGGACGACAGCGCGTGATCCTCACCGCCGATCGCATCGTCACCCCGGGGCGCACGCTCGCCCCGGGGTGGGTGCGCGTGGTGTCCGAGCGCATCGAGGAGGTGGGCGAAGGGGGTCCCCCCTCGCCTGCCGATGTGGTCCTGACGGGCACCCTCGTGCCGGGCTTCGTCGACGCGCACTGTCATGGCGGTGGCGGGGCCTCCTTCACCGTCGGCGACGCCGACGAGGCCATGGACGTGGCCGCCGCCCACCTGCGCCACGGCACGACGAGCCTGGTGGCCAGCCTCGTCACCGACGAGGTGCCGCAGCTGGAGCGTCACGTCCGCGTCCTGGGCGAGCTCGTCACCGACGGAGTCCTCGCCGGGGTCCACCTCGAGGGACCGTGGCTGTCGCGGGACTTCTGCGGCGCCCACGAGCCGAGCCTGCTGCGTCCCCCTTCGCCCGCGGACGTCGACCGACTGCTCGCTGCCGGAGGCGATGCCCTGCGGATGGTGACGATCGCCCCCGAGCTCGACGGCGCGATGGACGCGGTCCACCGGATCGCCGACGCAGGTGTCGTGGTCGGGGTCGGCCACAGCGACGCGAGCTGGGAGCAGGCCCGTGAAGCGATCGATGCCGGGGCGAGCGTCGCAACGCACCTCTTCAACCAGATCCGCGGGCTGCACCACCGCCGCCCCGGCCCGATCGCCGCCCTGCTCGAGGACGAGCGCGTGTGGGTCGAGCTGATCTCCGACGGGGTGCACGTGCACCCGGCCATGCTTCGCCTGGCCCTGGCTGCCGCGCCGGGGCGGATCATGCTCGTCACCGACGCCATGGGCGCGGCGGCAGCGGACGACGGCGACTACCACCTGGGCCCGATCCACGTGCAGGTGCGTGACGGGGTGGCGCGCACACCCAGCGGCGCCATCGCGGGGTCCACGCTCACGATGGCGGGAGCGGTTCGGCACTCGGTGGCGAGCGGATTCACGCTCGAGCAAGCGGTGGACGCAGCCACCCGGGCTCCGGCCGCCGCTCTCGGACTCACCGATGTCGGACGGGTCGAGGCGGGCGCCCGCGCCGACCTCGTCGTGCTCGACGAGGGACTCACGGTCTCAGCGGTCATGCGTCAGGGCATCTGGGAGGGTTGAGAGATGGCCCGGTACCCGCTCGTCGACCCCTTCGAGGAGGGCGTGCTCGACACCTCCGACGGTCACCACGTGCACTGGGAGCGGGTCGGCAACCCGACGGGCAAGCCCGCTGTCGTCCTGCACGGAGGACCCGGGTCCGGCGCCGCACCGTGGTGGCGCCGCTACTTCGACCCCGACCGTTACTGCGTGACCCTCTTCGACCAGCGGGGCTGCGGGCGCAGCCGACCGCTGGCGAGCGACCCGCACGCTGACCTGTCGACGATCACGACGCAGCACCTGATCGCCGACATCGAGGCACTGCGCGCCCTTCACGGCGTCGACCGGTGGCTCGTCCTCGGTGGGTCGTGGGGTTCGACGCTGGGCCTGGCCTATGCGGTCACCCACCCCGAGCGGGTCAGCGAGATGGTCTTCTGGGGCGCCGTGACGACCACCCGCGAGGAGGTCGACTGGCTCACCTGGACGATGGGTGAGGTCTACCCGGAGGCCTTCGACTCCCTGCGCTCCCTCGTCCCGGACGTCGAACGTGGCGGCAATCTGCCCGCCGCGATCCACGAGCTGCTCGCGGACCCCGATCCAGCGGTCCACCACCGAGCCGCCCGGGCATGGTGCGACTGGGAGGAGCGTCTGGCCACGCTGACCGGGCCGCCCGTGGCCAGCCCGCGCTACGCGGATCCCACCTTCGCTCTGGGGTTCGCTCGACTCGTGACCCACGTCTTCGGCCACTACGGCTTCCTGCCACCGGACGGGATCAGCGGGCGCCTCGACTCGATCGCGGGCATCCCCGCGGTTCTCGTCAGGGGCCGGCTCGACATCGCCGCACCGTTGGGCGTGGTCCATCGCCTCGTCGAGCGTCTGCCGCTCGCCACGCTGCACGTCGTGGAGGGCGAGGACCACAGCGGCGCCGAGGTCACGGACGGGATCATCGTGCGGGCGACGGACGACTTCGCCCGCTGACGGACATCGCAGTCAGTCGTCGAGCTCCTCGTCGATCGCCTCACCCGTGACGTCGTGGGCGCGGACCCCCGCCAGGTGGGCACCACCGAGCGGCTCACCAGTCCAGCGCACGAGCCCCCAGCCGTCGCTCGGGTGTCCCTCGAGCAGGATCATGCCCGTGTTGTTGATCCACATGCCCTCGACCTCGTCGGCGTCGAGTCCGGCCGCGAGGGTCGCGAAGACGCGGATGGCGGCACCGTGGCTGAAGAGGGCGACGGTGTCCTCCCGACCGTGCCGCTCGGCGATGCCCCGCACCGCACGGTCGTAGCGATCCATGAAGTCGTGGCCGGTGGTCCCGCCCGGCAGGGCGTGATCGAGGTCCCGGTGCAGCCAGGCCGCCAACCCGCCGAGGTAGGCCTCGACCGCCTCCTGGTCCGAGCGCATCTCGAAGGCGCCGGCTGCGATCTCCTCGAGCCCCTCGCGCACGTGCACCTCGATCCTGCGCTCCACGCCCAGTGGGTTGCCCGTCAGCTGGGTCCGCACGAGCGGCGAGGCGTAGACCGCGCTGACGTCCTCGTCGGCGAGCGCGGCCGGGACCGCGGCCGCTTGCGCCTGCCCGAGGTCGGTCAGGCCTGCGCCCGGGAAGGCGGTGTCGAGCGCACCCGAGACGTTGTTGGGAGTCTGGCCATGGCGGATGAGGAGGAGTCGCACGCCTGCAGGTTACGTGGCACCGACCTGCTCGAGGAGGGCCACCAGCGGTGCGGGCGCCTGCTCGAGGGGCATGGCATCGACGAAGAGCCCGGCATAGCGTGCCTTGCGTCCCGACTGCGAGCCCAGGAACCGTCGGAGCACCTTCTCCCGCGACCAGCCTTGCTGCGCAGGCATCCTCGCCAGCAGACGAAGGGAGCGCCCCTCGCCTGCCGACTCGATCACGGCTTCGGCGCCGTCCGTCCCGAGCGCACGCAGCAGCTCGTCCTCGAGGTCGACGTGGCACGCGTGGAAGCCCCTCCCTGCCGGACCGGTCGCCTCGTCCACGGGCAGGCCGGCGGCGAGCAACCCCCTTCGGACATGACGCTCCTCGCCGACGTCGTAGAGGCCGAGGACCCGCTGACCGAGACCGTGGGGGCCGTGGCGCTCGGCGAAGGTCCGAACATTGGTGACGCCACCCATGGGCAGCACTGCGACGTCGGTCTCGGCGAGGTCGATCCCGAGCCGGGGTGCGAGCGCGCGCAGCGCCAGCCGGTCGCTCTCCCCCTCGACCAGCACGACGGTCCGCGGTGCGCTCACCAGACCATTGAGCGCCGAGGAGGGCGGCACCGCAAGCCGATATCGTCGCGGCATGAGCGCAACCGTGCACCCTCTGGGGATCGACGCTCGCCGACTGCGACGGCTCGTGCTCGTCGTGGCGCTGCTCAACTTCGCCTACTTCTTCGTCGAGTTCACCGTCGCCCTGGGCGCCGGGTCGGTGTCGCTGCTCGCGGACAGCGTCGACTTCCTCGAGGACACCGCGATCAACCTGCTGATCTTCGTGGCGCTCGGCTGGCCGCTCGCCCGGCGCGCCCTGATGGGCAAGGCGATGGCCCTGGCAATCCTCGTACCGGCAACGGTGGCCGGTGTCGAGGCGGCCCGTCGCTTCGCCGACCCGGTCGCCCCCGAGGTGCTGCCCGTCGTCCTCGCCTCGCTCGGCGCGATCGTCGTCAACGGCACGAGCGGATGGCTGCTGGCGGGTGTGCGGCACGCCGGGGGCTCGCTCAGCCGAGCGGCCTTCCTCTCCGCGCGCAACGACGTGCTCGTCAACGTCGCCGTCATCGGCATGGCCGTCGTGACGCTGTGGACATCGTCCGGCTGGCCGGACCTGGTCCTGGGCTGCGCCATCATCCTCATCGCCCTCCATGCGGCCTGGGAGGTGTGGGAGGTCAGCGAGGAGGAGCGCCTGGCGGCCAAGGCCCTCTCGGGCGAGGAGATCGGCTGAGCGGTCGACGGCGCCGAGGGACCGACCGTCAGGACGGCCGCTGCACGTCCTCGACCCCGACGAGCCAGGCCTTGCTGTACGACGGTCGGGTGCGGCGCCGCTCCACGAACTCGCCGAGGACGGCGTACCCGTCCGTCGACACCTCGGCCCCGGGCGACAGGTCGTTGTCCGTCGTGGCCACGAGCGCGGCGGTGCGGGTGTCGACGATGTGGAAGGAGCTCTCCGCCGCATCGCTCAACAACTTGTCCGCCGGACGGTAGAAGACGATGAGTCGCCCGCGCAGGTCGTTGGTCGAGATGCGATATCCCTCGGGGACATCGACGGCCCCGACATCCTTGCCCACCAACGCATCCCGGAG
Source organism: Janibacter sp. Soil728 (assembly GCF_001428305.1). GTDB lineage: Bacteria > Actinomycetota > Actinomycetes > Actinomycetales > Dermatophilaceae > Janibacter. The sequence continues at coordinate 120,956 of NZ_LMRZ01000004.1, read as the reverse complement.
GGTCAGCGAGTCTCCGCTGCGTGAGATGAGGAAGCGGTCGAAGACGACCGAGTGGCCGTCGGCGACCTCCTGGCTCTCCTCGACCGGCGGGCTGTCGACGGTGACGAACCCGTCGTCCCCGAGCAGCCGCACGCTGTCACCGCAGCGCACGAGCGGCGTCCCCTCCGCGGCCAGACGTCCACCGGACTCACCGATCCCGTCGAGCCGCGCTCCGGGGCAGCTGGTGCGTGCCAGCTCCTTGCCCGACCGAAGGGAGGTCACGCTCACCGTGTCGCCGGACCGGTGGACCGCCTCGTCCTGGCGGACGATGACGCGACCGCGCGGAGCCTGCTGCCAGGTCTCCGCGATCGCGCCGGTGTCGAGGTCCAGTGCCTGGGTGGTCTCCTCCGCGGGGGTGAGCAGCACGTGACGCTGCTCGGGCAGACCGTGCGGGTAGAGGGTCGCGAGCCTGGTCGCGCAACCAACCTCGGTGTCGTGGCTCCAGTCCACCTGACCGTCCTCGAGCGCGACGCCGGAGACGACGAGGCGTCCGCCGGGGACGTCCTTGCCGAGACGGGCCTGGCCGGCGGGCGACAGGCACGAGACGACGGCCGCGTGCTGCGTCGACAAGCCGATGACCTCGACCTCGTCGCCGGGCAGCAGCTCCTTGTCGCCGTGGGCCACCAGCAGGTCGCTGCCCTCTGTGACCACGAGGCCGCTCGCTCGGGCGATGCGCACGTCCGGACCCAGGGTCGACACCGCTGTCCCGTCGGAGGTCAGGACGGGCGAGCCGTAGAGCCGCTCGCCTCCCCAGCGCTCACCGGTCGGAGCGTGCTCGACCCACTCGCCCTCGTCGTCGGAGTAGGCGAACCATCCATTGGGTCCGATGGTCATGCTGGCCGGACGATCACCGCTGTGGAAGACCCGACCGTCGACACCACCGGTCCTGGTCAACAGCCACCACCCGCCGAGGGCAACGGCGAGCGCCGCGACGACGAAGGCTGCCACGAGCTTGGCCAGGTCGGCGCTCTTGCTGGGCGTCGCACTCACGAGGCCTCCTTCGTCCCGGCGACCCAGAGCCGGGTCCCCTCGAGGTCCTCGTCATCGGACTCGACGACGATGATCCCGTCGGGCGAGGCGTCGGCACCGGTGCGCATCCCCTCACCGGTCGAGACCACCAGCTCGCCGGTCATCGTGTCGAAGGCACGGTAGCTGCCGGTGTTGCGGGGGCCGCCGTCCTTCCAGGCCACGAAGTGGAGCAGCCGACCCGATGGTGCGTAGCGCCCGACCTGGAAGTCCTCCGGGACGTCGAGGTCGCCGATGGCCTCGCCGGTCAGTCCGTCGCTCAGGTGGATGACGGCACCCTCCCGCCGCAGGACCAGGTGCCCGACAGCCACCTCGTCGCCGTCGGAGATCGGCTCCCCTTCGTCGAAGGGCGGCGTGGTGATCTCGGTGAACCCGTCCTCGTCGACCACCTGGACGCTGTCGCGGCACTCGACGAAGGGCGTCGCCTCCGGCGAGAGCTGGCGCGAGACGTCCCCCGGGTTGCCGATGGACATCAACGGACAGCTCACCTCGGCGATCTGCTTGCCGGTGCGCAGGGAGCTCCACGTCGCGGCCCCCTGCCCGTCCGTCGCGAGCACGTGCTCGCCCTGGACGGCGAACCAGTGGCGCTTGGCCCCGGACCACCGCTGGGCGACCGAGCCGGTGTCCAGGTCCACCGCCATGACCTGCTCCTCGGCCGGCTCGAGGAGGAGGTAGCGCTGCGCGGGCAATGTGCTCGGGTAGAAGCCCTGGACCACGTCGCTCCCGCAGCCTGCCCCCGTGTCCCGGGTCCAGTCGACCGAGGCGTCCCGGAGGTCGACCCCGGCGAGGACGGCGCGCCCTCCCTCGACCTCGTCCATGAGCCTCGACGGCTTCGGGGCCAGGCAGGTGAGCACGGCGACATGGCGCTCGCTCACGCCGACGAACTGGCTGTTGGTGCCCGGCCAGAGCCGGTCGTCGCCGAACTCCGCGAGGATCTTGGTCGTGCTGGTCGTGTGCGTGGCTCCCTCGCGCTGCACGAGGATCCGCTGCCCCTCGGGCTGCACGACGACCCCGTCAGGGGTGATCTCCCGTCGGGAGGAGAGGTCGCCGATGGTCCACGACGCGCCGGTGCGCACATTGCGGGCGACGTAGTCGCCGCCCTCGCCGGGGTGGGTGAGCCAACCGTTGGGCCCCAGCTGGATCGCGAGGTCCTCGCTCGTCCACAGCACCTTGCCCTCGACCTCGGGCGGCCCGACCCGGCCGGTCAGTCCGGCGAGCCCGCCGGGCAGGAAGGACACGACACCGGCGGCGAACATCGCGACGAGGGCGAGGACGAGGACTCCGGTGATCAGCGTGCGGGGGAGGCTGCGCCGACGTCGGGTGGGCGTCTCGTGTGGTGCGGTCACGAGGTGATTGTCCCTGAAGACGGATGAGCTCCCCGGGTAGGAGTCGAACCTACGTCGCTAGTCCTGATTCAAAGTCAGGCGGGCCCTGCCGGCAGACCAACCGGGGAACGCCACCGAAGCGGCACGGGTCAGGGTAGTCGACTCCCGCCGCCGGTCATCACGGACAATGGGCGCATGACCGATCAGCAGGACGCGGCACGCCTCCCCCGGCGACCTCGGATGACGGGTGCCGCCCGTCGGGAGCAGCTCGTGGCCGTGGGCCGAGGAGTCTTCGCGGCGAAGGGGATCGACGGCACCTCCGTGGAGGAGATCGCCGCCACGGCAGCGGTCTCCAAGCCCGTCGTCTACGAGCACTTCGGCGGCAAGGAGGGCCTCTACGCCGTCGTCGTCGACCGCGAGCTCAGCGCGCTGACCGTCCGGGTGACAGCGGCCCTGACCGCCGGTGGCACCGACCGGGAGACGATCGAGCGCGCAGCGCTGGCGCTGCTCGACTACATCGAGGGCTCACCCGACGGCTTCCGCATCCTCGTGCGCGATGTCTCGGGGGAGGCTCCCTCCGGCACCTACGCCTCGCTCCTGTCAGATGTGGCGGCGGAGGTGGCCCACCTGCTCTCCGATGCCTTCGCGGTGCGCGATCTGGACGCCGAGCACGCGCCGATGTACGCGCAGATGCTGGTCGGTCTCGTCTCCCTCACCGGTCAGTGGTGGCTCGAGACCCGCGCTCCCGACAAGGAGGTCGTGGCCTCCCACATGGCCGGCCTCGCCTGGGGCGGCCTCGCCGGTCTGGGTGGACCTGCATTGCCCTAGGGCAATGCACGCTTTCCTGCATTGCCCTAGGGCAATGCAGGTCTGCCGGTTGCCCTGGTCGGCAGGTCCGGTCGCGGCGGGCCGGCCGGGCGCCTGTCGCTCAGGCCTGCTGCAGCTCGACGCGGTTGCCCACGGGGTCATCGGTGTGGAAGCGGCGGATGCCGGGGATCGCCTCGTCCCAGCGCACCTCGCCACCTGCCGCGAGGACGGCCGCTGCCACGCCCTCGACGTCCTCCACGAGCAGGCACGGGTGTGCCTTGAGCGCCGGGCGGAAGTCCCCTTCGACCCCGCAGTGCAGCTCGTGGTCACCGACCCGGAACCACGCGCCGCCCCGGGCGGCCAGCACGGGCGGCTTGGCGATCTCCGGCAGCCCGAGAACCCCGGAGTAGAAGGCCCTCAGCGCGTCCTCGCTGCCTGCCGGGCAGGCGATTTGGACATGGTGCAGGCCGACGCTCATGCCTTGTGCCCCACCGCGAAGACTCGACGGAAGGCCAGCAGCACGCCCGCCGGGGTCCGCGGATAGGCCTCGCCGACCCGCTCGGCGTAGGTCGCGAGGAAGTCCGCGCGCTCGGTCTCGTCCGTCAGCACCTCGAGCATCGGGCGCAACCCCGTGCCCGAGACCCAGTCCAGCACCGGGTTGTCGCTCTCGGCCTGCGGGTCGAGCACGTGCGTGTAGGTCGTCTCCCACGCGTCCACGGCGAGCCCAGCCGCGGTGAGGACCTGGAGGTAGGTCGAGGGATCGCCGGCCCCGTAGCGATCGGTCGCCGCCTCGAGCTCGCCGCTGCGCGGGTGGTCGACCGCCACCTCGCGCATGAGCGCGTGCGTCGGGGCATCGAAGTTGCCCGGCACCTGCAGGGCGAACCAGCCGCCGTCCGCGAGCGCCGCGGCCCAGCTCTCGACGAGCGGCAGGTGGCGCGGGACCCACTGCAGCGCAGCATTGCTGACGATGACGTCAGGAGCGGCACCCAGACTGGCGATGTCCCAGTCGGCGAGGTCGGCCTCGACCCACTCGATGCGTGAGTCGGTGTCCTCGGCCCGGGCTGCCGCCAGCATCTCGGGACTGCTGTCGACGCCCACGACGCGCGCCTGTGGCCAGCGTCGGGCGAGCGAGAGGGTGAGCGGGCCGTTGCCACACCCCAGGTCGACGACGAGACGCGGCTCCGTGGCCGCGACGCGACCCATGAGGTCCGTGAAGGGACGCGCTCTCTCGTCGGAGAACTGCCCGTACCGGCTCGGGTCCCAGGTCACCGTCATGTTGCCTCCTCGGTAGCGTCCGACGAGCGTAACCGCCGACGAAGCTTTTGTCTCGACATCAAGATTCACGATGGCAGGTATTCTCGATGCATGACCAGCCGCCACGATCCCTCCGACGACGTCGACGCCATCGTCGAGGCCTGGCGGCGCGAACGCCCAGACCTCGACGTCGAACCCCTCCACGTCTTCTCGCGCATCTCCCGGCTGGCCCGGCTGCTCGACCTCGACCGGACCACCGCCTTCGCCCGCCACGAGCTCGAGGGGTGGGAGTTCGACGTCCTGTCCGCGCTGCGCCGCGCCGGCGAGCCCTACGAGCTCTCCCCCGGTCGTCTGGTCCAGGAGACGCTCGTGACGTCCGGCACCATGACCAACCGCATCGACCGCCTGGCGACCAAGGGATGGGTCGAGCGCCTCCCTTCGCCCTCCGACCGCCGCGGCGTCATCGTCCGCCTGACGAAGGGGGGCCAGGCTGCGGTCGACTCCGCCATGGCCGACCTGCTGACGCGCGAGGGCGAGCTCCTGGACGACATGGCACCCGCCGAGCGGGATGCACTGACGCGCGCGCTCAAGCGGCTGCTCGCCCCCTTCGAGGCGTGACCAGGAGTCACTTCTTCGGGAGCTCTCCGGTCACCTATTGAGGACCTCGACCGGTCGACGAGCCCACGAGACGTGGGTGCTCGGTGATGTCGATCAGGCGGTGCGTGATGTCGAGACCGTCGACGTGTGGTCACTGTGGATGGTCTCGGACGCAGAGCAGGCGGCCAACTGGTCAAACCTCGCTGCTGTGGAGCTCGGCATCAGGTCTGCGCGGGCCAGCGTCGAGTGGTGCGACTGGATGCTGACCCAGCACCTGTCCCGCTGAGTCAGTCGACGAGCTCGGCCGCCTCCAGCCACTCCAGCTCGAGCAGCTCCTTCTCGTCCCTGATGGCGCCCAGCGTCGCAGTGAGCTCAGACAGCCGCGTGTGCTCGTGCACCGCATCCGCCATCTCGTGGTGCAGCTTGTTCTCACGAGCATCGAGCTTGGCCAGCTGCTTCTCGATCCGCGCCATCCTCTTGCGCGCTTCCCGCTGCGCGGCGGGGTCGACCGCCGACGTGGAGGACGAAGGGGGCTGCCCTCCCCCCTTCGCCGTGGTCGAGGTGGCGGCTGCCATCGCGCTGGGGCCTCCGGTCTTCCCCTGGGCGGCCCGCAGCCGCAGGTACTCGTCCACGCCACCCGGGACGTGCCGCAGGCGGCCGTCGAGGATCGCGTACTGCTGGTCGGTGATCCGCTCGAGCAGGTAACGGTCGTGCGAGATCACGATGAGCGTGCCCGGCCAGGAGTCGAGCAGGTCCTCCATCGCCGCGAGCATGTCCGAGTCGACGTCATTGGTGGGCTCGTCCAGGGCGATGACATTGGGCTCGGCGAGCAGGAGCAGGAGCAGCTGCAGCCGCCGCTTCTGGCCACCCGAGAGCTCACCGACGCGCGCCGACAGGTGCTCCCTCGCAAAACCGAGCCGCTCCAGCAGCTGCGCCGGGGTGTGGTCCTTGCCGTCGATCGTGAAGGTCGTCTTGGTCCGGGCGAGCACCTCGCGCACCCGGTCCGTACGGATCTGCGCCAGCTGGGAGAACTGCTGGTCGAGGAAGCCGAACTTGACCGTCTTGCCACGCTTCACCCGCCCGCTGGAGGGTTCCAGGTCGCCGGCGATCAGCGCGAGGAGCGTCGACTTGCCCACGCCGTTGGCGCCGAGGATCCCCGTGCGCTCCCCCGGCGCGATCCGCCAGGTGATGTCGCGCAGGATCGTGCGGTCGCCGAAGGCGACGCTGGCGTCCTCGATGTCGATGACGTCCTTGCCCAGTCGGGCCACGGCCATCTGCTGCAGCTCGATGGGGTTGCGCACGGGGGGCACGTCGGCGATGAGCTGATTGGCGGCCTCGATGCGGAACTTCGGCTTCGAGGTGCGGGCAGGAGCGCCGCGACGCAGCCAGGCGAGCTCCTTGCGCATGAGGTTCTGACGCTTGGTCTCCGTGGCCGCGTTGATCCGGTCACGCTCGACACGCTGCAGGACGTAGGCCGCGTAGCCCCCCTCGAAGGGCTCGACGATCCCGTCGTGGACCTCCCACGTCTCGGTGCAGACCTCGTCGAGGAACCAGCGGTCGTGAGTGATGACCAGCAGGCCGCCGAGGTTCTTGGCCCAGCGCCGCTTGAGGTGCTCGGCGAGCCAGGAGATGCCCTCGACGTCGAGGTGGTTGGTCGGCTCGTCGAGCGCGACGAGGTCCCAGTCGTGCACCAGGAGCGCCGCGAGCGCGACGCGGCGGCGCTGCCCACCGGACAGGTCGCCGATGCGCGCCTCCCACGGCACGTCGGAGACGAGACCGCCGATGACGTCGCGCACGACAGGGTCGCCGGCCCACTCGTGCTCGGGTCGATCACCGACGATGCAGTGACCCACGGTGTGGTCCGGATCGAGGTCGTCGGACTGGGCGAGGACGCCGAAGCGGACTCCGCCGCGTCGGGTGATCCGGCCCGACTGCGGCTCGATCGTGCCGGCGAGCATGCCCAGCAGGCTCGACTTGCCGTCACCGTTGCGGCCGACCAGACCGATCCGGTCGCCCTCCTCGATGCCGAGGCTGACCGAGTCGAAGACGACACGCGTGGGGTACTCGAGGTGGAGCGATTCCGCTCCGAGGAGAGGTGTGGCCATCAGCTCGCACGCACCGTGGGCAGGACGTGGGCGCCCTGCGTCGGCCCGGTCGCCCGCAGCACGTCCCCGGCAACGCCGGACGCAGTGAGCGCCACGGCCAGGTCGATGGCGCCCTCGGCCCCCGAGGCAAGCATCGCGACGGTCGGGCCCGAGCCGGAGACGATGGCAGCGAGGGCGCCGAAACCCATCGCGGCCTCGATGAGCTCGCCGATCGCGGGCTGCAGGGCGATCGCATCGGCCTGCAGGTCGTTGTCGAGCACGGGCGCCAGTGCGGCCGGGTCACCGGATCGCAGCGCGCTCATCAGTGCGGTGCTCGGCCGCGGGTCCTGGACCTCGGTGCCTGCAGTGCGCCGGTCGAAGGCCGAGTACACCTTCGGCGTCGACAGGCCGGTCGCCGCCGAGGGCACGAAGACCCAGTGGTAGGCCCCCTTCGCCAGCACCGGGGTGACCACCTCGCCGCGGCCCGAGCCGACGCAGGTCCCTCCATGCAGGAGGAAGGGGACGTCGCTGCCGATACCGGCCGCGATCTCCTCGAGCTCCTCCTTGGGCAGGGCCGTGCCCCACAGCGCGTCGCACGCCACGAGCGCAGCGGCAGCATCGGCGGAGCCACCGGCCATGCCACCGGCGACCGGGATCTGCTTGTGGATCGACAGGTGGACGGGATCCTGACCACCGGTGTGCTCGGCGAGCGCCAGCGCGGCGCGCAGAGCGAGGTTCGACTCGTCCGTCGGCACCTTGTCGGCGTCGCGTCCGCGGACCGAGCAGCCCCACTCATTCGACTCCGCCGCGGTCACGTCGTCGTGGATCCCCACGGCCTGGTAGACGGTCGACAGGGCGTGATAGCCGTCATCGAGCAGCGGCCCGACGAAGAGCTCGAGGTTGACCTTGGCCGGCGCACGCACGGTCACGGCCGCGGGCAGCTCGAGCACAGAGGTCATGCCGTCACCCTAGCCATGAGCTCTTCGGTGATCCGCGCGAAGGCCAGGACGTCGAGCTGCTCACCGCGGGTTCTCGGGTCGACACCGGCCGCGAGGAGAGCCGCCTCGGCCACCTCACCGGATCCCGCGATGCCGCGCAACGCTGCTCGCAGGGTCTTGCGGCGCTGGGCGAAGGCGGCGTCGACGACCGCGAAGACCTGCTGGCGCGTCGCCTCGGTGACCGGCGGGTCGTGCCGCACGAACTTCACGAGCCCGGAGTCGACATTCGGTACGGGCCAGAAGATGCTGCGCGAGACGCGCCCCGCGAGCCCCACCTCCGCCCACCAGGCCGCCTTGACGCTCGGCACCCCGTAGGTCTTGCTCCCCGGTCCTGCTGCCAGCCGCTCGGCGACCTCGAGCTGCACCATGACGAGCACCCGCTCGATGCTCGGGAAGGTCTCCAGGAAGTGCAGGACGACAGGGACAGAGATGTTGTACGGCAAGTTGGCCACGAGCGCGGTGGGCGCCGGGCCCGGCAGCTCGGTGACCTTCAGGGCGTCCGCGTGCACGACCTCGAGGCGCTCCTGGGCCCCGGGCAGCTGAACCGCCACGGTCGCGGGCAGCGCGGATGCCAGCACGGGGTCGACCTCGACCGCGGTGACCCGGGAGGCCTGCTCGAGCAGCGCGAGGGTCAACGAGCCGAGACCGGGCCCGATCTCCACGACGTGGTCGTCGGGCGTGACATCCCCCGCCCGGACGATGCGACGCACCGTGTTGGCATCGACCACGAAGTTCTGCCCCCACTGCTTGGTGGGACGCACGCCCAGCTGCTCCGCCAGCTCGCGGACACGGCCTGCCCCGAGCAGGCCGGAGCCGCCAGCGGACTCGGGCAGGTCGGTGCTCATGAGGGGACTCTATTCATCGATGGGATGGCTTCGACAATCGCAGCGACGACGGGCCCCCGAGACCGTGAGGTCTCGGGGGCCCGTCGTCGCTGGAGCGGATCAGGCCGCGTGCGCGCAACCCCACGGGGACAGGCCACGCGAGGCCTTGACGCGGTTGGCCACGGTGATCTGCTCGCCACGCGAGGCCAGGTCGGCGCGCTGGGCGAAGTCGCCTCCACCGGCACCGAGCCAGGTCTGGATGTCGAACTGCAGACCGCCGTAGTAGCCGTTGCCCGTGTTGATCGACCAGTTACCGGTCGACTCGCACTGGGCGATCCGGTCCCACATGTCCGCATTGGCCAGGTTGAGGCCGGACGTGCTCTGGGTGGGGGCCGGGGCCGAGGTCGTCGTGGGGGTCGACGGCGCGGACGGCTTGGGCGCAGGCGCGGGTGCAGCGGCCTTGGGGGCCGAGGTCTTCTTCGGCGTGCTCACGACGGGAGCCGGCTTGGCCTTGGTGCCCTGGATGACGATCTTGCTGATCGGCTGGCGGGTCACCTTGCTGCTGGTCACCTTGCTGGCGGAGACCTTGCCGTTCTTGTAGACGAGCTTCACGTTGTTGGTGCGCTGACCGTCGCGGCCCTCGCGCTCGACCTTGGTCGTGCCCTCGAGCAGCGAGGAGTCCTTCTTGACGACCGTGGTGAAGGGGATGCTCTCGGTGCGCCGATCGCCCTTGGTGTCGACGCGGTCCACACGGATCGTCATGCCGTCCTTCACCGTGGTGGAGGCACCGGGCTTGATGAGGTCGTTGGAGTCGAAGCGGACCTCGGCCTCCTTCAGCGCGGCCTTGACGGTCGACGCCGTCACGGTCGCGGTGCTGCGCTTGCCGCCGACGAGCAGCTTGACGTCCTTCGGGGTGGACATCTTCAGCTCCAGCCCGTCACGACCGATGCCCGCGCTGCGAGAGGCGGACAGGACCGCGTCGTCGCTACCGCGGATGCCGAGCTCCTGGAGCGCGTCGCCGACGGTCGAGGCCGTGGTCCAGTACACCCGCTCCTTGCCGTCCACCGTGACCGCGAGCTTGCGGCCGTAGCGCACGACGATCGTCTGACCGTCATCGACCGAGGTCTGGACCGACGGGGTCACGACATCGTGCTCGCCGAGCTCGATGCCCTGCTTGTCGAGGACATCAGCGACGGTGCCGCCGAAGGAGTGGACGGTCGACTTCTGTCCGTCGACGGACAGTGCGACGGACTTGTCCATGACGACAACGCCCGAAACTCCGAGGGCAAGGGCGCAGACGACGCCGGCCTGGGTGGCGCGACGGATCGTGGATGAACTCACGGTGCTCCGATGATCGTATTTCCCGGGCACCGGTGGGTCCGCGCACGGGGACCCAAGGTTGGCGGGCACCAGTGTCAGCGAGTAACAACAACAGGGGAAACCGGCCCCGGCCAACAGCGGACCACGATGCACCAGCGATCCCTCGAAGGTCAAGTTTTGATAACGGAGCACCCCGGGGGCTCACGTTTGCGGGGCGACCTGCACCCCCGGGCTGCCCCAGAAAACCAGCGTCGATCGTCCTGTGTGGGGTCAGCCTGTGACGTCTACCACGGACCGTAGACGCGCTCGCTGTTGTCGGAGATCGCCGTGCACATGGTCGCGACGTCGACGCCGAGGGTGCGCGCCATGACCCGGACCGTGTGCGGCAGCAGGTACGGCGCATTGGCTCGGCCCCGCTCGGGGGACGGGGTCAGGTACGGCGCATCCGTCTCGGCAAGCACCTGCTCGATGGGCGTGTGGGCCAGGGCCTCGCGCAGCCCCGCCGCGTTCTTGAAGGTCACGGTGCCGGCGAACGACAGCAGGTACCCGCGCTCGACGCACTCACGCGCCATCGCGAGGTCGCCGCTGAAGCAGTGCAGGACCGTGGTCTGCGGGGCCCCTTCGTCGGCGAGCACCCGCAGGACGTCCTCGTGGCTGTCGCGGTCATGGATCTGCAGGGCCTTGCCGGTGCGCTTGGCCAGGTCGATGTGCCAGCGGAAGGACTCCTGCTGCGCAGCGTGCCCCTCAGGCCCGGTACGGAAGTAGTCGAGGCCGGTCTCCCCGATGGCGCGCACCCGCGGGTGTGCGGCAAGGCGATCGATCTCGTCCCACGCGTCCTGCAGCCGCCCGGACTCAGCGAGCTCGGGGATCTCGTTGGGGTGCAGGGCAACGGCGCCCAGCATCGTCGGATGCCGATCGATCTGGTCGACGGTGAACCGAGCGCTCTCCAGGTCGCACCCCACCTGGACGACCCGGTCGACGCCGACCGAGGCAGCGGTCGCAAGCGCAGCAGCGACGTCGGCGGTCGTCCGATCGTCACTCCCGTCGGGTGCGATGGCGTCCGGGATGTCATGCCGACGGATGTCGAGGTGCGTGTGGTTGTCGACGACGGCGAGCGGAAGGGGGTCCGGCCGCGCCGCGACCTCGTCTCGCCCCGCCATCAGTCGTCGTCCGACATGGCCGCACGCTCCGTGGCGACGACCTCCTCGGGGTCGAGCTTGACGAAGACAGGGCTCGGCTTGGCGATCGGGCTGCCCACTGTCACAGGGGTGCTCGCCCACGCGGGAAAGCCCGCGTAGTCACCGGTGATCACCGGGTACCCGGGACCGCCGTCGAGGTCCTCGACCTCTTCGACGCGAGGCATCGGCACCAGGTCACCGGCGCCCCCGAGGACCGCGTCGACCCGGTTGGCCGCGTGCGGGAGGAAGGGGGCCAGGAGCAGGTTGCAGTCGCTCGTCGCCTGCACGAGCGTGTGCAGGACCGTCGCGAGGCGCTCGCGCTGGTCGTCTCCCTTGAGCCGGAAGGGCTCGGTGTCCGACACGTACTTGTTGACATCGCCCACGACGCGCATCACCTCGGCCAGCGCCGCCTTGACCCGGTTGCGGGCGAGCAGCCCGCCCACCTCGTCGAAGGCCGCGGCGACCCGGGAGAGGACGGCCGAGTCGACCTCCTCGAGGTCGCTGGGCTGCGGGATCTCCCCGAAGTTCTTCGCAACCATCGACGCCGTGCGGTTGACGAGGTTGCCCCAGCCGGCGACGAGCTCGGAGTTGTTGCGCTGGACGAAGTCGGGCCAGGTGAAGTCGGAGTCCTGGGTCTCCGGGCCGGCCGCGCAGATGTAGTAGCGCAGCGGGTCGGGGCCGTAGGTCTCGAGCACGTGGCGCAGGCCGATGACGTGACCGCGGCTGGAGGAGAACTGCTTGGACTCCATCGTGAGGAACTCGCTGGCCACGACCTCGGTCGGGAGGTTGAGCTCGCCGAAGGCCCCGGGCTTGCCCCCCTTCGCTCCCTTGCCGGAGTAGGCGAGCAGCTCGGCCGGCCAGATCTGGCTGTGGAAGGTGATGTTGTCCTTGCCCATGAAGTAGTAGGACTGCGCGTCCGCGTCGTTCCACCACTCACGCCAGCGCTCCGCGTCGCCCGTGCGGCGCGCCCACTCGATGGAGGCCGACAGATAACCGATGACGGCGTCGAACCACACGTAGAAGCGCTTGGTCGGGTACTTGTCCCCGTACTCACCGGGAAGGGGGATGCCCCAGTCGATGTCCCGGGTCATCGCGCGCGGACGGATGTCGTCGAGGATGTTGAGGCTGAAGTTGATGACGTTGTGGCGCCACGTGCCCGTCGCCTCACGGCCCTGCAGGTACTCCCGCAGCGCATCGGCGAGCGCGGGCAGGTCGAGGAAGAAGTGCTCGGTCTCGCCGAACTGCGGGGTCGCTCCGTCGATCTTGCTGCGCGGCGCCACCAGATCCGTCGGCTCCAGCTGGTTGCCGCAGTTGTCGCACTGGTCGCCGCGGGCGTCCTCGTACCCGCAGATCGGGCAGGTGCCCTCGATGTACCGGTCAGGCAGCGTGCGCCCGGTGCGAGGGTCGAGCGCGACCTGCTGGGTCTGCTCGATGAAGTAGCCGTTGGCCAGGCACTGCTCGAAGAGGTCCTGGACGACCCGGTAGTGGTTGCGCGAGGTCGTGCGCGTGTACAAGTCGTACGAGCACCCGAGGTCGACGAGCTCCTGCGCGATGATCCGGTGGTTGCGGTCGGCGAACTCGTGCGCCGAGATGCCCTCCTTGTCGGCCTGCACGAGGATCGGCGTGCCGTGCTCGTCCGATCCGCTCACGACGAGCACGTCGTGTCCCGCCATGCGCATGTACCGGCTGAACACGTCCGAGGGGACTCCGATACCGGCGACGTGACCGAGGTGACGAGGGCCGTTGGCGTACGGCCAGGCAACAGCGGAGAGAACCTTCATGCGACTCATCCTAGGTTCCCGGGACCACCCTTCCATCGGCGCTAGCCTGCCGTGAGCGCGCGGGGACCGCCCGCGCCGTCGAGAGGTCATGTCGATGATCGCCGCACTGACCGGGATGGGGCTGAGCGCCGCCGCCGGGCTCAATGCCTACATCCCCTTCCTGCTGGTGGCCCTGCTCGCGCGGTTCAGCGACATCGTCGTGCTGCCGACCGGCCTGGAGTGGATGGATTCGTGGTGGGCGATCGGTGTCGGGGCGCTGCTCCTCGTCACCGAGCTCACCCTCGACAAGATCCCTGCGGTCGACAGCATCAACGACGCCGTACAGACCTTCATCAGACCCAGCATGGGAGGTCTGATGGGAGCGGCGACCGCGGGCGCCAGCACTCTCGACGGATCGACATGGATGCAGGAGCACGCCTGGGTGGGGGTCGTGCTCGGCGTCGTCGTGTCGGGGCTCGTGCACACGGGCAAGGCCGCAGCCCGGCCGGTCGTCAACGCCGGGACCCTCGGCCTGGGGGCGCCCGTGGCGTCCACCGTCGAGGACGGAGCCTCCGTGGGCATCGCGCTCGTCGCGGTCTTCCTGCCGGTGCTCGTCGTGCTCGTGCTCATCGTCCTCGCGGCGATGCTCATCAAGGTCTTCACCCTCTACGCCAGACTTCGCCGGCGTCGCACCCGCGGACCAGCAGCGACCTGACGCTCAGCCCACGGTGGGGACGAAGGCCGTGATGATGCGCTTGCCGACCCCGCGCACGTAGGCCTCACGCTCGGCCGCCGGCTTCGCCAGCGCACTGGCCAGGACACCCTCCATCGCCGCGATGATCGCCTGCGCGGAGGTCTGCACGTCGTCGACACCCGCCCGCACGAAGATCTGCCCGACGATCCCCTCGATGCGCTGGCGAGCCGGCTCCAGAGCCTCGGCGACCTCGGGCTGCCGCATCGCCTCCTGCCCCAGCTCCGCCTTGGCCAGGAGTGCCTCCGGCTCGCGCAGCCAGCCGGCGAAGAGGTCGAGTGCATGCTCGACGACGATGGCATCGGACTCGCCGGCCTGCTGCTCCCCCGCCAGCGCCTCGACACTGTCGATGAGTCCGGCGGCGATGTACTCCGCAAGCGCCGACACCAGCGCCAGCCGGGTGCGCAGGTAGCCCGAGGTGGAGCCCTGGGACAGACCGGCCTCTGCGTCGACCGCCCGGTGGGTCAGTCCTCGCATGCCACCGGCCGCGACAACCTTGGTCGCCGACTCGAGGATCAGGTGCATCCGCGGCGACAGGGGTGCGCTCTCGTGCCTACTCATCCCCGCCACGCTACCGGCCACCCGAACGAAGGGACGTATTCACGGGGGCGACGACGTCGAGTTGACGAAGAATCTTCTACGTGTGTAGATTCTTGCCTGTCTTCAACAGATGTAGAAAGGAATGCACATCATGAGCATCGCCACCATTTCCGGTTTTCTCACCGCCGCCCTCGCCCTCGTGGGCATCGCGCTGGCCGTCCTCGTCATCTCGGTGGGCATCGCCGCCTTCCAGTTCTTCAGCCGGAACCGCCGCGTCCGCGTCGCGCGCCGCGAGCCGCTCTTCGCGTACTACAGCCGTCTCGCCTTCAACTGACGCCCTGGATCCGCACCACGGACCGGGCCCCGGGTGCTGCGGATCTAGGCTGACGCCATGTCCGCTGCACCGGAAGCCCTCCCCCGACGGACGGCGCTGAGCGAGTCCCTGCTCGTCCTCGGCGTCTCCCTGGGCGCCTCCGCGCTCTGGTCGGCCCTGTCGCTGGCGCGCAAGCTGACCGCCCAGGGCGGCCTCTCCGGCCAGGTCACCGCGATGAACCAGTCGGTGACGCCGGACCGCCCGTGGCTCGACCTGACCCACCAGATCGTCGGCGTCGGCCTGGCCCTCGTCCCCGTGGTACTCGCGCTGCACCTGCTCGCGCGCCAGCACGCGGACCCCTTGCGTCTCATCGGCCTCGACAGGCGCGCACCCCTGCGCGACCTCGGTCAGGGACTCGCCCTGGCCGCGACGATCGGCATCCCGGGCCTCGGACTCTATCTCGTGGCCCGGGCCCTCGACCTCAACACCACGATCGCCGCGTCCGACCTCTCCGCAGCCTGGTGGGCCATCCCGGTGCTCGTCCTCGCCGCGGGGCAGAATGCCCTCCTCGAAGAAGTCATCATGCTCGGATACCTCTTCACCCGGTGGCGTGAGGCCGGCTGGTCACCCGTGGTCATCGTCGTCGTCAGCGCCCTCGTGCGTGGCAGCTACCACCTCTACCAAGGTCTGGGTGGCTTCGTCGGCAACGTGGCGATGGGCCTGCTGCTGGGAGCCGTGTACCTGCGCGTGCGACGCGTCGCCCCGATGTTCATCGCGCACTGGGTCATCGACGTCGTCGCCTTCGTCGGCTATGCGCTGCTGGCCACCCGGCTGACCTGGCTGGGCTGACCGTCCCCGCGGCTGCGGTCAGAAGTCAGCGCTGAGCCCGTCGAGGGACGCGACCTTCTTGGGGCGCGACCAGTCCTCGCGGCTGCTCCCCCAGTGCGTGTACTTCAGCACCGAACGCTGCTCACCCTCGCCGTAGCTCAGTCGGATCGGGGCCGGCTTCCCCGGCTCGGTCGAGACCCACAGGATCCGCTCCCCTGCGGCGGACGCGTCCGCCTTGCGGATCGCCACCCGGTAGGTCTCCCGGCCGTCGAGCCGGTCAAAGCTCGCCGGGCTCTGCTTGGCGTCGTAGGGAGTGAGCGACTTGCCGTAGAAGGTCTGCTGGAGCAGCGTCTGCGGCCGGTAGGCATCAATCGGCGAGTTGTCGAAGGGCACCTGGACCCAGGCGCCGGTGCGCCTGCGCAACGAGCTGTCGCGCGGCGCATCCATCGCGTCCAGCCACGCCTTGTCGACCTTGAGATAGTGGTCGGTCCCCACGGCGAGGGTGTCCAGGGTTCCACCGTCGGGGACGGACAAGGTCGTGCGGGAGATGCCAGCCCTCTTCGACGTCGACAGCAGGCCCCCGGTGGAGCCCTCGGCGCGGATCGTGACCGTCAGCTCGCGGTCGGGATCGTAGAGGGTGCCGGAGATCGTCACATTGTTGGTGGCCGCCATGTACGAGCGTGATTCCGTCAGGATGCTGCTGCCACTCGGTGGGTTCTTCGTCGACCCACTGCTTGTCGACGACGACGCCGTCGGCGCGCTCGTCGTGGTCGTCGTCAGAGGCACCTGTGTCGTCGACGACTCCGGCTCGCCGCCACCGGCGACGAGACCACAGCCGCTCAGCGAAACGGCCACGACGCCGGTCAGCAGGATGCTGGCGCGGCGCCGTGGTCGTGTCATGTGCGTGGTGATGAGGTGTCCCTCGTCAACAGGTCTCAGGACCCGCTGGAAGCGGCCCTGCGCAGGTCCGCGTTGAGCGTGCTGATGACGTCGAGCGGGATCTCCTTGGGGCAGGCCGCGGAGCACTCGCCGATGTTGGTGCAACCACCGAAGCCCTCGAGGTCGTGCGTCTCGAGCATCTTGACGACGCGCCCGTTGCGCTCCGGCTGGCCCTGCGGCAGCTCACCCAGGTGGGTGACCTTGGCGCCGAGGAAGAGCATGCCCGAGGCATTGGGGCACGCCGCGACGCAGGCGCCGCAGCCGATGCACTTGGCGGAGTCGAAGGCCCGGTCGGCCTTCTCCTTCGGCACCGGCACCGAGTGCGCCTCGGGAGCCGCACCCGTGTTGACGGAGACGAAGCCACCGGACTGGATGATCCGGTCGAAGGCGCTCCGGTCGACGACGAGGTCCCGGATGATCGGGAAGGCGTTGGCCCGCCACGGCTCGATCGTGATGGTCTCGCCGTCACGGAAGGAGCGCATGTGCAGCTGGCAGCTGGTGGTCCGCTCGGGACCGTGCGCCTGACCGGAGATCATCAGGCCGCACATGCCGCAGATGCCCTCGCGACAGTCGCTGTCGAAGGCGACCGGCTCGGTCCCCTCGTTGATGAGCTGCTCGTTGAGGACATCGAGCATCTCCAGGAAGGACATGTCCGGAGAGATGTCGGCGACCTGGTAGGTGACGAGTTCGCCCTTCGCCGTGGGTCCGGCCTGGCGCCAGATCTTGAGGGTCAGATTCATGCTCACTTGTAGCTCCGCTGCTTCAGCTCGATGAACTTGTAGTTCAGGTCTTCCTTGTGCAGGACAGGTGCATCGTCGCCGTACTCCCAGGCCGCGACATACGCGAACTCGTCGTCGTGGCGCAGCGCCTCGCCGTCCTCGGTCACGGACTCGGCACGGAAGTGGCCGCCACAGGACTCGCGACGGTTCAGCGCGTCGATGCACATGAGCTCACCGAGCTCGAGGAAGTCGGCGACGCGGCCGGCCTTCTCGAGGCTCTGGTTGAGCGAGTCCGCGGTGCCGAGCACCCGGACATTGCTCCAGAACTCGTCCTTGAGCTCACGGATGAGGGCGATGCCCTTGCGCAGACCTTCGTCCGTGCGCTCCATGCCGCAGTACTCCCACATGATGTGGCCGAGCTCGCGGTGGAAGGAGTCGACACTGCGCTCACCGTTGATCGACAGGAACTTCTCGATCCGGTCGGTGACGGCGGTCTTGGCCTCGACGACTGCAGGGTGGTCCTCGGGGATCTTGTCGAAGGGCCCCTTGGCCAGGTAGTCACGGATGGTGTTGGGCAGGACGAAGTAGCCGTCCGCCAGACACTGCATGAGCGAGGAGGCGCCCAGGCGGTTGGCTCCGTGGTCGGAGAAGTTGGACTCGCCGACCGAGAAGAGGCCCTCGACCGAGGTCTGCAGGTCGTAGTCGACCCACAGGCCACCCATCGTGTAGTGCACGGCCGGGTAGATGCGCATCGGCACCTCGTAGGGGTTCTCCCCCGTGATCCGGGCGTACATGTCGAAGAGGTTGCCGTACTTCTCCTCGACGGCGGCCCGGCCCAGACGCTCGATGGCAGCAGCGAAGTCGAGGTAGACGCCGCGACGCATCTGGCGCTTGTTGCCGTCCGCGTCGACCTCGTCGACGAGCGGGCCGACGCCGCGGCCCTCGTCGCACATGTTCTTGGCCTGACGGGAGGCGATGTCACGGGGCACGAGGTTGCCGAAGGCGGGGTAGATCCGCTCCAGGTAGTAGTCGCGGTCCTCCGCGGGGATCTGCCGCGGGTCCTTGTCGCAGTCCTCGGCGCGCTTGGGCACCCAGATGCGACCGTCGTTGCGCAGCGACTCCGACATCAAGGTCAGCTTCGACTGGTGGTCGCCGGAGACCGGGATGCACGTCGGGTGGATCTGCGTGTAGCAGGGGTTGGCGAAGTAGGCGCCCTTGCGGTGCGCACGCCAGGCGGCGGTGACATTGCAGCCCATGGCGTTGGTCGAGAGGAAGAAGACGTTGCCGTAGCCGCCGCTGGCGAGCACGACGACGTCGGCCAGGTGGGTCTCGATCTCACCCGTGACCATGTCCCGCGCGATGATGCCACGGGCGACACCGTCGACGATGACGACCTCGAGCATCTCGTGACGGCTGTACTCGGTGACCGTGCCCTTGGCGACCTGACGCTCCATGGCCTGGTAGGCACCGATGAGCAGCTGCTGACCGGTCTGGCCCGCCGCGTAGAAGGTGCGAGCCACCTGGACGCCACCGAAGGAACGGTTGTCCAGCAGACCGCCGTACTCGCGGGCGAAGGGAACACCCTGCGCGACGCACTGGTCGATGATGTTGCTGCTGACCTGGGCCAGACGGAAGACATTGGACTCGCGGCTGCGGTAGTCGCCGCCCTTGACCGTGTCGTAGAAGAGTCGGTAGACCGAGTCACCGTCGTCGTTGTAGTTCTTCGCGGCGTTGATCCCGCCCTGCGCGGCGATCGAGTGAGCGCGACGGGCGCTGTCCTGGTAGAAGAAGCTCTTGACGTTGTAGCCGGCCTCTCCCATCGTCGCGGCGGCGGAGGCGCCGGCCAGTCCGGTGCCGACGATGATCACGTCGAGCTTGCGACGGTTGGACGGGTTGACCAGGGCGGAGTCGAACTGGTGCTGCGTCCACATCGTGTTGATGTCGGCGACGTCGGGCGCCTTGGTGTCCGCGATGGGCGTGCCCTCGGAGAAGTACTCGCTGAGAGTTTCAGTCATGTGTCGGTGCTCCTGCTCAGAGACTGTCGATGAAGATGTAGACGGGCGGGATCAAGAACCCGACCACGATCACCGCAGCAACGACGGCGCCGATCGCACGAGCGCGGGCGCGGGCCGTTGCGGTGTTGTTCAGACCCATCGTCTGGGAGGCGCTGTAGATGCCGTGGTAGAGGTGCATGCCCAAGGCCACCAGTGCGATCACGTAGATGAGCAGGACCCACCACATCGCGAAGGCTGCGCTGATCATCACGTAGGGAGATTCCTTGATCGCCTCCGAGTCAGCCGCACCGTAGAGGTTGGGCTTGACGATCGTGAACTGGATCAGGTGGAAGATGATGAAGGCGAAGAGGGCGAGCCCACCCCAGCGCATGGTGCGCGAGGCGAGCGTCGAGCCGACGTTCTTCTTCACCTGGTACTTGACCGGTCGCGCCGCATTGTTACGGGCGATGAGCCGCAGTGCCGCGTAGACGTGCCCGACGAGCGCGAGGATCAGCACGATCCTCACGACCCACAGCAGGCCGCCGTACGGGAGCATCGGCTCACCGAAGGTGCGCAGGTGGTGCGCATAAGTATCGAAGGCTTCCTGACCGGCCAAGGCCTTGAGGTTGCCGTACATGTGCAGCAGCACATAAAGGATGAAGATGACGCCGGTGCCTGCCATGAGGAATTTGAGCCCGATGGAAGACGACGCCACCCCCTTCTTCTTCGCGGGGAGGGTCGTAGTAGCCACGGGCTCAAGGTACCCCGTTGTGAGCGGGCACACCCTACCCGGGCTCCCTTCGCGCATGTGACATTGCTCCGGTTACCGTGACGTAATAGACAACACACATGTCCCGAAATTGCGGGGCCTGACTGGAGGAACTCATGGACACCCCCTTCGAGACGATCGTGTCGGCGACCACCCCCCGGGGCGAGATCGCCCTGCGCGAGCGTCCGGACCCCGACGGGTCGGGAGTCGTGCACGAGCTGGTCGTCGCCGGGGTCTTCGCCATGGACAGTCTCGACACCTCGATCGAGGTGGCCCTCGCGCAGGAGGCACTGGCTCGCACCGAGGCTCCCGCCCGGGTCCTCGTCGGCGGGCTCGGACTGGGATTCACCACCTGGCAGGTACTCAAGGACAAGCGGGTGCGACACGTCGACGTGGTGGAGATCGAGGAGGACCTCGTCGGGTGGGCTCGGCTGGGCCTCGCCCCGACCCTCGGCCTCGTGGCCCGGCACCCGCGCGTCACGGTCCACGCCGGTGACGTCGACCGCGTGCTGCAGGGCGCGGCCGACCCGGCCGGACCGTGGGACCTCGTGCTCCTCGACAACGGACCGCGCTTCCTCGTCCGCGAGGGCAACGAGGGTCTCCCCCGTGCCGATGCCCTGCAGGCAGCCCTCTCCCGAGTGACGTCCGGCGGTGTCCTCGCGATCTGGGCGGCCCAGCGCGAGCCCGCCCTGCTGGCCAGCCTCGAGGCCCTCGCACCCACCGACGAGGTGCTCCTCGAGGTCGAGCGCGAAGGGCGTCGCCTCGAGTACGCGCTCTACCTCACCCGCGCCTGACCCCTGCCCGGGTTGGCGTCGTTGTGCCCAGTTGGCTGACGTTCTGGCGTCAGCCAACCCCGCAGTTCGACGCCGGGCTGGGTCACCTGAGGGACGAAGGGGAAGGCCGGGAAGGGTGGGTTCGCGCGACTCGAGCCGAAGTCGAGAACGACACCTGGCTCGGACGATGACCAAGGACTTCGGCCCGCGCGGACCCATCCTTCCGGGCCGACCTCTACGACGGCCGGCAACCGGTCAGGCTGCTGCAGCAGCCTTGGCGGCGAGGGGCAGGGCGGCGCGGATCGTGTCGAGCGCCGTCTCGTCAAGGGCGTCGGAGACGAACCAGACCTCGAAGGCGCTGGGCGGCAGGTGCACGCCGGCCTCGAGCATCGCGTGGAAGAAGCGGCCGTAGGCCCTGGTGTCCTGGGCCTGCGCATCGGCGAAGGAGCGCACCTGCCCGTCGCGGAAGAAGATGGAGAACATCGAGCCGGCCCACTGGACGCGATGGGCGACGCCCTCGGCGGACAGTGCGGCCGACGCGGCGTCGGCGATGGTCCGGGCGGTCGACTCCAGCCGTGGGTAGAGCCCCTCGGTGCAGCCGTGCAAGGTGGCCAGACCTGCGGCCGTCGCGACGGGGTTCCCCGAGAGCGTGCCCGCCTGGTAGACGGGTCCGTCCGGGGCGAGGTTGGCCATGAGGTCGGCGCGACCGCCGAAGGCCGCGGCCGGGAAACCGCCGCCCATGACCTTGCCGAAGGTGAAGAGGTCTGGGGCGCCACCTGCGTAGCCGCCCGGGTTGCCACCGGTGGGGCCTGTCTCGAGGCCGTACCAACCGGAACGGCTGGCGCGGAACCCGGTCATGACCTCGTCGCTGATGAGCAGGGCGCCGTGCGCGGCCGTGACGCGCCGCAGCCCTTCGGTGAAGCCCGGCTCCGGCGGGACGACGCCCATGTTGCCCGGGGCCGCCTCGGTGATGACCGCGGCGATCTCCTCACCGCGGACGGCGAAGAGCTCCTCGACGGCGGCGAGGTCGTTGTAGGGAAGGACGACGGTCTCCCCCGCCGCCGACGCCGGAACGCCGGCGGAGTCGGGCAGCGCGAAGGTCGCGACACCCGAGCCGGCCTGCGCGAGAAGGGCGTCGACGTGGCCGTGGTAGCAACCGGCGAACTTCACGACGACCGACCGTCCGGTGGCACCACGGGCCAGGCGAAGGGCGGACATGGTCGCCTCGGTACCGGAGGAGACCAGCCGCACCTGCTCCAGCGGCTCGACCCGGTCGACGATCTCGGCGGCCAGTGCCACCTCGTTCTCACTCGGGGTGCCGAAGGAGAATCCCTTGGCCGCGGCAGCGGTCACCGCAGCGAGCACGTCGGGGTGCGTGTGACCGAGGATCATCGGTCCCCAGGAGCAGACGAGGTCGACATACCGGTTGCCGTCGACGTCGGTGAGCCAGGCTCCCTTCGCGCTGTCGATGAAGCGCGGCACGCCACCGACTCCGCCGAAGGCGCGCACCGGAGAGTTGACCCCACCGGGGATCACCGTGCGGGCACGGTCGAAGAGGGCCTGCGAACCAGTCGTCGAGAGCGTCATACCCCGATCCTCCCAAACCCTGCCACGCAGACCTTCGGGGGGACTCGGGGGCGCAGGCTGCCCGCGGCCGTGAGCCCCCGAGAGCTCAGTCGTCGAGGCCGATCTCGTGGTGGGCAGGAGCCATCCGGTCACGCAGCGCAGCCATCGCGACCCCCAGCCCCTCGAACTCGTCGGGCGTCAGGGCGTCCACGAGGTGCCGTCGGACCGACTCGACGTGTACCCGCGACAGCTCTTGGAGCGCCTCGCGTCCGGCATCCGTCAGCGAGATCTCGACGCCGCGGCCGTCGTCGTCGGAGCGACAGCGCTCGACCCAGCCGCGCTTCTCCAGCCGGGTGGCCGTGTGGGTGACCCGAGAGCGTGACTGGATGATGTCGTCGGCCAACCGCGACATCCGGGTGCGCTGATCGGGCGACTCCGAGAGCATCGAGAGCAGCTCGTACTCGGTCAGCTGGATGTTCAGCGGCGCGAGGTCGTCGACGAGCGCGCGTTCGAGCAGGCGCGACCCGCGCAGGTAGGCACGCCAGTGCTCCTGCTCCCGCGCGCTCAGCCAGCGCGTCTCCTCGCTCACAGCCGACCCGCGACCTCGAGCGCGAAGTAGGTGAGCACGATCTGCGCACCTGCCCGCTTGATGTGCAGCAGCGACTCGAAGACGGCCGCGTCCCGGTCGATCCAGCCGCGCTCGGCGGCCGCGACGATCTGGGCGTACTCCCCCGAGATCTGGTAGGCGGCAAGGGGCACGGGCGAGATCTCGGCGGCTGCCGCGATGATGTCCAGGTGCGGCTGGGCCGGCTTGACCATGATGATGTCAGCACCCTCGGCGAGGTCGAGCTCGATCTCGCGCAGGGACTCGGTCGCGTTGGCGGGGTCCTGCTGGTAGGTCGCCCGGTCGCCGCGCAACGAGGACTGGACGGCCTCTCGGAAGGGCCCGTAGAGCGCCGAGGTGTACTTGGCGGCGTAGGCCAGCACGAGCGTGTCGGTGTACCCGGCCTCGTCGAGGGCCGCGCGCACGTGGCCGACCTGACCGTCCATCATCCCGGACAGCCCGAGCACGTGGGCGCCCGCGGCCGCCTGGGCCAGGGCCATGTCGGCGTAGCGCTCGAGGGTCGCGTCGTTGTCGACGACGATGCTCCCGTCCGAGGCCGTCGTCAGCACCCCGCAGTGGCCGTGGTCGGTGAACTCGTCGAGGCACAGGTCGGTCATGACGACCAGGCGGTCTCCGACCGCATCGACGACGGCCCGGGTCGCGACATTGAGGATCCCTTGCGGGTCGTCCGCACCGGAACCACGAGCGTCCTTGGCCTGCGGGACACCGAAGAGCATGATCCCGCCGATGCCGACGTCGACGCAGGCCCGTGCCTCGTCGACGAGCGACTCGAGGGTGTGCTGCACGACGCCCGGCATCGAGGAGATGTCCACGGGCGCGTCGATGCCCTCGCGGACGAAGACCGGCAGGACGAGGTCGGCCGGGTGCAGCCGGGTCTGCGCGACCAGCCGACGAAGGGGGATGCTCCCCCGCAGTCGTCGCGGCCGGATCGCCGGCCCGACAGGGCGAGAACCGGTGGGGCTCACCCCTTCGCCTTGCGCCGGCTCGACGACTTCTTGCGCCGCTCGCTCGGACGGGTGACCTCTTCACCGGCCTCGTGGGCAGCAGCGGCCAGCTCACGGCCGTGGGCCGCGAGGGCCTCGACGAGGCTCTCGCCGGTCGCCTCGGGCGCCATGACGTCGACCCGCAGCCCGGCCTCCTCGGCCGTCTTGACGGTTGCCGGGCCGATGCAGGCGATGACGGTGGACGGGTGCGGCTTGCCGGCGATGCCGACGAGGTTGCGCACCGTCGAGGACGAGGTGAAGACGACCGCGTCGAAGGCGCCCTGCTTGATCGCATCGCGCACGGGCGCAGGCGGTGGCGTGGCCCGCACGGTGCGGTAGGCCGTCACGTCGTCGACCTGCCAGCCCATGTCCTGCAGGCCGGCGACCAGCGTGTCGGTGGCGATGTCAGCTCGCGGGAGGAAGACGCGGTCCATCGGGTCGAGCACCTCGTCGTAGGGAGGCCACTCCTCGAGCAGGCCCTTGGCCGACATCTCACCGGTGGGCACCAGGTCGGGCTCCAGGCCCCAGTCGCGCAGGGCATCAGCGGTCACGCCACCGACGGCGGCGATCTTCAGCCCCGAGAAGGCACGGGCATCCAGACCGAACTCCTGGAACTTCTCCCGGATGGCCTTGACCGCATTGACCGAGGTGAACCCGATCCACTGGTAGCGCCCGGTGACCAGACCGCGCACGGCGCGCTCGACAGCCTGAGGGGTGCGGGGCGGCTCGACGCTGATCGTCGGGACGACCTGGCTGGTCGCACCGTGACCGAGCAGCTGCTTGGTCATCGGACCGGCCTGGTCCTTGGTGCGAGGGATCAGCACGCGCCAGCCGTACAGCGGCTTGGTCTCGAACCACGAGAGGTTCTCGCGCAGTGCCACGGTCGAGCCGATGACCGCCAGGGTCGGCACCTCGAGGCCGACGATGGTCTCGGCTGCCTCCTCGAGGGTGGTCTGCCGGGTCGTCTGGTGCGTCGTCGTGCCACCGCGGGTGAGGGCGACGGGGGTGTCGCCCGCACGGCCCGCAGCCAGCAGGTCGGTGAAGGCCTGGCTCAGGTGCTCGGGCAGGCCGAGCAGCACGAGGGTGACGTCGTCACCGGTCGACGCGGACAGGTCCGCTCGCTTGCCGCCCGAGACGCTCACGACGTGCAGCGCACTGGTCGAGCGCGAGGTCAGCGGCACACCGGCGTAGGCCGGGACCGCGCTGACCGCGGAGACGCCCGGGACGATGTCGAAGTCGATGCCGGCCTTGACGAGGGCCTGCGCCTCCTCGGCGAGGCCGTTGAAGGTCGCTGGGTCGCCGTCCATGAGACGCACGACGAGACCGCACTTGTGGGCCTTGGCCGTCTTGACGACGAGCCGCGCACGCATGGCGTGCGTCAGCTGCTGGCCGTGCTCACCGTGGCTGGCGTCGACGACGTCGACGCCCTCGCCCGTCATCGAGGCGACGATGTCCTCGTTGGTCAGCTGGTCGGTGATGACCGCGTCCGCACGACCGAGCAGGTCGACCGCGGCAACGGTCATCAGTGAGACATCACCCGGTCCAGCACCGACGAAGGCGACGCGCGCCGGTCGGCGGGAGGCGGCGGAGGGGGTTGCGGCAGAGCGCTGGGGGGTCACTGGACATGCTCCGAAGCGGTCGAAGGGTGGGTGGCTTGCAAGTCGGCGAGCTCTGGGGCGCCGTCGGCGACGAGGGTGCGGGCGAGGCGACGACCGAGGTCCTCTGCCTCGTTCATCGGGCCGGTGATGGACCGGCGCAGGTCTCCGGTGCCGTCGGTCGCAGCGACCACGGCTCGGAGGGAGATGGCGAGGCCGTCGACGTCGTCGACGACCTCGGCGAGGGCGCCGACGGGGGCGGCACACCCGGCCTCGAGCTCCGCGAGGACACCGCGCTCGGCGGTGACGGCAGCGCGGGTGTCTGCGTGGTCGAGCGGGCGAAGGGCGGCGAGCACCTGCTCGTCACCCTCACGGCACTCGACGGCCAGGGCCCCCTGCCCGGGGGCGGGCAGCATCTGGATGGGTTCGAGCAGCTCGGTGATCTGCTCGCGCAGGCCGAGTCGGGTCAGTCCGGCGGACGCGAGGACGATGGCGTCGAGCTGGTCCTCGCCCGGGCCGACCATGGCCAGACGGGTACCGAGGTTGCCGCGGATGTCGCGGAACTCCAACCCGAGGCCGAGCGCGGCGAGCTGGGCTCGTCGTCGCGGTGAGCCGGTCCCGACGACGGCGCCTTCGCCGAGCTCACCCAGGGTGAGTCCGTCGCGGGCGCACAGGGCATCGCGCGGGTCGACCCGCGCAGGGATCGCGGCGATGACCAGTCCCGGGGCGGGTGCGGTCGGCAGGTCCTTGAGGGAGTGCACGGCGAAGTCGATCTCACCGGCGTGCATCGCCTCGCGCAGGGCCGTGGCGAAGACGCCGGTGCCGCCCATGCTCGCGAGCGAGGCGCGGTTGGTGTCACCCTCGGTGACGATCTCGACGAGCTCGACCTCGTGGCCGGCTGCGCGCAGCGCGTCGGCGACGTGCCCGGACTGGGTCATGGCCAGGGCCGAGCGACGAGTACCAAGACGAAGGGAGGTCACAGGGCACCCCCTTCGGCGTGGAGGTCGAAGAGCTGGTGCAGGGCGTCCTCGTACTCGCCGAAGCGACCGTCGCTGGCCAGCTCCTTGGCGCGCACGGTGGGCTGGTGCAGCAGCTTCTCGACGATGCGGTGCACGGCCAGGTCGACCTCCGCGCGGTCACTCTCGGTCATGTCGGGGGTGCGCTGACCCAGCCGGGCCAGCTCGCGCTCGACGACCTGCTGGGCCGCACTGCGCAGGGCCCGTACCGTCGGCCCGGCGATGTTCGCGGCTCGCCGACCCAGGTGCTTGGTGACGGCGTCGCCGACGATCGCCCGGGCCTGCTCGACCTCGGGGACCGAGCCCCCGGAGCCGAGCCGGTCGCCCAGCTCGGCGAGCCCCAGTCGGCTGACCCCGCTGAGGTCCGCCACGTCGTGGGCGATGTCGTGGGGCAGGGCGAGGTCGATGAAGGCCTGCGGGAGGCCGCCTCGGGCGACCTGGGCATCAGCGACATCGGGCAGCGTGATCGCCAGCCCGGTCGACCCGGTGCAGGAGATCACGACGTCTGCGTCGGCAAGTGCCTCGGCGATCTCGTGGGCCGGGCGGGCCCGACCGCCCAGGCGCTCGGCGAGGGCAACTCCCCGCTCGTGCGTGCGGTTGACGACGGTGAGCTCGGCGACCCCGCGGCGGATCGCGCTGGTCGCGGCGAGGGCGCTCATCGCGCCCGCCCCCACGACGAGGACGTGCGCACCGGTCAGCGAGCCGACGTGCTCAGCGGCGGCGTCGAGGCCCACGCCCACGAGCGAACGAGAGACCTCGTCGATCGCGGTCTCCGAGTGGACCCGCTTGCCGGTGCGCAGAGCCTGCTGGATGAGGGCGTTGAGGCTGGTCCCGACGTGGCCCTCGTCCTGCCCTCGCCCGAGTGCATCGCGCATCTGGCCGAGGATCTGGGACTCCCCCACCGCCATCGAGTCCAGCCCGGCCGCGACATTGAAGACATGGGCCACGGCCGCATCGCCGTAGTGCAGGTCCAGGTGCGACTTCAGGTCGTCCTG
This sequence comes from Janibacter sp. Soil728, assembly GCF_001428305.1. GTDB lineage: Bacteria > Actinomycetota > Actinomycetes > Actinomycetales > Dermatophilaceae > Janibacter. The sequence continues at coordinate 93,338 of NZ_LMRZ01000004.1, read as the reverse complement.
GGTGATGTCCGTGGCCTGCGTCAGCGCTTCGGTGAGGTCCGCGACGGCGCCGTGGAAGGCCGCGACCTCGGCGTAGATCTCGGTGCGGTTGCAGGTCGCGACGACCAGGTGCTCCCTGATGTCGGGGCTGGCCGTCGCCGCCGCGATGATCTGCGACAGGCTCGCCTCGTCGAGGGCGGCCCGCTCCAGGACGGAGATCGGGGCCCGACGGTGGTTGAGGCCGAAGGCGAGGAGGCTCATCAGCCGATCTCCTCCAGCAGCTCGTCGGACACGGCACCAGAGCGCTGCTGCTCGTGGAAGGCTAGGATCTGCAGCTCGGTGGACAGGTCGACCTTGCGCATGTGGACCCCTTCGGGAACCTGGATCGCGGTGGCGGCAAAGTTGAGGATGGAGCTGACCCCGGCGGTGACGAGGAGGTCCGCGACGTCCTGGGCGGAGGCAGCCGGGGTGGCGACGACACCGATGCAGGCCTCACCGGGTGTGACGACGTCGGCAAGCTCGTCCATCGGCTGGATCGTCAGATCGTCGAGCCGGTCGCCGACCAGCTGGGGGTCGCGGTCCAGGAGAGCCACGACCTTGAAGCCCTTGGTCGCGAAACCGCCGTAGGAGGCCAGCGCGCGGCCGAGGTTGCCCATGCCGACGATGATGACCGGCCAGTCATGGGTCAGACCCAGCGCACGGGAGATCTGGTAGGTCAGGTGGGCCACGTCGTAGCCGACGCCGCGCACACCGTAGGAGCCAAGATGGCTGAGGTCCTTGCGCAGCTTGGCCGAGCTCACCCCGGCGCTGTACGCGAGTTCTTCGGAGGAGACGGAGAGCACGTCCTGGGCGGTGAGCTGGCCCAGTGCCCGCAGATATCCGGGGAGTCGGGCAACCGTCGCGTCGGGGATGTCACGCTTGGCGGCCTGATCGACGGACACGGCTTGGCTCGGCTCCTCTCCCGGTCCAGGGGCGAACGCCACCTGACGACCGAACACCTCGAGATTACGCTCTTGTGAACAAATGCACAAAGTCGCGGATCAGGCGTGGACAGCCGGGCCGGCTCACGTGCGAAGGGCCGCGCGCAACCGCCCTTCGTCCACCCGCCAGTAGTCGTGCTGCCGCCCGTCGACGAAGGTGACCGGCACCTCGTCGGTGTATCGGGCCAGCTCGGGGTCGGCATCGATGTCGACCTCGGCGAAGCTGTCCCCGGTCTGCGCCACGACCTCCTGGATGACCTCGCGGGCCACATCGCACAGGTGACAGCCCTCTCGGCCGATCATGACGACCCGCGCAACAGGAAGGGGACTCACCACTCCTCCTAGAAGAAGACCGAGCGACGCGTCACGAGCACGGAGTACAGGGTCTGCTGGATCGTCTCGCGCACCTGGTCCGTGATCTCGAAGACGAGCATCGGGTCATCGGCTGCGTCCGGGCCGAGCGAGGCGGTGTCGATCGGCTCACCGAACTCGATGATCCACTTGCTCGGCAGCGGGATCAGACCCAGCGGGCCGAGCAAGGGGAAGAAGGGCGTGATCGGGGCGTAGGGCGCACCGAGCAGGCGCGCCACGGTCTTCATGTTGCCGATCATCGGGTAGACCTCTTCGGCTCCGACGACGGAGCACGGGATGATCGGGACCTCGGCCTTGATCGCTGCCGAGACGAAGCCGCCGCGGCCGAAGCGCTGCAGCTTGTAGCGCTCCCGGAAGGGCTTGCCGACGCCCTTGAAGCCCTCGGGCCACACACCGACGAGCTCGCCGCCGCGCATGAGCCGGTCCGCGTCGGCCGCGGACGCCAGGGTTGCGCCCGTCTTGCGCGCGACGTCTCCGACGACCGGCAGCTGGAAGACGAGGTCCGCACCGAGCATGCGCAGGAAGCGCTTCTGCGGATGGGCGTCGTGGATGGCCAGCTGGGTCATGACCGAGTCGATGGCCACGGTGCCCGAGTGGTTGGAGACGAGCAGCGCACCGCTGTCGGCCGGGATGTTCTCGATCCCGCGCACCTCGATGCGGAACCACTTGTCCTTGAGCAGCCGCAGCACCGGGAAGACGGTGTGGATGGTGAAGTCCTCGTCGAAGCCGAAGTCGTCCACCGCGTAGTCGCCCTTGACCCGCCGTTGGAGGAAGTGGAGGGTCTCGGTGAAACGACGCTCCCAGCCCTCCCCCGCGGCCGCACCTGCAGCGAGGCCGAGGGTGCGCGAGGTCATCTGGCCGGCGGACAGCAGCACGGAGAGCAGCTCGGCCAGACCCGGCACGACCGCCTGCCCGCTCTCGGGGGTCCCGTGCGACGTCGAGATGTTGGCGGGGCGAGGGGCGGCCACCGGACGCGCAGCAGAGTCGGCCCGTCGGGTGGGCGGCCGACGCCGGGTCCCGCTCTTGGCAGCCCCTGTGCGCCTGGCCGCCGTGGGCGCTCCGTCGGGTCCGGGCACCACGGTCAGGGTGGGCTTGCGCGACGTGCTCGCCCTCTTCGGCCGGACGGCGGCACCCGTGCCGGACACCTGGGCGGACGGACCGGTGAGAAGGGGGGTGCTGCGTCGGCGGGCGCGCTCGCCACCGGCCCGGTCAGCCGCCGCGGAGACTGCGCTGGGTCGGGCTGCCTTCTTGGCCGGAGCCGAGACAGCCTTCTTCGTGCCCGCCTTCTGCGCAGCGGCCTTCTTGGCGGGAGCCTTCTTGGCGGGAGCCTTCTTGGCCGCAGCGGTCTTCGACGTCGAGACCTTGGTCGCCGCGGACTTCTTGGTCGCGGCGCCCGTCCTGGGGCTGGTGGCGCGGGTGCTGTCGACCATCACTTCTCACTCTCGGGGGTAGGCGTCACGGCCCTCATGGCGGCCTCTGCGGCCTGCACGGCCGACCATCCGGGCTGGGCGAAGGGCAGCCGGTCGAAGACCCTGCCCTTCGTCGCGCGGGCGTAGTCCTCGTAGGCGGCGCGTGTCGTGTAGGCCGGCTCGAAGCCGAGCTCCTCGCGCATGCGGGTGGTGTCCAGCCCACGACCGAAGCTCAGCAGGTCGAGCTGGTCGGAGCCGATGTCGATGAGTCCGAACTTCTTGGCCAGGTCCGTGACGGTGCCGGTGGCCATCCGTGGGACGAGCACGAAGGGGCGTCCCGCGAGGTTGGCCGCCTGACTGGCGGTGATGATCCCGTCACCGGCGACATTGACCGCGCCGAGGCCGGGCAGGTCGATGGCGCGGACGAGCGCGGCCACGCAGTCGTCCTCGTGGACGAACTGGAGGCGGGCGTCGTAGCCGAAGGGGATCGGGATGACCGGCAGGCTGAAGTGATCGGTGAAGGCGGTGCGGATCCGCGGGCCGATGACATTGGCGAAGCGCAGGGTCGTGATCTCGATGTCGGGACGACGGCGGGAGAGCCCACGGACATAGCCCTCGACCTCGACGCTGTCGCGAGCCCACCCGGAGCTGGGCATCTTCTTCGCCGACATGTCCTCGGTGAACATCGCCGGGTCCCGCGGGCTCGACCCGTAGACGCCGGCCGTCGACTTCACGATGAGCTTGGTGACCGACTCGGCTCGCTGGCAGGCAGCCAGGAGCTGCATCGTGCCGATGACGTTGACCTCTTTTTGTGTGGCCCGTCCCCCACCCGCGCGCGGCGTCGCGACGACGCCCATGTGGACGACGGTGTCGACGTCATTGCCCGAGATGATCCGGCTGATGAGAGGGCTGCGGATGTCGGCCCGCATGAACTCCGCGCGACCGATGCCGTGACGCGGTGGCACGACGTCGACGCCGATGATCCGGCCCACGGAATCATCTCGACTCAGGCGGCGTGCGAAGGCACCGCCGAGATGGCGGGAGACGCCTGCAACGAGAACGGTCTCGGGCACCGGAACACCTTCCTTGAGGACGAAGACCACGGGTCATGGACTGCGCCGCAGCCTAGTCTCGCCACGGCCTCTGCGGGAGGGCCGAGCGTCGTCTGCGGCGATGAGAGACAGGGATCACCCGCCCGCGGGCATGACGAAGGGGGCCCGTCCGCAGTGCGGAGGGGCCCCCTTCGTGAGGTCACTTCTTGTTGCGACGCTGGTGGCGCGTCTTGCGCAGCAATTTGCGGTGCTTCTTCTTCGCCATGCGCTTGCGCCGCTTCTTGATGACAGAACCCATGCGGATGTCCTTCGTGTCGTGATCAGTGCTGACGGTGGTGCCTCGAGCGATGCTGGTCCTGCAGTCGCAGGCCCCACCGAGAACGAGTCAGACGACAGAGTCTATCCGCTCGCCGCAGTGCTTCGTGCAAGGGGCCTCGTTCAGGGTGCTGCTGAGGGTCAGGCCGTCTCGACGAAGGAGGTCTCGAGGTACGTGTGCACCGCGTCCTCGGGGACCCGGAAGCTGCGACCCACGCGCACGGCCGGCAGGTCACCGTTGTGGACCATCCGGTACACGGTCATCTTGGACACGCGCATGATCGCCGCGACCTCAGCAACAGTGAGGAAACGCACCTCACCCAGACGGTCGTTGGACATGATCACCTCGTAATCCGCAGGACCGTGCCGCCGGCGGATGCCAGCGGACCTCGACGAGCCCTGCAGGTGTCCACCATAGGGGCAGATGTGACGGCTGGGAAGATGGGAGGGCGTTCATCTCACCCAAGTCCACCCGACACGCCGATGACTTCCGCTCGATTACAGGTCTTCAGTCGTACCAGACGTCGAGACCGTGCAGGGGGAAGATCGCCTCGCGGGTGGCCATCACCGCTCGGTCCACCCCGCTGTGCGGGTTGTATCCCATGGCCCAGGGCTGCACCCAGATCGGGAGGTCCTTGTCGGGGAGATCACCCATCCGGGTGGGACCCGCCTGACCGGCGACCAGCTCGACATGGTCTCGCCAGGCCTGCGGGGTCTCGGTCGAGGGCGGCACCGGCTTGTGCGCCGCGATGGCCGTCAGGTGCGTCCAGGCGCGCGGGACGGCGCTCGCGATGTCGTAGCCACCCCCGCCGACGGCCAGCCATCGCCCGTCGGCCACCTCGTGCGCGAGACGGTGCAGGTTGACGGCCGCCTGCCGCTGCGCGTCGAGCGAGAGCGCCATGTGTGCCAGCGGGTCGTCCTTGTGGGTGTCACAGCCGTGCTGGGTCACCAGGACCTGGGGCGCGAAGGCGCGGACGACCGGGGCGGCCACGGACGTGATCGCCCGCAGCCACGGACCGTCGGTGACGCCCGGTGGCAGGGCGACGTTGACGGCCGTGCCCTCTGCACCCGGGCCCCCGGTGTCGCCGGGCCATCCGGTCCCCGGGAAGAGGGTGCGCCCCGACTCGTGGACCGAGACCGTGAGCACCCGCGGGTCGTCGTAGAAGATCTCCTGCACACCGTCGCCGTGGTGGACGTCCACATCGACGTAGGCCACCCGCTCGACGCCCTGCTCCAGCAGCCAGGCGATGGCCGCAGCGATGTCGTTGTAGATGCAGAACCCGGCAGCCCGACCCCGCATGGCGTGGTGCATCCCGCCGGTGAAGTTGACCGCGTGCTCGGCCTCGCCACTCCACACCCGTCGGGCAGCCTCGATGCTGCCGGCGACGATGCGTGCGCTCGCCTCGTGGATGCCGGCGAAGGCGGGCACGTCGTCCGTGCCGATCCCCCAGTGCCCGTCGGCACTCGTGGGGTCGGCGGAGATCTTCTTGACGGCCTCGACGTAGTCGCGGTCGTGGACCGTCGCCAGCACGTCATCGCTCGCCGGCTCGACGTCGACGACGTCCATCTCGTCGAAGACCCCGAGCTCGCGGCACAGCCGCGCTGTCAGGTCGAGGCGTACCGGTGACATCGGGTGTCCGACGCCGAAGTCGTAACGCGTGAAGTCCTCGCCCCAGATGGCGCACGCCTGTGTGCTCATGGTCCGGAACGCTACCCCGGCTAGTGTCTTCTCCCACGACCCCCTGATGATCGGAGGACCGCGTGCCGCGCATGCGTCTGCACAACGAGGACGTCCTCGTCCTCGGCCTCGGCCGCTTCGGCGGCGCTGTCGCCACCGAGCTGCACCGTCTGGGCAACCGGGTGACGGCACTCGAGCTCGACCCGTCGCTGGCCGAGACCTACCTGGCCAGGGTCGGTCGGATCGTCCAGGGCGATGCCACCTCGGTGACGACGATCGAGGAGCTGAAGCCGCACACCTTCTCCGCCAGCGTCCTGGCCATCGGGTCCTCGATCGAGGCGAGCGTGCTCGCCGCGGTCAACCTCATCGACGGCGAGGCGCCCAAGGTGTGGGCCAAGGCGGTCAGCCCGGAGCACGCTCGCATCCTCAACCGGATCGGCGTGCACCACGTCCTCTCCCCCGAGATCGAGTCGGGCAAGCGTCTGGCACACCTCATCGGCAGCCGCCTGATGGACTACATCGAGTTCGACGACGGCTTCGCGATCGTCAAGATGACCCCTCCCCAGGAGGCCGTGGGGTTCACGCTCGAGCAGTCCTCGATCCGCAGCAAGTACGGCGTGACCGTCGTCGGGGTGAAGTCACCCGGTCAGGACTTCACCTATGCGCGCCCGGAGACCAAGGTGCGCAACGGCGACCTGATCATCGTCAGCGGTCCGACGGCGCTCATCGAGCGGATGGCCTCACGACCGTAGGGCCGTGCCCCTGAGGTGCGCATCTCCTCGAGGTCGTGCGCACGCAGACCGGTGGCCCGCTCCCTTCGGCCGAAGGGAGCGGGCCACTCGTCGTCGTGCGGGCCGGATCAGCCGCGGTCCTCGCCCAGGGCGAGGACGAGCGCGATCTCTTGCTCGTCCTGGCCGTCAGCGTTGGCGACGCGCATCGGACGGCGGTCGTCGGTGGGGCGGAAGCCGAAGCTCGACGCGAAGGCGACCGCGCGGCCGTTGTCGGACCCGACCCAGTAGAAGAGCTGGCCCAGACCCTTGCGCTCAGCGATCTTGGCGCTCTGGCGCACGAGGTGCGCGGCGACGCCGGCCCCTCGCCACTCGGGGTGGACCCACAGGCCGAAGAGCTGGCCGGCATTGTCGGCCTGGCTGTCCTCGGCGTCACCGAGGCTGACCACGCCCACGCGCTTGCCCTCGGCCTCGGCCACGAGCCGGTCGCTGCGGCCCATCCGCTCCCGCCAGAACCCCTCGGCCTCGGCGGCCTCGGCGTCGTGGTCGGCCACGAAGGCCTCCGGAGATTCCTGCAGGGCTTCCAGACGAAGGCTGCGGTAGGTCTCCCACTCGTCCTCGGCCAGGGCTCGCACGGTGATCTCACTCATGGCGTGAGTCTCTCATCCCCGAGGGCGAATTGGCCTGCCGGGTCACGAAGTGTTCACCTCAGGCCGGTAGGACCCGACTCATCCGGTCGCATCCGGCGATGTCACCGGCAGACCCGTCGAAGGCGAACCCGACCCGCTCGTAGAAGGCCACTGCCCGCGGGTTGTCGCGCATGACGTGCAGCCGTACCACTGCGTCCCCGCGCGCGCCGGCGAGATCGACGCAGGCCTGCACGAGAGCGTCCGCGATGCCGTGTCCCCGTGCGTGCCCGGCCACCCACATGGCCACGATCTCGGGGTCGTGGGACTCGTCGGGGCGATAGAGGGTGGCTGCCCCCAACGGCAGCCCCGCGTCGCTCTCCGCGAGGAGGACCGGGTGGTCGAGCCGCTCGCGCCAGGTGGTCTCGTCGAAGGCCACCTCACGGGCGAAGGTGCTCCCGTAGGCCCCCGGCTGGTCGAGGAGCATCGCCAGCCGGACCGCGCGGTGGCGTTCCCAGTCATCACCGCAGAGGCGGCGCACTCCCCACCCGTCGTCCATCAGCTGGCCCGGTCGGTGCAGGCGTCGACGGCATCCGCGAAGGCGTGGCGGACGCCGTGCGCCTCGAGACGAGCCAGGGCAGCCGCGGTCGAGCCGCCTGGCGAGGTGACGGCTGCGCGCAGCAGGGCGGCCTCCTCCCCCGTCTCGACGAGCATGGCGCCGGCCCCGCGGGCGGCCTGCCCGGCGAGCGCGAGCGCATCGGCACGGGTGAGTCCTCGGGCCACGCCGGCGTCGACCAGAGCCTCGACGACGAGGTAGAAGTAGGCCGGGGCTGAGCCCGACAGGGCCGTCGCCACGCCTTGCTGGGACTCGGGCAGGACGATGGTCTCCCCGGTGGGCGCGAGCAGGTCGCGCACCTGCTGCAGCTGCTCGTCGGTGACATCGTCGGCCGGGCTGAGCACGGTCATCCCCTGACCGACGCGGGCCGGGGTGTTGGGCATGCCGCGGATCACGGCCACCCCGTCCGGCAGCGCCTCGGACAGGTCGGCGAGGGAGACCCCGAGGGCCAGGCAGAGCACGATCGACCCGGGGCGAAGGGAGGGAGCCAGCTGCGCGAGCAGGGCCGCCACGGAGTAGGGCTTGACCACGACGAGGTGCACGTCCGCCCGCGATGCCGCGGTCGTCGCGTCGACGATCTCGACGGACGCCTTGTCGGCGTACTGCCGGCGCAGGCTGTCGGCCCGCTCGGGCGCACCCTCGACGGCGAGGACCTCCCCTTCGCCATCGGCCGTGAGGGCCTCGAGGATCGCGCTGCCCATCGCGCCGACTCCGTAGATCGCGGTCGTCATCTCTGCTCCTGCTCGTGGGTGGTGGAGGTCGTCATGCCCGGCCGGTCAGCGTCTCGACGAGACGGCGGACCCCGGAGGGGCGGCGGGCGAGGTCGTGGAGGTGCTCGAGCCATCCGGGACCGTAGGGAACGAGCACGCGCACGCGGTGGCCTGCATCAGCGGTGCGCAGCTGCAGGTCCGAGTCGGCGCCGAGGAAGAACTGGTACTCAAGGCCTTCGGGGCCGCGGCCGGACTGGTCGGCGAGGCCGTCGGCCAGGTCGAGGAGGAGCGGTTCGTGCGTCGCGACCACTGTGTGGACCCCGCTCCCGAGGAGCGTCGCAAGGCACCGGGCGAAGGCCAGGTCGACCTCGTGCGGGTCCTGCCAGGCGATCGAGCCGGGCTCACCCGTGCCGCCTCGGACCAGCCGCACGCGAGCTCCCGCGGCCGCGAGCTCGAGGGCGTCGGCCTCGCTGCGGTGCCGGCGGGCGACGAGGGAGGTCGTGAGGCGCGGGTGCTCCTCGCGTGCCCGGTGGACGAGGTCGAGGAGGGCGTCGGTGTCGCTGTGCGGACCGGAGCGGAGGGTCACGTCCACCCGGTGCTCGTCCCCGACGAGGCAGATGCGGCGCAGGGCGTCAGCAGCCCGGACGGGGTCGGCCCCCAGCGCGAGATGCTCCGGAGCGAGGTAGATCTCCGACCGGTAGTCGCCGCCGGAGGTCACCGGGGCGACCCGCTCGATCGCCGTCACCACCTCGGCGACCGTGGCCTCGACTCCCGCGGTGTCGGTCGCGGCCGGCAGGAGCGGGTGGAGGGCGGCCAGCCGGTTGGTGCGGCGCAGCCATGCTGCGGTGACGACGGCCTCGTCGATCGACTCCCCGGAGACGAAGCGCTCGCGGGCGGCGGCGATGACTCGGGAACGGGCGACCGCATTGCGGTGTCGCGGTGCCAGGAGTCCGTCGAGCACACGCGTGCGCAGGTGGTCGGGGTTCAGGGCGCTCACCTGGTCTCTGCCGGCGAGTGCAGGCGATAGGCACCGGGTACCACGCGCCAGGTGCGCTCGCGGGCGGGGTCCAGTGCCTCGCCGTCGGAGTTGGCGGCGACCTTGTGATGGCGCCCGCGCACGGTGACGGTGCGCGCTCTGGTGGTGACGACATCGTCGAGGTCGGTGTGAGTGCCCCGGCTCAGGCCCAGGGCATACCGGGCCCGACGCGCGGGGGCGACCGCGTAGGAGACGACGACTTCGGCGAGCCCGTCGCCGGGGCGGGCATCCGGCGCGAGCTCGGTGCCGCCGCCGACGCTGGTGCCGATCGTGATGGCGACCTGCAGCACCCGCCGGCTGCCGTCACTGATCACCTCGTCGTCGGCGACGACCTCGAGGTGGCGTCCTTGCTGGCCGAAGCCGGCGGCGATCCCCCCGATGGCGTAGCCGAGGATCCCCAGGTGCAGCTTGCCCAGACGTTCCTTCCACGGGGCCGCGATCCGCCCGGCCTCCTCCCCCACCCCGATGTGCACGGCATTGGCGACGAGCATGTCCTCACCGTCGATGAGCACGTCCACGGGCCGGACCGGGCTGGCCAGCACGACCCGGGCGGCCTCCGCGGGATCCGTGGGGAGGTCCACCGACCGGGCGAAGTCGTTGCCCGTGCCCATGGGCAGCAGACCCACGGTCGGCGGGTCCTCGCCCAGGTCGCCGGCACGGCACAGGGCAGTGACGAAGGCATTGAGCGAACCGTCGCCACCGGCGATGACGACCTCGCGGCCATCACGCCCGGCGACGGCCTCGGTGAGCTCCTCGACCGACTCGGTCTCGACCACCAGGACATCGGCTTCCGCGCGCAGGACGGCCAGGGCAGCGTCCTGGCTCTCCTTGTCGGAGGTCCCCGCGGAGGCATTGGCGATGAAGAGGAGTCGTCTCACGAGCGTCAGCCTACGGTCAGGAGGTCACGGGGTACGGCGACGCAGGGTCAGGCTCCCGAGGACGAGGGCGACGACGATCCACCCCGCGATGACGAGCATCGGGGTGGCGAGGTCCCCTCGCGGCTGCACCTGCTGCGCGACGGCGGTGGCGGCATCGACGACATGGGACAGGGGCAGCACGTCCGACAGCAGCTCGAGGGCACGTGGCAGCTGGTCGCGCGGGACGAGCAGGCCGCACAGGAGGAACTGCGGCAGCACCGTGGCCGGCATCAGCTGCACGGCCTGGAACTCCGTGGCGGCGAAGGCCGAGGCGAGCAGGCCGAGCGAGGTGCCGAGCACGCCGCTCGCGACGACGACGAGCACGAGCCAGACCGCAGAGGCCTCGGTGTCGAGCCCGAGCAGCCACCCGGAGATCGACGTGACGACGATGCCCTGGACGACGGCGAGCAGGCCGAAGGCGAGCGCGTACCCGAGGACGAGGTCGCCCTTGCCCATCGGCGTCGTGAGCAAGCGCTCGAGGGTGCCGCTCGTGCGCTCCCGCAGGGTCGCGACGCTCGTGACGACGAACATGATGACGAAGGGGAAGACCGTCAGCAGCGTGGGTCCGACCCGCTCGAAGAGGGGCCCGTCGGCATAGATCCACGCGAGCAGGCACATGAGGACCACGGGGACGACGAGCATGAGCGCCAGGGTCCGGCGGTCGCGGAGCACCTGTCGCAGGACCCGGCCCGCGGTGACGACCGTCAGGCGCGGGTTCATGCCGCCGCCTCGTCCACGAGTGCCAGGAAGGCACCTTCGGCGTCGGCGGCCCCGGTGCGCTGGAGCAGGTGGGCCGGGGTGTCGTCGGCGAGGACCTCCCCTTCGCGCAGGAGGACGAGACGATCGCAGCGCGAGGCCTCGTCCATGACGTGGCTGGAGATCAAGAGGGTCACGCCGTCGTCAGCGAGCTGACGGAAGAGGCCCCACAGGTCACGGCGCAGGACGGGGTCGAGGCCGACCGTCGGCTCGTCGAGGACGAGCAGCTCGGGAGCACCGACGAGCGCTGCCGCGAGGCTCGCTCGGCCGCGCTGCCCGCCGGACAGGGCGTCGGTGCGCGACTGCGCGTGGCTGGTGAGGTCGACCCGCTCGACGGCTTCGCGGGCGGCAGCGCCGGGGTCGCGCACGCCGAGCAGCCGAGCGAAGTGGGAAACATTCTCGGCCACGGTCAGGTCGCCGTAGACGCTCGGCGCCTGGGTGACGTAGCCGACCCGGTGGCGCAGGTCCGGGTGCCCCGCAGGCAGGCCGAGGACCTCGACCCGGCCCCCTTCGACCTCTTGCACGCCGACGACCGCGCGCATCACCGTCGACTTGCCGCCCCCGCTCGGCCCGAGGAGACCGACGACCTGGCCGGTGGGGACCCGCAGGTCGAGACCCGGCAGGACGAGCCTGCCCCGGCGCGTGACCCGCAGCCCGTCGATCTCGATCGCGTCCTGGGTCATCTGATCCGCCGCGCGGCCATCAGGACGCCGAGCCGACCGCGGCCTCGCCGGCATCCTCGACCTGGCCCAGGTGTCGCCGGGCGAACTCGAGCGACTCCCTCAGGTCGTCCTCGCGCTCACGCGGTCGGCGGCGGGTCCCGACCTCGAGCACGACCGATCCGGAGAACCCGCTCGTCGCGATGTGCTGGAGGACCTCGGCGCACGGCTGGGTCCCACGGCCCGGGACGAGGTGGTCGTCCTTGAGTGTCGTGAGGTGGCCGTCGGCGAGGTGGATGTGCGAGAGACGATCACCGAGGTCGAGCACCATCTGCATCGCGTCACTGCGCGCGGTCGCGGTGTGCGACAGGTCGATCGTCACGTGGTCGTAGGGCTGCGGCACCGGGTCCCAGTGCGGCAGGTATGCCTGCACCTGCCGGCCGCGGGCCGCCCACGGAAACATGTTCTCGACGGCCAGGACGATGCCGCTCTCGTCCTCGCGCTCGGCGACCCCGTCGGCGAAGGTGCGGGCGTACTCCTTCTGCCAGCGGAAGGGCGGGTGGAGGACCACCGTCGGCGCACCCACCTCGTGCGCGAGCTCGATCGACCTGTCGACCTTGCCCCACGGGTCCGGGCTCATCACCCGCTGGGTGAGCAGCAGCGTCGGTGCATGGATGGAGACGATGTCGATGCCGTGGTGGTCGGCGAGCGCGCGCAGTGCCCCGGCGTTCTGCGAGATCGGATCGGTCCAGACCATGATCTCGACGCCGTCGTACCCGAGTCGCGCGGCGGTCTCGAAGGCCGCGGCCGCCCCCTCGGGATAGACCGAGGCCGTGGACAGCCCCACCGGCAGCTGGCGTGCTGGATCTGGCATGTACCGAGCGTAGCCCCGCGCGGGGGACGGACTCAGGCCAGCACGTCGAGGTACCGCAGGAGCACGCCCTCGCGCAGCGCCCACGGGCAGATCGTCAGCTCCTCGACACCGAGCAGGTCCATCGCGGCCTCGGCCACGATGCCCCCGGCGAGGATCTGGTGGGCCCGTGAGGCCGAGACGCCCGGCAGCTCGACCCTCTCCAGCGCGGTCATCGGCGTGATCCGCGCGATCGTCGCGGTGACGTCGGAGCGGCGCAGTCGACGCTCGACATAGGGCCCGTCGGTGCTGGGCGCGGCTCCGGCGATGCGAGCCAGCGAGCGCATCGTCTTGCTCGTGCCCAGGACGGTGTCGGGCGAGCTGGCCTTGGCATAGGGGCGGATCTCCTTGGCGAGCGTGGCCCGCACGTGGCGACGCGCCTGCTTGATCTCGTCCGCGCTCGGCGGGTCCGCGGCCAGCAGCTCACGGGTCGTGCGGCCGGCCCCGAGGAGCAGGGACTTGGCGATGTCGGGGTCCTCGTCGTCACCGAGGGTCAGCTCGAGCGAGCCCCCACCGATGTCGATGACGAGCAGCTTGCCCGCCGACCAGCCGGCCCACCGTCGGGCGGCCAGGAAGGTCAGACGCGCCTCGTCCTCACCACTGAGCACCTGCAGGTCGACGCCCGTCTCGGCGCGCACCCTGGCGAGCACCTCGTCACCGTTGGGCGCCTCACGGACAGCGCTCGTCGCGAAGGCGAAGACCTCCTCGGCCCCGTGGTCCTCCGCGACCTGGAGGCACTCGGCGACGAACCGGGAGAGGTCGGCAGCGCCCCCTTCGTCGATCCGACCCTCGTCGTCGACGTGCTCGGAGAGCCGCAGCAGGATCTTGTGGGACGTCGCAGGGATCGGCGCCGCACCGTGGTGGGCGTCGACAATGAGCAAGTGGACGGTATTGGAACCGATATCGATGACACCAAGGCGCACGTGGCCACAGTAGACGCAGGAGGAGGACAACCTGCTCACCGCGGGCCCGGGTCGTGGCTGCCGCGGCATAGGGTGACGGCCGTGAGCGATGACACTCCCCAGCACCCCGGCGAGACCGACCTGACGACGGCGCGCACCTGGGTCGAGTTCGAGGACCCCGGCGATGACGAGCAGCGCTTTCGCTGCGACCTGACCTGGCTCACGTCCTCGTGGACCTGCGTCTTCGGCAGCGGGTGCCACGGCATCGACGCCGACAAGCCCGACTTCGGCTGCTGCGTGCTCGGGGCGCACTTCACCGACAAGGACGACTTCACCCGGGTCAAGGCGATCGCCGACCAGCTCGGCGAGGACGAGTGGCAGCTGCACCCCGGCTCCACCCGCAAGTCCGCGTGGACCGAGAAGGAGGACGGGGACCTCAAGACCAAGGTCGTCGACGGCGCCTGCATCTTCTTCAACCGTCCGGGATTCCCCGCCGGCGCGGGCTGCGCCCTCCACCAGCACGCGGTGCTCACCGACGTCGAGCCGCACACCGTCAAGCCGGACGTGTGCTGGCAGCTGCCGATCCGCCGCACCTACCGCACGGTCGAGCTGCCCGACGACAGCAGCTATCTCGAGGTCAGCATCGGCGAGTACGACCGTCGAGGGTGGGGCGCGGGCGGGCACGACCTGGACTGGTACTGCTCCGGCAGCCCCGACGCCCACGTCGCCGTCGACCCCGTCTACGTCACCGAGCGCGCCGGACTCGTCGAGCTCATGGGCGCCGCCGGCTACGAGGAGCTCGCCGCGCGCTGCGAGGCCCACCTGGCGCTCGTCGCCGCCGTCACCACGACGAAGGGAGGGTCCCGCCCTTCGCCCTCCGGCCGGGCCCTCCTGCCCCTGCTCGTCCACCCCGCCACCCTCGCCGCCCAGCAGAAGTGACCGTGGAGCCCAGCGACCTCACGACCTCGATCCGGTCCGAGCTGGGCCCGCTGCTCGGCGACGGGGCGCTCGTCACCGACCCAGACGTCGTCGGGTCCCACTCGCGCGACCAGGCGCTGTGGTGCCCCGACGAGGGCGCGCTCGCGCTCGTGCGTGCGCGCACGATCGAGGACGTGCAGGAGACGATGCGCTTCGCCACCCGTCACCGGGTGCCGGTCGTGCCGCAGGGCGCGCGCACCGGGCTGTCCGGCGGGGCCAACGCGGTGCCGGGCTGCCTGCTGCTGTCGCTGGAGCGGATGACCCGAGTGCTGGACGTCGACGCGTCCGAGCGCACGGTGACCGTCGAGCCGGGGATCATCAACCAGGACCTCAAGGACGCGCTCGTCGAGCACGGGCTGTCCTATCCCCCGGACCCCGGGTCGGTGGCGATCTCCTCCATCGGCGGAAATGTCGCGACCAACGCCGGCGGGCTGTGCTGCGTCAAGTACGGCGTGACGCGCGACTACGTCCGGCAGCTGCGGGTGGTCCTCGCCGACGGCACCCTGACGACGATCGGCACGACGACGGCGAAGGGGGTCGCCGGCCTCGACCTGCGCGGCCTCTTCGTCGGGTCCGAGGGCACCCTCGGCGTCGTCGTCGAGGTCACCCTGCGCCTCGTCCCCGCCCTGCCGCAGCCGCTGACCGCGGTCGCGACCTTCGCCGACCTGCGCCACGCGGCGGCTGCCGTGGCCGACCTGATGGCCTCGGGCGCGCAGCCCTCGCTGCTCGAGTCCATGGACGGCACGACCCTGCGGATGATCAACGCCTACCGCGACATGGGGCTGGACGACGAGGCGGGCGCGATGCTGCTCATGCAGTCGGACGGCAGCGGCAACCCGCAGACGGCTCGCACGGAGGTCGAGGCCTTCGCCGCCTTCGCCGAGGCCAACGAGGCGATCGACGTCGCCTTCT
The DNA here is from genome assembly GCF_001428305.1 of Janibacter sp. Soil728. Classification (GTDB taxonomy): domain Bacteria; phylum Actinomycetota; class Actinomycetes; order Actinomycetales; family Dermatophilaceae; genus Janibacter. Next base: position 77,803 of record NZ_LMRZ01000004.1, on the reverse strand, counting down.
CGGAGGACCCCGCCGACAGTGCGGCGCTCGTCGCGGCGCGACGCCTGGCGCAGACGGCCTACGAGCACCACGCCCAGTCGCACGGCGGAGGCCAGCTCCTCGACGACGTCTGCCTCCCGCGGCACCGGCTGCCGCAGTTCTACGACCGCCTCGACGAGATCGCGGCGGAGACCGGGCTGACCCTCGCGGTCGTCGCCCATGCCGGTGACGGCAACACCCACCCGTCGATCTTCTTCGACGCGTCCGACGCCGAGGACGTCGCGCGAGCCGACGCCGCCTTCGACCAGATCATGGAGGTCGGGCTCGAGCTCGGCGGGACGATCACCGGCGAGCACGGCGTCGGATACCTCAAGCAGGGTTGGCTGGCGCGCGAGCTCGACGAGGGCAACCGCGGCATCCACCGGGCCGTCAAGGCCGCACTCGACCCGCTGGGGATCCTCAACCCCGGCAAGATGTTCGCCGACCTCTGAACGCACGGCGCTCACGGTCGCGGGGCGGCTGGCCCCCCGATGACGTGGCGTTGTCGGGGTGGGCACGTAGGTTCTGAGCATGGCATCGAAGAAGGGCGGCCCCACCTACCGCTGCACTGAATGTGGCTGGACCAGCGTCAAGTGGGTCGGCCGCTGCGGCGAGTGCCAGGCCTGGGGCTCTGTCGACGAGGTCGGTGGCCCGACCGTGCGCACGCTGGCTGCCGCGAGGGTGGAGCGTCCCGCCGTACCGATCCGCGACGTCGACGCCGAGGCGGCGACCCACCGCAGCTCCGGGGTGCCGGAGTTCGACCGCGTGCTCGGCGGCGGCCTCGTGCCCGGCTCGGTCGTGCTCGTGGCCGGCGAACCGGGGATCGGCAAGTCGACCCTCCTGCTCGACGTCGCCGCGCGCGTGGGCGAGCAGCGCCGGGTCCTCTACATCAGCGGCGAGGAGTCGGCTGCCCAGGTGCGCGGTCGCGCCGAGCGCATCGACGCCGTCACCGACGGCCTCTACCTCGCCTCCGAGACCGACCTGTCCACCGTCCTCGCCCAGATCGATCAGGTCCGTCCCGACCTCGTCGTCATCGACTCGGTGCAGACCATCTCCTCGACCGAGGTCGACGGTGCGCCCGGCAATGTCGGGCAGGTGCGCGAGGTCGCCGGGTCGCTCATCCAGGCCGCCAAGTCCGCGGGCTTCGCGATGCTCCTCGTGGGGCACGTGACCAAGGACGGGTCGATCGCCGGCCCCCGCGTGCTCGAGCACCTCGTCGACGTCGTCGTCCAGTTCGACGGCGACCGGCACTCGCGGCTGCGGCTCGTGCGCGCCGTGAAGAACCGCTTCGGCCCGACGGACGAGGTCGGCTGCTTCGACCTGTCCGACACGGGCATCATCGGCCTGGACGACCCCAGCGGGCTCTTCCTCTCCAGCCGACACATCAATGTCCCGGGGACCTGCGCGACCGTGACGCTCGAGGGCCGCCGGCCGCTGGTCGTCGAGGTCCAGTCACTCGTCAGCCCCTCACAGATCCCGACACCCCGCAGAGCCAATGTCGGACTCGACAGCGGACGGCTGGCCATGATCATCGCCGTCCTCGACAAGCGGGCGGGGGCCCCGATCGGCAACCAGGACACCTATGTCTCCAGCGTCGGCGGGGTCAAGATCACCGAGCCGTCGAGCGACCTGGCCGTCGCGGTCTCGATCGCCAGCGCAGTCCTCGACGAGCCCATCGCGCACGACCTGCTGGCCCTGGGCGAGGTGGGTCTGAGCGGCGAGGTGCGCCCCGCCGCCGGGGTCGCGCGGCGTCTGACCGAGGCAGCCCGCCTGGGCTTCCGCACGGCTCTGGTGCCCAAGGGCGCTCTCGGCGACTCCCCCGCCCCACAGGGCATGGAGGTCATCGAGGTCGTCGACGTCGCCACGGCCATCACCCGGGCCCGAGGCCGCCATGCCCGACCACACCTCGTGCCCAGCCGCACCCCATAGACTCGCGTGGTGCCCGACACCGATGATGAGCTCTTCCGGTCGACCCTTGCCGCGGTCGCGCCGGGCTCCGTGCTGCGCGACGGCCTCGAGCGGATCCTGAGAGGCAACACCGGCGCCCTCATCGTGCTCGGCCACGACAAGCTCGTCGAGTCCCTCTGCACGGGCGGCTTCGACCTCAACATCGAGTTCTCCGCGACGCGGCTGCGTGAGCTGGCCAAGATGGACGGTGCCGTCGTCGTCGACTCGAGCGTCTCGCGCATCCTCAAGGCGGCGGTGCAGCTCGTGCCCGACTCGAGCATCGAGACCATCGAGAGCGGCACCCGGCACCGCACGGCCGAGCGCGTGGCCAAGCAGACGGGTCACCCGATCGTCTCGGTGAGCCAGTCGATGCACATCATCGCGCTCTACGTCGACGGACGACGGCACGTGCTGCGCACGACGACCGAGCTGATCTCCCAGGCCAACCAGGCCATGCAGACCCTCGAGCGCTACACCAACCGTCTCAACGAGGTGACCGGCACGCTGTCCGCCCTCGAGATCGAGGACCTCGTCACCGTGCGTGACATCGCAGTCGTCCTCCAGCGACTCGAGATGGTCCGGCGCATCCACTCCGAGATCGCCGAGTACGTCCTCGAGCTGGGTGTCGACGGGCGCCTGCTCACGCTGCAGCTCGAGGAGCTCACGGCCGGGTTGGACGACACCCTCGACGCCGTGATCCTCGACTACCTCGACCCCGAGGGTGCCGTGGCCTCCAGCGCCCAGGTGCTCGACAACCTCTCCGCCCTCGATGCCACCGAGCTGCTCGACCTGGGGCACGTGGCCAAGTCGATGGGCTTCGCCATCGTCGGTGAGTCCATCGATGCCTCGGTCAGCCCGCGGGGGCTGCGCATCCTCGGCAAGATCCCTCGCCTGCCGGGAGCGATCGTCGAGCGACTCGTCGACCACTTCGGGTCCTTGCAGCGTCTCCTGGCCGCGGGCATCGACGACCTGATGGCCGTCGACGGGGTCGGCGAGCTGCGCGCGAGGACCGTGCGTGAGGGGCTCTCCCGACTCGCCGAGTCCTCGATCCTCGAGCGGTACGTCTGAGCGACCGGTGGGTCGCTTCCTCGTCTCCCTGAGCGCCGGGATCCTCGTCATCCTCGGGGGTTGGGTCGGATGGTCCCGGGCCGGCACCGTCGACGACCTCCTGGCCGACGCCAGCTCGGTGGCGGCCCCCTCCACCGACACGACCTCGTCCACGGGCGGCGCGGCGTCACCGCTGACCACGGACCCCGACACGTCCATCTCGCTGCTGGACAGCCCGGCCAGCCCACCCTGCAGCCGGCCCCGACCGGTCGGCGCGGCCGGGATGAACCGACTGATGGAGCAGCTCGACGGCGAGCCGCGCCTCCAGGGAGGCGACCATGGCGGCAGCGCCGCTCTGGCCGACGGGCGGCGGCTCTTCGTCTACGGCGACACCATCCGCGACCCGGTGACGGTGTCCCCCTTCATGGTCCGCAACTCCGCTCTCGTGGCCAACCGGGGGTGCGTGACGGCGCTACCCGGCCCGTCCGGGGACGCCTTCATCCCCGACGACTCCGACAACACCGGGTACTGGCCCATGTCGCTGCGGTCGGTCGCCGTCACCGGAGGGACCCAGGTGCAGATCATCACCAACAGGGTCCGCCAGACCGGCGACGCCTCCGTCTTCCAGACCCTCGGGTCCTCGCTCGTGACCGTCGAGGTGCCGACCGGCCGGATGCCGCAGGTCGTCGACCAGCAGCCTCTGGCCGCGGACTCGAAGGATCCCCGGATACCGACCTGGGGAGCCGCGATGTGGGACCACGACGATCACGTCTACGTCTTCGGCACGGCCAGCAACGAGACCAAGACGACGGCCGGCTGGTCCCTGCACGTCGCCCGCACGACGCCCGACGAGCTCGGCGACATGGACCGCTGGGAGTACTGGGACGGCACGAGGTGGGCGGTGCGATCGGACGTCTCGGCCCACGGCACCGCCGAGCTGATCCCCGCGGAGCAGGGGGTGTCGCACGTCCTGTCGGTCTTCGAGCGCGACGGCTCCTGGTACGCGGTGAGCAAGGAGGGCGACTTCCAGGGCCGCTCGCTCGCCGTGTGGAAGTCGCCCTCCGTCACGGGGCCCTGGACCAAGCACATCATCGAGCCGCTGGAGAACTCCGACGGCATCCAGCGGTACACGCCCTTGGCCCACCCGGACTTCGTCACCCCTGCGGGGACGCTGCTCATCTCGTGGAGCGAGTCGCCCGTGGACCACGGTCTCTACCGCACCGACCCGCACATGTACCGGCCCCGTTTCCAGGAGATCATCCTCCCGTGACGACTCCCGAGCCCTCGGCCCCCGCCGCCGGTCCGGCGCTGCGTTCCGCCGTGCTGGACTGGTACGCCCGACACGGACGCGACCTGCCCTGGCGTGACCCGGACTGCACACCATGGGGTGTCTACCTGTCCGAGGTGATGTCCCAGCAGACCCCCGTCGCGCGGGTGCAGCCCGTCTGGGAGCGGTTGCTCGAGCGGTGGCCCACCCCTGCGGCCCTGGCCGCGGACTCCCCCGGTGAGGCCGTGCGCATGTGGGACCGGCTCGGCTACCCCCGGCGGGCACTGCGGCTGTGGGAGTCGGCACGGGTCATGGTCGAGCAGCACGAGGGACAGGTCCCGCGCGATCATGAGCACCTGCTGGCACTGCCCGGGGTCGGCTCCTACACCGCCGCGGCCGTCGCGTCCTTCGCGTACGAGGACCCACGCACGGTCGTCGACACCAATGTGCGGCGGGTGCTGGCGCGAACGGTGAGCGGCACGCAGCACGCAGCACCCGCGCTCACCGCCGCCGAGATGCGCCTGGCCGACGCCTCGATGCCGCAGGACGCCGACGAGGCCAACCGGTGGAATGCCGCCTCCATGGAGCTCGGCGCCCTCATCTGCACCGCCCGCGCGCCACGGTGCGACGAGTGCCCCGTCGCCCACCTGTGCGCGTGGCAGCTCGCGGGCCGTCCCGCCCATGAAGGACCGGTCCGTCGCGGGCAGGCCTGGCACGGCACCGATCGGCAGGTACGCGGCCGCATCGTCCAGCTGCTGCGCGAGAGTCCCGACCCGGTCTCGCGCGGTGCCCTGGGCACTGCCTGGCCCGACGACGAGAGCAAGCTCGAGCGCTGCCTCGCAGCGCTGGTCGACGACGGGCTGGTCGAGCCGCGTGCCGGCGACCACTACGCCCTCCCCAGCTGAGCGGCCCTCCCCCTTCGTCCAGCCGGGCACCGCACGACGCCAAGACGAAGCATTGCCATAGGGCAATGCAACCCTGCGGGCATTGCCCTATGGCAATGCAAGGTCCCCGTCTGGCTGCATTGCCATAGGGCAATGCAGGGCAGCGCACCGGGGAGGGCGTCGGCGCGGGCCGAGGCCGCAGGTGGCGCTCAGAGCTGGCGGAGCATCCGGGTGTTGCCGAGGGTGTTGGGCTTGACCCGCTCGAGGTTGAGGAACTCGGCGACGCCTTCGTCGTAGGAGCGCAGCAGCTCGACGTAGACGTCCGGGTCGACGGCCTGGCCCTCGATCTCGGCGAAGCCGTGGCGGGTGAAGAAGTCGGTCTCGAAGGTCAGGCAGAAGAGTCGCTCGACGCCGAGCTCCACCGCGTCCTGCGCGAGGGTCTCGAGGAGCGCTCCGCCCACCCCCTTCCCCAGCTGACCGTCCGCGACGGCGAGCGTGCGGATCTCGGCGAGGTCGTCCCACATGACGTGCAGCGCACCGCAGCCGACGACCTGACCGTCGACCTCCGCGATGCGGAACTCCTGCAGCCCCTCGAAGTAGGCGACGGTGTCCTTGCTGACGAGGACTCGCCGCTGCGCCAACGGCGTCACGAGGGAACGGATCTCGCGCACATCGCTGGTGCGCGCGCGGCGGATGGTCAGGGTCACCCGGACAAACCTACGCCCCCACCACGAGGGCGGGGGCGCAGGCTCAGGACGAAGGGAGATCAGCGCACCGGGTACTCCGGCTGCGACTGGGGGTTGAGCTCGCCCATGCGGATCGTGTCAGCCCTCTTGACCGCCGGGTCGTTGAACTTCAGCACGTCGAAACCGCGAGCGATGTCGGAGGAGAAGAGGTGACCGTTGTAGTAGTAGGTCGACCAGGTGCCCCCGATGCCCTCGTCCGCGGGCAGCGGGCCCCGCTCGAAGTAGCCGAGCTCGTGCGGGTTGTCCGAGTCGGTGAAGTCCCAGACACTCACGCCGCCCTGGTACCAGGACTGGACCATCAGGTCACGTCCTGCCACCGGGATCAGCGAGCCGTTGTGTGCCACGCAGTTCTCGGTCTCGGTCTGGTGACGCGGGATCTTGTAGTAGGACCTGAAGGTCAGCTCGTGGTCGGCGGACAGGTCGTAGATCGCGTTGGCGCCGCGCTCGGGTCCGGTCTCGGCGTCGCAGGTCGGAGCACCGCCACCACCGAGCTCATCGGTGAAGACGACCTTGGTCGCGTCGGCGTTGAAGGTCGCGGAGTGCCAGAAGGCGAAGTTCTCGTTGTCCTGGACCTGCTCGATGACCTTGGGCTGCTCCCGGTCCGCGATGTCCATGATGATCCCGTCGCCCATGCAGGCACCGGCAGCGATGTCCTTGTGCGGCAACGCGGTGATGTCATGGCAACCGGTCGTCGAGGAGCGGTTGGCGATGGGCGTCGGGCCGGGGCCACCGGGGTTGCCGCCGTCGGGGAAGAGGTTGGGCGTGGCGATGACCTCGGCCGTCGTCGGGTTGGCCTTGTCGACCTTGACGATCGAGATCAGGTCGTGCGGCGTCTGGCAGTCCGGGTACTGCGCGCGCGGCGAGTAGCTCGAGACGTAGAGGTAGTCGTTGCCCTTGGTCTCGCCCTTGCCGGGGACGAGGGTGTGGGTGTGCGACCCGCAGGCGGTCTCGACGGACTTCAGGTACTTGGGATTCTTCACATCGGAGATGTCGAAGATCTTGATCCCCTCCCAGCTCTCCTTCTGGGTCGCCGACTGAGAGGTGGAGGCGCACGAGTCGTCGCTGCGGGAGGAGTCGGTCGACAGGTAGAGCAGGTCGCCCGAGACCGAGATGTCGTTCTGGCTACCGGGGCAGCTGACCTGGACGATGGTCCGCGGCTGCCTGGGGTTGCTGACGTCGATGATCGAGAAGCCGTCGTAGTTGCCGACGAAGGCCTTGCCGTCCTGGAAGGCCATGTCGGTCCCGAGGCCTTCGGCGAGGGCTCCGGACGGGGCGATGTTGGCCAGATGCTTCACATTGGCGCTGCGACCGATCTCGTCCGTCTTCAGGTCGGTGCCAAAGACGCCGATCCGATCACCAGGTCCGGTGGCGACGGCTGAGCCGACGCCCGCGCCGGAGAAGGCCAGTGCCGCGATCGCGGCGACGGCCAGGGTAGGTCTACGCATGGTTCCTCCCAAGTGGCGTCCGCCGGTGCGGGATGTGCCCGGCGGGGGTAGACACACCCTTGCGTGCAACACACATCCACGGTTCCTGCATCGCTCCCCGGTGGGGTCAGGTTTTGGTCAGGTCCCGCGACGCGGTCCGCCGCGGCGACGAAGGCCGCTACCGTCGGCCGGGTGAACCGCCGCCTCGCCGCTCCCTTCGCACTCCCGCTCGCACTCACCCTCACGTTGGCCCTGGGCGGCTGCACCTCGGCCGAGCCGACGACGCCCCCGGCCACCTCCCCCGATGCCCCGGTGCTCCAGCCCGGCTCTCCGGGCGAACCCAACACCTCGTTGAGCGGGACCTCTGCCGTGGCGACCCCCAAGGTCACCCACAACGATGCCGATGTCACCTTCTTGCAGGACATGATCGTCCACCACGCGCAGGCCATCGTCATGAGCGACCTGGTCAAGGGGCGGCTGGTCGACAAGCAGGTGAGCGGCATCGCCAGTCGGATCCGGGACGAGCAGAAGCCGGAGATGAAGGGCATGGCCGCAACGCTGAAGTCCTGGGACGAAAAGGTCCCGGTCGAGGCGACCAACCCGACCCTGGGCTCCAGGGTCGGGCACGCGCAGCACGCAAAAATGCCCGGGATGGCCACGCAGAAGCAGCTCGACGCGCTCACCACGGCCAAGGGTGCTGACGTCGACCGCCTGTACCTCGACCTGATGACCACGCACCACCAGGGCGCTCTGACGATGTGCAAGACCCTGGGAGACAAGGGATCAGACGAGCGCACGAGCGAGCTCGGCGACGACATCAATGTCGTCCAGCAGAAGCAGATCGACCAGATGAAGGCCATGCGCAAGCGGCTCTGACCCTCGTCGCGCCGGCCACTCACCCACTCCCCTCTTGACCCTGACCTCCCCCAGGTCTAATGTCGTATTCAACCTCAAGGTTGAATAAGGAGCAGCGTGACGGACCACCCAGACGAACGGCTCTCCCGGGCATTCGCCGCACTCTCCGACCCCGTCCGGCGGGACATCGTCGCCCGCCTCACCATCGGTGACGCCACCGTGTCCGACCTCGCTTCCCCCTACGACATCAGCCTCCAAGCCGTGAGCAAGCACGTGAAGGTCCTGGCCGATGCCGGGCTCGTCAGCCAGCGCAAGGAGGCCCAACGCCGCCCGGTCCATCTCGAGAGCCAGGCGTTGGCCGCGATGACCGGTTGGATCGAGCGGCACCAGCAGCGGGCCGAGCAGCGCATGTCCCGTCTCGAGGAGGTCTTGGCGGACCTCCCTTCGTCCGACACCACCGAATCAGGAGCAGACCGATGAACCCCACCCCGGACCGCATCACGACCGCGACCATCGAGGCCGACCCCGACGTACCTCTCGTCCGGATCACCAGAGACTTCCGGGCCAGCGCCGCGCAGCTCTTCGCTGCACACACCGACCCGCAGCTCTACGCGCGATGGGTCGGCCCGGAGTCGGTCGGCACCGTCATCGACCACTGGGATGCGCGCACGGGCGGCAGCTGGCGATTCCTCAACACGCGCGGCGACGAGGAGTACGGCTTCCACGGCAGCTTCCACGAGGTCTCCCCCGAGCGCATCGTGCAGACCTTCACCTTCGAGGGCTTCCCCGACGGCGTCTCGCTCGAGACGATGACCTTCGAAGACCTCGGAGACGGCTGGACTCGCCTGCACAGCCAGTCGCTGGTCGACTCCTTCGAGGGCCGCGAGGCGATGCTCGCCTCCGGCATGGAGGTCGGCATCAACGAGGGCTACGCGGCCCTCGACTCGATGCTCGCGGCTGGGGAGGTCGCATGACCTCACTGCCCGAGATGTCCGTCGTGGATCGCTACCGGTCCGCGGCAGGCACCTTCACCGACCGGGTCCACGGGACCCGCGACTGGGACGCCCCCACCCCCGTGGCCGAGTGGCGAGCTCGCGACGTCGTCGGCCACCTCACCACGTGGCTGCCCGGCCTGCTCGCGTCCGGCAGCCCGGTCGTGCTGGACCCGGTGCCGTCCGCCGACGAGGACCCGGCCGGCGCCTGGGCCGCGACCGATGCTCAGGTCCGGGCCCTGCTGGAAGACCCGGCGAGCCAGGAGGTCACCTTCGCCCACGAGCACATCGGCGAGCTGCCGCTGCCGGCGATGCTCGACCAGTTCTTCACCAGCGATGTCGTCTTCCACACCTGGGACCTCGCCCGGGCCACTGGGCAGGACGACCGGCTCGACGAAGACTTCATCGTCGGCGCGCTCGCGGGCATGACCGCTCAGGCAGAGATGATCCGCGCCTCCGGTCAGTTCGGTGAGCAGCAACCGGTGCCGCCAGATGCCACCGATCAGGACCGCTTCCTCGCCTTCATCGGGCGAGACCCCAGGTGGTCTCCGCCGACCTGAGGGCAGCACACGGCCCATGACGAAGGGAGGGTCCCACCAGCTGGTGGGACCCTCCCTTCGGCCCTTCGAGACGCTCGCTGCGCGAGCTCCTCAGGGAGCGTTGCGGCTGCTCCTCAGGGAGCGTTGCGGACGGGATCAGCTCCCGGCGCCGCCGTCACCGGCTCCGAGGAGCGGGACGTCGAGATCGCCGATCTTGGGTGAACCTTTGAAGGTGAAGACCGCTGCCTTGCCCTCGCCCTCGACGTCCACCGCGACGATCTCGCCGGCAGTGAGGTCGCCGAAGAGGATCTTCTCGGACAGCACGTCCTCGATCTCGCGCTGGATGGTCCGCTTGAGCGGACGCGCACCGAGCACCGGGTCGTAGCCGCGCTTGGCGAGCAGCTCCTTGGCCGCGGGCATGAGCTCGATACCCATGTCCTTGTCCTTGAGCCGCTGGTCGAGCTTGGCGACCTCGAGGTCGACGATCTGCACGATCTCCTCCGGGCTCAGCTGCGGGAAGACGATCGTGTCGTCCACGCGGTTGAGGAACTCGGGGCGGAAGTGCTGCTTCAGCTCGTCGGTGACCTTGTCCTTCATCCGCTCGTAGCTCGACTGGTTGTCGGAGCCGGAGGTGAAGCCCAAGGACCCCTTGGAGATGTCCCGGGTACCGAGGTTGGTCGTCATGATGATGATCGTGTTCTTGAAGTCGACCATCCGGCCCTGGGAGTCAGTCAGACGCCCGTCCTCGAGGACCTGCAGCAGCGAGTTGAAGATCTCCGGGTGGGCCTTCTCGACCTCGTCGAAGAGGACCACCGAGAAGGGCTTGCGGCGCACCTTCTCCGTCAGCTGGCCACCCTCGTCGTAGCCGACGTAGCCGGGAGGCGAGCCGAAGAGTCGGCTGACCGTGTGCTTCTCGGAGTACTCCGACATGTCGAGCGTGATGAGGCTGTCCTCGTCGCCGAAGAGGAACTCCGACAACGCCTTGGCCAGCTCGGTCTTACCGACACCGGTCGGACCGGCGAAGATGAACGAGCCACCGGGACGACGCGGGTCCTTCAGACCAGCGCGCGTGCGACGGATCGCCTGCGAGATGCCCTTGATGGCCTCGTCGTTGCCGACGACCCGCTTGTGCAGCTCGGCCTCCATGTTGAGCAGTCGGCTCGACTCCTCCTCGGAGAGCTTGAAGACGGGGATACCGGTGGAGGCAGCGAGCACCTCGGCGATCAGCTCCTCGTCGACCTCGGCGACGACATCCATGTCGCCGGCCTTCCACTCCGCCTCGCGCTTGGCCTTCTCTGCGAGCAAGTTCTTCTCGTCGTCGCGCAGGCTCGCCGCCTTCTCGAAGTCCTGGCCATCGATGGCCGACTCCTTCTCCAGACGGACCTTGGCGACCTTGTCGTCGAACTCCTTCAGCTCCGGCGGGGCAGTCATCCGACGGATGCGCAGCCGCGCGCCCGCCTCGTCGATGAGGTCGATCGCCTTGTCCGGGAGGAAGCGGTCGTTGATGTAGCGGTCGGCCATCGTGACCGCGGCGACGATCGCCGGGTCGGTGATGGTCACCTTGTGGTGCGCCTCGTAGCGGTCGCGCAGGCCCTTGAGCATCTCGATGGCGTGCGGCAGCGACGGCTCGGCGACCTGGATCGGCTGGAAGCGACGCTCCAGGGCCGAGTCCTTCTCGATGTGCTTGCGGTACTCGTCGAGCGTCGTCGCACCGATGGTCTGCAGCTCACCACGGGCGAGCATCGGCTTGAGGATGCTCGCGGCGTCGATCGCGCCCTCGGCAGCACCCGCACCGACGAGGGTGTGGATCTCGTCGATGAAGAGGATGATGTCGCCGCGCGTCTTGATCTCCTTGAGCACCTTCTTCAGGCGCTCCTCGAAGTCACCGCGGTAACGGCTGCCGGCGACGAGGGAGCCGAGGTCGAGCGTGTAGAGCTGCTTGTCCTTCAGCGTCTCGGGCACGTTGTCGTCGACGATGTCCTGGGCCAGACCCTCGACGACGGCCGACTTGCCGACGCCGGGCTCACCGATGAGGACCGGGTTGTTCTTGGTGCGTCGCGAGAGCACCTGCATGACGCGCTCGATCTCCTGCGAGCGCCCGATGACCGGGTCGAGCTGCCCCTCACGGGCGGCCTGGGTCAGGTTGCGGCCGAACTGGTCGAGCACCAGGGAGCCCGCGGGCTGGCCCTCGGCGGGGCCTGCGCCGGCGCCGACGCCGGCCGCCTGCCCCTCCTTGCCACCCTGGTAGCCCGAGATGAGCTGGATGACGGTCTGGCGCACGCGCCCGAGGTCTGCCCCGAGCTTGACGAGGACCTGGGTGGCGACACCCTCGCCCTCGCGGATCAGGCCGAGCAGGATGTGCTCGGTCCCGATGTAGTTGTGGCCGAGCTGCAGCGCCTCACGGAGGGAGAGCTCGAGGACCTTCTTGGCACGGGGGGTGAAGGGGATGTGCCCCGACGGTGCCTGCTGGCCGGGGCCGATGATGTCCTGGACCTGCTCACGGACGGCATCCAAGGAGATGCCGAGCGACTCGAGTGCCTTGCTGGCCACCCCTTCGCCCTCGTGGATCAGGCCGAGCAGGATGTGCTCGGTCCCGATGTAGTTGTGGTTGAGGAGGCGCGCCTCCTCCTGGGCGAGGACGACGACCCGGCGGGCCCGGTCGGTGAACCGTTCGAACATGGGATCTCCCCTTCACGTGGTGCTCTGACCTCGATGCTAACCGTGCCCGCTGCCTGAGCCGGGCGGCGAGCCTCTCATGGGGTCACAACGCAGGTACCCCCAACCCTGTTCCATGACACGGTGGGGTGCACCCTGTGTTCGCTCTCAGCGGATCCTGATCACTCTGGCGCGCGAGCCGGGACGTCGAGGACGACGTCGAAGCCGAGCAGCTCCGCGCCCGTGGCCACCGGCTTCTTGGCCTCACCGGAGTGGGCGGTTCGGGCGTCCCCGTCGCGCCAAGCGGCGAAGGACTCCTCGTCGGCCCACCGGGTGACGACGAAGTAGCGGTCGCCGCCCTCGGTCGGGCGCAGCAGCTGGAAGCCCTCGAAGCCGGGCGACTGGTCGACGGCTCCCTGACGAGCGGCGAAGCGGCGCTCCAGCTCCTCGCGGGCCTGCTCGGGGACGCTGATGGCGTTGATCTTGACGATGCTCATGACCCCATCCTCCCCCGGCCCGCCGCAGCGACCGCGCCCCACTGGAGACCCAGGTGCATCGTGACGAGCCACGAGGTCCACCAGGGCCAGCACCATCAGCGCGTTGACGAGGCTGGCGGCGTCTGGGCAGCCGTGGGGGTCGGGGGGTGAGCAGCCTCGTGCGCATCGCGGCTGACGCTCGCCACGACCGCCCACCATGTCGGCAGGGCAACGAGCAGGAGCAGGGCCGCGATGCAGGTGCCGAGCACCCAGCTGCCGACCTGGTCGGGCGTCATGAGGTCTGCGCCCATGCGGGAGCTGGCGTTGCCGAGGACGATCGCCACGAGCCAGGCCGTCCACCAGATCGTCAGGAGCCGTCGAGGCGTCGCTCCGCGCATGGCGGACAACGAGTCGCTGACCACCTGGAGCGGGAACCAGAGGCTGACGATCGGGACGATCCAGCCGAGGACGGCCCAGACGTCCGAGCGTCGGTACGGGTGGTGGGGAGCGACCGCGCGCGCGACACCGCGCACGCCCAGAAGCCAGACCGACCCGGCGAGCCATGCACAGCTCATGAGCACGAGCTGGACACCGCCCAGCACCGTGAGGATGACGAAACCGCGTGACTCGTCGCCGGCGCCCTCGACGTACGCCTGCATCTCCCCCTTCGTCACGAGGGCCACGACCGCGCTGGCGACCGCGACCAACGTCCAACCCACGGCGGCTCCCACCGCCAGCCGACCGGAGAGGACCGGTGCCGTGACCGGCGGTCGCGGGATCGACGTGGTGGCAGAGACGCCGGTGATCTGACTCATGCCGTCGAAACTAGGGTCGCGGCCCAGCGCCTGCGCGCCGAGAGCGCCTGCCCTGTGGACAACCTAGGCTCACGTCATGCGCACGGTCTTCGACGTCAGCGATCCCGACACCAACGCCTACGCGTTGCTCACCTCCGTGGTCGTGCCCCGGCCGATCGCCTGGATCACGAGCATCGGGTCCGACGGCACCGGCAACCTCGCTCCGCACTCCTTCTTCAATGTCGCGTGCGCGCGACCCCCCATCGTCAGCTTCACCTCGGTCGGCCGCAAGGACACGCTGCGCAATGTCCTGCAGACCCAGCACTTCGTCATCAACCTCGTCAGCGAGCAGCTCGCGGACCTCGCCAACGCGAGCAGCGCCCCCTTCGCCCCCGAGGTGGACGAGGCGGACACGCTCGGGATCACCCTCGAGCCGAGCGAGCTCGTCCCCGTACCGCGCGTGGCGGACTCACCGGTGTCCATCGAGTGCCGTCTGCACTCGAGCATCAAGCTGGGCAACAGCCACCTCGTGCTCGGAGATGTCCTCGCGATCACCGTCTCCGACGACGCCCTCGTCGACGGCCACCCGAGCATGGAGGCGCTGCGCCCGATGTCGCGGCTCGGCCGTGACGAGTGGGGGCGACCGCCGGAGGTGGTCCACCTGACGCGGCCCGAACGGCCCTGATCAGCTGCGCCGCTGGCAGTTCCCGCACCAGTACAGGACGCGACCGGCGACGTCCTTGGCCTTGACCTGCGACCCGCACCGGTCGCACTCCTGGCCGGTCCGCTTGTAGACGTAGCTCGTCCGCTCGGCGAGGTGCACGTCCTCCCCCATCGCCAGCGCGGACTCGACCTGCTCGATCTGCTCGTCGACGGTGACGATGCGGCTCGTCGCGACACCGAGCGGCAGCAGGCGGCGCAGGTCCGCCCAGATGAGGTCCCACGAGGCCCGCTTGAGCCGCTCACCCGGAGTCGCCGGGTTGATCTGGTGCCGGTGCAGCACCTCGCACCGGTAGACGTTGCCGACACCGGCGAGCACGTCCTGCTCCATGAGCAGCGCCGCGATCGACTTGCGCGACCGGTGGATCCGCTCCCATGCCGGCCCACCATCGGTGTCCCGCAACGGATCCGGCCCGAGTTTGGCATGGACCGCGTCCTCCTGCTCCGGCGTGATGACGGCGCACGTCATCGGTCCGCGCAGGTCCCCGACGTGCTCATCGGTGGCGATCCGGCAGCGGACCTGACCGACGACCGGTTGCTCCCCCACGTACGCCGCGGAGTCGATGGTGAAGGTCCCGATGAGCCCGAGGTGCACGTGCAGGACCCGATCGCCGGCGAACTCGACGAAGAGGTGCTTGCCGTGTGCCCGCGCCTCGATCAGCTCGTGGTCGGTGAGTAGCGCCGCGCCAGCGCCGAACCGTCCCTGCGGGGAGGACACCTCGACGACCTGCCCGGCGAAGGTGCCGTGCAGGTCGCGAGCGAGGCGGTGGAGAGTGTGGCCTTCAGGCATGACGAAGGGAGGTCAGCTCGCCTTCTTCTTCGGAGCCGACTTCTTCGCCGCCGACGACTTGGCTGCGGTCTTCTTGGCGGGTGCCTTCTTCGTGGCAGCCTTCTTCGTGGTCGACTTCTTGGCTGCGGTCTTCGTGGCCGGCGCCGCCTTCTTCGCCGGAGCCTTCTTGGCGGGAGTCTTCGCAGCCGGAGCGCTCTCCCCGCGGGAGGCCTTGGCCTTCTCGACCGACCTGGCCAGCGCCGCGAGCAGGTCGACGACCTCGCCGGACTCCTCCTCGTCGGACTCCACGTGCTGGACCTCGCCCCCTTCGAGCTTGGCCTTGACGAGCGCCTCGACGGCGAGCGCGTAGTCGTCCTCGAACTCGCTGGGGTCGTAGTCGCCGGCCAGCTCGTCGATGAGCATGCGGGCCATCGACATCTCCTTGTCGCTGACCTCCTGGTCCTCGATCGTCGCGAAGTCCGCAGCGCGGACCTCGTCGGGCCAGAGCATGGTCTGCATGACGATCACGCCATCGCGCACGCGCAGGACGGCCATCGTCATCCGGGTGCGGATCGAGACGGTGACGATCGCCATCCGGCCCTGGACCTCGAGCGCCTCGCGCAGCAGGACATAGGGCTTGGCCGCGGACTTGTCCGGCTCGAGGTAGTAGCTCTTGTCGAGGAGCATCGGGTCGATCTGGTCCTCGGGGACGAACTTCTCGACGCTGATCTCCTTGCTGGAGCGCGTCGGGAGGTCGGCCATGTCCTCGTCCGTCAGGACGATCATGTTGCCGTCCTCGGTCTCGTACCCCTTGGCGATGTCGTCGTAGGCGACCTCTTCGCCGTCCTTGCTGCAAAAGCGCTTGTACTTGATCCGGCCCCCGTCGGTGCGGTGCACCTGACGGAACTGGACGTCGTGGTTCTCCGTCGCCGAGTACAGACGGACCGGGACGTTGACGAGGCCGAAGGAGACGGCGCCCTTCCAGATTGCACGCATGCTGTCCTCCCGCAGGTGTGGGTCGGTGGAAGCCTACGCGTCGGGGTCGGGCCGTAGAGCGTAGATCCGCGAGGGTCCGCCACTCTCTGACGCCACGATCAACCCTAGTCCCTTGCCGGTGACCGCGACGGGTACGCCGTCGGGATCGACGACCGGCTTGGGGAGCGGCTCGGTGTCCGCTCCCTTCGTCGTCGTCAAGGACGTGCGCGACCACGCCCGGTCATCGAGGATCCGGAGGGTCTCCCAGTTCTGGCCCAGCTGGTTCTTCTTGCCCGTCACCAGATCGATCGCCTCGGTCCCGGCGGTGGCCCAGGACCCGTCCGGGGAGATGTGGAAGTCCTCCTGCGCGACCCTCCCGGGGACGGTCATCTTCCACGCCACGCTCATCTGGTCCGAGACGTCGTACCCGACCAGGTGGGTCGTCTGGTTGCTGCGGGTCCAGTTGACCACGAGGGTCGTGCCCCCGACCCCGAGCACGGTGCCCGGCAACGACCCGTAGGCCGGCGGGGTGAGCAGCGTTCCGGTGGTGACCTCGCCACCATCGCCGGAGGACCACCAGTGACCCGCCGAGCCGACGGACAGCACGCGCCCCTCCGCGTCAGCAGCCACGGGGTGACCGCTCGACGGCAGGGTCCGCTTGCGCAGGTCGCCGTCGTGCAGGACGAGAGCGGTGAGGGTGTCCTCGTTGGCGAGCAGCGGTACCGGGCTGCCGGCGACGAGCACGAGGTCCGTCTCGGTGAAGCTCCACGTCTGGGGTGTCGGAGCCGAGCCGGTCGCGTCGAGGTCGCTCCAGAGGAAGAGGTCGTTGGCCGTGGCGGCGATGACGGCCGGCTCGTCCTTCCAGGTGATCAGCTGGGGTGGGCCGGTGAGTGCCGCATCGACCGGGCTGGACCAGATCTCGGCACCGTCCGAGGCGCGCAGTGCCGTGATGTCGGGAGACGCGGCATCACCCGTGGTGGTGATCGCCGTCCCCTCGGCGAAGAGCACCGTGGGCGCCCGGTCACCCGACGCGATCGGCGGCGAGGTCCATGCCGTCTGGCTCGTCCAGCCGTGCACCGGACCCACCGGCGAGAGACCGGGGGTGGCCGTCGAGGTGTCCCCGCCCCAGGGCAGGCCCCCCGCGATGACGAAGGGGGTGGCCCCCAGCGCCACGACGACCGCCACCGCGGCGGCCAGCAGTGCCCAGCGACCTCGCCGGGGCGAGGGCGCTGGCGCGGGCGCACCCCAGGTGCTCGGCGGGCCGGCCCAGGACCCGGCCGGCGTCGGGCCGGCTCCAGCGGCTGGTCCGCCACCCGCTGACCCACCGGCGGGTCCGCCCGCGAAGAGATCGCGCACGTCGATGCGCGGCTGGGTGTCCATCTCGTCCTCGGGCACCTCGTCCTCACCGACGACCTGCATCACGCCCTCCCACGCGACGCGCGATGCAGGCGGGAGCGCTGCCTGCTGCAGCGGATCCGCCAGCGGGTGCGGGTCGTGGGGCACGACGAGGGTGGCGCGGGCGAGCCCCGCGAACCTCGCGGTCACCTCGCTCGGCGCCGGGTGCCGGGCGTCGGCCCGGGACAGCGCTACGACGGCCCCTGCGGCCAGGGCCGCTCCTCGGCCACCCCAGCCGTGGAGGGCCTGCAGCTTGGCCGCTGCGGAGTCCACGTCGGCGGTGGTCGCGGCGATGACGACCTGGTCGGCACGGTCGATGACCTGCGCCCAGTGCAGCGGGTGGCTGGCCGTCGCGATGACCAGTCCCTGCGCGCCCCGGGCCAGGCGGTGCGCCACGGTGACCCCGGGACCACTGGACGTCAGCTCGGCGCCCTTCGACAGCAGTGAGTAGCCCTCACGGCGGATGGCGGCCGCCGCGAGCATGGACGCGGCCGCCGCAGCGAGCGGGCCCTCGCCGATGACCACGACGGCGCGTGCGGCGCTCTGGTCCTGGCGCACGAGGTCCCCTCCCTGACGTGACTGCTGGCTGGGCGAGGTCCCCACGGTCCTTTCGCCCCGCGCCACGATATCCCGGTCGGCGCGTGACGACGGCAGGATGGGTCCATGCGTCCGATGCTCGCCACCCTCACCGAGACCGTCCCACCCGGGCCGGAGTGGGTGCACGAGGTCAAGTGGGCCGTGACGTCACCGTCGCCTTCCCCGAGCTGGTCCCGCTGGCCGACCTCTTCGACGACATGCTCCTCGACGGCGAGGTGGTCTCCTTCGTCGACGAGCACCCGAACTTCGCGGCGCCGCCAGAGCAGACGGTGCGTCGCGCATGCCGAAGTACAGCCCGGGCCGCCGTCGAGCGCTCCGTGATTGCGCCCGCAGCGACAGCGTGGTCTGATGTCTCCACATCATCCTCTGTCTCCACATCATCCTCGCTGGAACCGGTCAACGACGATCAGGTCAGGGGTGATTGTCACGGACATCCGTGACAAGGGGAGGGACAAGGTTCATGAATCAATTCGGGGATGGCAACAAGCGGTCGTTGGGGCTGAGGCAGTTCGCGTCAGCAGTTGGATTTGCGGTGGCAATCATTGCAGCACCTTTAGGCGCTCATGCCGTCACCTATGGCTCGAACGACGGGTCGGGCTCTCACGTCCGCACCGCGACCTATTCCAACGGCGGGTACTCCTCAGGAAGCACCCGGAGCTACTCGACATCGAAGTACGTGTACCCGTCGGGGAAGGTGGAGTTTTCACTGCCGTGCACTGACAAGTGGATGGGACGGTACGCGCCGAACACCAACTCGACGAGCTACGTAACGCGAGGCGGTTCGGTCACAGTCCTTGCTCCCGGCTGTCACTTCGACAACCTGCGATCCAGGTTGTGCCGGGACATCAACGGCGTGCCTGACCCGTGCGGCACTGCGTCAGCCAAGTATTGATGCCATGAGGCGCCCCCACTCCGATGCGTTGGAGATCGACGGGTTGACCTTGGCGTATGGGGGCACGAATGTTTTGGAGCAGGCCACGGCGCGATTCGCGGCCGAGATCACCTGTGTCGTTGGCACGAACGGCGCGGGCAAGTCGACGCTGCTGCGCGCACTCGCCACGCTGATCAGACCCCGCGCGGGATCGATTCTATATGGGGAGGTGGACGTGTGGGGTTCCGCGGCGGCGCTGCGGGACTATCGCACTCAGGTCGGCTGGGTGCCGCAGGAGATCGACATGCCCGGCTCGGCGACCGTGATTCAGGTCCTGCGGTACGCGGCGTGGTTGAAGGAGCTGCCGAGGCAGGCTTGGCCACACGCAGAGGAGCGTGTCCTAAGCATTACCGGATTGGGTGAGCTCGCTGGTCGGCCGGTCGGCCGACTGTCGGGAGGGCAACGGCGACGAGTGATGCTCGCGGCCGCGCTGATATCCACTCCCCGGATCGTCCTCTTGGACGAACCAACCGTCGGGCTCGACTCCGAACACCGAACTGCGCTGTACGACGCCCTACGACTAGTCGCGCAAGAGTCGATCGTCGTGCTGTCGACACACCTCCTCGAGGACTTGGCGAGCATCGCCGACGTAGCGATTGAAGCCGTCGGCGGCGGGCTGCGACCGATCGATGCACCCAACTCGGACGTGGATGTCGCTGACCGAGCCGCGTTCTACCTGCGGCGGATGAGCTCGCCACTCACCTCGTGAGTATCGACTTTCGCCAAGCGGCGGGTCGGCGAGGCGGTCAGCCACGCGGGCTCGCCCCTGTGCTGCGTCGGCGGGTGTCCGCGCTCTGGTTGGGGATCACCATTGTGTGCACCGCAGCCGGCTTGATCATGGTCTGGGCAACCCGGGGCAAATGGTTGGGCTGGCTGCCGGGAACGGTGAGCGCTTCCCAAGATCCGACATTCGTGTGGACCTGCGTCGTGGCCGGCTTCGGCTGTTGGCTGGCCTTGCCCTTGCGCGCGGGCTTCCTGCGTGAGCTGGCAGTCGGGTCAGCGCGACCAGCGCAGGCTCGTTACCGCGCGAGCGTGGTGGTCAGTGCCACCAGCGGCATAGTCAGCTACCTCATGCTGCTGGCCGCGATGGTGTGGCTGAGCTACTCCAAGGCAGTGGACGTCGGGCCGGTGCTGGGCTGGGCATCGGCCGGTCTCATCGCGGTGCAGGTTTGCTCCGCCGTGTGCTGGGCAAGCGTCGGCGTCGCTACAGCTCGGTTCTTACCGGGATTTCTCGCTCTGCCAATCGCGGTGGCGATCCCTTACGCCTGGAACGCGCTCTTGGTCACCCGAGGCGACGGGGCTACTTGGGCAGCCTTGGCGTCCAACGACGCATCCGGTTGGGATTTCGATTCACCAACGGCCTCGTCCACGATCGTTCGGGTGGCGTGGTGGCTGGCACTGGCGATGACAGCATTGGCCGTGGCGTGTCTCGGCCGCGCGCGGCTGAGGCCGACCTTGGTGTGCCTGAGTGTCGCGCTGGCAGCCACCATGCTGCTACCGCCGAGTTGGTCCCCGATCGCCGGCAGCACTGACGTGACGTGCGCCGGTGAGGCGCCCCGCATGTGCACACTTGGGAGCTACGCCAACCGTGTGGCCGACTACCAGCGCGCAGCCAACCTGTCGCTGGCCCCCCTTCCGTCTCAACTGCGCCCGACAACCATCGGTCCGGATCGGGCCTCGACGGGACCAGCCGGCGACGGACACGGGGAACAGCCGCCCGAGCCGGATTATCCAGGAATCGCCCACGACGGCTATCTCGTGTGGCAACCGAGCGATGGGCGGTATTCCCCGACCCGACGGGTCGACGTCCAGCGGTGGGAGGCCGAGCTGGCGGTGAGCCTGCTCGTGGGGCCGTGCCTCGATAACAGTGCCAATATCGCGCTGTTGCGGTGGTGGGGGCAGCAACGCTCGATTGACGTCTTCGCCGCTGCCGGGTCGGGCCCACAGCCCATGATCGCTCAGGTCCTCGAGCCAACGGCGTGGGACAACGCGATCCGCCTCGGTGACCGGTTAGCCGATCTCCCCGACGAACAGGTGCGGGACTGGCTTGCCGGACAGGAACGTCCCCCGACGGATTGCGAGCTTGATGTGGACGACCTGCCGTCGTGAACCCGCCTCTCATGGCAGGACTCGGTCCCGGTAGTGCACCGCGGCTAGCGCTGGGCTGGCTGCTCTGGTTCGCCGCGACGTGGGTCGTGGTGGTGACCGCGACGCACTTCGAGCTTCCGGACCTGGCCCAACGGGTGGACCTTCCGCCCACGTTGCTGACGCAATGGGGCGGGGTGGCCCTGGCGTTCGTGCCGCTGCCGCATGCCTACCTGCTCACCCGGGACGTGCCGTGGTTGGTCGCGGTGACTCCCCGCCGCCACACCACCCTTCATGCGGTCCGCATCGCCATGCATCTGTGCCTGAGTGCGCTGGGGATGACCACCGTGCTGACGATCCTTGGACCGACGGTCGCCAGTGGGCAACTCGCTGCCCTCTGGCTTGCGTATTGGGGGTTGACCCTGGTTGGGCTCGCGGCCCGTGGGCGCCCGGGGGTGGTGACGCCGACCGTCGTCGCGATCTTCATGTCCGTCCCGGGTCTGGTTCCCTGGGACTACAACATCGCGTACAACGACACTCTCAGTGCGCCCCGCGCAGCAACCGGCCTGATGCTGATGGGGATTGGCCTGATCGCCGCCGTCACTCGTCCACGCAGCCTCTAGCCGGTCAGGTCCCCACGACGTCCGGTGTTGCAGGATTGGACCCATGCGCCCGATGCTCGCCACCCTCACCGAGACCGTCCCGCCCGGGCCGGAGTGGGTGCACGAGGTCAAGTGGGACGGCATGCGCATCCTCGGCCGTGACGTCACCGTCGCCTTCCCCGAGCTGGTCCCGCTGGCCGACCTCTTCGACGACATGCTCCTCGACGGCGAGGTGGTCTCCTTCGTCGACGGCAGACCATCCTTCGCGGCGCTCGCCGACCGTATGCACGTGGCCGACGCGCGCAAGGCTGCACGGGCCGCGGCCGCCCGACCGGTGACCTTCGTCGTCTTCGACGTGGTGCGGCTGCTCGGTCAGGACCTGACGACACAGCCCTGGTCGGCCCGTCGCGCCCTGCTCGAGCAGCTCGACCTCGAGGGCCCGCGCTGGCAGGTCCCAGCGACCCACGACGACGGCGAGGGCCTGCTCGCCGCCACCGCCGAGCAGGGTCTCGAGGGCATCGTCTCCAAGCGCCGCAGCTCGCCCTACGCCCCCGGGCGCCGCTCCCCCGACTGGCTCAAGCGCCCCCACCGCGACACCCTCTCGGTCGTCGTCGGCGGCTGGCGGCCAGAGACGGGTGGCAACCGGCTGGGCTCCGTGCTCGTCGGCCGCCCGGGCGAGGGCGGCTGGGAGTTCGTCGGGCGCGTCGGTGCCGGCCTGGCCGGACGTGCCGGCGCGGGTCTCCTCACGCGGCTGCGTCCGCTGGAGCGAGCGGCGTCGCCCTTCGCCGGTCCGGTGCCGCGCGAGGACGCCGAAGGGACCACGTGGATCGAGCCCGAGGTCGTCCTCGATGTCGCGAGCCTGGGGCGCAGCGGTGGCGGGCGACTGCGGCAGCCGTCCTACCAGCGGGTGCGCTCCGACCTCACCGCCGCCGACCTGCTGGAGACGACCGATGGCTGACCCCAAGGGCACGACCACCCGGGTCGAGGTCGCCGGGCGCACGATGCGCCTGACCTCGCTCGAGAAGGTCATGTACCCCGCGACCGAGACGACCAAGGGCGAGATCCTCTCCTACTACGCCCGAGCCGGCGAGACGGTGCTGGCGCACCTGGCGGGGCGACCCGTCACCCGGGTGCGCTTCCCGCACGGCGTGGAGGACATGAGCTTCTTCGAGAAGAACCTGCCCTCCGGCGCGCCGAGCTGGCTGCCGAGGGTGGACGTCTCGGACGTGACCTATCCCCTCGTGGAGGACCTCGCGCAGCTGACCTACCTGGTCAACCTCAACAGCATCGAGCTGCACGTGCCGCAGTGGCGGGTCAACGCGGACGGCGAGCGGCGCAACCCCGATCGGCTCGTCATCGACCTGGACCCCGGCAAGCCGGCCGGTCTGCACGAGTGCGCCCGCGTCGCGCTCCTGCTGCGCGAGCGGCTCGGTGGGCTCGGTCTCGACCTGCACCCGGTGACCTCGGGCAGCAAGGGGATGCAGCTGTATGCCCGCCTCGGGGGTGACCTCACGAGCGACCAGGTCCGTGACCTGGCGCAGCAGCTCGCGCAGGAGATGACGCACAAGCACCCCGACCTCGTGCTGTGGAAGATGACCAAGACGCTGCGGCCCGGCAAGATCTTCATCGACTGGAGCCAGAACGTCGCGGCCAAGACCACGGTCTGCCCCTACTCGATGCGCGGCCGGGAGGACCCGTGGGTCGCCGCTCCACGGACGTGGGACGAGGTCGAGGCGGGGGCGCAGGACGCCGACGCACTCACCCAGCTGGACTTCGAGCAGGTGCTGGAGCGGCTGGACGAGCACGGCGACCTGCTCGCGCCGTTGCTCGCCGACTGACGCTCCGGCCACGCGCATCCGGCGCGCACCTTCCGATTCGTCCA
This sequence comes from Janibacter sp. Soil728, assembly GCF_001428305.1. Classification (GTDB taxonomy): domain Bacteria; phylum Actinomycetota; class Actinomycetes; order Actinomycetales; family Dermatophilaceae; genus Janibacter. The sequence continues at coordinate 54,203 of NZ_LMRZ01000004.1, read as the reverse complement.
AGACACCCGGCGCCCCAGAGGGCACGCTGGACGACATGGACGACATGGACGACATGGACGACATGGACGACATGGAGATCTCACCCAAGCTGGTGGTCAGTGACGCCACCGCTGCCATGGCCTTCATGGTCGACGTGCTCGACGCGCGTCCGGGACCGGTCCACCGCAGCGGTGGCGCCGTCCAGCACGCCAGCGTGACCGTGGCCGGTCGGGCCTTCAGCCTCAAGGACGCCGATGCCTACGATCCCGTGCCGACGCCCGGCGCAATCGTGGAGGTGGTGTGTGCCGACCCGGACTCCCTCGCCGAGCGGGCGGTCGCTCACGGCGCGACGGTGCTGATCCCCGTGGACGACCAGCCCTACGGTGCGCGTGCGGGACGCCTCGTCGACCCGTGGGGCACGCAGTGGCTGGTCACGACGCCCGTCAAGGACGTCTAGGGCAACCGGCGCACGGCTGGCAGCCCGGCAGCGAGTAGATGAGGCAACAGGAGAGCCGCTCCGGTGGTGGTGCGCCGACGAGGCGGGCCAGAGCGATCTCCCACATGTCCTCGACCATGCCGAGGCGCTGGCGGCTGCTCATCCTCGTCGGGGACGGCAGCGCTGTCGCGACCTCGCTGGCCGTCGCACGGTAGCCCTCGTAGGCGATGTCCAGCCGCTCGATGTCGTCGTCGACGCGACGGTGGTCGCCCACGCGCACCTGCGCGGTGACGGGATAGAGATAGGTGGGCTCGAGACCGATCGACCAGAGCGCTGGGTCCGCCGACAGGGCGAAGGGGGTCCCGGTCGCCGCCGCGGAGATGACCGTGGCCAGCGGGTCGATGAGGTACTGCAGGACGAAGGCGGACGGCATCCCCGGCGGAGCCGTGCCCCACTGCTCGATCGTCAGCTCGCGATAGGTGTCGATCCACCCCGGAGTGATCTCGTGGACTCCGGCGAGGGATATGCCGAGGTCCGGGTCGCCCTCATCGGCGACCCGGACCTGCAGCACGGCAAGGGACCGGCCCAGCCGCGTGACCGCATCGCGCAGCTCAGCGGTCATGGGTGAGTGACTCAGCCGTTGGCCTTGGCATAGGCGTCGCGCACCTTCTGGCTGATCCGCCCGCGGTCGGAGACGTCGTGGCCGTTGCTGCGGGCCCACTCACGGATCTTGCTCAGCTCACCGCTGCTGGAGCGAGCAGCCGACGAGGTCCCGCTGCTCTTGCGACCGGAGACCCGACGACCGGCGCCGACATATCCGGCGAGCGCGTCGCGCAGGGCCGCGGCATTCTTGTCGTTGAGGTCGATCTCGTAGGTCACGCCATCAAGAGCGAAGGTGACGGTCTCGGTGGCGTCGCCGCCATCAAGGTCGTCTTCGAGGATGATCTGGACACGCTGCGCCATGGGAATTCCAATCGTGAGGTAAATGACTGACCCCCACAATAGTCATGAATTCGGGGAATCTCCCGAGTTATCCCCAGAGCCCGCCTTGTCAGCCGCCGCCTGGTGATCTGCATTCCACTTGGCGAGCGCCTTTCGCTCGCTGCGGTCGGCCTCAATCATGTAGCGAATGATCCAGTAGAAGAGAAAGGCAACACCGACTGTGGGCAGCAATGCCGCCACATAGGGCCAGTACTCATTGATGAAGTCCATCTCAGGCCTCAGGCTTCAGATGCGGAAAGAGGATGGTCTCTCGGATACCCGCACCGGTGAAGAGCATGATGAGCCGGTCGATGCCCAGCCCCAGACCACCCATGGGCGGTGCGCCGAACTCCAGGGCGCGCAGGAAGTCCTCGTCCAGCTGCATCGCCTCGTCGTCACCGGCGGCCGCGCGACGCGACTGGTCCTCGAGGACCTCCCGCTGGATGACCGGGTCGATGAGCTCGGAGAAGGCAGTACCGCGCTCGACGCCGCCGATGAAGAGGTCCCAGGCCTCGATCTGACCCGGCTTGTCACGGTGCGGGCGAGCGAGCGGCTGCGCGATGGCGGGGTAGTCGCAGATGAAGGTCGGCTGCACGCACGTCGGCTCGACGAGCTCGGCGACCAGCTCCATGGCGGCCTTGCCGGCGTCCCACGCGGGGTCGAGCTGGACCCCCTTCGCGTCGGCGATCTCGCGCAGGCGCTCCAGCGGGGTGCCCACGTCAACGCTCTCGCCGACGGCCTCGCTCAAGCCGTCGTAGAAAGAGAGCCAGCGCCATTCACCGCTGAGGTCTGCGTCACCAAGGGGCGTGCTCACGACGGTGGACCCGGCGACCTTCGCCGCGGCCAGGTGCAATTCTTTGATGAGCTCGGCCATCGTGAACTGGTCACCCCAGGCCTCATAGACCTCGAGCGAGGTGAATTCGGGCGAGTGCGTCGAATCAACACCCTCGTTGCGGAAAAGGCGACCCATCTCGTAGACCTTGTCGATGCCACCGACGACGGCCTTCTTCAGGGGCAGCTCCAAGGCGATGCGCAGCGACATCTTCTGGTCAAAGGCATTCATGTGGGTGTCAAAGGGGCGCGCAGCCGCGCCGCCGTGCACCAGCTGCAGGACGGGCGTCTCGATCTCGATGAAGGAGCGCGCGTGCAGGGTCTCGCGGATGGCGCGCACGATGCCGGCGCGCAGGCGCACCATGTCGCGCGCCTCCTGGCGCACGACGAGGTCGGCGTAGCGCTGACGGACGCGGGCCTCCTCCGACAGCTCCTTGTGCAGGACCGGCAGGGGGCGCAGTGCCTTGGATGCCATCGTCCACGCCGTCGCCATGACGGAGAGCTCGCCGCGGCGGGAGCGGATGACCCGACCGGTGACCGCGACGTGGTCGCCCAGGTCGACATCGGCCTTCCACCGCGCGAGGGACTCCTCGCCGACCTCGGCGAGGGAGAGCATCACCTGCAACCTGGTCCCGACGCCCTCCTGGAGAGCGGCGAAGGCGAGCTTGCCCGTGTTGCGCACGAACATCACCCGGCCGGCGACGGTGACGACGTCCTGGGTCTCCTCACCGGTCTCGAGCTGCTGCCAACCCTCGTCGACCTCGGCCAAGGAGTGGGTGCGGCCCACCGTGACCGGGTACGCCTGCTGGCCGTCGGCGAGCAGACGATCGCGCTTGGCGCGACGGATGCGCATCTGCTCGGGCAGCTCGTCGTCGACGGGGGGGCCGGTGGGGTTGTCACTCACGGGTCACCACGATATCCGCGACCTCTGCGGACCCCGAATCCGCACGCTGTCGCGCTCGCCACGCAGCCGGCCAGTGCCCTGCCGGGCCGACGGCCGCCCGTCAGTCCCGTGGGCGCAGGAGCTGCCAGGCCGCGAGGCCGGCGCAGGCGAGCAGAGCGAGCGGTCCTTGGTCGACCGCGGCCCCGATGAGCACCACCGCGGCGCCTGCGAGCACGATGTCGGGACCGAGGACGAGACGCTGGATCAACCCGACGTGGACGGCTCCGCCGGGGGTGGCGAAGGCAGCCCCGAGATCCGGCGGCGGGTCGCAGGCGCGCATCGCCCCGGCCATCGCGGCGAAGGCGAAGGCCACGGGGGCCCACCACGGCAGACCGAGGGCACCCACCGCGATGAGCGACCCCACGACCGCCATGACGAAGGGGGGCACCGCCAGGACCGCCGCGACGGCGCCCGGGTGGTCCGGGAGGGCACGACGCAGCCCCGGGGTGGTGAGCCACGTCGACAGGCCGCCGGCACTGGTGCGGGCGACCGCGAAGACGACCAGCGCCGCGAGCACTGCTCCGGCGAGCCGCCCGAGGAGGAGGCCCACGACGAGCGCGCCCACGCACGAGAGCAGGGCGGTGAGCAGCTGTCGGGATCGGCGGGCGAGTGCGTGGAACTCGTGGACGAGGATGCTCGGCAGTGGGCCACCGGCACCGGGGCGGCTCGCGTACCTCCCGCGTCGGGCGAGGCGTCGGCGAGCGGCCAGCACCTCCAGGGCCACGGTGTCGAGCATGAGTGTCGCGGCAGTCACCGCCTGGACCACCTGTCCGGCTCGGGCCAGCTCGCCGTCGGGCACGGCCCGTGCGGCTCGCGCCGAGACGAAGGAGCCGCCCTGCCGGCGCAGCGTGATGGGTGTGAGGAGCAGGCACACGAGCAGGCCCACGGCCGCACAGGCGACGACGGAGACGACCGGGGCCGCACTCAGGCCGGCCCCGCTGGCGACGGCGAACCCCACGAGGACACCCCACGAGGCACCGGCCACCACCGCGACGAGCAGTACTCGCAGGACCTGGCCGCGCAGCAGGAGTGCCCGGTCCGCCGGCGTGGACAACAGCCAGCTCGCCTGCCCAGGGTCCGCGGACACCGGCCCGACGGCCCGCAGTCCGACCACTGCTGCGAGGAGGCCGAGCGCTGCCGCGACGAGCGCGACGACGTCATGGCCGCCGGCGTCGAGGCAGACGGCGGTGTCGCAGTCGGGTTGCAGGATGGCCGGCCCGGTGGCGGCGAAGAGCATCGTCAGCAGTGTCGCGGCGATGAAGAGGCCCACGTACCAGTCCTGGAGAACCTGCAGCGGGCTGGGCGCGTGGGTCGCCCGGCGTCGCGTGCGCAGCACCTCCTTGGCAGCCTGCCGGTCACCGGTGAGCGACTCGGTGCTCACCTCAGACATCACCCTTGAGGGTCACGATGCGCGCACCGCTGCGCCGCACCACCTCCGGGTCGTGGCAGGCGACGAGCACAGCGCGGCCCGTCGCGGCGTGACCAGCCAGCCAGTCACCGAGCCATGCCCGTCCCGCGTCGTCGAGCCGCTGCTCCGGCTCGTCGGCCAGGAGCAGCGTCCACGGCCGCACCATGGCCGTCGCGAGCGCGAAGCGTTGGGCCTGACCGGACGACAGGGTCCCCGGGAGCTGGTCGGCGACGTGGTCGATCTGCGCCTCGTCGAGCGCGCCCGCGACGACCGCAGCAGGGTCCTCGACGGCGTGCCCGCGGGCCAGGAGGTCGAGGTGCTCGGCAACCGTGAGGTCGGGGAGGATCCCGAGATCCCCCAGCACGGCGCACACCGCACGCCGGGTCTGCGGCTGACGGGTGTCGAGCCGGTGGTCGCCGAGCAGGACCTCCCCTTCGTCGGCGGTGTCCGCTCCCACGATGCACCGCAGGGCGGTGGACTTGCCGACGCCGTTGGGCCCGACGAGGGCCACGACCTCACCGGCGGCGATCTCCAGGTCGAGACCCACGAGCACGGACCGCCCACCGAATCCCTTGGTCAGGCCCGTGACGCCCAGGATGTTCATGCGAGGTCGAGCGCGAGGTCGACGATCGGCGAGGAGTGGGTCAGCGCACCGACGCTCATGAAGTCGATCCCCGTGGCTGCGTACTCGGCGGCGACGGCGAGGGTCAGCCCACCGGTCGCCTCGATCTCGACGTCCTCGCCCCGCTCGTCCGCCCAGGCCCGCGCGGCGATCACGGTCGCCCGCAGCAGGTCGGTGGGCATGTTGTCGCACATGAGGAAGCGGGAGCCGGCCTCGAGCGCCTCGAGCGCCTGCTCGGTCGTCTCCACCTCGACCTCGACGGCCACGTCCGGGTACCGCTCGCGGATGGCGGCGTAGGCCGGGCCCACTCCCCCGGCGGCGAGCACGTGGTTGTCCTTGACCATCGCGACGTCGAAGAGGCCCATCCGCTTGTTGGTGCCACCTCCGGCGCGAACGGCGTACTTCTCGAGCACGCGCAGCCCGGGCGTCGTCTTGCGGGTGTCGAGGACGGTGCACCCGCTCCCCTCGAGCGCGTCCGCCCAACGACGGGTGTGGGTGGCGACACCGGAGAGCCTCGACATGATGTTGAGCAGGGTCCGCTCGGCCATGAGCACCTGCTGGGCCGGTCCGTCGAGGACGGCGATGACGTCCCCGGGCACCAGCCGCGTGCCGTCGGCGATCCGCACGTCGAGCGAAGGGGGGATCCCCCCGGTCCTCGTGGCGACCCCCTCGAGCACCAGGGCGATGACCGGCGCACCGGCGAGGACTCCGGCCTCGCGGGCCACGACGTGGCCGGTCGCGATCTGGTCGGCGGGGATCGTCGCGGTGCTCGTGACGTCGAGCCCGTGGGGACCGAGGTCCTCGTCGAGCGCGATGTCGACGAGCCGTCGGGCATCGTCGATCGGGAAGTCGGGCGTGGTCACTGCATCCCCTCCTGCGGGTCCTCGTCTGCGTCGTCGTCAGCCTCGGGCCAGGCGAGGTCGACGTCGAGCTTGATGACGGCGAGCTCGCCGTCATCGGGGTCGCGCACGTGCAGCAGATGGGCGGCCCACCCTGCGTCGTCGTGCTCGGGGTGGTCGCGGCGCACGTGACCACCGCGGGTCTCCTCGCGCAGGTGCGCGGCCGTGGCCAGCGCCTGCCCGAGGTGCAGCAGGTTGGTCGTCTCCCACGAGAGCGGACCGGGCTCGGCGGTGCCCGAGGGCAGCGCCGCCAGGGTGGCCAGCTCGGCGAGTGCCTGGCTGGTGGACTCCGCGGAGCGCAGCGGACCGACCCCGCGCGTCATCGTGCGCTGCACCTCGCTGCGGTGACGGGCGTCGAGCAGCCCGGTCCCCCCTTCGTCCTGCATTGCCCTAGGGGAATGCACACCGGCCTCCCCGTCCTCCTGCATTGCCCTAGGGGAATGCACACCGGCCTCCCCGTCCTCCTGCATTGCCATAGGGGAATGCAGATCAACAGCGGGCAGCTCACCGGCCGTGAGCCGCTGCGTGAGGTCCTCGGCGATGCGGTGGGCGAAGACCAAGCCCTCGAGCAGCGAGTTGCTGGCCAGCCGGTTGGCGCCGTGGACCCCGGTGCACGACGTCTCGCCGCAGGCGTAGAGACCGGGCAGGTTGGTCCGGCCACGCAGGTCGGTGCGCACCCCGCCCGAGGCGTAGTGCTGCGCGGGCGCGACGGGGATCGGCTCGGTCGCCGGGTCGATCCCGAGCTCGCGGCAGCGCGCGACGATGGTCGGGAAGCGCTGCTCGAGGAAGTCTGCGCCGAGGTGCCGCGCGTCGAGGTAGACGTGGTCGGTGCCGGTCGCCTCCATGCGCTCGAGGATGGCGCGCGCGACCACGTCGCGCGGGGCGAGATCGGCCATCGGGTGCAGGCCGGTCATGAAGGCCTCGCCCGCCTCGTCGACGAGCACGGCACCTTCGCCGCGCACCGCCTCGGAGACCAGTGGCTGCTGCCCGGTCGCGCCCTTGCCCAGATGCATGACGGTGGGGTGGAACTGGACGAACTCGAGGTCCGCGAGCGCCGCCCCGGCCCGCAGCGCCGCGGCCATCCCGTCGCCGGTGGCGACGGGTGGGTTGGTCGTCGCGGAGTAGATCTGGCCCAGGCCACCGGTCGCGAGCACGACGGCGCGGGCGTGGGCCGCCCCGATGCCGTCGATCTCGCCCTCGCCAATGACGTGCACCGTGGCTCCGCCCACCGTCCCGTCGGACGTGGTGAGCAGGTCGAGGACCAGCGCGTGCTCGATGATCTCGATGCCCGGGTCGGCCCGCACGGCCTCGAGCTGGGCGATGAGCGCCCTGGAGATCTCGGCACCGGTGGCATCACCGCCGGCGTGGGCGATGCGGTCGCGGTGGTGGCCCCCTTCGCGAGTGAGGGTGATCTCTCCGGCCGCGTCGGTGTCGAAGCGCGCCCCGAGACCGATGAGCTCGCGCACCCGGACCGGCCCCTCGGTGACGAGGACCTCCACGGCCGCGTCGTCGCACAGCCCGACACCCGCGACGAGCGTGTCGTCGAGGTGCTCCTCGGGCGAGTCCTCCGGAGCGAGCGCCGCGGCGATGCCGCCCTGCGCCCACCTGGTCGAGCCGGCGGACAGCTCGGTCTTGGTGACGAGGATGACCCGGTCGACGTGCTCGCGCAGCCGCAGCGCACAGGTCAGGCCGGCGATGCCGGACCCGACGACGAGGACGTCCGCACGGGTCGTCCACCCCGGGGTCGGGGAGGTCAGGTACCGCGGCAGGACGACCGGCGCAGGGTCATGCACCTGCTGCGCCCTCCGGGTGCTCGCGGTGGGTGACGGCCGAGGTCTTCAGCCCGAAGCCGTCCGGCACGTCACCGGGGTCGTGGTACTGCTCGACGATCCTGTTGTCCCCGTCGACGAAGACGACATTGGGCTCGAAGGTCCTCGCCTCCTGGTCGTCCATCGCGGCGTAGGCGATGATGATGACGATGTCGCCGGGTGAGACGAGCCGGGCGGCCGCACCGTTGATGCACACGATGCCGCTGCCGCGCTCGCCCTCGATGGCATAGGTGGTCAGACGGCTGCCGTTGTCCACGTCGACCACGTCGACCTGCTGGCCGGGGAGCATCCCGGCCGCGTCCATGAGGTCCATGTCGATGGTGAGCGACCCGACATAGTGCAGGTCGGCCTGCGTGACCGTGGCCCGGTGGATCTTGCTGTGGAGCATGAAGCGCTGCACGGGGATGTCCTTCTGATCGGCGGATGACCGAGGTTCAGTCTCTCAGAACCTCACGGCTCACCCGCGTGGCGCCGCCTCGGGGCTGTCCGAGAAGACCTCACGCGCTCCTCCACCGGGGCCGACCAGCACGGGAATGTTGTCGATCAGGCGGGTGCTGCCGACCTTGGCCGCGACCGCGAGCAGGGCCTCGCCCTTGTACCACTCGGGCACGTGGTCGAGCGTCGTCGGATGGACGAGCGCGAGGTAGTCGACGAGCGCCAGGGGCTCCTCGATGAGCACCCCACGGGCAGCGCGACGGATGGCCGACGGTCCCTCCTCGGCCTGGGCCGCTCCGGCCTGCAGCGCCCTGGAGAGCGCGAGCGCGGTCTGCCGGTCGCTGTCGGAGAGGTACATGTTGCGGCTGCTGAGGGCCAGCCCGTCCTCCTCGCGCACGGTCGGCACGGCGACGACGGTCGCGGGGAAGTCGATGTCGCGCGCCATCCGTCGGATGAGGAGCAGCTGCTGGGCGTCCTTCTGCCCGTAGTAGAAGAGGTCACCACGCGTCAGGTGCATGAGCTTGCCGACGACGGTGAGCATCCCGTCGAAGTGGCCCGGCCGGGACTGCCCCTCGAGGACGTCACCGAGCGGCCCGGCGGAGATGCGCACGCCCGGGTCGCCGTCCGGGTAGATGACGTCCGGGGTCGGCGCGAAGACGAGGTCGACCCCCTCGCGGGTGCAGATCTCCAGGTCCGAGTCGAAGGTGCGCGGGTAGCGCGACAGGTCCTCCTTGGGCCCGAACTGCAGGGGGTTGAGGAAGATCGTCACGATCACGTGCTCGGCTCGCTCGCGGGCGGTGCGGATCAGCCGGGCATGCCCCTCGTGGAGCGCGCCCATCGTCATGACGACCGCGACGTCGCCGCGGGTGAGGGCGGCGCGGGCGGGTGCCAGCTCGTCGCGTGTGCGGGCGACGACAGGGGCGGCGGTCATCTGGTCTCCTCGTCGAGGGTGGTCAAGATGGTCTGGGCAGCATCGTCGCGCAGTCGTCCGCTGCGCGAGGCGCGCAGCGCGGTCGCCCGTGCCTGCGCCCGGTAGGCGGGGGCGATGTCCTCCGAGAGGGTGGACAGCTCGCTCAGGTGCGCCGCCACGGTACCCGCGTCACCCCGTGCGACGGGACCGGTGAGCGCCCCGTCCCCGGAGGAGAGCGCGTTGTCCAGGCTGGCCTGGAGAAGTGGGCGCAGGACGCGGTCCGCAGGGTCGATGCCGGCCGAGCGCAGGATCTCCATCGCCTGGGCGACGAGGGTGACCAGGTGGTTGCTGCCGTGGGCCAGCGCCGCGTGGTAGCGACCGCGGGACTCCTCAGGCACCCAGACCGGCTCGCCGCCCATCTCGACGACGAGCGCCTCGGCGACGGGACGCAGCGCCTCCGGTGTGGTGATGCCGAAGCAGCACTCGGTCAGCCGGTGCAGGTCGAGGCTGGTCCCCGTGAAGGTCATGGCCGGGTGGATCGCCATCGGGAGCAGCCGGTCGGCCACCGGGGCGAAGGGGGCCAGCCCGTGCCTGCCCGAGGTGTGGGCCACGAGCTGCCCGGTCACCCAGGTGTCCGTGGCGTGCAGTCCGGCGACGAGGTCGGTCAGGGCGTCGTCGGGGACGGCGAGGATCACGAGCTGGGCAGCCTGGACGACCTCGGGCACGGGCAGCACGGGCACCCCCGGCAGCAGCAGGTCGGCGCGATCGCGCGACTCCTCGGAGACGGCCGAGACGGCGACGACCTCGTGGCCCGCGGAGCGCAGTGACGCGCCGAGGACGGCGCCGACCCGACCGGCGCCGACGACCCCGATCCGCAGGGTCGGTCGGGCGGGGATCGGTGGTGGGGCGGGGATGCTCACCGGCCAGACGGTACCCGCCCGGCCAGTCCTCCCCCCTTCCGCATCTCCTTGTGGTCGTGCGCATTCCAGGCCGCATCTCCTTAAGGTCGTGCGCATGGTGCGGACGTGGGAGCAGGCGTGGGGCGAGGCCCTGTACGGCGAGGCGGGCTTCTACCGGCGCCCGGAGGGGCCGGCGGGCCACTTCGCCACCTCCGCCCAGGGGCCAGCCGCCGACCTGCTGGCCGGCGCCCTCCTCGAGCTGGCGCGAAGGGAGTCACTCACGACGATCGTCGACGTCGCCTGCGGGCGCGGCGAGCTGCTGGGCAGCCTTGCTGCACAAGCAGATCCATCGGTGCGGTTGGTCGGCGTCGACGTGGTCGACCGACCCGCCGACCTCCCGAAGCGCATCGAGTGGGTGCGCTCACCGGGCGGCGCAGAGCTGCCAGATCTCGACTCCCCCGCACAGGCGCTCGTCCTCGCTCACGAGTGGCTCGACGTCGTGCCCTGCCCGATCGCCGAGGCGGACGAGGACGGCGTGCTGCGCACCGTCCTCGTCGACGAGGACGGGATCGAGACCCTCGGCGGCCCTCTCCCCGACGAGGACCGGGCGTGGTCCGACACGCGCTGGCCCGGCCCCCGCGCGTCCGGCGACCGGGTCGAGGTGGGCCGGACCCGCGACGCCGCCTTCGACGCCCTGGTCGCCCGCACCGGCTCCGGGCTGGTGGTGGCCATCGACTACGGCCACACCGTGGCCGCTCGCCCGACCGCAGGGACCCTCATCGGGTTCGCCGAGGGCAGCGCCTGTCCCCCGGTGCCCGACGGGAGCTGCGATGTGACCGCCCACGTGGCGATGGACTCCCTCGGTGCGGACGAGCTGCGCACCCAGCGGGATCTGCTGCGCGAGCTGGGGGTCGACGGCGCGCGGCCGCCGCTCGAGCTGGCCAGCACCGACCCGGCCCGCTACCTCGCCGGTCTCGCCGCTGCGTCGCACGCTTCGGCACTCACGGGATCAGGGGCCGGCGACTTCCTCTGGGCCCTACGACGCGTCGGATGAGGCGCCACCCGTGGTGGCCTTCTCCCCGTTCGGCGCGAGGATCTCGGTCAGGCTGGCGGCGATCAGCGGCTGCCCGGCTGCCGACGGGTGCAGCCCGTCGATGAAGTATCGCGAGCTCGGGTCAGCCGGTGGGAGCACCGCCGACAGGTCGACGAAGCTCACCCCTTCGTGCACCGTCCTGGCCTGCATCTGTCGGAGGTACGCCGACCATGCGGGTTGGCCCGGCACGTGCTGAGGGGCGAACCAGCCGACGAGCAGGATCGGGCCCTCGTACCCCATGCCGCGCGCCTGCTGGACGAGCGAGTCGAGGCTGCTGCCGAACTGCGCAGCCGGGATGTCCGCGCGCAGGTCGTTGAACCCCAGTGCCACGAGGAGCAGATCGGGGTCGAGGGAGAGCGAGTCCCTGAGATAGGTCGGCGTCCGGGCGATCGTCTGCGCCGACACCCCCGACCGAGAGGCGTCGAGGACGTGCACGCAGCGGTCCCGGTCCCCGCGGAAGGGGGTGAGGTCCGTGACCGTGGCCCACGTCGGGCTCGTCGCCGGGAGGGCATTGCGCACTGTCACGGTGTGGGTTCCGGGGCCGAGGTCGCCGGACGACCACACCTTGCGTTCGGCCCTCGGGTCGGTGTCGGTAGGAACCGCCAGGCCGTGCGCGGGGACGGTCCCGTCGATCTCGATGCGCAAGGGGCCGCCGGCGAATCGGGTGCGATAGCCGATGTCCACGGAGTCAGCCGTGACGGTCCAGGTGATCGCGCCGCCGGGCTCGAGGGTGCGTCCTCGTCCCCCCGGTCCCAGCGTGGGGGCAGGTTCGGTCGGGCCCGTGACGAGCGGGTCGGGCAGTGTCGGTGCCCGGTAGTCCGTGGGTATCAGCGAGGTGGTGCCGTACCACCCACCGGCGCTCGTCGGGCAGCCGGACGTGCCTGACCGCGTGCGCAGTCCTGCCTGCACCCGATCGAGCCAGCGCCGCTCCAGGTGGTCACTCAGCCCGTACCCCTCGCTGACGGAGTCGCCGAGGACCACGACGCGGGCCGCGGCGCGGTCGTCGCGTCCTACCGCCTCGAACCACGGGTCCAGCACCGCTGGGGACTCGACCGCCGCGACACCGGTGGCGCTCTCCCCTTCGCCGTAGGTGTCGGAGCAGCCACCGAGCAGGCCGAGACCGAGCGTCAGGGCCACCAGCCCCGCACCTGCTCGTCGCGTCGCGCGTGCCATCCGGCCATCGTGCCAAACCGCCCTCCGCGTGCCGGGCTGACGCATACTGGCGGGCATGACGAGCGCACCGGGCCCCGACGGCACCCGGACCCTCGACGTCGGGGTGGGCGACGGCTCCCTCGCGAGTGCCGACATGGTGCTCAACATCGGCCCGCAGCACCCCGCGACCCACGGGGTCCTGCGTCTGCGGGTCGTCCTGGACGGCGAGCGCATCATCTCGGCGGACCCGATCGTCGGCTACATGCACCGTGGCGCCGAAAAGCTCTTCGAGGTGCGCGACTATCGCCAGATCACCGTCCTGGCCAACCGGCACGACTGGCTCTCGGCCTTCGCCAACGAGCTCGGTGTCGTGCTGGGCGTCGAGGCGATGCTCGGCATGGAGGTGCCCGAGCGGGCCACCTGGGCGCGGACCCTGCTCGCCGAGCTCAACCGGGTGCTCAACCACCTGATGTTCCTGGGCTCCTACCCCCTCGAGCTCGGCGCGATGACGCCGATCTTCTACTCCTTCCGCGAGCGCGAGGAGATCCAGGCCGTCATGGAGGAGATCTCCGGCGGGCGGATGCACTTCATGTTCAACCGCGTCGGCGGGCTCAAGGAGGACCTGCCGGCCGGGTGGTTGGACCGGGTGGCCGTGGCGGTCGCCGCGGTGCGCGCCCGTATGCCGCAGCTCGAGTCGCTGATCGTCGGCAACGAGATCCTTGACGGGCGCACCCGCGGTATCGGCGTCCTGCCCGCTGAGCTCGCCTGCGCCTACGGGGTCTCCGGGCCCATCGCCCGGGCGAGCGGTGTGGACATGGACCTGCGTCGTGATGCTCCCTACCTGTCCTACGGCGAGCTCTTCGGCGAAGGGGGGCCCGGCCGGGTCGTCACCCGCACCGCAGGCGACTCCTTGGCCCGGCTGGAGGTCCTGCTGGAGCAGACCCATGTGAGTCTCGATCTCGCCGACGCGTGCGTGGAGCGGTTGCGCTCCCTCGAGCGGGGACCGATCAACCAGCGCCTGCCCAAGGTGCTCAAGGTGCCTGAGGGCGAGCGGTACACCTCGACCGAGGGCCCTCTGGGCCTCAACGGCTACCACCTCGTCTCCCGCGGCGAGAAGACTCCGTGGCGGTTGAAGCTGCGCTCGGCCTCCTTCAACAACGTGCAGGTCCTGCGCGAGCTGCTGCCCGGCTGCCTCGTCGCCGACATGGTGTCCGTGCTGGGCTCGATGTTCTTCGTGGTGGGGGACGTCGACAAGTAGGCGCCGAGATGGGTACGGCGGCCCGTCGACGGTGTCTTGAAGACCGCCTGCTGACAAAAGTCTGAGAAAACCTTGAGTACCTTCTCAGCAGTCGGTAAGTTTCACTGCGACGGCGCCTGCCACTGGGGCCGCAGGGACAGCTTCAAGGGGAAATCACACATGGCCAACCGCCTCAAGACCCGCATTTCAGCGGGCGCAGCACTCGTCACCGGACTCGGCATGATGGGCCTCGCCACGGCCGTGCCGGCGCAGGCCGCCGCCACGATGCAGTACTCGTGCACCACTCCGCTCGGGCCGCAGGTCCTGGACGTCACGCTCGACACCGACGCCCCGGAGACCGCCACCACAGGCGAGGCCCTGACGATCACGCCGAGCGGCACTGTCACGCTCAACGAGAACATCTCCAACGGCATGGCGGGGGCTCTCGCCTGGGAGGACGTGTCCGCGGACATCCCGGGCGTCGTCGCCACGATCAGCAACGGCACGGACAGCGCCGACTTCACGACCGACCTGACCATCCCGCGCACCACGATCTTCACCAACGGCACCTGGGTGACGGACTCCACCCCCGACCTGCCGATCACTGGCACGGCCCAGTCGACGGCGATCGCGCAGGCCGGCAGCTACACCGTGAGCGCCCCTGACACCTTCAACACGACCTTCCACGGCTTCAACGCCGCGGGCGAGACCGGGACCCTGAGCCCGATCGCGTCGATCTGCACCTACGTCCCGAACTCGGGTAGCAAGGTCATCGACACGGTCACGGTCACCGACGAGCCCACCACCCCGGAGCCCACCACCCCGGAGCCCACCACCCCGGAGCCCACCACCCCGGAGCCCACCACCCCGGAGCCGACCGTGGAGGTCGACGACTGGTTCGACGAGCCGAGCAGCCTGCCGATCACGTCGGACCAGAAGCACTTCTCGATCACCGGCACGGCCGACCATGCCGGCACGATCGACGTCGTCCTGCTCGACGCGGACAAGAAGGTCCTGCGCACCATCAGCTGGGACGTCACCGAGGGCTCCAACACCAAGGAGTTCTCGTTCGCCGAGGGCACCGGCTACGTGCGCATCGTGTCGCAGGACTGCGTCGACGCTGACGGCAACGACGGCTCCGTCTCCGACAGCGGCTGCAACGTCGAGTACTACGCCCCCTGGGTCAACCCCGACGACAGCGAGACCAGCACCGACGACGGTGACGACAACGCTCCGACGGGTCCCGAGACCCCGGGCGTCGTCCAGACCGACGGCTTCACCCGCGTCCAGGAGCCGGCCGGCAACAACACGGCCGCCTTCCTCCTCGGCGGGGCCCTGCTCGCCGGTGCGGGCGCGGGCTCGATCGTCCTGGCGCGTCGCCGCCAGGGCGCCCAGCACTGAGGTCGCACCGCTGACCCTCGTCAGTGACTGAAGGTACGGGCCGTCGGGTCGGGATCACTCCCGCACCCGGCGGCCCGTACCGTTGAGGCAGGGGGAACTTCACGCCCCCTTCGCGCGTTCCACCCCGTGAGCCGCTCGCGAGCACCAGGAGGACACCTGTGACGACCCCACCGACGCGCCGTCAGCGGTGGCGGGACCGCAAGCGGTACCGCCTTACGACGGCGGTCCTCGCCGCGGCCACCGCCGTGCTCCTCGGCGGTGGCGTCGCCGCAGGCACCTGGTGGACCACGCAGCAGGACGACGAGGCCACCGTCTCGCCCGGCACCTATGTGCCCCCCAGCAGCATCATGCCGACTTCGCAGACTCCGTCGTCGACGACGACGACTGCGAAGAAGACCTCGAAGAAGAAGACCTCGTCCTCGACGAGTGCCTCGACGTCCACGAGCAGCTCCTCGAGCGCGAGCGCTCTTGCACCCGCGGTGCAGGCGCCACCCGGGAGCCCGACCCGGGTCCAGGTGACCTCGGGCGGACGCGAGCTCGTCGACGCGAGCCTCGGGCCGACCAAGCTCGATGCGCAGAAGGTGCTGGCTCCCCCCTTCGGCACCGCAGGTTGGTATGCCGAGCCGGGTTGGCCCAAGCCGGGCCACAAGGGCGCCAGCATCCTCGTCGGGCACATCAACCACGGCGGCAACCCCGATGTCTTCTGGAACCTGCCGAGCGTCAAGCTCGGTGACCTGGTCACCGTCACCTACGGCTCGGGCAGCCAGGTGAAGTTCAAGATCACCCGCTCCGAGGCGGCTCCCAAGACGGGCGTCCCCAAGGACGACACGATCTGGGACTGGGACAACCCCAAGCCGGTCCTGCGCCTGATCACCTGCGACCCCGGGACTCCGCTGAGCGGCGGTCACTACGAAGGCAACTGGGTCGTCTGGGCCGACCAGATGGTCAGCTGACTCCCGAGCGCGACTGGTCCTCGTCGTCATCGTCGTCGAGGCGGCACCACGACTGCACGAGCAGACCCGCCGCGACCAGTGCCAGCGCCCCGGCTCCGCCGACCGCCCATCTCAGGGCGAGCCCACCCCGCCCGGCAAAGCCTGCGTCGGGCGCCAGCGCGAGAGCCTGACCGAGGTCCAGCCCGGCGATGACCGCTCCGGTGAGCGCGCTCGCCTGGGCCAGCCCGAGGACGCGCGCGGCGACGAGCGGCTCGACGTGGCCCTGCCCTCTGCGCATCCGCCACATCCGGCGACCGGCCGCGACCACCACGAGCCCCATGCCCAGCAGCAGCACGCCGGCCAGCCACCCGACACGCATCGGCGCGTGACCCCCGGCGATCCACCAGCGACCACCGGCCCAGCTGAGCACCCCGGCTGCGGCGACCACTGTGGCCACCGTCGACAACCTCAGTCCCCTGTCGAGCATCAGACGTCCTCGATGTCGCTCGCGTCGACGCCAGCGAGCAGCTCGACCACCGGCACGACCCGGTCACCGACGCGCAGGACCGCATCGGGATCGACCCGCGACCACGGCTGGAGCACGAATCCGCGTTGGTGCGCCCGCGGGTGCGGGAGGGTGAGCAGCAGGTCGTCACTCACGACATCGGCGCCCGATGCCGGGTCGCCGTACTGGATCAGGTCGAGGTCGAGCGTGCGGGCGCCCCACCGCACCTCGCGGACGCGTCCGTGACGCGCCTCGACGGCGTGCAGCCGGGCCAGCAGCTCGTGCGGGGCCAGCGCGGTCGTCGCGAGGAGGACGGTGTTGGTGTATCGCGGCTGGTCGGGTCCACCGACCGGATCCGTGCTGACGAAGGGGGCTCTGCGCACCGACTGCACGGCGTCACCAAGGTCGTCGATGGCGCGCTGGAGGGTGCCGGGCGCGTCCCCGAGGTTGGCCCCGAGGGCGATGACGACCGGGACGGCCCGGGTGCGCTCGATGGTGACCGCGACATCGCCGAAAGGGACGCCGACCGGCGCTGACGGCTTGTGCACGGTGACCTCGACGCTGCGCACGCCGGGTCGGGACAGCGCGTCGCCGGCGACCTGCTCGGCGAGGGACTCGATCAGGTCGAGCGAGGGGCCCTCGATGCGGCGGACGACGTCGGCGCCGACCTCCGCGTAGTTGATCGTCAGAGCCAGGTCATCGGTGGTCCCGGCGGGCAGGAGGTCGATGTGGAGGACGACGTCGATGACGAAGTCCTGGCCGTCGCGCTTCTCGTCGGCGAGGACACCGTGGAACCCGCGGGCGCGGACACCGAGCAGGCTGATCCGGTCACTCACGGCTGGACCTCGCCGAGGGCCGTGGCGACGTCGATCGCGTCGACCGTGGCGCTCACGTCGTGCACGCGGACGCACCACACGCCGGCGCGGGCCGCTCGTGCGCTCGTGGCGGCCGTGACGACGGCCCGGGCGTCGAGGGGACGCTCCTCACCCGGCGCACGCCCCACGCTGCCCAGGAAACCCTTGCGCGAGGTACCGAGGAGCACCGGGTACCCGAGGTCGACGACCCGCTCGAGGCCGGCGAGCAGGTGCCAGTTGTGCTCGGCCGTCTTGGCAAATCCGATGCCGGGATCGAGGACGAGCTGATCCCGCGAGGCTCCTGCTGCCAGCAGCATGTCGACCCGCGCGATCATCTCGGCGCAGACCTCTGCGACGACATCGGCGTACTCGGCCTTGGTCTGCATGTCATGTGCGTGACCTCGCCAGTGCATGACGACGAAGGGAGCGCCGCTCGCCGCGACCAGGGCCGGCATCGCCGGGTCGGCGAGGCCCCCGCTCACGTCGTTGATGATGACGCCGCCTGCCTCGAGGGCGGCCTCGGCCACGCGGGCGCGCATGGTGTCGACGGAGACGGCGATGCCGTCGGCCGCGAGGGCCTTGACGACGGGCACGACCCGTCGCAGCTCCTCGGCCTCGGAGGGGCGCTGCGCACCGGGCCTGGTGGACTCCCCGCCGACGTCGACGACCGTGGCGCCCTCGGCGACCAGCTGGTGACCGTGGGCGATCGCGGCATCGGTCTCGATCCAGCGACCACCGTCGCTGAAGGAGTCGGGCGTGACGTTGACGACCCCCATCACGACCGGTCCGGGCCGCCCGTGGGCAGTCGCGATCCGTGCGAGGACCGGGTGGGTCACCGAGCGGCCCCGGCGAGCAGTGCCATCGCCTCGGCGCGGGTGGTGGAGTCCCGCAGCTGGCCGCGGACGGCGGAGGTGATCGTCTTGGCCCCCGGCTTGCGCACCCCGCGCATCGACATGCACAGGTGCTCGGCCTCGACGACGACGATGACGCCGGCGACGTCGAGGTGCTCGACGAGCGCGTCGGCGATCTGGCTCGTCAGCCGCTCCTGCACCTGCGGTCGCTTGGCAAACATGTCGACCAGGCGCGCGAGCTTGGACAGCCCCGTCACCTTGCCGCTCGGCCCCGGGGTGTACCCGACGTGCGCCACCCCGTGGAAGGGGACGAGGTGGTGCTCGCAGGTGGAGTAGAGCTCGATGTCGCGCACGATGACGAGCTCGTCGTGATCGATGTCGAAGGTCGTCGAGAGCAGCTCGGCCGGCTCGGCCCGCAGCCCGGCGAAGACCTCGGCGTAGGAGCGGGCCACCCGGGCCGGGGTCTCGACGAGACCGTCGCGGTCAGGGTCCTCACCCACCGCGATCAGGATCTCGCGCACGGCCGCCTCGATGCGGTCCAGGTCGACATCGGCCATCGGTCAGCCGCGTCCCTGGTCGTCGCCGTCGACGGCCTCGCCCGGTGCGACCTGACGGATCTCGGTGGCGGGACGCTCGTCCGCCTCGTCCGCCGGGATCGTCGCGCCCTCTTCGGCGGCGCGGTCGATGGCCTCGGTGATGCCGGGGTCGCCCTGCGACGCCCCGGTCTGGCGCTGCTCGCCGTCACGGGCGCGCATGGCGGCCTGCTCGGCGGGTGTGAGGACCGGCGGGATGTCGGAGATGGTGCGGTACTCGCTGCTCAGCCACGTCGGGCGCTTGGGACGCTTGCGCACGTCGGCGAAGACGACCTCGAGGTCCTTGGTGTTGAGCGTCTCGTGCTCGAGCAGCTCCAGCACGAGAGCGTCGAGGACGTCGCGGTTGTCGTTGAGCGCGTGCCAGGCCTCGTCGTGGGCGGCCTCGATGAATCGTCGGACCTCGTGGTCGATGATCCCCGCGACCTCCTCGGAGTAGTCGCGCTGGTGGCCCATGTCCTTGCCGAGGAAGACCTCGCCGCTGGACTGGCCGAGCTTGACCGCACCGATCTTCTCGCTCATGCCGAACTCGGTGACCATCTTGCGGGCCATGCCCGTGGCCTTCTCGATGTCGTTGGACGCACCGGTGGACGGGTCGTGGAAGATCATCTCCTCCGCGACGCGACCGCCGAGGGCGTAGGCGAGCTGGTCGAGGATCTCGTTGCGCGTGGTCGAGTACTTGTCATCCAGCGGCATGACCATCGTGTAGCCGAGAGCGCGGCCACGCGGGAGGATCGTGATCTTCGTGACCGGAGCGGTGTGGTTCATCGCCGCGGCCACGAGCGCGTGCCCACCCTCGTGGTAAGCCGTGATCTTGCGCTCTTGGGCGCTCATGATCCGGGTGCGCTTCTGCGGGCCGGCGATGACGCGGTCGATGGCCTCGTCGAGGATCTCGTCGTCGATGAACTGCTTGTCGAGACGGGCCGTGAGGAGCGCTGCCTCGTTGAGGACATTGGCCAGGTCGGCGCCGGTCATGCCGGGGGTGCGACGGGCGACGGTGAGCAGGTCGACGCCGGGGGCCATCGGCTTGCCGGCCGCGTGCACCTCGAGGATGCGGTGGCGACCGATCATGTCGGGGTTCTCGATGGCGATCTGCCGGTCGAAGCGGCCCGGGCGCAGCAGCGCCGGGTCGAGGATGTCGGGGCGGTTGGTCGCCGCGATGAGGATGACATTGGTCTTGACGTCGAAGCCGTCCATCTCGACGAGCAGCTGGTTGAGCGTCTGCTCCCGCTCGTCGTGGCCGCCACCCATGCCGGCGCCGCGGTGACGTCCCACGGCGTCGATCTCGTCGACGAAGATGATCGCCGGGGAGTTGGCCTTGGCCTGCTCGAAGAGGTCGCGCACGCGGCTGGCACCGACACCGACGAACATCTCGACGAA
The DNA here is from genome assembly GCF_001428305.1 of Janibacter sp. Soil728. Lineage (GTDB taxonomy): Bacteria > Actinomycetota > Actinomycetes > Actinomycetales > Dermatophilaceae > Janibacter. The sequence continues at coordinate 34,035 of NZ_LMRZ01000004.1, read as the reverse complement.
GTCCGAGCCGGAGATGGAGTAGAAGGGCACGCCGGCCTCGCCCGCGACGGCGCGCGCCAGCAGGGTCTTACCGGTACCGGGCTGGCCGTAGAGCAGCACGCCCTTGGGGATCTTGGCGCCCACCGCGAGGAACTTGCTGGGCTCGCGGAGGAACTCGACGATCTCGTGCAGCTCCTCGACGGCCTCGTCGGCACCGGCCACGTCGCTGAAGGTCACCTTGGGGGTGTCCTTGCTGGCGAGCTTGGCCTTGGACTTGCCGAACTGCATGACCTTGGAGCCGCCGCCCTGGGCCTGGCTGAGGATGAACCAGAAGAGGCCCACGAGCAGCACGAGGGGCAGCAGCGAGAAGAGCAGGCTCGACCAGACGCTCGGCGTCTCGACCGTGTCGTTCTGCACCCCGTCGACGTTCTTCTCGACGAGGTTGAGCATCTGACCTGCCCGCGCGTCGATGAACTCGGTCTCGACCTTCGTGGCGTCCTTGACCGACTCACCGTCGGAGTAGGTCTCCCCGTCCTTGAGGTCGAGCTGCAAGAGGTTGTCGGTCGTGAAGTGGGCGTCCTTGACCTTGCCCGTGGTCACGAGCTTTTCGGCGGCAGACGTGTCCACGCGCGAGTACTCGTTGCTGTTTCGCGTCGTGAACATCAGGACGAAGACTGCGATGAGCAGCAGTGCCCAGAATGCGGGTGCGCGGAAGATCTTCTTGGCGTTCATACGGGTACGGGGCTTCCCGGACTTCCTGACTCGACGACGTGGCGACCCCAGCGACAGCGGGGACATCAGGACGAAACTACCTGAACCCCGGCATCGAGCGGTCACCAGACCAACGACCACCTGCGCGGAGGTGTTCCCACGGGTTCCCACGGACGCGAGTGACCGACCTGAGGCGGGCACGAGGTGCGGGGCGGCGCGCGACCGCGGGACCCATGACGGGAGCGGCACGAGGTGCGGGGCGGCGCGACTCAAGGATGAAGCCCCGCCTCACGATCACGCGAGGCGGGGACCGACGAGCGGGGCTTCATCCCCAGCGCCGTTCGCAGCTCGTGACCGCGACGACGAGCGGCGAGCGACGACGAGTGGCGACCTACGAGTACACGTGCGGCGCGAGCGTCGCGACATCGCGCAGGTTGCGGTAGCCCTCGGCGTAGTCGAGGCCGTAACCGACGACGAACTCGTTGGCGATGTCGAAGCCGACCCAGCGGGTGTCGATCTCGACCTTGGCGGCCTCGGGCTTGCGCAGCAGCGTGAGGATCTCGACGGACGCGGGCGAGCGGGAGTCGAGGTTGGCGCGGATCCACGACAGCGTCAGGCCGGAGTCGATGATGTCCTCGACGATCAGCACGTGCTTGCCGCTGATGTCGGTGTCGAGGTCCTTGAGGATGCGCACGACACCGGAGGACTTGGTCCCGGAGCCGTAGGAGCTGACCGCCATCCAGTCCATGGGTGCCGAGCCGGGCAGGTGGCGCATGAAGTCGGCCATCACCATGACGGCGCCCTTCAGGACGCCGACCAGCAGCACGTCCTTGCCCTGGTAGTGCTCCCAGACCTCGGTGGCGAGCTCCGCGAGCCTCGCCTGGATCTGGTCCTCGGTGATGAGGACCTCGACGAGGTCGTCCTGGATGTCCTTGGAGTCCACAGCTCTCCTTTGTCGGGTCGGGCCGGTCTCATTGTCCACCAGGTGTGCGCCCGATGTGCACCCGGTGGTCGGCTCGACGCACCCGCAGGTCGCCGGGCAGGTGGAGGGGGCCCTGGCCGTGCCAGTCGGTGACGAGGCGGTCGCAGCCGGCGACGTGCGCGGCGCTGAGGGCCCCCGCCGGCGCACCGGCCCGCACGAGGAGCCGACGCCACACCCGTGAGCGAAGGGCGGGGGCCAGCTCGACGAGGTCCGTCACCGGGATGCCGGCCGGGTCGTCGTCGGGCAGGGCCTGCTCGGCGAGGTCGTCGAGCAGGTCGGCGTCGTCGCGCAGCAGGTCGGCGCTGCGCGCCAACGCCTCGGCGAGTCCCGGACCGAGATCCTCCTCGAGGGCCGCGAGTGCCTGCCGGGCACGCACTCGGGTGTAGGCCCGGTCGGAGTTCATCGGGTCCTCCCACGCCACGAGCCCCCATGCCGCGCAGGCCTGCTCGGTCGTCGTGCGGGGCAGGTGCAGCAAGGGCCGGACGAAGGGAGTCCCCTCCCGCACGACGAGGTCCGCCATCCCGGCGAGCGACCGGGCGCCGGAGCCACGGGCGAGGCCGAGCAGCACCTGCTCGGCCTGGTCGTCACGGGTGTGACCGAGCAGGACGACGTGGGCGGGGTGCTCCTCCCCCATCGCTGCGGCGGTCTCGGCGAGCGCGGAGTACCGCGCGTCGCGGGCATCGGCCTCCATCCCGTCGCCGGAGGTCGTGACGACGGCCTGCACGACAGCGACCGGGGCGAGCCCGAGGTCCGCGCACTGCTGGGCGGCGAGCACGGCCGTGTCGGCGGACTCCTCCTGGAGCCCGTGGTCGACGACGATCGCTCCGACGGTCACGTCGTGGGCTGATCCCTCTGCGGCCAGTGCCCCCGCGAGGGCCAGGGAGTCGGTGCCACCGCTGACCGCGGCGAGCACCAGCGAGCCGGCCGGGAGCCCGGCGAGGACCGCACGGACCCCCCTTCGGCAGTCGGCCTGGGAGGGGTGACCGGCACCCACCTCAGCCGTGGACCCGGCGCACCCAGGCGGCGGGCTCGGTGATCTCGAGGGCGGTCGGCAGGGTCTCGGGAGAGGTCCAGACGGCGTTGAAGCCGTCGACACCGACCGTGTCCTGCACCTCGCGGACGAAGACGGCGCCGTCCCGGTACTGGCGCATCTTGGCCTCGAGACCGAGCAGGCGACGCAGCAGGCGGTCTGCGGCTCCGGCACCCTTGCGGCGCGTGGTGAAGCGTTCGCGGATGGTCGCCACCGTCGGCACGTGATCGGGGCCCACGTCGTCCATGACGACATCGGCGTGGCCCTCGAGGAGGGACATCACGGCGGTGACCTCGGCCATGCGCTCACGCTGCTCGGGGGTGATGACCAGCTCGGCCAGGCCCTGACCGTCGCCGCTGAGCACGCGGGGCACCTGGGTGGCCATCTGCTCGAGGCGCGACTTCAGGGACTCGGCATCCGGCATGAGGTCACCGGCGAGGTTCCGGGCACTGTCGATGATGTGACCGCGCAGCCACGGCACCGCGGTGAACTGCACCCGGTGGGTCTCCTCGTGGAGGCAGACCCAGAAGCGGAAGTCTCGTGGCACGACGGACAGGTCACGCTCGGTCGTCACGATGTTGGGCGCGACGAGCAGGAGTGCCGGGGTGCCGTCGGGCGCGATGTCGTACTGCCCCAGGACCTTGGTGGAGAGGAAGGCGAGCATGCCGCCGGCCTCGGCACCGGTGAGCTTGGACCCGATGGCCTGGGCCGGCCCCCACGGTTCCTTGCTCTTGCGGCTCGCCATGGCCTGCATCGCGGGGTCGAGCAGCGCTGCCATGGAGTCGGCGTTGACCTCGATCCACGTCGGCCGGTCGACGACCAGCGGGGCCGGCGCGTCCCCGGGTGCCGTCAGCCGCGAGGTGGCCGCGACGGGTGCGACTGCTGCGGCTGCGAGCTCGCGGATCTCGGCGACCGTCTCGGCTGCCTCGTCGTGGCTCACGTCGGGCCCGGGCGGGACGAGCCGCGCGCCTGCGGTCTTGGCGAACTTCCAGTCCACGTATTGGGTCACGGGCCCACACTACGGAGCAGACCCCCTTCGCCCAACCCGCGATGTCGGGGGCAGTGCGCCGAGCGGACTGATCAGCGGCAGCCGCAGGCCGTCAGGTCGGCGACGATCTGGTCGAGGCCGGCCCGAGCGCCGAGCGTGCCCGTCGTCGACGGGACGCGATCGGCGACGATCACGAAGGACAGCAGTCGCCCCTCCTGCGTCGTCGTCGTCCCGGCCAGCGCCGAGGTGCCGGTGAGGGTGCCGGTCTTGGCCCGGGCGATGCCCGCGGCGGCGTGCGAGGAACTGGTCTGGAAGCGCTCGTGCAAGGTCCCGGTCAGCCCGGCGATCGGCAGCTCCGACAGCACGAGACTCATCGTCCGTGCTGATCCGGTGATGCCCAGCTGCATGACATCTGAGGTGACCCGCGCCGGCACGAGCTGCCCTGAGCTGAGGCCGCAGTTGTCCTTGAGCCTGACCCCGGTGAGGTCGATCCCGGCACTCTCGAGGGTGGCCCTCACCCAGGCGGTCACCTCGGCGAAGGAGGCGCCCGCGCCGTCGGCGACCGCAGCCTGTCGCGCCACGTTCTCGGTCAGGGCGTTGTCGCTGTCGTCGAGCGCGAGTGCGAGCACGTCACCGAGGGGCGCCGACTCGACGGCCCCGAGCTGCTCGGCGCCCTGCGGGGCAGCCTGCTTCCACGACGCCGCGGAGTCGTCGACGGTGACCTTGACGCCCGCCTTCTTCAGCTGCGCCGCGAAGGCCTTGAGGACGGCCTTCTCCGGGAACCTGGGCGAGGGCCGGAAGGGCTCGGGCCGGTCACCGGCGAGTCCCACCATCGACACACCCTGGGTGTAGCCGGCCGCGACGTCGGCCATGTCCCAGGTCGGGGCGTAGCGCTCGCCGGCCGCGTACGTGGCGTCGAGGCGAAGGGAGAGGCGGGCTCCCCCCTTCGTCCCCAGGGAGGTGGCGACCTGCTTGGCCAGGTCAGCCAGACCGGCACGGCCCTCGACCTTGGTCGGATCGCCCGCGCCCTTGGCGAGCATCGTGTCTCCGGAGGCGACGAGGACGAGCTCGTCGTCCTCGCCACGCACGACCGTGGTGGTCATGGTCGTGCTGAGATCGGCACGCTCGGCCACCGCGGCGGCCGTGAGCAGCTTGGCGGTCGAGGCGGGTGTCTGGGGGCGGTCCTCGCCCCGGGAGTAGAGGGTCTCGCCGGTCAGCGCGTCGCGGACGACGACACCGACGCGCGGGCCCAGCTGCTTGTTGCGCACGTCCGCGCGCAGGGCGCGGGTGAGGCCGACCTCCGTCGGGGCTGGAGCGCTCTTGGACGCCGGGGGCAGGACCACGGACGGCTCGACGGGCCGCGGGACCTGCTCGGAGACGGCCTCGTCGATGGTCAGCACGCCCGGGACCCGGTCATGCGCATCGGCCACGCCGTAGCCGACGACCAGGGCTGCGACAGAGGTCACGGCGATCAGAGCGCGTCGCACGCGTGGCCCCCTGCGGTGTTTTGGCGGTGGTGGTGGAACACTGGCCTCGAGAGTAGTTCACCCATCACGGACAAGAGGTACACCTGTGGAGTTCGACGTCACCATCGAGATCCCGAAGGGCCAGAAGAACAAGTACGAGGTCGACCACGCCACCGGGCGCATCCGCCTCGACCGCATGCTCTTCACCTCCATGGCCTACCCGAGCGACTACGGCTATGTCGAGGACAGCCTCGGCGAGGACGGCGACCCGCTCGACGTGCTCGTCCTCCTCGACGAGCCGACCTGGCCCGGTTGCCTCGTGCGCGCCCGGCCGATCGGCATGTTCCACATGCGTGACGAGGCCGGTGGCGACGACAAGGTCCTGTGCGTGCCCGCGGGTGACCCGCGCAAGGAGAACATCAAGGACCTCGAGGACATCAGCGAGTTCGACCGCCTCGAGATCCAGCACTTCTTCGAGACCTACAAGGACCTCGAGCCCGGCAAGTCCGTCGAGGGCGCCCACTGGGTCGGCCGCGAGGAGGCCGAGCAGACCGTCCGCGAGGCCATCGAGCGCGCCAAGGCCAATGGCATGAGCACTGCCCGCTGGAACATGCCGGCCGGTCACACGCCCCAGAAGGACGTGACCCACTCGGAGGAAGACATCAAGGCCGCCGCTGCCCGGGCACGCGACGAGCTCGCGACCAAGGAGAACCCGCTCAGCGACAGCGAGTGATCTCCTGAGCCAACCCGTGGCGGCCCTGCCGCATCATCCACGCGTGGTTGGCTCGCAGGACAGCAGGCGCGAGGGTCGCCGCCCGGGACAACCGGGCGGCGACCCTCACCTCTTGGTCGAAGGTCGCCGTCGTCATCTCCCCGCTCGTGGCGACCGACCACTGGGCCCACCCGCTGAGGTCACCGTCGAGGGCAACACGCAGGTGGCCCCCTTCGCGGTCCTCGATCTCGCGGGTGAGGACGAGATGCAGGGTGACCGGCAGCAGGCTGCGGATCCGGGCCCGCCCGGACATGACATCGAGCGACTCCACCGATCGAACCTGGGGCCACCACCGCGGGTAGTGCTCGATGTCGGCGAGCGCGTCGATGACCGGCTCAGCCGGTCCGGGCAGGGACCACTCGTGGTGGAAGACGAAGCGCTGCGGGGTCACACCCCAATCCAACCGCACACATGAACTACGGTTCGAGTCGTGCGCTACTACTCCCATGACGGCCTGACCTTCGACGTCGACGACTCCGGTCCCGAGGGCGCGGACCTCGTTGTCCTGCTGCACGGGTGGCCGCAGGACCGGACGGCCTGGGACAGGGTGACGCCGCTGCTCACCGCCACCGGCGTGCGGGTCATCGCGCCCGACCTGCGGGGTTACTCCCCCGGCGCCCGTCCCGGCAACCACCTCGACTACGAGATCACCCAGATGGTCGCCGATGTCGTCGCGCTGCTCGACGAGGTCGGCGCCGAGCGGGCGCACATCGTCGGGCACGACTGGGGCGGAGCGTTGGCCTGGGCGATCGCCGCACGCCAGCCGGAGCGCGTCGCGACCCTGACCGTGCTGTCGACGCCGAGCCCCGCCGGGATGGCGCACGGGTTCCGCGTCCGAGAGCAGCACAAGCACAGCTGGTACATGGCGCTCTTCGCGCTGCCGGTGCTGCCGGTGCTGTTCTTCCGGCTCTTCGCCCAGCAGATCCTGGAGAAGATCGGCATGCCGCGCGAGCGCGCCGCGTACGACGCTCGCCGGTTGAAGACGCCGGGTGCCGCCGAGGGCACCTTCGCCTGGTACCGGGCGGCCCTCTCCCCCACCCTGATGTGGCGCAAGCGCCGGGCGAAGGGGGCTCGTCGCCGCAGCGTGCACCGCCGCGTCATCCCCACCGCATACGTGTGGGGCACCAAGGACGCCGCCTTCGCCGAGGCGTCGACGAGCTACACGGTCGAGGAGATGCGCCGTCGAGCCGGCGACCGGCCGGAGCTGGCGATCACCCGCGAGCTGAAGACCGGCCACTGGCTCATGGAGACCCACCCCGAGACCATCGCCGAGGTCGTCCTGGAGCGCATCGCGACCCCTGCCGCGGAGGACGCTGCCTCCTGAGCCGGGTCGATTACGTCGCACGGGCTCGGATCCGTATACTCGTGCCTCGCGTCCTCGGGCGCACGCCGCCTTAGCTCAGTCGGCTAGAGCGTCTCACTCGTAATGAGAAGGTCGTCGGTTCGATTCCGACAGGCGGCTCCACGCAAGCCCCCCGGTAACTCGGGGGGCTTCGTCGGTTCTACGGCAAAAGCAGTCACGACAGGTCCCCGTCCACCTCGACATTGGTACCCCCCTGGTACCCCCACTCGAGATTCAGGCGGTCGAGACCTGCTCGATCGGCTGCCGTTCCAAGGAAGTGCAGGTACCGATTCGTGGTGGCCGCCGACTCGTGCCCCATCCACGCCTGGACCGTCCCGAGGTCGACTCCTCGAGCAAGCCACAGGCACGCCGCCGTGTGCCTCAGGTCATGCAGACGTCGTCCGTGGCCGGTCTTCTTCCAGTCGAGGGTGCGGATCACCGCCGTACGGTTCAGCAGCCCGCCGGCATCGGTGGTGAAGAGCGGATCCCCCTTCGCCTTGCCATCGGCCAGGTCCTGCACGAACGGGAGGATGCCGTCAGGCACCGGGACCCGACGCCACCGCCGACCCTTCGTCGACTTCACGCCGATCCCCTCCGACCTCGAGCGGCGGACCATCAGACCGGGAGTGGGCACCTCGACGACATCACCGACGGTCATCGCTCGCGCCTCGCCCCACCGCAGGCCGGTCCAGCCCAGGACGAGAACAATGCTGGCCAGACGCTCGTTGCGCAACCGGCACGCCTCGTAGACCTCCCAGAGCTCATCCTCAGTGAAGGGATGCATCTCGGTGCGCTCCTCGGAGCCCTTGGGCACCTTTACCCGAGTCACCGGGTTCTGGCCGATCAACTTCTCCCGCACGCACCACCCGAAGAACGCGGACAGGCTCSCCCGGTAGCGCACGACCGATGACTCGACCAGGCCAGAGGCGAGCAGCTGCACAAAGACCCGGCTCACCTCCCGCTCAGAGATGGCCGAGAGGTGCAGCGCCAGCAGGCTCGGCGGCGTCAACCGGGCAACGTCCTTGTCGGCCCGATGCGTCTTGACCGCGACGGTGGTTCGTCTGATCTCCAGCCACCGCTGCACGGCATCGCGCATCCGTTCACGCCCGGCTCGAGGGTCCACTCCCCCGTCCAGGGCTGCACGCTCGCGCGCCAGCCATGCTTTGGCCTCCCGCTGGGTGTCGAAGGTTCGCCCGGCAAGGAACTCGCGACCGGACTTCAACTTCGCGTAGTAGCGCCCGTTGCGTTTGATGACCGTCATCTCACGCCGCCGACTTCCGCAGCCAGTCCTCCACGTCCTCCCACCGGTAGCGCGGGCACGTCGAGGACAACCACGTCACTCGAGGCCCTTCCCCGCGCTGGCGCCATCGCGACAACGTCGATCGGTCCACCTTCGTCACCTTCGCCAGCTCCGCCGTCGTCAGATAGACCGGCATCTCCAGATCCTGCTCAACCGCACTCATCCTCTTCACCTTCCCCTTGTTCGGCTAGTTCCGCGTCTCGGCTCGCACCTGGGCGTACTCCCTAGCCCGAGCTGCTGCAGCCGTGGCGATCTCGACCTCGCCCTCGTTGGACCACCCGACGCCGACGAACTCCCACATGCCGATGACCACCGAGGTCTCGGACTCGTCCTCCTCAACCAAGAGAGCCCGCTCGATTGCCTCGACGTCGACGGGCTTCCCCGAGCGCTGGGCCCTCTCAGTCTCTTCCTGCATGACTTGCTGGAACCGAGCCCGACGCCGGCGCAATGTCCGATAGGTGACGCTGTAGCACCGCGACTTTGACGAGTAGTGGCCCCGATAGCCGAGCTCCTTNGACTTGCTGGAACCGAGCCCGACGCCGGCGCAATGTCCGATAGGTGACGCTGTAGCACCGCGACTTTGACGAGTAGTGGCCCCGATAGCCGAGCTCCTTGGCCCACTTGCCGATCAGCACGTAGTGATCGCGGCCCTCGGAATCGACCGGCACTGCCACCTCCTCACCGGCTCGACGACTCTCGGCGCGAAGGATGGCCGCTTCGTGGACCTCTGCGCAGGTCTGCTTGATCCGGTGGACGTGCGCACCGTCAGGCACCGCCAAGGAGGTGTCCTTGGTGGAGTACTTCGCCAGATACGCCGCCACCTGCTCGCCCGTGATCGGGGCGTCCGGGTCGTCGGTGCGGTTTCCCTCCCGCACGATGCGAATATCGATCTGCTCGCCCCAACGCAGGACTCGAGTCAGGTCGTGCTCGAACGTCGGCGGTGCCTGGACTTGGGCTCTCGAGAAGGCCGCCTCGATGGCTTCCACCATGACGTCCACACCCACGCCGCACGCTGCCCCGATCCCTTCGTCCAGCGGCCCGTCCAAGCGAAAGAGTGCGTGGAAGTGCACGGCACCTCGGGCCTGCATCTCCGCGGTTCGCCCGTATTGCCGCGAGACGACCTTGGAGACCTTCGAGACCGGTACACCGAGCCGGGCGGCGAGTTGGCGGCTGACGTCCTGGATGGCGCGCCGCCACAGCTCAGGAGCGTGGTACTGCCAGACGACGTGCCCGAGGTAGTCGTAGCAGTCCGGGCAGATGGGCGAGCCCACCGCGGGGTCATCCTTCGGGTGCGTCTTCGTGCACGACAAGGACCGTCCGTGAGGGCACGTCGTGTTGCCTCGAGGGTGGCACATGCGACCGCCACGCGTCGAGTGCACCGGGCCAAAGGACGGTGCGGTCACCGTGACGAAGGCGAGAGGGTTCTCCGCGACGCGCTCTGGAACTCCCTTCCCCCCTTCCAGGCCACAGCGGATCATCTCGAAGGTGTCCCTGGCGTAGACCCGTGAGCACGAGGTGCACACCGACTCGCGACGGTTGCCGCAGCGGGTCAGGAGAACTCCCAGCGGCGCGTCTGCCGAGGAGTAGTGCGAGGTCGCTTCTCCGNCAGCGGATCATCTCGAAGGTGTCCCTGGCGTAGACCCGTGAGCACGAGGTGCACACCGACTCGCGACGGTTGCCGCAGCGGGTCAGGAGAACTCCCAGCGGCGCGTCTGCCGAGGAGTAGTGCGAGGTCGCTTCTCCGGTGCGGGTGTCGACGGTCATCGCGCGCCCTGCCAAGCGAATCGGCCTCTGGCAGAAACCGACCCGGCTCGCCGCCTCAGTGAACTTGCCCAAGGCCCCACGAGTCGTGAGGTCATACACGGCCGAGGCAGCCCGCTCGGTGAGCCCGTCCAGACCTTGTTGGAGCTGCGCCGTGGCGGTCACGACAACCATCCGGCCACGTGCAGGATCAGCCGTGCCACGGCCAGGAGTAGGAAGGCAAGGGCGATCCATGAGAGGCGACTCCGGCCGGGGTGCTGCATCAGATATCGCCCACCGCGTCGCGCGACGTCACGCAGTCGATACAGACGAGGTGGTCTCGTCCGTTGCCGATGACGTAGGACCATCCCTCGCAGAAGGTCGTGGCTGCCGCGATGGCGTCTGAGGCCGACGAGAAGACCACCCGAGCGTCGGCCCGCCGGACGAAGACGGTTCCGCACTCGTCACAGGCGACCGCAGCACCGCGTCCGATTGACGAGCGAAGGGGGAGCACCTGCGAGGGTGCCACTGCCAACATCCAACTCATGCCGTCTCACCCAGCTCGAGACCTGGCAGCGTCAGGCCGGCCCACTCCTTGGGAAGCTTGGCCAAGGGCTGCCCATCGCTTGCATGAACGATGACGCCACCCCACACCCCTTCCTCTTCCCACTCCTGGGCGTAGTCCCTGCACAACGTGCGGACCGGGCACGAGGCGCACACCTGCAGAGCCCGGTGTGTCACGTCTTCGTCCCGCTCGGGGAACCACCAGTCGGGGTGCGGGTGACCCACACATGCCCCTCGGGTGTTCAGAGTTGCCAGCGTGCGATTCGCTGCGCCGGACCTTTCATTGGGCACCATCACGAGCTCCTTTCAGTGCAACGACGTTCGTCGTCTCGTTGTCTGCCGTCTTGGAGCGAGGCGAGCGAGGCCTGCGTTCACGAGGTCGTGAGGGCTCGCCCCCTTCGGTCTGGGTGGTCTGCACGTGGTGGACGGGTCCCGCGGCTGCGATCTGATCCAGCGGCGGTATCCACCGTTCGGCGGTTGGGTAATGCGCGGCCGTTGCTTTGATCAGGGCATCCGACCAGTAGTGCGCGCGCACCCGAGCGACCGAGCCCTCTTCCGTGACGAGGTATCCGGTCCCGGGCATGTCGGCCGGGATCCGGTGGGCAGGCGCTTCGTCGCCCATGCCTTGACCGAGCACCATCCGGACCTCGTCGGCCGATGCCAGACGAAGGGCGATGGTCTGGGTGAAGAGGCCACGCGCCGGGACGGTCTCCTTCTTCGGGTCCTGCACGAAGGCGACCACGACAACGCCCATGGCCCGCCCTTGGGTCAGGATCTCCGCGAGCAGCCGGTTCCCTTCCTTCTTCACCTCCGCGTCGGCGTATGCGGTCAGCGCCGCGAGCTCGTCGATGACGAGGAGGTGCAGGGGGTCGCCCGGCGTGGGCTCGTGCAGCCGGGACAGTCCCACCATGCGCGAGGCTCGCTCGTCGATGATCGTCAGGAGGTCACGCAGGACCACGAGTGCCTGCTCGGGCCGGTAGGCGGTGCGGTACATCAGCCCGTCGCCCATCGCGATCTCGACGCCGCGCTTGAGGTCCACGCCGTGCACCCGAACCGTGTCCTGGGCGATCCACGGGGCGAGCGAAGCGACAGCACCCCAAAGGACCGACCCCTTGCCCGATCCCGAGCGGCCCGCCACGAGGGTGTGCTTGCCGACCAGCGAAAGCCGCCACGGCATCCCGGACTCATCGCGACCCACCTCGACCGGCTCGAGCACCGCTCCCAGAGGACGATCCGTGGGCAAGGCCGCAGTCGACGACCCGGCCAAGGCATCCATCATCGTCAGCCGCACATCAGCGACCGAGGGCGAGACCGAGGAGGCACGGAAGGCCGCGGCACCGACACCGGCAGCAAGCTTCTCGGCCCCCGCCACGAGGTCGGTGGACGTCTGCCCACGACGAGCGCGAACGCGAGCCGTCACAACTCCGCCCTGCGAAGTCACCCGAAGCAACCGAGGATCGATCCACCGCGACTCGTTGCCGTCGTCCACTCGCTCCGACAGCCCGGCAGAGCGAGCGACCTCGACGAAGGAGCGACGCACGTCCCGCCGACCGATCCATGCCGTGACCGAGTCCCGCAGGACGAGCGACAACGCCAGCACAAGGACCACGAGTGCGACGAGGAGCCACACGACGAGAGTTGCCATAGCGTGCAGCAACCCTGCCCAGGGTGCGACCCACGACGTGTCCCACGGCCCCACCGGGAGGATGTCGAACTGATCGACCCGCCCGGGAACGGCAGCCACCAGCTCAGCCAGGACCACCAACGCGACCCACGCGACGGCCAGACGCCAAACCCCGGGGGCAGCCGCCCGACCCGCAAGCATCAGCCCACGAGCCAGACGGCCACCCCACGCACCCAAAGCAGTCATCACGCAGCCGCCGACTCCGAGCGACCCGTCGCCGTGCTCTTGGACGACTTGCCCGGCGCCGTCATGGCCTTGGCCCGGACGGACCACGCGAGCTTGGGTCGCACCCCGTTGTCATCGATCCACGGCGTGAGGGTCAGACCCTCGAACTCCACCGGGACGAAGGGAAGGTCACCGGGGTTGGCCGGCGGCACCGGCTGCTGACGAGCCATGATCTTGACGTTGATCGTCTTCTCGTTCTTACGGGCCTCGGGGTCCGCGTCGAGGACCGGAACCGTCCAGATCAGCTCTCCCGTGTCCGGGTCCACCTGCTGAGGACGAGTTCCGTCGGGGCGCTGGTCCGCGTTGTAGTCCTGCACGGGCTCGACGTCNAGGTCTCGTCGAGGTGGCCGAGCTCGGCGCCCGAGATGGCGCGGGTCCGCGTCGAGGACCGGGACCGTCCAGATCAGCTCTCCCGTGTCCGGGTCCACCTGCTGAGGACGAGTTCCGTCGGGGCGCTGGTCCGCGTTGTAGTCCTGCACGGGCTCGACGTCTCCGACCAGGTACGCGCCGTTCGGGAAGACCGATCGGAACAGAACCTCCATGCGACGGCTAACAGCCATGACCTTCTCCTTGCCTCGGCGAAGCCCATTGCCTCGCGCTGCTCCTACACAACTAGGAGCCGAAGGGACGCCGACAGGTCATGGAAGGACGTTCTAGGACGTCTTTGCTATGCTTCAAACGTCCCTATACGTCCGCGAAGGAGTCTCATGTCAAACGAACGACTACGCAGCGCCCTCGGCGCCACAGGCATCACCTACGTAGACTTGGCCGAGCGACTGGGAGTCGACCCGAAGTCAGTCGAAAGATGGGTGACACTCGGCAGAACTCCGCACCGCCGTAACCGAGTGCAGATCGCTTCAGTCCTCGGCGAGGACGAGTACTTCCTTTGGCCAGACGTCGCCTCGGACCCGCGCGCCTTGAGGGCCACGGAGAGCGAGCTTGCACATCTCTACCCGAACCGTGGCGCCGTTCCCATCGAGACCTGGGTGCACCTTCTCGAATGTGCCACGTCCCAGATCGACTTGTGGGCCTTCGCTGGAAGTTTCCTCCACGACGCAATTCCTGAATTTGGCGACCATCTCACGAACGCCGCTCGACGAGGGGTGAGAGTCCGCCTCCTCTTTGGCGATCCGAGTTCTCCGAGCGTTGCAGCGCGAGGAGAGGAGGAAGGGATCGGGGATCTCCTTGCGTCCCGCTGCAGGCTGACCTGGAATTACCTGACGCCGGCCCTCAGTCAGCCTGGCATCGAGGCCAGGATGCACGATGTGACCGTCTACGCCTCGATGTTCCGGTTCGATGACGTGGCACTCGTCAACCCCCATGCCCTCGGATCCCCCGCCAGCCACTCGCCAGTGCTGCACATTCGAAAACTCAGCGGAGGTCGGCTCTTCGACCACTACCTCACGAGCCTCGGCAGGGCTTGGGATCTCGCTCGACCGCATCAGGTCTAGGAGCAGGCGCCTGAGGCTGCAACGTGCAGAACCCTGCAGCCTCGAATGATGCCCACTGCGAGAATGATGTGTGGTTGATCCATGTCGAATCGACCCGTTGTCAAGGTCATCCGCCCAACGACGTAACGTAATGGTCAGCCTGGCTGTCCAAGGGGGATGCACCCATCCGAGTCGCAGAGGTACAGCCATCCACCGCCTCGCTCGCTATGGAGTTGGATTACCCAGCCCCTTGACAACATCGCCCGTGCCGCCCAGTGGCAGATCGGACCGGGGGCCCTAGACTGCGGAACCATGACCCGTCGCGACTACATCAATGATGTCAATGCGCCCAAGATCAATAGCGTAGTACCCTCCGTGGTTGCAATCGTTCGGGATCCCTCTGGGCTTATCCTCATGATTCACAAGACTGATAATGATAAATGGGCACTGCCTGGCGGGGGGCACGATCTGGGGGAAAGCATCTCAGAGACAGTGGTTCGCGAGGTCTTCGAGGAGACGGGATTTACGGTCGAAGTGGACGAACTGACCGGAATCTACACCAACCCACGGCACGTCATGGCCTACGACGACGGCGAAGTTCGGCAGCAGTTCTCCATTGCCTTTCTCGCGCACGTGGTAGGCGGGAAAGCGCGCACCAGCAGTGAGAGTGATGTTGTTGAGTGGCTTTCTCGCGAAGAGGTGGGCCAACGCAATGTGCATCCGTCGATGCTTCAACGCATAGACGATGCAGTGAACTTTCAAGGATCAGCGACTATCCGCTAGCATCCTTGCGCTAATCGCTTTCTGGCCCTATTCGCCGACTCGATCAAATCGCGACCCGAGCGACGCACGGCCCGATGCACTGGGTCATGCCCCTCATAACGATGCAAGATCTCATTGACCCGTTCCTTTGGACTGAGCGACTGACCCTCCGGTCCAACAGAAAGGTCAAACAGCGTGAGCATGTCCAGATCAGGTTCAGATGGACGCTCGAAGGAAATCAACACTTTTTCGATCCCACGCTCCTCCGCTTCGGTCTCCGACCCGGTATGAAAAGCCACGAGGTTACATACTTGGGGTGACCAGCCTCGACTTCGAAGAAAATTAGCACCATCAAACGGGTGAAAACCAGTCTTCACGGCCAGGCTGGCGTAGCCAACGTCGTGGAGCCAAGCTGCGGCGACCACGCCGACCGCAACCAGATCGGGATGCTTGCGGTGAGCAGACTCGGCGAGCTCTCCGACACCGCGGACGTGAGTGCGGCGCGGCTCGACACCTTCGAGCAGCGTCATTGCAAGACTGGCCGCGCCCGCCTGCGTGTACGTCACAGGACCTCAATCACGTAGACCAACCTCACCGAGGCGATGATCAGTTCATGACTTTCAGGCTGCGTGCCGTGACGTCTGAGCACGTGCCATGCCTCTTCGTCACACAACTCCACAACCCATCGGGATTTATCAGTGTGCTCCGCGTACGGCTCCGAGAGAATCCGCAGGTTGAGCAGCCACTCCGTGGAGTAGGACACGACAGCAGGGAGACCAACAACATCCTTCGATTCTCTGTCGAGTTGCCGGTAGGTCGGCGCAGGTGGCGGTGCGAGCGGAACCCACAGGGCTCCGTCGTCTCGGAGCTCCGGAAATCTCGCGACACTGCGCACCCTTGTCGCCTCCTTAGCGTGACTCTCGAGCCTTCAGGATGCCGTACCTGACCCCACTCGTGCCCAGCTTGCCACCAACTGTCTGACTGATCTGGCTGGCCGACATCCCGGTTGCCGCGATCTCCAGGAAGAGGGCGTTCCGCTTCTCCAGGGCAACTGCGAGTGCCCCCTCCAGCGTCTCGACCTCAGCAGCAGCTGCTTGCGCTTGGCGGAGCAGGTCGGTCCGGTCAACCTTCGTCATTCGCTCAGCGTATAGGCGCACTCTTGGCCACATCAGGCTTCCCTTCCATCGAGATCGAGGGCCTTGTCTTTCAACCACGGCAGAGGGTCCACTGCTTCTTCGCGTACCCGGACCTCGAGGTGGAGGTGAGCTCCGGTCGACTGCCCGGTACTTCCCACGGCACCGATCTGCTGTCCTGCCCTGACGCGCTGTCCTGTCTTCACGTCAACGCGGCTCATGTGCGCGTAGCGCGTCGTGACACCACCGCCATGGTCGACGATGACGAGGTTTCCGTATCCGCCAATCGGTCCCGCATGGGTTACCTTGCCGCTGCTCATCGCGAACACCGGCGTGCCTTGTGCTGCGGCGAAGTCCGTGCCCTCATGCATGCGAGCCGTCCCGGTGATCGGGTGCACGCGCATCCCGAAAGGTGAGCCTGGCACGAGGCCACCAGCCGGCAGCGGCGCCTCCCATTTCCCGTCGCCACCCAGCGACACCTGCTCGCACAGCCCCGAAGTGCCAGTAGCAGCTTCGACGATGGCGACAGATTGGGTCTCATGCTTGGCGTAGGCCTCGGGGAAGCCCGATCCCTGAACGGTCTGGGCTGCCACAGTGACCGGCATCGTCTGCCACCCCTTGACGTCGAGGAGCCCACGGTTGTTCGTGTGCTTCGCGCGCCCGAAGAACGCCTCGGTCGACTTCACAACGTCCTGAGTCTCCGCGGGTGAGCCCCAACCCTGACTGGGACGCTGCTGGAAGAGGCCGAGGCTGTCCCGGTCACCGTGGCCAAGATTGACGAGCGTGCTCTCCTGCAAGGCGGTAGCGATCGCGACGACCTGCCCTCGTGGGGGAATCTTCAGCCGCCGAGCCACTGCCAAGATCTTGGCGGCGTTACCTGCTTGCTCCTGCGTGAGTCCGACCCCCTTCGGCGAAGCACCGACACAAGTGATCGAGGAAGCCCCAACGAACTCTTTGCTGGCTGAGAAGCCGCCGGTCAGCGCCCCCATGACCACGATGAGGAACAGCCACGTGGTAACAGCGAATGCGACCAACGCCGCGCTGATCACCCCACGGAACTGCCACGCGAGGCGAGCCCCAACCACCCACGGGTCCATCACGGCACCTCCTGGAGCCGCACCGGAACGAGGCCGGTGACACGTAACAGCCCTTCGTCGGTGACCGACACCGTGACGTCCGCGCCACCGATCTCACCGCCACGAAGAGGGAATCGCATCGTGCCCCCGACCTCCGCGCTCGAGAGGACCTCACCCACGCCGAAGGTTCCCGTTGGGAGGTTGGCCAGCCGGACCGTGTGCAGGCTCTCCCACATGGCCTGACTCACCACGGGTCGAAGGCGCTTCAACCAAGCCACGCGTCCCCCCTTCTGATTGCCGTAGCGGCTGATGAACGATCGAGCGACGGACTGCCATTGCGCATCGGTCGCGTCGGACGTCGCAGGTGGTCGGGTTGCACGAGTGCTTGCGGGGGTGGAACTCATCGCGACGGCAGGCCGGACGTATGACACCGTCGCTCTCTGCTCGGGCTGCGGGATGAAGCGCGTGACCACGACGGCCGCGATCATGGCAGCGACGATGAGCGCGGCCTTCACGAGACGACTCCGGCCATTCACGACATCTCACCTCGCTGCACCTCGTCCAAGCCGTTGCTCGCCACAAAGGTCTTGGTCGCTGCGTCGTAGATGACCCACCCGGCCTCGTCAGGATTGGCCCGCACGTCGTGAACCTCTGCACCTTCGTCGTAGCGTCTGGCCACAGGATGGGAGGCATTCCCTTCCTGATTGGGAGCCTGTTCAAAGGGGCCGCCGGACGTGTCCTCGATGAAAACTACGGGCGTCACCGCTTGGTCAGCAGATTCCTTCTCCTCGCGGCCGGCCTCAAACTCCTCCGCCGGCGCCTCGTCCCGGAGGCCGTCGACTTGGATCACGACGTCAGGAAGTCCGTCGCCACTCTCCCGGTCATCGCCATCGCGCATGTCTGGGTTGCCCGAGTAGCGGTGAGTCGGCAGTTCCTCCGGCTTCACGCCGGGGTGCGGTTCCTTCTCGGCATCAGACCGTCGAGACGAGTCGTCGTCCTCCTCCTGCTCGAGTGGTTCGTCGCCCCACTGGTGGGTCTGGTGCTTTTGCCCTGGAGGCGAACCGCGACCCTCTTCCGGCTCCTCGCGCTCCTTTTCGTCTCCCTCTTCGTCGTCGTCATCGCCACCGCCACCGATCTTGGTTCCCGCCGCGATGGTCAGCACCGTCTTGGCGATCTTGATGACTCCGCCAGACTGCGACCCGTCGGCGCCAGGCATGTTCAAAGACGTGAACCGCGTCAGCGCCCGCACTGGGTGGAGCACGACCCAGCCGACCAAGGTCAAGACCGCGACGCAAAGACACTGCCAGCCGAAGGGAATCTCGTCGGCTTCTGTGATGAAGCGGGCCAGCGCGATGTACACCGCCGCACCTAGGCCAAAGATCACGGTGTTGAGCACGACTGCGCCCAGTTTGCGTGCCACGGAGCGTGCGACGGAGGGCATCATCACCATGACCGCGCCGAGCATCGGCCCCAGGATGACGGTGAAGCGCCAGTACAGGAAGCACAGCAGGAGCAGGACGAAGGCGAGGAACGGGAGGGAGAACGCCATCGGGGCGACGAGAGATCCGCCGATGGCCAGCCCCATTCGCTGCCCGAAGTTGGAGCTCGTCAGGGTTTGGTAGGCGCTGGGGTCTTCGTCCTTGATCTTCGCGGCCACCTTCTTGAAGTCCTTCTTTTTGGCCTCGTAGATCTCTTTCCCGGCCCCACTCGGGTCGCGGTTGACCGCGTCCTTCTCTGCGTAGGTCAGGGTGCGGGAGGCATAGAGCTCGTAGCCGTACTTCTGCGCCACGGCCGAGTCGTCGGAGCCCAGTTGCCCTCGAAGCCAAACGTCCCACACGAGTGCCTTGTAGAGCGGCCCTACGAAAACGGCGCCGGGCTGCTCGCGGTCGGCTTGTGACGGCGGTTCGTCCTTGCCACTGATGATGTTCTTCTGACCGGTGAGGACAACAGCGGACACGGTGTCGTCCGTCGCCTTTGCCGCCTTGATCGGCCACCCCACCGTCAGACCGACGACACAGAAGCCGATCAGGACGAAGGCCAGGACCTTTAGCGTCTTGCTCACCTGACGCCGTGCGGCGTAGACGAGCGCGGACAGCGCGGCCAGCAGGATGAACATCGGCATCAACGGCTCTGCGAAGGACTGCGCCATGGCCGTCGAGGTGTGCTGCAAAACCGGGTCGAGGAAGTCGAGCCAGTCGGGGTTGCCGAAGGCATTGCCCGCGGACACCGTCGCGCCGGCCGACAGCACCGCGGGAAGGAAGACCGACGAAGCGATCCCGTCCATCGCCTCCCCCGGCTTCTCGGTTACATCGCCCGTGCCGAAATCGCAGTCGTCATCGAAGGAGAACCACGACAGGCCGGCGACCCCATGGTTCTGCAGCAGGCTCGCCCCCGACGTCGGGTCCACCTCGCTTGGAGCAGTCTTGGGAGCAGGCAGCAGCCAGCCACCCAGACCGTCGGTCGGCGCTTCAGCAACCGGCGCCGTCTCGCATCCGAACGGATCGGGCGCGGCTGACGCCGGCGAGACGCCCACGAGGAGCACCGCCGCTACGGCCGCCATCAGCGAGATCAGGATTCGGTACGCGTGTCGCATCAGACCCACTCCAGCTCGTTGGCGACGGCCCCGAGGTGCCGGCGATCCTGCCCCTTGGGTCGGGTGTCCAGCAGTTCCCAGAGCCCCGGCAACACGTCCCGGTTGACGCGGAATCGGCCCACCTTGCCGTTGATACGCGCGACGAAGTCGCGGTACTCGGCGCTCTCGGGTGTCCCTTCGGGCGACCGAAGGTTTCCCAGTGTTCGCTCGTAACCGACACCGGTCTTCACACCGATGAGGCGAAGGGCGTCCTCCTGCTGGTCCTGGTCGTCCAGGGCCCCGATGAACGCGTCGCTGATGAGGGCCTTGGAGGCCGACTGCGCCGACAGGGCTGTGTGCCGATCCTGCGAACTGGTCACGATGCGGGCGTTCCACTTCCGGCTGTCTCGCTCGAGCCGAGCAAAGAGGTTGCGGCCTGATGCCCACTCCGACAGACGGTGCGCCTCGTCGAGCCCGACGAACTTCCGCTCGTCCATGCCGCCCGAGTAGATTCGCGACGCCGCGAACTGGGCGGCGAGGTTGAGGACTGCAACAGACAGGCGCTCGTCCACGGACCACGACGAACGCTCCGCGTCCTGCCTCGGCAGACCCATGCCGGGAAGGGTGATGACGAGCAGCCGGGCCGAGGACTGCGCCGGTGCGCCTCGGTTGAAGAACAGCCGAGTCCGCGGGTGCTCCATCATCTGCCGCAGGCTCTCGTACAAGGTCCGCGCCATGTCCTCGGGGAACAGCGAACGGTCCGCGAGCAGTTCCACGACGTCCGCAAGCGACGCGTACTGACTGCTGTCCTGCTGCGCCAGGGCACGCGAGAGCAGGACCTCGGTCATCGGGCCGGACATCACGCCCTCAGGAAGGATGCTGCGCATCGCGTCCAGAGCCAGCGCCGAGCGCTCCATACGAGCCACCTGCCGCGCGTCCCACCATTTCTGCTGTAAGTACTCGGTCCGATCCCGCGGCGTGGCCAGAGTCCGCAGCTTCTCCTGCACCGCATCGTCTGCCTCGACCGACTCCACCGTCGGATCCACGACCACGCCGAAGGGAGACAAGGTCCCCTCAGCCGCGTCCAAGAGATTCAGCGCGCTGGAGACGTGCGCGATGGGCTCCCACTTCGTGATGCGTGCCAGCGGCCCGGACGGATCGAAGACCGTTGTGGACACATTGCTCAGCGTCTCCAGTGCCGAAAGGAGCCCCATGAGCGTGGACTTGCCGCCACCGAGCCCGGAGACCAGCGGCGTCAGCCCCGAGCGGGACGAGCGCTCCATGCCCTGATGCATGTCCCAGATGAACGGGTGACCGCCAGCACCGACCGTTGACCCGATGAGGTGCCCTTCGCGATCGCCCAGGCGACTGGACACGTTCGGCAGGCCAGCCGCGTAGGTCGCGACCGGCATGTGCCGAAGGTGGGCGGTCGTGGAAATGCCCTCGCCGGGCACGAACTCTCGGTACGCGCCCTCGACGTTGCGCATGTACTTCAGGTCGATCCGCTCGGCCTCGTAGTGCTTGACCAGCCCTTGTGCCCGCTCCAGGGCAGCCTTGCTGGTAGGAGCGGCGACAGCGAACCGGACATAGGCGTAGACACGAGTGGACTCGGTGCCGTAACCCTCTTCCATCTCGTGCTTCATCGCCCGTGCGGCTCGGTGTGCCTGCCCGAGCATGGGCGGCTCCATCCGCGAGTCGACGCGCTGGAACTGGTCCTTCTGATCGTGGATGAGCTGCAGCCGCTTCTCCACGTCCTTGGCTGCAGCAGCTCCGCCACGCACGAGGAAGTGGGCCGACATCTCGAACCCGCCAAAGCGTCGCGCGTAGGCCGCCCACGGTGGGGAGGTTTCCGGGATTGACCGGTCTTCCATCCTGGCCATCGACAGCACCGCCACGTGCGTCTCGACCGGGTCAACGGTCCGAGACCGGTCTGGCGAGCCGACCAGTCGCACCGTGCGCGCCCCGATCGGACCCGGGTGAACCTCGACCTGGTCCATCACGCCTGCCAGATCGAAGACGTCCACCGGCTCAGCGCCCGCCGCCCACGACGGCGACGGATTGGGAAGGCCGAGACCACGGGACCTCGACACCAGCCACTCCACTTCCCGCTGGGTGGCTGGCCGACCGATGGACTCCATCAGCGCGTCCAGATTCTCGATATCAGCACTCAGACGAGACGCGGCACGCCCCGCGCGGTCACCACGGCGGAGGCTCGCGAGCATCTGGGCGACGGTGGACTCGTTGCCGACAGACACACCCCACATGACCGGCGTCGCCGACAAGGATCGCGAAGCCAGCGCCCGTTGTCCTCCAGCGAGGTACTCGCGCCACGCGGCATCGTTGACCGGGGACGATGTCCTGGCGTCCAAGGCCGCGGCCCACATCGACGCGGCGAAGGGCATCGATGACACCCGCTCGTGCACACTGCGGCCGGCCAGACCCGTCAGGACTCGTGCAGCGTTGTAGATGTGCCCTTCGCGCTGGTCGGTGGACAGGAACTCCCAGTCCACCTCACGCAGGACGTACCAGGCGCGCACTTCGCCCTTCGCCGTCGTGACGTGACCCGAGATCCCGGTCAGCTGCCAGTCGTAAGACTTCGGGACGGACACGTCCAGGCCGCGGCCCTTCGACCCGGACTTCTTCGGCTTCTCAAAGATCACTTGAGGTCACCCACCTTCGAGTCGTGGTCGAGTCGGTCTCGGCGGAACCGTCGCCGCGCGTCTACCTCGGATCGGATGATCCGCAGCCACGCGCCGAACGGCACTTCACCGGTGACGAAGTCGGCAAGGACCCAGGAGCCGATCCCGCCAAATACCGCTCCAGAGGCACCCGCGAGGAACCACCCCAGAGGCGAGAACAGCAGCGCCAGTAGCGGAGCGAGTGCCAGGAAGATGAACACGGCCACGTACCGCGGATGCATAGGAATCTCGATCCCGTCCACCTCGACCAAACGCCCCTGAAACCTCCAGACGCGGTCGTCCGTCGTCAGTCGCACGGCACCCCACCTCAGAAGTTGAAGATGGCTGAGACCATGTCGCGGCCCGTGGCGGTGCCCACAAGGCCGGCCAGACCGACGATGAGGAAGACGATCAAGACGCCCCCGAGCGTCGACAGCAAGTCGCGCACGCCGGACTTCTTCGTCCCGAAGGCGAACAGGGCCACCAGGCCCACCGCGATGATCCCGATCCCCAACAGGCCGAAGAGCTCACCCTTCAACCCGTCGGTGTTGACGATGTCAGCCGACACCACAGCGACCCGAGACGAAACGTTGAAACCCACCATGACAACCACTCCTCTTCCTGATCAGTTGCTGGACCCTGCGCCACACGTCCATAGTACGCAGCGCACAGTGCACTACGCATCTTTCACGGCCAGACGGGTCCGATGTTGTGCGAAGCCCTGCCCGCAAACTCAGGACATCACAGGCGGGCGACCGCCGCAGACGGCTATCCACAGGGTCACCTCGGGTACGCGAACCCGGCCCAGCAGTCGGTCACGTCAGAAGAGATCATTCAAGAGCGTGTCCACGTGCGGTACAACCATGCAGCCCCACAGGGCAAGCGCGTGGTCTGCGTCGGTCCCCGCGGACGCCCGACTCAGCATGGAGTGGACCAGGACTCAAGGGCCCCAAAATCGCTTCCAAGGTGAATCGGCCGCGAGCTAAAGTGCGTCTTCCAGCGCTAGCCGCAACTTCCGCTCGTCGGGAACCAATTGCCCACCTGGGTACATGCGGCACGCGAGGGCCGCGGCCGCACCGGGGACGGCGAAGGGGTCGACACCATCGATCAAGATGGTCGGAGACCCGACGAACCCACGCCGCTCGGCCTCTGCTTGGTTGTCGATCGTCGTGACATGAACACCGACGCCACTCAGGCCCATTTCACTCAGGCATTCGCGTAGCAGGGCCAGGGCCGGCTGTTCATTGGGGCAGTCCGGCACCACCAGCAGATCAATGCGCATCTTCACATCCTTCCATGACAACGAGCCGTGGGCTTCAGGCGTAAGACCGTCAGACCAGCGCACTCCAGTACGTCCAGAAGCGCTGTGCGATGAGGCCGAGGATCACGAGGTACCAGGCGGTGAGGACTGCACCTCGGAATCGGCGCACAAGGCGTTGGCGCGGGTCTTGCCGTGTGGTGACTCGCACGGCAGTCGCACGACAAAGTTCGTCGGTGTTATGACCATCACCACTATCGAGTCCACCACTCTTGTGAGTGGGTTCCCCTCTCTTTCTATCCCCATCGCAACCCCTCAGCGCGGCTCAGACTCGGATGCCACTGAGCCGAGGGCACCGCGGTGACGATCCCCTACGAGAACGTCACGGACCTAACCGGCCTTCTCGCAGCTAGAGACCAAACGCTCCGCCGGTGACGAGGATGACGATGCCGAGGCCGATCAGGACGACCGGGAACAGGATGTGTTCCCAGCGTTCCAGAATTTCAGCGATCGGTGGGCGGGTGGCGACGAATTTGGCGAGTGCGACCAAAACGGCGACCAGCGCGAGGAAGACGATGCAGTAGGCGACGACCGCTAGGGGGTCCACGCTGAGGAAGACGGGGGTGTAGACGCCGATGTTGTCTCCGCCGTTGGCGAAGGTGACACCGGCGACGGTCCACGCGCCGATCTTCTTACCAGCGACCTTCGCGTCGTCATCATCATCACCGCCGCGCCAGGCGTTCCATGCAGCCCATAGCCCGAGGACCAGAGGGATAAGCCCGAAGTAGGGAATGGCCCCGGAGGGCAGGAAGGCGCCGGCCCCAATGGTCACCAGCACTGCCGCGCCGAGAATGCCGGCGAATCCGAGGTACTGGCCGACCAGGATGCGGGTAGTGGTACCGCGCTGGCCCGCTCCTCGAGCGAAGAAAAGCGA
This sequence comes from Janibacter sp. Soil728, assembly GCF_001428305.1. GTDB lineage: Bacteria > Actinomycetota > Actinomycetes > Actinomycetales > Dermatophilaceae > Janibacter. The sequence continues at coordinate 9,409 of NZ_LMRZ01000004.1, read as the reverse complement.
CAGCACGATGATGTCGTCGATGTTGGTGGCCATGAACAGGCCGATGGCCTGGAGTGTCGTGGTGAGCATCAGGCGTCCACCTCTCCTGCGCAGCAGCCCGGGACCAAGCAGCCCGGCTCGACGCATGGGGCGCTTTCGTCGACAGCCAGGGTGACGTCGACCAGCGCCGCCAGTGCCTGTGCGAGATGTGAGTCGACGATTTCATAGCGCGTCCTGCGGCCCTCGTGCTCGGCAATCACGATGCCGCAGTCGCGCAGGCAGGCCAAGTGGTTGGACACGTTCGAGCGAGTCAGGTCCAGGTCCCGGGCCAGCTCTGCCGGGTAGGCCGGGCTGTCGAGCAGGGTCAGGAGGATCCGGGATCTGGTCGGGTCGGCCAGCGCGCGGCCCAGACGATGCATCACGTCCAGTCGAGAAGTAATGGTCAGCATCTAGTGAACTATACAGTATTTGATGAACCAACCAGTCAACCCAAAGCGGAAGAGAAACGCTGTGCGGTGTCGATCGTGGTCTTCAGGCGAAGATGCGCCGCGTGCCTGCGCCGCAAAAGACCACGCCACGACCCCGCCACGGTGGTCTCGACCTTGTCCATGGACTCGGTGTCGAGGGTGAAACCGGACTGCGGACGCCAGTTCGGGTGAACTCACCGGTGTAGAGGCTGAGCGCGACGGCAGGCGCCGCCTGTCTGGGAAGACCGAGACGGGCCCCAGCTGAGAGTCGATCGCCCCCGTCGGCAGGAATAGCCTGATGAAGCCGAACTGCTCGGGCTAGCTCGCGGGCCCCACTTTGATCGCCCCGGGGGGTCTTGTGCCGATCGCCATCAGATGAGTACCTGCACGTCGCTGATCAGGCGGATCTGTAGCCACTGGGTGATTGCGTCCCAGCCGCCGGTGAGCAGGAGTGTCCCGACGATGATCAGCAGGGTTGCGCCGACCACCTGGATCGCGCGCTGGTGTCGTTGCAGCCACGACGAGACCGGTGCCCAGCGCTCGTAGGCCGCGGCGATGAGGATGAAGGGCAGTCCCAGCCCGAGGCAGTAGGCCACGGCAAGAACGACAGCTCGGGTGATCGATGCGTCGCCGGCGAGGTTGAGCGCGAGGACCGCGGCGAGTGTCGGACCCATGCAGGGCGCCCAGCCCAGACCGAACACGGCCCCGAGGACAGGCGCCCCGGCCAAGCCGGTGGCGGGCTTGATCGGCAGTCGGAAGGTCCGCTGCGAACCGGCGCCGAGGAAGACAAGGGCCATGAGAATCACCACTACGCCACCGATGCGCATCAGCAGCTCTCGGTGCTCAACGAGCGCGCGGCCGGCGCTGGCCACGAACATCGAGGCAAGAACGAAAACGAGGGTGAAGCCGAGGATGAACAGCAGCGCGCCCACCACCATCCGGCCGCGGCTGCGCCTCTCCAGTGCCACGTCGGACAGGCCGGTAACATAGCCGAGATAGCCCGGCACGAGGGGCAGCACGCAGGGCGTGGCGAAGGAGACGAGCCCCGCGAGGGCTGCGACGAGCGCCGCAAGAGGCAGAGCCCCGCTGGCGACCTGGTCACTGAGCCCGGTCGTGAAAGCGACGATCATCGGTCCCCCTCGGCAAGGGTGTCCTCGATCAAGCCTCGCAGGGTCGACTGCGTGGTCGCTCCGAGGACAACCGCAGCGATACGACCCTGGCGGTCGAGGACAGCGGTGGAGGGCTGGGTGGTCATCTTGCCTTGCATGGCGATCGAGGTGGTGCCGGACTTGTCGTAGATCGAGGGCCACGTGAAGCCCCACGTCTTGGCTTGTGCTCTGCCGGTCGCTACGGAGGACTCTCGGAAGTTGATCCCGACGATCTGCACGTCATCGCCCTTCAACTCCTTGTTGAGCGCGACGAGGTGTGGGGCCTCTTTGGCGCAGGGTCCGCACCAGCTGGCCCAGACGTTGACGACGACGACCTGGCCGCGGTGATCGGCGCTGTCCCACGTCTGGCCGTCAAGCGTTTTACCAGCGAGTTCAACCGGTTTGCCCCGCTGGGTCTCGTCGAAAGCGGTCACGCTGCCGTCCCCGGATCGATAGCCGAGGTCTTGCTCGTCCTTGGCGCCGGATGAGGAGCACGCGGCGAGACCACCGGTGGCAGCGATGGCACTGGCCGCGGCGAGGAGACTTCGGCGGGAGGGACAGCGTGCGGTCATTCGGGTCTCATGCTCCTGAGGTTGTCGCCGCGCGTGCGTGGATGCGCGGCAAGGTATCGGGGTCGTCGTTCGTCAGTGCCGAGGTGGCTGGAGGATGCAGCTCGGCCTCTCGGCGTGATTGCGATTCGGTCCACGGGTCAGTAATCACAGGAGCGTGACCCAGTAGTCCCAGAACCTGATAGCGATGAGCACGATGATCACGAGGTACCAGGCGGTCAGGGCTGCTGCGCGGTACTCGATGAGCATTGCTACCACCCGGGGAACGTGCCGAACTGTGGTGGCTCGCCAACGCTGGAGGTTGTGGATGGTGGTGTGCCAGAAGACGGCGATGGTCACGACCCACACGACCATGCAATAGGGACACAGGGCTCCGATGACGTACAGGCTCTGGAAGATCAGCCAGTGGATGAACATCACCGCGAGGGTTACCGCTGCCTGGGCCGCCACCCACAACCATGCACGAAGGCTCGTGGCACTGACCAGGACTGCTCCAAGCATGGCAAGGGCCGCGAACCCGGCGACTCCGATGAGCGGGTTGGGGATACCGAAGGCGTCTGCCTGCGGGGTGACCATGACCGAGCCGCAGGACAGGATCGGGTTGATGCTGCAGGAGGGGACGTAGTCCGGGTTCTTGAGTAGCTCGATCTTCTCCACGAGTAGCACGACGGCGCAGAGCAGCCCGATCAGGCCACCGACGAGGTACAGCCAGCCCAGTCCACGTGCGTTGACCGCAGTCGCCGGGGTGACGACGGTCGGCTCAGTCTTCGATTGCGGCATCAAGCTTGGTCTCGAAGTCGGCGATGGTGGTCGGCTCGATCTTTTTGCCGTCGAGGAAGAAGGTGGGTGTGCCGGTGACGCCCAGTGTCTGGGCGTCCTTCGTGCTCTGCTCAATGCGCTGCGCGGCGGCGGGGTCCTTCAGGCTGGCGCGGTACTGCTTCATGTCCAGCCCCAGCTCCTGGGCATATCCCTCGAAGGTCTTCTCCTTGGACGACTCAGAGTGGCTCCACTCGGCCTGCGTCTCGAAGAGCTTGTCGTGCATCTCCTCGAACTTGCCCTGTTCACGGGCGGCCTCGGCAGCTAGCGCCGCGTTCATCGAGTTTCCGTGGAGGGGGAGGTAGCGCACCACGAAGGTCACGTCTTTGCCGTATTTCTCTCGCAGGTCTGTCATGACGGGGTGGGCTGCGCCGCAGGCCTCGCACTCGAAGTCGAGGTACTCCACGAACACTGCCTTCTTGCCGGAGGTCAGGCGGGGGCTGTCATCGCGGACCAAGGGCGCGGACGCCCCGCTTCCGGACCCCGTGGGTGCCGGCTCTTCGCCGGCCCGGCTGAACGTCACCGCAGCCACCAACGCCACCAGAACCGCCACGATCATGGCCATGGACAGTTTCAGGCTCTTGCTCATCGGGATCCAATCATCGAAGGGCGCTGCTGGCGCGCAGAGTAGTCATCGTTTCTGGCCACAGGCTGGGAATGGCGCTGGGTGCGGATAGCTCGCAAACCGTTGGCGATGACGATGACCTCCGCGACCTCGTGGACCAGCACGACCGCAGCCAAACCCAGCACGCCGAACAGGGCGAGCGGGAAGAGGACCGCGATCAGGGCCACGGACAGGACGACGTTCTGGGTCATGATCGCTCGTCCGCGGCGGGCATGTGCGAGGGCTTGTGGCAGCAGCCGCAGGTCGTGGCCGGTGAAGGCGACGTCTGCGGACTCGACTGCGGCGGCGGAACCACTGGCACCCATCGCGATACCGACGGTGGCCGTGGCCAGCGCGGGCGCGTCGTTGATGCCGTCGCCGATCATCGCCGTCGGGGCCGTGGCCATCGAGGCACGGATGTGGTCGGCCTTGTCCTGGGGCAGGGTCTCCGCGTGAACCTCTCGGATGCCGGCTTCACTAGCGATGGCCTGCGCGGTGCGAGTGTTGTCACCGGTAAGCATCACGGTGGACACGCCCTGCTGGTGCAAGGCGGAGACGGCCTGGGCTGCTTCAGGGCGCAGCTCGTCGCGGATGCCGATCACGCCGCACGCTTGATCGTTGACCTCGACCACTATGAGGCTCATACCTTGGCTGGCCATGGCGTCGGCCTGCTTGCTCAGGTCGTTCGGGGCGACCCAGCGGGGGCTGCCAACGCGTACCCGGCGTCCCTCCACCAACCCGGTGACACCGTGCCCGGCGTGCTCATGGACATCGCTCGCCGCAGGATGATCTGGTGAGGCAGCGACCACCGCCGCCGCCAGGGGGTGGGTGCTGGTGGCCTCCAGAGCCGCGGCCAAGGAGAGCACCTCCGCGTCGGTGTGACCCTTGGCCGCCTGAGTGGCCACCACCCGGGGCTCGTTGCGAGTCAGGGTGCCTGTCTTGTCGAAGGCGACCGTGCGGATCGTCCCGAGCTGCTCGAAAGCTGCTCCCGACTTGATGATCACCCCGAACTTGCTGGCCGAGCCGATCGCTGAGATCACCGTGACCGGGACCGCGATCGCCAACGCACAGGGTGAGGCCGCGACCAGCACCACCAGCGCACGCTCGATCCACGTCTGTGGGTCGCCCACCACGAACCCGTACGCCGCAACCAGAGCAGCGGCCAGCAGCACCAACGGGACGAGTGGTTGGGCGATGCGGTCAGCCAGGCGCGCACGCTCGCCCTTGTCCGCGTGCGCCTGCTCGACGAGCTCGACCATCTGAGTCAGGGAGTTGTCGCGCCCATCGGCGACTGCTGTGATGCGCAACGTGCCCGAGGTGTTGACCGATCCGGCCGCGATCTCGACGCCGGGTGCGACCTCGACGGGGATCGACTCTCCAGTGATCGCAGAGGTGTCCATCCACGAATGACCAACCTCGACCACGCCGTCCGTACTCACCCGATCGCCAGCGCCGACGACGAGGACATCGCCCCGCCGGACCTGATCAGCCGGGATCCGCTCGTCACGTCCCGGACGCGAGACCACCGCGGTCTCCGGGATCAGGGACAACAACGCCCGCAGCCCGTGACGGGCCCGGTCCATAGCGCGGTCCTCAAGTGCCTCGGCAATCGAGAACAGGAAGGCCAAAGCAGCAGCCTCACCCACGTGCCCTAGAAGCACAGCGCCGGTGCCGGCGATCGTCATCAACAGGCCCACACCCAGCCGGCCACTCCCCCGCCCCGTGACCAGGCGGCGCACCGCGCTCGGGGCGAACGTCCAGGCCCCGGCCGCCACACCGACCGCGTAGATGACCACGGCGGGGACCTCGGCGCCGGCGAACTCCAGGAGCAAGCCACTCAGCCAGAAAACGCCCGCGATGGCCGGCAAGGCCAGGCCCCGATCGCGCCACCACGGCACCAGGTCATCGGGTGCCGTCTCGTCAGAGTCTCCACAGCACGCATCGCTCATCGCGCAACCTCATTCGTCTCTTCGAGGATGAGTGGAGGCGTGGCCCCGCAGCACAGCGGTACATCGCAGTCCGCATCCATGCAGGGGACGCCGTCGTCGACCGCCAAGACCACGTCCATCAAGGTCTCCAACGCCCGAGTCAGATGCGCGTCGGCGATCTCGTACCGGGTGCGACGTCCCTCCGGTGCGGTGGTCACGATCCCGCAGCCGCGCAGACAGGCCAGATGATTCGAGACGTTCGTGCGGCTCAGTCCTAGATCCTTAGCCAACTGCGCTGGATAACTCGCGTCCTGCAACAACGACACCAAGATCCGCGCTCGAGTCGGATCCGCCATCGCTCTACCCAAACGATTGAGCACGTCCAGTCGAGCGGCACTAGTCAGCATCCAGTGACCATACATTGACGACTGACCTGTATGCCAGCCGGGGTACTGGGCGCCAATTGATCGCTCCGCGACGGTAGCATCGCTCTATGACGATCAATAGCCAGCATGAAGATCCAGTCGCGATGGAGGTGTCTGACGCCTGCGCTGCCTTGTTCCATGCCTTGGCCGAGCCGACGCGCCTGGCGCTCCTGAAGCACCTCTCCAGTGGGGAGCATCGGGTCCGCGACTTGGTCGACCACATGCACCTTGCTCAGTCGACGGTGAGCAAGCACTTGGCGTGCCTGCGGGACTGTGGGCTGGTGAGGGTGCGGACCGAGGGCCGCGCGTCGTGGTTCTCGTTAACCGATTCGTCCCGACTGTGTGCCCTGTTCGAAAGCGCGGATGCGCTACTGGCAGCGTCGGGCGCGTCGTTGTCCCTGCGCGAGCACCGTGACCACGACCAACTTACGACCGAGGAGGTCTGATGGGATCCGACCACCACCACCGCCCGACACATGGGCAAGCGGGCAGTGGCTTGCGCAACCGCCTTCTGATTGCCTTTGGCATCACCTCGTTCATCGTCATCGCGCAGGCGATCGGAAGCGTCATCACCGGCAGCCTGGCGCTGCTGACGGACACTGCCCACGCTCTATCGGACTCCACCGGCCTGCTGGTCGCGGTTATCGCAGCCACCATGATGCTGCGGCCCCCCAGCAGCCAGCGCACGTGGGGTTTTGCGCGCATCGAGATCGTCGCTGCACTGGGCCAAGCGGCGTTGCTGCTGCTGGTGGGTTCTTACGCGGCCATCGAAGGGGTCCGCCGACTGGTTGAGCCCACGCAGGTCCAAGCCAGGGAACTGCTGCTCTTCGGCATCATCGGACTTATAGCCAACATCGGCGCGATGGCGGTCCTGTCCTCCAGTCGCGACGCGAACTTCAACATGCGCGCGGCATTCCTCGAAGTGCTCAACGACGCCTTGGGGTCCCTCGGGGTGATCGTGGCCGCCATCGTGATCGCCACCACAGGGTTCCAACGAGCGGACACCATCGCCGGGCTGTTCATCGCGGCCCTAATCCTCCCCCGCGCATACAAGCTCTTGCGCGAGACCGTGCGGGTGCTGATGGAGTTCACCCCGAAGGACGTCGACCTGGACGCCGTGCGGACACACATCCTTGAGCTGGAGCATGTTCGCGAGGTCCACGACCTGCACGCCTCCACGATCGGCACTGGCCTGCCCGTCATCTCCGCGCACGTCGTGATAGATGACGAGTGCTTCGAATCGGGCCACGCACCACAGATTCTGGAGCAGCTCATTTCGTGTGTGAAGGAGCACTTTCCCGTTTCCTTCGAGCATGCCACCATCCAGCTGGAGACGACCGCAGTACGAGAGCGAGCATGCACCTCGGTTCAACACACGTAGAGCGAACCACCACCCTTCGGGGGGTGAATTGGAACCCTTCGCACTCTTGTAGTTCGTCCGACGACGCGGCGTCACCAGAACCCGCCCTCCAGCACCTGGTGTGATGACTTTCCCTACTGACTCAAGGCGGGCCTTCGGCCCGCGCGCACGCCTCCGGCGCGCGCTCCGGTAGGGACCCCCGCGCTCCGGGCTCGTTCCTCGCCCTACGCGCACCCCCACCTACGCACGCTTGTCGGCGGCGCAGGTGGGGGTGCGACTCTCGTCCGATCCATCTCCCCGGCGGGCGACGATCCGACCTCTTCGAGAACCGGTCAAGGCCCAGCTCGGTTGCATGGTCCAGGTATGTCCTCCCGAACATGCGGTGGGCGGCATCGCGAAGAAGGGGGCCTTGACCGAACCTCTACGAGCTCTTCTCTGCTCCGCTATCGGGGCGATGGACCTCCGCGGGAGTTGGTACCCCCGTGGTACCCCCTCGGCGCACAACGGGGTGTAGAACTCACGAAACGCACCGACTGCACTGCCCGCAATCGGGCCGCACTGCGCACCCTTCGTGCTCGTAATGAGAAGGTCGTCGGTTCGATTCCGACAGGCGGCTCCATGTGATGTCTCAGGACATCGGAATAGCCGGACCTACAGAAATGTAGGTCCGGCTATTGCTTTTGTGGGCCGGGGGGTCGACCGGTGGGTTGGTAGNCCCGAAGGAGACGCAATAGACATATGTAATGAGAAGGTCGTCGGTTCGATTCCGACAGGCGGCTCCATGTGATGTCTCAGGACATCGGAATAGCCGGACCTACAGAAATGTAGGTCCGGCTATTGCTTTTGTGGGCCGGGGGGTCGACCGGTGGGTTGGTAGTCGCGGGTGGGGTCGAGGGTGAGCTCGCGCAGGAGTTCTCCGGTGGCGGCGTTGATGACTCGGATGTGCAGGTCTTGGACCAGGAGCAGGACGTAGGTTCCGGCGTGGGTCCGGCCGATGCCGATGTGGTGCAGTCGGCCGTGATGGCGCAGGGTGACGACGCCGGATGTGTCGATCTTGTCCTTGCGTACGCGGTCGTGAGTTGCGGTCGTGGTTCCCGGCTGGGCTTTGGGGCGGGCGTTGTAGGTCGTGGCGGGGGTGGCGCGGTGCGGTAGGGAGCGGTGGGGGCGGCGGTGGTTGTACTCGTCGCGGAAGGTGTCGAGCAGGGCTTGCAGGGCGTGGACGGTAGCGGGCTGCTCGGGTTGGGCTCGGAGCCATTTCTTCATCGTCTGCTGGAAGCGTTCGACCTTGCCGCAGGTCGTGGGGTGGGCTGGTCGGGAGTTCTTCTGGGTGATGCCGTGGCTGTTCAGGTAGGTCTCCAGGGCGTTCTTCCCACCGCGGCCGCCGGCGAACCTGGCGGTGTAGACCATCCCGTTGTCGGTCAGTGTGCTTGCGGGGCAACCGTGCTCGGTCACGGTGGTCTTGAAGGTGGCCAGCACGATCGGGCCGGTCACTGGCGTGTGGGCGCTGATGTGCAGGGCGTAGCGGGAGTGGTCGTCCAGCCAGGTGATGATCTCCACGTCGCGGCCACCGGCGAGGCGGAAGTGCGTGAAGTCGGACTGCCAGGTCTCGTTGGGCTGCTCGGCCTCGAAGCGGATGTAGGACGACTTCGGGCGCTTCTTCGGCTCGGGCGTGACCTTGCCGGCGCGCACGAGGATCCGGTTGATCGTGGCCCGGGACAGCTCGATCTTGTGGTGGTGTCGCAGGTGCCAGCCGATGGTGTCGGCTCCGGCGTCAAGCCCTTGCGCGGACAGTTGGTCGCGTAGCTGCAGGACCAGGTCGACCGTGGCTGCTGGGTTCGCGTTCGGGGTGGTTTTCGGGCGGCGGGATCGCGGCTCGAACGCGGCGTCGCCCTCGTCGCGGTATCGGGCCATCAGGCGGCTGATCCACCCCTGGGAGACACCGTAGGTGCGAGCGACCTCGGCCTGGGATTGGCCGGACAGAACTGCGGTGATGACCAAGCGCCGTTTCGACATCCCTCAGCATCGCGAGCCATCCGCGGCTATGCCGATGACCCGAGACACCCCTATTCCGATGTCGCGAGACACCCTATTCCGATGTCCTGAGCCAGCACAC